>NZ_CM200277.1:0-10000 GCF_051842975.2 Bacillus sp. Hm123
ATGGAAAACATCGACGATCTTTGGAATAAAGTTTTACAAAGCATAGAGAAAAAAATTAGCAAGCCTAGCTTTGATACTTGGCTAAAATCAACAAAAGCCTACTCATTGCAAGGAGATTCAATTACTGTTACTGCTCCAAACGACTTCGCTCGCGATTGGCTAGAAGGTCATTATTCGCAGTTGATTTCCGGAGTAATTGGAGAACTTACTGGGGAACAGCTAGCCGTACGATTCATTATTCCAGAAAATCAGCAGTCGGAAGAATTTGATGTGTCTAAAGCGAAAAAGCGACAAAATAAAAAAGAAGATGCACATGAATTTCCACAAAGCATGCTGAATCCTAAATATACCTTTGATACGTTCGTCATTGGTTCAGGGAACCGATTTGCTCATGCAGCTTCTTTAGCGGTTGCTGAAGCACCAGCAAAAGCTTACAATCCACTCTTCATTTATGGAGGAGTTGGATTAGGTAAAACCCATTTGATGCATGCGATCGGCCATTATGTACTTGAGCATAATCCAGGAGCAAAAGTTGTTTATTTATCATCTGAAAAATTCACAAATGAGTTTATTAACTCCATTCGCGACAATAAAGCCGTTGATTTTCGCAATCGGTACCGTAATGTCGATGTTCTTTTAATTGATGATATTCAATTTCTTGCTGGTAAAGAACAAACACAGGAAGAATTCTTCCATACTTTCAACACCTTGCATGAAGAAAGTAAGCAAATTATTATTTCTAGTGATCGTCCTCCTAAAGAAATCCCAACGTTAGAGGACCGCCTTCGATCTCGATTTGAATGGGGATTAATCACTGATATTACCCCTCCAGACTTAGAGACTCGAATCGCTATTTTACGCAAAAAAGCAAAAGCGGATAATCTAGATATCCCGAATGAAGTCATGCTCTATATTGCTAATCAAATAGATACGAATATTCGTGAGCTTGAAGGAGCACTTATTCGAGTGGTCGCCTACTCTTCATTGATCAACAAAGACGTGAATGCTGATCTAGCAGCAGAAGCGTTAAAAGATATTATTCCAAGTTCCAAACCAAAGACGATTACGATTCAAAACATTCAAAAGGTCGTCGGAGAACAATACAATGTAAAACTCGAAGACTTCAAGGCGAAAAAACGCACCAAATCCATTGCATTCCCTAGACAAATTGCCATGTATTTATCTAGAGAGCTAACTGATTTTTCACTTCCGAAGATCGGAGAGGAATTTGGAGGGCGTGATCATACAACAGTGATCCATGCTCATGAAAAAATTTCAAGACTTCTAGAAACCGATAGCCAACTGCAACATAACGTGAAGGAAATCCAAAACCTTTTGAAATCTTAATAATGTGAATAACTTAGCTTACTTTATGAACAGTCTGTCCACATGTGGATAGACTGTATTTACTTTCGTTCTGTGGACTTATCCACATATTCACAACTCCTACTAGTACTACTATTATTTTTTAATATAAAATAATTAATATATGCAACAAGGGAAATGATTATTCTAAAATAAAATGGAGGAAGAAAAATGAAATTTTCAATCCAAAAAGATCGGTTTGCTCAAAGTGTACAGGATGTTTTGAAAGCGATTAGTTCACGAACAACGATTCCCATCCTAACAGGGATAAAAATAGACGCAGCGACAGAGGGGATTAAATTAACAGGTAGTGATTCTGATATTTCGATTGAATCCTTTATTCCAAAAGAGGAAGAAGAAATGGTTCTTGCTGATATTCAACAAGCAGGATCTGTTGTATTAAATGCTCGTTTTTTCAATGAAATTGTTAAAAAGCTACCGTCAGATACTATTGAAATCGAAGTTCTTTCATCTTTTCAAACCGTTATCCGTTCTGGTCAAGCAGAATTTAATTTAAATGGTTTAGACCCAGAAGAATATCCTCATTTGCCACAAATTGAAGAGGAAGAAGTATTCAAATTACCTACTGACTTATTAAAAGCAATGGTAAGACAAACAGTATTTGCAGTGTCCACCTCAGAAACACGCCCCATCTTGACAGGTGTAAACTGGCAAGTTGAAGAGGGGATGTTAAGCTGTATTGCAACAGATAGTCACCGATTAGCATTAAGACAAGCGGCTGTGGAAACAGCATCGGAATACAATGTAGTCATTCCAGGGAAAAGCTTAAGTGAGTTAAGTAAAATTTTAGATGATAGCCAAGAATCTGTGGAAATCGTCATTACTGAAAATCAAGTGTTGTTCCGTGCAAAACATTTATTGTTTTTCTCAAGACTTTTAGAGGGAAATTATCCTGATACAAGTCGTTTAATCCCGACAGATAGTAAAACAAGGCTAGAATTAAACACGAAAGAATTTTTGCAGGCGATTGATCGAGCTTCGTTGTTAGCGAGAGAAGGTCGGAACAATGTCGTAAAGTTATCGATGATCGGAGACGAAATGATTGAAATTTCCTCGAATTCTCCTGAAATCGGTAAAGTAACGGAGCAAGTCAAGAGTCAAGCGGTAGAAGGGGAAGAACTAAAAATTTCTTTCAGCGCTAAATATATGATGGATGCTCTAAAAGCACTTGAAGGAACAGAAATTAATATCCAGTTCGCTGGTGCAATGAGACCGTTTGTCATTCGTCCACAAAACGACGACTCGACGCTACAATTAATCTTGCCTGTTAGAACGTATTAATTTCTTTGAAAGTATAAATAATGGAAAAGAGGCTGCTCCCTAAGCTGAGCAGCCTTCTTTTTTGTGAAGGGCAAATAAGCGCCTTCCGCTTTTCTTTGTCCAGCTCCGCCTCCTAGACACTCGAGTCAAATGCCAGCCTTACTGCATGGCTGAAGTACGCCATTTCGTCATTCTGTCATTTGCTTGTCGTGTCTGAACAGCGCCTTCCGCATTTCTATCTTTGTGTTAATGTGAAAAGTTTAGTAAAATAAAGTATTAGAGAATTCAATCGAAGGCAGTGAGAGAAAATGCAAAATAGGATCGTAATTGAAACGGAATATATTGTTCTTGGACAGTTTTTGAAACTGGCTGAAGTGATTCAAACAGGTGGTATGGCCAAGTGGTTTTTGAGTGAGCATGAAGTGTATGTGAATGGTGAAATCGATCAGCGTAGAGGTAGAAAATTACGGGTAGGCGATAAAATAGAAATACCTGAATTTGGTGTTTTTGTTATAGCAGATTCATAAAACAAAAGGGTGTCTTGCTCATGCACATTAAAGAACTGTATTTAGAAAATTATAGAAATTATTTACACTTAGATGTGGAGTTTGAAAATAAAGTAAATGTGTTTCTTGGAGAAAATGCTCAAGGAAAGACAAATGTCATGGAATCTATTTATGTGCTTGCTATGGCAAAATCTCATCGAACCTCCAATGACAAAGATTTAATTCGCTGGGAAGCGGATTATGCTAAAATAAAAGGTAGAGTAGAAAAATCTCGAAACTCTGTCCCGTTAGAGTTGATTATTTCTAAAAAAGGCAAGAAAGCGAAGTGTAACCATTTAGAGCAACAACGCCTTAGTCAGTATATTGGGAATATGAACGTGGTCATGTTTGCACCAGAGGATCTTCATCTTGTGAAAGGAAATCCTCAAGTGAGAAGGCGTTTTATAGATATGGAAATTGGACAAGTATCGCCAGTGTATCTTCATGACATCAGTCAATACCATAAAGTACTACAACAGCGAAATCATTATTTAAAGCAATTACAAATTAAAAAAACAACTGATTATACGATGTTAGACGTATTAACGGAGCAATTAATTGATCTAGCTGTCAAAATTGTGAGAAAGCGTTTTGACTTTATTCACTTACTTCAAAACTGGGCAAGCGCCATTCATTCTGGTATTTCACGTGGAGTAGAAAAGTTAAATATTCTATATGAACCGTCTGTTGGGGTATCAGAAGAGAATGAATGGTCAAAAATGGTAAGTGTATTTGAGGAAAAGTATCATTCCCAAAGACAAAAAGAAATTGAACGAGGTGTCACTCTTAGTGGACCACATCGAGATGATCTCATTTTTCATGTAAATGAAAAGAATGTACAAACATTTGGTTCTCAAGGCCAGCAAAGAACGACAGCACTATCTGTGAAATTAGCGGAGATTGAATTGATTCATTCTGAAATTAAGGAGTACCCCATTCTTTTATTGGATGATGTATTGTCAGAGCTTGATGATTACAGACAGTCTCATTTGCTAAATACGATCCAAGGAAAGGTTCAAACATTCGTTACGACAACAAGCACAGAAGGAATCAATCACCAAACTTTGCAAGAAGCATCCACCTTTACAGTTGAAGCTGGCATGATGACACAAATAAAGTGAGGATTTAGCTATGTATGTTCACATTGGAGATGACATCATCCTTCAAATAGACAATATTATTGCCATCGTAGATCAGCAGACAATAGATATAACTTCCAAACAAACAATCGATATTATTTATGATGATACACTGTTAAATAATGGTAACTTCAAATCAATTGTTGTGACAGACAACCAATTATATCTTTCATCGTTTTCATCAAACACATTAAAAAAGAGGATATTCGATAATTATTTGCAAAAGCCTGAGAAATACAATGTTTTACAGGAGGCTTTTGAAGAAAGAGCGGGTGAATGAATTTGACTATGGAACAACAAAATACAACGAACCAGCCTTCCTATGATGAAAACCAAATACAAGTTTTAGAAGGTCTTGAAGCTGTTCGAAAACGACCAGGGATGTATATTGGCTCAACAAGCGGAAAGGGCTTGCACCATCTTGTATGGGAGATTGTAGATAATAGTATTGATGAAGCATTAGCAGGCTATTGTGATGAAATTCAGGTAATCATCGAAGAAGATAACAGCATTACGGTCAAAGATAATGGTCGTGGGATTCCAGTCGGTATTCATGAGAAAATGGGCCGTCCAGCTGTGGAGGTTATTTTAACTGTACTTCACGCCGGTGGAAAGTTTGGCGGCGGCGGATATAAAGTATCTGGAGGCCTTCACGGGGTGGGAGCGTCTGTCGTTAATGCGTTGTCTACTCAACTAGAAGTATACGTTCATCGCGATGGTCAAATTTATTATCAATCTTATCGACGTGGAGTTCCTGAAGCAGACCTGAAAGTAATCGGGGAAACAGACCATACAGGAACAACGATTCAGTTTCGTCCGGACCCGGAGATTTTTACAGAAACTTTAGTCTATGAGTATGACACGTTAGCGAATCGTCTTCGCGAACTAGCCTTTTTAAATCGTGGCATTAAGATCATTATTGAGGACAAGCGAGAAGAAGGCCAAATCAATGAGTACCATTATGAAGGCGGAATTAAATCGTATGTTGAGCATTTAAACCGCACGAAAGAAGTCATTCATAGCGAACCGATTTACATGGAAGGAACAAAAGAAGGTATATCTGTAGAAATTTCTTTGCAATACAACGAAGGATTTACTAGCAATATTTATTCTTTTGCCAATAATATTAATACCCATGAAGGTGGAACGCACGAATCAGGGTTTAAAACCGCATTAACACGCGTTATTAACGATTATGCGCGTAAAAATGGTTTGATTAAAGAGGCCGATCAAAATCTGTCTGGAGAAGACGTACGTGAAGGGCTAACAGCGATCGTGTCTGTGAAGCACCCAGATCCACAGTTCGAAGGACAGACAAAGACGAAATTAGGTAACTCTGAAGCGAGAGCAGTAACGGATTCCGTTTTCTCTGCTCGTTTTGAGTCCTTTTTATTAGAAAATCCAGCTGTTGCTCGCCAAATTGTCGATAAAGGACAAATGGCGGCGCGTGCGCGAATGGCGGCGAAAAAAGCGAGAGAGTTAACGCGTAGAAAAAGTGCGTTAGAAGTCTCAAGCCTTCCTGGAAAACTGGCAGACTGTTCTTCACGTGACCCAGAAATTAGCGAAATTTATGTCGTGGAGGGTGACTCGGCAGGTGGATCAGCGAAACAAGGGCGTGATCGTCATTTCCAAGCGATTTTACCGTTGCGAGGAAAGATCATTAACGTAGAAAAAGCACGATTAGATAAAATTTTATCTAACAATGAGATTCGCACGATTATTACGGCTTTAGGCACGGGAATTGGAGAAGAGTTTGATATTTCGAAAGCTCGTTACCACAAATTAGTCATCATGACAGATGCCGATGTAGATGGTGCGCATATTCGTACATTGTTGCTTACATTCTTCTTCCGCTATATGAGACAACTGATTGAAGCGGGCTATGTCTATATTGCTCAACCGCCTTTATATAAAGTGACGGTGGGGAAAAAGATAGACTATGCCTACAAGGAGCGTCAATTAGAAGAGATTCTTGCCGGATTACCGGAGAATACAAAACCAGGAATTCAACGCTATAAAGGTCTTGGAGAGATGAATCCGGAACAGCTGTGGGAGACGACGATGAATCCAGAGACGAGAACATTGCTTCAAGTGAGCTTGAAGGATGCTATTGAAGCGGATGAAACGTTTGAAATTCTTATGGGGGATCGCGTCGAGCCTCGTCGTCAATTCATTGAAGAAAATGCCCTCAAGGTGAAAAATTTAGATATATAATGCCTGTAAAGGTTGCTTAATAAGCAGGATAGATCGAATCTATCCTGTCTCTCTTTTCTATAAGTGTTTGTTAAAGGAGGTCTTTGAAAATGGCTGAAACACCTAATTCTCAAGTAGTAGAGATTAATATTAGTAAAGAAATGCGCTCATCCTTTTTAGATTATGCGATGAGTGTCATTGTCGCTCGTGCTTTACCGGATGTGCGAGATGGTTTAAAACCTGTCCACCGTCGAATTTTGTATGCGATGAATGATCTTGGCATGACGGCGGATAAAGCTTATAAAAAGTCTGCTCGTATCGTTGGTGAAGTAATCGGTAAGTATCATCCACATGGAGATTCAGCTGTATACGATACAATGGTGCGTATGGCGCAAGATTTTAGTTATCGTTATATGCTTGTCGATGGCCACGGAAACTTCGGATCAGTTGATGGCGATGCAGCAGCCGCGATGCGTTACACAGAAGCACGTATGTCCAAAATTTCCATGGAATTATTACGTGATATCAACAAAGATACCATCGATTATAAACCCAACTACGATGAATCTGAAAAAGAACCTGCCGTACTACCAGCTAGATTTCCTAATCTATTAGTAAACGGAACATCTGGTATTGCCGTTGGGATGGCAACGAACATTCCTCCACATCAATTAGGTGAAGTCATTGATGGCATTGTCGCATTAAGTCACAATCCCGATCTGAACATCCTTGAGTTAATGGAATATGTCCCAGGGCCAGATTTTCCAACAGCCGGTATGATCATGGGACGAAGTGGTATTCGTCGTGCGTATGAAACGGGTAAAGGCTCCATTGTGATTCGAGCGAAAGTGGACATCGAACAAAAGGCAAGCGGTAAAGAAACGATCATCGTCAAAGAGCTTCCTTACCAAGTGAACAAAGCAAAATTAATTGAAAAAATTGCGGAACTTGTACGCGATAAGAAAATTGATGGCATTACTGATTTGCGCGATGAATCCGACCGCAACGGAATGCGAATTGTGATGGAAGTCCGCAAAGATACGAATGCTAGTGTGCTTTTAAATAATTTATATAAATATACAGCGATGCAAACGAGTTTTGGGATTAACTTATTAGCACTTGTTGATGGACAACCGAAAGTGTTAAATCTGAAAGAGTGTCTATATCATTATCTTGAACATCAAAAAGTGATCATTCGTCGCCGAACAGAGTTTGAGTTAAGAAAAGCGGAAGCAAGAGCACATATTTTAGAAGGTTTACGTATTGCTCTTGACCATATCGATGAAATTATCGCCTTAATTCGCGGCTCACAAACAACGGATATCGCAAGACAAGGTTTAATGGACAATTTCTCTTTATCTGAAAAACAAGCACAAGCGATCCTTGATATGCGACTACAGCGCTTGACAGGACTTGAACGAGAAAAAATTGAAGAAGAGTACAACAATCTTTTAGCATTAATTAACGAATTAAAAGCAATTTTAGCAGATGAAGAAAAAATCTTGGAAATTATCCGCGAAGAGCTATTAGAAATTAAGCAGCGCTTTAATGATGAACGTCGCACAGAAATCATGGATGCTGGAGTGGAAGGAATTATGGATGAAGATCTCATTCCGCGTGAGCAAGTCGTTTTGACATTAACACATAACGGCTATGTGAAACGTCTGCCAGCCTCTACTTATCGTAGCCAAAAGCGTGGAGGTCGTGGAATCCAAGGGATGGGCACGAATGAGGATGACTTTGTTGAGCATCTATTAACAACATCGACTCATGACACGATCTTATTCTTCACTAACAAAGGGAAAGTATACCGATTAAAAGGGTATCAAATTCCTGAATATAGCCGAACAGCTAAAGGGATTCCACTCATTAATCTGTTAGAGGTAGAGAAAGATGAGTGGGTCAACACGATGATTCGCGTGGAAGAATTCACAGCTGATTCTTATCTGTTCTTTGCTACCAAATCAGGTATTGTGAAACGGACATTGCTCGCTGATTATGCAAATATCCGCACAAACGGTCTGCGTGCCTTAAATTTACGAGAAGATGACGAATTGATTTCCGTTCGTTTGACAGATGGAAAGCAACAAATTGTTATGGGCACAAAAGATGGCTTGATGATTCGATTTGCAGAAGAAGATGTTCGAGAAATGGGACGTGTATCGACTGGTGTGAAAGGAATAAGGCTTTCAGCGGCTGATGCAGTTGTTGGCATGGAGCTTTTACATGAAAACGATTATGTTCTCATCGTTACGGAAAATGGTTATGGAAAGCGTACTTCAGAAAGTGAATATCGCGTTCAAACGAGAGGCGGTAAAGGGTTAAAGACTTGTAACGTTACTGAAAAGAACGGCTCTCTTGTAGCCGTGAAAACTGTTACTGGTGAAGAGGACTTAATGTTAATTACTCTCGGCGGTGTCCTAATCCGAATGGATGTAAATGATATTTCAATTACGGGACGAAATACGCAAGGTGTGAAGCTGATCCGATTAGATGACAATGAGACAGTCGCAACTGTCACCAAAATCGCCAAAGAAGAAATACAAGAGGATGTACTTGAAGAGGAAGATACATCCGTTGAATAATAGTAAAAAAAGCCTGGGTTCTATTTTTGTTACTCAGGCTTTTTTACTATAAATAGTTAAAAATGAAAATTATAGTCCTTATTCCTTCAATGATTTGGTAAGATATAAATAAAAACTTGGAGATTTGACCTATGTATATAAAAGTAGAGGAGTTGCAAGCGGGGAATGTATTGCAAGAAGATGTCATGGGAAAAACATCTTGCCCCCTCATTGCGAAACATACAATCTTAACGGACCGTCACATCGAATTGTTAAAAGCTTTTTTGATCGAGGAAGTAGATGTTCAAACAGCTGATTCTGTTCTGCCAGAGACAACAGATCCTTCAGATCAAAAGAATTACGAGAAAGACACCGTGAATTCTTTAGAAGAAGATTTTTCAAAACGCTACATTGAAGGTGAGCAACAGTACAATAAAGAGTTTCTTAAATGGCAAGCGGGGATGGGTATCGATATTGTCAAGATTCGAGAAATTATTCTGCCTTTACTTGAATACGCTCGATTGCATTCTGATGTTTACCTACAGTTGCATACATGGACGGGTGGGCATTATCGTTTTCATCATCCACTTGCCGTAGGATTAATTAGCGGTGTCATCGCTGAAAAGTTAAATTTTGAAAATGGAATGATTATTCAAGCAGCCCTCGCTGGTATATTAGCTGATTGTGGTTTAGCTAAAATACCGATGAGTATTTTGAAAAATAGTAATCTCTCCACTAGTGACAGCGAAAAAGAATTAAGAAAGCATCCTTTACATAGTTACAATATGGTGAAAGACTTGAAGCTATTGAAGCAAGAGGCGAAAATAGCTATTTTCCAGCACCACGAACGGCTAGATGGTACAGGGTATTCTATGGGAGACAAGGGAGCAAAAATTCATCCATTGTCACGAAT
>NZ_CM200277.1:15000-27500 GCF_051842975.2 Bacillus sp. Hm123
ACGGGGAGGTTTGGCACCTCGATGTCGGCTCATCGCATCCTGGGGCTGTAGTCGGTCCCAAGGGTTGGGCTGTTCGCCCATTAAAGCGGTACGCGAGCTGGGTTCAGAACGTCGTGAGACAGTTCGGTCCCTATCCGTCGCGGGCGCAGGAAATTTGAGAGGAGCTGTCCTTAGTACGAGAGGACCGGGATGGACGCACCGCTGGTGTACCAGTTGTCTTGCCAAAGGCATCGCTGGGTAGCTATGTGCGGACGGGATAAGTGCTGAAAGCATCTAAGCATGAAGCCCCCCTCAAGATGAGATTTCCCATAGCGCAAGCTAGTAAGATCCCTGAAAGATGATCAGGTAGATAGGTTCGAGGTGGAAGCGTGGCGACACGTGGAGCTGACGAATACTAATCGATCGAGGACTTTTCCTAGGCGATTTGCAAGGTTACAATACTTATTATCCAGTTTTGAAAGAACAAAAAAGTTCTTGCAAAAGATCATTATTATGTTATAATAATAAATGTCTTGAAAAGTCTGGTGGCGATAGCGAAGAGGTCACACCCGTTCCCATACCGAACACGGAAGTTAAGCTCTTCAGCGCCGATGGTAGTTGGGGGTTTCCCCCTGTGAGAGTAGGACGTTGCCAGGCACTATCAAAAAGAACAGCTTAGGTTGTTCTTTTTTCGTATGCAAAGCGCTTCTGCCTGTCCAATTCAAGTATAATCGGCTAGGAGTTAGAATATCGTTAATGCTTCCTTTTTGCCATTTAGGCTAGTAACAAGATACAATGAAAAAAGAGTAACCTAAGTACAAGAGGAGGCGCGTATGGTGGAATCTATTTATGATATTCAAGTAATAAAACCAAGTGGCGAATTGATTTCTCTAACTGATTATAAAGGACAGGTATTATTAGTTGTAAACACTGCTAGTAAATGCGGCTTCACCCCTCAGTTTACAGAGCTGCAAGCGCTTTATGAAAAGTATGAAGGGCAAGGATTCACTGTGCTAGGCTTTCCTAGTGATCAGTTTATGAATCAAGAGTTTGATGAAAACGATCAAATTATGGAGTTTTGCCAAGTAAACTATGGAGTGTCTTTTCCGATGTTTGCAAAAACGGAAGTGAAAGGTGCCAATGCTACTCCTTTATTTCAATTTTTGACGAAAAAACAATCGGGATTATTAACAGGGAGTATTAAATGGAATTTCACTAAGTTTTTAGTGAATAGAGAAGGAGAAGTGATTGACCGCTATGCTCCGCAAACAAGCCCTTCTAAAATTGAAAGAGATATTCAGAACCTATTATAAACATTGAGGTTGATTCAAGAATAGCCGCTAATTTATAAGTTCATGGATCAACCTAATTGTCGTTTGTTCGTAAATAGTCTGCAATTAATAAGGGTGTTTTATGAATACAAATAGTTAAAAAATGTTTGATAAATGGATATTCTTCACCAGGCATGAGCTTAAGTAATTCGTACCACCACTCTATTTCATAACGAGCAATCATGCTTAAATTATAGAGTAAGGCATAATAAATGATTAATTCCGAATAAAGAGGATTCTCTTCTTTTTTTTCTTGAACTAGAGGAAGTCCGTTATACTGAAGAAAAAAGCAAGATAGCTCAGGAATTTGCTTTAACAAGGTTTTCATCTTTAATTTCGTTCCTTCCATATGTGTCACATGAAACATTTTTTCGCTAAAATGAATGAAGAGACCATGTCGTTGTACCTTGACTTCATCTTGAAAGAAATGATAATTTTGTTTTTTCTTTTTTCGAGAAGATAGTCCGTGAGCGAGAACCTGAACGGAAGCTGGATAAAAGGGATCTGTGGTCATCACAGAGGCTTTCAATAAATGACTTAACCCGTAAAATGCTAGCACAGGTTGAATGGCCACAGGAGAGTGTTGAGCCTGTTTTAAACATAGTTCTCCATGCTCCAGACAGTAAATGAAACGATCACAGTTATCATAAGCGTATTGTTCTGCCTGTTCAATACCAGCTGTTTTATATCTAGCTTGTAAGAATGATTTAGCTCTTGGTACACTGTAATAAGCGAGTAAAGGGTCTTGTTGAAAGTGCAACATAATAACCTCCGAATTTTCTGAAAAATCCAACATATACTGCATGTCTTGACAGTATTTTACCCAATTGATAACCTACTAATAATATTTTCGACTAGGAGGCATAAAAAATGTGGGAAAATAAGTTTTCAAAGGAAGGCTTAACTTTTGATGATGTACTGTTAGTGCCTGCTAAATCTGATATTCTTCCAAAGGATGTAAGCTTACAAACGAAGCTTACAGAGACATTGAAATTAAATATCCCTATGATCAGTGCTGGAATGGATACTGTAACGGAAGCGGATATGGCGATTGGAATGGCGCGTCAAGGTGGTCTAGGGATCATTCATAAGAATATGAGTGTGGAGCAGCAAGCGGAGCAAGTGGATAAAGTAAAGCGTTCAGAAAGTGGCGTTATTACAGATCCTTTCTTTTTAACTCCAGATCATCAAGTTTTTGATGCTGAGCATTTAATGGGCAAATATCGTATCTCTGGTGTTCCAATTGTAAATAACGAAGACGAACAAAAGCTTGTCGGTATTTTAACAAACCGTGATCTTCGTTTCATTCAAGATTACTCCATTTCAATTAATGATGTGATGACGAAAGAGAATCTTGTCACTGCACCGGTTGGAACAACATTAGAAGAGGCAGAACAAATTCTTCAAAAGTATAAAATTGAAAAGCTTCCACTAGTCGATAGTCAAGGTGTGTTACAAGGCTTGATTACGATTAAAGATATCGAAAAAGTGATTGAGTTCCCTAACTCAGCGAAAGATAGTCAAGGACGTCTTTTAGTTGGTGCAGCAGTTGGTGTAACGACTGACACGATGAAACGCATTGAAATGCTTGTTAAAGCACATGTAGATGCGATTGTTGTAGATACGGCTCATGGACATTCTAAAGGCGTTATTGAGACGGTAAAAGAAATCCGTGCAGCGTATCCGGAATTAAATATTATTGCAGGTAACGTAGCAACAGCGGAAGCAACGAGAGCGTTGATTGAAGCGGGAGCAGATGTAGTGAAAGTAGGAATTGGGCCTGGTTCTATCTGTACGACTCGCGTAGTCGCAGGTGTAGGGGTGCCTCAAATCACAGCGGTATACGATTGTGCTACAGAAGCTCGTAAGCACGGCAAAGCAATCATTGCCGATGGTGGGATTAAATACTCAGGGGACATCGTCAAAGCGCTTGCAGCAGGTGGACATGCGGTTATGCTTGGAAGCTTGTTAGCAGGTACATCAGAAAGCCCTGGAGAAACGGAAATTTATCAAGGTAGACGTTTTAAAGTGTATCGTGGTATGGGTTCTGTTGGAGCAATGGAAAAAGGATCAAAAGACCGTTATTTCCAAGAAGATGCGAAGAAATTCGTTCCTGAAGGCATTGAAGGACGCATTCCGTACAAAGGGCCAATTTCAGATACGTTATATCAATTAGTTGGTGGATTACGCGCAGGTATGGGCTACTGTGGAACGAAAGATATTACAGATCTTCGTGAAAATGCTCAGTTCATTCGTATGACAGGTGCAGGCTTAAGAGAAAGCCATCCTCATGATGTACAAATTACGAAAGAAGCACCAAACTATTCTTTATCATAAAACAGTAAATAGACTGTATGAAGAGAGACTCTCTTCATACAGTCTATTTTTCATTTTAATGGAAATGCATATGAAGGTTCTCGTCTATATTTATAAAAGTTATTTATGTTACAATAACGAAAGTGAAATAAAAGATGGAGGGCTTATCAGTGAGGAGTAAAAAGTTTAATCAGTATGTAGCGATGCTATTAAGTTTGCTATTAGTTGTTAGCTTATGGCTACCAACACAAACAGTCCAAGCAGAAGAAACAATGAAAGTGAATGCTAGTGCTGCTATTTTAATAGATGGGGAGACGGGTCAAATATTATTTGAACAAAATCCAGATCAATTATTAGGCGTTGCTAGTATGACGAAAATGATGACGGAATATTTATTGCTCGAAGCGATAAATGACAAAAAAGTCACTTGGGACCAACAATACACAGTTAGTGACTATGCGTATAAAATTTCGCAAGATCGCAGTTTATCCAATGTACCTCTTCGGTTAGGCGAAACATACAATGTTCGGGAATTGTATGAAGCGATGACGATTTATTCAGCAAATGGAGCAGCGATTGCTATTGCGGAAGTGATTGCTGGTTCTGAAACTGAATTCGTTAAATTAATGAATAATAAAGCGAAGAAACTTGGTTTAAAAGATTATAAATTTGTTAATTCATCTGGTCTTTCCAACAGTGATTTAAAAGGTATGCATCCAAAGTCAGGTACTCCTAAAGATGAAAATTTACTGTCAGCAAGAGCGACAGCTAAACTCGCTTATGAGTTACTACAAGGCTATCCAGAAGTATTAGAAACGGCTAGTATTCCGAAGAAGAGCTTCCGTGAAGGGACAACTGATGAAATCAAAATGTCCAATTGGAATTGGATGCTGCCTTCTTTATTGTTCGGTTATGAGGGCATGAAAGGATTAAAAACAGGGACAACAGACTTTGCGGGATATTGCTTCACTGGAACAGCGGAACGTGGTGAGCGAAAGTTGATCTCGGTTGTGATGAACGCAACAGATGCATCAGGAAAAGGAAGCCCTAATGCACGCTTTGCTGAAACGAAGAAACTACTTGATTATGGATTTGATCACTTTGAGCAAAAAGAGGTCGTTAAGAAGGGATATCAAGTAAAAGGGCAAGAAACAGTAGAGGTTCCTAAAGGAAAATCTAAACAAGTAGCGATTCAAACAGAAACTCCGTTAGTCCTTAATGTGAAAAAAGGAGAAAACACGAAATATAAATATGATATCGAGTATGATAGTTCGGGTTTCAATGAAGAAAATCAACTCGAAGCACCTATAAAAAAAGGTGAAGTGGTTGGGTTTTTATCTGTTATCCCTGAGAGTGGAGAATCGGTGAAATACTTAACTGCACAAGAGGAGAAACAAGCAAAAGCACCGGTCATAGTTAAAGAAACAGTAGAAAAAGAAAATTGGTTTATTTTATCAATGAGAGCGATCGGAGGCTTTTTCTCTGGGGCTTGGAGCGGATTGGTTGATACGATAACTGGTTGGTTTTAATAAAAAATCACCTTCTGATCTTGACAGAAGGTGATTTTTCGTGTTTATTAATATTCAAGGAAAAAATAAAATGTTTAGATTAATTTTAATAATATGTCTTTTTAATCAAAGTTTTATTTTTAACGAAAAATACATATAACCAAAGGGTATGGGAGGAAAATCAAATGAATACAGGTACAGATCGTGTAAAGCGTGGAATGGCAGAAATGCAAAAGGGTGGCGTCATTATGGACGTGATCAATGCAGAGCAAGCGAAAATTGCAGAGGAAGCGGGCGCAGTAGCTGTTATGGCCCTTGAACGTGTTCCATCTGATATTCGTGCGGCAGGTGGCGTATCACGTATGGCTGACCCTCGTATCGTTGAGGAAGTTATGAATACGGTGTCGATTCCGGTAATGGCAAAAGCTCGTATTGGTCATATTGTTGAAGCGCGTGTATTAGAAGCGATGGGCGTTGATTATATCGATGAGAGTGAAGTGTTAACGCCAGCGGATGAAGAGTATCATTTGCTAAAAAGCGATTTCACCGTTCCGTTCGTTTGTGGATGTCGTGATCTTGGGGAAGCCGCTCGTCGTATCGGTGAAGGCGCTTCAATGTTAAGAACGAAAGGTGAACCAGGAACAGGAAATATCGTTGAAGCGGTTCGTCATATTCGTCAAGTAAATGCACAAGTCCGTAAAGTTGTGAATATGAATGAAGATGAGTTGATGACAGAAGCAAAATTACTTGGTGCGCCATTTGAACTGCTTATGCAAATTAAACGTGAAGGTCGTTTACCGGTTGTTAACTTTGCAGCAGGTGGCGTAGCAACACCAGCGGATGCTGCTCTAATGATGCAACTTGGTGCGGACGGTGTATTCGTAGGTTCTGGAATTTTTAAATCGGACAACCCAGCTAAATTTGCTCGTGCGATTGTAGAAGCAACGACGCATTATCAAGACTACAAATTAATTGCAGAGCTTTCTAAAGATCTTGGTACAGCGATGAAAGGAATCGAAATTTCTACCCTTTCTCCTGATCAACGTATGCAAGAACGCGGCTGGTAAGTAAAGGGGCGAAACATCATGGTGAAAATCGGAGTATTAGGCTTGCAAGGAGCAGTTCGCGAACATGTTCGTTCAATTGAAGCATCAGGTGCGGAAGCGGTTGTCGTGAAAAAAGTAGAGCAACTAGAAGAATTGGATGGATTGATTCTTCCGGGAGGCGAAAGTACAACGATGCGCCGGCTAGTAGATCTATATGGGTTTATGGAGCCACTTAGAGATTTTGGTCGCCAAGGAAAACCGATGTTTGGTACTTGTGCTGGTTTGATTATGTTAGCGAAAGAAATTGTTGGCTACGACGAACCGCATATTGGCTTAATGGATATTACGGTGGAGCGAAATTCTTTTGGTCGTCAAAAAGAAAGCTTTGAAGCAGAGCTAGAAATTCAAGGTGTAACGGATTCATACACGGCAGTCTTTATTCGCGCGCCGCATATCGTATCGGTTGGAGTGGAGACGGAGATTTTAGCCGAATGCGATGGTCGTATCGTAGCCGCTAAAGATCGTAACTTTTTAGGGTGCTCTTTCCATCCAGAATTAACAGATGATCATAGCATCACTCGTTATTTTGTCGATATGGTAGAAGAAGCAAAGAAAGTGCAAATATAAAAAGGTAAGGGAGAGAGATTCTCTTCCAGAAGAACACTTGCACTGTAATCGTGAATATAGTACATTGTAAGTGTAAATTATATAGTAAATCGATGAGAGGAAGCAGTAACAAGCTGTTCGTTCTTCAGAGAGCCGATGGTTGGTGAGAATCGGTGAAAGGCACTTGTGAATCCGTCCTCGAGTGAGATGCTGAACATTTAAAGTAGGCATTTACGGTAGAAACCGTTATTTTTTCGAGTGGAAAGCATTTGCTTTCAACTAGGGTGGCAACGCGGGTTCAACTCGTCCCTTTTTTAGGGACGAGTTTTTTTGTGTTCAAAAAATAAGGAGGAATCATTATGTTAGACATTAAATATTTACGTACTCATTTTGAAGAAGTGAAAAATCGTTTGCAGCACCGCGGTGAAGATTTATCTGCTTTTGATAATTTTGAGCAGTTAGACCAAAAGCGTCGTGAATTGCTTGTAGAGACAGAGGAATTAAAAAGTAAGCGTAACAGCGTGTCTCAACAAGTAGCGCAGTTAAAGCGTGAAAAGCAAGATGCGGATGCGCTTATTAAAGAAATGCGTGAAGTGGGCGATCGCATTAAAGAATTAGATGAGAGCTTGAAACAAGTGGAAGATGAATTGAACGGTCTTCTATTAACGATTCCGAACATTCCTCATGAAAGCGTACCAGTTGGGGCAACAGAAGATGACAATGTGGAAGCCCGTCAATGGGGAGAAATCCCACAATTTGATTTCGAAGCGAGACCACACTGGGATGTAGCTGGTGATTTAGATATTCTTGATTTTGAGCGTGCGGGGAAAGTGACAGGTAGCCGTTTTGTGTTTTATAAAGGAATGGGAGCTAAGCTTGAGCGTGCGTTAATTAGCTTTATGTTAGATCTTCATTCTGAGGAGCATGGCTATGAAGAGATGTTACCACCTTACATGGTTAATCGTACGAGCATGACGGGAACAGGACAATTACCGAAGTTTGAAGAAGATGCGTTTTTAATTAAAGAAGAAGATTACTTTCTTATTCCAACAGCGGAAGTGCCGGTAACGAACTATCATCGTGATGAAATTTTGGATGCTGAGCAGTTGCCTGTTGCTTATGCGGCGTATAGTGCTTGCTTCCGTTCTGAAGCGGGCTCTGCTGGTCGTGATACACGTGGTCTTATTCGACAGCATCAATTTAACAAAGTCGAGTTAGTTCGTTTTGTGAAGCCGGAAGATTCTTACCAAGAGCTAGAAAAGTTAACAGGTCACGCGGAGAAAGTATTGCAATTGCTGAAATTGCCATACCGTGTAATGAGCATGTGTACGGCTGATCTAGGCTTCACAGCGGCGAAAAAATATGATATTGAAGTGTGGATTCCAAGCTACGGCACGTACCGAGAAATTTCTTCTTGTAGTAATTTTGAGGCGTTCCAAGCGCGTCGAGCGAATGTTCGTTTCCGTCGCGAGAAAAATGGCAAACCAGAACATGTGCATACATTGAATGGATCTGGTTTAGCGATCGGTCGAACAGTGGCTGCTATTTTGGAAAATTACCAGCAGGAAGATGGCAGTGTGATCATTCCAGAAGTATTAAGACCTTATATGGGTGGAAAAGAAAAGATTTCAAACTAATAAGTGAAACGACAGGGGGAATTTCTCTCCTGTCGTTTTTTTTAAAATGATGTTGACATACTAAATAGCAGTGTGATAAATTAAATCTTGTCGATACGGAGGAATACCCAAGTCCGGCTGAAGGGATCGGTCTTGAAAACCGACAGGCGGGTTAAACCGCGCGGGGGTTCGAATCCCTCTTCCTCCGCCATTATTGATTAACAAACGCATATAAATTGGAGATTTTGAAATCCGCTGCTTACGGGCAGCGGATTTTTTTATTTGCCCTTAATAATAAAAAATTCTGTACTATGTAGTTACAGTGTTCTTGTATAATGGAGGAGCTCTAGGGGATGATGGAAGCATACTCGATCAGCCACTAATGTTATTTTTTTAAAAGGAGCATTCAAAATGGAATATAATGATACATACTATATGCAACTAGCTCTTGAAGAAGCGAAAAAAGCGGGAGAACTGGGAGAGGTACCGATTGGAGCGATCATTGTGCATGAAGGGGAAGTGATCGCTTCTGCTTATAATTTACGAGAAACGACTCAAAATGCGGTGACTCATGCGGAATTGTTGGCTATTGAGAAAGCGTGTGAAAAGCTTGGTACTTGGCGGCTTGAAGGAGCGGAGCTGTATGTCACGTTAGAACCTTGTCCAATGTGCAGTGGAGCGATTATTTTATCTCGTATTAAACGTGTTGTTTACGGAGCGAAAGACCCGAAAGCTGGCTGTGCAGGAACATTGATGAACTTGCTTGAAGACAGTCGTTTTAACCATCAAAGCGAGGTGCTCACAGGTGTTCTCGAAGAAGAGTGTGGCCAACTGTTAACTACTTTTTTTAAAGAGCTACGTGAGCGGAAGAAAGTAGAGAAACAGAAGAGGAAGGTAGAAAAAGGAAGTTCTCTTTCCTAGACTATTTATTGCTTTTTTAACTTCAAGGCTGTATACTGTTATTTGTGTCAGATAGTTTAAGATCAGACACCTTAACATTGGTATCAATTTTGCCGTGCTAGGTGGGGAGGTAGCGGTGCCCTGTACTCGCAATCCGCTCTAGCGAGACTGAATCCCTTCCCGAGGCTGTCACACTGTAGGGTCTGCCTTAAGTAAGTGGTGTTGACGTCCGGGTCCTGCGCAATGGGAACCCATGAACCATGTCAGGTCCGGAAGGAAGCAGCATTAAGTGGACTCTCTCATGTGCCGCGGGGTAACCTGGATCGAGCTAACTGCTTAAGTAACGCTTATGGTTGGCTGTCGAAGGAAGGTGCACGGCAGTTATATACAATAAGAACACTCATCCTTTTAGGGTGAGTTTTTTTATTTTCTTGCGGAAGTTTACTTGAATGATTTTGGGATATCTCCTTTTCTGTTTTGTTTTGTAAAAACAAATTTTCATAAGGTATAATATATATGAGGAGGATTAGGTGGATGTTTTTTATAATGATTATATTAATTGTAGCCATTCATTATACTCATGACTTCTTTTTGAAAAAGGAAAAACTTAAGACTAAACGAGTGCAAGAAGAAATAAAATTAGAGAAATTAAAGATGCAGCGTTTCCAAGAAGAAACGAAAGTATTAAAGGTTGAAATGGAAAAAATCAGAGAATTGAAAGGCTCGTTATACTCGAAGGAGTACGACGAACAGCAACAAATAGAAGACGAGGTTCTTCAAATGATATCGAGATCCTCGGAATGAGTATATATATTTAAATGTTAGGACGATAAAACATATAAAGATAGAAATAGTTTATATAGAAAAGGAGGGTGAATGATGAGTTATCAAGCATTATATCGTGTATGGAGACCGCAAAACTTTATCGATGTTGTCGGTCAAGAGCATGTGACCAAAACATTGCAAAATGCCCTCCTTCAACAAAAGATTTCGCATGCGTATTTATTTTCCGGTCCGCGGGGGACGGGAAAAACGAGTGCTGCGAAAATTTTGGCGAAAGCGGTTAACTGTGAACAGGCTCCGACAGATGAACCTTGTAATCAATGTGCATCTTGTCGAGGGATTACTGATGGGTCTATTCAAGATGTGATTGAAATCGATGCAGCCTCGAACAATGGAGTAGATGAGATCAGGGATATTCGTGACAAGGTGAAATATGCACCAAGCGTAGCTGAATATAAAGTCTATATTATCGATGAGGTTCATATGTTGTCGATCGGTGCATTTAACGCTTTGTTAAAGACGTTAGAGGAACCACCGAAGCATGTCATTTTTATTTTAGCGACAACGGAACCTCATAAGATCCCATTGACGATTATTTCTAGATGTCAACGTTTTGACTTCAAGCGAATCACTTCACAGGCGATCGTTGGTCGGATGGAGCTGATTATGAAAGAAAGTGGCCTCGAATATGAGGAGAAAGTTCTTCCGATTATCGCTCGGGCAGCTGAAGGAGGCATGCGGGATGCTCTTAGTTTGCTTGATCAAGCAGTCTCTTACAGTGAAAATGTGTTAACAGAGGAAGATGCATTAACGGTCACTGGTGCTGTCGGACAAGAAATGTTAAATCATTTAGCTGAAGCCGTCTATGAAAAAGATGCCCCTAAAGCATTGGTTATTTTAGAAAAGCTGTTATTACAAGGGAAAGATCCGTCCCGATTTGTAGAAGATTTTGTTTTATACTTTCGAGATATGCTGCTTTACAAAACGGCGCCTGCTCTGGAGGAATCACTTGAACGGGTACTAATTGATGATGTTTTCGTTTCTATTTGTGAAAAAATGGAGCTAGAGAACATTTATGAATATATTCATGTGTTAAATCAAACTCAGCAGGAAATGAAGTTTAGCAATCACGCTCGAATTTATTTAGAAGTCGCTTTAGTAAAAGTGTGTCAAGCAGAAGCGCCAACGAAAATGACAAATATACCAGAAGTGAATACATTGTTTGAAAGGATCGCAACGTTAGAAAGAGAATTGCAACAGCTTCGTAGCCAACCAGCACAAACGGCAACGCAAGCCGAGGCGCAGTCTCCTTCTAAGCGAGCGAACCGTTCTTCTAAAGCCTTTAAGGCGCCAGTGGCTAAAATTGAAAAAGTGTTGGCGGAAGCGACCAAACAAGATATTCAATTAATTAAAAGTCGTTGGGGAGATATGTTAAACTATCTTCATCAGCGTCAAATGAGATCGCAAGCTGCGTTACTTAATGATGCAGAGCCTGTAGCTGCCTCTCCGGGTGCATTCGTGTTAAAATTCAAATATGAAATTCATTGTCAGATGGCTACTGAAAACAACGTGTTTATGGATTCCATTTCTTCTATTTTGCAAGAGTTAACAGGGAATCTTTATCAGCCGATTGGTGTTCCTGAGGATATATGGTTATCCATTAGACAAAATTTCATTAAGACACAAAAAGAAGATGGTCATGAACAGGCAGAGCAACCTGAAGAGGACCTTCTCGTTTCCGAAGCGCTTAAACTTGTGGGAGAGGAACTGCTTGAAGTTAAAGACTAAATACTAGGAGGATGAAAGATATGCGTGGTATGGGAAATATGCAAAATATGATGAAGCAAATGCAAAAAATGCAAAAGAAGATGGCGGAAGCACAAGAGGAGCTTTCGACGAAACAATTTGAAGGAACAGCTGGTGGCGGTATGGTAACGGTTGTTATGTCCGGTCAAAAGCAAGTGCTTGACATACAAATTAAAGAAGAAGTGGTTGACCCTGAAGATGTGGAAATGCTACAAGATTTAGTGCTTGCGGCGACAAATGATGCTCTGAAAAAGGTAGATGATGAAACAAACTCTACAATGGGCCAGTTCACAAAAGGGATGAACCTTCCGTTCTAGGAGGCGTATGACTATATGTATTACCCAGAACCGATAACAAAGCTGATCGACAGCTTTATGAAATTGCCAGGCATCGGACCAAAAACTGCCGCTCGTCTGGCATTTTTTGTTCTTGATATGAAAGAAGAAGATGTGCTTGATTTTGCCAAATCGCTCGTCAATGCTAAACGCGATCTTGGCTACTGCTCCGTTTGTGGACATATTACCGACCAAGATCCTTGTGCTATCTGTGCGGATGAACGCCGTGATCGCAGTGTAGTTTGTGTCGTTCAAGATCCGAAAGATGTCATTG
>NZ_CM200277.1:32500-87500 GCF_051842975.2 Bacillus sp. Hm123
AGCCCCAGTAAACGGCGGCCGTAACTATAACGGTCCTAAGGTAGCGAAATTCCTTGTCGGGTAAGTTCCGACCCGCACGAAAGGCGTAACGATCTGGGCACTGTCTCAACGAGAGACTCGGTGAAATTATAGTACCTGTGAAGATGCAGGTTACCCGCGACAGGACGGAAAGACCCCGTGGAGCTTTACTGTAGCCTGATATTGAATTTTGGCACAGCTTGTACAGGATAGGTAGGAGCCTTTGAAGCGTGAGCGCCAGCTTACGTGGAGGCGTTGGTGGGATACTACCCTGGCTGTGTTGAACTTCTAACCCGCACCCCTGATCGGGGTGGGAGACAGTGTCAGGTGGGCAGTTTGACTGGGGCGGTCGCCTCCTAAAAAGTAACGGAGGCGCCCAAAGGTTCCCTCAGAATGGTTGGAAATCATTCGCAGAGTGTAAAGGCACAAGGGAGCTTGACTGCGAGACCTACAAGTCGAGCAGGGACGAAAGTCGGGCTTAGTGATCCGGTGGTTCCGCATGGAAGGGCCATCGCTCAACGGATAAAAGCTACCCCGGGGATAACAGGCTTATCTCCCCCAAGAGTCCACATCGACGGGGAGGTTTGGCACCTCGATGTCGGCTCATCGCATCCTGGGGCTGTAGTCGGTCCCAAGGGTTGGGCTGTTCGCCCATTAAAGCGGTACGCGAGCTGGGTTCAGAACGTCGTGAGACAGTTCGGTCCCTATCCGTCGCGGGCGCAGGAAATTTGAGAGGAGCTGTCCTTAGTACGAGAGGACCGGGATGGACGCACCGCTGGTGTACCAGTTGTCTTGCCAAAGGCATCGCTGGGTAGCTATGTGCGGACGGGATAAGTGCTGAAAGCATCTAAGCATGAAGCCCCCCTCAAGATGAGATTTCCCATAGCGCAAGCTAGTAAGATCCCTGAAAGATGATCAGGTAGATAGGTTCGAGGTGGAAGCGTGGCGACACGTGGAGCTGACGAATACTAATCGATCGAGGACTTTTCCTAGGCGATTTGCAAGGTTACAATACTTATTATCCAGTTTTGAAAGAACAACTCTTTCAAACTTTATAGTCTGGTGGCGATAGCGAAGAGGTCACACCCGTTCCCATACCGAACACGGAAGTTAAGCTCTTCAGCGCCGATGGTAGTTGGGGGGTTCCCCCTGTGAGAGTAGGACGTTGCCAGGCACTAACTAAAAGAACAGCATAAGCTGTTCTTTTTTCGTATGGGAAAATGATTCACTAGGAAGTCAATAGATTCGCATATTTTAAGAGAAAGTGGAAATACTACCAAGTAGGAGGTGGAGAATATGCAAAAAAAGCTGGAAGATCATATTTGTATGGTCTGTGAACAAAGTAAGCAAGAAGGTATGTATATTTATCAAGCTTTTATATGTAAGGAATGCGAAAAAAAAGTGCTACAAACGGAACCAGAAGAAAAGGCGTATATTCACTTTGTAAAGAAATTGAGAAAGATTAGAATCTCCTCTGTTTTTTCGTAAGAATTGTATGGTAGGCTAGTAGAAAAGTATAGAAAAGGATAGGATCTATAGTGAATCAAGAACGTATCCCGCTTATGGAAGTTCTTCAGCAACATATCGACAAGAATACTCTATCTTTTCATGTTCCTGGTCATAAAAGTGGACATGTGCGGATGGATGGTATTGCTGAGGACTTTCATAAGCTTTTGGCATATGATCAGACAGAAATCACAGGCTTGGATGATTTTCATTCTCCAGAAGGGTGTATTGAAGAGGCTCAACGATTATTAATAGATTTGTATCAGACGAGGAAAAGTTATTTTTTAGTGAATGGTAGTACGGTCGGAAATTTGGCAATGATTTTAGCTGTTTGTGAAGAGGGTGACTTCATTTTTGTTCAGCGTAATTGTCATAAGTCAATTTTAAATGCGTGTAAGCTTGCCAAGGTCACGCCTATATTTTTAGAACCTGAGTATGATGCTTCGTTCAATGTGGCGAGTGGCATCAGCTTAGATACGGTTGAACAAGCATATCAACAATATGATTCAGTAAAGGCCATTGTGTTAACGTATCCCAATTACTATGGGACGGCTACAAACATCGAGCAAGTGATCAATGTTGCACAGGAAAATGGCTCATTTGTATTAGTTGATGAAGCTCACGGACCACATTTTGTTTTAGGTAAGCCATTTCCTAGCAGTTCATTACAATGGGGGGTGGATCTTGTTGTGCATTCGGCTCATAAAATGTTGCCGGCGATGACAATGGGGTCCTTTTTGCATGTGAATTCGTCGAGAGTGCCATTAGAGAAGCTAGAGTTTTATTTACAGGCATTACAGTCTAGTAGTCCATCCTATCCCATTATGGCTTCTTTAGATGTAGCGCGGGCGTTTCTAGCAGGGTTTTCTCATAAAGACGTGGCTTTTACGTTAGAAATAAAAGCAATGTTGACTGAGCGATTGCAGGGGAAAGGACTGGAGGTTTTATTACCGGATGATCCTTTGAAATTACTGCTGCGAAAACAAGGATATACGGGATATGAGCTTCAAAGTCATTTAGAAGCAGCAGGGATTTATTCAGAGCTCTCAGACGCTTCGCAAGTGTTATGTACGTTACCTTTGTTGAAAGCAGGAAACAGCGATTATGTCGAGCTAGCTACGCGGAAAATTGATGGGCTTGCTCTAGATGAAAAACAGTCTGTTTGTGAAGTTGTCGATTATACATCGTCTTTAAAAAAGACTTCGATGTTAATGCTTTCTTATAAGGAGCAAGAAACGCTTCCAGGAGTATGGGTGCCTTTGGCTGAAGCAGTTGGTGAAATTGCGGCGGAGACAGTGATTCCTTATCCACCAGGTATCCCTTTACTAATCGCAGGAGAGCGAATAACGTTCGAACAGATAGCTACTTTGACTAAACTGCTTGCACAGGATGTACATATTCAAGGAGGCCAGCAATTAAGTAGAAAGAAGGTTGCAGTGTATCGAACATCTGAAGCTTAAACATATTAATAAAGTTAGTTCATGTTTTGGAGGGTACAGGATGAAAAAAGGGTTATTTATTTCGATTGAGGGGCCTGAAGGGGCTGGAAAGTCGAGTATGATGCATAGGCTAATTAAGAGTCTTGAAGAAAATGGGTTTCGTGTGACTGGGACACGCGAACCTGGTGGCATCTCTATTTCCGAACAAATTCGTGAAGTGATTTTAAATAAAGAGAATACGGAGATGGATGGACGCACAGAGGCGCTTTTGTATGCGGCCGCAAGAAGGCAGCATCTTGTGGAAAAAGTGATGCCGGCATTATTGAGAGGCGATATCGTGCTTTGTGATCGTTTTATTGATAGCTCGCTCGCTTATCAAGGATATGCAAGAGGACTTGGGATGGAGGAAGTATTTGAAATCAATCGCTTCGCTGTAGACGACGTCATGCCGGATTTAACATTATTGTTTGATGTTAGGCCGGAAGTGGGGTTAGCCCGAATTAATGCCCATGAGGAACGGGAAGTGAATCGACTGGATTTAGAATCGCTTTTCTTTCATGAAAAGGTGAGAGAAGCCTATTTGCTTTTAAGCGAAAGGTTTCCAGAGCGAATTGTCAAAATCAATGCAGAAGCAGCTGTTGAAGAAGTGTTCGACGAAAGCATGACTTGTATTTTAGAGCGAATTAGAGCTACGAAGCAATAGTTAAGAGTATTTATATTTTGTTTTCTTCTCTGCGCTTGTTTCATTTTCTTGGTATAATGGAAGAAGGAGAATGGAAAAGGGGAGGCGGGAATGATGAAATTAATCTTAGCGGTTGTGCAGGATCAAGATAGTCATCGCTTATCACAAGCCTTAATTGATCATAATTTTAGAGCGACGAAACTCGCTTCGACTGGTGGTTTTTTAAAAGCAGGAAATACGACATTTATTATTGGAACGGATGACATTCGTCTTGATAAAGCTTTAGGAATCATTAAAGAAAATTGTCAATCAAGAGATCAAATGGTGGCACCAGTATCGCCGATGGGTGGAAATGCGGATTCGTATGTTCCTTACCCGATCGAAGTACCTGTAGGTGGAGCGACCGTATTTGTCTTGCCAGTAGAACAATTCCATCAATTTTAATAGGGGATAGCTCATATGAAGATTGAAAAAGACATACATTTTAATATAGACAAGTTGCGAAAAGATCAAAAGCTTAGTTCAAATGGACAATCCAAATTTTCCACGATCGTTCAACAACAGGGAGAACAATTGAAAACGGACCAAATTCAACGGTTATTAACGGATATTGAAGGAGCCGGAAAGCGACTAGCTCATTCCCGGACCTTTCAAGATTTAGCAAAATATAAAACGCTTGTCCGCCGATTTATTCGAGAAACTGTTGAATTTGGCATGAACTTGAAAAATTCTCATACATGGAATCAATTTGGAGAAGGTCGAAAGTTAAAGATTGTTGAGACGATTGATGAGAAATTAATTGAGTTAACGGAAGATGTTGTAAATAAAGAGAAGAAATCAGTGGATCTACTTGGACAAATAGGAGAAATTAAAGGATTAATTATTAATTTATATACGTAGGCAGGGATGTACATGTCTGAGGTATGGAAAGAATTGAATGAATTACAGCCGATTGTGCTCAGAATGTTAACGAATAGCCTAGAAAAAGAGCGAGTGGCTCATGCTTATATTTTTGAAGGTGACCAAGGAACAGGGAAGAAAAACGCGGCGCTGTTTTTTGCGAAAAGCCTGCTTTGTGAAGAAGAAGGAATCACGGCTTGTGAAGCGTGCAATAGCTGTCGTCGAATTGACAGTGGGAACCACCCAGATGTTCATTATCTTGAACCAGATGGCTTATCGATCAAAAAACAGCAAATTACTTTTTTGCAGCAGGAATTTAGTAAAACAGCGGTAGAAGCGAAGCGGAAGATTTATATTATTCATCATGCGGATAAGATGACAGCTAGTGCTGCCAACAGCTTGCTGAAGTTTTTAGAAGAGCCGAATGCTGATACTGTTGCTTTATTATTGACTGAGCAAGTTCAACGCTTACTGCCTACGATTATTTCTCGTTGTCAGCTTCTAGTTTTCAAGCCGTTACCATCCGAACTTCTTCAAAATAAGCTAATAGAAGCAGGAGTTTCTGTACCGATGGCCTCTATAGTAGCCAAGTTAACTAATAATTTTCAAGAAGCGCTCGAATTAAGTCATGAAGAGTGGTTTGCACAGTCACGTACAATAGTGTTAAAATTGTATGAAGTCCTTCAAAAAAATCCACTAGAAGCAATGGTGAAATTACAAGAGGACTTTAATGGGCATTTTAAAGATAAACAACAAGTGAACCAAGCGCTTGATCTGCTACTGCTGCTGTTCAAAGATTTGTTATCGTTGCAGACAGGAAAAGAAACGGGCCTTGCTTTCCCGGATCAGCTTGCATTACTTAAGCACAACGCTCTACAATCTTCTGCCAAAAGAATTACAGAGCAAATGACAGCCATTTTAGAGGCGAAGCGCAAGCTCGATGCCAATATGAATCCACAATTGTTGATGGAACAGCTTGTGTTGAATTTACAGGGGGGAGCATCCTTTGTATGATGTAGTAGGAGTCCGCTTTAAAAAAGCGGGAAAAATATATTATTTTGATCCAGTCGAGCTGAAGATTGAGAACAACGACCATGTGATCGTTGAAACAGTTAGAGGCGTCGAACATGGACAAGTGGTTGTCGGAATGAAAAAAGTGGAGGAAGAGGATATTGTTCTTCCTTTGAAGAAAGTGATTCGCGTCGCTGACCAAAAAGATCGTCTCATCGTAGAAGAAAATAAATTAGCGGCGGAAGAAGCTTTTGAAGTATGTTGCGGAAAAATTATTGAACATAAGCTAGATATGAAGCTTGTAGATGTAGAATATACATTTGATCGCAATAAAGTAATTTTTTATTTTACAGCTGACGGACGAGTGGATTTTCGGGAACTAGTAAAAGATTTAGCTGCTATTTTTCGGACGAGAATCGAGCTTCGCCAAATCGGTGTTCGTGACGAAGCGAAAATGCTCGGAGGAATCGGACCGTGTGGCAGAATGCTTTGCTGTTCAACATTTTTGGGTGATTTTGAACCAGTTTCTATCAAAATGGCGAAAGATCAAAACTTATCATTAAACCCCACGAAAATTTCAGGCTTATGTGGCAGACTCATGTGTTGCTTGAAATATGAGAATGATGAATATGAAGCGGCGAAAGAAATCCTTCCAGATGTCGGTGAAAAAGTAAATACCCCGCATGGATTTGGGAAAGTAGTGGGGTTAAACATTTTAGAACGAGTTCTTCAAGTTGAAGTATTCGAACAAGAGCGAGTGCTTGAATTTACGATGGAAGAAATTACGACAGAAGGTGCCATTTCAGCACAAGCCACAGAGTAATGGGGTGGAATGAGTGGATAAAAAAGAGTTCTTCGATTCAGTCAGCGATATGGAATTACAAATTGGCCAACTGTATAAACAGCTCGGTGGTTTAAAAAAGAGTTTGGCAGAAATACTAGAAGAGAACAACTCATTAAAGCTCGAAAATGAAAACTTGCGACGTAGGTTAGAAGAGCTAGAATTTTCTCGGAGACAAGTTGCTCAAGGAAAAGATGGAGAAAATAACAACGCAAGTCCTTCAAAATTGATGGATATTGGAGAAGGTTACGACAATCTCGCTAGGCTTTATCAAGAAGGGTTTCACATTTGCAATGTTCATTTTGGTAGTCCGCGTAAAGACGAAGATTGCTTGTTTTGTTTATCATTTTTAAATAAAAAATAATGAATGTATTGAGGCTGTCCAAAAGGTCAGTGCCACAACTTCTGCGCGTGAGAAGATAAGGCCTGTCGAGGGGCAGTCTTTATTTTTATTCAATTGATACAACGGAGGAAAAAGAATGGTCACATTGAAAGGCGATGAAAGACTAGACTATTTGTTGGCAGAGAATTTAAGAATTATCCAAAGCCCAACGGTGTTTGCCTTTTCATTAGATGCGGTACTTCTTGCTAGATTCGCTTCAATTTCATTAAAGAGAGGGTCGATCATTGATCTTTGTTCAGGAAATGGCGTTATTCCTTTACTGATGAGTGCTCGCACGAAAGTACCGATTACGGGAGTAGAGATACAAGAACGGCTTTATGATATGGCGATTCGAAATATGGAATATAATGAATTAGAAGATCAAATTACGATGATTCATGGTGATTTGAAGGATGCTCCAAGTAGGTTAGGTCGAGAAAAACATAATCTCGTCACGTGTAATCCTCCTTACTTTCTATCATCATCCCGTGAGATTATCAATATGAATGAGCATTTGGCCATCGCTCGTCATGAAATATGCTGTACGCTTGAGGACTGCATTCGTTCAAGTAGTCAATTATTAAAGCAGGGCGGGAGGGCAGCATTTGTTCATCGTCCAGGAAGATTGCTTGATTTAGTCACCTTGATGCGAAAGTACCGTCTCGAGCCGAAGCGACTTCGCTTCGTTTATCCGAGGCAGGGAAAAGAAGCGAATACGGTATTGATTGAAGGGCTGAAAGACGGGGCACCAGATATTAAAGTATTGCCACCTTTATATATATACGATCAACAAGGTGAATATACGGAAGAAATTAGAGAGATGTTATATGGAAACGAGCAATAATCATTATTTTTATGTGCTTGAATGTCGAGATGGTTCTTTTTACGCTGGTTATACAACGAATATAGAAAAGCGTGTCAACACACATAATGCCGGTAAAGGAGCAAAGTATACACGCGGAAGAGGACCGGTGCGCCTCATCCATTTTGAAACGTATCATACCGTTAGAGAAGCGATGCAAGCGGAATATGCTTTTAAGCAATTGACGAGAAAGAAAAAAATCAACTACTTGCAAAAGGAGGGAAGGTCGAAATGATTACTAAACAAAAAAGCTTTGCAAATGAAGAAGCAGGGATTCTTTACTTAGTCCCTACTCCAATTGGCAATTTGGAAGATATGACGTTTCGAGCGATTCGCATGATGAAAGAAGCGGATCTAATCGCCGCAGAAGATACAAGGAATACGAAGAAGCTTTGTAACTATTTTGAGATTTCCACGCCAATTACGAGCTATCATGAGCATAATAAAGAAGTAAGTGGAAAAGCGTTGTTAGAAAGAATTCTCAAAGGAGAGAAGGTTGCTCTTGTCAGTGATGCTGGGATGCCTTCTATTTCTGATCCAGGCTTTGAACTGGTTGTCGCTGCAATTGAAAATGGTATTACCGTAGTGCCGCTTCCTGGGGCGAACGCCGCGTTAACTGCGTTGATCGCTTCAGGCTTAGCGCCGCAACCTTTTTACTTTTATGGCTTTTTAAGTCGGAATAAAAAAGAAAAGAAAGCAGAACTAGCTCAGCTGAATAAGAGCCATGATACGTTTATTCTTTATGAATCGCCTCATCGACTGAAAGATACGCTTCAAGCGATGGCAGAAGTGCTCGGTGAACAGCGGAAAATTGTATTATGCCGAGAGCTGACAAAGAAGTTTGAAGAGTTTTTGCGTGGAACGATGGCAGAAGCGATTCATTGGTCAAAAGAAGAGGATATTTTAGGAGAGTTTTGCTTAATTGTTGAAGGCAATGCGGAAGTGGAGGAAGAAGAGAGCGAACAGTGGTGGATGAGTTTATCGATCGTGGAGCATGTCGATCATTACATAAATGAACAATCTTTATCCTCTAAGGAAGCCATTAAACAAGCGGCAAAAGATCGCAACCTACCAAAAAGAGACGTGTATCAGTCGTATCATGTCGAATTATAAAGAAAAGAAACGAGCCCGATAAAGGCTCGTTTTTTATCATGAAATAATTATTTGATTGTCTCAAAGGAAGCAGAGATTTCTTGCATTAATTGCTCTGCACCTTCGCGGCTAAGGATTAATTTTCCGCCAGCAAGTTTCACGTTGTCGTCAGAAACTTCACCAGTAACTTGGCAAGTCATGCTTGGCTTATATTTCTTTAAGATGATTTTCTCATCATCCACATAAATTTCTAATGCATCTTTCTCAGCGATTCCTAACGTACGGCGAAGCTCGATTGGAATAACTACCCGTCCTAACTCATCTACTTTACGAACAATACCTGTTGATTTCATAATAAAATCACTTCTCCCCTCAAAAATATAAGTGTTGTAGTAAACTAGTCGTTTACTCCTTGTCGTCAATATTCGACAATTTTTTTATTTATGAATATATCATACCAACCTTTCCCATGATCGTCAACAAGAAAATGTAATTTTTCTATTAAATGTAATGTTGTTACATCCTTGATATATAAGGGTTTTTAAGGGGGGTGTGAAAAAAAGTAAAAACGTTTAGAGAAAATTGTCGAATTATAGTTAAGTAAACGATAGATTCCCGTCTTTTATCGACAAATACAACCTAAAATAGTGAGTTGCTTCTTTTTCGGAAAATTAAAGAGAGAATCATAGATTAAATATTTACAATTACTCTTGAATAAGAGAAAATGAAGAGAGTGGGTACTTTACCAACGATGTATATTCATTTCATCAAAGAGACAAAATGTTAATAAAAATCAATAGTCAATGCCCATATGGCAGTGTGTAAATGGAAGCTCTCGTCCGCTGGTGAGGGCTTTTCTATATAAAGTAAAACTTCAATCAGTCGGGGTCTTACAGCCCGTTAATACGGGATAAATATCTATATGTCTATAGGAGGTTTTGGAAGTGAAGGATCAGTCTAATACATTTTATATTACAACGCCTATTTATTATCCAAGTGGTAATCTTCATATCGGTCATGCTTATACGACAGTAGCAGGTGATGCGATGGCTCGCTATAAGCGCCTGCGCGGTTTTGATGTGATGTATTTAACAGGAACAGACGAGCACGGTCAGAAAATCCAACGCAAAGCGGAAGAAACGAACGTAACTCCGCAGCAATATGTTGATCATATTGTCGAAGGTGTGCAAGAGCTATGGAAGAAGTTAGACATTTCTTATGATGATTTTATTCGTACAACGGAAGAACGTCATAAGAAAATTGTCGAAAAGATTTTCAAGCAGTTGCTAGACCAAGGAGATATTTATTTAGATGAATATGAAGGCTGGTATTGTACGCCATGTGAATCCTTCTTCACTGAACGACAACTGGAGAATGGCAACTGTCCTGACTGCGGTCGAGCAGTTGAGAAGGTAAAAGAAAAATCTTATTTCTTTAAAATGAGTAAGTATGCGGATCGTTTATTAGCGTTTTATGAAGAGAATCCTGAATTTATTCAACCAGAATCTCGTAAAAACGAAATGATCAACAACTTTATTAAGCCTGGTTTAGAGGACTTAGCTGTTTCACGTACGACATTTGATTGGGGAGTTAAAGTGCCTGGAGACCCAGAACATGTGATTTATGTATGGATTGATGCCTTATCCAACTATATTACCGCTCTTGGTTATGGAACAGATGACGAGGAGAAGTATAAAAAATATTGGCCAGCTAATGTTCATCTTGTCGGAAAAGAAATTGTTCGCTTCCATACGATTTATTGGCCAATTATGTTAATGGCACTAGACTTGCCATTACCGAAAAAAGTATTCGCCCATGGCTGGTTATTAATGAAGGATGGAAAAATGTCGAAATCGAAAGGGAATGTCGTAGACCCTGTAACATTAATCGATCGTTACGGCTTAGACGCCCTTCGTTATTACTTGCTGCGTGAAGTGCCGTTCGGTTCAGATGGCGTATTTACACCAGAGGGCTTTGTCGAACGTATTAACTTTGATTTAGCCAATGATTTAGGGAACTTATTAAATAGAACGGTAGCGATGATCAATAAATACTTCGATGGCGTCATTCCGACGTATAAAGGATCAGAAGGTGAATTTGATCAGCAACTGTTACAAACAAATAAAGAAACGGTCGAAAAATACGAAGACGCAATGGAGAAGATGGAGTTCTCTGTGGCGTTATCGGCTGTTTGGCAACTAATTAGCCGAACGAATAAATATATCGACGAAACACAGCCATGGGTGTTAGCGAAAGAAGGCGAAACAGAAAAGTTGGGCCATGTTATGGTTCACTTAGCTGAATCGTTAAGACGATCAGCGGTGCTATTACAGCCATTTTTAACGCAAACACCGAAAAAGATTTTTGAACAGCTTTCTATTGCAGAAGGAGAATTAACCGCATGGGAGAGCTTAGCTCAATTTGGTGTGATTCCTGAAGGCACAGCGGTTGTCAAAAAAGGCCAACCCATTTTCCCACGTCTTGATTTAGAAGAAGAAACAAACTTTATTAAAGAGAAAATGCAAGGAGCTCCAGTGAAGGAAGAGAAGAAAGAAGAAGAGCCTTATACGGAGCTTGCGGATGAAATTGCGATTGATGATTTCATGAACATTGACTTGCGTGCAGCGACAGTACTTGCAGCAGAGCCAGTGAAAAAGGCAGATAAACTTTTAAAACTACAATTAGATCTCGGCTTTGAAAAACGACAAGTTGTTTCAGGAATTGCCGAATTTTATCAACCAGAAGAGCTAGTTGGACGTAAAGTGATCGTCGTTGCTAACTTAAAACCAGTAAAGCTTCGTGGAGAGCTTTCTCAAGGAATGATTTTAGCTGGTAAAAAAGATGGCGTATTATCATTAGCTGGTGTCGATCCATTTTTGCCGAACGGCGCTCGGATTAAATAATTTTGTTTTTTGAAAGCATAGAATGTTTCACGTGGAACAAAAATTCGACGAGAACTTCTATGTTTTTCTTTTCAGAAAGGATGACTAGAATGCTTTTTGACACACATGTACATTTAAATGCAGAGCAATACAATGAAGATATCGATGAGGTGATTCAGCGCGCGAAAGAAGCTAGTGTAACGAATATGGTTGTTGTCGGCTTTGATCGCCCAACGATTGAAAAAGCGATGGAGCTTGTTGAACAACATGATTTTTTATACGCTAGTGTCGGCTGGCATCCAGTCGATGCGATTGATATGACGACGGATGATCTTAGCTGGCTAGAACAATTGGCGAAGCATCCGAAAGTGGTCGCTCTTGGAGAAATGGGCTTAGATTATCACTGGGATAAATCACCGAAAGACGTACAAAAAGAAGTGTTTCGCCAACAAATTCGTCTAGCGAAAAAGGTGAACCTACCGATTATTATTCATAATCGCGAGGCAACCCAAGATATTGTCGCTATTTTAAAAGAAGAAGAGGCCGGTGAAGTGGGGGGAATTATGCATTGCTTTAGTGGCAGTGTCGAAACAGCGAAGGAATGTGTCGAAATGGACTTTTATATTTCTCTCGGCGGACCGGTGACGTTTAAAAATGCGAAAAAGCCAAAGGAAGTTGCCGCAGAGATTCCGCTTGATAAATTGCTGATTGAAACCGATTGTCCATATTTAGCTCCTCACCCTTATCGTGGCAAGCGAAATGAGCCGGCTTTCGTCAAGCTAGTAGCAGAACAAATTGCTGAATTAAAAGGACTTTCCTATGAAGAAGTAGCGAAAGCAACCAATGAAAATGCATTGAAATTGTTCCACATCGAATCATAGGAGACATGAAATGAAAATTAAAGAAATTATTGTCGTAGAAGGTAAGGACGATACGGTTACGATCAAACGAGCTGTTGATGCAGATACGATTGAAACGAATGGCTCAGCAGTGAACATGGCCACGATTGAAAGAATCAAACTAGCCCAAGAATCTAGAGGCGTGATTGTGTTCACGGACCCTGATTTTCCAGGAGAGAAAATTAGGAAATTTATTTCTGAACATGTGCCAAATTGCAAACATGCCTTTTTACCGAAGCATCAAGCCTTACATAAGCGAGGCAAAGGGGTGGGTGTGGAGCATGCATCCATCGAAGCGATTCGCACAGCATTAAAGGACGCGCAATTGATGGAGCAAGAAGCGACAGAACAGATTACGAAAGAGGATTTAGTAGATGCGGGATTAATCGGCGGAGCACAGGCGAAAGAACGAAGAGAAAAACTTGGCGAAAAGCTGCGAATTGGCTATACTAACGGCAAACAGTTGCACAAGAGACTGTTAATGTTTCAAATTACGAAAGAGCAATTTGCTAAAGCATTAACAGACGTGCTACAGGAGGAAAATGAATGAAAGACATTGCAACTCCTACGCGTACGAAAGAAATTCTTCAAAAATACGGATTTTCTTTCAAAAAGAGCTTAGGACAAAATTTTTTAATCGACCCAAATATTTTACATCGAATTACAGCAACGGCGGAATTAACGAAAGAAACGGGAGCAATCGAAATCGGGCCAGGAATCGGAGCCTTAACGGAGCATTTAGCACGGACATCTGGCAAAGTAGTGGCCTTTGAAATCGATCAACGGCTACTGCCAATTTTAGCGGATACACTTTCTCCTTATGATAATGTGAAAGTCGTTCATGAAGATGTGTTAAAAGCGGATGTAGCTCGAATTGTACAAGAAGAGTTCACTGATGTGAAAGATTTAATGGTCGTAGCAAACTTACCGTATTACGTGACGACGCCGATCATTATGAAGCTACTTGAAGAAAATATTCCGTTAAAAGGGATTGTCGTCATGTTGCAGAAGGAAGTAGCGGACCGCATATCGGCTCGTCCGGGTACAAAGTCATACGGGTCACTATCGATTGCGATTCAATATTACATGGAGGCTGAAACAGCATTTATCGTGCCGAAAACGGTATTTATGCCACAGCCAAACGTTGACTCGGCAGTGATTAAACTCATAAAAAGAGAGAAGCCAGCGGTGGAGGTAGACGATGAGAAATTCTTCTTTACTGTGACACGGGCTTCATTCGCTCAGCGCCGGAAGACGATTTTAAATAATTTAACGAATCAATTACCACAAGGAAAAGCGCATAAGGAGCAAATTATCGAAGCATTACAACAAGCGGACATCGAGCCTACTCGACGGGGAGAATCGCTGTCGCTTGCGGAATTTGCGCGTTTGTCTAATCAGCTATATCCTATTTTTCAATAAAACTAAATATAATCTCATAAGAAGTCTGATGCTTATTTTGTGTCAGGCTTTTTTGTTTGTTACTCTTTAAGAGCCAAAATTCCTACTGTTGCATAGGATAGGAGGAAGAGTAAAAAGCAACGGGGATGATGAATGTGACGATTCAAGTGAATTCTATTGTTAGCCGCCCATCATATGGAAATGATATTTTATTTAGAGTGACAGCCATTCAAGAAACGAGTAAAGGAAAGCAAGCTATTTTGTTTGGCGAGGATTATCGATTGATTGCAGACGCCCCGTTATCTGACTTAATTGAAGTAGATTCTGACGAACGCAAGCGAATCAGGGATGACACGAGGCGGTTAGAGGAGCAATCTTTACATTTGTTTCGCCAAGAATTGGAATTAATTAAAGAAAGGCAAGAGTACCGCGCGACTAGCTGTTATCGTGAAGAAAATGACGTGTTTCAAATACCAGGAAGAGTGCTGCATTTAGATGGTGACTCTAATTATTTGAAAAAGTGTTTAGCTGCTTATGAAGCGATCGGACTCCCTGTGTATGGCGTTCATTGTTTAGAGCGGGAAATGCCAGAAAAAGTATCCGATTTAATGGATCAATATCGACCCGATATATTAGTGATCACAGGGCATGATTCTTACTCTAAAGTGAAGGGGAGTAAGTCGGATCTTCAAGCGTATCGGCATTCGAAATATTTTGTGCAAACGGTCAGAAATGCGCGCAAGAAAGTACCTCATCTCGATCAACTAGTGATTTTTGCCGGAGCGTGTCAATCTCATTTCGAATCCATGATCCGAGCAGGAGCTAATTTTGCTAGTTCGCCCTTTCGTGTCAACATTCATGCGCTCGATCCTGTGTATATATCGGCAAAAATTGGATTCACTCCTTTTAATGAACTGATCAACGTTCGAGAAGTGTTAAGAAATACGTTAACCGGAGACAAAGGGCTCGGTGGCATTGAAACGCGAGGACTATTGCGACTAGGCATGCCCTTTCATCAAGTAAGTGAAGAATGAGAAAGCTCTTCGCTGATGGAAGTTTCGCTTTATTTGTCATGAATAGACGAAAGTTGGGTAGGCTAAATGTATGGTGAAAAAAGCAAAGTTTTGTAAAATAAAAAACGTTGACAAGAAGGGTGGTTGATTGATAAAATTATTTATTTATTTGACTTGAATCTTTACCTGTGTTATAATTCAACTAGTGAGGTGGAAGCGGATGCCAAAAACATTAGCCGACATTAAAAAATCTCTTGATTCTAATTTAGGCAAAAGACTGTTGTTAAAAGCAAATGGAGGACGCCGCAAAACAATTGAGCGCTCCGGTGTATTGGCTGAAACCTATCAGGCAGTTTTTGTTGTTGAGTTAGATCAAGCGGAAAATGCGTTCGAAAGAGTTTCTTATAGCTACGCAGATATTCTTACAGAGACAGTAGAATTAACATTTGAAGATGCAGCAGGAAGTGCAGTTTAAGTTGGCAGTGGACATTTTGTTTACTGCTTTTTATTTTTGTCTATTTCCCACTTTTCCATCCTTTCCCGCTTATTTTCTGTTATAGGCAGGAGAAGCTATAAGCAGGCGGTAAAAGGAGGAGAACAATGGGTAGAAGACGAGGAATCATGTCTGACCAATTGAAAGAAGAGCTTGCGAAAGAGTTAGGGTTTTATGATACTGTTCAACGAGAAGGCTGGGGAGGAATTACGACTCGAGATGCCGGAAACATGGTAAAACGTGCGATTGAACTTGCAGAAAACCAATTAGCTAACAAACGCTGATGCTTTTCATCACTTCTAAATAACAACCGCCTGAGAACCGGAATTTTCTGGTTCTCTTTTTATATGACAGCTTTTCATAGCAAAAAAGAAATGTTAAAATACCATAATCCAAAAATCTACACGGACTTTATGATAAAATAAGACAAACTGTAATGTGCACAAAAGTAGGTGGCCGATAGTGAAGATAATGATGAAAGCACCAGCGAAAATTAATTTAACACTCGACGTATTACATAAACGAGACGACGGATATCATGAAGTGGAAATGATTATGACAACTGTCGATTTAGCCGATCGCATAGAGTTGGAACCTTTACCAGGAGATGAAATCCGCATTATTTCGCATAATCGTTTCGTTCCTGATGATAGTCGAAACCTTGCTTATCAGGCGGCCAAACTTCTGAAAGACCGCTTTAACGTTCGTTCTGGCGTAGCGATTGGAATTGAAAAGGTGATTCCAGTAGCAGCTGGACTTGCGGGAGGTAGCAGCGATGCAGCTGCTACATTGAAAGGGTTAAATCAGTTATGGAAGCTTGGACTCAGTTTAGATGAATTAGCTGAAATTGGGGCTGAAATTGGCTCTGACGTCTCTTTTTGCGTATATGGAGGAACAGCCTTGGCCAAAGGTAGAGGTGAGAAAATTCAACATTTGCCTCCTCCACCGAATTGTTGGGTAGTTCTCGCCAAACCAACGATTGGTGTATCAACGGCTGAAGTGTATAAAAATTTGAAGCTAGATGGATTGAAGCATCCCGATACAAAAGCAATGCTACAAGCAATTGATGCACAGGATTATGAGAGTGTATGTACAAATATGGGAAATGTGTTAGAGTCGGTTACTTTAAATATCTATCCAGAAGTAGCTCTCATTAAAGAGCAAATGGAGCGTTTCGGTGCTGATGCCGTATTAATGAGCGGCAGTGGTCCGACGGTATTTGGACTGATTCAGCACGATTCGAGAATGCATCGAGTGTATAATGGCTTAAGAGGATTCTGTGATCAAGTGTATGCTGTGCGGTTGTTAGGAGACGGAAATCCTGTTGATTAAACCCGTATGTTAGGATATATTTAAAATTAAATATTCGGTTTTACTCCTTAGGAGGGCAGAAGTAAACATGAAGTTCCGTCGAAGTGAACGTTTAATTGATATGACGCATTATTTATTGGAACATCCGCAACAGCTCGTTCCTTTAACTTTTTTTGCAGAGCGCTATGGTTCAGCTAAATCGTCGATTAGTGAAGATTTAGCGATTGTGAAAGAAACTTTTGAGCAGCGTGGGATTGGTACGTTACAAACGGTTCCTGGCGCGGCAGGTGGCGTGAAATATTATTCTAAAGTAAGTGAAGCGGAAGCACGTGAGTTTATCGCTCGCATATGTGAACAAGTAGAAAAGCCGGAGCGTTTGCTTCCAGGTGGCTATTTATACATGATGGATTTGCTTGGCCATCCTCAAGTGATTCATAAAGTAGGGAAGTTACTAGCTTCCGCTTATGCTGGGATGGAAATTGATGCGATCATGACCGTAGCAACGAAAGGGATTCCTATTGCTCATGCGATTGCTTCTCATCTAAATGTTCCGGTTGTTGTCGTTAGACGAGATAGTAAAGTAACAGAAGGGCCTACTGTGAGCATTAATTATGTCTCAGGGTCGACAAAGAGAATTCAAACGATGGTGTTGGCGAAACGTAGCTTGAAAGAAGGGGCTAAAGTACTTCTGGTCGATGATTTTATGAAAGCAGGCGGCACGATTAACGGCATGATGAGCTTGCTTGAGGAATTCAACGCGACCGTTGCGGGAATTGCTGTACTAGTGGAAGCTGAGCATGAGGATGAGCGGCTGGTTGAGGATTATATTTCGCTCGTTAAATTGCAAGATGTTAACGTGAAAGAACAAGCCATTTCGGTAGTGGAAGGGAATTATTTTTCAAGAAATATTGATTTTTCATAAGGGGAGATTAGGATGAGAACTGTATCGACTGAAAAAGCACCTGCAGCCATTGGACCATATTCACAAGGGGTATTAGTGAATAATTTGTTTTTCAGCTCTGGACAAATTCCGTTAACGGCTGAAGGCCAAATGGTAGAGGGAGATGTCGCTGCTCAAACGCACCAAGTATTTGCTAACTTACAAGCGGTGCTGCAAGAAGCAGGAGCCTCTTTACAAACGGTCATTAAAGCAACTGTATTTTTAGCTGATATGGAGGATTTTGCTGTTGTTAATGAGGTGTATGGGCACTATTTTGCCGATCATAAGCCAGCGCGATCTTGTGTAGAAGTAGCCAGATTACCAAAAGACGCAAAAGTTGAAATCGAAGTAATTGCACTCGTGAAATAATCACGAGTGTATTTTTTTGGCAAATAACAAAAATATTTCAAACTTTTTCTTAAAAAAAGAAGGAATATTAAAAATATTATTGAATTACTAGTTTAAGCTTTTTATATAGGGGGAAAGGGTGGTGAAACAGAATGGAAGTCACTGATGTGAGATTAAGACGTGTAAATACGGATGGCCGAATGAGAGCGATTGCATCAATTACATTAGATAATGAATTTGTTATTCATGATATTCGTGTGATTGATGGCAATAACGGACTATTTGTTGCAATGCCAAGTAAACGTACGCCAGATGGCGAGTTTCGTGATATTGCTCATCCGATCAACTCCAACACACGCGGTAAAATCCAAGATGCTGTTTTAGCAGAATATCACCGATTAGGGGAATTGGAAGAAGTAGAATTAGAAGAAGCAGGAGCTTCCTAAAAAAAATCAATCGCAACAAGAGCCGACGTCTAAGGTACGGCTCTTTTTTCATTTGAACGACTAAACCGTAAAAAATCCCTCCTCCCTTCCTCTACTTTCATCAAGGACAAAAAATTGTCACTTTATCAGTATCTTGAAATGAAAGTCTTTTTAAGATATATTCAATATGGACAAAAAGGTTATAGGGGGACCCCAAATGACGAATATTTATGCTGTCATTCTTGCTGCAGGTAAAGGTACACGTATGAAGTCTAAGCTTTATAAAGTGTTACATCCAGTTTGCGGTAAACCGATGGTGGAACATGTAATAGATCAAGTTTCAAATTTACATACAGAAAAGATTGTCACGATTGTTGGTCATGGAGCAGAAGAGGTTAAGGGCTATCTTGGCGACAAAAGTGAATTTGCTTTGCAAGCAGAGCAGCTTGGTACGGCTCATGCGGTTAGGCAAGCTGAAGATATTCTTGCAAAAGAAGAGGGTTGTACTCTTGTCGTATGTGGGGATACTCCATTGATTAAGTCGGAAACGATGGAAGCACTTGTGAAATATCATCAAGAGCAAGAAGCGAAAGCAACCATTTTGACAGCCTATACAGAACAGCCAGATGGCTATGGTCGAATTATCCGGAGCCAAGAAGGAACGGTAGAGCGGATTGTCGAGCATAAAGATGCCTCTGCTGATGAACGACAAGTGAAAGAAATTAACACAGGTACGTACTGTTTTGATAATCGAGCTTTATTTGAAACATTAAAGCAAGTATCAAATGATAACGTTCAAGGTGAGTATTATTTACCAGATGTCATTGAAATCTTGAAGGATGCGGGCGAAAAGGTCACTGCTTATCAGACGCAAGATTTCGATGAAACACTTGGCGTGAATGATCGAGTCGCGTTAAGTCAGGCGGAGAAAATCATGCGTGAACGGATCAATAGTAACCATATGCGTAATGGAGTGACTTTAATCAGTCCTGAAAATACGTATATCGGTCCTGATGTAACGATCGGGTCAGATACAATTATTCACCCAGGAACGGTTCTTTCAGGTCATACAGCGATTGGTGAAGACTGTCAGATCGGTCCAAATAGTGAAATTAACAACTGCCAAATTGGCGATCGTACAACGATTCGTCAATCGGTTGCTGCAGATAGCGAAATTGGTTGTGACGTAGCGATCGGTCCATTTGCACATATCCGTCCGGCTTCAAAGATTCACGATGAAGTCAAGGTAGGAAATTTTGTGGAAATTAAGAAATCGGTCTTTGGGAAAGGCAGCAAAGCTTCTCATTTAAGCTACATTGGCGATGCTGAAGTAGGAAGCGATGTTAACATCGGATGTGGTTCAATTACAGTGAATTACGATGGGAAAAATAAATTTTTAACGAAAATAGAAGATGGTGTATTCATCGGCTGTAACTCAAATCTTGTCGCACCTGTCACGGTAGGAAAAGGTGCTTATGTGGCGGCAGGTTCAACGATTACAGAGGATGTTCCTGGAGAATCGTTATCGATTGCTCGCTCACGTCAAGTCAACAAAGAAAATTACGTTCAAAAACTAAACCTAAACAAATAAGCGGAGGCCCATTATGGATAACCAGTATTTAGACCCAAACTTAAAATTATTTGCTCTTAACTCTAATCCAGCTCTAGCAAAAGAAATCGCTGATTCTATTGGAGTTGAATTAGGAAAATGTTCTGTTAAACGCTTCAGTGACGGAGAAATTCAAATCAACATCGAAGAGAGTATCCGTGGCTGTGACGTTTATGTGATCCAATCCACAAGCGGCCCTGTAAATGATAATTTAATGGAAACGTTGATCATGATTGATGCCTTAAAACGAGCATCCGCTAAAACGATTAATATTGTCCTTCCGTATTATGGCTATGCGCGTCAAGACCGTAAAGCGCGTGCACGTGAACCAATTACGGCGAAACTTGTTGCGAACTTACTTGAAACAGCAGGAGCAACTCGTGTTATCACTTTAGATTTACATGCACCACAAATTCAAGGATTCTTCGATATTCCAATCGATCACTTAATGGGTGTACCCATTCTATCTGATTACTTTAAAGGAAAGAATATTAGCAGTGAAGATATTGTCATCGTATCTCCAGACCACGGTGGCGTAACTCGTGCGAGAAAGATGGCAGACCGCTTAAAAGCACCGATTGCGATTATTGATAAGCGTCGCCCTCGTCCGAATGTAGCAGAAGTAATGAACATTGTCGGTAACATTGATGGAAAAATTGCGATTCTAATCGATGATATCATTGATACAGCTGGAACGATCACTTTAGCTGCAAGTGCGTTAGTAGAAAATGGAGCGAAGGAAGTATACGCTTGCTGTACGCATCCAGTTCTTTCAGGACCAGCGATTGAGCGCATTCAAAACTCTAACATTAAAGAGCTTGTTGTAACAAACTCTATTGCTTTACCAGAAGAGAAAAAGATCGATAAAGTTGTTGAATTATCCGTTGCTTCTTTAATCGGTGAAGCGATCGTACGCGTTCATGAAGAGCAATCAGTAAGCACATTGTTTGATTAATACACTCAAAAAAGAGCCTGTTGAAGGGCTCTTTTTTTCATGAAAAAAAGAATAATGCTTTTTATGTTTAAAGGTATTATTTAAGGGAATACATAAAAGGGAGTAAGTTGTCATAAATAGAAAAATAAAACAGAAAGGTGAGTTTCTCTAATGAGCGCATTACTTGAAGCAAAAAAACGAAACAATTTTCAAAAATCGGGGTTAACGCAACTTCGTAATGAAGGTGGTTTTCCTGCGATCGTGTATGGTAAAGGAGTCGATAGCGAGTCTATTTACGTAGACGAAGGAGCCTTCTTCAAGGTGATTAAAGAAGTAGGGCGTAACGGTGTTATTTCTTTAGCGATGGAAGGAAAAAAATATAATGTCGTATTGCAAGATTATGATCAAGATCCGATCAAGAATCATATCGTTCACGCTGATTTCCTAGCAGTCGATTTATCTTCTGAAATGACGGCTAATGTGCGAATTGATCCAGAAGGTGAAGCTATTGGTACAAAAGAAGGTGGTGTACTTCAACAACCACTGTTTGAGTTATCAGTGACAGCTAAAGTAAGTGAATTCCCTGAACATATCACGATAGATGTGTCAAATTTGGCTATCGGTGATGTCATTGCTGTTAAAGATATTCGAGATCACTATTCTTTCGAAATCAATCATGAAGATGACGAAACTATTCTTTCTATTTTAGCTCCTCGTTCGGCAGAAGATGATGTGACGGAAGAACAAGCAGAAGCAGCTAGCGAATAATATAGATAAATGATGATGTCTCTAAGGGGCAGATCTACAAGGCTCATATCTAATTTAGATATGAGCCTTGTAAGGTAAGTAGTTCATTTTTTGTGGAGAGAAAAAATGAACTAACATTATAAATAGAGTGCTAAATCAAAAAAGTTTTTGTATATCGTGACAGAACGCAAGGTAGATTGTCCAATTCCAATTTGTAAGGAAGGTTGTGAAACAGTATACTTAGAGCAAATGGTGCTTTAGTTTAATAAAGAAATATTGATAATTACAAAATGCTTGGAGTTGAACTATATAATTTCTATCATTTGTGAGTTATACTTAAAATTACATAGCTTCAATTGGATAGTTAAGAAGGAATTTGAGGTGCAGATGATGAAATTAATAGTAGGCCTTGGGAATCCAGGCTCTAAATATGAAGGCACAAGGCATAATATTGGCTTTGATATAATCGATGAACTAGCAGAACGCTTTCAAACTCCGCTCACAGAAGCGAAGCATAAAGGCGTTTATGCGGTCGTTCGTAAAGGAACGGAGAAGATGATTCTTCTTAAACCGCTTACATATATGAACTTATCAGGTGAAAGCATCGGTGAAGTGATGCGATACTATAATATTGATGTCGAAGATCTACTCGTTATTTATGATGATTTAGATTTGCCTGTCGGTAAGATTCGTCTCCGTCAAAAAGGCAGTGCTGGAGGGCATAATGGTATTAAGTCGACCATTGCTCACGTCGGTACGCAGCAATTTAATCGAATTCGCATTGGGATCGATCGTCCAACACCCCCAATGAAAGTATCTGATTATGTACTAGGACGATTTACTGCGGAAGAACAAGCAAGCATGAAGAGTGTGATTACTACAAGTGTTGATGCAGTAGAAGCATGGATTGATCAGCCGTTTCTTGAAGTGATGAACAAATTTAATCAATAAGTGAATAAATGTCGTCTGTCGTGCCTATACTAAATTTAATTATTGATGCAGTGGGTAGCGAGGAGGAAGACAGATGGCTATTCATTATTTTTGCCGTCATTGCAATGCCCTAGTTGGTTCGCTTGATCAATCTGTGATCTCTACTAAACAGTTAGGCATTCACGCACTGACGGATCATGAAAGAACGGACATGATCCAGTACGATCAAGATGGAACGATGAAGATTAAAATAATATGTGAGGATTGTCAGGAATCCCTTGAAAGGAATCCTGATTTCCATGAATATGATTATTTTATACAGTAAGTAGCTTTGGATACCGATCCAAAGCATTTTTCTGTTTGAATTGTCGGAACAGTAGAAAGAGCTTACGCTGCAACAGGGATTGGTAGTTAAAAGGGGAGGAACTGTGTGTGAATAGTTTACAAAATATATTTTTACAAAATCAAGATATCCAAGTGTTATTTAGCGGGCTATCAGAGGGCTTAAAGGAGCAGTTAGCCGCCGGATTGACCGGATCTTCAAGAGCATTATTGATTGCTTCAGCCTATCAACAGACGAATAAGCCGATTATGGTGATGACTTATAATTTGCTACAAGCTCAAAAGCTATATGATGATCTTCTGCAATTTACTGATGAGCAGGAGGTGTATTTGTATGCCTCCAATGAGCTCATTGCGGCGGAAATCAGTGTAGCTAGCCCTGAACTTCGCGCCCAAAGAATCGAAGTGTTAAACCACATCGTTAAAGAGAAAAAGGGAATTTATATCGTTCCTATTTCTGGACTTCGTAAATTATTGCCGCCAAAGCATGAATGGGCGGCGTTACAAAAACAACTGATGGTTGGAGAAGACGTTGATTTAGATCAAATGATCAATGAGTTAGTGCATATGGGTTATCAGAGAGTGGATATGGTCGATGGTCCAGGTGAATTTAGTTTGCGTGGTGGAATTATTGATATTTATCCGCTGACATTAGAAGACCCTGTGAGGATCGAACTGTTTGATACAGAAGTTGATTCTATTCGCACATTTTCCATTGAAAATCAGCGTTCATTAGAAAATAAACAATCGATTATGATCAGTCCTGTAACGGAAACTCCTTATCAGCCTGTTCATTTAATCAGGCTTGCTCAGAGGATTGAACAGGCGTTAGAGGAATCTTTAAAGAAGGTCAAAAATGAAGAGACTCAAAAGCTATTAAAAGAAAATATCCACGCGGAAATGGAAAAGTTAAAGCAAGGACAGAGCATTGACGGTTTGTCGAAGTATACGGAGATTATGTATGAAGAGCCGATGAGCCTCATTGACTATTTGCCGCAAGATGGTCTCGTGTTTTTCGACGAAGTGAGCCGTATTAAAGAGCTGAATGACTCGCTAGAGCAAGAGGAAGCCGAGTGGTATACGTCTTTACTGGAGGAAGGAAAGATCGTCCACGGTATGAAGCTTTCTTACTCATTTGCTGAAGTGAAGGAAAAGATTAAGCAGCCAATCATTTATCTTTCGTTATTCATGCGAAAAGTTGCGGGGACAAACCCGGAGAATGTCATTAAATTTTCTAGCCGTTCGATGCAAAATTTTCATGGGCAAATGAATGTTCTTCATACAGAAGTCGAACGGTGGAAAAAGCTTGGCATGACGGTAGTGTTTCTAGGTGAGACTGAAGAACGAATGAAAAAAATAGCAACGGTTCTCGCAGATTACGAGATTGAGGCCACACTTTCTTCTGGAAAAAATATGGTGACGGAGCAAGCGATTCAAATCGGTTTAGGCTCGTTAACGGCAGGCTTTGAATTTTCCGAACAGAAATTAGCCGTTGTCACTGAGCAGGAGTTGTTTAACAAGAAAACGAAGCGGAATAAGAGCCGTCAAAAGCTCTCTAATGCTGAACGGATTAAAAGCTACTCTGAGCTTAAGCCTGGTGATTATGTCGTTCACGTCAATCACGGGATCGGGAAATACTTAGGTATTGAAACACTAGAAATGAAAGGTGTTCATAAAGACTACTTAAATATTAAATATCAAGGAACGGATCAATTATATGTACCAGTGGAACAAATCGAATTGGTCCAGAAATACGTCGGTTCAGAAGGGAAAGAGCCGAAAGTATATAAGCTTGGTGGGAGCGAATGGAAGCGAGTCAAAAGTAAAGTACAATCCTCTGTTCAAGACATTGCGGATGATTTAATTAAGCTGTATGCGGAAAGAGAAGCGGCGAAAGGATATGCGTTTTCTCCGGATGGTGATATGCAGCGCGAATTTGAAACCGCTTTTCCATATGAGGAAACAGAAGATCAGCTTCGATCAATCCAAGAAATTAAACAGGATATGCAAAAGGAACGACCGATGGATCGTTTGCTATGCGGAGATGTTGGTTATGGCAAAACAGAGGTGGCGATTCGAGCTGCTTTTAAAGCGATAGCAGATGAGAAGCAGGTGGCGTTTCTTGTGCCGACCACAATTCTTGCTCAACAGCATTATGAGACGATGCTAGAACGCTTTCGTGATTTTCCGATCAACGTCGGTTTATTAAGTCGTTTTCGATCAAAGAAGCAACAAACAGAGACATTAAAAGGGCTGAAAAGCGGAACGGTTGATATTGTCGTCGGTACGCACCGTTTGTTATCAAAAGATGTACAATATCATGAACTCGGTTTACTTATTGTGGACGAGGAACAGCGTTTTGGTGTCACTCATAAAGAAAAAATCAAAAAACTAAAAACAAATGTCGATGTATTAACATTAACGGCAACACCAATTCCACGAACATTACATATGTCGATGCTAGGTGTTCGCGATTTATCCGTCATTGAAACACCGCCGAAAAACCGCTTTCCGGTGCAAACATTTGTGGCTGAAAATAATCCTGCACTTATGAGAGAAGCGATTGAGCGAGAACTGGCACGGGATGGGCAAGTCTTTTATTTATATAATCGAGTAGAGGATATTGAAAGAAAAGCAGAAGAAATTTCGATGCTCGTTCCAGATGCGAAAGTAGCATATGCTCATGGACAGATGACAGAAAGAGAGCTAGAAGCCGTCATTTTAAGCTTTTTAGAAGGCGAATCTGATGTGTTAGTGACGACTACAATTATCGAAACAGGCGTAGATATTCCGAATGTAAATACATTAATTGTTCATGATGCCGATCGAATGGGGCTTTCCCAACTGTATCAAATTAGAGGGCGTGTCGGACGCTCCAGTCGTGTTGCTTATGCCTATTTCATGTATCGCAAAGATAAAGTGCTTTCAGAAACAGCAGAAAAGCGTTTAGAAGCGATTAAAGAATTTACCGAGCTAGGGTCGGGCTTCAAAATCGCGATGCGCGATTTATCGATTCGTGGCGCAGGTAATTTACTAGGTGCTCAGCAGCATGGATTTATCGATTCTGTCGGTTTCGATTTATACTCTCAAATGCTGAAGGAAGCAGTAGAACAAAAACGAGGCGTCGATGAACAGAATAAGGCGCCATTGTTTGAAATAGAACTATCGATTGATGCGTATATTCCAGATACTTATATTAAGGACAGTCAGCAGAAAATCGAAATGTATAAGCGTTTCCGTAGCGTGGATTCATTAGAAGAAGTAGCAGAGCTGAAGGAAGAAATTATCGATCGTTTCGGTGAATACCCTCGTGAAGTAAATGATTTATTTAGAGTGGCAGAAATGAAAGTATACGCGAGCTTTGTTCAACTCGAAAAAATTAAGCAAGAAAAAGAGCTAGTCACGATTTGGATGAGTGAAGTCGGTACGCAGCAAATCGATGGCTCTAAAGTATTTGAAATTTGCCATAAACACGGTCGTGCCGTAGGGCTAGGTATGGAAAGTAATCAGTTGAAAGTCACGATTAATATTAAACAGCTGACGGATGAAGCGTGGTTTACGATGGCCTATGATATCATTCAAAATCTTGAACAGGCTAGAAAATAATCATCAAAATGCATAGAACTTCCCAGATGAAAGATAATAACATCAATGTGACAGGAATATCGATGAAAATCGCTTATTCATTGTCCTAAAAAAATCATCTGATGAAAGTGAGGCAACAAGATGAAAGCAACTGGTATTGTTCGTCGAATTGATGATTTAGGGCGGGTTGTTATTCCAAAAGAAATCCGTCGTACGTTAAGGATACGAGAAGGAGACCCGCTAGAGATTTTCGTTGATCGTGATGGAGAAGTCATTTTAAAGAAATACTCCCCAATTAGTGAACTAGGTGATTTTGCTCAAGAATATGCTGAAGCATTACATGACAGTCTCGATAGCAGTGTATTGATTTGTGATCGCGATGTCATTATTGCGACCGCTGGTGTAGCGAAAAAAGAATATATGAATAAAAATGTAGGACCATTAATTGAGTCGGCGATCAGTGAGCGCCAGCCAACGTTAAATAACCCTAGTGGTTCGGTTGAAATTATCGACGGACGTGAAGAAGAGGTGCAATCGTATACGGTCGCTCCGATCATTGCTAACGGGGATTCCATTGGGCTCGTCTTAATTTTTTCAACGGAGAGAACGATGAGTGAAATAGAGAAGAAATCAGCTGAAACTGCCGCCAGCTTTTTAGCGAAACAAATGGAACAATAGCAAGGAAAGGAAGCAGTAAAAAAACGAGCTGCTTCCTTTTTTTGTTGAGATCATTTACATTTGTAATAGTTTGTTTAGAAGGGCTAGGTGTCATTCATTGACAAATGGGGATCAAAAGTCTTTTATGCGCGGCGCTATTATTTTAACGATAGCGGCGATTTTTGTGAAAATTTTGAGTGCAGTTTACCGTGTTCCTTACCAAAACATTGTCGGGGATGTCGGTTTTTATATTTATCAGCAAGTGTACCCGTTATACGGAATAGCTGTTGCTTTATCTACTTATGGTTTTCCAGTTATTATTTCTAAGTTAGTAGCAGAAAGAGAAGGAAATCGTCTGTATGTAGAGACGATTGCTCGATTGTCATTCACTATTATTGGTGTGTTAGGTGTAATATTATTCACTGTGATCTTTTTTTGTGCTGATACAATAGCGAAATATATGGGAGATATGGGACTAACTCCGATGATTCGGATCGTTGCTTTTTCCTTTTTACTCATGCCGTTTATGACGGTATGGCGTGGAGCTTTTCAAGGCGTAGGAGATATGGTTCCGACAGCGATCTCACAAGTGGTGGAGCAACTGATTCGGGTAGGAGGCATACTGCTATTTTCTTATTTGATGATCGAAAAAGGGCATTCGCTATATGTAGCAGGTGCTAGCGCCATGGTCGGTTCGTTAGCGGGCAGTCTAGCCGGAATGTTCGTGCTATATGTGTTTATACGGAAGCGCCATTCTACTATTAAGCTTAGTTTGCTTAGAAAGAATGAATTTTATAAGAGAGAAATGCGTTTATTAGTCGTTCAAGGCACTGCTATTTGCGTATCGGGTATGATGCTCGTGTTGCTTCAGTTGGTGGACTCATTTCAATTATATAGTGGGCTTACTCAAGCCGGATTTGGCGACTTAGAAGCGAAAGTCGCCAAAGGGATTTATGATCGCGGTCAACCGCTGCTCCAGCTTGGAACGGTAGCGGCGGTGTCACTATCATTGACGCTCGTTCCGCTTGTGACAGCCGCTTTTCAAAAGAATCAGCAACAGCAAGTGAGGGAATATATGCGGCTTGCTGTAAAGGTAAGTGTCACTATCGGGCTAGCAGCTACTGTCGGTTTGATCAATATTATGGATGCCGTCAATACAATGCTGTTTGAAAACAGCGAAGGCTCTTTCGTACTGTCGATTTTTTGTATGTCCATTTTATTTAGCTCGGTGATCTTAACTTTTTCAGGAATCTTACAAAGTATAAATAAAGATATCATTCCTGCTTTAGCGGTAGTCATTGGGGTGTTTGTTAAGTATATTGGAAATATGCTACTTGTTGCTTCGTATGGAACAGCGGGTGCTGCGATCTCTACTGTTCTTGCTCTAGGCGTTATTATGATCGTTCTTGCTTTATATATTCGCAAGCAATTGAAAATGCCATTTATCCAGACAACCTTTTTATATAAAGCATTATTCTCTATGCTAATCATGACGGTAGCTTTACAAATCTGGCGAGTGGTAGTAGAAAACCTCTTATTTGCACATGATATGGACCGTCTACAAATGACGATTCTTGCACTGAGTAGCGTGGCCGTAGGTGCGTTTGTATTTATTCATACAATGATGAAAGTGAACTTATTTACAGAAGAAGAATGGAGGCAAATTCCTTTTGGAGACAAGCTGAGAGGAATGAGTCAGAAAAGGAAATAAAATTAAGGAAGAGAGTGGTAAAGCATGACTTATTCGATTACAATTGTTGGTCTTGGAGCGGGGGAGCTGGATCAATTGCCTCTTGGTGTATACAAATTATTAAAGCGAACGAACAAGGTGTATGCACGAACGATCGCTCACCCAGTAATTACTGAACTTCAAGCAGAGGGAGTATCGTTTGAAAGCTTTGATGATGTATACGAAAAACATGATCAATTTGAAGCAGTGTATGAAGAAATTGTAGCTGAGTTGATTTCGGCGGCAACAAAGGAAGAGGAAGTGGTATATGCCGTTCCCGGTCACCCAATCGTCGCAGAAAAAACGGTGCAATTGTTGTTGGAAAAAGGGAAGTTACCGGAATGGGATATCTCCATCGCAGGCGGCCAAAGCTTTCTTGACGCTTTATTCACATCCATTGAAGCAGACCCGATCGATGGCTTTCAATTTTTAGATGGGACGGCTTTACATAGGGATGATATTAATATTTTTCAACATGTGGTCATTGCCCAAGTATATGATGCCTTTGTTGCCTCTGAAGTGAAACTGACTCTGATGGAAAAGTATGCGGATGAATATGAAGTGTATATCGTGACAGCTGCAGGTAGCTCAGAACAAGTCGTCAAGAAAATTCCTTTATACGAATTAGATCGTCAAGTAGAGCTCAATAATTTAACTTCGCTTTACGTCCCGCCAGTGAAAGAAGCGGAGAAAACGTATCGAGAGTTTGCAGTATTACGGCAAATTATCGCCAAGCTTCGTGCACCAGATGGTTGTCCATGGGATCGAGAGCAGACGCACGAGTCATTGAAAAAATATTTAATCGAAGAAGCGTATGAACTTCTTGAGGCGATCGACCGTCAAGATGATGATCATATCATTGAAGAACTTGGCGATGTCCTTTTACAAGTATTACTTCATGCTCAAATTGGTGAAGATGAAGGAATGTTTTCGATTGAAGACGTTATCGAAACGCTCGCTCAGAAAATGATTCGCCGCCATCCTCATGTATTTGGCGAAAAAGTAGTGGAGGGTTCGGAGCAAGTTGTGGCGAATTGGCAGGAGATTAAACAGCAGGAAAAAGGGACAAAGGAAACCGCTTTGCTTGATGAAGTAGCGAAAGGGTTACCGGCGTTGCTTCGTGCTTATGAACTGCAGAAGAAAGCAGCAAAGGTAGGGTTTGATTGGAAGGATGCTCAAGGAGCGCTCGATAAAGTAGCAGAAGAGTGGCAAGAGTTTCTTGTTGAAGTGAAGAGTGGCGACAAAGGTCGATTGCTTGAAGAGTTTGGTGATCTATTGTTTACTCTTGTCAACGTATCTCGCTTTTATGCGATTCACCCAGAGGAAGCGTTAATTGCTGTAAATGAAAAATTTTATCGTCGTTTTACTCACGTGGAAAAACGGGTAAAAGAGAGTAAGCGAGCATTTAATGACTATACGTTGGAAGAATTAGATGCCTTTTGGAATGAGGCAAAACAGCTCGGCTTATAAAGAAAAGGGGAGAGTATGATGAGATTAGATAAATTTTTAAAAGTATCACGAATTATTAAAAGAAGAACGTTAGCGAAAGAAGTAGCGGACCAAGGACGAATTATGATTAATGGCGTCGAAGCAAAAGCAAGCTCTAACGTAAAGCTTGGCGACGAATTGACGATTCGTTTAGGTCAGCGTCTACTCACCGTTCAAGTAGAAAAACTTCAAGAGACAACGAAAAAAGAGGAAGCAGCAGGGATGTACAAGCTGCTGAAAGAAGAAAGATTAAACGAGCAGTAAAGCTTCGTATCTTTATTACATAGTTTCGCTTTCTTCTGCATACATTTAGTGGCAAAGCTTGTACTTTCCACAATGAGGGGGAGAAGGATGAATCAATCATATGATTTTCATGATAAAGGGACGGCGGAACATGATGTAGTGATGCGAGGGAGAAAGTTATTAGAAATTACCGGAGTAAAGCAGGTAGAAAGCTTTGATAGTGAAGAATTTCTTTTGACGACTGTCATGGGTGATCTATCAATTAAAGGTCAAAACTTGCAGATGAAAAATTTAGATGTAGACAAAGGGATCGTCGCTATTAAGGGGACAATTTTCAGCTTCGTATATTCCGATCATTCAGCAGGCGAAAAATCAAAAGGCTTGTTCAGTAAGCTATTCAAATGAATCTTACTGTCCAATTTGAAACGATGATGGCAATGATCGTCATGGGATTCATTTTTGGCGCACTATTAGATACGTATCAGCGTTTTCTGCAAAGATCAACTCGCCCTCGCTGGATGACTTTTATTAGCGATATGATCTTCTGGTGCCTTTATGCGGGCTTACTGTTTTACAGTCTATATAGAATTAACTATGGGGAAATCCGTGTCTATGTTTTTTTAGCTGTGCTGTGCGGTTTTGCGGCTTATCAGGCATTATTCAAATCCATTTATTTGAAGGCTTTAGAATGGGTCATCGTATTTCTTTTCAACGTATTCATGTTAATCAAGAAAACGATTTATTATTTAATCATTTTTCCAGTTGTCATTCTCTGTCAATGGGTGATTAAATGTCTATGTTTGCTGGGCAAGGGACTGATGACCCTTGCCAAAATGTGTCTTCACCTATTATTATTTATAGGGAAAGTCATATTTTTTCCTGTTCGCCTTATTTTTAAGCTATTACCGCTACGTATTCGAAACAAAATAGCCGATATAAATAAAAAAATAGCAGGAGTTTTTCTATACACCAAGAATCAATTAATAAATATAGCAAAACGTTGGAATAAATAGGCCGGGAGGAAGAGGAATGAGCGGATTAAATAAACAAAAAGTGATCGCTTTGAAAAACGCTTTTGTTTCCAACTGGACGAAAAGAGAATTACTTGTAGCAAGGCATAAGAAAAAGTTATATAGAAGGCTTGCTGCTTTCTCTATTTTAGCACTTATTATTATTGCGGGCCTTGGGTCTACACTTATTTCTCAATCTGCTCATTTGGAAGAGAAGCAGAAACTAAAAGCAGAAACGCAAGCATCGCTAGTTGAATTAAAAAAGCAACAAAAGCAATATGAAGAAGAGCTTGAACGATTGAATGATGATGAATATATTGCAGAGCTTGCGAGAAAGAAGTACTTTTTATCAGATGAGGGAGAGATCATTTTCAATATTCCTGAAGCTGACGAAAAAGGTGAAAAGACAGGAGAATAACTAGAGGTTATATTGACACCTTTTTTTTACGTAATATAATATAATGTAAAGTTCGATCATTTCTAAGGAGGAAAAATTTTTTTATGTCAATCGAAGTAGGCAGCAAGTTACAAGGTAAAGTGACAGGCATCACTAAATTCGGAGCGTTTGTTGAACTGCCAGGAGGCTCGACTGGATTAGTGCACATTAGTGAAGTAGCGGACAATTATGTGAAAGATATTAACGATCACTTAAAAGTTGGCGATGAGGTAGAAGTGAAGGTTATTAATGTGGAGAATGATGGAAAGATCGGTTTGTCCATCCGCAAAGCGAAAGATCAACTACAGCAGCAACAGCAGTCCTATCGTCCACGTCCCAAAAATAATGATTACCGTTCTAAAGGGCCAAGAGGAAGCTACACGCCTCCAAAAGAAAATTTTGAACAGAAAATGGCTCGTTTCCTAAAGGATAGTGAAGACCGTCTGTCAACTTTGAAGCGCCAAACGGAATCACGTCGTGGGGGAAGAGGCGCGAAACGCAGTTAATTGCTGCCTATTCAAACTATATGTGATAGATTTTCTAAAGGCGTTGCTTTCACAAAAAAAAGCTGTTTCAAGAGCTCGGACGTTCAAGCTCTTGAAACGGCTTTTTATTTTTAACACTTTATTGCGTTTACGCTTTTGGATAGTCAAGATCCCAGATAATGCCGAAACGATCTTGTACCTTAGCGAATTTTGAGTTCCAAAAAGTATCTTGAAGCTCCATAAGAACTGTACCATCTTGGCAAAGAGCATCGTAAATGGATTGAATTTCTTGTTCAGTTTCTAATGTAAGAGCAAGTGAAATGTGATTGCCAGATTCAACATGTTGCCCTAAAAATGCATCGGATACCATGATGACAAAATCACCTTTTCCGAATCGAGCATGCATAATTTTTTCTGCCGCTTCAGGCGGAGTTGGAAAATCGGCTTCTCCAAATGTTTGAATGCCTTGTACTTCAGCGTGAAATGTGTTGACGTAAAAATCGATCGCTTCACGTGCGTTTCCGTTAAATGTTAAATAAGGTGTTGCTTGTCCTTTCAAGAAATTCACTCCCTTCATTTTATAAGATAAATATAAGAGGTAGTATAATGAAAGTCAATAAAAAACCAGATGCGTTTGAACCACTTGGATTCAAAAACATCTGGTTTTTTGTGCCGATGACCCGTACGGGATTCGAACCCGTGTTACCGCCGTGAAAGGGCGGTGTCTTAACCGCTTGACCAACGGGCCTTTATAGATTTTGCTATTTTGGTAGCGGCGGAGGGGATCGAACCCACGACCTCACGGGTATGAACCGTACGCTCTAGCCAGCTGAGCTACGCCGCTATAAAAATAATTATTTGAAGCACAATGAATATAATACTTTACGACATAATCAATTGTCAATCATTTTTGATGTGCATATTGTCGAACACTTTTTTGAGGCAGGTCTCTCATTTTGACAAAGTTTTGTCTTGTTCTTCTTTATAATATTCAACAAACCAAAAACGAATAGAGGTGCTAACTATGGAGAGGGTGGAAAGAAACATAGTAGAGCCGGTCGGTCAGGTAGATTTGGAGGAGAGAAAAGTAGAACTGTTCCGAGGGTTGAAGAAAGTGATTTTTCAACTGCAGGAATGGATGCTTGAAAAAGGGTTTGTCTTTTTATTGATCGGTTTTTTACTGGGACGTGCCTTAATTCTGTCGCATTTAACCCCTTTCGCTCTACCATTCTTTGTATCCGTTTTTATGTTAAGGAGAGAGTCTGCTCCATTAGCATTTATCGGTATACTTGCTGGATCTCTCACTTTATCAATTGATCAAATTAGTTACTCCTTTGCAACGATTGTGCTCTTTTTAGTCGTACATCGCCTGTTTAAGAATTTCACTAAACAAGACACAATCTCTATTCCATTTCTCGTTCTGTTTATTGTGTTAAGTGTGAATTTAGGTTTGGCTTATATTCAAAATAGTTACATTCTTAATAGCTATGATGTATTGATGGGGGTGATTGAAGCCGCGCTTGCTTTTGTTTTGACACTTATTTTTATGCAGAGCATCCCGTTTTTAGCACTTAATAAACGAGTAAAGTCTTTAAAAATGGAAGAGGTCGTTAGTTTAATTATTACGCTTGCCTCTATTACGTCAGGAACGATTGGTTGGTCCCTTTACGGCTTATCAATTGAACATATCTTTTCAAGGTATTTAGTGTTAGTTTTCGCTTTGATTTCTGGAGCTGCTGTTGGGTCAACTGTAGGGGTAGTGACAGGGTTGATCTTCAGTCTTGCGAGTGTAGCTAGCTTCTTTCAAATGAGTTTACTTGCCTTCGCTGGATTGTTGGGAGGATTATTGAAGGAATGGCGCAGGCTAGGAGTATCTATGGGGTTATTGACGGCCACGTTGCTTGCTGCAATGTACAATGAAAATGGTATTCCGCTAGCGCCATCGATGTATGAATCGTTAGTAGCCGTTATGTTCTTATTTTTAACCCCAAAGATTGTTACTGATCAGTTGGCCAAGCTTATTCCTGGTACGGCAGAACATTCGAAAGAACAACAACAATATTTAATGAAAATGAGAGATGTGACTGCTAACAGAGTGGAACAGTTTTCTGAAGTGTTTCAAGCTTTATCGAAGAGCTTTTCTCATTTTAACGTGAATAATCTGGATGAATGTGAGGAAAGGGAGGTAGATGTGTTCCTAAGTTATGTGACGGAGAAAACATGCCAGACCTGCTTTAAAAAAGAACAATGCTGGACCACTAATTTTAATCAAACGTATCAATTAATGACAGATGTATTGCACGAGTTCGATGAAGGCAATGAAAAGCTTTCGCAAAAGCTTGCTAAAGATTTGGAAAGGCATTGCTTCCGTCCAAAACGAGTTGAGGAGGCGGTTAACCAACAACTGACTTATTACCAAGCGAATCAAAAATTAAAAAAGCAAGTATACGATAGTAGAAAGCTTGTCGCTGAACAGCTTCGAGGAGTATCAGAGGTGATGAGTGACTTTGCGGAAGAGATTCAGCGAGAAAGAGAAAATCATCATCAGCAAGAGGAACAAATATTTGAAGCGATTGAGTCGTTTGGCATTGAGATTGAGCACATTGATATATATAACTTGCAAAAAAGCAATGTCGATATTGACATGATCGTTCCTTATTCGAGCAACCAGCATGGGGAATGTCAAAAATTATTAGCCCCGATGCTATCGGATATTTTAGGAGATAACGTTATTGTTCATAAGGAAGAATGTGAAGGAGGGGTAGGCGGAGTTTGTGAAATCACTTTTCGTTCAGCTAAAGCATTTGCGATAGAAACGGGTGCGGCTCATGCAGCAAAAGGTGGAGGGTTTGTCTCTGGAGATAGCTATTCAACGATTGAACTAGGTGCAGGGAAATATGCGGTAGCGATTAGTGATGGGATGGGCAATGGGGAAAGGGCGCATTATGAAAGCAATGAAACTTTGCGGCTGCTTCAGCAAATTTTAAAATCAGGCATTGAAGAAAAGCTGGCGATTAAATCGGTCAACTCAATTTTGCAGCTGCGAACGACAGATGAAATTTTCTCCACGTTGGACTTAGTGATTATTGATTTGCAAGATGCTGCCGCCAACTTTTTAAAGGTAGGCTCGACTCCTAGCTTCATTAAGCGTGGCAATAACATTATTAAAGTCGAAGCGAGCAATTTACCGATGGGCATTCTTCAGGAGTTTGAAGTGGATGTGGTGAGCGAGCAATTAAAGTCGGGTGATTTAATCATTATGATGAGTGACGGAGTATTTGATGGACCGAAAAATGTGGAGAATAACGATATGTGGATGAAGCGGAAGATTGCGGAATTGGAAACGGATGATCCCCAACTAGTAGCGGACTTGTTAATGGAAGAAGTGATTCGAACAAGGGCGGGAGATATTGAAGACGATATGACCGTGGTGGTGACAAAAATAGCCCATAACTTACCGAAATGGACATCGATCCCGATGAATATCAGCTTTTCAAAAAACAGAAAGAAAATCTCTTAAAAATAGATGAAGGGCACAGATGTATATTTCCTCTTTTTTCCGGCGAGGATATTAATAACTCGTAGAAGGTAGGAGGGGATTTTTCATGAAAGCAGGTACAATTAAGCAAATATTATTGCTGACTGACGGCTGTTCGAATTCAGGTGAAGATCCAGTTGCGATGGCTACATTAGCAGCTGAACAAGGAATTACAGTCAATGTTATTGGAATTGTAGGGCGTGAGACGGAGAATCCAAGAGGGTTAACAGAAATTGATCATATTGCTCTATCGGGAGGTGGGATTAGCCAAATCGTTTATAAAACGCAGCTGTCTCATACAGTACAAATGGTGACTCGGCAGGCAATGACGCAAACATTGCAAGGAGTGGTCAATCAACAATTAAAGAAAATATTAAGCAATGATGTTGAAATAGAATCTTTACCGCCAGAAAAACGAGGCGAAGTGATGGAGGTAGTCGAGGAGTTAGGCGAAACGGCCAATTTAGAAGTATTGATTTTAGTAGATATGAGTGCCAGTATGCAAGATAAATTACCAACAGTGAAAGAAGCGCTGTTAGATCTTTCTTTAAGCATGAATGCCAGAATGGGAAACAATTTATTTTCACTCTATGTATTTCCCGGGAAAAGAAAAGAAGTTGAGCAGCTGTTAGATTGGACACCGAAGTTAGAATCATTAACTTCATTGTTCTCTAAGCTATCCACCGGAGGATTAACACCGACAGGCCCTGCGATTCGTGAAGCCATCTCACAGTTTAAGCAAAAACGAAATGAAAAAGGCTGGTTGTCACATGATGATGAATACTTCGAAGAATCAATTTAGTTTACCGAGAGGGACGGTGATTCGAGGAAAGTGGCATAAGCAAACGTATATTGTTGAGCGTGAGTTAGGGCGAGGGGCGACTGGTACGGTTTTTTTAGTAAAGGGTAAAGAGGGGTCGCTTGCTTTAAAGCTGAGTAGTCAACTTTCAATTACATCTGAAATGAACGTACTGAAGGCATTTAATAAGGTCCAGGGGTCTTCCCTCGGGCCTTATTTGGTCGATGAGGATGATTGGGAAGTAGGAGATCAAACGTATCCTTTTTATGTAATGGAATATATTCAAGGACCAACGCTTTCTTCATTCATTAATAAGAAGGGTGTTTCGTGGATCGGTGTATTGCTTTTACAGTTGCTTGAGAATTTACAAGTCCTTCATCAAGAAGGGTGGATATTTGGTGATATTAAGCCGGATAATTTAATTGTGGTTGGGCCGCCTTTTCGTCTTCGTTGTATCGATGTCGGTGGCACGACAAAGCAAGGGAGAGCAGTGAAGGAGTATACCGAATTCTTTGATAGAGGGTATTGGGGAGCGGGTTCGCGGACGGCCGACCCCTCTTATGATGTATTTGCGACAGCTATGGTAGCAGTTAACCTTGTATACCCTAATCGATTTGAAAAAGATGGGAATGGAGTGAAAGGAGTGATCGCACGTATCAAACATAAGAAGGAGTTGGAAACTTATGCCCCTGTATTGATCCATGCGTTGCAAGGTGATTATTCATCCGCAAAACAAATGAGAGCGGAATTGATGAAAGCCTTAAGTCCGAAGCTCATTCCTAATGATCCAGTGAAAAAAGTGACGAATACAAGACGTACAGGAGGAAGAACGGCGATCAAGCGGAAGCAACGTACAAGACAGCAGCTCAAAGCAGCGGCTGCTATTTTCACAATTACGTTCCTATATGCGCTTTATGTTTTTCTTGAATTATTGCAATGAAAAATGGGGATCAGAAATTGTTTTCCTTTCGAAAAAAGTGATAGTATAGTCATAAATATTAAAAGATCGAGAAGAGGAAATTATGCTGGTATTTGAAGAGCGAATGAAACGGTTTATTAAGCAGCATCAATTAATTGAAAAAGGGGATAAGGTAGCCGTCGGTGTATCAGGCGGACCAGATTCTTTAGCGCTCTTGTCTTACTTGGCTAATCATCGTGATGTGTTTCAGATCGAAGTGTATGCTCTCCATTTAGACCATATGTTCAGAGGAGAAGAGTCCTGTGCTGAACTGCGGTTTGTTGAACATTTTTGCGACAAGCGTAACATCCCTTGCTACACTAAGCAGGTGAAAGTTTCAGCGGTGATGGAACAGCAAGCAACAGGGTTACAAGAGACAGCCCGCGAAGTTCGTTATCGATTTTTTGAAGAGGGGTTGCAAAAGTTCTCTGCCAACAAACTAGCCTTGGCTCATCACGGAGATGATCAAATAGAGACGGTGTTAATGCAACTAGTGAAAGGAGCAAGCACAAGAACGGGAATTCCCGTGCGTCGCCCCTTTGCCGATGGAGAAATCATTCGGCCGATGCTTCTTTTAACGAAGGAAATGATCGAGCAGTATTGTTCAGCTGAAGGGCTTGAACCGAGGAGAGACCCGAGCAACGATCGTTTAGATTACACGAGGAATCGATTCCGACATCATCTACTTCCGTTTTTAAAACAGGAAAACCCGAAAGTCCACGAACATTTTCAGAGATTTAATGAGGAAATGAAGGAGGATGACCAGTTTTTAAATGAATTAACAGAAGCAACCATGCATAAAGTATGGGAAAAAGATGAAGCTAGTGCAAAAGTACAAATCAATGCGTTTATAGAGGTGCCTTTGCCTTTACAAAGAAGAGCGATTCATCTAATATTAAACTATCTTTACAAAGGTAAAATAGCGTTTTCCTTCATACATATTCAACAAATTCTTCAATTGCTAAAAGGCGGATCTTCATCTGGTAGCTTAGACCTTCCTGATGGGTTGAAAGTTCGCCGTGAGTATCAGCAATGTATCTTCAGTTTTGAACAGGAATGGAAAAAAGAATATGAGTTTGCTTTACAGATTGGAGAGCGTGTTGCTTGGCCGTTCGGCGGTGAATTTATGTTAACTGCTGAGGCACCTACATCGATGGAGAACGATCATTATTTCATGATCGATCCGCATGCGATGAAGCTTCCGCTGTATATACGCACAAGAAAGCAAGGAGACAAGATTTCACCAAAAGGGATGAATGGCTCGAAAAAGCTGAAACGTTTATTTATTGATGAGAAAGTTCCCAAAACGAAACGTGATCGGTGGCCAATTATTACCGATTACGACGGTGAAGTGCTATGGGTACCGGGGTTAAAGAAGTCCAAGTATGAGGCTAAAGTTACTAGCCATCATGTCACTTTAATTTATATAAGCAGTCATTTGCTAGGAGGATAACACATTGTTAAATCAAGATATTGAACAAATTTTGATTTCTGAAGAAGAAATTCAAGCGAAAATTAAAGAGTTAGGTGGTCAGCTCACCGAGGAATATCAGGATAGATTTCCACTTGTGGTCGGTGTGCTAAAAGGCGCTATGCCATTTATGTCTGACTTGTTAAAGAGAGTAGACACTTATTTAGAAATGGATTTTATGGATGTGTCTAGTTATGGAAGCTCAATGACTTCGTCTGGAGAGGTTAAAATCGTGAAGGATTTAGACACTTCAGTTGAAGGAAGAGATGTTCTCATTATCGAGGATATCATCGACAGCGGCTTAACATTAAGCTACCTTGTGGAGCTTTTCCGTTACCGTAAAGCGAAATCAGTTAAAATTGTTACGCTTTTAGACAAGCCAACAGGTCGTAAAGCGAAGATCAAAGCGGATATCGTAGGCTTTAAAGTGCCGGATGCCTTTGTCGTAGGTTATGGACTTGATTACGCTGAGAAATATCGCAACCTTCCATATATCGGAGTGTTAAAACCTGAAGTGTATACAAAAACGGAAGAGTAATAAAAGGGTTGATTGGATTAAATGAAATTGCCAAACAACATGCCAAATAGTTGTAATGCCAAGATTTTCTGTGATAGTATTGAATACAATGTTTTTTATAGTGGGAGGAGGTAAGGGATGAACCGAATATTTCGTTATACCATATTTTACTTACTAGTATTTCTCGTTATTATTGGGGTTGTTAGTTATTTCAATAATGGCAATGAGCCTAATAAAAATATAACGTATAATCAATTTGTTTCAAGTCTTGAAAAAGATGAAGTGGCATCGTTTACAATGCAACCAGAGAGAGGCGTTTATGCCGTTCGTGGTCAGCTTAAAGGAGCAGAAGAAGGCGAGTATTTCCTTACTTATGTGATGAATAGCGAGTCGATGTTAAATCGAGTAGATCAGGCAGCTAAAGATTCAAAAGTAGAAGTGCTTCCAGCTAAAGAAGCAAGTGGTTGGGTCTCTTTCTTCACGACGATTATTCCATTCTTAATCATTTTCTTGCTCTTTTTCTTCTTATTGAACCAAGCGCAAGGTGGCGGTAGCCGAGTAATGAACTTCGGTAAGAGCAAGGCGCGCTTATACAATGATGAAAAGAAAAAAGTCCGTTTTAAAGACGTGGCTGGAGCAGATGAAGAGAAGCAAGAGCTTGTTGAGGTTGTTGAATTCTTAAAAGATCCTCGCAAATTCGCTGAATTAGGTGCTAGAATTCCAAAAGGTGTTCTATTGGTGGGACCTCCTGGTACAGGTAAAACCCTTCTTGCACGAGCAGCCGCTGGAGAAGCTGGTGTTCCATTCTTCACGATCAGTGGTTCTGACTTCGTAGAAATGTTCGTCGGTGTCGGTGCTTCTCGTGTGCGTGATTTATTTGAAAATGCGAAAAAGAATGCACCTTGTATTATCTTTATTGATGAAATTGATGCCGTTGGTCGTCAGCGTGGCGCGGGTCTTGGCGGTGGTCACGATGAGCGTGAGCAAACGTTGAACCAATTGCTTGTTGAAATGGATGGATTTAGTGCCAATGAAGGAATTATTATCATTGCTGCGACAAACCGCCCAGATATTCTAGACCCTGCTTTATTACGTCCTGGTCGCTTTGACCGTCAAATTACTGTTGATCGTCCAGATGTAACAGGTCGTGAAGCGGTTCTTCATGTTCATGCACGAAACAAACCGCTTGATGAATCAGTGGACTTAAAAGCAATCGCGATGAGAACGCCAGGATTTTCTGGTGCTGACTTAGAAAACTTATTGAATGAAGCAGCTCTTGTAGCCGCTCGTCGAAATAAGAAAAAAGTTGATATGCTTGATATCGATGAAGCAACAGATCGCGTCATTGCCGGTCCAGCTAAGAAAAGTCGCGTCATTTCCGAAAAAGAAAGAAATATTGTCGCTTTCCACGAAGCGGGACATACAGTTATTGGTTTAGTGCTAGATGAAGCAGATATGGTTCATAAAGTAACAATCGTTCCTCGTGGTCAAGCTGGTGGATATGCGGTCATGCTTCCGAAAGAAGATCGCTATTTCATGACAAAGCCAGAGTTGCTTGATAAGATTACTGGCTTGCTTGGTGGACGCGTAGCAGAGGATATTGTTTTTGGTGAAGCATCCACAGGTGCCCATAATGACTTCCAGCGTGCAACGGGTATTGCTCGTCGCATGGTGACGGAGTTTGGTATGAGTGATAAGCTTGGCCCGTTACAGTTTGGTCAAACATCTGGTGGTCAAGTATTCTTAGGTCGTGACTTTAACAATGAGCAAAACTATTCAGATAAGATTGCTTATGAAATCGACCTTGAAATTCAACACATCATTAAAAATTGCTATGAGCGTGCGAAAGAAATTTTAACGGAGAATCGCGATAAGCTAGACGTCATTGCGAATACGCTTCTTGAAATTGAAACATTAGATGCTGCTCAAATTAAGCACCTTGCTGATCATGGAACACTGCCTGAAAGAAAGTATGCTGATTCGGAGTCTTCCGATGCAAGTGGAAATGATCAAGTGAAAGTTAATGTACAAAGAAAAGAGGAGCCAGCCCAAGCGGAAGATGTTGTAGAATCTGAAGACAAGCCGGTTGCTCCGATAAATAAAGATGATGAGCTGAAAAGCTAAATGAAAAGGACGTCGATGCTATGAAATCGACGTCCTTTTTTTCAAATTAGTATAGGCGTACAATAATGCCGATAAGGTTCATATGTGGTATGATGAATGGCAGAAAATAAAAAGTCTGTATGGTGTGGTGAGAAAAGTTGATATTTGTTTTGGATGTAGGGAATACAAATACCGTGTTAGGTGTGTATGAAAATGATGTATTAAAATATCACTGGCGCATTGAAACAAATCGCAATAAAACAGAGGACGAATACGGTATGATTATTAAGAATCTGTTTGAACATGAAGGTCTTACTTTTTCACAAATTGATGGGATGATTATCTCCTCAGTTGTGCCGCCAATCATGTTTTCTCTTGAGAAAATGTGTAAAAAATATTTTAATATAAAGCCGCTTATTGTCGGCCCTGGTATAAAAACAGGATTGAACATTAAATATGAAAATCCTCGTGAGGTTGGTGCGGACAGGATTGTCAATGCGGTAGCTGCTATTCATGAGTATGGCAGTCCGCTCATCATTGTTGATTTTGGTACAGCAACGACGTATTGTTATATTGATGAAGGTGGACATTATATGGGAGGGGCGATTGCTCCAGGTATTAATATTTCAACAGAAGCTTTGTATTCAAGAGCAGCTAAGCTTCCTCGTATTGAGATCGTCCGCCCTGATCAGATCGTTGGAAAAAACACTGTAGCAGCGATGCAAGCAGGTATTTTATTTGGATACGTCGGGCAAGTCGACGGGATCGTTAATCGAATGAAGGCTCAAAATAAAAAGACACCAACTGTGATTGCGACTGGTGGGTTAGCTCCTTTAATTGCTGAGGAGGCAACTAGTATTGATGTAGTCGATCCGTTTTTAACACTAAAAGGTCTTTGCCTCATTTACAAACGAAACATTGGATAAAGAAGGAAGTGCTTAGATGAAAGACTATTTAGTAAAAGCGTTAGCCTTTGATGGGCAAGTGCGCGCGTATGCAGCTAATACAACAGAAACAGTCGGTGAAGCGCAAAGCAAACATTACACTTGGCCAACAGCGTCCGCGGCGCTTGGTCGAACAATGACAGTCGGTGCAATAATGGGAGCTATGCTCAAAGGTGAAGAAAAGCTTACGATTAAATTGCAAGGTGGCGGACCAATTGGCTTAATCCTCGTGGATGCCAACGCCAAAGGAGAAGTTCGAGGATATGTGACGAATCCACAAACTCACTTTGACTTAAATCAACATGGTAAGTTAGATGTTCAGCGTGCGGTCGGAACAGATGGGATGCTTTCAGTTGTGAAAGATGTAGGGCTTCGCGACCATTTTACAGGACAAACGCCAATCGTTTCTGGAGAAATAGGAGAGGATTTCACTTACTATTTTGCTTCATCTGAGCAAGTACCTTCTGCTGTTGGTGTAGGAGTGCTTGTCAATCCAGATAATTCGATTTTAGCTGCTGGCGGCTTTATTATTCAAATTATGCCGGGTGCATCGGATGAAACGATTACTCATATTGAAGAAAAAATCACGAACATGACGCCTATTTCTAAGCTGATTGAACAAGGTTTAACTCCAGAGGAAATTCTTTTTTACATTTTAGGAGAAGAAAATGTAAGGATTTTAGAGGAGATGCCGTTAAGCTTTAAGTGTACTTGTTCAAAAGAGCGTTTTGGCAATGCAATTATCGGCCTTGGAAAAACAGAAATTGAAGAGATGATTACTGAAGAAGGACAGGCGGAAGCGCAGTGTCATTTCTGTAATGAAACGTATTTGTTTACAGAAGATGAACTGAAGCAAATGAAGGAAGAGGCCAAATGATCCTTGATCGTATGTAACAAGAAAAACCTGACAAGACGATTTTGTTTTGCAGGTTTTTTTGTAATAATTGAGAATTTAAAGGATAAAAAGATTGACTTTTCTCAAAAAAACTGCTAAATTCTATATAACCAATAAAAATACTCGGTATTGAGGTGGAGAGAATGGTACGTATAGCAAATTCGGTAGCTGAATTAATTGGGCAGACACCGATTGTAAAGTTAAATAATGTTGTAGATGAAAATAGTGCAGAAGTTTATTTGAAGCTTGAATATATGAATCCAGGTAGCAGTGTTAAGGACCGTATTGCTTTAGCGATGATTGAAGCAGCTGAAGAAAAAGGCGGTTTGAAAAAAGGAGGCACAATCATTGAGCCGACGAGCGGTAACACGGGAATTGGGCTAGCGATGGTTGCAGCAGCGAAAGGGTATCGCGCAATTCTTGTGATGCCTGAAACGATGAGTATGGAACGTCGTAACTTACTTCGTGCATATGGTGCAGAGCTTGTGCTGACACCAGGCGCGGAAGGAATGGGTGGAGCTATTCGTAAAGCGAAAGAGCTAGCAGAAGAGCACGGTTATTTCATGCCACAGCAGTTTGAAAATGAAGCTAATCCTGAAATTCACCGCCTTACGACAGGTAAAGAGATCGTTGAACAAATGGATCAACTAGACGCTTTCATTTCTGGGATTGGAACAGGCGGAACGATTACCGGAGCTGGTCAAGTATTAAAAGAACAGTTCAAAGACATTAAAATTTATGCGGTAGAGCCAACGGATTCACCTGTTTTATCCGGTGGTAAGCCAGGTCCACATAAAATCCAAGGTATCGGTGCAGGGTTTGTACCGAAAGTATTGAATACAGACGTGTATGACGAAATCATTAAAATAGAAAATGAAGATGCATTTGAAACTGCTCGTAAAGTGGCGCGTGAAGAAGGTATCTTAGGTGGTATTTCTTCAGGGGCAGCCATTTCTGCCGCTCTGCAAGTAGCAGCTAAGCTTGGAAAAGGTAAAAAAGTATTGGCGATTATTCCAAGTAACGGAGAGCGCTATTTAAGTACACCACTTTATCAGTTTGATGAAGAGTAATAACGAAAGAAAGCAGGCTGAGAAATCAGTCTGTTTTTTCTTTTGCTCTATTTCTTTGGTAAAATAAAAGCAGGTTAAAAAGTGGAAGGAGCTTTTGGAATCATGAAAGTGAAAGCGGGAGAACACCTTTTAGATTTTCAGCAAAAGACATACATTATGGGAATTTTAAACGCAACCCCGGATTCTTTTTCAGATGGCGGTTTCTTTCATCATGTCGACAACGCCGTCCGTCATGCGAAAGAAATGGTTGCTTCAGGAGCAGACTTAATTGATATCGGTGGCGAATCAACTCGCCCAGGTCACATTCCTGTCTCGCTTGAACAAGAACTTGAACGAGTTTTGCCTGTTATTCAAGCAGTGGCTGCTGAAGTAAATGTCCCTTTATCGATTGACACGTATAAAGCAGAAACAGCTCGGCAATCGATCGAAGCGGGGGCTCATATCATTAATGATGTGTGGGGAGCAAAGAAGGACCCTGAAATTGCAGCGGTCGCAGCGGAGAAACAAGTGCCTATTATTTTAATGCATAATCGCGAGCAAATGGATTATGAAGTGTTCATAAGAGATGTGTTAGCAGATCTATATGAAAGTATTAATATTGCGATGAAGGCTGGTGTCGAGAAGGGTCAGATTATTCTTGACCCTGGAATCGGATTTGCTAAAAGTATGGATCAAAACTTAGAGATGCTTCGTCAATTAGATAAGATTGTAGCTTTAGGATTTCCTGTGCTATTGGGAGCTTCACGAAAAAGAATCATCGGCCATGTTCTCGATCTTCCAGTAGAAGAAAGAATGGAAGGGACAGGCGCAACATGCTGTTTCGGTATTCAACAAGGGTGCAACATATTAAGAGTGCATGATGTGAAGTCGATTAGCCGCATGGCAAAAATGACGGATGCCTTGATAGGAAAGGGGTGAAAGTATGGACAAGATCTATGTAACAGGTATGGATTTTTACGGATATCATGGGGTTTTCCCAGAAGAAAATAAGCTTGGTCAACGTTTCCGAGTAGATGCTACGTTAGAAGTATCACTACAGCGAGCAGGAGAAACGGATCAACTGGAATACACGGTGAATTATGCAGATGTATATCAAATTTGTAAAGACGTCGCAGAAGGCTCACCATTTAAGCTAGTAGAGAGTGTGGCGGAGAAAATAGCGGCTACTCTTTTGGATAAACTTCCTTCTGTTCAAGCTTGTACAATTAAAGTGATTAAGCCCGATCCCCCGATCCCTGGACATTATCAGCATGTAGCAGTGGAAATAATGAGAAAAAGATAGAAGGATGATCCATGGAAAACAAAGCTTATTTATCACTCGGCACGAATGTGGGTGACAGACTCGCTAACTTACAAGCGGCATTGACGAGTCTTCGGAACGACGAGTATATTTTAATTAAACAAATCTCTTCTATTTATGAAACTGACCCAGTAGGTTATACCGAACAAGCTAGTTTTTTAAATATGGTGGTAGAAATTCGCACGTCTTTAAGTGCGGAGGAACTGTTAGATAAATGTCTTTCTATTGAAGCACAGCTTGGTCGAATAAGAGAAATCAAATGGGGACCAAGAACAATAGACCTTGACATTTTATTATATAATCAAGACAATATTGAATCAGAGAAACTAATTGTTCCGCACCCTAGAATGCGTGAACGTGCTTTTGTGCTTATACCGTTATTAGAGATAGATTCAACAACATGCTTTCCAGGCACACGTATGACGCTTGAAGAACTTAGTACTAGTATTCAAGGGAAAGAAGGTGTTCGGCTATGGAAACGGATCAATGGGGACGACGTATCCGGGCCTTTAGAAAATTGAAAGGCTTTACCCAGGAAGAGCTTGCTCATGAAATAGGTGTGCCTGTATCTGCATTAGGAGACGTAGAAAGAGGCTACCGTCCTATTACGGAACAGCTGCTGCAGCAAATCGCTGAAGTGCTTCAAATTCGTGTGGAAGAGCTAAGCCCGCCGGATAAATAAATAGAAAGGAGAGTGAAGTATGCTAAAAATCGGAAATATTGAAATGAAAAATCCGGTTGTTCTTGCCCCGATGGCAGGTATATGTAACTCTGCGTTTCGCTTGACAGTGAAAGAGTTTGGCGCCGGTTTAGTTTGCGCTGAAATGGTCAGCGATAAAGGGATTGTCTTTCAAAACGAAAAAACGCTAGACATGCTTTATATTGATGAGAGAGAAAAGCCGCTTAGTCTACAAATCTTCGGTGGTGAAAGGGAATCTCTCGTTCAAGCAGCAAGTTTCGTGGATAAAAACACCAACGCAGACATTATCGATATTAATATGGGTTGCCCAGTACCTAAAATTACGAAATGTGATGCGGGTGCGAAATGGTTGCTTGATCCAAATAAAATTTACGAGATGGTTGCCGCTGTTACGGACGCCGTTAGTAAACCGGTCACAGTGAAAATGCGCATGGGCTGGGATGAAGACCACATTTATGCAGTAGAAAATGCTAGAGCGATAGAAAGAGCAGGCGGACAAGCGGTTGCGCTTCATGGGCGTACTCGCGTGCAAATGTACGAGGGTCACGCCAATTGGGATATTATTAAAGAAGTGAAGCAATCAGTTAACATCCCGGTTATTGGGAATGGTGACGTTCAAACCCCTCAAGATGCCAAGCGCATGTTAGATGAAACGGGTGTCGATGGTGTCATGATCGGTCGTGCAGCACTTGGGAACCCGTGGATGATTTATCGCACCGTTCATTATTTAGAAACAGGTGAATTGATGGGTGAACCGACGGCTCGAGAAAAAATCGATGTTTGCTTACTACACTTAGATCGATTGATCGAGCTGAAAAATGAATTTATTGCTGTGCGCGAGATGAGAAAACATGCGGCTTGGTACTTAAAAAGTATTCGAGGCAATGCTAGCGTACGTAAAGAAATTAACTTATGTGATACAAGAGATGAGCTTGTGAATTTGCTGTCCGGTTTTGTTCAAGAAGTTGAGGAGAAAGAAGCAACTAGTCAAGTTGGATAAAGCGCAGGGCGATTATAGATAGAGGAGTGAATATTAGATGAGTCAAGAAGATTTAAATGACCAATTGCTAGTTAGAAGAGAGAAAATGCAAGAGTTAAGAGAAAAAGGAATGGACCCGTTCGGCAAACGATTTGAACGTACTCATTCAGCAGCAGAGATTATTTCCGAATTTGATCAGTTTTCGAAAGAAGAGCTTGAAGAGAAAGAAGTGTCGGTGACAATCGCTGGACGTGTAATGACGAAGCGTGGAAAAGGGAAGGCTGGATTTGCGCATGTGAAAGATCTTTCTGGCCAAATTCAAATCTACGTCCGTAAAGACGCTATTGGAGAAGAAGCATATGAAGTCTTCAATATGACGGATTTAGGGGATATTGTAGGTGTAGCTGGCACAATCTTCAAAACACAAGTAGGAGAACTTTCAATTAAAGTAACTCATTATGAGTACTTAACGAAAGCTTTGCGTCCTCTTCCGGATAAATTCCATGGATTGAAAGACGTAGAACAGCGCTACCGTCAACGCTATTTAGACTTAATTACAAGTCCAGAAAGCCAACAAACTTTCGTTGCTCGTAGCCGTATTATTCAATCTATGAGACGCTATTTAGATGAACAAGGCTATTTAGAAGTGGAAACACCGATGATGCATTCAATTGCTGGTGGTGCATCTGCTCGTCCATTCGTTACTCACCATAATGCTCTTGATATGGAGTTGTATATGCGTATTGCCATCGAGCTTCACTTAAAGCGTCTAATCGTTGGTGGTATGGAGAAGGTCTATGAAATTGGTCGTGTATTCCGTAACGAAGGAATTTCTACACGCCATAACCCGGAATTTACAATGATCGAATTGTATGAAGCTTATGCGGATTATCAAGATATTATGCGCTTAACAGAAAACTTAATTGCTCATATTGCACAGGAAGTATTAGGTACTACGACAGTACAATATGGAGAATATGAAGTAAATCTAGAACCTCAATGGCGCCGTTATCACATGGTGGACGCGGTGAAAGAATACGCTGGGGTAGATTTTTGGAAAGAGATGACTGACGAAGAAGCTCGTCAATTAGCAAAAGAGCATGGTATCGAGTATAAAGAAACGATGCAGTACGGTCATATCGTCAATGAATTTTTCGAACAAAAGGTAGAAGAAAAGCTAATACAGCCTACGTTTATTTATGGGCATCCAGTAGAAATTTCACCTTTAGCAAAGAAGAATGACGAGGACCCTCGTTTTACTGATCGTTTTGAGCTATTCATTGTTGGACGTGAGCATGCTAATGCATTTACAGAATTAAATGATCCAATTGATCAAAGAGAACGTTTTGAAGCTCAATTAAAAGAACGTGAACAAGGTAATGATGAAGCTCACGAAATGGATGATGATTTCATAGAAGCACTTGAATACGGACTTCCTCCTACGGGTGGCCTCGGAATCGGTGTAGATCGATTAGTTATGTTGTTAACAAACTCTCCTTCTATTCGTGACGTTCTGTTATTCCCATTAATGAGACATAAAGAATAGTATGCGAAAAAGACTGCCTTAAGGCGGTCTTTTTTCTTGAGAGTGTTGCAAAAATAAGTTTATATATGATTCTATTAAAAAAATGAAAAAAGTGCTTGCATCGACTCTTTAGAGATGTTATATTTATATTCGTTGCTAACGACGACAGCAAGTTTTGATAAAAAACTTCAAAAAAGTTGTTGACAACAAGATGGACAAAGTGTTAATATAATAAAGTCGCTAAAAATGACAGAGGTTAAAATTGATCTTTGAAAACTGAACAAAATAAACGTCAACGTTAATTCTAAAAAACTTAGTTTATCTAAGTGAAACAATTTATGAGCAATCAAACACTTTATCGGAGAGTTTGATCCTGGCTCAGGACGAACGCTGGCGGCGTGCCTAATACATGCAAGTCGAGCGAACTTGATGGAAGCTTGCTTCTATTCAAGTTAGCGGCGGACGGGTGAGTAACACGTGGGTAACCTACCTGTAAGACTGGGATAACTCCGGGAAACCGGGGCTAATACCGGATAAGTTCTTTCTCCGCATGGAGAAGGATTGAAAGATGGTTTCGGCTATCACTTACAGATGGACCCGCGGCGCATTAGCTAGTTGGTGAGGTAACGGCTCACCAAGGCGACGATGCGTAGCCGACCTGAGAGGGTGATCGGCCACACTGGGACTGAGACACGGCCCAGACTCCTACGGGAGGCAGCAGTAGGGAATCTTCCGCAATGGACGAAAGTCTGACGGAGCAACGCCGCGTGAGTGAAGAAGGTTTTCGGATCGTAAAGCTCTGTTGTTAGGGAAGAACAAGTATCGGAGTAACTGCCGGTACCTTGACGGTACCTAACCAGAAAGCCACGGCTAACTACGTGCCAGCAGCCGCGGTAATACGTAGGTGGCAAGCGTTGTCCGGAATTATTGGGCGTAAAGCGCGCGCAGGCGGTCTTTTAAGTCTGATGTGAAAGCCCACGGCTCAACCGTGGAGGGTCATTGGAAACTGGAAGACTTGAGTGCAGAAGAGAAGAGCGGAATTCCACGTGTAGCGGTGAAATGCGTAGAGATGTGGAGGAACACCAGTGGCGAAGGCGGCTCTTTGGTCTGTAACTGACGCTGAGGCGCGAAAGCGTGGGGAGCAAACAGGATTAGATACCCTGGTAGTCCACGCCGTAAACGATGAGTGCTAAGTGTTGGAGGGTTTCCGCCCTTCAGTGCTGCAGCTAACGCATTAAGCACTCCGCCTGGGGAGTACGGTCGCAAGACTGAAACTCAAAGGAATTGACGGGGGCCCGCACAAGCGGTGGAGCATGTGGTTTAATTCGAAGCAACGCGAAGAACCTTACCAGGTCTTGACATCCTCTGACAACTCTGGAGACAGAGCGTTCCCCTTCGGGGGACAGAGTGACAGGTGGTGCATGGTTGTCGTCAGCTCGTGTCGTGAGATGTTGGGTTAAGTCCCGCAACGAGCGCAACCCTTGATCTTAGTTGCCAGCATTTAGTTGGGCACTCTAAGGTGACTGCCGGTGACAAACCGGAGGAAGGTGGGGATGACGTCAAATCATCATGCCCCTTATGACCTGGGCTACACACGTGCTACAATGGATGGTACAAAGGGCTGCAAGACCGCGAGGTTTAGCCAATCCCATAAAACCATTCTCAGTTCGGATTGTAGGCTGCAACTCGCCTACATGAAGCCGGAATCGCTAGTAATCGCGGATCAGCATGCCGCGGTGAATACGTTCCCGGGCCTTGTACACACCGCCCGTCACACCACGAGAGTTTGTAACACCCGAAGTCGGTGGGGTAACCCTTACGGGAGCCAGCCGCCTAAGGTGGGACAGATGATTGGGGTGAAGTCGTAACAAGGTAGCCGTATCGGAAGGTGCGGCTGGATCACCTCCTTTCTAAGGATAGAACGGAAAGTAAGAACGTTGTTCTTACTCAAATTAACGACGCGTTTTATTTTGTTCAGTTTTGAAGGATGAATTCCTTCTATAACTATTACTTGTTCTTTGAAAACTGGATAATATCGTATAAAGTAACCAAGCAATAACCGAGTAATCGCCATTTTAGGTTAAGTTAGAAAGGGCGCACGGTGGATGCCTTGGCACTAGGAGCCGATGAAGGACGGGACTAACTCCGATATGCTCCGGGGAGCTGTAAGTAAGCTTTGATCCGGAGATTTCCGAATGGGGAAACCCACTGTTCGTAATGGAACAGTATCTCTATCTGAATACATAGGATAGTTGAAGGCATACCCGGGGAACTGAAACATCTAAGTACCCGGAGGAAGAGAAAGCAAATGCGATTCCCTGAGTAGCGGCGAGCGAAACGGGAACAGCCCAAACCAGAAGGCTTGCCTTCTGGGGTTGTAGGACACTCTACACGGAGTTACAAAAGAACGGGATAGGCGAAGAGGTCTGGAAAGGCCCATCAGAGAAGGTAACAATCCTGTAACCGAAATTTCGTTCTCTCCAGAGTGGATCCTGAGTACGGCGGAACACGTGAAATTCCGTCGGAATCCGGGAGGACCATCTCCCAAGGCTAAATACTCCCTAGTGACCGATAGTGAACCAGTACCGTGAGGGAAAGGTGAAAAGCACCCCGGAAGGGGAGTGAAAAAGATCCTGAAACCGTGTGCCTACAAGTAGTTAGAGCCCGTTAATGGGTGATAGCGTGCCTTTTGTAGAATGAACCGGCGAGTTACGATTTCATGCAAGGTTAAGTCAGAAAGACGGAGCCGCAGCGAAAGCGAGTCTGAATAGGGCGAATGAGTATGAGGTCGTAGACCCGAAACCAGGTGATCTACCCATGTCCAGGGTGAAGGTAAGGTAACACTTACTGGAGGCCCGAACCCACGTACGTTGAAAAGTGCGGGGATGAGGTGTGGGTAGCGGTGAAATTCCAATCGAACCTGGAGATAGCTGGTTCTCTCCGAAATAGCTTTAGGGCTAGCCTCAAGGGAAGAGTTTTGGAGGTAGAGCACTGTTTGGACTAGGGGCCCCCATCGGGTTACCGAATTCAGACAAACTCCGAATGCCAAAAACTTATCCTTGGGAGTCAGACTGCGAGTGATAAGATCCGTAGTCAAGAGGGAAACAGCCCAGACCACCAGCTAAGGTCCCAAAGTATACGTTAAGTGGAAAAGGATGTGGAGTTGCTTAGACAACCAGGATGTTGGCTTAGAAGCAGCCACCATTTAAAGAGTGCGTAATAGCTCACTGGTCGAGTGACTCTGCGCCGAAAATGTACCGGGGCTAAACGTATCACCGAAGCTGTGGATTGACATCTTTGATGTCAGTGGTAGGAGAGCGTTCTAAGGGCTGTGAAGCTAGACCGTAAGGACTGGTGGAGCGCTTAGAAGTGAGAATGCCGGTATGAGTAGCGAAAGAAGGGTGAGAATCCCTTCCACCGAATGCCTAAGGTTTCCTGAGGAAGGCTCGTCCTCTCAGGGTTAGTCGGGACCTAAGCCGAGGCCGAAAGGCGTAGGCGATGGATAACAGGTTGATATTCCTGTACCACCTATTTACCATTTGAGCAATGGGGGGACGCAGGAGGATAGGGTAAGCGCGCGAATGGAAATGCGCGTCCAAGCAGTTAGGCCGATGACGAGGCAAATCCCGTCATCATCAAGGCGGAGCTGTGACGGCGAGGGAAATATAGTACCGAAGTTCCTGATTCCACACTGCCAAGAAAAGCCTCTAGCGAGGTAAAAGGTGCCCGTACCGCAAACCGACACAGGTAGGCGAGGAGAGAATCCTAAGGTGAGCGAGTGAACTCTCGTTAAGGAACTCGGCAAAATGACCCCGTAACTTCGGGAGAAGGGGTGCTCTTTGGGGTGAATAGCCCCGAGGAGCCGCAGTGAATAGGCCCAGGCGACTGTTTAGCAAAAACACAGGTCTCTGCGAAGCCGCAAGGCGAAGTATAGGGGCTGACGCCTGCCCGGTGCTGGAAGGTTAAGGGGAGCGCTTAGCGTAAGCGAAGGTGTGAACCGAAGCCCCAGTAAACGGCGGCCGTAACTATAACGGTCCTAAGGTAGCGAAATTCCTTGTCGGGTAAGTTCCGACCCGCACGAAAGGCGTAACGATCTGGGCACTGTCTCAACGAGAGACTCGGTGAAATTATAGTACCTGTGAAGATGCAGGTTACCCGCGACAGGACGGAAAGACCCCGTGGAGCTTTACTGTAGCCTGATATTGAATTTTGGCACAGCTTGTACAGGATAGGTAGGAGCCTTTGAAGCGTGAGCGCCAGCTTACGTGGAGGCGTTGGTGGGATACTACCCTGGCTGTGTTGAACTTCTAACCCGCACCCCTGATCGGGGTGGGAGACAGTGTCAGGTGGGCAGTTTGACTGGGGCGGTCGCCTCCTAAAAAGTAACGGAGGCGCCCAAAGGTTCCCTCAGAATGGTTGGAAATCATTCGCAGAGTGTAAAGGCACAAGGGAGCTTGACTGCGAGACCTACAAGTCGAGCAGGGACGAAAGTCGGGCTTAGTGATCCGGTGGTTCCGCATGGAAGGGCCATCGCTCAACGGATAAAAGCTACCCCGGGGATAACAGGCTTATCTCCCCCAAGAGTCCACATCGACGGGGAGGTTTGGCACCTCGATGTCGGCTCATCGCATCCTGGGGCTGTAGTCGGTCCCAAGGGTTGGGCTGTTCGCCCATTAAAGCGGTACGCGAGCTGGGTTCAGAACGTCGTGAGACAGTTCGGTCCCTATCCGTCGCGGGCGCAGGAAATTTGAGAGGAGCTGTCCTTAGTACGAGAGGACCGGGATGGACGCACCGCTGGTGTACCAGTTGTCTTGCCAAAGGCATCGCTGGGTAGCTATGTGCGGACGGGATAAGTGCTGAAAGCATCTAAGCATGAAGCCCCCCTCAAGATGAGATTTCCCATAGCGCAAGCTAGTAAGATCCCTGAAAGATGATCAGGTAGATAGGTTCGAGGTGGAAGCGTGGCGACACGTGGAGCTGACGAATACTAATCGATCGAGGACTTAACCAATAAAGCAGAGGCGACTGTTCAGACATGACAAGCAAATGTTCTGACGCTGGAAAGACGTTAGTCTTGTAAGCGGCAGGTTATTTGACTCGAATGTCTAGGAGCCGGAGCTAGAAATAGATACACCAATAGGCGATTTGCAAGGTTACAATACTTATTATCCAGTTTTGAAAGAACAACTCTTTCAAACTTTATAGTCTGGTGGCGATAGCGAAGAGGTCACACCCGTTCCCATACCGAACACGGAAGTTAAGCTCTTCAGCGCCGATGGTAGTTGGGGGGTTCCCCCTGTGAGAGTAGGACGTTGCCAGGCAAAACATGGAGGATTAGCTCAGCTGGGAGAGCACCTGCCTTACAAGCAGGGGGTCGGCGGTTCGATCCCGTCATCCTCCACCATTAAATTTTTGATAAGCCGGTGTAGCTCAACTGGTAGAGCAACTGACTTGTAATCAGTAGGTTGGGGGTTCAAGTCCTCTTGCCGGCACCATTTTTGACAATATTATTTTGAGCCATTAGCTCAGTTGGTAGAGCATCTGACTTTTAATCAGAGGGT
>NZ_CM200277.1:92500-235000 GCF_051842975.2 Bacillus sp. Hm123
AGGTTTGGCACCTCGATGTCGGCTCATCGCATCCTGGGGCTGTAGTCGGTCCCAAGGGTTGGGCTGTTCGCCCATTAAAGCGGTACGCGAGCTGGGTTCAGAACGTCGTGAGACAGTTCGGTCCCTATCCGTCGCGGGCGCAGGAAATTTGAGAGGAGCTGTCCTTAGTACGAGAGGACCGGGATGGACGCACCGCTGGTGTACCAGTTGTCTTGCCAAAGGCATCGCTGGGTAGCTATGTGCGGACGGGATAAGTGCTGAAAGCATCTAAGCATGAAGCCCCCCTCAAGATGAGATTTCCCATAGCGCAAGCTAGTAAGATCCCTGAAAGATGATCAGGTAGATAGGTTCGAGGTGGAAGCGTGGCGACACGTGGAGCTGACGAATACTAATCGATCGAGGACTTAACCAATAAAGCAGAGGCGACTGTTCAGACATGACAAGCAAATGTTCTGACGCTGGAAAGACGTTAGTCTTGTAAGCGGCAGGTTATTTGACTCGAATGTCTAGGAGCCGGAGCTAGAAATAGATACACCAATAGGCGATTTGCAAGGTTACAATACTTATTATCCAGTTTTGAAAGAACAACTCTTTCAAACTTTATAGTCTGGTGGCGATAGCGAAGAGGTCACACCCGTTCCCATACCGAACACGGAAGTTAAGCTCTTCAGCGCCGATGGTAGTTGGGGGGTTCCCCCTGTGAGAGTAGGACGTTGCCAGGCACCAACCAAAAGAACAGCTTATGCTGTTCTTTTTTTAGTATGGGAAAATATAAATTGGTTCATGCTAATCTATACATATAAATTGCCATAAACAAACTTCATCATGTATAATTAACGTCAAATATAGTCAAAGTCAGAAATGGAGGAGGTATTGGTGCGAAATATATCTGATATCATTGAGGATTATTTGAAAAGAGTGTTGAAAACAAGCGGTAGCGAAATAGTAGAAATAAAAAGAAATGAAATTGCTGATAAGTTCCAATGCGTCCCTTCGCAAATTAATTACGTCATTAATACTCGTTTTACCATTGAAAGAGGGTATATTGTTGAAAGTAAAAGAGGGGGTGGAGGATACATTCGAATTATTAAAGTGCAAGTTCATGATCAACAGGATTTAATTGATCAGATAATTGCACTTGTTGGGAAGCGGATTTCACAGGCGAATGCTGATGATATTCTTTCTCGCTTAGTAGAAGAAGAAGTGATTTCAAATCGAGAAGCAAAAATAATGATAAGTGTGACGGATCGCTCTGTTTTGGATATAGAACTTCCTAGTCGAGATGAACTCAGGGCAAGAATGATCATAGCTATGTTAATGGCATTGAAATACAAATAAAAGGAGGGATCTCTTTTGATTTGCCAAGAATGTAAAGAAAGTCCAGCTAACTTGCATGTTACTAAAACAATAAATGGCGAAAAAACAGGACTGTATTTATGTGAAAGGTGTGCACGGGAAAGAGGAGAACAATATATGCTCAGTGGTCATCCTCAATTTTCTATCAACAATTTGCTTAGCGGCTTGTTTAATCTCGATTCTCTTTTTTCATCAAAGCCCGCTCAATATCCACAACAAAAGCCATTGAAATGTGATCATTGTCAAGTAACCTTTCAGCAATTCGTTAATATGGGTAAGTTTGGGTGTCCTCATTGTTATGAAGCGTTTAGTGAGCAATTAGATCCCATTTTAAAAAGGCTTCAAAATGGTAATAATGTGCATGTAGGGAAGATTCCACAAAGAGCAGGCGGAACTCTTCAATTGAAAAAAGAAATAGGAGTTCTTAAAGAGGAACTTCAACAGTTAATTATGCACGAAGAGTTTGAGCAGGCAGCTGAACTAAGAGACAAAATTCGCTCCCTCGAAAAAAATTTACATTTTGAAGGAGGAGAGTCTTCATGTCTCTAGAAAGATTTATTAATCAGGCTGCTAGCTCATGGATGAGCAGTGAAGGCCCTCAATCTGATATTGTGTTAAGTTCTAGAATTCGTTTAGCTAGGAATTTGGCACAATATAAATTTCCTGTTTTTTCAACAGCTGAAGAAGCAGTGGAAATGACAGAAGAGATTACTAAGGCTGTACAATCTTATTCTCCTGTCGAGCTACTTACAATGAAAGAGTTGTCTTCCTTGCAAAAAAGAGTATTAGTAGAGAAGCACTTAATAAGCCCTCTACTAGCAGATTCCTCTCCTTATGGGGCGGTTCTCCTCTCTGAAGTGGAAGATATTAGCGTCATGATTAATGAGGAAGATCATATTCGAATTCAATGCTTGTCACCTGGGTTACAATTAAAAGAAACGTTAGAAAAAGCGAATGCAATTGATGATGCGATTGAAGAGCAAGTGCAGTTTGCTTTTGATGAACAAAGAGGTTATTTAACGAGTTGCCCAACGAATGTTGGAACGGGATTAAGAGCATCCGTGATGATGCATCTTCCTGGTTTAGTATTAACCCAACAGATTAATCGAGTTATTCCGGCAATTAATCAATTGGGATTAGTTGTTAGAGGAATTTATGGTGAGGGTAGCGAAGTGTTAGGGAATATATTTCAAATTTCTAACCAACTTACACTTGGGAAATCTGAAGCTGATATTGTGGAAGACTTATTGAGTGTAGTTCATCAACTAATTGCACAAGAACACTCGGCAAGAGAAATGTTAATGAGTACTTCTGCTATCCGTTTGGAAGATAGAGTTTTTCGTTCATATGGCGTTTTAACGAATGCGCGAATTATTGAAACAAAGGAAGCAGCTCAATGTCTTTCCGATGTGAGACTTGGAATTGATATTGGATATATTAAACACATTTCAAAAAGCATTTTAAATGAGTTAATGATTTTAACACAACCGGGATTTTTACAACAGTATGCTGGTGAAGTTCTTCATCCAGAAGAAAGAGATATTAGACGAGCGGCTCTTATTCGCGAGCGGCTCAAAATGGAAGAAAACTGTTGATGTAAAGGAGATGGATGGACATGATGTTCGGTCGATTTACTGAAAGAGCTCAGAAGGTTTTAGCACTAGCACAGGATGAAGCAATTCGTCTTGGGCATAGCAATATAGGAACAGAGCATATTCTTTTAGGATTAGTGCGAGAAGGAGAAGGAATTGCGGCAAAAGCTTTGTACGGGCTTGGACTTAGCTCGGAGAAAATCCAGCAAGAAGTGGAGAAATTGATTGGTCGAGGAGAAGGAAGCGCACAAACAGTCCATTACACTCCTCGTGCAAAAAAAGTAACTGAATTATCAATGGATGAGGCAAGAAAGCTAGGTCACTCTTATGTCGGAACAGAACATATTCTGCTCGGGTTGATTCGAGAAGGAGAAGGCGTGGCGGCGCGAGTTCTCAGTAATTTAGGGGTAAGCTTAAATAAGGCTCGTCAGCAAGTTCTTCAATTATTAGGCAGCAATGAAGCTAATGGACATCAAGGGGGAGCAGCATCTAGTGTGAATACGCCGACGCTTGATAGTCTAGCACGAGACTTAACGGTGATCGCGAGAGAAGGTAGCCTAGATCCCGTTATTGGCCGTAGTAAAGAAATTCAACGAGTTATTGAAGTGTTAAGTAGAAGAACGAAAAATAACCCGGTGTTAATTGGTGAGCCAGGCGTCGGGAAAACAGCTATTGCAGAAGGTTTAGCTCAGCAAATTATTAATAATGAAGTGCCGGAAACTCTCCGTAATAAGCGAGTTATGACATTAGATATGGGGACGGTTGTGGCTGGTACGAAATATCGCGGCGAATTCGAAGATCGTTTAAAGAAAGTAATGGATGAAATTCGTCAGGCAGGAAATATCATTTTATTCATTGATGAATTGCATACACTCATTGGTGCAGGTGGAGCAGAAGGCGCGATTGACGCTTCTAACATTTTAAAACCATCTTTAGCTCGCGGGGAACTGCAATGTATTGGTGCAACTACACTAGATGAGTATCGGAAATATATCGAAAAAGATGCTGCGCTTGAGCGTCGTTTCCAACCGATTCAAGTAGACGAACCAACATTAGACGAATCCATTCAGATTTTAAAAGGATTACGAGATCGCTATGAAGCGCATCACCGTGTATCCATCACGGATGAAGCGATTGAAGCGGCTGTAAAAATGTCGGATCGATATATTTCAGATCGCTTTCTTCCAGATAAAGCGATTGACTTAATTGATGAGGCGGGTTCTAAAGTTCGATTACGCTCCTTTACAACACCTCCAAATTTAAAAGAATTGGAAGTGAAGTTAGAGAGTATTCGAAACGAAAAAGATGCAGCTGTCCAAAGTCAAGAGTTTGAAAAAGCGGCATCTTTGCGCGATTCAGAGCAAAAACTTCGTGAAGAGCTAGAGCGTACGAAAAACAGTTGGAAAGAAAAGCAAGGAAAAGAAAACAGTGAAGTGACCGTTGAAGATATTGCGATTGTTGTCTCTAGCTGGACCGGCATTCCAGTTTCTAAACTTGCTCAAACAGAAACAGAAAAACTGTTAAACTTAGAAGAAATTCTACACTCTCGTCTGATCGGACAGGAAGAAGCAGTGAAAGCTGTTTCTAAAGCAGTTCGTCGTGCAAGAGCTGGTTTGAAAGATCCGAAGCGACCAATTGGTTCATTTATTTTCTTAGGACCAACGGGTGTCGGTAAAACGGAACTAGCAAAAGCGTTAGCTGAATCAATGTTCGGTGATGAGGATGCGATGATTCGCATTGATATGTCTGAATACATGGAAAAACACTCAACATCTCGTTTGGTTGGTTCACCTCCTGGGTATGTCGGTTATGAAGAAGGCGGCCAGCTAACGGAAAAAGTTCGTCGCAAACCATACTCCGTTGTTTTATTAGACGAAATCGAAAAAGCGCATCCAGATGTATTTAATATTTTATTGCAAGTGCTTGAGGACGGTCGTTTAACAGATTCTAAGGGACGCACAGTAGACTTCCGTAACACGGTACTGATTATGACGTCCAATGTAGGAGCTCAATCACTGAAACGCAATAAATATGTAGGCTTTAATATTCAAGATGGAGAGCAAGATTTCAAAGATATGAAGGGCAAAGTGATGGAAGAGTTAAAACGTGCCTTCCGACCAGAATTCCTTAACCGGATTGATGAAATTATTGTGTTCCATGCTTTAGAGAAAAAGCATTTGAAAGAAATTGTAACATTGATGTCTGATCAGTTAACGAGTCGCTTGAAGGAGCAAGATATTATCGTTGAGCTAACCGATCAGGCGAAAGAAAAAATTGCCGATGAAGGGTACGATCCAGAGTACGGAGCTCGTCCGCTGCGTCGTGCGTTGCAAAAGCAAGTGGAAGATCGCTTATCCGAAGAGTTATTAAAAGGAAAAGTATTAACGGGTCAACATGTGATCGTCGATGTTGATAATAATGAATTTGTCGTGAAAATAAAGGAACCATCCGCTTTTTAATTAAGAGGAAAGGATGCACAACAAGAATTCATAGTGCATCCTTTTTTTAAATTTGATGAATATAAGGTAATATTAGAAAGGAACAAGATATGGCGAAGAAGAAAACAAAATTTATTTGTCAGTCATGTGGCTATGAGTCACCGAAATGGATGGGAAGATGCCCTGGTTGTAGTCAGTGGAACCAAATGGTTGAAGAAGTATCGATTACTGGTACGCCAAAGCGGACATTTATGCATTCAGAAACAACGGTTTCTACAAAGCCGGCTAAGTTGTCAGCAGTAGAAACAGTCCAAGAGCCAAGGGTGACAACGGATTTACAGGAATTTAACCGAGTGCTAGGTGGCGGTGTTGTACCAGGGTCGCTCGTCTTAATTGGAGGAGATCCAGGAATCGGGAAATCGACGTTGTTATTACAAGTTTCTTCACAGCTGAGTGCTAAAGCAAGTAAAGTGTTATATATTTCTGGTGAGGAATCGATTAAGCAGACGAAATTACGAGCGGATCGACTAGCGGTGAAGGATGATAATCTATTCATCTATTCCGAAACGAATTTGCAGCTTATTCATTCGGCGATTGAAGAGTTAGCACCATCCTTTGTGATCATTGATTCTATCCAGACGGTGTACCACCCTGAAGTGACGTCTGCTCCAGGAAGTGTGTCCCAAGTTCGTGAATGTACAGCTGAATTGATGCGAATTGCCAAAATGAATGGGATTGCGATCTTTATTGTCGGGCATGTGACAAAAGAAGGTTCGATTGCCGGGCCTCGATTGTTGGAACATATGGTTGACACTGTGTTATATTTTGAAGGAGAACGTCATCACACGTACCGAATTTTGCGAGCAGTCAAAAATCGTTTTGGTTCTACAAATGAAATGGGTATTTTTGAAATGAAGGAAGATGGACTAGAAGAAGTAGCGAATCCATCGGAAATTTTTTTAGAAGAACGTTCTCAAGGTACATCTGGCTCCACTGTTGTTGCCTCAATGGAAGGAACACGCCCCGTTCTTGTTGAAATCCAAGCACTCATATCACCCACTGTGTTCGGAAACCCTCGTCGAATGGCAACAGGCATGGATCATAACCGTGTGACACTTTTAATGGCGGTACTTGAAAAGCGAGTGGGCTTATTGTTGCAGAATCAAGATGCGTATTTAAAAGTGGCTGGTGGGGTAAAATTAGATGAACCAGCGATTGATCTAGCGATTGCTGTGAGCATTGCTTCAAGCTTTCGTGATCAGCCAACAAATCCGACTGATTGTATTATTGGAGAGGTTGGATTGACAGGTGAAGTGAGGAGAGTATCAAGAATTGAACAGCGAGTCTCTGAAGCCGCTAAGCTAGGGTTTACTCGAATTATTGTACCAGCTAATAACCTAGGTGGATGGAAAGTACCTGAAGGCGTAGAAATAGCGGCAGTCTCTACCGTTAACGAAGCTCTCAAAATTATTTTTGGTAAATAACTATTTTAAGATTTATAAAAATAAATAAAAATAGTTTTTTCAAAAAAACGGTTTTAAGTGGAAAAAAGTGTTTATAATAATATGAGGAGGTGAAAGTAGGATGTTAAAACGTCTTGTACAGGCGGGGTTTATTATTTTAGGTGGTACACTAGGTATTATTTTGATTCCGGACTTATTACAATTAATTAAATTAGATCAAGTGCACTTAATTAATAACTCGTATGCGGCAGCTATATTAGGAGCAGTGCTTTTCTATGTGCTAACTTTTTGGGCCATTGATCATATCGTTCACTTTGTGAAATGGTTAGAAGATCGTATTGTTACTGCTCCATTGACGGACATTCTTTCTGGAAGTTTAGGTTTGATTTTAGGGTTAATTGTAGCTTTCTTGGCGGGGAATGCCCTCTATTCTGTTGAAATTCCACTCGTGGATACGGTAGTACCGATTCTCTTAACGATATTACTTGGTTATTTAGGATTTCAAGTAGGTCTTAAAAAGCGAGATGAGATTATTAGCCTTTTCTCGATCAATAAAGGTGCAAAGAAAAAAGAAGTTGCTGAGGAGCCAGTAGTACCGAAGCGGCTTTATAAAATTTTAGATACAAGCGTGATTATTGATGGGCGGATTGCAGATATTTGTCAAACGGGATTTTTGGAAGGATGTATGATCATTCCTCAATTTGTCCTTGAGGAGTTACAGCATATTGCGGACTCTTCTGACACGTTGAAGCGAACGAAAGGACGAAGAGGGTTAGATATTTTAAATCGTATTCAAAAAGATATCCCGGTTGATGTGGAGATTATTGAGCGAGATTTTGAAGATATTCAAGAAGTCGATAGCAAGCTTGTAAAGCTAGCGAAAGAAATGAACGGAATCGTTGTGACGAATGATTTTAATTTAAACAAAGTGTGTGAGCTCCAAAAAGTCCAAGTGTTGAATATTAACGATTTAGCCAACGCGGTCAAGCCTTTAGTCATTCCTGGCGAGGAAATGCATGTGCTTGTCATTAAGGATGGGAAAGAGCAGAAGCAGGGGATTGCCTATTTGGACGATGGTACGATGATCGTTGTAGAAGAAGGGCGAGACTATATTGGCAAGCATATCGATGTAGTAGTAACAAGTGTGCTACAAACATCAGCGGGACGAATGATTTTTGCTAAACCGAAAATGATTGAAAAAGCGCTTTAAAGGGGAATCGAAGGATGGCGTATCAAGTAGTGATTCCGGCAGCAGGTCAAGGAAAGCGGATGAAAGCAGATCGTAACAAGCTGCTACTTTCGTTACAAGACCGCCCGGTCATTATTCATACATTAGAAGTATTTGAAAAGGACCCAGCTTGTGATGGTATAGTTCTGGCTGTTAAAGAAGAGGAGAAGCCGCTATTTACTCATTTGATCACTGAGTATAATGTGTCAAAAGTTTACAAACTCGTAACGGGTGGAGAAGAGCGGCAGCAAAGTGTATATAGCGGCTTAAAGCAGCTTGAGCACGCCGACATTGTTCTTGTTCACGATGGTGCTCGTCCATTTATGACGAGCAAGATGATCGATCAATTAGTTGAGCAAGCAAACATATCAGGAGCGGCGATTGCTGCTGTTCCTGTGAAAGATACAATTAAGCGTGTACACGATGGGACTGTTGTTGAGACAGTCGAGCGTTCTAGCTTGTGGGCGGTACAAACACCACAAGCTTTTCGCTTGTCTTCTTTACTTCAAGCACACGAACAAGCAGAAAAGGATGGCTTTTTAGGAACCGATGACGCTTCTTTGATCGAAAGAATGAACGTTCCTGTTCAAATTGTAGCAGGTGACTATGATAATATTAAATTGACAACGCCGGAGGACTTAGTCTTCGCTGAGGCAATTATTCAAAAAAGAAAATAAAGGAGGCGGAATCATGTTTCGTATTGGACAAGGCTTTGACGTTCATCAATTAACGGAAGGACGTCCGTTAATTATTGGAGGAATTGAGATTCCATATGAAAAAGGATTGCTCGGACATTCTGATGCAGATGTTTTACTACACACGATCGCCGATGCTTGCCTTGGGGCGGTTGGCGAAGGAGACATCGGTAAGCATTTCCCAGATACTGATCCGGCGTTTAAAGATGCGGACTCCGCTGTTTTACTACAGCATGTTTGGAAGTTAGTTAAAGAAAAAGGTTACGTTTTAGGTAATATAGATTGTACGATCATGGCGCAACAGCCGAAAATGGCTCCACATATAGAAAAGATGCGCAATCGAATTGCCGAGCTTTTAGAAGCAGAGGCTACACAGGTGAATGTGAAGGCAACCACAACGGAGAAACTAGGCTTTGTTGGTAGAGAAGAAGGGATTGCTTCACAAGCGACGGTTCTTTTAGTTAAGCCTACGGTGTAACCATCTTTCTTCTAATTAGCAACAGTGGTAAAATAGAAAAATAATTATTTTAGGGAAAATCGAGGAGGAAACAGCATGGCCAATGACATTCGCGTGCGGTATGCGCCAAGCCCGACAGGTCACTTACATATTGGGAATGCACGTACAGCGCTGTTTAACTATTTATATGCCCGCAATAAAGGCGGAAAATTTATTATTCGGATTGAAGACACCGATCAAAAGCGAAATATTGAAGGTGGCGAAGAAAGTCAATTAACTTACTTACGCTGGCTCGGTATTGATTGGGATGAAGGTGTCGATGTTGGTGGAGAATATGGCCCATATCGTCAATCTGAACGCAATGATATTTATAAAAAATATTATGATCAATTATTAGAAGAAGGCAAAGCTTATAAATGCTATTGTACGTCGGAAGAGCTAGAAGCGGAACGTGAAGCTCAACAAGCGGCAGGGAAAGATATGCCAGGATATTCTGGAAAGTGCCGTCATTTAACAGCGGAAGAACAAGCGAAGTTAGAAGCGGAAGGTCGCACACCGAGCATCCGTATTAAAGTACCAAAAGGCGAGATTCTATCATTTAACGATATGGTGAAAGGCGAAGTGTCTTTTGAGTCGGATGGCATTTCTGACTATGTCATTGTGAAGCAAGATGGAACGCCAACGTATAACTTTGCTGTTGCGATCGATGATCATTTAATGGAAATGTCTCACGTTCTGCGTGGAGATGACCATATTTCAAACACACCAAAACAATTGGTTATTTATCAAGCTTTAGGTTGGGAGCCTCCTGTTTTCGGACACATGACGTTAATTGTGAACGAAAGCCGTAGAAAGTTAAGTAAACGGGATGAATCGATTATTCAATTTATTGAACAATATAAAGAACTTGGCTATTTGCCGGAAGCGCTGTTCAATTTCATTACGTTGCTTGGCTGGTCTCCAGAAGGGGAAGAAGAGATCTTTTCCAAAGAGGAATGTATCGAAATCTTTACAGCTGACCGTTTATCGAAATCCCCTGCTTTATTTGATCAACAAAAATTGCAGTGGATGAATAATCAATACATGAAAAAAGTAGACGTTGAAAGAGTAGTTGAACTCGCTCTTCCACATTTAATTAAAGCGGGTCGTATCGATGAAAATCCATCTGCGGATCAGCTTGAGTGGACGAAGCAACTGATTGCTCTTTTCCAAGAAAAAATGAGCTACGGAGCAGAGATTGTCGAATTATCTGAGCTATTCTTTAAAAAGGAACTCACTTTTGAAGAAGAAGCGAAAGAAGTTCTTCAAGAAGAGCAAGTACGTGAAGTAATGACTTCTTTCTTGGCTAAAGTGGATGAGTTAGAAGCATTTGAAGCAGAAGAAATTAAAAAAGCGATGAAAGCTGTTCAAAAGGAAACGGGGCATAAAGGTAAAAAGTTATTTATGCCAATTCGTGCAGCGGTAACGGGGCAAACACATGGTCCAGACTTACCGAAAGCCATTGAGTTGATCGGGAAAGAAACAGTGAAAGAACGTCTACAACAGATTATCGATTAACATTTTCGTTCAAATGTAATATATTATAGTTAGATAAAACTCGATACAAAGCGTTGAAGAGGAAAAGTAGGTAATCGAAGCTTTCCAGAGAGAATCGTCACCGGCTGCGAGCGATTTAAGTGACTCGATTATTGAAGTGCCCCTCTGAGCCTGTGGCTGAATTAACAGTAAGCGACAGCGGGAACTCCCGTTAACAGTTTGAAGTTGGGGAGATAGGTATGCCTATTTCTCAAACAGAGTGGAACCGCGTAAATCAAACGTCTCTGTCAAATCAGAGGCGTTTTTGTTTTGCTTTTGAATCGGAAATCAACAGGGTGAGAGGAGGAAAGAGCGTGTTTAAAGTATTAAAAGAAGACATCGATACGATATTTGAACAGGACCCAGCGGCGCGCAGTTATATAGAAGTTGTGTTAACTTACTCTGGGTTACACGCCATTTGGGGACATCGTCTGGCGCATGCCTTTTATAAAAGAAAGTTCTATTTCATCGCTCGTCTAATCTCACAAATCAGCCGTTTCTTTACCGGGATCGAAATCCATCCAGGCGCTCAAATTGGCCGTCGGCTATTTATTGATCATGGCATGGGAGTGGTCATTGGTGAAACGTGTGAGATTGGTAATGATGTCACGATTTATCAAGGAGTGACACTTGGAGGAACCGGGAAAGAGAAAGGAAAGCGGCATCCGACAGTGAAAGATCATGTGTTGATTGCGACGGGAGCCAAAGTGCTCGGTTCGATTACCGTTAGTGAGAACTCGAAAATAGGAGCGGGTTCTGTCGTATTAAAGGATGTACCACCGGATTCGACAGTGGTTGGAATTCCAGGGAAAATCGTCATTCGTGATGGTAAAAAGATCACGAAAGATTTAAATCATCGGGATTTACCTGATCCAGTGGCTGACCGACTTCAAATAATGGAAAAAGAAATAACTCAGCTAAAACAAGAACTTAACGAGCTACGGAAGGGAGAATATCAAAATGACCATTCGTCTGTATAACACTTTAACACGTAAGAAAGAAGAGTTGATTCCTTTAGAAGAAGGAAAGATAAAAATGTATGTATGCGGTCCAACCGTATACAACTATATTCACATCGGTAACGCTCGCCCAGCGATTGTATTTGACACAGTTCGACGTTATTTACAATATCGCGGCTACGATGTGACGTTTGTTTCTAATTTCACAGATGTCGATGATAAATTAATTAAAGCGGCCAACGAACTTGGTGAAGAAGTGCCAGCGATCGCGGAACGATTTATTAAAGCGTACTTTGAAGATACAGGAGCACTAGGTTGCCAAAAGGCAGATGTGCATCCGCGTGTGACGGAAAATATCGAATTAATTATTGAGTTTATTGAGCAATTGATTGAAAAAGGGTTTGCCTATGAGTCAGCCGGTGATGTGTATTACCGTACAAGAAAATTTGATGGTTACGGAAAACTGTCACAGCAATCGGTCGATGAACTAAAAGTGGGTGCACGCATCGACGTTGGCGAAAAGAAAGAAGAAGCACTTGATTTCGTTCTGTGGAAAGCGGCGAAAGAAGGCGAAATTTACTGGGAAAGTCCATGGGGGAAAGGTCGTCCAGGTTGGCATATTGAGTGCTCGGCAATGGCGAGAAAGTATTTAGGTGATACAATAGATATACATGCAGGTGGACAAGATTTAGCGTTTCCGCATCATGAGAATGAAATCGCTCAGTCGGAAGCATTAACAGGAAAACCATTTGCTCGTTACTGGATGCATAACGGATATATTAACATTGATAATGAGAAAATGTCGAAATCTCTCGGGAATTTTGTGCTGGTTCACGACATTATTCAACAAATCGATCCGCAAGTGTTACGCTTTTTCATGTTATCCGTTCATTATCGTCATCCAATTAACTATAATCAAGAGCTGCTTGAACAAGCGAAAACGTCTCTTGATCGTTTAAAAACGGCCTATGAAAATTTAAAACATCGTAAGCAAGCGAGCACCAATTTGACTGAAGGCAATGAAAATTGGTTTGCCAAAATTCAAGAGGTTCATCAAGTGTTTACACAAGAAATGGATGATGACTTTAATACAGCGAATGCGATTTCTGTTTTATTTGATTTGTCGAAACAGGCGAACTATTACTTAATGGAAAAACATACGTCGACAGAAGTGATCGACGCTTTCTTAAAAGAATTTGAAGACTTATTCTTCATTCTCGGTTTAACTCTTGAAGAGGAAAAAGGGCTGCTTGATGAGGAAATCGATGGACTAATTCAACAGCGGGTTCAAGCGAGAAAAGAACGTAATTTCCAATTAGCTGATGAGATTCGTGATAAGTTGAAGGAAATGAACATTATTGTAGAAGATACGCCGCAAGGCATCCGCTGGAAAAGAGGATAAATATGCTAGAGTTCGCACCATTGAAAGATGCTAAGCAAATGAATAGTTTGGCCCTTGCCTATATGGGGGATGGTATATATGAGGTATATGTGCGACGTCACCTTCTCGAACTGGGCAAGGTAAAGCCGCAATTATTGCATAAACAAGCGACCAAATATGTGTCGGCAAAAGCACAGGCGAAAGTGTTATTTCAAATGATCGAAGAGGAAAGGTTAACAGAAGAAGAGTTAGCGATTGTTCGAAGAGGGCGTAATGCCAAATCAGGAACCGTGCCAAAAAATACAGATATACAGACATATCGGTATAGCACGGCGTTCGAAGCTCTTCTTGGCTCCCTCTTTTTAACCGGCCAAGATGATCGTCTTGTCGAAATTATCGAATATTGTCTAAATCAGGAAGTTTAAGGAGAGGAGGAAAAATATATGTCGAAAGAATTTATCGCGGGTAGAAACCCTGTATTAGAGGCGTTACGCTCTGATCGTGAAATTAATAAAATTTGGATTGCAGAAGGCGCTCAAAAGGGGCCGATGCAGCAAATTATGAAAATGGCGAAAGAGCAAAATGTGCTTGTCCAATTTGTTCCTAAACAAAAAGTCGATCAAATGAGTGATGAGAATCATCAAGGAGTAGTAGCATCAGTTGCTGCTTACAACTATGCGGAGCTTGATGATCTCTTTGCGAAAGCAGAAAAAAGTGGAGAAGCGCCGTTCTTTCTATTGCTTGATGAGATTGAAGATCCACACAATCTCGGTTCGATTATGCGTACAGCTGATGCGGTAGGAGCTCACGGTATCATTATTCCGAAGCGTCGCGCAGTCGGCTTGACGGCAGCTGTAGCGAAAGCCTCCACGGGGGCAATCGAATACATTCCAGTCGTACGTGTGACCAATTTATCGCGAACGATGGAGGAATTGAAAGAGCGTGGGCTATGGATTGCAGGTACGGACGCTAAAGGCGCCGATGATTATCGCAATTTTGATGGGACGATGCCTTTAGGGTTAGTGATTGGCAGCGAGGGCAAAGGAGTTAGCCGTCTTGTGAAAGAAAAGTGTGATTTTCTCATTCAGCTACCAATGGCTGGCCGTGTTACATCTTTAAATGCTTCTGTTGCCGCAGGATTACTCATGTATGAGGTTTATCGAAGACGCCATCCTCTAGGGGAGTAACAGATGAACATCCTGATTGTTGATGGATACAACATTATAGGGGATTGGCCGGAACTTCGAGAACTGAAGCAGCATGACCTTGCATCCGCTCGTGATCGGTTGATCGAGCGGATGGCTGAATACCGAGGGTTTACGGGTAGTCGAGTGATCATTGTGTTTGACGCGCATTTTGTTAAAGGCACAGAAAAGAAGTACCGGGACTCAAAAGTAGAAGTGATTTTCACAAAAGAAAATGAAACAGCAGATGAGCGCATTGAAAAGTTGGCCATTGAGCTGAATCATATAAAAAATCAAATTTCAGTTGCCACTTCCGATTTCACAGAGCAGTGGGTCATTTTCGCTCAAGGAGCTTTACGTGTTTCGGCGAGAGAGTTACTTACAGAAGTGAAGTCAGTGAGCAAAAAGATCGGAAGCAGCATGAAGAAAATTGAAGAAAAGCGGCCGAGTGCGAAAATCCAGCTTAGTGATGAAGTGGCAGAAATTTTTGAAAAGTGGCGTCGTGGACAGAAATGAGTAGTTGACGTTCAAAAAAACGGTACTGTATAATATTGCTAGTCTATGTTTTTGCAAGCGGAAGGGATGTGTGTGGGCGTGAAACGTTCAAATGGTTTAGCACTAGAAACGCTTAATGACGAGCAACTCATAGAACTTGTTCATAACGGGGACAGTGATGCTCTAGATTACTTGATCCACAAATACAGAAATTTTGTGCGAGCAAAGGCGCGCTCTTATTTTTTAATTGGAGCGGATCGGGAGGATATTGTTCAAGAGGGAATGATCGGTCTATACAAAGCCATTCGTGACTATAAAGAGGACAAGTTAACCACCTTTAAAGCTTTTGCTGAACTATGCATTACAAGACAGATTATTACAGCTATTAAGACAGCCACTAGACAAAAGCACATTCCGCTTAACTCTTACGTATCACTGGATAAGCCGATCTATGACGAAGAGTCAGATCGCACATTGATGGATGTGATTACGGGAGCAAAAGCGATGAACCCGGAAGAATTGATTATTAATCGAGAGCAATTCAATAGCATTGAGGATAAGATGAACGAGTTGTTGAGCGATTTAGAAAGAAAAGTATTAGCGTTGTATTTAGATGGGCAATCCTATCAGGAGATATCAGAAGAGCTAAATCGTCATGTGAAATCGATTGATAATGCGCTTCAACGGGTGAAACGAAAACTAGAACGTTACCTGGAATTTAAAGAGATTACAATGTAGGGAATCACTTGACTAGTTTCTATAACAATGATATTTTTTACAATTGAGATAGAGAAGGTGATTTCATAATGGCAAATAAATTAATTTTAGCTTGCTCGGAGTGTGGATCAAGAAATTATTCCACTCAAGGGAAAGCAACGGGCGATGGACGATTAGAAGTCAAAAAGTTTTGCAACACTTGCAACAAGCATACCGTTCATAAGCAAACGAAGTAAAGAACCGGTGTGCAAGTCATCATACGGAGGTTCTAGAAATGTCTAACATTACACAATTTTTTCGCAATGTAAATTCCGAAATGCGAAAAGTAAGTTGGCCAAAGAAAAAAGAATTAACAAGCTATACGATCACTGTTATCACAACAGTTGTTTTTCTTGCCCTTTTCTTTTTAGCTGTTGACCAAGGTATTTCCGCTGTTATTAACTGGGCGACGTCAAAGTAATTGGCTGATTTATTATTAAGGCTTGAATATACTGTTTTTTTATATGGTATAATGAAACATCATAGAGACAATAAAAAAGCCCGCTTCAACGGGTTTTTTAATTTGCTTTTAACAAATAAAGGAGGGAAGGACGCTTAGTCCCTTTCAATGGAGAAGAATTGGTATGTTGTTCACACATATTCTGGATATGAAAATAAAGTAAAAGCGAATCTTGAAAAGCGTGTAGAGTCGATGGCTATGCAAGATAAAATTTTCCGTGTCATCGTTCCTGAAGAGGAAGAAACGGATATTAAAAACGGTAAGAAAAAAGTAACGAAAAGAAAAGTATTTCCTGGATATGTTCTAGTAGAAATTGTTATGACTGATGATTCTTGGTATGTCGTTCGGAATACACCTGGAGTAACAGGTTTCGTTGGATCTGCGGGTCATGGCTCAAAACCGACGCCGTTATTGCCGGATGAAGTAACAAACATCTTAAAGCAAATGGGTATGGATGAAAAACGAAAAGAAGTAGACTTTGAAATCAACGAAACTGTCATCGTCAATGAAGGTCCATTTGCTGAATTTGAAGGTACAGTTGAAGAGATTGATTATGACAAAGCTAAACTAAGAGTGCTCGTCAATATGTTTGGTCGAGAAACGCCTGTTGAGCTTGATTTTGACCAAGTAAATAAATTAAAATGAAAACTGCTTGAAATGTTAAATGAAAAATGATAATATTTTTAAGTCGGTATGTCTCGGAATTTGAGACTAATTTTAATTGATCATCTTTATTTGAAATAAAGATATTATTTGAGTGGGAGGGGAAGATCCCCAAATACCACATCACGGACTTAAGGAGGTGTGTCTCGTGGCTAAAAAAGTTATTAAAGTTGTTAAGTTGCAAATCCCTGCAGGTAAAGCTAATCCTGCGCCACCGGTAGGTCCTGCACTTGGTCAAGCTGGTGTTAACATCATGGGATTCTGTAAAGAATTCAATGCTCGTACTGCGGATCAAGCTGGTTTAATCATTCCGGTTGAAATTTCGGTATTTGAAGACCGTTCATTTACATTTATCACAAAAACTCCGCCAGCTGCTGTACTTCTTAAGAAAGCAGCAGGTATCGAGTCTGGTTCTGGTGAACCAAACCGCAATAAAGTGGCAACAGTGAAACGCGATAAAGTTCGCGAAATCGCTGAAACAAAAATGCCTGACCTAAATGCAGCTAGCGTTGAAGCAGCTATGCGCATGGTTGAAGGTACTGCCCGCAGCATGGGTATTGTGATCGAAGACTAATTATTAGTCTAGTTGAAGTTGTTGTTCAAGGGTTGCGATGTGGATGTAGTTAAATATACTTCACTCGCAACCTTTATTCGTGGGAGGTTATTCCGCTAAAACCACATAAGGAGGATTTTTAATAATGGCTAAAAAAGGTAAAAAGTTTCAAGAAGCAACAAAGCTTGTTGACCGTTCAACAGCATATGCAATTGAAGAAGCAGTTGAGTTAGTGAAGAAAACAAACTTCGCAAAATTCGATGCAACAGTAGAGGTTGCTTTCCGTTTAGGTGTTGACCCTAAGAAAGCAGACCAACAAATCCGTGGAGCAGTTGTTCTTCCAAACGGAACTGGTAAAACTCAAAAAGTTTTAGTATTTGCTAAAGGTGAAAAAGCGAAAGAAGCAGAAGCAGCGGGGGCTGACTATGTTGGTGATGCTGATTACATCAACAAAATCCAACAAGGTTGGTTCGAATTTGATGTAATTGTTGCTACTCCTGACATGATGGGTGAAGTTGGTAAACTTGGTCGCGTGCTTGGACCTAAAGGTTTAATGCCAAATCCTAAAACAGGAACAGTTACATTCGATGTAACGAAAGCGATCACAGAAATCAAAGCTGGTAAAGTAGAATACCGCGTTGATAAAGCTGGTAACATTCACGTGCCAATCGGTAAAGTATCATTCGAAAACGAAAAATTAGTTGAAAACTTCAACACAATTTTCGATACAATGATGAAAGTGAAACCAGCAGCAGCTAAAGGAACATACATGAAGAATGTAACAATTACTTCAACGATGGCTCCTGGTATCAAAGTAGATCCTTCATCTGTAGCTGTAAAATAATAAGTTGACAATCAGAAATGTATCTGATAGAATACATTCTGTTGCAAAATAAATTTAACATTTATACCGTAGACAGCAGGGGCTTTAATAGCTTAATTTCCCGCCGAGGTAATACGAATATATATAGTGTAGCATCTTGCTGTACTTTTCGTACCTCCATGTCTGCAAAGCGTGGAGGTTTTTACTTGCTTCGAGGTATGAATGACAAAGTAAAGCGAAAAAGATGGTTCCGTCTTTTTCGGAGAAATCTACAGGAGGTGTAAAGATGAGCAGTGTAATTGAACAAAAGAAACAGTTAGTTACCGAAATCGCTGAAAAATTCAAAAATAGTGCAACTACAGTTGTAGTAGACTACCGTGGATTAACAGTAGGTGAAGTAACAGAACTTCGTAAGCAACTTCGTGAAGCAGGTGTTGAGTTCAAAGTATTCAAAAACACTTTAACTCGCCGTGCAGCTGAAATGGCAGAGATCTCTGGTTTAGAAGATTCTCTTACAGGTCCAAGCGCGATTGCGTTCAGTGCAGAAGATGCGATTGCACCAGCGAAAATTCTTAACAATTTTGCGAAAGAGCATGAAGCGTTAGAAATTAAAGCAGGTGTACTTGAAGGAAACGTTGTGTCTGTTGAAGAAGTTAAAGCTCTTGCTGAACTTCCATCACGCGAAGGACTTCTTTCTATGCTACTCAGCGTATTGCAAGCTCCTATGCGCAACTTCGCTCTTGCGACAAAAGCTGTTGCAGAACAAAAAGAAGAACAAGGTGCGTAAGCTAATCTATTTAGCGACAGCCTAAACTAATAAAACATAATGTAAAAATTAAGGAGGAAATTTAAAATGACTAAAGAGCAAATCATTGATGCGATTAAAGAAATGTCCGTTCTTGAATTAAACGACTTAGTAAAAGCTATTGAAGAAGAGTTTGGTGTAACTGCTGCTGCTCCTGTAGCAATGGTTGGTGGCGCTGCTGGTGGAGACGCTGCTGCTGAGAAAACTGACTTTGATGTTGTACTTACTGAAGCAGGTGCACAAAAAATTAAAGTTATCAAAGTTGTTCGTGAAATCACAGGTCTTGGTCTTAAAGAAGCAAAAGAACTTGTTGACAACACTCCAAAAGCACTTAAAGAAGGTGCTTCTAAAGAAGAAGCTGAAGAGCTTAAAGCTAAACTTGAAGAAGTTGGCGCTGGCGTAGAAGTTAAGTAATAAAGTAGTAATCAACAACAAAGGCTCGCTGAATCCAGCGGGCTTTTGTTTTGTCTTTGCATATCGATTCGAATTTTGGTTAAATGAGAGTAGCTAAGGCCTTCATGTGCAAATGGCACTTGAGCAGTCGCCTCGCTTGAAGATGATTGGAGGGATCTGCATGGCAAATCATTATTATTCATCAACTCCTGAAAGTGAAAGTAGCCCGGTATACTGGGAATACATGCTGAAAAATAAGACATTTCGTTTTAAGACGGATGCAGGAGTGTTTTCGAAAAAGGAAGTAGACTTTGGTTCACGTTTGTTAATTGAACATTTCGAGTTGCCCAAAATAGAAGGGGCGCTACTTGATGTTGGTTGTGGTTATGGTCCGATTGGTTTATCGATTGCTACACAATCTCCAGAGCGTCTCGTTCATATGGTTGATGTCAATCAACGGGCGTTAGCTCTAGCGAAAGAAAATGCGGAGTTGAATCGAATTAGCAATATTACTGTTTATGAAAGTGATCGTTTAGAAGCTGTCGTAGAAAATCAATTTGCGGCAATTTTAACGAATCCACCTATTCGTGCAGGGAAACAAGTAGTAATGGATATTTTCCGTCAAAGCTTTCGGAAATTGGCGGTTGGAGGTCAGCTTTGGGTTGTGATCCAAAAGAAGCAGGGGGCTCCATCAGCGATCAAAGAATTAGAGAGCCTGTTTGGTGAAGTGGAAACAGTCGAACGCTCCAAAGGATATTACATTCTTAAAGCAGAAAAATCATTGACTGACTAAAATCTTTATGGTATTATTGTAAAATGCCAATATAATATTTGTGTCCATTTTCTCGGAAATTGATGTATGATTTTTTAAGTAGATGGGAACAATGAAAAAATAATAGTTCATTATGTGAAAAAAATGAGGTTTTCTTTGAAAAACCCTTTTTCTTTTTGTCTTATAGAATAGACTGGCCGTCTACTATAAGGAATATATAGGCAACTAAAACGCTTGATTTGAGGGGTGAATCAGTTGACAGGTCAACTAGTTCAGTATGGACGACACCGCCAACGTAGAAGTTATGCACGTATTAGCGAAGTTTTAGAATTACCAAATCTTATTGAAATCCAAACATCCTCCTATCAATGGTTTCTTGATGAGGGCTTAAGAGAGATGTTTCAGGACATTTCTCCTATTGAAGATTTCACTGGTAATCTTGCATTGGAATTTATCGATTATAGTCTTAGCGACCCGAAGTATCCAGTCGACGAGTCTAAGGAGCGCGATGTAACGTATTCTGCTCCACTTCGAGTAAAAGTCCGTCTTTTAAACAAAGAGACTGGTGAAGTGAAAGACCAGGAAGTGTTCATGGGTGATTTCCCGCTTATGACTGAAACAGGAACATTCATTATTAATGGAGCAGAACGTGTTATCGTTTCCCAGCTAGTCCGTTCTCCGAGTGTATATTACAACGGGAAACTGGATAAGAACGGGAAGAAAGGTTTTACTGCTACAGTAATCCCAAACCGAGGCGCTTGGCTCGAGTATGAGACAGATGCAAAGGACATTGTTTATGTCCGTATAGACCGCACGCGCAAGCTACCAATCACCGTATTGCTTCGTGCGCTAGGGTTTGGCTCTGATCAAGAAATCATCGATCTAATCGGCGATAATGAATACATCCGTAATACGCTTGAAAAGGATAATACGGAGAGCACGGAAAAAGCGCTGATTGAAATTTATGAGCGCCTTCGTCCGGGTGAACCACCGACTGTTGAAAATGCAAAAAGCTTGTTGATCTCTCGTTTCTTTGATCCGAAACGATACGATCTAGCAAGTGTAGGACGATACAAAATCAACAAGAAGCTTCATACGAAAAACCGCTTGTTCGGTCAACGTTTAGCTGAAACGCTTGCGGACCCAGAAACAGGTGAAATTATCGCTGAAGCAGGAACGCTTCTTGACCGCCGTGCGCTGGACAAAATTATTCCTAACCTTGAAAGTGGGGCAGGATTTAAAACGTTCCGTCAATCTGGTGGCGTAGTAGAAGAAGATATTATCGTTCAATCAATTAAAATCTATGCTCCAAACAGTGAGGAAGAAAAAGTAATCAATGTTATCGGCAATGGTTTCCCTGAGTTTGATGTGAAGCACATCACTCCAGCAGACATCATTTCTTCGATTGGTTATTTCTTTAACCTTCTTTATGGAGTAGGAAATACAGACGATATTGACCATTTAGGTAATCGTCGCCTTCGTTCTGTTGGTGAATTGTTACAAAACCAGTTCCGAATTGGTTTATCACGTATGGAGCGCGTCGTTCGTGAAAGAATGTCCATCCAAGATACAAATACAATTACACCGCAGCAACTAATTAATATTCGCCCAGTGATCGCGTCTATTAAAGAGTTCTTCGGAAGCTCTCAGCTTTCTCAGTTCATGGACCAAACGAATCCGCTAGCTGAATTGACGCATAAGCGTCGTTTATCTGCATTAGGACCTGGTGGTTTAACAAGGGAACGCGCAGGCTTTGAAGTGCGTGACGTTCACTACTCTCACTACGGCCGTATGTGTCCGATTGAAACGCCAGAGGGCCCGAACATCGGTTTGATTAACTCTTTATCATCATATGCAAAGGTTAATCGATTTGGTTTTATTGAAACGCCATATCGTCGTGTTGATCCTGAAACAGGAAAAGTAACGAGTCGAATCGACTACTTGACTGCTGATGAGGAAGACAACTATGTTGTTGCTCAGGCGAACGTACCTTTAGATGAAGACGGCTCATTCCTTGAAGAGGAAGTAGTCGCGCGTTTCCGTGGAGAAAACACGGTCGTTAAACGCGAACGTGCAGATTACATGGACGTTTCACCTAAACAGGTTGTTTCTGCAGCGACTGCTTGTATTCCTTTCTTAGAAAATGATGACTCCAACCGTGCCTTAATGGGAGCGAACATGCAACGTCAGGCTGTGCCATTAATGCAGCCGGAAGCTCCGATTGTAGGAACAGGAATGGAGTATGTATCAGGGAAAGACTCTGGTGCTGCGGTTATTTGTAAGTATGAAGGTATCGTTGAGCATGTTGAATCTCGTGAAATTTGGGTTCGTCGCATTCAAGAAATCGATGGACAAGAGGTTAAAGGAAATCTCGATAAATATCGTTTACTGAAGTTTATTCGTTCTAACCAAGGAACATGCTATAATCAACGTCCGATTGTTAGTGTAGGAAATCGTGTTGTCAAAGGCGAAATCCTTGCCGATGGTCCATCGATGGAAAAAGGTGAACTTGCTCTCGGTCGCAACGTAATGGTTGGATTCATGACATGGGACGGTTACAACTATGAGGATGCCATCATCATGAGCGAAAGACTCGTGAAAGATGATGTGTATACATCTATTCACATTGAAGAGTATGAATCAGAGTCTCGTGATACGAAATTAGGACCTGAAGAAATTACTCGCGATATCCCTAACGTAGGTGAAGACGCGCTTCGTAATCTAGATGAGCGTGGAATCATTCGCGTAGGAGCAGAAGTGAAAGATGGAGATTTACTTGTAGGTAAAGTAACGCCAAAAGGGGTTACAGAACTTACGGCTGAAGAACGTCTATTACATGCAATCTTCGGTGAAAAAGCACGTGAAGTACGTGATACATCCCTTCGTGTACCACACGGTGGGGGCGGAATTGTCCTTGATGTAAAAGTGTTTAACCGTGAAGATGGAGATGAACTTCCACCAGGTGTGAACCAGCTTGTTCGCGTTTATATCGTTCAGAAGCGTAAAATTTCTGAAGGAGATAAGATGGCTGGACGACATGGTAACAAAGGGGTAATCTCCCGTATCTTACCGGAAGAGGATATGCCTTTCTTGCCGGATGGTACGCCAATCGACATCATGTTAAACCCGTTAGGGGTACCTTCTCGTATGAATATCGGACAGGTGCTTGAGCTTCATCTTGGAATGGCAGCTAGATACCTTGGTATCCATGTAGCTACTCCAGTATTCGATGGTGCGACAGAGGATGACGTATGGGAAACAATTGAAGAAGCGGGAATGTCTCGTGATGCGAAGACTGTTCTTTACGATGGTCGAAGCGGAGAGCCATTTGATAACCGTGTATCAGTTGGAATTATGTACATGATCAAATTAGCGCACATGGTTGATGATAAGCTTCATGCTCGTTCAACTGGACCTTACTCTCTTGTGACACAACAACCTCTAGGTGGTAAAGCTCAGTTTGGTGGTCAGCGTTTCGGAGAGATGGAGGTTTGGGCGCTCGAAGCATATGGAGCTGCTTATACACTTCAAGAAATCCTTACTGTTAAGTCGGATGACATTGTTGGTCGTGTGAAAACATATGAAGCGATTGTTAAAGGTGAAAATGTTCCAGAACCGGGTGTTCCAGAATCATTTAAAGTTTTAATTAAAGAGCTTCAAAGTTTAGGTATGGACGTGAAGATTATGTCCGGCGACGATCAAGAAATTGAAATGCGTGACTTAGAAGATGAGGATGACATTCAGCAGGCAGATACATTAAATATTGCCCCTGAAGAAACAGCAACTGAAAAAGTAAGTTCAACGGATTAATTAATGATGCCGGAGAAGTCTTATACGGGCTTCTCCGGCTATCTTGACTAAAAGCAACGAAGCGATCTTGGGTAAAACCTGTAGACTGAAAGGGAGGTAGGCCCCTTGCTAGATGTTAATAACTTCGAATATATGAAAATCGGCTTAGCATCACCAGATAAAATTCGATCTTGGTCTTTTGGAGAGGTCAAAAAACCAGAAACGATCAACTATCGTACATTAAAACCAGAAAAAGATGGTTTATTTTGTGAGCGTATTTTCGGACCGACAAAAGACTGGGAATGTCATTGTGGAAAATATAAAAGAGTACGTTATAAAGGCGTAGTATGTGACCGTTGTGGCGTGGAAGTGACAAAGGCAAAGGTTCGTCGTGAACGTATGGGTCACATTGAACTGGCCGCTCCAGTGTCGCATATTTGGTATTTCAAAGGAATTCCAAGCCGTATGGGACTTGTATTAGACATGTCTCCACGTTCTCTTGAAGAGGTCATTTATTTTGCTTCATACGTAGTAACAGAAGCAGGAGACACTTCATTAGAGAAGAAGCAACTGCTATCTGAAAAGGAATACCGCGCATACCGTGATAAATACGGAAGCAAATTCCAAGCAGGTATGGGAGCTGAAGCAATTAAAAAGCTTCTTGCTGACATCGATCTTGAAAAAGAAGTGGAAGCTCTTAAAGAAGAGTTAAAGAGTGCTCAAGGACAACGTCGTACAAGAGCAATTAAACGTCTTGAAGTCATTGAAGCATTCCGTCATTCGGGTAATGATCCAGACTGGATGATCTTAGATGTTCTTCCGGTAATCCCACCAGAATTACGACCAATGGTTCAATTAGATGGTGGTCGTTTTGCAACATCGGATTTAAACGACTTATATCGTCGCGTGATCAATCGTAACAATCGTTTGAAGCGTTTATTAGATTTAGGTGCGCCAAGCATCATCGTGCAAAATGAAAAGCGTATGCTTCAAGAAGCCGTTGATGCCCTAATTGACAACGGCCGTCGTGGTCGACCAGTTACAGGGCCAGGTAACCGTCCGCTTAAATCTCTTTCGCACATGTTGAAAGGGAAGCAAGGACGCTTCCGTCAAAATCTATTAGGTAAACGTGTTGACTATTCTGGCCGTTCCGTTATCGTTGTAGGTCCTAACTTGAAAATGTATCAATGTGGACTTCCGAAAGAAATGGCATTAGAACTGTTTAAACCGTTTGTGATGAAAGAGCTTGTTGAAAAAGGATTAGCTCATAATATTAAGAGTGCGAAGCGCAAAATCGAACGCGTACATCCAGAAGTATGGGATGTGCTTGAAGAAGTGATTAGAGAGCATCCGGTTCTTCTTAACCGTGCCCCAACACTTCACCGTCTAGGTATTCAAGCATTTGAACCGACGCTTGTTGAAGGGCGTGCTATCCGTCTTCATCCGCTCGTTTGTACAGCGTACAACGCGGACTTTGACGGTGACCAAATGGCCGTTCACGTACCTTTATCAGCAGAAGCTCAAGCGGAAGCTCGTATGCTTATGCTTGCTGCCCAAAACATTCTAAACCCTAAGGATGGAAAGCCAGTTGTAACTCCTTCACAGGATATGGTATTAGGTAACTATTACTTAACTCTTGAACGCGAAGGTGCAATTGGAGAGGGGATGATCTTCAAAGATACGAACGAAGCGCTAACTGCATACCAAAATGGATATGTTCATCTTCATACGCGTGTAGCAATTGCAACGTCTTCTTTAAGCAATCAAACATTTACTGATGAGCAAAGAAAAATGTTGCTAATCACGACTGTAGGGAAATTAATCTTTAATGAAATCCTTCCTGATTCCTTCCCGTATATCAATGAACCAACGGGAACAAACTTGGAAGTGAAAACACCAGAGAAATATTTCGTTCATCCAACAGTAAACGTAAAAGAACATATTCAAAAGCAAGAGCTAGTTGCTCCGTTTAAGAAGAAAATTCTTGGTAATATCATTGCTCAAGTCTTCAAGAAGTTTAAGATCACAGAAACGTCAAAAATGCTTGACCGTATGAAAGACTTAGGCTTTAAGTATTCGACTAAAGCTGGTATTACAGTCGGTGTAGCAGACATCGTTGTATTAGGTGAAAAAGAACAGATCCTTCAAGAAGCTCAAGGTAAAGTTGATAACGTTATGAAGCAATTCAGACGTGGTCTGATCACTGAAGATGAGCGTTATGATCGCGTCATCTCCATCTGGAGTGCGGCGAAAGATATCATCCAAGGTAAGTTAATGGCTTCCCTAGATAAACGCAACCCGATCTTCATGATGAGTGACTCTGGAGCCCGTGGTAACGCATCTAACTTTACGCAGCTTGCTGGTATGCGTGGTTTGATGGCCAACCCGGCTGGTCGAATCATTGAGTTACCAATCAAATCAAGTTTCCGTGAAGGTTTAACCGTATTAGAGTACTTTATCTCGACACACGGTGCGCGTAAAGGTCTTGCCGATACCGCTCTGAAAACTGCTGACTCAGGTTACTTAACTCGACGTCTAGTAGACGTAGCTCAAGATGTAATCGTTCGTGAAGACGATTGCGGAACAGATCGTGGTCTGCTAATCGGCTCAATTAAAGATGGTACAGAAGTGATCGAACCGCTAGAAGAACGTTTAATCGGTCGTTATGCTAGAAAAACGATTAAACACCCTGAAACAGGCGTTGTTCTTGTACAGGAAAATGAGCTAATCGACGAGGATTTAGCTAAAGTGATCGTTGATTCGGGTCTTGAGGAAGTATGGATTCGTTCAGCCTTTACTTGTAATACTCGTCATGGCGTATGTAAAAAATGTTACGGCCGTAACTTGGCAACTGGTCAACAGGTGGAAGTGGGAGAAGCAGTTGGTATTATCGCTGCCCAATCTATCGGTGAGCCAGGTACACAGCTTACGATGCGTACGTTCCATACAGGTGGGGTAGCCGGAGACGATATCACTCAAGGTTTACCGCGTATCCAAGAGTTGTTTGAAGCGCGTAACCCGAAAGGTCAAGCGGTCATTTCTGAAATTGATGGAGCTGTAACAGCAATCAATGAAGGTCGCGATCGCCAACAAGAAATCGTCTTGCAAGGTCAAGTAGAAACGCGCACATACACAGTGCCGTATACTGCTCGCTTAAAAGTAGCTGTGAACGACGAGGTTGTTCGTGGACAGGAATTAACAGAAGGGTCGATCGATCCGAAAGAATACTTGAAGATCACGGATGTTTCCTCAGTTCAAGAATACTTATTGCGTGAAGTACAAAAAGTATACCGTATGCAAGGGGTAGAAATCGGCGATAAACACATCGAAGTAATGGTACGCCAAATGCTTCGTAAAGTCCGTGTCATCGATGCAGGTGAAACAGATGTATTACCTGGAAGCCTTCTTGACGTACACCAATTCAGAGATGCGAACGAAAAAGCATTGCTTGAAGGTCGTATGCCAGCAACGGGAAGACCAGTTCTTCTTGGTATTACGAAAGCGTCGCTTGAAACAGACTCGTTCTTATCTGCTGCATCATTCCAAGAAACAACTCGTGTATTAACGGATGCCGCTATTAAAGGGAAACGTGATGAGTTGCTTGGTTTGAAAGAGAATGTTATTATCGGTAAGCTTGTTCCAGCTGGAACAGGTATGCAAAGATACCGCAGATCTGAACCTGTATTAACACAAACTGAAGAATCAGTGACTGTAGAATAAATAATTGTATCGGAGTCGATAAAATATTGACTCCGATACAATATTTCACTTTCAGTGTTGACATTTAAAAGTGTCGATGATAAGATAATCAAGGTGCTCCTATGAACCTTGTTACTTTGGAGGATGTTCGTATGTCTTATGAAAAAGTAGCAAAGGCGAAAAGCCTTAAAATAGGAACGAAACAAACAGTGAAGGCACTTGAAAGAGACAAAGCACAAGAAGTAGTTCTCGCTGCCGATGCAAACCTAACTATTACTCGTGTAATAGTTGAACTTGCGAATGAAAAAGCAGTGCCTATTACTTATGTTGATTCCATGCAAAAGCTTGGAAGAACATGTGGAATTGATGTCAAGGCAGTTGCTGTTGCTATTATTAGTGAATAATGTTTTTGCAGAGTACTGCAAAAGCTTTGTTTTTAACTTAAAATGAGCCACCTGGATGTGTGGGCTTAAGAAAAAAGGAAGGGAGGATATTTACATGCCTACTATTAATCAGTTAGTGCGTAAACCTCGTAAATCAAAATCTACTACTTCTAAATCACCAGCACTTAACAAAGGATACAACAGCTTCAAGAAAGCTCAAACAGATGTATCTTCACCACAAAAACGTGGAGTTTGTACACGTGTTGGTACAATGACACCGAAGAAACCGAACTCAGCTTTACGTAAGTATGCCCGTGTTCGTTTAAGCAACGGTATCGAAGTAACTGCTTATATTCCTGGTATCGGTCACAACCTACAAGAGCACAGTGTTGTTCTTATTCGTGGCGGACGTGTGAAGGATTTACCAGGGGTACGTTATCATATTGTACGTGGTGCGCTTGATACTGCGGGTGTTGAAACTCGTCGTCAAGGTCGTTCTAAGTACGGTACGAAGCGTCCAAAACCAGCTAAAAACTAATTACAAAATAAATGAACTAAATTAAAGCAACCTTTTGAAAGGAGGAAAACAAATGCCACGTAAAGGTCCTGTAGCGAAAAGAGACGTACTTCCAGATCCAATGTACAACTCTAAGCTAGTTACTCGTCTTATCAACAAAATGATGGTAGACGGTAAAAGAGGTAAATCACAAGCAATTCTTTACGCATCATTTGATCTTATTCGCGAACGTACGGGTAAAGACCCTATGGAAGTATTCGATCAAGCAATTAAAAACATCATGCCAGTATTAGAGGTTAGAGCACGCCGTGTAGGTGGAGCTAACTACCAAGTTCCAGTTGAGGTTCGCCCTGAGCGCCGTACAACTCTTGGTCTTCGCTGGTTAGTAAACTATTCTCGCCTTCGTGGAGAGAAAACAATGGAAGAACGCCTTGCTGCTGAAATTCTAGATGCAGCTAACAACACAGGTGCTTCTGTTAAGAAACGTGAAGACACTCACAAAATGGCGGAAGCAAACAAAGCGTTTGCTCACTATCGCTGGTAAGATTAAATTTATTATAAAAAACAACCCAATTAAGGAAGGAGAAAGACACCCATGGCAAGAGAGTTCTCCTTGGAAAACACTCGAAATATCGGTATCATGGCTCACATCGATGCCGGTAAGACAACAACAACCGAGCGTATTCTTTATTACACAGGCCGTATCCATAAAATTGGTGAGACTCACGAAGGTGCTTCTCAAATGGACTGGATGGAGCAAGAACAAGAACGTGGTATCACGATCACTTCCGCTGCAACAACTGCACAATGGGATGGTCACCGCGTAAACATCATCGATACACCAGGACACGTAGACTTCACTGTTGAAGTTGAACGTTCTCTTCGTGTACTTGATGGTGCAGTAACTGTACTAGATGCTCAATCTGGTGTTGAGCCTCAAACAGAAACTGTTTGGCGTCAAGCTACAACTTACGGAGTTCCTCGTATCGTATTCGTTAACAAAATGGATAAAATCGGTGCGGACTTCTTATACTCTGTAGGAACAATTCACAATCGTTTGATGGCAAATGCTCATCCGATCCAATTACCAATTGGTGCAGAAGATGAGTTCCGTGGCATCATCGATTTAATTGAAATGCAAGCAACTTTCTACGGTAACGACCTTGGAACTGATGTTCAAGTAGGTGAAATTCCTGCTGAGTATCAAGATCAAGCAGACGAGTACCGTGAAAAGTTAATTGAAGCAGTTGCTGAATTAGATGAAGACTTAATGGAGAAATACCTTGGTGGAGAAGAGCTTACGAAAGAAGAAATCAAAGCTGCGATCCGTAAAGGTACAACTAATGTTGAATTCTTCCCTGTTCTATGCGGAACTGCATTCAAAAACAAAGGTGTACAATTAATGCTAGACGCAGTAATTGATTACCTTCCAGCTCCAACTGACGTACCAGCAATTAAAGGTACATTACCAGATAGCGATGAAGAAGTAGAGCGTCCTTCAACTGACGATGCACCATTCTCAGCGCTAGCGTTCAAAGTTATGACTGACCCTTATGTTGGTAAGTTAACTTTCTTCCGCGTATACTCTGGTATCCTTAATTCTGGATCATACGTTCAAAACTCAACTAAAGGTAAGCGTGAGCGTGTAGGTCGTATCCTTCAAATGCATGCGAACTCACGTGAAGAAATCTCTGAAGTACATGCTGGAGATATCGCTGCTGCAGTTGGTTTGAAAGATACAACTACTGGTGATACATTATGTGACGAGAAAAATCTTGTTATCCTAGAATCAATGGAATTCCCTGAACCGGTAATTTCATTATCTGTGGAACCAAAATCAAAAGCTGATTCAGCTAAAATGTCTACAGCTTTACAAAAGCTTCAAGAAGAGGATCCTACTTTCCGTGCTGAAACTAACCAGGAAACTGGACAGGTTATCATCTCTGGAATGGGTGAGCTTCACCTTGATATCCTTGTTGACCGTATGCGTCGCGAGTTCAAAGTAGAAGCGAACGTTGGTGCTCCTCAAGTTGCTTACCGTGAAACTTTCCGTGGATCTGCTCAAGTTGAGGGTAAATTTGCTCGCCAATCTGGTGGACGCGGACAATTCGGCCACGTTTGGATTGAATTCTCTCCAAACGAAGAAGGCGCGGGCTTCGAATTCGAAAACGGAATCGTAGGTGGGGTTGTTCCACGTGAATACATCCCTGCAGTCCAAGCTGGTCTTGAAGATGCATTACAAAACGGTATTCTAGCTGGTTACCCACTTGTTGACATCAAAGCAAGATTATTTGATGGTTCATACCATGATGTTGACTCCAGTGAAATGGCGTTTAAAATTGCTGCATCTATGGCCCTAAAAAATGCTGCTTCTAAATGTAACCCAGTTCTACTTGAACCAATGATGAAAGTAGAAGTTGTTATTCCAGATGAATATCTTGGAGACATCATGGGTGATGTTACTTCTCGTCGTGGTCGTGTAGAAGGTATGGAAGCTCGCGGAAACGCTCAAGTAGTTAAAGCGTTCGTTCCTCTTTCTGAAATGTTTGGTTACGCAACTTCATTGCGCTCTAACACACAAGGTCGTGGAACATACTCTATGCACTTTGATCACTATGAAGAAGTACCAAAATCAGTTTCTGAAGAAATTATTAAAAAAACTAAAGGCGAATAATTGATTTATACTTCCTAATAAAGTATAAATACTATTGTAAGCTTTGGTACCTTTGAAGGTAGAAGCCTTTCTACCTTCGAAGCCAATATATACTTAAACTTTTATAACTCAAAGGAGGATTTCCTAATGGCTAAGGAAAAATTCGACCGTTCGAAAACACATGCGAATATCGGTACAATTGGTCACGTTGACCATGGTAAAACAACTTTAACAGCAGCAATCACTACTGTTCTTGCAAAAGCAGGTGGCAGTGAAGCACGCGGCTATGATCAAATCGACAACGCTCCAGAAGAGCGTGAGCGTGGTATTACAATCAACACTTCTCACGTTGAGTATGAAACTGAAACACGTCACTATGCACACGTTGACTGCCCAGGACATGCTGACTACGTTAAAAACATGATCACTGGAGCTGCTCAAATGGACGGCGGTATCTTAGTAGTATCTGCTGCTGATGGTCCAATGCCACAAACTCGTGAGCACATCCTTCTTTCTCGTAACGTAGGTGTTCCATACCTAGTTGTATTCTTAAACAAATGTGACATGGTAGACGACGAAGAGCTTCTTGAACTAGTAGAAATGGAAGTTCGTGACCTACTTTCTGAGTACGATTTCCCTGGTGATGATGTACCAGTAATCAAAGGTTCTGCTCTTAAAGCTCTTGAAGGCGAAGCTGAGTGGGAAGAAAGAATCCTTGAGCTTATGGCTGCAGTTGATGAATACGTTCCAACTCCAGAGCGTGACACTGACAAACCATTCATGATGCCAGTTGAGGATGTATTCTCAATCACTGGTCGTGGTACAGTTGCTACAGGACGTGTTGAGCGTGGACAAGTTAAAGTCGGTGACGAAATTGAAATCATCGGTATCACTGAAGAAGCTAAGAAAACAACTGTTACTGGTGTAGAAATGTTCCGTAAGCTTCTTGACTATGCTGAAGCTGGAGATAACATTGGAGCTCTTCTTCGTGGTGTAGCACGTGAAGACATCCAACGTGGACAAGTACTTGCTAAGCCAGGTTCAATCACTCCACACACTAAGTTCAAAGCAGAAGTTTACGTATTATCTAAAGAAGAGGGTGGACGTCACACTCCATTCTTCACTAACTACCGCCCTCAGTTCTACTTCCGTACAACGGATGTAACTGGTGTAGTTAACTTACCAGAAGGCGTAGAAATGGTTATGCCTGGAGACAACATTGAAATGTCAGTTGAACTTATCGCTCCAATCGCGATCGAAGAAGGAACTCGTTTCTCAATTCGTGAAGGTGGACGTACAGTAGGTTCTGGTGTTGTATCTACAATCGAAAAATAATCGAATGATTAAATAGCAGGCGGACTCTCCGTCTGCTATTTTTTTGCTCAATAAAATCAATTCGTTTTATTCCATAGTTGAAATGAAAGATAGATCTATGTATAATAATAAAAGTGCGTTGTTGAAGAAAGTTTTAAAAAATAGTTGCACATAGATCAATAACCATGTATAATTAACAATGTTGGTTTTTGACAGCGATGATGTGGAAGGTTGCTGACACACCCGGCCGCTTTGCCATGGCGCGTGTCGTTAGGATATTTCCGCGGAGAATGTCTATTATCAAATAGGCGATAAAGGAGGGAAAATAATGGCAAAACAAAAAATTCGCATTCGTTTAAAAGCATATGATCATAGAATTCTTGATCAATCAGCAGAGAAGATCGTTGAAACAGCAAAACGTTCTGGTGCAAGTGTATCGGGTCCAATCCCATTGCCAACTGAAAAGTCTGTTTACACTATCTTACGTGCGGTTCATAAGTACAAAGATTCTCGTGAGCAGTTCGAAATGCGCACACATAAGCGCTTAATCGACATTGTGAATCCAACTCCACAAACAGTTGATTCATTAATGCGTTTAGATTTACCATCAGGCGTTGACATTGAAATTAAACTTTAATTTATATAAACTTTAACAATTTTAGGAGGTGTGACTCATGACCAAAGGAATCTTAGGAAGAAAAATCGGTATGACACAAGTGTTTGCAGAAAACGGTGATTTAATCCCTGTAACTGTAATTGAAGCAGCAGCAAACGTTGTGCTACAAAAGAAAACAATCGAAAGCGATGGCTACGAAGCAGTTCAGTTAGGTTTTGACGATAAGCGCGAAAAGCTTGCGAACAAACCAGCTAAAGGTCACGTTGCAAAAGCAAACACTGCACCTAAGCGCTTCATTCGTGAGTTCCGTAACTTCGGTGAGGAACTAGAGGTTGGTCAAGAAGTCAAAGTAGATATTTTCGCTGAGGGAGATATCATTGACGTAACAGGAGTATCGAAAGGTAAAGGTTTCCAAGGTGCAATTAAGCGCCACGGACAAAGCCGCGGACCAATGACTCACGGTTCACGTTACCACCGTCGCCCAGGTTCAATGGGTCCTGTAGCGCCTAACCGCGTATTCAAAAATAAATTACTTCCTGGTCGTATGGGTGGAGAGCAAATCACTATCCAAAACCTACAAGTAGTGAAAATTGATGCGGAGCGCAACGTTATTCTAGTTAAAGGTAATGTACCTGGACCTAGAAAATCATTAGTAAAAATCCAAAGCGCTGTAAAAGCGAAATAATATAATTTTCCGAGAAAGGAGGAAACAAGAATGCCAAAAGTTACATTATTAAACCAAAGCGGAGCACAAGTTGGAGAAATCGAACTTAACGCATCTGTATTTGGTGTTGAACCTAACGAACATGTTGTGTTTGAAGCATTAATGATGCAAAGAGCTTCATTACGTCAAGGAACACACAAAGTAAAAACACGCTCTGAAGTACGTGGCGGTGGTCGTAAACCATGGCGCCAAAAAGGTACTGGACGCGCACGTCAAGGATCTATCAGATCTCCACAATGGCGCGGTGGTGGTACTGTATTTGGACCGGTTCCACGCAGCTACAGCTACAAATTACCTAAAAAAGTACGTCGCTTAGCGATCAAATCTGCTTTATCTTCAAAAGTAGCAGAACAAAACATTCTAGTATTAGAAGCTTTAGCTTTAGAAGCTCCTAAAACAAAAGAATTCGCAAGCGTTCTTAAAAATCTTTCTGTAGACACGAAAGCATTGATCGTAACAGAAAGCTTAAACGAAAATGTTGCTTTATCAGCTCGTAACATTCCTGGTGTAACAGTTGTAGAAGCAAAAGGCATTAGTGTTTTAGATCTAGTTGGTCATGATAAGTTAATTATGACTAAAGCAGCGGTTGAAAAAGTAGAGGAGGTGCTTGCATAATGGAAGCTCGCGATATCATTAAGCGCCCCGTTATTACTGAACACTCAACTGAAATTATGGTTGAAAAAAAATATACATTCGAAGTTGATGTAAGAGCAAACAAAACACAAGTTAAAGATGCTATCGAAGAGATCTTTGGTGTGAAAGTTGCTAAAGTCAATATCATGAACTACAAAGGTAAGTTCAAACGAATGGGTCGTTATGCAGGTTATACGAACAAACGCCGTAAAGCGGTTGTTACATTAACTCAAGACAGCAAAGAAATCGAACTTTTTGAAGTATAATTAAAAAATATTAGAAGAGGAGGGAAAAGACATGGCGATTAAAAAGTATAAACCAACCACAAATGGTCGTCGCGGCATGACAGTATCTGATTTTGCTGAGATTACAACAAGCACTCCAGAAAAGTCATTATTAGCGCCTATTAAAAGAAAAGGCGGTCGTAACAACCAAGGTAGAACTACTGTTCGTCATCAAGGTGGCGGCCATAAGCGTCAATACCGTATTATCGATTTCAAACGCGATAAAGATGGTATACCAGGACGCGTTGCCACAATCGAGTATGATCCAAACCGTTCAGCAAACATTGCGTTAATCAACTATGTAGACGGTGAAAAACGTTATATCTTAGCACCGAAAAACCTTAAAGTTGGAATGGAAGTAATGTCTGGCCCAGAAGCTGACATTAAAGTAGGAAACGCTCTTCCTTTAGTTAACATTCCTGTAGGTACGGTTATTCACAATATTGAATTAAAACCTGGAAAAGGCGGACAATTAGTTCGTTCTGCTGGTACTTCTGCACAAGTATTAGGTAAAGAAGGTAAATACGTTCTTGTACGTTTAACTTCTGGAGAAGTTCGTATGATTCTTGCTACTTGCCGTGCTTCTATCGGTCAAGTTGGTAATGAGCAACACGAATTAATCAATATTGGTAAAGCAGGTCGTTCTCGCTGGTTAGGTAAAAAACCTACTGTTCGCGGATCTGTTATGAACCCTAATGACCATCCACACGGTGGTGGTGAAGGACGTACACCAATCGGACGTAAATCACCTGTTACACCATGGGGTAAACCAACTCTTGGTTACAAAACTCGTAAGAAAACAAACAAAAGCGATAAATTCATCGTTCGTCGCCGTAAAAAATAACGTAATTGAACTACGGTTCCCTTGTCGAACCGTAGACCAGTTACGAAGGGAGGTACTACTATGGGCCGCAGCTTGAAAAAAGGACCTTTTGTTGATGATCATTTATTTAACAAGATCGAAAAGTTAAACGAAACTGATAAGAAACAAGTTGTGAAAACTTGGTCTCGTCGTTCAACAATCTTCCCAGCTTTCATCGGTCACACAATCGCTGTGTATGATGGTCGCAAACACGTTCCTGTATTTGTAACGGAAGATATGGTTGGACATAAACTTGGTGAATTCGCACCAACTCGTATGTACAAAGGTCACGCTAGTGACGATAAGAAAACAAGACGCTAATGAGAGGAGGGTATCCTAATGGAAGCAAAAGCTGTCGTAAGAACAGTTCGTATTGCTCCTCGTAAAGCACGCTTAGTGATTGACTTGATTCGAGGAAAGCAAGTAGGAGAGGCTGTAGCTATTTTGCGTCACACGCCAAAAGTTGCATCTCCTGTCATTGAAAAATTATTGAAATCTGCTGTTGCTAATGCAGAGCATAACTATGATATGGATATTAACAACCTTGTTGTAAAACAAGCATTTGTTGATGAAGGTCCAACTTTAAAACGTTTCCGTCCACGTGCTATGGGACGCGCAAGCCAAATTAACAAACGCACTAGCCACATCACAATCGTGGTATCAGAAAAGAAGGAGGGATAAATCGTGGGTCAAAAAGTACATCCTAATGGTTTACGTGTTGGTGTCATTCGTGACTGGGATTCAAAATGGTACGCTGAAAAAGATTATGCAGATCTTTTACATGAAGACCTTAAAGTACGCGGATACATCGAAGAGCGCTTAAAAGACGCTTCTGTATCTCGTGTAGAAATCGAACGTGCTGCTAACCGCATCAACATTACAGTTCATACAGCTAAGCCTGGTATGGTTATCGGTAAAGGTGGTTCAGAGGTTGAAGCGCTTCGTAAAGCTCTAAACCAATTAACTAGCAAACGTGTTCACATTAACATCGTTGAAATTAAGAGAGCAGATTTAGATGCTAAATTAGTAGCAGAAAACATTGCTCGTCAATTAGAAAATCGTGTATCTTTCCGTCGTGCGCAAAAACAAGCGATCCAACGTACTATTCGTTCTGGAGCGAAAGGAATTAAAACACAAGTTTCTGGACGTCTTGGCGGAGCAGACATCGCTCGTGCTGAACATTATAGTGAAGGAACAGTTCCACTTCATACACTTCGTGCGGACATCGACTATGCTCATGTTGAAGCTGACACTACTTATGGTAAGCTTGGTGTGAAAGTATGGATTTATCGTGGAGAGGTCCTTCCTACAAAGAAGAAGTCTGAGGAAGGAGGAAAATAATTATGTTATTGCCTAAACGCGTTAAACATCGTCGTGTTCACCGTGGTAAAATGCGCGGTCAAGCAAAAGGCGGTACTGAAGTAGCATTTGGTGAATTCGGTCTACAAGCTACAGAAGCTTCTTGGATCACGAACCGTCAAATCGAATCAGCTCGTATTGCTATGACTCGTTATATGAAACGTGGCGGTAAAGTATGGATCAAAATTTTCCCACATAAGCCTTACACAGCTAAGCCTCTAGAGGTACGTATGGGTTCCGGTAAAGGTGCTCCTGAAGGATGGGTAGCTGTAGTTAAACCAGGAAAAATTATGTTTGAAATTGCTGGTGTATCAGAAGAGGTAGCTCGTGAAGCACTTCGTCTTGCAGCGCACAAACTTCCTGTAAAATGTAAGTTTGTAAAACGAGAAGAAATTGGTGGTGAATCAAATGAAGGCTAATGAAATTATTGAATTAACCACTGCCGAAATTGAACAAAAACTTAAGTCTTTAAAAGAAGAGCTTTTCAACCTTCGCTTCCAATTAGCGACTGGACAACTTGAAAATACTGCTCGTATTCGTGAAGTACGTAAAGCGATCGCTCGAATGAAAACAGTCATTCGTCAAAGAGAGATCGATGTTAACAATCGATAATTGAGAGGAGGTTTGCATTATGAGTGAACGTAACCAACGTAAAGTTTATACTGGACGTGTTGTGTCTGACAAAATGGATAAGACAGTTACAGTCATGGTAGAAACTTACAAAAAGCACTCACTTTACGGCAAACGCGTTAAGTACTCTAAAAAATTCAAAGCTCATGATGAGTTGAATGAAGCAAAAATCGGCGATGTAGTTCGTATCATGGAAACTCGCCCACTTTCTGCTACAAAACGCTTCCGTCTTGTTGAAGTCGTTGAAAAAGCAGTTATTATCTAATATATAATTGTTCGGATAGATGCTAATCCGAAAGGAGGTAACATAAATGATCCAACAAGAATCTCGTTTAAAAGTAGCTGACAACTCAGGTGCACGTGAAGTATTAACGATCAAAGTTCTTGGAGGCTCTGGCCGTAAAACTGCGAACATTGGAGACGTTATCGTCTGCACAGTAAAACAAGCAACACCAGGTGGCGTTGTCAAAAAAGGTGATGTTGTTAAAGCTGTAATCGTTCGTACTAAACGTGGAATGCGTCGTAACGACGGATCTTACATCCGCTTCGACGAAAATGCTTGTGTTATCATTAAAGATGACAAAGGCCCACGCGGAACTCGTATCTTCGGACCAGTTGCACGCGAATTACGTGACAACAACTTTATGAAAATCGTTTCTCTTGCTCCAGAAGTAATCTAATGAAAATAAATTTTATCAACTTGGTCATTCAAGGAGGTGCGATAAAATGAATGTAAAAAAAGGCGATAAAGTCATGGTTATCACGGGTAAAGATAAAGGAAAAACTGGCATCGTGCTTGCGGCGTTTCCTAAAAAAGACCGTGTACTTGTAGAAGGTGTAAACATCGTAAAGAAACACTCAAAACCTTCACAAGTAAATCCGCAAGGCGGAATTATTAGCCAAGAGGCACCTATTCACGTTTCTAACGTAATGCTTTTAGACCCTAAAACTAACGAACCTACTCGTGTAGGATTCACAACGGTTGATGGTAAAAAAGTAAGAGTAGCAAAAAAATCTGGTGAAACTTTAGATAAATAATAAGTTAGTTAATGAAGGGAGGTACACTATATGAACCGCCTTAAAGCAAAGTATATTGAAGAAATTACACCTGCTTTAATGAACAAATTCAATTACGACTCTGTAATGCAAGTACCAAAAGTTGAAAAAATCGTAGTTAACATGGGGATTGGTGACGCAGTTCAAAACGCAAAAGCTCTTGATGTAGCTGTTGAAGAACTTGCTTTAATCACTGGTCAAAAACCACTAGTAACTCGTGCGAAAAACTCTATCGCTGGCTTCCGTCTTCGTGAAGGTATGCCGATCGGAGCGAAAGTTACATTACGCGGAGAGCGCATGTACGAATTCCTAGATAAATTAATCTCTGTATCACTTCCACGTGTACGTGACTTCCGTGGTATCTCAAAGAAATCTTTTGACGGACGCGGTAACTACACACTTGGTGTGAAGGAGCAATTGATCTTCCCTGAGATTGATTACGATAAAGTAAGCAAAGTACGCGGTATGGATATCGTAATTGTTACGACTGCAAAAAGCGATGAAGAATCTCGCGAATTGTTAACTCAAATTGGAATGCCGTTCCAAAAGTAATCGCTATAAAAGGGAGGCGAAAACGTGGCTAAAAAATCAATGATTGCGAAACAAAAACGCACTCCAAAGTTTAAAGTACAAGAGTATACACGCTGCGAGCGTTGTGGACGTCCACACTCTGTATATCGTAAATTTAAGCTTTGCCGTATTTGTTTCCGTGAACTTGCATATAAAGGACAAATTCCTGGTGTTAAAAAAGCTAGCTGGTAATACCACGACTTGGGAAGGAGGTAAATAATATGGTTATGACAGATCCGATTGCAGATTTGCTAACTCGCATCCGTAATGCGAACATGGTGCGTCACGAGAAGTTAGAAGTACCTGCTTCTAACATCAAAAAAGAAATCGCTGAAATTCTTAAACGTGAAGGTTTTGTACGTGATGTAGAATTCATCGAAGACAACAAACAAGGCATGATCCGTATCTTCTTGAAATACGGTGCCAACAACGAGCGTGTTATCACTGGTTTAAAACGTATCAGTAAACCTGGTTTACGTGTATACGCGAAAGCTAACGAGGTACCAAGAGTACTTAACGGTTTAGGTATCGCTCTTGTTTCAACATCTAACGGTGTATTAACTGATAAAGAAGCTCGCGCTAAACAAGTGGGCGGAGAAGTATTAGCATACGTTTGGTAATATTTTTGTAATGAATGGAGGTGCAACAGAATGTCTCGCGTAGGAAAAAAACCAATCGAGCTACCAGAAGGCGTAACAGTAACTAATGATAACAATACTGTAACTGTTAAAGGTCCTAAAGGTGAGCTTACTCGTACGTTTCATAAAGATATGAAGATCGAAATCGAAGGCAATGTAATTAACATTACACGCCCTTCTGAGTCAAAAGAGCACCGTACAAACCACGGTACAACACGTGCATTGTTAGCGAACATGGTTGAAGGTGTATCTAAAGGATTCGAAAAAGCACTTGAATTAATCGGTGTCGGGTACCGTGCGCAAAAACAAGGTAACAAGCTTGTTCTTAACGTAGGTTACTCTCATCCAGTTGAAATGGAACCAGAAGCAGGCGTAGAAGTTGAAGTTCCTGCCAACACGAAAGTAATCGTAAAAGGTGTGAGCAAAGAGCGCGTTGGTGCGTTTGCAGCTAACATCCGCGACGTTCGTCCGCCAGAGCCTTATAAAGGTAAAGGTATTCGCTACGAAGGTGAATATGTACGTCGTAAAGAAGGTAAAACAGGTAAATAATGTCGCTTAGGTAAAGGAAAGGAGTGACCACGATGATTACTAAGCCAGATAAAAATAAAACACGTAAAAAGAGACACGCTCGTGTACGTGCGAAAATCAACGGTACAGAGTCTCGTCCACGTTTAAATATTTTCCGTTCAAACAAACATCTTTACGCTCAAGTGATTGATGACATGAACGGTGTAACTCTTGCTAGCGCTTCTACAATCGAAAAAGATTTCGGTTTAGAAACTACAAGCAACGCTGAAGCTGCTGCTAAAGTTGGCGAATTAGTTGCGAAAAGAGCAAGTGAAAAAGGCGTTAAATCCGTAGTATTCGACCGCGGAGGATACCTATATCACGGACGCGTGAAAGCTTTAGCTGACGCTGCTCGTGAAAATGGATTAGAATTCTAATAAAAAGGAGGGACACATTAATGCGTCGCATTGATCCAAATAAACTTGAACTTGAAGAACGCGTAGTTACGGTCAATCGTGTTGCGAAAGTAGTAAAGGGTGGTCGTCGTTTCCGCTTTACTGCACTAGTTGTTGTCGGTGACAAGAACGGACACGTTGGCTTTGGAACTGGTAAAGCACAAGAAGTTCCAGATGCTATCCGTAAAGCTGTTGAAGATGCAAAGAAAAACCTTGTAACTGTTCCTATGGTTGGAACAACTTTACCACATGAAGTAATCGGTCGCTTCGGTGCTGGTGAAATTCTCCTAAAACCTGCTTCTGAAGGTACTGGAGTAATCGCTGGTGGACCTGTTCGTGCGGTACTTGAGCTTGGTGGAGTTGGAGATATCCTTTCTAAATCTTTAGGATCTAATACGCCAATCAACATGGTACGTGCTACAATCGACGGAATTAAGCAATTGAAGCGTGCAGAAGACGTTGCTAAATTACGTGGAAAATCAGTAGAAGAACTGTTAGGATAAGGAGGGATTATCATGGCTGAAAAATTACAAATTACCCTCACTCGTAGCGTGATCGGTCGTCCGCAAGATCAACGTGAAACAGTTAAAGCTCTTGGTCTTCGTAAGATGCACCAAACTGTAGAGCAACAAGACAATGCTGCTATTCGAGGCATGATCAATAAAGTGTCTCATTTAGTAACTGTAAAAGAAATTTAATTTAAAATACCGAATAAGGAGGTGCACGAACATGAAACTTCATGAATTAAAACCTGCTGAAGGTGCTCGTAAAGAGCGTAATCGTGTAGGTCGCGGTCCTGGTTCTGGTAACGGTAAAACTGCAGGTAAAGGTCATAAAGGTCAAAACGCCCGTTCAGGCGGTGGTGTACGTTTAGGCTTTGAAGGTGGTCAAACACCTTTATTCAGACGTTTACCGAAACGTGGTTTCACTAATATCAACAGAAAAGAATTCGCGATCGTTAACCTTGACGCATTAAACCGCTTTGAGGAAGGCACTGAAGTTACACCAGAACTTCTTATTGAAACTGGCGTAGTCAGCAATGAAAAAGCAGGAATCAAAATTCTTGCTAAAGGGAATGTAGAGAAGAAACTAACAGTCAAAGCTCACAAATTCTCTGCTGCTGCTAAAGAAGCAATCGAAGCTGCTGGCGGTACAACTGAGGTGTTATAATGTTTCGCACAATCTCCAATTTTATGCGTGTGGGTGATATAAGAAGAAAAATTATATTCACCCTTCTTATGTTAATCGTTTTCCGAATTGGCACATTTATCCCTGTTCCGTATGTTAATGCAGATATATTAAAAATGCAGGATCAGGCTGGGTTGATCGGATTTCTTAATACCTTTGGAGGGGGCGCCCTACAAAACTTCTCGATTCTCGCGATGGGAATTATGCCGTACATTACGGCCTCGATCATCGTGCAGTTACTTCAAATGGACGTTGTTCCGAAGTTTACTGAATGGTCAAAGCAAGGTGAAGTAGGTCGACGTAAGCTAGCGCAATTCACAAGATACTTCACAATTGTTCTAGGATTTATCCAAGCATTAGGAATGTCTTATGGATTTAACCGTTTATTCGGTGGAGTGCTAGTCGAGAGTCAAAATGTTACCTCTTATTTAGTCATTGCACTTGTATTAACTGCTGGAACTGCATTTTTAATGTGGCTTGGTGAGTTAATTACTTCTAAAGGTGTTGGAAACGGTATTTCAATTATCATTTTAGCTGGAATCGTTGCTGCGATCCCTAACGCTGTGAACCAAATTTATGCACAGCAAATTGAGGGAGCAGGAGATCAGCTTTTCTTAAAGATAGTTGTTTTACTATTAATCGTATTAGCAGCATTAGCTATCGTAGTTGGAGTTGTTTTTGTGCAGCAAGCATTGCGCAAAATTCCTATTCAATATGCGAAGCGAATGACAGGAGATGGTGGCATTAGTACACCAGGTGCTCAAGCAACTCATTTACCGTTAAAAGTAAATGCGGCTGGGGTTATTCCTGTAATTTTTGCTGTAGCATTCTTAATTACGCCACAGACGATTGCTTCGTTCTTTGGTTCTAACGATGTGACAAGAACAATTCAAGAGATATTTGATTATACTAAGCCTGTTGGTATGGTTATTTATATCGGATTAATTGTTGCGTTCACGTATTTCTATGCGTTTATTCAAGTGAACCCTGAACAACTTGCGGATAACTTGAAGAAACAAGGTGGATATATTCCAGGCATCCGACCTGGAAAGAACACGCAAGATTATTTAACTAGTGTTTTATATCGTTTAACGTTTGTTGGTGCAATTTTCTTGTCTGTCATCTCAGTTCTTCCTGTATTCTTTATTAAGTTTGCAGGGCTTCCAGAATCGGCTCAAATTGGTGGAACAAGTCTACTGATCGTCGTAGGTGTGGCATTGGAAACAATGAAACAGCTGGAAGCACAACTTGTAAAACGCCATTATAAAGGCTTTATTAAATAAAGAATCATTCTTTGCACGTCTCCAATTAGACTGAGGGGGTATATATAAATGAATCTAGTGTTAATGGGGCTACCGGGTGCCGGAAAAGGAACTCAAGCCGAAAAAATTGTTGAAAAATATAACATTCCACATATTTCTACAGGAGATATGTTCCGTGCAGCAATGAAAGAAGGCACAGAATTAGGACTTAAAGCGAAATCCTTTATGGATCAAGGCGCGCTTGTTCCTGATGAAGTAACTATCGGAATTGTTCGCGAAAGACTAAGCAAGCCAGACTGCGAAGGTGGTTTCCTTCTTGACGGTTTTCCAAGAACTGTTCCTCAAGCAGAAGCATTGGAAGGCATCATGGAGGAGCTTAGTAAGAGCATCAATTTTGTTATCAATGTTGATGTTGATAAAGACATTCTCATGGCACGTTTAACTGGACGTCGCATTTGTAAAGACTGCGGAGCTACTTACCATATGGTATTCAATGCACCTGCTGTTGAAGATAAATGTGATCGTTGCGGCGGCGAACTTTATCAGCGCGCAGATGATAACGAAGAAACTGTTCAAAATCGGTTGGATGTGAATTTAAAACAAACTCAACCATTACTAGACTTTTATGAGCAAAAAGGTTATTTAAAGAATATTAACGGTCAACAGGAAATTCATTTAGTCTTTGAAGACATCGATGAGTTACTTAAGGGACTTAAATAAAATGATCATTTGCAAAACCCCTCGAGAAATTGAGATTATGAGAGAAGCAGGTCGAATTGTCGCTTTGACACATAAAGAATTGCAAAAGCATATCTCTCCCGGTATAACAACAAAAGAGTTGGATGAAATTGCAGAGAAATTTATTAAACAGCATGATGCAATTCCTTCTTTTAAAGGGTATAATGGTTTTCGTGGCAGCATTTGTGCGTCAGTGAACGAAGAGTTGGTCCATGGTATTCCAGGAGACCGAGTATTAAAAGAAGGAGACATCATCAGTTTAGATATCGGTGCAAACTATCGAGGCTATCATGGTGATTCTGCCTGGACGTATCCTGTTGGCTTGATCGCTCCTGAGACTCAGAAGCTATTAGAGGTAACAGAGGACTCGCTTTTTATCGGTTTACAAGAAGCGAAACCAGGCGAACGTCTTTCAAACATCTCCCATGCGATTCAAACCTACGTTGAATCTAATGGCTTTTCAATAGTTCGTGAGTATGTAGGACATGGAGTCGGTCAAGACTTGCATGAGGAGCCTCAAATTCCTCATTATGGTCCGCCTGGCAAAGGTCCAAAACTCAAACCTGGAATGGTGCTTGCAATCGAACCGATGGTGAATGCTGGAAGTCGTTACGTCAAGACTCTTGGAGACAACTGGACAGTCGTTACCCAAGATGGAAAAATGTGTGCTCATTTTGAACATACTGTCGCGATTACCGAATCAGGTTTTGAAATTTTAACGAAAGCCTAAATCAAAAGGTGTTTTCCAAACGTTGATTCAAGAATTGATACCAGGCTCGCTTAACACCGGTATAGCGAGGTTCTGTATGAAAAGAGAAGGGAGAATAAATTCATGGCGAAAGACGATGTTATTGAAATTGAAGGTATTGTAGCTGAAACATTACCAAATGCAATGTTTAAAGTAGAATTAGAAAATGGACATACGATTCTAGCTCATGTATCTGGAAAGATCCGTATGCATTTCATTCGTATTCTACCAGGAGATAAAGTGACAGTGGAACTTTCTCCTTACGATTTGACTCGTGGAAGAATTACGTATCGTTATAAATAATTAATGCACTCCGGACTATGAAGGAGGTTGGAAAAATGAAAGTAAGACCATCAGTAAAACCAATCTGTGAAAAATGCAAGATCATCCGCAGAAAAGGTAAAGTTATGGTGATTTGTGAAAATCCTAAACATAAACAAAAACAAGGATAATTATAAAGGGAGGTGCACATATATATGGCACGTGTAGCAGGTGTTGATATTCCACGCGACAAGCGTGTAGTTATCTCATTAACTTACATCTATGGTATTGGCAGAAATACTGCTGAACAAATCTTAGCGGAAGCTGGTGTTTCTCAAGACACTCGTGTACGTGACCTTACGGAAGATGAATTAAACAAAATCCGTGAAGTCATTGACAAATTGAAAGTTGAGGGTGACCTTCGTCGTGAAATCTCTCTTAACATCAAGCGTCTAATGGAAATCGGTTCTTACCGTGGACTACGTCATCGTCGTGGTTTACCAGTTCGTGGACAAAATACGAAGAACAATGCTCGTACTCGTAAAGGTCCTCGTAAAACTGTAGCTAACAAGAAAAAATAATCGGTAAAGGAGGTCAAATTTCGACATGGCTCGTAAACAACAAACTCGTAAGCGTCGTGTGAAAAAGAATATCGAATCAGGTATCGCTCACATTCGCTCAACATTTAACAATACAATTGTAACTATTACAGACGTTCATGGTAATGCTCTGTCTTGGTCTAGTGCAGGTGCACTTGGTTTCAGAGGTTCACGTAAAGCAACTCCGTTTGCTGCGCAAATGGCTGCTGAAACAGCTGCGAAAGTATCAATGGAACATGGTATGAAATCTCTAGAAGTAACTGTTAAAGGTCCTGGTTCTGGTCGTGAGGCTGCAATTCGTGCACTTCAAGCTGCAGGATTAGAAGTTACTGCTATTAAAGATGTAACTCCTGTTCCTCATAACGGATGCCGCCCTCCAAAACGTCGCCGTGTTTAATTTTTCTGTATAATTTTTATATCTCTGTCAATAATGGGATATAATAGGATGTTACGTTCAATACAGACTTAGTAAACCAGTTGTTGTGCGCAATCGGGAACGTAAACATGAGGAAATTTCGGCTGAATGTTAAGTCGGGGTTTCGACGTATTGAAGGAGGTATAATTGAATGATCGAAATTGAAAAACCAAAAATTGAAACGGTTGAGATCAGCGATGATGCCACTCATGGAAAATTTGTCGTAGAACCACTTGAGCGTGGATATGGTACAACTTTGGGTAACTCCTTACGTCGTATACTATTATCCTCACTCCCAGGTGCTGCTGTCACATCTATTCAGATTGACGGGGTGTTGCATGAGTTCTCAACAATTGAAGGCGTCGTAGAAGATGTTACATCAATTATCTTAAATATTAAGAAGCTAGCGCTGAAAATTTACTCTGATGAGGAAAAAACGCTAGAAATTGATGTGCAAGGAAATGGCGTAATCACAGCTGCTGATATTACCCACGATAGTGATGTGGAAATTCTTAACCCAGATTTGCATATTGCAACGTTAGGTGAGAATGCACATTTCCGTATGCGTTTAACAGCGCAGCGTGGAAGAGGTTATAATCCAGCTGATCAAAACAAAAAGGAAGATCATCCAATTGGTGTGATTCCGATCGACTCCATCTATACGCCAGTTGAGCGTGTAAACTACCAAGTAGAAAGCACGCGCGTTGGACAATTAACAAACTATGATAAATTATCATTGGATGTTTGGACAGATGGCAGTATTGGTCCGAAAGAAGCAATTTCTTTAGGAGCAAAAATCTTAACTGAACACTTAAACATCTTCGTAGGCTTAACAGACGAAGCTCAAAATGCTGAGATTATGGTTGAAAAAGAAGAAGACCAAAAAGAAAAAGTTCTAGAAATGACAATTGAAGAGCTTGATCTTTCTGTCCGTTCTTACAACTGCTTAAAGCGTGCTGGTATTAACACAGTACAAGAGCTTGCAAGCAAGAGTGAAGAGGATATGATGAAGGTTCGAAATCTTGGCCGTAAATCACTTGAAGAAGTGAAAGCGAAGCTAGATGAGCTTGGTTTAGGATTAAGAAAAGAAGATTGATGACAGAATAAAAAACGATTTCAACAAAGGAGGGTATCTTCATGGCTTACAGAAAGCTAGGACGTACAAGCGCTCAGCGTAAAGCAATGCTTCGTGATTTAACGACTGACTTGATCATCAGCGAGCGCATTGAAACAACTGAAGCACGTGCGAAAGAACTTCGCTCAGTTGTGGAAAAAATGATTACACTTGGTAAACGTGGTGACTTACATGCTCGTCGTCAAGCAGCTGCTTTCCTTCGTAACGAAGTAGCATCAGTGGTTGAAGTAGAAGACGAGAATGGCAAGAAGAAAGAGAAGCCTGTATATGCAATACAAAAGCTTTTCTCAGACGTTGCTCCTCGTTACAGCGAGCGCCAAGGTGGTTATACACGCATTATGAAAATGGGTCCTCGTCGTGGTGACGGTGCACCAATGGTTATTATTGAGCTTGTGTAATTATCAATGAAACCACTACAAGGGCAGAACACTCCAGCTATGCTTGGGTTTTGCCCTTTTTTTATAACAATAAGAAAGCAGTACGCGCTCTTCTTATTGTCGTTGAAGACTGAATAGTATGAAGCTTGAGCGTTATGATGAGCAACTTAGGGTGACTCGTCTAGCTCATGCACCCCTTCCGCTCTTACTCGTATTAAGAGGCCGTTTTGCTGGCAGAAAAAGAACTTTTTTCTTTGGAATGGGGTGCGGGCTTTTTTTGTATAGGCAACTTTTTTGAATAGGAAAGTCGAGAGGGGGAGAGTCATGAAGGAGCCAATCATTTCGATTGAACATGTGTATTTTCGATATCCAGAACAAGCAGATTATGCTTTGAAAGATATTACATTGAATGTGTATCGAGGAGAATGGTTAGCCATTGTTGGTCATAATGGTTCAGGAAAGTCGACTCTCGCCAAAATGTTAAATGGTCTGCATTATCCTGAGAAGGGTAGTGTTGCTATTAGTGGCACTTTATTAGAAGAAGAGCAAGTTTGGGAGATTCGCAAACGGCTTGGGATGGTCTTTCAAAATCCAGACAATCAATTTGTCGGCACAACGGTGCAGGATGATGTGGCTTTTGGGTTAGAAAATAACGGCGTCCCATACGTGACGATGAAAGAAAGAGTACAAGCTTCCTTGCAGAAAGTAGGAATGCTTGATTTTCTGAATCAAGAGCCGCACCATCTATCTGGAGGTCAAAAGCAACGAGTGGCCATCGCCAGTGTCATTGCTTTACAGCCAGAGATCATCTTATTGGATGAGGCCACATCGATGCTTGACCCTAGAGGGAGAGAAGAAGTACTACAGACTGTACGTCAATTAAACGAAGAACAAGACTTAACTGTTATTTCGATTACACATGATTTAGAGGAAGCCGCACGAGCAGACCGAATCATTGTGTTAAATAAAGGGACGGTACATACGGTCGGTACGCCTGAAGAGATTTTTCAAATGAACGAAGAGCTAATTCAATTAGGGCTTGATGTTCCCTTTTCTGTGAAATTAAGTGATAAGCTACGATCACATGGCTTTTCGATTCAACAAAATTATTTAACAGAAGAAGAGCTGGTGAGGGAATTATGGATATCCAACTTCAAGAAGTAGAGTATCGTTATGCGGCAGGCACCCCTTTTGAGCATAAAGCCCTTCACAATGTCAGCTTCACGATTCCAAGCGGCACCTATTTGGCGATTATCGGGCATACAGGATCAGGAAAATCGACGATCTTGCAGCATTTAAATGCCTTGATACAGCCAACAAGCGGTCAAGTCCATATTGGTGATCGGATCGTTTCATCAGAAAAGAAGGAAAAGAATCTAAAAGACGTCCGTAAGCGTGTAGGGATTGTGTTTCAGTTTCCAGAGCATCAACTGTTTGAAGAAACGGTCGAAAAAGATATTTGCTATGGCCCGATGAATTTCGGTGTAGCGGAAGAAGAAGCGAAGCAACGGGCAAAACAAGTGATCCGCCAGGTGGGGTTGTCTGAGGACATATTAAACAAATCTCCCTTTGATTTATCAGGGGGGCAAATGCGGCGAGTGGCGATTGCTGGTGTACTGGCGATGGAACCCGAAGTGATTGTATTAGATGAGCCAACAGCCGGTCTCGATCCGAGAGGGCGTAAGGAAATGATGGAGATGTTTGCTACCCTTCATAAGGAGCGAAACTTATCGACCATTCTTGTGACGCACAGCATGGAGGATGCCGCTCTGTATGCCGATGAAATGGTCATTATGCATCAAGGCGAGGTGTATCAAAAAGGTAAGCCGCGCGAGCTGTTTTCTAAGCGGGAAGAACTGTTTCGTTTAGGGCTAAGTATACCCGAAGTGATTCGCTTTCAGCAGCAGTTTGAAGAAGAGTCCGGTATTCAGCTCGGAAAAACTTGCCTCTCGATGGATGAGCTTGTTGAGCAGTTACAACTCGTGCATAAGCGAGGTGAGGGCCGATGATGGAAAAAATGGTCTTTGGCCGCTATTTGCCGCTTGACTCTGTTGTCCATCGACTAGATCCTCGGGCGAAGCTATTATTTATTTTTGCCTATGTAGTGATCGTCTTCTTAGCTAATAACGTAGTCACTTATGGTTTATTGGTCTTATTTACTTTTCTAGCGATCTTTTTATCTAAAATTAATATTCGCTTTTTAATTATTGGGTTAAAGCCGGTCTTATGGATCATTATTTTTACGTTTTCATTGCATCTGTTTTTGACGAAGGAAGGAGACCTTCTTTGGAAAGCTGGCTGGATTGAAATCTATGAAGGCGGTTTACAGCAAGGGGCATTTATTTCTCTGCGGTTTCTACTGTTAATCTTTATGACGTCGCTATTGACGTTGACGACGTCGCCTATTTCCATCACAGATGGGCTAGAAAGCTTATTGAAGCCATTTAAGAAGATGAAGCTACCCGTTCATGAGCTAGCGTTAATGATGTCGATTTCCTTGCGTTTCATTCCGACATTAATGGACGAAACCGAGAAGATTATGAAAGCGCAAATGGCTCGGGGAGCGGACTTTTCTAGCGGCCCAATCAAAGAGCGAGTAAAGGCGATTGTGCCACTTTTGATTCCGTTGTTTGTTAGCGCATTTAAGCGAGCAGAGGACTTAGCAACAGCGATGGAAGCGAGAGGCTATCGCGGTGGAGAAGGACGGACGAAATATCGGTTATTGCAGTGGACGATGAAAGATACTATCTCGCTGCTTGTGCTGCTAATTTTAGCTGTCGTCCTGTTTTATTTAAGGAGTTAACGGAGTGGTGAAAGATGAATCGCATCAAATGTATCATTTCTTATGACGGGGCGTTGTTTTCTGGCTATCAAATTCAGCCGAATGGTCGCACCGTGCAAGAGGAATTCGAAAAAGTGCTGAAAAAAATGCATAAAGGTCGCGATGTGAAAGTGACCGCTTCTGGGCGAACGGATGCTGGCGTTCATGCTGTTGGACAAGTCATTCATTTTGATACGCCGCTCATGCTTCCGGCTGAGCGTTGGCCTGTCGCATTGAATAGCCAGCTTTCAGGAGACATTGCTGTATTAACAGCGAAAATCGTTCCACACTCGTTCCACGCTCGTTTTTCAGCGACTGGCAAGGAGTATCGGTACAAAATCTATCAAGAGCCGCATAGAAGCCCTTTTAAGCGCTTTTACGCCTATCACTATCCATTTGACCTTAACTTGGAGTTAATGTGTCAGGCGGCTGCTTATTTGATCGGTACGCACGATTTCACGAGCTTTTGTTCAGCGAAAACGGAAGTGCAGGATAAAGTGAGAGAAGTAAAAGAAATTGCTATTCAACAGCGAGATGATGAAATTGAGCTGAAATTTGTTGGCAACGGATTTTTATATAATATGGTCCGTATTATGACCGGCACATTGATAGAAGTAGGGATGGGAAAACGAGATCCCTATGAAGTAAAAAAAATTTTAGAAGCGAAGGATCGGGGGCAAGCCGGTAAAACGGCACCAGCAGAAGGCTTGTATCTTCAGCAAGTATTCTATGGCAACTAATCCGGGTGTGACATTTTTTCTTGACAATGATTTCTGAAAGATATATTATATCATATGGTATGTTATTTAACCCCACGACGAGCCCCGGAAAGCTATTCGTGATATAAATACAGTGAACCAAAAACATATTTCTTAGGAGGGTAAAAACAAATGCGTACGACTTATATGGCAAAAGCTAACGAAATCGAACGTAAATGGTACGTTGTTGATGCTGAAGGCAAGACTTTAGGTCGCCTGTCAAGCGAAGTAGCGTCTATTTTACGCGGTAAACATAAACCAACATATACACCACACGTTGATACTGGTGATCACGTAATCATCATCAATGCAGAGAAAATCGAATTAACAGGTAAGAAATTAACAGACAAAATTTATTACCGTCACAGCATGTACCCAGGTGGATTAAAATCCCGTACTGCTTTAGAAATGCGTACTAACTATCCTGAAAGAATGCTTGAGCTTGCAATTAAAGGCATGCTTCCAAAAGGTTCTTTAGGACGTCAAATGGCGAAGAAGTTACACGTTTATGCTGGCCCAGAGCACAAGCATGAAGCACAAAAACCAGAAGTTTACGAACTTCGCGGATAATTAATAATTAATTAAGAGGAGGTCATTATCTTGGCACAAGTTCAATATATCGGAACAGGCCGCCGCAAGAGCTCAGTTGCTCGTGTGCGCTTAGTACCTGGAGATGGAAAAATCGTCATCAACGGACGTGACGTAGTAGACTATATCCCATTCGAAGCTTTACGTACAGTAATCAAGCAACCTCTAGTTGCGACTGAAACTGTAAGCAGCTACGATGTACATGTAAACGTAAACGGAGGCGGCTACACAGGTCAAGCTGGAGCAATCCGCCACGGTATCGCTCGTGCGTTACTTCAAGCAGATCCTGAATTCCGCCCAACATTAAAACGCGCTGGTTACTTAACTCGTGACGCTCGTATGAAAGAACGTAAGAAATACGGTCTTAAAGGCGCTCGTCGTGCACCTCAGTTCTCAAAACGTTAATCAATTCCTTATTGCATCAACGTTTACAAAGGTTTTTTGGTTCAAGTTGGTTCAAATCAGCTTGAACCTCATAAAGAACTTAACAGATTTAAAGCATCGGCATCTTGCTGGTGCTTTTTTTCTGGCATTAATTCCAGATAATAATTTTGCGTGGTTTGAATATTTATGTGTCCTAATCGTTTGGAAACATAAGCAATATCTATATCTTGAGCAAATAAAAATGATGCGTGTGTATCTCTCAGACCGTGAAAGGTAGTTCTTTTAATGTTTAACCCTTTCAATAACTCTGCTAATTGTTCGGATTGTTTAAAGCCGCCAAAGCCGAAAATATAACCATTCTCTTTGACAGGAATTTTACGAATAAGCTCATATACTTCTTTGTTTATAGAAACATCACGTTTTGCATTTTGTGTCTTTAGTGAAGTATCGTCAGAAGTAGGACTGATTGAGTGTCTAACTTCAATACCATATTCAAAAAGGCTTTCTGGTCGTATTGCAAGTAGTTCTCCACGTCGCATACCCGTTTCAAGTGCAAGTAATACAAGTAGGTTAAATTCATCCTCTGGGTGCTCTAGGACGTGATTACGAAGCTTTTTAAAGTCAGTGATAGAAATGCTCTGTTTCGCTTAGGAGGGTTTTCTCCGCGAGTTTTCACTAAACGAGCAAAATCATTTGCAATATAACCACGGGCATAGGCATCACGTAAGGATGTTTTTATTTTAAGAAGCACTTCGTGTGTTGTTTTTCGAGAATGTGTTTTCGCATATTCATCAATTTTCTTTTGAACGACAATGTCATTTAAATCTTTTAATTGGACATCTTGAAATAGGTTTCGAATTACGCCCAACGTACGAACGTAATTTTGGAATGTCGTTTCTTTAACATCATTTACTTTTACAAGGTAAATCCAATTCTCGAAAAAATCTGCAAAGGTTGTTGTTCTGTGGGCGAGTTCTTTACCTTCTCCTTTCGCTAATTCCATTTCTAAAGTCCAAAGTTCTGCTTCTTTCTTTGTTGGAAAAGTTTTAGAAAGTTTTTTATGTTTTCCTCGCTTATATAAAGATATTTGTGCTCTATATGATTTTCCTCTTTATAATAATACTAGCCATACTATCAATTCCCTTCAAAAAAATAGTTGATAGGTGCTAGCTGAATACAACTGTATTGTATTCTGAAATTAGCATGGTATCAACTGGAATTAATTTAGATTGATTTTTTTCCAATAAAGTTTATTAAAGATTTCATGGTATAACGCTCATGTCTACCAATCATAAAGCGTTCAAGTTCTTCATGAGAACGTATATATTTATCGAATGATTTAGGATCTATACCTAAAAAATTTGATGCTTGTACTCTTGTTAGTAAGTAGGGTGTAGTTATATATCCCTTGTATTCCATAAAATGATGCTCCTTTCTTTTCTTCTTATGTGAAATTTAATCACTATACTATCTTACTTATACCGAGTTTTTCAGCTAATATATTAGCAGGAGCGGACCAATTCAGGAATTCATCTGTCGTAAATTCTTTATGTACGCCCTGTTTTTCAATCAGTAAGACCTTTTTAATACGACGTAAAAAAGCTCTCCATACCTCCATTTTTTCTAATTGAATTGTTTCATATTGTTTTTTCAATGGTAAATTACTAATGATGTAAACTTTCGTGTAAGTAGCCTGTTTATTACTATAGCGAGAAGGTAACTCAAGAGGATACCCATCAAGATAATTTAACATATCTTGAATTTTTAATGAGCTTGAGAATTCTTCAAATACAATGACATCTTGCTGACGATACGAATCAAAAGGATGTAAATAATTGGTTACTCTAAAAACGTTCTCATAGCCATGCTTCTCCATAACAAATCGTGATTTTCCTGTACCTGTGGGACCGAGAATATAGGTTACTTCTAAATCTCGCCAGTCACTTTTGAATTTTTCTTCTAGAATTGCTTTTCGAGTACGGTCAATATGTTGGAGAAGTAAAATATTATCAGGGTTCAGTTCGATTATTTCTGCATTAGAAAAACCGTCCTGAATCAGTTCATACAGTTCAGCTAAATCTGTTCTATTTCCCGCCCTTTCAATGGGAATTTCCCCCCATTCCCAATGAGTGTCCTTTAGATTGGTTTCAGCTTTATTAGTATCTGCCCATTTCCCTTCTTTAAAGACATAGTGGCGATTGTTCTCCGCTGTTCCACGTGATTTGTCAATATGGGCATTTGGGAAATATTTTTTGATTTGACTGAACCTTACTGGGCTAGAGAATGCTAAGAAGATATGTTTATGGTGTTGACTTGCTACTTCGTCACTCATACAGGCATATATCAAACTCTTGAATTTGGTTGTTAATATCTCTTGTATTGATTCATGTGTGATACCATACTCGTTAGGGTTATTAATAGTGAGTAGGTACTTCCTAGATTTTGAATCTTTCTTTGGTGCTATTTCTTTTTCAACAGGTTTGTCTTTTGTTTCGTTTGAATCAATCATTTCGATTCTCCTTTCAGTAGAGGTAGCAAACGGTTTCTATTTAAACTTACTATTGAGCGCAATTAGAAAAATTAGTATATTTCTTTGACTCTGCTACAGGAATAAGGATGCTACAGAGGTTGGCTAGGTAATACTAAGCTAGCTAACTGCCATCGCAAGCGATGGGATGGCTAGTCTTTTGCTCCGCTTAACGCTCGCAACGCCTAGCCACATTCTCGATGACTTAACAGAGCTTGCAATACCTAACGATTCAATGCTTGCTTGATATAATGCTCTAATTTAGCGATGTCCTTAACCTGTGGTACTTTAATGCTAAAGAGTTCCGCCCCATTTGTCATGAATCCAGAGCCTTGCCCATGTTTTTCTTTCATTTCATCTTTGAAGTCGTTGAATAACATGCTTTTTCCTTTACGTAGTTATAGCTAGATTCACTATTTACGTACACTATTGTAATTTGAATATAGTCGCCGAAATCAGTAATATAATCCACCACTAAACATGGAACGTCGTCGTAAAAGAAAGTGCGATTCTCTAATATTTGTTTTTTATGTAATTTGGATGTAATGAGAGATTGTAACATCTTTTCACTAAATAAAATTTTGTCATTTTCAATCGGTTCGGAGGACTTTTTAAGTAATTTAAAATGTAGCTTTGCCACCCGGCTTTCTATATTATATGATGGATGAATAGAAATATCAGTTAATCCTTGGAGGACTTTTACGTCTAAGCATTCGTCCATTTGCCTTAGAGGATTGAATATGAACTTTGATATTTCATAATACATAAATTCTATTTCTTGCTGCTGTTGAATTACGTTACCTCGATTTTTTTCTTTAAAATCACACCATACAAGATAATATATAAACCCGACAGCTAATATTGGAATGAAATATTTCACAGCTAATGAAATAGTCAAAATAATTACTGCTAGTGGAACTAATATATTGATTAGCCAATTTTTCAAAAAGAAATAAAGCAAAGTATTCTTCGCCATATCAATATTGACTTTGTCTCCATTGGCTCTTGAAAGCTGTTTTTGGTAAATATCAATTGCTTTCGTTGTTTCTTTGGGTAATTGAATCAAAAAGTTTAAGATAGATTCAATTATTTTTAAGAATTTCATATATTTTTTCTCCTTTAATATTAGCTCCACTATTAAGCTAATAAATAGTTTAATAGTGGAGTTTTATAGTTTTAAGCCTTAGCTACTTGTCGAATGATTAAAGCTTTGCTCGCTTTACATGTGAGTTCAAATGATTTACTTCTATCAGAGAAATAGAACTTCCCTACGAAATTTTCGAACGTCATGTAAATAGGTTCTTTTAGTGCTGATAGTTCCTCATCAGTCAATAATGGAGGGTGATTTTCTACCTTGATTTGAATTTTCTCAAATCCATTATCTTCTAGTAAAACTTCGTATGTGTAACCTTTTTGTACTTTGGTATTAAAATCTACCAAAGGTTTGATACCGATAAGCCTACCTTTGTCAGTCTTAGCTATACTTTCAAAAGAAAGGTTTACGTTGTTTGGCTTAATGCTCATGTTTTCTCCTGCTTTCTTTATTTATTTGATTTTTGGACATTGTTGCTTTACAACCATTATTAAATTTTGGTTGCTTCATAATAACCCTTTACGACTCCTTTCTTATTACAAGAAGAGTGCAATAGATTGTATTCGATTTATTGGCTCTTCCTCTTGTTAACAGATTAAGGTAGTTAATGTTGCGAATAGAGACATTTAAAAATCATCACAACTGATTGTCGTGCATTTTAGTTTTTTAAGCCTTCTACTAACGGTACTTTTGTTGAAAGTGCTTTTTCCTGGTTGCTCACTACTTGCTCTTCTAAAGGTATTAATATTAATCTCTTTAGCTATCTGTGTTTGATTTTTTTTATCGAAAAGAACTTTTCTAAGGATAATTCTATCTAAGCTATCCTCCAAATCAGAGATAACCATTTCTAGCTCTTCAATAGTTAATATAAGATCGTTATTTAAAACTTTGCTGATTTGTCTTTTAGCAATAGCTGCCTGTTGTATAGCCTGCTCACTAAGATATAGTTTTGGAAATTTACGGCTTTTTAACTTTCTTAAATCATGTTTAATAAATGAATTTTCTTTTTTATCAATGTAATAGGTAGTTAAGTGATATTTAAGTGAAGGGTCATCAATTTCTTCTATAATCTTTATTAGGTCTGTTTTTTTGTTAATGGCTTTTTCTAATGAAGAGGGAGAATTCCTATTATTTAAATCTTTAATTTCGTAATCTAGATATAGGAGTTGTCCTAGTGGATTATTAAAGCTTTGTAACAACACCTTTTCTTGAAGTGATTCATTAGAATTACTAAGATTAGTTTTTTTATTTTTATTCATAAAAAAGCCCCCAAATTTTTTAGATTTGAGGTTGATAAAGAATGTCAGTTAAAATGTGTTGAAAAGTGTGGGAAGTGTTGAAAAAATGTGGGTTCTAAACAAAGAAATGGAAGCGATAAACTTGAAATGTATTTATTGTGGTTGTCTAGCACATAAACATGGAAAGACCGATAATGGAAAACGGAGATATAAATGCTCGAATTTAATACATTGTGGTAAAACTTTTACTGAGGTTGGATATAAGAAAGTTTTTATTATCGAGTGCCCAAAATGTAAAAAAGAAATAGAGGGATTTAGATCTGGACGAGTGTGGTATGTTGATGCAAAGGGGATCAGGAAACATAGATATCAATGTTCCGTATGTGGGGTAAAGACAGTTAAATTTTGTAGGGTAGAAGAAAGAGAAAAAAACTAACGACCTATACAGGATTACTGTTTCTCTTTAGAGGTGCAAAATTAAAAAAGTCATTAAAAAGTATCTGAATGATATCAGGCGTGTTGATTATGCATAATCTTCCATAAAAAGACGACAAAAAGGGACACCTTCTTGTAAAATGTAAGTACGACCAAACATAAACGAGAAGAGGTGTCCCTATGAAACAGAATACCATGTTCCCGAATTTGATTCAAAAGTTTATTTCCGATGAAGAGCTAAAACTATTGATTGAACTCGTTGGTTATGAAGATACCGCACGAAAGCTGGATGTCAAAACGTTAATTCAGTACCTTGTGATGGCGGTTGCTTGTGAGTGGAAAAGCTTGCGTTACTGTGCCGATGTCGGATCATCGGCGGGACTTGTCGATGTCAACTATTCCACTCTTTCAAAAAAGATGAGTCAGCTTGATTACGAATTAATGAAGAACGTATTTGATTTAGTCGTTCGTAAATGTAACCGTGCCACTCGTCGCACGTTGAACATGCCTAAGCACCTACTTCTCGTGGATTCTACTACGATCACGGTCGGAAAAACTCGACTTCCTTGGGCCGTTTATCATGGCGAACGCTCAGGCATCAAGCTTCATGTGAGTTTTTCATTGGAGACACAAATGCCCTTGAAAGTCGTTGAATCCACTGGTCTGACACACGATGGGCCTATCGGCGAGCATCTGGCGGACCCTCGGTTTATCTTAGTAGAAGACCGTGCCTATTTTAAAATTCAACGGATCGATCGCTTTCTTGGAGAAGGACAAGATTTCGTGATCCGGATGAAGGAAAACGTGGAGTTGTCTCAGATCAAATCCTTACAACGCTTGCCACAAGAGGGTTCAAACGTGACCCAAGATAGGACTTGTCTACTTGGTTCCGTTCAATCTCGTTCGGAAAAACGTCATCGAGTGGTGTTTTTTAAAGATGATGAAGGACGAGAAGTTCGTGTCGTGACCAGCTTACGTCATGTGTCGGCAGAAGAAATCGCCAACATGTACAAAGCGCGCTGGGGCATCGAAACCTTTTTTCGCTGGATCAAGCAAAATTTAAATGTGCCTGTTTTATTTGGTACGACCGAAAATGCGGTATTCAACCAGCTTTTCGCCGCCTTAATTGCCTATGTGCTGCTTCATTGGTTATATAAACAGACAAAATCCTCCATTTTCAAATCGAACCTGTCGTCAGTGGCTTTTCAGCGCATGCTTTTGACAGGCGCATTACCCTTACAGTGGTGGGATCGGATGGTCTTATTTCTGTATCACTATTTTGATTAGAGTAGGAGAAGTCTGTCTAAATTTGGTTAATCAACACGCTTGATTTTGTATTGTAAAAGAAATATCACGCAAGAAAAAAGCATAGAACTTACAAATAAAATATTTGAAATAGTTCTTTAATTAACGTTCCCAAATGACACATAGGGAACGTTCGATTCAGCAGCTAAGATTTTTAATAGTTCTTAGCTGCTTTTTTTGCTGTATTAATCACCCTTAAAGAGAAAGCAAATATTTTTTAAATTCCTCTTGTTTTTGCTTTTAAAATAATGTACACTAATTTTAAAGTGGAAGCTAAATAATTGTTTGCTTCCGAAATAAAAAAAGGAGAGGATTAATTATGTCAACTAATCCAGATAAGCAGATTTCACTTCGTTTTACAGAAACAGAATATCAGCAACTTTCAGCTCTAGCTACAGCGCAAGGGTTATCAATCACTGCTTTTATGAAACAACAATTAGCAAATTCTTTAGGGTTACAATTACAAACTTTAAATGCTGTAACGCTAAATGATGTAGATCAAGCTGCTGAAAAATTAACGGCTGGTCAACAATTTAAGATTAAGCAATTATTCAAACTTGATGATTGGAAAGCATTTACTAAAGCTTCTCGTTTATCAGTTGGACGTACCTTCTATACGAACGTAGCCAACGGGAATTTCAAAGATAAATACATTTTTGTACAAAAAGATTCTGATAATGCAGCTATATATGAGCGTTTATAATTGAACTATCAAAAAAGAGCCACCTTTGTATACAGGCTGGCTCTTTTCAGTAATTTATAACAATTACATAATCATATACACACAATCTAAATAACGTTCCCAAATCAAAGTTTGGGGGCACTTTAAAAAAGCACGAACGTTGTGAATTCAGCGTTTCGTGCTTTTTCTTATGAATATTATTTATGCGGAATTTTATACAAATGGCTGATGTAGCTGTATTTATGCTAGGGAGGAGGGTTCTTCATATTGTATAAAATCGTGAATATTTCTTTTTAGTTTACAGCCACATTTTTCTGATGGAACCCTATTTCTAGTTTTTATTATCTTATGCAGCGAGTTCTTCAATTAAATCTACCTATCATTAAACACTATTTTCAACCATGAAATAAACATATGAGAATATCTATTCGTATTGAAATAAATAAGCATCTATTTGTGTTGATATTTCAGTAGTTAAACTTTTAGAAATCCCTTTATATCAACAAAAATAGCCTACTAAATCTTTAGTCGAATTAATAAGCTATTTCTACTGTTACTTAATAAATTGTGATTCAAAAGAGAACCCGTAATATACAGGATGATAACTTCTTTTATCTACATATTCTAAACAGCAGTTTTTGTATTCAACTAACAACTATTATATTGGTTCAAATTGGTTCAAGTAATATATTTTCTAATACTTCAACATACATTTTCACCCACTTCATATTTTGTGAAACGTTGATGTAAATGGATTATGATGTATTCAATGTAATTGGATTTTGTCTGTATATTTCTCAAAACGTTAATTTTGGTGCTATATCAGTGTTTCAAAGCCCTTTCCCGAATCTCAGGAGAGGGCTTTTTTGTGTTTAAAAACCTTTTTAGAAACCCGTATGTTCTTTTATTATTATGCTTATTTATATTGCACTGCATTGTTTTATTAAGAGTTTGACATGAGCGTGATAGGAAAAACATTACCAAATTTGATTGATCAACGTGCATTTATGCTAGAATAATAATTGAGATTATGAAAAGTCGATTAAAATCGACCAGCGAAAATGAAAAGGGAATGGTTAAATTGAAAAAGGAGATTTTATCAATATACTATCTGAGAGTATTTGCTATGCTTTTTGTTGTATTTGTTCATACAACTGCTCAATATAGACACTTGTTTGAGGTGAACTCCTTCCAACACCAGTTGTATAATTTTTTGAACACTATTGTTCGTGTTGAAGCAGGAATTTTTATTATGTTAGTAGGTATTGTTTTTTTCTATATTTATAGAGATAAACCTTTTACACCGAGAGAGCTTTTAATGTATGGGAAAAAGCGTTTTATATTTATATTAGTTCCGTATATTATTTGGTCCTTCATATATGAAATAGAGCAATCGTATTACGGAGTACGGGTTTTTGATATCGGTGATATATGGGAGCGGCTTCTAACTGGAGACAGCAAGTATCAGTTGCATTTTATTTATTTAGTTGTTCAATTTTATCTGATACTTCCTATAGTAATCGTTATTGTCAAAAGGTCGAATCTGCTAAAAAAATATCTTTGGGTTATTGGAATTGCAATCGAATTCTTTTTTCATATGATGAAAGTAAACTACGGTTGGGATTACTTCCTGTTTATTGATTCTTTTGGTGCATTTCTGCTTGGTGGTTGGATAGGTCTCCATTATGAGAAGATTAAAGGTAAATTAACAAATAAAAAACTATGGATTAGTGCTAGTTTATTCGTTTTAACAAGTGTGCCATATGTGTTAATTCGTTATCAAAATATGTTTAATGAACGGGTTGATATCCCTGAAAGTCTATATAAATTACTCTCTATAGGCTTTTATATAGGAGGGAGTTTCTTTTTCTTTTATATGTCAGAAAAATTCACTACCCGATTTAGTGAAACAACGACAAAGAAGTTTAAAAGTGTAGCATCTTATTCATTTGGTTTTTACTTACTTCATCCACTTGTGTTATATCAAGTAATGAATGTACTGCCTACTAAAGACACTGGGTTATCGTTTCACGTAATGATTTCCTTACAATATATAGTTACTGTGATTTTGTGTTATTTGATTATCTGGTTTGTTCATTCATACGTGCCTTTTGCAAATTATTTATTTGGAAAGTTGCCTAAAAAATCACAGCTAGTTTGGCGAATAAAGAGTAGAGAAGGAGTAAGTGAATCCATTTGATAATGGAGAATTTTGATATTGTCATGTGGGAAATTGGATAGGCTACACTAAGTTAGACAACTCTTATAAGGGGTAGTACACTAAAAGGACTAACCTTAAGGAGCGGGTCAAAATGAGAAGAGAACGTCGAACGTTTACAGCCGAATTTAAACGGCAAATGGTGAAGCTCTATGAAAACGGAAAATCGCGAGCGGATATTGCGAGAGAATATGAGATTACGCCTTCTTCATTAGATCGTTGGATTAAAAATCATCAGGAAACAGGATCTTTCAAGGCAGAAGACAATCGTACGACAGAAGAAACAGAATTGCTTGAACTACGCAAAGAAGTGCAACGCCTACGAATGGAAAATGATATTTTAAAGCAAGCCGCGCTGATCATGGGACGAAAATAGATGTGATTCGTAACAACGCTCACAAATATTCGGTATCAGCCATGTGTGACGTCCTACAAATTCCAAGAAGTACTTACTACTATCACCTTCACAAGCGTGAAGATGACGAAAAACAAGCGGAGGAAGCAGACTTACAAGAGCGTATTTATACGATTTTTAAGCAAAGCCGCAATAACTATGGGACACGTAAAATTAAGAAAGAATTAGAGAAACAAGACCTGACGGTTTCTAGACGACGTATAGGTGGAATCATGAAGGATTTAGGTCTTGTCTCGAATTACACGGTTGCTTATTACAGACCACAAAAGAAACAAAGTAACGAGACGGCAATCGCCAACGTATTAAATCGTGAATTCCAACAAGAGAAGGAATTATCGGTATTAGTTAGTGATTTAACGTACGTGCGTGTCGGGAAAAAATGGCACTATGTGTGCTTGTTTGTCGATCTTTTTAATCGTGAATTAGTCGGTGCCAGTGCAGGTCCAAGTAAAGACGCAGCACTTGTCTACCAAGCTTTAAGTAACATTAAAGGTAACCTGACAAACGTACAATTATTCCACACAGACCGTGGCTCAGAATTCGATAATCAACTAATGGCCGAAGCAACAGAAGCATTTGGCATCCAGCGTTCACTTAGTGCAAAAGGATGTCCGTATGATAATGCCGTGGCCGAAGCGACATACAAGAGCTTTAAGATCGAATTTGTGTACCAACGCACTTTCCATTCCCTTGAACAACTAGATCTTGAACTACGGGATTATGTGAACTGGTTTAATCACATTCGAATTCATCAAACACTAGGATATCTGACACCAACTGAATTTAAGCAGCAGTCCTTATAAAGATTGTTCAGGTTAGTGTTGACATTCCAAATGGGATTGAAAGAGTGATAAAATGAGTGTTTTTATTTTAGAAGATGACGCGATTCAAGCGGAAAAATTAAAGCGGATGATCAAAGAAACTTGTCAAAAACATCATATAGAGGATGGCTCTGTTTTTTCTACGAGTAAAGGCGAACGCATTATCGAAAGAATCGCTCATTCTTCCGGGAATAACATTTATTTTTTAGACATTGAAATAAAGAATGAGGAGCAAAAAGGATTTAAAGTAGCACAGGACATTCGTGAAGTGGATGAACGAGGGATTATTGTGTTTATCACTACTCATTCGGAGTTTGCTCCCATTTCATATCAATATATGGTGTCTGCTTTAACGTTTATTGACAAACATTTAAATCAAGAAACGCTTTATGCTCGTATTGAAAAATGTTTATTGAAATATAAACAATCGAATCAAGGCTTTGCGCCAGTGGATGATTTCATTTTAGAAAATACTCATGCGACGATACGAGTTCCTTTTGCGGATATTGAGTATGTGATGACAGCCGAGCCTCACCGCCTAGAACTAATGACAGCTAATCGAGTCATTCGTTTTTATGGGAAGTTGAAAGAGGTGGAGGATCGTGACGAGCGTTTAATCCGCTGTCATCAATCTTATGTCGTGAACGTAGAGAAAATTGTTGAACTCAATATGAAAGAGAAAGTAGTTGTTTTAACGAACGAGGCTCGTGTACCCGTATCTCGTCGTTTGTTCAAAAAAGTGAGCACAAAGTGGCAGCACTATCTTTCTGGCAATGGTGGGTTACACGCCAATGATTGATATACTAGCTCTTTTCATCATTGGGTTATGTCACGTTGTTTTTTATGTATATTTAATTGGCTATCATAAGTTTTCTTGGGGTAGTTTTATACTGTTGTGCTTCTTCATGACTACTTTTCTTGCTTTCTTAATTAGTTATACGGGCTATCCTGAGTTTAATGCGATCATTCCTATTCTTTTTTTACTTTGTATAGGATTGCTCAAATATAGGCAAGGATTGACGATCGTTCAAAGTTTTTACTTTGCGAGTATGAGTTTGTTTGTTATTTCGCTGGCTAAGACGGTCATTCTAAAGCTTTTATTAGAGTTATGGCTATTGTCGGATTTAAGTCTATATGTATCGAGCTTTAGTATTATTCATTTGTTATCGGCTTCTTTTATTTTGTTGATTATTGTTTTGAAAAGAGAATCCATCAATCACATAGCCGACTACTTAATTCAAAGTTCTTTCTACTACATCAGCTATGTTTTTTTGTTGTTAGGTAATTTTTTGCTGATTATTTTATCAAGCCCAAGTATGAATGTATTAGATACCTTTCATCAGAAATACAGTGACTTAAGCTATGTGATTTCTTTGTTACTATTTTTAGTCCTCTTATTCTTTTTCTTTTTAAGCTCTCATTTATTTAAGGAAAAAGTGATTCAAGCTCGTAAAGAAACCGCAGAACAAGAATTGCTTTCTTATACGGAGAAATTAGAAGTGATGCATGAAGAGTTAGCTAGTTTCCGACATGATTATTTGAATTTACTACTATCGTTAGATGAAGGTGTTCGCGCTAGAAATATTGATTTGGTGGAACAAGTATACAATGATATCATCAAACCTACTTCTACGATTATGAATCATAAAGAGCTAGAACTCGTGAAACTTGCTCGAATTAAAGTGCCAGAAATCAAAAGTATCATCAGTGTCAAAGTGATTGCAGCTCATCAAAAGAATGTATCTGTGATCATTGATGCACCGCATGATATTGACCGCATCTATATTGCGCTTGTTGATTTTATTCGCGCCATTTCGATCATCCTTGATAATGCGGTGGAAGAAGCGAGTTTATCAGAGAAACGAGAGTTGACGATGGCCTTTTTTGAAATGGACGGTGAACAGAAATTTATCGTAAAAAATAGTTGTAGTCAGAAAAACATCCATCTCTCAGAAATTTATCGAAAAAATGTTTCAAGCAAATTAAACGATACGGGCGATAGAGGATACGGTTTATTCTCATTGAAACGAATCGTTGATAATACACCGACTATTAGTTTAGAAACAGTGTTTGAGTATCCTTATTTCACTCAAATTTTATCTGTAAAATATGGACCACTTAAGAAGGAAAGCTGACCAATTTTGAAATAAATACATACAAATGCACTCCTGAATCTTTATACTCAATGCATAACGAGTGAGGAGATGTAAGTGGTGGCAGGAGTCGTTTTTGGATTGTTGATAGGGATCATGTTTCCGTTAGCTGCTCTATTTTATTGTCTTATTAAAAAGCGCTATTTCAAGCCTTATCTTTTAGGCGTATTGGCTTTTATCATTTCGCAAATGTTACTTAGGCTTCCTCTGCTTCAATGGTTAAGCGGAAATGTGATAGCGTATGATATGTTCCAAGCAACACAGCCTTTCCTTTTCGCCTTAGGCCTCGGTTTTTCAGCAGGTATGTTTGAAGGGGTGGCTCGTTATATCGCCATGAAATACTTCATGAAAAATCACCGAGCTTGGGGAGATGGTATCGTTTTTGGCATTGGACATGGTGGAATTGAAGCGGTGTTATTTTTGGGCATGAGTGCTTTAACGAGTTTGTTCTCCCCCACCATGTGGCTCATGCATGGCACGGATTATTTTATAGGCGGTATCGAGCGACTATTTGCTATTTTACTTCATGTTGGGTTATCTATCCTTGTGTTAAAGGGAGTGACTAGCGGGCAAATCAAGTACTTGTGTTATGCCATCTTTATTCACGGCATGATCGACTCATTCGTAGGCATTGTCCCATTGCTTATCACGAGTTCAACTTCCATCATTGTGATCGAAGGACTATTAATAATTACGAGCATTCTTCTCTTTGCTTATTGTATGAAATTAAGAAAAAATTGGAGTGTTGTAAAATGAAAAAGTACATCGTGTCGATCGTAAGTACGTGTATGCTTTTGCTGCTTTTAAGCGCCTGTGGAGGGGCTAAAGTGGATGAGGAAACGTCAGAAAAAATGATTCAGCAAGCGGAAGATGTTGTTCAGCTTCTGAATGATCAACAATACGAAGAGTTAAGGGAAGCTTTTGATAGTACGTTGAAGAAAGAGTTGACGGAAGAAAGGCTAAAGGAAATCGAGCCAATTCTTGAGGATTCTGGTGCAGTTGAAAAATTTGAGAAATCTTCAGTTGAGGAAAAGGACGGCAATTATATCGTTGTGTTAGTCGCGAAGCATACTAATGATCAGCGTATTTTTACGGTGACTATAAACAAGTCTAATCAAGTCAGTGGACTTTTTGTGAAATAAGGGAATATAACGAGTTTTTAAAAAGGGATTTGGAATGTTTTCATTTCAAATTCTTTTTTTATGCCTTAAAAAGACTTTGAAGTGTTTGATTTAAATTTTATAGGGTAAATCAAGTGAATATTCCAATTCGCAGGAGGGAGACGAATGATTTATAAACTACAGAAGAAAGATTATCAGAGGGTAAGGGCATTGCTACAAACACCGGAGCAAAAAAATGATTGGACACTTAATGCGATAATTAACGGTACGAATAGAGGAATGATTTACGTTGATGATATTGAAAAGCCTCGAACAGCGATGATCGATGTAACGGGAGTCATCACTATGTTTATTGGAGATGCTACCAATGAAAAATTTATAACCCCTTTACGTGATTTCATTGACAATCAGTTAAAAGAAGATACGTATGAATCGTGTGAAGGCACGCACTTTTTGACGGTTGTTAAGGAGGAATCTTGGGAGAAAGCTTTACTAGAGGTTATTTCTCATAGAGATTTTGAAATAGATTATGAGTGGTATTATCAATTTAACGAAAGTTGCTTCTATTCTTTGAAAGAAAGCCACAAACTTTTACCAAGGGGATATGAGATTAGAAGAATAGATGCGGATGTTATTAGTAATGATCCAGATGAAATGATGATTGATGTTTTAAATGAATGTTGGTATTCGGTGGATAAGTTTCTTGAACAGGGTTTTGGGTACTGTGTCATGAAAGAAGGTAGAATCGTCAGTGCTTGCTTGTCTTGTTGCGTTAATGGGAAAGATCATGAGATTAGTGTAGAGACATACAATGAAGAAGAACAAAATAAAGGGTTAGCCACGTCGGTATGTGCAGTATATTTGGAGCATTGTATAGAACAGGGAGTTGTTCCGCACTGGTCTACGTTGGAAACAAATATAGAGTCGAAGCAATTGGCAAAGAAATTAGGGTTTGAGTTTGAATCGAAGAGTAAGACAGTGGAGTTTGAATTTTAGTAGTAGAGTGACGGTTTCGTTATGTTTGCTTTGATGAAATTAAAGGTATTTCTTGGGCTCTCGAATCTTTTGTGAGTTAGGGAGCTTTTTTCGGTATTTTAAATGCTTTTTGAAGTTACGAGTTTTATAATGATTAAGACATAAATAGAAAAATACTTTTTAAGGAGGATTTATATTATATGTATTCAACAATCAAGCCTCCGCAGAGAGTCATTTCACCGGATGCTGTAAAGGTTTGGCGGATGACAGAAATCGTATCCGATATCATTATTCTTGCGGTATTAGGCGGGCTTTACGGTCTTTATAGCTATTTTGATTGGAAGGAATGGATTAGTTGGATTTTAATTGGTTTAGCTATTGTAACAGTTATGGCAGCTATTTGGGGTATTGTCTTTGCGCCGAAGCTGAAGCAGAAATATTGGCGTTATGATGTAAGCGAAGAGTTTATTCAGCTAAAGTATGGTGTGTGGAATGAAGTACATGCCTTAGTTCCGATGACGAAGGTGCAGTCTGTTGAGTTAAATCAAGGTCCTTTTTTGCGGAAATATGGGCTGTATTCGATCAGTGTTGGGACGATGGGAACGACGCATGAAATTCCGGCAGTTCCACAGGCGGAAGCTCATGAGCTACGTGATCAAATTGCCCACTACGCGAAAATTAAGGAAGTGGAATGATGGGGCAGCCATTAAAGAAGCTACATCCGCTGAAAATAGTTTTAGATATATGGAAGTTGATTAAAGAAAATGCTTTCTTTTTCATCCTTTTATTTATTCTCAATTTCAATTCTGACAAGACATACATAGAGGTTTTGCAAATTGTTTTTATCGTCTATATTGCAGCGCGTTTAATATGGACGTTGCTCGATTGGTTTACATACAAATATGAAATTAAAGAGAATAACATTTACGTTCAGTCAGGTGTTTTTTCGAAATCATATCGTACGGTTCCTTTTAGTAAAGTACAAAATATCCAACGTCGGACAACGATTTTTCATAAGCTTTTTCGTGTGACCTCTATGACAGTAGAAACGGCAACAGCAGGGGATGAGAGTTCTGTGACGTTTGATATTCTTCTAAGGAAAGAAGCCGATCAGTTAGAGCAGCAAATCAATAGGGTTCGTGCTAGAGAGCCGTTGGCAAATGAAGAGGGGCTAGACCGACAAGAAGAAACGACATTTGTGGCACCTGCTACGGAAGAAAAGACGATACATTTTACTCCGACTAGAAAAGATTTATTGAAGGCGTCTTTTATTTCGCTCAGCTTTTTTATCTTGTTCCCTATTGTCTTTAAATTGGATGATATTTTTCAAATAGAAACGTTTGCGAAAGACTTTTTTGAGGTGATATCTAAATCATGGTGGATTATTTCACTTGTGAGTGTAGTGCTGATCCTGTTGTCTATTGGTATTGGTATCGTACGGACGTTTATGAAGTATGGTAAATACGAAATATCTTCTGACAGTCAAAGTATTTACATTAAAAAAGGCGTGTTAGATGAGTCCTCATTTATGATTCAAAAAGAGAAGGTGCAAGCAATCGTTATTACCCAGTCTTTTATGAAACGACTATTAGGTCTTGCGGAAGTGGAGCTGATTAGTGCGGGGCGAACGGATTTTGAAGAAATGGAGACGAATTCGTTGTATCCGTTTCTGCCGGTTCAGCGTGCATATGAAATGATTGAGGAGATTTTGCCAGGTTATCGGGTAGAGAGGAATATGGAGCGGCTGCCGAAAGAAGCGTTTTGGGTACGAATGATTAGACACAGCGTCTTCTGGTTGGTCGTAATAGCTGCGGTTTTCTATTTCAAACCATCCTTCTGGTATATTCCTGTCGCACTTACTGCTTTTGCCTATTTGATTAAAATCTTTAATTATAAAAATAGTCGATATCGAATAACCGAGGAATTTATTCAAATGAAGACCGGGGCCTTTAATACAAATTTGTTCATTACGAAGCGAAGTAAAGTGATTGAAATAGAAGCAACGCAGTCGAAGCTTCAGAGATCGTTCGGTTTGGCAACGATTAAAACAGTGAATCGTGCTCAACCTGTTCATCATGAGGAACTGGCTGATGTACCTGCTGAAGTGGCGGATGAATTTTATTCATGGTATGCGATGAGAATGAATGAAGTGAAAATTCATCATGAGGAAGTGTCTACAACAGAAGTTACGCAAAGCTAATAATATGAACAAACTTGTGTGGATCTAATCTGCACAAGTTTTTTTCATATTCTTGATCTTTGTCCCATAAGTTAGCTACAGAAGGAAGATAAAGGTGGGGACGAGATGAAGAGGTGGAAGAAGCTTAGTGCTATTTGTTTAGCAGTTGCCGTTTGTATTTTTCTCTTTCAACATTTTATCGCAGACCGGAATTCGTGGAAGCCGTGGAATCTTCCTCTTTCCGGGAAAACGATTTATTTAGATCCGGGGCATGGCGGGCCTGATGGAGGAGCGGGAGATGACGAAGTGTTGGAGAAAGATGTCGCTCTTGCGGTGGCGGAAAAGGTTCGTGATTATTTACAGGGGCAGGGAGCGATTGTGCTGATGACGAGGGAAAGTGACAAGGACTTGGCCGACCCAGATACAAAAAGATATCGGACGAGAAAAACGGAGGATTTAAAAGAGCGGCTACGGTTAATTAATGAGTCTAAAGCGGATTTGTTTGTTAGTATTCATTTGAATGCGATTCCTTCTCCTAGGTGGAGAGGCGCACAAACATTTTTTATGCCGACCTTGCCAGAGAACACAAAGTTAGCGAAAGCGATTCAGGATGAAATGGTATTGAATTTGGAAAATACAACGAGAATGGCCAAGGCGATTAATCATGTGTATTTAATGAAATATGCCAATAAGCCGGGAGCGCTCGTAGAAATTGGTTTTTTGTCGAACCCTGATGAGAAGCAGGATTTGATGGCAGAGGAATACCAAGAAAAGGTGGCGGCTTCGGTTTATAAGGGGGTTATGAAGTATTTAGATGAGGAGCAGAAGTGAAAGCATGCCCGATCCTTCTTTTGCATCGTGAGAATGTGGTATACTAAGTGAGATGAAACGATGACAGAAGAAGGATGGTGTATGTTTTGGTAACAGTAGAACAAGTTCAAGAAATTTTAGCGAAAATGGAAGATCCTTTTTTACATAGAACGTTAGCAGAAACAAACGGTATTATCGACATTAGTGTCAAGGAAGAGAAGCAGCATGTTAGTGTGAAGGTAGCGATTGCGCAAACAGGAACAGCAGAACAGCTACAGCTGCAAATGCAGATTGTCGATGCGTTGAAAGAAGCTGGCGCACAAACAGTCGGTATTCGTTTTGCTGATCTTCCAGAAGAGGAGTTAGCGAAGTACCGTGGCGCAGAGGGTGATCAAGAGGAAGGACTACTTTCTCCGAATAGCAAGACGACGTTTATTGCGATTGCTAGTGGAAAGGGTGGCGTTGGTAAATCAACAGTATCCGTGAACCTAGCTGTAGCACTAGCTCGCCTTGGTAAAAAAGTAGGGCTTGTTGATGCGGATATTTACGGCTTCAGCGTGCCAGATATGATGGGAATTATGCAACGCCCAGTCGTTCGTGGAGATAAAATCATTCCGGTAGAACGCTTCGGAGTTAAGGTGATTTCGATGGGCTTTTTCGTTGATGATAACGCACCTGTCATTTGGCGTGGCCCAATGCTTGGAAAAATGTTGACAAGCTTCTTCCAAGAAGTAGAGTGGGGAGATTTGGACTACTTGCTGCTTGATTTGCCACCAGGAACAGGGGATGTCGCATTAGATATTCACTCGATGCTTCCTCACTCTAAAGAAATTATCGTCTCTACTCCGCATCCGACAGCGGCATTTGTTGCTGCTCGTGCCGGAGCGATGGCACTCCAAACGGATCATGAAGTGATCGGTGTCGTGGAGAACATGGCTTATTTTGAAAGCAAAGTAACGGGTGAGAAGGAATATGTCTTCGGTCGTGGAGGCGGAGATAAGTTGGCAGAAGAGCTTCAAACAGAAGTGTTAGGCCGCTTACCGTTGAAACAGCCGGATTGGGATGAAGCCGACTTTGCTCCGTCTGTTTATGCAGAAGATCATCAATTAGGTTTAATTTATAAAGAAATGGCGGCTAAGGTAATTAACAAATTAGGTTAATTTTCTTCAAAAAAGATGGACAACGGCAAAGAGCCGCGTCCATCTTTTTTTATTTCCCACCTTCTTTTTCTTTGTCCTTTCCTTGTTCTTCCGCAGCTTTCAATAAGATTTCTTGGATTTTCGCTTGATACAACGGGCTTTCAAATGTTTCACTCATGACGGTTTGTAGATGTTTCCGGTATTCTTTACTTTTTAACAGCTTCGTTACGTTTTTTTCGTAGTCTGGGTCCTTTAAAATGTCGAGCATCATCGCTTGGTATTGTGGATCTTTCATTAAAGACTTCAATAATGCTTCATGTTCCTTCTTCATACTTTTGGCGACGGCTGCAGCGAAGGCAGGGTCTTTAAAGGATTCTTTCCAAAACTTTTCTCCTTTATCAGATAAGATCGTTTGTTCAATCGATTGCGAGACAACCTTTTGATCCATCACTAGCTGCTGTTTCACTTTTTCATCCTTCATCATTTCTTGTAATGCTTTCTTGCCGTCATCTGTTTTCAATATATCAACGACCATTTTCTTCGTCGCTTCATAATCCATTTGGGCGTTTCCGGTAGGTGGTGTGCCTCCTCCACAAGCTGATAACAAACATACGAGTAAGAGGAGCGGCAAAGTCATTTTTAACATGGAGAAGCTCCTTTCAATGCTTGGCTTTATCATTAATATGAGCAGAGCGGTGGAAAATATACGAGGCTTAGCTTTGCCTAGATTTTTTTAACTGGCGTTGATACAATCAAAAGAGCATAAATATATTGTTAGGGGTGGGGAAGTGACGATCCGGAACTGGGTAAGATTTTTTGTACATACATTAATGATTGGCGGAGCGGCCGCAGGTATTATCGGATTATTTATTCGTTGGGGTGAGTTATCTCCGCTAATGACTCAAGGGGATTGGAAAGATGTATTTTCCATCGTTACTTGGCATGTTGCTGTTGGTTTTACGTTTAGTGTGATTAGTCAAATGGGGTTTTTCGCTTATTTAACCGTGCATCAATTTGGAGCAGGGATGTTCCGCTCGTTTTGGAATAGTGTTCAGCTACTGCTGATTGCATTTGTTCTCTTCGATCTTGTATATTTCCGTTTCCAAGCGTTTGGTGATCAAGGTGAGTCGCTATGGCCATATTTTCTATTGGCAGGCTTTTTGTTGTTAATGGGTGTTGGTACAGCGGCGGCGAAAGCAAAATTAACGAACAAAAATGTATTTATTTCCGCTTTATTCTTTATGGTCGTCCTTACGGTGCTAGAGTGGTTACCTGTGTTACAAGTTAATGATAAAAAATGGCTATATATTATGTTGTTCACGTTATTGCCATGCAATGCATTTCAGCTATTAGCTTTACCTAAATATAATCAACGTCCGACAGAGAAAAGCAGAGCGTGAAGAACTCTGCTTTTTCAATTCACTAATTTTGTTTCAGCAACGCCATTATCAATTAATTGTGAAACGGTGACCATTCGATCGGTTTTTGACACGTGCTGAATCACTTCTGGCAGCAGTGTATTTGTTTGCTTGGCTGAATCAGACGCATGCATAAGAATAATATCTCCTGCTTCTACCTCCTTTACTTTCGATAAAATATGCTCAGAACCAGGGTTTTTCCAGTCATCGGTATTAAGGCTCCAATGAACATAAGTTAAGTTCATTTCCTCCGCCACATTGATGACTTCTTTGTTAAAATGTCCGGTCGGCGCTCGAAGTAGTTCGATATTTTCGATTTGTAGCTTTTTAAATACTTCCTGTGCTTTTAAGAGGTCCTTTTTTATTTCTTCGTTCGTTAAAGTTGTATAGTCCACATATTGATATCCTAACAATCCAATTTCAAAATGATGTTCTTTCATCTTTTTGACTAAGTCGGGGTGTCGCTCGGCCCATGATCCTGATAAAAAGAAGGTCGCCTTTGTCTTGTGGCGAATGAGAGTTTGAACAACCTTGCTCGCTTTTTCATCCCCCCAACCGATATCGAATGTTAAAGCAATTCCTTTCTCACCTTTATATACTGCTGTAGGTGTCTCCTTAGAAGAAAAGACGGGCATACTTATGGAATTTTTTGAAAACAATAAAAGGGCAGTAAAGAACGAAACAGCTACTAAAAACAAAAACTGCTTTGTTTTTTTTGTATTCAAGGTATAGAAGTAAATCATGCTCTCCCTCCGGTCATGTAGTCTTAGTGAATTTTATGAGCATGTACATAAATATTATGACAAACAAATCAAATCGCTGAATAGCATAGAAGTATGAGCAGAATAAAAAAATAATGGGTGATGAAATGCTAGCACTTTTAATTAATGAGGAAGAGAAAAGAGAAATTTACTATTTGCTTAAAAGAGAAATGGATGAGATTTTATTTGACTTGGGTGATACGAGAATCGCAGAAGCGGTAAAATGCTCCATGAAAACAAAATATGCACGATTATTTGAGCTGTTTAAACGAGTGGCCCCTGAAGGAGAATGTATGCAGTATTTAGCTTATCAAAAAACTTTTTTGAAAAAGTTTTAAATTAGCGTTGACTTTATTAGTTGTTTCGTGATAGATTATTACTTGTCGCCGCGATGGTGGCGATAACGAAAAAAAGAAATTCAAAAAACATGTTGACTTTTACTGAGTCATTATGGTAAGGTTAAAAAGTCGCTGAAAACGACATTAAGTTGAAATTGATCTTTGAAAACTGAACAAAATAAACGTCAACGTTAATTCTAAATGCTTAGTTTATCTAAGTGAAACAATTTATGAGCAATCAAACACTTTATCGGAGAGTTTGATCCTGGCTCAGGACGAACGCTGGCGGCGTGCCTAATACATGCAAGTCGAGCGGACTTGATGGAAGCTTGCTTCTATTCAAGTTAGCGGCGGACGGGTGAGTAACACGTGGGTAACCTGCCTGTAAGACTGGGATAACTCCGGGAAACCGGGGCTAATACCGGATAAGTTCTTTCTCCGCATGGAGAAGGATTGAAAGATGGTTTCGGCTATCACTTACAGATGGACCCGCGGCGCATTAGCTAGTTGGTGAGGTAACGGCTCACCAAGGCGACGATGCGTAGCCGACCTGAGAGGGTGATCGGCCACACTGGGACTGAGACACGGCCCAGACTCCTACGGGAGGCAGCAGTAGGGAATCTTCCGCAATGGACGAAAGTCTGACGGAGCAACGCCGCGTGAGTGAAGAAGGTTTTCGGATCGTAAAGCTCTGTTGTTAGGGAAGAACAAGTATCGGAGTAACTGCCGGTACCTTGACGGTACCTAACCAGAAAGCCACGGCTAACTACGTGCCAGCAGCCGCGGTAATACGTAGGTGGCAAGCGTTGTCCGGAATTATTGGGCGTAAAGCGCGCGCAGGCGGTCTTTTAAGTCTGATGTGAAAGCCCACGGCTCAACCGTGGAGGGTCATTGGAAACTGGAAGACTTGAGTGCAGAAGAGAAGAGCGGAATTCCACGTGTAGCGGTGAAATGCGTAGAGATGTGGAGGAACACCAGTGGCGAAGGCGGCTCTTTGGTCTGTAACTGACGCTGAGGCGCGAAAGCGTGGGGAGCAAACAGGATTAGATACCCTGGTAGTCCACGCCGTAAACGATGAGTGCTAAGTGTTGGAGGGTTTCCGCCCTTCAGTGCTGCAGCTAACGCATTAAGCACTCCGCCTGGGGAGTACGGTCGCAAGACTGAAACTCAAAGGAATTGACGGGGGCCCGCACAAGCGGTGGAGCATGTGGTTTAATTCGAAGCAACGCGAAGAACCTTACCAGGTCTTGACATCCTCTGACAACTCTGGAGACAGAGCGTTCCCCTTCGGGGGACAGAGTGACAGGTGGTGCATGGTTGTCGTCAGCTCGTGTCGTGAGATGTTGGGTTAAGTCCCGCAACGAGCGCAACCCTTGATCTTAGTTGCCAGCATTTAGTTGGGCACTCTAAGGTGACTGCCGGTGACAAACCGGAGGAAGGTGGGGATGACGTCAAATCATCATGCCCCTTATGACCTGGGCTACACACGTGCTACAATGGATGGTACAAAGGGCTGCAAGACCGCGAGGTTTAGCCAATCCCATAAAACCATTCTCAGTTCGGATTGTAGGCTGCAACTCGCCTACATGAAGCCGGAATCGCTAGTAATCGCGGATCAGCATGCCGCGGTGAATACGTTCCCGGGCCTTGTACACACCGCCCGTCACACCACGAGAGTTTGTAACACCCGAAGTCGGTGGGGTAACCCTTACGGGAGCCAGCCGCCTAAGGTGGGACAGATGATTGGGGTGAAGTCGTAACAAGGTAGCCGTATCGGAAGGTGCGGCTGGATCACCTCCTTTCTAAGGATAGAACGGAAAGTAAGAACGTTGTTCTTACTCAAATTAACGCTGCGTTTTATTTTGTTCAGTTTTGAAGGATGAATTCCTTCTATAACTATTACTTGTTCTTTGAAAACTGGATAATATCGTATAAAGTAACCAAGCAATAACCGAGTAATCGCCATTTTAGGTTAAGTTAGAAAGGGCGCACGGTGGATGCCTTGGCACTAGGAGCCGATGAAGGACGGGACTAACTCCGATATGCTCCGGGGAGCTGTAAGTAAGCTTTGATCCGGAGATTTCCGAATGGGGAAACCCACTGTTCGTAATGGAACAGTATCTCTATCTGAATACATAGGATAGTTGAAGGCATACCCGGGGAACTGAAACATCTAAGTACCCGGAGGAAGAGAAAGCAAATGCGATTCCCTGAGTAGCGGCGAGCGAAACGGGAACAGCCCAAACCAGAAGGCTTGCCTTCTGGGGTTGTAGGACACTCTACACGGAGTTACAAAAGAACGGGATAGGCGAAGAGGTCTGGAAAGGCCCATCAGAGAAGGTAACAATCCTGTAACCGAAATTTCGTTCTCTCCAGAGTGGATCCTGAGTACGGCGGAACACGTGAAATTCCGTCGGAATCCGGGAGGACCATCTCCCAAGGCTAAATACTCCCTAGTGACCGATAGTGAACCAGTACCGTGAGGGAAAGGTGAAAAGCACCCCGGAAGGGGAGTGAAAAAGATCCTGAAACCGTGTGCCTACAAGTAGTTAGAGCCCGTTAATGGGTGATAGCGTGCCTTTTGTAGAATGAACCGGCGAGTTACGATTTCATGCAAGGTTAAGTCAGAAAGACGGAGCCGCAGCGAAAGCGAGTCTGAATAGGGCGAATGAGTATGAGGTCGTAGACCCGAAACCAGGTGATCTACCCATGTCCAGGGTGAAGGTAAGGTAACACTTACTGGAGGCCCGAACCCACGTACGTTGAAAAGTGCGGGGATGAGGTGTGGGTAGCGGTGAAATTCCAATCGAACCTGGAGATAGCTGGTTCTCTCCGAAATAGCTTTAGGGCTAGCCTCAAGGGAAGAGTTTTGGAGGTAGAGCACTGTTTGGACTAGGGGCCCCCATCGGGTTACCGAATTCAGACAAACTCCGAATGCCAAAAACTTATCCTTGGGAGTCAGACTGCGAGTGATAAGATCCGTAGTCAAGAGGGAAACAGCCCAGACCACCAGCTAAGGTCCCAAAGTATACGTTAAGTGGAAAAGGATGTGGAGTTGCTTAGACAACCAGGATGTTGGCTTAGAAGCAGCCACCATTTAAAGAGTGCGTAATAGCTCACTGGTCGAGTGACTCTGCGCCGAAAATGTACCGGGGCTAAACGTATCACCGAAGCTGTGGATTGACATCTTTGATGTCAGTGGTAGGAGAGCGTTCTAAGGGCTGTGAAGCTAGACCGTAAGGACTGGTGGAGCGCTTAGAAGTGAGAATGCCGGTATGAGTAGCGAAAGAAGGGTGAGAATCCCTTCCACCGAATGCCTAAGGTTTCCTGAGGAAGGCTCGTCCTCTCAGGGTTAGTCGGGACCTAAGCCGAGGCCGAAAGGCGTAGGCGATGGATAACAGGTTGATATTCCTGTACCACCTATTTACCATTTGAGCAATGGGGGGACGCAGGAGGATAGGGTAAGCGCGCGAATGGAAATGCGCGTCCAAGCAGTTAGGCCGATGACGAGGCAAATCCCGTCATCATCAAGGCGGAGCTGTGACGGCGAGGGAAATATAGTACCGAAGTTCCTGATTCCACACTGCCAAGAAAAGCCTCTAGCGAGGTAAAAGGTGCCCGTACCGCAAACCGACACAGGTAGGCGAGGAGAGAATCCTAAGGTGAGCGAGTGAACTCTCGTTAAGGAACTCGGCAAAATGACCCCGTAACTTCGGGAGAAGGGGTGCTCTTTGGGGTGAATAGCCCCGAGGAGCCGCAGTGAATAGGCCCAGGCGACTGTTTAGCAAAAACACAGGTCTCTGCGAAGCCGCAAGGCGAAGTATAGGGGCTGACGCCTGCCCGGTGCTGGAAGGTTAAGGGGAGCGCTTAGCGTAAGCGAAGGTGTGAACCGAAGCCCCAGTAAACGGCGGCCGTAACTATAACGGTCCTAAGGTAGCGAAATTCCTTGTCGGGTAAGTTCCGACCCGCACGAAAGGCGTAACGATCTGGGCACTGTCTCAACGAGAGACTCGGTGAAATTATAGTACCTGTGAAGATGCAGGTTACCCGCGACAGGACGGAAAGACCCCGTGGAGCTTTACTGTAGCCTGATATTGAATTTTGGCACAGCTTGTACAGGATAGGTAGGAGCCTTTGAAGCGTGAGCGCCAGCTTACGTGGAGGCGTTGGTGGGATACTACCCTGGCTGTGTTGAACTTCTAACCCGCACCCCTGATCGGGGTGGGAGACAGTGTCAGGTGGGCAGTTTGACTGGGGCGGTCGCCTCCTAAAAAGTAACGGAGGCGCCCAAAGGTTCCCTCAGAATGGTTGGAAATCATTCGCAGAGTGTAAAGGCACAAGGGAGCTTGACTGCGAGACCTACAAGTCGAGCAGGGACGAAAGTCGGGCTTAGTGATCCGGTGGTTCCGCATGGAAGGGCCATCGCTCAACGGATAAAAGCTACCCCGGGGATAACAGGCTTATCTCCCCCAAGAGTCCACATCGACGGGGAGGTTTGGCACCTCGATGTCGGCTCATCGCATCCTGGGGCTGTAGTCGGTCCCAAGGGTTGGGCTGTTCGCCCATTAAAGCGGTACGCGAGCTGGGTTCAGAACGTCGTGAGACAGTTCGGTCCCTATCCGTCGCGGGCGCAGGAAATTTGAGAGGAGCTGTCCTTAGTACGAGAGGACCGGGATGGACGCACCGCTGGTGTACCAGTTGTCTTGCCAAAGGCATCGCTGGGTAGCTATGTGCGGACGGGATAAGTGCTGAAAGCATCTAAGCATGAAGCCCCCCTCAAGATGAGATTTCCCATAGCGCAAGCTAGTAAGATCCCTGAAAGATGATCAGGTAGATAGGTTCGAGGTGGAAGCGTGGCGACACGTGGAGCTGACGAATACTAATCGATCGAGGACTTAACCAATAAAGCAGAGGCGACTGTTCAGACATGACAAGCAAATGTTCTGACGCTGGAAAGACGTTAGTCTTGTAAGCGGCAGGTTATTTGACTCGAATGTCTAGGAGCCGGAGCTAGAAATAGATACACCAATAGGCGATTTGCAAGGTTACAATACTTATTATCCAGTTTTGAAAGAACAACTCTTTCAAACTTTATAGTCTGGTGGCGATAGCGAAGAGGTCACACCCGTTCCCATACCGAACACGGAAGTTAAGTTCTTCAGCGCCGATGGTAGTTGGGGGTTTCCCCCTGTGAGAGTAGGACGTTGCCAGGCAAGCATTCCGCAGTAGCTCAGTGGTAGAGCTATCGGCTGTTAACCGATCGGTCGCAAGTTCGAATCTTGCCTGCGGAGCCATTGCTTCCATAGCTCAGCAGGTAGAGTGCTTCCATGGTAAGGAAGAGGTCACCGGTTCGAGCCCGGTTGGAAGCTTATTATTTGTCGTTTTATGGCCCGTTGGTCAAGCGGTTAAGACACCGCCCTTTCACGGCGGTAACACGGGTTCGAATCCCGTACGGGTCACCATTAACGGAGGATTAGCTCAGCTGGGAGAGCACCTGCCTTACAAGCAGGGGGTCGGCGGTTCGATCCCGTCATCCTCCACCATGAATTACTTACGTATGCCGGTGTAGCTCAATTGGTAGAGCAACTGACTTGTAATCAGTAGGTTGGGGGTTCAAGTCCTCTCGCCGGCACCAGTTTCAGATATGTGGAGGGGTAGCGAAGTGGCTAAACGCGGCGGACTGTAAATCCGCTCCCTCAGGGTTCGGCGGTTCGAATCCGCCCCCCTCCACCAGTTTTTATATGATATGAATTGACATATGTATCATACATGTCTTTTTTTTCTTTTCACATAATGTTGGGCTATAGCCAAGCGGTAAGGCAGCGGATTTTGATTCCGTCACGCGAAGGTTCGAATCCTTCTAGCCCAGCCATTTCGAGCCATTAGCTCAGTTGGTAGAGCATCTGACTTTTAATCAGAGGGTCGAAGGTTCGAGTCCTTCATGGCTCACTTTCTAAAAAAGCTGTGTCTTTAGATTGTTTAAACGATCTAAGGACACAGCTTTTTTTAATGTTTGATACGAATAAATATTCAGAAAAATGTTGAGTTGAGTCATATAATTTTTTTTAGTAAAATAACAACAGCAACGATAGAGGAGTGGTATACATGGAGAAAAAAGTATCAATTATTGGGGTTCCTATGGATCTTGGTCAGCTTCGTAGAGGAGTAGATATGGGACCAAGCGCTATTCGTTACGCAGGCATCTGTGAACGGCTGCAAAATTTAAGTATTGAAGTAGAAGACTGCGGAGATATTGAGATCAGCAGAGATTATCCGGCTGAAGATGAAAATACAAATTTAAAGAACTTGAAAGCGGTTACGGAAGCGAGTGGAAGATTAGCTCAAAAAGTAGATGAAGTCATCGAAGCAGGTAGCTTTCCTCTAATGCTCGGCGGTGACCATAGCATTGCGATTGGATCGCTCGCTGGGATTGCTAAGCATTATAAAAACCTCGGTGTCATTTGGTATGATGCTCATGGTGATTTAAATACAGCGGAGACATCTCCAACGGGAAATATTCATGGTATGCCATTAGCAGCAAGCTTAGGCCTTGGACACCCAGATTTAACTGACTTATACGGCTACGCACCAAAAGTGAAGCCTGAAAACATCGTTATTATCGGTGCTCGTTCTCTTGACGAAGGAGAGAAGGAACTGATTAAAGAGCAAGGTATCAAAGTTTACACGATGCATGAAGTAGATCGCCTTGGAATGACAGCAGTGATTGAAGAGACGATCGCATACTTGAAGGACAAAACGGATGGTGTTCACCTATCTTTAGACCTTGACGGATTAGATCCTAATGATGCACCAGGTGTAGGTACGCCAGTACTCGGTGGAATTAGCTACCGTGAGAGCCATTTAGCGATGGAATTGTTAGAGGAGAGTGGAATCATTACTTCAGCTGAATTTGTTGAGGTTAACCCAATCTTGGACGAAAAAAATAAAACAGCTGCCGTAGCAGTTGCTCTAATGAGTTCACTATTTGGAGAAAAGTTATTATAATTAAAACCGGGAGCTCTGGCTATTAAGCTAGACTTCCGGTTCTTTGTTTAGTTCATACTCATTTAATAATTGATCTAGCTTTGTACTAATTTCAAGCACTTTTGTATTTGAAAAAGATGTTTCCATAGCTAATAAGATCATTTCATTTCGCCAATGCTCAATTTCGTTTAAAATATCCTTATTTAGTAGAATCATCCTTATTTCAACTCCGATCATAAAAAGTCTTCTATGTACATTTTACCAGTTTCCAAAAAAGTGTAAACTTATTTTAGAGAGTTTCAATAAAAAAATATGCTTTTTTTGAAACCTTTTCAAATACATAATCGTATATAATGGTACCTGCCAGGGCGGAGGTAAAAAGTAATGGAGTTAATTGTCCAAAGAAGAATAAAGCAAGTATTAAAAGGCGATCAAAACGCCTTTGGAGAGATTGTAGAGCTCTATAAAGATCAGGTGTATCAAATTTGTTTTCGAATGCTGTGGGATCGTCACGAGGCGGAGGATGCGGCTCAGGAGGCTTTCATTAAAGCTTTCATTAACATACACTCCTATGATCCTAAGAAAAAGTTCGTGACTTGGCTTTATAGAATTGCGACGAATCTGTGTATCGATCGCATTCGTAAAAAAAAGCCGGATTATCATTTAGATGCAGAGATTGCTGGAACAGAAGGACTCAATATGTATTCTCAAATCTCCTCAGCAGAGAATCTTCCGGAAGAAGAAGTTGAAAATTTAGAGTTGCAAGGGACGATTCAAGAAGCAATTTTAAAGCTTCCTGAAAAGTATCGTTCGGTGATCGTATTAAAGTATATTGAAGAACTGCAGCTACAGGAAATTGCAGATATTTTGGAGCTGCCTTTAGGCACTGTGAAAACGAGAGTGCATCGAGGCAGAGAAACGCTCCGAAAATATTTACGGAATTTGTAATCGAAGGGATGTGTGCGATAATGACTTCTTGTCCAAAACAGATTGTACAATTTATGCATAGATACCTAGATGGAGAGCTCGATGCCGAACAACAGAGAGAATTAAAGAAGTATTTAGATGAGTATCCAGACTGCAATCAGCACTTTATGGAGTTGAAAAAAACGATAGCCCTCGTTCAAAGCGCTTCGCATATTAAGGCACCAGAAGGATTCACGGAAAAAGTGCTTTTTGCTTTACCGAAAGAAGGAAAATCGGTTGGAGTGAAACGCTGGTTTCAACAGCATCCGTTTTTCACGGCGGCGTCTCTGTTCCTTGCGTTAATGACAGGGGGGTTTTTCTCCATGTGGCAACAGGAAACAGACAATTTCGCTTTTACGAAGCATGATCAGTTAAAGGTAGAAAATCATACGGTCATTGTTCCGGAAGGAGAGACGATCAAAGGAAATCTCGTTGTGGAAAATGGGGACATCCGGATAGAAGGAGAAGTTGAAGGAAACGTTACGGTGATTAATGGTGACAAATACATGGCATCCGCTGGAAAGGTTTCAGGAGAAATTGAAGAAATAGATGAAGCATTCGGATGGGTATGGTACAAAATGAAGAAAACTGTAGCTGCGATATTTAATTAAGAAATAAGCATCTCTCAATGTAAGAAGCGGTTTCGCTTCTTTTTTCGTTTTAGAATAGACTATGCTATAATAGATTGGCTAAGAGAAACATACAGCCCTTATACGGCTAGAGTAATTACATTATTGGAGGATGTAATATGCCGTTTTCAACTTACTTTGATAATTTTTCATTGTTAGATTCTTTGTCTAACATATTAGATATATTGCTCGTATGGTTTGTTGTTTATAAATTGTTAATGATTATAAGAGGAACAAAGGCGGTTCAATTATTAAAGGGAATTTTCGTCATTGTGATCATTAGAAGCGTGAGTGGCTTGCTAGGGCTTGATACATTGAGCTGGATTATGCAGCAAGCGTTAACGTGGGGATTTCTAGCGGTGATCATTATCTTCCAACCAGAAGTGAGGCGGGCGCTTGAGCAGCTTGGGCGAGGGAGATTGTTTTCTCGAACGATGTCGCAAGAGGACGAAGATCAGCTGAATATGATAGACGCACTTGTGAAATCAGTTGGTTACATGGCGAAGCGACGGATCGGTGCTCTCATTTCCATTGAAAGGGAAACCGGTATGAACGATTATATTGAAACAGGAATTGCGATGAATTCAACGATATCATCGGAGCTGTTAATCAATATATTTATTCCGAATACACCCCTTCATGATGGAGCGGTTGTTATTCAGAAGAACCAAATTGCAGCAGCGGGTTGCTACTTGCCGCTTTCAGAAAACCCTTTTATCTCAAAAGAATTGGGGACTCGCCATAGAGCAGCTTTAGGGGTGAGTGAGGTAACAGATAGCATCACGATTGTCGTCTCAGAAGAAACGGGTGCGGTATCTATCGCCAAAAATGGGGATCTCTATCGCGACTTATCTGCTGAGGATTTTAAGAAGCTGTTGCAACATGACCTATTAACTGTTGAAAAAAGCGACTTCTCGAACCGGTGGAGCTGGAGGGGGAGAAAGAGCAATGGATAATTTTATCGATAGCCCGTGGTTTATGCGTGTCGTTGCTTTCTTACTGGCGATTTTATTATATACATCTGTCAACTTTGATGATTTTGAATTAAAGAAGAAAGTGGACGAATCTGCACAGGGAAGTACAGAGACCATTACGGATGTACCTATTCAGGCTTATTATGATAATGAAAATTTATTCGTATCTGGTATACCTAAAGCAGTCCAAGTTGAAATCGTTGGTCCGAAAAGCATCGTTCAATCGACGAAGCAAAATCAGGATTTTGAGTTGTTTATTGATTTAACGGATTTGAGTATCGGTGAGCACGTTGTACCAATTAAGCATAAGAATTTGTCAGATAAGCTAGACGTGACGATTCATCCTGAAGAAGTGGAGATAGCGATTGAAGAAAAGGTATCTAATCACTTTATTGTCGATCCTGAGTTTAATGACAATATGCTAGCGGAAGGGTATCAAGTAGAGGATTTATCCGTTGATCCGCGCCGAGTTAAAATAACGGGTTCAAAAGAAGCGGTTAATAAAATTGTTTATGTGAAAGCGACGCTTGATGTAAAAGAAAAGGTTGATAAAGAAACAACAGGTACAGCTAAAATTAGGGTGCTAGACAATGAACTGAATAAGCTCGACGTCAAAGTAGAACCAGAAACTGTACAAGTTTCGATCGCTGTTAAGAACCCAAGTAAGAAGATCAAGCTGAATGTATTTCCAAAAGGAACTCCACCAAAAGGAGTAACGGTCACATCCATCGAACCAGAAACAGATGAATTAACGATTTATGGGAAAGAATCTATTCTGAGTGATATGGAAGAATTAATGGTGCCGATTGATGTGTCTGCTGTAACAAAGGATACGACGATTAAGGTACCGATTGAATTAGGCGAAGGGTTAAACTTTGTCTCGCCGCAATTAGTGAAAGTGAAAGTATCAGTTGAAGGAAGCCCGGAAACGAAACCGGAAGAGAAAACTGATGAATAAGCTTTTTATTTGATGAAATAAAGGAGAGAATCTATCAATGGGTAAGTATTTTGGCACAGATGGAGTCAGAGGAGTAGCGAATACTGAACTAACTCCAGAGTTGGCGTTTAAGTTAGGAAGATTTGGTGGATACGTATTAACAAAGAACGCGGAACGTCCAAAGGTTTTAGTAGGAAGAGATACTCGTATTTCAGGGCATATGCTTGAAGGTGCTCTAGTTGCCGGCCTTTTATCCATCGGGGCAGAAGTGATGCGACTAGGCGTCATTTCTACTCCAGGTGTAGCTTACTTAACGAAAGCAATGGATGCACAAGCCGGAGTAATGATCTCAGCCTCTCATAATCCCGTAGCAGATAACGGTATTAAGTTTTTTGGATGCGACGGCTTTAAGCTGACGGATGAGCAAGAAGCAGAAATCGAAGCGCTACTTGATAAAGTAGACGATACATTGCCGCGTCCAACAGGCGGAGACCTCGGTCAGCTGAACGACTATTTTGAAGGTGGTCAAAAGTATATTCAGTACTTGAAGCAAACAGTGGATGAAGATTTCTCTAACATTCATATTGCTTTAGATTGTGCACATGGAGCGACATCTTCTTTAGCGACTCATTTGTTTGCGGATCTTGAAGCGGATATCTCGACAATGGGAACGTCTCCGAACGGACTAAACATTAACGACGGTGTCGGCTCTACGCATCCAGAAGCGTTAGCTGCTTTCCTAAAAGAAAAAGGAGCGAACATCGGTCTATCGTTTGATGGTGATGGCGATCGTTTAATTGCAATCGACGAAAAAGGAAATGTCGTGGATGGCGACCAAATTATGTTTATTTGTGCAAAATATTTAAACAAAGAAGGTCAATTAAAAGATTCTGTCGTTGTATCAACCGTGATGAGCAATCTTGGCTTCTATAAAGGACTTGAAGAGCTAGGCATTAACAGTGTACAAACAGCTGTTGGTGATCGCTATGTCGTTGAAGCAATGAGAAAGCATAATTATAATCTTGGTGGAGAGCAATCAGGTCACATTATCTTCCTTGATTACAACACAACAGGTGATGGCTTATTAACAGGTCTTCAGCTAGTTAATATTATGAACATGACGAAAAAGCCGTTATCTGAGCTAGCGGCAGAAATGAAGAAGTATCCGCAAATTTTAGTGAATGTGCGCGTATCAGATAAATATAAAGTAACAGAAAACGAAAGAGTAAAAGCAACAATCGAAGCGGTAGAAGCCGAAATGAACGGCAATGGCCGCGTCTTAGTTCGCCCGTCAGGAACAGAGCCACTCGTTCGCGTAATGGTAGAGGCAGTCACAGAAGAGCACTGCACAGCATACGTTGAACGAATTGCTGCTGTTGTCAGAGAAGAAATGGGTTTAAATGAGTAATTTCACAGTGAGAAAAAGGAAAAGGGGCGCACTGGCGCCTCTTTTTTCATATGCTGTTAATAGTATGCATTAACTTCAAGAAAATGCAGAAGAAGTTAGTTGACTAGAGGAATTTGAGTAGTGTATGATTATCGTGTTTTACTTCTATTTTTTTGAAAGGGGTGAAACAATGACGAAAAAATTTTAAAAAAGCGCCTGAACTAGCGGGAGAGAGCCTAGCTAGTTGACGAGGAGGAGGTTTATCGAACGTTCGGCGGATGCCTCCCGGTTGAAGGTTGTACAATCGTTAGTCCTTCCTTAAAACATAAGGGTAACCTTATACACAAAGGGAATGGGAAAACAACCGAGAAAAAAAGAGAGAAGAGGAGAGCGGCAACGGAGCGCTCTGCTTGATTGCCTGCTTTCCTCCAAGGAGGAAACAACCCATGTGCGGAATTGTTGGATATATCGGATTAAACGATACGAAGGAAATTTTATTAAAAGGTTTAGAAAAGCTTGAGTACCGTGGCTACGACTCAGCGGGAATTGCTGTAAGAAACGAAGAAGGCATTCATGTGTTCAAAGAAAAAGGTCGCATTGCGGATTTAAGAAAAGTTGTCGACCTAAACGTTGAATCTACGACAGGAATTGGACATACTCGCTGGGCAACGCACGGAGCACCAAGCAAGCACAACGCCCATCCTCATCAAAGTGTATCTGGTCGCTTTACTCTTGTTCATAACGGGGTCATCGAAAACTATGAACAATTGACAAAGGAATACTTGTTAGATGTGGCTTTGCAAAGTGATACGGATACAGAAGTGATCGTGCAGCTAGTGGAGATCTTCGCAAGCGAAGGCTTAGACACAGAAGAAGCTTTCCGTAAAACATTAAATCTATTAAAAGGCTCGTACGCTTTAGCCCTTTTAGATAGCGAAACGGAAGAAACAATCTTTGTCGCAAAGAATAAAAGCCCACTACTTGTCGGACTTGGAGAAGACTTCAATGTCGTTGCTTCAGATGCGATGGCGATGATTCAAGTGACGGATCAATTCGTCGAACTAATGGATAAAGAAATGGTCATCGTCACAAAAGAGCAAGTAACGATTAAGAAGCTTGACGGTGAAGTGGTCGAGCGCGCACCTTACACAGCGGAACTAGATGCGAGCGACATCGAAAAAGGCACATATGCTCACTACATGATGAAAGAAATCGATGAGCAGCCACTTGTGATGCGAAAAATCATTCAAGCTTATCGAAACGACCAAGACAAACTGACAGTCGATGAAGAGATCCTTGCGGCGTTAAACAAAGCGGATCGCCTTTATATTATTGCTTGCGGAACAAGCTACCATGCCGGTCTTCTCGGTAAGCAATATATTGAAAAATTAGCGAAGATCCCAACAGAGGTACACGTAGCGAGCGAATTTGTTTACAATATGCCATTACTATCTGAGAACCCATTATTCATCTTCATCTCTCAAAGCGGTGAAACAGCAGATAGTCGTGCCGTATTAGTCAAAACGAAAGAACTTGGCTACAAATCATTAACGATCACAAACGTACCTGGATCTACACTATCTCGTGAAGCAGACTACACGCTATTGCTTCATGCAGGCCCAGAAATCGCTGTTGCCTCTACTAAGGCCTACACAGCCCAAATCGCTGTCCTTGCGATCCTAGCGAATGCAGCGGCTCAATCACGCGGCGAAAACGTACCATTCAACCTCGCCAAAGAAATCGGCATCGCAGCTAACGCGATGGAAGTACTTTGCGACGCCAAAGACGAATTCGAACAAATCACGCGTGACTACCTAGCAACAACACGCAACTGCTTCTTCATCGGCCGCTCCATCGACTTCTTCGTCGGCCTTGAAGGCGCACTAAAACTAAAAGAAATCTCTTACATCCAAGCAGAAGGATTCGCTGGTGGAGAACTAAAACACGGCACCATCGCCCTCATCGAAGACGGCACACCAGTCATCGCTTTAGCGACACAAGAAAGCGTCAACCTAAGCATCCGCGGAAACGTCAAAGAAGTAGCCGCGCGCGGTGCCAACCCATGCATCATCTCAATGAAGGGCCTAGAAGCCGAAGACGACCGCTTCGTCATCCCAGAAGTGCATGAACTACTCACACCACTCGTTTCGATCGTTCCGCTGCAGCTAATCGCTTACTACGCAGCATTACATCGTAACTGTGATGTCGATAAACCACGGAATTTGGCGAAGAGTGTTACGGTGGAGTAAGAGAGAGATTTGATAAAAACAACCTGTGGATTTAAAATAAAGTCGCGATGTTTGTAAAAAAGATGCGATGTTTAAAATAAAGTCACGATGTTTATAAAAAAGATGCGAAGTTTTGCCCCTTTGGATTTCGAATTGTCCAAAGGGGCATTTTGTGGTAAAAATAAGATAATGATCTTCCGCAAACGGGTCAGATTGTTTAACATCAAATTAGTAGATTCGTGTGACGGTAAAGAGAGGTGAAACGACATGGATTTGTATTATCGGGAATACGGTGATAGAGATGCCTCGCTAATTGTATTTTTACATGGTGGAGGAGTAAGTAGTTGGATGTGGGATAAACAAGTTCAATACTTAACTAATTACCATTGCGTGACTGTTGATTTACCAGAACAGGGACAAAGCGCACAAAAAGATGAGTTTTCGATTGAGAACAGTGCATATAGGATCATTGAATTGATTAATGAATTAGCAAATGGAAAAGATGTCATTGTTATCGGTTTTTCTTTAGGGGCGCAAATTCTTGTTCAAATGTTAAGTTATAGATCAGATTTAATTAATTATGCAATCATAAATAGTGCCTTAGTGAAACCAAATAGACTCGGGGAAAAGGTAATTAGCCCTTTAATTCGTTTAACATTCCCATTGATTAAAAATAGGACTTTTTCACAGCTTCAAGCGAAAACACTCTTTATCGGTGAAGAACACTTTGAAAGATATTATAACGAAAGTTGCCAGATGGAACGAAAGACTCTTGTCAGGATACTAAAAGAAAATATGTCATTTGAAATACCTGCTGAGTTCAGCGAAGCAAAAGGAAAAATACTGGTGACTGTGGGAGACAAAGAAAAAGCTGTTATGAAAAAATCAGCATCTGAAATCGTGAATTGTAACGAAAATTGTACTGGTGTGATTATTTCTAAAATTGGTCATGGCGTGCCGTTGTCAAAACCAGATTTATTTAATCAAATCATTGAAAAATGGATAAATGGTGAGAAATTGCCGGAGGAATGTAAGGAGATAGTTTGAAATCTGACTATACCGCAATCGGGCGCGATTGTTGAACAACAGAAGTAGAAAATGAGCAAACTTTTTTTATAAAAGTTATATAGTGCTTCACAAAGAATGAACCTGTTTTGATCAATCTTTTTTCAAAATAGGTTCTTTTGATTTAACGTAAAATGTGGGTTTTCAAGGTGTTTTTAATCAAACTTTATTTTAAAGCTACACCCCTTAGGATAATATTTCCTTAAGAGGTTTTTTTGGTTTGGAATAAAGTTCGATCGTTTATAAAAAAAGTCGCACCGTTTTATCCCTTTGGATGGTATAATTTTTTACGTATTTTTAATTTAGAAGGAAGTGAATTCATGAGTGATTTAGAAAAAATCAAACTCGTGAAGCCACCATTTCCCAAGCTACGATGTTTTTCTTTCAAACCTATAATTATCTAGGAGAGGATTATTTTGAAGAAAAACATCGGAAACAAAACACCTAGCTTATTATTACTGATTGTATTAGTAGGCTTCCCACAAATTAGTGAAACTATTTTTAGCCCATCATTACCTTCTATCGCAGAAGCGTTTGAAACTTCTATGAGTGATGCACAGCTTACGATGAGTGTGTACTTTATCGCTTTTGCCTTCGGAGTATTTTTCTTTGGGCGTTTATCTGATAGAATCGGTCGTCGCAAGGCAATGCTTTATGGGCTGTTTTTATATTTTGTTGGTAACGTACTTTGTTTAGTAGCAAATGAAATGGCGGTTTTATTAGTCGCACGCTTTATTCAAGCGTTTGGTGCAAGTGTTGGCTCTGTCGTAACACAAACGATTTTACGCGAAAGCTTTTCGGGTGTTGAGCGTCATAAATTGTTTGCTCAAATTTCAGCTGCCCTTGCCTTCACACCAGCCATTGGCCCGTTAATCGGTGGTTTTACCGATTATTATTTTGGCTTTAAAGTTGTATTTTTGGTGTTAGTTGCTATGAGCGTTATTGTATTTTGCTATGCGTTTTTACGCTTACCTGAAACAATGCTTGCTACAATCGAAATGAAGCCCATACTACCAATAGTGAAGCGCATGATTACAAATGCTCGTCTATGGCGCATTAATTGGCGGTATTAACGGTGTATTATTTAGCTATTATACTGAAGCACCGTTTATTTTTACGCAATACTTTACACTAACAAGTGCGATGTATGGTTTTTTAGGCGTTATCGTTGCGCTCGCTTCTATCGCAGGTGCTCTTGCTTCTAAACGACTCGTTAGCCACACAAGACCTGAGAAGATTATCGTACGCGGGTTAGCCATTATGCTCATCGGTACATTGTTCGCTACATCGGTACATTTTTTACCGATTTCATTACAAATGCCAATCATGATTGTTAGTGTGTTCATTATTTTATTTGGTACAGGTACCGCTTTACCAAATTGTTTAAGCTTAGCGCTCAATGATTTTCAAGACGTCATTGGTTCTGCGGGTGCGATATTTAGCTTAGGTTATTATTTACTCGTCAGCGCTATAATCTATGGTATGAGCGTTTTCCATAACGGAACAATCCTTGCGATGCCACTATATTTTTTAGCACTAGGGATTGTTATGCTTTTAATAAGCTTACCGTTACTTTATAAAAAAGATGCGATGCTTTAAAAAAGTTGCACCGTTTAAAAAAGATAAATACTTGACCCTCATGCCACGTAATAGAGGTCACTATATCATTTGTAAGTCAAGTCGAAAATATTTAGGCACCTTGAAAGTGATTAAACTTTTTTATAAAAACTAAATTTAAATCTGTTGGGTAAGAATCCATTTTGATCAATCTTTTTTCAAAATGGATTCTTTTTATTTTGTATAAAATCTAGGTTTTTATGGTATTTTTAATCAAACTTTATTCTAAAACTACAATTATAAGCCTTGTTTGAAGATTTGCGGAATAAACCTTAGATTAGTATTTAAGTTGCGTAAAGAACCTATTTCCTATAAAATAATAATTATCAAAAATCTTGTCATTTTAAGAGAGAGGAGTGTTCACCCATGAAGAAAAAATCACTTAAGTTTTTATCTTGCGGATATGGATACTCCACTGCTGTTTTTTTCTAGAAATCTTTTCAAGGGTGAAGTGTGTCCAAATTTGATTTTCTAGGCAAAACTGCAGAAAAATCTTTTAAATGGCGAGGTAAATAAATGGAAAACGAAAAAATCACAAGAAAAAACCCAACAAGTGCGCCTGCACCAGTTGGCAATTACACACATATTACAAAGATTCCAAGGAATGCAGAGTTATACGTGACATCAGGTCAAATCGGTGTAGATCGAAATGGACAATTTCCACAAACTATGAATGAACAAGTAAGTAATACGTTTATCAATATAAAAACAGTAATAGATTCTGAGGATTTAAGCGCTGAAAACATTATTAAAGTGAACGTATGGGCTACTGAGAAAATTGATTGGGAGTTCTTATATTCAGAGTGGGAACAATTATTTGGAAATGATTATCCGGCAATGACGATTGGATATATTGCTGAGTTAGGTTTACCTGAGATAAAAATTGAAATAGAAATTTGGGCAGCTAAAGTATAAAACTTAAACGCACTTCATCAAAACCATGGAGCATCTAAACTAGATGATTCCATGGTTTTTAATATGAGCATATTTTAAGAAATTTGTATTATAAAGCTACACTTAGTCAAACTTCTTTGATGTACAATCAGCTCTATACGGTAAAACGAAGTGTCATGCAAACTTAGAAGAAGTATAAGCTAATTCTCTGTTATTAGATAAGGACATTCACTATTACAACTGTAAAAATTGTTTCAGATGGTTGTCTATCACGAGAGAATCTTGTTCGTTTTGTCCGATTCCAAAGCAATGTCCCCACTTGGATTCTACTGGTCTAAAAACAGCGTTAGGCATGTGTTTCACTTCATATGCATTATCCTCTGGAGGAAAAAATAGATCGGTTGATCCGGGCATAACGAGGGCATTGGCGGTGATACGGTTTAATGCCTGTTCAAAATTGCTGTTGTCACGGGGATTGGCGCTAATGTCGCCGTTAATCCCTGTACGGAGCATGGCAATTAAGTCGTTGGCATCGAAGGTGAGGAATACTTGATCCCAATAGTCTTCCAAATAGGCCTTTAACGTCGAGTATCCTTCTGCCTGATAGAGCTGCTCTAAATAATAAGCTTGAGAAAACCCCCACGGAGCATAGGCGCGTCCCATTGCGGCAAGTCCTGCTGTAGGCTGATGGGTATAGAAGCCTTTCTTCCAGTTGGAGTCCGCTTGCAATGATGCGATAAGGCTTTCAAAGACAACCTGTGCATGTGGTCTAGTCTTTGCTGTTCCGCCAAACGGTGCAATCCGCTCGACCATCTCAGGATAGCTTGTTCCCCATTGAAAGGTTTGCAGCGCACCGAGAGACCAGCCAACGACTAGAGCAATTTTCTTAATATCAAATTTCTCCGTTACGAGTCGATGTTGTAGCTGAACATTATCATAAATCGTAATGAGCGGGAAATTTCCTTTATTAAAAGGGGCTTGTGTATTGCTTGGAGAAGATGATAGACCATTTCCCAACATATTAGGCACAATAATAAAATATTTGTCTGGATCGAGTGCTTTGCCGGAGCCAATTAACCACTCATTATCAGTGTGATGGCCAGCAAACCAGGTAGGATAGACAATTACATTTGACTTCGTTGAATTTAGAGTTCCGTAGGTTTTATAAGCAAGAAAGGCTTGAGGCAGTTTTTGCCCCGATTGCAGCACAATATCTCCTAACGAATAAATTTCGTAATCTTTCATGATTCAACTCTCCTTTATTATAAAAGAATTTATAGTGAAACTTGATCTTTACTTTACGATACTGTTACCATCAAAACAACGAAACGTTTTTGATTATAATGTTCAATTTTTTTGAATTGAAAGGTGCTGTTCTAATGGAAATTCGCCAACTAAAAACATTTTGGACACTTGCTTCCACACGCAGCTTTAGCCGCACTGCTGAAGTATTGAACTATGTTCCGTCTACTGTAACTATGCAAATCAAGGCTTTAGAAGAAGAGTTGGGGGTTAAGTTACTGGATCGCTTAGGCAAGAGTGTCGTATTAACAGATGCAGGTCATCAATTGTTACCCTATGCTAACAAAATTTTAAATGATATAGAGGAGGCTCGGTATGTCTCAAGTCAGAGCGGAGAATTAACTGGTACGATTACTATTGGTGCAGACGAAGTACTCTGTACATATCGGCTACCCGCGTTACTCCGGCATTTTCGTGAACAATATCCGCACGTTCGTCTTTTGTTTAGGCCTCTATCTAGTCACAATTTGAAGCAGAGTCTGAGAGAAGGAAATGTTGATGTGGTCTTTATACTGGATGAACCGATCCTATCTACGGACCTTCATACAGAGCTTTTATTGGACGAATCATTTCTTATGGTCGTTTCCCCTGATCATCCATTAGCTTCATGCTCTACATTAAGCATAGAAGATTTTAATAGGGAGCATATGCTATTAAGTGAAAAGGGTTGCTCTTATCGGACGTTCTTCTATCGCACGTTATTGCGAAAAGGTGCTGATAGCTTGACGGAACTAGAGTTTAATAGTGTAGAGGCCATTAAACAGTGTGCAATGGTTGGGCTTGGTATTGCCTTATTACCTGAAATGGCGCTAAAGGGAGAGTTGGAGCGGGGGGAACTAGTTACTTTGCCTTGGGATTTATCTGAAATCCGATTTGCTACTCAAATGTTGTGGCATCAAGAGAAATGGATTTCACCATCGTTAAGGGCCTTTATAGAATCGGCAAGAAATTTGTTATAGTGAGTTTCTGTAGCTTTGAAACAAAGTTTGATCAAAATCCTGTACTAAAAAGTATGGGGTTTTTCTTTAGAATATGGATTACGCTTTTTATCAAGACCTAATTCATAAAAAGTCTTATAAAATAGAGGTTGGTACATATTAGTCATGACTAATATGTACCAACCTCTTACTTCTTTTTCAAAAATCGCACCGTTTGTTCAATAATGATTTAAATTACAATATCATATTCCATTCTACTAAGTTTCCTTTTTCTGATACCGTTTCAACAACAAAAGGTTTTTCATCATTTTCTAATGTTGTTACTGAAAAAACTTCAAATGGTCCTGCAAAATCTAAAACCTCTACATCATCAAATAGAAAAATTCCTACTCTCCACTGTTTGTTATTCATTTGAGATTCCCTCTTTAGAAAATTTATTTTTAGTTAATTTTACTATAAAAGCTCTTCAGCGGATATCTGTGTTGACGTCGGACGATACTTTTTGGTGATGTTGGAACGAATACTAGCATGAAAATAAATCAAAAGACACCTTAAATATTTCTGATTCGCTTTTTGGATAAAGGGCAGTGAATGGATCAATAGGATAAGGCTTGAATCTTCACCTACTGGATATTGTATCGTTTAAGTTAGCAAGAAGCTAATGTGAACGAGGAGGTTCAATTCTTATGAGGTTTTTTGAGATGATATTTATTGTCTTCAATATTTTGATGGTTGGATGGATCATATTTTCCAAGAGAAAGCTGCTACGTGGGCTGCTTATTGGTTTCAGCGTTTCTGCCATCATTATGCTGCTGCATGGGATTATAGAAGGAATACGCTGGCAGATGATTCCGGCTTATGCGATGACCGTAGTTCCGTTAGCGGTTGTAGTTGGCAGATTGATGTCCAATCCGGCGAAGTCTGATGAGCGGGTGGGGAAAAAAGCATCCCGTGTAAAACTTATAACGGTGACAGTGCTAGCGATAATTTATTCATTCGTGACCGTGGCGTTGCCGCTCATACTTCCGGTATTTACCTTCGAAAAGCCAACGGGTCCGTACAAAATAGGCACGGTTACATATGAATGGATAGATGAACAGCGTGAAGAAACGTTTACGCCTGAGTCTGGTGACAAACGAAAGGTAGTAGTACAAATTTGGTACCCTGCCGATTCGAAAGCGAAAGGCAAGCTAGTCCCTTATCTATCCGACGGGGATGTATATGCAGAGGGATTGAGTAAGGCTTTGAATATGCCGGAGTTATTGTTTACCACTTTTGGTCATGTGAAGACGCATGCCATCGAAAACGTAGAGATTTCCAATCTGGAATCTGTCTATCCGGTACTACTGTTCTCTCATGGATTTACTATGTTTAAGAACCAGAACACCTTTCAGATCGAGCAATTAGTCAGTCAGGGCTATATCGTGGTAGGGATCGATCACACTTACAGTAGTGCAGCAACCGTTTTTGCCGATGGGCGCGTAGCCTACTATGTGCCGCAAGATAAAGATTCAGCCGACTATTTAGATCAAGCCAATGAGGGATGGGTAGAGGATGCGAAGTTCGCACTCGATCAATTGGAGAAGCTGGCCACAAATGATCTGAACCAACGTTTTACGGGACGAATGGATATGGAGAACGTGGGGATGTTCGGTCACTCTTTCGGTGGGGCAACAAGTACCCAAATGCTCATGAGAGACGATAGAATCAAAGCGGCCATTAATATGGATGGGGTCCTCTATGGTAAGCTCCGAGTTCTTGAAGAAGGTTTGAAGAAGCCTTTTCTATTAATGAGTGCTGATCACTCTTTAAATATTGCTCAGCAGATGACAGATCAGGAGCAAGCTCAGATGATGGAACGTGTGCTTGCCCGGTACGATCATGTGACAGAGGGCGGGAATTACTGGTTGACAATAAATCAAAATGACCATGTGGGCTTCACTGATTTCTACTTGCTCTCACCGTTATTCGAGCGGATGGTAGACGTCAATATACGAAAGGTTCACCGTATCATTAACGATTACTCGCTGGACTTCTTTAATCATTATTTGAAACAGCAGCCCTTTAAGCTATTGGAGAAAAATATTGGCGAGCATCCTGACTACACGCTGCAAAAAGATTAAGCCTTATATATGAATCGTTGAGGGCCTTAAGCCCTCGATGATCCGTGAAGGGCTTATTGACGCTGAAGTCTCCATTGGACACCTTGATATAATAAGAGATTTCCTTTATACAGCTGGTGATATTGCGGGCTAATGATGGCGCATAACGTATTACATCGTTCGAGAGGCTTTGTTCGAGTACTCTCACAATATTCGACAAAGCGATGGAAGAACTCTTCTTTAGGGCCCAATTGCTCTGAATTCGCAAACAGCATGGCCATATCCTCGACAATGCTCTGTACAACTTGGCTTCCCGCTGAACATTTTTGCTTCAATGCATTATTCAACCGATCCTGGATATTTTCAAGCTTTCTGATCCATATAGACGCATGATCTCGAGGCTGATGGACGACATGAGAGAACAACAACTCGACATTTTTGAGATCCGCTACAAACTGAGGGTCGTTCATGAGCTCTTGCAGCTCTTGCCATGCAGCCGTTTGTTTAGCGGTTGTTTTAGGCTGATGGACGACATACTTGTTGAAAAAAAATAACATTGGATTTCTCCATTCAGAAGGAATCCTGTCAAACATGTTCAAGGCCTCTACTTTCTCAGAAATGAACTGTTTCCGTTTTTCGATGGTTAATGCTTTTTCATGCACGAGATCGTAAAGGTATCGTAGGGAATGCTCTTGGTGCTGTTTCGCTTGACGTAAAATCGTAATCATATTCGTAAGCGCGCTAACCTGCGTCGTGAGTGATTCGATCTGCCAGTCAAGTGCTTTTTCAACCGGTAATTCTCCAGAAATGAGCTGGCTTATTTCATCAATGCCAAAATCCAGATAGCGCAAAGTAATAATCAGCTCTAAACGCCAGATATCTTCTTCCGTATATAATCGATGTCCCCCTTCTGTGTAGCTAGTAGGTTTGACTAATCCAATTTCATCGTAGTAACGGACGGTTCTGACCTGAATTCCAACCATTTTGGCCACTTCCCCAATCGAAAAGGTACCAGCCTCAGCTCTACAATCAGAAACATATTGTTTCTGAAAATCCATGTTGCTGTTTGAATGCAAATGACTCACCTCCAACACCTTATTTTACTATCTCCAGTACATGGAGATTCAATCCGATTATACTGCATAAGCGCGCTGATTGCTTAATCTGCTACTAAGCATAGCTAACTTCTGCTATAATGTTATCTACATAATATTTATCCCGCATTAACGGGCTGTAAGATTTCCACCTCAACATGGCAGGAGAATGAACTGAAGCGCAAGCGTGTAGGTGGGGGGATCAACAGCCGGTAAACGCCCGATTGGTTCGGGTCTGCACGATGCAGGTTACAAAGGCGTTGCAACATTAGCCTTTGTCCCTCTTGAGAAGAATGGACCAATGAGGTTCATTTTTTTGTTAGAAAATAGCTGGCTTTAAGTTGGCATTATTGTTGCGCTGCATGATTGCATATACGAGGGGGAGCATAATGGATAAATTATTACAAGAAATCATAAATTGGATCGGTATGACAGATAAACAGATTATTATTGGCATTTCGGGGCATGGTGCTGCTGGAAAAACAACGTTTGCTAATAGGCTCGTAAATCAACTAAATCAAAATGAAGTGAGTTATATTAATACAGATCCATACATTGTGGATTCAAACATACGAAAGCATGCAATTATTCACTATACATATCAAAATGAAGATCATCATTATAAAATGACGGCTTGTCATCCGTCAGCGCATCATTTGCCTGCTTTAGAAAGAGATGTTCAGATGGTTAGAGCTGGTTTAGATTTATATACGATAGATACGCATTATATGAAAAGCGAGTTAATTTCTTCAAAAAACAAAGTAACGATTGTAGAAGGAATGAATGTCGCATTTATTAATCCCGATTTATTTGATTTGAAAATTTACTTTTATACAGATAGCGAAACGGAATTAATGAGAAGATCTAGTCGTGATATCGTTGAAAGGGGAGCCGATATCAATTATTTAAGGCAGTCTCATCAAGAACGTCGGATTCAGTACGAAGTGTTTATGCATCCGTACAGTCAGCGTTTTGATATTATTATCAAAAATTCCGATGAAGCAATATGTTTAGAGAAAAATACATTCGAGTTTTATGAATCCTAAGCAAAAAATGAATGAAGTTAATTTAAATTACACATTCTATATGAGTATTACATTATAATGGGAGGTTTTTTTAACATGTTCAAAAGCGATAATGATCGAGTGACGAATACAGCTGGAGCTTTTCAATCAGATGGTCGAGATGTTGAATTTTCGCAAGAGCTGGCTGATCGGGATGATTTAGTTGCTCAAGAACGTTCAAAAGCAGCAGATCAAAGAGCAAAAGCAAGAAAAAATAATAACCAGTAATAGTTCTCTCACTAAAGTACAGTATGCTTGAATAACCGCGTACTGTGCTTTTTAGTGTTTAATTTGATAAGGCAAAATATAAAGAGAACATTGATATATCAAGTCATTTATCTAAAAATAGGAATGTGAAATCGGTCTAGAGTCTGATTTTATCTAAAAAAGTTTGATTATAATAAAAAGTGAGTGAAAAAGAAAATTTTTACAATGAACAATTTTTCGGAAATTGGAGGTGATATTTATGAAAAGAATTAATTATTTTGCTTTGTTCGGAGTCATATTCTTTAATATTGTCATATTTTTAGGAATTGCAATAACGTTAGTTTCACTATTATTTTCTTTGTGGACTATTGTTGTTTCGTTTGTGTTATCTCCAATTATTTTAATAGTAGTCAATCAAATGGGCCTACAAGAATTTGATATTATTCAAACAATTAGTAGCGGTATTCTTTTTATTATAGGTATTGGGTTAGCGCCATTAGCAATGAAAGCTACTCGATATTTGGGTGCTTTTTTTATTAAATATATTCAGTATAATAAAAAGGTTATTTATTCCAAATGAAATACTTGCTTATTGCACGGTGTCCTTAATTAGGAGGATTAGTTGAATATGAAATTGATTTTTCTTCATGGATTAGGTCAGTCCTCTGATGATTGGCAAGCTGTTATAGATGAACTTCCAATATCAAATACCTTGGCGATCTCATTATTTTTAGGTATTTCTCAAACAGATTCAGTAAATTTAAATAGATTAACTCCATTTTGATCAATCTTTTTTCAAAATGGAGTTTTTTAATCGTTGTTAAATAAAGATCGAAGGGGACTTTTTATTCAAACTTTCCTCTGAAATTACACCTAATGGTTAAATAATCCAGCTTGTAAAATATATTGAGTTATTAAGAAAAAGATACTAAAATACATTGGGTGTTAATAATTTTTGCAGTATAGTAACAGTGTAGCTCACGAACCTTATAGGGTTTGTCGTGGGGGTGATACACGATCGTTGTATCAATAAATGACTAAGAATCAAAAAATTGTTATGTATAGGGAAGTGAAATGTTTTGAGGAAAGCTATGTGTTTATTACTATGTCTGTGGATGGCATTTTCAACAACGGTCTCTGCTCATACTGGATTGCAAAGTGCTGATCCGGCAGAGGGAGAGACGGTCAAAGGAGAAGTGAAAGAAATTACAATGGAGTTTAATACATCCATTGAAAAGGGTAGTTTGTTCACGCTATTTGACGAAAAAGGCACAGAAATTGCGCTTGAAGATATGCAAATCGATAAAAATAAACTGATTGGAACGACAAGTGAGTCGTTGATAGAAGGACTCTATACGGTAAACTGGAGCATTGTCGGAGAAGATGGACATCTCATTAAAGGAGAATACACATTTACTGTTGCACAGAAACAGGGCAATAAAGCTGAAGGGCAACCGAGTGTCATAGATGAGTCAAAAGAGGAAGTAGCTACTATTGATAAAACAGAGAAAGAAGCCAATCAATCATCAGTTGTCGACAAAGAAGAGCAAAGCAAGACAAATCCGAGTATTGTTATCTCGATTATAACCGGCTTTTTACTTTTTGCGGCCGTTCAAACAGCTGTCTGGTTGATTAGAAGAGGGAAAAAATGATCTATGTTCTCTATCTAACCGAATTGTTATTGTATGTTTGCTTTGCTTTTTTAATGGGAGTTTTTATTATCCAATTGATTCCAGATGGTAAAAAACCGATGATCAATCTCCCTAAAAGAGGAGTTCAACTAGCCATATTAGGGGTTGTCTTTTTCTCCTTAATGCCCGTTGTCTATTTAATTTCCATGCTTCAAGAAAACATAGGCTTATCGTTATCGATTCAAAATGTGTTCTCCAGTTTTGAAGTGGGACAAGCTTGGATTCTAACATTTATTGTTTCGTTTTTCCTTTATATATTTGTTTCTATTTTCCCGATTTTCGAGAATAAACGCTATTCGCTTATTGCTCTTGTCTTTACGGTTTTTCTCATCTTTATATTGAGTTGGGCTGGGCATTCTGCGTCTTTAGACAAAATAGCGGGCTCTATTTATCACGCTATTCATTTTCTTTCTGTTAGTGTTTGGGTGGGCATTTTGTTGGTGGTCAGCTGGTTCTCAAAAAATAAAGAAAACTGGCTATCATTTTTGAAATGGTTTACACCTGTAGCGATCATCTGTTTTCTTCTTACGATCCTAACGGGATTTGTGATGATGACATTAGTGATAGAGGTGAAAGATTACGCCAATGCTTGGGTGTTGAATTACGGACAATCAATGTTGCTTAAACACTTAATTATTATTCCGATCTTCTTTTTTGCCTTCATCAATGGCTTTTGGGCGAAGAAACAACTTCAAAAGGATCTTTCCTTTCAGCTTATTCCATGGGTGAAAGCGGAAAGTGTAGTATTGTTGCTCACCTTCACAGCTACTGCCGTTCTTGGTCAACAGCCCCCGGCTTACGGAATTGATGCAACTTTAAAAAGTAACGGGATGACTCCTCTTTTTCAATATGTCTATGGTGGTACGTTACAAACTCCTGTAGCTGTTGAGTTTGGACTAAATGCGATGAGTGGACTTTTGTTTTCTTTAGCTGTTGCCTTCTTAGTACTACTTTTATGGTCATTTATGAAGAAAGCACCTGCAATTTTAGCATTTGGCATGAGTCTATTCTTTGTTATTTCCATGTACTTAGCATTGATGTTGAGTATTCAATAAACAGATTAAAAAAGTTGGCAAATCCCCCTTTTTTATTGATTTGGAAAATAAAAGGGGAGGAATAGAAAAAGATCCATCTTTAATAGTCTGATAATATAAGATAAGCGCGTGTTTTGATCGATCTTTTTTCAAAACATGCGCTTATCTTTGTCATTATACGTGTGCTCAAAGAAAGAATATTAGGACGTGTGTCCCGATTTCTTTTTTTTGAAACACTAATAGAAGGATTTTATGGAAAATATAGAGATGAATGTCCTGTCTTTATGATCGAACAAAAATATATAATGAAGGTGAGTTCATGAAAATACAATTGATTAGTAATTATGTGGAAAGTAACAAAAAAATATATGAAATGCTTAAGTATTGTCCATATGAGATATTAAAAAGTTGGTGTGTAGAACATTTTGAAAGCGGTTCAAAAATTTTTCATCAAGGTGAGGTTTACAATACGTTCAGCATTATCGTTGAAGGTCTAGCGAACATTTATGTTGTTGCTGAAAATGGAAAAAAGTATGTGCAAACTACTTATCAAACGGGTGACATGATTGGAGAGCTAGAGATCTTTCATCAACAAGCTTTTATGAGCAATGTCGAAGCAGTCACAGATGTTACGATTATTTCTTTGAAACGTGATGATTTCTTAGAGTGGTTAAAGTTAGATCAGAATTTCAACCATTACTTCATTCAAAAAACAGTGGAACTTTCCTATACCATTACGAAGAAAGATGAAAATCATAAGCTGTATTCTTTACAAGATTTAATTTGTAAAAATTTAATAGAACAGATTCCTAAAGGCAGAAGGGGTCCTGAAGGGATAGCGGTGACAATCGACAAACACGAACTTAGTGAAAAGCTCGCAGTGACACAAAGAAGCATTAACAGGGTGTTATCTAGCTTGAAAGAAAAGAAGATTATTGATATACAAAATCACGTTGTCATCATACGAGATCAAGAAAGGTTAAAGCATGATTGACTGGAAAAAATGAAAACCCTTTCGAAAGGATTTATTCATCACCATAATTAGTAAAGGAGTGTTAAAAATGATCAAAAACCCTTTGTTTGTTGTTGTTTCAACAATTGTATGTATAGTAGCGGGTTTGTACATGAACTCATCCTATATTGAAATATTTGCTTCCGTAATGGGCGTGCTGAATGTTTGGCTATTGGCACGTCAAAAAGTAATTAACTTCTTATTTGGTGCGATCACCGTGACTAGCTTTATGTATATTTACTTTCAAACCGGTTTATATGCCATGGTCGTCCTTTCGTTTGTTCAACTATTATTTAATGTTTATGGATGGTACTACTGGATTAAAAATAAAGGTGAAGAAGATGTGGCGCCAACAAGGAAATTATCTAGGCAAGGGATTATGGCATGGTCGTTTGTCATCCTGATTGCTACGGCAGTTTGGTCATTCTTTCAAATTCGATATACAGATGCCACTAGTCCGTATTTAGACGCTCTTGTAGCGGTTCTGGGGCTAGTTGGACAATATTTATTAAGCAAGAAGTTTATTGAAAACTGGTATACATGGATCGCTATGAACATTATCTTAACAGTCATTTGTGCAACAACTGGATTATACGTCATGATTATTCTTAATTTAATTAATCTATTTATTAGTATTGATGGATTATTAGAGTGGAAAAGAGACTATAAAGAGGCGAATGATCCAACAAAAGGATTAGAGAAAAGCATCGTTAGCTAGAAAGGAGTAGAGGGAAGATGAGTTTTCATATTGAAGCGAATCAAGGCGATATTGCAGAAACGGTCTTAATGCCTGGAGACCCTAAGAGAGCTAAATATATAGCGGAAACGTATTTAGAAGATGTTGTTTGTTATAATGACATTCGCGGTATTCTTGGATTCACAGGGAAGTACAAAGGGAAACGTATATCTGTACAAGGAACAGGAATGGGCATGCCGTCTATATCGATTTATTCAACTGAATTAATTCAAGAGTACGGTGTTAAGCACTTAATTCGTATCGGTTCTAGTGGAACAAAGCACCCAGATGTGAAGCAGATGGATATTGTCTTGGCGATGGGGGCATGTACGAATTCTAATATGTATAAGCATCTTTTTGGAAATTATTCTTATGCCCCATTAGCTAATTTTGAATTACTAAAAAGTGCCTATGAAATGGGGATGAAACTAAATCAATCGATTAAAGCGGGTTTAGTAGTAACAGATGACCAATTTTATGACGGGGATGAGGAAGCACGAGCCAATCTAGCGTCTTACCAAGTGTTAACGAGTGATATGGAAACAGCCGCTTTATATACAGTTGCTGCTAAATTTAATGCGAAGGCACTTTCTATTTTAACGGTTACAGACCACGACCTAACCAATCAAACTATTACGGCAAAAGAACGAGAAGTGGCTCTTAATGATATGATTGAACTAGCGTTAGAGACAAGTCTGACTTTAGATGCTTATTAGAGAAGGCCGTAAAATCGAAGCCGAAAGAATCCATTTTGATCCATTCAAAATGGATTTTTTTCAATTACTACGCCAATCCGTTCTATGCGCTAGAGGCTTCCTTTCTACGCCTGGGAAGAACGATTGTTAAGTTATAAAATATCTGTATACGATGTATGTAAGGGGAGTAAATAAGCTCCTTTTCTGTTTATAGAAAAAAGATTATAGATGATATACTGAAACTAAAGAACAAAGGGAGGTATTAAAATGAGTAGAGTTTTAAGATTTGAAATTCAAGTGCCTAACCCTGAAGAAGCAATTGAATTTTATACAAATAGTTTTGGGTGGAAGTTTGAGAAGATGCCTGGCCCACAAGATTATTGGTTTATTATTACGGGCGAGAGCAGTAAACATGGTATCGATGGTGGGTTAATGAAGTCTCCTGACGGTGCTACGAGAACTACTAATTCTATCGAAGTACCTTCAATTGATGAATACTTAAAAAAAGTGACTGAAAATGGTGGACAAATAGTTGTACCTAAAACCGCTATTCCCGCTATGGGGTACTTTGCTTATTGTTTAGATAATCAAGGGCTTCTTTTCGGAGTATCTGAAGCTAATACGGAAGCATGAAAAAACAGAATATAGGAGGGTGTATTTCGTGTGGGGGCGACTAATAATAGTCCTTGGATATCTTTTCATCCTTCAAGGCTGTGTGTCGGATAACGAAGGAGAGGGAAATAAGCAAGAAAAGGAGAGCGAAAAGGGTGTGAATGAGCAACTGATTCAAGCTGTAGAACGTAAAGAAACAGCCATGATCAACAAGCTTATTGAAGAAGGGGCAAATATTAATACCCAGGATTCAGAAGGACGTACGGCTACGATGATTGCTACTTATAATAATGATGTTGAAACAGCCAAACTTCTAATTGACGCGGGTGCGGACGTTAATATCCAGGATAACATGGGAAATAATCCCTTCTTGTATGCTGGTGCAGAAGGATATATTGATATTCTAAAACTAACGATCGAAGCAGGTGCCGATCCAGCGATTACTAATCGCTATGGAGGAACGGCTTTGATTCCTGCTTCAGAGCATGGATATGTGAATGTGGTCAAAGAACTTCTTACTAATACCGATACTGATGTGAACCATATCAATAATCTCGGTTGGACAGCCTTACTAGAAGCGATTATATTGAATGATGGAGACGAGAAACAGCAGCAAACGGTGCAACTATTGATCGATTATGGAGCAGATGTGAACATACCTGATAAAGATCATGTCACTCCTTTACAACATGCACGCGAGAAAGGTTTTAAAGAAATTGAACAAATTCTGTTAAAAACAGGAGCAAAGTAGTCGGGGGATATCAAATTGCACGACAACAAGGAGGACGTAATATGACGAATAGTAATAAAAAGGAATTGTCATTAGAACAACTTGAAGAGTTACTTAAAGCATTACAAGACCGTTTTGAGAAAAATATGCATCGTCATCAAGGGCTTGAATGGGCTAAAATCCAAGAAAAGCTAGAGGCTAATACTGAAAAGCTATGGTCGCTCAATGAAATGGAAACGACCGCTGGAGAACCGGACGTTGTTGATTATGATGAAAAGAAGGACGAATACATTTTTTATGATTGTTCAGCGGAAAGTCCTAAAGGTCGCAGAAGTGTTTGTTATGATCGTGAAGCGCTCGAATCAAGAAAGAAACATAAACCAGAAAATAATGCGATCGATATGGCAGCTGCCATGGGCATTGAGCTATTAACGGAAGAACAATATCGAGCGTTGCAGACGCTTGAAAGTTTTGATAAGAAAACGTCGAGTTGGGTGCAAACACCTTCTGATATTAGAGAACTCGGTGGTGCCCTTTTTTGCGATTATCGCTTCGGGCATGTTTTCGTGTATCATAATGGAGCAGACTCCTACTATGCCGCTAGAGGTTTTCGCGGCTCGCTAAGGGTCTGAACTGTACACAGGAAGCTGAATTCTTTTTATTCAGTGATAAAATATAGAGGGGAATAACGGTGTAAGAGAATGAATAAAAGATGGACGATCGAAAAAATTAAAGAATTTGTTGAGAACAATTCGGAAAGTAAGTTATTAACGACGGAATATCATGGTTTTTCTCAAAAGTTATTATTTAAATGCGCATGTGGCAGCAATTTTGAAAAAACATTTACGAAATTCAAGAAAAATAACCAACGTAAATGTGACGTATGCCAACCACCAAAAGCATCACGCTAAACGAAGTGCCGATTTCTATTAAAAAGAAGTCGGCGCTATTTTTATCCCGCATTAACATGATAGAAGAAGCGTAAGACGTAGGTCGCAAGGTGCAGGTTACAAAGGCGTTGCGACATTAGTCTTTGTTCACTTAAATAGTATCAATTAAATCTCTATAATATTGTCTTAATTCTTCTTTCAAAGTGATAGGCTCTATTATTTTTAGCGATTTTCCAAAGCGGGCAAGATAGTTAATGATGAAGTCAATTTCGGTTGGCTCATACGAACCGACCACATATGTATTTTCTGTCTCGTAGATTAACTTCATTGAAGGGTAGTGTTCTTGTTGAAATTGCTCTATACCAGCTTGACTAATTAGACATTTAAAAGGAACCCCTTGTTCAGATGGCTGCCAAAGTGAATGAGCATTTTGGATAGTAATTTCTTTTAAATCCACTAATGGATCGATATTTGTTGTTTCAGCTGAGGTTATACGATCGCAACGGAAAACACGGTAAGCCTCTTTATTGATATCATAAGCTTGACAATACCAATAGCCTTTCATCGAGTAAATAGCGATTGGTTGAATGGTACGAGTGCTCTGTTGATAATCTATTTTTAATACGCTATTTTTCACAGCGGCCGTTAGTAAAGTTTCTAAATGTGCACTATCTTTGACTTGTTCTGTATGTCGAAAGGATATTCGATGTTGCATTCTCTCTATATCTTGCCTTTGGCTTTCCGATAATTCATTGATAAATTTTTCATGAATGGAATGAAAAGATACTTGAAACGGTAAATTTGTAAAGCTTTGAAGGGCTTGCATGGCGAAGTAAAGTGCATAAATTTCTTGGCTGTTAAAAGAAATAGGAGGAAGCTGCATTGGATTAAGTAAACGATAACCCCCATTTCGGCCGTATTCTGCATAAATCGGTGCGCCTATTTCCTCTAATGAAGCGATGTCTCTTAATGCTGTTCTTTTTGAAATTTGAAACTCATGCATTAAATCTTGGAGGGTAAAATGTTGTTTTTGGTTGATGAAGCGTAGCATTTGATGGATACGTTCTGATTTTTTCATAAAAAACCCCGCTTAATGGTGCCTTAATTTGTCACCTTTATTGACTATACTTGAAAGTGTAATCAATATGGATGAAGGAGGCAACAAAATGAAGCTTGAAGTTATCCCGTTTTTATCTTTGAATGGGGACGCTGCGGCAGCCATTGCATTTTATGAAAAATATTTAGGTGCTAACGTTCTCTTTAAGAAAAATTACAAAGAAATGAAGGAAATGAGCCCTAATTTTCATTATGAAGAGGGTCAAGATGAATATATTACCCATTCTGTTTTGGAAATCGGTGCTAATAAATTAATGATTGCGGAGGAGGAGATGGACACTTCACAGCCTTGGCAATTAGGTAATAGCTCTTCATTGTGTATTCAATCTAAAGATAAGCATGTAATTAGTAAGCTTTATGAAGTTCTTGTTCAACACGAGCAGGTGACCGTTCTAGTACCATTTGAAGAAAATTCGTTTAGTCCGGGCTATGGGATTATACGAGATCCGTTTGGAATTGTTATACAGCTTTGTGTAACAGTGCATGATTTTTAATATGGTAGGTTCCACTAGTTAATAACGGCATTCGACAAGGATCATACGACAATAAATAAAAAAACAGTATCAACCACCTCATATTTGTTAATGATAACAAAAGAGGAGGTGTGATACTATGGCTCAAGATGTTCTTTGTGAAGTGAACAACTGCAAATTTTGGAATTCTGGAAACAAATGCAATGCTGATGCTATTTATGTAGTCAGTCATAAGGGCAAGCAAGCATCCAATAGTGAAGAAACGGATTGTAAAACATTTGTACCAGAGGCTTAGTTTTTTAGGGTAACCATCAAGGTGGTTACCCTTCCTTAATTATATTATTGATAATAAATATCATTTTCATTCATAATTGCTAAATTATTTTTATGTTTCTTTTCAAAAGGAGTTAAGGGTGAAACTGGATCTTTTTTTTATTTTTGAATAGCTGGTAATGAGCATTTTCTACTTTTTCCTCTACATAGTCGATTGAATAATGACCTAATGGATCTGCCAAATCGCCGATTGCCCGAGATAAATTGTCAATCATCAGCTTTAGTGGATCAGATGGTTTTAAATCTTCCCTGAAGCTCATCTCATCCATAATTTCATGAGCAAGGTGCTGAATTCGCCGTAAGCGAATTGTTTTTTTCTGTCTCATCTACTCATCCTCCCTTAGGTGCCCGTTTATATTGTTTAAATATATGGTTAATAGCAGGGAATTATGAGTGGATTCACTTGGCTTTGGATAAGCTTCTTCACGTACATCGTCTAAACAGAGTGCATAGGATAATGTTATATATCATTATGAAGGGAGTGTGAACGATGTACTATGTTCCTTGTATGTATCCACGTCCGTATTATACCTACTTAACTGTAGATAACTATGGAAGGCAATTTATTTATTGGGCGGAAGTACAGCCTGTCAATCGATTGGCTTCTCTATACTTTTCAAACGATGGAGGCAACATTGTATTGAAAGATTACGGTACAAAACCATTTGTTGTGAATATTGATGAGGCAACTAAGCAAAATCGTACATTTCGTACAGCTTTATGGACGGGAAATCATTTGCAAGTGACTGTGATGAGCATCAATGCTGGAGAAGATATCGGTTTAGAAATGCATCCTACAGTTGATCAATTTTTACGCATTGAAGAAGGGCAAGGAATAGTTCGAATGGGGAATACGAAGGATCATTTATCTTTTGAAGAACGGGTTTATGATGATTATGCCATCATGGTGCCTGCTGGTACATGGCATAATATTATCAATACGGGAAATAAGCCACTTAAACTTTACACGATCTATGCACCGCCTGAACATCCATTTGGGACAGTTCATAAAACGAAAGCAGACGCAATGGCTGCAGAGTATTAAAAAGTATTATTCATTTCTAGTATTTTGAAAAGCAGTTGCCTTCAATTAGCACGAAAATAAAATGATTAAATACTTTTTCCAAAAAAACTCAAATTGGAATATATTCTTCTCATACGTCATTCAAATTTCACTAACTAATTAATAAAATAATAATTTAAGGAAGGATTCTGTCGTTAATTTTTTCTTATAATATTGTTTATGAGAACGTGTCCTTTTTAATGGATTTGGTCAGGTCACTACCTGACTAATTCATTAAAAAGGACTTTTTCTTTATGTGGAATTAGTATGAATTATTAAAAAATAACTTTATTGTGAATAAATTCACAAACTTATATAAAAAAATTAACTTTATTGTTATAATTTATCTGTAAAAAACAAATTTTACATATCATATTGGAGGTAAAATGTTATGGGCATATTGTATGAAGAAATCGGATTTATAGGGTGGGGAATAGCTCTATTTATCCTCTTAGCTTTGATGGCGTTTAATGAGCTTGGTCGCACTACTAAGTGGGGTGGACTGGTATTATTTTTAATTATTCCTACAGTACTGACTATTTTTGTTTGGCCAACTACGGCAGCTCCAGGTAATGAGTATGGCACAGGGAACTGGTTCAACTGGGTCAAGACCTACTCAGCTCTTGCAGGGTGTCTTGGGTTTATGGCTCTGCGGTATATTCCTTCATTAGCTAAAAAAAAGTGGGTATTATTATTCCCACCATTAATTTTAGCCATTAATATTTTGGAGGCGGTTATTCGTGACTTTCAAGTATATACGTATGGAGAGTGGAACGGCGCATTTATAGATAACCTTTGGTTGATGTCAGGTCCTTGGAATATCATGAACGGTATTGCAGGGCTGCTTAATATTATCGCTATTTGTGGATGGGTTGGAATTTATATATCTAAAGATAAATCAAAGAATATGATCTGGCCTGATATGATCTGGCCGTGGATTATTGCTTATGACTTATGGAACTTTGCTTATACCTATAACTGTATTTCTGACCATTCATTTTACTGCGGTGTCATACTGCTATTCTCTTGTACAATACCTGCTTTCTTTATCAAAAAAGGAGCATGGTTGCAGCACCGTGCACATACGTTGGGATTATGGACGATGTTTATTATGACAGTTCCACAGTTCGCAGATGTTACAGCGCCTGTACCTACTACTCATAACCCAACTGCATTCTTTATTGTAAGTTTTATAGCCTTAGTTGCTAACATTGCGCTTGTAGTTTATCAGTTTAATAAAATCCGTAAAAATAAACTTAACCCGCTTACAGCAGAAATTTATACAGATACATATGCATACAAAAGAGTCAATGCGGAGAATATGTAATCAATTAAAAATGTGATAGCCGCTTTCTAATAGGGCATGAAAAAACAACGAGATCCGATATATAGTCGTTTCCCGTTGTTTTTTTGTTTAGGAGTAGCGGGATGAACTAGAATTCTAGGTTCTGAGGGTGGCTTTTTTTCATATCGTTTCATGTCGAATTATGAATCAACCCTAAGTTATGGTGATGAACCTAATTTTCGCTTTATCTCATTAGTACTACCGTTGCAAGAGAATTGAAGGTGGTTGGATTTTCCTGTAATGTTAATTGATAAATATATTCATATTAACTAAGGGGATGAAGACTTGATCAAGGGGCTATATGAAGCACATTTGCCGGTGAAGAGTTTAGAGAATTCGGTGAAATTTTATAAGGATTTGGGGTTGAAAGTAGCTTGGCGTAATGAAAGTACGGCGTTTTTTTGGATAGAAGAAGGAAAGAGTTGGTTAGGTCTATGGGAAGGAAATGAGTATCAAACTATATATCATCCTTCTTTACGGCAAATCGCTTTTCGAGTTTCATATGAAGATTTGAAAGCGTCATTAAAATGGTTAGATTCGATAGGCGTGGAGGCTGTTCCATTTGATGATGGGAAATCGATCCATCCATTTGTTCGACCGAATCAAGGGAATGCATCCGTCTATTTCAATGATCCAGACGGAAACAGTTTAGAATTGATGTGTTATGTGGAAGTTCCTAACCATTTAAAGCATATTACAGATAAGCTGTCTTTTGCGGAATGGGAAAAATTAATTAGTAGCAATTAAAGTGATCAAGGGCATTATGCATGTTTTGGAGCGAAGGTTATGGATGGGGAAATGACAATTGAAGATAAGAGAGAAATTTTCGAAATAAAATGGGGGATATAGAGACGGTGACAATGGAATGAAAGGAGGAGAAGGAGTGTCTGCTATCACATTTTTAGCTTCATCAACACCTTTTGAAATACCGGCTGAAATACAAGCATACAACGATCGTAGAGTATTTGAGAGAGAAGAAGACCTTCTGCATCTATATGTTATAGATGCAGAAAAATATGGTTGGAGTGGCGTTGTAAAAGGTTATTTTTCACTCCCATATATTTATGAGATTGTAGGGGCTGATACAAATCTATTTTTGCTATATCTCGAAAAGTATATGGAAATGGGAGACGTGCTAGAATTATTACATATGCCGAATCAACATAATGAAGACTATTATTTGGAGAAAATTGAAAGAAATCCGAGCGATATATACATAAATGTCGGTAGTCTAACCTATCAAAATGAATATATGACCTATCGATTAGATCCTGAAAATTGGAAAGTAGAATTAAGTAATAAAACTTATCTAACAGAGCATGGAATAACGAAAATTGTGAAGTATTAAGAGGATTTATTATCATATGAAACGTTTAGTTATACATAAGAAGGGCGTGTCTCTAAGCGGACAGCCCTATCCTTCTTTTTATTGTACAGCAGCAGTTGTTTTTCGTTTATATATGCTCACATATTTCTCTAAGTAATGGAATGCTACTTCAAGTAATAAGCAAATCACCCAATAAATAATCGAGGCGACTAAGTACATTTCTAAGAAATTATATCCTTGATTAGCGATAATTTTAGAGATAGCGATAATTTCAACTACTTTAACGGCAAATGCCAGTGAGGTGGACTTGATCAAATTAATAAAGATATTCCCCATGTTGGGCAATGCCATCACGATCATTTGAGGAAAGACAACACGACATAATCCTTGCCACGTTGTCATTCCTACACTATAGCAAGCTTCCATTTGCCCTCTCGCAACTGAGTTTAAGGAGGCGCGGAAAATTTCTGCTGTATAGGCAGAGGCGTTCATCGAATAGACGATAAATGCATACCACAATGGGGAAATGGCATCTGCATTCCAAGTGGTAGCCCATGTTTGATTGATCCAGTTCATCAGTTCTGGCATTCCGTAAAAGAATACATATAATTGCACAAGCAGGGGGGTTCCTCGTATAAAAGAAATATAAACGGCTGTTATCTGATTGAGTACGGGAACTTTATACACACGAAGAAGCGCTAATCCTAGCCCAGCAAGGGAGCCGATAATAATAGACACAACGGCTATAAGCAAGGTAACCGGCACACCTTTTAATACTTCAGGAAAATGCTCAATCGCAAAATTTATATCAAATATTTCCATTTAACATCTTCCTCCTAAGATCTCGCTACGGTCGTGCGTCCTTTTTTCAAGCGCTGTTCTAATTGATGAATGCTGATTTCTATAAATGCACACGTTCCCCAATAAACGATCGAAATCACAACATATACTTGAAACATGCCTAAGCCGTAATTATTTCCAATAATCAGACGAACTTGCCCCATAATGTCCACGACACCAATAGTGAAGGCGAGGGCCGTATCTTTTAACAACTCAATAATTGTATTGCCCATGTTTGGCAATGAGATCACGAATGCTTGCGGCAAGATCACTCGGCGTAGCGCCTGGGAATAGGTCATCCCAACACTATAACAAGCTTCTAATTGATCCTCGCCTACCGCAACGTAAGCTGAACGAATTGTTTCGGATAAATACGCTGAAATATGCAGTGAGAATGTCGCAATTGCAAATAGTAAAGGAGCTAAATCATTAATATAAATACCGAAAGCCATGAGTAATTGTGGCAAGCCAAAATACATTAAAAATAGTTGGACAAGCAACGGCGTACATCGTGTAAATGAAATGAACACCGTTACTAGCTGATGTAAAATCGGTACTTTACGAATTCGTATAATAGCCATCAATGTCCCGAAAGCTAATCCTAAAATAAGCGATGCAACAAGCATCCAAATGGTAATAGGGAGCCTAGCTAACACCTGTTGAAAAAGGTCGCTCCACTGATGAATGGAAGCATCCATCACATTTCACCTTCCTAAAAAATAGAGAGCTTTGATCGCTCTCTATTTATTTTCATTGTCAAATTTATATTGTTCTTGATTGATATAATCTAAATCCTCAAAGAAATCGACTTCGAACCATTTTTCAGCTAACTTTGATAGTGTCCCATCTTTTTTAAGCTCCTCTGTCGCTGTATTAATCTCTTGTTGAAGCTCTTCATTTTGCTTGTTGTATACAATGAACACAGGTTCTTTTGAAACGACTCCACCTACTTTAAGATCTAAATTCAATTCCTTTTGAATCGCATCAAATGTAGAAATATTTAAAAAGACCGCATCATATTTGCCGTTAGCTAATCCTTTTAAGTTATCTGCGTTCGATGGCTGCTCTATCGTTTCAATTTCGACTGCATCATTTGGGTTTTTCTCATTATAGCTATTGAGAATAGTACGTAAGCCGCCACTTGGAGACATTGGGGCGAGCTTTTTCCCTTTTAAATCTTTCAACGTTTTAATATCATTTGTATCATTTCGTGTAATCAGTGCAGTCATCGAGTACCCATATTCAGGATTTCCATATAAAAATTTTGCTTCGCGCTCTGGATTTTTGAAAAACCAATTGATCGCAAAATCAAATTTTTTGGTACTCACACCAATTAAATTTCCTTCTTCCTCACCAAACTGATAATCAAATTGATATTTATCGTCTAATTTCTTCTCTACTGCCTCTAAATAATCGATATCATAGCCAATCGGATTATTTTTATCATCTGTATACAAAAATGGCGGATTCACTTCATCACTTAAGGCGACTTTAATGATTTCCTTACCGTCCTTTGTTTTTTCATTCTCTTCCGATGAACCGCAGGCAGTAAACACACCGCCTACTAAGCTTATTCCTAATAGGAATGCGCCAATTTTCTTTAATTTCATCATGCTCGCCCCTTTAAATGATATATTCTGGTTCTCTAATTAATCTGCGTAAAAACTGTTTCGTTCGCTCCTTTGAAGGATGCACAATGACTTGTTCGGGTGTGCCTTCTTCGATAATATGTCCACCGTCCATAAAGACAACATGATTGGCAACCTCACGCGCGAAATCTATTTCATGTGTAACAACAATCATTGTAATGCCTTCACGGGCAATGGTTTTCATCAATTGCAGCACTTCGCCCACCATTTCCGGGTCTAATGCTGAAGTTGGCTCATCGAATAAAATGACTTCTGGATTCAAGGCTAAAGCTCTAGCGATACCTACACGCTGTTGCTGTCCCCCTGAAAGGCTAGATGGATAATCGTTCATCTTTTCAATCAGTCCTACTTTTTCTAACAATGATTTGGCTATCTTATTAGCCTCCTCTTTCGATTTCTTTTGAGCGACGATTAAGCCTTCTGTAATATTTTCGATCACCGTTTTATTTTGGAACAGATTATAGTTCTGAAAAACCATTGCTGTTTTACGGCGTAAATGTAAAATTTGTTTTTTGGAAGGCTTCTCGGCATTGATCGTTAAATCGTTGCCAATTTGTATCATTCCTTTATCAGGATTTTCTAAATAATTAATACAGCGAAGTAAGGTTGTTTTTCCAGAACCTGAAGGACCTATAATAGTCATGACATCGCCTTTTTTCACTTCTAGGTCGATTCCTTTTAGTACTTCATTGTCTTTAAATCGTTTATGTATGCCTGTTAATTTGATCACGGTCTCACCTACTATTCAGGTTTTTAATTTTTTGAATATATCGGTAATCTATCACAACAATTCTTACCTGTAAAGTATGTTTTATTTTTTAATATATGGATTTTTTAAGTAGTCTTATGTATGATTAAATAAAATCTTATAAGTTAACTATGAATTAGGAGGATATTATATATGAATTCCGTTCAAGACTTTGTAAGAACTACGGATCAGCAACAAATCATTGATCAATTACATAGATTAAAAAAACAAATAATCGAAAGAGGTATTCAAGCAGATAAAGAAAATAGTTTCCCTTTTGATAGTTTTCAAGATTTATTGTCGATCGGCTACAATCAGCTGACGGTACCTAAAGAATACGGCGGAAAAGGTTTTGGGATTTATGACATGTTATTGTTTCAAGAAACACTTGCCAGCTTTGATGGACCAACCGCTCTAGCGATTGGTTGGCAGCTTGGGGTTGTTGGTGAAATTTATGAAAAACAAGCATGGTCTGAAAATCAACTGCAACAATTTGCGGACGAAATCGTGCATAACGGTGCGCTCGTTAACCGTGCCGTTAGTGAGGCCATTACAGGTAGTCCTACACGTGGTGGGCGTCCAGGAACCAATGCTGAGTTTATCGATGGGAAATGGCATATCTCTGGTAGGAAAAGCTTTATGACACTTTCGTATGCCCTTACACATTATTTAACTTCTGCGTGGATTGAAGAAAAGCAAGCAGTTGGCTTCTTTTTAATTCCTAAAGAAACAGAAGGGGTGTCCATTGAAGAAACTTGGGATGTGATGGCGATGCGCGGAACAGCTAGTCATGACCTTATTTTAGATCAGATTATCGTTCCGGAAGAGGCTTTAGTGGAAGTGAATGACGGGCCTCGCAGCAATAAAATTAATGGCTGGGCTCTCCATATTCCAGCTGTATATTTAGGAATCGCCCAGGCGGCTCGCGATTATGCCCTGCATTTTGCTAGTACCTATTCGCCGAATAGTTTGCCAGGCCCTGTTGCCGAACTGCCTCACGTCCAAGAAAAATTAGGCCAAATCGAACTAAAGTTAATGAATGCCCGTCATTTTCTATATAGTGCGGCTAGCCAGTTTGAGAATCCTGCAACACATGCATCGATTACAAATGAATTAGGCGCTGCGAAGTATATCGTTGTGAATCACGCCATTGAAATTGTAGATTTAGCGATGCGTATTGTAGGGGCGAAAAGCTTACAAAACAGCAATCCGCTGAGCCGTTATTATCGTGATGTGCGAGCGGGCTTACACAACCCTCCGATGGATGATATGACCATTAGCAAACTAGCTCAAACAGCGATAGCTAGCATGAAACGATAGAAAGAATGTACATTTTTAATAAAAAGGAGTTCATCGCTTATATATAGTAGATGGTGAACTTCTTTTTTTGTGTCCGCTGTATTTTATGTGTTTTTTTGAATTTGACATACGATGCTTCTCTTGACATGGCATCTTTTACGTGTTAATTTGTATATGCAAATGAGAGGTGAAAATATATGAAAATGGATGAATCTATTTTATCTATGTGTTTATATTTCACAGCGAATCGATTTGCTCGTTCTATGACAAAAATAGCCGAGGAAGTGTTTGCAAAGACGGGGCTATCTCCGACGTATATGTATATACTTGTTATTGTGAATCAGTATCCAGGGATTACTCAAAAAGAGTTATGTGAAAAATTATCAATCGCTCCCTCGACAAGTACAAGATTCATCAATAAATTAGAAAAGGAAAGTTTAGTGCAGCGACGTGTCAAATGGAAAGAGACGCACATACATTTAACAGAAAATGGTGTGAATCTTTGTGAAGACATTGACAAGTACTTTTATGAATTTAACAAGAAGTATACATCTATTTTGGGAGAAGAAAGAAGTCACGATCTAGCAAAAGCACTTTATGAATCGAGTGAAATCTTAAAAAAAGAGGAATAAGCACTCTTTTTTTTCACTTATCATTTGTATATACAAATAAAATAAGTTGCTATGATTTTTATGTGAACGAAAGGATATGATGAAGAAAATGAATACTTTCCAAGCGCTAGTATTAGATAAAGTAAATGATCAAACAGAATTAGAAGTGAAGGAATTGACAATGGCTGATCTTCCAGAAGGGGAAGTAACGATTCGAGTGGCTTATTCGAGCGTGAATTTTAAGGATGGTTTTGTGGCATTTGAAAACAGTCTTGTAAAATCCTATCCTTTAGTACCTGGAATAGATTTAGCTGGAACGATTATGAATTCAACAGATGATCGTTTTAAAACAGGTGATGAGGTCATTGTGACTAGCTATCAGTTAGGTACTGGGCGTTTTGGAGGATTTAGTGAAGTGGCTCGTGTGCCTGCTGATTGGGTTGTCCCTCTTCCGAAAGGGTTATCATTAAAGGAGGCTATGATTCTTGGTACAGCCGGATTTACTGCGGCATTATCTGTTCAACGCCTTGAAGATAATGGATTAGAGCCTAATCAAGGGCCTGTGTTAGTAGCTGGTGCTACGGGCGGTGTGGGAAGTATCGCTGTTAATCTGTTAGCAAATAGGGGCTATGAGGTTGTAGCTAGTACAGGAAAAGCGAAGGAAGCGGCTTACTTAAAACAATTAGGAGCGAAACAAATTATTGATCGTCACGAAGTAATGGATACAGAGCCTACTCCAATGCGTGAAGAAAAATGGGCAGGTGCGATCGATCCTGTAGGTGGGGAAACACTTCAGTATATATTGAGTTCCTTGAAATATGGGGGATCTGTCGCTACAAGTGGTTTTACTGGTGGATTAGAAGTTTCTACAACGGTGATGCCTCACATTTTAAGAGGTGTCAATTGGATCGGTATTGATTCTGTTGAATGCCCAATGGATAAACGATTACAAGTGTGGAATCGCCTTGCAGATGATTTAAAACCAACGTTATTTGATGAAATCGTCAATGAAGTATCATTGCAAGAGCTTCCGAGCGTATTGGCTAATATTTTAGAAGGAAAAGTTCGCGGAAGAACGATTGTTAAGCTATAAAGTGAAACAGTATCGAAAACAGAACACGCCTGTCATTGGATAGGCGTGTTCTGTTTTTTCTTGTTCGTTTGTATAGTAGTTGTGTTCAAAAAACTTATTCCAATTAGAGGGTAATTTTAATATATTTACTAGAACTTCATCATTGTAAATAGGTATAAACAACCTGTTTTATAAGTTGTTAACAAGCTATACTGAAGTTCAATTTATATTAATCTACTGGAAGAGAGGAACATAATTTGAAAGCACTTCGAATTTTCATGTCTTTATTATTATTAGGTGGTTTGCTTTCTGCTACACCGGCTTCGGCTGCTGTAAAGTCGATTGACCATTATGATATTGGAGATATCGGCCCTAATTATCGGTTTTATGAAGCTATTGAACGCTTTGTGTATACGGATATCATTGATGGATATTTGCAATCGGATTCGTATGAAGAAGATGGTGAAATATATGAGTATTCATATGTTGACGTTCGTCCAAATGAAAAAATTACGCGAGCGCAGTTTACGAAAATTTTAGTGAATTCCTTGTCTCTTAAGGCGGGTGCAAATGCGAAGGGATTTCCGGATGTGAAAGCATCGAAATGGTATTATGACTACGTTCGTATTGCGAGCAGCCAAGGGATTATTTCGGGATACTCTGATGGGAAATTTCATCCCGGTGCAAATATTACACGTGATCAAATGGCGGCTATGATTTATCGTGCGTTCAGTCATACAATCACATTCCCAGCGTCAGCAAACACATTTAAAGATGTCCCATCGACTAGCTTTGCTTATGAGGCGATTGGAAAATTAGCGGCTACTGGAATTGTTCAAGGATATGGCGATACATTTAAGCCGCATAGTCATGCGACTCGCGGCCAAGCCATTGCGATCATTGATAGAGCCATGCATCAAGAAAGTGGTTTAGGAGAAGATATGGCGGCTGTTACAGAAATTGTTAACCGTAATATCAACGAAGGATACGAATTGACGAAGGAACAAAATCTATCAGCACTTGAAGTACTTTATCATGAAACGGCAACGGGCTACTACTTGTCTTACTCATTGGAAAGTATGGGGCTGTTGGGCGATGTTGAAGGAGCGGAAGAAACTACTTCCATTGAACCAATTGGCACTCATTCTCTTGATATCGTGACGGTTAGAAAACGAGTGGCGGAAGTGAGAATTGATAACTTAAAGTATAAAGTCTCATTTACATCGCCAGATATGTCCTTCACAGTGAACATGGACGCTTCAGGAAATGCGCACTTGAAAAAAGATGCAGACGGCAAGTGGAAGATTTATAATATTGTCTTGGATGAAGAACTTGGAGAAGAGTGGATGACAGAAGCTGCTGCAGCGGCGAACGCATCCTAATCAATGGTTATATAGGGCGATCTCGAGAGCGGATGATACCAGCTTTTGAGATCGCCCTGCTTTTTTTGTCCCGCATTAACGGGCAGTAAGATCCCTACCTCAAAATTCAGCGAAAAGCAAAGCAGTTAGGTTGGGAATCAACTGCCCGTAAAAGCCCGATTGGTTCAACTAATAATCAGTGGGGGATGAAGAAAACCCCCACTGATTAAAGTTTCACTTTATGGTAAAATACAGGAGGTTTGTTAGGAGGGATATGTATGAGTATTAGAAACTCAGCAAAAGCGATTATTATTGAAGGAGACAAGGTTTTATTAACAAAAAATCAAGATGACGAAGGATATTTTTATCTGTTTCCGGGCGGTGGGCAAGAACACGGTGAAACGATTCATCAAGCATTAGTAAGAGAGTGTATAGAAGAAGTGGGGAAAGAAGTAGACATCGGAGAGCTACTTCATATTCGCGAGTACATAGGAAAAAATCACGAGCATGCTTCATTTGATTTTCATGCGCACCAAGTCGAATATTATTTTATTTGCTACCTAGTAGGTGATGATCATAAGCCGACCAATCCAGATAGCCATCAAGTAGGAATCGAATGGATACCTGTTCATGATTTGCTTCAATATAAAATTTACCCGAAAGAGATAAGAAAACATATCATTAAGTATGTTAATAATGAAAAGTCTCCGGTTTATTTAGGGGATGTGAATTAAATTGTTGTTCAACAAAAAGGTGACTCAATAGACAAATGGAGTCACCTTTTTTCTTATCCTACTGTCTATTTGATCAAAATGGACACAGCACTATAGACCAATAAAATGGCCATCATTAGGTTAAACGGCTTTCTGTATTGTAATAAGAACTTTTGAAACATCGAGCCGAATAGACTCCAGCTAAATGTACTCATGAAACCGACGATTCCTAAAAATAATGAGAAAAGCAGATAACTGAAATAAGAAGTGTAATAAGGAAGGATAAAGGTTGCGACAACTGTAATCCCAAAAAGAATGCCTTTCGGGTTAACAAACTGTAATAAAATACCGATGAAGAAAAAGTTTCTGTTGCCTTCATCACTGCCATTATCTATATCTTTACTAGTAAGAATTTTGAAAGCTAAATATAACATATAAGCTACACCGAAGATGGTTAATGGAAGTTCAATAATGGGCATGACACTTGTAAGTAAAAGGTTAAAAACGCTGCACAATAATGTGATTACAAAAAATCCGACACTTACTCCTAAAGAAAAGGGAAGTGTTTTTTTTAATCCATGTTTATTCGCCAATGCCATTGCCATGATGTTATTAGGGCCTGGTGTAAAGCTAGTAATAAAAACAAACAATAAAAATGAAAATAAAGGCATTTTTGAACCTCCTTTTTGTGTTGTGTGTTATAATGTCCAAAATGGACGGTATAACGTTTTTTATTTTTATTGTATATTACGATCGTGATATTGTAAATAATGAAGAGGTGATTTGATGGAGGAAATTCATCTGATTTTGGCAAAGAATTTAAAAGCGATTCGAGAGCGGGAGAAATTAAGTTTGGAAAAAGTCTCTCAATTAAGCGGGGTCAGCAAGACGATGATCGGACAAATTGAAAGAGGAGAATCCAGCCCAACTCTTACAACTATTTGGAAAATAGCTAATGGGTTAAAGGTTTCTTTTACGTCTTTAATCAATAACCCGCAACCGGATACGACCGTCATTTTAAAAGATGAGATTCAAGTATTATCTGAGGACAATGGAAGATATAGAGTATATTCTTACTTTCCTTTCCAGGAGGATAGACGCTTTGAAATTTACTCTGTTGAGATTGAAAAAGGCGGGATAGTACGTTCTGATTCCCATAAAGAAGGAACCGAGGAGTTTATTACGGTTTTTGATGGCGAAGTAACGGTTGATGTCAATGAATGCAAATATAAGCTAAAAAGCGGTGATTCCATCAGATTTAAGGCGGATCGACCTCACACATATTATAATTCTGGTGAGACGTTAGCGCGACTGAGTATGACGATCTATTATCCGCTCTAAAAGCATGATTTCGAAAACGATGATAGAAGGAAAGTTAGTAAAAGCGAACTTTCTATCTGGTTTTTTCTCTGTCAGTTAGGGAGGAAGAAGTGATCGATTGGCTATTCATAGGTGCGGTTTTTTGCCAAGGGAGAGCATTTATTGGGAAATGTAAGTGATTAGTAGGGATTTGTAGCATACTTAGTTTAAGACTATATAGGAGCCAGAATTTTGGTCTATTTCCTCCTTTACATGCTTTTTGTTTTATGAGAGAGTGTGAAAATGTGTTTTGTAAGGAGTAAAAAATTAAAAGGAGCTTATCAGCTACATGTCTAAAAACAAACAAGAAGACACTTCTTCCAATATTGATTGGCCCGTCTTTGGGTTAAGTGGAGGGCTATTATTATTATTTGTGATTGCATCGTTTTGGAACGTAGATGCAGTAAAAAATTTCGTGAATGAAGGATTCACTTGGTCAGCGAAGTACTTTGGCGCTTTCTGGCAAGTGCTATTACTATTGAATTTTGTTATTGGATTATATATTGCGTTTTCAAGGTATGGGAATATTAGACTAGGTAATTTAGAAAAGCCGGAATTAAGCACGTTTAAATGGCTTGCGATTATTATGTCGACGTTACTTGCCGGAGGAGGAGTGTTCTGGGCAGCGGCTGAGCCGATGTATCATTTCTTAACTGTACCTCCGATGCATGAGGGGATCGAGGCGGCCACACAAGGAGCGATGATGCCGGCATTAGCGCAAAGCTATATGCATTGGGGCTTTTTAGCTTGGTCCATTCTTGGGACTTTAAGTGCGGTCGTGATGATGTATGGTCATTATCATAAAGGAATGCCGATGAAACCTAGAACATTGTTATATCCAATTTTCGGGGAGAAGCTGCGAGATAGTGTGCTCGGTACGGTTGTAGATGCTTTTGCGATTATTGCGGTGGCTGCAGGAACGATCGGTCCGATAGGCTTTCTTGGGCTACAAGCGAGTTATGGGTTAAATGCTTTATTCGGTATTCCCGATGTATTTGCGACACAAATTGCGATTATTATTGCTTTAGTGATTGTAACGACGATTTCAGCGGTCACTGGACTTCATAAAGGGATTCAAGCATTAAGTGATTTCAATGTTCGCTTAGCATTAGGGTTAATTATTTTTGTCGTAATTATGGGGCCAGGTGGCTTTATCATTGATTCATTTATTTCTTCATTTGGTTTTTATGTGGACAATTTTGTTTCAATTAGTACGTTCCGTGGGAATTCAGAATGGTTGGCTGGTTGGACGGTCTTTTTCTGGGGCTGGTTTATTGGGTATGGACCGATGATGGCGATCCTTGTGAGCCGAATTTCTAGAGGTAGAACGATTCGTCAAATGATTTTATCGATTAGTCTAATCGCTCCGATTGTCACAACATTTTGGTTCACAGTCGTTGGCGGTACAGGAATATTCTTCGAGCTTGAAAATGCAGGGTCTATTTCTAATGAACTGAGCACAGGTGGTATGCCGGCTGCCATGATTGCTATTACAGAGCAATTACCACTTGGATTTATTATATCGCCATTATTTTTATTATTAACGATTGTTTTTGTGGTGACGACAGGGGACTCCATGTCTTATACAATTGCAATGGCTGTATCAGGTGAAGGGAATCCTAAAGTATGGTTACGCATTTTCTGGGGCGTGTTAATGGGAGCAATCGCTGCTATTCTTCTATTCGTTGGTGAAGGAAGTATTGACTCGTTACAAAGCTTCATTGTCGTAACAGCAGTACCTGTTTCTATCTTGCTATTACCAACATTATGGCTAGCTCCAAAAGTAGCGAAAGAGCTGTTAGTAGAGCAAAAAATTAAATAAAAATTAATAAGAAAAGGCGCATCTTAATAAGGTGCGTTTTTTTTTAACAAACTGACCACAAGTAAAAGTTTACGGTTATCTTGCCTTAGTTTATATTGTCAGTAATAAACATATTAAAACATTTATTAGTATTATTGGGTAAATGCTGTTAGACTAAAATCGCAAGGGAGGTGATTGAATTGAACAAGATGTTTTTAGGCCTTATCTTTGTCGCGGTAGGTATTACTTTCTTAATGGTATCATTAACAGTATCGGCGCCAACCGTATTATGGGGAGTTTCACTCGGAACAAGCATAATTTTGAATATTGCAGGGGCTACAGCCTTAATGCAATATATTAAAACAACAAAAGAGAGCTATTGATTTACATAAACAAACAACGAGAGTGGCTATATAGCTACTCTCGTTGTTTGTTTAGGAATAGCTTTATTTTTTGAGGAGCGCGTTTTATCATCCCTGGATTTTTTCTTAAAAGTTTACTTGAATAAAGTTTCGAGTTATAATCACTAATGTGGATAATTAATATCCACGTTTTAATTTGAAGTGTGAATGTAAGGGAGGTAGCTGTAATGAAGATTAAAACAGGAGTAGAACAATCGGTATATACGTTAATTTTGCTGAACATGTTGCCGGAAAAAGCGGTATTGCCTGGGGAAGCGATCAGCCTTCAATTAGGAACTTCACGTACGTACTCTCTGAAATTATTGAGAAAGTTAGTCAATGCAGACTTAATTTCTTCTACAGCCGGTGTAAAAGGCGGTTATAAGTTAAATAAAAAGTCTGAAGATATTTCAATATATGATGTTTATATAGCAACGACGGATGATCAGTCCCTTTACTCTCCTAGTGGCATTCTCAAAGATATGCTCGATTTAGGTGAGGACGATGATTGTTGTTTGTTAATGGAGTTGATGGATGAGGTTGAATCGGCGTGGAAGTATATATTGAAGCGTGAAACGATTGCTTCTTTATATGAAAGAATTCAAGTACCTAAATTTCAAGAGAAGCTAGTAGCTGTACAACAAATGATTAATGAGAAGATGATTCTTTAAGGTAGGAGGGATAGCTTGGAACATTTTCAAACGCATAACGGTTTTGCACGTGCTTTTCGAGAGAAGCATTTAACACTTGGATTTCTATTACCTTTAGAGTCATACTCAGGGAGCTTTCCCAAAATGGATATTGAGGAGCAAATAGACCTTGTTAAAAAAGTGGATCAAATGGGCTTTGCTTCATTGTTTGTAAGAGATGCTCCTATTTATGATCCGAACTTTGGAGATGTAGGCTTTCTGTATGATCCATTTCTGTTTTTAACATACGCAGCAGCACATACTGAAAAAATAGCACTGGGAACTTCCAGTATCGTGACAACATTACGACATCCGCTGCATTTGGCAAAAACGGCTGCTTCATTAGATCGACTATCTAACCAGCGATTTATATTTGGAGTGGCAACAGGAGACCGAGCGATTGAGTTTCCAACATTTAAAGTAAATCCCGAGCACAAAGGCGAGTTATTTAGAGAAGCGATTACAGTGATGAGAAAAGCATGGAAAGAATCATTTCCTCATATTCAAACGGAACATATAGAGATGACAGAGGGAGATATTGTTCCGAAACCATTGCTCGGCGATATACCTATTTTCGGAAGTGGCTATTCTAGACAAACGATCGATTGGCTAGCTGAACATACAGATGGCTGGATGTTTTATCCTCAAAATATTAACGATCAAAAGACACTTATTAAAAAGTGGTCTGAAGCATCAAGTACATTCAGACCATTCGTACAACCGATAGCCATTGATTTATCTGAAAAACCAAATGAATTTCCAAAGCCGATAACAGGTGGATTTAGAGCAGGTCGTAAATTTTTAATTGAATATCTGAAAGCTTATCAAGCTGCTGGTGTCAATCATGTGGTTTTTGTGTTGAAACCAGGAAAGCGACCAGCAAAGGAAACTATTCAAGAGCTAGGAGAAGAGGTTCTGCCTTATTTTCCATCGAACGCTTAAAGCGAAATAAATAGAACAAGAGAAAAGGAAGTGAAAAGAGATGATTCAAGAATTAGAGCGTATCAATGAATTGGCGAAAATTCAGCGTGAAAAAGGGCTAACGGATGCTGAAAAAGTGGAGCAGAAAAAGCTTCGTGAAAACTATTTAAAGCAAATTCGTGGGCAAGTTGTTCATAGTATTTCGAACTTAACCGTAGTTGATCCACTTGGAAATGATGTAACTCCAGAAAAACTACGTAAACAAAGAGAAAAGGAGGATGAATTATGAGGGTCAGTCTGTTAGATCAAGCACGTGTAATGAGTGGAAGTACGGCGATGGAAGCACTGAAAAATGCAGAAGAACTGGCTATTTTAGCGGATGAATTAGGTTATTATCGAATGTGGCTAGCTGAACACCATGGGATCGATGTGGTTGCCAGCTCAGCTCCTGAAATATCAGTAGCTCATTTGGCGACTAAGACAAAGAACCTTCGCCTTGGAACAGGCGGAGTGATGATGATGCACTATTCACCATTAAAGCTAGCGGAAGTGTTCAAAACGTTGAGTGCTTATGCACCCGGACGGATTGATTTTGGTGTGGGACGAGCACCAGGAGGAGATGGTCATGCCATCTATGCTTTATCTGAGGGGCGAGAACCACAGATGCACAATATGTATGAAAAGCTAGAACAAACATTGCAGTATATGAATGATGAGGTGCCGAGTGATCATCCGTATAATAAAACGATCGCCATGCCATCTCAAGTAACTTTGCCGGAAGCTTGGTTATTAGGTTCGTCGGGGAATAGCGCTGTTCAAGCAGGACGTATGGGGATTGGCTATTCATTTGCGCAATTTTTCAATGGAACTATGACGCAAGAGATTTTAGACTCATATAGAAGAAACTTTAAGCCGACAGCGTTTTTAGGCAAGCCAAATATTATCGTCACCTATATGGTTACCACAGCTGAAACGAAAGAAGAGGCAGAATTTGAGGCGTTACCGTATGACATTTCACAATTATGGTTAGTGAATGGACAAATAAAACCTCCGTTGACACCAGAAGAGGCACAGGAATATCCGTTAACGGAAATGGATAAAATGACGATTCAAGAATTTCGCAGACGTCAAATGCATTTAGTCGGTGATGTAAAAGAAATTGCAACACATTTGCAAGCAGAACAAGCCGTATATGGCTTTGATGAAGCAATGATTATGAGCGTTCCTCATTCACAACAAAAACGCTTGAATGTTTATCGCTTATTAGCTAGGGAATTACTGTAAAGCACCGCGACATCGCGGTGCTTCATTTTTTTATGATAATTTCAAATGTAATATTGGATAAGGACGCCCCGCAGGATCTGTCAGCTCCTCACTGATAATCAGAAATCCATTATTTAAGTAGAATCTTGTCGCACTCTCGTTTTGTTTGTTGACATCGACGGTCGTGATTTCAAAGTCATTGATTAATGATTACATGATTTGTTTTCCGTACCCTTTTCATTCTTGTTTGCTAATTTTTAGTATACAAAAGATATTACTGTTAGTATAATATTTTCTATTATTTGGGTAGTGATTATTGTAAAGGAGGACTTATTTTGAGAAAAACAAAAATATGTGTTTGGACGGAAGACTGGGGGAAATTATACAGTCAGGAAGAAGGAGTGCTAAAAGGGATATTCGGAGATGAACTAGTTGATATTTTTCATATTGGCAGTACGTCCATACCAACAATCGGTTATGCGAAGCCGATTATCGATATTTTGATTGTCGTAAAAGATATTGAAAAAGTAGATTCATATAATGGTGACATGTTAGCCGTTGGATATGAAGCGAGAGGTGAATTTGGAATCGTCGGGAGAAGGTACTTTCCGAAAGGTGGCGATAATCGAACGCATCATGTGCATATTTTCCAAGTCGGCAGTGAGCATATACAAACTCATTTAGATTTCAAAGAATATTTGCTCAACCATCCTATGGACGCTAAAAGGTATGGGGAACTAAAATTAAACTTAGCCGAACAATTTCCGAACGAACATCGTAAGTACCAAGAGGGAAAACAACCTTTTGTTCGTGAACTAGTCGGTAAAGTGCAAGCGTGGGCAAAGGGGTAAATGAAGGGGTTAATTGTTAATTGGTCGAAGTGAATCAAGGATAACTGTTAAGTGTTTGATTGAAAACAGTATAGAACATCCTTAATGATCAGTTAAGAAGGAGGTCAATGTATTCAGTTCCGCTAATTGGATCGGTATTCTCTCGACAGTATTTATCATCCTTTGTTTTTATTTTTCATTAACGTTCTTTCAACATTTGAAAAGTGACAACGAGAGAATGATCATCCAATCGAAATTAGCTGCGGTCATTTGTTTAGCGATTGCGTTATTAGTGCCAACTCTATACAACTTATACATATTTAATAAGGTGATGCAATAGCATTTTGGAGGTGAATAGCCGTGAGAAGTGAAAAAGAAATGCTTGATTTAATAGTAGGAATAGCTCAAAAAGATGAGAGAATTCGAGCGGTGTATATGAACGGTTCAAGAACGAATCCTAACGCACCAAAAGATATTTTTCAAGATTACGATATTGTTTATGTCGTGACGGAAACAGCACCTTTTATTAACGATAAGACATGGCTTCAGACTTTTGGTGATCTGCTCATGATGCAAGAACCTGATAAAAATGATCAATCAGTTGATTTTGACAAATCTTATGGGTATTTAATGCTCTTTACAGATGGGAATCGTATCGACCTTCGTCTCGAAGCTATGGATACAATGGTTAGTAGCTACGTAAGTGATTCATTGACTGTGCCATTATTAGATAAGGACAATACTTTACCACTCATTCCTGCTGCTTCAGACATTGACTATCATGTAAAAGAGCCGACAGAATCTATGTTTATGAGTTGTTGCAATGATTTTTGGTGGTGTTTACAAAACGTTGCGAAAGGGATTTGGCGTGATGAATTGCCCTATGCCAAGCAAATGTTTGAATGTGTAATTAGAGCTGAATTGGATGAAATGGTTTCGTGGTGGATTGGCACAAAACATGATTTTCAAGTGTCATCAGGGAAAATGGGAAAGTATTTCAAAAAGTATCTTCCTGCATCGTATTGGGAGATGTATGAAAAAACGTATTCTGACCATGAGTATGAGCATTTTTGGGATTCGATCTTTGTCACTTGTGAATTGTTTAGAACGTTAGCCAAAGAGGTGGCAGATCATTTGTTGTTCACCTATTCGATGGATGACGATATGAACATGACGGAGTATCTGAGAGGTGTGCGAAATTTGATAGGAGGCGAAAGTGATAACAGTTTTTGATTCCCACTTCCATATTATTGATACGAGGTTCCCTTTGATTGAGAACCAAGGATTTATGCCTGATGCTTTTACTTGTCTAGATTACCTTCACCGTGTAAGGAATTTGAATGTGGTAGGAGGTGCTGTTGTATCCGGATCTTTTCAATGGTTTGACCAATCATATTTAGTTGATGCCCTACAAACGTTAGGTGAAAACTACGTTGGTGTTACTCAATTGCCTTACAATACAGCAGATGATGACATTATTAAGTTGAATACATTTGGTGTGCGGGGCATCCGTTTTAATGTAAATCGTGGTGGATCGGAGGATATATCACATTTAGACTATTTTGCGCGAAGGGTTTACGAGTTGGTTCATTGGCATGTCGAGCTATACGTTCATTCTCATGCCTTAACAGAGATTGCGCCAGTAGTTGAAAAACTTCCTGCCGTTTCTATCGACCATTTGGGGTTATCAAAAAGTGGTTTTTCCACTCTGTTACCTTTAGTTGATAAAGGAGTAAAAGTAAAAGCGACTGGTTTCGGAAGAATTGATTTCGATGCTGGGGAGGCACTCAAGACTATTTATGCCACTAACCCAGATGCGTTAATGTTTGGAACAGACTTGCCTTCAACGAGAGCTAAACGACCTTTTAGATTTTTGGATATAGAATTGATTTATAGTATTTTTGAAGAAAAACAAGCGGAAAAAGTTTTATATAAGAATGCTGTGGATTGGTATTTTAGTTGAAGCAACGAACATTAAATGGCCGTCAATCTTTTTCGAGTGATGTCAAAAAGTTTTTTACGACTTTTTGACGTCACTTTTTTTAATTGATGTTGTAACAACAATAGTGTATGGTACATAGTATAAAACATATACTGTATGACATATAGTAATTGAGGAATGAGGTGGGTGAATGAGTACTTTATTGAATTCACTAATGACGGAACTTAGGCGAGGAACATTGACGTTGGCTGTTTTAAGTCAATTGAGAACCCCGCAATATGGTTATTCGCTTGTTCAGTTGTTAGAGGAATCGGGTATTACTATTGATCAAAGTACGTTATATCCTTTGCTTCGCCGCTTAGAAAAACAGGAGTTAGTGACGAGTAGTTGGGATAAATCTGAGAGCAGACCCCGTAAATATTATGTTTTAAGCGAGTATGGACTGGAAATCTTTTTGCAGTTAAAGAAAGAATGGCTGAACAACACGAAAGAGCTCTACAGCTTATTAAAAGGGGAGGAAGATGATGAATCTGATTGAGATTTATATCCAAGAAGTGACTCGGAGATTGCCTGAAAAAAGTCGTGAGGATATTGCTTTGGAGTTACGGTCAACTATTGAGGATATGCTACCTGATGATTACGACGAAGAAGATGTAAAGCTAGTTCTTGAGAAGTTAGGGAACCCTGTTACATTAGCTAGTGGATATAGAGATCAACCTATGCATCTTATTGGTCCGCGCTATTTTGATGTATATGTTTCGTTGCTGAAAATGATTGTGCCAATCGCCGCTGTGATTTCATTGATCTCGATGGTTGATGAATTTTTGATCGGGTACGATGGAGCAGAATCAGTAACAAATATTGTTTTGACTATTGTGGGGGGAGGTATATGGACAATTATTGAAGTAGGCATTCAAACATTCTTTTGGTTGACGCTAGTATTCGCTATTATCGAACGTGTAGATACTGGGCAAGATCAACAGCCGCTTACAACGTCACTTTCAAAATGGACACCGGATGATTTGAGGAACATCCCGCATATTCCTAAGAAAAAAATGATTGCGAAGTTTGAAGTATTCGGAAGTTTGATGTGGACGGCAATTTGGGCAACTGTTTATTTTTATGCGAATCGTCTTTTAGGTGTATATAGAGGAGGAGACAACGGGCTTGAATTCATGGCTCCTGCTTTCAATCAAGATGTTTTACTTTCATATTGGCCAATTATTCTTGTTGTAATTGTTTGCGAAATAGCAATGGCTATTTATAAATTAATCAAAGGACAGTGGACGAAAACAATGGCAATCTGTAATGCTGTCCTCCAGCTTGTGACAACGGTTGTATTCACTGTCATATTCCTAAGCCCGAATATAATGAACGAGAATTTTATCATATATATGAAGGATGTATTCATTATTTCCGTTAAACAATTTGAAGTATGGTTTTTGGGCGGAGTCATCATTATCTTTATCATATCTGCGGCAATTAGTGTGTTCGATGGCTTCCGAAAGGCTAGGATTTGATAATATGTACAGGGGTCGGATCAGGGACGAACAAGTAGGATAACGGTCATTATCAAAACAAAACATCAGTGAATACGCGTTAGGGTGATGCCAAAAAGTTGTTATTTTAACGACCTTTTGGCATCACCTTTTTTTATGATTAGAGTAATTTTAAAAAGCGATGAGAACATCGAAGAAAGTGTGCTCAAGGTCAAAGAACCAATGAGAAAGTCGAAGAAAGTGCTCACAAGGTCAAAGAACCAATTAGAAAGTTGAAGAAAGTGCCCACAAGGTCAAAGAACTAATTAGAAAGTCGAAGAAAGTGCCCGCAAAGTCAAAGAACTAATTAGAAAGTCGAAGAAAGTGCCCACAAGGTCAAAGAACCAATTAGAAAGTCGAAGAAAATACACACAAGATCAAAGAGCCCCCTCATAAAGTCGCTCCCGCTTATTCTCTCCCCAACAACGACTGTATCATTAGGAATACGATTATTATTATGGCAAAATATACATATGTAAGTAAGAGACACTGATTGTCGAAGTTGTCTAAAGTCCACTATAAATAAGAAGAGAAGCAGGTGAGGAAAGATGGAGTTTTATCAACAGAGAAAAGAAGATGTACTAGCAACTATTGATTCCGATGAGCAAGGATTATCTAGTGAGGAGGTACAATCGCGTCTTAAGCGGGACGGCTACAATGAAATAGAGGATAAAGGCAAAATACCTACTTGGAAGCTGTTTTTAGAGACGTTTAAAGACCCGATGGTGGTCGTTCTTCTCGTAGCTGCAGGGGTACAAATCCTGATTGGTGAAGTTGTTGAGTCAATTATTATTTTTCTTGTGCTGCTCATTAACTCGGTAATTAGTGTTGTGCAGACGAGGAAAGCGGAAAGCTCTTTAGAGGCCTTGCGAGACTTATCTGCACCAGAGGCGAAGGTCATTCGCGATGGCACGAAGCAAACCGTCGCGGCGAGAGAGCTCGTACGAGGAGATGTGGTATTTCTTGAAGCGGGGGACTATGTTCCTGCTGATGGACGTATGTTAGAAAGCGGCTCGTTGAAAGTAAACGAAGGGATGTTAACAGGTGAGTCGGAAGCTGTCAACAAATCTACCGAAGTGATTACAGGAGAAGCCGCTCTTGGTGATCGTCTTAATATGGTGTTTAGTAGCTCGTTAGTCGTTTACGGACATGGTAGTTTTGTCGTGACGGGGACAGCGGAGAGAACAGAGGTCGGAAAGATTGCTGATATGATTTCAACCGCGGAGCAAAAAGAAACGCCGCTACAGCGAAAGTTAGATGATTTTAGTAAAAAGCTCGGCATCGGTATTCTATTGCTTTGTATTATCATTTTTGCTGTGCAAGCGGCTCGTATTTGGTTTGGCGGTGGTGAGGAAGATACGACGACGGCTTTACTGAATGCATTGATGTTTTCTGTGGCGATTGCGGTGGCAGCCATACCAGAAGCTTTGCAATCGATTGTCACGATTGTATTATCGGTCGGGACGAATAAGATGGCGAAGCAGCACGCCATTATTCGAAAGCTACCCGCTGTGGAAACGTTAGGATCAACGAGTATCATTTGTACAGATAAAACGGGGACACTTACGCAAAACAAGATGACGGTTACCGATTATTTTTTACCTGTGAAGAAAAATGAACGCTTGCCGGATCATCCAAATGAATGGGATCAATCCGAGCGATTGCTTGTTCATATAGCGGCACTTTGTAATGATTCTTACATTAATGATGACGGTCAGGAAGTAGGGGACCCGACAGAGGTTGCCTTGATCAACTTTGCTAATAAACATGCGCATGAATATGAGTCGTTGCGTGAAACATATGAACGCTTAGCGGAAATTCCTTTTGACTCGGATCGTAAGTTAATGTCCACGGTACATACGATAGATGGAGACACGATGATGCTGACAAAAGGTGGTCCCGATGTGATGTTCACCCGTGCAAGTTACGTGCTTGTAGATGGAGAAGAGCAACCGATGACGGATGATTTACGCGCACGTTTCGAGGGAGCGAATGAGGGGTTTTCTAATCAGGCATTAAGGGTGTTAGCATATGGCTATAAGCGTTTGCCAGAGGGGAAAACAGCGATTGACCGTGATGATGAGCATGATCTTGTGTTAGTTGGTTTAACGGCGATGATGGACCCACCGAGAGAAGCGGTATATGGATCGATAGAAGAAGCGAAAAAGGCTGGCATTCGGACAATTATGATTACCGGTGATCACAAAACGACGGCACAAGCGATTGGGCGTGATATCGGCTTAATGGAAGAAAATGATCTTGCTGTGACTGGGCAAGAGCTTGATGCGATGTCGGAAGCAGAGTTAGATCAAAAGTTAGACAAAATCTCCGTCTATGCGCGCGTATCTCCTGAAAATAAAATTCGCATCGTTCGAGCGTGGCAGAAAAAAGCGGCTGTGACGGCGATGACGGGGGATGGGGTTAATGATGCTCCCGCATTGAAGCAAGCGGATATCGGAATTGCGATGGGAAGCGGTACTGATGTGGCGAAGGATTCGGCGGCAATGATTTTAACGGATGATAACTTTGTTTCGATTGTCAATGCCGTTCAAGTCGGAAGAACCGTGTTTGATAACATTAAAAAGGCGATTAGTTATTTATTTGCCGGCAATTTAGGGGCAATTATCGCCATCCTATATGCCGTTACATTTAACTTACCGAACCCATTCACTGCTTTGCAGCTGCTATTTATTAACCTTGTGAACGATTCGTTACCTGCTATTGCTTTAGGGGTAGAAAAATCAGAGCCGAACGTGATGAAGAAAAAGCCGCGCCCTATTAATGAGGGAATCTTTGCAGATGGCATGATGAGAGCGGTGTTGACACGTGGAATACTCATCGGGATTGCCGTGATTATTTCCTTTTATATCGGTTTGTCTCACTCAGATGAAATGGGCGTCGCTATGGCATTTACGACGCTAATTCTTTCGAGAACATTGCAAACCTTCGCCGCTCGATCAAATGCACAAACAGCGATCAAGATCGGGCTATTTAGCAACAAATATGTCATTGGTGCGGTTGTGTTAGGGTTCATCCTATACGGCATCACTGTTCTACCATTTGCCCGCGATGTATTCAGTATTCCAGCTGAATTTGGTCTAACAGACTGGCTGATTGCAGCAGGATTAGCAGGAGGAGCTGTTGTTTTAATGGAAATTGCGAAGGTGATTTGGTATCGTAAAAAATAACATTTTTTGAACTAGATGGCTGGCACTAATATAGGGTGCCAGCTTTTTAACCAGCAAAAAGGAGAGATAGAGTATGAATCAACTAAACTATAAGAAATTTGCAGCAAAAGATTTTAATGATTATTTTCAATTAGTATCAAATGAACAAGTGATGGCGCAAATTACAGAGCGCGCTATTCCGTTAGAAGAGGCTCAAGCAGACTACCAAAAACTATTAGAACGGAATGGAAAGCATGAGCTATATGGCTCGTATAAAGTGTATGATAGTTCCTCAGGTGAATATATAGGGCTTGGTCATTTAACGTTGAATGAAGATCAAACCGAAGAAGCTGAAATTGGCTATATGCTATTACCTGCATATTGGGGAAAGGGCTATGGCAGTACGATTGCCGAACAATTAATTGAATTAGCTAAGCAAACAGAAGTGAAAATATTGAAAGCAATTATCGATCCAGGCAATATTCCGTCTAGAAAGATTTTAATTAAGCAAGGATTTACATCGGAGAAAGTTTGTGAAATGGACGGATTACCGGGAGAAATATTGAGTAGATTTATATAGGGATAAGGGGCAAGGATTGATGAAGAGAAATATAGAAAAGCGGCTCTCTTATTTATACACAGGTGAGTCGTTTGCAGGATTTATCTATGTTTTTGCTTGTCTTGAGTATATTAACTATTATCATATCCAGCTTTCATACGATAACCTGTCAGATATTAGATACCTTTTGAAATCAAAAAAGCTGAAACAAGCGTGTATGAGCAAAGATTTTAAACGGATTTCATAAGAAAAGTGGACCAAAGTTTTATTACGAAATTTTTACTAAAGGAAGGTGCATATATGAAAAAGAAGCTAATACGTATTGGAATAGGGATTGTAGTTGTGTTCGTTCTAATGATAGGTACATATAAATTAATGAACTCTAGAACGTATCAACTTTTTGGAAGTTTAACAAATCAAGTAGAGACGACTCAAAAGGTTGTGGCTTTGACGTTTGATGACGGGCCGACGAAGAATACCGATCAAATTCTACAGTTATTGAATAAATACAATGTAAAGGCCACTTTCTTCCTTATTGGAGAAGAAATCGAGAAAAACTTGGAAGAGACAAAAAAGATTGTTGAAGCAGGTCATCAAATTGGGAATCACACATTCTCACATCAGCGAATGATTTTCAAAACACCATCTTACATTAAAGAAGAAATTGAAAAAACAGATCAGCTCATTCAAATGGCGGGATATAGTGAGGAAATAGATTTTCGACCGCCAAATGGTAAGAAGCTTGTCGGGTTGCCATACTACTTAAATAAGCATAATCGGGAAACGATCACTTGGAATTTAGAGCCGGACACTTATTACACTACAGCTAGTGATAAAGTGGCTTATGTAAGGGAGCATATCCAACCAGGTTCAATTATTTTAATGCACCCGATGTATGATGATACGGGAAAGGAACTTCAAGCCGCTGAAGGCATTTTACAAACACTATTAAACGAAGGATATACGTTTGTAACGGTAGATGAGTTGCGGAATTTGAAAAATTGAACAATGATCAAAAGAAAGTGACTTTCATAGTAGAGTCATTTTCTTTTGAGTCGTTATTGTAAGTCGATTTTAATCGGTTCCATTTTCTTTTCTTCTACGCCTTTGCCTGAGCCAAGCGAGAAAATAATCGTCGGAACAATTGTGAGTGATTTCGCATTTGGGTCGATTGCTTTGATCGTGCTGCTACCTTGGAAAGATAAAAGGTTATCACGACTCGTCCCACCGTTATCCTCAGCGATATAGTCATTTCCAAGGTTATCTTGAACCGTGTCAAATACAACCGATACGTGTGGCCATTTCTTCAAAACGTCTTCTTCTACAAATTGTTCGTAATGAATCACGGTTGTCATGTCGATTTTCAACAGCTGCTTTAGATAAATTTAACATAATCCGAGAGAAGTCCTCTTCCTCAAGGAGCGTGAAGGGCACAGCCCAGCGAGTAGGGAGGGGATGAATCTCGGTTCGGCACAGCCGAAAAGCGTTTGGTGGAGGACCTCCCGAACTTTGTCGAAAGAAAAAAGGATGAAAGTTTCCATTTGCTCTTGATAGGAACATACATTCGTTTTATAATGATGACAAAGGAGGGGATCTCATGTATCGAACGTTGAAAACGGGCTTTAGAGCGCCACAGTCCACGCTTCAACAGTTGTTTCACATACGTCGAATTTGCGGAACGATTTGGAATGACTGCGTGCAGCTGGCTCGGTATTATTACCGGATTCATAACAAGTGGATTAACAAAAGCAACCTTCAAGCTGAACTCAAAGGCTTGTATCCTCTTCACAGTCAGACGATCCAAGCGGTATGCCATAAGTTTTTGCATGCCCGAGAAGGAGTTCGTCAAGCGCGAAAAACGAACAAGTCTATCCGGTATCCATACAAAGAAAAATTCGTATTTCATCCTAAATGGGTGAACAAATCTTTCGCACTAAAAGGGCGCAAGCTAACACTCAGCTTAGGAAGATGGCAAGGAAAACAACAGACACCGCTCGTGTTGACGCTCGCCTCGGTTCCAGCTGGTGTGGTTAAAGAAGTAGAACTCGTCTATGATGGCCGATGGCATGCCTGTTTGTCGTATGAAGACGGCGTTAACCCTGTACCGATTCAAGACGGTCATACAGCTGCGATTGATCCAGGTGAGATTCATACGATTGCCTCTGTTAGTACTAATGGACAAGCGCTAGTGATTTCGGGCAGAAAGATGCGTAGCATTCACCGATTGCGAAATAAAAAAGTGAGAGAGCTACAAATCCTCATGAGTCGGTGTCAAAAAGGGTCCAGAAAATGGCGCCAATACAACCGGGCGAAGAAGTACATTCTCTCCAAAAGTGAACGGCAGCTAGGGGATCTCCTGCATAAGACGACTCGTGCTTTTGTGAACTGGTGTGTGGAACAAAAAGTCGGGCATGTCGCTCTTGGCGATGTGGAAGGCGTCCAGAGGCACACAAGCAAGCGGAACAAAAAACGAAAACGCTTCCGTTCCAAACAAATGAACCGAAAACTCAGCAACTGGAGCTTTGGAAAACTCACGAAACAGTTGGTTTATAAATTAGAAGCGGCTGGCGTCTCCTTATCAAAAGAAAACGAAGCCTACACAACGCAAGCATGTCCTGCTTGTGGAAAACGAAATAAAGTCCGTTCGCGAAACTACCGATGTTCTTGTGGCTATGAACGGCATCGAGATGTCCACGGTGCAGCGAATATCTTATCCCAGTACTTGCACGGGAAGTTTCGAGAAGTGATGCTAACTAGTATCACGTATCTACGTCCTGTACAGGCGTAGTAGATGGGTAGAACTGCCCCAGAGAGATGACCGTGTCTTCGATTCTCTCTCTGTTGCTTACGGTGGCAGCAAGCCGTCAAGAGACTTCTTGCGTCAAGACCACTGCTTCCATATGGGAGCGTCAGTCCCCGAGAAAGACGAGGGTGTCGTGTACACCTATGGACATCGTCCGGCTTCTGATATCGAAGGGATCGACAAGAAACCCCTACCTCAAGTGAAGTGCGAAGCGATAGGTGGGGGAGGTTCATATAAGTCACATTCAATGAAGGAAATCGAAGTTGCGCCATCTGAACGAGTGGAAGTACTCGTTGATTTCACACAGGTAAAAGGGGATAGAGTCTCGTTAGTGGATGAAAATGATGTTGTGATTTTACCGATTCATTTGAAAGAGGAGACGAGGCGAGCAGTTAACACTGCCACTACTTTGAATGCATTACCGATTTCTGAGGATGTGAAAGATCAAGAAGTCACGAAAAAAGTGAAATTAGAAGGGATGGGGAAGAATGTAACGATTAATGGTCAGAAGTTTGATATGGATCGCATCGACTTCAGACAGAAACAAAATGTGACAGAAGTATGGGAAGTAGAAAACGTGAAAGATATGATGGGTGGGATGCAGCATCCGTTCCATATTCATGGAACGCAATTTCAAGTCATTTCAATTGACGGAAAGGCGCCACCGGCTCATTTAGCTGGTTATAAAGATACAATCGCCTTAGATCCTGGGCAAAAAGCAAAAATTGCTGTGACGTTTTCGAATAAAGGGACATATATGTTTCATTGTCACATTTTAGAGCATGAAGACAATGGAATGATGGGGCAGATTGAAGTGTATTAAAGAAAAAAGGTGAGGAAGACACATATTTGATGTGTTTCCCTCATCTTTTTTTGTCATATTGATCATACATGATGCTTACACGATGTGTAGCATATCTTCGTGCTTGTAGTAGCTAAACACACCCATACCCCTTCTTACTCATGATAAAATGTGACCAATGCAAAATTTAACAAAGGATAGGTGTTTTTATGTTTGATGGAAGGTACCGTTCGAATATGTTATTTGATGTTACACAAGTATATAGCTTTAAACTATCTGATAATGCTTCTTTATCCCAATTTAAAATAGAGAATGAAAATATCGTATTGTTTGTGAAAGAAGGAGAAGCAGAGCTTTTGACTTATAAGGGACGGATATTATTGAAGAAAAATGATTTAATCATTATTCCACAAGGAACAGAAGGATTCATTAATGTTAATCCTTCTGTTTGCTATGTATCAATTATAGGCTTTCATTATGCGCTTGTTACTAGAAAAACGGGCGGTTGGGATGTTCAAGATCATGGATTGATTGAAGAAGAAAAAATCACGATAAGAAACGAGGAAGCATTTCAATCTTATTTTGAAGAATTAAACAACATTTTATCATTCCAAAAGAGTTCTTTGGCAATTAAAATATTTATTCGGTTATGGAAATTTATGATGAGGGAGCGAGAGCGGCAAAAGACTAAAGATCAGATTGGCTCCCCTTTAGAAAGATCTATTACGAACATTAAAGCGTATTTAGATGATCACTATAATGAAAAGATTCATATGGAAGAAGTAAGTCCGGTCTTCGGTATGAGCGTGTCTGCCTTTTATCAGTATTTTAAAGAACATACAGGTGTAACTCCTCTTCAATATTTAACATTGAGAAGAATTCATAAAGCGAAAAGCTTGCTGCTAACCTCTAATATGAGTGTGTATGAAATTTCTATGTTCATCGGCTATCATGATGAGTATTATTTCAGCAGAGTCTTCAAAAAATGTGTAGGTGTTTCTCCTATGAAGTTTAAGAAATCATTACAAAAGACCATTATTCTCCTGTCACCAGCTTTTTTAGGAGATTTTTATGCGTTAGGGATACCTCCGAATATTGTAACGATTCCTTCCGTCAAAAATCATCATCAAGGCTTTCTCGAACGAACAAAGATGGTTGAACTAAATATTGATGAAATTAATAAACTTCAGCCAGATTTAATTATTGGCTCTTCTCAATTTCATGCTCATTATGCTGAGTTAAATAAAATAACGGAAACAAAATTATTCCCGTTAAAAAAAGTCTCTTGGAAGGAGCATTTATTGCAGCTTGCTGAAGCATTAGGCATTGTAGAAGCCGCTCATTCGTGGATAGACTTATATGATAAGAGAGTCCGAGTGTTAAGAGAAAAGCTAAATAGGAAGTTAGAGAATGAGACGATTCTAGCTATTAGCATTGATCAAGAAAATATTCGTGTATTCGGGAAAAAACGAAGAAAAGTAAGCGAGGTTTTGTATGGAGATTTACAATTAAATGCGCCGAGAAGTATTGAACATATCGAGCTAAAAGAAATTAAAAATGGATTTGAGTTGAAGGAGTTTCAAGCTGATCATGTCCTTGTTTTTATCAACAAAGAGCAGATGGTGAGAATGGATGAACTTAAACAGTATATAGGAGGGAGTTACTACCTTATGCAACCATTCCCTTTCCTTACCTATTCAGCCATTGGGAATGAACAGTTACTAACTGAATTAGTAACACTGCTACATCTTGATTGAAATTGGAGAATTATAAAAATGAAATAGAGAATTGTCCATTTTCAAAAAGGGGCTTCTTTGTGATAATTTTATTTGAAAATGATTATCATTATTAAGAGGGAGGAAATGAACACTCATTCGGATAGGGTTATCGGTACTATAGTAAAAGAGGGACAAACCAATAAACGATGCAGAAATGGTTGGGGAGTCCGATGTAGAATGCAACTCAATAGTAATCGGTAACAGGAGGGTTTAAAGGTGTGGTGAAGAATGGAAAAGATACAGGTGAAAGATAACCACCCAATACGAGTAAGACCAGTAGCTGCGACAAGTATATTAATATTTGGAGCAATTGGGGTATTTCTTGTGATGTGCTTATCGATTTCGATAGGGGTAAGGGAGATTCAACTAAGTACAATTTGGCTTTCTTTAGTGGATTTTAATCCAAATGATGAAGTTCACCAAATTATTCGTAGCATTCGGCTGCCTAGGGTGATTGCTGGAGCGCTCGTTGGAGCAGGGTTTGCAGTTGCTGGAGCAATTATGCAGGGGATGACGAGAAATGGTTTGGCAGATCCCGGATTATTGGGAGTGAATGCAGGAGCGGGGTTTGCGTTAGTTCTAGTATTTGCTTTTTTTCCGAATTTGTCATTTGGATACGTCATACTATTTTCATTTGTTGGAGCTGGGCTAGGAGCTGGTCTCGTTTACGGAGTAGCTTTTTTCTCTAAAGGAGGTCTTTCACCTATTCGACTTGTTTTATCAGGAGCTGTAATCGGTTCCTTGCTGACGGGTTTAAGCCAAGCGATGACTTTAGTGTTTCAAGTTACATATGACCTCGCCTTTTGGTCAGCAGGAGGAATCTCCACGGCGGAGTGGTTTCAAGTGAAGGTGATGGCTCCATGGATTGTTGGAGGGCTAATTGTTTCTATTTTTTTGTCGAGGTTTATTACGATTTTAAGTTTAGGAGAAGAGGTTGCGTTAAGTTTAGGGCAACGCACGAAGCTAATAAAAGGTTTAGGTACAGTGGTCGTTTTAGTGCTTTCGGGAGCAGCAGTGTCCACAGTAGGAGGAGTAGGATTCATTGGCTTGATTGTGCCTCATATTGTTAGATATTTAGTAGGTGTTGATTATCGGTGGATTATACCATGTTCAGCTATTGTTGGTGCATTGCTTGTTGTGTTAGCTGATATTGGTGCCAAAGTTGTTAATATGCCGTATGAAACTCCACTTGGTTCGATTATTGCTGTTATTGGAGTTCCTTTTTTCCTTTATCTCGCTCGAAGGGAAAGGAGGGGGCTATAAGTGAAATTAGGTTCATTTAAGCGTCAGCGCAAAAGTTCTAGTGTAAAAGTGACGGTATTGTTTGTTGCCCTTGTTGTTCTTTCTTTTATTGTAAGTATGAATACCGGAACATTTAGTATGTCTCCATTAGAGGTGTTGCAAACACTTTTTGGTGAAGGGACAAGAAAGCAAAACTTTGTGTTATTTGATTTGCGTTTACCAAGAATGGTCATTGCTATCATGGTGGGAGCTGGATTAGCAGTGTCGGGAGCGATTTTGCAAGGGGTATCTCGGAATGAACTTGCTGATCCTGGGATATTGGGAATTAATGCGGGTGCTAGCTTCGCTGTGTTACTATTTATCTCTTTTTCTGCTAGTCAAACACAAACATCTATGTTCCTTATGCCTTTTTTAGCTTTGGTTGGAGCTGGATGTACCGCTTGCTTAATTTATATTCTTTCATTTAAAAAAGGAGAAGGCATTTCCCCTTCTCGTCTCTTATTAGTTGGAATTGCTGTAGCAGCAGGAATAAGTGCGGCTACCATTATTTTGACATTAAAATTAAACCCTAGAAATCTTGATTTCGTCGTTAGATGGCAGATGGGAGATCTTTGGGGCTCCAATTGGAAGTTTGTTCTTGCTCTGCTTCCATGGATGATACTATTACTCCCTTTTACTTACTATAAATCTAATGTTTTAAATTTATTTAGCTTAAATGAGCCATTAGCTAGAGGCTTAGGGGTTTCAATTGAAAGAGAAAGAGTGTTATTACTTTTTACAGCTGTCGGTTTGGCCGCTTCTTGTGTAGCTATAGGCGGAGGAGTTGGATTTATTGGCCTCTTAGGACCGCATATCGCCCGTCGAATCGTGGGGCCGAAACACCAAAATATGCTACCGATTACAGCTTTGGTTGGTTCATTGATTGTATTAACTTCGGATACAATCGCTCGAAGTATTATGGAAAATACAGAAATACCTGTAGGAGTAGTTATATCCTTATTGGGAGCACCGTATTTTCTGTATTTATTAATGAAGACAAAAGGTTAATTTGAAAGGAAGGTTAATGATGAAAAAGATTATAGTATTGATTGGAATGATGTTATTATTAACAGCTTGTGGTAATTCAGATCAAACTAGTGAAGCAGAGGGGAAGGCACCAGCTTCTGAAGAGAATAATTCTGCCGTTCAACAAGAAACAGCTGAATTCCCAAAAACGATTTCCCATATCAAGGGAGAGACGGAGTTAGAGAAAAAGCCTGAACGCATTGCCAGTGTTGATATTATGATTACCGATTATTTATTATTGTTAGATGAGGTTCCAATTGTTTCGGAGGGAATGATGACGAAAGAGGCATCTGAAATTTTCAATAAGTATGCGGACGGAAAAGATATTACTGATCTCGGTGGAAAAGTGAATCGAGAGACAATTGTTGAAAAATCTCCAGACCTTATTTTAATGAGTAGTGAAGGTAGAAAAGTAGAGACTTATGATGAGTTTAATAAGATGGCCCCATCTGTCGTCATTGATTTTTCAAAAGATGTACGTTCACGATTGTTACAAATTGCTGAAGTAGTCGGAAAGACAGAAAAGGCAGAAGAAGTGATTAATGATTTAGATAATAAAATATCAGAAGCGAAGAAAGTAGCAGAAAATCACAAAGATGAAAAAGTATTATTTTTGGTCTCAAATGGGAAAGACTTTACAGTGATGGACCCGAAAAAGTTTAGTGTATATTATGATGAAATTGGGTTAGTTGCTCCAGAAGGTTTACCAGAAGAAGAGAATGGTAGAGTAGGGATAGAAGCATTAACCGCATTAAATCCAGATCATATCTTTATTGCTGAAAACCGCAGAAAGATGAATACAGATGATAAATTAGGCTTGATAAATGTTTGGAAAGAAAACCCTGTATGGAAAAATTTAAAAGCTGTGAAGAGTGATCAAGTCTATGTCGTGGATACACTAGTTGGCGATACATTTTTCTTAGGGCAAATGGCGGGAGTAGAAGCGGTTATCGACAACTTAGG
>NZ_CM200277.1:245000-352500 GCF_051842975.2 Bacillus sp. Hm123
TGGGGGGACGCAGGAGGATAGGGTAAGCGCGCGAATGGAAATGCGCGTCCAAGCAGTTAGGCCGATGACGAGGCAAATCCCGTCATCATCAAGGCGGAGCTGTGACGGCGAGGGAAATATAGTACCGAAGTTCCTGATTCCACACTGCCAAGAAAAGCCTCTAGCGAGGTAAAAGGTGCCCGTACCGCAAACCGACACAGGTAGGCGAGGAGAGAATCCTAAGGTGAGCGAGTGAACTCTCGTTAAGGAACTCGGCAAAATGACCCCGTAACTTCGGGAGAAGGGGTGCTCTTTGGGGTGAATAGCCCCGAGGAGCCGCAGTGAATAGGCCCAGGCGACTGTTTAGCAAAAACACAGGTCTCTGCGAAGCCGCAAGGCGAAGTATAGGGGCTGACGCCTGCCCGGTGCTGGAAGGTTAAGGGGAGCGCTTAGCGTAAGCGAAGGTGTGAACCGAAGCCCCAGTAAACGGCGGCCGTAACTATAACGGTCCTAAGGTAGCGAAATTCCTTGTCGGGTAAGTTCCGACCCGCACGAAAGGCGTAACGATCTGGGCACTGTCTCAACGAGAGACTCGGTGAAATTATAGTACCTGTGAAGATGCAGGTTACCCGCGACAGGACGGAAAGACCCCGTGGAGCTTTACTGTAGCCTGATATTGAATTTTGGCACAGCTTGTACAGGATAGGTAGGAGCCTTTGAAGCGTGAGCGCCAGCTTACGTGGAGGCGTTGGTGGGATACTACCCTGGCTGTGTTGAACTTCTAACCCGCACCCCTGATCGGGGTGGGAGACAGTGTCAGGTGGGCAGTTTGACTGGGGCGGTCGCCTCCTAAAAAGTAACGGAGGCGCCCAAAGGTTCCCTCAGAATGGTTGGAAATCATTCGCAGAGTGTAAAGGCACAAGGGAGCTTGACTGCGAGACCTACAAGTCGAGCAGGGACGAAAGTCGGGCTTAGTGATCCGGTGGTTCCGCATGGAAGGGCCATCGCTCAACGGATAAAAGCTACCCCGGGGATAACAGGCTTATCTCCCCCAAGAGTCCACATCGACGGGGAGGTTTGGCACCTCGATGTCGGCTCATCGCATCCTGGGGCTGTAGTCGGTCCCAAGGGTTGGGCTGTTCGCCCATTAAAGCGGTACGCGAGCTGGGTTCAGAACGTCGTGAGACAGTTCGGTCCCTATCCGTCGCGGGCGCAGGAAATTTGAGAGGAGCTGTCCTTAGTACGAGAGGACCGGGATGGACGCACCGCTGGTGTACCAGTTGTCTTGCCAAAGGCATCGCTGGGTAGCTATGTGCGGACGGGATAAGTGCTGAAAGCATCTAAGCATGAAGCCCCCCTCAAGATGAGATTTCCCATAGCGCAAGCTAGTAAGATCCCTGAAAGATGATCAGGTAGATAGGTTCGAGGTGGAAGCGTGGCGACACGTGGAGCTGACGAATACTAATCGATCGAGGACTTTTCCTAGGCGATTTGCAAGGTTACAATACTTATTATCCAGTTTTGAAAGAACAACTCTTTCAAACTTTATAGTCTGGTGGCGATAGCGAAGAGGTCACACCCGTTCCCATACCGAACACGGAAGTTAAGCTCTTCAGCGCCGATGGTAGTTGGGGGGTTCCCCCTGTGAGAGTAGGACGTTGCCAGGCGATTAAAGTAGGCCCGTTGGTCAAGCGGTTAAGACACCGCCCTTTCACGGCGGTAACACGGGTTCGAATCCCGTACGGGTCACCATTTGGAGGATTAGCTCAGCTGGGAGAGCACCTGCCTTACAAGCAGGGGGTCGGCGGTTCGATCCCGTCATCCTCCACCATGAATTACTTACGTATGCCGGTGTAGCTCAACTGGTAGAGCAACTGACTTGTAATCAGTAGGTTGGGGGTTCAAGTCCTCTTGCCGGCACCACTTTTAAAAATATTATTTTGAGCCATTAGCTCAGTTGGTAGAGCATCTGACTTTTAATCAGAGGGTCGAAGGTTCGAGTCCTTCATGGCTCACTTTTATGCGGGTGTGGCGGAATTGGCAGACGCACCAGACTTAGGATCTGGCGCCGCGAGGCGTGGGGGTTCGACTCCCTTCACCCGCATCATTGTAACGGTATTCTGTTAAAATTTGTTACATCTTATGATGAAAACATAATTCAGAATATCTTGTTCAAGCGCGGAAGTAGTTCAGTGGTAGAACACCACCTTGCCAAGGTGGGGGTCGCGGGTTCGAATCCCGTCTTCCGCTCCATAAAAATGCCGGGGTGGCGGAACTGGCAGACGCACAGGACTTAAAATCCTGCGGTAGGTGACTACCGTACCGGTTCGATTCCGGTCCTCGGCACCACTTTTATGCGCCCGTAGCTCAATTGGATAGAGCGTTTGACTACGGATCAAAAGGTTAGGGGTTCGACTCCTCTCGGGCGCGCCATTAATTATTCAAGCGGGAAGTAGCTCAGCTTGGTAGAGCACTTGGTTTGGGACCAAGGGGTCGCAGGTTCGAATCCTGTCTTCCCGACCATTTGAAGCTCTAAAAATAACGACATGGGGCCTTAGCTCAGCTGGGAGAGCGCCTGCTTTGCACGCAGGAGGTCAGCGGTTCGATCCCGCTAGGCTCCACCAATTTAATATACAATACATGGCGGTGTAGCTCAGCTGGCTAGAGCGTACGGTTCATACCCGTGAGGTCGGGGGTTCGATCCCCTCCGCCGCTATTGAAATATGGAGGAATACCCAAGTCTGGCTGAAGGGATCGGTCTTGAAAACCGACAGGCGGGTTAAACCGCGCGGGGGTTCGAATCCCTCTTCCTCCGCCATATTTTATCCATAACGTCGCGGGGTGGAGCAGTCTGGTAGCTCGTCGGGCTCATAACCCGAAGGTCGCAGGTTCAAATCCTGTCCCCGCAATAAATGGTCCGGTAGTTCAGTTGGTTAGAATGCCTGCCTGTCACGCAGGAGGTCGCGGGTTCGAGTCCCGTCCGGACCGCCATTTATATAATATTCTTGGCTCAGTAGCTCAGTTGGTAGAGCAATGGACTGAAAATCCATGTGTCGGCGGTTCGATTCCGTCCTGAGCCACCATTTTTTTAATATATGCCTTTTTAAATTAAAATATGGAGGGGTAGCGAAGTGGCTAAACGCGGCGGACTGTAAATCCGCTCCCTCAGGGTTCGGCGGTTCGAATCCGTCCCCCTCCACCAGTTTTGATAGGGGCATAGTTTAACGGTAGAACAGAGGTCTCCAAAACCTCCAGTGTGGGTTCGATTCCTACTGCCCCTGCCAATTTAAACTTAATACTATTTATGGCGATCGTGGCGAAGTGGTTAACGCATCGGATTGTGGTTCCGACATTCGGGGGTTCGATTCCCCTCGGTCGCCCCATATGTAATTAATGGGCTATAGCCAAGCGGTAAGGCAGCGGATTTTGATTCCGTCACGCGAAGGTTCGAATCCTTCTAGCCCAGCCATCCCTTTTAAAGGGCGGCATAGCCAAGTGGTAAGGCAGAGGTCTGCAAAACCTTTATCACCGGTTCAAATCCGGTTGCCGCCTCCATTTTCATCCATGCGGGTGTAGTTTAATGGTAAAACCTCAGCCTTCCAAGCTGATGTCGTGAGTTCGATTCTCATCACCCGCTCCATTTAATTTTAAATGGGCCTGTAGCTCAGCTGGTTAGAGCGCACGCCTGATAAGCGTGAGGTCGATGGTTCAAGTCCATTCAGGCCCACTTTTTTCCGCAGTAGCTCAGTGGTAGAGCTATCGGCTGTTAACCGATCGGTCGCAAGTTCGAATCTTGCCTGCGGAGTTAAATATTTATCGAAGAAATGTGCAAAGGATATAAAAATCCTTTGCACATTTTTATTTTCATAAAAAAACGTGTTTTGAGCAATTAGCTCAAGACACGTTTTTTTGCATTGGAAGTTAATAGTTTGTAAAATATGACACCAATAAGTTGACAATGATAATCATAATCAATTAATATGGTGTTATATCGTGACAACGATGATGAATATATTAAATAGCATAGTTATGCAAAAGAATAGATTTATTATTTTGTGAAAATAATCATTAGTAAACGAGTACAGGAGGAAGACAAAATGGAATTCAGAATAGAAAAGGATACGATCGGAGAAATTCAAGTTCCAATAGATAAATTGTGGGGGGCTCAAACCCAGCGCAGTAGTCAAAATTTTAAAATAGGAACGGAACAGATGCCTAAGAAAGTCATTGAGGCATTTGCGATCCTAAAGAAAAGTGCTGCTCTAGTTAATGAGAAATTAGGAAAGATTGAGTCTGTGAAAGCAGAAGTCATCGTGCGAGCAGCAGATGAAATTTTAGAAGGAAAGCTAGATGATCATTTTCCACTTGTCGTTTGGCAAACAGGAAGCGGAACACAATCGAATATGAACGTCAATGAAGTCATCGCTCATCGCGCGAATGAGCTATTATCAGACATGAATGAGAATGTTACGGTTCATCCGAATGATGATGTGAATAAATCACAAAGCTCTAATGATACCTTTCCAACAGCGATGCATATAGCAGGTGTATTGGCTGTTGAAGATCAATTGTTGCCAATGCTGCGTCAGTTGAAAGAAACATTAGAGAAGAAAGTAGAAGAGTTTGCTGATGTTATTAAAATTGGACGAACTCATTTGCAAGATGCCACTCCGTTGACGTTAGGACAAGAGATTAGTGGTTGGGTTCGTATGCTTGAAAAAACAGAGAAAATGATTACAGATAGTGTTGAGCCAATGAGGGAATTAGCTATTGGTGGAACGGCTGTAGGTACAGGGATTAATGCTCATCCAAAATACGGAGAAATGACAGCTGAACAAATTAGTCAACTAACGGAGAAAGCTTTTGTCACGGCTTCTAACAAATTTCATTCTTTAACGAGTCATGATGAGATTGTTTATGTACACGGTGCGTTAAAAGCGTTAGCAGCTGATTTAATGAAAATAGCTAATGATGTTAGATGGTTAGCTAGCGGTCCACGTTGTGGCATAGGAGAGATTGTAATTCCTGCGAATGAACCAGGAAGTTCCATTATGCCGGGCAAAGTCAACCCAACGCAAAGTGAGGCGTTAACGATGGTTGTTTGCCAAGTGATGGGCAATGATACGACGATCGGTATGGCCGCAAGTCAAGGAAACTTTGAGTTAAACGTATTTAAACCGGTGATTATTTATAATTTCCTCCAATCTGTACGGCTTTTAGCTGATGCTATGGAGTCATTTAATAAGCATTGTGCTGTTGGAATTGAGGCGAATTTAGAAGTTATTCAGCAAAACTTAGAAAACTCGCTTATGCTTGTGACTGCATTAAATCCTCATATCGGTTATGAAAACGCAGCAGCTATTGCGAAACTGGCACATAAAGAAGGGTTAACGTTAAAAGAAGCAGCGTTGAAACTAAACTTATTAACAGAAGAACAATTTGATGAGTTCGTTCGTCCAGAAGAAATGATTCAACCAAAGGAGTGAGGAGCTTTGTGGACAATTTTTCGGATTTGTGAAGGGATTTATGGATTTCGTGCAGAATCTAATGTTCATGACGCCTGGACAGCTACTTTAATCATGAAGACACATGAAAACCGATTAGACATTTTAGCGGAAATACATATGTCTTATTTAAATGAAATGGAAGAATATGAACGGTTACTTGATGAAATACGCTATTTTGCGAAAACAGTGAAAAAGGAGAAGAACAAGGAGATATGTGCAATGAATTTCCATTGCCAAGGGCTTTCTTGTTTTATCGACCAAAATCCACTGCCAACTTTCCGACATACGAGTGGCCTAGAGTTCATTAATACGACGTTTGTTGAAGAAGTTGCTTAGAGGACATAATTGCGGAGCACTCTATCTAGATGGTAGAGTGCTTTTTCTAATGAAAAGGTGGCTTTATGGTAGAGGGTTAATGTATAGTGAGAGAATGAACAATAACGACTGGAGGAGTTAAATTTATGTCGAATTTACCAAACTGCCCAAAATGTAATTCAGAGTATACATACGAGGATGGAAACCTTTTTGTCTGTCCAGAATGTGCGCATGAGTGGACGTTACAATCAGAAGAAGAAAATCATGAAGATCAAAAAGTTGTCAAAGATGCGAATGGCAACATTTTAAAAGATGGTGATTCTGTTACTGTCATTAAAGATCTTAAAGTAAAAGGAAGTTCATCCACATTAAAAATCGGGACGAAAGTAAAAAGCATTCGTTTAGTAGATGGCGATCATAATATTGATTGCAAAATTGACGGTTTCGGTGCGATGAAATTAAAGTCGGAATTTGTGAAAAAGGCGTAAATGCTGGTTTAATAGGGTCTGACTCCAAAAAGATATCTAATAAAGAAGGTGTGATCTTCTTTAGCTACTAGATATTTTTTCGGGGATGGACTCTTTTGCTTTTGAGGACACTTATGCTAGGAAAATAATTCAAGAACAGCAGGGGATTTTTATGTTCAGCTGTGAGATATCTGTCCTTTCTAATATATGGAGGTGTACAGAATTATGAAGTTTTCAAAAATAATTTTCATTTGCTTAGTTAGTGGCATAATTACTTTTTGTACAATCAAAGTGAGCAAAAGCATCATAGAAGATAAAAATGCTTATTATGTTCCAGAAAATCCATTTGTTACGAAGGACATTCAAGAGAACCAACGAAAGCCAGAAGATATTGATCGTATGATCTCACATGGTATATCCGGTACTAAAGAGACGACTTTACCTGTGGAATATGACAAAAACTACACCATATATGAGGACAAGCTCTATGTTACAACTAACAAGGGGAAGACTTGGGTGCAAGTCCCGGATGATGATCAACTAGGATATGCCCGTATCAGTGAATATCTAGATACTATTTCACAAAGCAATATTTACGTATCAAGTGAAGAAATCACCATTGTATACGGTGGGCGTGGTTCAGAAAATATAAGCATTATTACGACCGATAATCCAAGTGAGTATTGGAGTGTTGGTAGTATATCTCAGACAGCTACTCATGATTTACAAAATGGTTATGATGAGATGTACATTGATTTCTTAAATGATGCTAGAACGGGGTACCTTGTTGCCATTAAAAATAACGGAACAGCACAAGAAGAAATGTTAGTTTATCGCAGTGTAAATACAGGTGTAACTTGGGACTATGTAGATATGAACGATGCAATTTATCATGAAATTATAACGCGGTTTGGATTGTAGGTGATACGTCTATGATTAGGAATCGAAAAATGAAAATAATGTTATGTTGGATAGCCATAGTGCTGATGGTTTTTCAAGGGTTAATAATTGGAGTTGCTGCTCCGATAGGCTACTATTTAATTCACGATTGGATCTTTTATATAACCAATTATGTAATTATAATTATTTTTCTATTGTTGTACAGTAAAAATCGCTTTGTTAGATGGCTTCAAATAATGCTGGGTCTAATATTGTTGGTGAGTAATTCTACATTTTTCTATTATATGGGTGATATAAATGTGGTGGTGTCAAAGTCAAAGGACAACCAACATGAAGTAATTCTAAAAGAATATAAAAAAATGAGTAACGAGACAATTAGAATAAAGCGTAGAGGCTTTTTCTTTGGGAAAAAAGTAGCTACATTAATGGGAAGTTCTACATATAAGACCCTTGAAGAAGAAACGTATAAAATCGACTGGGTCAGTGGAGATACTGCTGTTGTGACATACCAAGTTAATGAAAAAGGCGCTTTACACCAAAGTATTTTTAATTTTAGAAGTTCGAGTTATGTTTCCTATCAAAATGTAGCTGTTAGCTTGACTGGCAAATGGTTTGAACAAGATAACCCTCAAAACTACTTTATGTACGATACAGGTGAAATTATTTATGCAAAAGATGGCCAACTTTACTATTACAGTGATGACGATTCAGAACAACAAGGAATTTTTTCGATTGTAATAACAGGGGATGAGAAAAATCCTTCTTTTACAGTGGTATTAAACTCTGATTCTGAGTTTGGAGACGATGGGTTGATTAAGGATGGGGGAACGATTACTATTTATCCGGTCACTCTTAAAGAGTTAGAGGGTAAGGTGTATTATAGGCAATAATACATGTTAATTAAGCATAAGCAACAAACATAATAGAGAAGAAAACATAAAGGTGAATTTAAGTAACCTTCTTAACATTTTGATGATAGGTAAAATGTAACTCCTTGACGAAGCTATTAAAAAATGAACGTAGGAGGGATTCAATTGAACTTGAACATGAGGTATGTGATTTTATACGTTTCCGATCATATAAGGTCTATGACATTTTACAAGGATATTTTAGGTTTACCGATTCGTGGTGAACATGAAACTTATGTTGAGTTTGAAACCGGCTCGACGATTTTAGCGATAAATACAAGAGAAGATGTTCAAGAGATTACGGGCTTGAGCATCCCTAAACAGGGCGTGTCACAAACGTTTGAGTTGGGGTTTGTCGTAGATGATGTAGAAGCAATGATTGAAAAATTGAGAGAGCAAGGTGTTCAAATTCTTGTGGAGCCAGTAGCGAAACCTTGGGGACAAGTAGTTGCGTACGTAGCAGATCCTGATGGAAACTATATTGAAATTTGCAGTTCTCTTGGTTGATAAGACAGGGAGCCGACTAGAAGTCAATGATTCAACTTCTAGTCGGCTCTTTTATCTTTCTAATAAAAAGTATTCTCTGCCTTCTAGTTCAACTATTACTCCTTTTGAAAAAGCCATAAAAATTTTATACTGTTTATTAGAGTGTTTTTATTATTGGTCATGACAGCTTAGGGGGAACAGGATTGAAATCACCGTTTATTTCTTATGTAGCGTTATTTTTTGGGGTACTTGCTTTATCAACTTCCGCGATTTTTGTGAAATTAGCAGATGCACCGGCAGCTATTACCGCCTTTTATCGGCTCTTTTTTGCTACGTTGATTCTTTTGCCGTTTTTATTAATGAATAAAGAGAATCGTCAAGAGTTGCGATCATTGTCTAAAAAACAATGGGGGCTGGGGCTATTATCGGGCTTATTTTTAGCCGCTCATTATGTGTTATGGTTTGAATCATTAAATTATACATCGGTAGCAAGCTCGACGGTTATTGTGACGTTACAGCCATTGTTTTCGATGGTAGGCGGGTATTTTTTATTTAAGGAGCGTTTTAGTAAAGGAGCAATTGTCGGCTTTCTCGTTGCCATTGCTGGAAGCATCGTTATTGGTTGGGGAGATTTTCAAGTGAGTGGCGAGGCGTTGTTTGGTGATATTTTAGCTTTTATTGCAGCTGGTGTAATTACCGCTTATTTCTTTGTGGGGCAGCATGTTCGTAAAAGCTTGTCGCTCGTTCCTTATTCAATCATTGGCTATGCGAGCAGTGCTGTATTTTTAAGCTTGTTTGCCTTTAGCCAGCAAGCCTCCTTTATCGATTATTCGGCTCAAACGTGGTGGTCTTTTATTGGACTAGCGTTTATCGCGACGATTTTGGGACAAACGGTGTTTAATTGGTTGCTGAAATGGTTAAGTACTTCTGTTATTTCGATGAGTATACTAGGAGAAACGATTGGCACTTGTATCCTCGCTTATTTCATTTTAGGTGAAGTCATTTCTGTTCAGCAAGGAATCGGTATCGCTCTTATTTTAATCGGTTTAGCTGTATTTTTGTTGCAGCAAAGAAAGATGGCGTAGATAGAAAGAAAATAGAGCAGTTTCAACTAGGTGAAACTGCTCAAAACTCTTATTTAGATAATAGTTGATTTCTTAATTTCGACATTTCTTTATCTAACGCAAAGGAAGCTTTTGATAGCTCGACTAATTGTTTTTGAGCTTCTGCTGGTATCACTTCTCCTTGATATTTGTAGTTGAGTTTATGTTCTGTTGAGGCCCAAAAATCCATTGCAGAAGTGCGAATTTGGATTTCAGCGGGAACCCATAATACTTGCTTAGATAAAATGACTTGTGTTTCGATAATTAGATGCAAGCTTTTGTAGCCGCTCTTCTTTGGCTCTTTAATATAATCTTTGACGCGAAGGATTCGAGTATCTTCACGCTGTTCAATATGTTCCTTCAGCATGTAGACATCATCGATAAAGCTAGTAACAATACGGACGCCAGCAATATCCCGTATTTCCTTTTCAACGGCTTCTTGCGTTAATGGGATGTTCTTACTTTCAACTTTATCGACCAATGAAAAGACGGTTTTCATTCGCGTTTTCAAATGTTCAATGGGGGAGTAGCCATGTGCTGTTTTCCACTCTAAATCAATAATTTTGAAATCACTTTCTAGCTCGTTTAATGCCATTTGATAAGGAATAAAAAAGCCTTTCCACTCTTTTAATATTTTTTGGATGGCATCGACCGAATGTGTCTCTTGATGCATCGTAAACAACCCCTTGTTCAAAATACGTTGTACTATGCTGTCATCATATCATAGCTTGTTTGGATCAGAAAGATAAAAGAATTTCCTTCTGATTTCACTGAAAAGAATGCAGATAAAAGTGTATTTTATGTGAACTTATTGAACGAAATGACAATTGTATGAAGGTTTATGCTTATATTGATAATATAATGAAAGAATGAATCAACGAATGTGTGAGGTTTTATGATAAAATCGAAGAAGGTGTGAAATGATAAAAAGGAATGAATAATAAAATCATGCGAAGTGAATTGAAGATGGATAAAAAGGATCAAACAGCTTCTGTAACAACATCGGCCAAGTCTTGGTCAACCATTTTGGCACAGACGGTTAAGACCGGGATTATTAAATCTAATTTGATTCCGATGTTTGCAGGACTAACATTGGCTTTATATACGTATGACATGGGACTAGTGGAACATATCCCCGAAATGATTTTTGCGATCATTGGTTCCGCTTTAATTATGGGAGCCGCAGGAGCTTTTAACAATCTATATGATCGTGACATTGATGCGGTGATGGAACGAACAAAAACGAGACCGACTGTAACGGGTGAAATCAATTTGAAAGCTGTTCTGTGGATCGGGATTGGGATGACGATCCTTGGAATAGGGGTACTTGCTTTAGCTTCTCCACTAGCAGCCTTTCTAGGGTTTTTAGGTTTGTTTTTTTACGTTGTTCCGTATACGATGTGGACGAAACGTCGAACGATTTATAATACGGAGGTTGGGAGTATTTCTGGAGCAATGCCTCCGCTAATTGGTTGGGCGGCTGTTCATCCAGATATCACACATCCGGCTAGCCTTGGTCTGTTCATTATTATGATCATTTGGCAAATGCCGCATTTCTATGCGATAGCCATTCGCAAACATGATGAATATAAAGCAGCTAATGTTCCAATGTTACCTGTTGTGAAAGGTTTTAGACGCACTTATATTCAAACGAATGTTTATTTAGTCATTTTGATTGCGACAAGCTTTCTGTTTATGTCATTAAGTTTAGGAATTACGCTGGTGGCACTGCTTTTAAGTGTCATTTGGCTAGTGTTAAGTGTATCGGGTTATCAAAAAATGGATTCGGAGAAATGGGCGAAATCGCTGTTTCTGTATTCGTTGATCCATATGACTGTCCTGTTTTCGACGGTCATTATTTACTCGATTATTGGTATAATTTTCGATTTGTAAAATAGTATGAAGTGAAAAAGCTCTTTTCCTGTTTTAAGGAAAAAGAGTTTTTTTCTTTATATCAATTACCCCTGTAAATATACAGGAATAATTGGTATAAAGAAACTAAATGATTAGTACTATTTACTTGTTTTATCAAATATTAGAAGTGTATAATCTAGTTGATTCATAGTTTCCATATAAAAAGGAGCGTTCAACTTATGACAAGTCAATTAAGTCCAAAAGTAGTTTCGTTTTTAGATGGTTTGAAAAAACTTTATATTAATGGTGAATTCGTGGATTCCGTATCTGGAAAAACTTTCGAAACGCTGAACCCGGCAACAGGTGAAGTATTAGCTGTTGTAGCAGAAGCAGTGGAAGAAGATATCGATTTAGCCGTTCGTGCAGCAAGAGAAGCATTTGATCATGGTGCTTGGTCAAAAATGGGATCAGCGGAAAGAAGCCGCTTAATTTATAAGTTAGCAGATTTAATGGAAGAGAATAAACTAGAGCTTGCTCAACTAGATACATTAGATAATGGTAAGCCACTTCAAGAGACATTAAATGCGGATGTACCGTTAGCTATTGAACATTTCCGTTACTTTGCTGGCTGGTCGACGAAAATTGTTGGTCAAACGATTCCAGTACAAGGAAATTACTTCATGTACACTCGTCATGAGCCAGTTGGGGTAGTAGGTCAAATTATTCCTTGGAACTTCCCATTATTAATGGCTGCTTGGAAGTTAGGGGCGTCACTTGCGACTGGTTGTACGGTTGTTCTTAAACCAGCAGAAAACACACCTTTATCAGCTCTATACTTAGCGACATTGATGGAAGAAGCAGGCTTCCCTAACGGGGTTGTCAACATCGTTCCAGGGTACGGTAAAACAGCTGGACAACCAATCGTTGATCATCCGTTAGTAGATAAGGTTGCTTTCACAGGCTCCACACCAGTTGGTAAAGCAATTATGAAATCAGCTGCTGATACAATGAAACGTGTGACGCTTGAGCTTGGTGGTAAATCACCGAACATTATTTTACCAGATGCCGATTTAACGAAAGCGATTCCAGGAGCGTTAATGGGTATTATGTTTAACCAAGGTCAAGTATGCTGTGCAGGAAGCCGTTTATTCGTACAAAAGAAAATGTACGATAACGTCATGGCAGACTTAACAACAGCTGCGAAATCTGTTAAACAAGGAAACGGTTTAGATTTAGATACAACAATGGGACCTTTAATCTCTGCGGCGCAACAACAGCGAGTAAAAGGCTACATTGATCAAGGAATTGAAGAAGGTGCTGAAGTATTAACAGGCGGTACGATTCCGTTTGATAAAGGTTACTTCGTATCGCCAACGATCTTCGCAGACGTTGATAGCAAAATGAAGATTGCGAATGAAGAAATCTTTGGCCCAGTAGTTGCAGCGATGCCGTTTGATGATATCGATGATTTAGTAGAGAAAGCGAACAACTCTGAGTACGGATTAGCAGCAGGTATTTGGACACAAGATTTGAAAAAAGCGCATAGCGTTGCTCATAAATTACAAGCTGGAACTGTATGGATCAATGCTTACAATGTATTTGATGCAGCCGCTCCATTTGGTGGATACAAACAGTCTGGTATCGGACGCGAAATGGGAAGTTATGCTTTAGATAACTTCACAGAAGTAAAGAGCGTTTGGGTAAATATGGACTAAGTAAGAGTGAAAAAGCCGTGTGTTTGCACGGCTTTTTTAGTTTGGGCTGTTAGGAGGGCTGGCTAAATTTTCTCATGCTATAAAATTGGAGACAGAGAGAGATCCCCATAAATAGAACCGCCAAATAAATCAATGCGATTGTTCCTATCTCCAAGGAAATCACTAAACCACCCAATGAAGACCCTACTGAGCTTCCTAAATAATTAATAGAACTATTCAAAGCAATGGCTGTACTCCCTTGTTTCGGTTGATAAGATAACAAAATATGTTGCTGAGGCGCTTGGGACGCCCAGCCCATCGCTCCCCAAATAAAAAACGGCACATATTTCAAAAGCGGTACATGGATTAGCAACGGCAGGCAGATAATAGCGACGGTTAATGTCGTTAAAATGATCACCATTAATGTTTTCGGCTTTTTAAAGTAATCGATGACATAACCTATCGATAAACTTCCAACTAACCCACCTAACCCCCAAGACCATAAGTAAATTGTTAGATTGATAGTGGAAGCAAAATCCTGTAGGAAGGGGGACAAATATGTATATAAACCTAAACTGGCAATGCTGGCACAAAGCGTAATGAAGACTGTTATCGCCACTCTTTTATCCGTGAACATGGATAATCTTTCTTTTATCGCAGGTGGTGGACTAACAGGAATTTCAGGTAGGAATTTGAATAGGCACACAGTAGCAAGGCAACTAAGTAGGACGACCATCCACATGGTCAATTGCCAATTAAATAGATTAGCAATATATAGACCGATCGGAACTCCTAGCACCGTTCCCATGCTCATGCCTCCAATGGTTAAGCTTAATGCGCGTCCCTTTTTCTCTAAAGGAACTAGTGAAGCGGCCCCTGCTACGGCTAATGGTGAAAATAATCCAGCTGTCATTCCGGCGATCGCTCTTGATAGTAAGAATATAGTGAAGTTCGGAGCTAAAGCACTCCATGCATTGGCAAACCCAAACATCAATATGGAAAATAATAAAACCTTTTTAATCGGTTTTCCAGCTAGAAGAGAAGCAAAAAGTGGAGCTGATACAGCATAAAACAACGTAAAGATGCTGACGGCTTGGCCTACTTGTGAAGCACTTTTCTCATAGGTTGCACTTATTCCAGGAAGTAGACCAGCAATGATATAGGCATCGAACCCAAGGGTGAACATACCTATCGTGAGGAAGAAAACATTTCTCATATGACCGCTCCTTTCATGTGTAAAAATAGTGGGTAAAACGATATGTTATACTTGAAATGATATCTATGTGTAAAAAAATATCATTTTATCAAATGAAAAAGAACGATCATTGTGTTAGAAGGATATAACAAAACGTTATAGCGTTTGAGGGGAATGACAAATGAATACAGACTGGTTACAAAGCTTTGTCGAGGCTGCTAACCAAAAAAGTTTATCGAAAGCAGCCAACGTAAATAACATTTCTCAGCCGGCATTAAGTAAACATATTCGCCATTTAGAAAATGAACTAGATGTCTTATTATTTCATCGGACGTCTAAAGGGGTCGAACTGACAGAAGCGGGAGAACGACTCTATGCTCGGATAAAACCTGTTATGGCAGAATTAGATGACATTCGTCGAGAATTGTGGACATTTCGTCAAGATCATCCAATAGCGATCGGAAGTTTACCTAGCTTGGCCACTTATTATTTACCGTCGAGAATTAAAGGATTTAACTTTCTAGGTAGACCGATCCATTTAATGATGCAAAACACGTCTGAAGAATTGGTCAGGTCATTGCAGGAGGGAAGGCTAGATGCTGTCTTTATTGATAGCCTCTATACGAAAAGCTCATTATGGAGTTGTGAATTGTTTACGGAGCCTTATTGTGCTGTTTTGCCATCAGGACATCCTTTCCAATCAAGGGAAACTGTAGAACTTGCTGATTTGTGTAAAGAGCCATTGATTGTTCATCAAGCTCCATGTGATACGAGAAAGCGGATTGTTAATCAAATCGAATCACTAGGTTATAAACCAAACATCGTAAGTGAAGTAGCTTTTGGAGATTTTGTTTTTGGAGCGATATCGGCTGGAATGGGGATCACGATTTCACCAGAAATGCTAGTGAAACATGTTAGTCACCAACAGATTTTTACATTACCTATTACTAATTTTGGAGAAAAAAGATCGATTTCATTGGTGACTCGGAGAAAGGAGATTGGCGTAAAGTTATATAAATTTTTGTCGGAATTTGTGGAGGAATGAATAGTGTCTTTATATAGTAGAGAAAAACGAAAAACTGTCAACAAATCCTAGTTCAAGGGATTTGTCGACAGTTTAAAGTTAGTGGTTAACGATTTTGCATCCATTCTGGTTTACCGAAACCTTTGAATTCGGCATCAACCACTTTTTCAAATTCTGCTGATTCAACGATTTCGATGATATCCTTTGATAGCTGGGAGTCTTTGTTTTCTTCTTTTACCGCCACAATGTTACGGAATTTATCAGGCATGTTTTCTAAAAATAAGGCCTTTTGCAAGTCTAGTCCTGCGGCTAAAGCGAAGTTACCAGGAACAGCGGCAATGTCTGCACTTTCGATTGCGCGTGGCAGGCCAGCTGCTTCAATCGGTTGAAGCTGTAGGTTTTTCGGGTTTTCAATCACATCTTTCTCTGATGCTTTTAGTTCTTCAATGTTCGGATCAATTTTAATTAAACCTTGTTCTTGCAAAGAAAGCAGTGTACGTGCAGCGTTTGATGGATCGTTAGCAATCGCTACGCGAGCACCATCTTTAATATCATCAATCGACTGATATTCTTTAGAGAAGAAGCCCATTGGTGCAGTCGGGACGATGATTAAATCAGTTAGTTTCATATTGTTTTCTTTCGCGAAGTTTTCAAGGTAAATCGTATGTTGGAATAGGTTAGCGTCGATGTCACCAGCGTCTAATGCTTTGTTTGGCTGAACGTAGTCACTGAATTCAACGAGTTCCACTTTGTAGCCTTTTTCCTCTAGTTGAGGAATGATCGCTTTTTGCAACATATCACTATAGGGCCCCGCTGTTGCTCCAAGCTTGATTTCCTTGCTGTCTCCAGCTGATTTGCTCGTGTCATCTTTTCCACCGCAAGCTGCTAGCGCAGTAATCAATATTAATGCAAGTGCTGCTAGTAAAAATTTTTTCATGTTATTTTCTCCTTTTTTATCTTTTATCGATGGCTTTAGCAATTAAATCTCCCGCTTGTTGAATCAGTTGTACGATGATGATTAAAATGACGACGGTAGCAATCATGATCGTATTGTCGTAGCGGTAATAGCCGAAGCGAATCGCTAAATCTCCGATGCCGCCACCGCCGATGATACCTGCCATCGCAGAGTAGGCAACGAGACTAATAATCGTTAGTGTAATTCCTTGGATAACACTTGATTTTGCTTCAGGTAATAACACATCTTTAATAATCATCCAAGGGGTTGCTCCCACGGCAATCGAAGCTTCAATGACACCTTTATCAATTTCTCGCAAAGAGGTTTCGACAAGGCGAGCGAAAAATGGAATCGCTGCTACTGATAAAGATACACTTGCTGCGATCGGCCCAATCGTATCTCCGACTATTAATTTAGTTAAAGGGAATAAGGCCACTAGTAAAATAATGAACGGAATGGAGCGAACCATATTGACGATAAAGCCTAGAATTCCTTTCACATAGCGGTTCTCCCAGAAGAGACCTTTGTCGGTGACGAATAAAATAATGCCAAGCGGTAAACCGACAATGAGTGAAATACTTAAAGAAATTCCGATCATTAACAGGGTTTCACCAAACGCTTTCCAAATGTCTGGCAGCATCTCGATGAAATGTTGGACATCAAATAGCATGCTCAATCACCTCCACATAAGCGCCACGACTTTCCATATAGGATTGTGCTTTGGCGATGCTGTCTTCTTGTCCTTGTAATTCCATCAGGAAGATTCCTAGTGGCTTTTCTTGAATGTATTCAATGGTGCCGTGTAGGAAATTCCCACGGACGTCAAAGCTTTGAAGCATATCGGAAATGACTCCTTCACCAGCGACTTCACCTTTAAACAACACTTTCACGATTTTTCCTGTGACGCTATGTACAATCGATGGCGGTAAGTCAAACGATACGACACTACTAATGAATTCCTTTGTTAGCGGCTTGTCTGGATTCGCGAAAATATCGTACACTGAACCTTCCTCAATCACTTTTCCGTCTTGCATGATGACCATGCGATCACAAATTTCCTTCACAACGTCCATTTCATGCGTAATGAGAACGATGGTGATATTCAGTTCACGATTGATTTTTTTTAGTAATCGCAAAATCGATACCGTTGTTTTCGGATCAAGTGCGGAGGTGGCTTCATCACAAAGTAAGATCGACGGATTGTTAGCTAAGGCTCTCGCAATGCCTACTCGTTGTTTTTGTCCGCCGCTAAGCTGGGCAGGGTAGACGTCAATTTTTTCAGAGAGACCGACCATGTCTAATAGTTCACGTACTCGATGATCAATTGTTTCTTTCGGTGTATTCGCTGCTTTTAAAGCGAAACGGATGTTTTCACCGACCGTTTTTTGACTAATGAGATAGAAATGTTGAAAGATCATGCCGATTTTCAAGCGAGCTTGACGTAAGGCAACGCTGCTTAATTTCGTTAAATCTTGCCCATCGACGATGATGCTACCGCTTGTAGGGCGCTCTAATAAATTAATACAGCGTAGAAGGGAGCTTTTTCCTGCCCCTGAGTAACCGACAATGCCGAAAACCTCACCTTTTTGGATCGTGAGTGATACATTATCAACGCCTTTTACTTGTTTCTTTTTTGTTTCATATATTTTTGTAAGATTCTGAATCTCTAACATAAGGAATCCCTCTTATCTATTGGTAAATTTCTTGAAAATACAAAAAATGCTTCTTTCCATATCTGAAAGAAGCATCGTTTAAGAAACGGTCGATTTATCTTTCAGAATGAAATCATTCTGTAGGAATTAGCACCTTCCCATCATATGGGGGTTGCTGGACGTCATCGGGCCTATCCCTCAGTCACTCGTGATAAATTCCAATTATTCAAATGTGTTTTAAAAGGTTTTTAAAAGGTATGGTCTTTATAATAAAGTGCTTTAGTATTATTGTCAAACACTTTTTTGAAAATTTTAATTTTTGTTATAGCGGGAAGAACAATGGGATGATAATCATCATGACGATCATCATAATTAGTTGTAATGGTACGCCTACTTTCACAAAATCCATGAACTTATAGCCTCCCGCTGTCATCACAAGTGCGTTTGTCGGAGAAGCAACAGGTGTAGCTAACGCCATGTTGGCACTAACGGCTACCGCCACCAACATCGTAGTAGGATTGACATCTAAGCTCAGCGCAGCGTTGATAGCAATAGGGGCAAATAACACCGTTGTAGCGGTATTACTAATGAATTGGCTGAACACCATCGCTAAAAAATAAATGCCTGCAAGCACACCCATCGCTCCAAACCCACCGAGCGATTGAACAATTCCTTCTGAAAGAATTGTCATCCCACCAGTTTTATCTAAGGCGGTGGCCATCGGTAACATCGCTGCAATTAAGACGATGCTTTCCCAGTTGATTCGACTATAGGCATCATCCATATTTCGAACACATCCCGTCACAACCATTAATACAGCAGCGATTAATACGGAGATAACGGCAGGGAACACTTCAAACACCATCGATAAAATCATCAATAGCATAATTCCACCAGCGATCGCAGCTTTTCCGCTAGCCGCTGCCATGCTGGCGTGTTCCTTCGGTTGCCCGATGACGACGACATCTTTCGTCTCTTTCGCCAACAATTCAATTTCATTCCATGCCCCTTGGACTAATAGGGCATCACCGAAGCGAAGTCGTTGTTTAGATGTTTGTTTTAACACATGCTCGCCTTGGCGATTAATCCGAATAATATTTAAGTTATATTTTTCACGGAAGCCAATATCTCTCACTGTTTTATTAACTAGGCTAGAATGAGGAGTTAGTAGCACTTCAGCAATACCGAGTTCTTTTGATACGAGCTCGCCTGCTTCTGAATGCTCATCTTCTAAAATTAATGAATAATCTTTCACTAATTTTTGGACATTTTCGAGAGAGCCTTGAATATAAAGCGAGTCTTTCAGTTGAATAATGCTTCCTGGACCGGCCATTTCTTGATAAGTGACCGGCAAAAGGTTAATGCCATCCGTTGATTTTCGCCGAATTTGCAAGATGCATAATTGATAATTAACCGGAATTTTCAATTGTGCTAATCGCTTGCCGATCATTTCTGAATCATTGGGTACATTTACTCGGTATAAACGATCACCTAATTGATAATCAAGGGCAAGCTGTTTAGGGGATAGCTTATGTTCAGCCTTTGATTGATTGTTATTTTTTTCGTTAGGAAGCAATCGGTTGCGGACGAGAAATAAATAAATGATTCCGACGATAGAACCGAGAACCCCAATTGGCGTGATGTCGAATAAACCAAGTTTCTCATAGCCGTGATCAACAAGACTTTGACTAATAATTAAGTTAGACGGGGAGGCGATAAGCGTTAACATTCCAGAAAAGCTAGCCATGAAAGATAATGGAATTAAATATTTAGATGGACTGCTATTCATACTCATCGCAATACTTACAACGATCGGCATCATTAAAGCCACCGTTCCCGTATTACTTAAAAAAGCACCGACACAAGCGACAATGACGAGCAGCAAAATAAATAATCTCTTCTCGCTATCCCCTGAAAAACGAAGAAGAAGATTTCCTGCCATTTGCGCGAGGCCTGTCCGAAAAATTCCAGCTCCCACGATAAATAAGCCAGCTAACATAATCACAACAGAATTAGAAAAACCAGCAAAAGCTTCCGTTGGATCTAAAATGCCAACTAAGACAAAGGCAAGCAGAGAGAGAATCGCTACAAGATCCGTCCGCAGACGATTCGTCATAAACAAAGCAATCGTAATCCCTAAAATGACAAAAGTTAAAGTCAGCTGCACAGTAATCGGATTCCTTTCTTTAGGTCATTATAATCAATTTCCTCTAACTATTTTACTATATAGATTCAGAAAATTGACTAAAAACTTGAATGGTTTATGGGGTAAGGGGGATTATTTTTAAATCTAAACAGCCAAGTATCGAGAGTATAAAATAATTTGTGTAGCTGAAAAATTCCATGTAAAAAGGAAGACCTTTTCTTGATAGAATTAAGTCACCACAACCAATCCTAGAAAAGAGGCCTTCCCTATGAATAAGTTTACAACAGCAATCGTCAATGTCACGCAGTTTGAAGATTACAACGAACGTTTCGCCACACGCTGTCATATTGGCTTTAACAAGGCACTTGCTGCAAATAAGTAGGATGACTAAAGGGCTACCGTTAATGAGTTGCGCCAATCCCGAATGAGTTTCACTTAGTTCTAGTTCACGTATGAGAGGCGCCATAACAGGAGCGATAATCACAAACCTACCATCGACACAAAAACACTAAAAAATATACTAAATCGAACACATGCAATCTTCATCTCATTCTTCTTTCTGACCTTCCATCACCACGATTCTATTAATCTATGTTGTTAGTTTCCAGTTCTCAGCAGCTTGTCGTATATCAATAAAGCGACGATATACACCTTTTTCTTTCATCAGTGAGCGATGTGTCCCCTGTTGAATGACTTTCCCATCTTCTAACACGATAATTTGACTCGCATTTTCTATCGTTGCTAAACGATGTGCAATAATGATGGTTGTTTTTCCTTGGATTAATTCTTCTAGTGCGGCTTGAATGAGTGTCTCATTTTCTGGATCAAGACTTGCAGTCGCTTCATCCAGTATAATAATCGGCGCATTTTTCAAAATGGCACGGGCAATAGAGAGGCGTTGCTTCTCACCACCAGATAATGAAAAACCACCTTCACTAAGAACAGTATTATAGCCATTTTCAAGTGACATAATAAAGTCGTGGCATTGTGCTTTTTTCGCTGCTTCCATCACATCATCTTCCGAAGCATTTGGATTTCCAAAAAGAATATTATTATAAATGGTATCGTTGAATAAATAGACCTTTTGAAATACCATACTAATGGATGATAATAAATTGTTTAACTGTATTGTGCGAATGTTGATGCCGCCAATATAGATAGATCCATTAGTGACATCATAAAAACGGGCAATCAAATTGCAAAGAGTTGTTTTTCCAGAGCCTGATGATCCAACAATCGCTGTAGTTGTACCTTCTTTAACCGTAAAGGATACATCCTGTATGATGGGCCTTGCATCGTAAGCGAAGGAAACTCGATCGAACTGAATCGTATGTTGTGTAAGTGTAATATCTTGACTTTCTTCGTCAATAAATGTTGTGCTTTCAATGGATTCCAGTTTATTTAGTGTATTATTAATGGTTTCCAAAACATGTGTGGCATCGCTAATCGGTTCAATACTGTCAAACATGACAAATGAAAACAGCGTAATAAGGAACATATCCGCAAGTGTCATTTCGCCATTTGTGACCAAGTAACAGGCAACAAATACAAGGAGTATAGAAGCAAGTTTTAAGGCTAGCCGATGTCCAATATTGAAAATACCAAATCCTTTTTGAATGGTTATATTGACTTCTTTACTATTACGAAAGGCATCCTGTATATTACGAGAAGCTATTCCTTCCTGATTAAAGTTCTTAATGACAGACATTCCACGTAAGTATTCTAAAGTCGCACTAACGAGTTGATGTTGACTTTGTTGATGGTAACTAGCATTTTTCCGACTATGTCTTTGCAGGAGTCGTAGAAAGATGGATGAAACAATCACACCACCAATTGCCACGAGTGCCATTAATGGCTCATAGAATGATAAAAATAGAACCATCGTAAATGTCAGTATATAGCCATTGACTACTACATCAATCATTTTTATACCCATCATTTCAAAGAATGAGAGATCTGTCGTGACGGTACTATTTATATCGCCTATGCGATGCTGCTGAAAGAATCCAAGAGAGACTCTTTTCAAGGTATGTCCCATTTTGATGCGATGGTCTGCGGTTATTTCAGAGCCGATACTTTCCTGGTAACGTGCTTTTAAATAGGCAAAGATGAAACGACCCAAAATAGCTAACACTAAAAAAAGTAAAAGCAACCAAATGTACTTTATCTCTAATGCCTTTTTTCCGTAATAGTCATCTAGCATCATTTGTAAACCATTAGCAGTAATGACAATGGGAAGGGCTATACAAATCGATTGAAAAAATGAAAATACAAACCCAAGATATAAACGTTTTTTGTAAGGACCAATCCAACGTATGATTCTCGTCAGTATTTTAATCATTTAACGATACCTCCTAAAGAATGATTCGTATCAGAGAGGAACTCATATTCTTTTGAACCAATATGAGCCGTCCACAATGTTTGATAAAGCTCATTCGCTCTGAGCAATTCATTATGGGTGCCAATCTCGTGGATACATCCATCCTTTAATACAACAATTTGATCTGCGTGTTTGATAGTGGACAACCGGTGGGCAATCACGATGAGAGTTTTATCTTTCGCGAGCTCGTTAAAGGCTTTTTGAATTTCAGCCTCATTTTCAGGATCTGTAAAAGCTGTCGCTTCATCGAGTATAATGATCGGTGCGTCTTTTAAGATGGCACGAGCTATAGCAATACGTTGCTTTTCACCACCAGATAGTTTGTTGCCAGCTTCACCTGAATCAGTATCATAGCCGTTCTCTAATTGAGAAATAAATGCATCACATCTTGCTAAACGTGCTGCACGATAGACTTCTTCGTCACTAGCCTGTGGATTTCCCATTCGAATATTTTCGAACAGGCTGGTTTTAAATAAAAAGTTATCCTGTGCTACATAGCTAATGTTTTTTGAAAGCTCATTTGGATGAATGTTTTGTATATTTGTATTCCCAATCGTAATGGTACCTTCTGTGACATCCCAAAAACGTGCTAGTAGTTTGGCGATGGTCGATTTTCCACTCCCAGAAGGTCCTACAAGTGCTGTATAGCTTTTTTCAGGGATGGTTAAAGAAAGGTGCTGAAGCACATTTTTCTCATTATTATAGCTAAATGAAATCTGATTCATTACAATCTCATAATTTTCTAGTGTTGTTGTTTTTTCTGTTATAGGAAGTGATTCAAGGTTTAAGTATGCTTTTGTATCGTCAATGGCATATTCTATGGCTTTGAAATCATTGACGAAAACGGTAAACTTCATAAGTGGATAAATAAGGCCCATGGATAAAATGAGACAAATGATTAATTGTGCTGGATCAATCGCATCTTGATGATATAGCCATAAACCGATTGGAAGGGTGCCGACGAGGGTGGATGGTAAAATAGCATTACCCAATGTCATCCATGGCCAAGTGCTACGAAACCATTGCATTGTATAATTTTTGAAATCTGTAATGGTATTTGTGAATTTCTCATAGGAAGCATTTGACTGATTAAAAGTTTTAATGACCTCGATTCCTTCCACATATTCTACGATGACACTATTCACATGATTGCTTGCCTCCATATAATGTTGATACTGTGCATTAAAATTTCTCATCATAAAGGTATACACAATGAGTGCAATTGGAACTGTTATAAGAGAGGCAAGTGCTAATCGATAGTCGATCGTTAGCATATACATAAAAACACCTATGGGTAACAATAGGTTTGAAATGCCTTCTGGAATTATGTGTGCTAGCGGCAATTCCAACGTTTCCACGCGATCAATGACCACATTTTTAATCTTCCCAACAGGTTGATTTAGAATATGACCTAAGGGTGCTCGTATTAATCTTTCGGCCAGCTGTAGACGAATTTCCTCTAAAATAGAATAAGCAGTTCGATGGGAGAAATAGCTAGAAATTGCATGAAACACCGTTTGAGCTAAGTATCCGGCGATTGCGATGGCTATCCATAAGAAAATGTCTTGCATAGTTTGTGTTCCTTCAATTAGTAATATGAGTATTTGATAAACAGCAACATATGGTATTAGGCCACCCATTACACTAATGATGGCCAAGAAGATGGATAAAGTAAGAGGCACTTTAGAACTCCCTGCAAATTGAAGGATCGACTTTATCCAAGGTTCTTTTTTTTCAATTTGTGCCATTGTTCCAACCCCCTTTGTTTGTTAAATAGTGTTATATTCTTAATCGTGCCCTGTGCCAATTCGATTTTTCCATCACAGCAAAGGGCAATCATCTCAGGATCATGTGTAATGATGAACACGAGCTTATTTTGATTGCGTAAAATATTCATGCAGTGTGCAAATTGCTTCATATGGTGAAAATCAAGTCCACTTGTTGGTTCATCCATAATAATGAGTTGTTTATCTGCAGCCATTGCTGAAAGAATGGCGATACGTTGTTTTTCCCCCCCTGATAATGCCATCGGATGAGCATCTTTCAGCTCGACGGCATCCAATAAAGACAGTAAATCTAATGCTTGCTCTTCATTTGGCTCCGGCATAGAAAGTAAGATTTCTGATAATACGCTTTCTGTAAAAAGTTGGTGATGTACATCTTGCATGACAATACTACTGACCTGTAGGCATTGTTTTTTTCTAAATTTCACATCATTGATGTAAAAGGTAGGAGAGGCTTTTTTGTTGAGACCTGTCAATGATTGGGCAAATGTCGATTTTCCTGCACCATTGTGACCAGTAATGGCCATGATTGCTGGAAACGGAAGTTCAAATTCCTCAATGTTTAGCTGAAAATCATGATTCAAATAAGAGAGGGCCTCCAACTTAAATCGTGCGTTTTGATCCAAAAAGCAATCTTGCACAGGTATTAATTTCTCAAGATGAATTGCTCGAAGCCCTAACTGATAAAGTGCTTCTTTCGACATGGTGCGCATCTCTGTTTGTGTAAAAATATGCTTGATTTGCCCGCTTTCCAAATAGACAAAGCGATCAGCGAGCTTCTGTAAGTAATGAAGTCGATGTTCAGAAATAACAATCGTTTTCCCCTGACTTTTCCAAAGGGTAATCATTTCTTCCAGCTGTGATGTTGCATCCGGGTCTAGATTTGCGGATGGTTCATCAAGGATAATAATGGGGGGATCATGAATAGCAACAGATGCACAGGCTATTCGCTGTTTTTCCCCTCCTGAAAGATGGAATAAATTTCTATTTAAGAGAGATTGTAACCCAAACTGTTCTACTGTCGTAGCCTTTCTATTAAGTATTTCCTCAGAAGGCAAGCCGAAGTTCTCCACTGTAAAAACTAGCTCGCTATCTGTATCAATATTATAAAATTGAGTTTTAGGATTTTGAAAAACAGAACCTGTAAGCTTTGAAATTTCATGAATTTTCAATGATTGGATATCCTGATTAGTCAACCTAATAGTCCCTTGTAGTTGGCCGTTTATGTAATGGGGGATAAGACCGTTCAATAATCGTGTAATTGTTGTTTTTCCGCAGCCTGACTTCCCACAGAGCACAATTACCTCTCCCTCTGAAATCTCTAAATGAATAGCTTGTAAGGCCATTTTTGATTGATGATCATATTGAAATGAAACATTTTGAAGTTGAATCATAAAAACACCTCCCAAATAAATATGAACCAAACTAAAATACAAGCAGAGATTAATAGAAAATCCTGTGTACAAAACTGAAGCTGACATACATTTGTTCTATTGTTTGGAGCAGATAAACCACGAGTTAGAGATGCCATTGTTAATTCATTGCCAATCTGTGAGGCAGATACCATAAGCGGAATAAGACGATATTCCATTGCTTTTAAAGGATGTAATAGCATTGAAAATCCTGTTAAACCACGGAATGCCATGGCCTGTTGGATATATATATATTCATGGCTAAGGGTTGGAAGAAAGCGGAACATGACAGAGAGTGAAATTATGAAACCCTTTGGCATGTGAAACCTTTCCAAAGCTGCGATGAGTTCACTAATGGATGTTGTGGATATAAGAAAATAGCCCATCATAATACCAGGTAGTAGTCTTAGAGAAATGGAGATTATCCCTAAAAATAGAAAGAAAACGAAACCGTGTATATAAGGGGCTATAGTATACTGAAAAGTTGTAACGGACAATATCAAAATCAAATAATAAGAGGCTATTTTGTATTTATGATACAGAAACAATAAAATAGCCGGAATACCCCATAAAATCGGCAATATGTACAGAAACCAGCCACTTTGTGGAACACTCACAGTGATGATATTGATAGTAACTGTCAAAAACAATTTAGTACGGGGATCTATTTGTATCCTTTGTGGCTTGTATCGTTCCATTTTATACAATCCCCGATTTTTTGAAATGCTTTGTTAATAATCTATTACCAATAAATCCTCCTATTAGACTCGCGACAAATGTCATAAAAATAAACAGAAATAGTGTCCAATCAGGAATATAGCTGTTTAATTTATTCGCATATTCAGCACTGTATTGAGCAGTAATAGTAGAGAAATAAGCTGTTCTATGAAAGTAAATTGGGAGATACAAGCCAACTGTCCATAAACTAAACACAGCATAGGATAATGACATCGAGAATGCGCTTGATTTAAGCTTTATAAAAAGTATGTCTGCAAATAAGCCGCAAATTAGTCCTGTAAGAATCGGATAAAATCCGTTACCACCCATTAGTGTCATTATTAATCCACAAATAATACCACTCATCGTAATCATTCCGAATCTCTTAGTTTTTGCTAAAAATAAAATAAACGGAACACCACAAAAAATACCGATTAGAACAGGTAAGGCAGCATTGAAAATAGGTATATAACCCAACATCGAGATGGTAAATGATAAGGCGAAATAAATACCTGTATAAAATCCTACTGTCATAAAGTCTTCTGTGCGCAATGCTAAATTTTTTTTCATGTTAATAGCTCCTTTCGAACTAAAAAATATTGGAATATTTAGGGATACAATCAACTTGATCATATACGATAATGAGAATCGTTGTCAATTGCTATTTGGAGTGAATTGAGATAAGCTCTCCAAACACAACCATTGAATACTATTGCATTTATTTCCATAATATTTTAGAATTGGTGATAATAATAATCGTTATCAATTATAAGGTGGCCTCATACATTACTTACATGAATTCTAAAATATCTTTAAAGGGTGTTGAATTTACTTGTTAAAAATTAGTCATATCCAATGCAGGGTACATGATATCAAAAAGGCAGTAAGTGATTATGAAAAAGCAGGATTTCAAGTTGAATGGGGGAGGAACCCTAAAAATTCATTGAATGCGTTTATTTGGTTTGAACAAGGTCCTTTTATTGAATTATTTGAAATGAAACGGTTTATGTCCCTAATAAAGTTTCCATTAGGGATTATGTATGGAAAATCAATGGGAGAGCGGTGGATGAAATGGACGGTTCACCGTGAAGGCCTCATTGATTTTGCATTAGAAGGCTATGAAGAGGATATTGCAAAGCAAGAAAATTTAAAATTAGTAAGAAGAGAAATAAATAATTTAGGTATAAGAACTTCAAAAGTGTTGAATGGTCGAAGGAAGAAACCAACAGGGGAGATAGTAACATACGGCTTTTTTTCACTGTCCCCTTGTAATTTACCTTTTGTTGTTTCCGCATATAGTACCCCCCAAAGACCAGAGCGTATTGTTCATTTAAATGGCTCTCAATACATCCAATCGATGTCAGTTAGCTGCACAAATGAAACAGCGGAAATACTAAATTCCTTGTTGGTTAATAAGACGATGTTAACTATCAAAGAATCTAAAAAATTCAACATAGATGCCATCACCATTGAAGGATTAACAGAAAAAATTGATGCTAATTTACTACATGGAGCAAACTTGATGCACGGAGAATACATATTAAGCGAAAAAGGTGAGGATACAGAGTGGACCAAAATCTGATGAATTTTAAAAGAAAAATAAAACATTTAAAAACACTAGGAATTGAATTATGGACTAGCCAAGGTAAGTTACATTTTAAAGCTGAAAAGAATCAATTGTCCGAAGATATTATGACATTTCTTAAAACGAATAGAGAAGCAATAATTACTTTATTAGAATATGAAGCACAAGATAATACATTTCCCTTAACACCTATTCAATCGGCTTATCTAGTAGGAAGTATGGACAGTTTCGAATATGGTGGGGTATCCAGTCATATCTATATGGAGCTTGAATATAACCATCTAGATAAAGAGAAAGTTGAGCAGGTGTGGATGTCATTAATAGAACGCCATGAAATGTTACGAACAACGATTCATGCTAATGGTTATCAAAATGTAATGGATAAAATGCCTAAAATAGAAATACCTTTTGAAGATTTAACAACAAATGATGTCGAAGATTGTCAGCGTCTACAAGCAATTAGGCAAGAATTGGGGCAAAAAGTATATTTACCGGAAAGTTGGCCGCTTTTTGATATTGCATTGAGTAAAAGATTGCAAGGTACAACTATGCATGTTTCTTTTGATTTTTTAATCGTTGATTGGGCCAGTATTTGGATTCTTTTAAAAGAATTTGAAGAGCTTTACTTTCACGAAAATATTACACTACCGACAAATGATTTCACTTTTAAAGAGTATGTAAAGATAGAAGAAGAAATGAGGTATCAGAAGAAGTATCAAGAGGATAAAGACTATTGGTATAGCAGAGTACAAGATCTTCCGCCTTCACCAACATTACCTAAATTGTCATTATTACAGGATGAAAAATCCTTTGAAAGGTATTTTATTCAATTAGATAAGACTGTTTGGGATAAATTTAAGCTTTCTATTTCCAATAAAGGTAAAACGGCAACGAGTGTTTTGCTCACTTTATATAGTCAATGCCTAGCGAAATGGAGTATAAATAAGCATTTTACGATCAATCTAATTCTTTTAAATAGATTACCTGTCCATCCTAATGTTCACCGTATTGTTGGTGATTTTACATCTATAAATTTAACTGAGGTTGATTGTAGAAGAGCGCAAACGCCTTTTATTGAAAATGTAAACCAGATTCAACAGCAGATGTTTCGTGATCTAGACCATAGCAGCTTTTCAGGAGTTGAGGTATTGAGGGAGATGACAAGACAGAAAGGGCAAGCATATGCCTTTATGCCCTATGTATTTACGAGTGCCATTAACCTCATTGATGCCAATGATTTAATCGGGAAAATGAATAAGTATGGGATTAGTCAGACACCCCAAGTATTCATTGATTGTCAAGTCATGGATGATGCCAATGGCTTGCGTGTAAACTGGGATGTGAGAAAAGGAGTTTTTCCTGCCAGCTTAATTCAGGATATGTTTTCAGCATTTGAAACAGCCTTATTAAAATTAGTACATGATGATCAAGCATGGGAATCAATGGACTTAGTAACCTTGCCAAATGAACAAATATGGCAAAGAGCCTGTGTGAATAATACCCATATCAATCAAACAAAACGTCTGTTACATCAAGGTTTCTTTGAACAAGCAAGTCAACAGCCTACTAGAATAGCAGTGATCGAAGGGGAGCGAGAGTATTCTTACGCAGAACTAAGGGATATGGTATTTGCATTAGGAAACTTGCTCCAAAAGTATCAAATAAAAAAGGGCGATAAGGTTGCCATTATTTCTGGCAAACCTGTCTCTCAAGTGACGAGTGTGTTAGCTATCCTCTCATTGGGAGCAGTCTATGTGCCAATTGACAAAGCACAGCCGATTAGTCGAATAAAAAAAATAATTGATCAAAGTCAAGTAACGGCTATCCTCGTCGATGAGCATAATCCGATATACGACTGCTTAGAGGCACCACGAATTGTAGCTAATTCATTAGAAAAAATAGAAACCACTTTCTATGACGTTTACAAGGGTGATCCTGATGTACTGGCTTACATCATTTTTACATCTGGTTCTACAGGAGAGCCCAAGGGTGTAGCGATTTCCCATGCTGCAGCAATGAATACGATTGAAGATATCAACAGACGATTTGATATTACAAGGAATGATAGTGTTCTTGCTTTATCTAAGCTTAACTTTGATCTTTCTGTCTATGACATCTTTGGTTTACTGACTGTTGGTGGTACGATTGTTTATCCGGAACAAGGACATATGTATGATGCTAATTACTGGCTAGCCTGTATGAAAGTCAAGAAGGTAACCCTATGGAATACAGTACCTGCACTAATGAAAATGCTATTAAGTGTTGATGAAACGGAACAATTAAAAGTAGATTCAATGAAAACAATTTTGTTATCGGGAGATTGGGTACCGCCTAAAATGGTTAAACATTGTGTAACCATTTTTCCTGAAAGTTCCACAATCGCCTTAGGTGGTGCTACAGAAGCGGGTATTTGGTCTAATTATCACCTCTGTTGTGAAGAAGACTTTGATAGAGAGTCCATTCCTTACGGCTATCCGTTAGCAAACCAATGCTTTTATATATTAGATGAACATGGTGAGGATTGCCCGAATGGGGTTAGTGGAGAGTTATATATTGGTGGTTATAGTCTTGCACAAGGCTACTATCGGAATCCTGAAATTACAAATGAACGATTTATATCAACATTTAAACAACAAAGGCTGTATAGAACTGGTGACTATGGAAGATATATGGACAACGGAGAAATCGAGTTTATAGGGCGTCTTGATAACCAAGTAAAGTTACGAGGAAATCTCGTTAACTTGGGAGAAATTGAGGCATTATTAAACAAACATGAGCAAGTGTATTTGTCTTGTGCAGTTGTTCTGGATGACAAACATCTATATACTGCTGTTCAATTGGCGGATCATGTTCATCAAACCAATGTAAATAGTAATGATTTAATATGTTATCTTGAGAACCTATTGCCGTCCTATATGGTACCAGTCAAGCTATTTATTCTATCCAAACTTACATTAAACGCAAATGATAAATTAAATCGTCAATTTATTAAGAAACAAGTACAGCAGTTAGTACAGGAAAGTACGAATAAGGATGAAATACGACAGCCAGGAATGCTTACTCAATTAGAGGAAACACTGCTGCATTTTGCAGAAGATGTGTTGCATATAGAACACATTCAAGTGGATAAAAATTTATATGATTACGGAGCAGATTCCTTAATATTATCACAATTAGCAGGGAAAATAAAAAAGTTTATTGAGAATGAAATTCAATATCGAGGTGTTACTTTTGATTTAATCCTTCGACAATTGTTAAATGAGCCCATTATTGAGTCGCTTGCACAAAAATTAATGCAACATACAGTTATAGAGACGAGGGATGCACAACAAATACAAGATATTAATCATTCCCAACCAATAGGTCTATTGAAAGAAGAATCCTCGCCTCATGGTGAACCATTACGGATTGTCGTCCATGCAGGATTAGGAACGATGAATGCATTTAAATATTTGAACAAACATTTAGTAAAACAAGATATTGGCACAGTTATCAGTATTTCCATTCAAGATATTCATCAATATTTAGCGATTGATAGTGCTGTATTAATCGATAGTTTAGCAGATGACTATGTTCTGCAAATCATGTCTAGACAACCAAGACAAGTTCAATTGATCGGTTATTGCATGGGTGGATTGATTGCTCTTGAAATTGCAAGAAGGTTGAGGGAAAGAGGTGTTGAAATTATTGATTTTACGTTAATTGATAGTGCTCCGGTTTTATACGATATCGAAGACTCCATTGCACTAGAATTGATCTTTATTACTAACTTCTATATTACTGTTGAGGATGTCTACGAAGGGGTATCAAATCGTGAATTAATGGAGGCTATTATGCATGTTTTTTATCAACATAATGAGAGTTTAAGTGCGTCAAGCCTTGAGGAACTAAAAAATATAAAAAAATATGAAGAGATTTATCAATTTATTAAGAAAATATCGCATTTAAGTAGAAAACAACGCTTTAACGATTACCGAGCTGCCATAGAACGAAAAAACGGTGAAATGATTCCAGATGAGATGTTGGAAGGATACTATAACATTTATTTACATAGTTTTAAAGGATCAAATGTACAACCAATGGTTTACTTTGGTGACATTCGTTATCTAGTAGCAAAAGAAGATATGGACTTTATTTTTACGAATAAACATGACACTTTAAAGTTTTGGAAAGATCTATGCCTTGGCCATTTTGAGGAAATAGCTATTGCCGGGAACCACATCACATGCATTGAAGATGATGACAATGCACATAGTGTTGCTGAAACACTACTAGCACCTATCCAAGTAGGGAGTATCAGTAAATATGAATAAAAAATGGTTAGGTATTGTTGGGGCAACAGGTCAAGTTGGTGTGGGGGTAGTTGAAACTTTATTAAACAATCATCCATCTGCATTGTTACTAGGAAGTAGAAAGGTAGAAAAGCTAAAAGAACAATTTGGTGAAGAAACAGAGACCATGAAATATCAAACAATTGATGTCTTTGATGAAGCAAGTATTCGCGCCTTTTGTGAAAATTGCCATTTAGTCATAAATACGGTCGGTCCCTCTTCAATTACACTAGAACGAGTTGCCAGTGCTTGTATGTTAACGAACACAAATTATATTGATGCATCTGGGGATAAAACGATGAAAAAGGCGATAGAGGAGGCTATGAGAAAACATGATAGTACTATAACATTAGCCATATCAGCTGGTGTCTACCCAGGTTTGACAGAAATGTTTATAGCATTTTTGTTACGACAAAACGAGAAATTGATTGAACGCATAAGCTGTTATTTTGCTGGTAAGGGTAGCTTTTCTGAAACGGGTGCCTATGATATTGTATCAAGCCTAGAAAAAGATGAAGGCTATGGGATGTCCTATTACAGTAATGGTGATATAGAGAAATTAACTTCAGGAATAGGGGGCAAAATGCTATTGCCTGCCCCGTTTAATCAAGTATATACTCTACCGATTATGAGTGAAGAATTTATAGCCTGTGTAAAAGAGTGTAGGGTTGCCGATGCTTATTTTTATAATACCTTCGCTACACCGAAAATACTCAGTGATTTTATTATGATAAAGGCTATGCAGCAATTTAAGACCGAGGAGGAAAAACGAGCTTCTGCTAATCGTTTGATTGAAACCTATAATATTCAAGATGAAAATGAAGGGTTCATTATTTATGCTTCATTGGAAGTGAATGAAAAAACACACATAAATTGGTTGAGAAGTTATGTAAACTGGAATTATTGCTCTGGTGTTGTAGCTGCTTGCGTAGCCTTACAAATGCAAAAAATGAATCTAGCCAATAAAAAAGGATGTTACTTTGCTCAATCAATTGTCGACGTAGAAGAGCTTATTCATCAACTAGTAAGAACTGAACATATCTCAATTACAGGGGAGAAATAATGTGGATGTAGAAAAAATGAAAATCATTAATATGATACAGGGCTATTCACATTCGTATATCGTATACAGTGCTGTTGAAATAGGTATTTTTAATGAATTGTTTACGAAAAGCATGACAAACCATCAATTGGGCACAAAGCTACATCTTTCACACTTATTATTAGAGCGATTTATGAAGGTTCTTGTAGCAATGGATTTAGTTTATCAAGAAGATGGTCAATACTCTTTAACGTCTCTAGGTGAAAAATTAGCAACTGATAGCGAAGAATCAATGGCAGCGATGATTTTATTTAATGGGCGTATATGCATGAAAGCATGGGGTTATTTTTATGAAGGACTAAAAAGTAATATCTCGCCCATTGAGCTTATGGAGGGAGAAGCATTTTTTGAAATAAATGCTATGAGCCAAGATCGATTGAGTACGTTTAATCAAATGATGCGTCAATCAAGTACACAGTTAAATTTAGATCTCTTATTTCAGACAAGAAAAATAGCTGACATTAAGAAAATTGTTGATATAGGAGGTGGTGCAGGGGATGTGATGATGCAACTTTTAGAGGGGTTTCCTTTTGCTGAGGGAATCATCCTTGATAAAGATTATATAAAAGAAGAAGCTGAACAAACTATTCGCACGTCTAGTTTAGAAAAGAGATGTCAATTCGTGGAGGGAAACTTCTTTTCACCACTAGAGCATAAGGCGGATATGTATATATTATCTAGAATTCTCCACGATTGGGATGATCGTAATACTACGATAATACTCAGCAACATCGCAGCGGTGATGACTGGTGACAATGTATTGTTGATTATTGAAAAAATACTCCCTGAAAAGGTGTCTAGACAAACACTTCCAGCTTTTTTAGGGGATATGCATATTTGGGCATTGTGTAATGGTAAGGAAAGAACGGAAAGCGAATTTGATAACTTGCTCCGACAGGTCAATTTATATATTGCTAGAAAGCATTTTGTGGATTCAGATAATATCATATTGGAGGTCAAAAAAGGTGAACAACATACAGCCAGAGGATATGATTACGAAATTTTTGGAGCATTATGAGAAAGCAGGTTATTTGGAATCATTGTCGTTAGCAGATGAATTAAAAAATTGGGCAACTACGTACAAGGGAAAAGTAGCTCTGGTTGACCAAACGGGATCATTGACGTATGAGGAATTGTATCGATCATCCAATTTTTTAGGACAAGGATTATTAGCTAGAGGCATTAAGAAGGGTGATAATGTACTCGTACAATTACCAAACAATATTTATTTTGTAAAGGTATGTTTTGCTTTATTTATTATAGGAGCAAGACCCATTTTGTTATTGCCAACACATCGAGAAAAAGATATTAAGAATGTAGCTAAATTAACAGAGCCTGTAGCAATGGTTATACCATCCTCCTTTCATGGCTACGATTATCAAGCTATGGCTAGAAAGGTAGCAATGGAACAGCAAAGTATTACCTTAATAATAACAGATGAATCGAATGAGGAATTTATTTCATTACGAGATATTGAACGGCAGTCTTATACACAAAATAGCTATTTAATGGAACATCAATCCTCTTATCAAGATATTGCTTTATTTTTACTTTCAGGCGGTACTACAGGTACGCCAAAGGTCATTCCTAAATTACATGCGGCTTACTTATATAATGCGAAGGCGGCAGCCGAACATTGCCAAGTGACAGAGAATAGTACTTATCTCGCCGTGTTATCCATTGCACATGATTATCCGCTTTGTTCACCTGGTGTTCTAGGCACTTTAAGTAAAGGTGGTAAGGTCGTATTAAGTTCAACTAGTACATTTGATGAAGTGCTAGACTGGATTGAAAAAGAGCGCGTCACGTTTACATCCATCGTACCTGTTATAGCGAATTTGTGGGTAGAGTCTTTAGTTTTGGAAGAACAAGCAGATGTATCTTCCGTTGACTATATTTTATTAGGGGCAGCCAAGTTGGAGAAGCAATTGGCGCTTCAATTGATAAAACAATTTCAGTGTCAGCTAATCCAAGGCTATGGTCTCGGAGAAGGTATAACGTGTTTCACTTCGCCAAATGATGATATAAATACGATTATCTCATGCCAAGGTAGGCCGATTTCAAAAGGAGATCAAATTAAAATTGTTGATGAGAATGGCGATGAGGTCACTCAGGGAGAACCAGGTGAGCTTATTCAAAAAGGCCCCTACACATTCCTAGGTTATTATAAATCTCCTGAAATCAATAAAATAAGCTTTACTACAGATGGTTTTTTTAAAACTGGAGATAAGGCACGAATAACGGATGAAAGGAATATTCAAATTCTTGGAAGAGTAAGGGAGCAGATTAATCGAGCTGGAGAAAACGTAATACCTAGTGAAGTAGAAAGTTACATTCTTGAACATGAGGAAATTATAGATGCTTCCGTTGCAGGTGTTGCTGATAAGGAGTTAGGTGAACGAATATGTGCATTCGTTGTCAAAAAAGATAGGGAGGTGTCTTTAACTGAGCTTTGTAAATTTATGATGGAGAACGGTGTAGCGAATTATAAACTCCCTGATCAATTAGTTTATGTAGAGGCTATTCCCTATATTAATGTGGGAAAGTCTGACAAGAAAAAATTAGTTGCACAATTTCTAGCATAGGAGGAGCTCCAATGACTAAGACAGAGGACCTATTAAAATGGCAAGCATTTAGAGATGAAGTGTGCAATATGTTGAACCCTGGTGGAGATATAGCGGACGATGATCATTTACTACATATGGGCTTATCGTCTATTCAAATGATGAAACTCATTAATTTCAGTAAAAAATTAGGATGTCGATTGACTTTTGAACAAATGGTGAAAAATCCCTACTTAAAAGATTGGCAACGATTATTGCTAGAGGAAACTATTTCTGAGGATCATACACATTATAAGCATGACATAGAGCGTGTTGATATGTACCAGCCCTTCCCTTTAACAGAAGTTCAGCATGCTTATTGGGTAGGACGATATGATGGTCAGTACCTTGGCAATGTAGGCTGTCATGGCTATTTAGAAATTAATGTTGGACAGATAGATACAGAAAAATTGGAAGATTCTTGGAAGAGACTACAAGAGCATCATCCTATGCTGAGATCTTGTTTTACAGCAGATGGGAAACAGTATATTTTAAACAAATCACAGGTAAAACCTTTAATAATTCATGATTATCGAATGGCGGATGAACAGCAAATTAAATACCATTTAGAGAAGACCCGAAATCAAACATCTCATAGGCTACTAAAGATTGACGAGGGTCAAGTAGCAGAATTACAAATCGCTTTATTACCAGAAAATAAAGGGCGCTTGTTTTTCGATATCGATCTATTAGTAGCTGATGTCCAAAGCTATCAAATTATATTAAGAGATTTAGCAGCGTTGTACAATCGAAATATGCAGCCTCAAGCGCCTCTTGAATGGAATTTTGCTAAATATTTGGCTGAAAAAAATGAAGAAAATAAAAACGAGAAAATAGAGGCAATGACCTATTGGACCAAAAGGTTAGCTACATTACCAACGAAGCCCCTATTACCAGTCTCCAATAAGTCTGCAATTAATGCAAGATTCTATCGACGTTCTTATTTTTTGCATGCTGAGTTATGGGAGAAATTAAAATATGCTTCCGCAAGAGCGGGTGTAACTCCAGCTATGGCTTTATTAACGATTTATAGTTTAATTCTCAATAAATGGAGTGAAAATAATCAATTTCTAATCAACATCCCGTTATTTAACCGGCAATCAACAAATAAAAATGAAATTGAAGAAGTGGTAGCTGATTTTACAACTCTTCTTTTATTAGAAGTTGATTTACAAGAACAACGGACATTCTTGCAGGATGTACAAAGAATTCAAACTCAATTTCATACAGATATGAAATATACAGCCTATCCAGGTGTGGATGTACAAAGAGACTATACTCGTCTGCATCCTAGTGAACAATCAATTGCACCTGTTGTTTTTTCATGCAATATCGGTTCGCCTTTATTGAATGAAGAGTTTGTATCAGTATTTGGCGATATTCATTATATGATTTCCCAGACGCCGCAAGTTTGGTTGGATTTCCAAGTGTTTGAGCAGGATGGTGGCTTACTGTTAATTTGGGATAGTGTAGATGATGTATTTAAACCACATGTCTTGGATGACATGTTTACAAGTTTCAAAGAAACAGTGGATATTGTAGCAAATATGGATGATTGGTCAAGGCCTATTCATATTCCAATAACGGAGCAATTAGCTATTAGAAAAAGTGTTCAAACAGAAATGGTAGTGGAACCTACTTGTTTACATGCAGCATTTTTTACTACAGCTCAACAACAACCTAATGAACTAGCGTTGATTTTCCCTGCTCTTAATACATCAATTACTTACGGCGGTTTACAAGAAAAAGCAAGGCGTATCGCTCAATACTTGCACCAAAATGGAATCAAAAAAGGTGAGGCAGTTGGAATATTAATGGAACGGGGAATCCCTCAAATTGCTGCAATTTTAGGAATTTTAGCAATTGGTGCGGTGTATGTGCCGATTGGTCTGAAGCAGCCACTGTCTCGAAGAAGTAAAATTTATGAAGCAGCGAATATGCGTGTTGTTGTAACAGATCAACCTCATATGGATGATGACAGGGGCATTTCTTATTTATCTGTTGCAGCCGCAGAACAATATGAGCAATGTACGGAAATCATATATGATTCAACTTCTACTGCTTATATTATTTTTACCTCTGGCTCAACAGGCGTGCCAAAAGGAGTAGAGATGACTCATGAAGCAGCATGGAATACGATTTATGCTGTGAATCAAATTAACCAAATAAATGAGGAAGATATTGTATTAGCAGTATCAGCAACAGAATTTGATTTATCCGTATATGATATTTTTGGCTTACTTGCCGTTGGTGGCAAACTTATTTTACTGAGTGAAGAGGAAGTTCGGCGTGCAGATAAATGGGTTCATTATATTGAAGAGTTTGGCATTACTTTGTGGAACTCCGTGCCGATTTTGTTTGAAATGCTATGTGTTGAATTAGAGCATGAAGAGAAACAACTCCCATCAATTAAGCTCGTTTATTTGTCTGGGGATTGGATTAAACCAGATTTAGTAAAGCAGCTACGAGGAAAAATGCCGCATGGCACTATGGTTGCTATGGGTGGAGCTACTGAAGGTGGAATATGGTCTAATTATTTTAACGTAACGCAGGATGATGTAAGTAAGTATCTAAGCATTCCATATGGGCATCCATTACCAAATCAGCTATATCGGGTCGTCAATGGAGTAGGAGAGGATTGTCCGAATCAAGTAGCTGGTGAATTATGGATAGGTGGTAAAAGTATTGCTAAGGGCTATAAGGGGAATGTACAGCAAACCAATGAACAATTTATCACTGTCGATGGTCAAACATGGTATCGGACTGGTGATTATGGTAAGTATTTAGATGATGGTGTTTTATTGTTTTTAGGTCGGAAAGATGAACAAGTCAAGGTTAACGGACATCGCATTGAATTGGGGGAAATTGAAAGAAATTTAAAGAGCAATCCATATATTAAAGATGTTTGTGTTTTGGCAACTAAACAAAAAAGCGGAAATCACCTTCATGCTTTTATAACTGCTGAAGGCTATGGAGATATTTTTGATATTCAGACTACATCATCCAACATACCTAAACTTGTTCGACAAGTGATAGAATCAGTTTCTCAAGAATCCAACTCCACCGACATTGATTACTTAGGAGCAATGCAGGTATTTAAGCAAGAGATTGCTCAATTAACTATTTATGGGATAACGTCTATTCTTCAACAAATAGGATTCCCTATGCAAACAGGAGAAACCTATTATCTTAAACAACTAATTGGAGAAAAACAGATAGGTGTTAATTATCATGAACTTATCCTTCAATGGTTTAAGTTTCTGCATAAGTTTCATGCGGTATCGACTATAGATCACATTACCTATACAAATGTTAGGAATTTATCGGATTATCAGATGCCGCCATTAACCAATTATCCAAATATCATAAGATTCAGTGCTTCCTTTATCGAGAATGGGCAAGCGATTCTGACAGGAAAATTGTCTCCAACCTCTTTATTATTTTCAGAGAATACATTAACACCGATGGAGGTAATATGTGAAGAACCAGGTGCTATAGAGAGTAATCGCTTATTAGCCTCTATTATTAGTATGATTAACACGGCTAATAAAGAAAAGAACCAGCCTATACACATTTTAGAGCTTGGAGCAAGAAGTAGTGTATTTACAGAGGGCATTCTTCAGCAATTGGAAAATGTTGATTATCATTATACGATTACGGATGCTTCAATGTATTTTAAAGAAAAATTTAAACATATTCTTTCAGATAACATTAAATTTGCGAGATTAGATATGGAAATTGATCCTGTTTTACAAGGCTATACATGCAATAAATATGATCTCATTATTGCAAATAATGCGTTACACAGAATTAAAAATTTACCAGAAATGATGCCTTTTATTGAGCAGCTTCTAGATGTAGATGGCTTGCTTATTTCTACTGAAAATACGATGAATAGTAGTTTGCAATTAATTACAACAAGCTTTGAAGAACAAGGCTTTACTCAATTTGAAGACAGGAGAAAAGAGGTTTGTCAGCCGTTATTATCAGATGCTGAATGGCTAGAAGTGTTTAAGGAATCCGGCTTTTCAAATGTGAAAGTGTTGAACTACCCGCAACTATATGCACACCATATTTTTATCGCGCAATCATCTACCGTGAAAAAACAAATAAATCAAAGTAAGCTTGAAGATTACGTTAGAGAGCAATTGCCGAATTATATGATTCCTAAAAATTTTACATTACTGCGCAAGATCCCTTTTACTAATAATGGGAAATTAAATCGTAAGTTGTTGAGTACAAGCATATATTTAGATTCTCAAGAGCAAGCTGAACCGATGCGTCCAATGACTGCTTTCGAACAAAAAGTAGCGCATATTTGGAAAGAGGTATTAAATAAACCTCATATTTTACTAGAAGATAATTTCTATCAACTTGGTGGAGATTCACTAATTGCTACACAACTTAATAGTCAATTACAGAAAAAAATGAATTTACCAACCTCGTTGGAAGCCATTTTTAAATATCCGAAGTTCAGTGACTTTACTAACTATATAGCAAAGAATGCAGCAGATAAAGAAGATGCAATAACAACGTTGACTTCTGCGAATATTCAAAGAGATACAGCTCATCTATATGAGCCATTCCCATTAACGGATATTCAGCAATCCTATTGGCTCGGAAGAAATAGTGTATATGACTTAAGTGATGTGTCAGCCCATTGTTATTTTGAGCTTGAATGTAACGAACTGGATATGGAAGCAGTGAATGCAGCATGGAATCAATTAATTCATCGTCATGATGTGATGCGAGTAGTTGTGCTTGACAATGGAATATCTCAGCAAATTTTAAGGGATGTACCAGTTTATCAAATCAAAGTGAATGATTACAGGCGTCAAGATCATACAGCTTTTGCTATTGGGGTGCAATCAACTAGAAATCAAATGTCCCAGCGTAGATTCGATGTCAACAAATGGCCATTGTTTGAAATTGAGGCAAGCTTGAGTCCAGCTCGAACGACAAGATTACATGTTAGCTTTGATAATACAGTATTTGACGGTTATAGTATTTTTCTATTATTTGATGAGTGGTACAAATTATATCATACACCGACTTTGAACCTACCAACTATCAATATTAGCTTTAGAGACTATGCTATTGCACTGGATGATTTAAAAAAATCCTCCCAGTATAAGAATGACATGAATTACTGGGAAGGACGTATTCAAAAGTTGCCGTCTGCTCCAGAATTGCCACTAGCAAAACAACCAAATGATATCATAGAACAAAAGTTTACGAGATATCAGGCAGTTTTAACGAAGGATAAATGGGATGTCATGAAACAAATGGCACATCAACTTCAATTGACACCTTCAACGATCATTATGACAGCCTATGCAGAAGTTTTAGGTCGATATAGCCGTCATCAGCATTTCACTTTAAATTTAACCCATTTTAATCGGCTATCTTTACACGAAGATGTAAATAAATTAGTCGGAGACTTTACATCTTTAGTATTGGTTGAAATGGATCATTGTCATGAAGGTAACTTTATTATGCGCTGTCAAGATACGCAAAAACAGTTATTGCAAGATCTTGAACATACGCTTGTTAGTGGTGTGGAAGTAGAGCGAATGCTGCGAAAAGACAGGACTCATTTTAACGATATTGTCATGCCGGTTGTCTTTACTAGTGGAATTGGAGTGAATAAGGATCATTTAGAGGATATATCTTATTTAGGGAAAATCATTTATGGAGCATCGCAAACACCTCAAGTTTGGTTGGATCATCAAGTATTTGAACAAGATGGTGAACTCATCCTATCATGGGACGGTGTAGAAGAATTATTCCCTTCAGGATTACTAGCTGAGATGTTTGATGTTTATCTTCAACTCTTAGATAAACTAAGTCAGGGAATTGGTGCGTGGCAACAAACCACTTCTCTCATTAGCTTGCCAGATGCAAAACAACGTGAGGGCATTCATCAGGCAGCTATTATACCACCATCCGAAGAAACATTAGTAAGTTTGATAGAAAAACAATGTCTCACATTTGCAGCAAATCCAGCTATTATTGATACTGCTGTTACAGTTTCCTATAAAGAATTGGCCAGTATGTCAAAAAATATCGCTGCAACAATTCATCTAGAACAACCACAAACTATCGTCGTATTAATGGAAAAAGGGTGGCAGCAAATTGTTGCAGCACTAGGCATTATGAGAGCAGGAGCGGCATATTTGCCAGTAGATGTGGATACACCAATGGAACGGCTACATCAGATTATACAGCAAGCACATATTAACATAATCATTACAACAAAGTCTTTATACAGTCGATACAGTCATTTAGACTTAAACGTTTATACAGTTGAAGAGCTAATACGGACGAGCGAGGAAAAAATGTTACCACTTCGAACAGTAAAGCCTGATGAATTAGCTTATGTCATTTTCACCTCGGGTTCAACAGGTAAACCTAAGGGTGTTGAAATTACTCATCGTAGTGTGGTGAATACCATTTTAGATATCAATAAACGTTTTCAGGTAACATCCTCTGACCGTAGTATAGCTTTATCCAACTTTACTTTTGACTTATCGGTTTACGATGCATTTGGCTTACTTACAACTGGCGGAGCAGTGGTTATACCAGAAGTGCAGAAACTGAAAGATCCAGAGCATTGGTTAGAATTATTGCACAAGCATCACATAACAATTTGGAATACAGTACCGACCTTTATGGAAATGTTCGTAAATTATCATAAAACGGCTACTACAATTGTGGAGCAGGGCCATGCTTTAAAATTGGTGTTGTTAAGTGGTGATTGGATACCATTAACTCTTCCAGAAAAAATAAAAAATATTTTCAGCGACATACAAGTTGTGAGTCTAGGAGGAGCAACGGAATGTTCTATTTGGTCCAACTATTTCATGGTGGAATTTATACAAGATCAATGGAAGAGTATTCCATATGGAAAATCTCTGTCACACCAGCAATTATATGTGTTGAATTCAAATTATGAGGAGAGTCCTGTTTGGGTGAAAGGAGATTTATATATTGGTGGTATTGGCTTATCGACAGGGTATTGTAATGATCATGAGAGAACGAAAGCACATTATATAAACCATCCAATAACAGGAGAACGAATTTACAAAACGGGAGACCTAGCTAGATATCTTTCTGATGGCAATATAGAGTTTTTAGGTCGTGAAGATCAGCAAATTAAAATAAATGGTCATAGAGTAGAGCTAGGGGATATTGAAGCCAACTTATGCAAATTCTCTATCGTGCAGCAAGCTGCTGTGATGATGCAAGACAATAAGCTTATTGGCCACCTGAAGCTTCATGAGCACATCCATCATGATCTTGTTCAAACATTAACAGCGGATACTAAGCTCTCAGAGAGTATCGAAACAATAAAAAAAGAGTTAGAGAATAAGAGGCCAACGCTTCATATTAAGGAACTTTCAGATTATACAGCATCTATTGAATGGCTAAGTGTCGGTATGATGTTTTTAGATTTGTATGCTTTAAACATTTTTAAAGCACAGGGACAAGTACTGATGAAAGAGGAAGTAATGGAATCAGTTGCAAGTACTTATGAATCTTTGATAGGGCATTGGTTGGATTATCTTACCGATTACGGATTTGTGGAGGAGAAACATGCTAGCTATATCGTTAATTTCAGTAAAAATGACGCTTTGCACTATATGAACCATAAGTTAAATGAATTTAATCTCGGTGAAACACAGCCGATATTTCATCAGTTAAAGGAGCAACTTATCGCTTCTCAACACGCCCGCCTTGCAATCCTGAAAGGTGAGCAATTAGCGAAAGTTTATTTACTAGACTCGCAGGGATTCTTAACGCCTGAACAATTAGGTCAGTATAATTTATGGAGTCAATATACACAAGATTTAGTTGACAATATATTAGGAATATTATCGGAGTCCAATGAAAATCGGTTGTTAAATGTCTTGGAGCTTGGAACAAGAACAGGCCAGGGGAGCAACAATTTTTCGCAGCATTTTAGAAGCTCTGGACAATATACCTATTGCGATGAATCATCAGATTTTCTAAATAGTAAAAAGGCGGCGATAACTCAAGAACATGTGAAGTTTAAACAATTTGATGTCAATCTTCCACCTGATAATCAAGATTTTGTTCTTCATAATTATGATTTGATTATTGCTGAAAACACGCTGCATCGAAGCCGGAATTTGAATAACACGATGACGTATTTAAAACGATTACTAAAGCCTGATGGCCTCATACTTCTTACGGAAAATGTAAGTAACAATGCCCTGTTATTAATTACAGTGGCATTCTATGAAGAAGGTTATCATCAAATTGCTGATGGTAGACGTTCAGAGAAATTACCATTACTTAATCCCGCAGCGTGGGAAAAATTATGGAAAAATGAAGGTTATAAGTATTTATTGGAATGGCCTCGAGATGATGTTAGATGGTTTGGTGAACATATTATGATGGTGGAAGGACCCTCACAGATCCAAACGTTAGTCCGTGATCGTTTTATAGAAGAAGTGAAACATGCTCTTCCTAAATATATGTGTCCAGATCATTATTTCGTTCATGAATTATTCCCGATAACAGCAAATGGTAAGGTTGACCGCAAGCAACTGGCACACTATAAAGCTTCTCACCAACTAGATCTTGTTGAACAGGGAAGACAAGCAGTCACGCTGGAGGAGCAGGTTGTAGTTAAGGTCTGGAATGAAATTTTAGAAGCGGAATACAACGGTGTGAACGATAATTTCTTTGAACATGGTGGTGACTCACTTAAAGCAATTAGATTAATTAATCGACTCGGCGAACAGGGTTATTCCTTGACATTAGAAAAATTATTCTTACACCCTACCATTAAAGGAATGGCTGCGAATCTTAATGAACAGAAAAACGATGGAGATGAGGAAGAAGCACAAGTTATAGGCACACTATAAAGATGCTATTTTGAGATAAATCATGATTGTTTTGATTGATATAGTTGCTAAATATATAGAAATCTAGTATTTTCCAAAATATATGGTTGACAATGCACAGTGCTGCTCTTTTTGCCCCATTAGCTCACTTTTTAATCGAGCCTACGCACCGCTGTGTCATCGATTCCTATCAACTTTATGCATCTATAAATTAGAATAACGAGAGAGTGATAAAGTAGTGACCCAAAAGTTACGTGTACTTGTATGCGGCACAAGATTTGGCCAATTTTATTTAGAAGCAATTAAAAATTCTCCTCTTTTTGAACTAGCAGGGATTCTAGCGCAAGGCAGCCCAAGGTCAAAACTTTGTGCCAGCGTTTATGAGACAAACTTATATACGGATATAGAGGAGATACCTAGTGAAATTGATATTGCTTGCATTGTTGTTCCTACTAGCGTTATGGGAGGTTCTGGTACAGAGCTTGTGATAGAATTCATGAAAAAGGGAATTCATGTCTTATTAGAACAGCCTGTACATTATCAAAATTTAATAGACTGTTACCGTGTGGCTAAACAATATCATGTCAAGTTTATAGTAGGAGATTTATATGTAAATTTACCCTATGTGAAAAAATTTATAGAAATTGCTCAAATCATAATGAAGAAAGAAAAACTTTTATATCTTAATATTGATATGGCGACCCAAGTTTCATTTCCACTAGCTCATATATTAACAAAGCTTTTTGGAAATCTACAGCCTTGGGAAGTAAAGAATGTGATTGCAGGTAGTATGCCGTTTCAATTGCTTTCCTCTTTGATAAAAGGTATTCCAACAACGATACGAGCACAAAATCAAGTAGATGTAGTTGTCTCTGATAGTTATATGCATTTAATGCATCAAATAACATTGGGGTTCGATAGTGGTAAATTGACTCTTTTTGATACGAATGGGCCAGTGATATGGACACCTAGAATGCAAATACCTAATATTTCGCTTGTTCCAAGAGATCTGGAACAAGAAGCTTCATTCTCACTAACTAGCCCAGTGATCGAGAACTTTGAATCAAAGGACCATGCTAATTATCAAGACATTCTTACAAAGATTTGGCCTTCTACAATTTTAAAAGATATTGAGAGATTAGCGAATTGGATTACCAATGACATGGATTCGATCGAGATGGGAAAAGAGGGGCAACAGATTATTCAAGCTGCACAGCTATGGAGTGGGATAACGAGTGCCTTGGGTTATCCCAATGATTGTAGAAGAATGGATCAACCGTTTTTAAACATTGAAGAGATAAAATTACAGCTTCGTAAAAAAGAGGCTATGGATACTCTCTACGAACAGTTAACAATAGATAGTGTACAACAAGCAGTAGCAAGATTCAACGAGGTTTGTTTAAAAACGATTCTACTAGAACTGCAAAAAAACAATATATTAAATAAGAAAGAGAGAGTGTATCAGTTTGATGAAATTCATCGCTCCATCAAAATAGCAGATAAATTTCAATTTATTCTCAAAAGGTGGTTAGCGGCACTTGCTAATCATGGTTATCTTATTTGTTTAAATACAGGCTTTGTATTGAATAATCCAGTGTTGACTTCCGATGAGGTAAAGAGAGAATGGAAAGAGCTTATATCATTATGGGCAGATCAATTGATGCCGGCGAAAGTCATGGACTATTTTTATAGGCACGCTGAACTTCTAGGTGATTTAATAGCCGGTAAACAATCTGCTGTTCAACTGCTTTTTCAAGACGGTGAGATGAATATAGCAACATCATTATATAAGGATACAATGATTGCTCATTATCTTAATAAAGAAGTGGCCAACATTGTCACAGCGCAAATTGCAATAAAAAATGAGGTGAATTTTTTAGAAATTGGTGCCGGAACTGGTGCTACTACTACAGTAGTGATTGATAGCATTCTAAAAAATCAACTACAAAACAACATTAACTGCTATTTGTTTAGTGATATTTCTAGTTACTTTATCAATGAAGCGAAAAAAACATTCCAGCATATTAACTGGTTAGAATACATGAAATTAGACATAGAAAATGTGAAGGATGTGTCTTTGATTGAGAATGGCTCTCAGGATATCATTCTAGCTGCTGGTGTGTTAAATAATGTTAAAAATACAAAAGAGATACTATCGATGCTTCAATTATTATTAAAGAAGGATGGTTTAGTCCTACTAACAGAAGCAGATGGTGAATCAATACAAATGTTAATTTCACAAGTATTTATGATGGAGCCCGCCAATGATAAAAGAATGGAGACATCATCTACTTTTTTAACAACAGCACAATGGCTAGAGATATTTAATGAGGTGGGATTGAAGTGCGTTTCTATCCAACCGGATAGGGGACACAAATTATACCCACTAGGACAGCGATTATTTGTATTAGAAAAAATGGAGGGAGGAAGCTGTAATGAATCCGAAAATATGGTTTCCATTCTCACGTGATAATCTTAGTGAAGTGAATGTATTTTGTTTTCATCATGCAGGTGGTTCAGCCTCACATTATAGAGAATGGGTAAGTAAATGTACACAAGTAAATATGTATAGTGTAGAACTGCCTGGCAAGGCAACAAGGAGAATGGAGGAGCCCATTTTAAACATTGCTGAAATAAGTATTAAAATAGCACAGGCAATTGCACGTATTTCGACAAATAAAAAGGTTGTATTATTCGGCCATAGTATGGGTGCCGCAATTGCATTTGAAGTCGCACACTATCTTGAAACTAATACTAACATACAACTGCAACTATTAGTGATTGCAAGTCGCCAAGCACCCCATTGTCAGGGCAAGGATAAATATCATTCTTCGATGCCTGACCAGTCTTTAATACGGGAATTACATCGACTTGGCGGTACACCACCTTTGCTTTTAGAGAATCTAGAGTTTCTTAATTTCGTCATCCCATCAATTAAAAATGACTATCGTTTACATGAGTCTTTTTCCTACAAGGGGCAAAAATTAAATACGCCGATTATTGCTCATTATGGTGAGCATGATTTAGATCTTTCTGCTATAGATTTAAGAAGATGGCAAGAGGTGACGAATCATGACTTTGCTTTTCAAAAATTTCGGGGAGGTCATTTTTTCCTTTATGAAATAGATGATACGTATTTAAAAAGATTGGAAGATGCTATTATTCACGGCAGTGTAAACTTGTTATGACAAATCTAAATCAATTAAATGTTTATTTATATAGAACAGAGGACGGTAGTAAACATGACTCTGATCTTTTTAAACGCTATATTTTATTTAAAGAAACAGGATTAAAGGGAATTCGATTTCAATATGGTTCATATGGGAAGCCTTATTTACGTCTGCCAGGGTATACAGAAGTTCATTTTAATATATCCCACTCTGGACATTATCTTGTTGGTGCAGTATCAATTGGATATTTTATTGGAATTGATATTGAATGGATAAAGCCTATTGATTTTGATTGTATTGATTTTTTTATGAGTGAGAAAGAAATTATACAATTTAATAGAATTCGATTAAAGGAAGAAAAGTTAGATTATTTTTATACAATATGGACCCTAAAGGAAGCTTATTCCAAAATGTTAGGTATGGGATTAAATATGAAATTAACAGAAATTAGTATTGAGAATCAGCAAATTAAACCAACATTAAAGGATGTATTTTGTTATTCAATGATTGTTGAAAACCTTTACCGGTTGTCTCTTATTTGTAGTAGAAAGATGAGAATAAATGTTGTACACATCAAAGACAACATTATATTAGAAGAATTTAATCATAATCAATTTATCTAAGTTGGGTGAAGACTATGCAGAAAATAAAATTATCTGACATCCTTAATAATTTTAAAAAAAATGATGCCTTGTTTAAGACTCCTGAAAAGCTGCTGTTATTCAATGGGGATCAAAAAAGATTTAAATTGGCATATAACGATCCTTCAAAGCTGAAAGAAGAGATTTTTACACTTACAAAGCAATATAAGGCACCGGTGATTATTGGTGCAATACCATTTGATCGACGTACTAAAGCAACTATTATAATTCCAGATACATTTGAGAATTATCATAAGTCAAATTTGATAGAGGACTTACAGACAACTACTCAGTCCTTGACTATAGAGCATAGTATTGATTTACCTAGTAGGCATCAATTTAACAAAATGGTTCAAAAATCCATTAATTTCATTAATGATAAACAATTTAACAAAGTTGTCTTAGCAAGATCATTAAAATATCGTTTACAAGCTGAACCGCAAATCATACCATGGCTAACTAATTTGATACACAAAAATAAACAAGGCTATATTTTTTCCATTGCCTTGGACGACGTTCAAAATCTGATTGGTGCTAGTCCAGAATTACTTGTAAAAAAGGAGGGCAATATTGTTACGATTAATCCATTAGCTGGTTCACGAAAACAAACATTTAATAAGATGAAAGATGCTGCTACAGAGAATGAACTGCTAAATGCAGAAAAAGATTTACATGAGCATAAAATAGTTGTTGATTATATTTGTGAGAAGTTACATCCTTATTTAAGTGAAGTGAAGTTCAATAAGAAACCAGTCATTCTTTATACAGATACAATGATGCATTTATCCACTATCATAAAGGGAAAAATAAAAAATGATACTACGACCGCATTGGATTTAGCGGAGCTATTACATCCTACACCTGCAATATGTGGAGCCCCACAAAAGCAATCATTAGACTTTATACAGAACACGGAACCTTTTAATAGAGGCTATTATACAGGGCTAGTTGGCTATATGGACAGTAATGGCGATGGGGAATGGGTAATTACTATTCGTTGTGCAAAGATAGATCATAAGGAAATTACATTATTCGCAGGTGCAGGAATTGTTAATAGCTCCGTGCAGGATAGTGAATATAATGAAATCTCTTCTAAATTTACAACAATGTTACAAGCGATGGGATTAACTCAGTAATTGAACATATTGAAAATTATTTTGATAAGTAATGGCTTTTTACTTATGCCAAAAACCTAATAATTAAGGGATAGGGGCTGTCCGAAAAGGGATGATTCAGTCCAAAAAGTGAAAAAGCTAAAGCCCAAGAATGCTACTAAATCAACATTCTTGGGTTTTTCATTTGGTTGTATATCAGTCGAAGTTGGACTTTTTAGACAGCCGCTTATCTCATTCTTCTGACTAATTAGACTCATTTTCAGATTTTCAAGAACAAACGAGAGTATAAGATATTTTGTGTAAATGAAAAATTCCATATAAAAAGGAATGCCTTTTCTTGATAGAATTAAGTCACCACAACCAATCCTATTCCTCGTGACCGTAATGGCGAATTTAAACAACAGACAGTAGCACTGTACAAACGCTCAAATGATACGTTAGAAGGTACAGTGATCCACCTGTTTAAAAAGGGCATTATCATGTCTGAAATCGCGCATTTAATCGAAAGAATATACGGGCATCACTATACACAGCAAACGATTTCGAACAATGACCAAAACGGTTTCTGGAAACGTAGAAGCGTTTCATCAACGTCCACTTCACAATCGCTATGTATGCGTGTATTTAGATGCGACCTATCTTGCGGTGCGTCGTGATACGGTTTCAAAAGAGGCCGTTTATATCGCTGTTGGCATTCGTGAAGATGGCTCAAAAGAAGTGCTGGAACGTTTCTTAGTCACGCAGTTTGAAGGTTACAACGAGCTTTTCGCTACACGTTGTCATATTGGCTTTAACAAGGCACGTGCAGAACTAGAAGATTGAAATCGAAGTAATTCGCAGTTCTAGAATTCGGCTCGCAATTTTGGTTTCTAGAAAGGACTAGCCCTTCCCTAGAAACCAAAATCAAACCTTCGAACAAGTTCAATTGAATACCAAAATGACAACCTATTTGAAAAGGTTGAAAATTCATTTGTGCAAAAATATTGACACTCCGCTAAAAAAACTAAGTATCTTGATTGTTGTTTTATCAAGATACTTGGTTTTTTGTTTTTTAAAACACTTTTTTATTATAGATACGAATGGATAGAAGCCAAGAACAAACATATAGAATAATAATTGAAAACATGATTAACAAATAAACATTAACATTTTGAATTGATAATAATATTTGTACATTTTCTCTAATTATATCGAGCCAATTCGGGATCAAAGTATTAATCACCACCATACAAATACCAACTAAAACAAGTCCACCTATATGCAAATATCGGGTTTTGAACTGATAAGAAAACGGAAACATCAATGAGACAGACACCATCACAACGCTAACGATAAACATGATGTCTTTCCATGCTGTTATTTCTCTATGAATAATTAAATTTTCCGTGAAAATTGTAAAAACAACTATAAAAGTAAAAATAAATGTACCAATGTATTTTGAGCTGACAACTTCTTTACGTGTATAAGGTAGAGAATTTAGTAGGGAATTGATTTCAGACTTTTCATCGATTGTAAAAGTAGTCATTATTATTGAGAGACTAAACACAATTCCTACCCAGATGGATGAAGAAGCTAGGGCTGAACACATAAATAAAATTGGTAATAAAATCATTAACGTCGTTTTTTGCAAAATGATATCTTTACGGATCAGATTAAACAAACTGCTCAGCCCCTTTCTTTGTATAGAACATAATTTCTTCAAGGGTTGGCTTCTCAATCAAAACCATGTCTCCAAAAATATTTTCTATACGTGCTTTATTAGCTGTTAATGCTTCAAAACCATGATTGGATTGGCGAATCGCTATAAATTCTTGTTCTGTATCTCGGTCTAATAACTCGATTCCGCCTTTTACGATGGCATACTCTTCTTCAATTTGATAAAATTCCTTCGTGAAAATATGCTCACCTTTATGAATAAACGTAATGTAATCGGCAATGCGGTCTAAATCTGTTGTGATATGAGTAGAAAAGAAGATCGTTTTTTCCCCATCTTGCATTAGATTATGTAGTACGTCTAACAATTCTCTACGAAACATTGGATCTAATCCGGATGTAGGTTCATCCATAATAATTAATTCTGCGTGATGCGATAAAGCCATTGTTAACGAAGCTTTCATCATCATCCCTTTAGAAAATGATTTAATCTTTTTGTTTAGTGGTAGTTCAAATGTTTTAACATAATAATCGAATAAATGGTCGTCCCAATTTAAATAGGAGGGTTTTATAATTCTTTTCATTTCTGCTAACGTTAAATCTTCATAAAAAATATTCTTATCGAACACAAACCCAATTCGTTGCTTTATTTCTTTTTCATGTTCCTTATAATTCAAACCGAATATTGAAATCGTTCCACTATCAGGTTGCAATAAATTCATCATCATTTTAATCGTTGTTGATTTTCCCACACCATTTCCACCGATGAATCCAGTGACAAACCCTTTCTTCACAGTCATTGAAAAATCCTTTAGTTGAAAACCATTAAATGACTTATTAACATGCTGTAATTCTATTACGTTTTCCACCATTATTCCTCCCTGTATAACATTGTAAGCAGTTCCTTTAATTCTGTAAGACTGACACCAATTTCTTTGCTATTTTGAATGGCTGTTAACAGTTGTTCTTCAATTCCTTGCATTTTTCGTTCTTTAATCATTTCATTATTTTGCTCTGATACAAAAGAGCCTTTCCCAACAATCGAATAGATAAAGCCGTTTTTTTCTAGCTCTTCATAGGCACGCTTTGTCGTAATAACACTAACATCTAAATCCTTTGCTAATTGGCGCATGGAAGGTAATGATTGCCCAGCTTGTAATTCATTCGTTAAAATATGTTTCTTAATTTGAGCATAAATCTGCTCATAGATAGGCTCTTTCGAATGATTTGAAATGATAATTTGCATGCAAAAATCTCTCCCGGATAATATTGTATATATACTTTATATACAATATACATAAATTTAAATTGTTTTACAACATATTTTTTCCAAAAATATTTTTACTATTTTACAAATGTGAGAATTAAATGGATTTATTTTACTTTAATGTATGATATAATTATTTTTCGAAAGTCCTTTGTAATATTCGGAGGTAACAATGGAAAAAACGAGTTTATATGCTTATATTGCATTAAAAAGTGAAGAATTCAGTGATGTCCCGTTAGAAATCGTCACGGAACGTCTAGGAATAGAACCGACTCAAACATGGAAAACAGGAGATCGAGTTCATCCCAATAATCCAAATAATCCATTAGAACGTTCCTACACTTGTTGGAAGTTTAAAACAGATACTATCGAAACCCTTGATACGGAGGAAGTGTTTCGCCCTATTTTTGATTTATTCGAATCAAAGACCGATGTCATTAATCAATTAAAAGAAGAATTTGATTTACAGGCAAGTGTAACACTAGTAATAAAAGTATATGATGGCGATATGCCAGGATTAGTGATCTATCCAACATTCAGTGCGTTTGCTGGTGCGATTGATGCGGCTATAGATGTTGATATGTATGTATTTTCATTAGTGCCGGAAGAAGAATAATTTAAGGCGGTTGCTCTTAATGCCTACTTAAACAGCAAAAAGCTGTGGGGAAATCGACAAAGAATGCATAGAGTTTCTGACACGTTTTTTCAATAACGTGAAAACACGCAAATGTGTAAAAGATACATTTGCGTGTTTTTTGTTTCTTATTTTAACGGTATCCAGATTTCGGAGTAAAGATCAGGGCTAGATGGGTCTTCATTTGTATATACTTCTAGTTCGGGGGTGCCAGCGTATTCATACTGATGGGACGGAAACCATTCCGAGGAGATCATTTGCCATGTTTTTTGCATAGCATCTGGCATTGGACCATGAACTTCAAAGATGCCCCATTTAGAGGCAGGGATTTCAAGAGTTTGTAATCCTTCAGGTGCTTCTCCCATATGTGCCGTAGCAATCCAATAGTCCATCATTTGATTAGAGGATTCGTTTGTATTAGGCACACATACACCAAGAATTCCTTTTAGTTCTCCATTGTTCATTGTAGCTAGTAATCTGTCAGTTCCATCTTGATGAACATCACTCCAAAATTTAGGGATACCTTTAAGGTTTTCGCCATTAGCGAATGAATATTCCCGTTTGATTCCTACTACTTGAAAGCTTTCTTTTTCAACAATTTTATACTTCATGGGTTCTGCTCCTTTCAGACTCACCTGAATGGCCAGGCGGTTATAAGACTTTAGTTTGCCGATGTTTTTTCGTACATCACTAGGCTTCATGCCATGTTGTCGACGAAAGGCTTTAGAAAAAGCTTCTGGAGTTTCATAGCCATACTTATAGGCGATGTCGATAATTTTGTGGTCGGTATTGGCTAACTCTTGGGCAGCGAGTGTTAAGCGCCTCTGCCGAAGATATTCGCCAACCGACATATCTGTTAAGATGGAAAACGTTCTTTGGAAATGAAAGGGAGAGGAATTAGCTTGTTTTGCTATGCTTTCGATTGTCATATTTTCAAGCAAATGCTCCTCCATGTAATCAATAGCTGTCTGAATCGATTCAACCCATCCCATAGCGCTCACTCCTTAATGAAATCATAACCGTTATTTGTATAGAAAACCTGCCTATTTATGCTTTGTTCGAACCAGTTTTTATGTAACACTAAGCTTAGTATAACTTTAACATAATCCGAGAGAAGTCCGGAGCGTGAAGGGCAGAGCCGAAAAGCGTTTGGTGGACGGCCTTCCGATCCTTGTTGAAAGAAAAAAAGGATGAAATTTTCCGCTTACCCTTGATAGGAACATACATTCTATTTATAATGATGACAAAGGAGGGGAAATATGACAAAACCAAACATTAGATGGTCGGTATTCGTGCCGATGAGTATCATTCTTGTATTAGCTATTATTGTCGGGATGATCGCCCCAGAAGCTTTTTATGAGGCGGAAAATACGATTGTACAGTTTGCCTTTGAACAGTTTGGATGGTTGTTTCAACTAGCGAGTGTATTATTTTTAGTGATTTGCTTATATTTGATGGTTTCAAAGTATGGAAACATTAAGATTGGTGGACCTGAAGCTAAGCCTGAATTGTCTACATGGAATTGGTTTGCGATTACGTTGACAGCAGGTATTGCGACGGGGGTTTTGTTTTGGGGGGTTGCCGAACCAATTACCCATTTTATGAGCCCACCAGAAGAGCTTGGGTTAAAGGCTGGAAGTGAAGTGGCGGCGATGTTTTCGATGACTCAAACCTTTATCCATTGGACGTATTCGCCGTATGCTATTTATGGATTAGCGGGTGTGGGAATTGCTTTTGCTGTGTACAATGCGAAGCTTCCTTATCAAGTAAGCTCCATTCTTTATCCGCTGATTGGAAAAAGAATGAACGGTGCTGTCGGAGCAGTGATTGATAATATTTGTTTATTTGCGATGGCAGGCGGTGTGGCAGCTGTGCTTGGGGTTGGCACGATGCAAATTGCCACAGGTTTACAGATTATTACGGGCATTCCTAATGGGAAAATGACGTGGATTATTATTGTTAGTATGATTGTGGCTACGTATATTATTTCAAGCTATACCGGTCTACATAAAGGGATTCGCTGGCTGTCAGATAAAAATTCCAAAATGTTTATTGCGATGGTCATCTTTGTGTTTATTTTTGGACCGATGTCCTTTATTTTATCGTTCGGAACGCAGTCGTTTGGTCATTATTTGGATGATTTTTTCGTTCGATCTTTATATTTAAGTCCGATTGATGGCTCTGAATGGCCGAGGTGGTGGCCGATCTATTATTGGGCGATTTGGTTAGCGTACGCACCTTTAATGGGCATGTTTTTAGCGAGAATATCAAAAGGGCGTACAATTAAACAGTTTATGTTGATGAATGTCGTCATGCCAGGGACGGCTGGTGTCATTTGGTTTTCTGTGTTCGGTGGAGCGGCCATCAACCTTCAGTTAAATGGGGCCGGCATTTGGGAATCGATACAAGAAAACGGTATGGAGGTTTCTGTTTTTTCTTTTTTGGAGCATTATCCATTAACGACAGTGACGAGCCTAATCTTCATTTTTACCGTGTTTATTTCGATCGTGACGATGGCAGATTCGATGACTTCTACTGTTTCCTCTTTAACGATCAATAGTTCCAATAACGAAATGACGGAAGCACCAGGAAGAATCAAGATTTATTGGGGGATCGTGATGTCCTCTATGGCGATTATTAATTTATTGTCAGCTGGCGGCAAGATTAGTGGCATTGATGCGACGAAACAGATTGCGACGATTGCGGGCTTTCCAATTTTATTTTTTATGCTAATTCTCGCTTATGCGACGTTAAAAATGATTATCGAGCATGAAAAATATGATGTAGTTTCAGTGAATAGGCAGGAGAGATATGATGCGGATTAGAAAATTAACTCCAAAGGATGAACTGCCGATTGAATTATTATTGTTAGCCGACCCTTCTGAAAAGCTAGTGAAAGAATATGTGAGCAGAGGGGAATGCTTTGTGGCGGAAATCGGTCAAAAAACGGTTGGCGTGTATGTTCTGCTTCCGACAAGGCCGGAAACAGTGGAATTAGTGAATATTGCCGTGGTGGAGAGTGAACATGGCAGAGGAATCGGGCAGCAGTTGGTGAAGGATGCGATTGAACAAGCGAAAGCACAAGGTTACAAAACGATTGAAATCGGTACGGGCAATTCTAGTATTGGACAGCTAGCCCTTTACCAAAAGTGTGGCTTTCGAATGACTGGGATAGATCAAGATTTTTTCATTAGACATTATTCGGAAGAGATTTTTGAGAACGGGATACAGTGTCGAGATATGGTTCGGTTATCTCAAGATTTATAGAGGTGAAAAAAGCGAAAACTTTATTGTGGTAATTATTAAGCCACAGTGAAAGTTTTCGCTTTGTGTAATTATATAAATCAAACTTACTACGTTTATATAGTCGGTGTGGGGAATTTTTGAAGATGGTCAGAGCTAATACTGTAAGAAATAATTTTCTCCTTATATTGTTTGACGACATCAACGTGATGATCGTAATTATAAATGAAGAGGTTAACATCTTGTTTGCCTCTTTTTAAATTGATGACAAATGGAGTAACATTAGTCTCTGGATGTAGAAATGTTTTTTCATTGCCCGGAAATATATCATATTTTTTTAGAAAGCAAGCTTTATTGAAATAGTCAATAAATTTAGTGTTTTCTTCTTCTTTTAAGTGCTTTCCGTTAAATGTTACAGTCACATCTTTCGAATCCAGTTTTGGATGAAGTGCAAATTTACTTACAATCCATCCTACAAGTATACTTGGAGGACTCATTAATAATTTGATAATGCCTGATATTACAATAACAGCAATCCATTCCATATTACACCGCTCCTTATGTAATTGTAGTTTTCACCAAAGAAATCAATGGCGTTGTTGGAATAACAAATACAAAAATCTTTTTTATTATATAATATTTTATATAGGCAAGGAGTGGGTAATTTTGAACTATAATGGTATATTTTTTGTCTGTTTAGTGACTTTTTATTTCCTCTTTTTGTTTGGCTATCATTTAACTACATCAAGTTTGCTGATGATGGAAGAGGGCAGTTGCAGAGGAAAAAATTTATTTAGGTTTCTTGCTATCTATTAGCGTATTTCATTTTATAAACCGTTTATTGTTAAACATGCCTGATTCGTATGGATTGATGGGCATCGTTTCAATTATATTAGCATTTAGTGTATATATGTTGTTGGTTATTATGAGAGATCGCAGAAGAGAAGCGATTTAGGGGCTGTCTAGAAAGTTGGTGAAAGCTGACTTTTAGACAGCTTTTTTTGTGTGGATGAAAGAAGAGCGGCTAAATTCGTAACCAATTCTATTCACTAGATGAACCATTTCTCTCAATAAATATTGAAAAATGTAAACTTAAATATTATCATAGTTTACATATATCAATTTTGGTTAACTATCGGGGGTGAAAGAATGCAGGAGGAAGTGTTTTATAGTGTTCGAATGAGGGCGGCTAAAGGTGGGGCTCATGAGCAAGGTGGCAAGCATATTTCAGGTGGGGAGATGCTGTCAACTTATGAAAATATGAGACAAGCGGTCAATCATTTACTAGACAAGGCATTAACTCATTCCAGAGGAAATCCGGATTTTGTGCAAATTCAATTTGATGCTATTGACGAGCCGATTAAACGAATCGAACCATTGTTGACCCGGAAGAATAAAGTGGAGTCAGTGGAAACGGGACAAATATTGGCGCGTGAGCTGTTAGAGCAATCTGGAATCAAAAGAGCAGTGATCGACAAAGTGTATGAAAAGCTGATGAGTGATCATGGGATGAGAGGGGCTATATTGGTTGATGTTCATTCGGGTGAACGAATCGATGATCGTCAGCAACAGGGTGTGCGTGTATCACGCATGGACTGGGTGAAGGCTAATTTTGAAAAATGGGCAGACCAATTTCATGAGCCGAGCCATTTGCGAGTGAAGGAAGCACTCGTGCTGGCTACAAAGGTGAGTGCGCATCCAGCGACTATCGCCGAATTATGTTGGTCTGATGATCCTGAATATATAACGGGGTATGTGGCCAGTAAAACGTTAGGCTACCAGCGTATCTCACATTTAAAAGAGCATGGAGATGAGCAAGGCTGTCGTATTTTTTTCGTTGATGGATCATATGATATAGGTTCTTACATACACTTCTTAGAAAAACAACCGGTTCTTATTCAATGGAAGGAAGAATAATAAGGGGGATTCGGTTATGGCACTAAACGAATGGTTAGGTAGTCGTCTCGATGAAACAAAGGCATCTAATTTGTATCGTCAACTGCGAACGATGAGTACAGCTCCTCATTCAGAAAGGATAATGGAAGGACAAAGGCATCTAATTTTTTCGTCTAATGATTATTTAGGGTTAGCTAATGAACGATGTTTAGTGTATGCTGCGGAAACAATTTTACATGAATTTGGAGTAGGTAGTAGTGGTTCCCGGTTAACGACAGGTCATACGGAGTGGCATCAAAAACTAGAAGAACGGATTGCCGACTTTAGGCAGACAGAAGCGGCGCTTTTATTTTCAAACGGCTATTTAGCGAATATCGGCGTGCTTTCTTCCTTGCCTGAAAAAGGAGATGTGATTCTTAGCGACCAATTCAATCATGCCAGCATTATTGATGGTTGCCGATTATCAAAAGCCGACACAGTCGTTTATGACCATATCAATATGCCGCATCTCGAACAGCGGCTACAAGAAACTCAAGTATACGAAAGACGCTTTATCGTGACGGATGGTGTGTTCAGTATGGATGGTACGATTGCGCCGATGGATCAAATTATGTCTTTAGCGAAACAATATCAAGCTTTTGTGATTGTCGATGATGCTCACGGCACAGGTGTGCTAGGTGAAAAAGGGCAAGGGACGAGTGAATTTTTTAATGTGCAGCCAGATGTCATGATCGGTACGTTAAGTAAAGCGGTGGGGACAGAAGGTGGCTTTGTTGCTGGCTCAAAGGTGTTGATCGATTTTTTGCTCAATCATGCGCGTACTTTTATTTTTCAAACGTCGATTCCTCCGGCTATTTGTGCAGCTTCTTATGCTGCATTTGAGCTGATCGAACAGGGGCGTACAAAGCGACAACAATTATTTGCGAAAATAATAGAAATCAAAACAAGTTTAGAAGAAATGGGCTTTATCGTAAAAGGAGGCGACACACCCATCATTCCAATTATTATTGGAGAAAATGATGTGGCTCTTGCTTTTGCGAAAAAATTAACAGAAAGCGGCATTTACGCACCTGCTATTCGCCCGCCCACTGTACCGGCAGGAGAAAGTCGCATTCGCCTAACCGTCACTGCGGATCATACAGATGAAGATATCCAAACTTTGTTACAAACATTTCATCTCATTGGAAAAGAGTTATGCGTCATTTAATCAATTGGAGGGTCAAATATGGCAAATGATGTACTCGTTTCACCCGCAATTTTAGCTTTGCCTCAGTCAATAGAAAATCCATACCCCATTTATAATGAGCTACGATCACAGAGCCCTATAATGAAAGGAGTGGCTCTTAAACAACCAGGGTGGTATGTGACTGGATATGAAGAGGCGATAACGATATTGAAAGAAGGTCGCTTTGAAAATCGAATTCCGTTGCCTCAAACAACGAAAAAATTTGAACAGCTAAAAAACGTTCAAAACGATATGATGCTTTTTAAAAATAATCAAGATCATCGGCGGTTACGCTTGTTAATCAGCCAATTTTTCACGCCGACTGCACTGACTGATTTATGTCCTTACATAGAACAAACAACTCATGACTTACTAGATGAGGTGCAGGATCAAAAGCGAATGGATATCATTACGGATTTTGCGTTTCCGTTAGCTAGTTTGATTATTGCCAAAATCATCGGGATACCTAAAGAAGAACGCGATCAATTTAGAGGTTGGGCGATTCGTTTAATTGAATCGATTGACTTTACACGCTCAAGAAAGACGTTAGTTCACGGAAATGAGACGATGAAGAGCTTGATCGATTACTTTAATATTCTTATTCAAGCAAGAAGAGAAATGCCTCGGAAGGACTTAATTAGTCAGTTGCTAGAGGCAGAACAGGATCATAAATTGTCAGATGAAGAGATACTTTCTGCTTGTATTTTACTCGTCATTGCTGGGCATGAGACAACCGTCAATCTCATTAGTAATTCCGTTCTAGCTTTACTACAAAATCGTGAGCAGCTCCTGCTGTTAAAGAAACATCCATCGCTCATTACATCCGCTGTTGAAGAATTTCTGCGTTATGAAAGCCCGACACAAATGGTCGCTCGGGTGGCTGTGGAAGACATCAACATATATAATGTTTGCATTAAAAAAGGCGAGCAAGTATACGTTTTAATCGGAGCGGCGAATCGTGATCCGAGAACATTCACGAATCCTAATGCATTAGATATTACTCGCAACCCTAATCCTCACCTTGCATTCGGAAATGGCTCGCACTTCTGTATCGGTGCAATGTTAGCGAAATTAGAAGCACAAATGGCGATTCAGCCGCTCATCCAACGATTTGAAAACCTTCAATTAGAGACAGAACAACTGCAATGGAGAAGGTTAATTGGTTTTAGGGCATTAAATCAATTGATCGTTACATGGTAGCTGATGTGCAAAAAGGCTCTTAACAAAAGCCACTATGAGCGTTATACTATTAATAATTGAATATTACAAATGAAAGCTAGGGGTGCCGTTATGGCTGAGAGGATTGAATCCAACTCTTGAACCTGATTTGGTTAATACCAACGGAGGGAAGCTTACTTTTTTATGCTTATTTTTTGTATGCGTAGAAACTGAGCCTGCCGTTGTGGCAGGCTCTTTTTTTGAGGAAAAAGCTAAGCTTTGCCCCGCGCCTTTCGCTTTTAATAGTGTCTAGCTACAGGCGTTATCGGCTCGAGGTCAAAAGCCAATCTGTCCAAAAGGTTAAAGAGCAACCTTTCAGCCAGCTCGTCTTTTGCTTTTAATTCAAAAAGGGAGAGAAGAACATGGATGAATTGTTTATTGGTGGAAAGAAGTTAACGAATCGATTGTTTACAGGCACAGGTAAATTTGCTGATCACGCGGTGATGAGACAAGCCTTTGAGCAGTCAGGTACGGAAGTGGTTACGGTTGCTTTAAGAAGAGTGGATTTGGGTGCAGGGCAAGAAAATATTTTGCATGATATTCCAAAGGGAGTCACATTGCTTCCTAATACCTCTGGTGCGAGAACGGCGGAGGAAGCGGTCAGAATCGCTCGTTTAGCTCAAGCGGCAGGGATGGGCAATTGGATTAAAATCGAAGTGATTTCCGATCAAAAGTATTTGTTGCCGGACAATGAAGAAACGATCAAAGCGACAGAGATATTGGCGAAGGAAGGGTTCGTTGTACTTCCTTATGTTAATCCAGATTTGATGACGGCGAAAAAGTTAGCCGATGCTGGTGCAGCCGCTGTCATGCCTCTTGGTTCACCGATTGGCTCGAACAGAGGAATTAAGATGAAGGAAATGATTCGAATTTTGATTGAGGAGAAAACATTGCCAATCATTGTGGATGCTGGAATTGGCCGACCGTCTGAAGCGGCTGAGGCGATGGAGATGGGGGCAGATGCTGTACTAGTCAATACAGCGATTGCGACGGCGAATGATCCGGTCAATATGGCAGTCGCCTTTCACTTAGCTGTCCAAGCTGGAAGAAAAGCATATTTGGCGGGATTAGGGCCTGTTTCTCAACAAGCGCATGCTTCTTCACCGTTAACTGGATTTTTAAATTAAAAAAGGGGGGGCATCATGAGTTTTTACGATCTATATAACGATATTAAACATGAGCCGTACGACCAATTATTTGAACGTATGACACTAGTAGATGTCGATCGAGCCTTATCAAAGTCAACTCTTGATCAGTATGATTTATTGGCTTTATTATCACCAGTTGCTGGGTATCGATTAGAGGAAATGGCTCAGAAAGCCCATCAGCTAACAACTCAGCATTTTGGAAAAGTGATTGTGCTATTTGCACCGCTTTATTTAACCGATTACTGCGTCAATAAATGCACGTATTGTAGCTTTAGCTTTGATAATGACTTTCCAAGAAGAAAATTAACGGCTTTAGAAATCGATCAAGAGGCAAAAGCGTTAAAAGAAATGGGCATTCAGCATGTGATTTTGCTAACAGGAGAATCACGCATTCATTCGTCCGTGGATTACTTAATCGAAGGCGCGCAAATATTGAAGGAGCACGCCGCTTCGATTTCGATTGAAGTACAGCCGCTCGATACGACAGAATACGAACGATTATTTCAAGCAGGAATCGACGGACTGACGGTCTTTCAAGAAGTATATAATGAAGAGATTTACAAACAGCTTCATGTGAAAGGGCCGAAAAGAAATTACCAATATCGCCTCGATGCCCCGGAGAGAGGATGCCAGGCAGGCATGCGTTCCGTCAATATCGGCGCATTATTAGGGCTGGATGATTGGAGAAAAGAGTCTTATTTCACCGCTCTCCATGCGCAATATTTACAGAAAAAATATCTCGAAACGGATATTGCGGTTTCTTTTCCACGTATTCGCCCGAATCTAGGTGGGTTCGCTCCGAAAGTAGAGGTCAGTGATCGAGACTTAGTGCAAGTGATGCTTGCGTTCCGTTTATTTATGCCGCGTGCTGGCATTACATTATCAACGCGAGAAGAAGCGGAATTTCGCGATCATTTAATCAAGTTAGGTGTGACGAAAATGTCCGCCGCTTCCTCAACCGTTGTTGGTGGCTATGCGACGACCGTTGAAGAAGAAAATAGCCAGTTTGAAATCTCAGATGCACGTACAGTGGAAGAGGTAAAAGCGAGGTTGAAGCAACTAGGCTATCAGCCAGTAAGTAAAGATTGGGACATTCTAACGGTATAGGAGGATGGAGATGTCTTTTCAACTTCATGCCATAACAACAGGAACACTAGAGCAACAGCAAGCAGCAAATATCGCCGCAAAAATTCATCCGTTTGTCGATTATATTCATATTCGTGAAAAGCATCGCTCAGCGAAAGAGCTATTCGGATGGGTGAACAGTTTTGTTGAGGTAGGGGTGCCTGCTAACAAGATGATCATTAATGATCGGCTAGATGTGGCGCTCGCCTCAGGAATAGCGGGTGTACAGTTGACAGAAAATAGCTTGCCTGTCGTTGCAGTGAAACAAATCGCCCCTTCTCTTATGACAGGGTGCTCCGTTCATGATCCAGAAGCGGCAGCGGCACAATCAGAGCATAGGGCTGACTTTATCCTACTTGGACATATTTATGAAACGACGTGCAAGTCGTCACTTTCGCCTGTTGGTTTATGGGCAGTAAAAGAAGCTTCGGTTTTATCAAAAGCACCTATCATCGCCATTGGGGGGGTTATACCTTGCCATGTGAAGGAATTAAAGCAGGTTGGAGCAGCTGGTATCGCTGTTATGTCGGGAATCTTCGGTCATGCTCATCCGCTAGAGCAAGCGATTGCCTATCGTGAAGCGATACAGAAAGAGGAGGGGACTTTCAAATGAATGTCATCATTAATGGAAAACAAGAAGAACTTCACCTTGATTCACCGACTGTTGCGATGTTGCTGAAAACATATACTCTCGATGGCAAAGCGGTCATTGTTGAACGAAACGGGGAGATTGTTTCAAAGGTGGATTTAGACACGACTCCAATTGCTGATGGGGATCGGATTGAAATCGTTCATTTTGTCGGTGGGGGATAAGGTCATGAATGATCGTTATTCTAGACAAGAGCTTTTTTTACAAGAAAAAGGTTCCTTTACGAATAAACATGTTTTGTTAGTTGGGGTAGGTGCGTTAGGTTCGGCGTTGGCAGAAATGCTTGCTCGTGCTGGTGTTGGTCATATTACACTGATTGACCGAGATTATGTTGATTGGACCAATCTACAAAGACAACAGTTATTTACTGAACGGCATGCCAAGGATCGACTTCCGAAAGCAGTTGCAGCGAAGCAAAGATTAGAAGAGATTAATTCCGATATTCAAATTACAGCGATTACAGCAGATGCAGGGCCCGAGGAGCTAGAGGAGCTGATCAACAAGCAGTCGCCAAACCTACTTTTAGATGGGACGGACAATTTTGAAACTCGCTTTATGATCAATGATTTATCGCAAAAATATCATATTCCTTGGATTTACGGAGCTTGTGTTGGTAGTCAAGGAATCAGCTTTCCTATCATACCTGGAGTCGGCCCGTGTCTTCATTGTTTACTCGATGTGTTGCCAGCGGAAGGGATGACATGTGATACAACCGGCGTGATTGCACCAGCTGTCCAAGTGACTGTCGCTTATCAAGGAGCGGAGGCATTGAAAATTCTTTCAGGAAAGCTGGATGATGTTCGCCAAGAGCTCGTTGCTTTTGATCTATGGAAAAATACATTTTCATCGATTCCGGTTGCTTCTTTGCGAAAGAAAGACTGCCCTTCATGTGGGAGTCAACCACACTATCCCTTTTTGCAAAAGGAAAACCAAACGAGAGTGGCTGTACTATGTGGAAGAGAAACGGTGCAAATTCGCCCGCCAGAAGGAAGAAGCTATCAACTAGCTGAGCTGGCCGCCTTGCTTCAAAAACAAAACATTGATGTGAAATCAAATGGATTTTTGTTATCAGCGAAACTCCCTAATTACCGAATTGTGTTGTTTCAAGATGGACGGATGTTGATTCACGGAACGAAAGAGATAGCCGCCGCGAAAAAGCTATATCATCAATTGCTTGGCTAACATGATAATTCCTAATAAGAGAAAACTCTCTTATTAGGAATTTTTTATTTCGAATGTCGAATCATTTTAAGTGCTGAAAAAAGTAAAATGTGTTACACTCTTTTTCATTGAATGTAACGAAACATGATTAGGGAAACCTATGTAATAAAGTGATATGAGGGGGGAGATGCTGTTGGCAATAGAACGAAAAAATAAATTTGCGTTATGGATTTTGATGGCGAACATGTTTATTGTGATGACAGGTATCGGCCTAGTTATTCCGATTATGCCAACGATTATTCATGAGTTTGATGCTGGAGGAAAAACGCTTGGCTTATTAATTGCTACGTTCTCGCTTGCCCAGTTTCTCTTCTCGCCGCTTGCTGGTGATCTATCGGATCGATTCGGTCGAAAAAAGATCATTATCATTGGTCTTGTATTATTTTCTTTTTCACAGTTGCTATTTGCTATTTCTGAACATTTATCGGTATTATTTATATCCAGAATGCTTGGTGGTATCGGAGGAGCATTTATCGTGCCTTCCATGATGGCTTACGTTGCTGATATTACAACGATAGAAAATCGAGCGAAGGGTATGGGGAGTTTAGGAGCTTCTATGTCGTTAGGCTTTGTCATCGGACCGGGCATGGGGGGCATATTAGCAGAGTTTGGGTTGCGAGCTCCTTTCTTTACTGCAGCAGTAGTGGCTGCTCTGGCGGCGGTTCTATCGATATTCTTTTTACCAGAAACTCATCAAGCTCTAAAGGAAAAATCGAAAACTTCTGCTGTACGGAAAAGAGAGAGCTTATTGAAACAGCTTGCTTACTCAGTAAAAACACCTTATTTTCCTTTGTTGATCTTGATGTTTACTTTATCTTTCGGCTTAGCTAACTTTCAATCGACGATTAGTTTATTTTCTGATATTAAATTTAGCTTTACACCAATGGATATTTCCATCTTAATCGTTGTTGCCGGCTTAATGGGTGTCATCGTGCAAGCATTTGTTCTAGAGCGGCTGATTAGACGGTTTGGAGAAAGTTGGATTATTAATGTTAGTCTTGTCGTTGCTGCTACATCGATGCTCTCATTGTTATTAGCTCAAGGGTTTTGGTCGGTGTTAGTGATTTCTGCTATATTTTTTAGCGCTGCTTCTCTATTACGTCCCGCCATTAATACGATGGTATCGAAAATGGCTGGTGCTGAACAAGGATTTGCGGCTGGAATGAATAATGCTTATATGAGCATCGGAAACGTTGTTGGCCCAGCTATTGCAGGTGCGCTATTGGACATTAATTTAAGCTTGCCTTATATTTTCGGATCAATTATTATCATGGTTTGTTTGTTCATTAGTTCGAAGTGGGTGAAATCAAGCATTGATAAGGAAAAATTAGAAGAGAATATGGGCTAGAGCCATCGTTCCAATTAATGAAGAGGGAGACTTATGTTTTTTCTAAGTCTCTCTTTTATTTTCTATAGATCGTTCATTTGGTTGCTGTATCCAAAAAAGTTAATGCTTTATGGTAAAATAATGATATTCAATGAAGTAGCCGCCAATCGTATAAGCTACTTGTATCGGTTTTATTTTTTGAAAATATATTTTTTGAAAATATATTCAAGGGGGGATATATTTGGCTAAATATATGATAACGATTTGTGTATTTTTTTTGATGTCACATCTTATTTTGCTGATGGGAGGACAACCTTTTTTACCTACTCTTGCGGAAACGTTTCAGCAATTACAGTCGCCATTATCAATGACTTATATGAGTCGCTCTGGTTTTACAGAGCATCCTTTATTTCCTTATTTACTTTCTTTATTTTCGTATTCTTTCTCTATATTTTTTCTTTCTTTAGGAATCGCTCTTTTAGGAACTTTTATCTTATTAAATTTCTATTATTATGTTTCTGAACGTTGGAGACGTGCTTTGAGAAGAGGATTAACAGTAATAGAGTCGATTCCTGATCTTATGATTATTTGGACTATTCAGTTAGTAGTTATTTATATTTATCAATCAACAGGGATGAAATGGTTGAGTATTGCAGATTCAGGGGATGGTCGTCCAATTGTGTTACCTGTGTTTTGTTTGACGGTCATTCCAATGATTCAACTCACGAAAATGGCGATCCATTATCTACATGATGAATCAGGGAAAACCTATATTGAATTTGCTTATGCAAAGGGGATCGATCATCATTTGATTTTTTATAGGCATTTATTCCGTAATATTATACCGCCACTTTTTTATCACTCTAAGTCGGTATTTTTATTTATGTTATCTTCGATGCTGATTATTGAATATGCGTTCAATATTAACGGTTATATGTCATTTTTGCTACGTAGTATTATGACGCCAGCTACGTTGTTTGTTTGGCTTTCTTTGCTGTTCACTACTTTTTTTCTTTACTTCCAGGTGGGTTCTATTTGGTTAAAGAAGAGGGGGGTTAGGCTATGAAGAATGCGTTTCAATCTAAAGGATTCTTAGTGGGGTTCATTGGTATCATGTTGTTATTAGCAGTTAGTATATGCATCCCATTTGTAGAAGACGGAACCAATCCCTCTGTTCAACAGAAGGAAGATGGAACTTGGCTGTCAGCCCCTTACCACCCAAAAGATTTTCCGCCATTTGGGAGTGATAAATATGGTAATAGTATGTTTTACAAAGTTATGGATGGAGCAAAATATACGCTCAGTTTAATGTTAGTGGTCAGCTTTCTTCAAGTGATGTTAGGGTTGACTCTCGCAGGTATCCTCGTTTTATGGGGAGGGCGGTTCAAAAAGCACATATATACTATATTGGAATCCTTTCAATATATTCCTACCATTTTTCTAGCTATTATTTTTATGATGCCAATGATGATGATAGAGTTGGAAGGTGTGAGCTTTCCAATATTATTGTTGCAATGTATGATTATCGTTCTTGTCATGTTGCCTTCAGTAACCGTATTAATTGCACATAAGATTGAGTTGACTATGAAGGAGTTATACATAACAACTTCTCTTCTGCTTGGAGCAGGTAAATATCATTTGTGGAGAGTGCATATTTGGCCATTCTTAAAAGGCCCAGTTATTATTTTATTTCTCCAACAGTGTGTACAAGTTTGCTTATTATTCATTTATTTAGGGTTTTTTAATATTTATCTAGGCGGGCAAGTGGAGAGATCCGGGATTGAGAAAGCAGAACATCGCTCCTTGAGTAATGAATGGAGTGGCCTAATCTCTATGGATCGTTTAGAAGTATTTGTAGCACCTTGGATTGTTCTTTTGCCAGTAGCTATGTTTTCTTTAACTATCTTTCTGTTAAATGTGATGAAGGAAGGATTAACAAAGAAATAAAGGAGAGCTTCGAGTGAAGCTCTCCTTTATTTCTTTATTCTACGGTCACTTTACAACCTGTTTCATTATATTTGCCGTAAGCTGCATGGTTCGTTGGTCCGACGCCTCGCTTAAAGCTAAAGGAATAACGGATAGCGGCGGTAATGAATTGTTTCGCTTTCTCCACCGCTTCCGGTACGGTACTCCCCTTAGCTAGTTCAGCTGTAATGGCTGCCGAATAGGTGCAGCCTGCTCCGTTTGTATGAATCGTATCAATGCGTGGGGCTTCTAATAAATAAAATTGTTTCCCATCAAATAGGACGTCAATGGCTGGTCCTTCTAAACGTCCACCTTTGACGAGGACATATTTTGGTCCGAGGTGATGTAGCGCTCGTGCAGCTTCTTTTAACTCTTCGACAGATGTTAGTGGATCGATTTCTAATAGTTTTGCTGCTTCTGGCATATTCGGTGTAATGATCGTCGCTAGTGGCAAAAGCTTTGTTTTCATCGCATCAATGGCATCGTCCTTGAGTAAGGCAGAGCCCATTTTTCCAATCATTACTGGATCCACAACAATATTAGCTACATCGGCTTCCTCAACCCACTGTGCTACTTTTGTAATAATTTTCTCGGTGAAAAGCATACCCGTCTTCAACGCATCCGCGCCAATGTCGTGTAAGGCGGTATATACTTGTGCCTCAATCGCTTCAATGGATTGAGGAAAGACCCCTTGATCGGTGCGCGGATGGCTAGCGACAATTGCTGTAATTGCACTCATGCCAAATACGTCTAGCTCTTGAAATGTTTTGATATCTGCTTGAATCCCAGCTCCGCCTCTAGCGGCTGAACCGGCAATCGATAATGCTCGGGTAATCGTCATGAAAATCTTGTCCTTTCCAAATACGTGGTAGCTTCATTATATAGGTGATGTGTAAAGGGAAGCAATGTATCGTGATAAACAGCAAAACGGACTGTTGCAATGTTCTAACAGTCCGTTTTAGTTACTATTTTACAATAAGAACAGGCCCGTTCACTCGTTTGACGACTTTGTGGCTGACGCTACCTAACACCATTTCTTGCAAGGAGTTAAGGCCGCGGCTTCCGATAATTGTCATATCGAAGTTTTCTTTATTGGCGTAATCAACAATAGTAGGGGCGGGTTCACCATGTAATATATTCAGTTGATAATTGATATTGCTTGCTTTTAGCTGTTCTTCAATCGGTAACAGTCGTTGTCTTCGAGCAAGCGTTAACTCTTCTTGGCTTTGTGCATGAAGCACTTCATTTTTTGCTTTCGCATAATCAGCGACGAACACGAGGTCAATGGCACAGCCACTTGCGAACGAAGCGATTTTGATTGCTTCTTCGGTAGCGCGCAAAGAATGCTCGGATCCATCGACAGCTAATAAAATACGTTTATACATACTATCACTCTCCATTTAGTGGGTCGATACTTTTGCTTGTAAGTCATCATAGATCGCTAGCTGATCTACAAGCTTTTTACTGGCGGAGTTGAGGTTCTTGACCGTTACGTGATTGTTGTTCTCACGGTATTTCATCACGACTTTGTCGATCGCACCGACAGCGGAATCATCCCAAATATGGGCGTTAGAAAAATCAATAATGACTTTGCTATTTTCCGTGTTAAAATCAAAGGAGTCGACAAACCCTTCGACGGAGGCAAAAAATAATTGACCTTCCACCGCGTAGATAAGCTGGTGTTTTTCTTTCAAGCCGTTAACTTTAATTTTTGAGATTTTTGCAACAAAGAAAATGGCGCTTAATAGGACACCTGCAATAACCCCTTTAGATAAGTCGTGCGTAGCGACGACGATGCTGACGGTTGCTAACATAACAACGGCGTCACTTCTCGGTGCTTTCTTTAAGTAAGAGAAGGATGACCAGTCAAATGTGCCAACTGACACCATAATCATAATCCCAACAAGAACAGGCATCGGGATTTGTACGACTAAATCACCTAAAACAATGATTAAAAACATTAAAAATAGACCAGCAGTTAGTGTAGATAATCGGCCACGTCCACCTGATTTGACGTTAATGACGGACTGTCCGATCATCGCACACCCAGCCATTCCACCGAAGAAACCAGTGGCAATATTGGCGATACCTTGTCCACGGGCCTCTCTGTTCTTCTGACTGTCTGTCCCTGTCATATCATCGACAATCGAAGCTGTTAATAATGTTTCTAACAAACCAACAATGGCTAGAGCGATTGAATAAGGGAAAATAATTTGCAACGTTTCTAATGTAAAAGGAACATCAGGGATGAAAAACGACGGCAATGTTTGCGTAATATTTCCTAAGTCACCGACTGTTCGCAATTCCACTCCGCTAAAAAGCGCTACAGCAGTTAAAGCAACGATAGCAATTAACGGTGCCGGAACCGTCTTAATGAATCTCGGTAACGTATAAACAATGACTAACGTGATCGCAACAAATACATACGTCATATTGGAAATGCCAATAAAGTGAGGCACTTGTGCCATGAAAATTAAAATAGCTAGTGCATTTACGAAGCCAATCATGACGGCGCGTGGAATAAATTTCATCACTTTAGCGACTTTAAATACCCCGAATAAAATTTGAATGACTCCGGTTAAAATCGTAGCGGCTAATAAATAATTTAATCCATGCTCTCTCACTAACGGAGCCATGAGCAAGGCCATTGCGCCAGTCGCAGCAGAAATCATCGCTGGTCGACCACCGACGAAGGCGATAATGACAGCGATACAAAAAGAAGCATATAGCCCAACCATCGGATCGACTTCTGCGATGATAGAAAAGGCGATAGCTTCTGGAATTAAAGCCAGTGCGACGACAATTCCAGCAAGGATATCAGCTCTCACATTGGAAAACCATTCTGTTTTTATTTTTTCAATCACTATGTTAACACCTCATTTATTAATATCAATCTTGTTCATTCATAAAGAGAAGTGTAACATCTCGAGTTTTAAAATAGAACCCTTTTGGGAATAAAAATTCGTAAACATTATGTTAAGATGAAAGAAAACTTCACCAAAAATGAAGGAGAAAAAAGATGCTTATAGGATATATGCGACCATCTCAAGACGACCCAACTTGTTCGATTCAAGAGAACTTATTAAATAACTATTCGTGTCAAAAAATATTTATCGAGGAACATTCATCAGCGAAACGAAGAACCCAGCTAGATCATATGATGGCTCATCTTGAACCAGATGATAAAATTATTGTAGAAAAATTATTTGTGTTAGCGGATTCGACCCGTCATTTAGTCGAGCTGTTAGAACAAATCGATGAAAAAGGTGCGTTTCTTTGTACCTTGAAAGAGGGAATTGATACGAGTGATGAGCGAGGCTATTCATTTAAAGCGATTGTCCATCATTTAGCTGCCTTCCAAAGCGATGTCATCAGTGAAAAAACGAAGCAAGGATTATACGAGGCAAAACAAAAAGGTATCACCACTGGACGACCGCGAAAGCCGGATGAAAATGTTAAACGAGCCATCGTGATGTATGAAAGTAAAAAATACAGCTTAGCAGAAATTAAAGCAGAAACAGGTATTAGCAAATCAACGCTGTATCGTTATTTAGAGAACTAATGTCTAGTTTGAGATTAAAGAATGAGGGGAAAATATGAAGGCAGGATTTTTACTAATCAGTACGTGCTTATCTTTATTGCTGCTTCAAGGGTGTAGTCAAGAAGAGGAGCAAGCAGCGATTCCAGTAGAGAAAAAGGAAGTAGTAGAAATTTCAGAAAAGGTGCCGGAAGAAGCAGTGAAGCCGATTGACTTAAGTGCTTTTGAGCGCAAGCCAATGCAATGGGGCGAACAGGTGGATGGAGTAAGGACGAGAATGAAAACGAATGAGAAGAAGGTCTCACTCACGTTTGATGCCTGTGGAGGGGCTCATGGTAGTGGCTATGATGAAGAACTTATCTCCTTTTTACGAGCGGAACAGATTCCGGCTACGTTGTTTTTAAATGAACGATGGATTCATACGAATGAAGCGCTTTTTTTAGAATTAGCGGCCGATCCTTTGTTTCAGATCGAAAATCATGGAACGGAGCATGCTCCGTTATCTGTGGCAGGTGGGGAGGCGTGGGGGATTAAAGCAACCACCTCGCCCCAAGAGGCCTACGATGAAATGATGAACAATCATAAAACGGTCAAAGCATTGACGGGAAAAGAGATGACGATGTTTCGATCGGGTACAGCTTATTATGATGAGGTGGCTGTTCAGTTAGCTGAGGAGCTCGGATATCAAGTAGTTAATTATGATGTGCTCGGTGATGCGGGAGCGACATTTTCTAGTGAGCAAGTGAAACAAGCGTTAACGGGTGCGAAGGCAGGTTCGATTGCTCTTTTACATATGAACCAGCCACAAAGCGGAACGGCTGAAGGGGTCAAACAAGCAGTGCCAGTTTTACGAGAGCAAGGTTTTGAGTTTGTGTTGCTTGAAAATGAAATACTACAATGAAAGTAACTACGGTTTTCCAGAAAAAAATGTTGAAGAAGTTACCCACTTTTATAATATAATTATGGGTGCAGACTTAATTCAGAAAGAGAGTGGTCATAATGGGCCGTAAATGGAACAATATTAAGGAAAAAAAAGCGTCAAAAGATGCCAATACTAGTCGGATCTACGCGAAGTTTGGACGGGAAATTTATGTGGCAGCAAAGCAAGGCGAGCCAGATCCGGAATCTAATCAGGCATTAAAAGTGGTGCTTGAGCGTGCAAAAACGTACAGTGTGCCGAAAGCAATCATTGATCGGGCGATTGAAAAGGCGAAAGGTGGTTCAGAAGAAAACTTCGACGAGCTTCGTTATGAAGGCTTCGGACCAAACGGATCAATGGTGATTGTCGATGCATTAACGAATAACGTTAACCGTACAGCATCAGAAGTTCGCGCAGCCTTCGGTAAGAACGGCGGAAACATGGGCGTGAGCGGATCAGTTGCTTATATGTTTGATGCAACAGCCGTTATCGGTGTAGAAGGAAAAACGGCTGATGATGTGCTTGAGTTATTAATGGAAGCAGATGTCGATGCACGCGATATTTTAGAAGAAGACGAAGCGGTGATCGTTTACGCTGAGCCTGATCAATTCCATGCGGTGCAAGAAGCATTCAAGCAGGCAGGAGTGACGGAATTTACAGTCGCTGAATTAACGATGCTTGCGCAAAGTGAAGTTCAACTGTCAGAAGAAGCTCAAGCGCAATTTGAAAAACTGATCGATGTATTAGAAGATTTAGAAGATGTTCAACAAGTGTACCACAACGTAGACTTAGGGGAATAATGTAGGAAAGCAGACCTTAATATGGGTCTGCTTTTTTTATAAAAGCTCTTTATTTTTTCGATAAGAACGGCGCAAGGAAATATAATTCATGAGAAAAAGAAAAATAGCAGCAAGTGTAGCCTGTCCAACTGCATCCCAGTTTCTCATTCCGAAGATAAAAGCAGCAATAGTAAAGAACCCGAAAAAAGCAATTGATTGTAAAATAGCGAGTCGTTTTTTTCTCTTAAAAGCTTGTTCGGTCATTACATCTGAAAATTCAATGCCAGACAGCATATATCGAATGAGCATATAATATAGAGACACTGCGAAAGGAATGAGTAGAGCAATAAATGGGTCTAACTCAAAATTGGACATCACACTTTGCGAAATGAGTAGTCCAAAAAGTAATAAAAACATGATTACGGCTGACTCTGCTAAGAAGAAAAGCACCTTTCGTTCTTTATATTCATCATCTGGCAGAAATATTGATATCCACGATTTTTCCACTTCATTCAACCTCCCAAAATAATTCATCTAATGTTTTGCCTAGTGTTAACGCAATGGCCATGCACAATTGCAAACTGGGATTATATTTCCCTTTCTCGATAAGACCGATTGTCTGTCGTGTTGCTTTCACTTGTTGAGCGAGTTGTTCTTGGGTGACCCCTTTTTCAACGCGAGCCAACTTCACCCGATTTTTCATTCCATCACCTACTATTCTTTTGAAAAAAGACATATATATATTGCTTTATGAAATTTATATATTGCATTTATAGAACGAAAAAGTCAAGGGAATATTTTCTAATCTTATTTTTGAAGAGTATGATCGAGAAATTTAAAAAAGGAGTTTATTTACTCCCCTTGTATATATTTAGAAAATGCTTATCCAACCGATATAAAGAACATACACCAGGAAATGACAACGGATAGCAAGAGGGAGAGGAGGGCGATGTTGTCAATGTAAGATGATTTTTGACAACAATGATGATTGATATGAGAATTAATCATAATGTAATGGCGATGTATTCTTATCGGATGTTTAACAAGGCGTTAGCTGCACAAGGTCGGGCGATGGAGCGATTGTCTTCGGGGTTGCGGATTAACCGAGCGGCTGATGATCCGGCGGGACTGGCGATCTCTGAAAGAATGCGAGCGCAAATTCGTGGGCTGAATCAAGCTTCGCGCAATGCGCAAGATGCTATTTCTTTAATTCAGACGGCAGAAGGTGGGCTAAATGAAACGCATGCGATTCTTCAGCGGATGCGCGAGCTTTCTATACAGGCAGCCAACGATACCCTTAGTGAGGGAGATCGATTAGCGATCCAAGAAGAAATTGATCAGTTAACGGAAGAAATTACGAGAATCGGCGGCGATACAGAATTCAATACGATGAAGTTGCTCGATGGTTCGAAAAATGAATTTCACATTCAAGTCGGGGCTAACGCTGGGCAAACAATGACTCTTGGAATGTCTGACATGCGAGCGGAAGCGATCGGGTTAATTGGCTCTGGGACAGGGTACACAACAAACGGCACACTTGATATGTCCTCCGCTGATTCTGCTTCATCCGCCAGTTCGATTATTGATAAAGCTATCGAAAAGGTATCATCTCAACGATCTAGACTGGGTGCTTATACAAGAAGGCTTGAACACACGATCAACAACTTAGAAAACACAGCAGAAAATTTAACCGCGGCAGAATCACGTATTCGGGATGCCGATATGGCAAAAGAGATGATGGAATACGCCAAGCAATCTGTCTTGGCGCAAGTCGCAATGGCGATGATGGCTCAAGCTAACCAGCAGCCGAGCTTGATCTTGCAGCTGTTGCGAGGGAACTAAAGGTGATCATCCGACAAAACTCGGGGAGTGACAGGCACCTTATTATTTGTTTTAATAGAAGTAACTAAACACGGAAGGTGGAAGAGCACATGATTTTATAATCCTATTACGAGAAAAAACATTCGTTATTATCTTTGGAATGGTTTTTTGAATAGGATTTGTAATGTGCTGATGTAAATGATAAGAAGTCTGTTTAGGTTTCTTTTGTTTATTTTCCCCATTATACCTCCTATTCGAAGATGGATAGGAGGTTTTTGTTCGTGCATATAAATAGATGGGCTATTTCATGACTAATTAAGAAATTCTTATGTGGGAGGATTATATGGAGCCTAATATAAATAAAAAAGTGATATTAATTACTTTTATGATCGGTGCGTTTTTTGCGATATTAAATGAGACTTTGCTTAATATTGCATTAACACAGTTAATGGAAGTATTTCATGTTGATGCACCAACTGTTCAATGGTTGGCAACGGGGTTTATGCTTGTGATGGGTGTGTTAATGCCTATTTCTGCTTTGCTCATTCAATGGTTTACGACGAGGCAAATGTTTATCGGTGTGATGACTGTTTTTTTAGTGGGAACGGTTATTGCAGCTTGTGCAGTGAATTTTCCTATGCTGTTAACGGGACGCATGATTCAAGCAGTGGGGACAGGATTATTAATTCCTGTGATTATGAATGCTTTACTTTTCCTGTATCCTCCTGAAGGGCGCGGGAAAATCATGGGAACATTTGGTTTAGTTATTATGTTCGCTCCTGCACTCGGTCCGACTTTATCAGGAGTGATTGTTGATTTATTAGGGTGGCGTTGGTTATTTATTTCTGTCATTCCATTTGCCCTCTTCTCCATCGTATTTGCATTTAAATATTTACAAAATGTAGGGGAAGTGACTCGTCCTAAAGTAGATGTTCTCTCTATCATCCTTTCGACGATTGGAATCGGCGGAATTGTTTATGGCTTTAGTAGTGCAGGGGAGTATTCAAACGGTTTTTTATCGATAACGATTCTTTCTATTTTGTCGGTTAGTGTGATCAGCTTGATTTTATTTGTACTCCGTCAGGTAAAACTAGAGGAACCGTTGTTGGACGTTCGTGTGTTTAAGTATAAAAATTATACGCGCGGAGTTATCCTTTTTGTCATTGTCATTATGGCGATGTTTGCTTCTGAAATCGTCATGCCGATGTACTTACAAGGTCCTCTAGGCTATTCAGCGAAGGTAGCAGGGTTATTATTATTACCGGGTGCGTTATTGAATGGTCTTATGTCACCAGTAATGGGGACTTTGTTTGATAAGTACGGTCCAAGGAAATTAATTATACCTGGTACGATTGCGTTAGTGATGGTGATGATTTTCTATAGCAATATTAGTCCATCTGTTTCGACTTGGTCGTTTGTTTTAGTGTATATTATTTTGATGCTATCGGTATCGGCGATTATGATGCCTGCTCATACGAATGCTTTAAATGAATTACCGAAGCATTTATATCCCCATGGAACAGCGATTTCTAACACATTGCAGCCCGTCTCTGGCGCACTGGGAGTATCAATCTTTGTCAGTATTATGACGCAAGGAAGTGCAAGTCATCTGAAAGAACAATCAGCTCCTATAACTAAACAGTTAGTGAATGAAGCGATGACGATCGGTGTTCATCATGCTTACTGGTTTGCTTTAGGGTTATGTGTTTTAGCGTTTTTGACTGCTTTATTTATTAAAAAAGCAGTCGCACCTGATTTTGAGGTAGAGAAGTAAGATAAAAAAAGGAGTAGCTACATGCATTGGATGTATTTGTCGTTAGCAATTGTATTCGAAGTGATCGGAACAATTTCTATGAAACAATCACAAGGATTAACAAAAATGCTTCCTAGTTTGTTAATGATCGTGTTTTATCTAGGAAGCTTTAGTTGTTTAGCTCTTGCTTTGAAGGCAATTGAAGTATCTGTCGCTTATGCGATTTGGTCGGGGGTTGGGATTTCAATTATTAGCATTATCGGTATTCTTTATTTTGGAGAAACGATGAATATGTTGAAAGTGGTAGCGATCTTGCTGATCATTGTTGGAGTGGTGACATTGAACTTCGCCTCTGCTCCTGCTGAAAAGGAACAGGCTGTTATAGAAGAGGGACAGTAATTGAAAGAAAGGCTATTGTTGAAGTTATTTGACAATAGCCTTTTTTGATTTTTACTTCAAAACATACTGGGAAAACATTTTCCAAACTAACTCTCTTCGACTCGCCACACCTGTTTTATAGAAGATCGATTTCAAGTGATCTTGAACGGTATAAGCAGAAATGTGAAAAGCAGCAGCAATTTCTTTTGTAGAAAAGCCTCGGATCACTTGGCCGATGATCTCTTTTTCACGCTGAGATAAATGATAGACCTCTTCAATGAATGGCAGGATATCAGAGGGAGAGGCAGGCTCAAAGGAAACAGCAATTTGTTTTGATTGATCAAAGTGATGAAGACAACTTGCTCGGATCAATAAGTAAGGATGACCAGGGATCGACAAAAAGACTTGAGCGGTTGCTGGCTCTACTTCCTCCAAAGCGCGGGAACAGATCGCTCGGATCGGTCTTGGCAGTGTTTTATCATCTATTTTTTCCAAACGTCGTAGGACTGCTAGCCAATCTTCTGCAATGACATCACATGATAAAGGGTGAAGGTCATCGGATAATATCAGAATCCCATTTCTCTGAACTTGATGATTGGCTTCTTTGTGTGAAAGCTCTAGCCGATATTGGCGTAAGGCGCGACCTATGAAAGGAGTGATCGTCGATAGTAAGCTGCGATCCTCTTTAGTAAAAAGAGGCTGCTGTTCTCCTCGAAATAGAGTTAAATACCCCCAGCATTTCCCCTCACTCATTAGTGCAGCACGCAGTTCGTCGCGAAATCCAGCAGGCTGCAAAATCGTCCGATAACGATGACTTTGTTCAAGCTGTCCTTCCGTTGCTTCGCTTAAGGTGGCAACGGTTGTTTGTGATTGCACCAACTCGTCGTAATGATTGAAGTCGTTTTGTGAGAATTCGTATTTAAATATGAGTGGATGGATCTTTTCAACGTTATCCTCTGTGATGGCTCCTGTAGACAGCAGTGTATTTGGATCGACCATTGTACAGCAAGAGGCAGCGAAAGGAATCACTTTTCGTAGTTCTGCGATGATGTTTTCTCGATAGTGCTGAGAGGTTGGTGATGTGCGCTCTAGTTTGGTAAATTGTTGAACGATGTTATTCATAACATCCTCCCCATCTTGTCTTTTTAAAGTAGTAAAACCCCATGTTTATGGGATAGAATTTTTCAGCTATCTTATTATAATTGAGAATAATTATTAATTAATTTTACAAAAAAGATGAGGAGTTGAAAAGAGAATATGCCAAGAATACGGCTTCATTCATTTAAAATCTTATGTCTATGCTTTGTTCTCATGATGGTAGCAACAGGATGCAAGGAAAAAGAGCGCACTGAGCCAGCGAAGCACTCAACAAAAAGTAAAGAATCAACAGTTACCCTAGCTTCTCCAAAAGCTCCGGCAGTTTTTCCGGTATTAGTAGCTGCTGAGCAACAGGATGCTCAACTACATATTGATGTGAAAACATGGGATACTTTAGAACAATTTCTCGCTCAAGTTCAAGAGGAAGAGGCACAATTTTTTGCTGCCCCGCTTAATGTCGGAGCAAATATGTATACAAAAGGGATTCCGCTTCAGCTTATTCATGTTAATACTTGGGGTTCGATGTATTTAGCCTCTATTGATTCAGAAGTAAGGAATTTAAGGGATTTAGAAGGAGAAACGATCTATTTACCGGGACCAGGTGGACCTCCTAGTGTTTTGACGGAATTTTTAATAAATAAAGAACAGTTGGATGGGAAAATTCAATTAGCTTATGGAGCCATTCCGGATATTATGCAACAGCTAGCTAACGGTACGATTAAGCATGCAGTGTTACCTGAGCCAGCTCTTAGTGGTTTAAGGGTCAAATTGCAAAGGCAGTTGCATGAAGTTGTGGATTATCAATCAATGTGGAAAAGTACATTTGGAGAAGATTTGCCTTCGACAGGCATCTTTGTTCATAAAGAATGGGCAGAGAAGCATCCAAAAGAGATTGCTGATTTTCAAGAATTATATAGTAAAGGTGTTGAAGACATACACCAGCAGCCTCAAAAGGTATTAAAACCGGCGGCTGATTTACTTAGTATGCCAGAGCCAGTGATTTCTCAATCGATGGACAAGATTATACTTGGGTTTAAAGATGCCACTACTGCAAGGCAGGAGGTCGAACGTTATTTTGATGTTTTATTACAAATAGCTCCTGAAGCAGTTGGGGGAAAACAACCAGATGACGATTTTTACTACGATTTATAATCATTGGCGGTCTTTCTTCACTTTTATGATATTGATTGTACTATGGGTACTAGTTGCCAAGCAGTATCCAGCTGTTGTCATTCCAGGTCCATATGAAACGGTGCAAGCTCTAGAAAAATTGATAAAAACCGGAGTGTTATGGGATTCGTTGTCGATCACATTGCTGCGGTTCGGAGTGGGGTTTAGTATAGCTCTTTTTCTAGGGTGTGGACTAGGTGTATTGTCTGGGCTCAATACAAATGCCTGCGCATTTATCAGGCCAGCCGTTTTGCTATTGCAAGCGATCCCCCCAATTTCATGGATTCTACTAGCAATCATTTGGTTGGGGGTTGATGGTGGCTCACAAGTTTTAGTGGTGACGATCGCCTTATTTCCAGTGTTTTTCTTCAATTCTGTGGAAGGAATTCGTCAAGTTTCGAAACCGCTTTTAGAAATGGCCTATGTATTCCGAGTCAGCCGATTGAAACAAATCCGGGATATTTACTTGCCAGCATTACTTCCTTTTTGGCTGTCAGCATTGACTATTAACATTGGTGTTGGATGGAAAACGGTTGTTATGGCAGAGCTGATCAGCGGATATACAGGGATAGGTGCTTCGATGAATAGTGCCCGAATTTATTTGGAAACGGCGGAGGTTATGGCGTGGACATTTGTCGTTGTTTTGCTAGGTATGGGCATTGAAGCAACTGTTCGCGCGTGTATATCGAGAAGAAAGAGGAATGGGATTTGATGAAATTAGAACAATTAACAATCATACGTGGAAAAAGAACGATATTTGAAAACTTCACATTGGATTTGGAGCGCGGGAGTATTACTTGTATGATGGGACCTTCTGGGATTGGAAAAACAACGTTGCTTCGTGTGTTAGCAGGTTTGGAGAAACCGCAGAGAGGAAAAGTTTCGCATCTTGAACAGATAAAAGTAGGTTGCGTGTTCCAAGAACCAAGGTTATTGCCGACTAGAACCGCTTTAGAAAATGTGATGTGGGTAGGAGAGAATCTTTTACAAGAGGAGCAGCAGGCACGAAGATTGTTGGAAACGGCCGGATTAGCGGATTGGGTACATGCTTATCCTAGTCAATTAAGTGGCGGTATGAGGCAGAGAGTATCTCTTGTTCGAGCATTTTTTGCTCGTTCAGAATTTTTACTATTAGATGAACCCTTTCAAGGACTAGATATGGCGACTAAAACAGATATGCAACGATTATTATGGCAGCTATGGAGCGAATTCCGACCAACGATTTTGTTGGTGACACACGAAATAGAAGAAGCGGTACAACTAGGTTCACGAATCATTATGCTTGAAGGGAACCCCGCGAAGGTTCAGACAGATGTTATGGTGCAGGATAAAAATAAAATTGTTCATCTATTAAGGGAGAGGATAGAAAATGCCAGAATTCAATAACTTAAACTGGAATCACTCAGATGTCTATACGTATCAAGAAAAGATCACGTTGAAAATTCCTAGCTATGAGTTGCTATATGATATGATGGAGCGTTTGCTCGCCGTTCAGCTGGCGAATCAACAAGCGAGTGTTCTCGTTGTTGGTGCTGGAGGGGGACAAGAGCTTATGACGCTTGGTGAACGTCATCCCGATTGGCTATTTACCGGTGTGGACCCATCAGCAAAAATGCTAGATGTGGCACAGAAAAGAGTGAACTTATCTGGAATGGAGTTACAAGTGGAATTAGTGGAAGGAGAAGTGGATCAGCTAGATCAACGTTATACGGCTGCTACGTGCATGCTCGTTCTACATTTTCTTGATATGGAAAAAAAGCGTCTTCTTTTAAAAAATATCGCTGACCGGTTGGAAGTAGGTGCACCGCTGTTTATCGCATCGATTAACGGGGATTCAAGATCGCAAGCTTTTGAGTGGCAAATGCAAGCTTGGAAACGTCATATGTTGGCGAATAGTATACCTGAACAGGAATGGGAGCGGTTCAAGGGGTCGATTGGTGAAACGACTCATCCGATTCCATCGTCTGAAATGGAGGATTTAATCGAGGGAGCTGGTTTTATGAATGTCACACGATTTTTTAGTGCGTATTTAATCGACGGTTGGTTTGCTATTAAAGGTGGTGACAACGACAAACGATGAAACAAGATATTGTAGTTGTTGGCGGGTACGGTCATGTGGGAGGACAAATATGTAAGATGTTAGGGGAGGTTTATCCAGGTCGTGTCTATGCAGCAGGGAGACGACTAGAACAGGCGGAGCGCTTTTGCCAAACGATGAATGGAAAGGTAAAGCCTCTACAATTAACGACAGATGAGTCAGTTGATTGGCAGTGGCTTGAGCGAACAAAATTAGTCATTATGTGCATTGATCAGGAAAGTCCAGCATTCGCTAGAAAATGTTTAATGAACGGCACTCATTATGTGGATATTTCCGCAAAGGGTTCGTTTTTATCTCAGTTGGAAAAGCTGAATGCTGAGTCTTATGAGGCAACGGGGATACTAAGTGTTGGATTAGCCCCCGGTTTGACGAATTTATTAGCGCAACAGGCGAAGTTGGTGTTCGATCAGACGGATCGTATCGACATTGCTATTATGCTAGGCTTAGGAGATAGCCACGGGAAAGCGGCTATAGAGTGGACGATAGATCAAGTGAACAGTCGTTTTGAAGTGATGCAAAATAATCAATTAGTCGCTGTTGATAGTTTTACAGATAGGCAACTAACTGATTTTGGTTCAAGCTTGGGCAAGCATGTAGCATACCGCTTTCCTTTCTCTGATCAGCAAGCTCTTCCCCGTACTTTGCATGTCCCGACGGTAGCTACACGTTTATGCTTTGATTCTCGGTGGATGACTACTTCGATGGCCTTATTACGCAGAATGGGGGTAAGTCGCTTTCTTGAGAAAAAAGCTGTGCGTTCCTTGATGGTTAAGTTGCTAAGTTCATTACGAATAGGAACGGCACAATACGCAGTAAAAGTGGATGCATATGGCTTTAAAGAGGGAGAAAAGAAACGAGTTGGTTTATCTTTACACGGAGAAAACGAATCATTGATCACAGCTCAAGTGGCTGCTGCTGTAGGATCTTCTTTATATAGTAGTTATCTTCCAAACGGAGTTTACCATTTAGATCAGTTATATGAATTAACCAATCAAGCGGATACTCTCTATTTACAGCGGAAAGGAACGAATGAGCAGTTTTTTATTAGCCGCTCGTGTATTGTTAATTATGGGATCAATAATGATGTTTAATAATAAAAGAAGAAAAGGACTAGGCTTTTCTTATAAGCAACCTACCCCTGTTTGAGTCATTCCAAACAGGGGTATTTTTAGGTCAAAGTTATGCAGTAGTTTTTACGTGCTCCACTGGTACAGGATGCCGCCAACGATTCATGATAAATACGATCAAAGCGGCTAGTGCTTCAGCGACAGGTAGTACGAGCCAAATGCCGTTGACACCAAACCAAGCTGGTAAAATAAATAGTAAAGGAACGACAAGAAATAATCCTCGGGATAAAATGATCAGCACCGATTTTCTAATTTGTCTAATCGATTGAAAGTATTCTGCGTAGACAATGTTATAGCCTAGAAATAAATAATGGATAAAGAATAAAGTCATTCCACTGATAGTAAGCGTCAGCAATTCTTCAGACTCAACTTGAAACAGCATGACGATGTAATCGGCAAAGAGCCAGCCTGTGCCAACCGCAATGATCCCCATGATGATCGCAGTTTTAACGGTTAACTGTAAGCTTAGTTTCAATCGGTCATAGAGTTTAGCTCCGTAATGAAAGCTAGAAATAGGCTGTAAAGCTGCCCCTACGCCGAAGAAAACAAGCAGCATCATCGAATGGATACTATTCACGATGGCAAAAGCAGCAACTCCTATTTCTCCAGCGTAACGAACGAAAGCGATGTTAAAGCCAATGGTAATTAGCGCCATTGAGAACTCAGTTGTAAAGCTAGGAAATCCAATCGTTATGATTTGGCATACGGTTTTCTTTTGGAACCGAATGGTCGTCCACTTTAACAAACTATCTTTTCTCAAGAAGTGAGTCATCAAAACAAGAAAGCCGATAGCTGCTGAAAGGATCGTTGCAGTGGCCGCTCCTTTCACACCCCAGCCATAAATAAAGATAAACATATAATCAAAAATGATGTTACAAACAGCGGTCACGATTAATCCTGTCATTGCAAGATTCGGGTTGCCATCATTACGGATAAAAATGCTCAGGATATTTTCTAGCACATAGATCATGCCGAACATTAATAAAACTTGTAAATAGTCGAGTGTATAAGGCAAAACCACTTCATTAGCCCCAAATAAATAGGCAAGCTTCTCTATCTTCCAGAGGCAGATCATGAGTAAACCACTGACGATTATCATTGCCAGTGTCATCGATTGTGAAAAAATCGAGCGAGCTTCTTCTATTTTATTTTGGCCTAAGGAGATGGAATATAAAGTTGCTCCCCCCATACCGATCCATAAAGAAATTGAAAAGAAAATTGAAAAGGCTGGCAAAGCAACATTGACACCTGCTAAGCCATTCGCGCCGACCCCGCGGCTGATCATAATTCCATCGATGATAATATTGATGGACATTAACACCATGCCTAGAACAGCTGGGATTAAATAAGAAATAAATAATTGGTTTATCGGTTTTTCTTTTAAATTGATGGTTGTACTCATGCGATCATCTCCCTTTCTCTGTGTCCACATTTTAAACCTTCAAGTAACTTGAAGGTCAAGAGGGAGGATCGCAGTTATTTCTTTGCTACGGGAATTTGAATTTCTGTTAAAAAATCAGCTTCGTTGCTTGTTACGGCTAGGTCAATTAGCCCTAACTCAATAGCTGATCCAGTGATCTCATAGTTTTGTTGCTCAATTTCACGCAGCATACTTTCATAAGTGTGTTTTGTTTTTTCATAAGGACCTTGATGGTACATGCAGGCGTATGTTCCTTCTGCAATAGTATCTAAATGTTCGATGCTGTCTGGCAAATGTTCAAGCAGAATAAAAATACTGCTATACAATTGAAATTCATTTTGTAATAGTGATTTTTTAGCTATCGTTACCCCAATGTCTCCAGAGAAAAGAGCAACATTAGCGATTTGTAGTTGTTGCTGTAAAGAGTGAATATAAAATTCAAACATCTCGTCCGTGGCATTAGAAGCTATAGGCATGGAGATTATATGCCTTTTAGGAAGCTTATTGAAGAATAAGGAGATTGAAGGCTTCTCTAAAGATTTTTTTATCAAGTGCATTTTATTGTCCATTTTCGCCAGCATATACTCTATTTCTTTTTGTTTTTTCACCATTATTTGTGACTGTTTCTCTAAAAGATCGAGTGCGGTTGCTGGTGTTCTCTCGTCAACAAAACGCTTAATCTCTTTTAACGGAATGTCCAGATGACGCAAAAATTTGATCGTTTCCAGCATAGAAAATTGATCGATAGTATAGTAGCGATATTGCGTGCTGGCATCCACCATTTTTGGCTTGAAAATCTCTTTTTCATCATAATAGCGCAAGGTCGATTCTGCGATACGATGCATTTTTGCCATCTCACCAATGGTAAAATGTTGCTTTAATAACATAATCATTGCTCCTATTCATAGAAGGTTAGTTCTTATTTGAACATTTATATTTTCTCCTCTATTATAGTAATTACCAATGTTTTTATAAAAAGATAATGATTAGAAATAATATAGGGAAATAGTAAACTATGTTTGAGTTGAGATAATGAAGGGGTGAATGATATGGAATCTATTATGGATCGTAAAGGGGCTACTAAAGCTGCGAATATTCCAGAGCAGGTGCTGAATTTACTTAACTTAGGCGGAATTGAAAGTGTCAATTTGACCGAATGGTTAGCAGTAGATCAAAAGGTGTTACTGAAAAATGTGTTGCCTGCAGTTGGATTGTCAGAGCATTTGGATGATCTTTTATTCAAATTAGAAGTGGCGAATATGACGAATGGCATGAAAGCGATTCGGATGATCGGAGAAAACTTGTACGAAATACTCCAAAAAACAGATCGGGAAACGGCTGATCAAAAGTTCTCCTTACTCGCCAATCATTCATCAGACAGCGTTCGGTGTTGGGCGGCCTTTATAGTTGGTTCGACTATGGATGCCGGTATTGACCAGTTGCTAGTTAAGATTAGGAAATTTGCTGCTGATCATCATTTTGGTGTAAGGGAGATTGCTTGGATGGCTGTTAGAGAGGCACTTGCAAAAGAGCTTATAACTAGTATCGAGTTATTGACAGAATGGGCGGGGGAACCTGATGAGAATATCCGCCGATTTGCTGTTGAATCGATCCGGCCTCGCGGTGTTTGGTGCAAACATATTGGAGAATTAAAAGACGAACCGCAAATCGCTCTTCCCATTTTAGAACAAGTGAAATCTGATAAATCGAAATACGTGCAAGATTCGGTTGGCAATTGGCTAAACGATGCGAGTAAGACACAGCCGGAATGGGTGCTCTCCGTTTGCGATGAATGGGAGAAGGTATCAGATACGAAAGAAACAAAACGAATTGTGAAAAAGGCGAAAAGAACGATCATGAAAAATCAATAAGGAAGTGTTAGATGTGTCGAAAAATCATGCAAAAGAAGAATGGAAAAGTTGGTTGAAAACTTTTTTAGTAGCGTTTGGACTAGCGATGGTAATCAAGACATTTATGTTTTCTCCATATTTGGTTAAGGGAGCATCGATGGAACCGACTTTGCATAATCAGGAAAAAATCTTTGTCAATAAGTTAAAATCTGTGGATGACTTGAAACGAGGAGACATTATCATTGCTAAAGGAGAAGACAGTGAGGAGCATTATGTAAAAAGAATTATTGGCTTACCTGGAGATGAGATTGAAATGGTCGATGATCAATTATTTGTGAATGGAAAATTGCAGAAGGAACCTTATCTATCAGAGAATCGCCAAATCGCCAAACAAAAAGGAATGCTTAGATTAACGGGAGATTTCGGACCAATTTCTATTTCTGAAAATGAATATTTTGTCATGGGGGATAATCGTTTACGCAGTAAGGATAGTCGCAATGGGCTAGGGTTGATCCATAAAGAAAACGTTGTGGGAAAAGGGGAAGTTGTTTTTTATCCCGTTTCACATTTTAGAGGGGTAAATTAAGAAAGAAGGGTATTGCTCGCTTGAGTGATGTCCTTCTTTTTTTGTAGTTGCAACAGGAGCGTACGCCTGATTTTGATCTTCCTTTCGGATAAAAAATCGTTTTTTTCACATACTACAAGCAATCATCTTTGGCATTGGAGTGAAAAATTTGCCTCAAAAAAGTAGAGTTCATCTATATTTGCTTTTGGTTGTGATCGCTGTTTTCATCTGGTCCATCATCAAACCAGCAAGTTATTCATCATGGGCATTAGAAGTAGTCCCTGCACTAATTGGCTTGATCGTCGTCGTTGCGATCTATCATCGTTTTCGTTTTACTACGCTTTCTTATACAATCATGGCGATATTAGCGATGTTGATGTTTGTCGGGGGGCATTATACATATTCTCACGTTCCTCTTTTTGATTGGCTTCAAGATCAGTTCGATTTAAAAAGAAACCATTATGATCGCTTCGGTCATTTGTTAAAAGGAGTATCCGTCATTGTGATTAGAGAAATTATGTTGCGAAAAACACCATTAACTGTAGGGGGATGGCTATTTTCCATCGTCATAAGCATTACGCTCGCTATTTCCGCTTTGTATGAAATCATTGAATGGTTGGCTTTTAAAATAGCGAAAGGCGGAAAGGTAACACAAGGATTCTTAGGCATGCAGGGGGATCAATGGGATGCCCAATGGGATATGTCCTTAACATTAGTCGGTTCGATCCTTGCGTTACTTTTCCTTTCAAAACTACATGACCGCTTGTTGAAGGAGGTCAAGAAATAAGCTTTAAACCAATCGCTGCTCCAAGCACCATGCTAATAAAAAGCAATCGTGGCCAATTTTTTGGTTCGTTGTATAAAAGCATTCCTAAAATCGCCCCACCAGCAGCGCCAATTCCTGTCCAGATCGCGTAGGCTGTGCCCATCGGTAACGATTTCATCGCTATAGCAAGAAATAGAAAACTTGCGCTAAAACTAACGATCATATATAGAAATGAGGACAAGTTTTTGTTTTGATGGAATTTATTAATCATCGCAACTCCAAGCATTTCAAACATACCTGCTAAAATAAGAGACATCCAAGCCATTAGGATTTCGCTCCTTCCGAATGCTCACTTTTTGTGACCAGCTTTAAGCCGATCACGCCGATTAATAATACGAGAATAAGCAACAGTTTCGCTATTTTAACCGGTTCTCCAAAAAATAAAATTTCCGACAAAACGGTTCCAGCCGTTCCTAGCCCTACAAAAACGGCATAGACCGTTCCAACAGGCAGTTTCTTTCCGGCCATAATCATCATATAAAAGCTAATGAAGATAGAGATTAACGTGCCAGCCCAAGTCCAAAAAGAATCCGCATGTTTCAATCCAATCACCCAGAACACTTCAAAAAAAGCGGCTATAAATATTTTCAACCAATCTTTATCCATTTTATCGTCCTCCTTAATATGTAAGCAAAAAAGCCTGAGAGATTATCAAAAATAATCTCCCAGGCTTTTATCCTTCCGTGACACAGCGAGTCGCCGTGAGCTTTCTCTCGGACCAGACCAGTTCATTATCTGCGGAACCCTAGAAAGCATATTTCGCAAATGGAATTCACCGTTTGCGCTTTATTCAATTTTGATATGGAATCTACTAACTACATAGTGATTTCTACGCTTTAGTTTGTCAAGGGCGGAGAGTGATAAGTATCTTTTTTTTACCCTTTCTTTCTATATTCCTTTCTTAATAAAAATATAAAATAAGGAGCACCGATGAGGGCGGTCATTACACCGACAGGAACCTCTCTAGGAATAATGAGCATTCTGCCTATGCTATCACCTAATAACATTAAATTAGCGCCAATTAATGCTGCTAACGGAATTAATAGCTGATGTCGCCCACCGACAAGCTGACGAGCGATATGCGGAGCAATTAATCCAATAAAACCGATAGAACCTACTGCTGCTACTGAAACACCTGCTAATGTAACAGAGAGTAGCAATAACCAAAAACGTTGTCGAATTAGATCAAGCCCTAAAGATTGGCTGTATTCATCACCTAACTGAAAAATATTTAACTTAAGGTATTGCCCCCATGCAACGGGAAGAAGAATGATGATCCATGGAAAAAGGGATAGCACCTCGCCCCAACCTCTACCCCACAAACTCCCTGACATCCATAATAACGCCATATTAATATCAGTAGGGTATTTAACGAGTAAGTATTGAATGCCTGCTTGAAAAATTGCTCCTAATGCTATACCAACTAATGCAAAGGATGCTGGACTTAATGTCAAACGCTTACTCAAAAGCAAAAGCAGAAGAAACACTAAAAATGCCCCCATTAAGGCGGAAATTGGCAAAACATATTTAGGAGCACTAGGAAACAGAAAGATGACTAATGCGGCAAAAAAACCCGCTCCTTTCGTTAGACCGATGACATCAGGGCTTGCTAAAGGGTTGCGAACAAGGCTTTGTAATATGACGCCTGCTACTGCTAATCCAAAGCCTGCAAGAATACTAATGACAGCACGAGGCAATCGGTATTCCCAGATAATAAAAGTGAAAGGGGTATCCATTTGAAATAGACTAAGCCATAAATCTTGAATAGGAATAGAAACGGCGCCAACACTTAAGGACAAAAGAAAAAAAGTTATTAGCAATGCTGAAGAAAAAATAAATATGAGCGTTTTTTTCATGAGATGGCTCCTCCTTTTTTACGGGCTAAATAAATAAAGAAAGGTCCACCAATAATTGCTGTTAAAATCCCGACTGGTGATTCATAAGGGTAGGCAATAAAACGACTGAAAAAATCAGCATAAATAAGTAGCAAACCACCTAAAAGTCCAGTCAATGGAAAAAGCACCCCTAGCTTGTTGCCGACTAATAAACGTGCAATATGAGGAACTAACAGTCCCACAAAAGCGATTGGTCCACAAATAGCGACGGCTGATCCTGCTAACAAGGTAACGATGAGTAGCGCCATCCATTTGACTAGCAAAACCCTTTGCCCAAGACCAATAGCTACCTCATCATCAATAAGTAAAAGTTTAAAAGAAGGCAACATTAATAATAAAGCAACACTCCCAATGATAGACCAAGGGAAGATCGTTTGTAGATCTGACCACCCTGCTTGATCGACAGCTCCAACTAACCAGAAGATCATGCTGTCCGTTGAATGTTGATTCATGATCATCAATCCTTCTGTTAAAGAAGATAAAAGAAAATGAACAGCAATTCCTGCTAAAGCGATTCGAACTGGCTGTTTTTGCTGAACTCCTACTAACGACAAGACGAGAAAAGCACCGATGATGGCTCCAATGAATGCTAAGTAAATAGAAAAGGTTAAAGTTAAGCTCGGAAACAAAATTAATCCAAGAACAACAGCTAAGGAAGCTCCAGCATTTATACCAAAAACGTGTGGCGATGCAATTGGATTTTTCGTCACAAGCTGGGTCAGTAGCCCTGCTAACGCCATATGATAACCAATCACAAAAGCCATAAATGTTCTTGGCATTCTTAATGTTTGAATATAAAGATGCTCTTTGTCGTGTCCTTGATAGGTCACTGCCTCTAATAAAGTACGCCATGAAATGGTCGCTTGTCCCCATTTCAAACTAATGAAGAAACCGATGACAATGAGAAAAAATGTGATGGAAAAAAGCAAGAGCAGAAACATTTTAGGTTTCTGCTTTCTAAGGGAAAACGTATTCATTTTACTGTTCTCCTAAATGCTTTACAATGTCCTCAATCATTTTTTCAGAACCAATCAACCCGCGTGATAGCGCCCAATCTCTACGTTCTACTACAAATACTTGATCGTTCTTCACAGCATCAATTTCTTGCCATAAAGGGTTGTTTTCCCATTCATCTACAATCGTTTCTTCTGTAGCTGGTAGCAAGAAAATAGCTTGTGGATTCGTTTCAACCAATTGCTCTAAGCTTAATTTCGGATAAGAATCCTCACTTTGCACGGGATCATTAAAGCCGATACTTGTTAAAAAAGAGCCTGTGTAAGAATGATCTGAATGGGCAAAGAACCCTTCTGGATTTGTTACAGCAGGTAATACAGTTAGAGCAGTTTCCCCTAATTTTTGCTGTGCTTCTTCCATTTTTTGTTGATGTTCTTCTAAACGTTGTTTTCCTTCTGCTTCTTTTCCTACAGCTTTTGCAATCACTAAATAATTATCAAGCATTTGTTTATAATCTGCTTGGTGGTCGTCTAAAACAATAGTTGGTGCAATGTCATTTAATTGATCATAAACGTTTTTATGGTGATTTAAATCAGCAATAATTAAATCTGGTTGCAAAGAACTGATCATTTCAATATTTGGTTCGTAGCGAGAGCCAATTGATGTGTAGTCCTTTAATTGTTCTCTTACTGTATCCATGAAAAGCTCCGGATTATCATCATCTGCTACACCTGTTGGTTGAACACCAAGAGTGATCAGGGCATCGGTGTAACTAAATTCTAAAGCAATAATTTTTTCTGGTTTTTTATCAAGCACAGTCGTTCCGAGGGCATGTTTAATCTCAATTGTCTCTTTCGTCTTTTCAGGTGTGTCTTCTTTCGTTTCTTTTTTATCGGAGTTGCCGCAAGCAAATAAACTTAAAATAAGTACGCTAATAAAAGCAAAGCTGAGCATCCGTTTTGTCCAATGGTGCATATGTTATTCCTCCTAAAGTGATTTTGATAATTATTATCATTTAGATTGTATGTGTTATTACCGCCACTGAACATATCTTTATTTAAGAAGTAACATGTCAAATTTTTAGATTTTCATATTTCGAAAAGCCGTTGGCGAACACCCTACCTCTTTTTTAAAACTGCGACTAAAGTGGAAATAATCAGAAAATCCAACTTTTGGTGCTATTTCTTTCGCCGTTAAATTAGATTGGAGTAAGAATTGCTTGGCCTTTTCAATTCGTAGCTTCAATAGATATGTTTTGACTGTCATTCCTGTATGTTTTTTAAATAACACTGTATAATGCCCTACACTTAATCCTGCTCTTTCTGCTAACAATGGCAATTTTATTTCTAACATATAATGTTGATTCAAATAAGAAACTGTCTCCTCAATATAATTCATGGTTGATGCTTTGTCTGTTTTCATTTCTGATTCATATAAGTAAATAAATAAAATTCGCTCAAGCATAAGCCGTTCTCGAAATTGTTGAACTTCGACTAGTTCCATAGTGTTTTCCTTACTACGTATTCGAATAAGTTCGTCCACCATATAATATATTTTCTCTTTGCTAGTGGAAAATACTGGACCATGCAACGCCAACTCTTGATTTTCAGGAAAAAGTTGATAAGTGATCAGCACATAAGTAGCAGACTTGGTTTTGGGGGTTTCTATAAGGACTGGTTCTTTATTAGCATGTAGCATAAAACCGTCTACACAAGTAATCGGAGGCTCATTCTCCACTGTAATGGTGATATGTCCTTGTTTAACGATGATGATCGTATGTTTCCCTTGCTTAGGTGTATAGGTTTGTGTGGTAGAAAAACATTTTATGTCCTTTAAAAAGGGAATACTCGTTAAAAGCTGTTCAAAGCCCATATCTGCAACATCCTTTTGTTTAAATAGTTGAAAATGCAAGAAGAGATCAAGCCTTTATAGCAAGATCTCTAAGTGAGTGCGCATTCTTTACATAAATTATTGGGTCAAATCACTAGGATATCCAGGTCACTAATCAATAATAATGCTTGCTTTAATTTTTTGAAAACAATTCTCATTACTGATTAAATCTTATCCTTTTGAATACAGACTGTCAATGAATGATTAATGGTAATCATCTTTTTCACATACTATCAATAAGTAAAGAAATTGTATTGTCTGATTGGAAAAAATGGGAGGAGACAGGCATCTATTTTGACGTTTTTAATGAAAATTATTATCATTTAAGGTAGGTATAATATAAAATTGATTAATAAATTATTAGGAGGTTATTAGAGTGTCTATTGTTAAAACGATTCGTGAGAGAAGGTCTGTTAAAAAAGGATATAAGGATGATGCGGTTTCTACAGAGTTGATAGTGGAGCTGCTAAATGATGCGGTGTGGGCACCCAATCATGGGTTGAGAGAGCCGTGGCGTTTTATTTTTGTACCAACGGAAAATAAAGAAGCATTTATTGAACAGTTAATTGTTACATATCCAAAAGATATGCATGAAAATAGAAGAAATTATTTTAGTCAGCCAGCAGCCTTTTTAGTCGTTGTGATGAAAGAGGACCCACGTCAGAAACAATGGGAAGAGGATTTTGCGGCGACGAGTGCGTTAATTCAAAACTTTCAATTGCTCGCTTGGGAACGTGGCTTAGGTGTGGTGTGGAAAACGAATCCGCATAACTGGGATCCAAAGGCAAGACAATTAATGAATGTACAGCCTGGAGAAAAAGTTGTCGGCTTTTTGCATTTAGGTTATTTTGATTCAGAACAGATTCCAGATGGAAGGCCACGAACGCCAGTCGAAGAAAAGCTGACGATTATGTGAAAAAGAAGGTGCCCTAGTGGTGCCTTTTTTTATCATTTATCCCGCATTAATGGGCTGTAAGACTCCCACTGATTGAAGGTTCACTTTATAAAAGTTAGAAAATTCTGTATAATGTGATGTAAATGAGTCTCTTTGGGGCAAAGAGGGGTGTGAGTGTGTGGGAGTGCAAGCTGAAAGTGTTGCGAAATTGCATGAGCGTAAGGAAGCAGCGATCCATCCGTTTGTGTTTGGTTTATTAGTGGTGCTGACGACAGCTTTAATGGGTTCTTCTTTTGCGGTGGGAAAAATCGGACTCACTTATGTATCGCCGTTGTTACTTGTGGCGCTTCGCTTTTCGATTGCTGGTGCGGTGATGGTTATTGCGGTTCGTGTATTGAATCGTCCGCACCCTCGGACATGGAAGCAATGGCTACAAATGGCGACCATCGGTTTTTTTCAAACGACAGCGGTGATGGGCTGTATCTTTATGAGCTTGCGAACGATCACTTCAGGAGAATCAGCGATATTAACGTTCACGAATCCATTGCTTGTTGTGTTATTAGGGACAATTATTTTCAAAATTAAGTATCGGGTATTGCAGTGGCTTGGTGTCGTTTTTGGCATTTTGGGCGTGTTTATTACGATGGGTGGACAATTAAATCTAGAGGTTGGAACGGTGTACGGTCTTTCTTCGGCAGTCACTTGGGCAACTGCTACCTTATTAATTAAAGCTTGGGGGTATAGATTAGATACGTGGGTACTTACCGCTTATCAAATGCTCTTTGGTGGCCTCATTTTATTCATCGCTAGCTTTTTATTAGAAACACCTTCGATTGATATCAATCTGACTTCTGTAGCGATTGTACTTTGGTTAGCTTTCATGGCTTCTATTGTTCAATTTGCCGGCTGGTTTTATTTAATCCAAAAAGGAGACCCAGGAAAAACAAGTGCTTTTCTTTTTTTAGCTCCGTCTTTTGGTGTACTAACAGGTTGGCTGCTGCTAGGAGAACAGCCACAATGGTATATTATTCTTGGAGGAGCATTTATTTTTGTTGGGATCTTTATGGTCAATTGGAAGGCCAATAGATAGTGTGGTCTTTTGTTTGGAAAAGCCGGTACTTTATTTAGTATAATAATGTTAAAAATTACAAAAAAGGAGAGCTCTTGATGAGAAAGATCATAACAGTAGGTGCTGTACTCTGCTTTTCTATGATTTTAGCAAGCTGCAATTCTTCAGGAGAACATAAGAAGAACGGCAATGATCAAGCTCAGGAGGAAAATGATCAATTGATAAATGAAGTGAATCGAGTGATAGCAGGAATGGCAAAAGAACATGCAACGCCAGAGCGAGTATCATTTGAAATATCGGTGGATACGGTAACAGGGACTGTGAACATTTTGCATGATTTTTTAACAACGGAACAACAAGAAGTGCTTCAAAAACAATTCTCCAATAATAAATTAGAATTTGAACAAGACGGCCGATTAGTTCCGTTACCAGGAGAGTCAGATGTTTCTTACCCTTCGAAGAAAATGACAACCACCCTATCTCAGGAGGGTGGCTATGTGATGAGCGTTTCTGAAAATTCGATGCTGGTGGTTAGTGCGATATCGAACAGTGAACGCAAATATTTCGATGCCATTTCTTATCGTTTCCCACAAGCAAATAAAAAGCTGGAAGTCGGTCAGCGAGTGCTAGTAGAACCTGCGGGGCCTATTATGGAATCGTACCCTGGACAAGGCTCGGCAAAGTATGTAGAAGTATTGCCGACCTATCAACCCGAACATGCCGATTTAACAGAAGCGGAAGTTATACATCAAGCGATTAAGCAATCGAAGCGAGAAGGTGGAAGTGTTCTAGCGGTTAGTCAGTTAGCATTCGATTCGAAAAACGATCAGTGGAAAGTGGAGTTTACACAAGAGGAAGAAGTGTTTGAAGTAGTTATAAAGGATAAAAAATAGTCGCCAGAAGCACACTGTATTATTATAAAAAGGAGAATTTGCCAACTTGGAAAAAATGATTAGTTATTTACAAGCGAACATAGCGGAAGAAGTTTATATTGAAGCGAGCGAGTATGATGAGGAGAATTGGGAGATTTTTAGAAAAAGTGACGAGGAAGCGTTAGGGGAATTTCGTTTAGATGAAACAGGAGGGCTTCGTTTTTTCACCATATATGAAGAGGTGGAATGTGCTTCTCCACCACTAGGAATGGAAGAAATTCGAGAACAAGCAGAAGCTTTTATAAACGTATTTTGCTCGGACGCCCTACACATGCTCCACTTTTCATGCATGATCGATTGGGATGAAACGTATAAGTTTATTTATGACAAAAAAGATGAGCGATTTGGCTTGTTCCTACCTAATTCGGGAGTGGAAATAGATGTAGCGAAGGATGGGCGAGTACAGCAATTTTCTTCGCGAGTAGCAGAGTGTGTAGTGCAATATCCAACTGCACTCATCTCTAAAGAAACGGCAAAATCGATCTATATCGACAATCTTGAGTTTGAGTTAGTGATCGCCCAACTAGATAAAGAACAGTATGCTAATGGAGACGATACGTATCATTTATGCTATGCACCGATTGATTATGTGATGGAAGTGGAGCCGGATGGTGCGTTGCAAACGATCGAGGAGTATGGTGGATTTCCCGAAAAGTATGAGGCAATTGAGAAGCGGATCGTTCCAGAAAGTGAACTGCACTCGATCATTGGCTTGAATGATCAATATGCGAAAATAGCGGAGACCATTGAGGATGAAGAAAGAGTAGAATGGTGGTCGAGAGAGAAGATCACCACTAGCTTGCTCGATATAGACGATTTTGAAGGGGATGTGATCAAGGTAGGTTACGACAAAACTACCGGTAAGTTGCTCAGTGTGACGAATGCGGAATCTGTGCAAAAAGGGCACACCCCTTTAACGGAGAAAGAGGCAAAGGATCGAGCGTTACAATTTTTATTTGCTCGTTACCCGAAAGCTAATGAACAATTCATCATGCAACAAAGTCATCCTTCCCATCATTTGATCGTAGAGGAAGATGAGGAGCTAGCATGCGAATCTGAGTACGTTTTTTATTTTCAACGAATCTATCAAGGGGTCAAAGTAGATAGTTATTTATTAGCCATTCAAGTAGGACAACTGTCTGGAAAAATTATTCGCTTTAGCGCAGATACTATTGGAGACATATTAGTGACAGTAGAGCCAGTGATTTCACTAGCTGAGGCGAAAGGTATTTTACTCGAACAGCTAGAGATGGAATTAACATTTGGAAAACATATGGAAGGAGACTTGCCAGTCTATAAAGTTTCCTATCTTCCCGCTTTTCCAAATACGTCTGGTCACATCCGAATGATTGACGCGATAACGGGTGAAGCATTCCATGTAGAGACGGGGATTGTGGAAGAGGGGTAATATGTAGAAAAAGCACATGTGTTCATTAAGGCATGTGCTTTTTCTGTATGTAATGAAAAATAGTTGCCTTTTGGGAAACCGAATCAGCCACTGCTTCGTCTAATCAATAGGAGGTTAGGAGGGGATAACTTGGAAGAAATATTTATGGAGGCATTTCAAGAAAAAGATCATGATCTATTATTCGATCAAATCATGACTGAGTATGGCCAAAGTGTATTAGAGCTAGCCTACTCTTATGTGAAAAATAAAACGGTGGCAGAAGACTTGACGCAAGAGATTTTTGTGAAATGCTACCGAGCGCTTCATACTTTTAATAAAAGAGCAAAAATGAAAACATGGCTATGGCGTATTGCGATTAACCATTGCAAAGATTATTTAAAAAGCTGGCACGTTCGCAACGTACAAGCTGTACAAACGGATCATTTGTTGCATGCATCAATGAAAGATGATGTGGAAAAGGCCGTCATTCAAAAAGATGAACGTCAAATGATTATGGAAGCAACATTGAAATTGCCTATTCAATATAGAGAGTTAATTTACTTATTTTATTATGAAGAATGGACGATTAAAGAAATAAGTGAAGTGACGAATATCAAGCAAAATACGATCAAAACGAGGCTTCGACGAGCGAAAGAATTATTAAAAGCTGAATTAGGGGAGGTAGAATAGATGGAAGATCGTTTGAAAAAGTTGAAAAAATCCCAACAGCAAGAGACGTTTCATGGATTAAAGTTCACGGACGAGCTTCGACAAAGCATCTTTCAAGCAATTAAGGAGGAAACAGACGAGGACATTCTTTTAGCGATTCTCCAACTGCTTACTCGTCAAAAAACGGGCTTCGAGTTACTTACCCATCTACGCGGCCGCGGAATAAAAAGATTTGATCAAAATGAAGGCTTTTTATATACCTTCCTCCATTCATTAGAACAAAAGGAATACATTTTATCGCAATGGGATGATGAGAAAAATAAGCAATATAGCTTGAATTCAAAGGGACGGAAGCTATTAAAGAAAGCAGAGACAAAATCGAAGCAAGAAGTGTCGAAAGGAGTAATTCTGTATGAATGAGAAAGCTTCGTTTTTTCAAGAGTTGAAAAGTCATATTCGCTCAAAGGAAGCGCAACAATACGTCGCGTTAGAGTTAGATCAGCACATAGAAAGCACAACAAGAACATTGATGAATCAAGGAGTGTCAAGAGAAGAAGCAGAAAAAGAAGCTGTTGAGCAAATGGGAGACCCGATGAAATTAGGTGTGGAGATGAATAAGCTCCATAAGCCAAAAGTGGAGTGGGGATTGGTGGCGTTCTTTGTGATCGCTGCTGGGCTTGGGTTTTTGCCGCTTATGTTGCTTCGTGATATGGAGGGCTTTATAGAAAGAAAAGCGTTCTATGTTTTATTAGGCATGATTTTGATGACAGCTTGTATGTTCTTTGATTATCGCAAATTACAAAAGTATGGTTGGTGGTTTTATGGGCTTGGGACATTTATATTGTATTTTGTGTTTGTTCAAGGGTGGCCTTATGAGCCGTTTTCGGTGACGATAAATGGAGCTGTGTACTTAGTATTAGGTCCAATCTCGACCGATTCAACGAGTATCCTTCCATTCTATTTTTTTGCTTGGGCTAGTTTTTTGAACCGATCGATGTCGAAGTGGAAACTTATTGTGCTATTCGCTCTTCCGTTAATTTTGTTTTCTCAAGCTGCAAGTGGTGCTAATGCGATGATGTATACGGCGATGGTCGTTGTGATGTACGGTTGGTCCATTCGTCGTAATAGAAAGTCATTAGGTGCTTTAGTGCTTATCACTCCATTTGTAGCAGTAGGTAGTTTATTAGCTTTTTTGTCAATAATGAACGAGTATCAGTTGGGAAGGTGGCGAGCCTTTTTACATCCAGAGGAACATGTCGATTCAGGAGGCTATATCCCTTTGTTGATCAAGAAGTTCATTACAGAGGCAAGTTGGTTTCCGCAGTCTATTCCAACAGACAATTCTTTCGTTCCAGAAGCTCATACAGATATGGTGTTAGTGACGTTAACTTACGGGCTAGGTTGGGGGTTCTTATGCTTCCTTCTCGTCGTCCTGATTGGATTTGCGGCTAGGATGCTATGGATGACAGGAAAAATCAAAGATCCCTTTGGGCAATTATTAATCATTGGCGGGTTGATGCTTTATGTTGCACCGCTTCTGTATAATCTGTTGATGATCGCGGGTTGGTTACCTGTAACAGGTGTATTCGTTCCGTTCATTAGCTATGGAACCATTGTGGTTTGGTTATATGCATTCGTGATTGGTATTATGCTAAGTGTGTTTCGGCGAAAAAGTTTTGCTGTTTAAAAGGGTTGCGAAGGTCGAAGAAGTGGCTTCAAGGTTGAAGAAAGCTGTCGTAAGGTCGGAGAAAGTTCTTACAAAGTTGAAGAAGTAGCCCTATCGTCGAAGAAAATCCTCAAAAAGTCAAAGAAACCGCACAAATATCGAAGAAAGCACATGAATGGAGCACTCATCACGCCACTCATGTGCTTTCTGCTTATCAATCAATTAATCTTTCTAATCGTTTTTCAAACTGCTTACGCCATTCTGCTGCTAGCTCTGGAACGGCTAACACTTGTTCCATGCCTTCGATATCCTTTTGACGATGAAAATAAACTTGATTGGCAAATAGTATCGACACTTTTTGAGGGTGGGGCTCTAGCAAGGTAATGCTCGAATCAGCTCGCACCGTTCCTTCTTCTAGGACGCGACATAAGTAACCAGTAAAACCGGTTTCAACGATTCGTTTAAGAAGGGGAGGGATGCTCGTTCTCTTTGTAATGGTGCTACACGGCACTCGCCCTTGCGTAACTTGGATGACGGCGTCTCCTATTTGATAAATATCACCAATATGAATATCTTGCTCTAGCATATTCGTGACAGTTACATTTTCACCGAATGTCGCCGTAGGGAGCGTCGTTTGAAATTCTTGTTCCCATAGCTTGTAGTGCTCATGCGGATATACACAAACCGCACGATCAGGGCCGCCATGATGTTTTAAATCGGCGACACCATCGCCAATAAATCCATCTTGCGTTAAAAAAGCTTCCTCAACACTTTCCTTGCAAATACCTGTATTCATTTCTTTATCTTGACCGTACTTCATCTTTTTAGGTAATCCAGTTGCAAAATTTACTAGCTCAATCATATTAAGATAGACTCGCTTTCTTGTTTTATTTTTAGAAGATTTAGAAAATAGTAGATGCGCTTAGAGTAGTTTTCTAATCGTTAAGTTTCATTTGTTCATTTAATGATTATTCTTATGCAGTTATCATAGAAGTAATTATACAACAAATCTCTATTTGAAATTGAAAAAAATCACCCTAGAGTAGATTCTAGAGCGATGAGAGTGCTAATTAATCATCACTAAACATATTGAAAAATCCGCCGATGCCGCCTTCACCTTTAGAAGAGCCTCCTGTTTGTGGTGCGGATGCAAAGACGCGGCTCGCTAAGCGGCTGAATGGCAACGATTGTACCCAAACCGTACCTGGGCCTCGTAATGTCGCAAAGAATAAACCTTCGCCGCCGAATAAAGCTGTTTTGATGCCACTAACTGCTTCGATATCGTAATGAACGTCTTGCGTCATTGCGACTAAGCAACCCGTATCAATGCGAATCAGTTCTCCAGGGGCGAGCGTTTTTTTATGTATCGTCCCGCCAGCGTGAACAAAGCTCATTCCGTCTCCTTCAAGCTTTTGCATAATAAATCCCTCGCCACCGAAGAAGCCAGCACCTAGCTTTCGCTGTAATTCAATGCCGACAGAAACGCCTTTCGCTGCTGCTAGGAACGCATCCTTTTGACAAATAATTTTTCCACCGAGCTCGCTTAAATCCATCGGAATGATTTTCCCAGGGTAAGGAGCGGCGAAAGAAACATGCTTTTTTCCGCTTCCTTCATTCGTAAATGTCGTCATGAACAAGCCTTCTCCTGTAATTACCCGTTTACCAGCACCGAGTAACTTACCCATTAACCCACTGCCTTGATTAGAAGAAGCATCACCAAATACCGTTTCCATGCGGATACTATCTTCCATCATCATTAAGCTACCAGCTTCTGCAACAACCGTTTCCTGTGGATCAAGCTCGACTTCAACAAATTGCATATCATCGCCATAAATTTTGTAATCAATTTCGTGGTTATTCATCATGTAGCCTCCTTTTTAGTAAAATATACGAGTTTTTCCATGAAAGGTTTCATTTATTTGTCGGTAAAGACCATTTTATAGACAAAAGCCAATTCTGTGTTTTTTAAAGTAGGAAGCTTTCCGTTTTCGCTGCTATAGGTTGAGAAATTGTCTTTTGTTAGCTTGATTTTATCCTCAATTAGTATGTTGTAGGAAAAAGTTTCTATTTCATTTGGGTGGATGGTAGACACTACGCTATTCATCCAGTTAGAATCATTAACACAATAAAGAAAACTAAAATTTTAGAAAAATATTTCAAATCTCTGCCCCTTTTTATATTTATTATTATACAATAAAACTACAAAAATGGAGGTTTGTGGTTCAAGAAGCTTCAGGGAGTGACAAACTTCGAGGAGTGATAGGTGCTTCATGTCGAATGTTTATTTAAAGTTTGATGGAAATAGATAATAAAGTAAATGGGAGGCAGTATGTATTCAATTGGCCAGTTTTCAAAAATATGCGAGATGCCAGTCAAAACGATTCGTTATTATAGCGATCTTAATTTATTAGTACCATCTTACATAGATCCAGAAACGAATTATCGATATTATGACCATGATAAAGTTCAAGCAATGAAAAAGATTAAGCTGTTGAAAAGTTGTCGATTTACGTTAGCGGAGATTAAAGAGTTTATGGCAGAAGCTGATCCGATGAAGTGGAATGCCTCTATTGATTATAAAATTAAACAACTAGAAAGCGAACGAGATCAGTTTTTACAAATGATCGAGCAAATGAAAGAGTGGAAGAATCAAATACAAGCGGAAGGTTCATGTGCCTGTTCATGTGTAAAGAAACCTCATTCTAGTCAAAGGTGAGAAAATGTAGTCTAAATCAAGAAACATCCCTGCCAATCGTTGTTTGCAGGGATGTTGAGGAAGCTGTTACGTAGATATTTCTAGTTTTTCTTTGAAATCAGTGATTTTCTTCTTCGTATCGGTCATCAATGATGTTATTTTTTGTACATTAGATGTTTCTTTTTTTGCTTCGTTAATAAGTGGATATAGGCTTTCTTCGATGTTTTTGTAGTCTTCAGGGAAGGCTTCTTCTACTTGTTTTTCAATCTCATCCCAATTCTCTTCCAGCTGTTCTCCGCTACTTTGAATCTTCTTTGTCTCATTTGGAGATTGCTTCACTACTGTACTCAAGTCCTCTAAAGAAGTCTGTACTTTGTCGATTCCTCTCGTTAAATCGGGCATTTCTTTACTCGTTTCTACCGCTTCTTTGGCTGAATCAAGCTCGTTATTAAAATTACAGCCAGCCATCACCATAGCGAAAAGTATTACTAATACATAATTAAACTTTTTCATTAGGCCCTCCTTGTAGACACCTTTTTTCTACTAGTGTTAACAAGTTTCTATAGGTTTAAACAAGAGAGAATATCGAAAAAAAATCACCCTATTTCACATAGCCTTTTTTACCAGCGCCCATTCCAAAAATAAAAATAAGTAGGGAAACAACTATCAGCATAAGTAAAGGAATAGTCCAACTATGCGTGATGTCGTGGAGCCAACCAAATAATACCGGGCCGGTAGCGGCTAGAAGGTATCCTAGTGACTGGGCCATACCTGATAGTTCAGCGGCTTCTTGGATGGTTTGTGTACGAAGGCTAAAGAACATCATTGCTAAACTGAAGGCAAATCCTCCGCCAATCCCGATCATGATCACCCATAAAAGAGTGAACTGAGTGCTTCCATACAATATGCCACATAGACCAGAAATAAATAATCCAGCGGTCAAGGCAACTAATAGGCGCTGACTTTGTAGACGTCCAGCCCAAATTGGGACGATAAAAGTGAAAGGCAGTAAAGCAAATTGCATAATAGAAAGCATCCAGCCAGCTTCGTTTGCGTTCAGACCTTGTTCTTTTAAGATTTCTGGCAGCCAGGCAATTACGGTGTAAAAGATTAAAGACTGAAGACCCATAAAAAAGGTGACTTGCCAAGCTAAGCGCGAGCGCCATAAATTAGTGGACTTTTCTCTCAGAGTTGTTTGGACATTCGTTCTTGCTTTTGGTCGTGATTTCAATTGTGGAATCCAAAAGAAAACGGCTAACAAAGATAAAATTGCCCAGCAACCGAGAGCACCGCGCCAGCCTAAACCTAGAAGTGAAGAGAGCGGGACACTAACACCGGTTGCTACTGCCCCACATAAGTTCATAGAAACAGCGTAAATACCTGTCATTACTCCGATGTTTTTGGCAAAGTCCCGTTTGATCAAGCTCGGCAGTAAGACGTTGGAAACAGCGATGGCTAAACCGAGTAAAATAGTGCCAGTAAATAAGGGAGTGACTCCACCAGTAGAGCGTATTCCAATTCCAAAAGTTAATAATAACAAAGAAGCGAATAATGTGCGTTCTAAACCGAAGCGCTGCGATAATTTCGGCGCGAACGGTGATAAGAAGGCGAAAGCAAGGAGCGGTACGGTTGTTAACGCACCCGCTGAAGTATTCGATAAATGTAAACTGTCACGAATGGAAGCGACTAATGGACCTACAGACGTCAACGGGGCTCTTAAATTGGCTCCAAGTAAAACAATGCCGATCAAGAGCAACCAGGTACCTTGTTGAATGGTTGCTCTCGATGGATCTAGTTGCTTCGCTGCTTGATGTGTATTCATGATAATTTCTCCGTATCTATTTTAAACTGGGTCATGTAAGTATTAACAGCTGCCATGGCTTGTTGGCGATCCTGGTTAATAATCGCGTCCACAAGTTGGCTATGAATGTGCAGCTGAGTCTCTAAACAAGAATTGATTTCTACCAAATGGTGAACAGAATCATGAAGGGACACCGTCATATGATCGTATAAATCGATGAGCAAATGGTTATGAGTTGCTTCGGCGATGGCTTTATGCAACTGAATATCTGCTTCAGCATAAGCTTCATGATCCTTTGATTTGGCCGCTTCTTTACAGGCAGACAAATAAGTTTTCAATTGCTCCATATCTCTTTTGCTTCGTCTAGCGGCCGCTAATTGTGCGGCTTCTCGTTCTAAAGCGTGGCGCACTTCTAATGTTTCTAACAAGTTAGCTTGTTGGATTCTGCGATGGAGTGCCACCTCTAACACGCTAGATGAACAGACAAAGGTGCCGCTCCCTTGCCTTGTTTGCAAAAGACCCGCATGTACAAGCGATCGAATAGCTTCTCTCAATGTATTCCGGCTGACAGCAAACTGCTCCATTAATTCCAGCTCTGGAGCGATGCGGTCGCCGACTTGCCATTCTCCTGATTCAATCAGGGCTTCCATTTGAGAAATGACCTGATCTACAAGCGACACTCGTTTTGTTTTTGATATATTCATAGTAACACCTCAAATTTGTAGGATGATTGGTTGTTTTGATAATTTACTACATGAAAGTAAAAAAGTAAAGTGAAAGATGCCTTAAACCCCTGCATTGTGCCATAATAAATAAGAAGCAATTAGAAACAATGATGGAGGAACTATGACAAAACTTTTAACGATAAAAATAAATAGAAAATATGCGGCTAAAATGAAAAAAGGTTATCCACTAATTGAAAAGGAAGCTGTTGATAATGAAAAGTTATTGAAGCACGAGGGCGAATTACTGCGACTAGTGGATGAGAAAAATCATTTTATTGGCATCGGCTATTATGGCATTCAAAACAAGGGGCTCGGTTGGGTGATCAGTCATAATCAAGAAGAAAGCGTGGACGAAGCTTTTTTTACAAAGAAAATTCAGGAGGCTTTTACCCATCGACAACAGTTGTTCGCTGACCCTGATACGACAGCTTTTCGCGTGTTTAATGGGGAAGGTGATGGTCTTGGTGGTGTGACGATTGATTATTACGACGGCTATTATCTCATTCAGTGGTATAGCAAGGGCGTGTATTCGTTTAAAGAAAACATTTTAGCGGCGCTTGCTCAGACGACGGAGTACAAAGGCGTCTATCAGAAAAAACGCTTCAAAGAAAAGGGACAATATATTGAAGAAGATGACTTTGTTATGGGGGAGCGCGGAACATTCCCATTGATTGTCAAAGAAAATGGCGTGAAGTTTGCCGTCTACTTAAATGATGGGGCGATGACTGGGATTTTTCTTGATCAACGAGAGGTGCGCAAAGCCATTCGCGAACGCTACTCGGATGGAGCCGAAATGCTGAATATGTTTTCCTACACAGGCGCTTTCTCGGTCAATGCGGCCCTTGGCGGAGCCAAAATGACAACAAGTGTGGATGTAGCTAATCGTAGCCGTCCAAAGACAATTGAGCAATTTGCAGTGAACGGCATTGATTATGAACGGCAACAAATTGTTGTCGATGATGTGTTTCAATATTTTAAATACGCAGCTCGCAAAGAACGGACATTTGATCTAGTTGTCCTTGACCCACCGAGCTTCGCTAAAACGAAAAAACGGACATTTAGCGCAGCTAAGGATTACACGACGTTACTTAAAGAGACAATTGCCTTAACAAAAAATCAAGGCGTTATCGTCGCTTCCACTAACTGCAGTTCATTTGATATGAAAAAATTCAAACAGTTTATTCAGACGGCATGCCAAGAAACGGGTACCAACTACACTATTCTTGAAGAGTACAGCTTACCTGCGGACTTTCGGACGACACGCTCGTTTCCGGAAGGTGATTATTTGAAGGTAGTATTTCTTCGAGTGAAGAAAGTATAAAGACATGAAAACACCGCTAATCCACGAATAACTATTCGGGGTTAGCGGTGTTTTTGGTGTTAACCCGCTGATTAGACTGCTTTTCAGTCGGACAAGAGTAATAATCAGGCGGTCAACTATAAATAACAGTCGAAGCCTCAACAGATAGAAAATGACAATTGTCATTTTTTGTGATGACATTTACTACTAATCTAGAGAGTTTAATCATCATACACTTAGTTTAACGAATACGGAGGTGCTGAAGATGACTGAAGTCGTTAAGGTAGAACGGGTGTCAAAATTATTTCGTGATAAAAAAGCCGTGGATGATGTGTCGTTTTCTATTCATTCAGGAGAGATTGTAGCCATTCTTGGTCCGAATGGTGCGGGAAAGACAACGACTATTTCGATGGTTTTGGGGCTTTTAAATCCGTCTAGTGGAAATGTCCAAGTGTTTAATCAGCTGCCTAAGGAGAAAAGCGTTCGAGAAAAACTAGGGACGATGCTACAGGATGTCAGTGTGATGCACGGGTTAAAAGTCAATGAATTGCTTGATTTAGTTCGTCATTATTATCCTCATCCACATTCTTTAGCAAAATTAATTGCTTTAACGGGATTAAATGAAGTCGATTTAAAGACACGAGTGGAAAAGCTTTCGGGTGGTCAAAAACGACGCCTTAACTTTGCCTTGGCATTAGCGGGAAATCCAGAGCTCCTTATTTTAGATGAGCCTACGGTTGGGATGGATTTGAGTTCCCGTAAGCACTTTTGGGAAACGATTCAACAGTTGGCTGAGCAAGGGAAGACGATCATTTTTTCAACGCATTATCTTCAGGAGGCGGATGATGTGGCTAAGCGAATTTTGTTGTTTAAAGAGGGGCGGATTATTGCTGATGGAAAACCTGTGGACATAAAAGCTCAATTTTTAACTCGAACGGTTTCTTTTCAAGCTAATACCACCATTTCATTAGCGCAAATAAAAGGTTGGTCCAGTGTGAAACAGGTACATCAGAGAAATGGTAGATTTTATATTGAAACAAATGATTCAGATGAAATATTAGCTCGGCTGTTTGCTGAAAAAACGGGTGCTCGTGATATTCAGATTGAACAAGGAAGATTAGAAGCGGCGTTCGAGCAGCTGACGGCTCGTGAAGAGGAGGTAATATAAAATGAAAGTATTGTTCATGCAATGTAAGGTGGAAATCATTCGGATTTTGCGCAATCCTTATTTTGTTTTTTGGTCTTTATTAATGCCAATCTTCTTCTATATTGTGTTTACAAAAGTGATTAATACGGACGTACCGAATCCTGGGCTTTGGCAAGCACATTATTTAATGTCGATGACGGCTTTTAGTGTGATGGGTTCTGCGATTATGACGTTAGGCATTCGAATGGTGCAGGAACGATCACTTGGTTGGTCAACTTATATGCGAGTGACACCACTTTCTAACACGATCTATTTCATAGCGCAAATGGTGGGGCAAACATTGATTCATTTACTTTCGATTATTGTCATTTTCACGGCTGGTGCCTTTGTTAATGACGTATCGCTTACCGCTTCGGAATGGCTGTGGAGTGGACTGTGGATTTTAATAGGAGCTTTTCCGTTTTTAGCACTAGGAACTTTGTTTGGAGCGATGAAAAAAGTAGAAACCGCTTCTGGTGTGAGTAACCTTTTGTATATCATTCTAGCGATGGCTGGAGGGATGTGGATGCCGATGGAAGTCATGCCGAAAATGATGCAAAACATCGGTGAGTGGCTGCCTTCCTATCATTACGGAAATGGGGCTTGGGAGATTATTCGTGGTGGG
>NZ_CM200277.1:357500-480000 GCF_051842975.2 Bacillus sp. Hm123
AGTGATAAGATCCGTAGTCAAGAGGGAAACAGCCCAGACCACCAGCTAAGGTCCCAAAGTATACGTTAAGTGGAAAAGGATGTGGAGTTGCTTAGACAACCAGGATGTTGGCTTAGAAGCAGCCACCATTTAAAGAGTGCGTAATAGCTCACTGGTCGAGTGACTCTGCGCCGAAAATGTACCGGGGCTAAACGTATCACCGAAGCTGTGGATTGACATCTTTGATGTCAGTGGTAGGAGAGCGTTCTAAGGGCTGTGAAGCTAGACCGTAAGGACTGGTGGAGCGCTTAGAAGTGAGAATGCCGGTATGAGTAGCGAAAGAAGGGTGAGAATCCCTTCCACCGAATGCCTAAGGTTTCCTGAGGAAGGCTCGTCCTCTCAGGGTTAGTCGGGACCTAAGCCGAGGCCGAAAGGCGTAGGCGATGGATAACAGGTTGATATTCCTGTACCACCTATTTACCATTTGAGCAATGGGGGGACGCAGGAGGATAGGGTAAGCGCGCGAATGGAAATGCGCGTCCAAGCAGTTAGGCCGATGACGAGGCAAATCCCGTCATCATCAAGGCGGAGCTGTGACGGCGAGGGAAATATAGTACCGAAGTTCCTGATTCCACACTGCCAAGAAAAGCCTCTAGCGAGGTAAAAGGTGCCCGTACCGCAAACCGACACAGGTAGGCGAGGAGAGAATCCTAAGGTGAGCGAGTGAACTCTCGTTAAGGAACTCGGCAAAATGACCCCGTAACTTCGGGAGAAGGGGTGCTCTTTGGGGTGAATAGCCCCGAGGAGCCGCAGTGAATAGGCCCAGGCGACTGTTTAGCAAAAACACAGGTCTCTGCGAAGCCGCAAGGCGAAGTATAGGGGCTGACGCCTGCCCGGTGCTGGAAGGTTAAGGGGAGCGCTTAGCGTAAGCGAAGGTGTGAACCGAAGCCCCAGTAAACGGCGGCCGTAACTATAACGGTCCTAAGGTAGCGAAATTCCTTGTCGGGTAAGTTCCGACCCGCACGAAAGGCGTAACGATCTGGGCACTGTCTCAACGAGAGACTCGGTGAAATTATAGTACCTGTGAAGATGCAGGTTACCCGCGACAGGACGGAAAGACCCCGTGGAGCTTTACTGTAGCCTGATATTGAATTTTGGCACAGCTTGTACAGGATAGGTAGGAGCCTTTGAAGCGTGAGCGCCAGCTTACGTGGAGGCGTTGGTGGGATACTACCCTGGCTGTGTTGAACTTCTAACCCGCACCCCTGATCGGGGTGGGAGACAGTGTCAGGTGGGCAGTTTGACTGGGGCGGTCGCCTCCTAAAAAGTAACGGAGGCGCCCAAAGGTTCCCTCAGAATGGTTGGAAATCATTCGCAGAGTGTAAAGGCACAAGGGAGCTTGACTGCGAGACCTACAAGTCGAGCAGGGACGAAAGTCGGGCTTAGTGATCCGGTGGTTCCGCATGGAAGGGCCATCGCTCAACGGATAAAAGCTACCCCGGGGATAACAGGCTTATCTCCCCCAAGAGTCCACATCGACGGGGAGGTTTGGCACCTCGATGTCGGCTCATCGCATCCTGGGGCTGTAGTCGGTCCCAAGGGTTGGGCTGTTCGCCCATTAAAGCGGTACGCGAGCTGGGTTCAGAACGTCGTGAGACAGTTCGGTCCCTATCCGTCGCGGGCGCAGGAAATTTGAGAGGAGCTGTCCTTAGTACGAGAGGACCGGGATGGACGCACCGCTGGTGTACCAGTTGTCTTGCCAAAGGCATCGCTGGGTAGCTATGTGCGGACGGGATAAGTGCTGAAAGCATCTAAGCATGAAGCCCCCCTCAAGATGAGATTTCCCATAGCGCAAGCTAGTAAGATCCCTGAAAGATGATCAGGTAGATAGGTTCGAGGTGGAAGCGTGGCGACACGTGGAGCTGACGAATACTAATCGATCGAGGACTTAACCAATAAAGCAGAGGCGACTGTTCAGACATGACAAGCAAATGTTCTGACGCTGGAAAGACGTTAGTCTTGTAAGCGGTAGGTTATTTGACTCGAATGTCTAGGAGCCGGAGCTAGAAATAGATACACCAATAGGCGATTTGCAAGGTTACAATACTTATTATCCAGTTTTGAAAGAACAACTCTTTCAAACTTTATAGTCTGGTGGCGATAGCGAAGAGGTCACACCCGTTCCCATACCGAACACGGAAGTTAAGCTCTTCAGCGCCGATGGTAGTTGGGGTTTTCCCCCTGTGAGAGTAGGACGTTGCCAGGCGATTAAAGTAGGCCCGTTGGTCAAGCGGTTAAGACACCGCCCTTTCACGGCGGTAACACGGGTTCGAATCCCGTACGGGTCACCATTTGGAGGATTAGCTCAGCTGGGAGAGCACCTGCCTTACAAGCAGGGGGTCGGCGGTTCGATCCCGTCATCCTCCACCATTTAATTTTATTAAATGGTCCGGTAGTTCAGTTGGTTAGAATGCCTGCCTGTCACGCAGGAGGTCGCGGGTTCGAGTCCCGTCCGGACCGTCATTTAAATGTGCAAAGGAAAAAATCCTTTGCACATTTTTTATTTTCAATTTATTATAAATTTATAGTTGTAAAAATATAGATATTATGTTAATGTAAATATAACTAAATGAAGGAGGCATCGAAAATAGCACAATGGATATCCGATAATTTTTTCGCTTAATTAATTGAAAAGCAAAAAAAATGACTTTGCCTAGGCAAAGAAGCGGGATATTTGTGTCTATTTTTAAATGCCTTGATCGGAATAAAAATGAGTGAGTATAGCAACAACCTCTGCATAAGAGGGTGTGGTCTATTCTTGTTTCATTTTATTTAAGGACACAGGTGTACGTATAGCCTGTGTTTTTTAATTTGTATATAATAAACCAATTTAATCAACAGACACTTTCCGCTTTTCTTTGGTGAAGAAAAATGGAGGAATTAATATGTTTATGTTAAAAGTAGAGAATGTCAAGATGGAACTTGATGGAGTAACTGTGTTTGAACATGCTTCGTTAGAGATTCAAGAAAATGAACGAGTGGCTTTGATCGGAGAAAATGGGGTAGGTAAGACAACGTTACTAAAAGGTATTCTTGGGCAACTACCAATGATAGAAGGGAAAATTACGTTTGGGGTTTCTCATGATGAAATTGGTTGGATGATGCAAGATTCAGACGGTGATGTTTGTCTTTCTACTCGTGAATGGGTGGAAAGTGAGAATCAAGAGTTGAGTGAACTGAGGAGAGGCTTGTTAAAGAGTCAAAAGGAGAAACGACTGGATGACTACAGTGAAATTCTTCAAAGGTATTTGGATATGGATGGATATCAATGGGAAGTTCAAGTAGAAAAGATGTTAAATCAGCTCGGTCTTTCACAAGCTGTATGGGAGTTGCCGTTTTCTAGCTTAAGTGGCGGGCAAAAAACGAGGGCTAAGTTGGCGAGAGTCATGATGAAATCACCTAAATTATTAGTTCTTGATGAACCGACAAATCATTTGGATACAGAGACGATCCATTGGCTCCAAGATTGGCTCAATCGTTATCGAGGTAGTGTGTTATTTATTTCTCATGAGCGGGATTTCATTGATCAAACGGCTCAGGTGACGTACGAATTGATGAAAAAAGGAACGAAAAAATATCAAGGTGGGTATCAAGCCTATAAAGTGCAAAAAGACCATGAGATCAAGTCGCTCCAATCGTTGTATGAGAAGCAGCAACAGGAGCGGAAAAAGCTAATGGAAACCATTCAAATGTATAAAAATTGGTATCAACAAGCAAATGCTGCCGCGAGTGTGCGTAATCCATTTGCACAAAAGCAAGCAGCGAAACAAGCGGCAAAATATAAAACGAAGGAAAAGGAGTTGGAGCGCTTAGAAAGTAAACTTGTCGACAAACCTCAAGAGGTGGCGTCTATTCAAGCGAGTTTTGATGCGAGAGACTTTTCTGGAAAGAAGATGCTGGATGTCAACCAAATTAACTTCTCCTATGGAAATGATCTTGTTCTTCGTCAAGCCAACATGCAAATTAAACAAGGTGATCGACTAGCGGTGATCGGTAAAAATGGCAGCGGTAAAACGACGTTATTAAAACTGATGGCTGGAAAATTAACGCCGATGAGTGGGAAGATAGTAAGAAATCCACAATTAAAGATCGGCTATTTTTTTCAAGAGCTTGAAAATTTACATCCTGAACATACGATTTTAGAAGAAATTTTGTCTTTGCCAAATATGACTCAATCTGAAGCAAGGACGATTCTTGCCTGCTTTTTATTCCGAAAAGAAGAGGTTTATAAGCAAGTGAAGGAATTAAGCATGGGGGAGAAGTGCCGTGTTGCTTTTGTAAAGCTTTATTTTTCTGGAGCTAATTTGCTTATTTTAGATGAACCGACCAACTATTTAGACATTGCGACTCGTGAACGGATAGAAGAAATGTTGGGTGACTACGAAGGAGCGGTTGTTGTCGTAGCTCATGATCCATATTTGTTACGGAAAATCGCGAACAAGGTCGCGATCATTGAGGAAGGAAAGGTGTCTAACTATATTGGCACTTATGAAGAATGGGAACAGCATGTGAGTATCTCACCAGAAATTCAACAACTGAAAAATGAGCAGCAACGATTAGAATGGGAGATTGCCGTGTTATTAAGTGAGGATGGCATCGAAACAGAAGAGCAGCAGCTTGAAAAAGTGAGAAAGCTGAAACAGCAGCTGGAGCAGTTGAAACGGATGGAAGATTAAAAAAGGCGTCAGCTCGTGAAACATAGAGCTGACGCCTTTTTTCTATATTCTTTTGTGAATCAGGAAAAAGTAAGCAAACAAAGCGACTAAATTACAGCCGAGAATAATGATTCCCATAGGTAGTGCATTTTCGTCTCCTGCTATTCCAACGAGTGGTGATACAAGGGCGCCACCGATCGAAGGAAGCAGCCCAAGTAGAGCAGAAGCACTTCCGGCTGCTTTTCCTTGGCTTTGCATGCTAAGAGAGAAAGCTGTCGTTGAAACGACCCCTACACTTGAAACAATTAGAAAGAGAGCGATCACCATAGCGATTAATGGTAGTTTAGCAAGAACAACAACGATGAGCAGAACTCCACCTATAAATGCCATCAAGACCCCGCTAAAAAGTAGCTTCACTTCACTAATCGTACTAGATAATCTCCCAGCGACTTGAGCTGTAAGGATAATCCCAACACCATTAATGGCAAATAAAATCGAAAATTGCTGAGGTGTCACTCCGTAAATATTCTGCAAAATGAAAGGCGATCCTGCAATGTAAGCAAACATACTTGCCATAATGAGAGCTTGTGTGAGTGCTAGCCCCATAAATGAACGGTTTTTTAAGAGTACCCCAAAAGTTGTTAATGTCGCTTTTAAACTACTTTCTGAGCGGTGGTGGATAGGCAATGTTTCTGGTAAAAAGAAAAACACTGCTAAAAACATGATCAGTCCAATTACGCCTAAAATGATAAAAACGGCAGGCCAAGAAGTGAAATTCAAAACGGCTCCTCCGGAAATGGGTGCAAGAATTGGTGCAGCTCCATTGACAAGAGCGAGTAAAGAAACAAATTTCGTTAATTCCTTTCCAGAATATAAATCACGAGCAGAAGCACGAGCAATAACAATTCCAGCAGCTCCTGTTAATCCTTGAACGAAGCGAAGGAAAACAAGTATCCAAATATTAGGACTAAAAGCGCATAGCACAGAGGCCATGGAATAAACGATTAACGTAGAAATAAGCGGTTTACGTCTTCCTTGTATATCACTTAAAGGGCCGAAAATTAATTGCCCGATAGCTAGCCCTAGTAAACAAGCAGTTAAGCTTAATTGTGCGAGTGAGGTCGTTGTATGTAAATCTTCTGCGACCATCGGAAGAGCAGGCAGGTACATATCCATTGATAATGGACCAAATGCTGTTAAAGACCCAAGAATAAGCACGATCCAAGCTTTGCTTAATGGGTTCGCCAGCTCTGTTTGTTTTTCTAATGAGTTCATCTTCTATTTCCTTTCAAGTTAATTTCCAATGCATGACACTAGTCTAACATAGGGGGTGGAAATATACACCTTTAGAACAGTAATAATAGTAAACATGATTAATATCATGGTGGGTTTATATGAAAACATATTTATCAGTAAGTTAATCTGTACCTTTTCGACAAAAATTTACAAACTTAAAGAAATACTAGCCACAAATAATATTTACTTTTTTATAACAAAGTATTAATAGAGGTTTAATAAATGTGAGCTATTCTATGCTTATCAACGACGTAGGAACGATTCTATGTAGTGTGGATGTTACATATATATTCTTTCTAGATTTAAGTTTCCATTATCTTTTCGACATATTTCAACGATTACTGTGTATGACAGAAATAAATAATTTATTTACTTTTTTATAACAAAGCATTAATAGAGAATTAATAAATACAAGATATGATTAATTTATAGAGCATATGGGAACGGTTCCATAAAAGTTCAGATTATGCTTATAGATGATCAATAGTTTTGTATTCCAGAAAATACGTAGTAATGGTAAATAAATAATAATATGGGAACGATCCCATAAAGTTTTGTAAAGGTGATGTGTAATGAATATTAAAGATGTCGCACAAAAAGCGGGCGTCAGTAAAACAACTGTTTCGCGAGTGCTAAATAATGAAAAGTATGTATCTGATGAGAAAAGAGAGAGAGTTCGTCAGGCTGTAGAGGAGCTAGGTTATGCGCCGAATTGGGTAGCCAGAAGTTTAGTGACGAATAAAACCAACTTGATCGGAGTCATTGTGCCGGAAGTTGATTTGAGTTTTTATTACTCGATCATTTCAGAGATGGAAAAAATCGCTTTCGAAAAAGGCTATAAATTATTTGTCTGTAATACGTTGCATCGTCCAGAGAAAGAAATTGAATATCTTAGTTTATTAAAGGAGATGAGGGTAGATGGCTTGATTTTAATGCATGAAGAATTATCGAAGCAATCGATTAACATCATTCAAGATTGGGGAATCAATTCAATCTTCTTATGTGGTGAAATATTGGGTTCTGATATTCCTAGTGTACTTATCGACAATTATGCTGCTGCAAAGGCGATGACGGAGTATTTAATTGAATTAGGTCATGAAGACATATTGTTTATTGCTGGTAGTGAATCCGAACACGCGACATTAAACAAGCGTTTAGCCGGATTCATGGATGGGATTAAACATTCAAACAAACCAATTACATATAAAGTTGCTTATGGTGATTACTCCATGGATAGTGGTTATCAAGCAATGAAAGACGTTCTAGAACATAACAACAAGCCCACTGCAGTATTTGCAATCAGTGATGACGTAGCTGTTGGGGCAATGAATTGTCTAATGGATTATGGGCTTCAAGTACCTAAAGATGTGTCTGTTGCGGGATTTGATGCCAGTAAAATTTCAACAGTTTGCCGACCGAAATTAACAACGATCGAACAACCGATCGGATTATTAGCTAAAACGGGAATGGATAAGTTGATAGATCATATTGACAAAACGACCCATGAGAAAAAAATCTATGTTCCGTACCAGTTGCTCATTCGTGAAAGTTGCAAGCCACTTAAAGGAGGTGAGCATGTAACGTAAACTACTAATTTGGAGGCTATAAAAATTTATGTGGTATTTTAAGGCTTTATCGAAAGGAAAAATTATTGAATTTATTATTGTTGCAATATTTTGCTTGTTCTTTTTTGGACCATTATTAAATCTTGTTATATTAGCATTTTCTGGAGAATGGAGATATCCCGATATGTTTCCAACATCTTGGTCGTTAGATTGGTGGAAGTATGTTTTTGAAAACGATCAAATTGTCAAATCCATTCTTTTATCTTTTTTAATTGCAACGATTGTCACCATCGTTTCTATTATCATTTGTATTCCTGCAGCCTATGCATTTGCGCGACTGCAATTTCCATTGAGAAGAATGTTCTTATTCTCGTTCTTGCTGACAAATGCTTTCCCTAAAATGGGTCTTTATGTTGCGGTAGGTGTGATGTTTTATCAGTTTGGTCTTATGAATACTTTTGTAGGTGTTGTGCTGATCCATGTGATTAATACGCTTATGTATATGACTTGGATTCCTTCAGCGGCATTTAAAAATGTCCAAAAATCACAAGAAGAAGCAGCGAGAGATTCAGGTGCGTCTCCTTTAAGAGTGTTTTGGCATATTACTTTGCCTATTGCCGCACCGGGTATTATTGTAGCTTCTATCTTTACTTTCTTGTCTTCTCTAGACGAAGCACAAGGAACTTTGCTAGTAGGAATTCCAGATTATCAAACGATGCCTGTTATTATGTATTCTATTATTGCTGACTATCCGGCTAATGCTGGTGCTGTATTTTCGATTATTTTAACATTGCCAACGATTGTGCTGTTAATGGCTGCTAAAAAGTTTCTTGGAAATGACGCCGTCGCTGGTGGATTTCAGATGAAATAAGGAAAAGGTGGATGTAATGAGTGTGCAATTAGAAGTTAAAGACTTAACAAATATTTATAAAACGGGAGACGGGATCAGAGATATTCATTTACAAGTGAAAAAAGGAGAACTGTTAACTTTACTAGGCCCTTCTGGGTGTGGAAAAACAACAATCCTAAGGTCTATTGGGGGCTTTGTCACTCCTCAAAAAGGACAAATTCTGATTGATAATGAAGATATTAGTCAATATACACCTGAAAAAAGACCGACAGCTATGGTGTTTCAAAGCTATAATTTATGGCCACATATGAATATATATAACAATTTAGCGTTTAGTATGAAGCTTAAGAAGATGAAAAAAGAGGAGATCCGAGAACGGGTGCAGTGGGCGCTGAAATTAGTGCATTTAGAAGGAATGGAAACGAAATTCCCTGCTGAACTTTCCGGTGGACAACAACAAAGAATTGCTTTAGCAAGGGCATTATTATTAGATCCTAAAGTCCTCTTGCTAGATGAACCTTTCTCTGCTCTCGATGCCAAATTACGTCACGAACTAAGAGAACAATTGAGAGAAATTCAAGCGATTCAAAATTTGACAATGATATTCGTTACGCATGATCAAGAAGAGGCTTTAGCTATATCTGATCGCATTGCGGTAATGAACAAAGGGAACATTGAACAATTAGATGCTCCAAAAGAGATTTACAATTCGCCTAATACTTATTTTGTAGCAAACTTCATTGGGAAGATGAATTTTATTGAACGACAAGCGAAAGATGGAATCGTTCAATTAGGAAATTCCGTGTTTGAAGTGCAGGATGTAGGAAATTCAAAAGTAAATATAGCTATTCGACTTGAAGATATAGAAATTAGTGATTGTAACGGAGATGTAAAGGGTACGATCAAGAAAATTATGATGTTAGGTCACTATGCAGAAGTAACCATTGAAACAGAACTTGGCTTATTCAAAACATTTATTGAAAAGAGAAAGCTAGAGACATTAGCTGTTAATCAACAAGTAGAAGTAAGCATTAAAGCTGCTACATTTTACAAAGATAATCAACTACAACCAGTTGTTAAAAGGAGCGTAAATCATGTTCAAAAACTTACAACAGTACACTAAAAAATTATCTATCACAGCTATCGCAGGTATGACGGCTTTATCACTGGCTGCTTGTAGTGATACTAAAGAAGAAGGTAAAACAGAAAGCGGCTCTACGTCTGAAGAGAAAGTAAAGGTATCTTTATATTCAACAGGATCATTAAATGTGCAAACCTTTTGGGAAGAAGTGATTCCGAAGTTTGAAGAAGAGCATCAAGATATCGATGTTGAATTAGTATTTTTAGCTGCTGGTCAAGGTGGACAATCGACAATGGATCGTATGCTGGCGGCGAAAAAAGCGAATAAAGACTCAGGTGTAGATATTTATGAAGGTGGACTTGAAGATGTCCTTCGTGGAGAAGAAGAAGGACTATTTGAGAAGTTAAATGAATCGAATATTCCTAACATTACAAATATTAATGAGAAAAATATGGATGGAACGAAAGAACTGGCGATTCCACACCGTGCTTCTGCCGTTGTACTAGCATACAATAGCGACAAAGTGAAAGACGTGCCTAATACACCAGATGAACTTTATAAATGGATGAAAGATCACCCGGGTAGATTTGCTTATAATGACCCTACAACAGGTGGATCAGGAAGCTCATTTGTTATTACAACGCTTTATAATCAGTTACCAGAAGATGCGATGAATAGTCAAGATGAGAGCATCATGAACGATTGGGATAAAGGATTCCAAATCTTAAATGATTTAGAGCCTTATTTATATAAAGAAGGGATTTATCCTAAGAAGAACCAAGGGACGTTAGATTTATTGGCTAACGGAGAAGTAGATATGGTACCTGCATGGTCTGATATGGCTTTAGAACAAATGAATAATAAATTACTTCCAGAAACGACTAAATTAAAGCAATTAGAGCCAGGCTTTACTGGAGGCCCTGCTTATTTAATGGTTCCAGCAGATAACGATGAGAAGGAAAAAGAAGCAGCTCAAGAGTTTGTAAACTATGTATTAACACCAGAAGTTCAAGAAGTTGTTATTGAAAAAATGTACGGCTTCCCGGGTATTAAATGGGATCAATTAGATCAAGATTTACAAAAAGAGTTTGAAAGTGTATCAGGAGAATACAGAATCTTTAACGGTGGTACGTTAGGAGAAGAGATCAACAAGAGATGGCAAAAGGAGATTGCTAATTAATGAATGAAAAGAAGCAAAAGTTTTTGGGAGTGGCGATGGTTTTACCATCGTTTCTCTCCTTATTTATTCTAGTCATTTGGCCAGTTTGTATTTCGATTAAACAAAGTTTTTTAAATGAAAACGAAGAATTTACTTGGGATAATTATAAGTATGTTTTAACAGATCCTATGATGGTAGCTAACTTCAAGCATACGATGATCATTACATTAGTTTCGTGTGTATTAGTATTAATGATCAGTTATGCACTTGCAGCTTATTTAAGGTTTTCAACGAGTTGGTTTGCCAAATTTATCGGTAGGTTCTACTTTATTCCGATGTTTATTCCGGGGATTATTGCCATCTATGGATTTATTAATATGTATCGTGAAACGGGCTGGATTGCTAGATTTATCGGTTCGGAAAACATGCCTACATTTTTGTATGATATTAAGGGGCTTATATTAATGAATTTATGGTTTAATATCCCATTTACTACGATGCTTTTGCTTTCTGCATTATCAGCGATTCCTAACTCAGTGATCGAAAGTGCTAGAGACGTAGGAGCTAAAAAGCTTACAGTGTTTTTTAAATTTATTTTACCTCTGTCTTATAATACGCTATTAGTAGCGTTAACCTTTGCATTTATGGGGATTGTTGGTAGCTTTACTGCTCCATTTTTAATTGATAAAAACGCTCCTCAAATGCTAGGAGTTTCGATGCAGCAACATTTCTCTGTCTATCATGAATTAGGGCAATCAAGTAGTATAGCGGTTATTTTATTTCTAATGTGTGCAGCGGTCGGCTTTATCTACATCAGAAATATGATGAAAAATGAAAGCTAGTTATAAGGAGTGCAAACTATGAAGCCAACGATCCATGAAATGAAACGAGACGTATTCAATCAATCAGTTGAATATATCGTTGATGCTCCAGCAAAAGGTTTATATAGTTTAGATATTCAAGCTACGTCTCATTCCGATTGGGGACGAAAAGGAAACGAGTCTAATTTATTAGTAGTAGAAGTAATGAATGAGGACAATCAAGCCTTTCATTATCATATTGTTACATATATGGGCGAGGAGCGTTATTGTTATAAATTATTTCTTGGATTTATTGCAAAAGGATCTTATAAAGTCACGATCAGTAATCAAGAAGTTCCTGTTTGTGAACGAACGATCGTAACGGTCCATGAGGTGAATTTAAGAGAATTACAGCTGTCTCCATTAGAAACACTAGCGCATCAGCATGCGCCAGTACTATACGGAAGGAATCATTTTTCACCATTTGATAGCTGTTATACAGATACTCCTTTAGCGTTGTCATATTTAATGGCGGAGTTAAGTAATGACATCATCGAAATAGAATATCATTATGTTTTTAGCCATGAGGATGAAGGAACACCAGGACAATTATTAATGTCAAAATGGGGAAGAACACTAGATATTGAATATTGTTATCGAGTGAAATGGAACCGAAAAACGTCTGAAATCGTAGAAGCGAGATATCAAGGACCTCATCATGAAGATCGTGCTTTTATCGGTCAATATGTGAGCGGCAGCCACCGTCCTATTTTGCAAACGAGAACGACTAATGGCAATTTTGATCATGTGATCGATTCGGAATACTGTTTTTCGGTCGCACCAGAGATTTTCTGGGATCATCAGACAGAGCCACGTGAATGGTTTATGAGGAAGCGTCCAGATATTAACTTAGTGATGATTAAGGAAGCAGAACGGCAACTATCCCAAAATTCGGTTCCGATGAATCAAATTTCCTCGCCTACGAACTATTTATATGCCTATTGCTTTACGGACAAAGAAGAGAGCGATCATGTGATTGACTTCGTGTATCAATTAGGTGGGAAAGAGGTTAGTTCCTCGCATGATTTTTATAGTCCAGTTTATGGATTAGGTTCTTACAGTGATGCATTTTCAAATTTTACTATTGCCTTTGAATACGATGAAGTGCAGCCATGCCTGTCTTCGTTGCGTGTTCGATTGTTAGAAGGTGAAAACATCACCATTAATAAAATAGAGTTTTATATGTTACGTGAGGATGGCATGTTGCATTTATTGGAACGAACAGAACAGCCTATCATTTTAACAAAAAAAAGCTCGATGATTTCGATAGGGGGATTAAGCAATGAGTGAAGCGTTACAGAATAAAGTAGAACTATTGAATAGCCGGATGGTCGTTCATCAAAGCTCTGATCAAAGTCATATTTCCCATCGATTTTTTTTGCCAGAAGGCATTGAAGCTCTTACTATTAGTTTTTCTTATTCCCCTAAATTCGTTGAATACGGGCCAGGGAATCAAGAGATTGTACGTAAAGCTTTTGATTTTTATGATGATAAATTGGCAAAGAATAAAAAAGTCGTAAAGGATTTTTCTCCTTTTAAAAATTTATTAACGATTTCAATTGAAGATCCTATTGGATTTCGGGGGAATTGCCATCGTTTTCATCCTGAAGGTTATGAGATCTATGTGTCAGACGAGAATTCGACTCCAGGTGTATTAAATCGTGAAATGAAGAGTGGGATGTGGACCATTACAATCAATAGTCATTGTATTTTGTCAGAAACTTGTGATGTACAGTTAATTGTTCATGGCACACAATCTATTCATCAAGATAAACGATGGTACAATAAGCCATTTGAAGATATAGAGAGGATCAACTTCACGACCAATAAGGACAGTGAGAGCCCAAGTAAAAACAGTGCATATTCTTGGAAAAGAAGTGAAATTCATTGCCATACGAACCATAGTGACGGGGTTCAAACAGTAGAAGAGCTTGTAAGTAAAGCGAAGGAATTAAACATTTCTTGTTTAGCGATTACTGATCATAATACGATGAGTGCAACGGAAAAGTTGGAACAATTAGAGGCAACGTATGGGGTCAGACTGATGAGAGGGATCGAGTGGACCACTTTTTATGGTCATATGTTAACACTTGGTTATGATCAATTAACGGCGATCAATTGGAGCAACGTGGGGCCTACCTCTATTGAAGAAAGTATTCAAGAAGTGAAGAAGGAAGGCGCGATTGTTGGGATTGCGCACCCGTACCAATTAGGCTCTCCTTTTTGCACAGGATGTTATTGGGAGTATGAGACGTTAAATATTGATCATTATGATTTTATCGAAGTGTGGAATGGAGAAAATCCGCACATTAGTAGAATCAATAAAGCTGCTTTTGAAACATGGACTGAATTATTAAATCAAGGCGTGAGAATTCCAGCTACGTGTGGTCGAGATTGGCACGTAAATGAAACAAGTAAACAATTGGCCTTTTTATATTTATACTTACCAGAAAACCCAACGATTGTGGACATGAGACAAGCGATTAAAAGAGGAAATTCATTTGTTAGCATGGGACCTCAGATTGAATTTCATGCGGCAGATGAGTATATCTCAGGTGATGTGCTATCTGTTCATAATCAAGATCAAATTAACGTTCAAATAGATATTTCTGAGTACAATGATCCATATGTGATTGTGATTGACTCAAATGTAGGAGCTGTATATAGAAGTGATTGTGAAGGGGATATTCGCCAAACTGTAGAAGTAAAAACGAATATCGATTCACAACAAGTCAACTGGATTCGGTTGTTAGTTTACTCGGATCGCAGAGAACTAATAGCCTTTACGAATCCGATTTATTTTGAAGCAGAAACGCATGAGTCATAACCGAAAAATCACTTTATTTTCTTTAGCTTCTATCATATTTATTGAACAAGTCTTTAGAGTTTTACAAGGAAATATCGATATTTTAGTATTAGGGAAAGTTTCAAATGATGCAGTAGCTACTGTAGGACTCATTAATCAAATTATGGCATTAAGCTTCATCTTTGTGAGCATCGCCGTTTTAGGAACCAATATTTTATTTTCCTATTATTACGGAGAGAGAAATTATTTAAAAATGTCACAAATGATGGCGAGCGGAATGGCCTTTGTCTTATGTGTAGCTATTGTATTATCGGTGGGATTGATCATTTTCTCTGAAGAAATATTGTTAACGATGGGATTAGATGATTCACTAGTGGATTTAGGAAATGAGTTTTTTATGATTTTGGCATTTTCTATTCCGATCCAAGGGATTAATTCCGTTTTTCTAGTATATTTAAGAAACGTGCAAATGAGAAGGGTCATTATCGTGACGTTAATCATTAGTACAATCGTTAATTTCATCGGAAATATTTCTAGTTTGTTTTTATTTGAATCTGTCCATAACATTATGCTTGTAGTCGCCATAATGACAGGTGTGTCTTATTTAATTCCTTTCTTTGTTTATGGCTATTTTATTTTGAAATCAGACATTGTTCAGTTGAAAGTGAAATATATTCATTCATCTAATGTGAAAGAAATCTTTCGATTAGGTGCTCCGACAGCGGCTGAACAGTTTTCATATATGATCTTTCAATTGTTTTTAAGTTGGGTTGTTCTATCTTGGGGATTGGAGCAACTAAAGGCAAAAACATATGTTCAAACGTGGTCGGAGTTTATTTTTCTTTTTACAATTACGATTGGGCAAGCGACACAAATTCTATTAGGTCAACGATTAGGGGCCAATAAAGTAGAAGAGGTTGTTCCGATTGTTTCAAAGAGCATTAAAGTGAATTGTGTCGTCAGTGTGATGCTTAGTTTATTATTATATTTGCTTCATGATCATCTTGTCGCTTTTTATCATCTTAATGATTCGATCGCGATGTATATTGCTAGCATGCTGTTAATTACGATTTTTTTAGAGCCGTTCCGAGCAATTAATGTCAATTTAATTAGCTCATTATATGCTATGAAAGATACGAAGTTTGTTTTTATTAGCATTTTCTCTCTTTGGTTCATTGTCGTACCTATCCTGTTTATTTTTAAAAATGAATTAACGATTGTGGATGTCTGGATGATCATGGTCGGGGATGAATTATTTCGCTCGATACTATTCTTCTTGAGATGGAGGCAACAGCTAAAAAATAGACTAGGTATAAAGGTGTGGCAAAAGGTTGTTTAATGGGCTGCCATGAGCAAAAAGGTAATGAGGCTGGGACAAAAGGTTTTCATCTAATAAAAGAAGCCGAACTATTATTTAGAACTTCGTAATAGTTCGGCTTTATTATGTCATTTGACTAAAATCAAATACTCAACTTCAAAAGATTGCGAAAAAACACCATTTGTTAGTGACGACGAGTGTTGATTTATGGAGGGGAGCGACAGCGACGCAAGCAAACATGATAGTAGCTGTGTATTTAGGGGTTTCTCTTGCCTTCGGTAAAAATATGATTAACTGGGCAGATGAAAAGTTTCGATATTATGTGCTTAAAGAGGATTCTAAGTCTGTCAAGAAGTATGGTATGGAGCATACAAACATGATTTCAGAGGCTGGATTCGTCATACTGTTGTCTTTGTCATAGGAGCTACATTTTTACTAGGACTGATGTTTCTTATTGATGACCCATCAAGGACTGAGGCATTGGAGGGCGCATTTAAACTATGGTCGCTCGTGCTTGGGATTGATTTACTTATCATTACCAGTCACTTCGTTTGGCCGACACGACCTAAAGTGTAAGGGGGTGCATATACATGCGTCCCCTTAGCTATTTGTATATTGGTTCAATGGAGAAATATATTGTAGAAAAAATATGATTTTTGACGGTACTGATTTACATATTCCTATTGTAGGACGAATGACTTAAAGAACCTTTTGATATCATATTATGAAAGTATCGATTAATAAAAATAGTTAAATATAACTATTAATTACATATTGTTTAATTTATTGTAATTATTTATCATTGAGGGCGTGGTAGGCAATATATTCATGATTAACAAATGATGTTAAAGGTAGAGAGGAGTGGATTGTATGAAAGGGAAATTAGGCACGTTCACTTTAATGATCGTTATAATGACAGTGCTTGCCGCATGCAGCAGTGAGGGGAAAAGTGAGGGACCTTCAGGCAAAAGTAAAGTAATGGAGGCATCTGTTGAAAATGCATCGTATATTTTAGCAGGTGAAGATGGTGAGGTGTCTGAAAGTCAAGAAAGGGGTCTATTACTAGTTAAATTTAAAATAAAGAATCTATCAAAAGAATCAATTGATGTCTCTATACATAGAAATATTAAATTATATGATGGGGATGAACAGCTCGAACCGGTTATAGACCTTTATAGCAGGGATGTAGATTTAGAATTATTATCTAACGGAGACGTTGGTGCAGGGAAGGAAAAGCCGCTTTTAGCCGCTTTTGAGGTAGAGAAAGATAAGCAATATGAAATTGGGGTACAACCTACGTTAAAAGACTATTCTAAAGAAGCGGAAGAAGTGAAGATCAAGCTAGATACGAAAGAGTATGCAGAGAGTTATGATACACTACAAGATCCAGCGAAAGCGTTAGTTGCCTATATTGATACGATTTACTTAGGGAAAGAAAATGTGGACTATGAAAAGTATGTATCCGCTGATAAAACGGCTCTTCAACAAGAGGCGAAAAGCGTATTCAAAGAACGTGTGGAAAGCTTGGCTTATGACACGACAATGGCGGATGCCGACATCGAGAAATATTATAACAGTTATAAATCGGCACTTAATCAAAAAGCGACAATCGAGGCCACAACGGTAGCGAATGCTAATGATCAAGCAGTTGTCCATTTGGAATATTCAACGGTACCTTTGCAAGGATTGAGTGAGGCTATGTTAAATCTTAAAAAAGAATACAACGACAACAACCCTTATGATTCAGAAAAGTCGGAACAATACGCTTTATCTAAATTTGATGTAATGGTTAATGGCATCGAAGTGAAGTCAGCGAGAGACCCACTAAAGATCAAGATGGTTAAAAAAGATGGAAAATGGACGGTGGACACATCTGACCATTATAGTGAGTACTTAGTGGAAGCGTTTGCTGACGGGTCAGTATACTAAGGGGGGGTGGCATATGACAAAAAACAAATTGCTGACCTTGATAGCGATGTTAGTAGCTGTATTGTTAGTTGGAGTGTACGTAGCGATGCAACAAGTAGTGAAGCCAGAAAAAACAGTCGAAAAGTTTACAGAAGCTGTTTCAAAGGAAGATCCGAAATTGTTGAAGAAATTAGTCATAACAGACAATAAGAAAGCGGCAGTGAATGATACGTCAATGAAGGCAATGATCGATTACTTAAAAAAGAATAATAGTAGCTTTGATGCGATTAAAGAAGGATTGAAGCAACAAGTTGAGGATGAAGACTACGTTGCTCAGAGTCAACAAATTAGTTTAATAGAAGATGGAAAGAAGTGGGGATTGTTTCCAAACTATAAATTGAAAGTTAATACAGTGATGCTCAAAGTTACAGGACAGAATAAAGACGATCAGCTAGCTCTTACGATTAATCAATTAAAAAAGCCACTATATAAAGAAGATGAGGCTTTATACGGACCTGTTATTCCAGGTGTTTATGAAATGAAGGTTAAAGTTAGTAACGCTATGGGTTCTTTTTTTGATGAGCAGAAAGTAGATGCATGGGGAAATAAAGAAGTTAGTATCATTACAGATAGTGTTCAACTTGCACGGGATGATGAAAAAGTACAAAAAGACATCTTGAGTGCGATTGATGTATTCAACAATGACGTGGCCTCGTTCCAAGCCTCTGGGTTCAATATTGAAAAGTTGACGAACGCAACGGATGATATTAAAAACGATCCTACGATGAAAGCTGACAAAGCGATATTTGAGGAGACGAAAAACTATATTGCAGAGTTACAATTCAAATATTTAGGTGCGATTGTTAATCTTGATCAAGTCAGCTTGAGTTACTTTGATGGGCAGTGGAAAGCCCAAGTGAACGCGCTCGTTGATTATCATTCAAAATTGACGCTTAAAGAGAGTGGAGAGAGCAAAGAAGAACAAACGAAGTCAATTGGACAATATTTATTAGTGTATAATACGGAGAAAAAACAATGGCTGATTGAAGGGCTGCAATCTAAACCGGCGATGGGAACTGAAGCTGATAGTTGGAAAAATAAATTAGACATGAAAGTGAAGAGTCCGCAAGTTCATACATGGAGTCAAAGTAATGAAGGGAATTATTTTTAATTCATATTTGGTGACTTGCACGAGGTAGATGACAAAGAGGGTCGTTTAAATAGTCCTATCGTGACTAATCGGTACTTAAATGAAATTCCCCAAGAATGATGATTGAATAACATTCTTGGGGAATAATGCTCCCTTTGTTTTTTCTCTTAATAAGGGAGACATCGAAAAACCTACACTGGTTGTATAATCTTACTCCTTCTTTCTACGCTTCCGTAGAAGGATAGCCCCGATTATAATGATCAATGACATGAATCCAACGATATATAGCCAAGACGTTTGTTGGTTTTTCAATTGTGTGTCGTTAGACTCCTTTGTATGAGGGAGCTCGATGCTTTGGCTGTTAGTGAACACTTTTCCGTTCTGATTTTTAACAGCGATGCTAAAAGGTTCTTCAGGAGAAGAAATGGTTGTTAATAACGTTTTATCAGTGAAATTACTTTTTGGGTTGATATTGTCTAACACGATTAAGGCATTTTCTTCGTTCCATATAGAAGGCTGAATCCAAGCGACTTGATTAGAAGTTTCTTGTACGAATCCTTGACTAGCTATATCGATTTTTCCATTCTCATAAGGTATGAGCAGTTGTTCTTGAACCTTATTTAAGTATTCATGTTCGTCTGGACCGCCTAAAAATAGTAATGAATTGTCTTTTAATATTTTTTCATTTACGTCCTCTTCCTTGACGATATGAAAGTTTTGTGTAGATAAAGCATTAGGAATGGAAGAGGTAATTAAGTTTAATTCTTGCAATGTACGGTCATCTATCTGATTAGGTACGATAACTGTTCCCGAATTGTTACTGCGAAAGGCAGAAGACCAATTCGTAAACACTTGATTGTTTAGTTGCTCGTTCATTTGAGGCAGTATCCACTGACTATCCGCAGAGACAAATACCCATTTTCGTTCGTCTGTTTGGATACAAGCAACATCCTCTTTTAAGCCTGTTACTTCCATATACATGTCTAAGAAGGAATTATTTTTAACCACACTACTATCTACTTTTAGCTCTTTTTCGATCCATGTTTGATTCGTTTCTTTTAAGTTATTAAGTGTAATCGGATGAGGAACATCGTTCACCCAAACAATCAGTTCGGCATTCGTTGTTAGTTCTTCTTTGACTTGAGCGAGTGAAGAGGTTTTAAATTTGAGCTTTAAAGTCAATGATGAACCTTCTTCAAAAGCAGGTACCGGATAATAGTAGTGAGGTGACTTCGGTGCATGACCGGATAAATATAAATCTTGGGCTCCCATCTGCTTGAAAGAGACGTTGTTGCTACGAGTGGCCGTTTTTGGTGTGTTTGTAATTTCCATAGAGTTTCCTGATAGCTGAGAGTGTAAATCAGGATGCGAGAGCACAGGTAACTTGTCAACGAGAGTATTTTCGGTATCTGCTAACACAAACATCCCCTCAGTTTTGGTTTTGCCGTTTGCTAATTGAATCCGTTGTACATGTAATGTATCTTTTTTTGCTTTTAGCTTACTTTGGTCCACTAACTTCTTGACTGTATTTCCCCACGAATCATAGGTTCCCACAAAAATATAATTGCCTGTCCATTGACGAATGCGATTTTCTTGTTGAATGAGCACATTATCTGTATTAGAAGCGATCGATTGCAAGTTGTTTTTCAGTAGTAATCCAGCCTTTACTTCTTCAGCAGAAGGATTAGTAGGAATGACGATGACCGTCGGTTGTTCTGCTGTATGAACAAATGGCTGTGGGAATTCTGCCAATGTTAATGGAGTCATTTCATTCTCTACGCGAAGGTAACTTGCCGGTTTAATATTAAACCAATTGCCAGTCGTGTTTTGATTCACACACACGCCTTCTTTGATCACCCCATAAAATTGGATGTCCACTGTATGATTGCCCTTCGTTAAATGATTTTTTTGTAATGGGATCGTTAGCTGACTATCTTTTGTCTTGTCTGAAATCGGCACTGACTTCACTGGCTGGCCGTCAATGGAGATCGTTAAGCTAGATGGTGCAATTAAAAGTTCAGAGTGATTCCACTTTAAATGAAGCACATTTGCTTTACTAGGTTGCTGATCCTTCGTTAACGAATAATTGTATTGAAACGTATTGTTTTGTCCATACAGAGTTTGATCTGTTGGAGTTATTCGCTGTGTAGCTGGCTGCTTTTCTGTTGGTATTGCTAAATTAGTTTGTAATGTCTGTACTGGTGGGGCGGCCATTACGTCATTAGTGCCATTCATTAGAAATAGGCTAATACAGACGAATGTGATGATTTTTTTTATATGCATAATAGATAACTCCTTATCCGAAGCGGTCTGTTTTGTACCAGCGAACTTCTTGCTGCAGCAAAACGCGTTTGATTTCTAAGAATAATGAATAGACGACGAGAATGATCCACATTTGACTATAAGTAAAGTACATAAATAATACGATGAAAAAGTTGCCCTTATTCAATTCGGAACGCTCGATACTTAAGGTAATGAATACTTCAGTGACATACAGTAAAAAGGCAAGTGCCCATAGCACGAGTGAAATGGTTCCGATGGACAGCTCCAAATCAATAAATAAATTAGTCACAAACAAGACATTGGACATGATGACACCAAAGAAAAACAAGAAATAGGTGAAGAAGAAATAGAAAAGATCAAAGATGATCCGCTTTCTGTTTAATTTAAAAAACTGAGAAAGAAATTTTAAGACAACATATTGATTTCCTCTTGCCCATCTTGTTCGTTGCTTCCACCATACGCTCCACGTTTGCGGCTCTTGTTCCCATGTAATAGCAGCAGGGAAAAAACGAATATGATAGCCTAGTTCGTATACGCGAATGGTTAATTCGGTATCCTCTGCCAATGCTTTTTCATCCCATCCACCAAGGGTTTCAATGATCGAACGTCTAATGGCGAAATTGGTTCCAGGAATGGTAGCGATTTTGAACCAGCTCCACCGCCCGCCTTGAGCCATCCATTGAAAACAAATAGTTTCGATATTAATAAAGCGAGTGAGTAATGTTTCATAAGCGTTGATGACACGAAATTTCCCGACAGCGGCTCCGGCTTTTGGATCATTTAATAGTGCCATCACTAAATAATAAACGGCATCTTTTTCAGGCGTATTGTCCGCATCGTAAACAACGATAATATCGCCCGTGGATTTCTGGAAACCATAGTTTAAGGCAGATGATTTTCCTTTTCCCGAGAAAGGAGGTTCTGTTTTGACGGTTTGAATGAATGGGAACTTTTCATGAAATTGTGCGGCAATTTCGCCTGTCCGATCAGATGAATTGTCGTTGATCACAATCACTTCTAATTTATCTTTTGGGTAATTCAGTCGCGACATTGCACGCAAAGTAGCTCCGATGACGACTTCCTCATTATGAGCTGGGATTAGGATCGATACTTTCGGGAGGTTCACCATTTTTCTTTCCCACTCAGGGATGACTTTTCTGTATCGTAAATAGTGTCTGAACCCGCCTTGCATGAGAAACATGTGATAAAGTAGCATGCTCCAAATGAGAACAAGTGAGATATAAAATAAAGTGTTAGCCATGCGTCAGCGCTCCTTAAACAATTGCTTTTTTCGTTGAGACCTTAAGTACAGAGTATATAAAGCGAACAAGGTAACAAAAAAGAATACGACGATAGAGAGCAAGAAGAGTGCTTTTTCAATGAATGTCTCAGGCATTATTTTTTGTATTTTGTCTTTAACATCGTTACTCTTTGTCTCATATTTTATCGAACTTTTTACACTTGTTTGCATATCTAGCCACTCTGTATCGCTTATGGACTCAATGAGTTCAATAACATCTGGTAAATAATCTACCCCTATGTATGGATGGTATAAAGCACCAATCGTACTATCGCGAACAAAAAGTAAAGGTTCTAGTTGTTTCTTCACATTTTCTATTGGCATGTAGGATGTTGTGTCAATATACCCAATCGTTTCAGGGTAGATAGTCATCCCATGCAAAAATGAAGGCTGTGCTACATAAGGTAACGTTCCTGTATTTTCCCCGACAAGGGAGTTGAACGACATTTGCCCGAAAATAGTAGGAAAATACTGAGGAATTGATTGGTAAGCTGTATATACCTTTGTATCGTCAGCCGCTTCAAATGAAACCGGAAAAAGCCCTAGACTAGACAAGCTGTCGATGGTTGCTTGTATCATCTCTTCCATAGATATTTGTTCTTTCTCTAAAATAGAGGATAAATATTGTTGATAATCTTCCTCATTAGAAAATGCTTCAGGTTTCTTTATGGAAGGCGTGTTTGTCTCGACATCGCTACTTCCTGCATTTGATTGATTTGGCTGTGCATCACCATGAGCGATGATGCTTCCACCGTTATTTTTCAGATATTGAAGTACTTCGATCAACGGTTGTTGATCAGCTAGATAAAGCTTTTCGGATGTATCAGGATGGCTGTATACAGGGGTCACAGCCATTAAAAAAGGAATTTGTCGATCAATGAAATATTGTCCAACCTTTCGCAATGTTTCAGCGTCTGATGAAGGGTTAATATCCTCTAAGCGAACATAACTCGTATGTTGCTCTTCGTGATCACTACGGAAAAACTCATGAAGAGCATCTGCAAGGAAATATTGAAATCCAGCAGTTAATGATTTAGCCCCCGCATAAAACACTTTTTCATTTTGAGAGATAAGAGGGAATGTCTCATCATCTATTTTCCCTGTTAATAACACTTGATCATCGGCGTGCAGCTTACTTGGCGAATATACATTTAATACGTTAGAAAGAACGATTTCCTTGCCGGTACGTTGCTGTTTGAAGGAAGGGACTTGATTCCTTTGTTTAAGTGGTCCTCCTTCATAAAGAGGAAATTGTTCAGCGTTTTCCCCGATCAATGCTAGCCTCCCAGAAAAGTGTGAAGATCTCTCTGTTAAGGTCAGCGGCAAAGAGGTTTGATCTAGCCCATAATAAACAAGCCAATCTGCCTCTTGAAGTATTTCTTGTGTCACTGCGGTATCTTTAACGATCTTAATCGTAACGTCAAAATGACTGAGTAAACTGTCCAACATCCACACACTTCCAGGTACATCTGTTTCATCGCTAGAATAGGTGAGTAGAACACGCTCTGTTGCTTGTTCTGCATGGGATGGAAACGGAAAAAGAATAACGAATAACAACGTCGTCATAATGAATTTATAGCGCATTTACTTTCAACTCGTTTCCAAGAAGCGTCAATAGCTCTTCTGCTTGACGTTCTTCTTCTTGACCTTTAACTGTAATGTGAGCGACGTGAGAAGAGAAGCTCAATGTTTTCCCTTTTTCCGTTTGATAGTCCTGAAGCAGTTGAGTGAATCGTTCGTAAATGATGCCAATATTTTCTTCAGGTGTATACGGAAGGAGGATGCCGAATATATCTTGTTCGACACGAAACTTCTTATCTGTTGTGCGGGTCATCTGCTGAATATCTGTTAAAAATGTTTCAAGTAAGCGATTATATTCTTTGTTTCCGTACATATTTTTAAATTCTTCAAGGTAGTCAATTTTGTACAAAATAATGGTAAATAGTCCACCATAGCGTTTCGTTCGACCAATTTCAGCATCGATCTCAAGAATCATTCGATCACGGTTATCAAAGCCTGTTTCAGAATCGATGGATACTAACGTTTTCACTCTAGATTGCGCACTTTTTAATTCGGAAAGTAACTGTGCAGAGTAATCATGGATGTAACCGCATAAAACAGTTAAAAGCACTAGCCCACTTCCGAAAATAAATAAATCGAACTCGGAAAATAAGAAAGATTGACTTTGAGGTTGCAAAAATAAATTCCAAAAATAAAGACTTCCTATCGTAAACAATACAACTAAAGTCGTCATTAATCCCCAACGAGAACCAACCATTAACGTTAGTATAATAATGAAAATAGCTAAGTATTTTCCTTCCGTTTCTAGTTCATTCAATTGTGGAAGATAAGAGAAATATAAATGTGAACAAAGCAGCAATAGTGCGATCGATAAAAAGAAGAAGCTTTGTTTACTGAATGTATCCTTCATTTAATAGTGTCCTTTCTGCTAGTAATGGAAGTAAGTTATCAAACGAATGGGTCTGTTGTTGTGAAATATCTATATATCCACCATATTCCGAGCGTTCTTTATTTTGAACAGAGAGGCTTTGCATTGCGTGATAATATTGAAGTGCCTGTTCTTTGTCTTCTCTTTCCACTGAATATAGAATGGCTAAAGAGTATACAGCAGGTGATTCATAGGTTACACTCGGTATTTTTGTTTCGAAGTGATAACGACCGACTAATTTTTTTTCTTTTTTAAATTCTTGGTTGACCCAACTTGCGAAGTGATCAGTAGATACATTCGCTTGCTCTAGATGATAGGCGACATATAGTTGATCAATTAAATTAATTTCTTTGTCATAATGAAATGTTTTAGATTTCGTGTTAAATGATTTTGGATAGAAGCCATTTTGAACGGGAATGGACTGTACCCATTTTCGCAGTGAGTTGGAGTCTTTAGTGGATCTGATCTGTAATTGCTGTAAAATATCGAGCGCCTCGCTATCTAAATAACTAATCGTTATGATACTGCTTTTGGCTTTTGTCGGAATGTCTACATAATCCACTGGCCATTTTTGCTCAAACGCATAGTCGTTCAAGGATTCTCCTATCTCCTTGGCGATCTCGATATATTCAGGGTGATCAAATATATGAGCTGCTTTATATAAAGCTCGCATAATGCGGGCATCATCAATCCATGCATTTACTTTGGAAGGTTTTCCTTCAGTGATTTCCCAGTAAACTAATGAAGAGGGATCAAGAAAATGATCTTGTAATAAGTTGACTTGTTGATCAAACTCTTTCTCTCGGCCACTTTCCACTAAATAAAGCATCCACAAACCTAATGACTCAGATAAAAATACGTTTGCTCGCTTTTGCACATCAGTTTGAATAAAACCTTCTTTTGTTAGTAAATGAGAGCGAATGAATTGTTCGGTTGCTAATTCGTTTGTCGTATAGTTTTCTTCTTTTTCTATTGGGTGGACGGTTGTATCTTGACAGCCTAATAAAGTGGCAAACAGTGTGCTGATTAACAATAAATGCCCCCATTTCATTATGCTACCCTCCTTTTCTAATAGTAAAACTATCATAAAATAAACCATATTAACACTTTGTTTACTATAAGAGAATATTTTGGTTCTTTTTACATGGGAGCTCGTTAAAGAAATTAGTATACAAGGCTGATCTCAACAAAATATAAACATTACTTCACAATATTTGCTGCTCTCCTTGTATTTTGACAAATCTCCATATAAAATATAATAGAACTGGAAAATTGTAGCTAGGGTTCCGCTTCCATTTAAGAAGGGCTGTGACCGAGGGCTACCTCTTCTGCAATAGCAGAAGGCACCTATTGACATAAAAGGTCCGAGGGGAAAGGTTCGGTGTATTTCGTATGCACTGAATTCTTTCTCTCGGACCTTTTTTATTTTGAAATGGAGGAAAAAAGAAATGAGTAATGATCTTCAATTGTATCCAGGAGTGGCGGTAGTGATTTTTGATGAAAAAAAGCAAGTGTTGTTGCAAAAACGGACGGATGTTGGTCTTTGGGGATTGCCGTCCGGTCATGTAGAGGCGGGGGAGACGGTCGAGGAGGCAGCTATTCGTGAAGTTCATGAGGAAACCAACTTGCATGTTCGAATTAAAAAATTAATCGGTGTCTATTCAGAGCCATCCTCTCAAATCTTTCATTATCCTGACGGTCGAACGGTTCATTTTATTACGACTTGTTTTCTAGCTGAAGTCATTGGAGGAGAGCTTCGCTGGCAAGCTAGTGAGTCGCTAGATGTGCAATTTTTCGCGGTGGATCAGTTACCTGTTGATTTATTACCGATGCACCCGCGCTGGCTAGATGATGCTCTTGCCAACAAAGAGAGGGCATTTATTCGCTAGTGGGATATGCTACAATAGTAGCAATATTCACAAAAGGAGATACTAGCCCTTATGCATGTACGTTTTCCGTTTCTTTATCTTATTCTTTGCTGGATGATTTGCCTTGTGTTGCTACCGACTAATTCTGTCGCTAGCATTGTTGGTCATGACAAGCAGGCGAAGGATCAGCAAGGAAAGAAAGTATATAAGATTGCTGGTGAACAGCATTTAGCTCCTTTTTCTTTTATCGATGAAAAAGGAGAGTTTACTGGCTTTAGTGTTGCCTTGTTTGATTATATTGCGGCGAAGGAAGAGGTGGAGTTCGAATACATTCCGATGGATCTTTATCAGGCGACAAAAGCTCTGCAAAAAGGAGAAGTAGACGCCGTTATGGGGATGAAATATTCTGCGGAGCAAGATGCACGTTTTTCTTTTTCAGAGTCGTATTTCACGATGGCTGATGCAGTCGTAGTTCCCAATGAATTGGCCCCAAAAGTGAAAAAGCTAACAGATTTGCGTGGGAAAACGATTGTAATGCAGGAGGAGCCTGTCGCTTTTGATTTATTATTAAATGTGAGAAAAGTGGATTTTCTATTAGCGCTTAATCCTGAAGATGCTTTGCAGTTTTTATTTATGGGACGAGCTGATGCTTATCTTTCGAACAAATGGACAGCCGAATATTATTTACAGCAATCAGGTAAGCAAAATGACTATACGGTTTTGGATCATTTAGGCGTACCTTCAGAATTTGCGGTCGCTGTTAGGCCGAATGAGACAGAGTTGTTGTCTTTGATTAATCGGTCATTGAATCGTATGGAGGCGAGTGGGGAGTATCAACAATTATATAATGATTGGTTTGTTCCGAATACAGACGAGCGATTGAAGGAACTAAAAAACTGGATCGTCTTCCTCGTTATTATCATCACGTTGGCCTTTGCTGTTTTGTACATGACGTATGCATGGAACAAGCGCTTACAGAAAGAAGTGGATAAGCGTACATCTGCGTTAGCGGTGGCGAATGAACAGCTCGAAGTACAGCGTCGAGCGATTTCCGACGCGAATGCGTTTAAAACGCAAATTATTAATCATATGTACTATGGCATCCTGACGTTTGATGAATCTTTTCAGCTGACAAGCATGAATCAGCGAGCTATGCAAATGCTTCATTTGTCAGACAAGGAAGCCGTGCAAACAAAGGATGTTTTAGCACAGCCGCTTATTCGCCGCATTTTTGATACATATGAGCACGTATGGGATCAGCAAATGGAGTTATTGAAAGAAGAAATTGAGATCGAATATGACGGGCAAACACAATATTTCTTATATCGCTTAATTCCACTGTATGAAGAAGGAGGAAAAATGAACGGTTATTTATTAACACTTGCGGATCGTTCAGAAGCGAGAATACTTGAGGAGAAACTTGCAACTCAGGAGAAAATGCGAGCGCTTGGACAGCTCGTCGCTGGAGTTGCTCATGAAATTCGTAATCCGCTGACCTCGATGAAAATGTTTATAGATTTACTTCCTCGTAAATATGAGGACCCTGTGTTTCGAGAAGAGTTGCTCAAGCATGTACCAGAAGCACTTCATCGGATGAATCGAATTGTGGAAAATTTATTGGACTATGCTCGGCCAAAATATCCGAAGAAGAAACTGTTTGCAGTTGAGCCTTTTATCCAATCGCTTGAAGCGATTATTCAGCCAACGTTAAGAAAAAAGGGCATTGAGCTCCGTTTACAGATGGAATCAGAGATGATGCTGTATAGTGATCCAGATCAAATGAAACAAGTGATGCTGAATTTAATGTTGAATGCGATTGATGCGATGGAAAATTGTTCAGAAAAAGTGTTATCGATTGTAGCTGAAACAGATGAAGAAATTGGTATGATTAAGGTGTTAGATACTGGAGAGGGTATGGAAAAGGAAGAGATTTCGCATATTTTCGAGCCTTTTTACACGACGAAGGAGCATGGAGTAGGGCTTGGATTAACCCTTTGTTATCAATGGGTGAAGGAGAACAATGGAGAAATGAATATTGAGTCTATTAAAGGACAAGGGACGATATTTTCCTTGGAATTGCCTATAAAAGTAGAAGGGGGAGAACAGTGAGATGAAGCCATCTATATTAATCATTGATGATGAATCGGCAATTGGCTCTTCTCTTTGCTTTGCATTAGAAAATGAATATGAAGTGACCGCTGTTACCTATGTTCCAGACGGATATGAGCTGTTGAAACAGAAGAGGGTCGATATCGTGCTACTCGATTGGCGGCTTGGAAAATATAATGGGCTTGAGGTATTGACTGAAATTAAAGCCATTCAAGCGGATATCGCTGTGATTATGATGACCGCCTATGGAACGATTGAATCGTCTGTTGAAGCGATGAAGCGAGGGGCCTATCATTATATTACGAAGCCACTCGACCTTGACGAGCTAGAAATTTTACTTAAAAAGGCTCTAGAGCATCGCCAGCTACATTATAAAATCCGGGAGCTAAGCGATACGATCGAGAAAATTAAGGGCTATGATCAAATGATCGGGGAAAGCGACGTGATGAAGCAAGTTTTTTCCCTGATTGATCGGGTGAAGGATATTGATTCTAGTGTGTTGATCTTTGGAGAGAGCGGTACAGGGAAAGAGCTAGTCGCAAGAGCGATTCATCGGCAAGGAAAAAGAAAGAACGGATCGTTTATTTCAGTGAACTGTGCGGCGATTCCAGAGGCCTTACTAGAAAGCGAATTGTTTGGCTATGAAAAAGGTGCTTTTACAGGAGCTGTCCGCAGCCAAGAGGGGAAAGTGGCTGCTGCAAGTGGAGGAACTCTTTTCTTAGATGAAATAGGTGAAATGCCCGCTTCTTTGCAAGCAAAATTGCTAAGAGTATTACAGGAAAAAGAGATTACACCACTTGGGTCAACAGAAACGAAAAATGTAGACGTACGGATTATTAGTGCAACGAATAAACATTTGCCGAGCATGATTGAGGAAGGTTCATTTCGTGAAGATTTATTTTTTCGCTTGAACGTTATCCCGATTCATTTGCCATTGTTACGTGATCGCAAAGAGGACATCGATTTGTTAATTTCCTATTTTTTGAAGAGGTATGCAGAAGAAATGCAGCGGCCATTGCCTACCCTTTCATCTAGTGCGCATGATCGGCTCATCAATTACGACTATCCAGGGAACATTCGGCAATTAGGTAATATCCTTGAATATGCCGTAGCGATGGCGAAAGAAAGAGTGATTCAGCTAGAGGATTTGCCAATCACTGTAGCTACGACAAAAGGAGCTGTCGCGGTCGAAGATTCTTCAACGAACAGTAAAGAGCTCATTGAAGTCCCACTTGGAGCGACGATGAAAGCAGCGGAGCGAATGATTATTGAAGCGGTACTTGAACATTGTGGAGGAAATCGGCGACAGACGGCTAGTGTGCTAGAGATTAGTGAAAGAAACCTTCGCAATAAATTACAATTGTATCGCCAAGAACCGAAATAGGATGAAAAAAATGCCGGGTAGGAACATTTTGCCGTTCTTACCCGGCATTTTTTGCCGCTTTTCTAACGAACGGAGAGTTATTTATGTTGCTTCAAGCAACGCTTAAAAAAATAAATAAAAGGCTTCATTCCTTTGAAAATGCTAGCTTCACTCAAAAAACAAATGGTTTTATTATCTGAATTTTAGAAATGGCACGGCAATTGCATTAAGATTTATAAAAATAACGACAACAGGGGTGGGGAAATGAAAAAATATACAGCATTAATCTTTTTACTCATTGCGATTCTCACGTTTACTGCCGCGTGTGGCAATACGTCTGTTAGTAAAGAAAAGAATGAAAACGATTTCAAAAATGGTGACCAAGCAGGAGAAGCTCTTGCGGGAGAGCCAGTGACGATTTTAACGGGGGGAACGTCAGGAGTCTACTTCCAATTAGGAAATGCGTTAGCGAAGCTTTATGGTGAAGAATTAGGCGCGCAAACAAGTGCTCAAACAACAGGCGCCTCCGCTGAAAATACGATGAAAATTAGTAAGCAAAAAGCAGAGCTAGGATTAGCGATGGCTGATACGGTGGCAGATGCTTATACAGGGGAAGGGAATTTTGTTCGCTCTGGAGCGTTAACAAATGTAAGAGCAATTGCTTCACTTTACCCAAACTATTTGCAAATTGTCGCTCGTAAGAAAGAGGGCATCCGTACATTAGAAGATTTAAAAGGCAAGGATGTAGCGGTTGGAGCGCTTGGAAGTGGAACAGAGATTGTGGCGAAACGAATTTTACAAGGAGCAGGCATTACATATGATGACATTAATGCCGATTTTCTATCTTTTTCGGAGGGAATTGAAGGAATCAAAAATGGGACAACTGATGTTGCTTTTCTTTCTTCAGGATATCCAAATTCAGGAATTATGGAATTAGCCGCAACGGACGAAGTGGAAATTATCCCAGTACCGAAAGAATTAACAGAGAAGCTTCAAAAGAAATACCCAGCGTTTAAAGTGGGAGCGATTCCAGGGAACACATATAAAGGTGTTAAAGAGGATCGTGACACCGTTTTAGTTAAAAACTTAATGATTACGCATCAAGATTTACCGGAGGAAAAAGTATATTTACTAACAAAAACAATGTTTGAAAATTTAGATGATCTTCGTAATGCGCATAATGCCGCGAAGCAAATCGAATTGGAAACAGCAGTGGAAGAACTACCGTTACCGCTTCATCCAGGAGCAGAGAAGTACTACAAGGAAGAAGGAATAATCCAATAGAGAGGGGATGACGTTATGACAGAAAATAAAAACACAATGCCCGAAACAGCCGGGGGAGAAGAGGAAATTCTACAAAAGTACGACAGTGAATCAAGATTCCGAAAAATTGACACAGGCTTTTGGCGTTGGGCCGTTTTTATTTTAAGTGTTGGTTTGGCAGGCTATCATTTATATACGGCTTACTTCGGTCCACTTGATGCTCTTCGTCACCGATCGTTGCATACAGCGATTATTGCGACTTTAGTCTTTATTTTGTACCCAGCTTTTTATAAAAAGAGCACAAGTAACAAAGTGACAATTGTTGATATGCTCTGGTCCGTAGCAGCCCTTGCTACGGGTGGGTATATGATCTTTGATTATGAAGGTATTGCTACAAGAATGTCCATCTATATGCCAAGTAATGTAGATATTGCTTTTGGTATTTTAACGATCATTGTTGTGATTGAAGGTGGGCGTCGCGTAGCAGGGAATGCTTTGACGATTTTAACGGTTTTATTCCTTGCTTACGCCTTTTTCGGACATTCATTTCCAGATTTATTAAAACATTCAGGTAAAGACTTAGAAGATATCGTCACGTATATGTATTTATCAACGGAAGGAATTTATGGTATTGCGATTTCTGTATCGGCTTCTTATATTATCCTCTTTATTTTATTTGGAGCATTCTTAAATAAATCAGGGATGGGGAAGTTTTTTACAGATATTTCGCTTAGTGTAGCAGGCCATACATCTGGTGGACCGGCGAAAGTATCGGTGATCTCCAGCGGCTTGTTAGGCTCGATTAACGGAAGTGCGCTTGCTAACGTTGTAACAACGGGAGCATTTACAATTCCATTGATGAAACGTGTTGGCTACAAGCCAGCATTTGCGGGAGCGGTGGAAGCGACGGCTTCAGTCGGTGGGCAAATTATTCCACCAGTTATGGGAGCAACGGCATTCATCATGGCGGAAACATTAGGGATGCCATACAATCAAATTGCTCTTGCAGCGATTTTACCTGCTTTCTTATACTATTTAGGTATTATTTTAATCGTACATTTCCGGGCAAAAAAATTAGGCTTAAAAGGAATGTCTAAGGCTGAGCTGCCAAGCTTCTGGTATGTATTAAAAAATGGCGGTCACTTATTAATTCCGATCATCGTGTTAATTAGCATGTTAATGGCAGGAAAAACACCGCTATATGCTGCTTTCTATGCGATTGTGTTATCCGTTGCGGTTAGTTGGTTTAATAAAGAAACACGCATGGGTATTAAAGAAATTCTTGCAGCGATGGAAGAAGGAGTTCGGGCTGCTCTTGGTGTAGCGATGTCATGTGCGATGGTCGGTTTGATTGTTGGTGTTAGTACGTTAACGGGCTTAGGTCCAAAACTTACTCAATCGATTCTGGTACTTGGTCAAGGAGATATGTTCTTGACGCTCGTATTTACAATGGTCGCTTGTATCATTATGGGGATGGGATTACCATCTATTCCGACGTACATTATTACAGCGACGATGGCAGCACCTGCTTTGCTTGAGTTAGGAGTAGCTCCATTCGTTACTCATATGTTCGTGTTCTACTTCGGAATTTTAGCGAACGTCACGCCACCAGTTGCTTTAGCTGCTTTTGCAGGGGCAGGAATTGCAGGGGCGAGTCCAAATAAGACGGGATTTGAAGCATTGAGACTTGCGCTTTCTGGGTTTATTATCCCTTACATTTTCGTCTTTTCACCGGTCCTTCTGATGCAGGATGTGACTAGTCCATGGGAAGTCATTTGGGTCACGATCACAGCAATTATCGGTATATTAGGATTGAGCGTAGCGCTAGAAAGATACTTTATTACCGATGTACCTTTACCGCTTGCCATTATTTGTTTAATTGGTTCGGTCACATTAATCGTTCCTGGAATGTGGACGGATGTGACAGGGCTTGTCGTACTAGGTATTGTGTTCGGACAACAATTGCTGTCTCGTTCGAAAGGACAACCGAAAGTACAAGATTCAAATGCGATTTAATGACCAAAACAGCTGTTAGGGGGCTCCTAACAGCTGTTTTTGATTACGTGAAATATTCAAGTTTGGCTTCGGGAAAGTATTGTTCGATATAATGTCCAAAAGTAGTTTGAATTTCCTCTTGTTCTTCTTTTGGGTAGACGTATTTTCCGATTCCATATCGTCCCCACTTGTATTGTCGCTGTTCTTCCTCCATTTCTAGCTTTGTCATCGGGTAATTTTTTTCAATGACGCGTTTCGCTGGTTTCGTGAATCGATGCTGAATGAGTTCAAAGGTTAAATCTTTCGTGGCATAGGTTGGCAATGTTTCTTTCAGTGTTTGGAATAGCTCTAAATAACCTTGCTGCCAATCATCATATAAATAAATCGGGGCAATAATAAAACCAAGGGGATAGCCTGCTTTCGCTATTTTCGCTGCTGCTTCTACCCGTTCGGCCAGTCTAGAAGTTCCAGGTTCGAGGTATTTGATCACATAGTCTGCATTCATGCTAAAGCGAAAGCGAGTTTTCCCATTATGTTTCGCATCTAGTAAGTGGTCAACATGGGCAAACTTTGTCACAAACCGAAGTTTGCCATATTTAGATTCACCAAAAAATTCAATCGCCCGTTTTAACGAATGAGTTAAATGATCAATGCCAACGATATCTGATGTACAAGAGGCTTCAAATCTAGTAATATCGGGTGCTCTTTCGGTCATATAATTACCTGCGGCTTCTAATATTTCCTCGGTATTTACATATGTTCGAATGTAAGGCTTGCTTCCCATCGTTGTTTGTAAATAACAATAATGACAATGTCCCATGCAGCCAGTCGCTAAAGGAATAGCATATTCAGCAGATGGCTTTGACGTATCAAATTTGAGCGTTTTACGTACCCCGACGACAAGAGTAGATTTAGCGATGCGATATTGCTGGAAATGATTATCACCGGGTAAATTTCGAACTTGATTGTGAGAAGTCGTCTGTCTAATTTCAATCCCCATATTGGTGAATTTCTTTTTTAATTCGTGTCCAAGCGGGTACTCTAGTGCTCGGGGCTCGATATACACAAGCTGAGGGATAAAAGGTTTAACCAATGTTCGTCCTCCTACTCAATCGCCCCGAAGTAACGAGCGAAATCCTGTTCCGCTGCCGCTTCAGATGGATAAATAGCAATTTGTTGATCTAGGGGATAATATGTTTCGTATAAAAACAGTGCCAATTCTCCCGGCTGATCCGGGTGGTGCACAACTGCGGCTTGTTGCACATTCGCAGCTGTATACGTGTGAGGATTACGATAAATGACATATACGATATCCCCTGCTTGATAAGCTTGTTCGGATAAGTCCATATCAGCACCTGCTTTCTTCAAAAATGTACCTATCCTTAGAGTGTCTTGTTATGAAGAAAACATTCGTTGATTTTCAAAAAAAAGAGGACACTTCTTATATGCGAAGTGTCTTCTGTTAGTAAATATATATTTAGACGCGTATTCGGCGATGGACGAACAAACCGATTAATACAAGGATCATTAGAGAGCCTAAGGCCGTTCGGCTAGCAATATTACCATAGTCGGCTAAAAGTAGAGTGATCGTTCCGTAAATGAGAGGCCCAACAATGGCGGATACTTTTCCTGAAAAAGCGAATAAACCGAAAAATTGTCCGCGTTTCTCTTCAGGTGTAAGCTCGATAATAAACGTTCTTGAAGTGACCCAAACAGCCCCCAATGAAACCCCGAATAGACTGCCTGTTACCCAGAACATGGCACCATTCACAGCAAACGTACCGAGACATAACGCAATAAGCAAGATGATTCCGACATACATAACGGATCTTTTCGCGCCAACAGCTTTTGTCACATACCCAAAAATAAAGGAGCCAATAATGCTTGCTATCGTTGATACTAAGTAAAGCAGGATAAATTCTCCTGATGAAAAGCCGACGATCGCTTTTGCATAAACGGCCATCATCGCAATCGCAGTGGCAATGGCATCATTGATAAAGAAATAAACGATCATAAATAAAAAGATCGCTTCGTGCTGCTTCATTTCTTTAAATGTAGCGTAAATTTCCTTGTACCCTCTTAGGAAGTCTCCTTTTGCGGAGGGAGGTAGCGGTGTTGTTTCCTTTCCAGTCAACATTAACGGTAAAGAAAATAGCAAGAAAAGTATCGCTGTCGGAATAAAGGCACGATGGAAGTTTCCATCACCGATGAAAGGGTAAATCGCTAATCCGGCGAGCGTTCCGATATAGCCTACGGCGACTCCGAATCCAGAAAGTAGTGGAATCTCTTCTTTTGATCCTAAATCAGAAAGCATGGCATCGTAGAAGATTAAGCTAGAATGATAAAAAAACTTTGCGATGACAAATAATGAGATGACGAGTACAAGAGCGGCGGGAAGGCCGAAAAGGCTACTCCCAACGTTCATTGATGCGAAAATCCCCATGCCAATTGTACATAATATTGTAATGAGTGAAAAAGGAATAATATACCTCTTTTTTCTCCCGGTGCGGTCAATCATGACACCGAAAAGTGGGGAGAATAAGACAAGAAATAAGCTAGCTACAGCGTTAGCGTATGAAATAAACGTGCTAGCAATTTGATTTAATTGCTCACTTCCACCAATAGCTTCTTGCAAATAGAAAGGAAAGAAGATTGTAATGATATTGGAAGAAAAAATCGTATTGGCAAAATCATAAAGCGCCCATGAAAGAACAGGCAGTGAAAAAAATAATCCCCATGTCGATCGTTTACCGGGCAGGGTGTTTTCTTTTCCTTGAAGATGCGCCATCCCCTTCACCTCTTTTTCTTCATTATAAATCTATTTTTCCTTTATTTTTGTTTATTCTGAAAAAAATTACATAACATTTACAAAAAAGCTGACTCATGTGCGAGTCACTTATGAGTCAGCTTCTTTGCAGTGTGCAGTTTTTGTATGAACAATCATGCCGGTCATTGTTCCGATCAGTGCACTAAATATGATATCAGAAGGATAATGGTGACCGACCCAAACTCTTGATAAACCAACTAAGCCGGAAAGATAAGAAAGCATTCGTCCCCAAACTCGATCACGCAGGAAAACGGCAGTAGACAAGGCGAATGATAATAGTGTATGTTTGCTCGGAAAGGATGAGTTGACCTTAGTTGGCATTAAGATGCCTACTTTTTGCTTCATAAATGGTCGCTGCTTAAAGCAAAGTCCTCTTAAAATCAAATCAATACACCAAGCGACTGCGACAGATAAGATTGCAGAGCGGGCCGTTCTTCTTTTCGGACCGCCTAATATCCATTTGAGAAGCACTGTGAACATAAACGCATAACGAGCTTTTCTTGATAGCAGAATCATCAATTGATCGATGAGAAAAAAGCGTCCTGATAGCTGTTGGATACCCCAAAATAATCTTTTGTCCATTAAATAGTCTCCCTTATCAAGTGATTAATTACAGTCATAACTTGCCCAGCTAAGCTATAATTAAACAAGGAAAAAGCAGGGGAGAAATGGAGTTAACTGCTACCGCAACCACCTCCACAACTTGAAGAAGAGCAGCTAGAAGAGGAACAAGAAGAACTTGAGTCATTTCCCGAATCACATGTAAAGCTAGAGCAGCCACTGGAGGTAGACGATCCATGTGCCGCTTCTTTAGGAAGCAAATGATCCATCTCCTCTTGATAATTGCCCGCTTCATACAGAGAGAAATAAACCATAGCCGGAAGTAAATACGTATAATGATTGTCTGAAGTCATGCGTTTGAAAGACTCCTCGTCCTTATCGTGCTTGATGGATTCCGCTTCTTGAATGTCATACTTCAATAGCTGAATGATCGTTCTTTGAGGAACTTCTGCTTCCTCGTCTTTTTTTAAATATCGCTCTAATAACGATGATTCAGACAAGGATCGGAAGTTTTCTAACAGCTCAGCTTCAAGAGGATGTTTTAAAAATGGTCCCCATAACAAGCGACTGTTGACGGTCGGTTCAAATAGTTGCAGATACACCCAATCAAATAAGGCTCGTTCATTTGGAACGGGGACAACTTCCATATTAGGGGTATGATGCAGAAATTCTCCGTAAAACTTATGACAAAATGTGTCATAATCCTGCGTGAACATTAACATTTCATGCCAAATTTCATCGACCTCCTCACTGAACATCGGCACAGTCTTTAGGATCTTCGCTAAAATAAAATATCTTTTTAATTCAAATAGACGCCAATCAAAATCATCTTCTGTCCACGTAGGGTGATTTGTTAAGACGCGATCCTTTACTTTATTAATGAAATCGGGAGAGAGCGATTCATTCAATTTGCTTTCTAGCGGTAAGAACTCAGGGTGGCGTTCATCGATTAACGACGGGATTTCAATTCGATGTAGCTTTAATTTTTTCGGCCTTTTATTGACGGCGATAAGTGTAGGAACAACGATAAATAATAAAATAGCAACAAGAAAAATTATCCAAACCTCACTCATAAGAATCCTCCTTTTCTTGGTATAATTCTATTGTAATAGTGAGAGAACGAGAATGACAAACATTTTCGCAAAATGATACTGATATTAATTCGATTGGTTTTATAAGAATTAAAAAGAATTAAGGAAAAGCTTGTTCATTTGCGGTAAAATAGAGGCGTAGAAAATGTGGTGAATCGCCTGTATGGTTTCACTACATATTATATTAAGTAAGCGAGGAGTAGAGAAATGGAAAAAGTACTTATTTTCGGTCATAAAAACCCAGACACAGATTCAATTTGTTCAGCGATTGCTTATGCAGCTTTGAAAAAAGAATTAGGAATGAACGTAGAGCCTGTTCGTTTAGGAAATACAAACGGTGAAACAGAATATGCTTTAGAGAAATTCGGTGCACAACTGCCTCGTTTAATCGAAAAAGCAGCTTCAGAGGCACAAAAAGTGATTTTAGTTGACCATAATGAGCGTCAACAAAGCGTAGATGACATTGATGATGTCCGTGTTCTTGAAGTCATCGATCACCACCGTATTGCTAACTTCGAAACGAGTGACCCTTTGTATTACCGTGCTGAGCCGGTTGGTTGTACAGCGACGATTTTAAATAAAATGTATAAAGAAAATGGTGTAACTATTCAAAAAGAGATCGCTGGTTTAATGCTATCCGCGATCATTTCAGATACGTTATTGTTTAAATCACCAACTTGCACAGAAGAAGACGTTGTAGCAGCACGTGAGCTTGCTGATCTTGCTGGCGTAGATGCAGAAGAGTATGGACTAGCGATGTTGAAAGCTGGAGCAGACTTAAGCGACAAATCTGCAGACGAATTAATCTCGCTTGATGCAAAAGTATTTCCAATGGGTAGCCGTAAAGTAGAAATCGCTCAAGTGAATGCGGTAGATACAGCGGATGTACTCGTACACAAAGCAGAAATTGAAGCAGCATTGAACCGTACTGTAGATGAAAAAGGGCTAGATTTGTTCTTATTTGTTGTAACGGATATTTTAAATAGCAACTCTGTAGCACTTGCAGTAGGTAAAGAGCAAGCTGCAGTTGAAAAAGCATTTAACGTACAATTAAAAGATAACAAAGCGATTCTTGAGGGCGTCGTTTCTCGTAAAAAACAAATCGTTCCACCGTTAACAGATACGTTAAAAGATATGTAATTATGAAAACAAGTAAGGCTTCTCCGGCAAATAGGGAGAAGCTTTTTTTGTGCTGTGGAAGTACACGCGTGAAACAATATTGATAAGGACACTTATTCAATTTGGCAGAAAATTTGATAAATTTTTCCATTGACAACATTTATCGAGTATATTTATACTGATAACTGATAATAGTTATCAATAAAGATAATTAACAATAATTATAAAAAAGGGGATACAAACGTGAAAAAGAGTTACAAACATTTATTACAAACGTTGATTTTCGCAGCTTTAATGATGGTAGTTGTTGGATGTTCTTCAAATGAAACTGAAGAAAAATCTAATAATGAAGATACGAAAACAGAAGATACTGCTGAAGGATATCCAATTACAATTAAACACGTGTTTGGTGAAACTGTAATTGAAGAAAAACCAGAGCGCGTTGCGTCAATCGCTTGGTCAAACCAAGACGTTGCATTAGCTCTTGGTGTTATACCTGTTGGTTTCTCTGCTGCAAACTACGGAGTTCAAGATGATAGCGGAATGTTACCTTGGACTGCTGAAAAGTTAAAAGAACTTGGTGAAGAAAAACCAAATATCTTCCAAGATACAGATGGTTTAGATTTTGAAGCAATTGCTGATGCACAGCCAGACGTAATCCTTGCTGCATATTCAGGAGTTACACAAGAAGAATATGATACTTTAAGTGAAATCGCTCCTGTTGTTGCCTACCAAGAAACTCCTTGGGTATCTTCATGGAAAGATACAGTGCTATATGATGCAATGGCTATGGGGATGGAACAAGAAGGAAAAAAATTAATCGCAGATACAGAGCAATTAATTACTGATAAAGCAGCAACTGTTCCTGAAATGGCTGGTAAAAAAGCTGCATTCGTAGCATTTAGTTCTGCTGATTTATCTAAATTCTACATTTATACACCAGGAGATCCACGTGGAGAATTCCTTGAAGAATTAGGAATGCAATACCCTGAAAATATCACTAGCCAAATTACAGATGAAAATAGCTTCTATTTAGAACTTAGCTCAGAAAATGCGGATATATTAAATGACTTAGATATTTTTGTAACATATGGTGATGAAAAAACGTTAGCTGCATTGCAAGCTGATCCATTATTCGGAAAAGTTCCAGCAGTACAAAGAGGCTCTGTTGTAGTAATTGAAGACAACACTCCACTTGCAGCAGCTGGTACACCATCACCATTATCAATTGAATATACAATTGATCATTACTTAAAATTAATCTCAGAAGCTATTAGCAAAGTTAATTAATGGATAATATACAAATGAAGAAGTTGCATACCCCAAAGTATTTCTTTCTCTTAATGGGAATATCCATTATATTACTTTTTGTATGCATCCTTGCTTCACTTGCCTTTGGCTCAAGAACAGTTGGGTGGAATGAACTGATGGATGGTTTGTTCCATCCAGCTGTTCAGTCATATGAGGCGGATATTGTTCGCCAAAGAATTGTTCGGACTGTATTTAGTTTCATGTGTGGCGCGGCATTAGGGGTTTCTGGGGCTCTTATGCAATCGGTCACTCGCAATCCTATTGCAGATCCTAGCATATTAGGTGTAAATACAGGTGCGGCTTTATTTGTCGTATGTGGAATTACATTTTTCAATATTAGTTCTGCTAATGAATATATTTGGTTTGCATTAGTAGGTGCGATCATTACGGCTTTATTTGTCTTTGGGATTGGCTCAATGGGAAGTGGTGGAGCAACACCCCTTAAACTTGTGTTAGCTGGCGCAGCCACAAGCGCGGCGCTCTCTTCTTTAGTAATGGCCATTATGATTCCGCGTTCAAACGTTATGGACCAATTTCGTTTTTGGCAAGTTGGAAGTGTTGGGGCAGGCAATATGAATTCAATTTATACTTTCATCCCCTTTTTTCTTATAGGTATATTAATAGCAATAATGGCGGCGTCATCACTGAATGCACTTGCGCTCGGAGATGAAATGGCTACTGGTCTCGGTGTGAGAACAGGAGTACTGAAACTAGTTGCTTCTTTCGCAGGAGTATTACTTTGTGGTGTAACGACAGCTCTAGCTGGTCCAATCGGATTTATTGGGCTTCTTGCACCTCATCTCATAAGGCTTATCTTAGGTTCTGATCAACGTTATGTGATACCGATGTCTGCGCTTTCTGGTGCGATCATATTAACGTTTTCAGATGTTTGTGGAAGGCTACTTGGTAGTCCTGGTGAACTTGAAGTTGGTGTAGTGACAGCGTTTATCGGTGCTCCTATACTTATTTTACTTACAATGAAAGCGAAAGTACGTGGATTATGATGAACCAATCAATGAATCGAATTATACTAGGTAGAACGAAAAGACGTCGTCGTTTTCTCCTAATGACTTCATTCCTTGCAGTAGTAGTATTCTTACTTTGCTGTACAATGCTAATGCTTGGAAATACTATTTATCCAGTTTCAGATGTGATAAGTGTTCTTCTAGGTGAAAAAGTAAAGGGGGCAACATTTGCAGTTGGAACGATACGCCTACCAAGGATGCTGGCGGGCGTATTTGCTGGATTTGCATTTGGGGTTGCCGGTACTGTTTTCCAAACGATGCTTCGTAATCCTTTAGCGAATCCGAATGTCATAGGGATTACAACTGGTTCTAGTGCAGCTGCGGTATTTTGTATCGTTATTCTGCATACAAGTGATATGGTTGTGTCAATTGTTTCTGTGATTGCAGGGCTTGCTACAGTGATTGTCATTTTCTTATTATCTAAGGGAACATCTTTCTCTATCGGACGTTTGGTACTAGTAGGCATTGGCATTCAAGCCATGTTAAACGCGGTAATTAATTATTTACTACTTATTAGTAAACAAAATGATGTACCAACTGCGATGAGATGGCTTAGTGGGAGTTTGAATGGTTCAAAAATGGAAGAACTTCCTCCACTAATGATTACTGTTCTTATTTGTGTGCCTATTATTATAGCACTTAGTAAACATTTAGAAATATTAGAACTAGGTGAACTTGCCGCTACTTCACTTGGTGTAAATACTAACAAAACAAGAATACTACTTATAATATGTTCTGTATTGATCTTATCATTAGCTACAGCTACAACTGGTCCAATAGCGTTCGTCGCTTTTCTTGCTGGTCCAATAGCGAAAAGACTAGTTGGTGCAGGGTATTCAAGTATTATTCCAGCAGGACTTGTTGGTATCATTTTGGTTCTGGCATCTGATCTAGTTGGGCAATTTGCATTTACCGCAAGATATCCGGTAGGGGTAATCACTGGAATTCTTGGCGCGCCTTACTTGATTTACTTGCTCATTCGAATGAATCAGAAAGGAGATTTATAATGAAACCGACAGATATTTTTAAAGCAGAAAACATTACTTCCGGGTATGAAAATAAAACGATTTTAAATGATATCACTGTTTCCATACCAAGTAATAAAATTAGTATCATTATTGGAGCAAATGGTTGCGGTAAATCTACCTTACTGAAAACAATGGCGAGACTTATTAAGCCTACTTCAGGGCAAGTAACTTTACACGGCAAACCAATTGACAAAATGCAACCAAAGAAACTAGCTCGTATTCTAGGCCTACTTCCTCAATCACCTATTGTCCCAGAGGGGATTACAGTTGCTGACTTAGTTGGTCGAGGAAGATTTCCACACCAAACATTTCTTAAAGGTTGGACAGAAAAGGATTATGAAGCTGTTGCTGAGGCAATGGAAATTATGAAAATCACTGAATTTGCCGATCGCAATATTGATGAGCTTTCAGGCGGTCAAAGGCAGCGTGTATGGATTGCGATGGCTTTAGCACAACAAACTGACATATTGTTTCTCGATGAACCGACAACCTATTTAGATATCACCTATCAGGTCGAAATCCTTGACTTGCTGACAGATCTTAACCAAAAATACGGAACAACGATTGTAATGGTTCTTCATGATATCAACTTGTCCGCACGTTATGCAGACCATATTTTTGCTCTTCATAATGGAAAGCTTGTTGCTGAAGGTGAGCCATCAGAGGTTATTACAAGTACATTGATAAAAGACATATTTGGTCTTCAGTGCACTGTAATAGAAGACCCCGTTTCAGGCTCTCCCTCTGTGGTACCAATAGGACGACATCATGTAAATAAGGAAGTAGAAGTACTCACCCATGTATAATGATATTGATCTTACACATAGGTCGCGAAAAGTCCCGTTAGGAAAGTGGAGCTTCAAACTTGTTGCTTTCTAAAAAAATTAAAAATGGACAAGGGAATGAGTTCAGTTGCGAAGCGATGAATGGCTTCGAACTGTTACTCATTCTTTTTTTTTCGAGGGTCTATAAAGTTTAGATATTGCCATGTTCTGTTATAATCAGCAGCATCATATACAGGCTGTTGTTCGGCACCACGATTAGAACAACTAAAGACGCTTCCCCCTTATGAATCGCAACAAAGACATCTAATTGCTTCTTCTCATCATTAAATTGACAAGTTTCTATATATCATGGTTCTGGAATGTGTAAATATTACAAAAACTACTCAAAAAATTGACAATTTAAAATAAAAAAATTATGATAGTATAGTTTACATTTAATATATTACACTCTCTTTGTTTTTAATTTTTAGATAATACTGTAAATACAAATTGATGTAGAAAATTTTGGAAGGGGTTTCGATATGGACAGCGACTATAGGAAAAAGATTGTCCAGAGTGTACCGCAAAAAGGTTTTTTTGGTCATCCTAAAGGATTATTTACGTTATTTTTCACTGAGTTTTGGGAACGGTTTTCATATTATGGGATGAAAGCCCTTTTAATCTATTATATGTACTACTCTGTCTCTGAAGGGGGATTAGGGTTTGATAAAAGTACAGCTTTAGCGATTATGTCTATTTACGGTTCGCTTGTATATATGTCAGGAATTATCGGTGGTTGGATTGCTGACCGTTTATTAGGGACATCTCGAACCGTCTTTTACGGTGGAGTCCTGATTATGTTGGGGCACATTGTATTGGCATTGCCTTCAGGTGCAACAGCATTATTTGTTTCCATGGGCCTTATCGTCATCGGAACAGGTCTATTGAAACCGAATGTTTCTAGCATTGTTGGAGATGTGTATAGCGAAGAAGATCCACGTCGTGATTCAGGCTTCAGTATTTTCTATATGGGAATTAACGCCGGGGCTTTGATTGCGCCGTTAGTAGTAGGGACAGTCGGGCAGCAATATAATTTCCACCTTGGATTTGGATTGGCTGCAATCGGAATGTTTATTGGATTAGTTGTATTTGTTTTAACAAAGAAGCAAAATCTGGGGCTAGCTGGTACGTATGTGACAAATCCGTTAGCGCCCGAAGAAAAGAAAAAGGTATTTATCCGAATTGGTCTAATTGTTACCTTAGTTGTGGGAGTTGGATCAGCAGGGATTGTTACAGGTACTTTAACTATTGATCGTTTTATTACTTTAGTTAGTATTTTAGGGATTATTATTCCAGCTACTTACTTTATCGTGATGTATCGAAGTGAAAAAACGACGGATGTAGAGCGTTCTCGTTTGCTTGCTTATATCCCGTTATTCGTCGCAGCGATGATGTTCTGGGCGATTCAAGAACAAGGATCAAATATTTTGGCTCTTTATGCGGATGAGCGTGTTCAATTGCAGTTTGCGGGAATTGAATTAAAATCCTCATGGTTCCAAACATTAAATCCGCTGTTTATTGTCACACTCGCACCAATATTTGCTTGGTTATGGGTCAAGCTAGGGAAGCGTCAGCCATCTACACCAAAGAAATTTTCACTTGGCTTATTTTTCGCGGGTCTTTCTTTCTTAGTAATGATTTTCCCAGCTTATCTAAATGGAACGGAGTCACTTGCCAACCCAATGTGGCTTGTACTTAGCTTCTTCTTAGTTGTTCTCGGTGAGTTATGTTTATCCCCAGTTGGATTAGCAGCAACAACTAAGCTCGCACCATCCGCGTTCTCGGCGCAAACGATGAGTCTTTGGTTTTTAACGAATGCTTCAGCTCAAGCAATCAATGCGAAAATTGTCGGCTACTATACAGATGAAACAGAAATCGCCTATTTCGGTATTATTGGTGGAGTAGCTATTCTGCTAGGACTTGTATTGTTTATGGTATCTCCAAAAATCCAAAAAATGATGCGAGGCGTCAATTAAGTAGTGAGAGTGGAAAAGAACGGTTTCGGCCGTTCTTTTTTTTATTTTCCGGGAAATAACGACAAGAAACAACGAAATTATTATAGAAAGATCTTCATTATCTCGACAGTAGGTTTACCATGTCATCATATGTGGACGGATAAATTTGAAACCTTTTTGTTACTTTACCGTATAAAAGAATAGATAAAAGCGGAGCGGGAGGTTTATAGATAATGAATGGAGAAAATGTACAAATAGCAACTAGGTTTGCTTCTGATTATGAAAGGTTGGTCAATGCAGTGAGCTGGAGTGTGGATAAACGTCAATTGCTATCGATTATTTGTCAGTACCATCTGAGCGGAAAGCAGTTTGATTCATTAAGCTACTTACAGTTGTCAGATTATATAAAGAAACAAGGAAAGTGGACATCGCCGTTGCGAACGAATTTCAACTACTCATTGACAGCGATGCTGCAGACAAATCTTGAAGATCCCTATCAAGGCTTTGAGGATGTGCAAAATTGTTACCGCTTACTGATAGACAAAGGGTTTCGGAAATCCAGCTACACCTATATTGCGGCAACCGTTGCTGTACTGACTTCTATTGAATATAAATATGATATGTCTAAGCATGCCTCTCGTGCTATGGCGATATATAGGGAAATGAGAAAAGAACACTTCTTTTTAACTTCTTATGAAGATTACCCGTTAGCTATTTTGTTGGCACAATCAGAGCAAAATCATCACGGAATCATTAATGAAATAGAATATTATTATGGAGCGTTAAGTGATGGTCCATTTCGACCTGGGAACGATTTGCAATTTTTAACGCATATTTTAGCTCAAGGTTCTTTTAATAATCGTCAAGCTCTTGCGGAACGAGCGATCCAGTGGCTTGAAGGATTGCGAAGTCAAGGAGTGAAGGTGAAGGGGACTCATTATCCAATCATCGGTATGCTCGCCATTTTAGCAGAGCCAGATCAATTAATGGATGAAGTAATCAGTTTATCCGATGTCTTGAAAGAAGAAAAAATATTTAAATGGTATCGAGATATGAGTTTGCTCGTCGCTGCTCAATTAGTCATTAAAGATAAAGTGGAAGATAGCAATGTAGCGACTGCTAGTTTAGCGGTATCCATTGAAGCAATCTTACAAGCGCAGCAAGCGGCGATGTTTGCGGCAATTTCAGCGGTAACGGTTTCTTCCGCCACAACTAGTTCTTCATAATTATTAATTAACAGAAAAATTAAAATAGATTATGATTCAATTATATCAAGCATAAACACTCTTCTTGATCGTTATTAAGATCTGGTGGAGTCCTAAAAGCAAGAGAGAAATACACAGAGTTAGTCAGTGATATTTTCCTTCATAGGAATTAATATCTCTGGCTTTTTTTATTTCGATTTTTAAAGAGAAGACGCTAATATTGTATCCAATCAAAAATTAAGAGCCATCTGGGAATGAGAGTTTTTTATGTGGATATTCTACTAAAATAAGCTGAATTGCAAGATTGTTATATAATAATCTTGCAATTCAGTATTTTATATGATACATTTTTTGTATCCAATATCCAATAAGAAGGAATTGGATAAGTTTATTTTTTCTTAATCGAGGTGTACGACCATGGATTTTCAGCCTTCTAAAGATAAGACAACGGTAGTCAATTATGTGACGAAAAACTTAAGACAGGCGATTTTGAACGGCACATTTAAAGATGGAGAAAGATTGATCCAAGAGGATTGGGCTAACATTTTAAATGTGAGTCGTATGCCGATTAGAGAAGCGTTAAGGCAGCTTCAATCGGAGGGATTGGTGAAAATTGTTCCGCATAAAGGGGCCATTGTGACACCAATTACGAAAGAAGATATAGAAGAAATTTATTATTTGCGCTCTTCTTTAGAGGGGTTAGCTGTCGAAAAATCGCTTCCTTTTTTAACGAGGGAAGATAAGCAAGAGCTAGGTGAAATTTTAAGTAAGATGGAATCTTTAACGCTCACAGATGAAACAAATGATTATTACATAGCGTTAAATGAAAGCTTTCACAAGTTGTTACGCAAAGGGTGCCCGTGGACGAGGGTGTTAAAAACGGTAGAGAACTTAGGGATTTCTCCAATTGCTCCAAGCTTGCTAGTAGACTATTATGCGGATACTCAAAGAGAGCATCGATTTATTTATGAAGCAGTAGAAAGAAATGATCCAGCTGAATTGCGGGCGGCGATTGAATACCATTTATTGAGGACAAAGAACAACCTCATCTCTTATATGGAACATTTAAAGCCATCCGAGGAAAATATAATCAATCATTCAAATAATTAATTGATTAATAGGAGGAAATGAATATGTACGACTTTGGTATAGTTGGCGGAGGAATTGTTGGCCTTTCCACAGCAATGGCATTATATGAGCGTTTTCCAAATGCAAAAGTTTTATTGTTAGAAAAAGAACCACAATTAGCTATGCATCAAACAGGACATAACAGTGGAGTTATTCATTCAGGTATTTATTATAAGCCTGGAAGCTATAAGGCGCGCTTTGCTCGTCAAGGAAGTCAATCTATGAAAGCGTTTTGCCAGCAGCATAATATTGAGCATGATATTTGTGGAAAAGTCATTGTGGCCACAAAGAATGAAGAGTTGCCGTTACTTGATAATTTATATAACCGCGGACTTGAAAATGAGCTAGATGTGACGAAAATCAGCAAGGAAGAATTAAAGGAAATCGAGCCGCATGTAAATGGTTTAGCAGCGATTAAAGTAGCAGCAGCGGGAATTGTTAACTACAAGCAAGTTAGTGAAAAGTTTGGTGAAATCATTCGTGAAAACGGTGGCGACATCCGTCTAGGAACAAAGGTTGAAAATATTTCTGAATTACAAGATGGAATTACGATTGAAACGACAAAAGGAACATTTAAAACTAAGTTCCTTATTAACTGTGCTGGATTACAGAGCGACCGTATCACAAACATGACCGGATACAAAACAGATGTGAAAATCGTTCCATTCCGTGGAGAATATTTTAAATTAGTGCCGGAAAAAAGACATCTCGTTAAAAATCTAATTTATCCTGTGCCAAACCCTAAATTCCCATTCTTAGGTGTTCATTTCACTCGTATGATCGGTGGAGAAGTAGATGCGGGTCCAAATGCGGTTCTAAGCTTCAAGCGTGAAGGTTATAAGAAAACAGACTTCAATGTTAAGGATTTATCTGAAGTAATGGGGTATCCAGGATTCTGGAAGCTTGCCAGCAAATTTATGGGAGAAGGAATTGAAGAAATGCTTCGTTCGTTCAGCAAAGCGAAATTCGTTGCTAGTCTTCAAGAGTTGATCCCTGAAATTCAATCAGAAGATTTGATTCCTGCACCTGCTGGAGTCCGCGCGCAAGCATTGAAAAGTGACGGAAGTATGGTTGATGACTTCTACATGATTCCTGGCGAAAGAAGTATTCACGTATGTAACGCTCCATCACCAGCAGCGACAGCTTCGATTGAGATCGGTAAAGAAGTAGTGAAACAAATTGCTGAGCATCCGAAAGTATCTGAAATCGTTCGTTTCCAACATATATAGGAGGCTATTAAAATGATTAACTCAAAAGTAATGTTTATTGCCGGACATGCTAGATTACCGCAGGGGATGGCTGCAAAAAGTGTGTTTGATACGTTAACAATTACTGCGGAAGTCGATGTTAAATATGGTGTTATTTTAGAAGCGTCTTGTACGTTAGCGACAGAACACGGTAGAAACTTCATCGGTCAGCTACTTAGAGGAGTTAGTTTAAACGACGGGATTGAAGAACCACTGAAGCATCTTCAGTTGTATTACAAAGGAAAAGCGGCTAATGCGTTAGCTGCCGCTTTGAATGATCTGCATTTACACTATCAGCAAGTTTCGAAAAGTGTAAAATAATAGTCAAAAAATATTGACAATTCTATGACGGAAGCATATACTGATTATAGTTAATAAATATATACTCACCTTGAGAAAATTGCCTTTTCCAATCACGTGGGTAATATCATATAACCGGTCTTTCATTCGCATGTAAAATAAAATATTAACTGAAATATTTACTGTGACTCCACTTCCATGGAGCAGTGAAGTAAGTATAAGCCAGTTTACCTACCTTTTTCTAAAGGGGCGTAAACTGGCTTTTTTATTTTCTTGCATGAGGCCAACCAATAATGATAAAACCTAGGAGGAATTTTTAATGAGTACAATGGAAAAACAAGCTAAAACATTTATTGCAAAAACACCTAATTACGAGGTAACATCTCATCCGCAAAGCGATCGTTTATATCACATTGAGTTAGATCGCACAATTATCCAAGCATTTTTAGCTAAAGCAAAACAAGAAGGTGTAACGGTTCAACATTTGGAGTACACGCCGTATGCTAGACGAATTGTTGCAGACTACTTGTTACAATTAGTAGGAAAAGAATTCCAAGATATTTTAAGAGGCATCCTTCATGACCGTGAAACAGGTGGCTACACAATCGGTTTGCAAGAAGAAACAGTCGATAAAGAAGAATACGTCATTTTTGCAACAGCTTTAACACATATTGTTGGTACACCAAATTTTGATGCTATGACGAATAAATACTATGCTCGATTCACTGTTGGACATACAGATTCAAGTGATTCTTACCTTCGTCAAGCTTATCGCTTATTCACTCTACACACAGATGGAACGTTCGTTGATGAGCCAACTGACTGGTTGTTAATGATGAAAATGACAGAAGAAAATGCGGTAGGTGGCGAATCTCGTTTATTACATTTAGATGAGTGGAAAGATTTAGAGAAGTTTTCTACTCATTCACTAGCTAATCATAAGTTCACTTACAGAGCGCCAAGCAGTAAAAACGTGGATCAAGAAGTTCAACGTGCAACATTCTTCAATGACAACAACAAACCTTGTATTTGCTACATCGATCAATTCGTGTATCCAGACACAATTGAAGAAGCAAAATACTTGAAAGAGCTTTCTGATTCTATGGAAAACGATGAAAGCGTAATTGAATTGAAATTACCTGTTGGTGATCTAGTCATGCTAAACAACCTATTCTGGTTACACGGTCGTGCAGCATTTGAAGTGAACACAGAATTAAATCGTGAGCTTATGCGTCAACGCGGACGTTTCGCTAATATTTAATAAAGACAAAAGGATGCAGACGACGAGTCTGCATCTTTTTTACTGCTTAATCCTTGATTATGTAGTAAATCAATTCTGACTTAGATAAGGTGATTTTGACTTATGCAGAACATACTAGGCTATGATTTTTTTCATAAAACAAGCAAGAAAACGCTTGAAATAAGGGGTTTATTTCAATAGTTAGCGGTGAAAATCAATGGCACGGAAATTGCTTATTATTAAGTAATAAAAAAAACGAGGTGTAGTTATGGAAACAAAATCGCAGGTGACAGAGATTAAAGACCAGAAGTTAAAAGAGGAGAAAAATCCACAATTAGAATTCCAAGCGATCTTAAAGCAAGCAACAGAAATGCTTGGCTATTCAGATGAGGTATTTGAGTTTTTCAAAGAGCCGATGAGATTTTTAGAAGTAAGTATTCCAGTGAAAATGGATAATGGAGTAACGAAGGTTTTTCGTGGCTACAGAGCACAGCATAATGATGCTTGTGGACCAACAAAAGGAGGCATTCGCTTTCACCCAGAAGTTCATCCAGATGAAGTTAAAGCTTTGGCCGGTTGGATGAGCTTAAAATGTGGAGTGAACGGTTTGCCATATGGAGGAGCAAAAGGCGGGATTGTTTGTGAGCCACGAAATATGAGCATGAATGAGCTAGAACGTTTAAGTCGTGGGTATGTACGTGCAGTGAGTCAGCTCGTTGGTCCAACGAAAGATATTCCGGCACCAGACATGTATACGAACTCGCAAATTATGGCTTGGATGCTTGATGAATATGATCATATTAGAGAGTTTGATTCACCAGGTTTTATCACGGGAAAACCGTTAGTACTAGGTGGTTCAGAAGGCAGAGAAACAGCTACTTCAAAAGGTGTGCTGTACACGTTACAAATTATGAGTGAGTTGCAAAATATGCCGCTTGAAGGGCTAAAAGTCATTGTTCAAGGGTTCGGGAATGTCGGCGGTTATTTAGCTTACTTCTTACACGAAATGGGCGTGAAGGTAGTCGGTATTGCTGACGCTTTAGGGGCTATTTATGATCCGGAAGGTCTTGATATCCCTTATTTACTTGAACGACGCGATTCTTTTGGTATCGTAACAGGCTTGTTCGACAACGTGATCACAAATGATGAGCTGTTAGAAAAAGAATGTGACGTGTTAATTCCGGCGGCGATCGGTGGAGTGATTACAGAGGAAAATGCTGATCGAATCAACTGTAAATTTATTGTGGAAGCGGCGAATGGTCCAACGACGAAAGAAGCGATTCAAATTCTTGATCAGCGTGGAATTTCTGTCGTTCCAGATATATTAGCCAATTCTGGTGGCGTCATTGTTTCTTATTTCGAATGGTGTCAAAACAACCAAGGGTTTTACTGGACGAAAGAAGTGGTGGAAGATCGTTTAAAAGAAAAAATTCATGCGAGCTTCTTAAATGTTCAACAAACGTCAGAACGTTTTGATGTATCGATGAAGACAGCTGCTTATATGGAAGGTATTCGTCAAATGGCGGAAGCTTCTCGTTTACGAGGATGGATTAATTTTTAAAAAGCACGACATGGGAGGAGAAGAGCTATACTTGGAGAGCTGCGGATTTGAAGGCAAAGGGAATGGTTGTGATTGGGAAATCTTATCGTAAGAAGGCTGAAGGGAACGCAGAGAGTCTAGCAGCAATAAAGTATAGCTCTTGGGTGGGACAATTAAGGCTAAAAGGAGATGAGTACGAATGTTTGAGGAGATGATTACAAGTCCTTATCAAGGCATTGTTCATGAGGTTCTAATCAGCAAGGAGATGAGAATCTATGAATGGGAACCGCTATTTTTAATTAAAGACGAAGCTGGCGAGCTCTTTCCTGTGAAAATGGGAGTAAGCGGCGAAATTCAGTCATTAGAAGTGGAAGAAGGAGATGCAGTCATCCCTGGCATGGTACTTGCTTTTGTGAAAGAAGAACTCGTTATTAGTGCATGTGATTAACTTAAAATATCTTAAAAAAGAAGATGGATGACCGTCTTCTTTTTTTTTGAGTTTTATTTGTATATTCTAAAAAGAAAATATTGTGATAAAATTTTGTTAAAATAGTAAGGAGGTACAAAAGGGAAGGGAGGAATTCGTATGTTTAATATTAATGAAGAAAAAGTAAAGCCGCTTATCACAATCGCTGTCGAAAATCAGACGACTGACGATGATATTGATGTGAGCGGAATGAAAGAGCAGTATATATTTATTACAGAACAAAATAAATTAACGAGCTATATTCATTTAAAAAGTAATCGTTTAGCTGATAAAGGTCAAATCAAATTTCAGACATTAATAAATGAATCTGTTTCCATTGATAAAGTATATCATGTGAATAAAACGATTTCCTTGCCTGTGATGTTTCAAGTGATTGGCGAGCCACTGACAATTATTACGAATGAACAAGGGGAACCAATCGGGTATTTAAAGCGTGAGGAACTGTTAGCTGAATTGTTTAAGCAAGAAGATCAAAGTATCAATTTCATTCAAACGTTATTAAAGTCCATTCCAATGGGGATGTTTGTTGTCGATCGGGAAAAGAACATTATTAACTGTAATGATGCCGGTTTGAAAATGATTAAGTCTACTTCTGAAAAAGTGATGAATCAACCGGCTCAATCGATTTTTCATCCTGTGCATATTGAAAGCGTGTTCGCGACCGGAAAAACAATTTTAAATCAGGTCCAATTAACAGATGAAATGGGTGTGTTATTAGATTATTGTCCCATCTCGAATCAAGACCATGAAATAGAGGGGATGTTGGTCGTCGTTCAAGACATTCCGAAAATTGAAGAGATGGCGATGGAAATAGAGGATATTAAAAATTTAAACACGGATTTAAACGCTATTTTATCAACGATTTATGATGAAATATTAGTAGTGAATCATAAAGGGGAGCTCATTCGCTACAGTGAAAATGTGATTCCTGATTTTTGGGGAGTTGATTTGCAAGATTTATTAGGAAAAAACCTTGCACGGTTAGAAGAACAAGGGTTATTCAGCCCCTCTGTCACAAGATTAGTACTTGAACGAAAGAAAAAAGTGTCGATTGTTCAAGAAGCAAAAAATGGCCGAAAGGTTCTCGCGGTAGGAAATCCAGTTTTTAATGAAAAAGGAGCCATCGACCGCATCATCGTCGCTTCAAGGGACATTACCGAAACAACAAGGCTAAAAAGTGAACTAAAGGAAATAAAGAAAATTTCCGAGCAGTACAAAAAAGAGTTAGATAGCTTTAAAAATCAAGACCGCACGTTGAAAAAGTTAATGTATCGTAGTCCGAAGATGGAAAAGATCGTCACACAAGTAAAGAAAATTGCTGAATTCTCGTCAACTGTCTTAATTACTGGGGAATCAGGTTCAGGAAAAGAAGTCATTGCTCAGGCGATTCATCAGCTCGGAAGGAGATCGCATAACCCATTTTTAAAATTAAATTGTGGTGCCATTCCAGAGAACTTGCTCGAAAGTGAGCTGTTCGGCTATGCCAAAGGAGCTTTTACAGGAGCAGATAAAGAAGGAAAAGATGGCTATTTTAAAATGGCGGATCAAGGGGTATTGTTTCTCGATGAGATCGGTGAGATGCCATTACATTTGCAAGTGAAATTATTGCGGGTACTTCAAGAACAAGAAGTCATCCCTGTCGGAAGCACGGTTGCCGAAAAAGTCGATGTGCAAATTATTGCGGCGACGAATAAAAAACTTGAAAAAATGGTGGAGCAAGGGACGTTTAGGGAGGATTTATTTTATCGGTTAAATGTGATTCCAGTACATATTCCTCCACTAAGAGAACGAACGGAAGATATTTCAATATTAGCTTTTTACTTTCTACAACAATTAAATGATAAATACGATAAACATTTTCATTTAACGCCTGATGCCGTGAATGTATTAGAGTTTTATTCTTGGCCGGGTAACGTACGAGAATTGCAAAATATTATTGAAAGGTTGGTAGTTTCCTCCGATGAACCTGCGATTGATGCGGAGTTTGTGAGCCAATTTTTGTCGCTTGGCTATGACTTTAAGAAGTCAAAACCGATCATTACAAGAGTCATTCCGTTGCAAGAAGCACTAGATGATGTAGAGGAGCAATTAATTACGCTAGCGATGAAACAATATAAAACAACGACGAAAGCAGCGAAAGCTTTAGGAGTCAGTCAGTCATCGGTTAGCCGAAAGTATCAAAAAATTATGGAACGAAAAAACTCTCTCGCTATTAATGAATATAGAAAGTAAAACATAAGGAGACTTGGAGAGCATCCAGTCTTCTTTTTTTATTCGATTTATCATATGTTATGCGATTTTGCATAAGAAAACGAATACTTATTCATATAAAAAATAAACAAGACCACCCAATTATCGCGTTTTTTGCAAAAAATATTAATTTTAGAAAATTGGCACGATAGTTGCATTATATAAAACAAACAGATCAATAAGGAGGATGGGTACATGTTAGATACACAAAAGAAAGCAATGGCTAAAGGTGAAAAGACTCTTGATTTGAAAATGCATATCAATGGTGAGTGGAAAGATGGAAGCGGTAACAAAACACGTGAAGTCATTAATCCAGCGACTGGTGCAGTCATCGCTCATGCAGCAGAAGGAACAGTAGAAGATGCGCGCCAAGCGATTGCGGTTGCTAAAGAAGCTTTTGAAAGCGGTATCTGGTCAGATCTTCCACCTGTAGAAAGAGCTGCTTATTTATATAAAATTGCAGACAAAATTGATGAAAAGGCTGAAGAGCTTGCTCAACTTGAAACGATGAATAATGGAAAGCCTCTACGCGAAGCTGGATTTGACATGGGCGATGCAGCGGCTTGCTTTAGATATTATGCAGGGATGATTACACAGCCTGATGGTCAAACATACCACGTAGCCGATCCAATGCAAGCAATGGTTGTTAGAGAGCCAGTTGGTGTTTGTGGACTAATCGTTCCTTGGAACTTCCCTCTTTTAATGAGTGTGTGGAAAATCGCTCCAGCTCTTGCGGCAGGAAACACGGTTGTGTTTAAACCATCTGAAGTGACACCAGTAACACCAACGAAATTAATGGAAATTATCGAAGAGGCAGGCGTACCAAAAGGTGTTATGAACATGGTTCATGGAGCAGGCCCGGTCGTAGGTAACGAAATTGCGGCTCATAAAGACGTTGATATGGTGTCGTTTACTGGTGGGACAAAAACTGGTAAGCACATTATGAAAACAGCAGCGGACACGATGAAGAAAATTTCATTAGAGCTTGGTGGTAAATCACCGAATATCATTTTTGCTGATGCGGACTTTGAAATAGCGGTAGACTATGCGCTATTTGGGATCTATTGTGGTTCCGGTCAAGTATGTTCAGCAGGCTCTAGAATTTTAGTCGAAGAAAGCATTTACGATCAATTTATCGAGCGCTTCGTTGAACGTGCGAAGCAAATTAAAGTCGGACCAGGTTTAGACGAAGAAACAGAAATGGGTCCACTAGTGAGCCAACAGCATATGGAAAAAGTATTGAATTATATCGAGATCGGAAAAGAAGAAGGAGCTCGCTTGCTATGTGGCGGTGAACGCTTAACGGAAAACGGTCTTGGAGATGGATACTTTGTTGCGCCAACAGCTTTTGCAGATACAACGCAAGATATGAGAATCGTTCAAGAAGAAATTTTTGGACCTGTAGTAGCTATCCAAAAATTCAGCAGTGAAGAAGAAGCGATTCGTCTAGCGAATGGCACGGATTACGGCTTAGCTGGAGCGGTCTTTACAATCGATGGAGCGAAAGCGATGCGTGTCATTAAAAAGCTTCGTGCGGGAATTACGTGGATCAACTCTTATCACCCAACATATAACGAAGCACCATGGGGCGGCTACAAACAAAGTGGTGTAGGTCGCAGCTTAGGAACATTCGGCTTAGAAGAATTCCAAGAAATTAAGCAGATTAACATCAATATGCAAGTAGAAGAAACAGGCTGGTTTAAAAACTAATACCTTTCAAAATAGGAGTGGACAATCAATGACAACTGAACTGAAAAATAACGTAAGCAATGAGCAACAAGTTTCTGAGTATATTGAAAAAGTTTTATCTTTAATTGAGAAAGAAGAAGTGACACAAGAAGAAGCGCAGTGGGTAACGAAAGAAACAGTTGATGGCTTCCGTGAGCATGTAAACCCAGGATTTTTAGCTTACCGTAAAACCGTTACAGAAGGTGGCCAGTTTGCGGCAGTGGAATGGTCTGATGGTGGATCTTGCTTTACAGATATTAATGGAAAAACATATATTGACTGTCTAGGAGGATTCGGTATTTACAACGTCGGACACCGTAACCCGAAAGTGGTCAAAGCAGTAACAGATCAATTGAAGCGTCAAGCCCTTCATAGCCAGGATTTATTAGATCCACTACGTGCAATGCTGGCGAAAATTTTAGCTGACATTACACCGGGTGATTTGAAATATGCATTCTTTACAAACAGTGGAACAGAAAGTGTGGAAGCGGCGTTGAAAATTGCGAAAATGTCTACTGATCGTACGACATTTATCGCAACAACGAAAGCTTTTCATGGTAAAAGCTTAGGGTCTTTATCAGGAACAGCGAAAGGCATATTCCGTAAGCCGTTTCTACCATTGATTCCAGGCTTCCGTCATGTCGCATTTGGGGACATCGATATGATGAGAAAAACATTTGAAGCTTGTGCCATGGTTGGTGAAGATGTAGCGGGAGTGATTTTAGAGCCAATCCAAGGAGAGGGTGGAATCATTATTCCGCCAGCGAACTACTTGCAAGAAGTAAGAGAGCTTTGTGACGAGTATGGGGCGATTTTAATTTTTGATGAAGTACAAACAGGTATGGGCCGTACAGGAAAAATGTTCGCGGCGGATCTATTCGGAGTAGAGCCGGATATCCTTTGCTTAGCAAAAGCGTTCGGTGGTGGAGTAATGCCAGCTGGTGCGGTTGTAGCGAACGAAAAAGTATTCCAAAACTTATTCGACAATCCGTTCATGCACACAACAACTTTCGGTGGAAATCCACTAGCTTGTGCGGCGGCGATTGCAACGATTGGCGTATTGCTTGAAGAAAATCTTCCTGAAAGATCGGCTGAAGTGGGAGAATACTTCTTAAAAGGCTTAAAAGAAGCGGCACAAGGCCACGAAGATAAAGTACTTGAAATCCGCGGTCAAGGCTTAATGATCGGAATCGAGTTCCACAAAGATGAAATCGGCTATGAAGTGTCAAAAGGTATGTTTGATAAAGGTATTCTTGTTGCAGGAACGCTTGTTAACTCGAAAACGATCCGCATCGAGCCACCATTGACAATTAGCTATGAAGAAGTAGACACAGTGATTCAATCATTTAAAGAAGTATTAGCTACAGTGGAAGTATAATCGAATGATATCAACCACTTGCACGAGCGGGTGGTTGATTTTTTATTGAGCGGAAGCTGGAATGTGGGGGCGAATTAGTCGCGGACGGCCTATAATTGGTCACGAATCCGCGCGAATCGGGCGTGAAAAGTGTCGAATTGAGCGAGGAAAGCGTCGAACCGGGCACGAACGCCCCATAATCGGTCATCCATTCAAAAAGTTAACAAAGCCCCCTTGTAAAAGCACAATCTAGCTTTTACAAGAGGGCCCTCTAATGATTAAGCGGTAAAACGTAGTCCAGTAACACCTAGTACGATAAAGAGTAATGAAAATACTTGCAGTTTGTTTAATTTTTCTTTAAACCAAAACAGACTGACGAGCGTGATTCCAATCGTACCAATTGCTGTCCACACTGCATAGGCGACACCTGCTGGTAGTTCGATCATAGCTTTGGATAAGCAGTAGAATGAGAAGAAAAAACCAACTACCATCACAATAATCGGCCATTTCTTTTTCTTACCGTCAATGTATTTCATAGCGATTGTCGCAATGACTTCTTCAATTCCGGATAATATTAAAAAGGCCCAACTCATGCTGATTCTCCTCCTGGTTGTTCTTCTTTCGTTTTAGTGCCCATTTTCATTCCGATAACTCCTAGTAGTAGCATCGATAAAAAGATTAGTTGCGTGATGGAGAACGGTTCTCCTAAATAAATACCGACAAAATACGTGCCGACCGTTCCGATTCCGACGAAAACGGTGTAAGCTGCTGCGAGCGGAATCGTTTTGTACGAGTGGATCAGCATAATAAAGCTAATGGCAATAAGCGCTCCGACGATGATCCAATCAAGCGTAGAATCTGCATACTTCAGACCTGAAGCCCAAACAACCTCCAAAATACCTGCAGCAACAACAATTAACCAATTCAATGTTAACACTCCTATTATTTAATGAATGAATATCATTCATATTTGTTTAAAAAAGATAGAGCCGCTTATTTGCTGCTCTTTCACTAAGTCAATGATCGTTTTAAAAAGAAGTAAGTTTCTTCTTTAAAAGCGTCTAACTTACTTTCATCTTCTGAACTATAAAATCTCTCAGCGGCGCTCTCAATTAAGTTAATAATGATTTTCGCTGTCCAATCAATGTTGATTTGTCCGAAAATCTCTTCGGATGCAATTGCTTTTTCTAAAATCGCTTCAAGCCAGCGGTAATAAGGCTGATAAATTGCCTCCCATTTTTCCATCGAATGCTCGATTGCTAAGCCCGAATAACAAAGAACGATCACTTCTTTATGTGACTTTGTTAGCTTAAAAGTTTCATCGATCATAATCCGAATAATTTCCCAAAAGTCTTGCTTATTTTCCGTCACCGTTTTAATTTCGTTCAAAGTAATCGTTAATAGGTTTTCAGCAATAGCTGGTATTAACGCTTTTTTGGACGGAAAATATAAATAAAAGGTTCCTTGGGCAACGCCTGCAACTTTAACAATATCGGATATTGAGGTTTTATCAAGTCCTTTTTGGGAAATGGTGCTAATTGCGGCTTGAAGAATTTTATTATACTTACCGTCTTTTACTTCTGACATCCTCATTTCCCTCCTTATTTTCATGACTGACTGTCATTCATTTTAGCACAAGATACTTTTGTTCGCAAGTTAGTCAAATTTTACATAGAAAATATAAAAATATGGTTGAAGTTCCCTGTTAAATCATTATAATAGGATGCTGTGGGTAAACTTTAAGTAACTTAATAGTAAACTTTATTAACTGTAAGTTTACTAATTATAAACAGAGCAAGAGGTTATGAAATGGATATTGGGAAAAAAATAAAAAATTTACGCTTAAAAAAGGGGTTAACGCAAGAAGAACTTGGGGAGCGGACGGATTTAAGCAAAGGATATATTTCTCAGCTTGAGCGGGATTTAAGCTCGCCGTCCATTGAAACATTTTTTCACATTCTTGAAGTGCTTGGTTGTTCACCGAAGGAGTTTTTTGATGAGCAAGCAAGAGAACAAAAAGTGGTGTATACCGAAGAAGATCAAACGGATTATCACGATGAAGAAAAAGGCTATAAAATTCAGTGGTTAGTCCCTGAATCGAATGAGAAAGAAATGGAGCCTGTGAAACTAGTTCTAGAAAAAGGCGGGGAATTCAAAGAGTTTGAACCGTCTTTAGCCGAAACATTTGGTTATGTGCTTAGAGGAAGTGTTGCGATCCAATTAGGAAAGAGAACGTATTTTGCCAAAGCAGGTGAGGCGATTTATTTTCATTCTTCGGAGACGCATCAAATTATTAATGATTCCGATGGGCCATCGGAGTTGATTTTAACTGTAACAGAATCTTATTTGTAAACAATAGGGAGGTACACTATGAATGAAAATGTAATTATTCGCTTTGATCAAGTGACAAAGCAGTATGACAACGATACAGTTGTTCTGGATAATGTTAGCTTTGAAATTGAGAGAGGAAAGTTCTATACGCTTCTCGGCCCTTCTGGATGTGGAAAGACAACGATTTTACGCTTAATTGCTGGCTTTACTGAGGCGTCCGAAGGAGATATTTTCTTTAACGGAAATCGGATTAACCATGTTCCAGCGAATAAACGCCAAGTGAATACCGTGTTTCAAGATTATGCGCTGTTCCCTCATTTAAATGTGTATGAAAACGTGGCCTTTGGCTTACGCATTAAAAAAATGAGTAAGGCTAATATTGATCAAAAAGTAAAAGAAGCATTGCGTTTTGTGAACTTAGCAGGCTACGAGAACCGTGAAATTACGGAAATGTCCGGGGGGCAACGTCAGCGTGTAGCGATTGCCCGAGCGATTGTGAATGAGCCGGAAGTGATTTTATTAGATGAACCGTTATCCGCTCTCGATTTAAAATTGCGTACGGAAATGCAATATGAGCTTCGTGATTTACAGCAGCGACTAGGCATCACATTTATTTTTGTGACGCATGATCAAGAGGAAGCGTTGGCGATGTCGGATGAGATCTTCGTATTAAATGAAGGGAAAATTCAGCAGAGTGGGACACCAACAGATATTTACGATGAACCGATTAATCGATTTGTAGCTGATTTTATCGGGGAGTCTAACATTGTGTCAGGTAAAATGATTAGAGATTTTGAAGTGGAATTTGCGGGAAAGACGTTTGAATGTGTCGATCAGGGGTTAAATGCCAATGAACCTATCGAAATTGTGATTCGACCAGAGGATTTAGAAATTACGACTTGGGAGCGAGGGAAGATTCAAGCGAGAGTCGTATCGCAGCTTTTCCGTGGTGTTCATTATGAAATGCTTTGCTATGATGATGAACAAAATGAATGGTTAGTTCATTCAACGAAGAAAGCAACGGTCGGTGATGAGATCGGCTTAGATTTTGACTCGGAAGCGATTCATGTTATGCGCCTTGGAGAAACAGAAGAAGAATTTGATAAACGACTAGAGTCTTATGACGAGGTTAGCTATGAGAAATAAGACACGTAGTTTATATCTGTTTCCATATATGCTTTGGATTATCTTGTTTGTCGTGGCTCCGATTCTGTTAGTTGTGTACTATTCTTTCTTTGATATAGATGGAAACCTCACTTTAGGAAACTATGAGAAGTTTTTCACTCCAGTTTATTTGAAAATGGTCGCGAGTTCTTTCTGGTACGCCTTTTTAATTACGGCCTTTTGTTTGCTCGTTGCTTACCCAACTGCTTACATTATTACGAAGTCAAAGCATAAGCAATTGCTATTATTGTTAATTATTTTACCTTCGTGGATTAATTTGCTGTTAAAGGCGTATGCTTTTCTTGGTATTTTCGGTACGTATGGGGCAGCTAATAATTTCTTAGAATTGATTGGGATTGGTACACAACAAATTTTATTTACAGATTTTAGCTTTATTTTTGTGTCTGTTTATATTTTTATTCCATTTATGATTTTACCGATTTTTAATGCGTTAGATAAAATGAATCCCACGTTAATAGCTGCTTCACGTGATCTTGGGGCTTCTGCTTGGACAACATTTCGTAAAGTCGTGTTTCCGTTGACGCTCGACGGAGTGAAGTCGGGAGTACAAGCTGTGTTTATTCCGGCTTTATCACTCTTTATGATCACTCGTTTGATCGCTGGGAACCGTGTGATTACACTTGGAACGGCGATCGAGCAGCATTTTCTTGTCACGCAAGATTGGGGAATGGGCTCAGCCATTGCAGTATTCTTAATTATTACGATGGTGGTTATCATGCTGATGACTAGCACGAGAAAGCGGGGGACTCTGTAAGATGAAAAAAAATACCGCTTGGTCAAAAGCTTATTTAATCTTTATGTTTGTCGTTCTTTACGCGCCGATTTTCTATTTAATGTTCTACTCGTTCAATAGTGGTGGGACGATGAATGATTTTGAAAGCTTTACATTAGATTGGTATAAGGAATTGTTTCAAGATACTCGTTTGTTGATTATCGTGTTAAATACGATGATTATTGCTCTTTTATCGGCAGCTATTTCGACAATTATTGGAGTGCTCGGTGCGATCGCAATTGTCTATATGAGAAAGCGGATCATTCAAAATACGTTACTTTCATTTAATAATGTGTTAATCGTTAGTCCTGACGTCATTATCGGTGCTTCGTTTTTAATTTTATTTACGATGCTCGGTATTAAGCTTGGCTTTATGTCGGTGTTATTATCGCATATTGCCTTTTCGATTCCGATTGTCGTCATCATGGTATTGCCAAAGCTACAAGAGATGAGCACATCGTTAATTGATGCAGCTCGTGACTTAGGGGCTAGCCAATGGGATGTATTTTCAAAGGTCATCTTGCCGTACATCTCACCAGGAATTTTCGCAGGATTCTTTTTGGCGTTAACGTATTCGTTAGATGATTTTGCGGTAACATTTTTCGTAACAGGCAATGGATTTAGTACTTTGTCGGTTGAAATTTATTCACTTGCTCGTCAAGGAATTTCTTTAAATATTAATGCGTTATCGACATTATTATTCTTGTTTACGGTAATTCTTGTCATTGGTTATTACTTTATTACGAAAAAGAACAACCGATCAACTGGATGGGAGGCACGAAAATGAATAAATTGTTTCGGGGGCTAATTGCTGTTTTTGCGCTTGCCTTTCTCCTAATGTATATCGTTTCTCAACTGAATGCTTCTACTGGGCAAACAGCAGGTAATGTGTTGACCGTCTACAATTGGGGAGATTATATTGACCCCGATTTAATCACGCAATTTGAAAAAGAAACTGGTATTAAAGTGGTCTATGAAACGTTTGATTCGAACGAAGCGATGATGACGAAAATTGAACAAGGTGGAACAGCTTACGACATCGCCGTTCCATCCGAGTATGCCATTGATAAAATGAAAAAAAATGATTTGCTCATCCCAGTAGACCACAATCAATTGCCCAATTTGAAAAATATTGATCCTCGCTTTATGGATTTAGCATTTGATGAAGGAAATAAATATTCTATTCCCTATTTTTGGGGGACAGTCGGGATTATTTATAATAAAGAGTTAATGAATGGAAAGAAAATTACTGTTTGGAATGATTTATGGGATGATAGCTATAAAAATGATGTGTTTTTAGTAGACGGCGCTCGTGAGGTCATCGGTATGGGCTTAAATACATTAGGCTATTCGCTAAATGACACGAATGAAGAGCATTTAATGGAAGCAAAGGAAAAGCTAGAGGAGCTGACTCCTAATGTAAAAGCGATTGTTGGAGATGAAATTCAGTTGCTGATGATCAATAATGAAGCAAAAATCGGGGTCGTTTGGTCTGGTACAGCTGCCGATATTATGTCTGAAAAGGACAATTTGGAATACGTCGTACCAGAAGAAGGATCGAATCTTTGGTTTGATAATATGGTCATTCCAAAAACATCGAAAAATGTCGAAGCGGCTCATCAATTTATTAATTTCATGCTCGATCCGAAAGTGGCTGCACAAAATGCCGATTATGTCGGCTACTCCACACCAAATAAAAAGGCGCTTGAGCATATGCCTGAAGACGTTGTCAATGATCAACGCTTTTATCCTTCAACTGAATTAACTGAAAGACTTGAAGTATACGAAAACCTTGGTCCACATATGCTTGCCTATTATAATGAACTGTTTTTAGAATTTAAAATGCATAGGAAATAGTAGAAAGTGTCCCGCTTTGGGGCACTTTTTTTGTGGAGATCGCATCGTGATGCAGACTGTCCCTGATATCCACTCAGTCTTAAGTCTGAGTGGAAATTACATCTATGGATTGTTATGGTAATGGCTTTGTCGGAGTAACGTAATAAATAGATTATGATCAAAAGAGGAGAGAGAAAGCAATGAATAACGCAATGTTTTTTCATGTTGTCGGAGTCGCATTATTAATGGTCATCTCGAATCTTGGAACATTACTCGGCTTAATCATGTCAGCCATTATCATTTATATTGCTTGGGAACAATTTCAGGAGCCATCTTCTAATGGAAAGAAAATATTTTGGATCGTCATTGCTTTTTGGGGAGCGATAGGTATTTAAGGTTAACCTCAAAAATGGAATGAGTCGAGCAAGGATGAATCCTCTACATTGATAGGGGGTTTTTATTTATAGCTGCGGATCATTCCAGTCCATACGCCGCTAAACGGGTCCTTCCGCTTTTCTCTTGTCCAGCTCCGCTTCCTAGACACTCGAGTCAAATGCTAGCCTGACTGCATGGCTGAAAAACGCCATTTCGTCATTCTGTCATTTGCTTGTCGTGTCTGAACAGTCGGCTCCGCTTTTCTTGTCCAGCTCCAGTCCCCAGCGGCTAGTGGACTTCCATGCTCCTCCTTGCGATAAGTCAACATCGATTCACTACGTTCATCGTGTTTCCTTTATCTCGTGCGTATCATTCCAGTCCATACACCGCTAAACGGGTCCTTCCGCTTTTCTCTTGTCCAGCTCCGCCTCCTAGACACTCGAGTCAAATGCTAGCCTGACTGCATGGCTGAAGTACGCCATTTCGTCATTCTATCATTTGCTTGTCGTGTCTGAACAGTCGGCTCCGCTTTTCTTGTCCAGCTCCAGTCCCCAGCGGCTAGTGGACTTCCATGCTCCTCCTTGCGATAAGTCAACATCGATTCACTACGTTCATCGTGTTTCCTTTATCTCGTGCGTATCATTCCAGTCCATACACCGCTAAACGGGTCCTTCCGCTTTTCTCGGTCTCAAGTCTGAGTGGAAGTTCCATCCCTGGCTCGTTATGAAAAGGGTGAATCGACGGTAAGATATAAATAAGATCACGAAAGGAGAGGAAATAGTAAATGAAAAAGGTGATGTTGTTTTGTGTAGGTGGACTAGCTGCCATCATCGCAGCTGCCAGTCTAGGACCTGTCATTGCCCTAGCGATCTGTGCGGGGATTATGTATGTTGCATGGACACAGCTTCAAAAGCCGTCTTCCAAATTGATAAAAGGATTCTGGGGACTGGCTGGAATCACAGCATTTTTTGTAGCTGTTGGGAATGTTCCTGCTCTTCTAGGTATCGGTGCCCTAGCTGTTCTGTACTTAGTTTATAAAAAATGGAACGAAGATGGTGAAGAGGTAGTAGCGGTACAGGAAGAGAATGATCCATTTGTTAACTTTGAAAGAGAATGGAAGCAGCTAACAAAATAATTGATATAGAAGGAGAGAATGAAATGACAAATATTTTTACTAAATTAAGAAGAACGGTAGAAGCGACATTGTTTGAATTTGTGGATGAGAAAGAGAAGAAGAATCCAATTGTTATGCTTAATCAATACTTACGTGAGGCACAAAAAGAAACAGAGAAAGTCGTTAAGCTGTTAGAACGCCAACAATTATTGAAGCAGGAGCTTGAACGTGAACTGCGAAATGCTCGCCATTTAGAAGAAAGAAGAAGCAAACAAGCGACTGTTGCTGGACAAGCTGGTGAAGTAGAGTTAGAGGCATTTGCCAAACGCGAAGCGGAAGTGTACAAGGAACGTGTAGCGCATTTAGAGGAATCGCTTGATCTTGTACAACAACAGCTAATTACTCTTGAGAGCAAGGCGGAAGAGATGAAGCATAAGTTGAAAGATATGAATGTTCGTCGCTTAGAATTGATGGGTCGCGAAAATGTAGCTAGAGCTCATCATAGTATGAACAAGCTACTAGATGAGACGAATGATGTGAATCGCCCATTTGGCCGCTTTGAAGAGCTTGAGATTTATATAGATAACTTAGAACATAAGGTGAATCGCCGCTATGAAACGTCTATGATGGATGTTCGCTTAGCAGAACTTGAACGCCAAGCGCGTCAAGTAGAAAAGAACGCACAGTTAGATCAAAATGTGCTATGATTTATTACTGAAGAAGGTAAAACAAACTCGCATTGGCGGGTTTGTTTTACTTAATAAACTCTCGGGTTTCGAGAAAGGAGGAAAAGTATGTCGTCACTCAAACGGACAGATATGCTGACGGTATTTTTACTTTCAGCTTTACTAATGATTTTAATTGAGGCAACCTTTTTTAATATAGAAATTGTCTTTTCCCTCTTTTTCGGAATAGCGATGCTTTACTTCGGTAGAAGGTGGAGAAAAAACTGGTTTGGCCGATTGTTGTTTTGGTTTGGAATCTTCTTAATGTTTATGTTGATCATAAATATGAGTAGTTTACGAATGTTGGTGATTGCGGCAGTCGTTTATATGCTGTACCGTGTCATTCAATCGAAAAAACATCCGGCAGAAATCACGCTTACTTCTGAAAGCATTCCGTCTATAGAGATGGAATCCGGCCAATCGGTGAATCATCCATTTATGAAAAGCCGCTTATTTTCTGTTCAATCTACACCAGAACAACCTTATGAATGGAAAGATATTCATATTCAAGGTGGGCTTGGTGACATTCATATTGATGTAAGTAATACGGTATTACCTAAAGGAACAGCTGTTATCTCAATTAGACAGGCTATGGGTAAAGTGAAAATTGATGTGCCTTATGAAACACCAATTCGCATTCGTTATGCAGCTTTAGCTGGAAAGGCTTGCTTGTTTCAGCGTTTTCCAACCTCAGTTTGGAATGATACTTTTTACTATGAAGATCAACGCCAAGTAGAGCAAGAAGGAGCAGAGAATGTCGTTGTAATTCTTGTATCTACGCTGTTTGGGGACCTGGAGGTGAACCGGGTATGAATATATTTGCCAAGCAATTTAGGCAAGTTTTTTTCGTCACCTTGGTCATCTCGGCCATCCTTCTTTTCACTTTTGGTGTTAGCTTTCCGCAGCCAAATTGGGAAGTGTATATTGAGAAAAAAATATTTGACTTGCCTTTTGCTATTTTTCTTGTTGTGGCTATGGTTAGTAGCGCTTTTTTCTTCAGTTTGCTGTATGGATGGTTACAGTGGTCAGCTGTTAAAAAGCTAGAGGAGCGGATTGATCTGCTAGTAACAGGTAAGGATGCCGGGAGTGAGGAAACAAAGCTAACAGCTGAATTTATGAGTATCGAACAAAAATTTCAGCAATTAGAGCAGACGATAGCAGAGCAAAAGCTGGCCGCTCGGCGACTCGTATTAGAGAAAACGGAAAGTCAAGAAAGCCTTATCGAAGAAATGGTTTCTCAAGAAAGACAGCGCCTCGCGCGTGAACTGCATGATTCCGTTTCTCAACAGTTGTTCGCCGCTTCAATGATGATGTCGGCGGTGAACGAGAACAGGCAAGAAGATAATCCGATAGAGACGAAGCAGTTGGCGATGGTAGAAGAAATGATTCAGCAATCCCAATTAGAAATGAGAGCATTACTTCTACATTTACGGCCTGTTCCTCTAAATGGAAAATCGCTCAAGGAAGGTATTGATGAGCTGTTAGTGGAGCTCTCTCAAAAAGTGCCTCTTTCTATTCATTGGACGGTAGAAGAAATTGACATGGATCGAGGGATGGAAGACCACTTATTTCGCGTTATTCAAGAATCTATATCGAACACATTGCGTCATGCGAAAGCGAGTCGTTTAGATGTATTGAACGTTTGGCGCGATGGTTTTGTTATTTTACGCATCAGTGATGACGGTGTTGGTTTTGACGTTAAAACAGATAAAGCAGGCTCTTACGGTTTGCAAAACATGCATGAACGAGCAGTTGAAATTGGTGGAACATTGAAAATTATTTCACTGCCGTCAAAGGGGACAAAACTAGAAGTAAAAGTCCCGCTTAAGCAAATAGAGGATGAGGAGGGGAGTCATGGATGATCAAAGTGCTTCTCGTAGATGATCATGAAATGGTTCGTATCGGTGTATCAGCGTATTTAATGGCTCAGCCTGATATAGAAGTAGTGGCGGAAGCGGAAAATGGAGAGGTTGCTGTAGAAAAAGCGCTACAGTTCAAGCCGGATATTATTTTAATGGATCTTGTCATGCCAAAGGTAGATGGGATTGAAGCAACGAAACAAATCACCAAACAATGGCCAGAAGCAAGGATCATTATTGTTACGAGCTTTTTGGACGATGAAAAAGTATATCCAGCGTTAGAAGCAGGTGCGATCAGCTATCTGTTAAAGACATCGAAAGCAAACGTTATTGCTGAGGCCATTCGTAAAACATATGAGGGAGAGCCTGTGCTTGAGCCAGAAGTGACAGGGAAGATGATGAAGCGGATGCGCCAAGGGCAAAAAGTACCCCTCCATGAAGAACTGACAGAACGAGAGCGGGAAGTGCTTCTACTCGTTGCTCAAGGAAAAGCCAATCAGGACATTGCAGATGAGCTCTTTATTTCATTGAAAACCGTAAAGACGCACGTCAGCAACATTTTATCGAAGCTTGAGGTTCAAGATAGAACGCAAGCGGTCATCTACGCCTTTCAAAATGGACTTGTAAAATAATTATTTTTAATCATAGTAAAAAGGGATCGTCTCATAAGTGATTGAGACGGTCCCCTTTTTCGTTTAGCTAAAAAATTTTAATCTTTTTTGATTCTTCCTGCATCGGATAGTGCTTTTTTTAGAAGCAATTCGATTTGCGAATTGACGCTACGAAATTCATCAGCTGACCATTTTTCTAATGCATCATATAGTTTGGGATCGATGCGGAGTAAAAAACGTTTTTTTTCAGCCACTCTATCACAACCTTAATAAATGGTGCCCGTATTGACGATTGGTTGATTTCCCTTTTCGGATACTAAAGCAACCATCAAATTATTTACCATTTGGGCTTTCTTTTCCTCATCAAGCTCGACAACATTTTCCTCATTTAATTGATCAATTGCTGATTTTACCATTAAAACGGCTCCATCGACAATGATTTTACGAGCAGCTAATACGGCTTTTGCTTGTTGACGTTGTAGCATGGAAGAAGCGATTTCACTGGAGTAAGCAAGGTGCATAATTCTCGCCTCTATCACTTCCACACCGGCAAGCATTAATCTTTCTTGAAGGTCGTTAGTTAATTCATTTCCGATTTCATCAGAATGCTGTCTAAGTGAGACCTCAAAATCATTATTAAAGTTGTCGTACGGGTATTGGCTAGCAATATGTCTCAGGCCGGCTTCACTTTGAGTATGGACAAATTGATGATACTTTTCTACATCAAACACAGCCTTTGCAGAGTTAACCACTTTATAGACGACAACTGCCGCAATCTCAATCGGATTTCCTTCTAAATCATTAACTTTTAACCGATCACTATTGAAATTAATTACGCGAAGGGACACTTTCTTTTTTAAAGTTAACGGGACAGTGAGCCAAAATCCTTCTTGTTTTATGACCCCTAAATAAGTTCCAAACAGCGTGCATACCTTGGCTTGATTTGGTTGAACGACTGTAAAGCCAGTGGCAGTCACACCAACGAGTAGCAATAATATAGCAGCGATCATTAACATTATTATATTATCAGAAATAACAAACTCTCTAAAGGAAAAAATCGCTATAGCAGCTACAATCACGGCAATGATTACTCCCACAAACCCATTCAATTTGAGAATATTTTTTTCTTGCATAGTTCAGCCTCCTAATAATATTTATTTGTTATCATTATGATATCACTTTAGTATCACAATAACAAATTTTTCTAAAAATTATTTCGTATAGATGTTTTGTGGAAAATAAACAGATTTACTACGATTAATAGACAGAATTTTTGTGCAATAAATCCATGGTTTATGAGAAGAAAAGCCGATAAAGTTAAAGTATGAAAACGGTGACCCTAATCTTGAATGGATGATTTCCAATAACGGAAGGGAGATTTTTTATATGAAAAACGAAATGATGACTGAAAATATTGAAAGTGGAATGAAAGTGAAGCAGTATGTCAATTTTATCGCTGGTGAGTGGGTGGCATCAGAATCAGGACAGTTTAAACAAAATACGAATCCAGTGAATGGAGAAGTGCTTGGTGAAGTGGCTCAATCTACGAAAGCGGATGTGAATCAAGCGGTAGCGGCAGCGAAACGGGCACAAAAGGAATGGCGGAATGTGCCGGCTCCTGAACGTGCAGATGTATTGTATAAAGTCGCTTTTTTATTGAAAGAACGGAAAGAAGAGCTCGCACAGATCTTGACGAAAGAAATGGGTAAAGTGATTGCTGAGGCGCGCGGCGAGGTTCAGGAAGCGATTGACATGGCTTATTATATGGCGGGAGAAGGTCGTCGTTTATTTGGTGATACGGTTCCATCAGAGCTTCGTAATAAGTTTGCGATGAGTATTCGCGTGCCTGTCGGTGTGGCTGGCCTGATTACGCCGTGGAATTTCCCAATTGCGATTGCGGCATGGAAGTCACTCCCAGCACTCGTATCTGGAAATGCTGTCGTTTGGAAACCAGCATCAGAAACGCCGATATTAGCCGGCGAGTTTGTCAAAATCTATGAAGAAGCGGGTCTCCCGAAAGGACTGGTGAATCTCGTTCATGGGTCTGGTAGTGTCGTAGGGAATGCGATGGTTGATCATCCTGAGATTGATCTTATCTCTTTCACCGGTTCAAATGAAGTAGGGAAGACGATTAATGCCCGTGCTGGTGGGATGTTAAAGCGGACTTCTCTTGAAATGGGCGGGAAAAATGCCGTCACCGTTCTTGAAGATGCCGATTTAGATTTAGCGGTTGACGGGATTGTTTGGAGTGCATTTGGAACGAGTGGACAGCGCTGCACAGCTTGTAGCCGGATTATCGTTCATGAAGCGGTGAAAGAAGAATTAGAAAAGAAATTGCTAGAGAAGATCGCAACATTACAGCTTGGTGATGGCCTTGATGAATCCGTTGATGTTGGTCCAGTCATTAATCGTTCTTCTCTTGAAAAAATTGATGAATATGTCCAAATTGGCAAGAAAGAAGGAGCGAAATTACTTTGTGGTGGGGAAGTGGTTACAAAGGATGGCCTTGATAAAGGAAACTTCTACGCTCCTACATTGTTTACCGATGTCCAATCGGATATGAGAATTGCTCAAGAAGAAATTTTTGGGCCAGTCGCCTCCATTATTGCAGTGAAAAGCTTAGAGGAAGCGATTGAAGTGAATAACAGTGTCGAATTTGGTTTATCTAGTTCGATCTTTACGGCTAATGTCAATCGAGCTTTTCAAGCGATGAGAGATTTAGATACAGGAATTGTGTATATTAATGCTGGCACGACTGGAGCAGAAATTCATTTGCCGTTCGGAGGAACGAAAGGAACAGGAAATGGACATCGGGATTCAGGTGTTGCCTCCTTAGATGTATACACAGAATGGAAGTCTGTCTATGTAGATTACAGTGGCAAAATTCAAAGAGCTCAAATTGATAACTATTAACGATAGAAAACAGCCCTCGCCAAAACAGAGCAAGGGCTGTTCTATATAACTTCATTTTTTGTATGCTCATAGCAAGAAATGGCAAGGTGAAGCAGCATACAATCATTAAAATGACTCGTATTCAATTGGGTTAGTTCTGTAATTTTTTCTAATCTGTAAATAATGGTGTTGCGATGAACATAGAGCTTCCTCGCTGTTTCGCTTAAATTCAAATTGTATTGGCAATATTTAATGAAAGTAGAGGACAGCGTATCGTAGTGATCATGTTCGCTTAAAGGCTGTATTAACGCAAGCAAAGTTTGTTGAAGTTCAGGTGTGATTTCTTTAGGCAGCAACTCAAATGTGGTGTTTTTTTCATTATAAATATAAATCCCAGATTGCAGCGCTTTATTTCGACCTAACTCCATCGCTTTTTCCGCTTGACGGAAGGAGTGAGAAATACCACTCATTCCTTGGTGGGTATCTCCAACGGCTAGAGAGGCGGATAAATCATATTTAGTCGATAAGAAATTTGTTAACTTATCAAGCTTTTGTTGTAAAGAAGAAATCAAGGTAGAGTAAGCTTCTTGTGTCCCTACTGGTTTCACAACGATTAATTTCTCCATGTTGATAAAGGAGATAATATCCTCCTTAGATTCGTGAAAAATTAATTGAATATAATCGAGTACATCTCGCTGAAAGTAAGGGAAGGAGTAGGGTGTGTTTCGTATCGGCTGTTTGGAAACGGGGTGATGAATATCAATTAATATGCAGCAACGGTTGATATCTGGATGATAGCCAAGAGTTTTGGCGTATTGAATGACACGCTCTTGCTGTTCATCTGTATCATAATGAATCAATTGCTGGATGAAGACTTCAATCATTTTTGATTCTAATTCTTTCATTTCTTTTCTGAAGGCTTCTTGACACATCATTTCGACTTGATTTTTGACGAGATGAACGTATTTCTCCACTTCTTGTGGATCTCCTACGATGCCGAGGACACCAATCGTTTTATTGTTAAAAACAATCGGAACGGATACGCCGGGAAGAATTTGTTTAACGATCTCGTTTTTGCAATTAATCAACCCTTTTTTGCGAATCACTTCTAGTGAAGGTTGATGAAAGATTCCTAATCTATTTCTGTCAGTGGAGCCGATAATATAGCCTTCATTATCTGTGATGCTAATCGGATAGTTTAAAATAGCGCTCGTTTTTTCAGCTATATCTTGAGCAATATGTTCTAAGATCTTCATATATTTCAATCACTCCTTCTGTTTTAGAACATAGAAAAGCTTAGACAAAGAAGAAAAATAGTTAGCCAAATTATAACATAAGTTTAAAAATAATTAACTAATTATTAGCAATATTTTCATAATCGTTTTTTTAGAAAGAGGGGAATAGGAGATGGGTATTTTATCAGGGGGGCAAGCAATTGTTGAAGTGCTAGAAAAGGAAGGGGTTACGAAAGCCTTTTGTGTGCCAGGGGAAAGTTATTTAGGAGTCATTGATGCTCTTTATGAGCATAAGGAGATTCAATTGATTTCTACACGTCATGAAAGCGGGGCCTCATTTATGGCTGAAGCGTATGCGAAAGCATCTGGTAAGGTGGGGGTTTGTATGGCAACGAGAGGACCAGGAGCGACCAACCTTTCCATCGGTTTGCACACCGCGATGCAGGATTCCACACCAGTGGTGGCATTAATTGGCCAAGTGGAGCGACCATTTAAAGGGCGTGAAGCCTTTCAAGAGGTTGAGTTCACTTCTTTTTTCAGCCATTTATGTAAGTGGACCGTCGAAATCGAGACGGTGGAGCGGATTCCAGAACTGCTTCATCGCGCTTTTTATATGGCGAGATCAGGAAGGCCGGGGCCGGTTGTTGTTTCTTTGCCACATGATATGCTAGAAGATACTGCCGAATACATGGAGCGTTCTATCTATAAAGAAAGTGTACCTCTCCCAGATGAAAGAGTAGTTGCGGAAGCATTATCAAAAATCAAAGCAGCCAAACGGCCAGTGCTCATTGCTGGAGGGGGAGTAACGAGGACGAAATCGGCTCAATTACTGACGGAGTTTGCGGAAGCGTTACACCTTCCTGTTGTAACAGCCTTTCGACGCTTTGATGCGTTTCCGAATAGTCATCCGTGCTATGCTGGCTGGCTTGGCTTTGGCTCTTCACCGGATTTGCTACAATATATTAAACAAGCAGATGTCGTTATAGCATTAGGAACACGCTTTTCACAGGTGACGACTCAAGATTATTCATTGCTTGGAGATCATACAGAACTGGTTCACATTGATATTTCAGCTGATGAGATCGGAAAGGTATACGCTCCAAGTATTGGCATAGTAGCTGATGCTAAACAGTTTTTGTTGTCGGCATTTAATCAATTAGAGCGAATCGTTCATCCTGAGCGAGAACAAATGGTCAAAGAGTTGCACGCGAAGTACATTGAATTTTCTGCTGTTGCTAAAGAATACGCGACAGAGTATGTCGATATGGATGGCATGATGTATGATGTCATTCAGCGGTTACTGAAAGACACGGTCATTACGAGTGATGCAGGCAACTTTTTTGGATGGTTATCGCGATACTATCGCTTTGAGCGAGAAACGACGTATATCGGACCGACTTCTGGAGCAATGGGATATGGGCTTCCGGCGGCGATTGGTTCAAAGGTAGCTTTGCCTCAGCAAACGGTCGTTTCTTTCTCAGGAGATGGTGGATTTATGATGACGATGCAGGAGCTTGAGACGGCCGTGCGTTATAATATCGCAATCATTGCGATTGTCGTCAATAACAATATGTATGGAACGATTCGGATGCATCAAGAAAAAAATTTTCCTGACCGAGTCATTGCGACTGAATTGTCCAATGCCAATTTTGCTGAGATGGCGAAATTGTTTGGTTGTTACGGTGAACAAGTGGCGAAAAATGAAGACTTTTTACCAGCCTTAGACAGGGCTATGGCTAGTGGTCGGCCGGCTGTCATTGAAGTGTTAACGAATCCAGAAATTTTGTCTGTGAGTCAATCAAAGACTGTTAACAGACATCTGTTAACGAGCGAACCAACGCACGAATAACTTTAACAAACATTCGGAGCGGCCAAATGAGTAATTCCCAAAGACCAAAATCTAATATCGTGGCACCGACTTCGGTTGCCACTTCTTGACGTTCTTTTTTCTTGTTTGCCTTTTTCTTGTCCACGTTTTATCACTCCTTCAAAAGGGGTTATCTTCTTATACGGATAGAATAGGTAAAAAGTTTCTTAAAGTGTATTGGAATTTTCCTATTTCACTCTATAATTATGACAAAATGTTACACGTGAAACATGTCGAATATTCGCTTTTTGAAAGTTTATCCCGCATTAACGGGCTGTAAGACCCTACTGATATGTAGAATAAATAAAAGAAGCGCCTTCCATAGAGGAAGAACGCTTTCTTGCTGTTTAGATGATATTTAACAATTCTTGCAGTCGATTAATTGTATAAGTAGGTTTAGCACCATCTACTTGTTTGCCATCTCCATGGTCAATCCAAACGGAATCCATTTCGACTCGTGTTGCTCCTAAAATATCAGTGCTTAAATTATCGCCGACCATTAATGCTTCTTGTGGTGACAGCTCCATTAATCTTAACGCATGTTCAAAAATCACAGGGTCAGGCTTACCGAAGCCGACATTTCCAGAGATAACAATGTGTTCAAAATAAGGAACAAGTTCAGGAGTCATCGTTAACTTTTCTAATTGTAAAGATGGGGCACCGTTTGTTAACAGTAAGAGACGGTAGCCTTTCTCCTTTAATTCATCAAGTACTTGAAAGGTCTCGTCATACACAAAAGGGGACTCGCGACGAACTTCACGGAAGCGTTCTTTTGCCCAAGCCGCAGCCGTTTCAATGCCTACTTTCTTTAAGCCATTTTCCCATGATTTCAGTTGGTAATCGCTAATTTGTTCTCCCATACGGCGAAATTGATAATGATGGACATCACCGAAATCTCCCCATAGACCTTCAAATGGATTGATACCAATGTGAACAGTGATTGGGAAAAAAGAATACGTTTCGTATTGTTCGCGGGCCGCTGCTCTTACATGCTCTTCAATCGTTTTCGCTTCGATCCCGTATTTTTCCGCTAACTCTTGGCAAGTAACATCAAAAGCGGTTTGAATACTTTTGCGATCGTTTAATAATGTGTCGTCTAAATCAAAAAAAATGGCTTTCTTCATTCGATAAACTCCCTCATTTAATAGTGATGAGGAATGTATTCGACAAAACTAAACAAAATCCTTCTGAAAATAGATTGGAAAGTAATGAGAGACCATTAATTAAAAGAAGCTGCGTTCTTTTTTCGCTTAAACAAGGAGAAGAAAGATGAAAGGTGGTAAACGGGTATGTCTCGTTTCACTTGCTTATTTTGCATACTAGCTAACAATAAACGATCTCGAATTTCGATATTTTTATGTTCCATGCTTTCGATTTTTTCCTGCATCCATCGTTGATATTGAGCTAGCTCTTTGACTAATTGTTTGTTGACATCAATTAACGTTTGCTGCTGTTCTTCAAGGTGAGCAATTTTTGCAGACAACGGTTCACTATGTGCGGTCGGTTCTTCGTTCACTTGTGTAGGAAAGGCTTCTTGTTGCTGCTTGACAGCTAGTTCCACTGCTACATCAATAGACATATTTTGCTCTTGCACAGCATTAAACACTCGTTGCATCGTAATAATATCCTTTTGATAAAACACGCGGGAGTTATTGATGCCCCTATCAAAATGGTAACCTGCGGCTTCTAAAGCTAGTGAATACTTTCGTAAAGTGCTGGCTCCGACTCCTAGGCTTTTGGCGACCTCTGAACTGAAATAAGCCTGTTCCATCCTTCATCCCTCCGCATAAAGATAATTATTTACCAACCAGACTGCCTCCGTATTTTTTCCGTTTGTAACAAATTCCATACGAAATAACAAACTCCTTTCACTAGTTTTGTTGACTAGTTAGTAGTTTTGTCGAGGAGCTTGGGCTAATAAAGAAGACTAACGCGATGGTTAGTCTTCTCCTCTTCATTAAAAATTTTTGGAAATGTTGCTTAGGGCAGAACCGGCGTTTTCGTTCGCTTGCTCTCTAACTGATAAATCACCGAGAGATACGATTCCAGCTATTTGTCCGTTCTCTACGACCGGCAGTCTTCGAATTTGATGCTGAGCCATGAGAGCAGCCGCTTCTTCTAAAGATGCATCTGGAGAAACTGAGACGACATTGTTAGACATTACGTCTGAAGCTGTGCTACCTTGATGGTTTGCTAATCCACGTATCACTAAATCACGGTCGGTCACCATCCCAACTATTTGTCCATTATTGACGACTGGAATGGCTCCAACATTTAAAGATTCCATTTTGCCTGCAACGGCTTCCATTGAATCTTGACTAGTACAGCAAGCTACATTTCTAGACATAATTTCGCGTACTTTCATTTTGCACCTCCAAAAAGAATTCAAGCTTAGTTTGTTCTAAAAGATGATTGTTATACTTTTAGGCATTAAAAGATTTGCAAACAGCCACTAACAGGTGCAAGTCTTCACCAATTAGGTAAGGCTTACACCTGTTAGTGGAATCTTAAATGACTTCTGTTGGAGCACTGTCGTCTTTTATAGAGCTCTCTTGTTGGATGGATTTTTTCTCTGGGAACAAAAGGCTAAATACTATGCCAAAAAAGGCAGCGATTAAAAAAGTGGTAACTCGTGATGTCGCGATCTCTTCAAGAGGGGTAGAGATCCAAATAGCCGTACTGACAAATCCGGCAATGATCGTAGCGATCACACCGATGCCAGAATAGCGTTTCCAAAAGAAGGTTAAGATTATTGCTGGGGATAATGTACAGCCGACACCTGCCCATGCCCAGCCTACTACGATATATACTAATGATTTTGAAGTTAAGGCAATAACTAAGCCTAATATTCCTGCGGTAATAATAGTTATTCGAGAAATAGTCACTAGCTGCTTTTCCGTTAATTTTTTGCCGAGTGCATGGTGGACAATATCTTCGCTAACAGAGCTAGTAATAACTAAAAGTTGGGAGTCTGCAGTGGAGATAATAGCTGCTAAAATGCCAGCAAGTAGAAGACCTCCTATCCAAGGTGGCAGCAAATCTAAAATCATAAAGGGTAAAATAGTTTCTACATCCGCAAAGTTTTGCCCTTGATATAAAGTGAGAGCTGTAATCCCTATTAAAAATGCTCCACCATAAGCTAAAAATGTCCAGACAATAGCTACAATACTAGCAGTCTTTGCTTCTTTATCATTTTTTAATGCCATGAATCGAGCACTAAGTTGTGGCTGCCCGCCTAAAAAACCAAAGAACCAGGAGAAGTTATTGAAAAGCAACAAACCAAGAGCAAATCCAACTGTTCCTCCTGTCCAAGAATCCATAGAGGTTCCTGATGTAGCTAAGGCGTGGCTGATTGAAAGGTCTGCTGCATTAATGTGAAAAAGGGCTACAATGGGAAGAACGACTAATGTGATGAGCATCATAATACTTTGAATCATGTCTGTCCAGACAACGGCTACGAAACCGCCAAGGTATGAAAGGGTTATTACGATAATAATACTTAAAATAGCACCGACTGTAGTATTAATATTAAAAACAGCAAATAATGTTTTTCCCGCACCGGCAATTTGAGCTCCAAAATAAAACATCATAAAACTGACAATGAGGATCGTAGCCATCCAAAGAATAATTTTTGAATGGCTTTCAAATCGTTTAGCTAAGTAGCCAGGCAATGTGATTGCTTTGTACTCTTCGGCTTCTTTCATAAAACGTTTGGCTAAAAATAGCCATGAACAGATAATACCAGAAGAAATTCCGATAGCTACCCATACTCCTGACAATCCTGTAGCAAAAACGAATCCTGTATAACCTAGTAGTAGCCAGGCAGACTCACCCGTGGCTCTTTCAGAAAAAGCTAATGCCCAGCCTGGTAGTTTTTTTCCGCCTAGTAGGAAATCTGAGTGCTTTAAATCCTTACGGCTAAATATATAGCCTACAACAAGCATAAGCACGCAATAAATAATGAATTCAATCATGACGATGCTAGTCACTGTTCATCATCCCCTTTAGGATTTTAGATTGGTTTATTTAAAGAGCGATCTTTTGTCCAATACCTTTTTGGATGGCTTTATAATAGATAGTTTCAGCTGTGACGACATCAAATAACGCACTACCTGTGGATTTGAAAATAGTTGGCTTCTCTGGATCAATCATTGGTTTGATCTTATTAGTTATAACTTGAGAGAATGGCATCACTTGCGATTCATTAATCCATTCGTTTTGAATGGGGTCAATAATATCTCCAGATTCGAAGCTGGCATCTTGCGTGTCAATGAAGATAGAAGAAGCTTCTTTAAATAATTCGTCAGGAAGTTCTCGCATATGAGGTTGAAAAGATCCAATACCGATAATCAACTTACCGTTATAGATCGTCGAACGATTGGGTAAGACAGGGGTTTCTGATGTGGTGGCAGTAATGATTATATCTGATTGTTCCACAACTTTATCTAGTTTGTTCTCGGTGTGAATTCGAATATGAGGGGCTATTCTTTGTTTTAAATCTTTCGAAAATACAGCTGTTTTCTTAGGAGTCCGATTATACAAGTAAATATCTTGAATATCTCGTTCATGGCAGGTAGCTAACAATTGATAAAGTCCTTGGACGCCGGTGCCTATCAGTCCGACACTATGGGCATATGGAGCAGCTAAATGGCGAATAGCCGCTCCTCCGATGGCCCCAGTTCTTAAATTAGTTAAAAGTGTCCCGTTGAGCATGGCTTTTGTTTCGCCTGTTTCTCTGTCGGCAAGTAACATTACCCCTTGAGTCACAGGGAGATTCTGATTATTGGGGAAAACGCTTACAATTTTAGTCCCTAAAAAGTGGTTAGCTACACAAGGCATAAGTAGAAAAGTATTGCTATTTAATGATATGTGAGTTCTTGTATTCATTTGAAAAGCTTGTTGTTCATAGAGGTGATAGGCATGTTCAATGGAGTCTATCATTTCTCCAATACATATGGTGTCACTCATATCCTTCTCACTAATGATTAACAATAGAATAGACCTCCTTTGACGTGTAGGCTTTTATACGATAGCTTGTTCTAAGATTAGATCGTTTTCAGCGAATCTCTCAATTCGCAATGGAGTTAAGTCGATGTTTTCGTATTGGCCTTTATATATTAATTCAGCTAAACCTAGACCAACGCCAGGAGCTTGCTGCATACCATGTCCGCTAAATCCAAGTGCTAAGTAATAGCCATTCATCAAGGGGTGTTCTCCAATAATGGCGTTTTGATCAACTGTATTAAAATCGTATAATCCAGCCCAGCCCGATTTCAGCTTAATGCTCTCAAAGTTAGGAATACGATGAGCTAGCACAGGCCATAGCTCTTCAAAGTAAGATCGCTTCCACGTAAAATCGATTCCAGGTTTTATGTCTTCTGAAAATCCAGCAATGACTTTTTCACCTTCATGTCGAAAGTAAACTCCTGTAGGGTCAACCGTTAATGGAAGAGGTTTAGCTAAAGGGGTTGCCACATCGAATTGAAAAATTTGTCTTTTTAATGGTACAACAGGTAGTGGAAGGCCAATTTTTTCGCTTAAAGAGGCTCCCCATGCTCCAGCACAATTAATCACAGTATTTGCTCTGTACTCGTTTCCATCTGTCAAACGAACTCCTATGACCTGATCATTTTCAGTTAAAATCAAATCGACCTCTTTTGAAATATACTCCGCTCCTAGCTGTTGTGCTTTTTTTCGATAGCCTTGCATAACAGAGTATGGATCTAAATAGCCGTCTTCTCCACAATAAAGTCCTCCAGCAAGGTCTTCAATCTCTATTTCAGGAATGATTCGATGTAACTCCGAAGCGGATAGTAACTGAGATGGAACTCCCAATTGATGTTGTAATTCTTTTTGTTGTTCAATTGCTGGGAGCATTTCTTTAGTTGCTAGAAATAAATACCCTCTTTGTTGGAAATTAATTTCGGCTCTTTCATTGTCTATTGCCATTTCATCTGGGAATTTTTTGTATTGTTGTAGACTGAAGCGGCTTAATTTGATATTAATAGCTGTCGTAAATAATTGTCGGATACCTCCAGCACTCCGAGGAGTGGAAGCGTATTCATAAACGGGGTCTTTTTCAAAAACAATAATTTTTCCTTCAAATCCATTTTTCCTTAAGAAGTAAGCTGTACTTGATCCCATGACTCCTCCGCCAACAATAATAATATCCGCTTGTTGCAAATGAATCCCTCCTAAAGGTAATTGATAGGTGTGACTCTTTCAAGGTAATTACAATTATAGTGAGAATTGAGGATGAGACAATGGGCGATCTGCACAAAATTCTGATATGATTAAATCTACAGAATATTCAATAAAATTAAAACCGAGAAAAAATAATTGTAGATCGAGGTGGAGATATGAAGTTTTTTGAACAAATTGCCCAATCGATTGTAGAACGGACTTCTTCGGTGCTAGAAGTTCCTATGAGTATTACGGATAAGAAAGGAACTATCATTGGTTGTAATGATATCAAGCGTATTGGTTCTCATCATATTGTCACAACAGAAGTAATTCAAGCTGGCAAGTCTATTGTTTTCACTCCAGAAAAAGTAGTTCATAGAAAGAATGTACTACCAGGTATTGCGACACCTATTTGTTTTCAACAACAGATTATTGGAGTTTTAGGGATTATTGGCGATCCAGAAAAAATTGAGAGATATGTGCAATTTGTACGAAATCATGTAGAAATGTTACTGCAGGAAGCTTTTCGTACGGAATCATTTTTTCTAGAAATGAAAACAACAGAAGTGTTTGTTCAACATTTAATTCATTACAAAGAATGGGATCAACAAAGGGAGACAGTTTTAGCTAATTATAGTGAAATGTTAGGGTTTCATTTTGATCTTTCTCGTCTTTGTATATTGATAGATATTCCTTTTTTTGAAGTACAGAAAAGTAAGCAAACCGTTACTTTTTCTCAGTATGATTTATTTCAAATGATTAGTCACTTGTTCAAAGATCATGCGGAAGATATTATTTGTCCAATTAACCAAAATCAATGGATGATTATTAAATTTATGAGTACATTTGATTCTCGAAAAATTCAAGAAAAATGTGAACGTGCGGTCAAAAAATTAAATCACTTTAATAAGAATAATAATATTGCGAGCAAAGTATCAATTGCTTATGGGAACACTTATAAAGGTTTCGCGGGAGTCAGTCAATCTTATCAACAAGCATTAAATGCTTTAGTAATGGGAAAAGAAAAGGAGGGTGAAGAATCTGTATATGCTTTTAATGATTGGAAAATATTATTAGACACGCTTGTGAAAGAAATTAATCCATTATTTGCTGATACTTTACATGAATATATAAAAAGATTATTAGCTCATTCGAATGCTCAGGTCCTTATCAAAACGTTTTTTTCGTACTGTGAGCAAGATTTAAATATAAGCAAAGCAGCTAGGAAGTTATATATTCATCGCAATACATTAATGTATCGACTCAATCAATTGAGTGAAATTTTATGTATAAACGTTCAATCATTTGAACAATGTATGTTGTTATATTTAGCATTAAAGCAATGTGTTCACGTGAAAAAAACAGCAGGAAAGGCTACAGCAATGGGCTCCTTTTTATAATCTATATGAATTTTCCGAAATATGAAACCTTCTTTTAGGATCTTCCGTATATCAAAGGTGAGTTGATTAAGGAAAGGCGAGGTGATCGATCTGGGGTTATTTGACCGGTTATTTAACAGAGGAAAAGTGGAAGCTGAGGTTGAAAAGCGGACTGTGTTGAACTTGCAAGTTGGTGACATTGTTACGTATAATTTGCAGGATTTTCAGGTGATTGGCAAATTGCATTACGATGATCACGGGTATACATGGGATGCTTATCAGTTACAAGGGGACGGAAAAGTAGTTTGGTTAAGTGTGGAGCTAGACGATGAATTAGAGATTGGCATATATGAAACAGTGAAGCTACCGTTAGAAGTACCGATCCCGAAAAAAGTGTCCTATGATGGTCGGCAGTATAGGTTAGAAGAGAATGGGCAGGCTTACGTGAAAGGTGAAGGTCGCAGTCAAAATGTTCACGGCAAAGAAGTGAAATATTATGACTTTGAAGATGTTTCTGAGGAACATTTCTTGTCTGTTGAGATATGGGGCAGTGAAGTTGAAGTGAGCTATGGTTATGCTATTGAAGAATATGAAATCAAAATTTTAGCAGGAAGTTGAGGGGGAAGCAAAAATGTTTCAATTTTTTAAACGAGTGAAAACGTATGTAGGTTCTGAATTAAATGCTGCACTTGATAAAGCAGAAGATCCGGTAAAGATGCTTGATCAGTTTATGCGTGAAATGGAAGCGGATATTCGTGAAGCAGAAACAGCTGTCGCTAAGCAAATTGCTAATGAGAAGATGTTAAAGAAGAAATTTGATGATGCTTCACAAATGGCTGAAAAGCGTCAGCAACAAGCGATTGAGGCATTAGAAGCAGGCAATGAAGATCTTGCGCGCCGAGCTCTAGAAGATAAAAAAGTTCATGAAGGTCAAGCAGAATCAATGCGTGCGGCCTATGAGCAAGCGGCTAGTGATGCCAATGTGTTAAGAGAGAAACTAGATGAGATGAAGCAGGAATATCAAGAAATGAAAGTGAAGAAGGATACGCTAAAAGCACGGGCAGAATCAGCGAAAACAAGAACAAAAATGAATCGGACGATGTCTTCTGTCGGCAGTGATGAATCGCGCCGGGGATTTGAGCGTATGGAAGAAAAAGTGCTGCAATATGAAGCGGAAGCGGAGACGTCCGAAGATTTGCGTTCTTCTTCAAGAAGTCTAGATGATGAGCTAAAGGCGTTAAAATCTAATAGTGCCGTTGACGATGAATTAGCTGCTTTAAAGAAAAAATTAGGGAAAGAATAATTTCTTTCCCGTTTTTATTGGAGTGTTTCTCATGAAGAAGCGAATGTTTTTACTCACTGTTTTATTTGCAGCTTTGATCGGTGTACTTTCTGGTTGCGGGAGTGGCGATGTGAAAGAGTATATTTCTGAGCAGTATCCACTAATTGATGTCGTTCAAAGTCCGTCTTCTGAAAATGATAACTCTTATATTTATCAAGCTGAGAATCAGTCCGTGCCAGAAGTGGCGGACGAGCTGATTGGAGTAGAACAGCCAGAGGAGATAGGAGAATACGTAAATGATAAACAAGTTCTTATTTATGGAAATCATTTAATCATTTTAACGAAAGACCCTAATAATGAGGCCAATAGTTTGATCGAAGTTGCTACAGAAGGGTTTGTTAGAGATTATTACCGACCAGGATTTTTTCAAGGAATGCTCATCGGTCATGTGCTGACGGATATGTTCGGGAAGAATTGGGATAACAAGCAACGCAATCGCTGTGGTCCGAATAGAAATGAAGACTGTTATGAGAGTTATGGCTCATCGGGTGCTGGTTATTATGGAAGCTGGGGTTCTGGCTCATCTGGACGTGGCGCAACGTTTCGAGGTGGCGGTCCTGGAGAAGGGAAATAATGATACTATTTAGTAAAGGGGAAGAACAATGAATCCGTTTTTATTAACATTTCTTTACTTTGCCATCGCCATTGCTGTGGTCGTTGTCGGCTTAGTTCTGTTTGAAATGCTGACGAGAAAATATAAAGATTGGGAAGAGATTCGAGAAGGAAATGCCGCTGTCGCTCTGTCGATTGGTGGAAAGATTGTGGGGATTTGTATCGTGTTAATGTTCTCCATTTTTCATAATGACACGATTATGGAAACCGTTATTTGGGGAGCGTATGGAGTGGTGTTGCAAATGGTCGCGTATATACTATTTGATTTGTTCACGCGAGGCTTTTCTGTAGAAGAACAGTTGAAGGAACGTAATGTTGCTGTAGGATTGATTTCCTTTAGTGTGTCAATTGGCGTAGCTTGCGTCGTCGGTGCTTCGATTAGTTAATGACAACAAGAGGCAATGAAAAGGTGAAAGAAATGGTTGATGAACAAAGATTGAACCAGAGCAACAGTATTTATTGGGCTTCTGGAATTGTATCGATTTGCGGCATTATTTTTGAAGTGTTGTTCGGAGCTCTCGGCTCGTACATTTTAGGAGATGGGGTTAAACAGTATACGCTGACGATCTCGCTTTTTTTAACCGGCATGGGAATAGGTGCTTTTATTAGTGAGCGGATTACGAAAAAGCTCGTATTATCCTTCATTTGGATTGAATATAGCATTGGATTGATCGGCGGTTTTTCTGCTTTTTTGTTGTTTGGCGTAACGGCTTATTTACCGGAGGGGACGGATGCGCTCTTTCTTTATGGAGTGACCCTCATTGTCGGGACATTGACAGGAGTAGAGTTGCCCGTCTTAATTCGTAAGGCGAATGAGATTGGCGTGGCTTTACATAAAAGTACGGCAAAGGTATTATTTTCTGATTATGCTGGCGGATTGATTGGTGGACTATTGTTTTTATTCCTTCTTCGTCCTTACTTTGGATTGGTGAAAACAGCTTTTATTGTAGCCGCTATTAATATTATGATGGCGCTTTGGATCGCTGTTAAGTTTCGCCATGAATTGACGAGGTATCGCTTGCATGTTGGAGCAGGTATCGTATTTCTCGTTGTGATTGTCGCGGGGATATTAGTTGGAGAAGAAGCGGCGTTTCGTTTTGAACAGAAGTTATATAAAGATCCTATTATTTATTCAGAGCAAACGACTTATCAGCAAATTGTGTTAACGAGAGAGGAAGGAGACACGAGGCTATATTTAGATGGGCAGCTCCAGTTTAGTTCGGCGGATGAGCATCGCTATCATGAAACGCTGATTCACCCTACCATGGCAGCTTCTCAACAAAAGAAACGAATTTTAGTGCTTGGCGGTGGGGATGGTCTAGCGGTTAGGGAGCTACTAAAGTATAAAGAAGTGTCAGAGATTACGCTCGTTGACCTCGATCCACAAGTCGTGAAGTTAGCTACGACGAATCACTTTTTAGTCGATTTGAATGAAGCTTCACTTGAAAATGAAAAAGTGACCGTCGTCCACGAAGATGCGTTTCGATTTATGGAGCAAGCAAACGGTTTTTATGATGTGATGATTGTTGATTTACCAGACCCAAATAACGAATCGTTAAATAAGCTGTATACGATGGAGTTTTATTCTTTGTTGCGTAATCACTTGTCACCTGATGGCGCGATGATGGTGCAGGCTACTAGCCCGGTATTTGCTCCAGAAGTGTACTGGACCATTGATCGAACGATAGCTTCTACCGGATTACAAACGGAAAATCTACATGTAGATATCCCAAGCTTTGGTGGCTGGGGATTTGTGCTTGCTTCTCGCCAATCGATTGATGTAAACAAGCTGGAGATTCAAAGTAATACTCGTTATTTAACAACGGATTTACTACCAGCATTGAGCCAGTTTGGAAAAGATGAAGATGCACAAATAGAAGGCAAGGATGGAGAGGTTAGGCGAATAGAACCTAATACATTAATTCGTCCGAACTTAATAGAAGTATACGAAAAATCTTGGAGATATTATTAATTTGAAGGGGCTAGCTTTAGAGGAAGCAGCCCCTTTCAAATTAATTGCTTGTTTCCATAGGAAGTAGCTTTCCTGGATTTAAGATATGATTCGGGTCGAGCATATTTTTGATGCCAGCCATAATCGATAAGGCTTCACCATGTTCTTGCTGCTGATACTTCATTTTTCCGATGCCGACGCCATGCTCACCGGTACAGCTTCCGCCGAGGGAAAGAGCAAATTCAACAATTTCCTCATTTAATAAATGAGTTTTCGTGACTTGTTCCTCTATTTCTGGGTTAAATAACGTAAGTGTATGGAAATTACCATCGCCGATATGTCCAAGAACTGCTCCATCCAATCCGTGATCGTTAATGCGCGTTCGAGCGTATTCCACCATTTCTGGCAGTTTGGAAATCGGTACGCATACATCTGTTCCGATCGTTTTCATTTTCGGATCACTATGTCGGAATGCGTAAGAAAGATCATGTCTCGCTTTCCACAGCTGTGCTCTTTTTAAACTGTCTTTTTCAAAAATAAATTCTTCGCAATTTTGCTCCTCACATAGTGCTTGCACAAATTCAGCATCTGCGTGATTGCCAGCTTCATTGCCATGAAATTCAAGGAACAAGGAAGGTGTTTCTCGAAAATTGGTGTCGCTATAATGATTCACTTGAGCGATAGAGCGAGCATCAACAAGTTCCATCCTCGCAATTGGAATCCCTGCTCTTAAAACTGACACAGCTGCTTCTACACATTGCTTCACAGAAGAAAAGCAAGCACGAGCCGCCATAATTGATTCTGGAATTCCATGTAGCTTTAATGTGACTTCAGTGAAAAGTCCAAGTGTACCCTCAGAACCAGCAAACAAACTATTTAAATGGTAGCCGGATGATGATTTTTTCGCGAGACTACCTGTATGTAAAATACGTCCATCCGCTAGAACGACTTCTAAGTCTAAAATTTGATCCTTCATAACCCCGTAGCGGACAGCTTGCGTTCCGCTCGCATTCGTCGCTATCATCCCACCGATAGTGGCATCAGCCCCGGGATCAACCGGGAAAAATAGCCCGTGCTTCTTTAATTCTTGATTTAATTGCAATCGGGTAATGCCAGGCTGTACTTTTACAATTAAATCTTCTGCTCGTAGCTCGATGATACGGTTCATTTGAGAGAAGTCGATGGAAATCCCTTTATGAATCGGGATGGCATGTCCTTCAAGACTGGATCCAACACCAAACGGAACGACTGGTATTTTCTGTTCATTAGCATAAATAAGCAAGCTTTGCACGTCTTCTTTTGAAGTCGGGAAAAAGACAATATCGGGAAGAACAGGGTTGAAATAAGATTCATCCTTACTGTGGTGTTCTAAAATCGTTTCATTGATCGAAACCTTTTCTTTACCAAATTGATTTAATAGCTCTTCATAAATATCCATGAAAATTCCACAATTCCTTTCTGTTTATATACAGAATATTGTATACAATATTTCGCTTGGATTCCATGGATGTTGGATAATTCACCCTTATTTATTTCAAAAAAATCAAAATTGTTTTAAACTAATTTGGACAGCTTGTCATTTAGTTCTTTTAGTTGTTGTTCCATGTGAACGAGCTGTTCCTCAGCTTTAGAAATTCCTTGTCCGGTTGACTCCAATTTTTCAATATCACCTTGGACTCGGATGTAATCCATTTTTAATTCAGCAATTTTATATTCAAGTTCTGATTTAGTCATGATCTTTGCTCCTTTTAGTTTTCTTTTATTCTAGTAGATTAGTTAGGTGTTTGGCAATATTAGTGAAAAGGGAGGCTTTTCAATGTTTGATTTAACTATTGATCGATTCGTATGGCAAGCACCGATGGCAGGTGTCACGACCCCAGAGTTAGTAGCAGCCGTTTCAAATGCAGGTGGTCTTGGAAATATCGGGGCTGGTTATTTGTCAGGAGAGCAGACCAAGCAATTTATTCATCAAGTAAAAAAGCTAACGGATGCTCCTTTTGGTATTAATCTTTTCGTGCCGGAAGCAGTGGAGGATGCTTCTGAAAAAGTAACATATGCTCAACAGGTGCTCGCATCGTATCGACAAGAGCTAGAGATGGAGCCGGATATATCAGAAATGGTTACGGCGCAATCGGCTTATTTAGAACAGCTTGAAGTCGTATTAACAGAAAAAGTACCGATTTGTTCTTTTACCTTTGGCTTGCCGGAAGAAGAGGTCATTCAGCAATTGAAGGCTAATGGAACGATTGTTATCGGAACGGCGACTACGGTTGATGAAGCAATCGCTGTTGAGCAGGCAGGGATGGATGCTGTCGTTGTTCAAGGAAGTGAGGCGGGTGGACATCGGGGAAGCTTTCAGCAACCGGAACGTTTAATCGGTTTGATGTCATTGTTGCCACAAGCTGTTCAAGAGGTACAAATTCCAGTCATTGCAGCAGGCGGAATGATGAACGGTCAAGGGGTAGCAGCCGCTCTTTGTCTCGGTGCCTCAGCTGTACAGATGGGGACGGCTTTTTTAGTAACAGAGGAGAGTGGCGCTCATCCACTTCATAAAGAAGCGATTTTAGCAGCGAATGAAAAAGATGCTGTACTGACAAAAGCCTTTTCTGGGAAGTCGGCAAGAGGAATCGCCAATCGCTTTTTGACCGAGATGCAAGAGCATGAAGCTGACTTGCCTCCTTATCCATTGCAAAACGCTCTTACGGCTGGAATCCGAAAGCAAGCAGCGAAGCTCAATAAAGGGGATTATTTGTCACTGTGGTCGGGACAAAGTCCACGTTTAAGTAAACGTCAGACAGCGGGAGATTTAGTAAGATTAATAGAAAAAGAAGTGGGAGAGGCATTTCAATCTGGTGTACAGAAGATAAGAAGGTGAACATGAAAAGGATCAACCGATTTTTGTAGGTTGATCCTTCTATATTGTTTAATAAAATTGAATAAATTCAAAGGCTAAGTTTAAAAAGAAAATAGTGTGAATAGCGGCGAAGATTACTCCTTGTTTATTTAGTTTTTTCATTAGTGCGCGATCCATAACCATCACCTCATTAGTAATTTATAAATTCATTATATAATATTGTCACAGAAAATTCAAAATATTTTTAAAGGATTGTCACATTTTTTTGCTCGTTGCGTAGCTCGACTTGAAATGATCAGTCACCACTCTTCGCGAGTGTTTGAGAAATATAAAAAAGAAGGCATCCTCAATGGACACCTTCTTTTTACAAGATCGGCGAAAGCAATCTAGAGACTGATTCTTTGAATTTAATGACAGTTGAACGATTCTGATACTTTTCTTCGGTTAATTCGAAAGATAATTCCATGTCGTCTTCAAAAATCTGAGCTAATTTTTTACCCGTTTCATGATTATAAATGAATGCATTGACTTCAAAATTAAGCTTGAAGCTTCGGACGTCAATATTAGCTGTACCAACAGAGCTTAGCTTTTCGTCAACGACAATCGTTTTGGCGTGAATAAAGCCATTATCATAAATGTAAATTTTGGCGCCTGCTTTAATGAGTTCACCTACGTTGGAATAGGTCGCCCAATAAACGAACATATGGTCAGGCTTGTTTGGGATCATAATTCGAACATCGACTCCGCAAAGAGCAGCGATTCTTAAGGCATCAAGCAAGCTTGCATCCGGGATAAAATAAGGTGATTGAATATAAATCGATTTTTTAGCTGAAGAAATCATTTTAATATAGCCGCTTTTAATTTGTTCCCACTCAGAATCAGGACCGCTTGTCACAATTTGCATAGAAATATCATTGTCGCTAGGTTGATGTGGAAACAGATGATCTGAATAGTCAATGTCATGATTAGCAGAGGCTTGATTCCAATCTAAAATAAAGCGCGTTTGAATCGAATGCACAGCTGTCCCTTCAATTCGTAGATGGGTGTCGCGCCAATAGCCGAATTTAGGGTCTAAGCCCAAATATTCATCGCCGACATTAAAGCCACCCACGTAGCCAACTTTTCCATCAATGATGACGAGCTTTCGGTGATTTCGATAATTTAGGCGTAAGTTAATTAACGGAAGGCGAGAAGGGAAGAAGACCTCAACTAATCCACCAGCATCCATTAATTCTTTGAAATGCTGTTTGCGGACGCCGCGTGAGCCCATTTCATCATAAAGAATTCTCACTTCGACACCTTGTTTCGCTTTTTCTGTTAATAAATTAATAATTTCAGAACCGAGATTGTCGAGTCGCAAAATATAATATTGCAAATGAATATGGTCGGTTGCTTGCCGCATATCATTCAAGAGAGCATTAAATTTTTCTCTACCATCTGTATAGATTGTTAAGTCATTATCTTCTGTTAAAACAGAATCATTATTCCGTAAAAACATTGATACTAAATCTTCATTTTCTGCGGTGTGTGGGTTGCGAAAATCAAATTGCCCAAGATGAATATCTTCCATCTGTTTCTTAATCGTGGCATCAATACCGATTTTCTTTTTATCATCCCAATCAAACAGCCGCTGTCTGCTTAAATTTTGTCCGAAAATTAAATACAGAATAAATCCGAGTATAGGGATGAAAAATAATACCATCAGCCATGCCCATGTAGCAGATGCGTCTTTTCTTTCTAAAAAAATAACGACAGAAGACAAGACAATATTTAATAATAACAGAGCGGTCGCGAGCCAACCCCATACATCCATGTCCATAATTGTAGCCACCTTTTTGTATTAAATTTTCACATGAGGTCATGCTCGTAATAATATATATTATTTTACCAATTTGCAATGCATTTTACTATCGACAAAAAACATCTCTAATCTAAATGAACCTCCCCCACCTATTGCTTCGCACTTGAGGTGGAGGTTTCTTGTCGATCCCCTCGATATCAGAAACTGGACAATGTCCATAGGTGTACACGACACCCTCGTCTTTCTTGGGGACTGACGCTCCCATATGGAAGCAGTGGTCTTGACGCAAGATATCTCTCGACAGCATGCTGCCACCGTAAGCAACAGAGAGAGTCGAACTCCCTCTGGGGTGGTTCTGCCCATCTACTACGCCTGTACAGGACGTAGATACGTGATGTCAGTTAGCATCACTTCTCGAAACTTCCCGTGCAAGTACTGAGATAAAATATTCCCTGCACCATGGACATCCCGATGCCGTTCATAGCCGCAAGAACATCGGTAGTTTCGCGAACGGACTTTATTTCGTTTTCCACAAGCAGGGCATGCTTGCGTCGTGTAGGCTTCGCTTTCTTTCGATAACGAGATGCCAGCCGCTTCTAATTTATAAACCAACTGTTTCGTGAGTTTTCCAAAGTTCCAGTTGCTGAGTTTTTGGTTCACTTGTTTGGAGCGGATGCGTTTTCGTTTTTTGTTTCGTTTACTTGTGTGTCGCTGGACGCCTTCCACATCTCCAAGAGCGACATGCCCGACTTTTTGTTCTATGCACCAGTTCACAAAGGAACGAGTCGTCTTATGCAGGAGATCCCCTAGCTGTCGTTCACTTTTGGAGAGAATGTACTTCTTCGCTCGATTGTATTGGCGCCATTTTCTCGATCCTTTTTGACACCGACTCATGAGAATTTGTAGTTCCCTCACTTTTTTGTTTCGCAACCGGTGAATGCTGCGCATCTTTCTGCCCGAAATCACTAGCGCTTGTCCACTGGTATTGACGGCGGCAATCGTATGAATCTCACCTGGATCAATCGCGGCTGTATGACCGTCTGAAATTGGTACGGGGTTAATGCCGTCTTCATACGATAAACAGGCATGCCACCGACCATCGTAGACGAGTTCTACTTCTTTGATCACGCCAGTCGGAATCGAAGCAAGCGTCAACACGAGAGGTGTTTGCTGCTTTCCCTGCCACCTTCCTAAGCTAAGTATCAGTTTCCGTCCTTCTAACACGAAGGATTTGTGGACCCATTTAGGATGAAACACGAATTTTTCTTTGTATGGATACCGGATAGACTTGTTCGTTTTTCGCGCTTGACGAACTCCTTCTCGGGCATGCAAAAACTTATGGCATACCGCTTGGATCGTCTGACTGTGAAGAGGATATAAGCCTTTGAGTTCAGCTTGAAGGTTGCTTTTGTTAATCCACTTGCCGTGAATCCGGTAATAATACCGAGCCAGCTGCACGCAGTCATTCCAAATCGTTCCGCAAATTCGACGTAGATGAAACAACTGTTGCAGCGTGGACTGTGGCGCTCTAAAGCCCGTTTTCAACGTTCGATACATGAGATCCCCCTCCTTTGTCATCATTATAAAGCGAATGTACGTTCCTATCAAGAAAAACTGGAAACTCTCATCCTTTTTTCTTTCGACAAAGTTCGGGAACCCATCAACAAAATGCTTTTCGGCTGTGCCGAACCGAGATTCATCCCCTCCCTACTCGCTGGGCTGTGCCCTTCATGCTCCTTGAGGAAGAGGACTTCTCTCGGATTATGTTAAATTTTAAAATAAAAGTTTTTTGAATCTTTTTAATAAAACCTACTTGACTTATAGGGATTAGTGGTATAATCTTTTCGATAGATAGAAGGAGGAAGAGAATAATGGATTCAACCTTGATTATTTTAAATGTGTCCGCCTTACTTGTATTAGTAGGTGCTTTATATGTTATGCAAAAGAAGCATATCTCGTTTTCTAAACGAGTGTTCACTGCTCTAGGGCTTGGAATTGCTTTTGGCTTCGTTTTACAGCTCTTATACGGACTAGAGTCGAAGGCGTTACTTCAATCGACAGAGTGGTTTAGCGTTATTGGAACTGGATATGTGAAGCTGCTTCAAATGGTTGTCATGCCACTTGTGTTTATCTCGATTGTTTCCGCTTTTACAAAGCTGACGATCACGAACAATTTGGGCAAGATTGCCACACTTATTATCGGTCTTTTAATTGGAACAACGGCTGTGTCAGCCGCGGTTGGAATTGCGACTTCCTTCGGCTTCGGCTTAGAAGCTGTGCAAATTGAAGGTGGCGAGGCGGAACAAGCTCGCGGTCAAGAAATTGAACAGAAGTATACAGAAATTGAAGGGCAGACATTCCCGCAAAAGATTGTGGCGTTAATACCTGCCAATCCATTCCTTGATTTCACGGGTCAGCGTGGAACATCGACGATCGCTGTAGTAATTTTTGCTGCTTTTGTTGGTATGGCTTACTTAGGAATAAAAAGAAAAGAGCCAGAGCAAGCTGAGTTCTTTAAGAAAATTGTCGACGCTCTGTATAGCATTGTTATGCGTATTGTGACGCTTGTTCTTCGCTTGACACCTTATGGGATTTTGGCGATTATGGCTAAAACGGTTGCGACGAGTAATTTCTCGGAAATTGCCAAGCTTGGTGAATTTGTGATCGCCTCGTATGTTGCACTAGCCATTGTATTTGTTATTCACTTAATGATTTTAGCTGTTGTCGGTTTAAATCCAATCACTTACGTAAGGAAAGTATTTCCTGTGTTGACGTTCGCCTTTACGTCTCGCTCTAGTGCCGGTACTTTGCCGCTAAATATTCAAGCGCAGAAGAAGGCGTTAGGTGTTCCTGAAGGGATTGCCAACTTTGCTGGATCATTCGGCTTGTCGATCGGTCAAAATGGTTGTGCTGGAGTATATCCAGCGATGCTTGCGGTGATGATTGCACCGACTGTTGGCATTGATCCACTTTCTCCATCGTTTATCGCTACGTTGATTGTTGTAGTAGCTATTAGTTCATTTGGTGTAGCCGGTGTAGGTGGAGGAGCGACATTTGCGGCTATTCTTGTTCTATCGACGATGAATCTTCCTGTTGCTTTAGCTGGACTATTGATTTCCGTAGAACCACTCATCGACATGGCACGTACAGCTGTTAATGTTAGCGGAAGTATGACAGCGGGTGTCGTGACGAGCCGCGTAACGAAAGAGCTAGATGCAGATGTATATAACAAACAACAAGATGAAGCTATTTATAACTAACAAAAAAGCCGGCTCGCCGGCTTTTTTTCTATTAAAAAATTGAAACTATTCTTTCATATAAAACGTAAAAAAGGGAACAATACGTTTGAAGGAGTGTGGAAAAATGAAAAATAATCAACGAGTGTTAAAAATAATGGATCGTCTAGCTTTATTAGGAGTGAAGGTCTCTAAAACAAAATCTCGTATTGAAGTGTATAATTCTTTGAAAGAAGCCATTTGTGTGAAGCCATAAATGCTGAAGTGTGACCGCTTAAAACAAAAAAAGCTCACCCTTGAAGGCAAGGATGAGATGATCGCTTACTGTTTCTTTTTTTGAATCAATCGGTAAATGAAATAACCCACGATAATGAGAAGCCCTCCAGTACCTGTTATAAGGGCGAAGTTTTCTTCAATAAATGGCTTCGCTTGATCTCCAAGCCAAAAAATAATCATTCCTTCAAGGAAGAAACGGAGACCACGACCTACAAACGACCAGATAACGAGAACGTTTAATGGAATTCTAGCAGCGCCCGAAAAGATCGTGAATACTTTAAATGGAATAGGTGTAAAGCCCGCAATTAAAATAGCAAGTGCTCCATATTTTTCGAAATAGTTTTCTACTTTAACGATTGTTTCTTCAGAAATAAATGCTTTTAAAATAGGTCGTCCAAGCTTACGGCCAATGGCCCAGCCGAGAATCGCTCCAAGAACGGAAGCGATAGTAGTATATAAAGCGAATAATAGAGCGCGGTTAGGGTCCGCCATAGCTAATGGTAATAAGATGACATCTGGTGGGATTGGAAAGAAGGATGACTCTGTAAAGGCCACAACAATTAGTCCCCAGACACCATACTCTAATAGCCACATTTCAAACTGATGAATCAAATCAGACATATTGAGAGAAATCTCCTTTAAATTTTAACATTCATAAGTGAAATTATAGCATTATTTGTATAAGCAAACTAGCGATGAGCATTGAAATAGAGAATCAGCCCTACATGGGGGCTGATTTTTTATAGGAGTGAACAAATGGCTGATTTTGCTTCTCTATAATATTTATGAGACAGTTGCTAATGCTGTCTTCTTTCTCTTGGTGATATTGAAGCAAGCGCTTCACCCACTTGCTTTGTTCTACTTTATTATCAAGCACCTGACTCAATTGCTGCTCAATCGTTTGATGTACGTTTAATTCATAAATCAAATGTTTACTCTTCAAATATTGAATATTGATCTCCTCTTGTCCAGGCAAGGCGCTTAAAATAAATACTGGTAATGCCTTTTCAAGTACTTCTGTGATGGTGATGCCTCCAGGCTTTGTAATAATCGCCGTAGCTTCGTCATAATAACGATTCATTTGTTGACGACAACTTGTATAGGCGATTGGTTCAATTTGATCAAGATCTAATGATAAGATCCAATCATATAGCTTATTATTATTTCCGCATAAAACTTTATAATGATACTGATCATGCTCTCTGACGAGTTGATTTAATAATGTTTTCAAGTTCCCGAGACCACTGTTTCCTCCAGCGATGAGAATATATTGTTTTTCGCGTTGTTCCTTATGTTGATAAAAAGAAGGGTGTACGGGAATGCCCGTGACGAATACTTGCTCTGCCTTCAAACAACATTGCTCAACAAGTTGTTTTTTTGCTTCTTGATGGGGAACAAAGTGATAGTCAATAAATGTTTTCCCCCACACGTCATTGATGAAAAAATCAGTGTATACATTGACAACAGGGATGCTGATTTTTCCTTGTTGCTTTAAATTATTTAATAGCTTAGAAGGATAACAATGTGTACAAATGATCAAATCTGGGTTCTCTTCTTTAATAAAATGCTCTAGTCTCCATTCGAGATATTTATTCCATAAGACAATAGGAGACCAATGTGATGATTTCTGCTTATTACTATACATAAACAAGTGATAAAATCGACTATAGGAAGTCGGTTGCTTGCTAATCCATTTCAAATAGGTGTTTGAAATGATTAATTCAAGTCCACTATGAAAGTGACTTAACAGATCGACAGTTTTCACTTCCATTTTTCCTGTAATCGCTCTAGAGTGATCAATAATGGCTTCAGCCGCTTTATGGTGCCCAGAAGGCATACGAAATAAGGGAAGCAATAAAATCTTCATAAAGTAGAACTCCTTTAGCGCTGAGTATAGTTCGAATTTCTTTTCGATTTGAATGATTTGATCATTAGTTGAATTACAAATCCAATAAAGAAAACAGCTCCTGCTATCGTTAAATATACAGGGTGAATATCGATATAAGAACTAATAACAAAACCGATAAGCATATAAATCAATACCCAAATCAACGAACCGAAAACAGAAATGATGGTGAAAAATAAAAATGGGAATTTTGAGATTCCTGCAAAATATGGATTGAACTGACGAATGCCAGGGATGAAAAATCCAACAACTAGCGAGTTTCTCATGTCCCAATGGAGGGCGAATTTCTTCATTCTTTCATCGCTCACTCCTAAATATTTTCCGTAGCGATTAAGGAGAGGCTTTCCGATTTTTCGGCCGAGAAGATAGCTGGTGATCATGCCGACGAACGCCCCACATGCAATAGCTAACCAGGCAGGAATAAAGGCAATCCCACTTTGTTTGGCTAATAGACCGATATAGACAAATAAACTTTCTTCAGGAACGGGGATTCCGACAATTCCGAAAAAACCGATCATAAATAGCAAGATATAGCCATACTGAGATAAATAATCAAGTATATGTGTTTCCATTTTACCCCTCGCTTGTATCTGTCGTTTGAAGAAGGACAGGAATAGTCACAAACTGATAATCTTTAGATGCAGAATCTGACAGAAAAAGCTCTAGTGCTTCGATCGTATTCGCTGGTGCATGTAAATCGGCACCTAATGTCGTACCGCTGTCATGGAGAGTAATAATCGCTCCACTTGAACAAGCGGACTGAATACGTTTAGCTAGCGTTTGGGGTAGCACCTTTTCCTTCCAATCTCCTGGGATCGACGTCCACATAATCGTTTGTAGTGGCTTTGAAGCAGGTAGAGACAGTAAATTAAAGTGCCCCCACGGTGGGCGATAATAGCGAGGAGGTTCTCCTGTAATCGCCTCGATCGTCTTGGTTGCTTTCCTTAACTGCTTGTGAAATAAAAAAGGCGGAAATAACCAATTAGACAGATGAATATCGTTATGTACACCAACAGCATGTCCTCGCTCATGCATATTCTGCACGATTTCTGGATAAGCACGAGCTTTGGCTCCGACTACGAAGAAGGTAGCTTTCGCTTCATACTTATCTAGCAGATCTAAAAGCATAGGGGTATATATAGGATCTGGTCCATCATCAAAGGTTAAGGCAATCATCTGATGCCCCTTGCCACGTTGATGAATACCTGTACCTGTTAGACGAATAAATAAAGTCGGTCCAACTGCATAGATGAGTATAAGGACAACAAGATAAGCTACTACAATCATTTAATTACTCCATTTCTTTCATGATGAAAGTTAAAGAAAATTTTTTATTTCCTGCTTATTAAATCATAGAGAAAAAAGAATCACAAGAAAAAGAAGTGATTTTTTGGAAGGAGTTTGAAAAAAATAGGTATCTAGTTTTTTGGGGGAGGATCAAACAAAAAGAAAGCATGTGATCGAAATGTCACATGCTTTCTTTATTGTTTAAGATAGTGCTTTAGATTCCGCCAACGGAAGAGAAGGTTGTTTCGTAAGCGAGTCTTCACTCACTTGTGGTTTTTTTCGTATTTCTACGTATTTAATTTGACGATCTTCCATTTCTTTAATAAGGAATAAATAGCCGTTGTATTCAATGATATCGCCTTGAGCGGCTTCGTAGTTTTCAGTTAGAATCCACCCGCCAATTGTATCGATATCTTCATCCTTCATATCGAGGCTGAGAAGGTTATTTATTTCAGAAATGAGCACTTTCCCATCCATGATGAAATGAGATTCATTAACCTTTTGGACGAGAGGAATTTCATCAAGGTCGAATTCATCTTGAATTTCTCCAACAATTTCTTCAAGAATGTCTTCGATCGTCACTAAACCAGATGTTCCTCCATACTCATCCATTAAGATGGCCATATGGATTCTTTCTTTTTGAAGTTTAACGAGTAGTTCATGAATAGGGATGGAGTCAATTACTCGAATGGTCGGTCGCACATATTGTTCTAGTTGAAGCTGTCCGGTCTCTTTGTTTTTTACATAATCCGTTAGCACTTCTTTAAAGTTAATTAGACCAATAATATGATCCTTATCTCCATCTATGATCGGATAACGAGTAAATCGTTCTTCGCAAACGACATTAATTAAAGAATCGATCGTTTCATCCTTTGAAAGAGTGACCATTTCTGTGCGTGGAACCATAATTTCTTTTGCGATTCGCTCGTCGAATTCAAAAATTTTATTCACGTATTTAAATTCAGAGGGATTAATTTCTCCACTTTTTAAACTTTCTGATAAAATGATGCGCAATTCCTCTTCAGAGTGAGCGAGGTCGTTTTCTGAAACAGGTTTTAAGCCGAATAAGCCAATGACGACACGAGCGGAACTGTTAAGCATCCAAATAAAAGGATACATCGCTTTATAAAAAAAGATTAAAGGCTTTGAGACAATTAATGTCATGGCCTCCGCTTTTTGAATGGCTAATGTTTTTGGGGCTAGCTCGCCAACGACGACGTGAAGAAAAGTAATGATCGTAAAGGCGGCGCCAACAGCAATTACGTGAGAGAGTGAAGTTGGAATATTTAGCAGTTCCATAAATGGATAGAGGAGACCAGCAACAGCAGGTTCTCCAATCCAGCCAAGGGCTAAAGCGGTGATCGTAATACCGAGCTGACAAGCGGATAAGTATTCATCAAGCCCCATGATCACTTTTTTAGCGGTCATGGCTCGTGGGTGTCCTTCTTCGATTAGCTGGTTAATACGGGAGCTGCGAACTTTGACAATAGCGAACTCAGAAACAACAAAAAACGCAGTTAAAGCAATAAGGATGACGACGAGCACCAGGTCAAATATGTCCAAAAAAATTCCTCATCCCATTAAATAATGGGAAAGGAGTCACCTCCTGTGAAATAAAGTTACCTGATTGCGAAATCAATCTTCATTTACTTGCCTTCTGTTCCTTGTTAAGAAGAGAAGGCATATGGGAGAAGTTATGTTGAACGATCACTGTCCCATCGAATCACCCCTTATCACTCATCAGTTTGATTCTCTTTATTATATTAAAGACAGATTATTCAGTCAAATGGTCGACATTATATTATATGATCGCTTTTATGTTGGTATGTGGGGAGAAAGCTTGTCACATTAACTGTTGCAAAAACCATGAAGCGATCGTGAAATAAATAATTAACGATAAAATATCATTAATCGTTGTAATCAGCGGACCTGATGCTACTGCAGGGTCAATATTTAATTTATATAGGATCAAAGGAATTACTGTCCCTGCAAGTGTTCCAATAATTAACGTAAGCAGTAAGGAAGAGCCGACAACGATTCCTAGAACGGCACTACCTTGCCAAAGAAAAGCAATAAAGAAAATAAGCACACTACAAATCGTTCCAATAATTAAACCAACACCAAACTCCCTAGCAACGAGACTTAATACCGTTTTCATATCAATGTCACGTGAAGCAAGGCCACGTACGACAACCGCAAGTGATTGGGTCCCAGTGTTTCCTGTCATTCCGGCAATCATCGGCATGAAGAAAGTGAGAGCGACGACTTTTTGTAACGTTTCTTCGTATCCGGAAATAATACTGCCTGATACAAGACCGATAAATAAAAGTAAGATCAGCCATGGAAGACGACGAAAAGCAGCTACTCCAGCTTTTGTATCGAAGTCAATCGCTTTACCTGAGGCGGATAGCTTTTCGATGTCCTCGTTCGCTTCTTGAATGACAACGTCGAGAATATCATCAAAGGTCACGATTCCGACTAAAACGCCTTCTTCATCAACGACTGGGATGGCGAGAAAGTCGTAGCGCTCAATCAGTCGAGCAATTTCCTCTTGGTCTGTGTAGACGGAAACTGAAATGACACGAGCATACATAATGTCTTGAACTTTTTCATCAATATCAGCGATTAATAAGTCGCGATAAGAGACAACGCCAACCAGTTTATTTTGATTGTTAGTTACATATAGATAGTTGATCGTTTCAGCATATTCAGCAAAAGATTTCAACTTGTCCACCGCTTCACGAACGGTGAAAGAATCCTTAATCCACACAAAGCGGTTCGTCATTAATCGACCAGCTGTTTCAGGTGGATAAGTCATCATGTTTTCAATGATCGTTGACTCTTCTTTTTTCATCCCTGCAAGAAATGTTTTAATGTTTTCTGGGGACATATCATCTAGTAAGGAGGCGAGATCATCATTATCCATATCGTCTAAAACTTTTCGAGATCGCTCTTTCCCTACTTTTTTCAATACAGCCATTTGATCGTCGTTGTCTAGCTCCTGAATCATATCAGTCAACACTGGGATGCTCAGCTGTAATAAGAAACGAGTCTGATGCTTTTCAGGTAAATTTGTATATATCGTCGCCATATCATACGGGTGCAATTCATCTAACAACTTTTGTAACTCGATTTTTTTTCCATCTTTCAAGGCTTTAATGATCAGTAAAGTCATTTGATCTTCAGTTAAGTTGTGCATCATATGTATCCCCTCCTTGGTGAAAACAGCAAATCAGTATCTATTATAAAACGAAAATGTAAAAAAAGTGAAAAATAATATGAAAATAATCTGATTTTTGGATACGTGTTTTCAATTTAATTTGCTAAAATAGGTAGTATAACAAAATGATGCGAGGAACGTCATGTAATTTGGGATGATGCGGAGGTAATGATAGATATGAAAAGCCACGGGAATATGAATGAATTGATCTATGTTCACTTAAATACATCGCATCAGTACACAATTTCTTATGGGATTGATTTTATTGAGTTTGCGCGCAGTCTTCCGAGAGAGCTGAATCACCTTCTCCTATTAAAACATCGCTTTGATAGAGCGGATTTTAATATGCACTCGAGATTTGATTTTGTAGAGGCGGAAGATGTGAACAAGCTGTTAAAAGAACCAATTGCGGAATATGGTGATTTTTGCTGGATGGATTTTGAAGAGATGGATGGATTGAATGTATTAGAAGGGCAAGAAATTGCTGAATTGCTTTATTTAAGCCATTGCAAACATCATTTGCGAGTGCCATTTTACAATAAGTTAGACAATCGCTACGTGTATCTTTCTCATGATGATGAGTGGTTTAATAAAACCTATTATCGCAATATGTCTGATTTTTATTTCATGCTAGGTCGAGCTATTTCTTTAAAATTAGGTCATTTTAGAAGTGAACGCTCTTTCTTTACATTAAGAAAAGGCACTCCATTTCCTCCCATTCCGAAAGAAATGATTGCTTCCTTTGGAGATAAAATGAAAGAAGGAATGGTCATCTCTTTAGCAAAGACGATTCAAAGTCGAACGAGAATAGATATTCCGGTGTGGGTTGTTGGAGATTATATTAATATGGATGAGATGTTTGATGATTATAAGGTGAATTTTCGAAACGAGCCGGATGGTCATTTTGAATTTGATAAGAAGGCGCATGAGTGGAGCGTTTTTTTCTAATAAAACTCCCCGGATCAATCCGGGGAGTTTTATATATTGCTATTCGTTTTTATTGAATTTGTCAACGACTGCCGCGATCGCACCATCTCCAGTGACGTTACAAGCTGTGCCGAAGCTATCTTGAGCAAGATAAAGGGCAATCATTAAAGAAATCATCGTTGCATCAAAGCCGAGCATTGTGCCCATTAATCCAGTTGCTGCCATGACAGCTCCACCAGGGACGCCAGGAGCTGCGACCATTGTAATACCAAGCATTAAAATATACGGAAGCATATTTCCAAGCGTGTACACTTGGTCGTGAATAAGCATAACAGCCATTGTACAGCTCACTAATGTAATCGTACTTCCAGACAAGTGAATAGTCGCTAACAATGGGACGGAAAAATCAGCGATCCGATCTTTAACTCCCAACTTTTTAGAGCGTTCAAGTGTTACAGGGATAGCGGCTGCGGAAGACTGAGTTCCTAGTGCTGTAAAATAAGCAGGAGCCATTGTTTTGATCATCTTGAATGGATTTTGCTTTCTTAATGAACCAGCGATCGAATATTGAACGAATAAATAAATAATGTGCAGAATAATGATCATCATAAATACTTTGGCAAAGACGCTCATAATCGCACCCACTTGCCCGCCTTGAGTCATATTAGCAAAGATACCAAAAATATGAATAGGTAATAGTGGAATGATGACTTTTGCAATGACTAATTCAATAATAGAACGAAATTCATTTAATGCATTTTCTAACGTATGACCTTTGACTGCAGCTATACCAATTCCAAGTAAAAAGGCAATGACAAGAGCCGTCATAATGTCCATAATCGGTGGCATTTCTACGATGAAATAAGTGTCCAATAATGCTTTTGAAGGATCATCAAATGCCTTTGAAGCTTGATTAGCTAAAATAATTGGATAAATCGTTTTAGCAGTGAAAAAAGCGAGCAATCCAGCACCAACAGCAGAAAGATAAGCAATGGCTGTTGTCATACCTAATAATTTTCCAGCCCCTTTACCGAGTGCGCCAATTCCAGGTGCGATGAATCCAATAATGATTAGGGGAATGACAAACCCTAAGAAATTCCCAAATAAACTATTAAATGTAGCAAACACTCTTATTAACCACTCAGGAGCTAAGGTGCCTGTAACAATACCTACCGCAATTGCTAAAATAATTTTAGGTAGTAGACCGAAGCGTTTCATGTTGTGTCCTCCCGAAGAATACATTTGTTTTTCATAAGTGGATTATACATGTATTCGTGAAAAAAGTTAATAGGTAAAATATATAAAAGATAATTCAGAAAAATATTGCTCATCCTTGTGAATTTGGAGGTTTTTACATGAATGCAAGGGTGATGGCAAGAGGATAGATCGAGTAGCAGTAGGGAATTATTGTTTTTCTTTAATGAAAGCATGGTAAAATAGAAAACAAGGAAGTTCTTTTCTATATTGATCAGGAGGTTATTATGAGAACAAAATTATGTTTATTATATGGTGGCAAATCTGCTGAGCATCAAGTGTCATTGCATACGGCAAAGGCAGTTATCGGTGCGCTAGATTTAAATAAATTTGATATTCATCCAATATATATTACGATCGACGGTACGTGGGTTGAGGGAGGAAAGCTAACAGCTCCGGTTGAGGACATCTCCGCTTTGCAATTTTCTACAGGAGACACATCTGCTGTTGTATTAGATAGTCTGTCATCTGGAAAGTATGACGTGATCTTCCCGCTGTTACACGGACCGAATGGAGAAGATGGAACGATCCAAGGCTTGTTAGAAACGATGAACCTTCCTTACGTTGGAAATGGTGTATTGTCATCTTCAGCAGGAATGGATAAAGTCATTATGAAAAACATCTTTGCACAAGCGGGGCTTCCACAAGTTCATTATGTATGGTTTATTCGTAAAGTATGGCAGGACAATAAAGAAGCTGCTTATGAGCAAATAGAGAAGGAGCTTGGTTATCCGTGTTTCGTGAAGCCAGCTAACTTAGGGTCGAGCGTTGGAATTAGCAAATGCACCAATCGTCAGGAGCTTGATCAAGCATTTGAAGAAGCATTTCAATTTGACCGCAAAATTATTGTCGAAGAAGGTGTCATTGCTCGTGAAGTGGAAGTCGGCGTGCTCGGCAATGACGATCCTGGGTGTTCAGTTATTGGAGAAATTGTACCGAAAAAAGATTTCTATGATTATAAGGCAAAATATGAAGATGGGAATACTGCGTTAATCATTCCTGCTGAAATGCCAGAAGATACTCAAAAGCAAATGAAGGAGATGGCGATTACTTCCTTCCGTTCTTTGGATGGTTCTGGTCTTGTTAGGGCAGACTTTTTCTTAAAGGAGAATGGGGAATTGCTCATCAATGAGGTGAACACGATGCCAGGTTTCACTCCGTTTAGTATGTTCCCACTTCTATGGAAACATACAGGAGTTGAGTATCCTCAGCTTATTGAAAAATTAATTGAACTTGCTATGGAACGACATGCGGAGAAACAACAAATTAAATATACTTTTTAAAGGTGGATATTCATTTCATGATTCGGAAGACCATAGAACAACTATTAAATATGATGAAGGTGGAAAATGCCCTAGAACTTTTTAAAGACCGGGTAATTGAAGGGGTGGCAATTGACTCACGAAAAGCAGTCAATGGTCAATTATTTGTACCGTTTAAGGGAGAGCATACAGACGGACATAAATATGTTAGGCAAGCAATTGAACAAGGAGCGGGTGCAGCCTTGTGGCAAAAGGATGTGCCTAATCCACCAGAGGATTTACCCATTCTTATTGTTGAGGATACGTTAACAGCACTGCAACAGTTAGCGAAAGCTTACCGTAATGAACTAGAGCTTAAAGTAGTCGGCATTACAGGGAGCAATGGAAAGACAACAACAAAAGATATGATCACAAGCCTTTTATCATTAAAATATAAAGTGCAAAAAACAGAAGGTAATTACAATAATCATATTGGCCTACCGTTAACGATTTTGTCTTTAAGTCACGAAACCGAAGTCGCTGTGTTAGAGATGGGGATGAGCAGTAAAGGTGAAATCGAATTATTAACGAAGCTCGCTTCCCCAGATATCGCTGTGATTACAAATATCGGTGAATCTCATTTACAAGATCTTGGTTCAAGAGAAGCCATCGCTGAGGCGAAGTTAGAAATTATCAGTGGCTTATCGGAAAAAGGATGTCTCATTTATCATGGTGATGAGCCGTTACTAAAAGATGCTATAGACAATATGGAGACTGTTCAGACGAAAACATTTGGATTTGAAGAAAGCAATGATTTATATCCATTAACAGTCGAAGCGTTACAAACAGGGAACCGCTTTACAGTCAATGTAGCCCCAGAGGTTGAGTTTGTTTTGCCGGTTCTTGGTCGTCATAACGTATCCAATGCGATGGCGGCAATGCTCGTTGCTCATGAAATGGGAATCGATTGTAAGAATATGAAAGCAGGTTTGCAGTCTGTAGAATTAACAAAGATGCGGATGGAGTGGGTTGAAGGAGTTCGTGGAGTGAAACTCATCAATGATACGTATAATGCTAGTCCGACCTCTATGAAAGCCGCTATTGAACTAACCGCACAAATGCCAGGATTTGATAAGAGAATCTTAGTTCTTGGGGATATGCTAGAGCTTGGTTTAGATGAGGAGCTTTTCCACTATCAAGTTGGTCAAACGGTAGATAGTGAGGCAATTGATTACCTCTTTACATTTGGACGATTAGGTCAATTCATCGCTGCTGGTGCGAAAAATTCACTCGGTGAAGACCGAATTTTCGCCTTTACCGATAAACAAGAGTTAATTGCGAAATTATCATCGATTGTTACAGGTGGAGAGTTAATTACAGTGAAGGCATCAAGAGGAATGAAGCTAGAGGAAGTTGTTCAAGCTTTAGCTAGTGAGTGAGCTGAAAAAACATCGAGGTAAGAAAAGTCCCTCGATGTTTTTCGTTCATTTAGTCATTCTAATGACGAATCAATAAAAAACGGGTGAAAATATGATTGGGTGTCTATGTATTCATGGCTTTACTGGTTCCCCTTATGAAGTAGAACCACTCGCTAATTATTTAAAAGAGAAGACCAATTGGAAAATTGTTGTACCTACTTTGCCAGGGCATGGAGAAACGCTCAGTTTAAAAGGTGTGAATTATGGGCAATGGCTTGAGCATGCAGAGAAAGAATTGCAGACGCTTTTGTCGCAGTGCGAAGAAGTATATGTTGTTGGTTTTTCTATGGGCGGACTGATTTCGGTATACTTGGCAGAAAAATATCCGGTAGAAAAACTTATATTATTGAGCGCAGCTGCTAAATATATTAATGCAGGTCAATTGCTTGTGGATATACGTGAAATGTTGAAGGATGCCAAAAATGGGCGATTAGTCGAAAATGAGCTATTTTCACGTTATAAAAATAAGCTATTGTCTACACCGTTGTCAGCCACGCAGCAATTTAGAAAAATGGTGAAGCAAATTACACCGCTTATTGAAAAAATACATGTGCCTACTTTCATCGCACAAGGCCTTGCGGATGGAATCGTTCCTCCGAAAAGTGCTGATTTTATTTATCGAAAGATTTCTTCCGAAGATAAAGAAATTTATTACTCCAAAACAGCTAAGCATCATATTTGTCACACAGGTGATAAGGAAGAATTGTTTAATAAGATCTTTACTTTTTTAAATAGAAGTAGTAAAGTTAGTTAAATATCCATTGAAATTGATTGATGCAGATGGTATGATAACAATAACTTTTACTCTTCTCATGTCATGAAGAGTATTTTTTGTGTGATACGGTAGCTGAAATAGAAGGAGAAGAAAACTATTGACGAAATTTAAAGATTTAAATTTAAGTGAAGCCACTTTAAAAGCTATTGATAAAATGGGGTTTGAAGAAGCAACACCGATCCAAGCGGCGACAATTCCAGTTGGACTTGAAGGTAGAGATATTATCGGTCAAGCCCAAACAGGTACAGGTAAAACGACGGCTTTCGGTATTCCGATGATTGAAAAGATTGATATGCATGACCATTCAATTCAAGGGTTAATTATTGCTCCTACGCGAGAATTAGCGATTCAAGTTTCTGAAGAGCTATATAAGATCGGCGGAGGCAAGCGTGTAGGTATTCTAGCTGTATATGGTGGGCAAGATATTCAGCGTCAAATTCGTGCGTTGAAAAAACGTCCACATATCATTGTAGGTACACCTGGGCGAATTTTAGACCATATTAACCGCAAAACGTTAAAATTAGATCATTTGCAAACTCTTGTATTAGACGAAGCAGATGAAATGTTAAACATGGGCTTCATTCAAGATATTGAAGCTATTCTTTCCCACGTGCCGACTGAACGTCAAACCTTGTTGTTCTCGGCAACAATGCCTAAGCAAATCCGTGCGATAGCTGAAAGATTTATGAATGAGCCTGAAACAATTCGTGTGAAAATGAAAGAAATGACGGTTTCAAACATTGATCAATACTTTGTGAAAGTACAGCAACGTGATAAATTCGACGTGTTATCTCGTTTGATCGATGTTCACTCTCCAGAACTTGCGATCATTTTCGGCAGAACGAAACGTCGTGTAGATGAGTTAGCGAATGCTTTAAGTCTTCGTGGTTACCAAGCAGAAGGTATCCATGGTGATTTAAGCCAAGCGAAGCGTTTAACTGTGTTAAAACGTTTTAAAGAAGGAAAAATTGATGTTCTTGTAGCTACAGACGTAGCAGCTCGTGGCTTAGATATTTCCGGTGTTACGCATGTATACAACTATGATATCCCTCAAGATCCAGAAAGTTATGTACACCGCATTGGTCGTACGGGACGTGCTGGAAAAGAAGGAATGGCTGTTACTTTCGTTGAGCCGAGAGAAATGAGCTATTTGAAAGAAGTAGAAAGAACAACGAAGAAACGTATGACACCAATGTCTGCTCCTACTTGGGACGACGCAATGATCGGTCAACAACGTGCTGCTGTAAATGAATTAGAAGAAAGTGTAGCTAAAAATGATCTTTCTCAATATAAATCATTTGCAAAAGAGCTTCTTGATCAATATGATGCGGATCAATTAGTAGCCGCAGCTCTTAAATTGATTACGAAAGAGCCAGATCGTACACCTGTACGTATTACAAGTGAAGCGTCTCTTCCTCAAAAAAGAGATAACTTCCGTTCGAAAAATTCGAACTCTAGAAAATCTGGCGGTAATCGTCAAGGGAACCGTTCATCTAGCAACAACCGTTCTTACAATAGAGACCGCAAAAATACAAGAAGAAAATTTTCTTCTCAATAATAATTGATAAAAAAGCACAGGCTATTCCTGTGCTTTTTTTTACCATAAATGAAACTTTTTTCGAATACATACGTTAATGAATATAAAGTGAAGCTTCAATCCATGGGGCGTTACAACCCGTTCATGCGGGATAAATAAAAAAGGTCGTGAGTGATAGATGGTAGAGCCTAGAAAGAGAATATCCAAAAAAGCTCTGACAGTATGGAGAATATCAGGGATGATCAGTACAGTAATTGTTTGGTTGTTGTTGATAGGAGGAGGCGTGTTTGCTTTTATGAACGACGGGCCGTTATGGGTGATCGGCGTATTAATTTTAGCGGGAGTGTTAATGTTCTTCCTTTTCGTTTATCTCCTGCCGAAGTTGCGTTGGAATCGTTGGCGATATGAGGTGAGGGAGCAAGAAATTGAATTGCAACATGGCGTGATCATCACGCGTCGAACACTAATTCCGATGATTCGTGTGCAACATGTTGATACAGAACAAGGGCCTGTTTTAAGGAAGTATGGCTTAGCGGGTATTAAAGTTTCAACGGCAGCGACCGTTCATGAAATTCCTGCTGTTGAGATGGAGGAAGCCGAAGAGATGCGAAAGATGATTTCTAATTTGGCAAGGGTGGCGACAGAAGATGTCTGAGCCGAAACGACTTCATCCGATTGCTGCAGTCTCGAATGTTTTCAAGGAATTAAAAAATCTCATTTTGCCACTTGTTCTCGTTTTCTTTGTGAATAATAAACCGAAAGTTGAATTTTGGGATTATCTTCCGATGATCGGGATGGGCGTATTAATTTTATTTTTATTAGTAAGTGGAATAGTGAAATGGCTACGTTTTGCTTATTGGGTAGAAGAAGGGGAATTAAGAATTGAATACGGTCTTTTCGTCAAAAAGAAGCGTTACATACCAATTGAGCGTATTCAAAGTTTAGATAGCTCAGAAGGAATTTTGCAGCAGATGTTTGGTCTAGAGAAATTGACGATTGAAACGGCAGGCTCTAGTGACCCGACAAAGTCTGAAGCTGAGTTAACAGCTATTACGAAAGAAGAGGCCACAGCCTTAAAAGAGATGATTAGCCGTGAGAAGCATAGAGTAAGTGCGGAAGTAGAACAACAAGAAGAGACGGAAGAAGTGCAAGAAACAACTAAAGTGGTATATAAAGCGAAGCTATCGGAGTTGTTACTGTTAGCGGCTACTTCAGGCGGTGTAGGAGTGGTGATTTCCGCTGTCGTTGCTTTTTTATCTCAATTTGATGAACTGATTCCTTATGAGAAAGTATTTGAAGAGGCGTCTCGCTTTATTGAGTATGGTGTGTTGTTCATTTCTATCGTTGTATTTGTTGTGTTGTTTATCGCCTGGGTCATTTCCGTTATTTTAACGTTGCTGAAGTACCAAGATTTTACGTTAAAAATGAATGATGAACATATCGTTATTCAAAGAGGATTGCTTGAAAAACGACAAATCACGATTCCTTTTACTCGGATTCAAGGGATCACAATTGTGGAGAATCCGCTTCGTCAGCTTGCTGGCTATTGTTCGGTTCAACTTGAAAGTGCTGGAGGGGCAGCACCTGCTGAAGAAGGCGCTAGTATCATTTTACTTCCGATGATTAAAAAAGAAGCTGCTCTTCATTTGTTGAAGGATATTTTTCCAGACTATTCTTTCCCTGATCAGTTTTGTCCAGCTCCGAAAAAAGCTAGAGGGAGATATGTTTTAAGAAAAAGCTATTATGTCATCTTGCCAATTATAGGAGTGAGCTGGTATTTTTGGCCGAATGGTTTATGGTCTAGTGCGCTATTGTTGCTTGCTATCGTTTATGGGGTGAGCTGTTATCGAACCGCAGGATGGCTATTAACGGAAGATCAGTTAACGATCCGGTATCGACGTTTGAGCAGATGTACGGTTATGATGAAGAAAGCGTACATCCAGTCAGTAAGTTTTACGCAAACACCTTGGCAAAAAAGGAAGGAGTTAGCCTCCTTTTCTGCGGTGATCAAAAGTGGAGCGGTAGGTAAGAAATCAAAAATGATCGATGCCTCCATAAATGATGCACATAGTGTGTATCGATGGTATAAGAGAGACGAAGAAAATAGATGTGGGTGAAGAAATGATACGAGGAATCGGTATGGATATTGTGGAAATATCGCGAATTCAACAACTTATAGAAAGGCAGCCGAAGTTTCTTGAACGAATATTAACGATAGCTGAACGAGAAGTATTTCACAGTCGAAGCGGCCAACGTAAATTTGAATATGCCGCTGGTCGTTTTGCGGCTAAAGAAGCTTTTTCTAAAGCGTACGGGACAGGAATAGGTAAAGAATTGTCCTTTCAAAATATTGAAACAGCTGTTGATGAGCGAGGTAAGCCGTACATAAAAGCGCCAATTTTTGAAGGGGTTCATTTATCGATTACGCATAGTAAAGAATTTGCCGCGGCGCAAGTCGTTATTGAACAGCTTTGATGTGAGCGTCAATCTTCCTTTCGCAACAATCATAATCTGAATGGTTGTCTCATATATTTTTAGTGCGAAAGGGGTTGTGAAATCATGAGGAATAGAAGGCTAGTGTGGCTTATATGTTTGTTCGCTTTAGTCATTCTTTCAGCTTGTGGGGCAAAATCAAAAGAGGAGGTAATGGGGGATTTAAACGAGAAAGCGGAGGAAGTGGTTGGTTATAAAGCGAAAGCGAAAATGACGTTGCAGGCTGGGGAGGAAAAACAAATATACGATGTGGATATTTGGAATCGGGAACACCAGTTTTATCGAGTGGCATTATCGACTGATAAGAAAGATCAAAGCCAAATGATTTTAAAAAATGAAACTGGTGTTTATGTATTAACTCCTGCATTGAATAAAAGTTTCAAGTTTCAAAGCGATTGGCCGCGAAATAGTAGTCAAGCTTATTTGTACGAATCGTTAGTGAAAGATATTCTAGCAGATAAAGAGGCAAACTTTAAAGAAACAGATGAGCATTTTGTATTTGAAACAAAAACACGATATCCAAACAGTCATATGCTACCATCTCAAGAAATACGGTTTAAAAAGAAGGATTTAACCCCTGTCTCCGTCAAAGTTATGGACCCTGATCGCAAAGCGCTCGTTGTTGTAGAATTTTCCACAATGGAATTTGACGCGAAAATTGATAAAGAATCTTTTGATGTGAAGAAAAATATGACAGGTGCACAATTAGAAATGCCGGTGATGGCTCAACCAGAAAATAAAGAATTAGCTGTTCATTATCCAGATGGAAATATTACTGGAAGTAGCTTGTTGGAAGAAAATGAAATTGTAACAACTAATGGTACAAGAGTTGTTCTTACGTACGGAGGCGACAAATCTTTTACCGTTGTTCAGGAAAGAGCGGAAGTACTGCCAGCTGCTTCTATGCAAATGAATGAAGTTAATGGAGAAGTAGCGGACCTTGGCCACTCGTTTGGTGTGGTATCTGATAAGTCTATTTCTTGGTCGTATCAAGGAGTAGACTTTATGTTAGCCTCTAAAGATCTATCCAAAGGCGAAATGATTGAAGTAGCACGCTCGATGAAAATGTCGATGGAGAAATAATAAGACGAAACTTAAGGATGTTGTGGGAAGGAACGGAGTCAGCGTTCCTTTTTTCTTTGCCTAAAAGTCGTCTCTGTATTTCGGTGTCTAGCTCCACCAACTAGCCGCTCGAGGTCAAAAGTCAATCCGTCTAAAAGGTTAAAAAGCAACCTTTCAGCCGGCTCGCCTTTTGCTTTTCGCGGCTGATCAAGTTGGCTCCGCATTTCGTTGTTGTCTAGCTCCAGGCGCTAGCGACTAGTGGATTTCCATGATCCTCCTTGCGATAAGTCAACATCGGTTCACTAACGCTCACCGTGTTTCCTTTATCTCGATCGGATCACTACAATCCATACGTCGCTAAACAGCGCCTTCCGCATTTCGTTGTTGTCTAGCTCCGCCTCCTAGACACTCGAGTCAAATAACCTGCCACTTCCAAGGCTTGTCGCCTTTCCAGTGTCAGAACATTTGCTTGTCGTGTCTAAACAGTCGTCTCCGCATTTCGGTGTCTAGCTCCAGGCGCTAGCGGCTAGTGGACTTCTACCCTCCTCCTTGCGATAAGTCAACATCGATTCACTACGTTCATCGTGTTTCCTTTATCTCGATCGGATGGCTCCAGCCCATACGCCGCTGGACAGCGCCTTCCGCATTTCGGTGTTGACATGATGTGGTTTAGGTTTAGAATTAAGAATTGTATGAAATCGTGAACAAACATCGGAAAGAAGAAGATGGCGAGTGGGGGTTGCTATGGATTTTTATCGTGATACTTGGGCAGAAATAAATTTGGATGATATTGACTATAATGTGAAAGAGGCGTTGAAGTTACTCCCTGCAGATGAGAAGTTATTTGCGGTTGTGAAAGCAAATGCATATGGCCATGGGGATGTACCGATAGCTGAGGCTGCTGTTCGAGCAGGGGCTCATGGTTTAGCTGTTGCCTTTTTAGATGAAGCGTTATCTTTAACTAAGTCAAAGTTGGAAGTGCCGATTTTAGTGCTTGGAGCTAGTCGATCAACTGATGCCGCTTTAGCAGCTGAACATAATATTTCACTGACTGTTTATCAACTAGAGTGGCTTCAAGAAGCAGAAAAACATTTATCTAGTGATCAAGTATTAAATGTTCATATTAAATGTGATACAGGCATGGGGAGATTAGGAGTGAGAACGACGGAAGACCTGCAAGAGATGGTTGCTTTCATTAACCAATCACCTAAATTCGCATTTGAAGGTCTCTTTACACACTTCGCGACGGCGGATGAGCTCGATACAACGTATTTTGATCAACAATTAGCTCGTTTCAATGCTATGGTTGAATCGTTAGAGGAAAAGCCACCTTATATTCATTGTGCCAACAGTGCCACTACTTTGCGGCATGAAAAAGCTTATTTTAACACCGTTCGTTTGGGGATTTCGATGTACGGGTTAACGCCTTCGCAGGAAATGAAAGCGGTTCTCCCATTTTCTTTAAAGCAAGCTTTTTCTCTTCATACGAAAATCGTTCACATCAAAAAAATCCAAAAAGGTGAAAAAGTAAGCTATGGTGCTACGTATGAAGCGGAAGGTGAAGAGTGGATTGCGACTTTACCAATCGGTTATGCGGACGGCTGGATTAGAAAGCTTCAAAGTCAGCATGTGCTTGTAGAAGGGAAACGAGTACCAATTGTAGGGCGGGTTTGCATGGATCAATGCATGATTCGATTGTCTAGCGAAAAGCCTTTAGGTGCGACAGTTACTCTCATTGGTAAACAAGACAATGAAGAAATTTCCATGGATGAAATTGCTGATCGATTGGAGACAATTAACTATGAAGTGCCTTGTGTGATTACGGCGCGTGTACCAAGAGTATATAGACAACAGGGGAAAGTTGTTCAAGTGATTAATCCGCTACTAGGATAACAATTTTTGTGTATTTTCTAGGAGAATGGAGGCTTTTCGAGGGATTTCTGCAATTGTTTTATGAAATTAGCAGGAATTTGGATTTCGTCTTCCATCAGGGATGAAAAGATGGTATTATGAAGTTGACAGTTAAGGAGACGGGTGTAGTGATTGGTGGAGGTGTAGTTCGTGTCTGAATCTAGCGCAACAACAGAGGTATTTATTCGCTTACCGCAGCAATTTGTGAAAGAGTTAGACAGTTTTGCAGATCAAGAAAATATTAACCGCAGTGAGTTTATCTACAGGGCAACGAAAATGTATCTTCGTGAGAGAAAGAAGCGTCAAATTACAGAATCGATGAGACGCGGTTATATGGAAATGGCGAAGATCAATTTAGCTATTGCCTCTGAAGCGATGCAAGCGGAGTATGAAGCAGGTAATACTGTAGAACGTTTAGTAAGTGGAGGATAATCCGTGTGATAGTTAAACGTGGTGACGTATATTTCGCAGACCTGTCCCCTGTTGTCGGTTCAGAGCAAGGCGGAATGCGGCCTGTGCTAGTGGTTCAAAACGACATTGGGAATCGGTTCAGTCCCACTATTATTGTTGCTGCTATAACAGCGCAAATTCAAAAAGCTAAGTTGCCTACACATGTTGAAATTGATGCAAAGCGTTATGGCTTTGAGCGAGATTCCGTTATTCTTCTCGAACAAATTCGAACGATTGATAAACAAAGATTAACGGACAAAATCACTCAGCTTGATGAGGAAATGATGGAAAAAGTAGATGATGCCTTGCAAATTAGTTTAGGCCTTATTCAATTTTAGAAAGACGTTTACTAGAGCAATCTAGTAGGCGTCTTATTTTTTTGTGCAGAATTAGGAGTGAGGGCATTTTGCAGGCTTCTGCTTTTTAATTAGTCCGATAAACATTATAATATTTAATATGAGTGTAAGGGAAAGAACAAATAAATAAGAGGTAAACAAGAATGGCATCAGTTCTCGGTCGCCTTGACCTTTCAAGTAGTGCTGATCTAAGTGTAAAATCTAGTGAATTGGAGATGTCTGTATGCGTAAACTTATCTTTAACTATGTACAATCGAATAAAAGTGAAATATTAGATCAATGGATTCTTTGGATGAAAAAGGAGGCTGATGATCAAGCGGTTACGATGATGTCTGATCGAATGTTTACTAAAACGAGCAGAGAGTTCATCGAATTGTTGATCTCCAATTTTGTTGAAACGGAGCAAGAGTTTCAATCTAGAGTGGAAGAATTCGCTAGAAAGATTGTTCACTTAGGTTGGCCACTAACCGTTGTTAATCTAGGTTTGAATACTTTTAGTCAAATTGTATCTAACGGTATGAAGGAACGAGGAATTATTGATAAAGAGAATTATATTGAATTTTCATCAGAGTTCAATCGTTGGATGTTTCCGATGAATAATACGATTATCGATTCTTATTCGGACTATTGGGAGCGGACAGTATCATTGCAAAAGATTGCTTTACAGGAGTTATCTGCTCCACTGATTCCAGTGTTTGAAAAGATTTCAGTGATGCCGCTTGTCGGTACAATTGATACAGAGCGAGCAAAACTGATTATGGAAAACTTATTGAATGGCGTCGTCAAATATCGTTCCGAAGTAGTGTTGATTGATATTACTGGTGTGCCTGTCGTTGATACAATGGTGGCTCATCATATGATCCAAGCAGCCGATGCGGTTCATTTAGTAGGAGCGAAATGCATGATCGTCGGGATTCGCCCAGAAATTGCCCAGACGATCGTTACTTTAGGGATTAATTTAGAACAAGTACTGACGACAAGTACGCTAAAGAAAGGAATTGAACAAGCGTTAGCGTTGACAGATCGAAAAATTATTGAAGTGGAGGGAGGAATGTGAGAATTCCGATCTTAAAACTATATGATTGTTTGTTAATCTCTATTCAATGGGAATTAGACGATCAAACAGCTCTGCAATTTCAAGAGGATCTTCTTCGTAAGATTCATGAAACGAGTGCTAGAGGGGTTGTCATAGATTTTACGTCAATTGATTTTATTGATTCTTTCATTGCGAAAGTTCTTGGGGATGTAATTAGTATGTCTAAGCTGATGGGAGCGAAAGTGGTTGTTACAGGGGTTCAGCCAGCTGTTGCTATTACGTTAATTGAGTTGGGGATTCGTCTCGAAGATGTCTTGACTGCTCTAGATTTAGAAAAAGGGTTGGAGAAACTTCAACAGGAATTGGAGGACTAATCTATGGATTCTAGCGTCAAGATTATAAGTGAATGGGACATTGTAGCGGCTAGACAGCTAGGAAGAAATGTGGCTAAAGATCTTGGCTTTGGTACAGTAGATCAGGCTCGAATTACAACCGCTATCAGTGAATTAGCTCGAAATATTTATTTGTATGCAGGAGAAGGGGATATTCAGATAGAAAAGACAGAGGCAGTAGGTAAAGTTGGTTTAGTAATTATATCAAACGATCAAGGACCAGGGATTCCTGATATCCGAAAGGTTATGGAGGATGGCTTTTCCACATCTGGGGGGCTTGGAGCTGGTTTGCCAGGTGTGAAACGATTAATGGATGAATTTTCAATCGAGTCAAATCCAGGAGAAGGAACGTTAATTAAGGCAATTAAGTGGCTCCGTTAGGAGGGCAAACATGGACTTTAAAGAAAGCATTCAGGAGCAATATAAAGAACTTCTCGAAAGCTATATAAAAGAACAAGATGAGCACGCTCTATACTTAAGCCAAAAGTTTAGTAGACAGGCGATGGAACACAAAATATCCCCTGAAGAAATGATCAGCATTCATAAAACAGCCATCATGGAATTAGAATCTAACATTCCTCAGCCTGTTCTTCTCGCTTTAGATATTCTGTTAGAGGTAATGATTAGCTACGGCTTAGCTTATCGGGAACATCAAAGCTTGCGTACCTTCCAACAAGAGTTACAGAGTGAAATCGAAGTAGCCGCTAGCATGCAGCAAACTTTATTAGGTACGCAAATCCCTGACGTTTCTTCGCTCGATATTGGTGCTATTAGTGTACCTGCTAGGCGAATGAGCGGAGATTATTATCATTTTGTCCACGATGACAATCATACGGTCAGTGTAGCGGTAGCGGATATTATTGGAAAAGGAATCCCAGCTGCTCTGTGTATGTCGATGATTAAATATTCTATGGACAGCTTACCTGAGGGGAGTCTAGAGCCAAACGTTGTGTTAGAAAGTTTAAATCGTGTCGTTGAACAAAATGTTGACCCTACGATGTTTATTACGATGTTTTATGGAACGTACAACATCCGCAATCATATATTTTATTATTCATCAGCCGGTCATGAACCAGGGTTCTTTTATAATCATCAAACGAAGAAATTTGAAGAGTTGTATGCAAAAGGACTCGTGCTTGGTGTGGATAAAAAAACGAAATATCGCCAATATGAAAAAAGAGTGGAGGTTGGAGATGTCATTTTGCTGATGTCTGACGGTGTAACAGAGTGTCGAACGAAAGAAGGGTTTATTGAAACGGAGACACTTATTAGCTACATCGAACAATATATCCATTTAGAGGCACAAGAGATTGTGAACAACGTATATCGCGATCTCGAATATTTGCAAGAATTTCAATTGCGTGATGATTTTACGTTGATTATTTTAAAGCGAGTGCAATAAATAGAGGTTTAGAGGTAGTAATATTGGGTAGAAATTTAAGATATGAAATCGATCATGCGGCTGAAAGAGGTGGATAAAATGAATATTACGATTAATGTAGAAGAAATGGACCAATATACAAAGGTGTATATTGGAGGAGAGCTTGATGTGTATACAGCGCCTAAACTGCAGGAAACCGTTTTTCCGCATGTCAAAGCGAATCAAACCTTAATCATTGATTTAACGGACGTTACGTATTTGGATAGCACGGGTTTGGGGATTTTTGTCGGTTTATTTAAAAGCTTAAATGCAAAAAATGGGACACTTCAATTAGTTGGGTTATCTGGAAGATTGAAACGATTGTTTGATATTACAGGACTGTCCGGTATTATGAATATTCATTCTGAAGTAGAAGGTGGCGTATAACAATGAAAGATTTTGAATACATCGAGATGAAAATTCCTGCGAAGCCGGAATTTGTAGGAGTAATCAGATTGACATTATCGGGGATCGCCAGCAGAATGGGCTTTACATATGATGCGATTGAAGATTTAAAAATAGCGACAAGCGAAGCGATTACAAATGCTGTGCAACATGCTTATCAAGGTAGTGAGGAAGGAGAAGTCATTGTTGGCTTCGCGTTATATAGCAAACATTTAGAAGTGATGGTAGCTGATCATGGTCAAAGCTTTAATTTTTTAAATACAAAGAGAGCTTTAGGTCCATATACCGATCATTCTGTTGAGTTTCTGCGCGAAGGAGGCTTAGGGTTATTTCTCATTGAAACATTAATGGATGAAGTGAAAGTTCATCAAAATGAAGGGATTACTTTGTTGATGACAAAGTACCTTGAAGGAGAGCAGGTGGAGAGGGATGCACAAGTCGTCTCAACCTAATCGAGAATCGAAAAAGCAAGCCGTTGAATGGATTCAAGCGTATCAACAAAGTAACGATGAAGAAGCACAAGAAAAGCTAGTGAAGCATTATCAAGGACTAGTAGAGTCGATTGCGCGGAAATATTCAAAAGGAAAAAGTTATCACGAGGATATCGTACAAGTCGGAATGATGGGCCTGCTAGGAGCAATTAGAAGATATGATGATTCGTATGGGAAAAACTTTGAGGCATTTGCTATCCCGACAATTGTAGGGGAAATTAAGCGTTTTTTACGAGATAAAACGTGGAGTGTGCATGTGCCGAGAAGAATTAAGGAGCTTGGACCGAAAATTAAAGCGACAGTGGAGGAGCTAACGACAAGCTTGCAGCGATCGCCAAAAGTAGAGGAAATTGCTCGCCATCTGGAAATATCAGAAGAGGAAGTGCTTGAGGCGATGGAAATGGGGAAAAGCTATCAAGCATTGTCTGTTGATCACTCGATTGAAGCGGATTCTGATGGAAGTACAGTCACTCTTCTTGATATCGTCGGCAGTCAAGATGAAGGCTATGAAAAAGTAGATCAACGCCTCGTTCTTAATAAGGTTCTTCATGTATTATCTGATCGCGAACGGCAAATCATTCAATGTACCTACATAGAAAATATGAGCCAAAAGGATACAGGTGAAAAGCTAGGGATTTCGCAAATGCACGTATCTCGACTGCAGCGCAAGGCCATTAAAAAACTAAAAGAAGCGATTGAGAAGGAATCTCTCATAACGGAGCGATTATCCTAATGATTCATTATGATAGTCAACAAATAGAAATTTATGCGAATCAAGTAGCTAAAAACGGGAACTCATTATGCGGTGATAGCTATTTTATTTATGAAGCAACAGATTATTTTATTTGTGTACTTGCTGATGGCCTTGGTAGCGGTGAGTTGGCTAACGAGTCTGCTGATGCAGTGATCGCGGTAGTTAGTGAGCACCACCATGAAGATGTAGATGAATTAATGCGTCTAAGTAATGAATCGCTACAGCATAAAAGGGGAGCAGCGGTTGCAATCATGAAAGTTTATTTAGCAAGGCAAGAGTTTGAATACAGCTGTGTCGGAAATGTTCGTTTCTATTTATATACGGAACTGGGAAAACTAACATACCCTCTTCCGGTGAGGGGCTTTTTATCAGGACGCGCACAAAAGTACCGAACACAAAGATTTGTCTATGAACCTAATTGTAAATTTATTTTGCATTCAGATGGTCTTAACCTCCTGAATGTCAAATCATTGTTAAGTAAGGAGAAATTAGTATCCATTGCGGATATTCTTGAAGAAGAGTCGATGCAATCAAATGATGATTGTACGTTTATTGTTGGTAGCCTGCTTTAATTATCGCAGGCTTTTTTCTTGTCGTTTCATTTTAATTGAGGGGTGTCAATCTGTTAAAATAAAGAAATGAAGAAATGGAGGGCAAAAGTATGTCTGAGGAAAAGATTCAAGACCGCGAAAGCATTTTAAAGCAGGTCGCTCAAGAAGAAAATATTGAGCTAAAAAAGGTACGGGCCGTTATCTCGTTAATTGAAGAAGGGGCAACCGTACCTTTTATCGCCCGATATCGTAAAGAAATGACGGGAGCATTGGATGAAGTAGAAATTCGCACCCTCATGAATCGTTATACATATGTACAAAATCTCGTTCAGCGCAAAGAAGAAGTGCTTCGTTCAATTGAGGAACAAGGAAAGCTAACGAAGGAATTAAAAGCGAAAATTTTAGCAGCCGACAAGATGCAGGCGGTGGAAGACTTATACCGACCTTACAAGCAAAAGAGACGAACGAAAGCATCTGTTGCAAAGGAAAAAGGGTTAGAGCCATTGGCGGAATGGATGTTATCGTTACCTGCTGCACCTCCTGTTGAAGAAGAAGCGAAAAAGTATATTTCAGCAGAGAAAGAAGTTGCTTCAATAGAAGAGGCGATCCAAGGAGCGATGGATATCATCGCAGAAGCTGTGGCAGACGATGCACAAATTCGAGAATGGATTCGTAAAGAAAGCTTTCGTACGGGTGTGATTCAATCTACTCTGAAAAAAGATGCAGAAGATGAGAAGAACATTTTTGAAATGTATTATTCATATGAAGAACCAGTTGCTCGTATCGTTCCTCATCGCACCCTTGCTCTCAATCGTGGAGAAAAAGAAGGCGTGTTAAAGGTGACTATTCAAGCTGATATCGACAAAGTCATCCACTATTTAACGAAGCGATATATTAAAAATGAACAGAGCTCAGCGGCTACTTTTGTATCTGAAGCGTTGCAGGATGCTTATAAACGGTTAATTCAACCTTCCATTGAACGAGAGGTACGAAATGAGCTAACAGAAAAAGGAGAAGACCAAGCGATTCATATTTTCTCAGAGAACTTAAGAAAACTACTGCTTCAGCCACCGTTGAAAGGAAAAATGGTATTAGGTGTTGATCCAGCCTATCGGACAGGCTGCAAGCTGGCGGCTGTTGATGAGACGGGAAAAGTACTTTATATCGGTGTAATTTATCCGCATCCACCTAAAGCGAAAAGAGCAGAAGCAGAAAAGTTATTTAAGCAACTATTAGATCAATACGAAATTGAGCTAGTGGCTGTTGGGAATGGAACAGCTTCAAGAGAAACGGAACAATTCGTTGTCGATATGATTAAATCAAACGACAGACCAATCGCTTATATGATTGTCAACGAAGCAGGAGCAAGTGTTTATTCCGCATCAGATATTGCACGCGAAGAATTCCCTGATCTTCAAGTAGAAGAAAGAAGTGCTGTTTCTATCGCTCGCAGATTACAAGATCCACTAGCTGAACTAGTGAAAATTGATCCGAAATCAGTAGGTGTTGGTCAATACCAGCATGATGTGTCCCAAAAGAAACTAAATGATTCGTTAACGTTTGTCGTTGAAACTGCCGTCAACCAAGTCGGTGTGAACTTAAATACCGCTTCCGCTTCTCTTTTGCAATATGTAGCAGGCCTCAACAAAACGGTAGCCAATAATATCGTTAAATTTAGAGAAGAAAACGGAAAATTTACTCAGCGGTCTGAAGTGAAAAAAGTGCCTCGACTTGGAGCGAAAACCTTTGAGCAAAGTATCGGCTTTTTAAGAATACTAACAGGAAAAGAAAAGCTTGATCAAACGGCGATCCATCCAGAGAACTATTCAGCGGTGAAGAAGCTGCTGCAAAGTATCGGCTTCTCAACAGTGGACATTGGCACAAATGAACTTAGCTCGGCTCTTAACGCACTAGATATAGAACAAACAGCCAAATCGCTAGAACTTGGTACGTTAACGATGAAGGATATTATCGAAGCGTTGCAAAAGCCAGGGCGAGACCTGCGTGATGAATTGCAAAAGCCATTATTGAAGACGGATGTATTAAAGCTAGAAGATTTAAAACCGGGAATGGAATTGCAAGGAACGGTTAGAAATGTCGTCGATTTCGGTGCATTTGTGGATGTTGGAGTAAAGGAAGACGGTCTAGTCCACATCTCTAAGTTGAAAAAAGGCTTTGTGAAACACCCGCTTGATGTTGTGGCCGTAGGTGATGTCGTAACCGTTTGGGTGGAGCAAATTGATCAGAATAAAGGACGAGTATCATTGACAATGATTGATAGGAAAGAATAAAGAGAACAGGGTGGACGAGAAATGACGAATGAAGAACTACAAAGCTTAGTTGAAAAGATTTCACGAGAAATTTTCGGCCGCCCTTTTCTTCATCAGGCGGTGTTCAATCACCGCCTGAAAACAACAGGTGGACGATATCTATTACAGTCGCACAATATTGAAATTAATAAAAAATACTTGGAAGCATTCGGAGAAGAAGAGCTAGTCGGGATTATTAAGCATGAACTATGCCATTATCATTTGCATTTGCTCGGGAAAGGGTATAAGCATCGTGATTATGATTTTAAGCAATTAATGAAAGAAGTGGGTGCTCCAAGACATTGCACGCCATTAACAAGCGATCGTCCTAAAAGGAAAAGCCGTCAATTGCTTTATCAGTGCACAAGTTGTTCTTTAACTTATAGGCGTGCGAGAAGAATCAACACAGCTCGTTACGTTTGTGGAAAGTGCAAAGGTACACTTGTGTTTAAAGAAGAAAAGATTTTATGAAAATGATTTGCTAGTTGACATTCCTTTTGTTTACTGATAACTTTAGTAAGCACGTCAACAGAGAGAATATATTCTTTCAAAAAACTTCGTTGTTTTTAAAAAAATGTGTTGACTCTCTTGTGTCATTTTAATATAATATAAATTGTCGATGAGACGAGTTGATTATTCCGCAGTAGCTCAGTGGTAGAGCAATCGGCTGTTAACCGATCGGTCGTAAGTTCGAATCTTACCTGCGGAGCCATATTTTGGGGAAGTACTCAAGAGGCTGAAGAGGCGCCCCTGCTAAGGGTGTAGGTCGGGTAACCGGCGCGAGGGTTCAAATCCCTCCTTCTCCGCCATACTGGCCCGTTGGTCAAGCGGTTAAGACACCGCCCTTTCACGGCGGTAACACGGGTTCGAATCCCGTACGGGTCATTTTTGTTTTATTTGAAATGTTGGGCTATAGCCAAGCGGTAAGGCAGCGGATTTTGATTCCGTCACGCGAAGGTTCGAATCCTTCTAGCCCAGCCATTTTCCGAGCCATTAGCTCAGTTGGTAGAGCATCTGACTTTTAATCAGAGGGTCGAAGGTTCGAGTCCTTCATGGCTCACCATTTATAGGTGTAGCTGTGATCATCTAAAATGTTATTTTTTTTTAAAAAGTATTGCTTTAATTGAAAAGAAGTGCTATAATAAAATTCTGTCGCATCATTAAGCGGTCGTGGCGGAATGGCAGACGCGCTAGGTTGAGGGCCTAGTGGGGGAGACCCCGTGGAGGTTCAAGTCCTCTCGGCCGCATATATAATATAATTTGCGCCCG
>NZ_CM200277.1:482500-885000 GCF_051842975.2 Bacillus sp. Hm123
GAACACGTGAAATTCCGTCGGAATCCGGGAGGACCATCTCCCAAGGCTAAATACTCCCTAGTGACCGATAGTGAACCAGTACCGTGAGGGAAAGGTGAAAAGCACCCCGGAAGGGGAGTGAAAAAGATCCTGAAACCGTGTGCCTACAAGTAGTTAGAGCCCGTTAATGGGTGATAGCGTGCCTTTTGTAGAATGAACCGGCGAGTTACGATTTCATGCAAGGTTAAGTCAGAAAGACGGAGCCGCAGCGAAAGCGAGTCTGAATAGGGCGAATGAGTATGAGGTCGTAGACCCGAAACCAGGTGATCTACCCATGTCCAGGGTGAAGGTAAGGTAACACTTACTGGAGGCCCGAACCCACGTACGTTGAAAAGTGCGGGGATGAGGTGTGGGTAGCGGTGAAATTCCAATCGAACCTGGAGATAGCTGGTTCTCTCCGAAATAGCTTTAGGGCTAGCCTCAAGGGAAGAGTTTTGGAGGTAGAGCACTGTTTGGACTAGGGGCCCCCATCGGGTTACCGAATTCAGACAAACTCCGAATGCCAAAAACTTATCCTTGGGAGTCAGACTGCGAGTGATAAGATCCGTAGTCAAGAGGGAAACAGCCCAGACCACCAGCTAAGGTCCCAAAGTATACGTTAAGTGGAAAAGGATGTGGAGTTGCTTAGACAACCAGGATGTTGGCTTAGAAGCAGCCACCATTTAAAGAGTGCGTAATAGCTCACTGGTCGAGTGACTCTGCGCCGAAAATGTACCGGGGCTAAACGTATCACCGAAGCTGTGGATTGACATCTTTGATGTCAGTGGTAGGAGAGCGTTCTAAGGGCTGTGAAGCTAGACCGTAAGGACTGGTGGAGCGCTTAGAAGTGAGAATGCCGGTATGAGTAGCGAAAGAAGGGTGAGAATCCCTTCCACCGAATGCCTAAGGTTTCCTGAGGAAGGCTCGTCCTCTCAGGGTTAGTCGGGACCTAAGCCGAGGCCGAAAGGCGTAGGCGATGGATAACAGGTTGATATTCCTGTACCACCTATTTACCATTTGAGCAATGGGGGGACGCAGGAGGATAGGGTAAGCGCGCGAATGGAAATGCGCGTCCAAGCAGTTAGGCCGATGACGAGGCAAATCCCGTCATCATCAAGGCGGAGCTGTGACGGCGAGGGAAATATAGTACCGAAGTTCCTGATTCCACACTGCCAAGAAAAGCCTCTAGCGAGGTAAAAGGTGCCCGTACCGCAAACCGACACAGGTAGGCGAGGAGAGAATCCTAAGGTGAGCGAGTGAACTCTCGTTAAGGAACTCGGCAAAATGACCCCGTAACTTCGGGAGAAGGGGTGCTCTTTGGGGTGAATAGCCCCGAGGAGCCGCAGTGAATAGGCCCAGGCGACTGTTTAGCAAAAACACAGGTCTCTGCGAAGCCGCAAGGCGAAGTATAGGGGCTGACGCCTGCCCGGTGCTGGAAGGTTAAGGGGAGCGCTTAGCGTAAGCGAAGGTGTGAACCGAAGCCCCAGTAAACGGCGGCCGTAACTATAACGGTCCTAAGGTAGCGAAATTCCTTGTCGGGTAAGTTCCGACCCGCACGAAAGGCGTAACGATCTGGGCACTGTCTCAACGAGAGACTCGGTGAAATTATAGTACCTGTGAAGATGCAGGTTACCCGCGACAGGACGGAAAGACCCCGTGGAGCTTTACTGTAGCCTGATATTGAATTTTGGCACAGCTTGTACAGGATAGGTAGGAGCCTTTGAAGCGTGAGCGCCAGCTTACGTGGAGGCGTTGGTGGGATACTACCCTGGCTGTGTTGAACTTCTAACCCGCACCCCTGATCGGGGTGGGAGACAGTGTCAGGTGGGCAGTTTGACTGGGGCGGTCGCCTCCTAAAAAGTAACGGAGGCGCCCAAAGGTTCCCTCAGAATGGTTGGAAATCATTCGCAGAGTGTAAAGGCACAAGGGAGCTTGACTGCGAGACCTACAAGTCGAGCAGGGACGAAAGTCGGGCTTAGTGATCCGGTGGTTCCGCATGGAAGGGCCATCGCTCAACGGATAAAAGCTACCCCGGGGATAACAGGCTTATCTCCCCCAAGAGTCCACATCGACGGGGAGGTTTGGCACCTCGATGTCGGCTCATCGCATCCTGGGGCTGTAGTCGGTCCCAAGGGTTGGGCTGTTCGCCCATTAAAGCGGTACGCGAGCTGGGTTCAGAACGTCGTGAGACAGTTCGGTCCCTATCCGTCGCGGGCGCAGGAAATTTGAGAGGAGCTGTCCTTAGTACGAGAGGACCGGGATGGACGCACCGCTGGTGTACCAGTTGTCTTGCCAAAGGCATCGCTGGGTAGCTATGTGCGGACGGGATAAGTGCTGAAAGCATCTAAGCATGAAGCCCCCCTCAAGATGAGATTTCCCATAGCGCAAGCTAGTAAGATCCCTGAAAGATGATCAGGTAGATAGGTTCGAGGTGGAAGCGTGGCGACACGTGGAGCTGACGAATACTAATCGATCGAGGACTTTTCCTAGGCGATTTGCAAGGTTACAATACTTATTATCCAGTTTTGAAAGAACAACTCTTTCAAACTTTATAGTCTGGTGGCGATAGCGAAGAGGTCACACCCGTTCCCATACCGAACACGGAAGTTAAGCTCTTCAGCGCCGATGGTAGTTGGGGGTTTCCCCCTGTGAGAGTAGGACGTTGCCAGGCTGTGATCATATAATACATGAAACATACTAACCTTTATTCACATCGTCGCGGGGTGGAGCAGTCTGGTAGCTCGTCGGGCTCATAACCCGAAGGTCGCAGGTTCAAATCCTGTCCCCGCAATAAATGGTCCGGTAGTTCAGTTGGTTAGAATGCCTGCCTGTCACGCAGGAGGTCGCGGGTTCGAGTCCCGTCCGGACCGCCATTTAAATAATCAAGCAGGCAAAACGAAAATGACTTTCGTTTTCTTTTTTTATAAACTTATTTAGGATATACTAAAATAAACTACCTTAGGATGCAATCAATCCTAAGGTTTTTTTACGATTAAAGCTTACATGATTGAATAATGAATAGAGGGAGATTTAGTATGAGTACAATAGCTTTTTTCACATCAGGTGCAGAGGAGACTCAAGCTTTTGCAGAGAGGCTGGCTCAGTTGTTGCAAGCTAGAGATGTGATTTTGCTTGAGGGTGATTTAGGAGCGGGAAAAACGACGTTTACGAAAGGATTAGCGAAAGGACTTGGTGTTAAACGAACAGTAAATAGCCCGACGTTTACGATTATTAAAGAATATATGGGCAGGCTGCCGCTTTATCATATGGATGTATACCGAGTTCAGGATGAGGAAGAGGATCTTGGGTTTGATGAATACTTTTATGGAGAGGGTGTCACGGTTGTGGAATGGGCTCATTTAATTGAAGGGCAGCTCCCTAGTGAATATTTAAAGCTATCTCTATTACATCAAGGAAATGATGAGCGGAAAATTGAATTAATGCCTGTAGGAACAAGATATGAATCAATTTGTAAGGAGCTTTTAGGATGAAAGTATTAGCTATTGATACATCTACATATACGCTTGGAGTAGCTCTTTTGGATGGGGAGCAATTAATAGGTGAGTATACAACGGATTTGAAGAAAAATCATTCATTGCGAGCGATGCCAGCCATTGAGACGTTGCTAAAAGAATGTGAAGTGTCACCATCAGAGCTTGATAAGATTGTTGTTGCGAAAGGGCCCGGTTCATATACAGGTGTCCGTATTGGGGTAACGATTGCTAAGACGTTAGCTTGGTCTTTACAAATTCCGTTGTCCGGCGTATCTAGTCTGGCGACGGTTGCAGCTTCAGCAAAATATTTTCCGGCATATATTAGCCCGATTTTTGATGCGAGACGAGGACGAGTATACACTGGGTTATACCGATTTGAGAATGGAGAGTTGATCACTGTGAAAGAAGATCGAAATCTATTGCTTGAAGATTGGTGCAAGGAATTGAAGGAGTTAGGTCACCCTGTTTTATTTGCAGGTAAGGATGCGATTATTCATAAAGAAACAATTACAAATATGTTAGGAGAGCAAGCGGTCATTGGAGAGGCCAGTGTTCATTCACCGCGGCCGTCTGAGCTAGGGCGACTTGGTTTAGGCGCACCTGCTGAAGATGTGCACTCGTTTGTACCGAATTATATTCGTCTCGCTGAAGCGGAAGCGAAATGGTTAGAAGCGCAACAAGGAGCAGAAGAACGTCATGGTTGATTTAGCTGTACGTGAGATGACGCTTGATGATGTCGAGGGCGTATATGAAATTGAGAAGAGTAGTTTTTCTGTGCCTTGGACGAAGGAATCGTTTTATAAGGAAATCGATCATAATTTGTTTGCCTTGTATCATGTAGCTGAATCAGATGGTGAAGTGGTTGGTTACTGTGGTATGTGGCTGGTGCTAGATGAATCACAAATTACGAATATTGCGATTTTGCCTTCTCATAGAGGACATGGTTTGGGAGAAAAGCTTCTTGTGCATGTCATGAAAGCAGCGAAAGAAAAAGGGGCTACGGTGATGACATTAGAAGTGAGGGTAAGCAATACACCTGCTCAAAATTTATATAAAAAACTTGGTTTTCAGCCAGGTGGAATTCGCAAAAATTATTATTCCGACAATCAGGAAGATGCATTAGTAATGTGGGTGAGGTTATGATGAAAAAAGATACGTATATATTAGGGATTGAAACAAGCTGTGACGAAACAGCGGCAGCGATCGTAAAAAATGGTAGAGAAATTGTCGCGAATGTTGTTTCTTCGCAAATCGAAAGTCATAAACGATTTGGCGGAGTGGTACCTGAAATCGCTTCTCGCCATCATGTGGAAGAGATCACAATTGTAGTTGAAGAAACGTTGAAACAAGCAGAAATGACGTTCAAAGAGTTAGATGCCATTGCTGTAACGAAAGGTCCTGGCTTAGTGGGGGCGCTTTTAATCGGTGTAAATGCAGCGAAGGCTTTAGCGTTTGCTCATAACCTGCCATTAGTAGGTGTTCATCATATTGCTGGTCATATTTACGCCAATCGAATCGTTGAGGAAATGGCTTTTCCATTATTGTCACTCGTTGTTTCTGGTGGTCATACGGAGCTTGTATTAATGAAAGAGCATGGAGCCTTTGAAGTCATTGGAGAAACGCGTGATGATGCGGCGGGTGAAGCGTATGATAAAGTGGCGCGGACATTGAACTTGCCATATCCAGGAGGGCCACATATTGATCGCATGGCCGCAGAAGGCGAAGCTTCTATCGATTTTCCGAGAGCTTGGCTTGAGGAAGGCTCTTATGATTTTAGCTTTAGTGGGTTAAAGTCAGCGGTGATTAATACACTTCACAATGCCGAACAACGCGGAGAACAGTTGAAACCTGAAGACATTGCCGCAAGCTTTCAAGCAAGTGTTATTGATGTGCTAGTGACAAAAACGATCCGAGCTACGAAAGAGTTTCGTGTAAAGCAGGTGCTTTTATCAGGAGGCGTGGCAGCAAATAAAGGATTGCGAAAGGCATTAGAAGAGCAATTTGCTACGTTGCCAGAGGTGGAATTAATCATTCCTCCGCTTAGTCTTTGTACAGATAATGCGGCGATGATTGCTGCTGCTGGTACGGTGCTATTTGAGCAAGGAAAACGAGATGATTTCTCTATGAATGGTTACCCAGGGTTAGACCTTGAGCAATTTTAAGTAGAAGCTGTCCGATAAGAAGGGCAGCTTTTTTTCTTGTTCACAAATTGTTGATAAATCGTGAATAAACAAATATCATTTGTTGATAAGATGCTATGTGGTTCGATTGGAAAATGTTGATAATGTGGATAAGAAAGAGTGTTTTTGTGGATAAAGGGGATAACATTGTTAAGGTATTGTAAATAAAGTGTTTTGTATGTGGATAAGAATGTGTATAAAAAGTCGCCAGAGACACATGCTCTGGCGACTAGGGGTTAATCTTGAAGAAGCTCCCATTCTTCCATTAACTTGTCCACTTCCGATCGATTGTTCTCAAGCTGTTCATTGAGCTCGAATGATCGTTCATGGTCTTGAAATATTTCTGGCTGGCATAATAGCTCTTCAGCTTCGGCAATGTCCGCTTCGAATTTCTCAATTTGGTGTTCAATTTCTTCGAGGCGTCGACGCTTTTGACGTTCAAGCTTCTTCTGCTCTTTATCAACATAATAAGTAGAAGTGTCACTGGAGCTCGTGTCTACTTTGGTCGCAACAGCGGCTTCTTCTATCATCGCTAATTCTTCCTGCTCTAGCTTTTTAGCGACGTAATAATCATAGTCTCCGAGATATTCAGTCAGTCCTTCTGGTGAAAGCTCGATCACTTTAGAAGCCAGTCGATTGATAAAATAACGGTCATGGGATACGAATAAAATCGTTCCGGGATAGTCGATCAGCGCATTTTCGAGTACTTCTTTGCTATCTAAATCAAGATGGTTCGTCGGCTCATCGAGAATTAGGAAATTGGATTTTTGCATCATCAATTTAGCGAGAGCGAGGCGAGCTTTCTCACCGCCACTCAAGGTAGAAACGGGTTTTAATACATCGTCACCTGAAAAAAGAAAGTTTCCCAGTACGGTGCGGATATCTTTTTCCGGAGTGCCTGAATAGTCATCCCATAGTTCGTTTAATACCGTTTTATTCGAGGTTAATTCTGCTTGCTCTTGATCGTAATAGCCGATAGAGACATTCGTTCCGAGTGTAAATGCACCTGCTAACACCGGAAGTTTATTGACGACAGTTTTCAAGAGGGTCGATTTCCCAGCTCCATTCGGTCCAACGAGTGCGATGCTGTCTTCTCTGGAAACGAGTGTCGTTAAGTGGGGAGCGATCGTTTTCTCTTCATAACCGATAGATAAATCATTGACTTTTAACACTTCATTCCCGCTTTGCTTTTCAATCGTAAACAAAAAGCTGGCCGATTTCTCATCTCCATCTGGGCGGTTCATTAATTCCATCCGCTGTAATTGTTTTCTTCGGCTTTGTGCTCGTTTTGTTGTCGATGCACGGGCAATATTGCGCTGAATAAAATCTTCAAGCTTCGCGACTTGCTCTTGCTGCTTTTCAAACATTTTCATTTCTTTTTCATACTGTTCCGCTTTTTGAACTAAATATTTGCTGTAGTTTCCATGAAATTTCTTCACTTTATGGCGAGATACTTCGTATACTTGTGTGACCACTTTGTCGAGGAAGTAACGGTCATGCGAGACGATTAAAATCGCGCCGCTGTAGTTTTGTAAATATTGTTCAAGCCAAGAAAGTGTTTGAATGTCTAAATGGTTCGTCGGCTCATCGAGTATTAAAATATCCGGCTTCGTTAACAGTAGCTTTCCTAATGCAAGCCGTGTTTTTTGTCCGCCGCTTAATGTCGATATTTTCGTGGAGTAATCAAAGTCGTGAAAGTTTAACCCGTGCAAAATCGAACGGATATCCGCTTCAAATTGATAGCCGCCTAGCTCTTTAAATTTATTTTGTAGCACATCGTATTCACTCATAACTTTATTGTAAGTGGCTTCATTTTCATATACGTCAGGATTCGACATTTGCGCTTCGAGACGGCGAATCGTCTGTTCCATCTCTTGCAAATGAGCAAAGACTGACAGCATTTCCTCCCAAATGGATAGGTCAGATTCTAAGCCGGTATTTTGGGCTAAGTAACCGATCGTCACACCCTTTGGCTTCATAATTTCTCCGGAGTCATACGAAAGATGGCCAGCAATTATTTTTAAAAGAGTCGATTTCCCTGCACCATTGCGGCCAACGAGGGCAATTCGATCCTTCGTTTGTACTTCTAATTTTATATTTGATAGGATCAGTTCAGCTCCGAAATACTTCGATAGCTGTTGAACTTGTAACAAAATCATCTTTTTCACCTCTATTTTCAGTGTATCCCATTCTACTAGTAGGAGCAATGTTGTAAGTTTGTTTCTCTTAATTGTGAAAAGGTAGACAAAGGTATAGGACAAAAAACGTAAATTATTGTATCATAACACGTAAGGGAAAAATAATGGAAGCGTTAACAAGTAAGTTAGTTGTAGTTGTGGGGGTATGATAAATGAATCAAGATTCAACGAAAATTCCGCAGGCAACAGCGAAGCGTCTGCCGTTGTACTACCGTTTCATCCAAAATTTACACTCTTCTGGAAAGCAAAGAGTTTCTTCGGCAGAATTAAGTGAGGCTGTTAAAGTGGACTCAGCAACAATTCGTCGGGACTTTTCTTATTTCGGAGCACTTGGAAAGAAAGGGTACGGTTACAATGTCAGCTATTTGCTATCTTTCTTTCGGAAAACATTAGACCAAGATGAAGTGACCAACGTAGCGTTAATTGGTGTAGGGAATTTAGGGACGGCTTTTTTGAATTATAATTTCATGAAAAATAATAATACGAAAATCCAAATGGCCTTTGATGTAGCTCACGATAAAGTGGGGACCATTATTGGAGATGTTCCCATTTATCATTTAGATGATTTAGAGGAGAAGTTGAAGGAAGCAGCGGTCCAGGTGGCTATTTTGACTGTGCCCTCTCAGGCGGCTCAAGGCATTACTGATCGACTGGCTGCCTCTAACATTAAAGGACTGTTAAACTTTACACCTGCACGATTAACGGTTCCGTCGTCGATTCGAGTACATTACATTGATCTTGCGGTCGAACTACAGTCATTAGTCTATTTTTTAAAGCATTATCCAGAAGTAACAGAAGAAAAGCCGGAATAGAAAAATATTGAAAAATCGGGTATGATGAAGGGGAGGGGGTGGTGTACGGATGACAATGGGTATAGGCAGTATTATATTAATTGCTGTCGTAGCACTATTGATTTTTGGACCGAAGAAGCTTCCTGAACTTGGACGGGCAGCTGGAGATACATTAAAGGAATTTAAACATGCAACAAAAGGGCTGGCAGACGATGACGACAAGCCAGCAGACAAAAAAGATCCCCAGTAATGAAGGATGAATGATCATGAGTCGACAAGACATGACGGTATATGAACACATTGGCGAATTGCGAAAACGGCTCATTATAGTAGTCGTTTTCTTCTTCTTTGCTATGATCGCCAGCCTATTTCTAGCAGAACCAATTATTCGTTATTTACAGCAGGCCGATGAGGCGAAGGAATTAACGATGAACGCTTTTCGGGTAACCGACCCATTAAAGATTTATTTTCAAATGGCTTTTGTGCTAGCCATTATTATAACGTCACCAATGATCCTCTTTCAGCTTTGGGCATTTGTTAGCCCGGGATTATTAGAGAAAGAGAGAAGAGTGACACTTAGTTACATTCCGGTATCGGTGTTGCTTTTTCTAGGGGGATTGTCATTTGCTTATTTTATTTTATTTCCGTACATTATTCATTTCATGATGAATTTATCAGGGAAATTAAATATTGAGCAAGTGATTGGCATTAATGAGTATTTTCAATTTTTGTTTCAAATTACGATTCCATTCGGTTTTCTGTTTCAATTGCCTGTTGTCACCTTGTTTTTAACGAGGCTCGGCATCATCACCCCGATGTTTTTGGCGCAAATTCGTCGATATGCCTATTTCGTCTTACTAGTTATTGCTGCACTTATTACGCCACCAGATATTATGTCGCATATGATGGTGACTGTGCCACTGTTCATCTTGTATGAAGTAAGTATTTGGATTTCGAAAATTGGTTATAGAAAAGCGATAGCAGCAGAAATTGAAGCAGAGAATGTAGAACAAGAATAAAAAAGGCTGTCCAAAGGGCAAGTCCTCTGAATGAGAGGACCATCCCTGTATGGAACAGCCTTATTTTTTTTTGCTTTTCTTTAGACGGAAATGCATAAACACTAGACGAATACCTGAACCGATATCCATTGTAGCTAATAAAATTAACACATAAGCGAAAAAGCCAAAGCCGCTCGAATTGACCGTTTCAATCGCCCAGTAAGTAAATAGAACACCGAGAAATAAATAGAAAATCCCGGCGGTTAATGGTGATTGTCTCATTCAAACTCCTCCAAATTTAGTTAAACAGGCTATGAAAGCCAGGTAATGAAGCTTTGTAGCTGTTCCGCTTCTTTCATCATTCGTTCGATGTCATCTTTAAGAAAGTACTGCGCCATGACAACCATCGAGTTCATTGCTGCATGGGCAAAAATCGGCACGATCAGCCTTTTCGTTTTTACGTACAGATAGGCGAATGTAAAGCCCATAGCTGTATATAACAAAATATGCTCAAAATCCATATGAACAATTGAAAAAATGAAGGAACTAATTAGTGCGGATACTCCGAAAGAGAACTTTTCATATAAGCTCCCGAACACAACTTTTCGAAACACAATTTCCTCTAAAATCGGTCCGAACAATCCTACGGCGATCATCGTCGCTGGTACAGCTTCAATAAAGTTGATAATGCTTTCTGTATTATCAGAGCCCGGTTTAATGCCTATCATTGTTTCAATGTTGATGGCAATGACTTGCGAACTAAATGCTAGAAGTACCCCACCAATGGCCCATAACATCGAAGTCTTAGCTGATAGCGGCTCCATTCCTCTCAGTCGATTCTGTGGAGATTTTCGTAATATGAGTAAAATGATCAGCAAGGCTGACGTAAAGCTGATGAGAATCCAGATACCTGGTACGAGAACTTTCATCTGTTCAGGTTGCACTCCGAGGGCGAGCCCGGTTTTATATACAAGCGGGGCGCCAATAAAGCTAGAAAGTTGCATAATTACATACACAATGAGAATATAACCATATTCTTTTTTCAAATGAGAAAAGCTCCTTTATTCAAATTCAATTAAAGCCTATTTTACTAATAAAAGATGTGGGATTCAAACAGAATGATTAGAGGGATATTTGGCAAGAGGGAATGATTTGTAAAAAAAATTAGGCTTCTTGCTTGCAAAATAATTCCGAATTAATTATTATAATAATTGTGTTAGCACTCATGATTAGAGAGTGCTAATAAATTAAAAATTACATACATTATGAGGAGGTTGTTTCACTTGTTAAAACCACTAGGTGATCGCGTTGTTATTGAACTAGTAGAATCAGAAGAAAAAACGGCTAGCGGAATTATAGTACCAGATTCAGCAAAGGAAAAGCCGCAAGAAGGCAAAATCGTAGCAGTTGGTGCAGGTCGTGTTCTTGAGAACGGTGAGCGTGTAGCTCTAGAGGTAGCTGTTGGAGATCGCATCATCTTCTCTAAATATGCTGGCACAGAAGTGAAATACCAAGGATCAGAATACTTACTCCTTCGTGAAAGCGACATTCTTGCTGTCATCGGAGAATAATAGACGAATACGAATAAAAAAATAATCAGGGAGGTTTTACACATGGCAAAAGAAATTAAATTTAGCGAAGACGCGCGCCGTGCAATGCTTAGCGGGGTAGACCAATTAGCAAACGCTGTAAAAGTAACTCTTGGACCAAAAGGACGCAACGTGGTACTTGAGAAGAAATTCGGTTCACCTTTAATCACAAATGACGGTGTAACGATTGCAAAAGAAATCGAGCTTGAAGATGCATTCGAAAACATGGGTGCGAAGCTTGTAGCAGAAGTAGCAAGCAAAACAAACGACGTAGCGGGTGACGGTACAACAACTGCAACTGTACTTGCACAAGCAATGATCCGTGAAGGCTTGAAAAACGTAACAGCTGGAGCAAACCCAGTAGGTGTTCGTAAAGGTATGGACAAAGCGGTTCAAACAGCGGTTGAAGCGTTAAAAGAAATCTCTAAACCAATCGAAGGCAAAGAATCAATCGCTCAAGTAGCGGCAATCTCTTCTGCTGACGAAGAAGTTGGTCAATTAATCGCTGAAGCTATGGAGCGCGTAGGTAACGACGGCGTTATCACAATCGAAGAATCTAAAGGCTTCACTACAGAGCTTGACGTTGTAGAAGGTATGCAATTCGACCGCGGATATGCATCTCCTTACATGATCACTGACTCTGACAAGATGGAAGCGGTTCTTGACAACCCATACATCTTAATCACAGACAAGAAAATCACTAGCATCCAGGAAGTTCTTCCTGTACTAGAGCAAGTAGTTCAACAATCTAAACCACTTCTATTAATCTCTGAAGATGTAGAAGGTGAAGCATTAGCTACGTTAGTAGTGAACAAGCTTCGTGGTACATTCAATGCAGTAGCAGTTAAAGCTCCTGGATTCGGTGACCGTCGTAAAGCAATGCTTGAAGACATCGCCATCTTAACTGGCGGTGAAGTGATCACTGAAGATTTAGGACTAGACCTTAAATCTGCTAACATCACTCAATTAGGACGCGCAGCGAAAGTTGTTGTTTCTAAAGAAAATACAACAATCGTTGAAGGTGCTGGCGATGCAACTCAAATCGAAGCTCGTGTAAACCAAATCCGCGCTCAATTAGAAGAAACAACTTCTGAATTCGACAAAGAAAAACTACAAGAACGTCTAGCGAAATTAGCTGGTGGCGTAGCAGTAATCAAAGTTGGAGCGGCGACTGAAACAGAACTGAAAGAGCGCAAACTTCGCATTGAAGATGCATTAAACGCGACTCGTGCAGCTGTTGAAGAAGGAATCGTATCCGGCGGTGGTACAGCACTAGTAAACGTATATAACAAAGTCGCTGCTATCCAAGCAGAAGGCGACGTAGCAACAGGTGTGAACATCGTTCTTCGCGCACTAGAAGAACCAATTCGCCAAATCGCTCTAAACGCTGGCCTTGAAGGCTCTGTCGTAGTCGATCGCCTAAAACGCGAAGAAATCGGCATCGGCTTCAACGCAGCAACAGGTGAGTGGGTCAACATGATCGAAACAGGTATCGTAGACCCAACAAAAGTAACTCGTTACGCTCTACAAAACGCAGCATCCGTAGCAGCTATGTTCTTAACAACAGAAGCTGTAGTAGCTGACAAGCCAGAAGAAAACGCTGGCGGCATGGGCATGCCTGATATGGGTGGAATGGGCGGAATGCCTGGCATGATGTAATTCAGCCCTTGAAACCCTAATAAAGGTTTTAAGTAAGATATAAGCACTTTTAGAGAGGTTTCTCATAAGTTGTTCAAACTTGTGAGAAACCTCTTTTTTGTTCATAAATGCCATTAAGAGTTAATGATATTGAAGTCCGTTGTTTCAATAATTTCAATTACTTCTCCGTTTAACCCTTCAAAAAGGGCGTTATGTACAATTAGTTCTGGCTGACCTAATGTTAAGAAGTCTGGTTTTGCTATTTCCACCGCCTTATTGTCTAGCGCCCTTTGGTACACTTTTTCAACATCTGAAACGTAGATGGCAAAGTGGAGCAAGGCACCGTAGCTGACATCATTCCGATTTGACGATTTTCTACCTTGAGCAGGTACTTCAGCCTTGCGATCAAATACTTCAATGCAAGTTACTCTATCTGGAGAAACTAACATAGTCGCTTCATCAATTTTATAAGAAGGTAATGTCCATTTATGTCCTTCTGTAAAACCAAAAACGGTTTTATAAAATTGAATGGTTTCCTCATAATCATTTGCCATTAGTGCAATGTGTGCAAGTCCTTGAGTTTGCATATTCTCATTCCCCTTTCTTATAATCATTGTATGGGATGAGCTAACAGATAAACATAAGAGAATCAAGGCGATTCCCAATATAACTTGCATAACATAAGGCAATAAATGAATAAACTTTACTTAAATAAGGTGGCTTGTCGCATTGTGAATAAATCCAACCATTTAGACCAGATCGATTATCAAATACTATCTATATTAAAAGAAAATTCTAGAACACCTATTGCTGCGATTGCTAAAAAAATACATATGTCACAACCAGCAGTAAAAGAGCGGCTAATCAAGATGGAGGAGTCGAAGGTAATAGACGAGTATACACTTAATCTTGGAGAAACCTTTCAGGGAATGATTACATTTGTTTTGTTAAAAACAAGCATGTGTATGGAAGTCGAGAAATTTTGCAAAGATCATAAAAATGTTGTAGACCTTCATCGGATGAGTGGAGATGATAACTATTTATTGAAAGTGAGCACAAAAGATACAGACGAACTGACTAATTTCCAACAACAATTAGTGAAATACGGACCATCGAAATCATTGATTCGAACGAAAAGGATATTTGAAGACAATTACTCTTTGATGGATTAGTATTAATCATTAAAGAGTTAGAGTGAGCAGTTGTGGCGCAAAGTCTCACACTTAACTTGATTCATCTTAGCTATTTTGTGAAGAAGCAATATCTTCACTAGCATAAGTAGAATTCTCAATTTCTATTGTCCATTTTCTTGACATAGTATCATAATAAAAAGGAGAGGGGTGAAGCCGATGTTTGAAGAAATAGATCATAAGAAAGCTCAATTAGACGCGTTGCGACCGTTGCCAAAATATATGGTGAAAAGTTTACGAGAGAAGCTTCTGTTAGAGTGGACATACAATACAAATGCTATTGAAGGTAACACGCTGACATTGAATGAGACAAAAGTTGTATTAGAAGGAATTACGGTCGGTGGCAAAACGATGCGAGAACATTTAGAAGTTATTAACCATCGAGAGGCGATTCGTTATGTTGAGGAAATTGTTCAACGTGCTGAAGAGTTGTCGGAATGGCAAATTAAAAGCTTACATCGTCTCGTGTTAAAAGGAATCGACGATGAGTATGCAGGAGTTTATCGTGATCAGCAAGTGTTTATTGCTGGTGCGAAGCATACGCCTCCAGCCCATTACTTAATTAAAGAACAGATGGAGAACTTGATGGAGTGGTACGAGTCGGAGGGGCAGCATTTGCATCCCGTTACACGTGGTGCTATGCTTCATGTTATTTTCGTCGGTATTCATCCGTTCATTGATGGAAACGGTTGTACATCACGATTACTGTTAAACTTAGAGTTAATGAAAGAGGGCTTCCCTCCAGTCATTATCAAAGTAGAGAATCGCCTAGCTTATTATGAAGCGCTGGATAAAGCTCATACATTAGAGGACTACTCAGATTTTATTGATCTGGTGAACAAGGAAGTCCATGATTCGCTTGATCTATACTTAGGTGCACTAAGTTAAACATAAAAATTTTATGAAAAAGCCAAAGTAAAGACTACTTCTTAGAACGATCGGAAGTAGTCTTTTTTAATGTTTCTAATTAAAATATAAAATCGTTATAAAACTCACGTCAAAATCTCAAGTAAGTCTTTCGTTGCTAAGGCATTTAGTGCTGAGCAGATGATTAAGAAGAAAAGTACCCAGCTACTCCAGTAAAAATCACCGTTATTTTTGGTTTTATTTATTTCAAGGGTGGATAATTGATAGTTTTATTCTTCACTAGTGTGAATAAACCACTTGATTTGTTCTTTATAAAGAACTAAAATAAACATAAATAAAGAACGTGTAAAGAAATAGAAACAATAAGATTCATTTGCGACCAAGTTAGAGGAGAACAATTTAAGGGGGATCAATAGATGGTTGTTGGAGTAAGCGCTGTTGATAAGTATGAAACGACTTTTCAAAGGAAGGGTCTTGAGTTACGTATGCTTCGTAGGGACGCTTCTTCTGTGGAAAGAGTTGTTGAGTTGCTCAAGAATATCGAGTCAGAGTTTTTATTTCCGACTGATTCAGAGGAAATGCTACATATGTATGCGGAAAAGCTGATTGAGAATGGCTATAACTTTGTGTTAATGAAGGGTGGTTTAGACGTGGGGCTGCTTTCGGTGTATGCGAATGATTTTACAACGAAAATGGCTTTTTGTAGCACGATTGGATTATTACCATCTTACCGTGGGGGATATACGATTATTACTTTCATTAAATTTGGCATTGAGTTTTTACAGGAAGTGGGGATGAACTTCTGTAAAGCGGAAGTTTCTAAAGACAATACAAAATGGATTGCTTTGTTAAAGAGGTATGGATTCCAGATTGAGCGTGAAACGGATAACGACTCTTATATACTCGTTCTAGATCTATATAAAAAGAAATGAAAAAGAGCACTCCCACTTTAAATAACGGCTCATTTGTCAAAAATGGAAGTATGCTTATTGTGCTATTATTGTTGATTTCTGCGGCTGTATGGCTTAGTTTTCTTCAGTTCCGTTCGCCAGAGGTTGTTCCTAAAGAAGTTGGTTTTGAAGAATTTTCGGCTGGGCGAGCGTTGGAGGATTTAAAGGAGTTTGCGGTGAAACCACATCCGCTCGGATCTGAAGAGCATGATCGTGTGAGAGATTATTTAATGACATCTTTGAAGAACTTAGGTGTGTCTCCTGAAATTCAAAAGCTAGAAGGGGATGGGGCAGTAGAAAATATTGTTGCTAGAATACGAGGCGAAGATTCTTCCAGTGCGGTGATGGTTGTTACGCATTATGATTCCGTTCCAGAAGGTCCGGGTGCAGCGGACGCGGGTTCCGCTGTCGCTGCTATTTTAGAAACGGTAAGAATCTTAGTGGAATCTGAACCTCTCAAAAATGATGTTATTGTTTTAATCTCTGATGGAGAAGAAGTTGGTCTGCTTGGGGCCAAGGCGTTTGTCGAGTTTCATCCTTGGGCGAAAGATGTCGGAGTGGCGTTGAATTTTGAGGCGCGTGGCAGTATGGGCCCTTCCATTTTGTTTGAAACGAATGAAGGAAACGAACGAATGATATCTGAGTTTATTAAAGGATCTCCCAATCCAATTGCTCATTCCTTTCTATATGATTTATATCAGGAATTACCGAACGAAACGGACTTTACGGTGTTTAAGAATGCAGGGATGTACGGCTTGAATTTTGCTTTTGTTGAGGGATTTAAACATTATCACACTCCTAACGATACGGTAGAGAACTTAAGTGTAAATAGTTTACAGCATCACGGGGAGAATATGCTTTCTTTAGTTCGGCACTTTGGCAATATGAACTTAGTGGCGAAAGAGGATGGGGACAACATATTTTTTAATGTGATCGGCCATAAGGTGGTTACTTATTCGGAAAAGGTTGTTATGCCCCTAATGGTATTTTTGATTATAGGCTTTATTTTTACGTTTGTTCATGGGTATAAACGAAAAAAGTTAACGATTTTAGGAACGCTTGCTGGGATTATTCTCTTTATTCTTTCATTATTATTAAGTTATGAAATTGGTGAGCTAGCTAAAAATATTTTAACGAATATATTCACAGAAACAGTATGGATAATTCAGTCTGAAATGAGCATTAGTCATCCGGTTTTTGTGGGATTTATTTTCATTGTATTTTCGATTATCACCTTAATCGATCAATTCGTCGGTAAAAAAATTAATTTCTTTAATCTTGCCATGGGTGCTTGGCTTGGTTGGCTCATTCTTGTTATGTATGCTAGCTTTCAATATCCCGGATCAAGCTATATTTTTGCATGGCCATTATTATTCGGATTAACGGGCATGAATCTACTGTTTCTTTTAAAGAATGCGGTTTCCATCAAGGGCTATTCTATCACAATGGCCTTTGCAGCATTAGCGATTCTGATCACTGTGCCTGCTCTGTATGTAGTGTATATATTAGTAACGATCGAATACATGAGTATATTATTAGTTCTCACGGCATTATTAAGTGCTTTTATCATGCCAATCATCGCTACATTGCGATTAAAAGTGACGGCTGGATTATCTTGTAGTTTGTTTTTGGTTGGAATCGTGATGATTGCTGGTAAAACGATGGACTTGTTTTAACATAATCCGGGAGAAGTCCTCTTCCTCAAGGAGCGTGAAGGGCACAGACCAGCGAGTAGGGAGGGGATGAATCTCGGTTCGGCACAGCCGAAAAGTGTTTCGTTGAGGACCTCCCGAACTTTGTCGAAAGAAAAAAGGATGGAATTTCCCATTTACTCTTGATAGGAACATACATTCGTTTTATAATGATGACAAAGGAGGGGATCTCATGTATCGAACGTTGAAAACGGACTTTAGAGCGCCACAGTCCACGTTTCAACAGTTATTTCACCTACGTCGGATTTGCGGAACGATTTGGAATGATTGTGTGCAACTGGCTCGGTATTATTACCGGATTCACGGCAAGTGGATTAACAAAAGCAACCTTCAAGCTGAACTCAAAGGCTTGTATCCTCTTCACAGTCAGACGATCCAAGCGGTGTGCCACAAGTTTTTGCGTGCTCGAGAAGGGGTTCGCCAAGCAAGAAAAACGAACAAGTCTATCCGGTATCCATACAAAGAGAAGTTCGTGTTCCATCCTAAATGGGTCGACAAATCTTTCGTTTTAGAGGGACGGAAACTACTACTTAGCTTAGGAAGGTGGCAAGGAAAACAACAGACACCGCTCGTGTTGACGCTCGCCTCGGTTCCAGCTGGTGTGGTTAAAGAAGTAGAACTCGTCTATGACGGCCGATGGCATGCTTGTTTGTCGTATGAAGATGGCATTGAGCCTGTACCGATTCAAGACGGTCATACAGCCGCGATTGATCCAGGTGAGATTCATACAATTGACGCCGTCAGTACGAGCGGCCAAGCGCTAGTGATTTCGGGCAGAAAGATGCGCAGCATTCACCGATTGCGAAACAAAAAAGTGAGAGAGCTGCAAATCCTCATGAGCCGGTGTCAAAAAGGGTCGAGGAAATGGCGCCAATACAACCGGGCGAAGAAGTACATTCTCTCCAAAAGTGAACGACAGCTAGGAGATCTCCTGCATAAGACGACTCGTGCTTTTGTGAACTGGTGCGTGGAGCAAAAGGTCGGGCATGTCGCTCTTGGCGATGTGGAAGGCGTCCAGCGGCACACAAGCAAACGAAACAAAAAACGAAAACGCCTCCGTTCCAAACGAGTGAACCAAAAACTAAGCAACTGGAGTTTTGGGAAACTCACGAAACAGTTGGCTTATAAATTAGAGGCGGCTGGCGTCTCCTTATCAAAAGAAAACGAAGCCTATACGACGCAAGCATGCCCTGCTTGCGGAAAACGAAACAAAGTCCGTTCACGAAACTACCAATGCTCATGCGGCTATGAGCGGCATCGGGACATCCACGGTGCAGGGAATATCTTATCTCAGTACTTGCACGGGAAGTTTCGAGAAGTGATGCTAACTGACATCACGTATCTACGTCCTGTACAGGCGTAGTAGATGGGCAGAACCGCCCCAGAGGGAGTTCGACTCTCTCTGTTGCTTACGGTGGCAGCAAGCCGTCGAGAGATAACTTGCGTCAAGACCACTGCTTCCATATGGGAGCGTCAGTCCCCAAGAAAGACGAGGGTGTCGTGTACACCTATGGACATCGTCCAGCTTCTGATATCGAGGGGATCGACAAGAAACCCCCACCTCAAGTGCGAAGCAATAGGCGGGGGAGGTTCATTGATAGGCATTAAAAAATCGACTTCCACAACAAGATAAACCAATTTTCTTTCTCAACGGATTCTTTAGCGACGATATTGACCGTAGCTTGTTTCTTCAGCTCTGGTGTTAAGTATTGTTCGGTTGGACCTGTGAGTTCCATTGTGCCGAGTTTTTTTCCTTTTTCAATCGGTGCTTGCAAGCTTTCTTCGTTTAAATGTAGCTTTCCTTTAGGCTGTTGGTCAGCTGTTTTAGGCATCATCATACAGGATGTATTAGTCGTGTCGATGGCGATAGTTTCTTGTTTACCTTTTTCGATGTTTGGTTGTTGTACGTAGTCAGCTGGGTTCACACGTTGGCATTTCCATTGTTCAAAGCCGTAGTCGAGCAGTTTTTGCGTTTCCATAAATCGTGCTTTTGAGCTTGGTTTTCCGTCTGTTGTTTGTCCACCGATTACAACGGAGATCAGTTCGATGTCGCCTCGTTTGGCATGGCCAGTGAAGCCGTGTCCTGCTGCTTCGTTCATGCCCGTTTTCATCCCGAGAATGCCATCATACGGATATTTTCCACCTGGTAACATTTCGTTCGTGTTCACCATATCAATGACTAGATTGTCTGTTATGTAGAAAGGCTTTGTCTTGATGGTTTCCACAGCAAGCTCCTTAGGGAACTCTTTTGTTAAGTGGTAGGCGAGCAGAGCAAGATCCTTTGCCGACATATGGTTCTCGTCTGTTGGGCTTGTGCCTTTCACTTCATATGGATGAATATCTTCATTATTTAATCCCGATGTATTTACGAAATAAGAATCGTGCAGTTTTAGTTGTTTTGCCTGTTTATTCATCATTTGCACGAATTGCTTATCTGTTTTTCCCGCCATTTCGCCAAGTGCACGACTTGAGGCATTGGCAGAGACGATCATCATCGAGTCATATAATTCTTTAAGCGTATATTCTTCACCTTGATAGAGGGGGATATTGCTTAATCCTGGCTTTGTCGATAATAGTTGATCGATTTCCTTTGCTTTATATACATCATCCCATGAAAGTTTCTTTTCTTTTATTTGGTTGAGTACGACATATTGTGTCATCATTTTTGACATACTGGCAACAGGAAGGGATTGTTCAGCGTTTTTTTCATAAAGGATTTTCCCGGTTTTAGCGTCAACTAAAATAGCGGCTTTTACATTAAGATCAACTGGAGTTTTTGCGAGTGACGGTTGTGGTAACATCAGCATCATGAAGGTTATGCATACTAAGATGGCGGTCCATCTTCTGAGATGTTCGTTCATTAGGAGACTCTCCTTTTCTATGTATTTAGCAAAAATCATTATAACATAAGTGCATTGTTCTAAATGGTTTAAGGAAAAAAACAACAAAACGGCACCGTGTATTGGCGCCGTTTTGTTAGCTTAAGCATTCTTTTTCAAAGCTTCGGAAGTGGTAGTTGCTGATTGTCCCCACCATCCTTTTAATCGATAGATAGCGATAATGGCCATTCCTACAAGCAATAAGGTTGTTGGAAACACCCAAGGCAAGCCGCTCATGTAGAGGATAGGGGCCATAGAAATAATCGTCATTTCGACAGGAATCATTCCTAAGTAAGCAATGGCGTAATCGTCCATCGTCTTGCTTTTGAGCTTAGGATCGACAATGCGTAAAAGAGCAAGGCCCATTGCCACAGTTCCGGTGCTCCATCCCCAACCAAACAATGACTTTTCAAACCAGTAGTGCTGAAAGATGTTCGGCCCGATGAAGCGGAAGATCATATACGCCCATGCAATTCCGAAGACAAATAGTAAAGTTAATGGTATGGCATAATCGACGACGACAGAGAGGTTAATCGATGCCATCCCGAAAGCGACAAGATAGTCTGTTGCGCTTCCTCCGATTCGGTTCATAATGTGATGGTCTACATATTGATCAGCACCTGTTTTTCTCAAAAGGGTTTGTAGAAGTAATCCGACGATGAAGGCGATACTGAATAAAGGAAGAGCAATGTTGCCTAAAAAGTCTTGTGAGACATTCGATAGCCAATAAGCTACACCAACGACAAAAGCTGTTAGTGACAAATGAAGCACTAAAGGATCAATAGAGTTAGAGGAAACTGTCTCCTCTCCCATAGAGCTTCTGTTATGAGCTGGAACTAGTCCTGTTTTTAATTCATTAGGTAAGTCGCTGAAGCTAGAAATAAAGTTTGTATGTCCTTTTTTAGTATTGCGTTTAATAATGAATAGCCCGCCAAGAATGGCTACTAATATCCCGACAGTAGCGGAAGTCATTCCTAATGTAAGAGCTTCTTCCCATCCTTGCTCACTGAATGCTTCTCCTAACGCAGCGGCTGTTCCGTGTCCCCCTAAAAACCCGGCTCCTAGCATTAATCCAAATCCAGCGTGTAAGTCACCGAATAGCTGATTAATGACGATAAGGCCAAATAATGCGCCTCCTCCCCACATGAGGGTAGTGAGTAACATCGAGTAAGACCACATGTTGCGAACGCGACCTAGTACATGCTTCATTTTCACTGTTCCAGCCCCTATAGGAAGAGCGGCAAAGATGACAGCGATGAGCAAGCCAGGATAGGTAGACATTTGATCTGAGAAAGGTAAAATATTAAGACCACTGGGACCTAACCCTAATCCTAAAAATCCAGCCAGCATACTTGCCGGGAGAAATAAAGACTGTATCCATTTTACTTTTGCTCTAAGAATAGTACTAACTAATAACAGTCCTGAAATAATACTAACATCTAACATGAGACTCCAAATTGAAAAATTCTCCATATAGTTCCTCCTTTAATGTGTAAGTTTTGTTAAAAAATTGAAGTGATGATACTTCGGAATAAATAGTCGGGTGTGATGTCGATCTCTAGTAAGTTAAGGATACTGTGTTGCATTGCACGGCGTGCGGAGATAAACGAGAATTATCCACAGGGTTTTGGACGTTCATCGCTTAATAATCAACACAGTTAATAGAGGTTGAGGCTCTCCATAAGGGGGATGGATCTCAAAAGGAATGTAGAATCTGTGTCATTATTACATATCACTTTAGAGCGCGCCTCTTTAATACCTAACAACTTCATTGAAAGCACATACTAAAATATATTATACGATTGAAATAGTTCAGGATTCAATATAAATTTAACTTATTTGTATAAATTGGAAATTTGAGGTGTTTAGGGTCGGATTTAGCCCGATCAGTAGATAGGAAGTCAAAGGTATTTTTAAAGGTGAGCGAATAACGTTATTTATTTAAAAAGGGACAAGCTCATAACGGCTTGTCCTCTTTCAAACAATAAATAATATACATAGCCTGACCTAGCATAAACAATACAAATAAAGGGATAGACAAATATAAAATTCGCTTGTGCCAATCTATATTTCCCTTCATCACAAGGGCTGAAGCGATGAAACTCGTCAAAAAATTTATTACTATCATGAAAAAGCCTCCTTTTTTTTAGGTGCCTGTCACTCCCCGAATTTTGTCTAATAATGAAACATTTTCGGTTTTGGTTCGTAAGTATAGGTAGACCATTTTTGAAGGGAGTTTGTGTATGGGGAGTATTCTTTTATTTTCACTTATTGTAGGTTGTGTTTCTGGGCTTGTTCTTATTCCTATTTCTAAACATAAACGAGAAGTGAAACGGCCAGTGAAAGGATTGGTGATCGGAGCGATCGTTTTATTCGTGCCGCTCGTATTTGCTTTTTATTACATAACGAATATCGATCATCGTATCGCAGCTACTTGGCCGTTGTTGCTAATTGTATCGGCTGTTGGAGCGGTGTTTGCGACTGGAACGGAGCGATTAATTAAAGCAGGTATCTTCGCAGTAAGTTTGATCTTAGGTGGCTATTTTTTAACGGCATTTGTGTTCAACGCTGATGAAAAATTTGAAACAGCTAAAATGGAAGAGAAGGTAGAAATTGAGCCTTTTGATGAGAAAGAGACACCGGCAAGTGTGCCACCGAAATTTGCACGTAACAAAATGAAAAAGGCCTTTGGTCAAGTGCCGAATACAAGTTATTACGAGCTTGGCAGGCTACAAATTCAAAAGGTAAATGGGGAATATGTGTATATTGCTCCAGTGGAGTTCTCAGGATTTTTCAAATGGTGGAATGGAGATAAAACACCGGGTTACTTTACGATTAGTGCTACTGATTCCTCGGCGAATCCTAAATTTGTGAAAACGGATATGATCTATACGCCATCAGCTTATTTTAATGAAAATATTGAGCGTCATATTCGTATGAATTATCCGAAGCATATTTTTTACGGCGAGCCGCAATTAGAGATTGATGATGAAGGAAACCCTCATTATATTCGCACGTATGGTGAATTTATTTCTGCACGCAACGGGTTTAAGATGAAAGGTATTGTGTCGGTTGATCCGAAAACGGGTAAAACGAAAGCTTATTCGCCGTCTGAGATTCCAGAATTCATTGATGGAGCAATCTCTCCTGAAACGGTCAGTCTCCAAAATAGTTATTACGGAAATTACGTCCGTGGATTTTGGAACAGTATCTTTGGTAAATCAGATGTGAAGCTCCCTTCTGATGAAGGAACAGAGGTCAATGTCAGTCCGATTTTTAATGAGCAAGGCGAGATGTATTACTTTACTGACTTCACAAGTCCAAAAGAAGGTGTGGATTCGATGCTTGGGTACTCGCTGACAAATGCGAGAACAGGAAAAGCAACATATTATACAGGGAATATGGAAGAATCGTATATGGATTCTCAAGGTGCTTTGCAAATTATTGAGAAGAAATTCATTGAGAAGAAATGGAAAGGACAAATGCCGATTCTCTATAATTTCTATGGCGAGGCGAGCTGGTTAACACCTGTATTAGACGCTAATGGTTTTCTGCAAAATTACTTTATCGTGTCTGCGGCTAACCCAGAGATTTCTGTATCGGGTACGACCCCAAATGATGCTTTAAAACAATATAAAACGGCGTTGCAAAGAGGCGGAGGAACAGTTAACGGCAGCTCGAAAGCAGAAGAAAAACAAGTTAGTGGAAAAATTCTAAGGGTCTACAAAGAGAAAGCTGGAGACTTCACTACTGTTTCTTTCTTATTAGAGAACCGTCAAAATTATATCGTTTCTTCTGAAAGTGCTCCTATTGCAATTTATTTAAAAGAAGGCGATCAAGTAAACGTGACATACTTAGAGACAGGAGAACAATTTTTTCCTGTGAAAGAATTAGTCATTAAAGGATTAGAATAATATCAAAAAAGCGCGATGATGCATTCATCGTGCTTTTTTTGTTTATGTATATTATTGGAAGATAATCTGTTTTTTGTGAATAACTTGTGAACTTTTTATAAACTCTCTTTATACTAGAGCAGAATGATGCTATTATATAACAACTTAATTAATTCTGACTGTGTATAATCTCAGTTGAGTATAAACGAACCTACGCTTTATTCTTTTATCTCAAATCCCCCTCTTTTGGGTGTATAATCTGTGTGAATTTTCCTCCTTATTCAGGAGGTTATTTGTCGTTGCATTAGTATAAAATAATCGTGTCAACAAAAATAAATCAGTATTTAAAATCACAAAGGTGTACGGAGGGAACAGATATGAGATTAAAAGATAAAGTTATCGTTGTAACAGGCGGCGTAAGTGGCATCGGTAAAGAATCCGTTTTAAAAATGATTAAAGAAGGCGCTAAAGTCGTTATTGCCGATATTAATGCTGAAAAAGGCACCGAAGTAGTAGATGAAATTAAACAAGCTGGTGGAGAAGTATCATTTGTTCAAACAGATGTATCGAAATATAGCGAAGTTGAGAATTTAGTTCAAAAAACAGTAGATATGTACGGAACAATTGATGTTATGTTTAATAATGCAGGGATGGGTATTCCAAAGCCATTATTAGAGCATGTTCCTGAGAAAGACTATGATCGAGTGATTTCCATTAACCAAAATGGAGTATATTATGGGATTTTAGCAGCAGCTAAGAAGATGGTTGAACTTGGTGTACAAGGCACGATCATTAATACAGCATCTGTGTATGCAGTCATGGCTGCAGAGTTAACATTCTCTTATCATGCGTCAAAAGGTGCTGTTCTAATGATGACGAAATCGGCTGCTTTAGAATTAGCGAAGCATAAGATCCGTGTAGTAGCGATTGCTCCAGGTCGTGTTGAAACACCTATTTTGAACGCTTATAAAGATTTGGGTGTATGGGATCATGTAGTGAGTGAGCAAATGCGCGGGCTGACTCAACCAGAAGAGATTGCGAACGTTGTTGCGTTTCTAGCTTCTGATGAAGCCAATGTAATTAACGGTACATGTGTTATGGTTGATGACGGATTTACAAGCTTTAAAACGCCTTTACTGTAAAATTAAATTGAAATTAAGTAGGCTGTCTTAAAAAAGGGAATTCCTCTTTTAAGACAGCCTTATTTATTTTACATAGCCTTTTCGGAAGCCGATTGCTACGATTTGTGCTCGATTTTTCGCATCGAATTTGACCATTAAATTACTTATATAATCTTTCACCGTATGCTCGCTTAAATGTAATAATTCACCTATTTCTTTATTGTTATATCCTTCTGCTAATAAATGAAGAACATTCATTTCACGTTCTGTTATATGAAGATGGGGCTCCGTTGAAAATTCTTTATCACATCGTGTTAAATAAATGCCGATCCGGTCTCCTACTTTTTCTAATGTATCAATCATTTCAAGTTTGAATTCTAATTCTTCACCGATATTATCAAAAATGAGCCATCCGTAAAAAGTCCGGTCGAACACCGGAATAATGAAAAATGATTTTATATTGAACCATTTAATATATTTCTCATCAAAATGTTGAGAAGAATTCTTTATAAATACCGGCTTTTTAGTCACCATGGCGTTTTCAAGCGGTTTAAGGGCGTGTAAAGGTTCTTTAATATTCTCCATCTTTGTAGGTTCTGCTCCAATCACGCCATGCACCTCTTTAGACCAAGGAATGTAAGAGTAAAATGAGCTCCGGTTAAATCCTAACAATTTCTCACAATGTTTCAAAATATGAATAAGGTCATTCATTCCGTTCGAGCGAATTAAGAGTTCATCGATTTCCTCGATCAGTGCCGTATGTTTAAACGTTTGTTTCAAAGATAAATCTGAATGAGATAATGACTGTTCCTTCGATAGATGAATCTGTTCATTATATGTTGCCATAAGATGTGAAAGAATTTCTTGAATAGAGCTAATAACAGGCATCACTTTATTTGTTTTCATTTTTAAGATTAATGGTAACATCGATTTCCATAATATAAATGAAAACGTTTGAAGTCTAGCGTTAGTTAGTAACGACAGATTAGGGTATAACCACATTTCGTAAAACTGTTGATAAAAAAGGTCGATTTCTTCTTTATATAAATGATGTTTAACTTTTGAAAATGAATGAAAAAGTGAATCAGAAAGTGTTTGGAGAGCCACTTGCTCTTCTTTGGATAAAGAATCGTCGAAGACAATAAAAGTCGTAATATTTTTTTCGATGGTAGTAGACTGACTTTGTAAAAATAGTGATAAATCATTGGCAGAGATTCTTTCGTTATGTTGGGTGACTCTTTTCATATGATCAATATCCTTCCTATTTATCTATTTGATTTTAACATATTTATTGAAGCGGTTTCATAAATCAGGTGGAAATTGAGCCTTTTGATAAAAAAAGAAACACAAGTAAGTGTTCTTCCTGAAATTTGCTTGCAACGAAGTGAAGAAAGCGTTTGGGTGAGTAGAGAGAAGAAATTGAATAAAACCAGAAAAAGCTGCTTAAAAAGTTGATACTTTTGAGCAGCTTTTCTATTTATAGAAATTTATTAATTCTATTTACCTATAAATCAATGTATCTGTCATACTTCTTTGGATAATTGACACATTAATATTATACTGTTTTTTGAATAGCAGTTAAAAAAAGTATAATGGTTTGTTGTTTTTTAGATTATTAACAATTAATATGTTAAATAATCTAGTATTTGTTTTTTATAATAATATTTATAAGTGTTAGATTAAAATGGATAAAGATAAAGATGGAGGATCAAATATGTCCAGAAAATTAATAATGCTGTTTAGCACATTGGTGGCGACCGCATTTATCAGTGCGTGCGGAAATAGCAATGAAGAAACAAAAAAAGAAGATGTGGTGAAGACTGAGCAAGATCAGAAAGCAAAAGAAGAAAAGTCAGAGCAAGTGGAAGAAGCAGCAAAAGCTCAGGAGGAAAGCCCGGAAAAGAATGAACCAGTACAAGGTAGCAGTGACTTTTCAACATTAATTTCTTATATGGAGAAGGAAACAGAAGGAACAGCGAAAGTTCTTTATGAGAACAATGAACCACAAGTACATAAAATGGATAAAGTGTCCGTTTCATTAGATAATTATACGTTAGTAGAATTAAACGATTTTCATACGGATTTCTCTATTCCGTTCAGAGATGAAACAAATGGAGGAGTCATTTTAGCTAAATATACGTTTAAGAATGAAATGGACAAAGATGTATATTATATGCCATCTTTAGATATTACTTTTACAGGTGCTGAAAAGTATTATACAAACTATAAAGAACTAATCCCTGAAGAGGAGCAAATTCCAACAAAATTAAGCCATTCAACAGATTATTTATTAAAAGCTGGTGAAACGGTGACGGGATATATTGCTTATCCATTTGGGCAATCAGATTTAACGAAAATTCAAGAATTATCGACTGTAACGGTGATGGTTCCTACTGCACTTTCGGAAAAAGAAAACAGTAGCTCAGCGATCGGTTCAGAAGGCAGATTTAATTTAGCTTTAAATGATGATGGAGCTGAAAAAGTAACAAGCAACAGTTCTTTTTATCAAGATAAAGCGACATTGAACAATATGGGGGAAAAGAAGATGCTGAAGGAAAAGAGCGGCATCAATGAAAGTCAGCAGTTAGGCGATGTCAATGTGACATTAGATGGTTATCAGTTTGCGGAGTTCATTCCAAATGAAGTAGAGGCACCTCGATTCACTTCTTTCGCGAATGGAGTCGTCTTATTAACAGTGAAACTCCAACTGGATAATAAAGGGAAAGAGCAAGTTGGTTTGTCGTCGATGAGCTCAAAATTAACCATGAATGATGGGGCTCAATATTCACTTAGCGAGGGCATGCTATTGAACTATAAGTATAGTGAAGTCATCAATTCTGGAGAAAAGGGTGAGCTTTTACAAGTCTTCGTGTTAGATAAAGAACAGTACGAGAAGATTTGGAAAGATAAAGCTTTTGAGCTTGAGATTGGGCCAATCAGAAACAAAGAAGCAAAAGATATTTCTAAAGGCAAAGTAGGAACCTTTACTTTACCGAATTAACTGGACGAGGGAGTGCAAGTCACTCCTTGAAGCATTTTATGATGAACATTTTCATAACATCATAATGATAATAAAAAGGAGGCTGGATTTATGCAAAGATATAGGCGCAGAAACACACCTGCTTTCACATGGTTATCTTATTTCACATTTTTTGCTGGAGTGGCTTTATTCAGTATTGGATTATACAATGAAGAAAGCTTGGAGCTTAATGAGAAGGGCTACTATATTGCAGTCATGATCCTCGTAGCAGTCGGTGCGATTTTAACTCAAAAAGTAACGCGAGATAATGCTGAAGATAATGAAATAATGGCTGAGCAAGACAGAATGCAGAACTTATCCAATAAAGTCGATTAAAAGGAAGGTGCGGAAGAGGCACCTTCTTTTTTGATTAGGTGCCTGTCACTCCCCGTTTTTTGTCGAAGATTGTTGCCATAATGCCATCGGATTTTCTTGATCTTTTTCTAAAGGCATGTGGAGCATTTGGAGAGAGCGCTCTTCTTTATTTTTTTGTAAATTTAGATAGATTTCTTTCGACTTTGCTAGCCCTACATTCACTGCATCTTCCACTGAACAACAGTAGTATACCTTCTCAATCCCTGCAAAGTACATAGCAGCTAGACACATCGGACATGGTTCTCCGCTAGCATACATTGTGTAGCCTGATAGGTTGTTTGTTTGTAGCTTTTCCTGCGCTTGCCGAATCGCTAACAGTTCAGCGTGACCGCTAATATCATAGGTTTTATGAAGTGTATTGACGCCCTCAGCAATGATTTGTTGCTCATGCACAAGTACCGCTCCAAAAGGCTGTCCACCCTCATGTACATTATCAATGGCTAACTGTACGGCACGTTTCATAAATTGATTCATTTCAATCCCTCCAATTAGTTATATAAATTGTACATCCACCTGCAAAATTTCCGAGCGGCTCCCAATTCGAATCGGCGGTCCCCAAAAACCGAAGCCGGATGAAACGAAAGCGTGCATCTGTTCTTTTTGTAAATAGCCCCAATCTAGCTCGTACATTTTTTTAGTAATCAAATGATTCGGAGCCATTTGTCCGCGATGAGTATGGCCAGAGAATAAAATATCCACGCCGCTTTCCTGTGCTTGTTTCAGCTCAAATGGCTGGTGGTCCATAGCGATAATTGGATAAGCAGGATCAATATTTGTAAGCAGGTTGGCAAATGATTGTCTGTTTTTATCCGTTTTATCTTTGCGGCCGATGAGATGAAAGCTATGATCGATCGTTAGCTTTTCATCTAACAGGATGTTAATATTGATCTTCTTCATTTCCTCAATAAATTCCGCCACTTGCCCGCCGTAATATTCGTGATTGCCAAGCACGCCATACACACCTAATGGAGCCTGCAACTCGCTCATGATTGTGCTCATCTTTTTACGAGTAAAAGCTTCAAGGTCGTCATCAATGATATCGCCAGGTAAAAGAATTAAATCGGGTTCGATTGCTTTCACTTTTTGGACGAGTCTCTTTAAGTGAGCGGTTCCAGATAGTGTACCGAAATGCATATCAGAGGCCATGGCAATACGCAACGACTCTCGGTTCCCTTGCTTCTTCGGCACGTTAATCTGATAGGTTCTTACAATAGGGCTATAGGCATTAAATAATCCGTAAGCAAAAATGATCATGAATATCGCAAGTGTTACATTTCCAACGACCAAAATCGCTGTGGATAGCGGAACGGAAGCAAGTGTTAACAGAAACACAGTGAGGTCCGCTAACGGCAAAAGTAAGAGGCTATATTGAATGACGGCTAACCAAATGTAGCCGATCACGCGAAAAGCGGATAAAAACTTCGCCATTCGACTAGCAATAAAAGAATACGAAAGAAAAATAAAAAGCACGCTATACAGCAATGGGTTTTCAACATGAAAAGCGACTTTCAGCCACACCCATCCATTCCAGCCGATATAAAATAATAAACTATTAAATAGAAGAAATATGAGAATAAAATGAACCGTTTTGAATTTCGTCATTTGCTGTTTCTCCTTTTTGAGGTTGTACTTGATTTTAACATATCTAATGGAGTGGTTTCAGAGGTTTGGGTTGTTGGAGAAATAGAGTGAGGCTATTATTTGCATAAAAAATCCGCCCCCAACTTAGTTGAGGACGGCCTTTTATGATTATTTTCCGATCATTAATTTATGATTATGGAACAGTTTATTGGCAATTGGGAAGATAAGAACGATCAAAATGAGATAGCTGGCAACAGCCACTGCAAATGCTGTAAATGTCATTTGGTCATTAAATGAATCTCTTACGAAAAGGAACAAGTTAAGGACGGGAATCGCATATAGCTTGAGATTTAAAGATTCTTCAATGAACGTAATTACAAGCAACGGAAACGTCATACAACCTACAACGGGGGTTATATAGTAGCCAGCTTCCTTCACTGAATTCGCCAGCATGCTTAATGTCATTTCAATTTCTGTGATGAAGATGGCAAATAAGATAATAAGAACGGCACTCATTCCAATGAATGTACCTAAGTTTGGAATGGTTTCAATCCCTTTTTTCAGCTCTGTTGTAAAGTTAATCTCGATACCTATAATAACGAGACAAAGCAAACCGGTAAAAATACCAAGCAAGGAGATGGTCAACCATTTAGCTAATAATATTTTTATCGGCTTTACTGGTGCAATCAACAATGCTTCCATCGTTTTCTTTTCTTTTTCTCCAGCAAATAGCTCGGTTGCTGCAGGATATGAACCGTTGGCAATAGCCATCGGAATTAACAGCGGCAATAAAAAGGCCAACATGTAAGAAGCTATTGCATCATCTTCGTTTTTAGTTGGTACTTCTTTCATGTTAAATACTTGAATCACTTCTGTAGGTATTTCTTTGTCTGCTAGTCGCACTTGAGTCTCTTGTGTTTGCCATTGGGATAAAGCACTCATGATCACATTTAAAGCGCCTGAAGACTCTTGGCTACCGGGATCATAGATCATTTCTATATCAATGGGTATTTGTTGCTCAAATTGTTTTTTCCATTCAGGTGCTACCTTTAGCCCAATTTGTACTTCTTTTTCTTCAACGGCTTGTTTCATCTCATTTGTTTTCTTAATGTTGGCATCTGGTATCAATGTTTCAAGTTGAGTTACAAAGGTGGAGTCTAAGTTAGGCTCAATAGCTAGCGTGAATTCGGTATTATCATCGTGCATGCTTAACATTTTTTCATAAAAGAAAGTTAATGTTGACATCATGACAAGAGGAAGGACAATGAGTAAAGTAATACTTCGTTTATCACGTAACACATCCTTCATCTCTTTTAGAAAAATCGTTTTAAACATATAAATCCCCCCTGACGATCTTTGATGTGAATAAGTAGTTTAAGTCGCGGCTTTTCTCTTGTTCATATAGCTCTTCCAGTCCACCTTCATAGACAATTTGTCCTTTATGCATCATAATGACATCCTCACAAAGATGGGCGATTTCATCCATAATATGAGTCGAGAAAATAATCGTTTTTCCCTCTTTTTTGTATTGATAAATGACCTCTCGAAAGATATTAGATGAGGTAATATCAAGTCCGGTCGTCGGCTCATCAAATAATAAAATATCAGGATCGTGGATTAACGTGCGCGCAATGGCAACCTTTTGTTTCATTCCTTTGGAAAACCCTTCTACTTTGCGATCTAAATATTTACGCATCCCGAACCGTTTAGACAGCATATCAATTTGATTTTTCGTTTCATGGGCGGTTAAGCCATAAAGGCTGCCGAAATATTCAAGGTTTTCGCGAGCAGTTAACCGATTATAAAGGCCGGTTTCTGCTCCGAAGAGGACGCCTAGTCGAGAGCGAACCTGTTCTTTATGTTTAAAATTATCCATACCATTAATCGTGATCGTGCCTTCATCTGGTTGAACGAGTGTACAAATCATGCGTAGTAACGTCGTTTTACCAGCACCGTTTTCACCGATTAATCCGACGACATGCCCTTTTTTCACAGAGAAGGACACATAATCAATCGCTGTTACTATTTGTTTCTTGTCTTTAAATTGCTTGGAGACATTTTCAATCTGAATCAATGCTTCTCACTCCTTTTCGCTGTTTTCTTACGCTTATTGTATCGAATACAGTTTTTTTGTCTGCGATTATGTTGCGAAAAGGGCTTTACTTGTCGTGAAAAGGTCTGTTTTTCCATTCATTTGTATTATAATATTGGTAAATTTGTAAAAGGGGCTATAATTGATGATTAAGGTAGGCATTGTCGATGACCGCAAAATTGATCTCGATAAGTTGGGGTTTTTATTAAAAGATATAGAAAATATTGAGCTCGTGTTTGCGACGACAAACTCAGAGGAGGCTTACGAAGAAATACAGAAGCAAGAGATTAATTTATTAATAGCCGATATTGAAATGCCCGGAATTTCTGGATATGAATTAGCTGATTTTATCGATACGCACGGATTATTAGTGACGGTTATTTTTATCACGGCTAAAAGTGGTTATGCAGTACATGCCTTTGAATTGAATGTACATGACTACATTATGAAGCCTTATACGAAGGAGCGTCTTCTTCAGTCACTCGAACGTTATCAAAAGAAGCAGCATTCGGGAAATGTAACGGGCAGACTTGTGTTAAAGCATAAGGGACATATTGAAATGGTACCGAAAAAAGAAATTATTTTTATTGAACGAACAGGACGGACATCCACGATCCATACGACACGTGGAACACATGAAGCGTATTTAACGTTGAACGAGCTAGAAGGCAGTTTGCGTGAGCACCATTTCATTCGCTCTCATCGCTCGTTTATCATTAACTTGCATTATGTGAAAAGCTTCTCCCTTTATTCAAAGAAATCATACAGTACTTCCTTTGAAGGGACGAAAGCAACAGCGATCGTGACGAAAGAAATGATTGACCATTTACAAACGTACTATTTTTAAGGAGGAGTCCCTACTTGTCTATCTTTCTAACACTAGTTATTTGGCTGTTAGCCGCAGTTTGGACCGCTTCTTTACATAATTTTTGGATAATGGGCTTGTTGATTGGCTTAGCAGTGGTGCAGTTGGTGGATACTTGGAGGAAGCAGGAGTATCCGCGATCGTGGCAGTGGACATTGCTCGGTTTGCAAGTGGCTTGGCTAGTCGCCGCTTATTGGACAACTGAGCCATATCTTTTAGCAGGTCTGTTTATACAGTGGGTTGGAATGAAGGGAATGGCACGTCCCCTTCAGATTGCAAAAGAAAAACAAGCTGTTTGGCAAAACAGTTATGATCAGCAAGCGGCTTTATTAAATGTACTAAGGCATCAGCGCCATGATTTACATAAACATTTGACGGCGATCCAATATGCGAGTAGAGGTTCTGTTCATTCCTATGAAGAAAGCTTGCAAAATCGCCATGCTGAAATTGATCATGTGTTGCGAAGTGAGACAAATGTCGTTGCCGGGGCACTATACGCGTATCAACAGCAGGCAAAGGAAAAGGATCTTTCGCTTTATTATCATATACAACAGGCGATTTCCGGACTTCCATTACTAGAGCATGAGCTTGTTTCTTTACTAAGTAACGTTTTGTGTAACGCTCTGGAAGCCGCCGAACAATATCAGCTGCAAACGCAAAATAAAGCTCGTGTCCAGCTCACTTGCCGCAAACAAAGTGGGATTTGGGTTATCGTTTGTCAAAATCATACGATTCCTTTAGCAAATGAAATAATCGAACGGATATACACGAAGCGAGCCATATCAACAAAAGGTGGTTCTCACGAAGGACTCGGTACACAGCAAATCCAGAGAATTGTTACACAAGCCTCGGGGAATTTAGACTTTATTGCAAAAGGTGAACAATTCATATTGAAAATTAAAATACCTGATATACAATCGAGTCATTGAAATGAGTAGGGTATATTTGGATAAAAGAGTTGGTCTAAAACTTACAAGATACTATTTTTGGCAGGTTTTATCGTTGCTTCTATTGCTATATATTTCGCTTTAGGTGTGGAGTATTTTTAAGAGGAGTGTCTCATAAGTCGATTTTTTGACTTAGAGACACTCTTTTTGCTTTTTAAGGTGCTAACGTGTTCTCTCACCGCAAAACTAATGTGGTTTACCACAAAGAAATTGCGGTGATTGACTAGAAGGTTGTAGGTAAACTAGTTAAATGTTACCATGTTATTTGGGAATAAGTTCAAATAAGAGAGGAGGATGAGGTGAATTATTAAAGAAATAGAACATATATCGTCCAGATTTATTCATGATTTGCAGTTGAGGAAGGATATTTCAGCTTTTTCTCAAGAAAAATTTAAGGAAAATCGAACTCCGTTTGCAGATTCTCTTAAATTGCATTTTTATGCATTTTCTGAAGGAACTTGTCATGACGATGTAACTTCATGTTTAGAAGGGCTTATCCTCTCTTTAGATATGATCGACGATATTCAAGATGGCGACAATGAGAAAGCGGTTTGGAAGGAAAAAGGACTATCGACATCATTAAATACAGCTATTAGTCTAATGACAATATCACAGCTACACTTGTTAGAAAGTACTGATCGTCCTGAAATTGTGAAGACCATGCTGACATGTCTTTCGAGATCGATAGAGGGACAGCATCAAGATTTATACGGAAATATTAAGAGTCCTGAGCAGTATATTGAGATGATTAAAATGAAATCAGGAAGTTTGATTGCTATGGCGAATATGTTAGGGGCGATGTTAGCCGATTTTAAAGATTATCACGTCATAGAAGACTATTCCTATGATTTAGGAGTAGTGGCTCAAATAAATAATGATATTCAAGATGTAATAAAGTTTGAAGAAAAAAGCGATTGGAAATTGAAAAAGAAAACGTTACCTATTATGTATTTGTTGAATCCTTCCATTAAAGAAGGAGAAATAGTGAAAGACTATTATAGTGGGAAAGTCTCTTTCGAAACGGTGCTAAGCTATAAAGAGAAAATAATCAATCTATTAAAAACATCAGGCGCTTTAAACTATACTGTGGCACAGAAAATTCTTTATCAACAACGAGCACTTAAGAAAATTGAGCGTTTACCAATATCAGATCAAAAAATCAAAATGATAAAGGATCATTTACTATAAATTAGGAGGAATACAAATGGAAACAACCATTCATTATTTAACTAACAATCCTGAGGTTTTGGAGATCGTGAAACAAGGGATGGCCTCTTTAGTAGGGGTAACGAAAGAAGAAGAACAAGCGATTATTCAATCCTTCAATGAAATTAGTATATCTTCATATTACTGGAACTAGGTGATCGTGGTGAAAAAAACGCTGTATCCTTTTGCAATTTTTAGTCTTACAGCTGTTAGTGCAATATATCTCATCAGCATCATCATAGCTTATCCTTTAATAGGCCTAAAGGTAACTCCAGTTAATAGTGAGCAATGTGTCGTTACGGAAGTTTATCCGAATGGTTGGGCTAATTATCAGAATGTAAAGAGACAACAGCTTATTTATTGTGAGCCTAACTTAAATTATGCATTTAAGCTAGAGAAAGTAAATGAAATTATTTTGCCTACGAATGAGCGAGTTAGCGTTACATATAAAGCGATGCCTGCTAGTTATGTAATATATAGTTTTCTGCCTATCATTTATTTCATCCTTAGTTTTTCGATAGTTTTATATTTATTTTTTAAAATAAGGCTTAGTAAAGTAAGTAAAGTATCGTCTTACTTACTTCTATTCATTAGCCTCGCGTATTTAGGAAGTGGAGTGTCGGCAAGAGGAGATATATTTGGTCTATTCATTAGCCTCGCGTATTTAGGAAGTGGAGTGTCGGCAAGAGGAGATATATTTGGTCTATTCATTACTACACTATCATTATATGTAATTCCGGCCTTATTGCTAGAATATTTGCGTATGATGATACCAAAAAAAGATTCACAAGCAATAACCAAAAGAATGGTGTTATTATACGGATTTGTTTTTAGTTTAGCTCTAATTACTACGTTAACGGGTGTCTCAAAATTTATATTGCTCCCGTTTGTATTATTGACTTTAGTTAACTTGCTGTACTTTATTGTACAGTTTCATAGTATTAAGAAATCAATCCATTTTGTTAAAGTGAGATTCTTCATAGGGGCAATTATTTTATCACTATTACCATACATTCTATTGACAGCCATACCTGAAGTGTTATTTGCAAAACAAATAGTTATGGCTGAACATACAGCGCTCTTTTTATTGTTTATTCCACTATCGTTTGTTTATGTAAATGTAAAAAAAGTATTTCTTGATTTTGATTGGTTAATAAAAAGTTCGCTAATCAATATTGTAATATCTTTACTCCCGGCTTGTTTATTAGCAGGAATAATATACGTTAAAGAGGGCCATTCTATATTTGTTTTTCAAGTATGGCTAATGGCAATGGTTTTAATTCCGGCATGCTTTTTTATAAAAGATTTTTTTGCTGCCTATTTGCTTAGAAGTGAAAGGAAATTCCATAGTAGTTTGACGAAGTTGTCTCAGACGTCAAGCCAACTACATAATGAAGAAGCACTGTTTTTGTACGTTAATCAAATGATACGCGATGTACTTCGAGTAGATGATGTAAAGAAAATTCGATGTGATAGTAAGGAGTTTGATAGCCAATCATTAAACATTGGTGATTTAAAACAGATGAATACAGGGTATGCCTTATTAGTTAGCCAAAATAGTGTAGCATATACGTTCATTACTTGCTCTTATAAAGGAAAAAACACTCAGCTAAATAAAAAAGAGAGAAGTTGGCTAATATCTGTTGCTCATTACACGAACATATTCATCGAAAATCTCAAAAAAACAGAAGAGTTAGTCGCTGAAATCGAAAAACTGAGGGAAGGTAGTATTTCACCAACTATTTCGCGTACACTATTTTTAATAGGGGAGAAAGAAAGGGTGAAATTAGCCCGAGACATTCATGATTCTATTTTACAAGAGCTGATATTTATATATAAAAATATCGAGATTATTCAAAATAGAGATGAGCAGCACTTGCCCTCGCTAGAAAAGGTTAAATTTCAATTAAATGAACAGATCAATTTCATTAGGGAGACTTGCTACGATTTAAATCCATTCTTTTTAAAGGACATTGGTTTGATCGATACGCTCTCTACTTTGCTAGATCGGTATAGAAAAACATGTACATTTGAAATCGATTTTCAAGTCAGTCATGTGAAGCATTTTACTGACTTAAGTGAGGAGTTTGTTCTGATTTTATACCGGATTGTACAAGAATGGATGAACAATGCTAAAAAACATTCAAAAGCCAATTTTATTTATATTAGCTTAAGCTATCGTCATGATAACTTTATACTCATTTATGAAGATGATGGAATTGGATTTAATCTTAACGAAGAAAATAACGGAAAACATTTTGGGTTGTTAGGCCTTAATGAAAGAATACAAAGTCTTAATGGGAACTTGTCTATACATACGGAACCTCAACAAGGACTGTTATTAAGAGTGACAATACCTAATCAAAGGAACGATATAGATGATTAATATAATTTTAGTAGATGATCATAGAGCGGTGGCGGAAGGAACAAAAGCTTTATTGGAACAAGGTGGGCAATTCAATGTGCAAACTTGTTCTAACATAAATGACATATATGAAAGAATGGAAATCGAACGTGTTGATGTATTTTTATTTGACCTATATATGCCTGACATGAACGGCATTGAACTATCTAAACAAATTTTACATCAGTTCCCAAAATCCCGAATTATTATATATACAGGATTTGATATTGCTCAACACTTTAATTTAATTGCTGAAACAGGGGTATCAGGGTTCGTTAGTAAAAGTGCTTCTCGTGAACAAATGATTGGCGCAATAGAAGCGGCACTAAGAGATGAAGTCATGATCCCAATAGAATTGTTTAGGCAACTAAGAAGAACCCCGATGGTTTCAATTGTTCAAGAAGAAGGGGACTCATGCAACATTAGGCTCACAGAAAGAGAAATTAACATTTTGACAGCGATTTCAGAAGGGTTAACAAATAAGGAAATCGCTCATCAATTACAGTATAGCCAGCGCACGATAGAATATTCAATTTCTAAACTCTTTGATAAGTTAAAGGTGAAATCTAGAACAGAAGCATTATTAAAAGCCAGAAAGCATCATTTACTTCCTCCTGTCGATGCTCAATGACTAGAATAAATGATTTGTATTTAAGATATACTAGTGTTCCTTTGCGGACATAGCAGTCAAACATTGCGGTGTCCGCATTTTTTTGTCGGTATACCGCAAGAGGTTTGTGGTAGTGACTTTGCTTTTATGTACTAGAGTATTAGGTGAGCGCTCGAAATAAACTTAAAAAAGTTATTAATACTAGTATACGAGGAGGAACTAACATGAAAAATAGTAAAAAAATTATTAGTAGTGTGTTAGTAGGTACATTTTTATTCGGAGTTGTTGCACCTACTACCCTTAATGTGAAAACGGTAAAAGCTGCTGAAAATCAAGAAGCAGATAAAGTAATTATACAAAATGAAACATTAGCTTTGCTAGAACTTCAAGATGAATTACAGAAACATAATATAACAGTAGATGATATTGTAAAAGGTATTCAAGCTGAGTTACCACAGAGCACAGTACTAGTACAACCTGAATTATTCTCACAAAGTGCAATATCTGCTACTACTTCAACACAAAATGTGACTCCTTTTGGTGCTAAAACACAAGCTGCTAAATTAGCGGCAAAACAAATGTTAAAAAACATTCAACGAATTGGTAGAGTGGCTTGGGATCGAACTGTACGACAGTACGTTGATAAACTGCCAATTTCTAAATCTGCTAAAAGTACACTTAAAAAATATATAGCTTACCAATCTGTTACAGAAGTACTGAATGTCGTTATTGATTTTAGCGGAACAATCACAAATGCTTTGTCTAAACAGTTTCAAAAAATGGGATGTCCTGCCTGGTTAGCAGATATGGCAGCTAGAGCACTTGTTACGTTATTACTGTAATTATGTAAATTGATGGTGATGAAAAAATGAAAAGAACTCTTCAGTTTCTGATGTTAACGTCCGGAATATACATGTTAATTCATATTATTTTTGGGCTGGACTTCAACCCCACTATCGGTCTAATTACTAGGATTATCAACTTAATACTTGTATTTTCTGCACTAATCTACCTTACCAAGTATGATAAGAGCGAAGATTAGAAAGAAAGCGACTTCTAGCCATTGCAGTTAGAGGTTTTAAGATTATACTTTTTTTTGTGGAGAATTTTCAACTTTGGACAGTAAAGAAATTATTGATATATTCATAAGGATGGATTCGTCATGCGATTGTTGATTATTGCTATCTGGGCTGTTTTAGCTTTTTATGTAGCAAATTCATTGGGAATACCTAAGAATATTTATTATGCTCTTACTGTTTATCCGATAGTTATAGGTGGGGCAATGGTGATTTATTATTTGTTTAGAAAAAAGGGCAAAGAAAAGTAAAAAGAACAATTGCTTATGATAGTTGTGTATCATTAATTTAACAAGGTTAGTTATACAAAAGAGGGTTGGATAGAAAACCAACTCTCTTTTGTATGGAGAAGACTTTGATCTAAGCTAAGAAACTTAAATGTGAATATCCTTCCTAGTCGCTTAAGACCCGACCAAGATGGTCACAAATTTGAGTTTCATACAGGTACTTTATAAGACCAACTAGATCACTACAAACAAGAGAAACAATATATGGGGTTTTATATTGAAAGAACCATTTAACAAGAACATTCCAATCACTTTCTGTATAATGGTATTATTTACTTATTATGTATACGTATAGAGTCAGTCACAGAAGGGATGAAGGGTGTTGTCATATTCAAATATAGTCAAGGGGACTTTGTTGCTTAGTAGTGCTACATTAATATGTAGAATATTAGGGTTTATTTACTTTTTTCCTTTTCAGCTATTAGTTGGGGTAGAGGGGGTCGCTGTATATACTGCTGCGTATAGTTGGTATGGCGTATTGTTGAGCTTTGCCACGGCTGGTATGCCTATGGCTGTATCGAAGTTTGTAGCGAAATATAACGCCATGGGAGATTATGAAACGAGCCGAAAAATATACCGGGCTAGTTTTCTGTTGATGGTTGTGTTAGGAGCGATCGGTTTTTTAGCTTTGTACATATTAGCTCCTTACATTTCAAGTTTGATGATTCGGTCAGAACAACCAAGTCAATCCTTCCTTGATTCGTTAACATTAACGATGCGGGCGTTAAGCTTTGCCTTGTTGATTGTGCCGCCGATGAGTATTACACGAGGCTACTTTCAAGGATTTCAACAGATGAAGCCGACCGCTTATTCGCAATTAATGGAGCAAGTTGTTCGCGTGTTGTTTATATTAGCAGGTAGCTTTTTTGTTGTTCGTGTGATGGAAGGGCCGATGAAATGGTCTGTCGCTGTGGCGACTTTTGGAGCGGTCGTTGGTGCGTTAGCAAGTGTGTTCGTCTTAGTTTATTTTTGGAAAAAGTATAATGGATTGAAAGTAGTTGTCGAAAAGAAGCCGACTACTTTGACGACTAGAGCGATGTTTTTAGAGCTATCCAAATATTCTTTTCCTATCGTTATGGTAGGGGTCGCCATTCCTTTATATACTTTGATAGATCAATATACGGTGGCTGATATTTTGAGGGGAATAGGCTATTCAGAGAGAGAAGCGAAAGCAGTGTTTGCTTATGTGACTAACTATGCACAAAAGCTGATGATGATTCCGATCTCGTTGGCGACAGGTCTTGCGTTGAGTATTATTCCAGCCATTACGCAAGCGTTTGTTGATCAAAAAACAGAAGATCTCAAACAGCAAATTTCAAAGATTTATCAGCTACTATTGTTATTTACGATTCCAGCAGCTGTCGGATTAGCCGTTCTGTCTTATGATATTTTTCGAGTGATTTATATTAATCTCGAAGTTGCTTTAGAAGGTTCGCCTTATTTAGTCACATCTGCTCCTGTGGCAATATTAGCGGCCGTTTTTACTGTTTCCGCGGCGATATTGCAAGGGTTAGATTTGCAGAAGAATACGATTTACGCGACGATGGCAGGCGTGGGATGTAAGCTTCTATTCAATCCTATGCTTTTGCATCTGTTTGAAGGGCATGGAGCTATTGTTGGTACGATGATTGGTTTTTCTGTTTCGAATCTCATTATGTTTGTCATTATTGTTAAACAGACGAAGCTTCACCTACTTGCTTTATTGAAAAAGCTCTTTTTCATTTGTGTGTACTCCCTCACGATGATGGCTAGTATTCTATTATTGAAATGGGGAGGAGCCTTCATGTTAGATGGAGAGCGGTATATCGATTCGTTGATGATTGTTCTTGCTAGTGTAGGTGTTGGCATTGTTGTTTATTCTGCCTTAGTTATGAAAAGTGGGCATGCGTTAGATGCTGACACGAAAAGGATGATCTTACATAAACTGAAGCTACCTACCTTTTATCGTGGATAATAGCCATTAATCGACAAATGCAGTAAAATAGTGATAGATGTATATTCTGAAGATTCAGAGGTGGAATGAATGATGAATTTAGGGGAACGTGTTAAACAAACGAAGCGGACGTTACGCATGGACACGCTGAAGAAAATATTAGTCGAGTTTGATCAAGAAATTATGGGGCTGTCAGAAGAGAGTCGTCAATCAAAATATGAGAAGATGTCGCAAAGTCCATTTATCTTTTTCCGTGGCAGTGCTTATTTATTTTACTATGATGTAGCGAGCCATTGGTTCCCATATCATACGCCGCAAGATCGGCCGACGTGGATTCAAGGGGACTTGCATTTTGAAAATTTTGGTGCGTTTCATAATGAAAAAGGCAAGCTCGTATTCGATATTAATGATTTCGATGAAGGCTATTTAGGCTCTTATTTATATGATGTATTACGCATGTCCGTTAGCATCGCCCTCGTTTGTCGCGAGTTAGGATATGGGGTCGATGAGCAAATTGATGTGATCGAGGCCTATTTGCAGGCGTATCATAAACAAATGGTTCGCTTCCGAGATCGCAAGGATTTACCGGAATCCTTTTTCGTGACGAAGAAAAAAGCCGATGGGGCGATTCGTAAGCTATTGAAAAAGTTAGAAAAAAGAAGTGAGGCGCATTTATTAAGTAAAGTGACGACTTATTTTCAAGAGGAGCGCCAATTTGCTGAGTCGGATGAAATTCAGCCATTAAGTGACGAAGAGCAAGCAGTCATTGAGCAAGTTTGGTCTCAATATTTGGAGACGGTTGAGAAATTGGAAGATGAAACGAAATATGAAATTAAAGATGTTGCGTTTAAGCATGGGTCAGGGACAGCATCGATTGGATTAGATCGCTTTTATATATTAGTAGAAGGTGGACAACAGCAAGGAGATTTAGATGACTTGGTGTTAGAAATGAAAGAAGTGCGTCTGCCGATTCCAGCTTATTTCATGCCTTATAACGAAACATTTTGGGAAGCTTTCCCTCATCAAGGGAAGCGTGTGATTATGACGCAGCGAGCAATGCACCATCAAGCTGATCCACATTTAGGCTACGCAACGATTGATGGGCGTGATTTTTATGTGCGCGAGCGCTCTCCTTATAAAAAGAAATTAAAGCTTGAAGCGATCAAAAGCTTAGAGGATATGATGGAGACAGTGGAGCAAATGGGAGCGATTACGGCAAAAGTTCATGCGCGCGCGGATGCTGATATTAATGAAGGCATCTTGTCGTACCATAGCGAAGAGGAAATTTTAACAGCCATTGGTGAAGATGCGGATGAGTTTGTTCATTATATTTCGCATTGGGCATTCTCTTATGCGAATCAAGTCGAGAGAGATTATGAATACTTTATGGAACATCTGGAGGGTTCGCGATGATTTTAGTTAGTTCTTGTTTAGCAGGAGAAGCGGTCAGATACGATGGGGCACATTGTTTACATCAGCCACTAAAAAAGCTGCTTGAAGAAGGCAAAGCGGTGATGGCTTGTCCAGAAGTAATGGGAGGACTGTCTATTCCGAGAGAGCCTGCTGAAATCATCGGAGGAGATGGCGAGGATGTTCTCACTGGTCAAGCGAAAGTCGTGACTCAATCAGGAACAGATGTTACCGAGGAATTTATTAACGGTGCTTATCGAATGCTGGAAAAAGCACAAGAAGTCGGTGCCACTGTCGTCGTGTTAAAGGAAAACAGCCCTTCATGTGGCAGTCACATGATTTACAATGGTGAATTTGCTGGAAAGAAGATCGCAGGTGAGGGCGTAACAGCTGCCTTATTGAAACAACATGGCTTTCATGTGGTTTCTGAAATGAATACAATATGATAAACAGCAGCGCCCTTCTGTTTAGGAGGACGCTGCTTTTATTGAGTGTATCAGTGCTCCAGATCTAACTTATTCTTTTCTATTATTTTTAAAGGAGCTTTCCTAAGGTAACTATGAAATTTGTCGAAAAGTTATTGTATTAAAAGTCGGAAAAATAAAATAATTATCAATCGTTGCCGAATTAGTAAATAGTATGGAATTAATGATTCTTAAGAAGTATAATAATGAAGATGATTCTCATTAAACTGAGGAATATTGCACTATGACTATCTCCCTCATAAGGGCAAACCTATTGAAAGATAGGGACGCAAAGCTACGGGTCTAAAGTGGGGAAAGCTATGATAGCCGGGCCGCCAAATAGCATGCTAGTTTACTGGTTTTACATCAATGAAAATATTTGAGGAGGGCAATTTATGATTATTTTAGACAAGCCATATGTTTCGCACTTACTTTCATCTTCTATTAAGGAGCTTCAAATCCCCGTCATTAAAGTAAATGACGTCGAGATTCCAAACGAAGCCGAACTGTCTTTAACGAAAAAGGAGCTATTTTTACAGGAATTCTCAAGCTCAGAAACTCCGATTCTCTTTAATTCAGAAAATGGTTTATTCTTGTTGAATGAATACTTATCTGATCATCCGCTGACGTCTCTTGCTGCGACGTTAAAAAACAAAGCTGAATTTAGAAGGACACTCACATCCCATTTTCCTGAATTTTTCTTCCGTGAACTTTCTTTTGCTGAATTAGATACACTCGATATCAATACACTTCCATTTCCGATCATTATTAAGCCAGTTGTGGGTTATTCTAGCATCGGTGTGTATCGCATTGACCAAAAGGAAGATTTTATTGATACAATCAACAAACTGAAGACGGATATGTCGATGGCTGGCAGTACCTATCCTAAGGAAGTGATCGATAGTCAAACGCTGATTATTGAGGAACTGATTGAAGGGGATGAGTATGCGATTGATGCCTACTATACGGAAGAAGGCAAGCCTGTTGTTCTCAACCTTTTTAAACGGATGTTCAGTCACGAGAAGGATATGAGCGATCGAATTTATTTCACAAGTAAGCAAGTGTTGAAAGAGGCGCTACGAAAAGTAGAGACATTTCTTGAAAATATTGGTCCAATCTTTGAGTTGCGATCTGCGCCTATACATATTGAAATACGTATGAACAGTCAAGGAGTCATTGTACCGATCGAAGCCAATCCACTACGGTTTGCTGGCATTGGGACGACAGAGCTTGGTGTTTATGCTTATGGTGTTAACGTATATGAACATTATTTCAAACAACTAGTGCCTGATTGGGAAAGCATTATGAATGAGATGGACGATTCTATTTATAGCTTTTGCTGTGCTGAAGTGGATGCTTCCATCGATTGCAAAGCAATTGCAGCGGTCGACCATGCAGCATTTAAGGGGAACTTTGAGGAAATTTTAGAATATCGTCCGATGGCATTTAATGAATATTCTACGTTTGCAGTAGTTTTCCATAAGGCACCTGACTTTGAAGAGAACAAACGGATTCTTCAGTTAGATTTAAATGATTTTCTTACAATGAAAGAACATCAATTAGTTTAGTTGCTGAGGAGAAAGGAATGTTATAATGTTTAAATTCCCAAAAACGATCAATGGAAAAATAATGTCGGGTATATTAATTCCGATTATTTTATTAAGCGTTATCTTCAGTTCAGTACTGTTTATAACGTCTGAGTACATTATTGAGAAGCATCTTGTTCCTGCATTTGAAGAAGGGTTAACGACGAAAATGCACCAATTTAATGGTCTCTTTGATGCAGAAATGGTGAACGAAGCGAAAACAGATCGCAAAGTATATGCACAACTGTTAGACAAAGCGAATAGTTTCCAAAAAGCGTTTGACTTAGAAAATGTGTATATTATGAGTAAGGTAGACGGTGAGGAAGTTATTTTATTACTTGGGAATGCCGATGAGCACTTAACTCCGCTCGCCTTTACCGAAGATCAAGTGAAAGCTTTGACGACAACAGATGTAGTTACAAGCGATTTTTATCAAGATGAGTATGGCACGCATAAATCTACCTTTTTACAAATTGAAGGCACGGATTCTGTGCTTGGGTTAGATGAAGATGCCGATTTCATTAGTGATTTAGAGAATAATTTAATGATCATATGTATCGGTTTGTCGGTTCTTTTTAGTGTTGTTAGTTACTTCGTTTCTCGTTTTATTTCAAGGAAGATTTCGAAACCGATCAACGAGTTGGTAGGTTTCACAGAGCTAGTTGCTAGCGGGGATTTAACGAAGGAAATTTCGATTAAAAGTAATGATGAAACTGGACAATTAGCTACTAGCTTTAGTCAAATGCAGCGACAATTAAAGGATACACTTCAACATGTGGCGTCTACATCGGATCATGTCGTATCATCTTCAGACGATTTATCTCAAAGTGTTGGGCAAGTGACGGAGGTCATTAATCACATTTCTACGACGATTCAAGAAGTGGCTGCCAATAGCGATACGGTGACGAGTGGTGCGATACAAAATCAAGCGGCGATACAGGAAATTTCAGAGGGTATTTTAGATATTTCTAAATCGACGGTAAATGTGACAGACGAAACGTTAGAAGCGTCCACAGAAGCAGAGCAAGGAAACAAAGTTATTCAAGAGGCGGTTGAAGGGATAGAGGCTATTAATACATCAGCGAAATCCTCTATGGAAGTAACACAACAGATGAATCAACGCTCCAATGAAGTCGGAAACATTACACAAATGATTACGAATATTTCTGATCAAATTAATTTGCTCGCTTTAAATGCAGCGATTGAAGCCGCACGTGCAGGAGAATATGGAAAAGGCTTTGCTGTTGTGGCAGAAGAGATTCGCCACTTAGCGGAGCAATCGGCTACTTCAGCAAGTGAAATTTCTAAGTTAATTAATGAAATGCAAGCGGACTCGAACGAATCAGTGTTATCGATTTCTAAAGTCGTAGAAGAGATTGATAAAGAAACGGTAGCGATCCGTCATGCCGGAGATACTTTCCAAAAAATCTCTTTATTAATTAACAACATCACTGGAAAGATGCAGTCTGTGGCGGCAACGGTTGAAGAAATCTCAGCTGGCTCGGAACAAGTGTTAACAACAACGAATATGACAGTTCAATCATTAGAAGAAACATCAGGCTACACGCAAACGGTGGCTGCTTCGATGGAAGAACAGTCTGCTTCGATGGAAGAAATGCTCGGAACGGCTAACCAACTGCTTGAGATGGCTGAACATTTAAAAGGACAAATTTCACATTTTAAAATTAAATAAAGTCAAAGGGTCAGCATTTCATTGGAGAAACGAGAAAATGCTGGCTCTTTTTTCATTTGCCGAAAAGATTCAAGCGGTAAGAAACGTGGTATGATAGTTATAATAGAGTCAAAATAGAGGAGGATGGGTTAGGATGGATTTGCAAAAGCAAATAATAGAAGAGTTACAAGTTCAACCAACGATCGATCCGCAAGAAGAAATTCGTAAAAGTGTTGATTTTATGAAAGCTTATTTAAGAAAGCACTCTTTTCTAGATGGGTTTGTTCTAGGTATTTCTGGCGGGCAGGATTCGACGCTTGCTGGTAAGCTTGCACAAATGGCAGTGAGCGAATTGAGAAGGGAAACGGGCTCGGATAAATATGTATTTCATGCTGTTCGGCTCCCATACGGTGTACAACGCGACGAGAGTGAATGCCAAGATGCTCTTGCTTTCATTAAGCCGGATAAAGTCTATGGTGTGAATATTAAGCCGGCTGTTGATGCAAGCGAAGCCACACTGAATAAAATAGGTGTTGAGCTAAGTGATTTTGCTAAGGGAAATGAAAAAGCAAGAGAACGAATGAAGGTACAGTATAGTATTGCAGCTATGAAAAACTGTGTCGTGATTGGGACGGATCATGCAGCAGAAGCGGTTACTGGATTTTACACGAAATATGGGGATGGAGGAGCAGATATTGTGCCTCTATATCGCTTAAATAAGCGTCAAGGGCAATTAATGTTAAAGGAACTTCAATGTCCAGAGCATCTATACTTGAAAGTGCCGACTGCTGACTTAGAAGAAGATCGTCCACAGCTACCAGATGAAGTGGCTCTTGGTGTGACATATGAAGAGGTTGATGACTATTTAGAAGGTAAATCTGTGCCTGATGTAGCGAGAAAACGAATTGAACAATTGTATATGAATTCTCAGCATAAACGGCATATGCCGATTACAATTTTTGATGATTTTTGGAAGTGAACATGAGCGCCCTTGTTAGTGAGGGTGCTCATTTTATTTTCGTTAATAGTAAATAAATTCTAAATATTAAGCAAGTATTTTTTGCGCCAAAAATTAAAGCATTTATAATTTTCGCAAAAAATATAGACTATTTTTTTAAAATTTGTTAGAATTCTAACTAATTAATTCGTTTTCGTAATATTACGAAATAGATTCATATTAACTATTTTTGTATGATTATTCATTAGAGGTAATGAAAGCGATATCATTTTGGTTAGGAATAACTTCTTTATCCCGCATTAACGGGCTGTAAGACTCCCACCTCAACAGGGCAGCAAAAGCGCAGACGTGTAGTGGGAGATCAACAGCCCGTAAAAGCCCGATTGGTTCAACTAACAATCAGTGGGGGATGAAGAAAAACCCCACTGATTGAAGTTTCACTTTATCATAATAATGAACAAAACATCTTAAGGGGGACACAATATGGAGAAGTTTGAGCAAATGATTTCTGAGATCACAGGCTGGATTTGGGGAATGCCGATGATCTTACTATTGTTAGGCGGAGGGGTATTTTTAACTATTCGTATCGGTTTCTTCCAATTCCGTTATTTCCCACATATAATGAAGGAAACATTCGGTAAAATCTTTTCGAAAGATGATGCACCAGGATCGGTAACGCCGTTTCAGGCTACGACTTCTGCGTTAGCATCCACAATAGGAGCAGCCAACATTGTCGGTGTACCAGTGGCCATTGCTTTAGGGGGACCAGGAGCGATCTTCTGGATGTGGTTAGTTGCTATGATTGGGATGGGTTCTAAATATGCGGAAGTAGTTCTTGGGGTTAAATATCGTACGAAAAATGAAGAAGGTGAATGGACAGGCGGTCCGATGCACTATATTGAAAAAGGGCTTGGTTGGAAGCCGGTTGCTAGCTTTTTCGCTTTCTTCCTTATGTTAGAGATTGTAGCAAGTACAATGGTTCAATCGAACTCATTATCGCAAACGGTTGAATCTTCTTTTAATATCCCACCAATTGTAACAGCACTAATTGTCGTAGTATTAGTAGGGCTTGTTACACTAGGAGGAATTCAACGTATTGGTTCTGTCACTGAAAAGTTTATTCCGTTAATGGTTATTATCTACTTAGTAAGCGCTATCATCGTTTTAGCTTTTAATGTGTCGGAAATTCCAGCGGCTTTTGCTTTAATCTTTAAATCTGCGTTTACACCTATTTCTGCAGCGGGAGGATTTGCCGGAGCAGGAGTGGCTGCGGCTATTCGTTGGGGGCTTGCTCGTGGGATTTACTCGAATGAAGCGGGGATGGGAACAGCTCCGATTGCTCATGCGGCAGCGAAAACGGATCATCCAGCTAAACAAGGTTTGTGGGGGATTTTTGAAGTTGTCATTGATACTCTTGTTGTTTGTACGATGACGGCTTTGCTTGTATTAACGTCTGGGGCTTGGAAAGAAGTAACGGCAGATAAAGCATCTACAATGGTTGTTGAAGCATTATCAACAGTAATGGGAAGCGGTATAGCTGGAACATTAATCTCTATTTGTTTATTCTTTTTCGTCTTATCTACAGTTGTCGTTATCGTATTTTACGGAGAGAAGCAGGCAGAATACTTATTTGGTCTTCGATTTGCAAAGGTAATGAGATTCGTTTATTTAGCAGCTATTGTCGTAGGAGCAGTTGGTGGTTTACAGTTTATCTGGCAATTCCTTGACTTAATGCTAGCGATGATTATTTTACCGAACGTCATTGCTCTTCTATTCTTGAGTGGAGAAGTGAAAGAATTGACTCAAGATTATATAAAAAATTATATTGATCAAGGAAAAGCGAATAAGAAACATACAGCATAATGTATTTTACTAGTTTTTATAAACAACAGAGAGGAATAGAGACATGTATAGAGAATTAAAAAACTTAAGTTTACAGGATCAGGTGGAGAAGTTAACGAGAACATTGGTAGCAATTCCGAGCGTGAATGCTTCAGAAGAAGGGGAAGTGAACGTAGCTGATGCGATTTTGGATATTTTGCGCTCCTACCCATACTTTCAAGAGAATCCGGCACTTGTATGGGAACAAACAGCAATCGATGATGCGTTGAATCGAAAAAATGTCTTTGCTTTTGTCAAGGGTGGAGTGAATACGAAGCAAACGATCATTTATCACGCGCATATTGATACGGTAGGCATTGAAGACTTTGGTGCGCTTCGTCAACACGCATTTGATCCAGATGCATTGCAAAATTTCTTCAGTGAATTTGATCAAGACAAAGATGTGCAAGCAGATGCTCGTTCAGGAGAGTGGATGTTTGGTCGTGGATCGGTCGATATGCAAAGCGGTGCGGCTGTACATTTAGCCAACCTTCTCTACTTCTCTGATCATCGAGAAGAGTTACCTGGAAACTTACTTGTAATGTTTAATCCAGATGAAGAGAGTCAGCATGCTGGTATTAAAAATGCGGTATTTGAATTAGAACGTTTAAAGCAAGAGTGGGATTTAGAATATGTAGCAGCAATCAATGATGATTTCATTACTCCACAGTATGACGGAGATAATACGAGATATATTTATACAGGTGCGGCTGGAAAGATTCTTCCTAGCTTTTACATTTATGGCCGAGAAGCGCACGTAGGGGACACCCTTCAAGGAGTAGACCCTAACTTTATCGCAGCGGAATTAACGAGAAGAATTCATAATAATGTTGAATTATGTGAAAACATTCAAGATGAAATGGTGTTGCCACCAACATGCTTATTCCAGCGCGATAATAAATTTACGTACAATGTACAAACGGCAACTAGCAGTTATTTATATTTTAACTATTTCTTATACCGCGATTCTGCCGCAGATGTCATGAGAAAATTACAAAATGTTGCGACGGAAGCTTGCGGCGAAATTTCGGAGTATTTATCGAATCAATATGAGGGGTACTTGCAACGAACAGGCCTTCCTCGTAAACAATTAAACTGGGACATCGAAGTCGTTTCTTTAGAGGAATATAGCAAAGAGTTAAAACAAAGAGGCATCGATGTCGACAAAGTGTGTGCTGAGGTCGTAGAAGAACATAAAATGCTCGATTTACGAATGGTTTCCTTTAAAATTGTTGAAGTGTTAAATGAACTTGATCCGATTAAAAAGCCACGTGTCATTATGTTCTTTGCTCCTCCGTATTTACCGCATAACTTCTTAAGAGAAGATGATCAAGCGGAGCAAGCGATTTTAAAGACGATTAAAGATGTGCTAGAAGAGGCGGAACAAGAAAGCGGCGAAACATTTGCTGTGAAGAAGTTCTTCCCGTATTTAGCGGACGGTAGTTACTTATCAATTCATGAAACAAATGAGGAATTACAAAGCTTATTAAATAACTTGCCTAACCTTGGGCGACTTTATACATTACCAGTAGAAGAAATTCGTCGATTAAATATCCCTTCTATTAATATGGGGGTATACGGAAAAGACGGCCATAAATGGACAGAACGAGTATATAAGCCGTATTCATTTGGTGTTTTACCGAAGCTGATTAGAGAGGCAACGATTAGTTTGCTGAATCATGTACCTGTTAAAGTGAAATAATGAGAAAAGCTGCTGAGAAATCGGCAGCTTTTTAATTAGTTATTCACGTTTGTTCAGAAAATTTAATTAAATAGAGATCAGCTTGACCGCATGGTATGATAACGATAAAATGATGTCAAATTAGCTCGAATAAATGACTAGTTCCTTCATATATTTTCGATAATATGGATCGGAAGTTTCTACCAAATCACCGTAAATGATTGGGCTATGGGGGCAGGTTCTTTGTGAAGACAACTAGAATTCTGCTTTCTTGTAAGGGAAGGGTTCTAGTTTTTATTTTATTTATATGTCGAGCGGTTCAGTGCATAACAAAGGAGTGGAAAGTGTGGCAGGAAAATCAGAATTACAAAACCAAGAAATGATTCTTGTTCTAGACTTTGGAAGTCAGTACAATCAGTTAATCACTCGCCGAATTCGTGAATTAGGTGTGTATAGTGAGCTTCATCCTCATACGATCACATTAGAGGAAGTTAAAGAAATCAATCCTAAAGGAATCATCTTTTCCGGTGGACCGAACAGCGTGTATTCAGAAAATGCTTTCCATTGTGACGAAAGAATTTTCGATTTAGATGTACCTATTTTCGGTATTTGCTACGGCATGCAATTAATGACGAAGCATTTTGGTGGAAAAGTAGAGGCGGCTTCTCACCGTGAGTATGGAAAAGCTTCTATTGAAGTGAAGAATGAAACAGCTCTATTTAAAGATCTACCAAATGAGCAAGTCGTATGGATGAGCCATGGAGACTTAGTTGTAGAAGCGCCAGAAGGTTTCTCTGTTGATGCAGTAAGCCAATCCTGCCCAATTGCTTCTATGAGCAATGAAAAAGAAGGTCTATATGCGGTACAATTCCATCCTGAAGTTAAGCACTCAGTGTACGGAAACGAATTATTGAAGAACTTCGTATTTGAAGCTTGTGGCTGTAAAGGCGACTGGTCAATGGAGAACTTCATTGAAGTTGAAATGGAGAAAATCCGTCAAACCGTTGGCGATAAGAAAGTTCTTTGTGCATTAAGTGGTGGTGTCGACTCTTCAGTCGTAGCAGTACTTATTCATAAAGCGATTGGCGATCAGTTAACTTGTATTTTCGTTGATCACGGCTTACTTCGTAAAGGCGAAGCAGATGGCGTTATGAAAACATTTGCGGAAGGCTTTAATATGAACGTCATTAAAGTGGACGCTAAAGACCGTTTCCTTAATAAATTAAAAGGCGTGTCTGATCCAGAGCAAAAACGTAAAATTATCGGTAATGAATTTATTTACGTATTTGATGATGAAGCAACAAAGCTTGAAGGCATCGAGTTTTTAGCACAAGGTACGCTTTACACAGATATTATTGAGAGCGGAACAGCAACAGCGCAAACAATCAAATCTCACCATAACGTTGGTGGTCTACCTGAAGACATGCAATTCACACTAATTGAGCCATTAAACACGTTATTTAAAGATGAAGTGCGTGCATTAGGAACAGAGCTAGGTATTCCTGATCATATCGTTTGGCGTCAGCCATTCCCAGGTCCAGGACTTGGTATTCGTGTTCTAGGCGAAATTACAGAAGAAAAATTAGAAATCGTCCGTGAATCAGATGCGATTTTACGTGAAGAAGTTCGTCTAAACGGCTTAGAGCGTGAAATTTGGCAATACTTCACCGTCTTACCTGACATCCGCAGCGTTGGTGTCATGGGAGATGCACGTACGTATGACTACACAATCGGTATCCGTGCAGTAACTTCAATTGACGGAATGACATCAGACTGGGCACGTATCCCGTGGGATGTACTAGAGAAGATTTCAGTGCGTATCGTCAATGAAGTATCTCGCATTAACCGCGTCGTGTATGACATTACGAGTAAGCCGCCTGCTACTATTGAGTGGGAATAATTAAATAACAATGAGAAAAAGCTTGGAGAACCTTATTTAATAAGGTTTCTGCCAAGCTTCTTTTGTTTAGGAATACCAGTATTGATACCTATATTGATAGAATCGATAAAAATGGGAATTACTGTTTAGAGAACATTCAAGTATTATCGTTCATAGATAATGTAAGGAAAGATAGCATTTTCTTAACCAATACACCTTTATAAATGATATTTAAACAAATCCAACTGAAACATACTCTTCATACTTGCCAATCTCGTTTCAAAAGTAGGACTAGCTACTCCTAAAAATGCTTTTAATATTAATTGCTTATCTACATCAGTTAATTGGTTATCAATTAATTCAGGAGAGAAATAGATGTTTTCACTATATTCAGCTAAACAGTGGGTTAAGTAAGAAAATAAAAGTTTATCATCTGTACAAGAATCTAATGAAGTAATGAAGTTGTTATAGCATTCATCCTCTCTAAATCTAGAAACGATAATTAGTGTTTCGGAAGCTTTGGGAATTACGGATAAATAAATACTTGGAACGAATAATTTTTCATCATAATCGTATATATCAACAGTAGGATTACCTTGTATATCTACGTTAACAGCAACAGCTGTTGTTGCAGTAAATCCTACTTTAAAAGGTAATACTTTGACGAAGTTTTCTAATCGTTCATACTCGCCTTTTTCGTAGATTTCTTTAAATCTTGAGTAATCAGTTTCCATATCTCTAATGGTTAACTCGTTGCCCCTGAAATTAGTCGAGATTTGTATATCTCTTGTTGCATGAGGGGATTGTTTGAAAAGGTTAGAAAAACTTTTTTGTAAACGGTACTTTCTATGTGCTTCAAAGCAATGTGCTCTAAGTGCATACCAATAATTTTGTTCGGGAGTATTAATATATGGTTGATCTTCGATAATGTTGAAATATGCTTCATCATGATGTTTACAGAAGCCATTAAATGTACTAGCTTGATTTTTTCCGGTTTTTTTAAATTCTAACTTTGGAAGTAAGGATTTTTCATCAAAGTTCATATCTAATGAATATACATGATTTTCATGGGCAATTAAATTTAATACACCATTATTTTGTAAAGAATGAGCGCCAATAAAGCCATGTTCACAATTTTCATCAAAGCCGAAACAAGTTTGAAAATCAGTTTCCCTAAAAAGTTTATGAGATTCAAAATATAATCTTTTAGAATTATATTGAGTTGTGTTTTTAGGATTTTCCTTACTTTTTTTATAGCAACAAAATTTATATTTAGCTGTACTACCACAAGGGCAAGGTTTATATGGTTCAAAGACATAAGGTATCATTTCAAAACCTCCATTTCTATGTATTTATTACCAAATTACCATTTTAACAATTACAGAACAATCATTAATTCAAGCTCAGTTACAATTACTTGTTATGCTTTTACGATGCGATAACGTTTGACGGTTTCAATTCGATTTGAAGTGTCGTTCATTTTGTCTGATAATTCCCTAGTAAAGCACCTGTTAAAAGATTTAATGACATACATAGCGCAGAAGCAACTACTATGAATACAATGCTTGATTCATTAGGGATTGACGATAAGGGACAACGATTGAGCGAGAGTAATAGTTTAAAGTAGAAAAACGCTTGGTTTCGAGCGTTTTTCTTATAGATATAAATTTTCAAAGGAAATTTAAATTTGGAAGGCGAATCTCTGTTAGGAGTATCATAAGCTACGCGCGAGTTGACTTCCATAAAAAGTGATAATCTGCATAAGTAATAAGGATGTTCAATAGGGAATTCATGGGTTGAATACGAATGAAATTCAAATTATTAAACTTCAATGTTCGTGTTTCATGTTGACAAATCGATAGTACATAGATAAAATGAGAGAGAATTAAATCAATCTAACACATTACATCGTATAAAGTCGGGAATATGGCCCGAAAGTTTCTACCAAGCTGCCGTAAATAGCTTGACTACGAGGTAACAGGATAGATAGGTCTCTCTCTATCTTTCCGTCACCTATAGTCACGCTTCGACCGTTTTGGTTCGAAGCGTTTTTCATTGGTTTGGGATGAAAAGATGGAGAGGAGTTTACACATGAAGAAGTATTTTCAGTTTGAAGAGCTGGGTACGAACTACCGTCGAGAAATGATCGGTGGGCTGACGACATTTTTGTCTATGGCTTATATTTTAGTGGTGAATCCACTTACGCTTTCTTTGCAAACAGTGCCTGATCTTCCGGACGCTATGAGAATGGATTATGGGGCTGTCTTTGTAGCGACAGCTATTGCTGCAGCGATCGGCTCGTTAATTATGGGGTTGTTGGCGAAATATCCAATCGCTTTAGCACCGGGAATGGGCTTGAACGCTTTCTTTGCTTACACTGTCGTATTGACTTATGGAGTTTCATGGCAGTCTGCTTTAACAGGTGTGCTATTTTCAGGACTTATTTTTATTTTGTTAACGCTATTAGGTATTCGGGAAAAAATTATTAACTCGATTCCAGCCGAGTTGAAATATGCGGTCGGAGCGGGTATTGGTTTATTTATTACTTTTATCGGTTTTCAAAATGCCGGTATTATTGTTAATAATGATGCGGTGCTTGTGGGGCTTGGTGATTTAACGGCTGGCCCAACATTGCTAGCGATCTTCGGGATTTTCATCACAGTCATTTTAATGACAAGAGGAGTAAATGGCGGTATTTTTATCGGAATGGTGATAACAGCCATTGTTGGTATGATTGCAGGATTAATTGATCTACCGAAAAGCTTAGTCGGTCCCATTCCAAGTGTAGAGCCAACATTCGGTGCAGCGGTTGAAAATATCTTTCAAGCACCATCAGAGATTTTTACGATTCAAATGCTCGTCATTGTATTAACGTTCTTATTCGTTGATTTCTTCGATACAGCCGGAACGCTTGTTGCGGTAGCGAATCAAGCAGGATTAATGAAAGAAAACAAATTACCTCGTGCGGGTAAGGCGTTGTTCGCCGATTCTTGTGCAACTGTAGTGGGAGCGATTCTTGGAACATCTACTACTACTTCTTACATTGAATCATCAGCAGGGGTAGCAGCTGGAGCAAGAACGGGCTTTGCTTCTGTCGTCACAGCCGTACTTTTCTTATTATCGCTGTTTTTCTTCCCATTATTAGAAGTCATTACAGCAGCAGTCACAGCACCTGCTTTAATTATCGTCGGAGTGTTGATGGTGTCTTCGTTAGGGAAAATCGATTGGACGAAATTTGAAATTGCTGTTCCTGCTTTCCTAACTATTATCGCAATGCCACTTACGTACAGCATTGCTACTGGAATTGCAACGGGATTTATCTTTTATCCTATTACAATGATTATGAAAGGAAGAGGGAAAGAGATTCACCCGATCATGTATTTATTGTTTGTTATCTTTATTCTCTACTTCGTATTCATTAAATAATGACAAAGGAGCTATCGAAAGTAGCTCCTTTTTTCGTGCAGTTAAATAGAAATCGAGATTTTTAATATAATTCTATTAAAAAATAAAAAAAGGCTTGCATTTATATATTAAGAGATGGTATATTTATATTCGTTGCTAACGACGGCATGAAGTTGTAACAAAAACTTCAAAAAACGTTGTTGACAACAAAGAAACAAAGTGTTATGATGAGTGAGTCGTTAAAACAACGGCTAATTAGAAATTGATCTTTGAAAACTGAACAAAATAAACGTCAACGTTAATTCTAAAAAACTTAGTTTATCTAAGTGAAACAATTTATGAGCAATCAAACACTTTATCGGAGAGTTTGATCCTGGCTCAGGACGAACGCTGGCGGCGTGCCTAATACATGCAAGTCGAGCGGACTTGATGGAAGCTTGCTTCTATTCAAGTTAGCGGCGGACGGGTGAGTAACACGTGGGTAACCTGCCTGTAAGACTGGGATAACTCCGGGAAACCGGGGCTAATACCGGATAAGTTCTTTCTCCGCATGGAGAAGGATTGAAAGATGGTTTCGGCTATCACTTACAGATGGACCCGCGGCGCATTAGCTAGTTGGTGAGGTAACGGCTCACCAAGGCGACGATGCGTAGCCGACCTGAGAGGGTGATCGGCCACACTGGGACTGAGACACGGCCCAGACTCCTACGGGAGGCAGCAGTAGGGAATCTTCCGCAATGGACGAAAGTCTGACGGAGCAACGCCGCGTGAGTGAAGAAGGTTTTCGGATCGTAAAGCTCTGTTGTTAGGGAAGAACAAGTATCGGAGTAACTGCCGGTACCTTGACGGTACCTAACCAGAAAGCCACGGCTAACTACGTGCCAGCAGCCGCGGTAATACGTAGGTGGCAAGCGTTGTCCGGAATTATTGGGCGTAAAGCGCGCGCAGGCGGTCTTTTAAGTCTGATGTGAAAGCCCACGGCTCAACCGTGGAGGGTCATTGGAAACTGGAAGACTTGAGTGCAGAAGAGAAGAGCGGAATTCCACGTGTAGCGGTGAAATGCGTAGAGATGTGGAGGAACACCAGTGGCGAAGGCGGCTCTTTGGTCTGTAACTGACGCTGAGGCGCGAAAGCGTGGGGAGCAAACAGGATTAGATACCCTGGTAGTCCACGCCGTAAACGATGAGTGCTAAGTGTTGGAGGGTTTCCGCCCTTCAGTGCTGCAGCTAACGCATTAAGCACTCCGCCTGGGGAGTACGGTCGCAAGACTGAAACTCAAAGGAATTGACGGGGGCCCGCACAAGCGGTGGAGCATGTGGTTTAATTCGAAGCAACGCGAAGAACCTTACCAGGTCTTGACATCCTCTGACAACTCTGGAGACAGAGCGTTCCCCTTCGGGGGACAGAGTGACAGGTGGTGCATGGTTGTCGTCAGCTCGTGTCGTGAGATGTTGGGTTAAGTCCCGCAACGAGCGCAACCCTTGATCTTAGTTGCCAGCATTTAGTTGGGCACTCTAAGGTGACTGCCGGTGACAAACCGGAGGAAGGTGGGGATGACGTCAAATCATCATGCCCCTTATGACCTGGGCTACACACGTGCTACAATGGATGGTACAAAGGGCTGCAAGACCGCGAGGTTTAGCCAATCCCATAAAACCATTCTCAGTTCGGATTGTAGGCTGCAACTCGCCTACATGAAGCCGGAATCGCTAGTAATCGCGGATCAGCATGCCGCGGTGAATACGTTCCCGGGCCTTGTACACACCGCCCGTCACACCACGAGAGTTTGTAACACCCGAAGTCGGTGGGGTAACCCTTACGGGAGCCAGCCGCCTAAGGTGGGACAGATGATTGGGGTGAAGTCGTAACAAGGTAGCCGTATCGGAAGGTGCGGCTGGATCACCTCCTTTCTAAGGATAGAACGGAAAGTAAGAACGTTGTTCTTACTCAAATTAACGCTGCGTTTTATTTTGTTCAGTTTTGAAGGATGAATTCCTTCTATAACTATTACTTGTTCTTTGAAAACTGGATAATATCGTATAAAGTAACCAAGCAATAACCGAGTAATCGCCATTTTAGGTTAAGTTAGAAAGGGCGCACGGTGGATGCCTTGGCACTAGGAGCCGATGAAGGACGGGACTAACTCCGATATGCTCCGGGGAGCTGTAAGTAAGCTTTGATCCGGAGATTTCCGAATGGGGAAACCCACTGTTCGTAATGGAACAGTATCTCTATCTGAATACATAGGATAGTTGAAGGCATACCCGGGGAACTGAAACATCTAAGTACCCGGAGGAAGAGAAAGCAAATGCGATTCCCTGAGTAGCGGCGAGCGAAACGGGAACAGCCCAAACCAGAAGGCTTGCCTTCTGGGGTTGTAGGACACTCTACACGGAGTTACAAAAGAACGGGATAGGCGAAGAGGTCTGGAAAGGCCCATCAGAGAAGGTAACAATCCTGTAACCGAAATTTCGTTCTCTCCAGAGTGGATCCTGAGTACGGCGGAACACGTGAAATTCCGTCGGAATCCGGGAGGACCATCTCCCAAGGCTAAATACTCCCTAGTGACCGATAGTGAACCAGTACCGTGAGGGAAAGGTGAAAAGCACCCCGGAAGGGGAGTGAAAAAGATCCTGAAACCGTGTGCCTACAAGTAGTTAGAGCCCGTTAATGGGTGATAGCGTGCCTTTTGTAGAATGAACCGGCGAGTTACGATTTCATGCAAGGTTAAGTCAGAAAGACGGAGCCGCAGCGAAAGCGAGTCTGAATAGGGCGAATGAGTATGAGGTCGTAGACCCGAAACCAGGTGATCTACCCATGTCCAGGGTGAAGGTAAGGTAACACTTACTGGAGGCCCGAACCCACGTACGTTGAAAAGTGCGGGGATGAGGTGTGGGTAGCGGTGAAATTCCAATCGAACCTGGAGATAGCTGGTTCTCTCCGAAATAGCTTTAGGGCTAGCCTCAAGGGAAGAGTTTTGGAGGTAGAGCACTGTTTGGACTAGGGGCCCCCATCGGGTTACCGAATTCAGACAAACTCCGAATGCCAAAAACTTATCCTTGGGAGTCAGACTGCGAGTGATAAGATCCGTAGTCAAGAGGGAAACAGCCCAGACCACCAGCTAAGGTCCCAAAGTATACGTTAAGTGGAAAAGGATGTGGAGTTGCTTAGACAACCAGGATGTTGGCTTAGAAGCAGCCACCATTTAAAGAGTGCGTAATAGCTCACTGGTCGAGTGACTCTGCGCCGAAAATGTACCGGGGCTAAACGTATCACCGAAGCTGTGGATTGACATCTTTGATGTCAGTGGTAGGAGAGCGTTCTAAGGGCTGTGAAGCTAGACCGTAAGGACTGGTGGAGCGCTTAGAAGTGAGAATGCCGGTATGAGTAGCGAAAGAAGGGTGAGAATCCCTTCCACCGAATGCCTAAGGTTTCCTGAGGAAGGCTCGTCCTCTCAGGGTTAGTCGGGACCTAAGCCGAGGCCGAAAGGCGTAGGCGATGGATAACAGGTTGATATTCCTGTACCACCTATTTACCATTTGAGCAATGGGGGGACGCAGGAGGATAGGGTAAGCGCGCGAATGGAAATGCGCGTCCAAGCAGTTAGGCCGATGACGAGGCAAATCCCGTCATCATCAAGGCGGAGCTGTGACGGCGAGGGAAATATAGTACCGAAGTTCCTGATTCCACACTGCCAAGAAAAGCCTCTAGCGAGGTAAAAGGTGCCCGTACCGCAAACCGACACAGGTAGGCGAGGAGAGAATCCTAAGGTGAGCGAGTGAACTCTCGTTAAGGAACTCGGCAAAATGACCCCGTAACTTCGGGAGAAGGGGTGCTCTTTGGGGTGAATAGCCCCGAGGAGCCGCAGTGAATAGGCCCAGGCGACTGTTTAGCAAAAACACAGGTCTCTGCGAAGCCGCAAGGCGAAGTATAGGGGCTGACGCCTGCCCGGTGCTGGAAGGTTAAGGGGAGCGCTTAGCGTAAGCGAAGGTGTGAACCGAAGCCCCAGTAAACGGCGGCCGTAACTATAACGGTCCTAAGGTAGCGAAATTCCTTGTCGGGTAAGTTCCGACCCGCACGAAAGGCGTAACGATCTGGGCACTGTCTCAACGAGAGACTCGGTGAAATTATAGTACCTGTGAAGATGCAGGTTACCCGCGACAGGACGGAAAGACCCCGTGGAGCTTTACTGTAGCCTGATATTGAATTTTGGCACAGCTTGTACAGGATAGGTAGGAGCCTTTGAAGCGTGAGCGCCAGCTTACGTGGAGGCGTTGGTGGGATACTACCCTGGCTGTGTTGAACTTCTAACCCGCACCCCTGATCGGGGTGGGAGACAGTGTCAGGTGGGCAGTTTGACTGGGGCGGTCGCCTCCTAAAAAGTAACGGAGGCGCCCAAAGGTTCCCTCAGAATGGTTGGAAATCATTCGCAGAGTGTAAAGGCACAAGGGAGCTTGACTGCGAGACCTACAAGTCGAGCAGGGACGAAAGTCGGGCTTAGTGATCCGGTGGTTCCGCATGGAAGGGCCATCGCTCAACGGATAAAAGCTACCCCGGGGATAACAGGCTTATCTCCCCCAAGAGTCCACATCGACGGGGAGGTTTGGCACCTCGATGTCGGCTCATCGCATCCTGGGGCTGTAGTCGGTCCCAAGGGTTGGGCTGTTCGCCCATTAAAGCGGTACGCGAGCTGGGTTCAGAACGTCGTGAGACAGTTCGGTCCCTATCCGTCGCGGGCGCAGGAAATTTGAGAGGAGCTGTCCTTAGTACGAGAGGACCGGGATGGACGCACCGCTGGTGTACCAGTTGTCTTGCCAAAGGCATCGCTGGGTAGCTATGTGCGGACGGGATAAGTGCTGAAAGCATCTAAGCATGAAGCCCCCCTCAAGATGAGATTTCCCATAGCGCAAGCTAGTAAGATCCCTGAAAGATGATCAGGTAGATAGGTTCGAGGTGGAAGCGTGGCGACACGTGGAGCTGACGAATACTAATCGATCGAGGACTTTTCCTAGGCGATTTGCAAGGTTACAATACTTATTATCCAGTTTTGAAAGAACAACTCTTTCAAACTTTATAGTCTGGTGGCGATAGCGAAGAGGTCACACCCGTTCCCATACCGAACACGGAAGTTAAGCTCTTCAGCGCCGATGGTAGTTGGGGGTTTCCCCCTGTGAGAGTAGGAAGTTGCCAGGCACAAATAAAAGAAGCATTTCAAAAGAAAATTTTTGAAATGCTTCTTTTTTGTTTGGAAATTAAACTATTTTAGAAAAAGTCATTAAGTGGATCTTCTTTTTTCTAAAATTAAAGTATGTTACGCTTACAGTAATACCATCAGGGAAATGTTTTTTATCCTAGAGTTAAGGGGGATCACTATGTTAGAAAATAGCTTGTTTATGGTAGCTATTATTTTAATTATCAATGTTGTCTATGTATCTTTTTTTACGATTCGTATGATTTTAACATTAAAGGGGTATCGTTATCTTGCGGCATTTGTCAGCATGATTGAGATCGTTATTTATATTACGGGATTAGGGTTGGTTCTAGATAATTTAAATGAGATTCAAAATGTCATCGCTTATGCGGTTGGATATGGCCTTGGAGTTATTGTTGGTATGAAGTTAGAGGAGAAGCTAGCGCTTGGCTATATTACGGTGAATGTAATCACGAAAGAATATGATAAAGATTTACCTAAAGCTCTTCGGGCGGAAGGATACGGTGTGACGAGCTGGGCAGCTAATGGCTTAGAAGGAGAGCGGATGTCTTTGCAAATACTAACGCCGAGAAAGTACGAATTAAAATTGTATACGAAAATTAAAGAGTTAGATCCAAAAGCTTTTATCATTGCTTATGAACCGAAAACGATTCATGGTGGGTTCTGGGTGAAAAGTGTAAAAAGAGGGAAGTTGTCAGAATGAGCAAAAAGAAGAAATTTCATGTGGAACAGAATGAAACTATTGATCAATGTTTAGAGAGAATGAAGAAAGAGGGCTATGTTCCTGTCAGAAGAATGGAGCAGCCGGTATTTAAAGAAGAAGTCATCAATGGACAAAAAAAATACACCCCTGTTGGCCAAGAAATTGTATTTGAGGGGAGATTAATACCCTAAAACACGAACGTTATAAAATGTATTAAATTAATTGTTCGATTTTTTATTGACAATATGCTTTTTGACTTGTTAAGATGAAGATGAAGAAAACGAAGCCTCATATAATAGCGGGAATATGGCCCGCAAGTTTCTACCCGATTACCGTAAATGATTGGACTATGGGGAAAGCATAAATTTATCTGGATCATTTTCATGTTTAACGAGTCTTTATTTACCCAGATGAGTTGCTTTCTCTTGATTAGAAGAGGGTAACCATCTGGGTTTTCATTTTTTAAAATTGAATTGAACGTGGAGGTAAAATCATGTCAGTTGACGTTGGCGTTATTATGGGGAGTACCTCAGATTGGGACACAATGAAGCATGCATGTGACATGTTAGATGAATTGCACGTGTCTTATGAGAAAAAGGTAGTATCTGCTCATCGCACACCGGATCTTATGTTTGATTATGCAGAGAAGGCAAGAGAAAAAGGAATTAAGGTCATTATTGCAGGAGCAGGTGGAGCGGCTCACCTTCCAGGGATGGTTGCTTCTAAAACGACGCTTCCTGTAATCGGTGTACCGGTTCAATCAAAAGCTTTGAACGGATTAGATTCCTTATTATCGATTGTGCAAATGCCAGGAGGAGTTCCTGTAGCGACAGTCGCTATTGGCAAGGCAGGAGCAACGAATGCCGGCTTGCTAGCTGCCGAGATTTTATCAATTACGAATGAAGAATTAGCTAATCGTTTACAAAAAAGACGTGACGCTTTAAGAGAAACTGTGATGGAAAGTAGTGATCAGCTTGGCTAGAGCGGTAATAAAGCCCGGTCAGACAATCGGTATCATTGGCGGAGGGCAATTAGGACGAATGATGGCTTTGGCAGCAAAGGAAGCAGGCTTCAAGATTGCTGTCCTTGAACCAGGAGAGGATTCACCTTGTGGACAAGTGGCTGACATTGAAATCAACGCTTCTTACGATGATCAAGAAGCACTTGAACGTTTAGCTGAAGTGAGTGACGTAATTACGTACGAATTTGAAAATATAGATTATGCTGGTTTGAAGAAACTTCAAGAAAAAGCTTTTCTTCCGCAAGGAGCAGAATTGATTAGAATTACGCAAAATCGAGTAGCGGAAAAAGATGCGATTACAAAAGCCGGAGTCCCTGTTGCTCCTTATGTGGTAATCAACGAAACGAGCGAAATTTATGATAATATAAGTAAGCTCGGGTATCCTGCTGTATTGAAAACAGCACGCGGTGGTTACGATGGAAAAGGCCAGTTTGTGATTAAGGAATCGGCTCAAATTGAAGAAGCGGCTAAGCTTTTAGAACACGGCGAGTGCGTCCTTGAACAGTGGATTCCTTTTGATAAAGAGGTTTCAGTTATTATCCAGCGAAATATAGTTGGAGAGACTAGTTATTTTCCGGTTGGAGAAAATATTCATAAGGATAATATTCTACACGAAACGATTGTACCTGCTAGAGTGTCTAATGAAGTGGAACAAGCAGCTATTGAAGCGGCTGAAAAAATTGCAGAAGCTGTTTCGCTAGTGGGAACGCTGGCTGTTGAAATGTTTGTCGGTCAAAATGGAGAGATCTACATTAATGAGCTAGCACCAAGACCACATAATTCCGGACATTATACGATTGAAGCGTGTGATATTTCGCAATTTGGCCAACACATTCGTGCGATTTGCAACTGGCCGCTGAAGGAGCCACAATTGCTGAAACCTGCTGTGATGATCAATGTGTTAGGTGAGCATCTGGAGGGTGTGTTAAACGGCTTAGTCGAATATCCAGAATGGTCGACTCACTTATACGGAAAAGCAGAAGCAAAGGTCAAAAGAAAGATGGGGCACATCACTATCTTAACCAATGAACCGAATGAAGTGCTGGATCAGTTAGACGATAGCGGGATCTGGAGTAGCAACGAAGAAATGATCGGAGGACAAAAGAAATGATCGAACGTTATACTCGACCTGAAATGGGTGCTATTTGGACGGAGGAAAATCGCTTTAAAGCATGGTTAGAAGTAGAAATTTTAGCTTGTGAAGCTTGGGCTGAGCTTGGCGATATTCCGAAAGAAGATGTGCAAAAAATTCGTGAAAACGCAAGCTTTGATATTCAGCGTATTCAAGAGATTGAAGCAGAAACTCGTCATGATGTCGTCGCTTTTACTCGTGCGGTATCTGAAACACTTGGAGAAGAGCGTAAATGGGTACATTACGGTTTAACGTCTACGGATGTAGTGGACACAGCTCTATCTTACTTGTTAAAGCAAGCGAATGATATTTTACGCAAAGATTTAGAGAACTTTGTAGAGATTCTTCGCAATAAAGCGAAAGAGCATAAACATACGGTGATGATGGGACGTACACATGGTGTTCATGCGGAACCAACAACGTTCGGCTTGAAGCTTGCCCTTTGGTATGAAGAAATGAAACGTAATCTTGAGCGTTTCAAGCAAGCGGCAGAGGGAGTAGAATACGGAAAAATTTCTGGTGCGGTTGGTACATACGCCAATATCAACCCGTTTGTTGAAGAGTATGTATGCAACAAGCTTGGTACGAAGCCAGCACCGATTTCCACTCAAACATTACAGCGTGATCGCCATGCACATTATATGAGCACACTTGCTTTAATTGCGACATCGATTGAAAAGTTTGCGGTAGAAATTCGCGGATTACAGAAAAGTGAAACGCGTGAAGTGGAAGAGTTCTTTGCAAAAGGACAAAAAGGTTCATCTGCCATGCCACATAAGCGTAATCCAATCGGTTCAGAAAATATGACGGGTCTTGCTCGCGTCATTCGTGGACATATGTTGACGGCTTATGAAAATGTGCCACTTTGGCATGAGCGTGATATTTCACACTCTTCTGCGGAGCGCATCATTCTTCCAGATGCAACGATTGCCTTAAATTATATGCTTAACCGCTTCGGAAATATCGTGAAAAACTTAACGGTATTCCCAGAAAATATGAAGCGTAATATGGATCGTACATTAGGTCTTATCTATTCTCAACGAGTGCTGTTAGCTCTTATTGATAAAGGGATGGTACGTGAAGAAGCATATGACACGGTGCAGCCGAAAGCGATGGAAGCATGGGAAACACAAGTGCCATTCCGCACGTTAGTGGAAGCAGATGAAACGATTACATCGAAGCTATCTCAAGCAGAAATTGCCGACTGTTTTGATTACAACTATCACTTAAAACATGTCGATACCATTTTCACTCGTCTTGGGCTTGATAAGTAAATAACGGAAGTGTGCGGGCCAGCCGCACCTTCTCTAACATTCAATGACTGAAGATTGCTAATTTTCCTTAATGGGGGGAGTAATAATGGAAAAAGGCTCAATGCTTTACGAAGGAAAAGCGAAACGAATTTATGCAACGAAGAATGAAGAGATTGTATTGATTGAATACAAGGACTCAGCAACTGCTTTTAATGGGGAAAAGAAAGCGGAAATTTCCGGGAAAGGCAGATTGAACAATGAAATCAGCAGCTTAATCTTTTTAAAGCTTAAAGAGCTTGGTATTCCTTCTCATTTTATTGAGCAGCTTTCAGAGCATGAGCAGCTTGTCAAACATGTACAAATTATTCCGCTTGAAGTGGTCGTTCGCAACAAAGCGGCAGGCAGCTTAGCGAAACGTCTTGGTTTTGAAGAAGGGGCACAATTCGCTAAACCGCTCGTTGAATTTTACTACAAGAAAGACGAGCTGGGCGATCCACTTTTAACCGATGATCACATTCAGTTATTACAAGTTGCGACTGAAGCGGAAGTGGCAGTAATGAAAGAACAAGCGTTAAAAATTAATGAAGCACTTATCCCTTTGTTCGCCGAAATGGACATCGAATTGATCGACTTTAAAGTTGAGTTTGGAAAAGATCAGGATGGACAAATTATGCTAGCGGATGAAATTTCACCAGATACTTGTCGCTTATGGGAGAAAAGTACAAATCGTAAATTAGACAAAGATGTATTTCGCCGCGATTTAGGAAATTTAATTGAAGCTTATACCGAGGTATTCGAGAGACTAGGAGGAAATTCAACATGTTCAAAGTAAAAGTATACGTAACGTTAAGAGAAAGTGTATTAGATCCACAAGGAAAAGCAGTACAACAATCATTAACGAGCCTTGGCTATCAAGGTGTAGAAGATGTTCGCATCGGAAAGTATATGGAATTAACAATTGATGGCTCCAACCCGGATGTAGAAGGCACAGTGAAGGACGTGTGTGAAAAGCTTCTATCGAATCCTGTCATCGAAGACTATCGATATGAGATTGAGGAGTGTGTTGGGCAGTGAAATTCGCGGTGATTGTATTTCCAGGTTCTAACTGTGACGTTGACATGTTCCATGCAATTAAAGATGAGCTAGGGGAAAATGTGGACTATATTTGGCATGATGCTGATGATCTGAGCGCTTATGATGGCATTTTATTACCTGGTGGCTTCTCATACGGAGATTACCTTCGTTCAGGAGCAATTGCTCACCTTTCAAAGGTCATGAACGAAGTGAAGAAAGCGGCCGAAGCTGGAAAACCGATTTTAGGTGTATGTAACGGTTTTCAAATTTTACTAGAGTCTGGTTTATTACCAGGGGCGATGCTTCGCAATAAGGATTTAAAATTTATTTGTGATCCAACTGTATTACAAGTAGAAAACAACGAAACGATGTTTTCTTCCATGTATGCAAAGGGCGAAGAAATTACGATCCCAATTGCTCACGGAGAAGGAAACTATTACTGTGATGAGCAAACGTTAGAAACATTAAAAGCAAATAATCAAATTGTGTTTACTTATAAAGAAAATGTAAATGGCAGTCTAGAAAACATTGCAGGTATTGTTAATGAACAAGGAAATGTTCTTGGCATGATGCCGCATCCAGAGCGTGCTGTGGATGAGTTACTAGGCAGCGCGGACGGTTTAAAATTATTTCAATCAATTGTGAAACATTGGAGGGAATCTCATGTCGTTAATGCTTGAGCCAAATGCAGCCCAAATTAAAGAAGAAAAAATCTATCGTGAAATGGGTTTAACAGATGAAGAGTTTACGAAGGTAGAACAGATTTTAGGACGCACACCTAACTACACAGAAACAGGTTTATTCTCTGTTATGTGGTCTGAGCACTGCAGTTATAAAAACTCTAAGCCTGTACTTCGTAAGTTCCCAACTTCCGGAGAGAAAGTTCTTCAAGGACCTGGTGAAGGAGCGGGCATTGTCGATATTGGCGATGAACAAGCCGTTGTTTTCAAAATTGAAAGTCATAATCACCCATCTGCGATTGAACCGTATCAAGGTGCAGCTACAGGTGTCGGCGGAATCATTCGTGATGTTTTCTCAATGGGAGCTCGCCCGGTGGCACTATTAAACTCTCTTCGCTTCGGTGAGTTACAAACGAGCCGTGTGAAATACTTATTTGAAGAAGTTGTAGCAGGTATTGCAGGATACGGAAACTGTATCGGCATTCCAACAGTGGGTGGCGAAGTGCAATTTGACCATTCTTATGAAGGTAATCCGTTAGTCAATGCGATGTGTGTCGGGTTGATCGATCATAAAGATATTAAAAAAGGCCAAGCAAAAGGTGTGGGCAACACAGTGATGTATGTCGGTGCGAAAACGGGGCGCGATGGTATTCACGGAGCGACATTTGCTTCTGAAGAATTAAGTGAAGCATCGGATGAAAAACGTCCAGCTGTCCAAGTCGGTGACCCATTCATGGAAAAACTTTTGCTTGAAGCTTGTCTAGAATTAATTCAAAATGATGCCCTTGTCGGTATTCAAGATATGGGAGCAGCGGGATTAACAAGCTCTTCAGCTGAAATGGCTAGTAAAGCTGGTTCCGGTATTGAAATGAACATGGATTTTGTTCCTCAACGTGAAACAGGGATGACACCTTACGAAATGATGCTTTCTGAATCTCAAGAACGCATGCTGATCGTTATTAAAAAAGGTCGAGAAAAAGAAATTGAAGATTTATTTGCTAAATATGGCCTAGAAGCGGCATCTATTGGTCGAGTAACAGATGATGGCATGCTTCGTCTAGTGCATAAAGGTGAAGTTGTTGCTAACGTGCCAGCTGATGCGTTAGCAGAAGATGCACCAGTTTACTACAAGCCTTCTTCCGAGCCAGCTTATTATCGTGAGTTTCAGGAAATGGATGAGATCGTTCCTGAAGTGACAAATTATAAAGAGACGTTGCTTCAACTTCTTTCTCAACCAACGATTGCGAGCAAAGAGTGGGTATACGGACAATATGACTATCAAGTGCGTACGAATACAGTTGTATCACCTGGGTCAGACGCAGCAGTCATCCGTGTTCGCGACACAGAGAAAGCATTAGCAATGACGACAGACTGTAACTCACGCTATATCTACCTTGATCCAGAAACAGGCGGAAAAATTGCCGTAGCAGAAGCGGCGCGCAATATCGTTTGTTCCGGTGGAGAGCCTTTAGCGATTACAGACTGCTTAAATTTCGGAAGTCCAGAAAAACCAGAGATTTTCTGGCAATTAGAAAAAGCAACAGATGGAATGAGTGAAGCATGCCGCGTACTACACACACCGGTTATTGGCGGAAACGTGTCTCTATATAATGAAACAAATGGAATCGCTGTTTACCCAACACCAGTTGTCGGAATGGTTGGTTTAATTAAAGATTTGTCTCATATTACAACGCAAATGTTCAAACAAGCGGGCGACCTCATTTATGTGATTGGAGAAGCAGAAGCAGAGTTTGGCGGAAGTGAACTTCAGAAATTGCATAACGACGGCAAAATTTTCGGAAAAGCACCGAAGCTAGATTTAGCGGTAGAAGAAATGCGTCAAAAAGCTTTACTTCAAGCTATTCAACAAGGAACTGTTCAATCTGCACATGATGTGGCAGAAGGCGGATTTGCTGTCGCTTTAGCAGAAAAAGCGTTCCGTACAGGATTTGGAGCAGAAGTAACAGTTGAAGGAAATGAAACAGCCGCTTTATTTAGTGAAACGCAATCACGTTTTATTGTGACAGTTTCTAAACAGAATCGTGAGGCATTTGAAGCGATTATTCCAGAAGCTACATTGATTGGAGAAGTAACTACAGCAGCTAGTTTGACGATTAAGTATAACAACGAAGCAATCATTCAAGCGGAGGTTGGTGAACTTGAAGACGCTTGGAGAGGAGCGATCCCATGCTTGCTGAAATCAGAGGCTTAAACGAAGAGTGTGGTGTATTTGGGGTTTGGGGGCATGAAGATGCCTCCCAAATCACTTATTACGGTTTACAAAGCTTGCAGCATCGTGGTCAAGAAGGTGCAGGTGTCGTTATAACAGATGGCAAACGACTTCGTGGATTAAAGGGCGAGGGATTAGTTACAGAAATTTTTACTCAAGAGAAAATCAATGAGTTGAATGGTACTGGAGCGATTGGTCACGTTCGTTATGCCACAGCAGGAGGCGGTGGTTTTGAAAATGTACAGCCGCTTCTTTTTCACTCACAAACAGGAAGCTTAGCCCTTGCACATAATGGTAATTTAATCAATGCAACTGCACTAAGACATCAATTAGAAGCGCAAGGAAGTATTTTTCAAACGACTTCTGATACAGAAGTGCTTGCTCACTTAATTCGTCGTAGTGGATTTAGTGAAATGGAAGATCGTGTGAAAAATGCACTTTCGATGTTGAAAGGTGCGTATGCTTTCCTTGTTATGACAGAGAACGAGTTAATGGTAGCGTTAGATCCCAATGGATTGCGTCCATTATCGATTGGTCAACTAGGTGATGCGTACGTTGTTGCTTCTGAAACATGTGCCTTTGATATTGTTGGAGCGAAATTTTTGCGTGATGTGGAGCCGGGAGAGCTTATCATTATCAATCAAGATGGACTACGTTCTGAACGCTTCTCATTAGCGACGAATCAGGCAATTTGCACAATGGAATACGTTTACTTTTCCCGTCCAGACAGTGACATTCATAACATCAATGTCCATAGTGCCAGAAAGCGTATGGGTATTCAATTGGCGAAAGAAGCAAAGATTGAAGCAGATGTCGTGACAGGTGTTCCAGACTCTAGTATTTCAGCTGCAATCGGTTATGCGGAAGAATCGGGAATTCCATATGAGATGGGCTTAATTAAAAATCGTTATGTTGGCCGGACATTTATTCAACCTTCCCAAGCGCTACGTGAGCAAGGAGTAAAGATGAAACTGTCTCCTGTTCGTGGAGTTATTGAAGGGAAACGTGTCATCATGGTCGATGATTCAATCGTTCGTGGAACAACAAGTAAGCGAATTGTGAAAATGTTAAAAGATGCCGGAGCGAAAGAAGTGCATGTATGCATCAGTTCGCCACCGATCAAAAACCCTTGTTATTACGGCATTGATACATCGACGAAAGAAGAATTAATTATGGCTCACTATACAGAAGAAGAGCTTAGAGATGAAATTGGAGCTGATTCATTAACGTTTCTAAGTTTGGATGGAATGGTGGAGGCTATTGATCACGAAAAGCAAAATGGTCAATGTGGACAATGTCTCGCTTGTTTTACAGGCCAATACCCGACAGAAATTTATACGGATACGATGCATCCGCGTGATAAAGAAATAATGTGTTAAGCAGGAGAGGCTGCCTATTGAGGCAGTTTCTCTATGCACTATTTTAAGGGGGAGCAACGAATGGCAAAGGCGTACGAAGCAGCAGGAGTCAATATTGAAGCAGGCTATGAAGCAGTAGAACGGATGAAAAAGCATGTGAAACGGACAAACCGTTCAGGAGTCATGGGGGCGCTCGGAAGCTTTGGCGGCATGTTTGATTTGTCTGCTTTAAATATTAAAGAGCCTGTGTTAGTTTCCGGTACAGACGGAGTGGGCACGAAATTAAAGCTCGCTTTTGGGATGGATCGCCATGATACGATCGGGATTGATTGTGTCGCGATGTGTGTGAACGATGTCATCGTCCAAGGTGCCGAGCCGCTTTATTTTCTAGATTATATTGCATGCGGAGAAGCGGTTCCTGAGAAAATCGAGCAAATTGTGAAAGGTGTTGCCGATGGATGTGAGCAAGCGGGCTGTGCGCTAGTCGGCGGAGAAACAGCAGAAATGCCGGGGATGTACAGCGATGGAGAATATGATATTGCTGGCTACACAACAGGAGTTGTTGAAAAAAGCAAAGTCATTACAGGTGAGGATATTGAAGACGGCGATGTTATCATCGGGCTTCCATCAAGCGGATTGCATAGCAATGGCTTTTCGTTAGTACGTAAAATCTTTTTTGATACACATGATTTTCAATTAACGGATGAAGTAGAAGGCTTAACAGCACCATTAGGGGAAGTGCTGCTAACACCAACAAAAATTTATGTCAAGCCAGTGCTTGAAGTGTTAAAGAGCTTACAAGTTAAAGGGATGGCGCATATTACAGGTGGCGGCTTTATTGAAAATATTCCACGTGCGCTGCCAGCAGGTCTTGGAGCAGAGATTACTGAAGGAACATGGGAGATTCCAGATATTTTTCATGTGTTGAAAAAGTATGGAGAGCTTGAGTACAGCGAAATGTACAATATTTTCAATATGGGCATTGGTTTAGTAATGGTCGTATCGGCTAATGAAGAAGAACAGGCAAAACAGCTAATTGAACAAGCAGGGGAGAAAGCTTATACAATTGGTCGCATTATTGCTGGCGAAGGAGTTCAATTCAAGTCATGAGCATGGGGCAAATGAAAAAAATTGCTTTATTTGCTTCTGGAAGTGGAAGCAATGTTCAAGCGATTGTTGATGCAGTTCAACAAGGGGAAATTCCGGCTGAGGTGGCGATACTCATTTGCGACCAACCGGATGCATATGTGATCAAACGTGCGGAAAAACTTCAAATTCCAGTGTTTGCTTTTCGAGCGAAGGATTATTCCTCGAAAGTCGAATTTGAACGTGAGATAGTGAACAAGCTCCATGAAGCGAAAGTGGATTATATTTTTCTAGCAGGATATATGCGTTTAATTGGGGAAACGCTGCTTCATGCCTATGCAGGAAGAATTGTTAATATTCACCCATCCTTGCTTCCGGCTTTTCCGGGGAAAGATGCGATTGGACAGGCATTTGCCGCTCGCGTCAAAATTACAGGCGTCACCGTACATTTTGTCGATGAAGGCATGGACACAGGACCAATTATTGATCAAGAAAGTGTACGGATTGTCAATGACGATACGAGAGAATCTTTACAACAGAAAATTCAGCAAGTGGAGCATCAATTGTATCCGAAAGTAATTAGACAGCTTTTAACAAGTACAACTGAGGAGGAAGTAGAATAATGAAGAAACGTGCGTTAATCAGTGTATCAGATAAAAGTGGCATTGTAGATTTTGCGAAAGAGCTCGCAGCTTTAGACATCGAAATCATTTCCACAGGTGGAACAAAGAAAATGCTTGAAGAAGCGAATGTTCCAGTGATGAGTGTGAGCGACGTCACAGGGTTTCCTGAAATTTTAGAAGGTCGTGTAAAAACATTACACCCGTTTATTCATGGAGGGCTTCTTGCTAAGCGCGATCAAGCGGATCACGTGAAGCAAATGGAAGAGCAAAATATCGTACCGATTGATATTGTTTGTGTGAATCTTTATCCATTCCAACAAACGATTGCGAAGCCAGATGTGACAGTAGAAGATGCGATTGAGAACATTGATATCGGCGGCCCGACGATGTTGCGTGCAGCAGCGAAAAATCATGACTATGTCACGGTTATTGTTGATGCAGTAGATTATGACACGGTCTTAGCTGAACTAAAAGCGGATGGTCAAACGACGAAAGAAACAAGAAGAAAGCTTGCGGCAAAAGTTTTCCGTCATACGGCTTCTTATGATGCGATGATTGCCAAATATATGACAGAGTTGACGGGTGAAGAACAGCCAGAAACGATGACGTTTACATATGAATTGAAACAATCTCTTCGCTACGGAGAAAATCCACATCAACAAGCTTCTTTCTATCAAGAGCCACTTGGATCGGCTTTTTCCGTTGCTCGTTCTACACAGCTACATGGAAAGGAATTGTCTTATAACAACATTCGTGACACAGATGCCGCGCTACAAATTGTCAAAGAGTTTAGCGAGCCAGCAGCTGTTGCAGTGAAGCATATGAATCCATGCGGTGTAGGTGTTGGTACAACGATCGAAGAAGCTTATGATCGCGCGTATGCAGCTGATCCAACATCCATCTTTGGTGGTATTGTTGCTTTAAATCGCCCAGTAGATAAAGCGTTAGCTGAAAAGCTTCATGAAATTTTCCTTGAAATTATTGTTGCCCCTGAATTTACAGAGGAAGCACTTAATGTATTAACAGCGAAGAAAAATATTCGCTTATTAACGCTTCCGTTTAATGGAGAAAAATCAAAAGAAAAAGTATTAACATCCGTTGAAGGTGGATTATTGCTACAAGATTTAGATAATCATTCACTTGAAGAGGCAGATATTCGCGTGGCGACTAAGCGTGAGCCAACAGAGGAAGAATGGGCAGCGATGAAGCTTGGTTGGAAAGTCGTGAAGCATGTGAAATCGAATGCGATTGTTGTGACGAATAATGAGATGACGTTAGGCGTAGGTGCGGGGCAAATGAATCGTGTCGGTGCAGCGAAAATCGCTCTTGAGCAAGCAGGAGAAAAAGCGAAGGGTGCCGCTCTTGCATCAGATGCTTTCTTCCCGATGAATGATACAGTTGAAGCGGCAGCGAAAGCAGGCGTTACAGCGATCATCCAGCCTGGGGGCTCGATCCGCGATGAAGATTCGATCAAAAAAGCGGATGAATACGGCATTGCGATGGTCTTCACTGGCGTTAGACATTTTAAACATTAATTTTAAGCGAGGTGAACGGAAATGAAGGTACTTGTCATTGGACGAGGCGGCAGAGAACATGCCATTTGTAAAAAGCTTGCAGAAAGCCCTCAAGTAGAAAAAGTATTTTGTGCCCCAGGTAATGCTGGGATCGCGTATGATGCTGAGCTTGTCGCGATTGATGAGATGAGCTTCGAGGAGCTAGCCACATTTGCATTAGAAAACCACGTTGATTTAACGGTAGTAGGACCTGAAAATCCACTGCATGCCGGAATCGTCGATCATCTAGTAGCCAAAGGACTAAAAGTGTATGGTCCTAATCAAGCAGCGGCTGTACTCGAAGGCAGTAAATCCTTTGCAAAAATGATGATGGAAAAATACAATATTCCAACCGCTCATTACAAAGCGTTTCATTCTTATGATGAAGCGAAAGCATATATTGAAGAGCAAGGAGCTCCCATTGTCCTCAAAGCGGACGGTCTAGCTGCTGGTAAAGGGGTAACAGTTGCGATGACTTTGGAAGAAGCTCTGACTTCTCTTGAAGAAATGATGCTAGATAAAAAGTTTGGTGACGCATCTAGCAAGGTAGTTATCGAGCAGTTTCTACAAGGAGAAGAGTATTCTTTAATGGCGTTTGTCAATGGAGAAAATGTTTATCCGATGGAGGCTGCGCAAGATCATAAGCGGGCGTTTGATAATGATGAAGGTCCGAATACAGGTGGTATGGGTGCCTATTCCCCAATCCCTCATATTTCTAAAGAAGTGATCGAGCAATCTGTCCAAGAAGTTTTGCTACCGATTGCTAAAGGAATGGTAGCAGAAGGTCGTTCATTTACAGGAATTATTTTCGCCGGCCTTATGCTTACCGAGGAGGGACCAAAAACAATTGAGTTTAACGCGCGATTTGGCGACCCGGAAACACAAGTGGTGCTTCCGCGCTTACAATCGGACCTTGCTCAAGTATTCCTTGATGTATTAGATGGAAAAAATCCTGGGCTACAATGGAAGGATGAATCCGTTCTCGGTGTTGTATTAGCAGCAAACGGTTATCCAGAAAGCTACGAAAAAGGTCATTCAATTAAAGGAATGACCCAAGTTGATGCCTCTGCAGTATTACATGCGGGCACATTCAAAAATGAAGAAGGCGTAATTTGTGCGAATGGTGGCCGTGTTCTCCTTGTTACAGGAAAAGCGCCGACGATTCAAGAAGCTCAGCAACAAGCGTATGATAATATTAGCTCGATAGAAAAAGATCACTTTTTCTACCGGAAAGATATTGGCAACCGTGCTATTGCGCGCGCCTCTTCGAACGTCTAACATAAACAAAAAGAGTGGCAATTACACTGCCGATAATGATTGCTATGATAAATGACATATCGGTCATATATTCCATGAACATCGTTTTCAACTCCTTTTTAGGGAGGCTGTCTCTAAGGCAGCCTCTTTTTTGGCTAGAGAGGATCATTCCAGTCCATACGTCGCTGAATGGTGTCTTCCGCTTTTCGAGTGTCCAGCTCCGCCTCCTAGACACTCGAGTCAAATGCCAGCCTGACTGCATGGCTGAAGAACGCCATTCCGTCATTCTGTCATTTGCTTGTCGTGTCTGGACAGTCGGCTCCGCCTTTCGATTTCACATTTTGTTCAAAAAAAGTGTAGTTCTTTAGAGCGTTAAACTGTAAAATATGTTACGATAATCAATAATTTAATAAATGGAATGATAACTTCCTTTTAGGAGGCTGTATAAATGTTAGAACAAAGATATCGCTGGAGGAACAGGCAGCTTAGAGCACATGTGGCGGTGGTTAATGGAGAGATTTCTCCGACGTTAGTTCTGACCAATGCCCGTTTTTTGCACTCAATCCTTAAACAATGGGTGACAGCTAATATTTGGATTTATGAAGATCGTATTGTGTATGTTGGTGAGGAAATGCCAACTAGTAAAGGCTCTTACGAAATATATGACTGTCAGGACAAAACGTTAGTCCCAGGTTATATCGAACCGCATGTTCATCCGTTTCTGCTTTATAATCCCCAAACTTTTGCTGAATATGCAGTGAAAACAGGAACGACTACTTTCATCAATGACAACTTAATGTTATTTTTACTGTTGGAAGAAAAGAAAGCGTTTTCTTTGCTTGAAGAATTACGGACATTGCCAGTTAGCATGTATTGGTGGTGCCGCTATGATGCACAGACAGAATTAGCGAATGAGGAAGAAATTTTTTCAAATACAGCAGTGAAGTCATGGATAGAGCATGAGGCAGTTATCCAAGGGGGAGAACTGACTGGATGGCCGAAGCTTTTAGACGGCGATGATATGATGTTACATTGGATTCAAGAAACAAAGCGGATGCGCAAAAGAATTGAAGGTCACTTCCCAGGCGCCTCTGAAAAAACGTTGACAAAGATGGCGTTGCTTGGTGCAGATAGCGACCATGAATCGATGAGTGGAGAAGATATTAAGAAGCGCTTAATGGCAGGATATATGGTTTCTTTACGCCATTCATCAATTCGACCAGACCTGGAATTGTTGCTTCAGGAAATGAAAGAAATGAATTTGAATCAATACGATATGATGATGTTTACAACAGACGGTGCAGCTCCTGCTTTTTATGAAAAAGGGATTTTAGACTGGATGATTGCTAAGGCAATTGAATATGGCGTTCCACCGATGGATGCTTATCATATGGCGAGCTATAACGTGGCGAAATATTATCGGGTGGATCATTTACATGGCGTGATTGCACCGGGAAGAGTAGCTAACATCAATATATTAGAAAATGAATATCACCCTACTCCAATTGCTGTTTTGTCAAAAGGTGAATGGGTGAAAAAGGAAGATAAATCGGTACCAGCTTTCCCTTCAATCAATTGGGAGAAGTATGGATTTGGTCCGTTGAAGTTAGATTGGAAGCTGCAAGAGGAGGATTTACAGTTTTCTATGCCGTTTGGAATTGAAATGGTGAACAATGTGATCACGAAGCCGTATTCTCTTGAAGTCGATGTTTCAGGCGATGAACTTCACCAGACAGACGATGAAAACTTTTTAGTCTTGTTAGACCGACATGGGAAATGGCGAGTGAATACGACGATCAAAGGGTTTGCGACGAATGTTCAAGGATTTGCTTCCTCGTTTTCGAATACAGGTGATATTATTCTGATCGGAAAATGTAAACGAGAGATAGAGCGAGCCTTCTCTCGCATGAAAGAAATCGGTGGAGGGGTAGTGCTTGCTGAAAATGAACAAATCGTCCACGAAATTCCTTTGGAGCTTTCAGGTATGATGTCTATTAAACCGATAGAGGAATTAATAACAGAAGAAGTCGAGTTGAAAAAACTGTTAGTTGATCGTGGCTACCAATTCGATGACCCGATCTATACATTACTTTTTTTATCATCTACACATTTACCATACATTCGCATCACTTCACATGGAATGTATGATGTCATGAAGAAAACGGTACTCTTTCCGACTATAATGCGTTAAAATAGTAAAGTGAAGAGAATTTATATGGGAGTTTTGTATGAGAAAATTAACCATCATGACCTTACTAACAAGTGCGGTTCTATTAAGCGGTTGTTGGGGACAGAAAGAGAACGATGAAGCTCAGAAGGAAAATGGAGAGACTTTGCCAGCCAATAAAGGTAACTATATTTCTCCGTTAACTGGAGAGAAAACACAGGAAAAGCCAAACCAACGAGCGACAGCGGTTGTTATTAATAATCATCCAAAATCACGTCCACAAACTGGATTGGCCCAGGCAGATGTTGTATATGAAGTAATGGTTGAAGGGAATATGACACGTTTTCTAGCCATTTATCAAAGTCAACAGCCAGAAAAAATAGGTCCTGTGCGAAGTGCGAGGGATTATTTTATCGATTTAGCTAATGGATACGACAGTTTATTTATCGCACATGGTTATAGTCCAGTTGCGAAAGAGGTCCTTCAAAATGGAGAGATTGATCAGATCAATGGAATTCAATATGATGGAACCATTTTTCAACGAGATCCTTCCAGAGTAGCTCCTCATAATTCTTATATGATGTTTGATGAAATGAATGAGGTAGCAACGGAGAAAGGCTATGATTTGCAGACGCCTCCTGACAGTCTGAACTTTATGAAGCAAGCTGAAGCGAAAGAGCTAGCAGGACAAAAAGCAGAAACCGTTCATATTCGCTACTCTAATCAAGCGGCTTTTCAAGTAGAGTACAAGTATGACAAAAAGCAACAGAGCTATGAGCGATGGACTAGTGGAGAAAAAGAATTAGATCGCGAAACGCAAGAGGCTGTATTAGCGGACAACATCCTTGTTATTGAAGCTGGTCATCGTGTCGTTGATTCGGAAGGACGATTAGATATTGATTTATCTTCAGGTGGTTCGGCTTACCTGATTCAACGTGGGGTTGTTCACCAAGTTGAGTGGTCTAATGTCAACGGGCGTATTATCCCTTTTAAAAAAGGATCGATGCTTGAGTTTATTCCTGGTAACACCTGGATTCAAGTGATTCCTGCCTCAAAAGGACTCAATCAAATAGTTGAATTTGCAAAATAATTAGCGAAGGGGTTTGAAGCATCATATGCAGATTGAAAAATTACGTGGAAAAGAGCTAGATCAGCTATTTGAGGCAATTTTGTCTCTTCGTGATTTAGAAGAATGTTATTTATTTTTCGATGACCTTTGTACAGTCAATGAAATTCAGTCACTCGCTCAACGTCTTGAAGTTGCTCGCATGCTTAAAGAAGGTAAAACTTACCATAAAATTGAATCGGGTACCGGTGCATCTACGGCTACCATTTCTCGTGTCAAGCGTTGCTTAAACTACGGAAATGATGCGTATCAGCTCGTTCTTGATCGAATTAAAGAACCATCCGAATAAAAGTAAAGGGTCTGACTCCCACTGCATACATATACGATGCGATGGCGGTCAGGCCCTTGTTTTAATGTTATAATGAAGGGTGCCAAATATTTTGGTTGCTTTTTTGAATATAGAATGGGAGGAAATTAGATGTATGATGTGCGCGAATGGCGTCATGTGTTTAAGTTAGATCCAAATAAAGAGATAAATGACGAGGCGTTAGAAAGATTATGTGAATCAGGTACGGATGCGATTTTAATTGGGGGCAGTGATGGGGTTACATTAGAAAATGTTCTTGATTTAATGGCGCGAGTTCGGCGATATACTGTGCCGTGTGTACTGGAAGTGTCTACTATCGAATCAATTACACCAGGGTTCGATTTATATTTTATTCCGACGGTGCTTAATAGTCAGAAAGCAGAATGGATTACAGGCCTTCATCATGAGGCGATCAAAGAATTCGGTGAATTGATGGATTGGGAAGAGATCTATGCAGAAGGATATTGTATCGCTAATCCTGATTGTAAAGCGGCCGCATTAACAGAAGCAAAAGCGCCATTATCTAAAGAAGATATTGTTGCTTATGCCATGATGGCAGAGAATATAATGCGTTTGCCTTTGTTTTATTTAGAGTACAGTGGGGCATATGGAGATGTAGAAGCTGTCAAGGCAGTAAGAGAGACGTTAAAGAATACGACCTTTATTTACGGTGGCGGCATTCAGACGGCCGTTCAAGCAAAAGAAATGGCTCAATATGCGGATATCGTTGTGATCGGTAACGTCATTTATGAACAGCTAACAGAAGCAATAAAAACTGTTACAGCAGTGAAAAATGATGTACAATAAGAACATACGTTTGTAGGTGGTGAAAGAATGAATTTTTTAACTGAAAAATTATTAACAGGCTTAAATCCTGAACAGCAGGAAGCAGTGAAGACGACGGAAGGTCCGTTATTGATTATGGCTGGAGCCGGTTCGGGCAAAACGAAAGTGCTCACTCATCGAATTGCTTATTTAATGGTGGAAAAGGGTGTGAATCCGTATAACATTCTCGCAATTACCTTTACTAATAAGGCGTCACGTGAGATGAAAGAGCGGATTGGACGATTGCTTGGCGGGGCCGCAGAAGATATTTGGATTTCTACGTTCCACTCGATGTGTGTGCGCATTTTACGCAGAGACATCGACCGCATCGGCTACAATCGCAACTTTACCATTTTAGATACGACTGATCAGCAATCGGTGATCAAAGGCATTCTAAAAGAAAAAAATCTTGATCCGAAGAAATTTGATCCTCGTGGTTTATTGGCCTCCATTAGTTCCGCTAAAAATGAACTAATTGATCCTGAAACGTTCAGCAAACGTCAAGGTGGCTACATGGATCAAGTTGTCAGCGAAGTGTACACCGAATATCAAAAAAGGCTGAAGAAAAACCAAGCGCTAGATTTTGATGATTTAATTATGATCACAATTCAATTGTTTCAGCGCGTTCCGGAAGTGTTGGAGTTTTATCAACGGAAATTCCAATACATTCACGTGGATGAGTACCAGGACACGAATCGGGCCCAATATATGTTAGTGAAACTATTAGCGAGCCGCTTCCATAATTTATGTGTGGTTGGGGACTCAGATCAATCGATCTATCGCTGGCGGGGCGCAGATATTGCGAATATCTTGTCGTTTGAAAAGGATTATCCGCAATCGAGGTCAATTTTTCTTGAGCAAAATTATCGCTCGACGCAATTGATTTTACAAGCAGCGAATGAAGTGATCAAAAACAATTCGAATCGTAAGCCGAAGAAGTTATGGACGGAGAATCAAGAGGGGCGTAAATTGTCTTATTATCGTGGAGATAATCAGCAAACAGAAGCGCAGTTTGTCGCTGGGAAAATTAAAGAAATGACTGATAGCGGCAAGCGAAAACGGTCAGATGTGGCGATTTTATATCGGACGAATGCTCAGTCTCGTGTGATCGAGGAAGTATTGATGAAGTCGAATATTGAGTATACAATTGTCGGCGGAATCAAGTTCTATGATCGTAAAGAGATTAAAGATTTATTAGCATACTTGCGTTTAATCGCTAATCCAGATGATGATATTAGCTTGCAGCGGATTATTAATGTGCCGAAGCGAGGCTTAGGCTCCACGTCTCTCGATAAGATTTCTCGTTACGCTCAAGAAAATGATTTAACGATATATCAAGCGTTAGCAGAGGCAGATTTTATCGGTTTGAGCGGAAAAGCGGCGAAAACAGCGATTGAATTTCGTCGATTAATTGAAACATATACACAGCAGCAAGAGTATTTGTCAGTGTCTGAACTAGTAGAAGAAGTGTTAGAGCGCACTGGTTATCGCGATATGTTGAAGGCGGAAAAAACGATCGAATCGCAAAGCCGACTTGAAAATATTGAAGAGTTTTTATCCGTAACGAACAGCTTTGAAGAGGCGAATGAGGATAAAAGTTTAATCGCCTTTTTAACCGATTTAGCGCTTGTAGCAGATATCGACCAGCTCGGCAAAGAAGAGGAAGAACAAGATGCGGTCGTATTAATGACTTTGCACTCCGCTAAAGGTCTTGAGTTCCCAGTCGTCTTTTTAATGGGCATGGAAGAAGGGGTATTCCCGCATAGTCGCTCATTAATGGAAGAGGAAGAAATGGAAGAAGAAAGACGTTTGGCTTATGTCGGAATTACTAGAGCAGAAGAAGAGTTATATTTAACAAATGCTCAAATGCGCACTTTATATGGTCGAACAAATATGAATCCAGTGTCCCGCTTTATTGGTGAAATTCCAGCGGATTTGATTGATAATATGGCAGCTGCTGAAAGAGTCAACACGCCATTTGGGGTGAGAACTCAATCGCAAGCACCACGCCGTCCGATGGCACGCCCGCAAATTAATACAGCGAGTAGCGGTGCTGATTGGAAAGTGGGCGATAAAGCGAGCCATAAGAAATGGGGCACAGGTACGGTCGTTAGCGTAAAAGGCAGTGGAGATGGTGTCGAATTAGATATTGCTTTTCCAAGTCCGACGGGCATTAAGCGACTGCTAGCTAAATTTGCACCGATTGAAAAAGTTTAAAAAGAAAGGGTGTCTTGATGGACAAAACTAAAGCAGAACAACGAGTACAGGAGCTCCATAATATATTGAATCAATACAATTATGAGTACTATGTACTGGATCAACCGTCTGTACCTGACGCTGAATATGATCGTTTAATGCAAGAATTAATCAAGATAGAGAATGACTTTCCTGATTTACAAACACCAGATTCCCCTACTCAGCGCGTGGGGGGAGAGGTGCTTGAGATGTTTAATAAAGTCCGTCATGATACAGCGATGTTAAGTCTAGGCAACGCTTTTAATGAAGGCGATTTACGCGATTTTGACCGTAAAGTGAAGCAGGCGATCGGTGAGGAAAGCTATGCCTACGTCTGTGAACTGAAAATTGATGGACTAGCCGTTTCATTAAAATATGAGCAAGGATTATTTGTTCAAGGAGCGACCCGTGGAGATGGAACGACAGGTGAAGATATTACCGCCAATTTAAAAACAATTCGCTCGATTCCATTGCGGATTAATCAGCCTTTTACATTAGAAGTGCGTGGCGAGGCATTTATGCCAAAGCAGTCATTTATTGCATTAAATGCGATTAAAGATGAAAAGGGCGAGGAGCCATTTGCGAATCCACGCAATGCGGCAGCTGGTTCTTTGCGCCAGTTGGACCCTCGAATTGCGGCTTCTCGTAATCTCGATATTTTCTTATATGGAGTAGCCAATCCCGGAGAAACTGGAGTCACTTCTCATAGCAATGGTCTCGATTTACTGGATGATTTAGGCTTTAAAACAAACAAAAAGCGAAAAGTATGCGATAATATCGATGAAGTAATTGACTATGTAGCCAGTTGGGTAGATAAACGTCCTAGCCTACCTTACGAAATTGATGGAATTGTCATCAAAGTCGATTCACTTGAACAGCAACAGGAGCTTGGAGCAACAGCGAAAAGTCCACGCTGGGCAATTGCCTACAAATTTCCGGCTGAAGAAGTAGTGACGAAGCTAATGGACATTACGTTAAGTGTCGGACGGACAGGCGTGGTGACCCCGACTGCGATTTTACAGCCGGTACGTGTAGCGGGAACAACGGTGCAACGCGCTTCGTTACACAATGAGGATTTAATTAGAGAAAAGGACATTAAGCTTGGAGATTATGTCGTTATCAAAAAAGCGGGGGATATCATCCCAGAAGTTGTCAATGTGATTGCGGAACGCCGAACAGGCGAGGAAGAGGAATTTCATATGCCGACGCACTGCCCGGAATGTGACGGGGAGCTCGTTCGGTTAGAAGAAGAAGTGGCCCTTCGTTGTATGAACCCGAAATGCCCTGCACAAATTCGGGAAGGGATGATTCACTTCGTTTCCCGTAATGCGATGAACATTGATGGCTGCGGTGAAAAAGTAGTGGCTCAGCTGTATCGCGAACAGCTTATTCAAGATGTATCCGATCTCTACAAGCTAACGAAAGAACAACTAATCAACTTAGAGCGCATGGGTGAAAAATCAGCCGATAATTTACTCCAAGCGATTAAAACATCAAAGGAAAACTCCTTAGAAAAACTATTGTTTGGTCTTGGCATTCGCCACGTGGGCGCCAAAGCAGCGAAAACATTGGCGCAACACTTTGAAACGATGGATGCATTGGCTGAAGCGGATTTTGAACAATTAACGGCCATTCATGAAATCGGTGATAAAATGGCGGAAGCAATTGTTGCTTATTTCCACTTACCAGAAGTGGCAGAGCTCATCGAACATCTCAAAGCGGCTGGTGTCAACATGGTGTATAAAGGTCCGAAGCTTGCGGCAGTGGAACAGTCCGATTCTTTCTTTGCTGGAAAAACGGTTGTATTAACAGGAAAACTATATCAGTTGACGCGTAATGAAGCGAAAGAACGCATAGAAGCACTTGGTGGAAAAGTATCAGGTAGTGTGAGCAAAAAGACGGATCTCGTCATTGCTGGAGAAGAAGCCGGTTCTAAATTAGCAAAAGCGACGGAATTAGGCATTGATGTATGGGACGAACAAAAGCTATTAGACGAACTTAATTAATAAGAGGTGGCTCGTTTGAAGAAGAAAATATTTTTGGCAGCACTGACGGCTTCTTTGCTCATCGGTGGTTGTGCGCCGAAATTAGAAAAGACGGAAGAAATCATTAAAGGTGATGGCAAAGGAGAGAAAACGATCATTCCGAATTACCAAATCTCCGAAGATTTTTATCGAGTGCTTTCTAAGCCGGGGAAAGCAAGAGGGATGGTCGTTGCTAATTTAAATACGCGCTATGATATCGTTGAATTTGAAACAGGGTTAATGCGAATCGCCCAAGAGAACTTTTCTCCAGACAGCTATGTGTTCCAAGAAGGACAAATGCTTGAGAAAGATACGATCCGAGCTTGGTTAAATCGAAAATATACAGATGCGCAGCTAAAAGAGAAAGAGATGAAGCCGGAGGAGAACCTAGGACTAAACCCCGTCGATAACGGCAAAGGCTCGGTGCAAGAGCGCAATGAGAAAAGCCCAATCTATTTATCTCATATTATGGAGCATAATTATTTAACGAAAACGAAAGAGAATTCATTAGAATTAAGCGGAGCGGTCATTGGACTAGCATTAAATTCTGTTCATTATTACACGAAAGAAAAATATGGTGCTCAGTATGAACACAAGATTCCGGATGAAGTAATAGAACGAGAAGGAAAGAAAATTGCTGAAGAAGTAGCGAAGCGAGTGCGAACGACAAAAGGCTTAAAGGATGTACCCGTGACAATCGCTTTATTTAAACAGCAAGCCCAAAACTCGGTCGTTCCAGGAAACTTCATCGCCTACACACATCTAGATGAAGATGAGGATACGATTGGAAAGTGGCAACAAGTCAAAGAGAAATATTATTTATTCCCATCACCTGAAGCAGAAAAAGAACGTAGAGATGATCTAGGCTATTTTTTAAACTTTAAACAAGATGTGGAAAAGTATTTTAAAAGTTATAATGGTGTGATTGGAAAAGCGTTATATCATGGAGATGAGCTCGTGAGCTTAAGTATTGAAATTCCAATGCAGTTTTATGGAAAAGCCGAGACGATTGGCTTTACTCAATCTGTTGCGGGATTAACGATGGATCATTTTCCTGCTTATATACCGGTGGAAGTAAAGATCACATCGACAAGTGGCCCAGAAGCGTTAATTGTTAAAAAACCAAATGAAGATAAACCATTTGTTCATGTTTATGAGTAAAAGAGCGGTGAGCCCGCTCTTTTTTTTGTGGGGATTTAAAAAGAAAATTTAAAATTATTTGAAAAATGTATTCACTTCTAATGATTTCTGTTATATAATAAGGGTAACGGTAGAAACAACTGTAATATAACAAAGAGGGGATGAATGTTATGGCCACTCAAACAGCTGGCATTAATGTAACAGGGGCAATGCGACCGGGTTATGCAGAAATTCTAACACCGGATGCTCTACAGTTTATTGAACAGCTCGAACGGCGCTTTGGAGAGCGTAGACGCGAACTTCTGCAAAAGCGTCAAGAAAGACAAAAAGAGTTTGACCAAGGCAAACAACCTGGCTTCCTAGAAGAAACAGCACATATCCGCAATAGTGAATGGTCTATTGCTCCACTACCGAAAGACCTCCAAGATCGCCGAGTAGAAATTACCGGCCCAGTTGACCGGAAAATGGTCATCAATGCACTGAACTCGGGCGCCAAATGTTATATGGCTTGCTTTGAGGATGCAACTTCACCAACATGGGACAACATCATCGAAGGACAAATCAATATGCGAGATGCGGTGAACCGCGCAATCAGCTTTGAAAACCCTAATGGAAAGAAATATGAATTGAAAGAAGAAACAGCTGTGCTTATCGTTCGCCCACGAGGCTGGCATTTAGAAGAAAAGAACGTACAGCTCGATGGAAAACAAATTTCTGGAAGTCTTTTCGATTTTGGCTTATTTTTCTTCCATAATGCTGTGAAGCAAGTTGAAAATGGCACAGGGCCATACTTTTACTTGCCAAAGCTTGAAAGTCATTTAGAGGCGAGACTTTGGAATGACGTCTTCCTTTTTGCCCAAAAGTATATCGGCATTCCAAGAAGCACGATTAAAGCGACTGTATTAATTGAAACGATTGTGGCAGCGTTTGAAATGGATGAAATTTTATACGAGCTGCGCGATCATTCCGCTGGTTTGAACTGTGGACGCTGGGATTACATCTTTAGCTACATTAAAAAGTTCAGAAATCAAGAGAATGTGATTTTACCAGATCGAGCTCAAGTAACAATGACGGTTCCATTTATGAGCGCTTACTCACAACTGACGATCAAAACATGTCATCGCCGAAAAGCTCCGGCTATTGGAGGAATGGCGGCTCAAATTCCGGTTAAGGGTGATGAGCAGAAAAACGAAGAAGCTTATGCAAAAGTACGGGCAGATAAAGAGCGTGAAGCGAAAAATGGACATGACGGTACTTGGGTGGCCCATCCAGGACTTGTTCCTGTTGCGCTTGAGGCGTTCAATGCCGAAATGAAAGAACCGAATCAGATTGAGTCGAGAAAACGGGAGGACGTTCAAGTTTCTGCTGAAGACCTGCTTGCCGTACCAGCTGGTGACATTACTGAACAAGGAGTCCGCGTCAATATTAGTGTAGGCATTCAATACATCGCCTCCTGGTTAAGCGGACGTGGAGCAGCACCGCTACATAATTTAATGGAAGATGCGGCGACTGCAGAAATCTCACGTGCTCAATTATGGCAGTGGATTAGACATTCAAAAGGTGTGTTAACTGACGGCCGCAAAGTGACAATGGAATTATATAAACAATTGAAAGAAGAAGAAGTAGAAAAACTGAAGCAAGAAGTAGGGGAAGAAGTATTTGCTGCTAACCGATTTGAAGAAGCGGCTCAGTTGTTTGATCAATTAATTGTTCAAGATGAGTTTGAGGAGTTTTTAACTTTACCAGGTTACCAAATTCTTTAATATAAAAAAATTGGGGAGGAATTATCATGACAAACGAACGCGTACAACAATTACAAGAAAGCTGGGAAAGCGATGCAAGATGGCAAGGGGTTACTCGTCCATATTCTGCCGAGGAAGTTATCAAGCTTCGCGGATCAATTGACATTGAACATACACTCGCTCGTCGTGGTTCTGAAAAGCTATGGAACTATATGAAAACAGAAAACTTCATTAATGCACTTGGCGCACTAACGGGGAATCAAGCAGTTCAACAAGTGAAAGCTGGTTTAAAAGCGATCTATTTGAGCGGCTGGCAAGTAGCAGCGGATGCGAACCTTTCTGGACATATGTATCCTGACCAAAGTTTATACCCGGCCAACAGTGTACCAAGCGTTGTGAAACGTATTAACCAAGCACTTCAACGTGCCGACCAAATTGCTCATATGGAAGGCGACGACTCCATCGATTACTTCGCGCCAATTGTTGCTGATGCAGAAGCTGGTTTCGGTGGTCAACTGAACGTATTCGAATTAATGAAAGGCATGATTGAATCAGGTGCGGCAGGTGTTCACTTTGAAGACCAACTTTCTTCAGAGAAAAAATGCGGTCACTTAGGCGGAAAAGTACTTCTTCCGACACAAACAGCGGTTCGTAACTTAATTTCAGCTCGTCTAGCAGCCGATGTTATGGGCACGCCAACTGTATTGATTGCACGTACAGATGCGAACGCCGCGGATTTAATTACAAGCGATGTCGATCCTTACGATGCACCATTCATCACAGGTGAGCGTACATCTGAAGGCTTCTATCGAGTGAAAGCTGGTTTGGATCAAGCGATTTCTCGCGGTCTTGCTTATGCTCCATACGCTGACTTAATCTGGTGTGAAACATCTGAACCAAACCTTGAGGAAGCGCGTCGTTTCGCTGAAGCGATTCATGAGAAATTCCCTGGTAAATTACTTGCTTACAACTGCTCTCCTTCATTTAACTGGAAAGCAAAACTCGATGATGAAACGATCGAGAAATTCCAAGTCGAGCTTGGTAAAATGGGCTATAAATTCCAATTCGTAACATTGGCTGGATTCCATGCGCTTAACCACAGCATGTTCCAATTGGCTCTTGGCTACAAAGATCGCGGCATGGGCGCTTACTCTGAACTTCAACAAGCAGAGTTCGATGCTGAAAAAGATGGCTACACAGCAACACGCCATCAACGTGAAGTAGGAACAGGCTACTTCGACCAAGTATCAATGGTTGTGACTGGTGGAGAATCTTCTACGACAGCTCTGAAAGGCTCAACAGAAGAAGAACAATTCCAAAAGCAGTAATCAAAGTGAGAAATAACCTCCGAGTGAATAAGCTCGGAGGTTATTTCTTTTAATAAGAAGCTACTAGAAAGAGTATGAGCGTGGTAAAATAAACTTTGTGCGAATTGCTATAAACTCAGGAAATTTGATAAGATGAATAGTATTGTGACACGCTTTAATTTTTATGGAGGTGAAGGGAATTGACACGTATTACAGAAGAAGAAGTGAGACATGTGGCGAATTTAGCGCGCCTTGCGGTGACGGATGAAGAGGTAGAGAAATTTACATCTCACCTTGATGCCATTATCTCTTTTGCTGAGCAATTAAATGAGCTAGATACAACGGATGTATTACCAACATCCCATGTTTTAGATATGAAAAACATTATGCGTGAAGATGAGGCGAAACCAGGCCTTCCGCAAGAGGAAGTATTGAAAAATGCCCCGGATCATCAAAATGGGCAAATTCGCGTACCATCGATTATTGAGTAAGGAGGGAACAGGATGTCATTATTTAATCATAAGCTGACCGAGCTTCACGATCTTTTACATAAAAAAGAAGTATCCATCCCTGATTTAGTGGATGAATCTTATAAAAGAATTCAAGAAGTAGAGGACAAGGTTCAAGCTTTTATCACATTAAACGAAGAAAGTGCTCGCAAACAAGCAGAAGCGTTACAAGCAAAAGTCGGAACAGATGAGGCGAAAGGCCTTTTATTTGGGATGCCGATTGGAATTAAAGATAATATCGTCACAAAAGGATTACGCACAACGAGCGGAAGCCAAATTTTAAATAACTTCGATCCGATCTATGATGCAACGGTTATGAACAAGCTTCACGCGGCAGAAACGATCACGATCGGTAAATTAAACATGGATGAATTTGCGATGGGGTCTTCAACAGAAAACTCTAGCTATCAAAAAACGCGTAATCCATGGGACTTAGATCGCGTGCCAGGCGGATCTTCAGGTGGTTCAGCCGCAGCAGTAGCCGCAGGAGAAGTACCATTTTCTCTAGGTTCAGATACAGGTGGTTCGATTCGTCAACCAGCCGCTTTCTGTGGTGTCGTAGGATTGAAACCTACATACGGACGTGTATCTCGTTTCGGTTTGATCGCATTTGCTTCTTCCTTAGATCAAATTGGCCCAATTACTCGCAATGTTGAGGACAATGCTTACTTACTAGAAGCGATTTCTGGTGTTGATCCGCATGATTCTACATCTGCGAACATTCCAGTTGATTCTTATACACAAGTCTTAACTGGTGATGTGAAAGGTCTTCGTATTGCTGTGCCGAAAGAATACCTTGGTGAAGGTGTGTCAGAAGAGGTACGTCGATCCGTTCTTGATGCATTGAAAGTGTTAGAAGGCATGGGCGCAACTTGGGATGAAGTGTCTCTTCCACATTCTAAATATGGAGTGGCGACTTACTACTTATTAGCGTCATCAGAAGCTTCTTCTAACTTAGCTCGCTTTGACGGTATTCGCTACGGCTACCGCGCAGAAAATGCTGAAAACTTAATCGACCTTTACAAGAAAACGCGTGCGGAAGGCTTTGGGGATGAAGTGAAACGTCGTATTATGCTTGGAACATTTGCGTTAAGTTCTGGTTACTATGATGCGTATTACAAAAAAGCGCAACAAGTCCGTACATTAATTAAAAAAGACTTTGAAGATGTATTTGAAAACTACGATGTCATCATCGGTCCAACAACGCCAACACCAGCGTTTAAAATTGGTGAAATCATTAATGATCCATTAACGATGTATGCGAACGACTTATTAACGATTCCTGTTAACTTAGCGGGCGTACCAGGTATTTCTGTTCCATGCGGCTTCTCGAATGGTATGCCACTCGGTCTACAAATTATCGGTAAGCATTTTGATGAGAAAACAGTATATCGTGTTGCTCACGCATTCGAACAAGCAACAGACTTTCATAAACAAAAACCAACATTGTAAGGGGTGAACAAAATGAACTTTGAAACGGTCATTGGATTAGAAGTCCATGTAGAGTTAAAAACGAATTCGAAAATCTTTTCATCGGCACCTGCTCACTTTGGGGCAGAGCCAAATACAAATACAACAGTCGTTGACTTAGGTTACCCAGGTGTACTTCCAGTTGTTAATAAACGCGTCGTCGAGTTTGCGATGAAAGCAGCAATGGCACTGAATTGCGAAGTCGCACCTATCACAAAATTTGACCGCAAAAACTATTTTTATCCGGACAATCCGAAAGCTTACCAAATTTCGCAGTTCGATCAACCAATCGGTGAAAACGGCTGGATTGAAATTGAAGTAGGCGGCAAAAAGAAAAAAATCGGGATCACTCGCATTCATATGGAAGAGGATGCTGGTAAATTAACGCACGCAGGCAACGTTTCTTTATGTGATTACAATCGCCAAGGAACGCCACTTGTGGAGATCGTATCTGAGCCAGACATTCGCACACCAGAAGAAGCGTATGCTTATCTTGAAAAAATAAAATCAATCATCGAATATACAGAAGTGTCCGACTGTAAAATGGAAGAGGGTTCTCTTCGTTGTGATGCCAATATCTCATTACGTCCATACGGGCAAGAAGAGTTCGGTACAAAAACCGAGTTGAAAAACTTAAACTCTTTTAACTTTGTTCGTAAAGGATTAGAATATGAAGAAAAACGCCAAGCAGATGTGCTAATATCTGGTGGCGTGATCGATCAAGAAACTCGCCGTTTTGACGAAGCGACTGGTCGAACATTATTAATGCGTGTGAAAGAAGGCTCTGACGATTACCGCTACTTCCCTGAGCCGGATTTAGTTGATATCCACATTGATGACGAGTGGAAAGAGCGTGTACGTGCAACGATTCCTGAGCTTCCAGATCAGCGAAAAGAGCGTTACATGAACGAGCTTGGTCTACCTTCACATGATGCGAACGTATTAACGATTACGAAAGAAATGGCTGACTTTTTCGAAGCAACGGTGGTAGCGGACGCTGATGCGAAACTTGCTTCCAACTGGTTAATGGGTGAAGTATCCGCTTATTTAAACGCGGAAGGCAAAGAGCTGGCTGAATGTGAATTGACACCAGAAGGCTTAGCCGGCATGATTCGTTTAATTGAAAAAGGCACGATCTCTTCAAAAATCGCCAAGAAAGTATTCAAAGAATTAATCGAAAACGGCGGCGATGCAGAGAAGATCGTCAAAGAAAAAGGCCTTGTTCAAATTTCCGATGAAGGTGTGTTATTGAAATTCATCAATGACGCATTAGATGCGAACCCGCAATCAATCGAAGACTTCAAAAACGGAAAAAGCAAAGCAACAGGCTTCCTAGTAGGTCAAATTATGAAAGCCTCTAAAGGACAAGCGAACCCAGCTGTGCTGAACAAGTTATTATTAGAAGAAATTAAGAAACGATAATGAGTGGAACCTCCTGAGCAGATGCTTGGGAGGTTTTTTGTGTGGTGGAGGACGATTCAGTAAATCCGGCCTACGAGTCATCAAAAAGAGGTGAGAATTCATGAAAAAGAGCCCTAGATTCAGCAAATCGCCAGCGCAAGACAGTAAAATCACTCAAATGTTAAATAATTGTAAATTACGTGTCCAATTAAAAGGATTTAGACTTGTTCTATCGAATTAGGCAGTATCAAATGTAGAAGGAGTGTTGAAATGATTGTTAAGGAAAGGAAAATTCCGATGAAAATTTTGAAGCTAGAGGCTTTGTTACGGCGTCTTCCTAGTGAACATCTGAAACGCTTTCATATTGAGGAAGAATTAGCTATTAGTAAAGCAGGATTTAGAGGAGAACAGACAATAGATTACTATTTTGGTTTTATTCCAACAGAGGATTATCTCATCTTTAATGATCTTCGGCTGTCAATACGTAATCGATTCTTTCAAATCGATTCTCTTCTTCTCACTGCGAGCTATATTTTAATCATTGAATTAAAAAATATAGCAGGAACGATTTGGTTTGATGAGACCTTTCAGCAAATGATCCGCATTCAAGAGGGAAAAGAGGAGAGATTTCCGAACCCTATTTTGCAAACAGCTCGCCAAAAGCTTCAATTGCAAGAGTGGCTTGCGAAGTATAACTATCAAAAAATCCCCGTTCATACCGTAACTGTTTTTACTAATAATAAGTCCATTATTAAATCCTCCTCTTCCAATCCTCATCTCACACAACAAGTTATACAAGTTGAAGAATTTCTTGCTTTTCTAGAGAAGATGAATGATAAAAAAGTATTAACAAATAACGATCTTCAAAATCTATCTATGCTTTTTATGACTAATCATATACCCTCAGATATTGATGTTCTCCAACACTTCCAAATCGAAAAAAACGAATTAATGAGCGGGGTACAATGTCCACATTGTTCAGCAATCCCGATGATAAGAAATTTGCGAAAATGGCAATGCTCTGTTTGCTTGAAATTCTCACATAATGCTCATCTCGCTTCCATTCAAGATTACGCTTTACTTCTTCATTCAACTATTACCAATCAAGAACTTCGCCATTTCTTACATATATCGTGTCAGCAGTTAGCTTATTATTTACTACGTTCAATGAAACTATCAAGTTCCGGTCACAAGAAAGGAACTGTTTGGCATATAAATATTTAATTCACAGTTGACAAGTTGGATATAAAAACTTAAAATAAACCTATAAAAATAATCGGAATTAAAACAGGAGGGAACGAGTATGCAAGAACAGTATAAAGTCATACCAGGTGCTGAGGCATTTTACTTTGAAGGAAATGACATTGGGATTTTGCTTTCTCACGGTTTTATTGGAACGCCGCAAAGTGTTCGTTTTTTAGGAGAAAGCTTGGCAGCCAAAGGGTTTACTGTTCTTGCTCCTCGCCTTAAAGGACATGGGACGCACTATTTAGATATGGAAAAATGTACGCATGAAGATTGGTATGAAAGCTTTAAGAAAGGCTATCATGCATTAAAAGCTCGCGGAAAACGCATATTTTTGATGGGACAATCAATGGGTGGCACGTTAACGCTTAAGCTAGCATCGGAGTACAAGGATATCGAAGGGATCATCACGATCAATGCCGCTCTTACTATTCCAAAGCTTGAATATTTAAAAAGAGCACCAGCTCCTCGTTTTATTGAGGAGGGTGCTCCGGATATTAAGGCAAAACACGTCGATGAAATTGCGTATGATAAAGCGCCTGTTCGAGCGATTCGTGAATTACAGAGCTTAATGGTGGAGGCTCCAAGCAAACTATCAAACATCAAAGTGCCAGCGCTTTGCATCAAATCTTTCATCGATCATGTCGTTCCACCGGAAAATACGACGTTTATTTATAAATATATTTCGTCAACAAATAAACAGCTCGTCACTTTGCCGAACTCTTATCACGTAGCGTCTATGGATCATGATAAGGAAATGATTGTTGAGCATGTTACACGTTTCATTTGGAAGCATGCGAGAACAGGCTCGTATGTGTCTGCGAAGTAATCGAAAAAGGGTGTCGGAGATTGACACCCTTTTTCCGTTATTTTATTACATCCACTATGAGTTCAACTGCTTTCTCCATCTCTTCTTCCGTTACCGTAAGTGGTGGAAGAAGGCGAAGAACATTAGTGCCAGCTGTCAAAATGAGCAAGCCTTTTTCACGGGCAGCGGTGACGAATGGAGCAGATTCACAATCGAGTTCAATGCCAATCATTAAGCCTTTGCCCTTGATGTTCTTCACTTGTGGGGCAGCAGAGAGAGCGGATTCTAGTATACTTGCAAACTTTTCTCCTTTTTTAGCGACTTCCTCTAAAAAACTTTCATTAAAAATCGTTTGCAATGTTGCTTTAGCGGCTGCTAATGCGACAGGGTTGCCTCCGAATGTCGAGCCATGTGAGCCAGCTGAGAAGGCCGTCGTCAGCTCTTTTTTTCCGATGATCGCACCAAGTGGCAAACCACTCGCGATCCCTTTCGCTGTGGAGACAATATCTGGGTCAAGGCCGAGATGTTGAAAGGCGAACGCTTTTCCTGTCCGACCAATTCCTGTTTGCACTTCATCAATAATGACGAGTGCTCCTTGTTGATGCGCCAGTTCCACTGCTTTTTGTAAAAACTCCGCTTCTCCGGAATTGATCCCGCCTTCTCCTTGAATCACTTCAAACATAATCGCAGCCGTGTCTTCATCTAGCGATTGTTCAAGTGCTTTCCAATCGTTCAAAGAAACATATTCAAACGTCGGTAGCATCGGGCCGAAGCCTGTTTTGATTTTATCCTGTCCAGTAGCAGCCATTGTGGCAAAAGTGCGACCATGGAAGGAATCGAAAAACGTGATGACCTTGCTTCGGCCAGTCGCTTTACGGGCAAGCTTAATCGCCGCTTCGTTCGCTTCGGCACCACTGTTAGCAAAAAAGACGAGGTCAAGCCCGGATACCGCTGTTAGTTGTTCAGCCACTTCTTCTTGCAGTTCAATTTGAAATAAATTCGATGTATGCCAAAATTTATTTAGCTGTTCCTCGACGGCTTTTTTCACTTGATCAGGAACATGACCGAGGTTGCAGACGCTGATCCCCGAAGTGAAATCTAAATAAACTTTTCCGCTTTTATCTGTTAGCCAAGCTCCTTTTGCGGCAACGGGTGTGACATCCCAGCGAGCGTAAGTAGGGAATAAGTAGCTCATAAAATCACCTTTTCTTTTACGAATTTTGTCCCATACCATTCACCATTTTGGTAAAAGGCTTTCTTTCCAGATACGATATGAACTTGTTTCACGTGATCAGAAAATGTTTGGAGCGCCGATTGTACTTTCGGAATCATGCCGCCGCTAATGACTCCACTTTCAATGAGTTCATTCGTCTGTGCTTCTGATAGTTCAGAAAGCAACTCCCCATTTTTCATCACGCCATCGACATCCGTCACCATGAGAAAATGCTCGGCCTTTAAGGTGTTAGCGACCGCAGCTGCGGCAAGGTCAGCATTAATATTTAACACGGTACCATCTGGACCCGCTGCAATCGGTGTTAATACCGGAAGCAGCTGTTGCTCGCATAATAGTTGAAGGAATGGGCTATTCACTTTTGTTACTTCTCCAACAAAACCAAGCTGTTCTTGATCGATAAATTTTGCTTGAAGCAGGCCGTTGTCGCTTGAGTTCAATCCAATGGCGGCTAAACCATGCTTTTCTAGCAGACGAACGAGCTTGCGGTTCAGACTTCCAGACAGAGCGAGCTCTGCTGTTTTTAATACTTGTTCATTCGTTACGCGCAAGCCATTTTTAAATTCGCTTTTCACTTGTAGCGTCTCAAGCATGTCATTGATTTCCGGCCCTCCACCGTGCACAAATACAATGGAGTAGCCTTGTTCCGTCAGTTCTTTCATACTAATAAAAAATGCTTCGGATAATTCACTTAATACACTTCCGCCGCATTTCACAACAATTGTTTTCATGAGGTACCTCCTTGAGAAAAAATAGGAAGGAGCCTGTTTGGATGGGCTCCTTTGTTTTTAATAAGTCAACATCGATTCACTGTCGTTCATCGTGTTGTCCAGCTCCGCCAACTAGCCGCTCGAGGTCAAAAGCCAATCCGCCCAAAAGGTTAAAGAGCAACCTTTCAGTCGGCTCGTCTTTTGCTTGTCGCGGCTGATCAAGTTGGCTCTGCATTTCGTTTTCCTTTATCTCGTGCGGATGGCTCCAGTTCATACGCCGCTGATCAGCGCTTTCCGCTTTTCTTCGTTGTCCAGCTCCGCCTCCTTGGGGCTCGAGTTAGATGCCAGCCTGACTGCATGGCTGAAGAACGCCATTTCGTCATTCTGTCATCTGCTTGTCGCCCCAGGACAGTCGGCTCCGCTTTTCTTCGTTGTCTAGCTCCAGCCGCCAGCGACTAGTGGACTTCCACGATCCTCCTTGCGATAAGTCAACATCGATTCACTAACGTTCATCGTGTTTCCTTTATCTCGTGCGGATCATTCCAGTCCATACGTCGCTAATCGGCGCCTTCCGCTTTTCTTCGTTGTCTAGCTCCAGGCGCCAGCGACTAGTGGATTTCCATGCTCCTCCTTGCGATAAGTCAACATCGATTCACTGTCGTTCATCGTGTTTCCTTTATCTCGTGCGGACCATTCCAGTCCATACGTCGCTAATCGGCGTCTTCCGCTTTTCTTCAAGTCCGATAGCTTGCGTTGATTTTGATGTAGTCGTAGGAGAGGTCGCAGCCCCAGGCCATTCCGTGTCCTTCTCCTAAGTGGAGGTGGATGGAGATTTTGACGGTTTCTCCTTTAAAGTATTCGATGATTTGGTTCTCTGAATAAGCGACGACTTCGCTTTGTTCAAGGATCGTTTGGTCACCGATGGCGATATCGATTGTTTCTGGATTGACGGTGATGTCGGCGTATCCGACAGCGCTAATGATTCGTCCCCAGTTGGCGTCCGCACCGAATACAGCTGTTTTGACGAGGTTCGAGCCAACGACTTCTTTCGCTGCGATTTGTGCCTCTTTGTCATTTAGTGCACCAAATACTTCAACTTCTACAAGCTTCGTTGCTCCTTCGCCGTCTCTCGCAATCTTCTTGGCTAAAATTTCGCTTACTTCCTTGAGCATCGCTATAAATGTATTCCACTGTGGATGATCAGGGGACAGCGGCTCATTGCCCGCTAATCCGTTAGCCATCACGACAACGGTGTCATTCGTTGAAGTATCACCATCAACGGTGATTTGATTAAATGTTTGATCGGTCACTTGACGAAGGGCCGTTTGTAAGTGTTCGGCGGCAATCACCGCATCGGTTGTAATAAAGGCGAGCATCGTCGCCATATTCGGATGGATCATGCCGGAGCCCTTTGCTGCGCCGCCCACTGTGACCGTTTGACCATCAATAACAGCTTCAAAGGCGCATTTTTTCGTCATTAAATCCGTTGTTAAAATCGCCGTCTCAAATTGCTCGGCACTTGTCTCATTAGCAGCGGGCTGTAGCTTTTGAATGCCGCTTTCGATTTTATCCATTTGTAAATGTTCGCCGATGACACCTGTGGAAGCGACGGCTACGTAATGCTCAGGTAGGTCGAATTTCTCAGCAAGTGATTTTCGTGATTCGTACGCATCTTGCAATCCTTGTTTTCCTGTACAAGCATTGGCGCAGCCACTGTTGACGAGAATCGCTTGTAATTTCTGTTCAACGGAAAGGCTAGCTTGTGTCACTTTAATCGGTGCTGCTTGGAAATGGCTCGTCGTATACACAGCGGCACTTTCTGCTGGTACTTCTGAAAAAATCATGCCTAAATCGTTTCTCGTTTCACGGACACCTGAGTTCACGCCAGCAGCGGCAAATCCTTTCGGTGAGATGAGCGAGCCTTGTTGTATTTCATGAATAGCTGACATGCTTCTTTTCCTCCTATGGGTACATCGGGAAGCCTTTTAAACCAGCTGTTTCTTCAAAGCCGAACATTAAATTGGCATTTTGAATGGCTTGCCCTGCTGCCCCTTTCATTAAATTATCGATCACGGCGACAATCGTGACGCGATTTGTTCGTTCATCTATATCAATACCGATATCGCAGAAGTTAGATCCCGTGACTTCTTTCACGCCAGGAAATTCCCCAAGAGGGCGGACACGGACAAAATGATCATGCTGATATGTTTCTTCATATATTTGATGTAGCTGTTGTACGGACATTGGCTGTTTCAACGGTGCATAAATAGTTGACATGATCCCACGAGATACGGGCAGCAGGTGAGTTGAGAATGTAATCGGTCCGGTAGTTTCATCCCATAGGTTCAACTGTTGCTGAATTTCTGGAATATGTTGATGCTCGTTTACTTTATAAATTTTAAAATTGTCGTTCATTTCAGCGAAGTGAACCATTTGCGATAGCCCACGGCCGGCCCCTGAGACACCAGATTTGGCATCGATGATGATCCATGAAGGGTCGATCGCTTTTGCTTGCAGTGCTGGTGCTAGTGCTAATAAAGTCGCTGTTGGGTAGCAGCCAGGATTAGAAAGTAAGGTCGCTTGTTGAATATTTTCGCGATTCCACTCCGTTAAGCCGTAGACTGCTTGCTTGAGCATGTCGACAGTAGCGGGCTCTTTTTTGTACCAATTTTTATAATTTTCTGGATTCTTCAGCCGCAAATCTCCTGATAAATCAACGACTTTTGTATCGTTGGCTAGTAGTTGCGGGGCAAGCTTAGCTGCGGCTCCAGAGGGCACAGCTAGAAAAACGACATCTGCTTCTTGTGTAATCTTTTCTGTATCAATTTTCATTAAAGGTAAGGGACAAATGTTGAGCAAATGAGGGTACTCCTCTGTTGCAGGTACCTTGTCTTTGCTTGAGGAATAAATGGCGTCAAGGTGAAAATCTGGATGATTGGATAAAAGACGTATAAGTTCGATACCTCCATATCCAGTTGCACCGATAACAGCAGCTTTCATAGTAACCTCCTTATGTATTTTTATTTATATTTTTACATAAATATTAGTGTTTTTATAATTATAAGATTGTTGTAAAATTAAATCAACCGTTTTTGCAAAAATATGTGATCATTGCAGGGTTTATTCAAAAAATATAGAATATAAAACAAGTGGTTCAATTTTTAGGAATGATACGGAGGCACACATCATGACTTTAATGGATTGGTTTGAAAAAGGATTGAAGCCGGAGCAATATGTGGATCAAATGGAGCAAAATAAAGAAAATGTGCAGCAGATCCAATCTGCATTCCAGCTTGCGAAAATGGAAGCATCCTTTTTGTCTCGGCTGCAAGAAGAGAATTTAAAGGCCATCGTGATTACAGAAGATTGGTGCGGAGATGCGATGATGAATGTTCCAATCTTTCTTGAGCTTGCTCGGCATGCCCACATCGATGTTCGCATTCTATATAGAGATCAACATTTAGAATTAATGGATCAATATTTAACGAATGGGACGTCGCGCTCGATTCCGATCATCATCTTTTTCAATGAAGAAGATGGAGAGAAGGTAGTATGGGGACCACGTGCACAGGCGGTTCAAGAGTTAGTCTCAAGTAAGCGCTCTAGCTTGCCACCTCTTGATCATGAATTGTTTGAACAAAAGCAGCAAGAGATGTATCGAGAGTTAACTCATGCGTTTCTCACGGAAAAAGGCTTATGGCAAGAAGTGTATCGGAGTATGAAAACGGCTTTAACGGAGAAGTTAATTTAATGATGGACAGGCTGCTGGAACTATTCCTAGCCTGTTTTTTTATATAAATATTGAGGGGGAGAAGGATGGATGTCGTATCAGGTTATTTAGACCGACTGAAAATTAGTAGAGAGAAGCCAAGCCTAAATTATTTACAGCGGCTGATACAGCATCACTTATCATTGATTCCGTATGAAACGTTTAGCAAGTTTCATTATTATAATCAAGGCGGTCAGCATGTCCCTGACTTTGAGTTGTTCGTTCAACATTTAGAGGAGAGGGGATGGGGAGGAACTTGTTACTCGCTGAATATTAATTTTGCTCGGCTACTGGAAAGACTCGGCTATACTTGTGCGTTCGTGCGCGCTCTTCCTGGCCATGTAGCAATTATGGTCATGATTGGAAATAGCCGATACTATGTAGATGTCGGTTATGGCTCGCCGATGACCCGACCGATTGAATTAGAAAGTCGCCATCGTCACGTATTACATGGCTTTGGAGAAGAAATTATTTTTACAAATATAGGCGAGAACAAATTTTTGCTTGAGCGGCGAGCGAATGGAAGGACATTTGTGACGAAAGAAATTCATTGGTTGCCGCTAAAAGAAGAGGAAGTTATTGAGGAAGCGGCTTCGTCTTTTCAAGATTGTGATAGCAATATAACGATGCGTAGAATATCAGCCGTTCGCTTTCAAGGGAATAACTGTTATTTCTTGCGGAATGAAACGTTAAAGGTGATGAACTACCGCGACATTCGGGCTCATCATTTTAAAGAGAAGGATATGTGGATGAAAGCAGTGGCAGAGGCGTTTCAAGTCGATGAACAAGGACTAGAAGAATCGATCGCTTTTTTGGAGAAAAGAGGAATTGAACTGTTCGAAAAATAGCTTTTTTAGTTGAAAAGTAGTAAGATATTAACACAAGAAGTATATTGGGAAAAATAAACATAATTTTACATGAAGACTAGGATGGAGACAAATGAAAAGAGCAAGAATTATTTATAATCCTACTTCAGGGCGAGAGCTTTTCAAAAAGAGTTTGCCAGAAGTGTTACAAAAGCTAGAGCAGGCGGGCTATGAAGCTTCTACCCACGCAACGGTTGGAGAAGGGGATGCGACACGTGCGGCTCGAATTGCCGTTGAGCGCAAGTATGATGTCGTCATTGCTGCTGGTGGAGATGGAACGTTAAATGAAGTAGTGAATGGCTTAGCCGAACAGGAATATCGTCCGAAGTTTGGCGTTATTCCGATGGGGACGACGAATGACTTTGCTCGTGCTTTGCATATTCCACGAGATAATATTCAAGGAGCGGTGGACGTCATCGTCAACGGGGACACCATTCCGGTTGATATTGGTCGTATGAATGACCGCTATTTTATTAATATTGCTGCCGGCGGCCGTTTAACAGAGCTGACGTATGAAGTACCGAGCAAATTAAAGACGATGCTCGGTCAAATGGCGTATTATTTAAAAGGAATGGAAATGCTGCCATCGATTAAAGCATCAGAAGTGAAGATCGAATATGATGGCAAGCTTTTTGAAGGAGAAGTGATGCTGTTCTTGATTGCTTTAACGAACTCCGTTGGTGGCTTCGAGAAACTCGCTCCTGATTCTTCGGTCAACGATGGCCTATTTTCCTTACTCATTTTGAAAAAGACGAACTTGGCGGAGTTTATTCGCATTGCAAGCCTTGCTTTACGAGGAGAGCATCTTCAAGATGACCATGTCATTTATACGAAGGCGAATCGAATTAAAGTTCATTCACCAGAAAAGGTATTAATTAATCTGGATGGGGAGTTAGGTGGGGCTACACCAGTTGATTTTGAAAACTTGTATCGACATTTAGAAGTATTTGTTCCTGTCGACCAGTTGCGTCCACAGGATCGAATTTATTAATGAAGAAGCTTGACTCTTTATGAGTCGGCTTTTTTTATTGTGAATTATTTCGCGCATCGAAAAATATGCTACAATTTAGAGGTGTATAATAGTTACCTAGGTAAATAAAAAGGAGTGGCTTTATGAATTCGCATTTTTTGTTTCATGCACTTCATCAGCTTTCAAGGCAATTGACGAAGCGAGTGAATACGGTATTGCAGCCGTATGGACTGTATAGTGCGCAGTGGTCGGTGTTATATGTATTGAAGGAAAAAGGAAGCTTGATGCAAACCGGGCTATGCGATTATTTGGCAGTCGAGGCACCGCCAATGACGCGAACGATTCAGCGACTTGTCAAACAAGGGTATGTGAAGCAAGTGCCAGGTCATGATAAGCGCGTCAAAATGATTATGTTGACAGAGCAAGCAGAGAAGGAGTATCCAATTTGGGAAAAAGCGATTTTAGCTGCCAATCAAGAGCTGTTAGCCAATTTTCCAGAAGAGCAACAGCAACATTTGCATCTACTTGCTTCGGACTTGTTGCCCATCTTAACAAATCAACAGAGAGAAGGGGATGGGGATGAGTAAGCCGGCTTTATGGACGAAGGATTTTATCAGTGTGTCTGTGAGTAATTTCTTTCTATTTATCGTTTTTTATATGCTGTTAGTGACGATGCCGGTGTATGCGCTGCAGGAGATGGGAAGTTCGCCAAGTGAGGCTGGCTTAGTAACGACGCTGTTTTTATTATCAGCGATTATTGTGCGACCGTTCACAGGACAGTGGATTGAACAGTTTGGCAAAAAGAAGGTGTTGCTTGCTTCACAGTTGATCTTTCTTTTGGCGTCCTTGCTTTACTTTGTGCCAGATTCATTACCGATGATGCTGGCGTTACGTTTTTTTCATGGAATTGGTTTTGGAATGGCGACGACTGCAACCGGAGCGATGGTGGCTGATATTATTCCCGATTCTCGGCGTGGAGAAGGAATGGGGTATTATGTGATGTCCACCAATTTAGCGATGGTCGTTGGACCGTTTCTTGGATTGACCGCCATGCAGCAATGGGGTGGCTTTACGATGATCATTCTCTGTGTGGGGATTGCTGGGCTCGCTCTAGTGACAGGTGTTGTGATTCGTAGTCGTGACCAGTTAACTACTCAAAGTGTGATCTCGATGTTTCAAGTGCAACTGCGTGCGCGTGATTTATTTGAATTTTCGGCGTTACCAATCGCAGTCGTTGGTATGTTTTTCTCAGCGGTGTACGCTTCGATTTTATCTTTCGTGTCCGTCTATGCAGAAGAGCTTCAACTAGTAGAGGTAGCTAGTTACTTCTTTGTTGTTTATGCAGTGGTACTATTGTTATCGCGTCCGTTTACAGGAAGATGGTTTGATCAATACGGAGCGCATGTGATCGTGTATCCAGCGATCTTATTATTTGCAGTCGGGATGCTTTTGTTAAGTCAAGTGTCCACGGCATGGGCGTTTCTTACGGCAGCCGGATTGATCGGATTAGGCTGGGGGACGTTATTTCCAAGCTTTCAAACGATTGCGATTCAAAAGGCGCCACCTGCGAAAAAAGCGCTTGCCACTGCAACGTTTTTATCGCTGTTTGATCTCGGGATTGGAGTCGGCTCATTTTTCATTGGCTTAATCGTGACAAAGATGAGCTTTAGCCAGCTTTACATGTATTGTAGCTTCTATATTTTACTAGGCGTGATTGTTTATTTCGTGTTAGTTCAACGTCATCAAACGAGTCGTCAAAAGTTTGAAAAAAATGAGAAAGTGGACTATACTGGGGAAAAATATAATTGAGAATTTTTTTCAAGTAGAAAGGTGGGGCCGCCTTGCGAACAGTATTTTCTTACTTAAAGCCTTATAAATACTTGATGGGGCTGGCGTGGCTATTAATGTTAGTCGAGTTGGCTGTCGAGCTCACACATCCTTTGTTTATGGCAAAAATTATTGATGAGGGGATTGTGAAAGGCGATCTTACTGCTGTGTATAAATGGGGAGGGATCATGCTTGCAACGACGCTTCTCGCCTTTATTTCAGGTATTACCAATTCCTTCGTCGCTGCTCATGTCGGGCAAAATTTTGGCTTTGATTTAAGGGAGAAAATGATCGATAAAGTACAATCCTTCTCGTTTGCTAGCTACAATCGTTTTGCTTCCTCCTCGTTAATTACTCGTATGACAACGGATGTAACTCTTTTGCAAAATGCAGTATTTATGAGTTTACGGATTATGCTGCGTGCTCCGTTGATGATCCTTTTCGGTACGGTGATGGCATTGCTCGTTCATGTGAAGTTAACACTTATTTTGCTCATGACCGTTCCGTTAATGGTCGTTTTTTTGTTAAGAAGAGTGAAACAAGTTGCGCCTTTATTTCGTTCCGTTCAACAACGACTCGATCAAGTCAATAACGTGATGCAAGAAAACTTAGCAGGTATTCGTTTAATTAAAGCATTTTTTCGTTGGAAGCACGAAAGTACACGCTTTAAAGAAGCGAGTGGGCAATTGATGGAGCAAACGATTCGTGTCGTCCGAATGGTGGAGACGACGATGCCTATTTTACTGTTTGTGATGAATGGTAGTTTGCTATTTATATTATGGTTTGGCTTTGCTGAATTTCAAGCAGGAACGGCAACCGCTGGAGAAATTGTTGCGGTCATTAATTACGCAACAAGAATTATTGCTTCTTTATCTATTTTTACGTTTATTATGATGATTTTCTCTAGAGGAAAGGCCTCAGCCGAGCGAATTGGCGAGTTACTTGAGGAGCCGGAAGAGCAGGCGGACCAACGTCTGAAAGGAACACCTTTTCAAGCAACAGGTGGAAAAATTGAATTTGATCATGTGTCATTTTCTTTCCCAGGAAGCGAGGAGTCTGTGTTAAAGGATCTGTCCTTTACCGTTCAGCCTAGAGAAACGACTGCTATTTTGGGGGCGACAGGATCAGGGAAATCAACGTTGTTTTATTTAATTCCAAGATTGTATGAGTCAGATCAAGGAACGATTCGAATTGATGGTCAAGATATTCGTGATGTACAGCCAGCTTCTTTACGAGAGCAAATTGGCTTTGTCCCGCAGGAAGCCCATCTATTTACCGGAACGATTCGTGAAAATATTGCTTGGGGGAAAGAAGATGCCACCATCGATGAGATGATTGATGCCGCTAAAAAAGCCCAAATTTATGAAACGATTACTGAACTGCCAGATGGATTTGATACCGTTATCGGGCAAAAAGGTGTGAATTTGTCTGGTGGTCAGAAGCAAAGATTATCGGTTGCGCGGGCGCTCATTCGCAAGCCGCTCATGTTATTGCTTGATGATAGTACGAGCGCACTAGATCTAAAGACAGAAGCGAACATGCTGGCGGCGTTAAAGCAAGAAACGTGTACGACGCTCATCATTACGCAAAAAATCAGCACCGCACAACAAGCGAATCGAATTATTTTGCTAGAGGATGGTCGCATATTAGCGACCGGAACGCATGAAGAATTAATGAAGACGAATGATTTGTATCAACAGCTAATAACTTCCCAGTCTGGAGAGGAGGAGCTCGTTTATGCCAAGCCACATTGCTAAGAGCGAATCGACGACACGAATTAAAGCTGCCACACAAACACTCAAAAGATTGGCCAGCTATTTGGCGAAGCGGAAAGGTTTGCTCTTTCTCGTCGTTATCATGGTTGCGGCAAGTTCAGGGCTAGGTTTGCTCGGACCTTATCTTGTCGGGATGGCGATTGATGAGTTTATCGTCACTGGCGATAAAGATGGGCTGCTCTCCTTACTTTTTCAGCTAGCTCTTGTGTACTTTTTTTATTCTTTGACGATCTTTTTACAAAATTATTGGATGGCTGGCGTGGCTCAAAAAACAGTATTTGAAATGAGAACGGGGCTGTTTGATCATCTTCATCAGCTACCGTTATCTTTTTTTGATCAACGTCAGCACGGCGAGCTTATGAGCCGGGTGACGAATGATATTGAAAATGTGAGTAGTACGCTCAATAGCGCGGTCATTCAAATCGTTTCAAGTGTATTGACGTTAACAGGGGCGGTCATCGTCATGCTTTGGCTTAGTCCGCTATTGACGGCTGTGACACTGTTAATTGTGCCGTTGATGTATCTTGGCATGAAGTGGATTACGAGCCGAACCCGTAAGCAGTTTAAAGAGCAACAACGCCATTTAGGTGAACTGAATGGCTATGTTGAAGAAGCGGTATCTAGTAAGCATATTGTCAAAATGTTTTCGCAAGAGGAGAAGATTGCGGCAGAGTTTGCTCGGAGAAATGAGAAGTTAAAGCAGGCAGGCTATTGGGCTCAAACGTACTCAGGCTTTATTCCGAAGCTGATGAATGTGCTCAATAATTTAAGCTTTGCGTTAATTGCTGGAGTGGGCGGCTGGCTCGCATTAAAAGGGTTCGTCTCTGTCGGTGTGATTGTCATTTTTGCGGAGTATTCGCGCCAGTTCACTCGTCCGCTCAATGATTTAGCGAATCAATTTAACACGCTCTTGTCCGCAATTGCTGGGGCAGAGCGAGTATTTGACATTATCGATACGGAGCCAGAAGAGCAAGAAATGGATGGATTAGAAAAAATGGAGACGATCCGCGGGGCAGTTGAATTTCAAAATGTGTCATTTTCTTATGAGAAAGGAAAGAACACGATTCAAGGAATTCATTTTTCTGTGCGTCCCGGTGAGATGTTGGCACTGATTGGACCGACTGGTTCAGGAAAAACAACGATCATTAATTTGCTAGCTCGCTTTTACGACCCGGATGACGGGAAAATTTTGATTGATGGCAAAGAAAGTACGAAAATCTCGCGGCAAAGTTTACGAAAGCATATGGGATTTGTGCTTCAAGATACGTTTTTATTTGAAGGGACGATTCGCGAAAATATTCGCTACGGCAGGCTAGATGCTACTGATGAAGAGGTAGAAAAAGCGGCGCAGGAAGCTAATGCACATTCGTTCATTATGAAGCTACCTAATGGATACGATACGAGGCTGAAGCATGAAGGGAGTGGCATTAGCCAAGGGCAAAAACAATTGCTTGCGATCGCTCGAGCGATTTTAGCGAACCCAACGATTTTAATTTTAGACGAAGCAACAAGCAGCATCGACACGATTACCGAAATTCACATTCAACAAGCGCTAGAACGACTCATGCAAGGACGAACGACGATCACGATCGCCCATCGTCTTAATACGATCGCAAGGGCTAATCATATTCTCAATTTAGGAACGGTTTCTCACTCTGCCAGTGTTCAGTAGGACAACAAGAGAAGTCATCATATAGAAGGCTCACATGAATGTTTGGGAGCATGTGGGCTTTCTTAGTGTGAAAAAATATAACTATGTCTTATTACTCGTAAGCCGATCATTTTTCATGTCAATGTTAAGAAATTGTAGAGCTAGGTGTTTTACTATAGTAGCGTAGCTAATTTGTGTAGCCGAGATATAGATGAAATTAATCGCTTTTGCCTAAATTTCAAGCTATCGAGGTATTGACTAAAATTTACTAAACCACCCTTTATACCTATTGGAACACTCTATATATCAGTTTATATTGATTTTATTGTGTAATGGATGTGTTTGTTGATTAGAAACATAGACTCATAGTGAAGCGCTACTCTAGGATTTTAGATATATGTTTTACACTAATGTTGCTATTTTTACAAATTTGTCGTTTTTTATATTTTCATGTAATATTTTCTTTTGTGGGGAATATTGATACGAGGTTTAATTTTTTAATGTTCTCTTTTTTTTGAAAAATAATAAACGGGGAGAAAAGCATGGAAAACAATCGAATGGAAACTCGCCAAGAAAGAAGTGCTAAATTAAAGAAAGTGAAAGCCCATCAACGAAACTCTAAATGGATGGGTGCGACTTTAGCTGTTTCACTCACCGCTGTCTCGTTGTTTGGACAGCCGGAACAAGCCAATGCTTGTGATTGTGCAACCGCATACACGGTGAAAAAAGGAGATACGATTTACTCCTTAGCGAAAAAATATCAAGTTTCCGTTGAACAACTAAAAAGCAAAAATGGCTTTACTTCGGACACGTTGCATATCGGGCAACAAATCACGGTTCCAACCCTTGACGACAAGGGACAACTACTCCATTTGACATCGATGGAAGAAGACAATGCCAACGTTGAAAACAAGAGGGTGAACGTAAAAGCCAATCAAAAAGTTGAACAATCGGTCAAATTGGCAAAGAGTGAAGCACGCTCTGCCACATCAGTATTTGTTGCAAAGAAAAATGGCTCAGTCATTCATATCGTAAAATCCGGAGATAGCCTGTGGAAGATCGCCAACAAGTACGGCACAACGATTGAACAAATTAGAAAAGCTAACAAACTAACATCAGATGCATTAAAGATTGGTCAAAAGCTAATCGTCACGCAAAAAGGGAAGCCGTCTAAACCAGATCCCGGTCAAAAGCCAGTAGAGAAGCCGAAGCCGCCAACAACAGGTTCGAGCGTGACATATATCGTAAAATCCGGAGATAGTCTGTGGAAGATCGCCAACAAATACGGCACAACGATTGAACAAATCAGAAAAGCGAACAAACTAACATCAGATGCATTAAAGATTGGTCAAAAGCTAATCGTCACGCAAAAAGGGAAGCCGTCTAAACCAGATCCCGGTCAAAAGCCAGTAGAGAAGCCGAAGCCGCCAACAACAGGTTCGAGCGTGACATATATCGTAAAATCCGGAGATAGTCTGTGGAAGATCGCCAACAAATACGGCACAACGATTGAACAAATCAGAAAAGCTAACAAGTTAACATCAGATGCATTAAAGATTGGTCAAAAACTAATCATCACGCAAAAAGGGAAGCCGTCTAAACCAGATCCCGGTCAAAAGCCAGTAGAGAAGCCGAAGCCGCCAACATCAGGTTCGAGCATGATATATATCGTAAAATCCGGAGATAGCTTGTGGAAGATCGCCAACAAATACGGCACAACGATTGAACAAATCAGAAAAGCTAACAAGTTAACATCAGATGCATTAAAGATTGGTCAAAAACTAATCATCTATACAGAGAAAAAACAAACAAATAAAAAAGAGCCAGGCAAAATACCCGGCCAAAAGATAAACAAAAAGCCAAAAGCGGCTTCCTCTAATAATATTATCGGCAAAAATGAAGAATCTTTATCACTTTTAGCCAAAAAATCTAATGTTTTTGTAGAAAAAGTATCTTCAGCTCAAAAATCCACTGTGATGTATCAAGTAAAGGCGGGGGATACACTGTATGCTCTTGCAGAACGATTCAATACAGAAGTAAGTGAGCTAATGAAGTTAAATCAGTTAGAATATCCAATCGCCGTCATTGGAGCGAACTTGCAGATTCCTTCCGATCATGTGAAGAGAAGTCAAGGGATCATCGTTGGGGCGGTTGATAATACGTCTATCGAAGTGCTGATCAATGGTACCCATCAAGCGTTAGAAGTTTCTTACGGGTCGTCTCACAACTATCGATACGAAGAGGGGCAACAGGTCGTTCTTACATATACGGCAGGTAGCGACGATCATCGTCCTGCGTTAATTAACGTAGCTCAGATTTGAAATAAAAGCGGCGAGATTTACTCTCGCCGCTTGTTAACTATTATTCTGGTTTTACTAAAATTTTCACTTGATTCTTTTCTTTCATGAGGGCATCGAAGCCTTCTGTCACGATGTCATCTAATTGAATGCGCTTTGTAACAAGTTGCTCTGCTTGGAAGTAGCCTTGTTTCATAAGTTCCATAACAGCAGGGAAGATGTCGCGGTAAGCGATGATTCCTTTTACTGTTTTTTCTTTGAGGACAATATTATTTGGTTGAATCTCTGCGCCACTTTCCCAGATGCTGACGATAACTGTCTCACCTTCAAAGTTTGTGCAATCAATCGCTTGTTGAAGAACAACTGGTACACCAGTGACTTCAAATGCTACATCAACGCCACCGTCAGATAGCTCTTTCAATTTCGCTACTGCATCCACTTCTGCAGGGTTCACAACGATTGCTCCAAGCTCTTCTGCTTTAGCGATACGCTCTGGAGAAAGCTCAACTGCATAAATTTCAGAAGCACCAGCTGCTTTTAACGCTTCAATCACTAATAAACCGATCGGGCCTGTACCGAATACAGCTGCTTTATCTCCCGCTTTTAACTTGCTTAAACGAACGGAATGAAGAGCAACTGCTGCTGGTTCTACAAGAGCACCTTGTTCAAAAGACAATCCTTCTGGCATTTTATGAACCATATGTTCATCAACCATCGTATATTCAGCGAAACCGCCGCCTCCACCTGATAAACCGTGGAAACCTAATCCATCACAAAGATTGTATTTTCCTTTTTTACAAGGACCACATTCTCCACAAGAAAGAATTGGTTCTACAACGACTGGGTCGCCAACATTTACTTTCGTTACACCGTCGCCAACTTCAACGACTGTACCAGAAAATTCATGCCCCATAATAATTGGTGCGATATCTTTACTGATAGGGTGAGGAGCATCTACTGGAACGAAAATCGGACCAGCCGCATATTCGTGTAAATCGCTTCCACAAATACCTGTCCACTCCACTTTAATTTTTACTTTCCCTGTTGTAATCTGAGGTTCTTCCACGTTCTCCACACGAATATCTTTTGCTTTATACCAACGTGCACTTTTCATAAAAAACCCTCCAGCTATGTAATTTGTCCTACTATTCTATCTTACCATCATTTGGTTTGTAAAAAGGGGAGGATTTGTTACAATTCTGTAAAAATTTTGTGTATTTATTTACTTGGGAAAATAGCTAATTTTGTCGAGGAGATAGTCATGTTATAATGGTGAGATGTGAACAATCGAATGGGGGGCTAAGCGTGTGGAAAGAAACTATTAAGCTAGAAAATGTGTATGATTTCGACCAAGCTCTTGATCGTCTCGCTGTCGATCCGCTTCATTTGATTAATATAGAAGAACGTTATGTTCGGTTACCTATTTATGAAACGAATGAAGTAGTAACGGTTAAAGGGAGCGGCACAAGTAACAATCCTGCATTTGAAGTCAGCGGCAGTCATGAAGAAACAAAAGAGAGCGTTCTAGCCGAAGTTGCACGGATTTTTCAATGGCACACTCCGCTTACTACCATTCACGAACATTTTCAAGCAACCGATTTAAGAGAGGTTTTTAGCGAACGAAAAGGCACGCCTAGAGTACTGGACTTTTCCCCGTATGCTTGCCTCGTTAAATGTATCGTTCATCAACAGCTCAATTTGAAATTTGCTCATACATTAACGGAGCGCTTTGTGCATGCATATGGTTATGAACATGATGGTGTTTGGTTTTATCCAAGCCCAGAAACAGTAGCCCAAATTCCGATTGAAGAATTGCGCTCTCTCCAATTCAGTCAGCGGAAAGCAGAGTATTTAGTTGGTCTTTCGCAGTTGATCGTAGAAAACGAATTGAAGTTGGATGAACTAGAAACATTAAGCGATGAAGAGGTCGTTCGTACGCTTGTGAAAATTAGAGGCATCGGCCCATGGACAGCACAAAACTTCTTAATGTTCGCACTCGGTCGAGATAATCTGTTTCCGAAAGCAGATATCGGCCTGCAAAAAGCGATCCAAAAGCTTTATCAACTAGACAAAAAACCAACTTTAGACGAAATGGATAAATACAGTCGAAATTGGGAACCATACTTGAGCTATGCTTCATTATATTTATGGAGAAGCATTGAATAAATAAAAGGGAGATTTAGAATCGTGGCAAAAATTCAAGCCCCTGTGCAAAAAAATGAAATCATTGATGTTGTATTCGAAGACTTAACCCATGACGGTCAAGCCGTCGCTAAAATTGAAGGCTATCCACTATTCGTGGCAGGTGCATTGCCGGGCGAAAAAGGAAGTATTCAAGCGACGAAACTAAATAAAGGCTACGGCTTCGGCCGCTTGATCGAATTAAAAGAAACAAGTCCCTTTAGACAAGAAGCGGACTGCTCCATCTATTCACAATGCGGCGGCTGTCAGCTTCAACACTTATCATACGAAGGTCAGCTACAAGCAAAAGAAAAACAAGTACGCGACGTGATGGAGAGAATCGGCAAACTAGAAGACGTAACGATTCACCCTGTACTCGGCGCCAATGACCCATGGCGCTATCGCAACAAAGCACAAGTGCCAGTCGGCGAAGAAAACGGCGGCTTAGTCGCAGGATTTTACCAAAAACGAAGCCATTCCATCATCAACATGGAACAATGCCTCATCCAGCATGAAAAAAGTGATGAAGTCATTCAAAAAGTAAAAGCCATTTGCGACCGCTACGGCATCAAAGCCTATGATGAAATGAAGCATAAAGGCACGCTTCGTCACATCATGGCCCGTTACGGCAAAATCACTGGAGAAGTCATGGTCGTGTTAGTCACACGTACAGAAGACTTCCCAAATAAAAACAAGATCATCGAAGAAATCACCGAACAAATCGACGGTGTCACCTCGATCATCCAAAGCATCAACTCGAAAAAAACAAACATCATCCTTGGCGACACAACAAAAGTTCTCTGGGGCAACGAAGTCATTTACGACTACATCGGTGACATTAAATTCGCCATCTCAGCACGATCTTTTTACCAAGTCAACCCAGAACAAACGAAAGTACTTTACGACAAAGCGCTAGAATACGCCAACTTAACCGGAGAAGAACAAGTCATCGACGCCTATTGCGGCATCGGTACGATCTCCTTATTCCTAGCGCAAAAAGCAAAAAAAGTATACGGCGTAGAAATCGTCCCTGAAGCCATCGAAGACGCCAATCGCAACGCCGAACTAAACGGCATCACCAACGTCGAATTCGCCGTCGGAGAAGCCGAAACCGTCATCCCGGATTGGTACAAACAAGGCATCACCGCCGACGTCCTCGTCGTTGACCCGCCGAGAAAAGGCTGTGATGAAGCCCTACTACAAACGATCATCGATATGAAACCGAAGAAAGTTGTTTACGTTTCATGTAATCCAGCGACATTAGCGCGGGATTTAAGGATTTTGGAGGATGGTGGATATAAGACGGTGGAAGTGCAGCCGGTGGATATGTTTCCGATGACTACTCACGTGGAGTGTGTGGCGAAGCTAGAATTAAATTAACTTTAGGCAGATACTTTTATCGGGTATCTGCTTTTTTGATCTGCCTTTTTATGAACTTCGATACTGCAACAGGAAAATGATTTATAGTGAGAGAATGCATATATCAAGGTGAATCTGTAAAAGATGGTTCGATAGAATTTAACTTAGATAATGGAGAGAAGGTAGAATATTAATAGTATAGTAAAAAGACTTTATCCAATAGCCAATAAGCAAAGGAGGTATTAAATTGACAATGCCATCTAATGCAAAAATATTTGAACATTGGATGAATTGGCTTGATAAAAATGGTTTTGATTGGGGAGAGCCAAGTTGTTGGTCATGTCGGAAATATTGGGAGGATAAATATGATATTAAAAACCCTCAAGCAAGTAGGCAAGAGATAATCAGAAATTGGAATAGAGTACCGTTGCAAAGGTGTCATATTATTTCTAGGCAATTTGGTGGAAGTGATGAAGTGAATAATTTATTTCTAATGTGTACTGAATGCCATGATAAAGCACCAAATACAAGGTCGAGAGAAGCATTTTTTCAATGGACAAGTAAACAAAATTATAATAGGGATTTTTATGAATTAGTAATGAAGGAAGTAAGAAGTTATGAACTTCAGGATAAGATTGAACGGATAAACGATTTTATTAGCACAAAAAATGCATTGAATGCTATTAAGGATAATTTAGGAGTTCATCTAAATCAGTCGAAAGGTGGGCCAGAAATAACTGTTTCAACAGTAATTGCTGCTATAGCAGAATATATAAGAAATGAAGAAGAAAAGCTTTAGTTGAATAGTTAAAGTAATGAAATGGCTCTGTATTATTCTGAGTATTCTTAATTATTGTATCTTAGATCTTTCTCACGAATAATGGAGAACTTAAGGTGATTGAGCAGTCGGATATAGAGGTGCGAAGTTGGTAGAGATTTCTTTGTCTCGAATAAATCAACCTTAAAAAAATAAAAGCAGTCAAAAACTACTGAATAGCGGTTTTTGACTGCTTTTATTGTGTCCATGCAACCTCTCTCGAACTAAATTTATTTTTTTTGGCATTTTTATTGACCAAGACAATAAAATGAGATAACATAACTTTATTGACTCAGACAATAAAATGAATTTAGTGGTTTTTAAGAAACAAAACAATCACTTATAGGAGGAAATTATAATGAAAAAGTTTATGAAAATTGTTGCAATCGTTTTTGGTATTTTAATAGCAATCGGAGTGATTGGATCTTTAGGTGAGGACAAATCTGCTTCAGAAGATGGCGAGTCACAAACATTGGCTACTGAAGAGAAGGTTAATGAAAAAGACACTAAGGATAAAGAATCAAAAACTTTTAACGTAGGGGATGAAGTTAAAGTAGGTGAGCTTGCTTATAAGGTAACAAATGTAACAGCAACGAATGAAATTAAATCTGATAATCAGTTCATTGAATCAGCGAAAACAGACGGTCAGTTTATTTTGGTTGATATAGAAGCAGTCAATAACGATAAAAAAGCAAGAATGGTAGATAGCAATATGTTTAAAGTGAAAGACAATAGTGGAAGAGAGTTTGAGCCAACTAGTGATTCTGAGGTTATGATGGCTGTAGAAGGGGCGATGGATTTCTTCTTACAAGACATTAACCCTGGAATCTCTAAAAAAGGAAAAGTTGTTTTTGAATTACCGCAAGATTCATCCTCCTATTCTTTAGAAGTTTCAAGTGGTTTTGGTTGGTCTGGAGGAGAATATGAAAAGATTAAATTGAAATAAAGTCAACAAAACATGCAGGGATCATCGTCCTGCATGTTTTGTTTAATAGCATAGTCCGTTGATGGTCTTATTGTAATAGTCGATCATAATAAGGTAAAATAATCAAGATTGACTAGGACAATAAGGAGCGGGGGTGAGCGATTGAATGGTCTCGAGTACATTCTTAATCTGTTCAATATGCAACATATTGAATTAGCCGATAAACTCGGCATCAAGAAACAAAACATTAATATGTGGATTAAAGGAAAACAAAATATACCAAAAAAATACCTTCCGGTTTTGGAAGAATTATTCACTATCCCAGCAAGCTATTTCCAGATAGAATTAACAGACCTTGATAAATTGGAAATCCAAAAGGAAAAATTAAAACATGACTTACAACCTGTTATAAAAAGCCATGAAACGCAATTTGCACTGAATGAAGCATCAGAATATCTAGTTGAAGTTCCAATCTATGATAAAGAAGAAATGAATGCAATCGAGCGATCAATCGATAAAGCCAAGCTTGTCGCCCGTTTTAAAGCAGCTATTGAAATCGTTGATGACAATCCATATATGGATACATACGCGTTAATAGTAGAATTACTCGAAAAAGCGCAACATGAAGCGATTCTACAAAAAACAATAGAAGCACTGGGACATTATTTAGACGTGTTGCCAGATTGGATTAACAGTGATGAATCACAAGAAGAATTTGAAAGTGAAATATTCGAAGTTTTTGACGACCATAACTATTAAAAATAAATGAAATTGATGCAGGAGGAAACAACATGACTACAACTGCTAATGTTGGATTTGAGGAAACGCTATGGAAAGCAGCTGATAAGCTACGTGGAAGTATGGATTCAGGCGAATACAAACACGTTGTTTTAGGACTGATCTTCCTTAAATACATTTCGGATAAATTCGAAACAAAATATAACGAACTTGTAGAAGAAGGCGCTGGTTTCGAAGAAGATATTGATGAATATACAGTAGAAAATATTTTCTGGGTACCAACTGAATCTCGTTGGGGTTTCATTAAAGACCATGCCAAAGATGTGAAAATCGGACAAATCATCGATGATGCGATGATTTTAATTGAAAAAGAAAATCCCGTGTTAAAAGGGGTATTGGATAAACGTTATGCTCGACCAGAAATTGATAAACGTCGTTTAGGGGAATTGATCGATTTAATTTCTACGATTAAATTGCATGGTAACGGTGAGAAAGATTTACTTGGACGTGTGTACGAATACTTCTTAGGTAAATTCGCAAGCGCAGAAGGAAAAGGCGGCGGAGAATTCTATACGCCTACAAGTGTGGTAAAAACATTGGTTGAACTAATTGAACCATATAAAGGTCGTATTTATGACCCGGCATGTGGTAGCGGTGGGATGTTCATTCAAAGTGAAAAGTTTGTTGCTGAACACCAAGGGAGAGTAGATGACCTTTCTATTTATGGACAAGAATTAAATTCAACAACATGGAAACTATGTCGTATGAACTTGGCGATTCGAGGGTTGGACGGAAACTTAGGTGCTCATCATGCCGATACATTTCACGATGATTTACACCGTACATTAAAAGCGGATTATATTTTAGCGAACCCTCCATTCAACATTAGTGATTGGGGAGGAAGCAGTTTAACTGATGATGTTCGTTGGAAATACGGCACACCTCCAGAAGGGAACGCCAACTATGCTTGGCTACAACATATGGTTTATCACATGGGACCAAACGGAGTCGCTGGAATTGTATTAGCCAACGGTTCATTAAGCTCGAATACATCCAATGAAGGTGAAATCCGTAAAAACTTAATTAATGCTGATCTAGTAGATTGTATTGTGTCACTACCGGGAAGCTTGTTCTATTCTACTTCTATTCCGGTCTGTCTATGGATTTTAAATAGAAATAAGAAGCAACATGGCACATTCCGCAACCGTGAAAATGAAATTCTATTTATTGATGGTCGTAATTTAGGAACAATGGTCGATCGCCGTCATCGTGAGTTAAGTGATGAAGATATCAATCAAATAGCGGCAGCATATCACAATTGGCGTACTGAAGATGGAAAATATGAAGATGTGCAAGGTTTCTGTAAAGCAGCGAAAATAGAAGAAGTACGTGAACATGATTATGTGTTAACACCTGGACGTTATGTAGGGATTGAAGAAGTTGAAGATGATGGGGTGCCGTTTGAAGAGAAGATGGAGAAATTGACGAGTGAGCTTGGCGAATTGTTTGCTGAATCACGCCGCCTAGAGGATGAGATTAAGAAGAATCTAGGGGGGATTGGTTATGAGCTATAAAGAATGGCAAGAAGTTGCTATGCAAGAGGTTATACAATTTAATCCCACAGAGTCCATTCGAAAAGGTACTACAGGTAAAAAAATTGGGATGGATAAACTAAATACTTTTCAAAGAAAAATTGAAGGTTATGAAATAACTGAATTTAAAAGTGGTACAAAATTTAGAAACGGTGATACTTTACTTGCAAGGATCACTCCATGCCTAGAAAATGGGAAAACAGCTCAGGTGTCAATTTTAGAAGAAAATGAAATTGGATTTGGTTCAACTGAATTTATAGTTTTAAGAGAAAAAGAAGGATTATCAGTTAATGATTATATTTATTATTTAAGTATATCACCAAAAATAAGAGATATTGCAATAAAATCAATGACTGGTACGTCTGGACGCCAAAGAGCACAAGTAGATGTTATCAAAAACGAGAAAATTAAAATTCCAAATGTTACTGAACAAAAAGCCATAGCAAACATCCTTTCATCCCTCGATGAAAAAATTGAAGTCAATAATCAAATCAACAAAAAACTAGAAGAAATGGCTCAAACGATTTTTAAGCAATGGTTTGTTGATTTTGAATTTCCGAATGAAGAAGGAAAGCCGTATAAATCGAGTGGTGGAAGATTTAAAGAAAGTAATATCGGTCTTATTCCTTCTATTTGGAATTCCACCAAACTTGAGAGCTTTTGCGAGATTACCTCTAGTAAAAGAATTTTCCGAAAGGATTATGTGCTAGAGGGAATTCCATTTTATAGATCAAAAGAAGTAATTGAGAGAAGTAAAGGTAAAATGGTTTCCACAGAACTATTTATCTCTGATACTTTGTATAATCAAATAGAAAAAAAATATGGTATTCCCCAATCGGGGGACATTTTGCTTACTTCTGTTGGAACTCTTGGAATACCTTTATTGATAAATGATGAAAAATTTTATTTTAAAGATGGGAATTTAACTTGGTTTAAAGGATTTAAACATAGACATTTAAATTTATTTGTATATAATTGGCTATTGTCGAAAGAAGGTCAAGATAGTCTTGATCAGATAACGATAGGTTCTACTCAAAAAGCTTTAACAATAACATCATTAAAAAAATTAAATATAATTGAACCATCCGAAGCATATTTGAAACAATTTAATAGTGTTGTGGAAAGTATCTTTAATAAGAAACATGCAATAGAATTACAAAACAATAAATTAATTTCTATTCGTGACATATTACTCCCAAAACTAATGTCAGGAGAAATCCGTGTCCCAATAGAGAAAGAATAATATTCACAGTAGAAAGGGGGAAATAATATGAGCCTTTTAGAAAATTTCACAGAAGATCTTTTAGAAGAAGCAGTGATTGAAATCCTGCAAGAGATGGATTATGAGTATGTATTTGGTCCAGAAATGGGTCATGACGGTGAACGAGCGGAACGTAAAGATTATCGGGAAGTAATTTTAAGTCAACGTCTTCGTGATACTCTTTTTACATTGAATCGTCATTTGCCAGATGATGCATTGGAAGAGGCATACCGTAAGATTATTACCGTTAATAGTCCTGCTTTAAATGAAAATAATAAGCAATTTCATAAACTAATGGTTGAGGGAATTGATGTGAGTTTCCGTAAAGATGGCGAAATCAAAACGGAAAAAGCGATTGTGGTGGATTTCGATCAACCTGAACGAAATGATTTTGTTGCGGTTAACCAATTTACGATTATTGAGAATGAGGAACGTAGACCGGATGTTCTTATTTTTGTAAATGGTCTTCCTCTTGTAGTCATTGAGTTGAAATCGGCTTCTGATGAAAATGTCGGAATTGAACAAGCATATAATCAGATTCAAACGTATAAAAATGATATTCCATCGCTATTCCGTTACAATGCGTTTAGCATTATTTCAGATGGGATTAATGCCAAAGCGGGTACGATTACGTCCAATGAAGAACGTTTTATGAATTGGCGAACGGTGGATGGTGTGAATATCGAACCGCTAGAAGTTCCTCAATACGAAGTGGCCATTCGTGGCATGCTGGATAAAAAGCGTTTGATTGATATTATTCAGAACTTCATTCTCTTCCAAGAATCAAAAGAAGCGATTCATGATGAGAATGGCAATAAAATTGGTGATAATAACACGATTATAAAAATTCTTGCAGCGTATCATCAATACTTTGCGGTTAAAAAGGCAGTGGAAAGCACGAAGCATGCAACGGCAGAACGAGGCGATCGTAAAATCGGAGTTGTGTGGCATACGCAAGGATCAGGGAAAAGTTATTCGATGGTCTTCTATACAGCATCTTTAGTGAAGGAATTGAATAACCCAACGATTGTTGTGATTACTGATCGAAATGACTTAGATGAGCAATTGTATACAACGTTCGCTAAATCTGAAGATATTTTACGCCAATCACCTAAACAAGCACATATTCGTAAGTTATCTGATGAGCAAAAGCAACAGCAAGCGAAAGATAAATCGAAAGAGCAAAATGGGTTATATGATTTGTTGAATGATCGCGAGTCTGGTGGAATTATCTTTACAACGATTCAAAAATTCAAACCAGAAGATGGAGAGATACCTGTTTTAACGGATCGTCGCAATGTCATTATCATGGCAGATGAAGCACATCGTAGCCAGTACGGACTAGAAGCATCAACAGACAGTAAAACGGGTGAAGTGAAGTATGGGTATGCGAAGTATTTGCGTGACGCCTTACCGAATGCTTCATTTATAGGATTTACTGGTACGCCAATTGAATTCGAAGATAAATCTACACCGGCTGTATTTGGTCATTATATTGATGTGTACGATATGACAAGAGCAGTTGAAGATGAAGCGACTGTTAAAATCTTCTACGAAAATCGTATTATTAAATTAGATACGGATGAAGAAGAATGGCAAAAGCTTGATGATGAATTTGAAGAAATCACAGAAGGTCAAGAAGATAATGATCGCGAAAAGTATAAAACGAAATGGTCTCGTATGGAAGCCATTGTTGGTGCGCCAAATCGTGTGAAGCGATTGGCTAGAGATATTGTCGAACATTATGAGGAAAAATCAAAAACGATTGCTGGTAAAGCAATGGTCGTTTGTATGAGTCGTAAAATATGTGTGGATTTATACGATGAAATCATTAAAATCCGTCCAGAATGGCATAGTGATGATCTTGAAAAAGGCGTAATCAAGGTTGTTATGACAGGTAGCGCTGGAGATGAAGAACGCTTGCAAAAACATGTGGGCGGGAAGCATCGTCGCGATACGCTAGCGAGACGAATGAAAGATACGAGTGATGAACTGCAAATCGTCATTGTTCGTGATATGTGGTTAACAGGATTTGATGTACCTTCTATGCACACGATGTATATTGATAAGCCGATGAAAGGTCATAACTTGATGCAGGCGATTGCGCGTGTGAATCGTGTGTTCAAAGATAAACCAGGTGGGGTAGTTGTCGATTATATCGGCATACTAGAAAGTTTGAAAAAAGCGTTAAGGCAATATACAGACAGTGATCGTGCCAATACAGCGATTGATACGAATGCAGCGATTGCAGTTATGCAGGAAAAACTAGAGGTTTTACGTGGCATGTTTTATGGCTATGATTATTCTGCTTATATGGGTACATCGCAAGCTGGAAGAATACGAGCGATTACTGGCGGAATGAACTTTATTTTAGGGTTGGACGTGAAAGAGCAGAAAGATTTCAAACAGTTTTCTGTGGAAGTTGCAAAAGCTCATTCTCTTTGTGCAGCTACTGAAGAGGGGAAAGAAGCTGCATTAGAAGTAAGTTATTTTAAAGCAGTGAAAGCCAGTCTTTCCAAACTTGGAGCAAAAGGAACGAAGAAGAAATCGAAGAAAGAAATCGAAGCACGTGTCAATCAAATGCTCGAACGTTCGATTATATCTGAAGATGTGATTGATGTGTTTGATAGTCTTGGAATCAAACGTCCAGATATCTCCATCCTATCAGAAGATTTTCTTGAGGAGGTTCGTCATCTTCAGCACAAGAATTTAGCTGTAGAAATGTTACGTAAATTGCTTGAAGGCAATCTGAAAGTAATGGAAAAAAGCAACCTCGTAAAATCTGAGAAATTCTCTGAAAAACTGAAGAAAGCAATCAATAAATATCGGAATCAAGCGATTACAAATGCAGAAGTAATTGAAGAACTAATCAAGATGGCTAATGAAATCAAAAAGGCAAAAGCAGATGAGGATGCGCTTGGTTTAAATACAGATGAAGTCGCATTCTATACGGCTTTAACGGCAGACGAAATCGTCAAACAAATGATGGGTGATGAAACATTAAAGAAAATCGCACAAGAATTGACAATTGCAATCCAAAATAATATCACAATTGATTGGAGCGTCCGCAAAAGCGCCCAAGCTGGCATGCGCCGTATTATTAAGCGTTTGTTGAAGAAATACGATTATCCACCAAAGCAAGCAAGAGAAGCATTGGAAGTTGTAATGAAGCAAGCAGAATTAATGTGTGAGAATACCAAGCCAGGTGGAGTTACTTTTGGTAAAGTAGCTGAAACAGATGGTGATTATGTTTTCTGATTTTTAAAATAAGGCAACTGCCCTTCATTAAAGTGTACCCTTTGTAAAGGACATTTTAAAAAAAGCTTAGGCTGATTTTAGAAGATGGTCTCTGTATTGAACAGGGGTCATCTTTTTTAAATTCCATTGATATCTGTAGTTATTGTAATAAATCATATATTGCTTTATTTCACGTCCCAGTTCCTCTAAATTCGTACATGGTTTAATATATGACTCGTCCTTAAAATGACCAAAGAAGGATTCTTGAGGGGCGTTATCCCAACAGTTTCCCCGTCGAGACATGGATTGACGCAAGCCAAGTTTCTTTACTAACTTTTGAAAGTCAGGGTGTGTATAGTGAGTACCTTGATCAGAGTGTATCAATGCATCTTCCGCCTTCTTAAAGTTGCGATTCTTCTTTAGCTTTAGAAGGGTATCTGTAGCTAAATCCATGGTTATGCGGTCCGATACGTGATAAGCTAAGATTTCATTTGTCGAGCCATCTTTAATGGTCGACAAATAGGCTTTTTGGCCCTTTCCGTAAAATAAATATGTGATATCGGTTAAGAGTACTTTTCCTAGGACGTCCTGCTTAAATTGCCTATTCAAAAGGTTCGGGACAACCCGGTGTTCTTGAGTGGCCTTCATCATTTGTCTATAAGGATTTGCCTTTCGGATAGGACATCTAATGGCATACTTCTTCATGATTCGCCCTATACGCTTCAAATTGTAGACAACACCAAATTGACCCGCCAAAGTCATTTTGATTTGACGTGTCCCTTTTTTCCGTCCTTTGAAATTAAAGGCCTTTAAGATAATCTTCTTCAAAACCTCATCTCTTTCATCCTTAAGCTCTCTTTGTTTTTGAGACTTCTCTGAAAAGTAATTGTAATAGCCGCTTCTTGAAACGCCCGCTACTTTACAAAGGTAGCTCACCATATTTTCTAACTGATATTTCTCTATAACTGAGCGAATAAGGATAAATTTTTGACTGGGGGGAAGTGCTATTTCCTCATCCCCCTTTCTGCTAAATGTATCTTTTTTAAGAGTTCATTTTCCGCCTTTAGCAAGTTAATTTGTACTTCTAAGCGGACGTTTTTCTCCTCTAGGGAAAGCTCTCTGTCCATTGGACGACCTGAATTTCCAGCCCTTGTGTCACGTAATCTGGTTATCCCACTCTCCTTGTAAGTATCACTCCATCTTCTACTCGCTGAATTAATCCACTGCTTCCCCAAAACATCTACATCAAAACCATGTTCCTCAAATATATCCCTGGCAAACTTGCCTTTCTGTTTTTCTGCAATAAAAATTTGTTTAAATTCATCAGTGTAGGTGATTCCTTTTGAACTCACCGATTTAACGTAGCTATTAGCTGATAGTAGCTTGATCTCTTTTTCTGAAAATATCTTTTTACTCATATTATTCTCCGTCCCCTAGTGAATCTCTCTCGTTGTATTTCTTAATTATACAAAAAAGTACCCCATAGGTAGCCTTTTTTATGTGTCTACTCTATAGGGTACATATTATATCGGGTATCTGCTTTTTTATTTTGGAATAAAACTGTTAGTCTCTCTGTGGAAAATATAGTAATATTAAAAATATAATAGTAAAAAAGTTTCATTAAATGAAAGTAAAAGATAAAGGTTTATCATCACTTTTTTAGTTTATTGTAACGTATACCTGCATTTAATCGAATGGGTTATATGCTATGTAAGATCGTTCCACCTTTGGGGTAATACATTCAAATTTAAGGTGTGAAATGTATTAATAGTTGTGTATATCGATGGTTTGAGAAGTTGAGGCTAATTCCGTCATTTAAATGAAAGTAGGAGATAGAGTGGTTCAAATGAATCTACCAGTTTATGATAAACTTATTTATAAAAAACCGCGAAATAGAAATATTGTTAAGCAACTAATTCAAGAAGAAGTCTTAATAGACGGATCGATTAAATCAATAGAAAAAAAGTATTTTACGTTTGAAAGTGCTGGAGAGATTTACTGTTTCACTACAGATAAAAAGAAAGTAGTTGAAACTGCTGCTTATATATTAGAAATTGAAAAAGCATCATTATCAAATGATATGAATTTAGAAGAAATAAAAATCAAATCTTGGATAAAACATCCGATCGATCAAGAAACACCTTCTGACAATGACATTGTCAGGAGTTGGCGTAATCAATTTAGTTTTAAGGAAGAGATCCTGGATGAAGATATTAAGGGGCTGAGACGGCCGCAAATTGCTGCTTTATATTCGATTCTTAGCCATATGAAGGTTTCTAAAGATCTTGCGACAGTAGTAATGCCGACTGGTACAGGTAAAACTGAAACGATGATGTCTACTTTAATTGCAGCGCAATGTGAGAAATTATTAGTTACAGTGCCTAGTGATGCTCTTCGTACTCAAGTTGCGAATAAGTTTAAAACGCTAGGACTTTTAAAAAAATTTGGAATTGTTGGAGCTGAAGCGAAATATCCTAAAGTCGGGATCATATATGAGGGATTTAAAGAAAAGGAAGAACTAAAAGAGTTTTTAAGTGAATGTAATGTGGTTGTCACTACAATGCAGCTATTAACATCTATGGATCATGAAAAAAAATCATTAATCTCATCAACCTGTACAAATGTTTTTATTGATGAAGCTCACCATATAAAGGCAAAATCATGGGAGGCTTTTCGTAAATTATTTTCAGATGATAAAGTAATTCAATTCACTGCTACTCCTTTTCGGAATGATGGTAAGAATTTAGATGGTCAAATTATATTCGATTTCCCACTTAGCGAAGCCCAAAAAGATGGCTATTTTACCAATATAGACTTTATTCCAGTTAAAGAGTATAACAGTCTTATAGCTGATGAATTAATTGCAGAAGTAGCGGTTCGACGATTAGAAGAGGATATTTCAAAGAAGCTTCCGCATATTTTAATGGCACGATGTGCTAATAAAAATCGAGCTGAGGAGATTTATCAATTATATACTAAATATGATCATTTGAATCCGGTTTTGATTCACTCGAATATTGAAAATAAAAAAGCGGTTTACGAGAGTATACTTGAAAAAAATCATAAAATAATCGTCTGTGTCGATATGCTGGGAGAAGGGTTTGATTTACCTGAATTAAAAGTAGCCGCATTGCATGATATTAAGAAGAGCTTACCAATTACACTGCAGTTTACAGGACGTTTTACACGAACAAAACATGACGAAAAATTAGGTACTGCAGCGTTTATAGCAAATATTGCAGATTTAAATGTTTCAGGGGCGTTAGAGGATCTCTATAGTAGTGATGCGGATTGGAATGAACTTTTATCTAATTATAGTAGTTCAAGTATTAAGGGGGAAATGAGCTATAAAGATTTTTTAGATGGTTTTAATAATTTAAATGCATCTAATTTCTCATTTCAAAATATTAGGCCAAAGCTTAGTACCGTAGTATATAAAAGTAAAGCAAATAAATGGTTCCCCAGAGTCTTAAAAGATATATACGAAAATAATTCAAATTATGAGTATGTATTTTTTGATATTAATGAAAAAGAAAATGTGGCAGTTTTAGTATTTGCGAAGAAATACAAATTGGATTGGTTAAGTGATAAAAATTCTTTTAACTTAGCTTGGACTCTAATAATTCTAATTTGGGACCCTGTTAATAAACTGTTATTTATTAACAGTTCAGATAATACTAGTTTATATAAAGAGTTAGCGGAAAAAGTAATAGACAATCCGTTACTTATTAATAAAATGGATGTGTTTAAAGCCCTGTATAATATTAAGCGTATTAAGCTTCAAAATGTAGGATTAAAATTGCATTTGGGTAAGGACATCCGCTATCGAATGAGTGTAGGAAGTGACCTTAGCGAAGCAATTCCTTTAATGGAAAAGCAAAGAAGCCAAAAGGCATATGTTGTAGGTAGTGGATTTGAAAATGGGAATCCAGTTAACATAGGGTGCTCTTATAAAGGAAGAGTTTGGACGAAATTACAAGACAATATCCAAGGGCTAAAAAGTTGGTGTACAAGTGTCGGAGAGAAACTAATAAATCCTGAGATTGATCCAAATGAAATCTTAAAAGAATGCTTAGTACCGGCGATGATTTTGGAAATGCCAAAAGTAGTTCCAATAAGTGTGGATTGGGATTATGAAATCTATAGTGAAGCAGAAACTAAGTGTGAGTTTATATACGGTAATATTAAAAAAAATTTATCTGAAGTAGAGCTTCAGATAAAAGATTTTGAGGTTAACTCACAAATCAACTTAATATTAAAATTAGATATATTTGAGATACCTATTCGATACACTGTTTTTCAGCATCCTGATTATGATATACCTGTAGCAGATTATAAATTTGAAACTTTATCCGAGACAGAAGTTAAAGTGCATTTCGGAACTAAAAAAATGTCATTAGATAAATTTTTAGATCACTATAATCCTACAATTTGGTTTGCTGATGGTTCCTCACTAACGGGAAACGAACACGTTCAATTAAAGCATAGTATTAACCTTTATGATAAAGACTTTTTAATTCCATATGATTGGAAAGAGGTTGATATATCTAAAGAATCACAATACGTGGAACCCAAAAGAAAAGATTCAATTCAGTATTATTTTATAAGTCAACTGAAACTGAAGGATTATCATATTATCTATGATGATGATGGAAGTGGCGAGATAGCAGATATAGTAACAATTAAAGAAGAAGACCATATTATAAAAATTCAAATGTATCATTTGAAATACGCTAAGGATGGCAATATATCAAATAGTATCAGTAATCTGTATGAAGTATGTGGACAAGCTCAGAAATCAACTCAATGGAAATATAAAGATGGAAAAGAATTTTTCAATCATTTATTGCGTCGGAAAGTTAAAACATATGGTGGCGTGTCTTGTAGTCGATTAGAGCAAGGAACAGAGGAAAGTTTGGAGCTATTAAAGGATAAAGCTAAAAAAAGAATGCATATGTCTTTTGAAATTTTTATTGTTCAGCCAAGTATATCTAAAAATAATGTTAGTGATGACATTTTAAATTTACTTGGTGTGACAGAGAGCTTTATCAAGGAAACAACGGGAATAGACTTGAAAGTAATTTGTAGCGATTAATATGTTTTTTTGATTTGCTTACATGAATTTTACTAGAAATGAATTAAGTAGGGGAAAGTAGCTTATGAATGAGCAAAAGGAATTAGATCGATTATTTAATAAGATAACAAATAATTATAAAAGTGTAACAGATCCAGAAATAACAAGATTAGTTGAGATAATCAACAATAAGTATTCCAGTAATGATTTTATCTTAAATCATTTACCGAAGTTTGAATTAATTAAATGTACAGATTATATTACCAGGGCAACATATGAACTAACTAAGAGAAAAGGAATATTTGATACATCATCAAAGCACTACATACTATCAAACTTATGTAAAGCAAGAATTGGTTTAGATTCATCTTCTCGAAAAAAAATCTTTGCTGAGAACTATTTGATAATTGAGGAAGAAATTAATTATAGAGGTACTTATATCAGATTTAAGTTTTTTAATTTAGATGAAAAATCTATCCTTTTTTTAAAACACATATATGGATATGGAAGTATTACTAATTGGATTGAAAAAATTCTAAAGATTATTGAAGATAATTATCTAACTGACATTGGATACAATATAATTCTTGATAATATATCTATTTACTATAAGGATATCCATATTAAAGGTATGGATGTAGTGTACGATAAAGTGACAATCGAGGAAGGACTAATAAATCCTAAATGGGGAACAGTTGATTCTGGTTGGTTTGAAGAAATTTGGGAATCAGTAGGTGAAGATTCACCTACTGTAAGAGAACCTGTTTTTATACAGAAGAATCAACCTTACACAGCTTATAAAAAGGTTAAAGAAATCCTTAATACAGCTCGAATCAAGATTCAAATAATCGATCCTTACATCGATGGAACATTATTTTCATTATTAGAAGAGATAAATTCAACAATTAAAATTTATGTTATCACTGATAAATTTCAAGGTGATTCTCAATTATTATATGAAAAATTTAAAAAAGAACGAGGGAACATAGAAATCCAAACGACTAAGGGAAATCATGATAGATATGTAATTATCGACAAAAAATTAGTTTATTTGTTTGGTTCTTCGATAAATTCTTTGGGGAATAAATCTACGACTATAGTTCCGATAGAAAATAATAATGTCAAGAGTTTAATCATTGAATATTTCGATGATTTCCAAAATGGAAAAGGAAATAATAAATTGTAAAATCAGCAGTTTATTTGTTGTGTTGGTAAAGGAGTTTGAAGATTCTCACACCAATATTTTTAATCAGATAAAGACAAGCAAACTAATATTTAGGGTTTAATTATATGGAATTTGGTGAACACTACTACATCTTTTTGTTGTAGCTGCCATCACCACTCAAGCCATGTGGAGTCGGTGGCGAAGCTAGAATTAAATTAACTTTAGGCAGATACTTTTATCGGGTATCTGCTTTTTTTGATATGCCTTTTTATGAATTTGGATACTGCAACAGGAAAATTACTTATAATAGAGAATGCATATATCAAGGTGAATCTGTAAAAGATGGTTCGATAGAATTTAATAATAAGAAATACACTACTAATGAATCGGAGACGCATGTGAATGAAATGGTCTGAAGTACGCTAATATTTCCCAGAATGTTGTGTCTTAGTAGAAGCAATAAAATCAGAAACAAGAGGAAGAGAAAGAATCATTGAGGAAATGCCAGTGATTGATGACTTTGAGAATGGCAATTTAGCATGGAAAGTGTATAAGAAACTACATGCTGAAAATCAATATCGCGAATTATATATCTTTCATACGAATAATGAAGAAATAAAGGTAATTGAGCAACCGTATATAGGGGTACGAAGAAACTTATGAGATTCTCGATGGACGAACACTTGCCTCTTGTTTGTAGACGTCAAGTCGATTTTTACACTTTTTGCTCGTTTCCTTTTTACACTTCTGCTGAAAAAATGCTTTTCCGATTTTTCATCCGATGACTGTCCTCATCTTCCGCACCACGTATAACTTCCACACGATGAAGTAAGCGATCTAAAATAGCTGTGGTGATTCCTTGATCTCCAATTAAATTACCCCATTCATCTGGACTTTTATTTGAAGTTAGGATAATCGAACTTCGTTCGTATAAATGATTAATCAAATGAAAAAATAAGTTTGCTTCTCGCTGATCCATCGCCATATACATTAAATCATCGATAATCACGAGATCGGCATTCCTAATCCGTTTGAGCTGAACTTTGGATTTATTCAGATATTCTTCTGTCTTTAAAAGCTGCACAAGCTCGCCCATTGTAGCGAAGTAAACATTGAATCCTCTGTATACGGCTTCGAGTCCCAGTCCAATGGCGATATACGTTTTCCCAATGCCAGGAGGACCTAGGAGAATTAAATTGTACTGTTGCTCTAGCCAACTTAATTCTCTAAGTTGAGTAAGTTGACGGGCCGTCAGAACGTTTTGACCTTTCAGTTCGAATTCATCTAATGACTTCACGAAAGGGAAGCGTGCCCATTTCATTCTTTTTTCAAGGCTTTTCGCTTCACGTTTTCCTAATTCATATCGTGTTATAGATGCTAAGAATTCTAAGTAGGTCCACGATGCTTTTTCCGCTTCGCGAAGAAGCTGTGGCAGCTCCTCCGCAGTCTCTGATAAGCGTAACTGACGAAATTGATCTTGTAATTCATGCACAGTCCTGTTCATTATGCCCGACCTCCTAAAATACTGGTATACGCATTTAAAGAACGGGTGGAAGCCTTAATATGAGAATGTTTTGGCGAATTATTATGAAAAGATTGTACTTCTTTCATCGCTTCATCATGCAATGTATCAAGGTGGTGAGCGATATCACGAAAATCATTCGCATTGTATAGTTTCTCTGTCATGCATTTAGTCAACACGGTATCAATTAATACTGGATACTGTTGAATCACCTTCTGGATGATCGCAAACTGGTCTCGACGATACCTCGGGTATCTTTGGCTGATCTTATTAAAATAAGCAGCTGCCTGTGTCGGATCTTCAAAGTAAGAGATTAGACGTTGCTTAAGTTCTTCAATCCCTTTCGAACGATCACGGGTATGATGGCGGTTTTGAATAAGTTTTCCTTTTTCTGAGCTAATAATGTGTTCGGCAATGATTTTACCATTTGCTTCTTTTCGTATCACGAGTGTTTGTTGCTCGTCGCCTATCACTTCAACCCATACAAGATTTTCAGTCATTGTTTGATAAGTCCCAAGTGGGACGGAATAACGGTTTGACTTATAACGAATCGTGTTGTCCTTACTTACACTTCTTGTTATACTTTGTTTGTTGCTACTTTCATATGAAAGTAACGAAGGGACTGGCTGTAAGTGTTGCTTTTCGAGGAGAAACACTTCTACTGGTCTTTTTTTCGTTGTTTGGTGAACCTGATGGTTCCCGGTACGTTGAAGCCACTGTAATGCTCGATCATTCCAATCTTCTATGTTGCTAAACACCCGACTGTCTGCGAAATTGCCTTTTATGTATTTCACTACATTTTCAATCATCCCTTTAGATTCCGGATCGGCTCTTCTGCACAAGTAGATTTTGAATTTTCGTTCATTCACATAACTTTGAAACTCAGCTGTTAAAAGTAGCTGTCCTGCATTTTCACTCACTGTGATTAAATGATCCTGATCATAGACGATTTCTTCTGTTCGTCCTCCGTAAAACTGGAATGCATTTTCATGACATCGAATCGCATCTCTTGTGGTAAATGGACGTGCCTGCCATTCCATATATTTATGCCTGGAATGAGCGAGTACAAAGGCAATAAAGTACAGTTTGATTTCTTTGTTGTCCATTGTCTTCTGTTTTGTTTCGCCCCAGTCTACTTGAAGTTGTTTTCCCATTGGTTGTTCAGGAACTGCTTCATATTGACGTACAATAACCTTTTTCTCAATCTGATAAAATTCACGAATGTCTTTCACATAAGATCTCACAGTACTTCCACCGACCAATAGGTCGGGATATCTCTCCAAAAGCCAATCATGAATTTGAGCACTACTCAGGTGAGGATACTCTTCTAGCCAGGCAAGTATCCAGTCTTTATAGGGATCTAGTTTTTTCTTCTTCCCCAAAAGTTGTTCAGTGTAAACTCTTGCCTCATCAAATGTCATTTCTAAATATTTATAAACAGTTGGTCTTGAGATCTTAAGCTCCTTAGCGATTTGTGCTACTTTAAATTTTCTTCTATGCAGTTCATGAATCTTTATATACAACACTAACTTCTCCTCCAAAACCCTAACCTCCAGTAAAATAGCGTTAACATCTATTTTACTAAAGTAATAGGTTGATAGAGCAAAAGTGTAAAATCCTATCAAGCGAAAACTGTCAACTTTATTCTAGCGTTTACATTGTTTCAGTTGAGATGGAATGTCAACACTAACCTGAACAATCTTTATAAGGACTGCTGCTTAAATTCAGTTGGTGTCAGATATCCTAGTGTTTGATGAATTCGAATGTGATTAAACCAGTTCACATAATCCCGTAGTTCAAGATCTAGTTGTTCAAGGGAATGGAAAGTGCGTTGGTACACAAATTCGATCTTAAAGCTCTTGTATGTCGCTTCGGCCACGGCATTATCATACGGACATCCTTTTGCACTAAGTGAACGCTGGATGCCAAATGCTTCTGTTGCTTCGGCCATTAGTTGATTATCGAATTCTGAGCCACGGTCTGTGTGGAATAATTGTACGTTTGTCAGGTTACCTTTAATGTTACTTAAAGCTTGGTAGACAAGTGCTGCGTCTTTACTTGGACCTGCACTGGCACCGACTAATTCACGATTAAAAAGATCGACAAACAAGCACACATAGTGCCATTTTTTCCCGACACGCACGTACGTTAAATCACTAACTAATACCGATAATTCCTTCTCTTGTTGGAATTCACGATTTAATACGTTGGCGATTGCCGTCTCGTTACTTTGTTTCTTTTGTGGTCTGTAATAAGCAACCGTGTAATTCGAGACAAGACCTAAATCCTTCATGATTCCACCTATACGTCGTCTAGAAACCGTCAGGTCTTGTTTCTCTAATTCTTTCTTAATTTTACGTGTCCCATAGTTATTGCGGCTTTGCTTAAAAATCGTATAAATACGCTCTTGTAAGTCTGCTTCCTCCGCTTGTTTTTCGTCATCTTCACGCTTGTGAAGGTGATAGTAGTAAGTACTTCTTGGAATTTGTAGGACGTCACACATGGCTGATACCGAATATTTGTGAGCGTTGTTACGAATCACATCTATTTTCGTCCCATGATCAGCGCGGCTTGCTTTAAAATATCATTTTCCATTCGTAGGCGTTGCACTTCTTTGCGTAGTTCAAGCAATTCTGTTTCTTCTGTCGTACGATTGTCTTCTGCCTTGAAAGATCCTGTTTCCTGATGATTTTTAATCCAACGATCTAATGAAGAAGGCGTAATCTCATATTCTCTCGCAATATCCGCTCGCGATTTTCCGTTTTCATAGAGCTTCACCATTTGCCGTTTAAATTCGGCTGTAAACGTTCGACGTTCTCTTCTCATTTTGACCCGCTCCTTAAGGTTAGTCCTTTTAGTGTACTACCCCTTATAAGAGTTATCTAACTTAGTGTAGCCTATTCAAGATTCAGTACAATGGAATGAAAAAGACATTTAAAATAAGGCAACTGCCCTTCATTAGGGGCGTTGCCTTTTCATGTGTTTTGTGATGAATTAACAAAGATGTATTTAATATGGTAGGTGTAGTCTGGATCACAAGTAATCTTTTCTTTGTGCTTTTACGGAAGTATACGACAATCATAGTACTAATTTTTGGATTTATTCGTTATATTCGCTAGTGAATTCTTTTATTATTGAGGCTTGTGGTATACGAAACTCTGATGGACTTTCAGAAGTTAGCAATCAATGACTGCTGGGCAAGCGAAAAAGAAAGGACCTGCAGTGGCTTCTCTGCAAGTCCCAATTTCACTTTAAACCGTCTAGGGCTCTTATAGGTAGGGACGAGGAACCCGTCCCTCTGTCCCTATAATTCTTTTTCTTGTTTTACAGAAGAAATAACTAGAAGTCCACCGATAATCGCTAGATTTTGAAGAAAACTAAGGAATTCGGATGCTGCTTGCTCAGGTGGCATCGCCCAAAAATTATGAAAAATAATATTAGTTGGAATCAAGAATATAGCAATTAATATGGAAATAAGCTTTGTTTTCTTTCCAATTATCAACATGACTCCTCCGCCCAGTTCGATAATAATGGCTCCTATTAACAATATAGTAATGAATGGTAAACCTTTCATAGCCATCCAATCTGCTGTTGCTCCCCAATTTAAGATTTTATACAACCCTATATAAGCAAATACAATTCCTATTAAAATCCGACCAAGTTTATCCATTATGATAAAGGCCTCCTTTTTTAAAATTTGATAAATATATTCAGAATAAAAAATTGTAATAACTTATAAACCATACCCCCGTACACTATAATTTGTAGTTAGTTTTAGCTCCAATTTCGCAAATAACTACAAGTTGTTTATACCATACCCCCATATCCTATGTAAAGTAAAATTTTTATTCAAGCTTCTATTTCTTATGATCATGTAAAAGTGTTTACATACCATATAGGGGTATGGTATAAATAGAGCAATTAGTTATTATAATCCGGAAAGGAGAAATTAAAATGAATAATATTGCAACGAGTAACAAAAAGAAAAATATCTCTATAAACATTGCATTAACATTATTTTTAACAGGAATTTTCATGGGTGCTTTGGATCATGGGATCGTAGGACCTGCATTTAGTTCTATTAATGACTTTTTTGATATTGAAGCTTCATGGGGTGTTTGGAGCTTTACGATCTATACATTGTTCTTTTCAGTAAGCATTCCACTAATGGGGAAAATGTCTGACCGTTTTGGAAGAAAAAGAATTTTTATGATTGGGATTGCTTTATTTAGTCTTGGGTCTCTATTGTCAGCTTTTTCTCCGAACTTTATCGTATTCTTGATGGGGAGGGTGGTTCAAGCAATAGGTACTGGAGGAATATTCCCAATCACTGCTGCTTTTATTGCCGTGAGTTTTCCAGATCAAACAAGAGCAAAAATGTTAGGATTGATTGGTGTAGTATTTGGATTAGGAACAATTTTAGGTCCTATTGCTGGAGGGTTAATTATAGGAAACTTTGATTGGCAATGGATTTTCTTAATCAATGTCCCGATTTCCATACTTGTATTAGTTTTCATGGCTCCTATTCAAATCAATCAACAAATCATAAAAAAACCGATTGATTTCTCCGGCATTATCATGCTGATCGCTATTATCTTCTTGATTATGTTAGGGATTACACTAAAAAATATTTGGTTATTGCTGATCGGCATCGTATTAGTTCCTTTTTTTGCAAAGTTAGAAATACGATCTGCAGACCCAATCTTGAACATCGATTACTTCAAGAATGTCAATACATTAATCGTATTAATACTATCTTTATTTTCCGGTTTTATTATGGCAAGTACAATTAACCTACTACCTTCTTTTATTGAAAGTCATTTTTCGCTGAATAAAAGCTATTCTGCATTAAGTGTTACTCCACTAGCCGCAGCATCTATGGTGGCATCAATGGTAGGTGGATACTTAGTGACAAAAATTGGAGCAAGAAAAGCCATAGCAATAGGTTTCTCTTTAACATTAGTGAGTGCATTGTTGATCGCTTTCGTACAAAGTTTCACTTTATTTATCATAGCAGTAACAATCATTGGTTTTGGAATTGGAGTTATTATTGGTTCACCTTTAAATGTTGTCATGATTCAAAATGTAAAACCAACTGAAACAGGCTCAGCCATTGGTTACTTAAGTCTAGCACGCTCCATGGGATCAACAATAGGACCGACAGTTGCAGGTATTCTTATTGCTTTAAGCCCTAATGGATATATGCATATAAATATCTTAATTGCCATCCTTTCTTTAATAAGTGTATTTGTGATACTAAATAAAAAATAAAATGAGTGACTTTAAAAAAATACCATTCAGAACCGATTTTAGTTAAGATAAACCTTACCAATTTTACAAATTATAAATGTCCAAATGTATTTGTGTTTGATAATAAGTTATGAAGCATGATATAAGTGTAAAAGAAGTGGAACATTTGCCTTTTTATTTTTTGACCGAGAGTTTGAAGTTGTATCGATAGTGAGAGGATTTGAGTTTGAAATGATAGATAATTTTTGGCGGGATTTACCACGCCCATTTTTTGTACTTGCACCGATGGAAGATGTGACAGATGTTGTTTTTCGTCACGTAGTAAGTGAAGCCGGTCGACCGGATGTATTTTTTACAGAGTTTACAAATTCGGATAGCTATTGTCATCCAGAAGGTATGCAAAGTGTGCGTGGCCGTTTGACCTTTACAGAAGATGAACAGCCAATGGTGGCCCATATTTGGGGGGATAATCCCGAATATTTCCGGCAAATGAGTATTGGCATGGCAGAGCTAGGATTTAAGGGCATCGATATTAATATGGGCTGCCCTGTCCCGAATGTGGCATCGAGAGGGAAAGGTAGTGGCCTTATTCTGCGTCCAGACGTTGCGGCAGAACTTATTCAAGCAGCAAAAGCGGGTGGACTGCCTGTCAGTGTGAAAACACGACTTGGTTATAAGGATGTCAATGAGTGGGAGGAGTGGCTAACGCATATTTTTAAACAGGATATTGCGAACCTTTCTATTCATTTACGTACAAGAGAGGAAATGAGCCAAGTAGATGCGCATTGGGAGCTGATTCCGGAGATTAAAAAATTACGTGATCGTATCGCACCAAATACGCTACTAACAATTAATGGAGACATTCCTGACCGTCAAGTTGGCCTGCAGCTTGCTGAACAATATGGTATTGATGGCGTGATGATCGGGCGAGGTATTTTTAAGAATCCTTTTGCTTTTGAGAAAGAGCCAAAAGAGCATAGCAGTAAAGAATACCTTGATCTTTTAAGACTGCAGCTTGATCTTCAAGATCAATATGCGGAAGAACTGCCACGTTCCATCACAGGGCTTCATCGCTTTTTCAAAATTTATGTTAAAGGATTCCCTGGAGCTGCTGAATTAAGAAATCAATTGATGAACACGAAATCAACAAATGAAGTGCGTGCATTGCTTGATAATTTTGCAAAAAACGCTGATGGGGAAAGTGAAATGATGTAACCCTCAAAAAGTTAGAGGGAAAATGAAAGCCGAGAGCGTCGATTTAACAACGTTCTCGGCTTTTTGAGTAGATGCAATTCTGCTTCGAATACCCTTTGTTTTAAAAAAAGTAATCATTGATGTTTGTCAATATAGTTGTCGCATTCGGTTAGTTTAGTTCTCTCAAATGAATAACTTATAATTTGACCGAACTACGTCTTTTTCCTTGGAGATTTGAGTGTCTTGAAAAGCTTGGCTATGCTGCCTGCAACGATAGCAACAATGATCGCACCGATCAGAGCAGGAACTAACGAAAAGCCCGCTATCATAGGACCCCATGTACCAAATAAAAACGTACCTATCCAATTCCCTATAAAGCCAGCTAATATAGCTCCCGCCCAGCTTCCCGGCATATCAAAAGGGGATAGCTTATCCGCAACAGTACCAATTACCATTGCAATAATGACAGAAAGAAGAAATGTAATAAGACTCATCCAATAAACTCCTTTTTTCTAGCTTATGCCTGCCGTTTTAATGAGTGTTCAAATTCAAAAAAGAATACTTTATTGAATGGAGCACTAGTCTATACAATCTTTTATTCACTTACATAACGTATATAAATTGGTATGGAGAAGGGAGCAAAATTTATTGTTTAGTATACAGAGTGTAGATATCGCTCATTTTTTGTTTGCGATGGGTTGCTTATTAGCTGTAGCTCACCTATTGGGTTTTTTAGCAGAACGTATTATGATTCCTCGAGTTATCGGTGAAATATCGGCAGGTCTTGTTCTTGGACCAACATTGTTAGGTTATTTTTTCCCTGACATTTTCCAATGGATGTTTTTAGGTTTCGATGAAGAAGGTAAGTTATTTGGACTCCTCTATCAAATTGGCTTACTTATGCTCATGTTTAGTTCAGGTTTGAAGTTCCAGACAAAATTTAATAAAGAAGATGTTAAGATTACTTCTGCATTAGTTATAGGGGCAACCATTCCAGCATTTATTGTAGGTTGGTTTGCTGCTGATCTATTAAATGTTGCTTCTTAATATGGGAAAAGCAAACAGTCCGCTTGCAATCAAGATTGTTATTGCTGTATCTATTGCGGTTACATCTATACCCGTTATATCAAAAATATTTAACGACTTAGGAATTATGCGCACTAGATTTGCCAAAATAGTGCTCGCGTGTGCTGGTATACACGATATTATTCTATGGGTCGCTTTAGGATATGCAACAGCAATAGTAAGCCAAGAAGGTATTGTTACATTTAGTTTAGGACTGAAAACGATATTAATAAACCTTGGTTTTATTGGCGGAGTACTTTTAACTGCACACTTTTTATTTAATCGCTTCACATTTTTTAAAAATAATTTCTTTTTTCAAGCATCCCATCTCGGATATTTCCTATTTACCATGTTCATGTTAGCTGCACTTGCAGGGTATCTTCGTGTAGAGACGATTTTTGGAGCACTTCTCGCCGGTATTATGATCAAACTATCCATTCCAACAGATGAAGTGGATAAAGTTGAGTATATCGTTTCAAAAGTTGGTTTTGCTTGGTTTATTCCACTATATTTTGCGATTGTCGGGCTACAATTAGATCTTATTAAACACTTTAATCCATTCTATTTCCTTGGTTTTCTTTTATTTGCTTGTTTCGTTCAAACTCTATCCGTTTATTTAACATCAAGGATGATTAAGCAGGATCATTTAACTAGTCTCAATCTTGCCATCGCCATCAATGATCGTGGAGGTCCAGGAATTGTCCTCGCTTCTATCGCATATTCAACAGGGATTGTCAATCAGGAGTTTTTTGCCGTCCTCGTTATGTTGGCATTAATGACTTCATTCTTACCTGGTGTTTGGTTCCGTATCGTTCTAAAAAAGAAATGGCGACTAATGCCAGGAGATGAGAATTTAGTTCCAGATCGAAGGAAAGATAATTAATTATAGTTTATTAATAGAATGAAAGAAGCCTCCAGAAAGTTAGTTTTCACTGATTTTCTGGAGGTTTTTTTGACCTTACGAGCAGTTTCTTCGACTTTCTATCTGCTTCTTTATTAGAAAAACAAAAGTAACAGTAAGAGCATCTGTTTTAGGCAGGTGCTCTTAATTTTTTAACGTAATCAAGGAGCGTGAGGGGCACAGCGATGTCGAATTTGCGGAATGATTTGGTGCGGCTGGCTCGGTATTATTACCGGATTCATAGCAAGTGGATGAACAAAAGCGACCTTCAAGCTGAACTCAAAGGCTTGTATCCGCTTTACGATTCGCAAAGGGTACTGTTAATATTATTGATAATAATAATCAACTAGGAGAGAGTAATGAATTTTCAACAACATATGTATGCCGTAGATGATGTCGAAGTCAGTGGAGAGAACACAATCATTCAACAGGATCAAGCTATTATCATTTATGTAGCGGAGGGAGAAGTGGAAGCAATAGTAGATCGTCGTACCTTTCACTTAATGAGTGATTCTTTACTTGTCATTCAGGCACGTAATCAAATTCACATTAATGTGTTACATGGAGAATATACTCTTGTGCGTTTTCAAAATTATCATTTAGTAAAGCAAGGGTCGCAATTAATTTACGAAGTGGACCCTTTACGTTTTATCCATGAATTTATTTGTTATGGAGGTGTCACTCATGCTGTTGTCGCCGCTTTAGCAGCTCTACAGAAGAGCAATACGATATATAATTTTCAAACGTTGTTACTGCAAATAAATAACGTATATGAGGGATATGAGCGCCATGCGAAGCAACATACTTTTGAGGATATTGTGCAGTATGTTAAAAAGTATGCACATCATAATTTAACACGTGATCTAGTGGCTAAACGGTTTGGCTATAATGCCAATTATTTTTCAGAGAGCTTTAAAAAAGAAGTTGGCTGGGGATTTAATGAATTTCTATCGCATATTCGCTTAGAGAAAGCAAAGTTATTATTATTAAGTTCTTCACAAACAATTCAAGAAGTTGCTAGAAATGTAGGTTATCGAGATAGTTTATATTTAAGCCGTAAATTTAGTCAGCAAGTTGGGTTGGCTCCGAGTAAATTTAGAGATCCTACTCGTCTTAATCATATTGTAACATTACAATTTACAGGGGCATTACTTGCGACAGGAATTAAGCCAACTGCTGTTTTGTCTGCTTATTATAATTTGCCAGATGTGATTCGACCTCATGTAGAAAGTGCTGTTTCGCTTTCGGATGATTGGTTGAGAGAAGAGGTAACATGGAATGATAAGAAACCAGATTTAATTATTGCTTCAGTCCATGAGTACCCGAATAAATCCTACATACGTAATTTAGAAAAAATTGCGCCAGTAGTTGCTTTAGAATGGGATACATATGATCGTTTAGAAGAAGTACGCATGATAGGGAAATTAGTTGGACGCGAGGCACAGGCGGAGGCATGGATCAAGCAATATGAACAAAAAATAAAGGAAGCGAAATATGTATTAAAGTCTGTTTTGCATCCAAAAACTACTGTAGGTGTATATGAACTACGGAACCATGGACGCATTGGAATTTGGCGTTCAAACTCTAGAGGCGCTTATAATATTTATGAAATGTTAAAACTACAACCGAATGCTTATATTGAAAAAGAGGTATTATTACCTGACCGAGCGAAACTGATTGAAGAAAGTGAATTACCGCTCTACGCAGCAGATGAGATGTTTGTCGTCGTGCATTGCAAGGAACAAGAGCACCGTTTCTTTAATCAAGTATGGCAAAGTTTACCTGCGATGAAACGACAAAAAGTTCATATGTTAAGACTGGAGGATTTTTGGTCTAGTGAAGGTGTAGCTTTAGAAGAGCAACTTACCATTCAAATGGATTATTTACTTGGTAAAAGAAAATCTGATATTTATCTATAAAGAAGTTATGAGAATTGTCTATAGTAAATTAATAAGGAGATTGCTATCATTTTTTTGATAATGATTATCAAATTCAGTGATAGGAGTCAATAACGCTACGCTGAAAAATAGAGGCGTAGTTTTTTTATTAGTACGTTCAAAGGAGTGAGGAGGTTATGACGATGATTAGGCAATTTTTCGCCTATTACAAGCCGTACAAGTGGCTGTTTATTGCGGATTTCTCAAGTGCTATTATTGCGGCACTGTTAGAGTTAGCGTTTCCGTTAGCGTTGAATCGCGTGATTGATGATTTATTGCCAACAGGTGACTGGAGAACCATTATACTCGCTTGTATTGGACTGCTTGCGATTTATGTATTGAGTGGAGTTTTTCACTTTATCGTTACATATCATGGGCATAAATTGGGGATTAACATCGAATCAGATATGAGAAAGAAATCTTTCGACCACGTACAAAAATTATCATTTCGCTTTTTTGACAACAATAAAACAGGTCATCTCGTATCGCGTATGACGAATGATTTAATGGATATCGGTGAAATTGCTCATCATGGTCCCGAGGATTTATTTATCGCAGTCATGACCTTAACTGGTGCATTCGGATTAATGTTGTCGATTAACTGGAAATTAGCTATTTTAACATTTATTATCGTTCCATTTTTAATTTGCTTATCCATTTACTTTAGTCGAAAAATGTCGGTGGCGTTTGGACAAATGTTTAAAGATATTGCCGACTTTAATGCACGAGTTGAAAATAATGTAAGCGGTATTCGCGTCGTCCAAGCTTTCGGTAACGAAGATCATGAGATCGATCGTTATGCAGAAAATAACGATCGCTTCCGTCGCACTAAATTAGTGACGTATCGCGTGATGGCGTGGAACGCTTCAATTAGCCATATTTTGATGAAGGGTATTTCCATTTTCGTTCTAGCTTGCGGTACTTGGTTCGTCATTAATCAATCTATGACATTTGGGGAGTTTATGGCATTTGTCATCTTATCGAATATTTTCTTGAGCCCCATTCAGCAAATAAACTCAGTTATCGAAACCTATCCAAAAGGTGTAGAAGGATTTAGACGTTATCAAGAACTGCTTGATACACCGCCTGATGTGGAAGATCGTGAAGGCGCAAAAGACATTGAAATTGTTAAAGGTACGATTCGATATAATAATGTGCATTTTGCTTATGAACAAGATGAGGCTTTACTAACAAATATTAACTTTTCGGTAGCGCACGGTGAAACAGTGGCGTTAGTTGGCCCATCAGGAGGCGGTAAAACGACGATTTGCAACTTACTGCCGCGTTTTTATGATGTAACAGCCGGCAGCATTACAATTGACGGCATTGATATCCGTGATATGACGCTGCAGTCACTACGGAAAAACATTGGTATTGTCCAACAAGACGTATTTTTATTTGATGGTACGATTCGTGAAAACATTGCGTATGGCAAACTAGATGCTACAGAGAATGAAATTTGGCATGCAGCACGTCAAGCGCAGATGGAAAACTTAATTTTAGAAATGCCGGATGGCTTGGATACATTAATCGGTGAGCGCGGCGTTAAATTATCAGGCGGACAAAAACAACGTCTGTCCATTGCGCGCATGTTCTTAAAAAACCCTCCAATCTTAATTTTAGATGAAGCCACATCAGCATTAGACACTGAAACCGAAGCGGCAATTCAACAGGCTTTAACAGAGTTATCCGTAGGGCGTACAACACTCGTTATTGCGCATCGTTTAGCAACGATTAAAAATGCCGACCGTATTTTAGTCATTTCAAAAGCGGGTGTAGAAGAACAAGGTACACATGAGCAGCTACTAGCGAGTGGTGGGACGTATAGTCGATTGCACCGCGCGCAATATGAGAGGTAAAGGGTTAAAAATGATGTAGCGTTTGTTAACGTGAAAATATAAAGAGGGTCAGTCCCCCAATGCATTAAAGCGACAAGGAACTGACCCTTTTTTATGTTCAACCTTTGCCAGTAAGTGAACAATATCTTGAAAGCTTAGTCTGTTCGTTGCTATGTCTTTTGTTATCGATCCATTTTCAAAACGCAACTTATGGTGCAATATGAGGAAAATGTTATGAAGTATTTTCTATTGAAATCAAAAGCTTTAGAGTTTTTATCACATTGTGTGAATGATGAGTTAGGGAAGGAGATTACTTTTTGTCCTGATGCTTGCATACATAAAGTGAAAGAAAAAATAGATACAGCCTATGATTCACCATTGCAAGTGAATCAATTGGCGAAAGAATTCAATATTCCACCGATAACACTTCAAAATCAATTAGTATACCGATACATTCAAAAAAGACGTTTGTGTTTCTTGTAATCCGGCGACGAAGCTAGAATTAAATTAACTTTAAGTAGATGCTTTTATTGGGTATCTGCTTTTTTATTTTGGAATAAAATGATTACTTTTCATTTGGAAAATGTAGTAATATTGAAAGGGGAATAGTAAAAAAGTTTCATTAGTGGAAGAGGGGGATCATATGCAAGTGAGGAAAGCGGATTTTCAATATGGGGCTTTATTATCTGTACTAATCAATTCAGGCAATCCGCCTATTTTGGTTGGGGAAAGTGATAAAAGAAATATTTATCAAATCGATACAAATCGCGGCAGTTATTACATTTACGCCAAGTATCGATTAAAAAACGTGAACAATTTAGATCGCATTAATTGGAACTTTTCTTTTACAGAGGCTGAAATTCAAGAAATAAGAAGTTTATTGGAAGAAGGAAAGGACGTACGCTTTGCTTTTGTTTGTTCAGCGATGAAAGGAACAACGGATCGCTATGAAGTAGTACTAGCGGATGCTGACCAAGTTGGACAGTGCATTAATATCTATGGTGATTTTAATGGGACAAAAAGATTGAATGTAGTATATATCAAAAATCACAAATACTTGCAGCTGTACGGAAGTGATCGAGCCGATAAAATTGAGGATATTTCTAATACCATTCGTGTGGATCGTGATTGGATGAATAGGTTATAAGTACATAGTATCATTTTTCAAGTTGAGCCCAGTTCTGTCACTGGGAGATAGAGTGGTTCAAATGAATCTACTGGCTTATGAAAAATTTATTTATAGAAAGATAGTTGGATGTAGTATAGATATATGGATATACCTCAATTAGGTTATGATGATGAAATGAACGAGAGGATGTCTCTAGTTTTGAAACAAAAACGATACAGTCACGAATTTAAACAAACCATGGTCAAGCTTTATCATTCAGGTATATTCGCTAGCTAATTACCTAGCGAATAGGGTGCTCCAGAAATAACAATCTATAAATGGATTTAAACTTCATTCTCTTATTGAAGGGACTTAAGACTTAATTGTCGCAGAAGTTGCTATGATAGAGGAGGAAAATCTGGAGATCTTAAAAAAGACTAGGACCATATTCGTAAAAAAATAGAAGTTGTATTGGATAGGTTACCAACGGAGGAAGTTATTGTAGAGAAAAATGGAGTATATACCATTGAGGCTGAGGTTTATGGTAATGGAATTGATGTGTGGTTAAGGAGTCAAGGAAACTCGATTTGCTTAAAATAAAAGAAAAGTGGAGGAAAAATATATGGCTAAAACAATAAAATTCAATTTGATTTGTGATGGAAAGCCAGTAAGAACACTCGATGATTTGCAGAATAACTTTTCTATTGAGGATGTTATTACTTATTTTAATAATAAGCTTCTTCAACGTTGGCTAAGCGTACGTGGATATGATGAAGAACTAGAAAAAGTAGAAAAACTTCAAGGATTAGATACATTAGATTTGGTAAAAGAATTGATTAAAATTTTTGAAATTGAGACTGATTTGATTTCGATGGAAGAAAATATATATATATTACGATATAAGGAAGAAAAAGGGATTCTGTTGGATGGATATAAGAAACTAAATTTCAAGTTATCTACTATAATAGATGACTACCACGCAGGGTATATGAAGCTTGTTGATACTATCGTTGGAAATAAAAATGATATTACAAAGATAAAAGCCGCGGTTAAAGAAATAGATGCTAATTACAATAGTTTGTATGAAATGGATTATCGTAATTTATTTTATACATTTTTGAACAATGCACCAATGGCCGTGTTTGTTATGTTAATGAATGATAATATGAGAAAAAAATATTTGCCGCAAATTACTGCAAATGAAGATGGTGCTGTTTTAAAGGATACAGATAAAAATTCAGATGAAGAAGAGATGTATAGGCTAATGTTAATGAATGATAATATGAGAAAAAAATATTTGCCACAGATTACTATAAATGAAGACGGTACTGTTTTAAAGGATACAGATGAAAATTCAGATAAAAAAGAGATGTATAGGCTAATTTGCAATTTACTTTCTACAAACGATAAATTAATGGAAATGTTAGGTGACAATTTAAAGTTTTTTGCTGGGGTTACAGATGGGTATTGGAAAGACGTTGAGACAAAAGAGAAGAAATACATGATTTTAAAAATGGAAAGGGGAAACTTTATAAGAAGTGCGGGAGAATCTGGTGGAGATTTAGGGAGCGCAGATATTAATGATAACTTTATCATTTTGGATGGTATTGACTATAAGAGTAATAATGCAAATCATAAATTATTGTATATGGAGGTGTAATTTATGAGAAATAAATCTGAAGCTGTTTTAGCCTCATATATCGATGCGTTGCACCCCATTATTTATATCAATCATTTTGATTTTAAAGTCATTGATGAAGCGTTAACTAACGTTTCACACGGAGCAAAGATCGTTGAATTCAACAATGCTCTGGGCACAATTAATTTTTACACCAAGAGTCCTGTTATGGAATGCGAATTAGAGCATTTTTTGAAACTCTCAATGGATGATGGATTTGAAAATGATACATTCATTGTTTTGAAAGATATTCATGACCAATTAAGTAATCCTAGAGTAATCGCATTGTTAAAAAGAATTGCCGAGGATAATCTCTATCGTGATGAATATCACGCAACTATTTTCATTGTGTCCTCGAAAATTGTCATTCCGTTTGAGTTAGAAAACTATATAACAGTTTTTGATATTCCTTTACCTACTAATAAAGAAATAATGGATATTATCCAGAGATTTGTAAAAGATCTTGATATTGAAATAGGTCAGGAGATAATGAATGAAATTGCCCTTTCCTTTAAGGGATTAAACGAGTTCCAAATCAAACAGATATTAAACCTTGCTTACCAAGACGGAGGATTTATTGATGCAGAGGATAAGGTATTAATCTTGAAGCAAAAAGAACAGTTTATTAAAAAGTCAGGGATGTTAGAAATTGTGAATTTCAAGGAAACAATTGACGACATTGGAGGTCTTGAAAATCTTAAAGAATGGTTAAAGAAAAAAGCTAAGATTTTCAGCAATTTGGATAAAGCAATTAAATTTGGAGTAGATATTCCTAAAGGCATTATGATTATTGGGATGCCGGGATGTGGAAAAAGCCTAACGGCTAAAGCTACCGCTGGACTATTTGAAATCCCACTTGTTCGGCTTGATGTTGGTAGGTTGTTAGGTAAATATGTTGGTGAATCTGAAGACAACATGAGAAAAGCACTCAAGCTTTCAGAGGCTATTAGTCCTTGTGTACTGTGGATTGATGAAATTGAAAAGGCCTTTTCAGGTGTCGGTGGAGATGGCGGTGGAAATGATGTTACAACCCGTCTGTTTGGGCAGTTCCTTACTTGGATGCAAGAAAAAGAGAATACGGTATTTATTGTAGCAACAGCTAATGATATATCAAAGATGCCACCAGAATTTTTACGAAAAGGACGATTTGATGAATTGTTTTTTGTCGATTTACCTAATGGAGAAGAACGACGTAAAATTCTTGATATTCATTTGAAGAAGCGTGGTAAGTGGACAAAAGATATCGATTCTATCGCTCTGATCAAAGAAACAGAAGGTTTTAATGGTGCAGATTTGGAGGCTGTAGTGAAAGACACTATTGAAAATGCATTTATTGATGGACAAAAGACTGTAACTACGGCAGATATACAAATGTCAATTAAGGATACAAAATCTATTTCTAGCACACTAAAAGAAAAAATTTCACAAATTAAAGATACTATTAGCAAAATAGATATTAAGCCTGCGAGTAAAGCTGATGATAAGTAAGGAGGTCAAGTTATGCTTGAAGTAAAAAACAATGAGATTCTATTGATAGATGATACGTTTGAACCCCTTTTAACAGAAAATGATGCTGAAAATTTGAAGCCTATTCAAAAGAAATTCATGGAAAGCTATATCGCTCATAAAGATAGTATGTCTTTAGAGGAATGGCTACCGATGGAATTGCACATTAGTCTTCCTGAGAAATCAAATCAGGAAATCCAAGAGATTAGTACTGAAATTATTAGTACAATAAAAGTGAATGAAGAAAAAAAGCTTTCACTTGAACAAGCAATAAGTACTGGTCGTAGCAAGGAATCATGGTTTGCATCTGAAACTAAAAAGGCTACTGCACATCTAAGTGTTCAGGAAACATCAAAATATCTTCAAAATTTAGATACAGTACTAGGTTCTGCGAATGATGCTTTATATGAAGCAATCGTCACTCAAAATGGTGAAGTAAATTTAAATCCGCAACTAGACGGATTTATAGCCGAACAATACCATGCTCAAACATTTAATTTAAACGCAGAGGCAACTGGCAGTCAGTATAGAGCAAAAGTTTTACAGTCAGAAGGACAAGTTTATACTAAAAATTCTGTAGATGTTGTGATTGTTGATGGTAACGACAAAGTTGTAAGAAGATATCAATCAAAATATTGTAAGGATGCTGAGAGTACACTAGATGCTTTTAAAAAGGGTGACTATAGAGGTCAGAGAAAATTAGTTCCAGATGGTCAAGAGATTGATATTAAAAATTCAACAAACGTCTTAGAGGCACCAGATGGAACAAGAAGTAATCCACTTTCAAAACAGTCTGCTAAGGATTTACAAAAAGAAGCTCAAAGTGGGAAATGGAATGATCTAAATTGGAACGAATATCAGGCTAAAGACTTAGCGATGGGAATTGGAAAACAAGCTGGACAGGCCGCATTGATGGGTGCAGCAATGGGCGTAGGATGTAATGTTGCTCAAAAAGTTTGGAATGGAGAATCGATTGATGGGGAAGAGATTGTAGAAACCGCTTTGATATCTGGTGCTGACTTTGGAGTTAAAGCAGCGGCAGCGGGAGCTATAAAGGTAGGTGCTGAAAAGGGGCTGATTTCTATTGTCCCAAAAGGTACACCAGCAGGAACTATTGCAAATATTGCTCACGTAGCAATTGAAAATGTAAAAATTATTGGTAAAATCGCTACGGGTGAGCTTACTGTAAAAGAAGGAATTGATAAAATGGAACAGGTTACTGTTTCAACAATTGCTGGAATTGCAGCCAGTGTTAAAGGCACTATGGTTGGAGCAACTATTGGAACTGTATTTGGCCCAATAGGTACGGCTGTTGGGGGCTTTATTGGCGGAACAGTAGGATATATGGCAGGCTCAAAAGTTGGAGAAACTGTTGTAAAAGGTGTTCAAAAAGTTCGTGAAGTAGCTAAAGATGTAGTTAAATCTATTGGAAATACAGTTAAATCAAGTGTAAGTAGTGTTTGGAGTGGGGTTAGAAGTCTATTGAGTTGGTAGTTTTTTGGGGGGATCCAGGAAGTCAGTTTTCACTGATTTTCTGGATAGCCTCAATTTCATCAACATCATTTGCATACTCTCAAACCATTCCACTCACTAACTCAACAATCACTCACCTCATACCACATAGGCTTTAACACTTCAAAATTTTTGTTGTCTTCTAGCACAACATATAATCGGTCGATCATTTCTTCTAATTCTTCTGGTACAAATCGTAAAGACCATACGACTGATGCAAAGATTACCATTGCGGAATAGATAGAATACAGCATCCAAAATTCTTCTGGAACCTTTTGGTCAAAATATCCTGCAATTTGTCCTATTGAGAATGGAACACTTTGTTCTCTTTGAAATAAAGCTACTTTTACGAAGTCGTGAATCGGGTCTCCCCAATCAAAATTGTTAAAATCAATGACACCAGCAAACTTCCTATCTTTTATAATAATATTCCCTAGATGAAAATCATCGTGTTGAAATTGATTAGGACGTTTTTTTATATGATGTTTATTTTTTTCAATGAAATCAATAATTTTTTCATCGTTTTTGATCTTTATGCCACAAGCTTTGTAGGCGTTTAAGTATCGATAATGTTTTTCCATCGCTCGGTCATACCAATTTCTAATGGTTGAAGGAGCTTTGTATAGGTGCATTCTAGCTAGTTGTGTTCCGGCTTCGATTCCAGATTTATATTGTTCTTCCTCTGTAAGCGTTTGGATCATATCTTTTCCGTCTACGCCATCTATAAAAGAAAAAATATTATAGCAGGAATTGAATTCTTCAATAATCCCCATCTCAATAGGGTGAGGAGATTGAACTTTAAGGTTTTGCATGTTTTTTAATATTTGAAACTCTGTTTTTTTCTTTTTATAACTTTCTATATCACCTACTCGTAATAATAACTTCTTATGACCAACATCAACTACATATTTTTTATCAGGGGAATAGCCTTTTCGTAATTCTTCAATTGTTGTAGCGTTTTGAAGCGATTTTACTCTTTCTTGAATAATCTGTATTATATCGTTCATTTATTAAATGCCTCCATCATTGCTTTTAAATTTCATAAAATTGAATATGAAAAATGTCGATTGATTAGAAATTAATAACCAAATATCAATAAAAAATTTACTATTAATTTTACGGATAATTACGATAAATAGCGGCACACTAAGGCGGCAATCCTTGCAAGAAGCAGGGCGAAGAGCTTTTGTTTAGCGCATAGGTGGATAGAATCGCTCTTTCCATCAGTTGTTAAATAGCTTATAATGGTGATGTTTTAATGTATCAACAATAATGCTATACTATAAGTAATAATGATATACTATAAATGATTAATGATATACTACAATTAGTTACAATTGATGCGGAAAAGGTGTTTGACTAGATGGTGCCCTGACTTGCTGTGACGTTTACATAGGAGCGCCTGCATCCTTTCTGCAAATCTGAGGGGATAAGGATGGGTAAGATGAGCAACAGAGAAGAAAAGTCAGATGTTATCTTAATTGGTGCTGGAATCATGAGTGCCACGTTGGGAACGCTTCTGAAAGAATTAGTGCCAGGTATGAAGATTACAGTGTTTGAGAAGCTCGAAAAAGCAGGGGAAGAAAGCTCTAATGAATGGAATAATGCGGGAACAGGGCATGCTGCACTGTGCGAGCTGAACTACACTTCTGAAAAGTCAGACGGATCTATCGATATTAAGAAAGCGATTAAAGTGAATGAGCAGTTCCAAGTTTCAATGCAGTTTTGGTCTCATCTTGTGAATAACAAGCTGATCAACAATCCACAAGACTTTATTATGCCGCTCCCTCATGTCAGTATGGTACGAGGGGAAGACAATGTAAAGTTTTTAAAGAGACGTTTTGAAGCGATGGTGAGCAATCCTTTATTCAAAGGGATGGAATTTTCTGATGACCCGGAAACATTGAAGAAATGGATTCCGCTTATTATGCAAGATCGTTCAGAAAGTGATCGCATTGCAGCAACGAAAATCGACTCAGGAACGGATGTTAACTTCGGTGCTTTAACACGCATGTTATTTGAGCAGTTACAAACTCAAAATGTCGATGTCGAATATAAACATAGTGTGGAAAGCATTAAACGCAACAGCGACGGCTCATGGTCATTAAAGGTACATGATCTCGTTGGTTGTAAAATGGAATATCATAGAGCGAAGTTTGTCTTCCTTGGAGCTGGTGGAGGAAGCTTGCAGTTGCTACAGCAAACGGGTATTCCTGAAGGGAAACATATTGGTGGGTTCCCGATTAGTGGGTTATTCTTAGTATGTAAAAATCAAGAAGTGGTTGAGCAGCATCATGCAAAAGTATACGGCAAAGCTGCAGTTGGTGCACCGCCAATGTCTGTTCCGCATCTTGATACACGCTATATCGACAACAAAAAATCATTGTTATTTGGACCGTTCGCTGGCTTCTCACCGAAGTTTTTAAAAACAGGTTCAAATATGGACTTAATCTCTTCTGTCAAACCGCATAATATTACGACGTTATTGGCGGCAGGAGTGAAAGAGATGTCGTTGACAAAATACTTGATCCAACAGCTGATGTTATCGAAAGAACAGCGTATGGAAGAGTTACGTGAGTTTATTCCGAATGCTGAGAGCGAGGATTGGGATATTGTCGTAGCGGGTCAACGTGTACAAGTGATTAAAGATACGGAAGCGGGCGGCAAAGGAACGCTTCAATTTGGTACGGAAGTAGTTAGCTCGGCTGACGGCTCGATCGCTGCCTTGCTCGGAGCTTCACCTGGTGCTTCTACCGCTGTTTCTGTCATGCTTGAGGTCATCAAAAAGTGCTTCCCTGACCGCATGAAAGAGTGGGAGCCGAAAATTAAAGAGATGATCCCTTCTTATGGCGTGTCACTACTAGAACACCCAGAGCTGATTGACAAAATCCATACTTCAACAGAGCAGGCGCTCGGTTTAAGTCAACACTCGCCGTCACAAACAGAAGGCGAAAGTGTATTATCATAAGTGAAATAAAAAAGGACTTCCCATTTTTGGTGGGAGGTCCTTTTTTATTTAGGTGGGACGAGGGATTTGTCCTTTATTTAATAATTTTCTTTAAGCGTCCCGCCAGTGGTAAGACGATGATTCCAGCGATGACGATTTGCAAGACGTTTCCTGGGATGGAGCCGAATGGCTGAATCCAGTTGCCGTAAAGGATCACTTCAGCGAAGTAATAGCCGACGACTTTGATCACCAATGCAGTGACAATGGCAAGAGTGTAAACGACGGCTCTTTTGCCGGGCATTTTTTCAGAAATAAGACCAGCTGTATACCCCATTGCGCCTACAATGACGAATGTAAACGGTGCCCATATTGTCCAGCCGGAGAAAAGATCGAATAAGGCCATTCCGAACGCGCCTGCGATGGCTCCGGTTTTTCTACCGTAAACGAACGCGGCGATAAAGAGAGGGACATTTCCGAGATGGATGAGGCCTCCGTTACCCATAATAGGAAGCTTGATGTTGATGAACATCGTCGCTACTAGGGTTAATGTGATAAAAAGTGCATTGATGACGAGTGATCTTGTTTTCGTCTTTGTTGCACCTGTCGATGAGACTGTTGAATCCATGCGCTAACCTCTTTCTTTAAAAGTGTACTATAACCATAGAATTTCACTGCTTTAGCGGTGAAAGCGGTTAGATATTATCATACTCTTAATCAAGTGCTTAATAAATACCTAATCTTATTTATTTACGCATGTAAAGAAGTCATGATGGAGATGCAGAAGATGATTTGATATAAGTTATTAAGCATGATATAAGTGTAAAAGAAGTGGAACATTTGGTTTTATATTTTTTGACGTGATTTACCACGCCCATTTTTTGTACTTGCACCGATGGAAGATGTGACAGATGTTGTTTTTCGTCACGTAGTAAGTGAAGCTGGTCGACCGGATGTATTTTTTACAGAGTTTACAAATTCGGATAGCTATTGTCATCCAGAAGGTATGCAAAGTGTGCGTGGCCGTTTGACTTTTACAGAAGATGAACAGCCAATGGTGGCACATATTTTGGGGGATAATTCTGAATATTTCAGTCGAATGAGTATTGGCATGGCAGAGCTTACGCTTGATGACTTTGGAAAAGAATGTTGATGGGATAATTAATTCGGGTAAGACTATAAAACAGATCTTTAAAGTGTTAAAGTATTAATTTAGCGGGCATTAGCTTTACAATTTATACTTAATATAATAATTTTAGGCATGTTAAAGGGTGAGCTTTAACTGCTGGATAAATAACTAACATTTAGGAGGACAAACAATGGCTATAAGCAATAATGATATATTAGTTAGAGTAAGATATGCTCTAGATATAAAAGATATAGATATGGTGGAGATATTTAAACTTGGTGGCGTTGAAGTAACAAAAGAGGAAGTACGAAAGATGCTGACAAAATTAAAAAATAGTTACTATGATGAATTTGACGATGATCGTGATGTAGTTGAAAATGATTACGAAATAAAATGCAATAATGTGATGTTAGAGTCATTTTTGAATGGTTTTATTACTTTTAAAAGAGGAAAACAAGATCCAAAACCAGGGCAACCGGATAGACAAGCAATATCTTTAAAAAGTAATGGAAGTGTTAATAATCTCGTTCTAAAAAAATTGAAGATAGCACTATCATTAACAAGTGAAGATATGCTTGATATATTAGAAGACGTAGGAGTCATCGTAACAAAAGGAGAATTAAGCGCTTTATTAAGAAAAGAAGGCCATAAGAATTACAAAGAGTGCGGTGATAGATACGCAAGAAATTTCTTAAAGGGACTAGCTGTAAAGTATAGAGGGTAAGGAATCGTTTATGAAGATAAAGAGCCAATAACGAATAGGGTGACCCTAAAAGTCGTTTTTTAACGATTTTGGGGGTCACCCTATTCTAGTTAAGGCAATTGCGTTTTAAAGCAGCTTAGTTGTATTTTCATGTTCTGTTGACAGAAAAATAAACCCTTCAGCATATGAAAGTAATAATCATTATCATTTGAAATGATATATAATAGTTTAATTAGAAAAAACTTAGTATAGAAGAGTTTACAAACTATTATTGAAATGAGGTATACAATGTGAAATTCAACGTGAATCAGTTGGCGGAGCATTTTGCACACACTCCTTTTCAAGTGAAAGGAATATATCGATATGCTAAAGATCCAGGTGTGCCTAACGCGGACTATACAGATGCTTTTCCTGGATTTGTGTTTCCGCTTACAGGTAGGATACAGTTTTCATTTAATGGAAAGCCTTATATCCTTTCGCCAGGGAAAGTTGTGCATGGTGGTGCGAAAATGAAACTATCTCAAAAAACGCTTGGTAAAACTAACTGGGAATACATCCTTGTTTTATATCGTATATGTCACTCAGAACTAGAAGAGTCCAGTTTTTCTCATCAGCATTTTGAATTACCAACAGGACAATCTCCTCGTCTTATTGAATTAATTATGCGTCTTTGGCATGTGTATAATCAGCCAGGTGGGATTTCGAAGTTTCAGACCGAAATGCTGTTTCGAGATGTACTGAATGAAGTCTTTTTATGTGTAAATAGGCAAAATGACTGTGAATCACACACTTTATTTGAACGGGTATCTAATTATATTCATGAATATTATTATGAAAGTCATACAATAGCAGCGCTTGCAGAACAAAATAACGTGAATCGAAATCGACTTTCTTACGTATTTAGAAGACATGCAGGGATGGGACCAGCAGAATATTTATTAAAATACCGTTTAAACAGAGCGGAAGAAATGCTATTTACAAGTAGTGTACCTGTCCAACAAATTGCACAAGCTGTTGGATTTACTGACCCTTTTTATTTTAGTAGAGTGTTCAAGAAACAATTTGGGATTTCTCCTACTAATTATCGAGAGAAGTTCATCAATAATCCATGCTAACTTCAACAAGCATCCATTCTAATCTAAAAATGGCTTTGCTATACTAACGACAAGCGAGAGATCACATTGTATTGGAGGAGCTTAGTATGCAACAGATGAAAGGACTGCTCGTATCTTTACTATTAGTAGTAGGTATATTAGCAGGCTGCAGCGATGAAACACCTGCTGAAAATAAAGGATCAACTAAAGAAAATACATCAGCAGCAGAAAATAATACAGATGCAACTGAATGGCCAAGAACATTTACAGATGCATTAGGTAAAGAAATTGTGATTGAGGAAAAACCAGAAAAATTAGCTTCACTATGGTATTTTTATCCTGAAATATTAACTGCACTAGGTGAGCCACCTGCGGCTACTACTGAGAAAGAGTATTTATCTTCTTTATCTTATTTAAAAGGAAAGCTAGATTCAGCTGAGGAATTAGGGGATAAAGTGTCACCTAACGTTGAAAACATTCTTTCTGCTGAACCTGATTATATTTTAGCAACAGAACATCATGAAGAGATGTATGATTCCCTAGAAAAAGTGGCGCCAGTCATTACGTTAAAAACGGAAGACATCCTTGGAGATTGGCAATATGGACTTCGTACAGTAGCCGAGATTATTGGAAAAGACGACGAAGCGGAAAAAGTAATTGATAATATGATGAAAGAAATCACAAAGGGACGTGAATCATTAAAGTCGATGGAAGGAGAGTCAGTAGCACTTATATTGTCTTGGGATGGAAAAACCTTCAATGTTCTAGGTGAGGGGACTCCTGTCTATACATTGGCGTTTGATAAAGAAAAGGGACTGGGCCTTACACCAGATAAGGCATTTAAAGGTACTAATAATGAATTTACTTCGTTTGAAGGGATTGCAACTGTTCAAGCAGACCATATTTTTCTTATAGGTGACATTACAAAAGAGGAACAATTGATAAGTGACTTAGAAAAAAGTAATGTATGGAATGGTCTGAATGCCGTAAAGAAAGGCAATGTCTATTTAATGGATAATTCCGCTATTACTGGTGGACCATTAGCTACCGAATATGCCTTGCAGAATATGATCAAATCTTTACGCTAGTTCTAAAAAGTTTATCCTAGATTACTGTAACGATAGAGTGGAAGTCAAAAATAAGGAGTGATTATTATCCGTTATCAAGCTATTCAACTCAATGACGAACTATCTAAACTTAACGATTATTGGTCTCCGAAAGTTATAGGTGAAATAAATGACTGTCAATTTAAGCTTGTTAAAATTGATGGGGATTTTATGTGGCATGATCATGAAGGTGATGATAAGGTGTTTTTCGTGCTTGAAGGAGAGATGTTCATTGATTTTCGTGATGGACAGGTAAGAATTTCTAAAGGTGAGATGTTTATTGTCCCGGGAGGAGTCGAGCATAAGCCTTTCGCCGAAAAGGAATCCTACATCATGTTGGTGGAGCCTAAAAGAGAGAGCTAACACTAGCCAATGATAATTGGCAGACCTCATTCTTAGTCGTCAACAAGAATAAGGTTCATCAGATGGCATGAAGTTCTTCCCACCAATGGCGTTGTATCAAATACGGTCAAAAAGACATAAGTCTTTCACCGCAATGATAGGAATACCAAACAGTTCATGGGAGACAATCTCTTATGAACTGTTTTTGATGTGTGAGGCATAGGAAATAGATCATAAAAGTCTGCTATATGAGAAAGGAATAAACAGATGGTATCATCAAATGAACAATTAAGAAAGGTAAACGAAACGGCACGTCCGATTATGGCGATATGGATTGTAGTAGGCGGAACGTTTGTCCTCTTATTCTCCCTTATGTTGTCGATATCGTTAGGAGCTGCAGATATAGATTTTAAAACGGTTTGGAAAGCATTGGTCCAATTTAATCCCGATTCGCAAGAACATCAAATTATTTGGGAACTTCGCCTTCCACGTGTCATTGGAGCAGCCTTTGTCGGGAGTTGTTTTGCGATATCAGGTGCATTAATGCAAGGGATGACGCGCAACCCTTTGGCTGATTCTGGCTTGCTCGGGTTAAATTCAGGCGCTGTTTTTATGCTGGCAATCTGTTTTGCTTTTTTCCCTAGTTTGCCGTACATATATTTAATCTTATTTTCTTTTTTAGGAGCAGGATTAGGGGCAGGGATTGTATACGGTATTGGATCGTTATCAAAAAAAGGATTAACACCAATCCGTTTAGTACTAGCAGGAGCAGCAGTCAGCGCGTTATTAGGTGCACTAAGTGAAGGGATTGCCCTATACTACGAAATTGGACAAGATATAGCGTTTTGGTATGCGGGTGGTGTTTCTGCAACAAAGTGGAGTCATTTAAAAATAATAGCACCATGGTTATTGCTAGGCTTTTTAGGGGCGATGATGTTGTCGCGGTCGATTACAATATTAAGTCTAGGAGAAGAGATCGCCGTTGGCCTTGGTGAGAAAACGGGGCGTGTAAAAGTACTAGGCATGATCATTATCCTTATTTTAGCAGGAGCGGCTGTATCTGTGGTAGGTGCGGTTAGTTTTGTTGGGTTGATTGTCCCGCATTTAACACGTCGTCTAGTGGGCTATGATTATCGCTGGATTATCCCAACCTCTGCGGTGTTAGGAGCGTTACTCGTTGTTTTAGCTGATTTAGGGGCGCGTATTATCAATCGGCCCTATGAAATCCCAATCGGCGCATTAATTGCTCTTTTAGGTGTACCTTTCTTCTTGTATTTAGCGAGAAAAGGAGGGAAGGGAATATGACAAACAAAAAGTGGAAAGAGAAAAGCCAACGAAAGAAAGAGAAGCAGGTAAGGTTGGTTGCTTTAACACTGATTTTATTCATTAGTATAGCTTTTTTGATTAGTTTAAATACCGGTCATATCCGACTAGCTCCAAAAGAAGTGATAATGACATTATTTGGTCAAGGGACCGATCGGCAAGAATTAATTTTATTTGATTTTCGTTTGCCTCGTATGGTCATTGCGTTATTAGTTGGAATGGGATTAGCAGTATCTGGAACGGTGTTGCAAGGAATCGTTCGCAACCCATTAGCCGATCCCGGTATCATCGGTATTAATGCAGGAGCTGGCTTAGCTGTCATGTTATTTATTTCGTTCTTTTCGACAACGACAGCTACTCCCGTATTTATGATGCCCATTCTAGCTTTTGTGGGGGCTGGAGGTGCAGCTATTGCCATTTACATACTCTCCTATAAACGAAATGAAGGAATATCACCGATTCGCCTCGTTTTAACAGGAGTGGCGATTGCGGCGGGAATTAGTGCACTCACAATTGTTTTGACGTTAAAGCTTGATCCTGAAAGATATCAATTTTTAGCCACTTGGTTGGCCGGAAGTATTTGGGGTTCTAATTGGACATTTGTACTTGCTATATTACCTTGGTTAGTTATATTAATTCCATTTGTTTATTCGAAATCTTCTGTTCTTAACGTTCTAAATCTAGGAGATGAAACAGCGATCGGTCTCGGTGCTAATTTGGAGAAAGAAAGACGGGTGTTGTTAGCTGCAGCTGTTGGAATGGCGGCAGCCAGCGTTTCCATAAGTGGTGGTATTGGATTTGTCGGTCTCATTGCTCCTCACTTAACAAGACGATTAGTAGGCAATAAACATGAATATGTCATTCCGATTTCCGCTATAGTAGGTGCATTATTGTTGCTTGTTGCCGATACGATCGGTCGCTGGATTATGCAACCTTCTGAAATTCCTGCTGGTATCGTAGTAGCCGTAATTGGCTCACCATACTTCTTATATTTACTAGCTAAGTTAAAAGATTAATATCAGCTATTTAGATGAAAGAACGGAAAGTGCTACGGATGTCACTAGATGCTTCAATGATTGAGACTGAATTAATAATGAGGGGACAAGGCGATAGGCAGCTTGTCCCCTCATTATTTTTAGAGTGGGACGAGGGACCTGTCCTTGTGTCTCTAAAAATAGGCAGTCGCATTAGTAACAATACCCAAGCAGAATTCATATTTTGTTGAGGAAAGCCTTCGAAGTATTAGTTGAGTCGTTTGTTGCTTTTATCTTGTGGCACATCTTATTAATTAAATACGGAGGAATGAAATATGAATAATTTCCAGAATGATCTTCAAATGTTGGATGTTGCTGATTTTCAGGCGAATGAGGCTATCCCTTGGGATCATCAAGATCGCCAACTTGGAGTTTTTTTCCGCTGTTTTAGTTGCTTTAGCTGTTTTAATTGCTTTAATTGCTTCAATTGTTTTCGTTGCTCTAACTGCTTTAATTGTTTCCGTTGTTCTAATTGCTTTCGTTGTAGCGGCAATTGTGGTGGTCGTTGCGGTGGCCGCTGTGGCGGTCGATAATTCTAGCCTTCGAATGAAAAGCCCCTTCAGCAGGGGTTTTTTCTCTGAAAGATTAGACATAAGAGACAAATTACAATACATAAGATGATAGTGCAATGGAAGATGATGCTATTAGATTTGAGGAAAGATGAAGAAGGAGGAGCGGAATGACAAATTTGAACCCTTCTATGCGTCTGAAAGTGAAAAGAGATACTTTTTTTCTCCCCGATCCAAACAGAGGTGTGTATTTTCGAAATAATGTAAGTTCGTTTCATATGAAAGGCAGTACGATAGATCAATGGGTGAATAAGCTAATCCCCATGTTCAATGGTGAGTACACGTTGGGGAATTTGACAAATGGATTGCCGGAGCCATATCGAGATCGTGTGTATGAAATTGCCGAAGTGCTTTATAAAAACGGGTTTGTTCGGGATGTAAGTCAAAACCATCCACATGAATTGGGGGAGCAGTTTCTTAAAAAGTATGCTTCTCAAATTGAGTTTCTAGAAAATTTAAGCGATTCAGGTGCGTATCGTTTTCAATTCTATCGTCAGACCAAGGTGTTGGCAATCGGCTCTGGTCCAATGTTTGTCTCGTTGGTTTCTTCATTGATTGAATCTGGATTGCCTAAGTTCCATGTGTTGATGACGGATTCAGTACCGACAAATCGGCAACGGTTAGAAGAAATTGTCGTACATGCACGCAAAACGGACCCTGAGATAGCAGTAGAGCAGATCATCTTGAAAAAGGAGAGGGAAAGTTCTTGGCGGGAGATTGTGCATTCGTTTGAATCAATATTGTATGTGTCACAGGATGGTGATGTCGAGGAACTACGAACTCTTCATAAAGTTTGTAGAGAAGAGAAAAAACTATTCCTCCCTGCTATATTTCTAAAACAAGTGGGGATGGCAGGGCCTTTAGTTCATCCAGACGCTGAAGGATGCTGGGAGTCTGCATGGCGCAGTATCCACCAACCTGTGTTTGGTCATGAAGATCAATTAAACAGTTTCTCCTCCACTGCGGGAGCGATGTTGGCCAATGTAATCGTGTTTGAGTTATTTAAAAACGTTACGAGAGTTTCTAGATCAGAGCAGATGAATCAATTCTTTATGCTTGATCTAGAGACGATGGAAGGAAATTGGCATCCGTTCATGCCACATCCGCTAGTAACCGGACGTGTTAAGGCAGAATGGATTCAAGATTTGGATTGGCAGCTCAAACAGCATTCGAGCAGCAAGGAAGCGAGCGAGTTGTTACTATACTTTAGCCAGTTAACATCAGCAAAATCCGGTATTTTTCATATTTTAGAGGAAGAGGATTTAAGGCAGTTACCATTAGCACAGTGTCGTGTTCAAGTAGTTGATCCTTTATCAGAGGGACCTGCAAAGCTGTTACCAAGCTTTGTTTGTGCAGAGCTTACACATGAGAAGGCACGGAAAGAAGCAGGTCTATCTGGAATTGAAGCGTATATGTCGCGAATGGTCGAAGTGCTCCTTGTGACTCTTCCTTCACAACAGAAATACGAGGAATTTGTTGGTGTCGGAGCAGGAGAAACAATGGCAGAAGGTGTTTGCCGTGGCTTGCAAAAGTGTCTAACCGAGGAACTGCGTAAACAACAACTGTCCGATCAGCAGAATGTTGTCTTTCGAATACATGTAAGTGATGTAGAAGATCAACGTTGCCAGTATTATTTACAGGCATTGACTACGATACAGGGTGCACCAATCATAGGTTTGGGAAAGGAAGTATCTGGTTTCCCTGTGATATGGGTCGGTACGAATGGTCGCTGGTATGGCAGTGTAGGTTTGAATACAACTATGGCATTGCAAAAAGCGTTACAACAGGCGCTTATGAATGGAAAAAGTCAAACGATGCAAGCGATGGCGGATTCGTCTGTGTATCTGGTAGAAAAGGAGCCGCAACGCCTTGTCATCCGTACGAGTGAAGAAACACCTCAGTGCGAAGTCTTGCAGTCCGCGATAAAAATATTGGAAAGGAACCGCAAGAAGCTCTTTGTTTTTGAACTAGCATTGGACCCCTTTTTGAAAAAGGAACTAGTAGGTGCGTACGGTATATTGCTAGGTGAGGAGGAATCCCAGTGAGTGCAGCCGTAGTGATTGTTGGAGAAGGAAGGTTAGCTGACTACGTGCATGGAGAATTGTCAGCCCAATATCATGTAGTTCGTCATGTTGATTTCGAGGCAGGAGTACCTGAAGAGGCTGATTTAGTTCTAGTACTGCACGATGCCTGGAAGCCTTCTTTTCATCGAAAAGCAGAAGAGGTGTTACGTCCAGCTGGAATCCGTTGGCTACGAGGGTTTGTTTCATTTGGAGAAGGGGTGGTCGGCCCGCTAGTTTGCCCACATACACAAGGGTGCTCTCAATGTGCGGACATGCGACTTCTCATGGCGGGACGCGACCGTAAAGAGATGTGGGAAATGCAACAAATGCTAGCGAAGGACGGAGAAGTGGCGTGTGACGCATGGGCATCGAGCATGGGACTTTTGCAAATCGCCTACCTACTTAGTGCAGAGGTACAGAGGATATTGCAAGATGATGAGATCCACTCGGAAGGACGGGTATGTTTAATCAATCTGAAAACATTAAAGAGTTCCTCGCATACTTTTCTGGCCGATCCATTATGTCCAGTTTGTAGTCAAATACTTGACGACTCACCAGCCGCAGCCCAAATTTCACTAAAATCGAGCCGTAAGATTGAAGGAAGTTACCGCTGCCGTTCGATGAACGATCTAAATAAAGTTCTAGTTAAAGACTATCTGGATCATCGGCTGGGCGTTTTGAATGAGAAAATGTATGATTTTGTACCGCCTTTTGCTGATGTAGGTGTAAATTTGCCATTATTCTCAGGGGACGAGGGAGTAGCAGGACGGACTCATTCATATGCTATAAGCGAGTTAACTGCTATTTTGGAGGGGTTAGAGCGGTCTTGTGGTATATCCCCCCGCGGGAAACGGACAGTTGTCTACGATAGTTTTAATAACTTGAAAGATCAAGCCCTCAACCCCATTGGAGTAGGAGTGCACGCAAAGGAACAGTATGCACAGCCTGATTTTCCATTTGAACAGTTTAATCCTGATCGCCCAATGAACTGGGTATGGGGCTATTCGCTGTTGGAAGAGCGTCCAATTTTAGTTCCAGAATTGCTTGCCTATTACAGCTTAGGGTGCGGAAGAGGGTTTGTCTATGAAACTTCTAACGGATGCGCATTAGGAGGAAGTCTAGAGGAAGCCATTTTCTATAGTATTTTGGAAATAGTAGAACGTGATTCGTTTCTGATGACTTGGTACGCAAAGCTGCCCCTACCTCGCCTTGACCCTTATACGGCCAACGATCAAGAGTTACAATTGATGATTGACCGTGTACGGGCAGTGGGGGGATATGATCTGTATTTTTATAACTCGACAATGGAGCACGGAATTCCAAGTGTTTGGGCATTGGCGAAAAATAGGAAGCAAAAGGGATTGAATCTCATCTGTGCGGCCGGAGCTCATCTTGATCCAGTACGAGCGGTGAAAAGTACGATTCATGAGTTAGCTGCGATGATGCTTACCCTTGACGAGAAATTAGAGACGAACCAAGAGCAGTTTGTGCGAATGCTGCACGATCCTTCGTTAGTGCAGAAGATGGATGATCATGGGATGTTGTACGGTTTGCCGCAAGCGCAAAAACGCCTGCAATTTTTACTAGATGATAATCGTCCGTTGCGATCGTTCGACGAGGAATTCAAGTGGAAGTCCACTCATGCAGATCTGACCGATGATCTGAAGGATATTCTTCAGAAGTTTCGTCAATTGAATCTTGATGTGATTGTGGTGGATCAATCGACATCGGAAACGAAACGAAACGGGCTATATTGCGTGAAGGTGCTAATTCCTGGAATGTTGCCAATGACATTCGGACATCATTTGACGAGAGTAACAGGGCTGGAGAGGGTGCTACGGGTACCAATGGAACTTGGATATTCGAAGCAACCGCTGACACTCGAACAGCTCAATCCACATCCACATCCGTTTCCATAAGCAGTAACGAGGAGGGTAGGAGGATGGATCTAGAGACATTTCTGCATAATCTACATTTTGACGTTGACAAAGTAAGCTCAACGGACTGGAAAGTGGATTGGGAAGATGCACCGCTTCCATATAAACTCTACCGTGGGTTGCCTGTCTTTCCATTATCTCTGGAAGTACCGCTTACGCTTGAAGAATGGGAAGCACCAAGAAAGCCTAACATTCGGAAAATCAGTCATTTTCTCTGGTATGTATTCGGCCTGACTCAAATTTCTCAGTCAGTCTTTCCTATCACAAATCAAGAAACGGAACTCATGCAGTCGTACAGGCGATTTGTTCCTTCTGGTGGGGCGTTATATCCAAACGAATTGTACGTGTATCTAAAGATGGAGGATTTACCTAATGGAGTGTACCATTATGATGTGGCACACCATCGCTTGATATTGTTGAGGAAAGGCAATTTTGATTCATATATCGCTAAGTCTCTTGGCAACCGCTGTGATGTGTCAGCTTGTTTTGGTACGGTGTTTGTGTCGACAATGTTTTGGAAAAACTTTTATAAATACAATAACTTTTCCTACCGCCTGCAAGGGCTGGATGCTGGTGTACTGATTGGACAATTACTGGAAGTAGCCAAACGGTTTGGTTTTGCTTCGGGGGTGTACTTCCAGTATCTCGATCGGGCGATCAACCATCTACTCGGACTAAATGGAGAAGAGGAAAGTGTATATGCAGTTATCCCGCTAACAGTGGAACCTATGATTTGGTTGACTAGCAGAGGTGGCAGAAATGAACTTGTTTCTGCCGTTGAACTGTGTCGAGAGTTGGAAGCTATTCAAAGTAATCATTACATCCGATCAGAGCGAATCAAAACGTTTCCGATGTTAACGAAGATGAATGAAGCGTTTATACTAAAATCAACTCAATCGTTTCGGCAAATAAAGGCAGAGGAAAAATTGAATCGTGTGAATCAAGAGATAACTCTCCCTCATATGAAGCGGTTATCGTATGATCTAGCAGCGGTTTGTCATAAGCGATTTTCACCGGACATGGATTTCATTTTGGGGAAGGTGAGTCAATCGCAGTTGGCCACCCTGCTACAGGAAGCAACATCTGCGTACTCGTATCGAAATGATTTGGATGAAGCCCATAAGGTGCAAAAGCCTCGTGTTTCATTGTACGTATGTTTGAATAACGTGGAAGGTATTCCGGATGGTGCTTATCATTATGATAGCACTGATCATACGTTACGACAGATAGAACCCGGTGATCATCGACTCCGTTTGCAATCTGGAATGTCTGCAGGGAATGTGAATTTGTTCCAAGTGCCGCTTTGTTTTCATGTAACAGGAGATAAAGATCACTTAATATCGGAATTGGGGTACAGAGGCTATCGTATTCAACAAATGGAGGCGGGAATGCTCGTGCAACGATTACTGTTAGTCGCCTCAGCCCTGGAGATGGGAGGACATCCTCTACTTGGGTTTGATGCGAAATTGTGTGATGAAATATACAAGATGGATCAACGAGGAAAAACTAGCCTAATCGAAATCCCAATCGGTCCCTATCGACCTCGACCTTGGTTAAAGGGGAGCTTGCAAAGCTGAGTAAGGTGAGGAGAAACCTGTAAGTGGCACAGAAACATGCGGATGAACTAGGAAATCTAATTGAACATTCTTTTGGATATTCCTATTTGCTCGATGCTAAATCGGAACCGAAAAAGTCAAAGCGATTCATGATTATATCATCTTAAATACAGCTTATGATTATGAAAATTATCAAAAGAATACGGTTACCGACGCATCGGAGACATAGGACTAATAAATAGGAAGAGAAGGGGGTGAGACCCAACGATGATCGTTGAGGCTCACCCTCTTTTAGTTAGTGGGACAAGGGACCTGTCCCTATGTCCGCAATTTCCGTATTCTAAAGTTCGCTTCAAGCAGCACCCAGTTTTGGGGGAATGGGTAGCCGAGTACCCAATAGCTGATTCCACGTAAATTATAATTCGTTGCTAAATCGAATTTGGCTTGGGCGCTGCGAGCATCTTCAAACCATACTTCGTGTTGACGGCCTTTTTCGTCCCAATAACGGTAAAATGGGGATTGTGATGTTTTGTCGTATTGAATAACGGCATTGTATTTGACCGCCCGACGAATCGCTTCCTGCATATCGAATGTTTGGGCTTCCTGGCCTTGAACGTGAGGAAGGAGCCAGTCGCGAGCGTACACTTGGAAGCCGAGAAAAATTTTATTTCTTGGAATGACCTTGACGGCATAATCAACGACCCGCTTCATTTGATTGAGCGGAGAGATCGCCTGTGGAGGGCCGAAGCGATAGCCCCATTCATATGTCATTAACACGATAAAATCAACAATTTTTCCTTGAGCGGCATAATCATGTGCTTCGTATAATAGTCCTTTTTGTTCGGAGCTTGTTTTCGGCGCAACAGCGGTTGAAACAGAATATCCTTGTGGACGCAAACGATCTACGGCACGCTGTAAAAATTGATTATACAGTTCACGATCAGACGGATACACATTCTCAAAATCAACGTTTAATCCTCTATAGCCTTTCTCTTTCATGATATTTTCAATATTAATTAATAACCGATTTTGTAGCAATGTACTTGAAAGGATTGTATGAGCCAATTTTGATCCGGGATCTTCGCTCGTAAAGTTGGTGATGCACATTAACGGAACGACTTTTTTTGCTTGAGCGGCTTGAAGGATCGCACTGTCATCGATAGGCTCTAATCCGCCATCTGCTTTCATCGTGTAAGCAAAAGGGGAGGCGTACGTTAAATCATCCCCCACCTCACGAATTTCTTTTCCTCCTTGTTCCCCCTCGTTAATTGTATAGGCGTTGACATCAATGATGGGTTTAGGAAAAGGAATGACGAGTACTGCTCCTTGAGAAATGAGATTAGGATTTTGAATTTGATTGGCTCTTATCATTTCTTGTACTGTGATACCGTAACGTTGAGCGATTTGCTGTAAGTTTTCTCCGCGCTGAACCGTATGTGTTCGAGGTGGAATGAATAAAACCATTCCTGGGTTGAGGATGGCTGTGCTGCTCATTCCATTTGCTTGAGCAATTGCCGCAACGCTCACGCCATATTTCTGTGCAATCTGCCATAACGATTCTCCCGACTGAACCGTGTGGCGACGGGCAGCGATCGGAATAATAATCGACTGGCCAATAACTAATTGATTAGGATTAGGAAGTCCATTTGCGGCAATAACTTGTGCAATATTGACACCATACCGCTTACTTATATTCCATAACGTTTCTCCTCTTTTTACTACATGAATAATCAAATCATGAGTACCTCCTCGGGGATCGCTTCTTCGTCCCTCTACAAATTTTCCATTAAACGTTTGGCGATTTTGACGTAATCATCTCGATCAATGCCAGGAGCGAACTCTTCTGGAAGGTCGTCTAAGTTAGGAATGGGAGCTCCTTTTGGTGCGCCTTCTTTCACGATAAGTGGATGGCCACTTTCTGGATTCGTTCCCTTCCAGATTTGTTTAATATCGCTGTAATCTCCAACATCATTCCATGTATATAAAACGTTGGCTAATCCTTGTTCCTCAAATTTTCGGGTATGGTCGAATTTCGTGTTGGATAAATTAGGGATCGGAATCAGCTTCTTCACGTCTACACCTGTGGCGATCTCTAAAGCTTTCGCATAAGCTAAAACATGCGTTCCGCCGCGAACTAATAAATAACCGATCATTTCACGAGCCGTTTCATGCTCCGTCATCTCATATACCCTCATCTTATGTGTTCGAGCACCGACTTCTAAGAAAAAGTTGTGAAGCAAGTCCAACACTAAGTTTCCACTACTAAACACATTGTCTCCTGTCCAAGCCCGTCCCATCGAATCGCCAGCTAAAGAAGCTTGAGCGGTCGCGATAAAATGATACGTATTGCGACTATCTTTCCCGATACGTAAAGGGGTCGCGTCTGGGTCTCCTGTGTAAAAGGTATTTCCCCTTGATAACAGATTAATCGTATTAGAAACAAGTTCGACATGTCCGAACTCCTCAGCAGTAATGCTAGTAACAAGGTCGTAAAAAGGCTTAAGCTTATCTTTGCGGCGGAAGTTAAACGATTGGTACATATAATTATTTAACGTCGACATCTCTCCGAACTTCCCACCTAACAGCTCTTGAACAGCTGCGGCAGCATTTGGATCACCATGCTCTGGAATTGGCAGGGCAATTAACAATCGATTTTCACGCTTAAACATCGTATTCCTCCTTATCCCCTTGGAATCACCCAAACAATTTGTTGAATACGAATATAAAAAGGAGACCCACCCGATTCAACGACAATATGATCAGGCATCACCGTTTTCAGCCTTCCAGAAACTGTCCCTTGCGTCGTTTGAACAACTAGTTCAGTGCCTGTAACCCCTTGAAACATTTGATATACATATGGATCAATATGACTCGCAAATGACGGTGTTTGTTGATTCATTCTCATACCCTCCTGTGATAAAACTTAATCATTTAAAGGTATGAGTGGACTGGATTGGTTATACATGAAAAAATGAACCTAGGGGACGGGTCCCTTGTCCCTCAGATGAAACTTCTTCCTATTTCATCCGTATATAAGGTAAGAGAAATGGTATTTTAGGAAAAGTGGTGATTGAATTGAAATTATTTTTATGTATGTTATTTTTCAGTGTGATTGGCTATTATAGTTATCAATTTATTCGAGTGTTACTGAAGATGAATCAGAATGTTATGTTTCCAATGACAGATGAGGAGCTTCAAACGTTAAGAAAATATCCTGAGAAGGCGATCAATCTTCCGACGTTTTCTAAACAAAAAGGCGGCATTATTTTATATTCATTTGTACTTGTATTCGTACTTGTTATGTTTATTTTAGGGCTATTTATAAAAGGCTTTAATTGGTCTTTCTTTCTATTAATTTTCTTGCCGTTTACACATTCGGACAACTTATTGAATATGTTTGCGGTAGTTGAAGGCGGGTTACTAAGTGGAAATCGCTTCATTCCTTGGAGTAAAATAAAATCATTTCAGTTCGTGCCGATTACGATGGATCACAGATTTTACGGTTTTGATAAAGAAGTGAATGCAGGATATGAATTGATCATCAAAAAAAGGTTCTTTTCCACAAGCTGTGTTGTGACTTCGGAGGAAACGAAGGAGAAGTTGACGGTGGTATTGAGTGAGCGTGTAGCTAATGTATAGAAGGAAAAAGTAAAAGAGAAGGTGACCTATGAAAGCGTATATTATCAAACTAACATTTGAGGATGTTGAACCAGTGGTGTGGAGGCGCGTCGTTTTGCCAGCAGGTGTGACATTTCATCGACTGCATGAAACCATTCAGCACGTGACTAATTTTCAAAGTGAGTTAGAGCCGTATCATTCTTTTGGCATAGAAATAGATGAATGGTTTGTTACAAGTAATGAAGCATTTCAAAGTGAAAAAAATGTTAAGCAACCGTCACGGATGAAAATAGACAAGTATTTAGAAAGAGACGGTTCTCTCTTATATGGCTATGATTTTGGCGATGATTGGCGTATTAAGGTGGAGTTGGAACAGACGGTGGATGATTATTATTTCGGATACCCGACTTTGCTAGCAGGAGAGGGAACAGCACCACCTGAAGATGTAGGTGGTCCGCCTGGCTACAAAGAGTTTTTAAAGGTATATCATGATCAAACACATCCGGACTTTTTACAAACAGTTGCTTGGGCAGAGCGGCAGCGATATGTACCGCTAGATACCGACTATATTAATGACAGTTTAAAGTATGTGAAATATAAAAAGACGGAGTGGAGCCATATTGATCATAAAAACTACATGATCCTTTCCGATAAGTACCGTCGTTCCGATATCATTGACCTCGGTGCTGTGCCTCATAAGGAGCTCATTTACCAGTATGCTATTGCCTGTGTCAATCTTTATGGTCAGATCGATTATTCGAAGTTTCTAGAAATATATAACGGACAAAATGAACCAGCTCTTTCAAGAAAGGAGCTTATGGCGGTTTTGAAAGACTCGCACTATGCTATGCAACTAGAAGAAGCAGATATATTTGCACACGATCGAGCATTAATGCATCATGCTATTGAATTGTTTGATGACTATGCTAGTTTTTTAGCAGAAACTTTAGGAAAACCTTTTTACGTACCTGAAAAAGAAGAATTACTTCGTTACGTAGATGATTTTTATATTGAGCATACACCGGAGCAAGACAAGTTTGCCCGTATGTTAGCAAAAGACTTCTTCGGTGGCAGTACATTGATGGTTCACGAGGAAATCGAAGAACTCGTCTTTTCTTTACAAGTGGCCCAGTCTGACTTTCAATTAACCGTTCAGCAGTTTTTACAACGTTTTGAATTCCAAGATATGAAGCAGTTGAATGAATACGCGCATGCGATCACGATGATTGCCAATACGACTCGTATTTGGGAAAACAGAGGATACACGCCACAAGAGCTGGCTGAAATGGGAAAACACCTTCGAACTCAATCATTAACGCCTATGCATACGGGTAAGGTTGGTCGTAATGAGAAATGTCCTTGTGGCAGTGGGGAAAAATATAAGAAGTGTTGTGGGAAGTAGAGAGGCAAGGTATCTGTTCCTTTGTCCCACGAATAAATGATTGAAAATTAAAAACTTATCATCTTCAGTTTTCCATGTGAACTTGCTAATATAGAAAGTAGACTAATCCTAGGAGGCACAATCATGAGTGTACATAAAGACCTTATATTACATGCTGAGAAGCAAAATAAACTATATAGAGAATTTGCCTTGTTAGACGAGCAGCGTGAGGCGTATATTGCAGAGGCAGTGGAGTTGTGCAAAGCGGGGAAGGAATTTACGATTGATCGCATTAATGAAGTGACAGAGAAAATTAATGTGTTAGCGAATCATCGCTTGATCCCAACTCGTAAAGTAGTGACGCCTAATATGGTTCGGGAGTATGTGGAGAAATTGCAGTAAGTTAAAAGTTGGCAGAGTTTGATATATGAAGAAGGTACGGCCTTTTCCTAAGTGCTTCATCAGGGAAAGGTCGTTTTTTAGATTGGCTTATCACGGGCTATCTCAAATAACATCTGCTATTGATGAGTATAACAATAGTCAGAACGAGCGATCAATCCAGTTATCCATTGGCTCTGCTTATCACCCTCATTTTTTTGAACAAATGACTCAGCTGTTTGCACAAGCGGACGCACAGATGTATGCGGGTAAATCAGAGCGGAAGGTGTTTTTTGTTTTTGTGAAACCAAATGCTGGATAATTCGTATGTATTATTAAAAAGGTGTCTCAGTTAAAAATGATATTTTAGATAGCTATTGGAATGTTCCAGAAGGCATATTGTGGAGTTTTTGAAATGTGAAATATATGAAGGAGTGGAAGTGTGGATCAATCAAAGTAAAGTGGAGGCGAGTCTATGAAAAAATTAGACTTTATATTAATTACTTTTGTAGTGTTGGTATCAGTTTTAATTTTTGTCATTCTTCAAGGGGGCATAGATACTGTTTACATTTCATTGATTATTTTAGCGTTTGGGTCAGTGACGGGTATGGTGAGGAGAACGATATTAAAATTTTCTGAGAGATAATTTGGAAGTAGTTACAATAATAAAATTAGATTCATCAAAAGATGTGGCTTAGGATACTATAACGATGCCCATTTTTTCCTGCGCTTTCGCTTATAGCTTATTAAACCGTTTCGGGGCGTTGTGCAAAATACCCCGAAATGTTAAATCAGCGAGAAATCAACACTGATAGAGGGAGGGTAGTATAAGTATCTATGAAAAAAACACTAGGGATTGTTGTTGCATTTATTTGGGTAACTTTATTTTTTTACTTTTTTAACATGTTCATGCCTAAGGATATTTTATACTTAGTAGTTTCTTTTCCAATTATTTTTATTACAACTTTTTTTATTCTAAGGAAGTCCGGCTTTAAGATTTGAGACTCTCATAGTTTGTGGATTTAGCCGTGGGAGTCTCAAAATACTTCATGAATATTATTATATCTAATATAGTATTAAGGGGTTTTATGAAGAAGTGAAAGTGTGGACCAATCAAAGTAAAATGGAGGCGAGTCTATGAAAAAGTTAGACAGTATATTAATTACTTTTGTAGTGTTGGTATCGATTTTAATTTTTGTCATCCTTCAAGGGAAACTGGATACTGTTTACATTTCATTGATTATTTTAGCGTGTGGATCAGTGATTGGTATAGTAAGGAGAACGATATTAAAACCTTCTGAGGAATAATTTAGAAGTAGTTACAATAATAAATTCACTACAATAAGGTGAAATACATACGGGAGGCATACGATGAAGTTGAATTCTCGGAAAATACTAATTGTTTCATCTGTTATATTTTTATTTTTCATATCTTTAGTTACATATGATTATTTGAAGTTTGATGTGTTCAACTGGTCAGAGAATTTTTTAAAATCTTTCATTATCTCAGCTACTATAATACTTTTAAATATGTTGTTTAGAAAGAACAAAAAAGCTTTATGATAACTATTTTGAGTGTTACTTTCTCTATACTGTATGCAATTTTAGCATCGATCAGTGTGAAATTTATTATTTATTCTTTCAAGAAAAAGTTTCCTTATGAATTAGGTTTTTTCGTTTCGGCTATTTTTCTAGGTGGCTTCTCTTTCCTATTTTTACGTTTAGATACGGCTTATTTCATGTTTAACTCTTTTTTAAAAGCAGGGGTTACTATAAGTATGGTTCAATTGTTTTTGTTACCAGTACTAATCATACTGAAAAGGACGAGAAAGAATATTTATGTGAAAGTCATTAATCGAATCGATCATATTATTTGAAGCTTGAAGACTAATTGATTGGTTATAGGGAGAGGCGAATGGGAAGAACAATTAATGTTGTCATCATTGCACTATTAATGATCGAATGCCTGCTCTTATATTTTTTCCAGAAGAAATATGCAGATATAATGGGCACAATTCATGTTACAACTTTTTATGTGGTGGCTGTTTTAGCCAATATCATTTTTATTTTTAGTGAGAGAAAGACCGCTCGATTCACGATCAACGTATTGTCAGTGTTGTTATTATTGGTTATTCCTAGCTACTTCTTTATTACAAAGCCTCAATATGAAGTGAATGAAGCTTTAGAGATGCTAGAAAAAGATTATCAAACAACGATGGGGTTTCATCATAATCAAAAACATCAAGAAGACCAAGTCTATGTGTTTTATTCAAGTCAGCTAGATGCCTATTTTTATTTTAATCCGTACACAGGAAAAACTGGCGATCTGAAGCAAGATAGCTTATAAGTTTTGTTAAGAGCACTTTCCATGAGTGGAAGGTGTTTTTATTTTTTTTATGAAACCAAATGCTGGATAATTCGTATATATCATTAGGAGGTGTCACGGTTGAAGATGATACTTTGGATAGGTATTGGGATTGTCGTTACTATCATTTTAGTAATTGGAGTCGGCATTTGGATGTTTCAAAAGGATGATCCTGAATATATTTTGGAGTTTTTAAAGGAGAACGCTGAGAGTAAAAATGTGGCCTTATCTGTTAAGCATAATAAGGAAAAGTGGATAGAGGTCAATGATGAGGAGTCGCTTCCGTTAGCGAGCACAGTCAAAACGATTGTAGCGATTGAGTATGCCAAGCAGGCAGCGGATGGACGAATTGATCCGCAACAGCCAGTAGTATTTAAGGACTTGGATACTTATTATGTCCCAAAAACGGACGGTGGTGCGCATGAGGCATGGATCGATTCTGTAAAAAAAGATAAAGAGATGAATAGTGTTTCTTTGAGCGAAGTGGCAAAGGGAATGATCGCCTACAGCTCTAATGCCAATACGGACTATTTAATCCAAGTGCTTGGGCTTGAAAATATCAATCATGTTCTTGAAGAAGTAGGTGTGAAAGATCATGAACCGATTTACCCGATGGTTAGTACATTGTTCGTTCCTTTACAGCTTATGAAAGAGAAGAATTTAACGAAAGAAGTAACGTTGCAAGCATTAAAAGAGATGGATATGGCTGAATATCGTGAGCGATCTACTGCCATCCATCAACAATGGCAAAACGAGCCGCCTTCGGATGAAGAGAAGAAGCAGTTAGTGAAAATGCTCGATATGGATTTTCAAAAGGTTTGGTCGGATCGTTTAACGCGAGCAACGACAGCAGACTATGTAGCGATTATGGAAAAGCTCAATAGCAAAACATTTTTCAAGAAGTCCGTCTATGAACATTTAGATCCTGTTATGGAATCATTAATGGACAATCCGAAAAATCAGGAATGGCTCGAACATGCTGGGCAAAAAGGTGGATCGACTGCTTTTGTGCTTACGATGGCGATGTATGCGACTGATAAAAAAGGGAATCAAGCGGAACTAGCTTTTTTCGCAAATGACTTAAATTTATTTGAACAAAAGAAGCTTTCATTAAGTATGAATAGTTTTCAGCTCAAATTTTTAACGGATGATGAGTTTCGTGAACGTGTTCAACAGGAATTAGCTAACTTTTAAAAGGGGTGTGACAAATGCTAGATAGAATGATTATTTCTATTGCTATATTAATATTTGTTGTGAATTTACTGCTGCCGATGTTTGGAATGGAGGCATTGGGCGAGAGAGCAACATTGACTGGGATGGTGTTGATCGGAGTCGCGATGATTAGATTACATGACAAGATAAATGACAAAGAATCCTAATGTTCTAAAGATAGGTGGTTATAGATTGGATATATTAGTAAGGTTAGTTCTCGTCTTCACTATTGTTGGCGTTGTTGAAGGGGTAATGTATTTACTAAAGTTAAAGGAAACGACATTCATTCGTACGACATCTTATATTGTCATGGGATTGCTAGCATTTTTTGTAGGGCGTTACATATTAACAGACTTTGTATTTTTCGCTCATACTGTGGCTGTAGCATGGATTGCATTGGCTATTGTATCAGCAGTTAAAAAATGAGAGGGATTTTGCTGTAAATCTGATATAATTTGTGGTATTAAAGGAGTGTGTGGCATGAAGACAATCGAGGTGGAGCAGCTTGTTCGCCAGTTCTCGTTGGAGGTTGTGGCGGGCGGAGAGTATTTGAGTCGTCTGATCATCAAGTCAAAGACAACTCGTCCAGGGTTAGAATTTATTGATTACTTTGACTTTTTGCCGATGGAGCATGTGCAAGTTCTTGGTCGAGATGAGCTCAATTATTTACAGCAATTAAGCGTGGAAGAGCAGAAGCTACGGATCGGCAATATTATGAAATATAATCCTCCGTGTCTAATCGTCACTGGAAAACAGGAGGAACTGACGCAATTAAGGCAATGCTGTGCGCAAACGGGGATTCCTTTATTGCGGACGGAGGGGCCGACGACGGTCTTTGTTGCGAAGCTTCATACATATATGTTGAAAATGCTCGCTCCAGAAACAGCGATACATGGTGTTTGTGTCAATGTTTCTGGGATCGGTATTTTACTGCGGGGGAAATCGGGAGTTGGCAAAAGTGAGACGGCTCATACGTTAATTGGTCGCGGCCATCGGTTGGTGGCGGATGATATTGTTGTGTTGCGGAAGCTTAGTCCGCGAACATTGCTTGGGACTCATAATGAAACGAATAAGGAATTCCTTGCTTTAAGAAGCATCGGTTTATTAAATGTTGTGCGTTTGTATGGAAGGAAGGCGTTCCAGGATGAAACACGGGTTGCGCTCGATATTGAATTAACGAAATGGGAAACTAACTCGTTGAACAATGAGTTAGAAGTTGAAGAGAAGTTCACGGATTATATGGGTGTGAAGATTCCGCACATTCAAATTCAGCTTCAGCCAGGTCGGGATGTGGCAGGGTTAATTGAAGCGGCGGCGAATAATTGGTATTTAAGGCAGCAAGGATACAGTGCCGCGGAAGAATTTATGAAGCGATTAGATTCTTAAAAGGGAGTGAATCAGATGTTGAACAAAGATGAAACGGTGTTTGTATTAGTCGATGTCCAAGGGAAGCTCGCTCGTGTTGTTCATGAGAGCGGAACAATGATCCAGCAGCTACAAAAGCTGATTAAAGGGATGCAAATGTTAAACGTCCCGATCATTTGGCTTGAGCAGTATCCAGAAGGGTTAGGAGCGACGGTAGAAGAGCTTGCGGACGAGTTATCAGGGCTTGAGCCGATTAGCAAAATGACATTTAGCGGCTGGAAAAATGAACAGTTTAAGCAAGCGGTGGAAGCGACGGGGCGTAAGCAAATATTAGTTGGCGGTATTGAGACGCATATTTGTGTGTACCAAACGAGCGCGGAGTTGAAGGAAGCAGGTTATGAGGTACAAATCGTCGCCGATGCGGTGTCTTCCCGGACGTTAGCGAATAAACAAATCGGTCTTGAAAAAATGAAAGCGCTTGGCATTTTGCCGACAAGCGTGGAAATGGCGTTATACGAACTGCTACAATCAGCGGATACAGCTGAATTTAAGGAAATATTGAAAGTGGTTAAGTAAATGTTTGAGCTTGAGGTTGTTCTATCAGTCGATGTTTGGGCTGATAGAACAACCTTTTTTATTTCGATAATGATAGATGAGTTTTTTTATTCATTCGTTCGATTTTTAAATGCTTCATATGTGGCAATATCATCAATTGGTTCAACTAGATCTTTCTGTTCCTTCGCCCCTTTGGCAATCTTATTTGTGTAGTTTCCCGGATTACCCTTTTCTTTATGGTTAAAGCCTTTTCCGCGTCCCATGATTGATCGCTCCTTTCTATTTCTCCTTTTTAGTTTTCTTCTCTTTCGAAAAAATATTCTCATAGACGCAGAAGTGTCCATACGTATTTTTTGGGGGATTGTATGAATTTGTCAGTATATGTCTATGAAAAGAAAGAGGAGATGAGAAGAAAAGCTGGAATATGTATAAAAAGTTAGAAAATTATGTATTTATGGAAGTGGGGAGGAGAAAAAGTTGAAGGGGATTATTTCGTTATCCAACAAGTTAATGCAAAGGTATTTGCCAGACCCGTTCTTATTTGTTATTATTCTTACCTTTTTTGTTGCTGGTCTATCATTGATTTTGACTGATAGTACTCCGATTCAAGTAGTGGAGTACTGGGGTGGCGGTTTTTGGGGGTTGCTGGCGTTCGCAATGCAGATGGTGCTCGTGCTGATCACCGGTCATGCGCTGGCGAGCAGTCCACTTTTCAAGAAAGTGTTGGGGAAGTTAGCTTCGATTCCGAAGTCTCCAGGGCAGGCAATTGTTCTTGTTTCTGTCATTTCACTTTTAGCGTGCTGGATCAACTGGGGATTCGGTTTGGTCATTGGGGCGTTATTTGCGAGAGAGTTAGCGAAAAAAGTGGATGGAGTGGATTATCGCCTGTTAATTGCTAGTGCATATAGCGGATTTCTTGTCTGGCATGGTGGATTATCTGGTTCAGTCCCATTGACGATTGCGACACCGGAGCATTTTTCCGAAAATATCATCGGCATTGTGCCAACGAGTGAAACGGTATTTTCAACGTATAATTTAGTGATCGTTGCCGCTCTGTTTGTGACGATTCCGCTCGTTAATCGCTTGATGATGCCGACAAAGGATCAAACGGTGACGATTGATCGCTCTTTACTAGAGGATGTGGATTCTTTTCAGGCAGCAACCGTTGAAGCGGCAGAGTTAACGCCAGCCGATCGATTAGAAAACAGTCGGATCGTCTCGCTGGTGACTGGTTTTCTAGGACTAGCATTTTTAGCCTTTTATTTTGTGAATAATGGCTGGAATTTGAATTTAGATATCGTCAATTTCATCTTTTTATTCCTTGGGATTTTGCTTCATGGCACACCGAAACGTTTTTTAGAAGCGGTCGGAAATGCGGTGAAAGGAGCGAGCGGGATTATTATTCAATTCCCGTTTTATGCAGGTTTGATGGGAATTATGGTCTCCTCAGGGTTAGCGACAGTGTTATCTGAAGCTTTCGTTTCAATTTCAACGGAAAGCACGTTCCCTGTATTCGTCTTTTGGAGTGCCGGTCTTGTGAACTTTTTCGTTCCTTCGGGTGGAGGTCAATGGGCGGTTCAGGCACCAGTAATGCTAGAGGCAGCCCAAAGTTTGGACGTATCGATCGCAAAAACAGCGATGGCTGTGGCATGGGGAGATGCTTGGACGAATATGATTCAGCCATTTTGGGCATTGCCGGCATTGGCGATTGCGGGATTAAAAGCAAAAGACATTATGGGCTTCTGTCTCATTCTGTTATTTGTTAGCGGAGCGATTATTTCTTTAGGGTTGTTTTTGTTTTAAGATGTGAAGTGCTTCTCTTTAATGGAGCACTTCTTTTTCATGACTTCACTCCTCTCCTTTACATCTTTCACGAGGAATTGCAAATGCTAAGTGAAAGGGAGGTGGGAGCATGGCCTTGTTCGGTGGTTGGAAGGAAAGTGGCTTCCATATGAAAGTCTTGCTCATAGGGGTATTGCTGACTCATCTTGGTACATATATGGTGGTGCCACTTTTGCCGATTTTTCTAAAGGTAGACAAAGGGATGACGATTGCTGAAATTGGTTTAATTTTGGCGATGTCTCCTCTTACTTATCAATTGAGTAGTTTGTTCGGTGGATGGTTGGCCGATCGGATTGGTCGAAGAGGAGTGATCGCCGTCGGTGCATGGCTAAATGGAGCGGCAATCGCTGGTTTTCTGCTTTTTGATACGGTTTGGTTGTTGATGAGTATGGGATTACTGAGTGGATTAGGTGTTGGCTTAAATACGCCGTCCACGAAAGCCGCAATTGCAGCCATTGCTTCGGAGGAGGACAATAAGACGACAGCCTTTTCTTTAAGAGGGGTAGCGGCCAATGTTGGGATTGCGATTGCTGGTTTATTAACTTACTTTATATTGGGTGGGGAGTTCTCGCTCATTTTTTATACGGCGACCGGCCTTTATATATTATCGGGGTTGATCAGTTTGTTCATGCTACCAAAAGGGTGTGGCGAGGAGCCTTGTGAAACGGTTCCAGTGAAAGCGTATATGGAGATTTTCAAAAATAAAGCCTTTGTCGTGTTTTCACTAGTGAGCATTTTGATTTGGGCGTTGTATACGCAGCTGGCTTTGAGCTTACCTTTACGAGCGGAGGACATTTTGCCAGATTCGAGTGTGGTGAGTTTGATTTGGACGGTCAATGCGGTCATTGTCGTTGTCTTGCAAACGTCTATTTCAAGGTGGTTTATTGAAAAAGCGCATCCGATGAATGTGTTGGCTTTAGGTGTTTTGTTTATCGGTGGGGGGCTTGGTTCGATTTATTTCTCGACGAATTTCTATTGGCTCTTAGCTAGCGGAGTGATTTTTATTATTGGCGAGATGTTGATTTTGCCAACGATGGATGCGACCGTATCACGGCTTGGAACAGCCAAAATGATCGGTGTATTTTTCGGGCTTACTAATTTTGTTTCCGGCGTGGGAGAAGGAGCTGGAAAATTTGCAGGTGGGCAGTTGCTTCGTTTAGGCACATCCTCATCGATTCCATGGTTGACGTTTGCGCTTTCTGCCGTCGTGATTAGCGGTTTGTTAGTAGCGTTACGGTTTTGGGAGCCGTTGCGATTTTCAATGGGTAGAAAAAACGAAAAACCGGAACGACCGACTTCTGCTTCCTTTTGGCAGTGGATCTTTGGAAGAAGAAGCCCCGCGAAGTAATATGTAGGCATGTGGAGCCTTCTCTTTGAATAGGGTAAGTAATAATGTGGGGTAAAGTGAAACTTCAATCAGTGAGGGGTTCTTCATCCCTCACTGATTGTTAGTTGAACCAATCGGGCTTTTACGGGCTGTTGATCTCCTACCTACACGTCTGCGCTTCTTCTGCCATGTCGCGGTGGAGGTCTTACAGCCCGTTAATGCGGGGTAAAGGGGGGAACACATGATTACAGTAGCAGGAATGCCCTTTCAGCAAACGGATCATTGGCCAGCTGGCAGTGTGGAACATAAGATTATTGAAGAAATGAGCAAAGCCCTTGTTGTGTATGCCTATCCATCTATCGGTGATTTATCCTTTGAAGTGAATATGCGAAAAAGCATCATGCAAAGCGCTAGAGCGTTAAATGACAGCAAGGTACGATTTGCTGTATTTGAAACATCACGTGCGAATCCGCAATATTGGTATGTGACTCCTTTTGGCGGCTTTCAACAACGGTCAGATGTGAAGCCGTCGGATGCGATTTTAGATATTTACAAAAATAGTTCGCAATATGCATTTGAATGTGCAACAGCAAAGCTGATTGTGTATTATCATGCGGTGTTAAAGGTGATTGGGGAAGCGGTTTTTAATCAATGGTTTCCAGCGATTCATTTATACAGTTGGCATGCCGACCCTGACCTTGGGTTGACAGCTAGGGAGAGGGAGCATGCTTTACCGGGGGATGTCGTCTATTTTAAAAATGAGGAGTTTGATCCGAATAAGCCTCAGTGGAGAGGAGAAAATGCCGTTGTTCTTGAAGATGGGACGTATTATGGACATGGAATTGGTATCGGGACGGCAGAGAAAATTATTGCCGAGTTGAACAAAAAGCGAAAGCCGGGGGCTAAGCAATCGGCTTATTTGACCAAATTAGTCGTACGACCATCTTTTACACATTTAGCGAATTTATCGTTGATGAATAGGAGAGAGAAGTATCAAAATGTGATTATTCAGCATAACCAAGCGTCGATTTCTTATGGTTGTTATGCTCTATTGCAGCATGTTGTGTATCAGAAGTGGGGAAGTTATGTTAGTCGATGAGTAACTTCCTTGACATTTGTCTGTTATTCCATTAGGCTATTAATAAATCGTTAATATTCCTTATAAGGGGAGTAGCTTTTACAGCAAAGTCGTCATTACGGAGCATATGGCTCTCGGCTTTGTTGGCAACTTTGAATGTTGTTAGCAAGACCTTACCTAGAACGGTAGAGGTCTCTTTATATGTTTACGGCCTATACCGAACTTGGTGTAGGCCCTTTTTATTTGGAAAAAGGAGGTTTAGCGTATAGAAAGAACAGCTAAGTAGTGACAAAAATGATGATCAAAAAAATGGAGGGTTTCAAATGATTAAAAAAATAATGGCATCTTTATTAGTTTTCAGTTTGTGTTTCGCTCCGCTTGCACATGTGATGGATCAAAGCACATATGCTGTGAGTGCAAAGAAATATAAATCTGGTAAAAAATCTTATAACTCAACGAATAGCAATAGCACGTCAACGGTTAATAAAGACAAGGACAAGCAAGATTCAATGACAACAGCGAAAAAGTCAACAGCGACTAAGTCGAATAAGGGCGGTCTATTAAAAGGAATGATGCTTGGTGGTTTAGCCGGTTTCCTACTTGGCAGTTTGCTTGGAGATCTTGGTATTTTAGGTTCAATTCTTGGCTTTATGATTAATATGTTGGCGATCGTGGCGATTGTGATGATTGCTCGCAAAATCTTTACGACTTTGAAAAAGAAACGCAAGGATGATGAAGCATGGCAAAAATAAAAATTTCTGAGCAAGATATCATCAATGCTCTTTGTTTGCATCTTGCTCATCAGAAGCAAATCACGCCTCAAGAAGTAGAAATCGAGTTAATGTACGATGATGACTACGGTTTTTCAGCAGAAGCGCATTGGACAGGCCGGAAGCAAATTTTAGCGACGGTTCACATGATCGAAGCGCTTCGTTTTTGGCTCGATAAACAGATGAACATGGACCCCTTTGCTGCCGGGATTGAATTGGTTCTTGACGATGACGAAGGAATTATCGCTCTTGTGCGATAAAGAAAATGAAAAAGGATTCAGCGTGTTAGTGCGCTGAATCCTTTTTTGGGCTTGTGAAGGTGCCTGTCACTCCCCGCATTTTGTCGAATAGGGAGTCGTTTTTATTTTGGATATCACTTATATTATTTGTCTGGGGATTCGTGTTTTTAGGTATTTTATCGTGGTATAATAGATTGGGGGATTTTGATCAAACAAAACTACTCCTATTGATGGAGGAGGTACACAATTGCAGCATACATATAAAGAAGTATTTGATATTCTACATGCATTGAATCAGAAATCTATTATCGCCATCACTGATCGAAATGGCGTAATTACATTCGTTAATGATAAATTCTGTGAAATTTCAAAATATGAATCTCTTGAGCTATTAGGTAAAACGCATCGCATTGTTAATTCTAATTATCATGATGATTTATTTTTTGAAGCTATGTGGCGCACCATTTGTAATGGAGACATATGGAGTGGAGAAGTTCGAAATCGGGCGAAGGATGGATCGTATTATTGGGTAGATACGACGATTGTTCCTTTTCGAGACACAGAAGGAGAGCTGTATCAGTTTGTTGCGATTCGAAATGATATTACCGAGAAAAAGAACCTTGAAGAAACGTTATTGAAAAAGACGCTTGAAGATCCGGTGACGGGTTTGCACAATGCTAATTACTTTGAGCAAGTGGTAAAGAAGCGAATGCATATAGGTGAAGAATTTTACCTTTTGTATATTAATATTGATGATTTTAAACGGATCAATGAAAGTCTAGGTGTACATCAATCAAATGAAATTCTTCAAATTGTCGGTGAACGGTTGCGAGAAACCATTTCGAATGATAACGAGGTGATCACTCGAATACATGGGGATGAATTTGCCGTACTTCTCGATCCTGCTTATGGTGAAGTAGAAGAGATCATTGAAAGTATTTATCAAGTATTTGAAGAGCCGATCACGTATAAACAGTCCTTTTATTATATGACGCTCAGTATAGGAGTTACTCATTACCCTACTCATGGAGCAACCTTTGAAGCTCTCGTACGTTGGAATCCTGAAACACTGGGGTTTGTTTCCCCTGGTGAATTTATTCCAATAGCAGAAGAAACGGGATTGATTATTCCGCTAGGTTATTTATTATTCGATATAGTTTTGCGAGATTTGCCAAAGCTACAGCAATCTCTACAAAAGCCAGTGAAGATTGGCTTCAATTTGTCTATGAAGCAATTTTTTGATGATCATTTATTTACGAACATTCAAAGTCTATGTAAAAAATATCAGATTGACCCTTCTTTCATTAAGCTTGAAATTACGGAAAGTGTAGCAATTAAAGATCCGGATATTGTCATTTCTCTCATTAAGCAGTTTAAAGACGCCGGGATGGAAGTGGAGCTTGACGATTATGGAACAGGATATTCTAGTCTTCAATATTTGAAAAATCTACCGATTACATCGGTGAAAATTGATAGAAGCTTTATTCAAGACATAACGAATTCCTCCAAAAGTCGAGCGATTGTCGCTGCAACCATTCAAGTCGCTCATGAATTAGGCTTTCACGTCATTGCAGAAGGTGTGGAAACCGCTGAACAAGTGGCATGCCTAAAAGATCTTGAATGCGACTACTTCCAAGGGTATTATTTCGGCAAGCCAGCTCCTCTTGAGAGTGCCTGTCACTCCCCGGTTTTTGTCGAATAAAAGAACTTAAAAAAAGACGGAAGCCACCTGTGAAAGATAGCTTTCGTCTTTTTTAGTGTTGAGCGAATGCTCAGTCTTTTTTGGCAAAAGTACTTGGCATCACAACAGCTATTACTTCTCCTTGCGCACAAACAATATCACCGGCAAATACTTCTGTTTCGACTTTCCATTTCTTCGGATGAATTTCGGTCACTGATCCGACCGCAACTAACGGTACGTCTTGTGGTGTCGGCTTTAAGAAATTGACATTAAGTGAAGCCGTCACAAAACGTGGAGGAGGAGTGCTATCTCCAACTTCATGTCCATTTTTTCGATGTAAAGCTAAAGCAGCTGATCCGGTTCCATGACAATCAATTAATGAGGCGACTAATCCACCGTAGACAAACCCTGGAATTGCCGTATGTTCAGGCCGAGGTGTATAAACCGTTTTCGTTCGTTCGCCATCCCAGCCTGTTCGAAAATGATGCCCCTCTTTATTTAAACGACCACAACCATAACACCAAGCAAAATCATCTGGATAATCATCTTGAATCGACTTAACCACTTGTTCAATCACATTTCTCCCTCCTTTTTCAGAATATTATACCATATACAAGTGCCTGTCACTCCCCGAACTTTGTCGAAGGGGGATTTTTCAGTTTTTTTAAAATTTTGTTGACAGTTTGTTAAGAGCGTGGCATAATCCTAGTTAATCTATGAGATATACAAATTTAATAAATGGTTCTTATCAAGAGCAGGCGGAGGGATGAGCCCGATGAAGCCCGGCAACCGACTCGTTATGAGCACGGTGCTAATTCTCACAACAGATATGTTGACAGATAAGAAGTTGTTTTTTCGGAAACCTCTTCTTATTTGAAGAGGTTTTTTTATTGCATACACATACGGGATTGAAAAAATGTGAGGTGAAAAAAGATGAGTGGAGTCACAGCTGTTTATCAAATCATTGCGGATCAAGCGAGTTTATCGAAAAAAGCAGAAGGCATCGCGCTCGGATTAACAGTTGGTTCTTGGACGGAGTTGCCACTGCTTGAACAGGAGCAACTAAAAAAACATAAGGGCCAGGTTAGAGAGATCAAGGAAATCGGAGAGGACACTTCCGGAAAAACAATAGCGAAAATTCATATTGATTTTCCACGAGCGAATTTTTCAACCGATATTCCTGCAGTATTAACAACAACCTTTGGAAAATTATCATTAGACGGCCAAGTGAAATTAATTGACTTGAAGTTAGACAATGAGCTGTTAGTTGATTTTCCGGGTCCGCGCTTTGGCATTAGCGGTATTCGTGAACAATTGAAAATTTACGATCGCCCATTAATTATGAGCATCTTTAAAGGTGTGATCGGTCGGGATATGGATTACTTGCTCGACCAATTGCGAGAACAGGCACTGGGCGGCGTCGATCTTGTGAAAGATGATGAAATTCTTTTTGACAATGAGCTGACTCCATTTGAAAAAAGAGTGACAGAAGGAAAACAAGTTCTCAATCAAGTATACGAGGAAACAGGACATCACACATTGTATGCGGTCAATTTAACTGGACGCACGTTTGAATTAAGGGAGAAAGCAAGGCGAGCGAAAGAGTTAGGAGCGGACATTCTGTTATTTAACGTTTTCACTTACGGCTTAGATGTGCTACAAAGCTTGCGTGAGGATGATGACATCGCTTTGCCGATTATGGCTCACCCAGCCTTTAGCGGTGCGATCGCTGCTTCAGAAAAGTACGGACTTTCTTACTCTTTGTTGTTAGGTACATTAACAAGACTTGCTGGAGCGGATTTTTCTTTGTTCCCATCGCCTTATGGAAGCGTGGCGCTAGCAAAAGAGAAAGTCCTAAAAGTGAAAGAAGCGTTAACACAGGAGTCTGCTTTAAAACCGACGTTCCCAGTCCCATCAGCAGGTATTCATCCGGGGATTGCGCCACTTCTATTCAATGATTTTGGCAAAGACTGCGTCATTAATGCCGGTGGAGGAGTACACGGACATCCGTTAGGTGCGAAAGGTGGCGGCCGAGCATTTCGGCAAGCGGTGGAAGCGGTGCAAGCAGGGATTCCGTTACCTGAAGCGACAGCTAGCGTTGAATTACAAGAAGCGATTCGATTATGGGGATGGAAGGATGGTACAACATCTTGAAACAGCCAATTATTTTTTGTGACTTTGATGGAACGGTAACGAAAAAAGATAATATTGCGAGCATTATGGCACGTTTTGCTCCTCCTGAATGTGAGAGATTGAAGAATGAGATTCTAGCTCAGAAGATAAGTATTCAAGAAGGAGTCGGCCAAATGTTTGTGTTATTGCCTTCTTCTTTACAGCAAGACATTATCGACTTTGTGTTGGAGACGGCGGAAATTAGAGAGGGGTTTGCTGATTTCGTTCGCTATGCCAAACAACAAGGCATCCCACTTTATATCGTCAGTGGTGGCATTGATTTTTTCGTCAAGCCGATGTTAGAGTCTTTTGATTCGATTGCCGGCGTATATTGCAATGAAGCAGATTTTAGAGGAGAGGTGATTCAGATTCAATGGCCTCATCGGTGTGATGATCAGTGTCCGAATCAAAATTGCGGCTGCTGCAAGCCAACGATTATTCGCCAACTAGCCAATGCTGACGTACATACAATTGTCATCGGCGATTCAGTCACCGACTTGCAAGCGGCTAAAGTGGCTGATACGGTCATTGCGAGAGACTATTTATCGGAAAAATGTACGGCGCTTTCGATCCCGTTTCAATCGTTTGAAACGTTCTATGACTGTATTGAAGTGTTAGAAAATTTGCAAGGAGTGGGGAAAAAATGAGTGTATTCGTGGCCCGCACTTATGAGCTAAGCGAAATTAAAGAGGAATTGGCCGCTCGTGACTGGTTTATGGGAACGAGCGGGAATTTAGCCATTAAGGTTCAAGACGACCCCATCCAATTTCTCGTCACCGCTAGCGGCAAAGATAAGCGCAAAAAAACGAGTGAAGATTTCTTACTTGTCGATGGAGAAGGGAATCCCGTCGGAGAGACGAATTTGAAGCCGTCAGCGGAAACACTTTTACACTGTGAAATTTACCGCCGAACGAAGGCTGGCTGCAGCTTGCATGTGCATACAGTAGCGAATAATGTGATTTCTGAACTGTATGGCGATCAGGGGAAAATAGTGTTTCAAGGTCAAGAGCTGATCAAAGCATTTGGCCGCTGGGAAGAGGAGGCGGAATGGCCGATTCCCATTATCCCTAACTATGCGGATATACCGACTTTAGCGGCCGCGATGGTTCCTTTTGTCAATGAAGAAAAGGGAGCGGTGTTAATTCGAAACCACGGCATTACCGTCTGGGGTAAAGATAGCTTGGAAGCGAAAAAAGTACTTGAAGCCTGTGAATTTTTATTTCAATACCAACTGGCGCTTATTCAAGCGAAAGCGAGCCTTTATTGATTTTTGAAAATTGTCAATATTGAAAATAGGAGGAGTCAAAATGACAACGATTAAAATTCAAGAAACGAATGAAGTGATTGACAATCAAGAGGAAGTAGTTGCTTTTTTGCAACAGCAGGATGTGATTTATGAGCAATGGGATATTGCGAAATTACCGGCTGGATTACAAGGGAAATTCGTGCTGAATGAAGAAGAAAAGCAAGCGATTTTACAAGCATTTGAAGCGGAAATTCAAGATATTTCAGCGAGACGAGGCTATCAAGCATGGGATGTCATCTCGCTTGCTGAACATACGCCTAACCTGGAAGATTTATTGAAAAATTTTCAGCGTGAGCATCATCATACCGATGACGAAGTGCGTTTTATTGCGAGCGGTCATGGCGTCTTCGTGATTCAAGCGAAAAACGGCCAATTTTTTGAAGTCCATCTCAACCCAGGCGACCTCATCTCCGTACCAGAAGGAGTCCGCCACTACTTCACACTCGCTGACGACCGTCAAGTAGTCGCCGTCCGTATCTTCGTCACAGAAGAAGGCTGGGTCCCGGTTTATTAGGTGCCTGTCACTCCCCGGAATTTGTCGAATAATATATGGTTTGGATTGGAGGATATTTTATGAAAAAGTGGGTTAAAAAGTTAGCTGTTTCGAGTGTAGCGTTGACCTTGTTGTTAACAGGGTGTTCAACGGGTGAGCAAGGTGCTTCGTCAGAGAAGAAAAATGAAAAAATTGAAAATGTCCCGGAGCGTTTTGCTAATGGAGAGGACGTCAAAGTGAAAGTGATTCGCAAAATTGGCGGTGATGATCATACCGCCCAATTTTTAGCTGGCGCGAAGCAGGAAGGCGAAGCGCTCGGATTTACGGTCGATGTATTTACTGCTAATGGGGATACGGCGAAATTTCATGATGCGATCGCTCAAGCAGCGAATCAGGATTATGATGGAGTCGTTCTTTCTCATGGAGATGATGCCGCGACCGTCGATGCGGTGAAGAAACTGACGGAAAAGGGGAAGAGTGTCATCACATTTGACTCGATTGAAGAGTTAAAAGAGGTGGAAGGTGTCACTTTAACTTCTCAAGATGACAAAGCATTAGCCACGTTAAGTTTAGACCAATTAATTAAAGATACGAACGGAAAAGCCAACATCGCTTACCTTTGGGTCGATGGCTTCCCGCCGATGGTGCGCCGCAATGCCGTTTACGAACAAAAGCTAAAAGAAAACGAAGGCATTAAAGAAGTGGAACGTTTTGGTGTAGCCGCAGCTGATATATCGGTGCAAACGCAAAATGCCGTACAAGCGATGCTGAAGAAGTATCCAAAGGGAGAGCTTGATGCGATTTATGCGACATGGGATGCTTTTGCGATCGGAGCTACTCGTGCATTGAAAGAAGCAGGTCGTAATGAAGTAAAGATTTACGGAATTGATGTCTCCAATGCCGACTTACAAGTGATGCAGGAAAAAGGAAGCCCTTGGACGTATACAGCGGCTGTTGATCCCGCACTAATCGGCAAAATTGATATGAGAATTTTAGCGAAGAAGTTAGCGGGAGAAGAAACGCCGCAACAATATGCATTAGATGCGAACTTAATTTCGCAAAAAGAACTCTCTTCATCAAAAACACCCATTAACATGGAAAGCTTATCAACCGTTGTATCCGGTTGGGGAGAATCGACAGAGTTTGAAGAAGAGTGGATGAAGACATTGAAGGAACATTATAAAAAATGATTGAGTTAAACAATATCTCCATTGATTTTCCTGGTGTGGCGGCTTTGAAAGATGTGGACGTAACGATAGACAAAGGAAAAGCTCATGCGCTAATTGGAGCGAATGGAGCGGGGAAATCTACGCTGATGAAAGTACTCTCGGGTGCTTATGATCATTATCGTGGCGAGATTTTCATTGAAGGAGCAAAGGTTAATATTCGCTCGCCGAAAGAGGCGAAGCAGCACGGGATTCAAATGGTCTATCAGGAAGTGGACGCAGCTCTTATTCCTTATTTAACGGTGGCTGAAAACATTATGCAGGAGCGAATCGGGCAAAAATTATGGATCAATTGGAAAACGATTCATAAACAAGCAGCTGACATATTAGCAAGCTTACAAGTTTTTATTCCGACAGAGAAGCGCATCGATCAATTAACGCTCGCTGAAAAGCAAATGGTGCTCATTGCTAAAGCGATTTCTGATGAGTGTCGCTGTTTAATTTTAGATGAACCGACCGCGCCTTTAAGTCATGCAGAAACGGAAGAATTGTTTCAGCTAATCCGCTTGTTAAAGCAGCAAGGGGTAGCTATTATTTTTATTTCCCATCGCTTGCCAGAGTTATTTGAGATCTGTGAAGACATTACGGTGATGAGAAATGGCTCATGGGTGATGACAAAGCGTGTGGAGGACACGTCAGCCAATGAAGTCATTGAACAAATGCTGGGGAAAAAGCTAGCAGAACAATACCCGAAGTCGCGTGCGAAAATTGGTGAACCCATCCTACAGGTTAGTGGATTATCAGATGGACGTGTCGTTAAAAATCTGAGTATACACGTAAGTAAAGGTGAAATTGTCGGAATTTCAGGCTTAGTCGGTGCAGGAAAAACAGAAATTTGTCAGGCGTTGTTCGGGGCGTCCCCGCAAACAACTGGTGTCATTAAGCTACACGGCAAAAAGGTGAATATCTCTTCTCCTACAAAGGCGGTTCGTCATGGGCTCGTGCTCGTGCCAGAAGAACGAAGAAAAGAGGGAATCGTCACGGGTGAATCCGTGGCAACCAATCTTAGCGTAGCGAACGTCAATCGCTTTTCTCGTTTATTCGGCTGGATGGATCGTCGGGCAGAAAAAAGAGCCGCTGAACATATGATCGAACAGCTAAACATTGTGACGCCATCGGCTGAAGCGAAAGTCGAGCATTTATCAGGAGGCAATCAGCAAAAAGTGGTGATTGGCAAGTGGCTAATGGGAGAGGCCGAGGTGTATATGTTTGATGAGCCGACGAAGGGAGTCGATGTGGGAGCGAAAAGAGAAATTTTTGATCTGATCGCTCGGCTCGCTAACGAAGATAAAGGGATTATTTATGCCTCCAGTGAATTAGACGATGTTCTCGGCATGACGGATCGAGTGTACGTCGTTTATGACGGAGAAGTGGTGAAAGAATTAGACACCGCTGCGACGAATGAGGCGGAGATTTTATTTTATTCAACAGGAGGAAAATAGATGGCTACAGAACGAACCATCTTAGTGGAGAATCAGCCAGTGAAATCGTCGTTTCAGCTGTTTGACTGGCTATATAAATATGGAACGGTCGTCACGATTGGACTTTTGATCGCGATGTTTACATGGGCCAACCCTGCATTCATTGAAGCGGACAATTTGATCAATATTTTACGGTCGATCTCGATTGTGACGATCATTGCGATCGGCGTGACGATTTCTTTAGCGATCAACGGCTTTGATTTGTCTGTTGGCTCAACGGCTTCTTTAGCAAATGCAGTCGCCATTTCAATGTTTGTCTGGTATTCGCAAAATATTGTGATCGCCATTCTCGCTGTTCTTGCGGCTGCACTAGTCATTGGCGCACTTAATTCATTATTCATTATTAAATTTAAAATTCCAGATATGCTTGCGACACTAGCGATGATGTTTATTATTCAAGGAGTGGCCTTGACGTATACGAAGGGAGCAACCGTTACGCAAAATATGGTGATGCCAGATGGAACGTTTGCGACAGGAACGATCAGTTCCATCTTTGAAAAAATGGGACAAGTCCCTTGGATTATTATTGTTATGTTTGTTGTTGTCCTGCTTGTTCATCTGTTTTTAACGTATACGAAGCATGGGCGTTTCATGTATATGATCGGTGGCAATCAGGAAGCAGCACGACTGTCTGGGATCGCTGTGAATAAATATAAAATGATGGCTTACTTATTGTCGGCTATATGTGCAGCGATCGGTGGAATGGTGTTATCAGCCCGGGTCATGACGGCGGAAATTAATGCGGGAGCTCCTTATTTAATGGATGCGGTCGCTGCTACGTTTATCGGTTTTGCCGTCTTTGGAGCAGGGAAACCGAATGCCATTGGTACCTTGATTGGTGCGGTGCTTATTGGGATTTTGCAAAATGGCTTAGTGATGATTTCTGTTCCTTACTATGCGATGGATATTGTAAAAGGAGCGGTTTTAGTATTTGCTTTAGGACTTACTTATTATAAAAAGCGATAAGGGGAGGGGATGTAGGTGAAAGATTTTACGTCTGCTTATTTTACAATGAGTGAAGAAGATGCGGTGCACTATGCACAAAGTAAGCTGAATATTTTTTCCGAGGATGCGGAGTTAACGTGTCAGGAAATTGGGGACGGCAATTTAAATTACGTCTTTCGAGTTGTCGATCAAAAAAGTGGGCAGTCGATCATTATTAAGCAGGCAGGGCCAGTGGCGCGCATTTCGGACGTCTTTAAACTCTCACCTGATCGTAATCGTATTGAAAGTGAGATTTTGACATTACAGGAGGAGCTGGCATCAGGCTTGGTGCCAAAGGTTTATTCATACGATCCCGTGATGAATTGCTGCGTGATGGATGATTTGTCTGATCATGAAATTTTGCGCTCGGCGTTGTTAAAAGGGCGGAAGTTTCCTTTGTTTGCGGATCATATTACGACATTTCTAGCGCGGACTTTGCTGTTAACATCGGATGTCGTGTTAGAGCATAAAAAGAAAAAGGCACTTGTTCAGCAATTTACGAACCCTGAGTTATGTGAAATAACAGAAGATTTAGTCTATACAGAGCCGTTTTATGATTGTGAGCAAAATGATGTATTTGAAGGGACAAAGGAATTTGTTCGGAAAGAGATTTGGAAGGATAAACGGCTACGATTAGAAACAGCGAAGCTAAAATTTGATTTTATGACGAAATCTCAATCATTGCTGCATGGAGATTTGCATACAGGCTCGATTTTTGTGAAAGAGGATTCAACGAAAATCATTGATCCAGAGTTTGCGTTTTATGGGCCAGCTGGCTATGATATCGGCAACGTAGTAGCGAATTTGATTTTCGCTTATGTTCATGCCAACTATACAGTAGAAGAAAGTGAGATACGAGAAGATTATTTACGATATTTAGAAGAGACGATTAGCGAAGTGATTCAGCTTTTTTCAGAGAAATTTCTTCAGCTTTGGGATGAAAAAGCAACGGAACAAACCGCTACTTTTCCTGGATTTAAAGAATCGTATCTTGATTCCATTCTTGAAGACACGGTCGCTGTCGTCGGACTGGAGCTTTGTCGTCGAGTGATTGGTATCGCTCATGTGAAGGACTTGACATCGATTACGAATGTTAAGCATCGCGTAACAGCAGAAAAAATTTGTCTAACAGCTGGGAAAACGTTTATTTTAGAACGTTCAACGATTCGAACAGGAGACGATTTTGTTCAGATTGTGCAACATAGTGTGAAGGGAGTAGAGGGGTATGGAAGCGATTCAGTCCGTGCGGCTCGATAATGAACATAGTTGTTTAGTTTTGCTAGATCAAACGCTTTTACCGAATGAAAAGGTGTTTTTGCGACTAGCCACTGTAGAAGAGATTTGGGATGCGATCTATCATTTGAAAGTGCGGGGAGCGCCAGCCATTGGAATTGCTGCCGCTTATGGTGCTTATTTAGGAGTGAAGAAATCGGAAGCGGCTTCTTTTGCTGAGCTAGCTGAAGAATTTGCCAAGGTTAAGCAATATTTAGCTTCTTCCCGACCAACGGCGGTCAATTTATTTTGGGCGCTTGAGCGGATGGAGAAACGGTTGTATGCAGAAGCACATCAATCGGTGTTTGCGATGAAACAAGGGTTAAAGGAAGAAGCAGAAGCGATTCGAGCGGAAGATGAGAAAGTATGCTTGGCGATTGGAGAGCACGCTTTATCCTTATTAGAGCCTGGATGGGGGCTGCTCACTCATTGTAATGCAGGCACGATTGCCACTGCCAAATATGGAACAGCTTTAGCCCCGATTTATTTGGGGCAGGAGCGTGGGTATCATTTTAGTGTCTATGCCGATGAAACGAGACCGCTTTTACAAGGAGCCCGTTTGACGGCGTGGGAGCTGCAGGAAGCTGGCGTTGATGTCACGTTAATTTGTGATAATATGGCGTCGATCGTGATGCAAGAAGGGAAGGTGCAAGCGATACTCGTCGGCTGTGATCGAGTGGCAGCTAATGGAGATACCGCTAATAAAATTGGTACATCGGGCTTAGCGATTTTAGCGAAACATTATCAGATTCCATTTTATGTGTGCGCCCCGACTTCGACGATCGATTTAAACTGTGCAACCGGCGCGGATATCCCAATTGAAGTAAGAAAAGCCGAAGAAATTACGAGCCAATGGTACGAACAGCCAATGGCACCAGCGAATGTGAAAACATATAATCCTGCCTTTGATATTACGGATCATCGTTTGATTACGGCTATTATTACGGAAAAGGGAATTATTCGTGAGGAGCTTGCCACGTCTCAAATTTTGTCGAATAATTGATCCCGCATTAACGGGCTGTAAGACCCCTACCTCAACATGGTAGAAGAAGCGCAGGCGTGTAGGTGGGGGGATCAACAGCCCGTAAAAGCCCGATTGGTTCAACTAACAATCAGTAGGGGATGAAGAAAACCCCCACTGATTGAAGTTTCACTTTATATGAATAGTAAAAGTCGTCTATTATGTAGGCGGCTTTTTCATTTTAATGACTTGTTATATAGTTTAAATATTGAGAATAATTTGACAAAATAACACCTCTTTATGTTATGATAATGTTGTAATTTATGTGTAAATATGGAGAGAAGGGGGAATTGGTGTTGCAAAAGTGGCGTAACCGTTTGCTTTTTGTCATGGTGTTAGCTTTTATGTTAGTCGTGTCTGCGTGTAATAGTGAGGAAAAAGAAACAGGTGGAGAAGCGGAGAAAGAAGGTAGCAGCAAGAACATTAGTATTGCAACCGGTGGCACAGGGGGCACTTATTACCCACTTGGCGGTTCAATGGCCAATATTATTTCTGACAATACCGGAATTGAAGCGAATGCCCAATCGTCAGGTGCATCTGCGGAGAACTTAACAGCGATTAAAAATGGGGATGTCGATATTGCCTTTACGCAAACAGACATTGCTTCTTATGCTGTGAATGGACAAGAAATGTTTGAAGGAGCAAAGATTGAGAACTTTCAGGCGATCGGGACGCTTTATCCAGAAACGATCCAAATTGTGACGACAAAAGACAGCGGGATTGAATCGGTCAGTGATTTAAAAGGAAAAACCGTTTCTGTCGGGGCACCTGGGTCAGGAACTGCTCCAAATGCTCAGCAAATTTTAGAAGCCTATGATTTGTCTTTTGACGATATTAAAAAGCAGGATCTATCCTTCGATGAATCAACAGATGGAATCCAAAGTGGTAACATTGATGCGGCCTTTATTACAGCAGGTACACCAACAGGAGCTGTTGAGGCGCTGTCTGCTCAAAAAGAGGTTAAAATCATCCCTATTGAAAAAGATAAAGCCCAGGAATTAATTAAGAAATATCCATATTACGCGGAAGATACCGTTCCAAAAGGCACGTATAAAATAGCTGAGGATGTACCAACTGTTGCGGTGAAGGCAATGCTTGTTGTCGGTGACACATTAGATGAAGATAGCGTGTATAACATTACGAAAGCTATTTTCGATCATACCGATAAAATCACGCATGCTAAAGGAGAATTAATTAAAGCGGACACTGCACTAGAAGGTTTAGGAGATTTAAAGCTACATCCTGGTGCTGAGAAATACTTCACAGAAAAAGGAGTAGCTAAATAAAGTGAAAACGAAGATGATAGGCTGAATGCTTTCAGTCTATCATCTTTGCCATCAAAGAGAGGAGAACCGATGATTCGTAAAATTCTTTTGTTCTTTTTTCTTCTTCTAGTTAGTAATTTTCTCCTCTTTTTTCCTTACCGGCAAGTGATCACCTTCTCTTTTGAAAACACGAACCAATTGCTTGCTTACTTACCAGTTCAAACATCAAGCACCTTTCAAATTCAATACACGCATTCTATTCATCTAACGGATGTGATAGAAACGTATGACTTGAAAAATGAGCAAATGGTTCAGACGGAATTACAGTATGAAAATTTTGCGATTGGCATGCCTTCCAATGCAGAAGGGGAAGAAATATTTCTAAAGAAAGATGGAAAGTATTTTATCACAAATATGAACCGCACCTTTCCTTTTATTGATGTGCGAATTGGTCAAGTGAAGGCGGAGCATCGACTTCATTATGAAAAACAGGTGTATCGTCTAGCTGATTATGTATCTCCGGGAACATGGGTGCGAATACAGCCGAAACGACTCAGTCTTTGGCAGCAGCTGAAAGGAGTGAAGATCGATGAGTAAGGAGTCGTTTGAAGCGTTATCTCAAGAGAAACAACAGGAATTGCTTGAGAAGTATGATCCGGAAGCAGGGACGAGGAAGCTGACCGGTATGATTGGATATATTGTCTTTTTTGGATTATTGGCCTTTTCATTGTTCCAGCTTTACACCGCCATCTTTGGTGTGTTCACCGCACAAATTCAACGTTCTGTTCACTTAGGTTTTGCTCTTGCATTAATTTTTCTATTATATCCAGCAAATCGAAAAAAGCGGAACATAGGGAAGTTTCAAGTGGCTTGGTACGATATTGTATTAGCTATTTTGAGTGTGTATGTCGGAGCGTATTGGCCAGCGAACATGGATGAGATCGTGATGCGGGCTGGTATTTTAACGCAAATGGATTTTTATGCGGGGCTGTTAGCTGTTGTGCTCGTGTTAGAAGCGACGCGTCGAGCGGTCGGTTTGCCGATTACAATCATTGCGGTCTTGTTTTTAGCGTACGGCTATTTCGGACCTTATATGCCAGATTTTCTGTCGCATCGTGGTTTGAGTGCAGAGAGATTAATTCAGACGATGTTTTTTACGACGGAAGGGATTTTAGGAACGCCGTTAGCCGTTTCATCAACGTTTATCTTTTTATTCCTTTTATTTGGAGCCTTCCTTGTGAAAACAGGTGTCGGGCAGTACTTTAATGATTTGGCGGTGGCGATCGCTGGAAGAAGTACGGGGGGACCGGCTAAGGTAGCGATTTTCTCTAGTGCTTTGCAAGGAACGATTAGCGGTAGCTCTGTAGCTAATGTGGTGACATCTGGTTCCTTTACGATTCCGATGATGAAAAAGCTCGGCTATAAAAAAGAATTCGCCGGAGCGGTCGAAGCGGCTGCTTCAACGGGTGGACAATTAATGCCGCCGATTATGGGGGCTGCGGCCTTTTTAATGGTTGAATTTATCGGTGGCGGCTTAACGTATTGGGATATAGCGAAGGCAGCGGCGATTCCGGCTGTATTATATTTTACTGGGATTTGGATTATGACACATTTCGAGGCGAAGCGGATCGGATTAAAAGGATTAACGAAAGAGCAAATGCCGAATCGGAAGGAAATTTTTAAACAGTTGTATTTATTGCTTCCGATCATTGCGGTGATTGTATTGTTAATGTCAGGCATGACTGTCACGTACGCTGCGCTGTACTCAATCCTTATTTCAATTATTGTTGGTTTCATTAATCGAGCGGCAAAGATGAGATGGAAGGATATTATTTTTGCTTTAGTGGATGGAGCGCGAACGGCTTTAGGTGTAGCCGCAGCAACAGCCGCAGCAGGGATCATTGTTGGGATCGTAACGAAAACAGGTTTAGGCTTAAAGTTAGCGAATGGGCTATTAGATTTAGCGGGGGGCTTGTTGCTACCTACGCTGTTTTTAACGATGATTGCCTCGATTATTCTAGGGATGGGTTCACCAACGACTGCGAATTATGTCATTACATCAACAATTGCGGCACCGGCGATCATTTTGCTAGGTGTACCTGATTTATCTGCTCACTTATTCGTGTTTTATTTTGGTATCATTGCTGATATTACTCCACCGGTTGCTTTAGCTGCCTTTGCTGCTGCCGGAGTATCAGGGGGAGAACCGATCCGAACAGGGATTCAATCGGCTAAACTGGCGATTGCGGCCTTTATTATTCCATATGTGTTTGTCTTGTCCCCACAGTTATTAATGATTGATACAACACCAGGACAGCTCGTCTGGGTTATTTTTACTGCTTTATCTGGAATGATTGCCATTGGAGCTGGCATGGTTGGCTTTTGGATGCGGAAATTGCAATGGGGGGAGCGAATCCTATCTATTGGTGCAGGACTATTGCTTATCTATCCTGAAAGAATATCTGATGTGACAGGGCTGATTTTATTTGTGGCTTTACTAGCAGTTCAATGGTTTTGGAAGCGTGATGAGAACAAACCAACAGGAATGATTAGTGTGTAGTTAAATAGGTGCCTGTCACTCCCCGCATTTTGTCGAATAATGACACGGTAAAAGCCGCCATTTGTTTGGCGGCTTTTGTATGGTCTGCGTTTCTTATTATTCCGAGATTGTCATGGCTTGTCGTCCCATTTGAATCCATGCTTGTTCAAAGTCTAGGCGGTTGACTTGAATGTTCTTCTCTTTCTTCAAAGGGTCATTGATATAGACAAATTGTTCGTCGTAGCCAGTGATGATGACACTGTGCTGATGATACGTTACTTTCATTGTGCCTTCAGCCGTCTGCCAAGTTCTAAACTGATCTTCTGCCAATTTTTTATACTCGGCATTAGTAATAACCCAAATAGGACGTCCTTGATTAATTTGTTCATATAAGTCTTCTGGGTTTTTACCAGTCAAATTAATCAACTGATCTTCCGCTACATACTGTTTCGTTAAATCGATAATGGGCTCCACATATACACCTAGGCCGCTCCGATCGAAAGTTTCCATATCACCAACGAACCCTTGGTGCATATTGCCTCTGTAACTACCTTCTTTAAAAGGCTCCTTAGCGATTTTGTCTGCGAGCTCCATTTTATCAACTTCTTTTCCATGATAATTCAACAACATCGCTAAGCTTGTCACTTCGCAGCCTCTATTTAACTCTGGATTTTGTAAAATTAACGGCACATCCGCTATTTTGTTACTGGTAGGGCTAGCAATAGCGGGTTTAGGTGGTGGACTTGTTGGCGAGACTGCATTCTCTACTTGATGCTGTTGTACAAAAACAAAGCAAGTCCCAATAAATAATACAGCTGCCAAACTAGCTCCTGTAAACATCAGCTTTAAGTTCAAAATCCCTCGCTCCTTGTGCGGGAGGTGCCTGTCACTTCCCGGTTTTTGTCGAACAGAGGCTACCCTCTGAAAAGGGTAGCCGATTCTTTATTTCCTCATAAAAGATGGCAATGCAAAGCTAGCTTGTAAAATTTCTTGATTAAAATATTTCGTCGTTTGCTCGTAGTTTGGTGCAATGAATGCCTCGTGCTGCTTTGAGGCAAGGGTGAAACTCCATAGTCCGCCTGGATAAGTAGGGACAACAGCTACATATTGCTTCGTAATTGGGAATAGTTGCTGCAAGGAGCGGTGCGTATTTTCCATCACCTCGCGATAAAAGAGAGGTGATTCACTTTGACACACCATTAAGCCATCTTCTTTCAGTGCATGAAACACATTTTCATAAAAATCAAATTCAAATAATTGCGCTGCTGGTCCAACAGGATCGGAGGAGTCGACAATGATGACATCAAATTCGTTTTTATGCTCTTTCATATATTGAATGCCATCTTTGAAAAGGTAATGAATGCGTTCATCCTCAACCCCTGCTGACACACCTTTCAAATGCTCCTTGCTCGCTTGCACAACTAGCTCATCAATTTCACAAAAATGGAGCTGCTCCACTTGTTTGTATTTCATGATTTCTCGTGCGGCACCACAATCTCCGCCACCGATAATTAACACTTTTTTCGGATGGGGATGGATATGCAATGGGACATGAGTAATCATCTCATTATAAATATATCCATCCTGTTCAGTCGATTGCACGACTCCATCTAATACTAGCATTCTACCAAAATCATATGTATCAAGAATCATAATATGTTGATACGATGATTGAGCCGTATAGATGATTTCTTTGACCCGATAGCTCACCTTTAAATTGTCACGATCATCTTCCACTAACCACATCTCTCCATTGATTTCGTGAATATATGGTGGGACGCTTGTTTTTGGCATAATATAACCCCCTATAATTTACTTTTATACCATTCATATTAGTGAATTGTTTGATAGATGGCAAGATAATAGGTGCCTGTCACTCCCCGAGTTTTGTCGAATGACGGCTAGTTTGCTTTTTTCCCAATAAATTAGTACCGATCACTCCGGCAAGAATCACTGCCGCACCAATGAGGTGATAATACTGAAGCGTTTCATTTAAGAAGATTACACCAGCTATGATCGTCACTAAAGTGGCTAAATTGCTAAACACACTCATTTTCGATGCTTCGATTTTAGACAAAGCATAATTAGATAAAAAAGATGTGCAAAGCGAGGAGAGCACCCCTAAATACAAGACAGCACCAACGAATTTAAGGCTTAAAAAAGGCGAAAAAAAGTGAGCCAAAGATTTTTCCATGAGATGGTTCGTTATGGCGACGCCGTTGAACGAAATAAATCCAAAGAAGGTTATGGCATAAGTTAAAGTAAATAGAGAATACTGCTTCGTTAATTTTCTAGCTAATACGTTATAACAGGCAGAGGATAAGGCAGATAAAAGAATGAGCATGACTCCTTTAAAACTGTAAGTCTCTACATTCAAACCATTCATAGTGAAAATATAGATGACACCAGCTACAGATAAAAAGATGAAGAACTTTTGCCGCATGCTTGACCGTTCTTTTAGAAAAATAGTAGCTAGAATCAATGTGAAAATCGGAATGGTCGCTTGGATAATCCCCGCTTCAGAAGAAGTCGTGTACACAAGACCAAACACTTGAAAAGCGAAAAATAGCGTCGGATATAGCAGTGCTAACGGAAGGATTGGCAAGACATTTTTCATTGTTATTTTTATTTTGACCTTCTTTAGTAAAATCGGAATGGTTGCGAAAACGAAAGCAATGGTAAATCGATGGGCTAACGTATCAAGCGGACTCGCTTCTGTTAGCGCGATTTTTACAAACATAAACGAGAAACCAATAATCAAAGTATATAAGAGAGCCGCCATGTAGGGTTTTTTATGTGTTGTCATTTGTTCAATCTCCTTTTCTATGAACCGGCCGGGTAACTATATCGTATGAAAAGAGGAGATCGCATACAATAACAATAAAAGCAATCTGTAACGGTACAGTTCGCAAGGAGGAAATGATGTATAAGTATTTGTCGCTACTAAATGAGTTAGAGTCAATGATTCAAACAGAGCGGTTGAAAGAGGGGGAAAAACTTCCCTCGATCCGCGTCTTATCTGAACGATATTCATGCAGTAAAAGTACAGCAATAAAAGCTCTTCAAGAACTAGAAAAAAGACATATGGTGTACTCTGTCCCGAAGAGTGGATATTATGTTGTCAAAAAAAGATTTGATGACCAGTCTTATCAAAAAGAAGAGATTGATTTTGCCACTTCTGCACCAGATTGGCATCAGTTTCCCTATGTAGATTTTCAACATTGTATTAATAAAGCAATAGATACGTACCAACAAGAATTATTTGTCTATGGAACACCAAAAGGCTTGCCTTCCTTGATCAAAGTAGTGCAAAAACAGCTGGAACAATATCAAGTGTTTACAAAAACAGAAAATATTTTTATTACATCGGGTGTTCAGCAAGCACTGTATATTTTAAATGTGCTCGAATTTCCGAATAACAAAGCAAAAATATTAGTGGAGCAACCGACCTATCATTTATACCTTGAACATATTCATGTTTACCAATTGCCCACTATTGGGATCAAAAGAACAGTGGACGGGATTAATCTAGAAGAATTAGAGAGAATTTTTAGCAGCGGAGAGATTAAATTTTTTTACACGATGCCGAGATTTCATAACCCGTTAGGAACGTCTTATTCTAAAAGGGAGAAAGAAGAGATTCTGAGACTGGCTGTGAAATATGATGTGTACATCGTCGAGGATGATTATTTAGCGGACTTTGAGCAAGATTCGAAGGTAGACCCCATTTTCTCTTATGATACAAATGATCGCGTCATTTACTTAAAAAGCTTTTCAAAAATCATGTTTCCTGGGCTTCGAGTGGGCGTGGCGGTGCTACCTGAACCATTAATTGAGAAATTCGGACAATATAAAAGAGTGACAGATATTGATAGCTCCATGATTTCACAAGCAGCTTTAGAAATTTACATAAAAAGCGGCATGTTCGATCGGCATAAAAGTAAGGTACGCCATTCTTATATAGCTCGTTCTAATGCGCTGTACGAGGCGCTTGAAAAATACATAGCATCAGACAACTTTCACCGTCCTTCTTCCTTATGTATGAAGGCACATCTTTCTGTGCCGAATGATGTGAATATTAACAGACTGATTCAAAATTTAAGGAGCAAGCAAGTACGGTTAGACACAATGGCTGGAAATTATTTAAGTGATGTTCATCGAGAAAAAATCATCAAGCTAAACGTATCCAATGTGGACGAGTCAAAAATTGAGCAAGGAGTGCGGCTCATTGTACAAGAAATAAATAATAGTAGGGGGCATCTTTTCTTTTGATATAATTTTGGGTAGAGCGAAAAGAGGTGGCTATATGAAGAAAACAATTGGTATTTTGGCACATGTTGATGCTGGGAAGACGACTTTTTCGGAACAGCTTTTATTTCATACGAAGAGCATTAAACAAAGAGGACGGGTTGATCATCAAGAGGCGTTTTTGGATCACCATGAACTAGAGCGGCAAAGAGGGATTACGGTATTTGCTGATCAAGCAGTAATGTCTTATCGTGACTCAACCTATTATTTAATCGACAATCCGGGACATGTCGATTTTTCGGCAGAAATGGAGCGGTCGATTCAAGTATTAGATTATGCGATTGTGCTCATTAGTGCGGTCGAAGGAATCGAGGGTCATACGGAAACAGTGTGGCAGCTGCTTCGCAAACATAACATTCCGACGTTTTTCTTTATTAATAAAATTGATCGGGTCGGGGCTGATGTGAAAGGTGTGTTAGAAGAACTGCGGAGTGAATTCTCTCCAAATATTTGTGAGATGCCAGACTCTTTTCATCCAATGGAAATGGACGAAGAGATGATTGAGTTTTTTGCGGAGCGAGATGAGCAGCTATTGGAGAAATATATGGAAGAAGGATATGAGCCTGATTTGTGGCTGACGACGATGAAAAAATTCATTCAAAACGGTGAGCTATTTCTATGTGCAAGCGGCTCCGCTTTGCAAGACGTTAGTGTCCGCGAATTTTTTGACGTGTTTGATCAGCTAACGGACACTCACTTTCCAGAAGCTGAGCCGTTTTCTGGTCGTGTGTACAAAGTTCGTCATGAGGACAATGGTACGAGAATCACGTTTATGAAGGCGTTGAGCGGTACGCTGCGTGTTCGTGATGAAATCAACTACGGCGATGCGACCGAAAAGGTGACACAAATTCGAAAGTATAATGGACAAAAATTTCAAGCAGTCGATCAAGTTAGCGCTGGAGAATTGTTTGCGGTTGTCGGACTAACAAAAGCAGCAGCTGGCGATGGTGTCGGTACGTTAACCGAAAAAGCAGTGTATGAAATGGTGCCAACGTTAAAGTCGAAAGTGATGGTCGAGACAAATGTTCATATGAAAGAAGTGCTGCGCTACTTTCAAATACTTGATGCAGAAGACCCGGCGTTAGCGGTGACTTGGGATGAGTCTTTGCAACAGATTCACATTCATGTGATGGGACCGATTCAATTGGAAGTGCTAAAGCAAGTCGTGAAAGAGCGCTTTGGCTTCGATGTTTCATTTGCCGAGCCGAATATTTTATATAAAGAGACGATTGAGACAGCGGTGATCGGGTACGGACATTTTGAGCCGCTTGGTCATTATGCTGAGGTACAGTTAAAACTAGAACCCGCTGCTAGCAACAGTGGCATTCATTTTGAAAATGCTTGTCATCCGAATGATTTGCCAGTCGGGAACCAAAACCTTGTTCGTCATCATCTGTTTGAAAAGGAGCATCGAGGGGTGCTGACAGGTTCGCCATTAACGGATTTTAAAGTGACCTTGCTCAATGGTCGAGCGCATCCGCAGCACACATCGGGTGGAGATTTTCGTGAGGCGACGATTCGCGCTTTAAGACAAGGACTTGAAAAAGCGAGAAATGTTTTGTTAGAGCCTTTTTATCAGTTTAAAATCAAAGTCGATATCGACCAGATGGGCAAAGTGTTAGCTGATATTCAAACGGCTCATGGCTCTTTTGAACCTCCGATTACAGAGGGAAATAAAGCGACCTTAATCGGCAAAGTGCCCGTCGTGACTTTTATGCATTACAGTACGGAACTTGCGGCATTCACCCAAGGAAAAGGGCGGATTCACTTAAGCTTTGGCGGCTACGATCACTGCCACAACGAAGCGGAAATAATCGAAACCATCGGCTACAACAAAGACGCCGATCCCGACTACACCTCCTCCTCCATCTTCTGCTCCAAAGGCCAAGGCTACAGCGTCCCTTGGGATCAAGTAGAAGGTGCCTGTCACTGCCCGATTTTTGTCGAAAAATAAGGGTGGAAATGGATGGGCGTATCAGTTAAAATAAGAACATACGTTTCTGTTTCAACTAAATTTTGATTGAGAGAAAGGAAGAGAGTCCATGTCTAACCATCATCCACTTCATTTACCAAAGGAATTAGAGCTGTATCGTGAGGAGCTTGAACAATCGGTTCAGTCAGTTGTGAGAATAGAGGGAAGCTGCACATCTACTACTCTGTTTGAAAGCAAATTTGCCGGTCACCCATATTTGCCTAAGTCGATCGAGCATCCAAAAGGTGAAGACGGCGTACCGCTTCGTTTGTTAGCACAAATTAATTTTGCAGACGTACCGCACATCGAACACTTTCCTGAAAAGGGCATCTTGCAATTTTACATTGCCGCAAATGATGACTTATTTGGAATGGACTTTGATGAGCCAACGAGTCAAACGAACTTTCGCATTCTGTACCACGCAGATATTACAACAGATGAATCCAAGCTTGTGACTGATTTCAGCTATATGGAAGAGCTAGACGAGGAGTATTTTCCTGTTGAAAAGGAAGTAAAACTGTCATTTACGCGAAATGAAGAGCCGATTTCTGATGGAGACTATCGTTTTGAACACCTTTCGATTGATTTAGATCAAGAGACGGCTGATGGAACAGACTTATGGGATATTTATACTGAGCATCTTGCAGGTATGGGTGCTAAAATCGGCGGCTATCCTTTCTTTACCCAAGAAGACCCGCGCAGCTATGAAGAACAATATCAGCAGCATAATATTTTATTGCTTCAAATCGACACAGATAACGATCTTGATATTATGTGGGGCGATAGTGGTGTCGGAAATTTCTTTATCAAGAAAGAGGATTTAGAGAAGCTTGATTTTTCTAATGTGATGTATAATTGGGATTGCTGTTGAGGGAGCTATAATAGAATGAAAAGCATAGGCTTGAATACATTAACGTATTTGAGCGTGTGCTTTTTTGCATGGTGATGAACTTCAAAGTATTGATTTTATGATAAAATAAAAACGGCTATTTTACAATCAAGAAGGGAGGAAAATGAATGCAAAAGATCAAACAAGGGTATAGCCTCTTTTTGCGTTTTTTTCCAAAGTTACAACAAGTTTTATTAAATGTTTCACTCGTTTTTCTTGCGATGATTTTATCTTTTTTATTAATAAAAGAGTTGTTCGTTTTCGGTCATATTTTAATAGCTGACGAGCAGGCAGATTACCAATTGTACCTAGCTAACATTTTAATTTTCTTTCTGTATTTTGAGTTTATCGCAATGATTGTGAAGTATTTCAAAGAAGAATACCACTTTCCACTTCGCTATTTCCTCTATATTGGCATTACCGCGATGATAAGATTGATCATCGTTGATCATGATGACCCGCTGCATACGTTATTTTACTCGCTTGTCATCTTAATTTTAATTGTTTCCTATTTTATTTTAAATTTCACTCCGCGAGATCGTCCGGATAGCAAGTGGTTTTTTAAGAAATAAGCACAGCGACATATCAGTTTAGTAACCACAAACCCCAGCAAGCACTCCTATTTATAAGGAGCACTTGTTGGGGTTTTTATCATCATTCCTCCACCGGATAAGCATAGGCAACGAAGCGTTCAGGGGCATTACCCACAAATCTAAATGGGTAGCAAGTGGTGACGACAAGCACTTCTTCTCCCATTTCTCTAATGACAGATGTGTCGTCTTCGTCTACGATTTCTGTTTGTTTGATGACATAAGAGTAGGAGCCATAGGGCATATGGACGGTGAATGTATCGCCGATTTCGATTTGATTGAATTCACGAAAAACGGTGTCTCGGTGGCCTGATAACACAATTTGTTCTCCTTGACCTGGATGAACCGATTGTGATAAATGTCCAATGCCTCTACTTAGTGAATCGGCATCTGTGCCTTCAATCACAGGGATCTCTTTGTCTAATTTCGGAATTTCAAGCGTGGAAAAAGCCTCATTTTCCTTCACTTTAAAAGTATCCACTGCCGCCTGGGTTGATGGTAACTCTTTATATTCTGCAATACGTGCCTCAGCTTCTTGCATGGACTCGTTTTGAAGCTTTTCACTTTGTAAAAACTGATAGGTAAATATGCCGATAAAAATAATTCCGGCTCCTAAAAAAAGGTTTCGTACCCATTTCAACAAAGTAATCTCCCCTTCCTATACTTTCATCTACATGAATGGGCCATTTCATTTTCATCATATCAGGACTGTGAAGAAAACGATACCCTCAGCTTTTCTTAAAATTACATACATTACTAAAAGCATAAATGATACTCAGATATTGATACCTTGTATTGAGTTTCGTTCGATATATAAATAGTGAAAAAGAGTGGTTTCACTGTTAATACACCTAAAATTATCGTCAAAGAGAAGTGCTAAAGAAATGTTTAGAAAGTGTAGAGACTGGTAGTTTATCGTTAATTATGAAAATGACAAATAGGTACTATTTAGTATTACTTGATTACAAGGTAAAAAAATTCTGAAACGGAGGATAACAAAGAAAAAATGAAAAATAAGATAGGAATCATTAGTTTGATCTTCATTTTGGTCTTACAAAACTTGATATATGGGACTGGATTCCCCACACGTATCAATGCAGCAGAGCTAGACGAAAGTATTTTGACCAATGTTACGATGACAGATTCAAGTGGCCAATTAATTGATGCTGACAAAAATAAAGAGTTTAAGCCCAATCGAGAAGCGAAGGTAGAGCTACATTACGAATGGGCTATTTCGGATGCCACTACGAAGGAAGGAGATACATTTACTTTCCAACTTCCGTCAGTTTTTCAGATTAATAGTGAAATCAATGGTTCATTATTAGCAAATGATCAAACAGACGTTGGAGCTTATCGTGTTGATCCAAGTGGTCAAGTAACGATTACATTTAATCAAATGGAAGAAGGTCAAGCTGATGTTAGTGGAAAATTAAGCATTCCAGCTGAATTTGATCAAACAAATGTTAAAGAAAGCGAGATTCTTCCGGTTGTCTTTGATCTGAAAGGTAAAGAACAAACGATTCAAGTCGCTTTTCAATCAGAAGTTGAGACACCTGTTGAAAACAAAGACGATGAAAAGCCAGCAGAAGACGTAGAAAAAGTTGACCAGGAAGAGAAAGAACAAGTAAAAGAAGAAGAGCAAGAAGTCATAACAGATAAGGTTCCCGCAGCATCTGCGAAGATGACGGCAGAGGCAGCAAAAATCACAGAAAATATCATTATAGATGTTAATTTAACAAGTAAAGAAGGTATTGAAATTCACGCGGAGAACAATCCGGATAATCGTCCGATATTAGGGACGGAAGTTGGGGTGCATTATCAGTGGAGACTTCCAGACGGTCATAAGTATGGTGCTGGATCTACATTTGAATTTCAATTACCAGATGCCTTTGAACTGTTTAATGAGGTTGAGGGGAAGTTAGCTGTTGCAAATGGCGGAAGTGTCGGTACGTTTAAAGTCACACAAGATGGAAAAGTGATGATGACGTTTAATGAAAAAATAACCGATCGCTCCGATATTTACGGAGAACTTGAAATCTGGAGCATTTTCAGCGAAAGACTACACGGTGACACGAATCAAACGATTGAGTTTCCAACAGAGAGTGGAAAAGTGACGATACCTGTTCACTTTCAACCGAAGCCAGGTGAGACCATTGAAAAATCAGGTATCCCAAATACAGCTTACAATGCAAGCTCGATTGATTGGACAATTGATATCAATAAGCAGCTAGAAACAATTACGAATGCTGTAGTGAAAGATCCAATTCAAGATGGACAGGAATTACAGCCAGGCTCTATTCAAGTATTTGAATTAAGAGTAAATCTAGATGGTTCCACAACAGTAGGTAACCAAGTCGGTTCTGAAAAATATAAAATTGTACAAACTGCTGATGGCAAAGATTTTGAACTTCAGTTTCAAGACGAAACGATTAACAAAGCTTATCAGATCAAATATACAACAAATATTACTGATGCCGACCAAACAAGCTACAGTAATACCGCCACTTTATCAGGGGACAATATATCAGGTATTGACGCGATGAGCACAGTTTCTGTTGGACGTGGAAAACCGTTAGAAAAAAACGCAACAAACTACGATTCCCTAAATCAAACAATCGATTGGGAAATCAAGTATAACTACAACGAGAAAACCATTGCTAAAGATGACGCTTGGCTAGAAGATCTTTTCACCGATAGTCATCAATTAAACGGTAACTTTGAGGTTTATAAAGTTACTTTAAATGCGGATGGAGAGGAAGCATCCTCTGAACTAGTTTCTAATTACGCTAAAACAGAGCAAACGGCAGATGGGAAAAGTGGATTTAAGCTACAATTCGATCAAGACATCTCATCCGCTTACAAAATTGTTTATCAAACCGTTACAACAAAGCAAGTTTTTGACGGTGAGACTATTAACAATACTGTGAAATCACACGATACAGAAAAGAAAGCCACGCAAGATACATGGCAACAAATTCTTCATAAGTGGGATGGACAGGCGAATTATAAAGATAAAACTGTTGATTGGATTATCGATTTAAACGGGAACAACTTCAATATGACAGAGGGAGTTTTAACGGATACATTCCCGAATAGCGGGTTGGAGCTGATTGAAAAGTCCTTTGAAATTAGTGGTTTAACAAGAGACAAAGATTACAAGCTAGAAGCAAAAGATGGTGCGTGGAAAAACGGTTATACTATTACGTTCCTAAAACCACTTACTGAAAGACATACGATTACTTATACAACAAAGTTCGATAATGACTGGAAGGTAGACAAAACAAGAGCTGCTTTTGACAATCATGCTAATATGACTTGGAAAGATGGAGGCACACAAGAGCAGAAAAGCAAAGAGGCTACAGCTGTATTCAATCCAGATCAGTATACAGTCAATAATGGTTTTAAAAAAGGATCGTATAACGCACAAACAAAAGAAATCACATGGGGAATTGGTGTCAATTATAATTTAAAAGCGATCAATGACGCCAAAGTGGAAGATTTCATTTTACAAGGACAGAAGTTGGTTGAGGATTCACTGAAGGTTTATGAAGTTGAGCTTACTGGGGAAGCGGACGAAGTAAAAATAGGTGAGGAGCTAGCAACAGATCAATATAAGGTGGATTACTCTATTACAGATAAAGAAGGTAATCCAGGATTCCAAATTGATTTTGATAAGATTGAAGTTCCTTATTATGTTACGTATAAAACAAGCTTGAAGGATCAACTGATCGTAGAGAAATATGAAAATACGGCTACACTGTTTGATGGCAGCGACAAGTTGACCGATTTGAGTGCTAGCGTACCGGTTCAACATGGCGGAGAATACGTTGGCAAACAAGCTCAACAAAATGGAAAGCTAGTCGATTGGACGGTTCATATTAATCGAGGACAATCCCAAATTTCTAATGCCAAAATTACAGATACACCAAGTGCTAACTTAATCCTTTTAGAGAACTCTTTCCACTTATACAAAACAACGGTGGCTGAGAACGGAAACGTAACAAAAGGCGAAGAATTAATTAAAGATCAGGATTACAAGCTTGAAATCAAAACGGATGCTGATGATAAGCAATCATTTGAAATTAGCTTTTTGAATGATATTAATTCCGCTTATATTTTAGAATATCAAACGTTTATTAATGCGAAAAACGGAGATACCGTATCCAACGATGTGAAATTAACGGGTGAACAAATCACAACTGAAAATACACAAACAAGCGAAAAATTTGCTGTTAGGTTATCAGGTGGTAGCGGAACTGGATCTGGAGAGACCGGTAATTTAGTGGTAACGAAGGTCGATGCAGCGAATAAAGACAAGCTGTTACCTGGAGCGACTTTTACCCTTTATGACAGCAAAGGTGAAATTGAGATTAAAACAGCGACGACAGATGCAGAAGGAAAAGTGACATTTAAAAATCTGTTGTATGATGACTATTTATTGAAAGAAGACTCTGCTCCTGAAGGATATGTAGTTGGCATTCATGAAGCAGGTCAAGTCGTGACTATTGATGCAGCGGAAGTGAATAAAACGGTTGAAAACAAGAAAATTATTCGTTCAGTGGAATTGACAAAAACGGATGATGAGCTATCTTCTTTATTGCTACCGGATGCTGTGTATAAGCTGCAATATCACAATGGAACGGATTTCGAAGACACATCGCATTCTGAGATTAAAACTGATGCGAATGGGAAAGTCGTCATCGACGATTTAAAACCGGGAAATTATCAATTCATTGAAACGAAAGCTCCGTTCGGTTACGAATTAGATGCGACACCGATTCCATTTACGATTGAAGCAAATCAAACAGAAATGGATCAAGTTAGTCATACAAATAAGATCATTTTAGGTGATGTTGAACTAACGAAAGTGGACGAATACGATCATAAACTCACTTTAAAAGATGCTGAATTTGAGGTGCAAGACAAAGATGGAAAAGTCATCAAAGACAAGCTAACAACGAATGAAGAAGGGAAATTGCTTGTAGAAGACTTGCGCCCTGGTGACTATCAATTCGTGGAAACGAAAGCTCCAGCTGATTATGAGCTGAATGCGAAGCCACTCGAATTTACGATTGTCAAAGGTCAAACAGAAACATTGAAAGTAGATTTTGAGAATAAATTAATTCCAGGTGCCGTAGAATTAACGAAAATTCATAAAGGCAATCCTGCTATTACTTTAAAAGATGCCGAATTTAAGATAATTAATAAAGACGGCAAATTGATGCAAGAAAAGTTAAAAACAGACGATAAAGGGAAATTGCTCGTAAAAGATTTGCGCCCTGGAGATTATCAACTCGTGGAAACGAAGGCCCCAGCAGGCTATGTATTGAATACGAAGCCAGTGGATTTCACGATTGATAAAAGCCAAACAGAAACGATAAAATTGACGTTTGAAAATCAATTAATTCAATGGCCAAGCTACGAATGGGATCAAGGTCAAGTTGAGTTAATGAAAGTAGATAAAGACAATCCGAAGAAGCCATTAGCGGGAGCAGTCTTCACGTTAAAGGATCAATATGGCAATACCCTTAAAGAAGGTTTAACAACGGATGAAAACGGAAAAATAGTTGTGAAAAACTTGAAACAAGGTACGTACAAATTCGTTGAGACGAAAGCGCCATTTGGCTATGAATTGAATCAAACACCTGTTGATTTTGTTATCGTTAACTATCAAACAGAGATGACTCAAGTAACTTTCACAAATGAGCTTTCTACAGGTGCTGTTGAGTTAACAAAAGTAGACGAAGCAGATAAAAAATTGAAATTAGCAGGAGCAGTCTTCGAATTACAAGATCCAAGTGGAAAAGTATTAAAGAGTGATTTATCGACGAATAAAGAAGGTAAATTACTTGTTACAGACCTGAAGACAGGAGATTATCAATTCGTGGAAACGAAAGCGCCAGCGGGTTATGTACTAGATTCAACTCCGCTTAAGTTTACGGTTGAAAAAGGGCAGAAGAAAACGTTAGCTGTCACTCTTGAGAATAAAACGGCTGAAGGTGCTGTCGAGTTAACAAAAGTAGACGAAGCAGATAAAAAATTGAAATTAGCAGGAGCAGTCTTCGAATTACAAGACCCAAGCGGAAAAGTACTAAAGAGTGATTTATCGACGAATAAAGAAGGTAAATTACTTGTTACTGACTTGAAGCCAGGAGATTATCAATTCGTGGAAACGAAAGCGCCAGCGGGTTATGTACTAGGTTCAACGCCGCTTAAATTCAAGGTTGAAAAAGGGCAGAAGGAAATGTTGGCTGTCACTTTTGAGAACAAAGCAGTTGAAGGCGCTGTTGAACTAACAAAAGTAGACGAAGCGGATGAAAAATTGAAATTAGCCGGAGCGGTCTTCGAATTACAAGATCCAAGCGGAAAAGTACTAAAGAGTGATTTATCCACGAATAAAGAAGGTAAATTACTTGTTACAGACTTGAAGCCGGGAGATTATCAATTCATTGAGACGAAAGCGCCAACGGGTTATGTACTAGATTCAACGCCGCTTAAGTTTACGGTTGAAAAAGGTCAAACTGAAATCAAACAGTTAACAGTTAAAAACAAAAAGCAAAAAGATGACGTGCCGGACAGTTCCGGTGGAGGTACAGGAATAGGGATAGCTCCTAATGACCCTAACAATCCTAACGGTAGCAATACAAATGATTCTAACAAGAATCCTTCAAACTCTAATGAACAAGGAGATAAGGGAAGTCTTAACAATCTTTCAGATAATGTTAAGCCATCTGACTCTAACAATAAGTTGCCGAACACAGCAACCAATATGTACACATGGTTAGCTATCGGGATTGGTTTACTATTGTTAGCATTTATCCTTATGTTGGTTACTAGAAGAAAAACGAATCAGTAGGAATTTGTTACTCTCCAATTTATTTGAATAAAAAAGCAAAGTGCCGAGCGTTGAAGCCGGCACTTTGCTTTTTTCTATAATCTTTATAACTTGAATGTCAAAATCATCTTTTGAAGATCTTCTGCCATGTCTGCTAAAACAGCGGCAGAAGTGGCGATTTCTTGCATGGAAGCTAATTGTTCTTCAGAAGCCGTGGAGACATTTTGAGTTCCTACAAGTGTGTGGTTTGACACATCTGAGATTTGGTTAATAGATTGAACTACATCGGTTGTGCTTTCTGTTATCTGATTCGAAAAAGCAAGAACTTCGAGATTTTTTTCTGCTACTTCATTTAAATCATTTTTAATTTCGGCAAAGTGTTGACCTGCCGCATAGACGATTTGAACGCCATCATTCACTTCTTTTTGTCCTTTTTCCATCATGTTGATTGAAGTGACTGTATCGGATTGCATATTTGAAATTAATTCAGTAATTAGCTTAGCCGATTCGGAGGATTGCTCCGCTAAATTGCGTACTTCGTTTGCCACAACTGCAAATCCTTTTCCTTGTTCACCTGCACGTGCAGCTTCAATCGCTGCATTCAAAGCTAATAAATTGGTTTGTGCCGCAATACTAGAAATCGCTTCTACAATCTGATCAATTTCTTTCGAACGTTCGCCCATTCCTTTGATAGATTTTGACAAGTCTAACATCGTTTTATGAATGGATTCCATTTGTTTTACCGTCAATTGAATGGTTTTGTTACCAGATTCGGCTTTATCTAAGGCTTGTTCTGATAAGGCGGAAGTATTTTTAGCGTGCAAAGCGATTTGATCTACATTTGTGGAAAGCCTATTCGTATTTTGAATCGTTTCTTCAATCACGTTCATTTGTCGCTCAGCGCCTACTGCTACCTCGTCAATATTCGTTGTAATATGACTAGATGCTCGACTAGATTGTTCAGCACTTGCCGTCAACTCTTCTGATGCAGCAGAAACTTGAGCTGAACTTTCGCTAATTTTCTTGACGAGCTGTCGTAAATTTTGTTGCATTTTATTTAAGTTGTCAGCTAAATTACCGGTTTCGTCAGAGTTGATGATGTGAAGCTTCTCTAGGCTTAAATCTTCATGTGCGATTGCTTTCACTTGATCTGTTATTAAGTTGATCGGGCGATTGATGCGATTGGAAATGAAAATAGCTATTCCAACGGTAACAATAGCTGATATGAAAAAGACAATTGCGCTGTATACCTTCATTTTGTCGGTTGCGGATAAAATCTTTTCCATAGGTGTGACAAAGTAAAGACCATAATTAGATAATTGAATGGGGGCAGACGAAACTAACATTTCATTCTTTTTGTTACCAACTGTAGAGTAACCGCTAGATGTCTTCCCTTCTTCTAGTGTTGTTACCCATTCAGTATCTAGTCCAGACTCTGTTAAGGATTTACCGATCAGATCAGCATTTGGATGAGCTTGAATAATATTGGCGTTGTCAATTAAAATGGGCTTCATGTCTGAGTTTTTAACTTGTAAATATTTCTCTGATAGTCGGTCGAAATTTAAGGTAGCAATGAAGACGCCGATCACTTGTTTAGAGTTTGATTTAGAGTAAACAGGCGTAGAGATCGTGATCATTCGATTTCCTGATACGTTTGAAGTTAATACACCTGTAATAGTCTCTTCGCCACGCATTCCTCTTTGAAAGTATTCTCTTTCAGCAAGTGATTGTTTGTTAATTTGTTTTTCGGTTGTGTGTGCTCTGACCATTCCTTTTGCATCAATGAAAACGACGGCTTCGTACGTAGGGTCTTGTGCTTTGATTGCATTTGCTAGTTGTAGCTGTTTTTTCTGATTTAATGAAGTGATTTCCTCTGTGTGTGCAGCTAGTTTAATTTCACTTAACCGACTTCCTAACCATTCTTCAATTCCTTTTGAGGTGCTCTCTGTAAATTGTTGCATAGAGCGTTCTTCTTGTTTCACAACTTGATTTACTGATGTTTGATAAATAACGAAAGCTACAATAGCCATTGGAATAATACTGACTAATAAAAAACTTTGGATCAATTTTTGTTTGATAGATACTTTGATGTCTATATTTTTCATAGTTAGCCCTCCTCATCATAATACTACCTATCAACCTATATATCGGTTTAATTTTCCAAAAATATAGGTCTTTAAGTCTTTGAATGTGTATATATTATGTCAGAGAGGTGCCTGTCACTCCCCGGTTTTTGTCGAATGATCAATGCATAGGATTCAGTGTTTCGGATATCCTAAGGGTGATCATGTACAATGGGAGGATTCCTATGAATACACGCTATTGTTGTCCGAACTGTCAAACGAATCGATCGCGCTTCAATGTTATTAAGCAAGTAGCTCGTGCGGTGAAATTAAATCCACAAACTGGTGATGTGATGGAAAGTATGATTGATCCAGGGCCGTTGCATATTGCTTATAATGGACCAGAAAAAAGAGTACAGTGTGCGGTCTGTGGATTAATTGACGATGAACGATTGTTTATTAAATTTGGTGAGAAATAAAGTGCCAAGCGTTAAAGCTGGCACTTTATTTTTTTGCATGAAATACTTTGACGATTGCCAAGAAAGTGTTTACGTCAAAATAGCGATGAACGTCTTCACATAATTTTTCTTTCAAAAAGGATTGATTGTATTGAAAGATGAGTTGATAGAATATAAATAATAGTTTGAATCACCGGTATCTTTGGGTAAAGGTAAGGTAACAAGGAAGCAAGACGAATAAGGGAGGGATGACACATGAAAAAACTTTTTCCAGTAATATGGTTAGTGTTCACCTTTGTTCTGATCGTTGGGGGTGCTAGTGAGATAGAAGCGAGTCAGGGGGATAACGGGAAAGAAAAGGAGCAAAAAAAGGCAGCTTTTTTAGGAGGGAAATGGAACGTTAAAGATGTAGGACTAGTGAAACCTGTCCTTCAATCGGGGGAGATGGGAGTCAGCCCTTCATTAAGCGAGAGTGAGGAGAATGTTCCGCTTGTTCAAGAGGTTCGTTTCTTTTATCCGAATATAGAGGCTGACGGGTTAGAATACAAAACGAAAAAAATTAGCTTTATGACGAATGATATCATGAGAAAGAAGCTAGAGGAGGCTTATAAACAGCCGGTTGATCCTTCGCTTGGAAAGGTTTTCTCGAAAAACACAACAATTAATAGCCTCTATTTAAATAAAGATAGCATCGTGTATATCGATTTAAATCAAGCGTTTATGAATGAAATGAATGCGGGAGCGGGCTATGAGTCACTAATTTTGCAAAGCGTTGCCAACACATTTGGTCAATATTATAATGTCGAAAAAGTGATATTGACAATCGATGGGGACTTGTATGAATCAGGCCATATTTCGATGGAAAAAGGTGAGTATCTTCGCGTGCAAAATTAAGTGCCAAACGCCAATTTTAAGAATTGGCGTTTGGCACTTTTAAGATTGTCATTCGATAACTTTAGGGATTTTAAAAGTAATTTCTGTTCCTCCATCAAGTGAACTTTTTATTTGCAGTCCTTCGCCGTAAATTCGTTTGAGACGTTTATTGATATTGATCAAGCCGACTTCTTTTCTTTGAGGTACTCTTTCATCAAGCACTTGTTTCCATCTCTCTTCTTTCATACCGACTCCATCGTCAATAACAGCGATTGTCGTGAAGGTTGGGTGATCCGTAATGCGAATCCAAACAGTTCCGCCTTGTGCTTTTTTTAGAATTCCGTGTTGGACAGCATTTTCTACTAACGGCTGAATAGACAAGGGAGGAATCTCTAACGTTAATGTTGCGTCTGTTTCCCAAATGACTTGCAAGCGATTGCCAAAGCGTTCTTTTTCTATATAAAGATAAGAACGCACTAGTTCAAGCTCATGTTCTATCGGAACGATACGTTCTAAATTTTTTACGTCAAAGCTTTTATGCAAATAATGCCCAAATTCGTTCAGAAGATGAACCATTCTCGATGAATCAATTGTGCCAAGTGATGCGATCGTATTTAATGTATTAAAAAGGAAGTGAGGCTGAATTTGTGCTTGTAGCCAGGCAGCCTCCATGCGAAGTCGTTCGCTAATGGCATGCTTTAAGTCAATAAGTGCTTGGCTTCGAACTTTTAATTCGAGCGAATTGATTGGTTTCGTCACATAATCATTTGCCCCTAAGGCGAAGCCAGTATACACATGCTCCGGATAACTTTTTGCTGTTAATAAAAGAATAGGAAGCTCTAACGCCGAATACTGTTCGCGGATTAAGCGCATTAACTCGTATCCGGATATTTTAGGCATCATGGCATCTAAAATAATTAAGTCCCAATCAATAACATTTAATAAGTCTAACGCTTCTTCACTAGTGGTGACGGTCACCACTTCATATTTCTCAGCCGGAAAAATAGCACGAATGACTTTCAGAGTAACAGGATCATCGTCTATTGCCAAAATCATAAAACAATGCCCATCAGTTGGCTTTTCTTGTAGCTGTGAGAGGTCAGTGACAGCAACTTCCTCATTTAAGTCCACTTCTCGTATTTCAGATGGCTGTATTTGTTCTTCAGCTATCGGCAACGTAAAAATAAACGATGAATCTTGAGTATGTAAGGACCCGCCGTGCAATTCAATTAATTGCTTGCAAACCTTCAATCCAAGCTCTTCACTATGTTCGGGTACTTTTCGTCCTGCGCTTGTAGAAAGTCCGGAACTTTTTATTTGAATCGTTGCTGTGTGATCGTTACAGTCTGCTTCCACAACAATAGAGCCTTCATTTGTATACTTCATCGTATAATGCAACAAGTTAAATAGAATTTGAATTAGTCGTTGCTCATCTGCTCGCACATGAGGAAATGAGTCCGGAATGGTTGATACTAATTGAATGTTCTTCCCATCAGTAATAAATCTTAAAATATCGAATACACCAAATAGGGCGGCATGAATGTTCGTGCTTTTCGGATCAATTTGAATCGCTTGTTCTTTTAATCGAGTGAAATCGAGAAGGTCGTTAAGCATAAATGACATGCTGCGACCGATATCGATGAGCAGTTTTAAATCGTTTTTGTCTGCTAAAGGGATCGACCCTTTGTTGCGGTTATGGATCATTTGAGCGATCGTAATCATCTCATTGAGAGGATTCCATAATTGTTGAGAACTATTGCTGAGAAATTCATCTTTTTGCTTATCGGCTTGCTGGAGCTGATGAACAAGCATTTTCGATTCTTCGTTCATTTGTTGAAAACGTTTAAACCAAAAGAAAGAAAATCCGAGAAAAGCAAATAGATAATCAAATGGATAGAATGGTATTTCGTACGTGCTAACATTCTTAATGATGACCCAAATGATACCGGATGTTGTACTTAAGGCAGTTAAAGCTAGAAAAAAAGATTCTTCCTGCTTTTGGACATATAACTTCAAAGCTAGAATGATGACTGTCACAAAAGAGCCAAGATACAAGAAAGAAAAGAACGTCTCTGCAAAAAAGATGAAGCGGATCGGCAAGATGAAAATGTACAAAGCGCATAGGCCGTATAATATATTCAACCAATGAAAGACTCTCGCTTTTTTATACACCGTTAATAAACTCCTCATCAAGTGCACGAAGAAAAAGGCAGACACAAGGTATACAAATTGCGTGACTTTTATCGACCAATCATAATCAAGATGCAACCACGTAAGTACCGATTTATTATAATTAATCAATTCATCAAGCGCCGTAAAGAGAAAACCCACTGTGAAAAGAAGAAGCATCTTTTTTCGATAAATGAAAAGATAAATCAATATCGTATGTAGCGCGTACAAAAGCAGCACAATAATGATCATCATTGTTAACGTTTTATTCGACTGTTGTTCATGAATGATCGATGTGTCAGAACCAAATGTAATTGATTTCTCAATGCCCGCCTGTTCAGGTGTATCGAAATTAGATACTTGCATGACGAGTTCGATTTCATTTTGATTCGTTGTAAAAAAAGCTGAATAGGAATGATATTGTCCTTGATGCTGATGGCTTGTTTTGGCTACTTCACCCGCTTGAGCGATGAGGTTGCCATTAACAAATACTTTAGAAGCGGTGTTGGCAAGTGGAACCCGAATTCCGTACGTTTGCTTTTGGTCTTGATTTAGTAGAATTCGCAATCTGTACGTACCAAATTGGTTATGAATTTCCTGGTTTCCTCTCGTCGGTACGGAAACGATCTCGGTATCCGAAGAATTCAATCCGAGCTCCGATGAAAACTCCCACTCCCCATCTAGCGGAATTGAATAATCATCCGTTAACTTCGTATTTCGAAGATCCAAAACGCCTTCTTTAGCGAGCGGAGAATCAGGCGTAGCATGATAGGCTACCCAAGCAAGACGAAGACAAGTAAGCACAAGCAAAGTGATACATATAATTAGAACCGATTTCAATCTAGCATTATGAAAGTTAAACAAAATAGAAACAATCCTTTTAGTAGTTATTTGTACCAAATATAGCAAATATGATTAGTGCCTGTCACTCTGATATTTGTCAAAAAACACTCTTGACTATTAAGTGAATTTTCAGTATTATTTTAAAAATGATCAAAAATTAATATAGCATTGATTATTTCGTCATTTAACGACTAATAAACGACGAATAATTAAGGGGGGAGAAAATAGAATAGCTAAACTTTAATTTAAACGAACGATCGGAGGAGTCCTATTGAAAACAACTACTAATGTAGAAAACAATTTAAACGAAAGAAAAAAGAAAATTCCACATACTTATGCCATTATTTTTTGTATTATGATCATAGCTGCAATAGCTACATATTTTGTTCCAGCAGGCCAGTTTGAACGTACAGAGGTAGATGGAAGAACAGTTGTTGTGAAAGATAGTTATCAAGTTGTTGAGTCTAACCCTACTACTTTTTTTGAATTGTTCAAGGCTATACCCGAGGGGATGGCTAGCGGTGCAACGATCATTTTCTATATCTTTTTAGTTGGAGGGGCTTTTGGTATTATTCGTGCGACAGGTACGATTGAAGCTGGAATTTATAAAGCGGTACTTAAACTAGAGAAACGTGACAAGTTACTTATTCCAATCACGATGATCCTATTTTCTATTGCTGGTGCGACTACCGGGATGGCAGAAGAAAGTATTATTTTTGTACCAATTGGTATCGCAATTGCACGTGCATTAGGCTATGATGCTGTCACAGGTACAGCGATGATTAGTTTAGGGGCTGCTAGTGGATTTATTGGTGGAATGATGAACCCTTTTACAGTAGGGGTGGCTCAATCAATAGCTGAAGTACCGATGTTTAGTGGAATTGGCTTTCGTTTCGTCGTCTATTTATTTGTTATTTCTCTAGCAATCTGGTACGTGATGAGATATGCATCAAAAGTGAAAGCCGATCCATCATGTAGTGTCGTATATGATATTGAAATGAAAGAAATGAATAAACGGCAAAGTGCTCAACAAGCAGATCAATTTACTAAGTTTACAAAAAGGCATGCACTCATATTATGTATTATCATTAGCGGACTAGCCTTTAATATGTATGGTGTATTTAATTGGGATTGGTATTTAACAGAATTAACAGCTTCTTTCATTATTATTGGTTTTGCTTCTGGTATTGTTAGCGGAATCGGTATTAATAACATGTTTGATGCCTTTGTAGATGGAATGAAACTAGTTGCTTTTGGAGCACTCATTGTAGGATTTGCAAGAGCGATTTTAGTGATTTTGGAAAGTGGCTTCATTATCGATACAATTATTCAAGGGTTGACGTCTGTTATTAGCTCTCTTCCGAATACATTAAATGCTGTCGGAATGTTTTTTGTGCAAGTATTCGTTAACTTTTTTATTCCTTCGGGGAGTGGGCAAGCAGCGACAACTATGCCAATTATGACACCATTAGCTGATTTGTTAGGAATTTCAAGACAAGTAGCTGTTTTAGCTTTTCAATATGGGGATGGTATTACGAATTCGATTATCCCGACATCTGCCGCATTAATGGGCTACCTTGCAGTTGCGGGAATCCCGTATGAGCGTTGGGTGAAATTTGTATGGAAGCTCATTGTTGGCTGGTTAATCATTGCGATTGTCGCTTTAATTGTAGCTGTACAAATGGGTGTATAATTAGAAAACTACTAGTTTGAACGATAGATAAAAAAGTGCCAGAGCTCATTCGATTTTTCGAGGAGTTCTGGCACTTTTCTCGCTTAACTATCGTATTCCCATTGTTTTCGTCGCTTTTTCTCCAACGTACCAATCGAATTCGATTTCGAAGGAGTGTTTATCACCTTTTGTCGTGTATTGGTATTCTACTTTTACTGTATTGGTTGGTTGAACTTCTATTTCTTTATTTCCCTGTAAAAAGACAAATTGCTGTTCTTCTTTTAATTTTTTGGCAATGGTTTCAAGCATGGATGCGAATTCGTGAAGGTTTTGAGGCTCTTTATGCTTAATCAATACTTGGGTAACAGGTTTGTTTGCTTGTTTCAAGTTTAAGCCCTCCTCTGTAGTTATGAAAAAAACATCTTCTCTTCTTCATTATATAAGACATTGATGCCGCTGACCATATGAATTGGTTATAAGTAGATAATCAATGTTGGAAAAATGAGGGGGAACAATGATATTAAATTCATTGGGGGAATGGAGTAATCCTCACTCGCCAATGCTTCGATATTGATAATCATTTTCAATAAATATATAATGAAAATAAATGAAAGATGAGTCATATGAGAGGAGTTCATAGATTGGTATCGTTTGAGAAGCTAGAGAGAAAAGGTGCCTGTCACTCCCCGGTTTTTGTCGAATGAAATAAGCGAGTGAGTCACGCTCAGACTCACTCGCTTGTATCCGTTTATTTTCTTTTCAAAGTAGAGTTACTTAATAGTTCTTTCGCTTCTTCATCGGTTAAGTCGTAATGATAGAATAGTTGATAAAATTCTTTCGTTTCTTTGATCATATCGTATTTAAAAACATCAGGATAAGCGAGGTTTCCGAGCCATTTCACGCCTAAAACTCGGTTGACGGAAGGAGGGAAGCTCATCCAGTTGTAAGGACCTTCTGGCACTTCATAGACGTTGCCGTTTTGAACGGCCTGTAAGTCTTTCCATAGTGGATCTTTCTCTGCTACTTTGTCATAGACGCTACCTGGTGCGAATAAAAGCATGTCTGGATTCCATAGTATGAGCTGCTCCATTGATACCTCATTGCCGCCACCTTTGCTTGCTGCTTTATCTAATACAGCTACGTTTTCAATACCAGCGACATCAATGATTTCAGAGTGGAACGAACCTTTACCGTTCGTGTTTAAACCAGCATCACCTAAGCCGTGATACAGCTTAACTCGCTCGTCTTCTGGAATCGACGCTGCAAATTTTTTCGTATCTTCCATCGTTTGTCTGCTGTACTCAGCTAGCTTTTTCGCGTGTTCTTTTTCATCAAGCAAGTCTCCTAACATTAAGTACGCATCTGCCGTTGTATCTAGCTTTGCTTCAACGAAAATAGTTGGGATGCCTGTTCTTTTTTGAATGTCATCCATATCCGTCGCAATGGAATCTTTCGGTTCGCCAATGTCGATAATGACATCAGGCTTTGCCGCCATTAAAGCTTCTAAATTGAACGTATCTCCATAAAACATCCCAAAGCTCGGTAAATCCCAATATTTTTTATCCATATATTTCTTGGTTGTTTCCTTCGGTTCTCTAGACCAGCCGACTAATTTATCAGGATTCAATGTATATAACACCATTTGAGCAACTGGACCAGATGGAGCCACAGTTGAAATTTCAACTGGGACTTCTACTTGTCGACCAGCAGAATCGGTAATCGTGCGCGTCGCTTTGTCTGTCTGCTTCGTTTGGTCTGTCTGTTTCGCTTGTTCTTTGTTTTCCTTCGGTGCCTCATTTGTATTACATCCAACTAAACCTGATGTAATGAGCATCATTGAAAATGATAAGGCGAGTATATTTTTTTTCATCATTGTGCCTCCTAAGTATGATATTTATTTGTCTGCAATGACGATGACAATTTTTTTGATATGAGGTAAGTAATAACGATAGCCGAATGGGTTCTCTTCCATTGGAACTAAGTGAGTTCGCAAATGATCTTCTAAGTTTTCTGGAAGATTATTCGGTGCATAGTGTTTCATAAATTGAATGGCCTCATCAAAGGAGTGAAATGGTTGCCCAAAATCAAGGTCTCTTTCGATGTAGTTTATTTGAATCCCTTTTGCTTTCAGTTCTTGTATTAACCGATCAGCATTTCCTTGTTTAGAAGGTCGGGAATTGTTCGGCCAAAAATGTGTTTTACTTCCATTCGATAATACGAGAATCGCTCGTTTTTTACTCATTTCTAACAATTGAAGCATGGCATCATCGCTTTGCTTGAAAAAGCTCATCACAGTGACATCCCATTGCGGTTTGGCAGGGAGGTCAGCAATATCAGAAGTGATGACTTCCATATTTGTGATTGCTTGTCGCTCGATGTTTTTTTGTAAAAGCTGTAAGGCTTGTGCGCTAATATCGATAGCTGTGACGTTTTTTGCTTTTTTCGCTAGCTGCATGCTAATAAAGCCGAGACCGCAGGCGATGTCACAGATCGTGTCTGTTTCTTCAATAAACGGCTCGATTTCTTGATAAATTTCTTGATCATATTTCGTATACTCAGCTGCTTGTTTGTACCAGTTGATACTATCTTTAGTCCAGATAAACATGTCCATTCTCCTTTTGCTTTAGGCAAGGAACGATGAGACGTGACTTGCCATCTTCTGTATCAATGTCGATCAGTTTTACGTTGACACCATAGACGTGCTGGAGTAATGCTTCTGTCAATACTTCCTTTGGGTCTCCAAATTCAATCATTTTTCCTTGAAACATGACAAGCGCCTTATTCCCATACAAAAAGGCGTGTTCAGGGTTATGAGTCGATAAAATAATCGTATAGCCTTGCTTCGCTAATTCTTTCACTTGCATCATCACGCGCATTTGATTCCCATAATCTAAATTGGCTGTCGGTTCATCCATGACGAGGATTTTCGCCTGCTGCACAATCGCTCTCGCTATTAATGCCAGTTGCCGCTCGCCACCGCTAATCTCCGCATAGCCACGATGACTTAAATGAGAGATACCCAACAGATCGAGCGCTTGCCACGCCTTTTTCTCATCTTCTGCTTTCGGATTACCCATTCGTCCAAGATGGACTGTTCCTCCCATTAACACCATGTTTAGCACAGTGAAATTAAACGTTGGATGATGCGACTGGGGGATATAGGCGATATTTTTGGCTAGCTCAGCAGGCCCCATCTTCTTAACATCTTTTCCTGAGACGGTGACAGCGCCTTCGTACTGTTTAATTAATCCGAGCATACAGCGGAACAACGTACTTTTTCCGACCCCGTTCGGTCCAAGTACACATAATAAATCTTGTCGCTGTGCTGTGAATGTAAGGTTATGTAAAATAGTGCGATCTTTATAGCCGAAAGAAAGCTGTTTTACCTCTAAAGTCATGAACGATTCCCCTCTCGCAAAATAAGATACAAAAAGAAAGGAGCACCTACAAAAGCGGTTAAAATACCAAGTGGAATTTCCGACGTGGACAATAACCGAGAAAAGTTATCTACAATTAATAGAAAACTAGCGCCAAGTAGCATCGAAGCAGGAATTAGCACTCGATAATCCGTTCCGACTAACATGCGTGTGAAATGGGGAATGACAAGACCAACCCAACCGATCATACCGCTGACGGCTACGCTAGCAGTAGTCATAAGCGTGGCACAACAAATGACTAATAGACGAAGAACTTTCGTATTTACACCCATTGTTCGGGCTTCTTCCTCTCCCATCGTCATCACATTTAATTTCCAGCGTAAAAGCATTAACGGAACCACTCCAAGTACAATTGGAATGGCACTAACTAACACATCTTGCTGGCGAATCGAAGACAGGCTCCCCATTAACCAATAAGTGATCGCCGGCAATTGATCATTCGGATCTGCCACAAGCTTAATAAACGAAAGGCCCGCTGAAAATAAAGAGCCAATCATAATGCCGGTCAATATTAAGCCAAGCGAAGGATTCATCTTTACTCTAGTGCTAAGTACCCAAACGATAGCCACAGTTAATAGCCCAAACATAAAAGCAGAGATAGAGACGAAATAGTAACTAGCCCCTAAAAGGATCGCCAATGCAGCTCCAAACCCGGCCCCAGCAGATGCACCTAGTAAATCAGGAGAGACCATTGGATTTTGAAACAATCCTTGATAGGTCGCACCGGCGCAAGATAAAGCAGCGCCAATGAGAACAGCTGCTAATACTCGCGGTAAACGAATTTGAAAAATAATCGTTTCAATCTCAGCTTCCCATGTTGTTTCTAGCGGAATTACTTGTGAAGCTAACACTTTTAGCAATTCTTCTGGAGTCACGGGGTAGCGACCGAGCGAAAATGAAACGATGAAACAAATAATAAGAAAGATCGTTAAGCCGATAAGCTTTAGATGATATTGTTTGTTAAAAGTCATTCCTCTCCCTCTTCTAAAAAAATTCCAATGTCCACCTCATTTACAATAAATAATCTAGTTATAATAGTCAATATCTAATTATAACTAAATATAACTATTAATAATTAGATATAATAAAAAGCCAGTTGATCTGAAGGTGACTAACTGGCTTTCGTTTGCTACATGATCACACTCAAGGCAATCAAATATTGGGCTAAATAGTATGTAATCATCACATAATAATGAGCGGTGCGAAATCGTTTATGGAATTGGTCGTAGGCAAGGATAGCGTCAGAGATAAGAAAAGATAAAGATCCGATGATCGCCCATTGACTGCCCGTCGAATACGATTGAGTGAACATGAAACAAATAACTGCAATATACATCATGACACCGATTGGTAAAAGCAAATTGCCTTCTTTCTTCAAGCTAGGGTACAAAAAGCTGTAATAAAAAACGCCAAAGAGGCCAAGGGGGACGATGATGCGCCAGTCAATCGTAAAGTGACTCAAGCCATTTGTGAACGCCACAATGTAACAAATATGGGCGATCAAAAAAGACGTTAACCCTTGCAAAAATTTATTGCTCGGCAGCATTAAAAAAATATCCCCACCGACGGAAAATAGCAGTCCGATGATGATCCAAATGATATAGAACGTAGGCTCCTCTAACCCGGTACTTGTTAACAAGATAATGAACACCATCGTTCCTGGTTTTAATACATACTTCCAAAAAGAAGACTCCGCTTTAACCGCAAAAAGATAAGCAATCCCTGAAATAAAAATGATGGCACTTAACCAATAAATCAATTTTTGTTCCTCCTGTAGAATATATCTATTTTACGTTAATTTACCAATAAGGCGTTAGGAAGTCTATCGTTATTGCTCAATGATGGTTGGCTTCTCTTCTTCTTTCTTTCTTCTTCTTTCTTTATTAAAGGTCGCGATTTGTGTCGGGAATAGTGTCGGTTCTGCCGTCTAGATTTGCGTCTGCCACACACGATGTAACCCTTGTATTTCTTCATTTTTTTCCCTCCTTATTCTATACCCTTCCACTTTCTATATAGAAAGCAAAGAAGAAAAAAGACACCTTTTTCGTATAAAAGATTTCGACAAAAGCCATAGTAAGGGAAAAAGGAGGGGTGTTTCGTGGACGATCATACAAAAATGAGCTGGAAAAATGAAAATGTTATTTCGCAATTACGGAATTCCATTGAACATGCGAACACAGCAGTAGGGCAAGCGCAATCGCATCCGACCGAGCAATTAATTCAACAAGCGAGAAACATGATTGAGCGAGCAGACAATGCACTCATGAATGCGGTTCAAAATAGTCCCCATCAAGAGCCCGTACAGCAGCTTCAACAGCAATTGAATCAAAACAAAGAGCGACTCTATCGCCTAATGGATATTTAAATGAAAAAACCAGGCGCCTCAAGCGGTGCCTGGTTACCACAGCGGTTCTTCTTGATTACTTAGTTTATAGAGAGTCGGCATGATGAAAAGTACTATCATGAAGGCGAGCAATTCGATCACCATAATGGTAGCAATAGAGAGACCAAAAGCCGCTAAAGGGAGCCAAATAAGTGGAAGTGAATTACAAACACTTAGTTTTCTTCGCGATTTCGCGGTGATAAATTGATGGTGCTGACAATGAGGGCAGATCATATGATTTTTGAATGTAAACATCTTTTTAAAGGTATACGTCCAACTCCACTTTTGCTGACAATGTTGGCAAACAGGCATATCATTTTCCTCCTTAGTTAAAAAAATAAGTCGTGCAGTTCCAATGTTTTCGGCTTGTTTTTGTCTTGCTTTTCCATCCGGCTTTCTCTAGCTCTTGAGCGATTAAAAAACCCATGTCCAACTAATAAGATGGTCTCATATTTAGTAGCGTAATGAATTAATTGTTCACTTGCTTCTTTCGCTCTTTTTTTCGCTTGTAGCAAGGATTCGGTTTGCGAAGAATAACCGAACAACCAACAGCTTCTTAATAGGATTGACCATAAAGCTGGAGGTGCTTTTATTTTAGAGAAAGAAACACGAGGTATTCCTACTTCACGAAAAAGAGGGCTCGACACAATATTCGTTTGAGGGCTCAGTAAATGAGCGGAGTGGATGGACCTTGTTAAATCGCTAGTGACGATCAATTTGGCATCAGCCATTTTTCTCTTCGTTTCTTCTGGAAAATCAGCCTCTGTGAATACCCCAGCAGCATCGTACTGTTTCACCCAGTCTCCGAATTGAGAGGCATTGATCCAGGAGTGATCTGTATGGGTAGAACGGCCGTGTCTTATTAAAGAAATCTCCATATTCTTTTATACTTTCTCCAGTATGAAAGCAGCTGGTAATAGCAGAAAAGTACAAAAGGCTAAAAAAAGGAGCGATAGTCGATAACGATTCGTTTCCCTTTCATATTTCCATTCGGTGAAAGCACGGATCAAATGCAACACGATGAGAAAAACGAGAGGAGAATAAGCTAAAGTAGCTGATGGAATGCGTGATTCTTCTGGGAAATATAAAAACATCGTGCCAAAAATATAAACTAGCAACAGAGAGATTTCGATCACTTTATGTTGTGTATTCACATAGTTGTAAAAGAACCCTTTCGTTTTAGGAATGTGATATTTTTTGACTAGTGATTTTTCGATATAACGTAAGATGATGACGGTTATGGTCAGAAAAATTAAGAAAACAGCCCATGGCATAAAGATAACCTCCTAAATAATTCTTATACTATTATTATCCTATAATTCCATGAATTTTACAAATGAAGCCTTTCTTTTTGAGATTATCCATCCATGTTTTATAATAAGAGAGAAATAGAATAGGAGGGGATGAATATGGCAATGTGGGAAAGAGCTAATTTTACTCGAACAGTGACGATTCAGGTGTTAGAGGCGATGGATGAAGCGAAATGGGATGTGCAGCCAGAAGGTTTTGCGAACACGGTGAAATGGAATGCAGGCCATATATATGTGTCGATGGAATGGTTTCTAAAGGAAGCTGATCCGAGTTACGAATCAGATGTAGCAAAATATGCGCCGTTTTTCGCACCAGGAACGAAGCCAGCTGATTGGTCAGAAAATCCAGCTTCTAAAGAGGAGATCATCGGCTTATTGAAGGGCCAAATGGAGCGCGTTCAAGCACATTTCGCTAATCGCTTAGCAGATGAAGCTGCCAAAGAAGTAAAAATTGGGCCACTTGGACTGACAAGCATTGACGATATTTTGAACTTTGCTTTGTTCCATGAAGGACTTCACATCGGAACGATCCAATCTCAAATAAAAGTGATATAAAGTATAGAAGGTTGCCTGAGGGCAGCCTTTTTTGCTTGGAGATTAAATCGTTTTTTTTCGTATAAAACGATCAAATACGGACAATACTAAGCGAGCAAGTAAAATTGCAATTTCGTGAATGATATTAGGAGGCAACAAAGCAATGGAACGTGGGAAAGTAAAATGGTTTAACAGTGAAAAAGGCTTCGGCTTCATCGAGCGTGAAGGTGGCGAGGATGTGTTTGTTCACTTCTCAGCGATTCAAGGAGAAGGATACAAATCGTTGAACGAAGGGGAAGAAGTAACATTTGACATTGAAAATGGTCAACGTGGACCACAAGCCACAAATGTGAACAGAGCCTAAAGCACAGAAAACAGACTCCAATGGTGAGTCTGTTTTTTTGGCGTTAAATCATCTCTTCTGTTTGTTTGTGCGTATCGGTTGTGATGGCCATGAGGATGATGGCTGGTGTGTCGCCGATGTTTTTGACGAAGTGGGGAATGCTCGCATTCCAGCTGAAGGAGTCGCCTGCTTGTAAAGTGAAGGAATCTTCTCCTTGCTCAGCAAGAACAGTTCCTTTTAGAACGAGGTGAATTTCTTCACCTTCATGAGCATGAGCTTCTCCATTAGATCCTCCGGGTGGAAGTTCGACTTGCACCATTCGTAGTCCTCCAGTGAAATTAATATGCTCGACTAGCAGATTTTCTTCTTTAAGGATCGTTTGATTTCTTTCCTCTTTCCGAATGACGCGCATATGCTGTTTTTTCTCTAGAAAAAAATAAGCTAAAGGAACATCCAATACACCGGCGATCGTTTGCAAGGTGCTGATCGAAGGGGATGTATGATTATTTTCAATATTGCTAATAAATCCTTTAGAAAGGCCCGTTTCTTCACACATTTGGGCAATCGTCATTTGTTTTTTTTTACGGACAGCCCGAATTTTTGCTCCAATATCCATGTTATTCACTCCTGAAAGTTTCTTTTAAGAAAACTTATTTTTATTATAGCAAACAAATCGTTGACAGGCTATGTCTCGAATTGTTATCCTATAAGTGAAAAAATATTCATATGAGAAAACTTTATGGGAGGGATTACGATGATGCCAGCCTTATTTTTGCCACACGGATCACCGATGATTGCGATAGAAGATACGGATTATACTCGATTTTTAAGAAAGCTAGGGGAGAGCTTGAAGCCGAAAACGATCGTGTTATTTACCGCTCATTGGGAAAGTGCTGTCATGCAAATTTCGTCTCGTGATGATGAATTTGAAACGATTTATGATTTTGGCGGGTTTCCACCAGCTCTTTATGAAGTGACATATCCAGCGAAAGGATCTACAGCTGTCGCTAAGCAGCTCCAGGAACGTTTCCAAGCACATGCGATCGAATCACAATTGGATACGAAGCGAGGGTTAGATCACGGAACTTGGACGTTATTAACTCATTTATTCCCGAATGCCGATGTGCCCGTGGTGCAAGTATCGGTTCACCCATTTTTGCCGCCAGAGGAGCAAATTCGAATTGGCGAAGCGGTGAAAGGGCTTGGTGCGGAAGATATTTTAGTGATTGGTAGCGGCGTGACCGTTCACAATTTACGCTTGCTGAACTGGGGACAGAAAACGCCGGAAGACTGGGCTGTACAGTTTGACGATTGGTTGTTAGAGCAGCTTGACGCTGGTCAAATCGCTCATTTAACTCAATATAAGCAGCTAGCACCATTTGCTAATAAAGCCGTTCCGAGAGAAGAACACTTTATGCCATTTTTCATCACTTTAGGGGCAGGCAACGAAAGCGAGCCGAAAGTATTATTCCGCGACTATGACTTAGGAACACTTAGCTATATGGCATTGCAATTTTAATCTTCCGATTTGGTTCGGGAGGTTTTTGGCTATGTTAAATCTTATTGTTGATTTTATAAAGAAATGAAAGACCTTCCTAAGCGGAGGTCTTTTTGAATAGAGTTAGTTAATAAATATAATCAACTATTTTTTGATAACTAAAAGGTAAAGCAGAAGCAACTAAAATACCTATGACAATTGAAGAGGTTGAAAAAGTAATTAATTTCCGAAGTGATATTTCATTTCTTTTATAAGCGATAAGGAAAGCCTTCATCATAAAAAAGACAGTAATAAATATTATAATAGCTGAAAAAACACTTGTTAAAATTACTTCCATTGTGCGCCTCCATTCACAAAAGACTTTTAACTAATATTACCACCTAATCGAAATGGTAGATACAAAAATTAATTATCTGTTATGAAAATTTTATCCCGCATTAACGGGCTGTAAGATTCCCACCTCAACAGGGCAGAAAAAGTGCAGACGTGTAGATGGGAGATCAACAGCCATCCGTTCGGTCCTGCACTATGCAGGTTGCAAAGGCGTTGCGATATTAGCCTTTGTCCTTCTTTTTATCAGTGGGAGATGAATAAAACCCCGCTCGGAACGCTCCGAGCAGGGGGAGTATCATTTTTTATAACTCTACTTCAAATGCATTATCCGTCAAAAGTTGTGACGCATCGTTTTCAGTGCCAAACAAGTCTGGCGTAATTTTAATTTTTTCGATATTGCCCTCTAACGGAATTTCTTTGATCATTTTAGAGAGTGCATCTGTACCGTCTCCTGTGCTACTTCCGTCTAGAACTTTTCCTTGTTCACCTTCTATTTGTAGATCGATGAAGTTATCCATTTCATTTCCTTTCGTATATTTAAACGTGTAGTGAATTTTTAATGAAACAGGGGACACGCGCACTTCTTTAATGTTGAGAATACCTTCCACGTTTTCCTCTTTAACATGGATTTCTTTATTGATAGGGTAGATGTTTGTGTCTGATTTCATCTTTTGTGCATTGACTGTCGTTTGGAAAGCCCAATTTCCTTTAATTTGTTCAAATGAGACGTCATCAGAGAACAGACCGCCCTTTTTTCCATATTGCATCGCATTAAAGGCAATTTGAATGTCATGGTCTTGATTAGCATTCATAATCTTATCAAGAACTTCGGAGTTGTCTTTATCATTGAAGCCATCTCCGTCTGTATCGATACCGCTAAAATCAACTGAGTACAATAAATTCCAATTATTATCATTCTTATCGTCTAACTCTGAACTATACGTTGCACTTCCAGCAGAATCGTTAAATGTCACATCCCCTATTTGGAGAGTCAAACCTTTCGGGAAAATAGGGAGATCTTCATTCATTTTTAATGCTTTCATGTCTAACTGTTCAGCGTTGATGTTTAAATTCATAAGGAGTTGTCCGTCATCGAGTAGTACTTCATTTAATGTAACAGCAATATTTTGATCCGTTGCGACTTGTCCGCTCGTTTGTTTATATTCTGTAAGTTGCTGGTCAGGTTTATTAAAAAATTGCTCGATTTGGTTTCCGGCTTTTGATAGAGATGCCCAGACATGCTCGTTACTTAGCATAACAGGCCCCACCATGACTAAAGCAACAGCGGCGGCAATCAAGCCTTTCCGAGGTTTCTTTTTGCGTGGCTGGATGCTTGTTTGCAATCTATGTAGCAGGCGATCTTTCTCGGCTTGGCTTAATTCGACTTCTTCATATTCATCTACATTGATTTGTGTTTCGTTTAATAAATCATACGGATTTTTCATTGTTGCACCGCCTTTTTTATTTTTTTCCTTCCACGGGACAGACGATTGTATAGGTTATCGATCGTTGTGTGATGGGCATCAGCAATCGTTTCTAGTTCAACATCTTCTAAATAGTATTGTTTAAATAGCTCCCGATCTTTTTCGTTTAAGTGCTGAAGCAAGTCTTCCACTTCCTCTTGTATTTCTTTTTGTAGGGAGGAGGGGGTGGCGAGCTGATGCTCCACTTCTGCTAAGTTTAAGTTTGACTCGGTTTTCATGTACTTCCGTTTGTAGTCGATCGCTTTATATTTCGAGATGGCTGCGACCCAATTTTTAAATGAATTTTTCGTAGGCTCGAAGCTGCCAATATTGTTCCAAACGGCTAATAACACATCGTTAATGCATTCTTCTTCATACATTCCTATCTTTCCTAGATGCTTTCTCACGATAGAAGTGATAAGCCCAGCGTAGTGGTCGATAAGCAGCTGTAACCCGACGTCTTTTTTGCGAGTAATTTGTTTTACGATGAACTCTTCATCCATTGATTGACCGCCTTTCTAAAAGCATTTTCACTTATTAATACGAAGGTGACAAACATTTCCTATCATTTTTTTTTAAAATATTATTGACAATGAGAATCAATATCAGTTATAGTAAGGATGTGCTTAATTTACATTGAGTGGGACCGATCCCCCCCTCTTAAAATGATACATGATGCAAACACAAACATCCCTTATGTGTATAATTTTTTTCGGTCCCGCTCATATAAATTTTTCAATGAAGAGAAGGTGAAAGTGATGGCTAGTCAGTTTGTCTTTGTTCGACCATATGAGCATCAAGTCGACTGCTTTTGTCCAGATCAATCTCATTGTCGGACAATTGAATTTCGTCAGAAGGATTCCTTAACCATCACAAGTGATAAACGACATGTTGATGTGCTAGGGTGGTATTTTCTTGTCGGCAGAAATGATGAAGATTTTTTCTACATAAATATTGAGGATTTAGAGAATTTATATACGAAAGGCTTTCTTTATTCAAAAGAGGATCTTGAGTTGAGATTGAATTACTTACAGTACAAAATTAATGAAGCATTGGATCAGAGAAATGAAGAAGCGTTCCATTCTTTTTCTACACAATTACAACAGTTGACGGCAATGACCGTTGAACAATAAAAAAAGCCTGGGATGATCCCAGGCTTTTATTTTTTGAGTTGTGATAATAATTTTTTTGCATCCCCTTTAAAAGTAAAGAGATGGATCTTGTTTTCGTCATCAAAGATGATGAGAAACGGTTCTTCTTCTTTGCTGATGACAACGATCACTTCATTTACCTTCGTGTTGACCCAGCGATTTTTCACTTGAACCTCAGGTGATAAAGGGATCTTTACCATCGTTCCTTCTTTCGGAATCGGCGATACTTTGCGATAAATATCCGTTATATGCGCTAAATAACTAGCTGCTTCCTTCTGAATAGAAGCATTGTTTGGAATGGTATGACTGACCTTTCCTTGCTCAATATCAAATACCTCCACTAAACGAGCTTCCGCGGCACTAGCCGAAAACGCAATCAACATTACCGCCAAAAAACAGGCAACCAATTTCTTTGTCATAGATCGTCACCTCATGATTATTATGTCCAAGATGGTGCCTGTCACTCCTCGAATTTTGTCGAATTTTAATAAAAAAAACTAAATGATCAGAAGAGAGTTGTCGATATAAATATTACAAAAAATATGCTGTTAGTATAAAGCAAAGGGGAGTTTATATGGAGTTATTCCGTAACTTAAAAATTTCAAGAAAGTTGAATTTGTTAGTCGTTATTAGCGCTTTGTCGCTAGCAATTATTGGAGCCGTCGGTTATATAAATATTCATAATATGGCTGGAAAATCCAAAGTAATGTATGAAGAAAGTTTGAAACCTGCTCAATGGTTAGCGAACATTTTAGAGGGGAATCGTACGTTGGATGCTTACGTATTAGAGTTAATGATCACGACTGACTCTAATCGTAATCAAGAATTGCTAAATGACATGAAGACAGTAACGAATGAAGTCGATCAAATGTATGAAAACTTTGAACAAGCTCGGTTATCAACGGAAGAAAAGCAAGCTTATAACACATTTAAATCACTTAGAGGTGACTTACGTGATGCAAGAAACCAGGTAGTGATGCTTGCTGAACAAAATAAAAATGTAGAAGCCTACACCCTTTATGACCAAATGGTTAGCGAAAAAAGAAACGAAGTAAACAAAGTGCTTGATGAACTGCAAGCACTAAATGAACAAGCTGCTCAGAAAATTAACGAAGAGAATGAAGCAGCGTTAAGTAAAGCAACGATTTTCATGATTTCATGTATATTAGTTTCGTTAATTTTGTCGATTTCTGTCGGAATTGTTATTTCCAGAAGCATTGTTCAGCCGATTTCTAACCTTAAGGATTTATTAGCAAAAGCGGAAAAAGGAGATTTTACCGTAAAAGGATTATACCAATCGGCTGATGAAGTCGGAGAGTTGACAACTTCGTTTAACCATATGATTGAGGAGTTACAAGGAATCGTCCGTAAAGTAAGTGAAACATCGCAGCAAGTAGCAGCATCTTCACAACAGCTAAGTGCTAGCGCAGAACAAAGTAGCGATGCGAGCGAACATATTTCGCTGGCCGTTCAAGATTTAGCAGTTGGGTCGGATGATCAAGTACGAAATGTAGAGGAAAGCACACAAGTTGTCAAAGAAATGACAAGTTATACGGACCAGATGGCTGATAATGCAAAAGTGGTATCAGCAACGGTTGAGCAAACGTCGAAAATCTCTACGGACGGGGAAAAAGTCATTCGCAAAGTAACGGAGCAAATGAACTCGATTAATGACAATGTCTCAGGACTATCGAATGTAGTTGCTGGGTTAAATGAACGTTCTGATGAAATTGGAAAAATTAATGATGTCATTACCGATATTGCCGGACAGACAAACTTGCTTGCTTTAAATGCAGCAATCGAAGCAGCGAGAGCAGGAGAGCATGGACGAGGATTTTCTGTCGTAGCGGATGAAGTAAGGAAGTTAGCCGAGCAATCAGCAAATTCGGCAGAACAAATTAACAGCTTAATTACAATGATCCAAAACGATAACGAACAAGCGCTTGAATCGATGAAATCGACAACTGCGGAAGTAGAAGAAGGTTTACAAGTTGTGCAAGAAGCAGGTCATTCTTTTAAGGAAATTAAAGATTCTGTCAGCGAAGTGGTCGCTCAGATTCAAGAGATCGCTAACATGGTGCAGCAATTATCAGCAGGGACACAGCATGTCAGTCAATCAATGGTGACAGTGAACGGTATTGCTGAAACGGCGGCAGCCAACACGCAAAATATTTCTGCAGCGACAGAAGAGCAGTTAGCTTCTATGGAAGAGATTTCTGCCTCATCCACAGCTTTAGCGAACATGGCACAAGAATTGCAAGATTTAGTCGTACAATTTAAAGTGTAAGCGTAAAAAAGGATAGCCATTTAGCTATCCTTTTTTGCAATTTTATCCACGTATTTGTTGCATGAAATCAGTGGATAAATATCATATCGAGAAAAATACTCAAATCTTCTAGTTTCACTTTATAATCTTGGGTCAACGGGTTCGGCTTCCATAGCTAGTATGGCGAGTGCACATTCGTGTACTCGTTCGATGGGTTCACCATGGACGAACCTTTGAATCGCTTCGATGCCTAAAGCAAATTGTAAAAGGGCATGCTTTTGTTTTTTGCCTGTATTGCGTTCTTTTAATCGCTCTAAGTTGGCAGGTTCAAGATAATCCATGCCGTAAATGATAGTCAAATATTGACGACCGCGTACTTTAATCGCTGGCTGCAATAGCTTTCCTTTTTCTTTAGCTAGGAACGACTCTGGTTTGATAATAATACCTTCATGACCGTCTTTCGTGATGTCTTCCCACCAACGGATGACCTCTTGTTCGCTCGTCTCATCTTCAATCATTTTATACTCTGTTGCAACGAAGATCGTCGAGTCTTGTGCAAACTCGTGGCTTTTCTCCATATGCCATGTATGTGGCTTGTCGAAAAATGTTTCGTTGCTATGTGCTAGGACATGGAAGGGAGCGATTTGAATATGCTCGATACCGTTAATGTCCCAACAATACGTTTGAAATACGTTTTTAAAGGTTGAAGCGTTATCTAGTTTAGTCGTATATTGTTCGAGCCAGTTGGAAATTTGCGGGTGTTGATCTTTGACCGCTGCTAATTTTTCTTTCAAATGCGTACGATCTAAAATGGCGTTTTCTGCCACGTGTGCGTATTGATTGCTAATCAGTTCTTTCGCTTTTAAATTCCAAGGCATAATTTCCGCATCCAATAGTACAAAATCAGTGTGGTACTTATTGAAATAATCAACTTCGTTCAACTCTTGTGAAATCTTTGCCACAACTTCTTTTTCTACCACGGAATCAAAAAATCGGCGACCGCTTTTTGTATAGATTGTACCCAGTGTGTTGGAGCCGACATATTTTTTAGCAGACGTTTCATCTTTAAAAAGGAATAAAACCGCTCGGCTTCCCATATGTTTTTTCTCCGCGACCATTTTTTCGATGCCGTGACTGCGATAGTAGTCGATCGCTTCTTGCGGATGCTCTAAATAGTCAGGTGAGGCAGCGGCTTTCGGTGTTGGACTCATCGTCGGCGGCACATAGATCAATTGTTCAATCGGCACAGTAAAGTGAGAGACTGAATCGATGGCTGATTTGACTCGTTCGGGATGAACCTTTATTTCGCCCACTTCGCTTGTTAACACCGAATAACCGTTGAGGAATTTCACGATATTTGGTGGGTCTAGCCGTTTCTTTTCCCACTCTTTTAAAGGGTTATCGGCAGATCCAGAGTAGTCTTTTGCCGCTTTAATAGCGACGAACTCTTTTTCAGGAAAGCGAAGAGCAGTTAGTTGACCGCCAAAGACGACGCCTTGATCAATATTCATTGTATTGTTAATCATCAAAGGTTGCGGCTTCGGATCGTGGCCCCAAACAATTAATGTCGAATGGTTATGATGAATGAACCAGTCTTTGCGCAGCGGCTTGCCGTTGTCATCTACTCCATCTGTGTCCCCGTAGCGGCAAAAGTCACTAATGCGGCGAGATTGCTTGCCGATATATTTGTCTTTAATTCCAGCATGAGTACAAACGAGAGCAGGAAGACCGTTTTGTGTAAATACATAATGAGAGGGTGCTTGCAACAGTAGTTCTTTTAATTCAGCTTTGATTTTTACTGTTTCTTCTTGACCAAATTGTTCTTCAAACTGAACAAACTCTTCGGCTGTTTGTTCATCGCCATGGGTTAATGTGACTTTTCGTCCATCTAGCCAACGAGCGATTTTCCAGCCGTGGTTACTGTCGATCATATAGGCAAGGCCTGCTTTTATATGACGCAAGAAAAAGAGCATCGTGTCCAGTGAGCGTGGACTTCGACTCATCACATCTCCTAGCGAGACAAACTTTCGCCCATCTGGATGCACATAGAGCCCGGCTTCATTTAATTTATATCCTAGTTTTTCTAAAAGAGCGATCATTTCATCGAAGCAGCCATGAATATCGCCGATGACATCAATTCCTGCTTGCAGCTCTACTTCAATCGGGTTGTTGCTTCGTTTCATTTCTAACGTAGTTAAGTCATTAATATCTAGTATATAAGTCGCTTTGTAGCCTTCTTTTTTCATAAAACGTTTTTCTCTTTTGAACGTTTGAAATTGCTGTTTCAGTTTTCTTTTTCCTCGTGGATGGTCGCGTTGCTCATCTCGTTCTAGAAGCACTTCCTGTGGCGCATCTAAAATAATAGCAATGATTGGTACATGATGCTTTCTTGCCATTGAGATATATCTTTTTCGATCGTCGGGATGAAGGTGAGTGGCGTCAATAAACGTAAGCTTATTTAAACGGCATCTTGCTTCTACTAGCGCATCCATCATCGTGAACGCTTCTTTAGAAATTTGTTGATATTGATGGAACAGTTGGTCTGCTTCAAGCTTCGGTCGATCACGCCAGTCCATATATTCAATGTCACTTACTAACACTCGACAGTCGTCAGAGCTAACGACTTCTGATCGGACAATCGTTTGCTCGTCAATTAATCGTTGTAAAAAAGTTGTTTTTCCACTGTTGGATGGACCAACAAGTAAAACGATACCTGCGTAAGGAAGAGTAATTTGCATTGTTACACCTCAGTTCTAGTAAATATACACATTTGCGTCGGACAGCCGTATTGTTCATTTGGTTCGCCGATTCCAACAAATGCTCGTTCATATGGATAAGATATACTTCTTTCTTCACACCATGCGTCAAATTCTGCTCTCGTCCATTCAAAGCGATGATCGGTGTGGCGGAAGTGGTCGTTTAGTTTGTATAGTTCATTATATTCTTTATTCGGTGTCGTAATAATGAGCGTCTTTGGCTTGTATTCACGGAAAATCATCTCCATGATTTTGGGTAACCGTTCTTCGTTGATGTGCTCAATCACTTCACATAAAATCATAATATCTTTCGCTTTCAATCTCTCATCAAAGTAAAAGAGGGAGCCCCATACTGGAGTAGGGGAGGTAAATCCTGAGTGCTTTGCTGCTTTTTCATATCGATCAAGCGCTCGAAGCGTAGCCATTTCTGACGGTTCAACTGCTAAAATCTCTTTCACTCCTGGCAGAAAACCTAAGCGAGTGGAAAGCTTTCCTTCACCAGAGCCAAAGTCGACGATACTTGCTCGCTGTTCGACCGTTTTTATCTGTTCTATAATCGTGTCATAACGTAGCTCATTTAAACGAGGGGCTTGTTGTTTTTGTTGGTCGGCATCATGAATTTCTTCTATATTATTGTCTACAAGTTTATACACTTCTTTAAAAATAAGCGCTTGACGCCAAATGAATTCTTTCAATGGATGCTGCTCAAGCCAACCTTCTCCATACCTTTCTAATTTTTCAATTTCTACTTGATCAATATAATAATGCTTGTATTGGTCCAAAACGGGAATTAATACGAACAGTTGTCGAAGTCCTTGTTGCAGCGTTGTGTTTCCTGTTAATGAAATCCAACGTGCTGAACTTGCTTGCTTCATTTGAAAAGAGTAGTCGGTCTCTCCATAAGAGATATCCGTTTCAAAGCCGAGCGGCTCAAACAATTCGATTATTTGTTTGTCGGATAGCGAGGAGGCGACTGGGCCAAAGTTAAATTCGAAAGGGAGAACATGATCGACCCATTCTTTATATTCATCTTTTGGCTGTCCGTTTAACGCTGTACCAAGCGCCGATCGAATAAAGGAACAGAAAATGCTACTCACTGCAAACTCACGATCATTAATATAGTGCGTAATATCATATGCACGAGAAGAATGTTTCACAAGTTCTAGTGGATCAGGCGTGACAAAGATCGTCACATCGATGGTTTGCTCACTACATTCTTGATAAAAAAGTCGAACGAGATGCCCTTTATGCTTGCGTTCATACACGTTATTCGGATTTTTCGCTAATAAGTGCGAGATCATTGATGCGTTGTTTCCAGTTGCTCGAATCGATAGCTGCATATTTATCACTTCTTTCTTTTTTTCTTTGCCTATGATCCATCCTCATCTTTAAAAAAGACTATACCATAAGCTTAGAATAATAGGGAAAAACTCTCCAAACTTTTTTGCTCCTCTATCCGTCTTATTATGGCATGAGATGCGTTGGAAATTGTGGAAAAAAGCCGTCGGAATTTTGGGTTAGAAAGACTAGTTGGCTTCATTGATGATTTGGAATTCGAATGGTAAAATGTGTAGTAACTTTCACAGTAGAACGCGGCTATTAGTAAGAAAAGAAGGGTATGAATAGAAGGAAAATGAACGTTTGTGCGAGAGGTGAGAGGTGTGCCTGAGCCGATAAAAGAAAATCGTCGTTATATGTATGGTTTGGACGGATTGAGAGCGTTAGCAGTGTTAGCGGTGATTTTTTATCATTTAGAAGTTCCATGGATGTCAGGAGGGCTATTAGGAGTCACGGTCTTTTTTGTGTTGTCGGGATATTTGATTACCGATTTATTATTGACAGAATGGGATCAGACACAGCGGATTGATTTCAAGCGGTTTTGGATTCGGAGGGCAAGAAGGCTCCTTCCTGCGATGTTCATGGTGCTCGTTGTAGTCGTTGCATATGTGGCATTATTTGATCAAGGCTTTTTAGTTCGTCTAAAAGGAGATGTATTAGCTGCTTTATTGTATGTCAGTAACTGGTGGCTTGTTTTTCAAGAGGTCTCGTATTTTGACAGTTTTCAACCTGCTTTGCTGACGCATTTTTGGTCGTTAGGGGTAGAAGAGCAGTTTTATTTAATTTGGCCAGTTGTTATTTTTTTGGGATTGAGATATATACCGAAGCGTCGCATTTTGTTGGGCTTGACGATGTTGGGAGCTATTTTGTCAGCGTTATTGATGGCTTTCATGTATGAGCCTGGTACAGACCCGAGTCGAGTGTATTATGGAACGGATACGAGAGCGTTTTCGCTATTAATTGGGGCGGCATTAGCGATCGTTTGGCCGAGCCGCAAGCTGTCGCACAAGGTAGAGGGCATGCCAAGGAACTTTTTAGATGTTATCGGTAGTCTCGGCTTGTTGCTGTTTTTTCTCATGGTTTGTTTTTCTACTCAATACGACACCTTTCTTTATCGTGGGGGCATGGTGCTCTTATCGATTGCGACAGCGGTTGTCGTGGCGGTGCTGGCTCATCCAGCTAGCCGCTTAGGAAAGGTACTCAGTTTCAAGCCTTTACGTTGGATTGGTGAGCGGTCTTACGGGATGTATTTATGGCATTTTCCGGTGATCGTATTGACGGGTGCAGGAATGGATACAGATTTATTTAAAGCTAGTCTTCAGCTTGTTTTGATTTTTTCCTTGTCCGCTCTATCGTATCAATTGATTGAACAACCGATACGAAAAGGCGATCTCGGTGACCGATTGCGAGCTTGGCATTCAGGAGAGTGGAGAATGAAGGATGTGTCGACTTCGCGGTGGTTAACTGTTAGTAGTGCGCTGCTTGTGTTGATCGTTTCCACGTTCGGTATTTATATGGCCTCGGCTTCTGAAGCGGATTCGGATAAGCTTGTGAAAACGGAAAAAGCACCGATTGAAGCTGTTCAAAAGCCAGCATTGAAACAGAACAAAGATTCATCCGTACAAGCTGTCGCTCAGCCTGAGCAGGAGCGAGAACTACGAAAAGTAACGGCCATTGGGGATTCCGTGATGATCGCGGCCAATCCTCTTTTGAAGCAACAGTTTCCTAATTTTGTGATGGAAGCAGAAGTTGGTCGGCAAATGTCGGAAGGAATAGAAATGGCTCAACAAATGGAGCAACAAGGACAATTAGGCGATGTCGTGATTATCGGCCTAGGATCGAATGGACCGATGGCGAAAGAACAGCTAGCAAAGATGGTGGAATCGCTCGGTTCTGACAAACAGATTTTACTCATCAATACGCGTGTGCCTCGTTCTTGGGAGCGTGAAGTGAATGCGGACCTGAAGGAGATCGCTGGTCAATTTTCCAACGTAACTCTCGTTGACTGGTATGAAGCTAGTCAACATCATCCTCATTATTTTATTTCGGATCAAGTTCACTTATCGCAAGAAGGGCGAGAGGTATATGCTTCGCTTATTTTGGATGCGATAGAGAAAGGAGAAGTGGCCTCATGAGGTGGCTTCTTTTTTAATAAAAAGGCTTTGTTAAACTTTAATGTTGTTTTTTAAATAAAATTTAGGAACTCTATAAAAATTGGAGTTCCTAATTGTTTAATCCCAGTAGTTGAAGATTATTTGACCTACCGTTTCAGGCTTCCAGTAAGCAAGTTGTTCCAATTCAGCACTATTTAAGTCTGCTTTCTTTACCATATTTTGATTAAAAGGACTGTTTAGTTCTACTGTACCGATTATTTGATAGAAAGGAGCAAATTGTTCATAAGAAAAGGGATTGTCGATGAATTTGATGTCTCCAAATTCCACGGCTGATGCAAAAGTAAGATAAGGATAATGTTCATTCAGCAAGATATATAATCTATTACCTAAAATCTCAACTTGAGCAAAATAAAAATTTGATGGGGATTTAGGTGTATTAAAGCATATAACTTTTCCACCGTTACGAGATACAATGTCGAAGCATAATTGCTTGAACTGTTTCTCTTCTATTTTTGGAGGTTTATTGGCTTCTGAATTATAAAAACCAGTTACTCCATTAGGAAGTTTCATCCTATGTTCACCACCTGTTACACACTAAATTTAGATAAATGCAAACTATCATAAGTATCCGTCATTTCAAATACAAATGACGAAAGTAAGAATTCTTTAATAAATTGCTGAACGCTTTACTCATCTTTGAACCCTCCGATGCAAATGTTCGTTCCTGTTATGACAACATTTTGGAAAGGTATCAAATATCAACATTATACTTTAACAGAGCCGATAAAAAAGAGGAAGCGAAAAATTATCGCTTCCTCTTCATGGTTATTTCGCTGCTGGTGCTGATTCATCAATCGGAATTTCGATTAACTGATTAGAGCCAGTTGCTTTTGGCATTTTTCCGTCCCATTTTTCGATCCATTTGTTTTGGATCACTTCTTTAGAGATTGATTTTCTAATAATTTCATTGTATTCAGCAATCCCTTGGGCTTCGATTTTTTTCTTTTCGGCTTCTGCTTTAGCAATCTTTAGTTCGATTTGTTTTCTTTCGAGTTCTTGTGCTGCACCGACGCGTTGATCAATCGCCGCTTGAGTAGCTTTATCGGGCTTTGGCACACCTAATGTTAAGTTATCAACGGCAAAGCCTAAGTCACCAATGTCTTCAGAAAATAAATTTTGGACATTGACGGCAGCTTCAGACGATTTCTCTCCGTACGTATCGATGACCGAGTATTTAGCAATCGCTTTACGACCAGCGTCCCATAGTCTTGTTTTTAAGTAAGATTCTTCGATTTGCTCCACAGGGATCGGACCGAATTTGTTAAAGACATCAACGACTTTATCCGGTTGGATGCTGTAGTTGTAAGCGAAATCGACCGTAACATTTTTTCCGTCCGATGTCGCGACTTGAATGTCTTTGTAATTGACAGTTTGCATTCTGACAGGGTACATCGTCACTTTATCGAATAGACCAACGAGATGCCAGCCTTGTCCTAACGTTTCGTCTTGCACACCGCCGTTTGGACTATAGACGACGCCAACATAGCCATTTGGAATTTTTTCAATAAACATAGAAAGTATAAGTACGCCCAAAGCTAATGTGATCGCGATAATGGTTCCACCAATAATTTTGCGATTTTTACCCTTTGTGTTGTTCGTGTTTTCCATTGTCGTCCTCCTTTAATTTCTTTTTTAGCTTATATGCCGTGTCACCGACTCTTTTAAAAGAGGGGGACAGCATGAGCCAAACTCCGAAGCCTAGCAGTAGAACGACGATAATTGACCCGATAAGAACTTTCATACTAATCGCCTCCTCTCTCCATTTTGACATTCTTTCATAAAAATGTCATCAATTTTTATTAGAAACCTTCTCGCTTCAACAATTGAAGATCGATAAATAATTGGCATCTGACATGGACGTCATTGAAATCAATCGCCGTTAATTCATCAATTTGTTTCATTCGATATTTTAATGTGTTTGGATGGATAAATAGTTGTTCCGCTGTTTGTTTCATCCGGCAATTGTTTGTTAGAAAGGCTTCGACCGTATTTAATAGATCACTTTGGCTTTCTTGATCTTTTTTCTTTAGCTTGAGTAAATCTTGATTTACATATTGCGTTTGCTGATTATGGCGCTGAATCACTTCTAAATAACGAAAGACGCCTAGCTTAGTGTAGTCAGGAGATACTCGTGTCGATGAACCGAGAAACTTTGCCGCTTTAATGACTTCTAACGCTTCTAAATAGCTATTTCTGAGCATTGAGATTGAGGAATATGAGTTTCCAATCCCAGCGCATACCGTTTGATCTTTACATTGGCTTAAGATCGTATTAGTTAGCTCCAGCGCGCTTTCATGAATATGGCTATGGCTTGATGAGCGGCTACCGATGAGAACAACGATGTTTTGTTGGTCAATGAATAGGTGAGAGGGGTGTTTTAAGGCATTGGCAAACAATCTCACTGTTTCTGTTAGTTCATCAAAGGTGTCGTCATCTGCTTGTGTCATAGTGAAAATATTGACGATAAACGTCGCAGGGAGGATGAGGTTATGGTTGGCGGCCTCCCATTTGATTTCATTCTCATTTCGATAGACATGGTCAATGATTTTTTTGTAGAAATGATCTTTCTCTTTATTTTCCATCATGTTTAGCTGTTTTTTCTTATAGAGCAGCATGCCGATATGCGAAGAGAGTTGATGGAGAAAATCTAGTTCTTCATCGGAAAGAAGCGGTTCGGTTTCTTGCACCCAAATGTAGCCGAAGATTTGCTCCTTGTATTTTGTACTAACGACAATGCGTTGATTTAATCCAATTTCATCGATTTGTTTTACACGAAAAGGCTCTGGAATCGATTTCAATTGATCGATAATTCCTTCCTCGATAAATTTCTCTAAAATGGGAATCGGCGAGCGTTTCGAGAAAATCGTTTCTTTATTTGCTTGATCAAACGCTTCGATTGAATAAGAACTATAAGTTAGTAAAGAAAATTGATCATCCTCTAACACAACAGGTTTCTTTAAAAATTGGCTAATTAACTCTGTAATTTCATTCACATCGGTTAGAGAAAGGATTTTTTCTAATTCCACACGCATTCAATATTCCTCCTTCTCTATTAACATATACTTAATTATACATCTAATATGCATGGACACAAGAAAAGGACTGGGAATGATCCAGTCCTTTTCATTGTGTTAGTGTATTATATTTCTTTTTTCAATTGTTGCTCAAACTCATCAAATTGTTGTTCAACTTGTGAAGATGGTTTAGCAGTGACTAAGCTGACGATAATGATCGAAAGAAGGCTCGCAGCAAAACCAGGAATCATTTCGTATAACATATCTGATAACCCGATCTGTGACCAAGCAATAACAGTTACGGCACCTACAATCATTCCGGCTAACGCGCCCCATTTCGTCATGCGTTTCCAGTAGAGGCTGAGAATGATCATCGGACCGAATGCAGAACCAAACCCTGCCCATGCATAGCCAACAAGATCGAGAATCGTTGTGCTCTTTTCCCAAGAAAGGGTCAAAGCAACAATTGATACAAGCAGGACGGACAAACGCCCGAAGAAAACTAGTTCTTTGTCGGAAGCAGAGCGACGGAAAAAGGTCTTGTATAAATCTTCTGTTAAAGAACTTGATGTAACGAGTAATTGAGAAGAAATCGTACTCATAACAGCGGCCAAAATGGCTGAAATTAAGAAGCCTGTAATAATTGGATCGAATAAAATTTCGCCTAACTTAATAAAAATCGTTTCGGGGTCGCTAAGTGTTAATCCATTTTGATGATAGTACGTGATACCTAAAAAACCTGTTAACATCGCACCGATACTAGAGAAGACCATCCAGCCCATCCCGATGCGGCGTGCTTTTTTAATTTCTTTCACAGATGTAATCGCCATAAAACGAACGATGATATGAGGTTGTCCAAAGTATCCAAGGCCCCAAGCGAATAAGGAAGCAATGCCTAAAAAGCTAGTTCCTTTAAAAATGTCTAGTAAAGATGGATCGATAGAGCGTGGTGTATCAACCGCCGGACCAAGTCCACCAATATGCATGAGTGTAACGATAGGAACGAGAATTAAGGCAAGGAACATGATTAAACCTTGAACGAAGTCCGTCCAGCTTACCGCCAAGAATCCACCAAAAAGAGTATAGGCAACAACAACCGCTGTGATGACCCAAAGACCTGTATGGTATTCCATTCCAAATGTGTTTTGGAACAATACGCCTCCGGAAACCATTCCTGAAGAAACATAGAAAGTAAAGAAAATTAAGATGACTAATCCGGAAATTAAACGTAGAATTTTCGATTGATCATTAAAGCGATTTTCTAAGTAGCCTGGAATAGTGATGGAATCATTGGCTACTTCTGTATAAGTTCGTAATCGAGGAGCGACATAAATCCAGTTTGCCCAAGCTCCAAGTGTTAAACCGAGGACGATCCAAGAAGAGCTGAGACCGGTCGCAAACATGGCTCCAGGCAACCCCATTAAGAGCCAGCCGCTCATATCTGAAGCGCCCGCACTTAAAGCTGTAACAGCTGGACCTAACCCGCGTCCACCTAACATATAATCTGATAAATTCGATGTTTTCTTATAAGCGAAATAACCAATAAACAGCATACCAACCATATATACAATGACAGATATAATTAAAGAATAATCCAACATATAACCCCCTTGCTTCTTGATGAAGGGGTCAGGCCCCTGCCCCTTTAACGCGTAAATACACTAGGGGACTGACCCGAAAAGTTCAGTTTAGAACTTGATTATACACGTTTTCTACGATTACAGCACGAGAACATGCAGAACATTTTCATACAGAGAAGTTGAACACTGATTTCACGATTGATTGAGCGGCTAATTCAAGGTCTTTCACTTTATTTTTTCACCATACCTTTGAACACAAAGGCGAGATTGGCAGGACGTTCAGCTAGTCGTCTCATGAAGTAGCCATACCAATCAAGGCCGTATGGCACGTACACACGCATTTTGTAGCCTTGCTTCACAAGATCAAGCTGAGTCTTGTTTCTCATTCCGTAAAGCATCTGGAATTCGAATTGGCTAGTAGGAATGTTATGTTTTTTCGCGAACTCCTTTGTGAACTCGATGATTTGATCATCGTGGGAAGCGATGGCTGTGTAGTTTCCATTTAACAAGCTTTGTCCAATCAGTTTTTTGTAATTTTCGTCTACGTCTTTCTTTTCAGGGTAAGCATGTTCAGGAGCTTCTTTATACGCTCCTTTGACGAGACGCAAAAACGGTTTGAGATCGCTTACATCTTCTAGATCAGTTTCTGTTCGATAAAGATAAGCTTGTAGTACCGTGCTTACGTAATGATACTTTTCTTTAAATTGTTTAAATAAGTCAAGTGTTGCTTGACAACGTGGCACATCTTCCATATCGATTGTCACCATGACTTGATTTCTTTCTGCGGCATCTAAAATTCGTGTCATATTTTCTACAACTAAGTCGTGATCAATATCGAGTCCTAAAGATGTCATTTTCAAAGATACTTGTGAATCTAAATTTTCTTTTTTGATCATTTCGATTGTTTGGATACATTCCTCTGTTCTTTCATTAGCGACTTCTTTTGAATCGACAAATTCTCCAAGGTGATCGACCGTAACTGATAATCCTTGTTTATTTAATTGACGAATAAATTTAATCGAGCTCTTAAAGTCCGTCCCACCTATAATTTTTCCTGCAGCAAAATTTCCACCGCTATTTTGAGCTAATTTATTAAGAAAATTACTTTTGGATAAAAATAAGAAAAAATCTCTAGTTAACGCTTCCATTGTTGTTGCACCTCCTATAGAAGTTGTTTTGATGTCATAATAATTTTACAATTTCGTCACATGTATATACAATGTTCGACAAAAACAATAAAACGCTTTCATTTTTGTTGATGAGTGACAAAAGAAAAAGTTAGGGGTTGTTATCATTGTATAGTATGATAACAACCCCTAACTTGTATGTGCATTCTATTATTTCAATTTAAACGAGCTTTTTAAAGAAACGATGCGGTTGAAGACGATCTTTTCTTCCGTCGTATGTTTCGGATCGACGTTGAAATAGCCGTGTCTGAAAAATTGAAACTTATCTTGAGATTTCACATCTTTCATATTTGGCTCAATGTAGCCGTCAACGATTTCAAGTGAGTGTTTATTCACATAATCTAAGAATGTTTTATCTTCTGTTTCTTCCTTTTCTTCCGCGTCTAAAATCAACGGCTCATATAGACGGAATTCGGCAGGAATCGCATGTGTCGCATCGACCCAGTGCAACGTTCCTTTTACTTTACGACCTGTAAAACCTGAACCGCTTTTCGTTTCTGGGTCGTATGTGCAGCGAAGCTCAATTACTTCACCGTTTTCATCTTTAATCACTTCTTCGCATTTAATGAAGTAGGCATGCTTTAAGCGAACTTCATTGCCAGGGAAGAGGCGGAAGTATTTCTTCGGTGGGTTTTCCATGAAATCTTCCTGCTCTATGTAAATTTCACGAGAGAAAGGAATTTTTCGTGTGCCCATTTCTGGATTTTCGGGATTGATTTCTGCATCAAGCCACTCGACTTGACCTTCTGGATAGTTTGTAATTACGACCTTTAGCGGCTTTAACACACCCATCGTTCGTGGTGCTTTCAGCTTCAAGTCTTCACGGACGAAATGCTCAAGCATGGCTGAATCGACTACACCAGAGCCTTTAGAAACCCCAATTTCACCGATAAAATGACGAATCGCTTCCGGTGTGTAGCCTTTTCTTCGTAAGCCAGAAACCGTTGGTAGACGTGGGTCATCCCAGCCATCGACAAATCCTTCATCAACGAGCTGCTTTAATTTCCGCTTACTCATGACTGTATTGGAAATATTTAAACGACCAAACTCAATTTGTTGCGGCTGATGCTCCATTTCACATTCTCTTACGACCCAATCATACAGCGGACGATGGTCTTCAAACTCTGTCGTACAAAGAGAGTGGGTAATGCCTTCGATCGCGTCTTCTAGTGGATGAGCAAAGTCATACATCGGATAGATGCACCATTTGTCACCCGTATTATGATGGCTTGCGTGAGAGACTCGATATAAAGCTGGGTCACGTAAGTTTAAGTTCGGAGACGCCATATCAATTTTAGCGCGTAGCACTTTTGAGCCGTTTTCAAATTCACCGTTACGCATTTTTTCAAATAAGTCGAGGTTTTCTTCGATTGAACGGTTACGGTACGGACTTTCTTTTCCCGGCTCCGTTAATGTTCCACGATATTCACGCATTTCCTCCGCTGTTAAATCGTCGACATAGGCTTTGCCTTTTTTAATTAATAGAACGGCTCTATTGTACATTTCTTCAAAGTAGTCAGACGCATAACGGAGTTCATCCCATTCATAACCGAGCCACTTGACATCTTCTTTAATGGAATCAACGTACTCCTGATCTTCCTTCAATGGGTTCGTATCATCAAAACGCAAATTTGTTTTTCCGTTAAAATCATCCGCTAACCCAAAATTGATAACGATTGATTTCGCATGACCAATATGTAAATATCCATTAGGCTCAGGAGGGAAACGGGTAATCACGTGATCTCGCTTTCCAGACTCCAAATCTTCCGTAATAATCGTTCTAATAAAATTTGATGAATGTTGTTCCAAACTGCAACCAGCCTTTCTATATATGCTTTAGTTATTCCTATTATAGAGAAATAAGGAACAGAAATAAAGCGTAGAAAGTCAAAGAAACGGCCGTAAAGAGCAAAGACAGCTAAGAATCCTAAAAATACGATTTCCACATGTTATAATAATGAAAAAAACAAAGGAAGTGGCATAATGCTTGAACAAGCCCAACAATTGTTGCAATCTCATTTTGGTTATTCTGCTTTCCGCAAAGGACAGGAGCAAGCGATTGAGCACGTTCTTTCAGGAAAGAACACCATTTGTGTGATGCCGACGGGGGGCGGGAAATCGATTTGCTATCAAATTCCGGCACTTGTTCTTCAAGGAACGACGATTGTCATTTCTCCATTGATCTCGTTGATGAAGGATCAAGTAGATACATTATTAGAGGCAGGGATTCCGGCTGCTTACATTAATAGTTCGCTCAGTCCGAAAGAGGTCCGTGAGACGATGACAGCGGCGAAGCACGGGGAATATAAATTATTGTATATCGCACCGGAGCGATTAGAATCCTTTGCTTTTATTGAAGAATTGCGAGAAATACAGATTCCGCTCGTGGCCGTTGATGAAGCGCATTGTATTTCGCAATGGGGACATGATTTTCGTCCGAGTTATCGGCAAATTCAGCGGTTAGCGGATCTGCTTGTCAGAAGACCGATCGTGCTAGCACTGACAGCGACGGCGACTCCACAAGTTCGCGATGATATTTGTCGCTTGCTTTCTATTGACGACAGCCATACAGTCATGACGGGGTTTGAGCGTGAAAATCTTTCTTTCTCTGTCATTCAAGGGCAGGATCGCCAGCTGTTTTTAAAAGATTATATTAAAAAGAACGAAAAGGAAGCGGGAATCATTTATGCGGCGACGAGAAAAACAGTTGATCAGCTATTTGAGCTTCTGAAAAAAAACAACATCTCCGTCGCTCGTTATCATGCCGGGATGAGTGACGTAGAGCGAGCGAGTGAGCAAGACCGCTTTTTAACTGATCAGGCGTCAGTAATGGTTGCGACCAACGCGTTCGGGATGGGGATTGACAAATCTAACATTCGTTATGTTCTTCATTTTCAACTGCCGAAAAATATGGAAAGCTATTATCAAGAGGCGGGGCGTGCAGGGCGAGATGGCTTGGCGAGTGAGTGCATTTTGCTTTATTCCTCGCAAGATGTGCAGACGCAGCGTTTTTTAATTGATCAATCGCAAGAGCGTGAGCGGATACCGAAAGAGCTGGAGAAATTACAGTTAATGATCGATTACTGTCATACCGAAAACTGCTTACAAAGCTTTGTCGTGAAGTATTTTGGAGATCCCTCTTCAGAATCTTGTGGTCGTTGTGGAAACTGTATCGATTCAAGAAGCAGTGTCGATGTCACGAAAGAAGCCCAAATGGTGTTATCATGCGTGATTCGGATGGGGCAACGCTTTGGTAAAGCGATGACAGCGCAAGTGTTAACTGGTTCGAGAAATAAAAAATTGCTGGAGCTTCGTTTCGATCAATTGTCTACATACGGCATTATGAAACAGCAAAGTGCCAAAGAGGTTAGTCACTTTATCGAGTTTTTAATTTCGAAAGAGTTACTCGGTGTGGAGCATGGCACGTATCCGACCATCTTTGTAACGAGTAATGGTAAAGATGTTTTGCTTGGTCAGCAATCTGTTCAACGAAAAGAAGTGGTGCAAACGAAGCAAATTGCGAAAGATGATCCGTTGTTTGAACAGTTGCGAAGCTTGCGTAAACAACTCGCTCAAGAAGCGGGTGTGCCACCTTTTGTTATTTTTTCAGATTCGACGCTACAAGATATGTGTGCGAAGCTTCCTCAATCGGATGAAGAATTTTTAACCGTGAGCGGCGTCGGAAGCAGTAAGCTTGAAAAGTATGGGGAGGCTTTTCTACAGGTGATTGCTGAGTTTGTTAGCGAGCATCCAGAACGAGAGAAAGTCAGCACCACTGTTGTTCCAGCTACGCCGAAGAAGAAATCAGTGAGCGGCTCACATTTGGAGACTTTAGTTTTGCATCAAGAACAATTAACTGTTGAAGAAATTGCAGAAAAACGTAATATCTCGCTCCATACGATTGAAAACCATTTAGCACAGTGTGTAGAAGAAGGGAAGGATGTTGACTTGGCTGCACTCGTCCCGGTTGCTTATCGACCGTTAATTGAACAAGCAGTAGCGCAGGTCGGGACGGATAAGTTAAAACCGATTAAAGAACAGCTTCCAAATGAAGTCACTTACGGAATGATCAAATTCTTTCTAGCGTTAAAAAGGGTTGACGAATGAGACGAATAATGATATTATAATAAATTAAGTTAGAAAGTAACTTAGAACGTTTTATATAGATACTGGCATTCTGCTATGTTTTTGACGCAAGACTTATTCACACTGGAGCGGCTTCGGAGCCGCGAGGACTTAAGAGAAGGCAGGGCTTAGGTCGTTTAGGTTTATCATAAACGACGATGTGGAACAAAACCGCGGCGGTTTCATTCCAAAATAGGAAGAACTACACTCATTAAAAAGCGTTGTGAGTTACGCATATATGCATATAAGAACGAGATTATCTCGTCAAATGGCTTGTCCCCTATGAAAGCATGTAGGGGACAGGCTTTTTTATTTTTCAGTGCATCTATCAGAAGAAAGAGGAATTTGGTAAGATGAAGTTAAAATGATCGAATGATTAGAGGTCTAGGTGAAAAAATGAAATGGTATAAATCGTACATTTTCTGGAGAATATTTCTGATTAATCTGGCTATTATTTTTACGGTGTTATTCTTTGTTTTTACTGCTTCTCGCATCCTTCTTCCTGGCATCTCTCAAGATATTTATCAGGAAATTACAGATGGAAATGCGAAGCGAATTAAAGAGAAAATATCAGTGGTGGAAAGCGATATGAGGACTCTCGTTGCTCATGTTCAGTCGAGAAAGGAACTGCAATCAACGGATCCCGATGAGTTATATAAGGAATTAAATATGCTAAGTGATCTATCTTCTTTTGTCGATAGCACCTTGATTGCGGATAAAGAGGGGAATGTGCAAAGTTTTTTTCCGAAAGAGAGCCATCATTTACCTAAAAATATAAAGGATCAAGTGTATTTCCAACGGGCATTTGAGACTAAACAGCCTCATGTGAGTGATGTGTTAAATATGCCATCACATGGGCCGGTTATTGTCTATTCCGTCCCGATTATAGTTGATGGAGAAGTGAGTCACGTTGTCAACTTGACGTTATGGATTAAGGAAAATCGAAATTTTCAAACGATCTTTCAAACGTACAAATTTGGTCATGAAGAAGCTGGGTCGGCCTTTATCGTCGATCATCGAGGAAAAGTGATTTCTCATCCAGATGTGAATCAAATTGGCAAAGATATGTCCGAACATCCAGCTGTTCAAAAGTTAAAGAGACACGAGTCAGGGTATATAGAAGTGACAGATGAAGAGAATGTCGACTATTTTTCTTCTTTTGAATATGTTCCATTGATGGATTGGGGCATTGTAGCGGAAGTTCCGAAAGAGGATGTATATTATCAATATCATTTGTTTATGAAGGCATTGTGGATTATGTCGATTTTCGTTGTTGTTGTTCTGTCTGCACTAACAGCTTTATACGCTCAAGACCTGATAAAGCCGATTAGGCGGTTGTATACAGCCGTGGATTTAATGGCTAAAGGGAATGAGCAGCAGACGATTTCCCCTATCGTCAAAGGGGAGATTGGTGTGCTTTCGACTCGCTTTAACGAGATGGTCGAACATATGCGACATTCGAAAGTGAGCTTGCAAAGAAAAGAAGAAGAATTACAGCGGCAGAAGGAATTCTTCCGCACAGTGATCGACATGAATCCGAGCTATATTTATGCGGTAGATGGAGAAGGGTATTTTACGTTTGTCAATCAATCCTTCGCTTCATTTCTCGGTCGTGACGTAGCTGACTTTGAAGGAAAGAAAGTAGCGGACTTTTCCTTTAGACAAGAGCAAGAGGTGGGACAGACGAATCCTTTTGTTAGAGAAATGTTTATCAATTCTAAAGGGGAGATGCGCCATGTAGAAACCGCACATTTGCCAATTTTTTCAGCCTTGAATCAATTGGAACAAACGCTTTACGTCTCAACGGATATCACTGAAAGAATTCAAGCGGAAGAATGGATTCGAACATCGGAAAAGCTGACGGTTGTTGGCGAGTTAGCTGCTGGGGTTGCTCATGAAATTAGAAATCCACTCACTTCGATTAAAGGATTTGTTCAATTAATGAAGGAGGGCTCGCCAGAAAAGCAGCCTTATTTAGAAGTCATTGATTCAGAAATTGAGCGAATGAGTGCCATTGTGAATGAGTTTCTCGTTCTCGGTAAACCGCAAGCGATGAAGTCTCAACCAACGAATATGAATAAATTAATTCAAGAGGTTATTACGCTACTAGCGGCTCAAGCGAATATGAATGGGGTACAAATCGAGCAAAAGTTTTCTTTGCAATTACCGATTATTTACTGTGATCGAAACCAAATGAAGCAAGTGTTTATAAATATTTTAAAAAATGCAATCGAAGCGATGTCAACTGGTGGGCAAGTTGATATTGAAATGAAATTAACAGAGAGTGGCGTCGTGTTCACTTTTAAAGATGAAGGGGTTGGCATTTCTGAAAAGAGGTTAGCGCGGCTTGGCGAACCTTTTTATAGTACGAAAGAGAAGGGAACCGGGCTTGGCTTAATGGTTAGCTACCGCATTATTGAAGCTCATGGTGCTAATATGAGTATTACAAGTGAGCTAGATAAAGGCACGATAGTGGAAGTGATATTTCCGTTAAATCAGTAAAAGAATGGAGGCAAAGCGAGTTATTCTCTTTGCCTCCATTTTGTTTAAGATAGTTTGTTTTTCACTGCGATGTTTAATTGCTTGATGGTCTCTGGTGTTTGTTTCACTTCGGCTATTACTTGTGTGACGATTTCTTTCTTTTGTTCGATGTCTTGCTGAATGCCTGCTTGATGGGCGGTTAATGCTTGGACTTCTGTTTGTAGCTTCATTTGTTGTTCGTTGATTCTTTCTGAAGCAGATTGAAGTCGATTTAATTTCGGTTGCATCGTTTTCAATGTGCTTATGACGGCGATAGCTAAATAAAAGATGGCTATAATAAAGATAGCTAAGCTCGCCCAGCCGATGATTGCCATAAGATGACCTCCCTTTTATTTCTTTACTCTTTATTGTAAGGGACTCGACTATGTTTTGCCATTCATTCAAGTAAAAGAAGGAGAGAAAAAATGAATTCGTATCGCCTGTTTGAAAAAGAATTTTATCAGCAGCCAACATTGCAGCTGGCAAAAGCGTTGCTTGGGTGCAAGTTAGTAAAAGTAACAAATGAAGGAACGACTGCAGGATGGATTGTTGAAACAGAAGCGTACCGTGGGCCTCATGATCGAGCGGCTCATAGCTTTAATAATCGGCGCACGAAACGAACGGAAATTATGTTTCAAGAAGCGGGTCATGTGTATACGTATGTGATGCATACGCATTGCTTGTTGAATGTCGTTAGTGGAGAAGTCGATCAGCCGGAAGTGGTTCTCATTCGAGCGATAGAGCCATCTGAAGGCGTAGAGTTAATGTTCGAGCGGCGGGGGGTAATGCCATTGAAGAATTTGACGAGTGGGCCAGGAAAATTAACGAAAGCGATGGGTGTTACGATGGAGGACTATGGGCGAAAATTCACTGAGTCCCCATTGTTTATCGCAGAGGGGATCGTGCCAGAAGACATTTCTGTCGGACCACGAATTGGGATTGAAAACTCAGGGGAAGCGAAAGACTATCCGTGGCGTTTTTGGATCACAGGTAATCCATTTGTTTCAAGATAAAAGCGGAGGCTGATGTCAGCTCCGCTTTTGTATTTGGATCGTTTGTTTTCGCTGTCGCCATAGTTCCTCTAACGAACCTGAGCCTAGCAGGACACCAGAAACGATCAAAATAAATCCAATCAAATGTGCTGGTAACAACGCTTCGTCAAGTAGCACGGCTGCCCCAACGAGTGAAAAAAAGGTGCTTAAGTTCATAAAGATAGATGCTTCCGCCGCTCCAATTTTTCCGATGGCATAATTGTAAATCATATGACCGAAAGCAGTTGCCATAATCGCTGAAAAGAAGAACACCACCCAAACAAAAGGAGGAGCAGCTGATAAATGAGCGAGACCTTGTGGCTCCATCCATAAGCTGATCATAAAAAGGATGATAGACCCGAATAACAGCATATATCCAGTTAATAGCCGCGGATCAAGCGTAGCTGACGCTTTTTTTATCAAAATAAAACTGAGTGCCTGAGTTAGAATTGCCACGAAGATATCGATATCTCCAGCTGTTATCGCGCTGATCCCTGTTTTGCCAGCAAGGACTGTAAAGCTCACACCAGCTCCACCAAGCAAAAAGCCAATCCAGCGGGCAACCGTGAGCTTTCCTTTTAGCAGGATAGTGGCAAACAGAGCCGTCAGCAACGGACCTAGCCCTAAAATAAGCCCTGCGTTCGTCGCAGATGTCTTCGTTAACCCTTCCGCTAAAAAATAATGATGACAAACAACGCTTAACAACGCCCCGCCGAAAATATATCCCCATTCTTTTCCTTGAGGTCGCCGTATTTGCTTAGTGATCGCAAGTGTCAAAAACACGGCTAGTGAGGCCGTGAAAATCCGTAACGCTGTAATCGTCACAGGTAGAAAATGCTCCACTAAAATTTTAATGAGCGACACATTCACTCCCCAAATCATCATCGTACTTACTAGAATCATATAAACCCGCGCATGTCCCACTATAGCCCTCCGTTCTATCTACTAACATTATACAGGCGTCTTGTTGATAAAAATAGCGTCCTTTCCTCTGAATGATGGGGATTACCGTTAATAAATAGATGAAAGGGTCGGAGTAGTTTCCGACCCTTTTTGACTATTCATCTGTTCGTACAATCGCATATACATGCTTAGGACCGTGGACACCGGTCGTCATTTGTAGCTCGATATCGCCGCTTTTACTCGGTCCGGTAAGAAAGTGTAGCGTAGAAAAATCTTTATTTGCTCAATTCTCTATTCCGTACCAATTGACTAAATTCTTTAGCTGGAAGCGGTTTGCTTATGTAATAGCCTTGCACTTGGTGACAGTGATGCTGTTTTAAAAATGCCATTTGTTCTTCTGTTTCTACTCCTTCAGCGATCAGTTCAAGCCCTAAGTTTTGCCCCATCGAAAGAATCGTTTCGACGATCGCTTCACCGTGCTTTTCAACGAATAAATGTTGAACGAAGGATTGATCAATTTTCAGCCGATCGACGGGGAATTGGTGTAAATAGCTTAATGAGCTATAACCAGTACCGAAATCGTCAACAGCGATTTGAACACCAAGTGTCTTTAATTTATGTAATTTTTTTAATGCAAGATCAAGATTTAACGTCATGCTTTCGGTAATTTCTAATTCTAACTGGTCTGGTTGTAAACGATACGACTGTAGCGCATTAGAAACGACTTCAGTTAAATCATTTTGGAAAAACTGTCTTAATGATAGATTGACAGAGATCCGCATATTCGGAAGACCATCATCCAACCATTGTCTTAGCTGTCTGCAAGCTTCCTCAATGACCCATGTGCCGATTGGCAGGATCAACCCGGTACTTTCCGCTAAAGGAATAAACGTTGCAGGAGAGATCATCCCCTTTTTCGGGTGATGCCAGCGGATTAATGCTTCAGCTCCCACTAATTGTCCTGTTTGGAGATCAATTTGTGGCTGATAATGTAACGATAGTTGCTTGCGCTCAATTGCTTGACTTAATTCGTTCTCTAATACTAACTGTTCGTAAGCTTTTTGCTCCATCTCCGATTTGTAAATCATAATGGAACGATTCATTTTTCTTGCTTCCGTAATCGCCATCATCGCTTGATTTAGCAGTTCGTCTATATTTGCTGCTGCGGTTGAAAATGTTGCTCCTACTGTTACGTGAACTCGCATTCTTAACCCTTTAATAATGAAAGGGGAATGAAATAAATCGACAATTTGCTTCGCACACAGGTCGACTTTTCCACAGTCATTTGAATCACATGTATCACATAGGAGAGCAAACTCATCTCCTGTCAGTCGAATGGTCGTCATCCCTTGGTCAGACGCAAAGGCTTGTAATCGATTAGCCGCCTCGATTAAAAATAAGTCCCCAATTTGTCGCCCTAACGATTCATTAATATGTTTAAACCTGTTTAAATTAATAACGAGTAGAGAAAAGCTGCATTCAGATTCTAGTCTTTCAGAAAGTTGTTTTTTTAAATGAAATCGATTAGGAAGACCAGTCAATTCATCAAAGTAAGCTAAAAAATTGACCTTATTTTGTGTTTCTATTTGTTCGGTCATATCAGTAATTGAGTTAATGATTTGTACCATTTCCTGATTCTTATCAAAAATCGGCACGGCGTTCATCGATAATATTCGATGTTCACCATTCAATTGTTCCAACTTATACATAACATCGTAGACGGACTCACCAGTAGCTTTCACTTGGTTAATCGCTTGCTTTTCTTCTGGATAGGGTTTTCCAGCCAATGTTTTGATTCGATTGCGGTGAATTTCATCGTAGCTAAAAATGCCAAACATTTTTTTTGCTGCTTGATTAATAAATAGATGCTTTCCTTCTGTATTAGTAATCGTAATTCCAGTCGGCACCATATTTACGATCGTATTCAGACGATGTTCACTTTCCTCTAATGCTTTCTGAATTTGTTTCTGCTCTAAGTATGGTTTCTCAATCGTTGCCACATAGATGCCTTTAAGAAAAAAGTAATAGCTGCCGACTTTAAAGAAATGACCGAGTAAATTCATCCAATCATACATATGATTATATAAAGTGAAGATCAGTTCGCTATAAAAACTGAGACTTAAAGCGATAATAAGAGGTAAATATTCTTTTTTCTTATAGGCACGATATTTTTCAAATATAAGTATAATTGTGCATAGAAATAGAAAACAAATAAAGTATTCTATTCCTTTTTTTAATGAGCTTAAGCCTACTCCTTGTATAATTAGCAGCGGTAACTTGTCTGAAAACGTAAAAATGACGAAGCTAATAACTAAGGAATACAAGCTAAATAGAGCAAATGTATAATTCCGAAATCTTTTATTAATAACGAGATCTTCTTGCGAATAAACAGCTAACAGTGAAAATGCCAGTGTTAATCGAGCGACTATCCAAAACCAGATCGCAGAGTGACTTGAGTTCGCTGTCAGGAAAAACGGCATTCCTTCATAAGTAAGGACGTGAAAAAAGTCAAATATCCCCATGCTTAAAAAGGCGGCAGAAATAAATAAACGATGCTTCGATAAAGTGTGAGGAAAGATTAACCAACCTTGTAACGCAATCGCAAAGGCGACAGCAACACTTAAAAGTTCAAGTGCCATATGAAAAGAAAGAAAATTAGTAACGATGAAAAGGTTTTTATGAATCATGTCTAATTGATACAAAATGATAATTGACAATAAACCGCCCAGCAATATCGCAATTGAACGAATCTCCCTCTTTTGACCCATTACTCTAGCTCCTATGTATATTATTTTATATAGGTAAAACGAAAAATATTCCATTTATAACATAGTATAAAAGTCAGTATTTTGTCAAATGGTGTCGTATAATTTTGGGGCACGCTGTTTGACAAAAGAAAGGCGTTGAACCTACAAGTTATTGTCAACTTTTCATCAAGGGATTGCGAAAACGGCAAAAGTTTTTCATAATGAAAGTATAGACTGCATCAGTAAAGGCTGATGTTTTAATTAAAGGAGCTATTATGACAACTAAATTTTCCGCTTTAAATACAATGAAACCATTTTTACAGGAGGCGTGGGAGAAGGCTGGATTCTCAGAGCCGACACCGATTCAGGAAAAAGCTGTTCCCCTCATGTTAGATGGTCGTGATGTGTTGGCTGAATCGCCGACAGGAACAGGGAAGACGCTCGCTTATTTATTGCCGTTACTTGAGAAGGTTGATCCGGATAAAAAGGCTGTACAAGCAGTGATCCTAGCTTCATCCCGAGAATTAATTATGCAAATTTCCGATGAGATTCGTGCGTGGGGCGGGGGCATTTCAAGCGCTGCTTTAATCGGGGGAGCGAATGTTAAACGTCAAGTTGAAAAGCTGAAAAAACAGCCGCAAGTAGTAGCTGGAACACCAGGGCGAATTCAAGAATTAATTCAAATGAAGAAGCTGAAAATGCATGAGGTGAAATTACTTGTGCTCGATGAAGGGGATCAGCTATTAGTGCCAGAGCATATTAAAAATTTAGAGACAATTATTAAATCGACGATGAGGGATCGTCAGCTAGTACTTTTTTCAGCGACAATGCCAGCTCAAACAGAAGCGACAGCGAAACAGTGGATGAAGGAGGCAGAAGTGATCAAGGTAACGAAAGCGGACATGCCCGTTTCAAAAGTTGAGCACCTCTACTTCGTCTGTGATCGTCGTGATCGACAAGTGATGGTCGAACGAGTTATGCGTGGCTTTGAACCAGAGCGCGTCTTGGCGTTTATTAATGATATCGGTGAAGTCAACGCCTTTGCTTCTAAATTAGACTATAACGGATTTGCTAATGGAATTTTGCATAGTGACTTAAATAAGCAAGAAAGAGAAAAGGCTTTGAAGCAATTCCGCGCAGGTAAGCTGCCGTTGTTATTCGCAACAGACGTTGCTGCAAGAGGATTGGATATTAAAAGACTTACACACGTCCTCCACTTTGATATGCCAAAGAACGCCACACAATACACACATCGCGCAGGTCGTACAGGTCGCTCTGGTGCAGAGGGAACAGTCATCTCACTCGTCACAGAACGAGAAGAGCGCGAACTGAAGAAAATAGCAAGAGAACTCGGCATCCAATTGCAGAAGAAGCAATTTTACAAAGGTAAGCCAGTCGATGCTGGTGAGAGAAGATAAAAATATGCAATAAGAAAATCGCCCTCCTGTTTTGACAGGATGGGCGATTTTTTTGTCGGCCTTAAACCTTCGCACAAATATCTAATCGTTTGCTGCGTTCGCTCGTCATGATTTCTCCATGTGTTAGCTGAATAGGGTGGTGAAATAGCGGACCGTCATAAACGAATGTGTGGAATTCGCCATGCTCGCCCATTGGACAAAGGGCTTGTGATTGGATGTCGGCATAAAAGTCCTCATCTAGTTGTCGACCGAGCCAAGTGTCATCTAAGACGTCAGTGCGAATGCGGATGACAACGGCTTGATAACCTGATTGAATAAAATTTTGTAACAACTGTAAGCTGTCTTCTTCTTTGCTCCACAACGGGTAAAGAGCAGGTAATTCAACCGCAGCGGCGACATTCTCGCCCCATTCACGGTGCCCTTCTAAATAAATATCACCAAAGGCAATGCCATCTAGCTGAAACTTTTCTTTCAATTGAGCCAAGTCTTCAATGAATGTCTCGGTGTAACGATCGAGCGAACAGCGGACGAAATGAAGAGGGAGGGAGAGAGCTTTGCTTTGCCGCTCAATCAATTCCGTCTTCTCATCATGACCAAAGGTGCGGCCGATTTCTTTCGGCACCGTCGTAATTAAGCAAGTGACTTCATAGCCTTGTTTCACTAATAAATCAAGCGCCATGCAGCTATCTTTGCCGCCACTCCATGACAAAGCTACTCGTTTTCCCATATCATCACTTCCTTATTAAAATACTTTCGTCGTCCAAGTTTCACAATTCCATACTTCGTTTGCGACTTCTTGGTAAAACTCAGGCTCATGGGAGATGAGCAAAATACTTCCTTTATAAGCTTTTAACGCTCGTTTTAGCTCGTCTTTTGCATCGACATCTAAATGGTTTGTTGGCTCATCGAGGACTAAAATGTTGGTTTCTTGATTAATCAATTTACAAAGTCGAACTTTTGCTTTTTCTCCACCGCTTAATACGCTTACTTTGCTTTCGATATGCTTCGTCGTTAAGCCGCATTTCGCCAACGCGGCACGCACTTCATATTGAGTAAATGAAGGGAACTCTGACCACACTTCTTCAATACACGTGTTATTATTCGTCGACTTCACTTCTTGCTCGAAGTAGCCGATTTGCAAATGCTCTCCGCGTTCGACTTGACCAGCTACCGGTTTGATCTCGCCAAGAATACTGCGTAAAAGCGTCGTTTTCCCGATTCCGTTTGCTCCTGTTAGCGCGATTTTTTGGCCGCGCTCCATGCGTAAATTCAACGGCTTCGAGAGCGGCTCGTTGTAACCGATCACTAAATCTTTCGTTTCAAAAATTAACTTGCCCGATGTGCGACCTTCTTTAAAATGGAATTCTGGCTTTGGTCGCTCAGAAGCTAGTTCGATCACGTCCATTTTATCGAGCTTTTTCTGACGAGACATCGCCATATTTCGTGTCGACACTCGCGCTTTATTACGGGCAACAAAATCCTTTAAGTCAGCAATTTCTTGCTGCTGCTTTTTATAGGCGGCTTCTAGCTGTTGCTTTTTCATTTCGTACACTTTTAAAAATTCATCGTATGTGCCGGCATAGCGGTTCAATTCTTGATTTTCCATATGATAAATTAAGTTAATGACACTATTTAAAAACGGGATGTCATGGGAAATTAAAATAAAGGCATTTTCATATTCTTGTAAGTAGCGTTTTAACCATTCAATATGTTGCTCATCCAAATAGTTTGTCGGCTCATCTAGCAATAAAATGTCAGGCTTTTCAAGCAGAAGCTTTGCTAGTAATACTTTTGTTCGTTGTCCACCACTTAAATCATGAACATCGCGATCTAGCCCAATTTCGTCCAAACCAAGACCACGGGCAATTTCCTCTACTTTCGCATCGATAATGTAGAAATCATTATTCGTTAGCATATCTTGTAGCGTACCGGTTTCTTCTAGCAATTTTTCTAATTCTTCCGGAGATGCTTCACCCATTTTTCCGAATAGCTCATTCATCTCTGTTTCTAAATCGAATAAGTATTGGAAAGCTGTTTTTAAGACGTCACGAATGGTCATTCCTTTTTCAAGAACAGCGTGCTGATCTAAATAACCGACGCGGACATTTTTGGACCATGCGACTTTTCCTTCATCGGGCTGGAGTTCGCCCGTAATGATATTCATGAAAGTGGATTTTCCTTCTCCATTCGCTCCAATTAGTCCAATATGCTCGCCTTTTAGCAAACGAAATGACACATTATTAAAAATGGCTCGGTCACCGAAGCCATGACTTAAATTATTGACAGTTAAAATACTCATAATAAGATCCTCTCATTCGTAATATTTCTGTTCTCATTTTACTACATAATCAAATATGAAAGCGAAGAGAAAATAAAAATCCCCGACTTCCAATAGGGAGTCGGGGGAGTCCGTTCTATTACAGGCGTTTAGAGCCGATATATTTTTTCTTCCAGTAAGAGTTGCTCACTTTATCAATTCTTACACCTTTAGAAGCAGAATGGATGAATTGGTTGTTTCCTAAATAAATACCAACATGGGAAGCGCCTTTTTTATATGTACTGAAATACATTAAATCTCCTGGTTGCATTTTTGATTTAGCAACTTTTGTTCCTTTTTTGTACATTTGAGCTGCTGTACGAGGAAGTTTTACACCGTTTTTCTTGTGAGTGTATTGAATAAACCCGGAGCAATCGAATCCTCTTGGTGTTGTTCCACCCCATCTATATGGAGTACCGATATGTTTTTTCGCTTCTTTAATCACGTTTGTCTTAGAATATGACGCTGCATCTGCTGATTGAGTTGGTAATAGTAAACTTACACTTAATAGTAAAGAACTGAATAATACTGTCAAAAGCTTTTTCACTTGAATCACCTAAAACCCTTTCCCGTGTTTTTTATATATTTTGTCTCGTTGTTTATGTCGTTTGTTTTTGTTCTGTAGTTAATATACCAGAAGATTGTCGTTTCATAGGTTACAGGTCGATTAAATAATATTAAAGGAATGTTACAAGAAGGGAGTATTATTACAATTATTAAATAGAGGAAATAGGAGGATCATATGAAGGATCATTTCCAACTAATAAACAGCCCAACTTCTGTTAAGAAGTTGGGCTGTTTATTAGTATTAATCGTTTAGGCGTTTAGAGCCGATATATTTTTTCGTCCAATAAGAATTGCTTACTTTATCAATACGTACACCTTTAGAAGCAGAATGGATAAATTGGTTGTTTCCTAAGTAAATACCAACGTGGGAAGCGCCTTTTTTATATGTACTGAAATACATTAAATCTCCTGGTTGCATTTTTGATTTAGCAACTTTTGTTCCTTTTTTGTACATTTGAGCTGCTGTACGAGGTAGCTGTACGCCGTTTTTCTTATGAGCGTATTGGATAAAACCAGAGCAATCGAATCCTTTCGGTGTCGTTCCACCCCATCTATAAGGTGTTCCGATATGCTTTTTCGCTTCTGTTATGACATTTTCTTTTGAATACGCTGCATCTGCAGATTGTGTAGGTAAAAGTAAACTTGCGCTTAATAGTAAAGAACTGAATGTTACTGTTAGAAATTTTTTCACTGGATTCACCTTAGTTTCCTTTCCCTTATCGTTTCATTTATATATTCTGTCTGTTTATTTATGTAGTAAATTTTTCTTCTGTAGCTAATATATCAGAAAATTGTCGTTTTCTAGGTTACAGTTCCTTTAAATAATATTACAAGGATATTACAAAGTTGTTATGTACCCGTTTTCCGCTGTTAAAAATGATGTAGTCAATGAAAAAGTTTTGTAATAGTTTGTTATGGATGCAGGGAAAAGGAGGGAGAGACAGGAAATGTATGCGTGAAAGGAAAATAAGGAGGGTACGGGAATGGAAGATACAAGCTTTGCGATTCACCCAGATCGAGAAAAGGAAATGGATGAAGAAAAGTTTTATGACGTTGGTAATGTGAAAGAGTGGCAGACTAAAGCCGATGGTGTGCACTTTATTTGTCAAAATGGTTATGTTGTCGTGCAATTTTATTGCGAGGAAATGCTTCGTGTCACGATGAATCCAACGAATGTTCCGACGATGGAGCAAAGCTTTGCGGTCATCATGAAAAAAGAACAAGCGCCATTTGATGTGAAAGAAACAGCGGATGCCGTGTACATAACAGCTGAAAAATTAACAGCCAAAATCACTCTTTCACCGTTTCGACTTCTAGTGACGGATGCTGGCGGACGAACGCTTCTTCATGAAGGAGAGCGAGGGATGGCGAGTCGGCGCACAGGTGAAGTCATCTGTTTTAAAGAGATGGAAAAGGACGATCATTTTTATGGGTTCGGAGAAAAAACGAGCTTTTTAGATAAGCGTGGCGAAAAAATGACGATGTGGAATTCTGATGTGTTCGCTCCGCATAACCCGGAAGTGGATGCGCTTTATCAATCGATTCCCTTTTTTGTGACGGTTCGAGATGGACAAGCTCACGGTCTGTTTTTTGATAATACATTTGAAACAGTGTTTGACTTAAAGCAAGAGGCTGATCGTTATTCCTTTTCAGCGGCTGGAGGCGAGCTTGATTATTACGTAATCGCAGGTCCTTCTCCAAAGGATGTCGTTCAGCAATATGCAAGATTGACAGGGCGGATGCCGTTGCCGCCAAAATGGGCGCTCGGTTATCATCAATCCCGCTATAGCTATAAAACAGAAGCGGAAGTTCGCGAGCTTGTGCACACTTTTCAAGAAAAGGGCATTCCGCTCGATGCGATTTATTTAGATATTCATTATATGGAAGGTTATCGGGTATTTACGTTTAATCGGGATCGCTTTCCGAATCCGGAGCAGCTGATTGATGAATTAAAAGCTGCGGGTATTCATGTCGTGCCGATTGTTGATCCAGGGGTGAAGCGTGACTCAGAATATCCCGTTTATTTAGAAGGGGTACGAGCCGGACATTTTTGCCGTTATGCAGAAGGCGATATTTATTTCGGTGACGTTTGGCCAGGAGAAAGTGCTTTTCCCGATTTTACGAATCAAGACGCGCGTGAATGGTGGGGAGAGTGGCAAAAATTTTACACCGATCTCGGAGTAGAAGGCATTTGGAATGATATGAATGAGCCAGCTGTATTTAATGAAACGAAAACGATGGATGTAGCGGTCTTGCATGATAATGATGGCTATTCAAAGACGCATCGCGAGCTTCATAACGTGTACGGTTTATTGATGGGAGAAGCGACATATAGCGGATTGAAAAAATTATTAAATGGAAAACGACCGTTCGTGTTAACGCGTGCCGGGTTTGCCGGTGTACAGCGATATGCAACGGTGTGGACAGGGGATAATCGTAGTTTCTGGGAGCATTTGCAAATGTCGATGCCGATGTGTATGAATCTTGGCATGTCCGGCGTGCCGTTTTCAGGAGCGGACGTTGGTGGATTTGCCCACGATACTAATGCTGACTTACTTGTTCGTTGGACGCAGCTTGGCGCCTTCATGCCTTATTTCCGCAACCACTCCAATTTAGGCACGGTTCATCAGGAGCCATGGTCGTTTGGAGAAGAAGCAGAAGCCATCGTTAAAAAGTATATTGAGTTGCGCTACCGTTGGCTGCCGCATTTTTACACATTATTTCATGAGGCAAGTGTCATTGGTTTGCCTGTTATGCGACCACTCGTAATGGAATATCCTGACGATGCCAACACCTTTAATTTAGCCGATCAATTTTTCATTGGAGAGAATGTTTTAGTCGCTCCAATTACGACGCCTAATACGTATCATCGAGTGGTGTATTTACCAGAAGGGGAATGGATCAATTATTGGACGGATGAATCAATGAGCGGAGGCAAGCATATTTTAGTCGAAGCGAAATGGGAGGAGCTACCTTTGTTTCTCAAAGCAGGAACCATTCTTCCGCAAGCTGATACATTTAAACCAGTGGATCAATTAAGCATTCATGTCTATCCGAGCGAGGAAGTGAGCGAATACACATTGTACGACGACGACGGCGAGACCTTTGCTTATCAAGAAGGTGACTATTTTCAGTTACACTTAAAAGCATGGAAACGAGGCGAAACCGTCTATATTGAAACAGAAGAATTACACGGAGCGTATCAGCCTAATTGGAAAGAGGTTTCCATTAACGTGCATGGGTCAGTGAGCAAAATAGTGATTAATGGGAAAGAGCAACTATAAGATAAAAGCTGCCAAGAATCGAGAGACTGTTCTTAAAGCGATTGAAAAATTAGAGCAAAAGGCAAAAGGTTCTTAAGAATTTGGATATAGAATATAATGAAAAGCCGTTTCATAAAGGACTGCCTCTTTATGAAGCGGCTTCTTTTGTTTATCGATTAAAAAACCCGACTCAAATGTAAAGGGAGTCAGGTGTTATACAATATTATTATAAAATGGCTAAAGCATGATCCAGTTTTTGCGATGTTGTCATCACTTCTTTAGCGGCTTTGCCAACTGACTCAACTACTTGGTGTAGTTCGGTCATATGCGTGGAGAATTTTTCAATGTCTTCAATACTTAAATCAATAGAGGACATAATGTGACGGAAAGATTCCATTGATTTTTCGCTTTCTGTTTGACCAGCTAGCACGAGCTTTTGAACGTTATCAATGGCGACTACGACGTCTTGTGTGACACTGCCGGAATGCTCAATTAAGGTCGCAATTCGATCAACGGATTGCTTCGTTTGATCAGCTAGTTTTCGGACTTCTTCTGCTACAACGGCAAAGCCTTTGCCGTGTTCACCTGCTCTCGCCGCTTCAATTGCTGAATTAAGGGCTAAAAGGTTTGTTTGATCGGCAATATCCTTTACCATTTGCACGACTTCTTGGATTTGTTTGGAGGCTGTATTTAAATCAGCTATTTTCATTGCCATGCCGCTTGTCTCACTAGTGATCGTTTCTGATGTGTTTGCTAGTTTTTCTATTTGAGCAATTCCTTCTTGAGAGGTTTGTTTCGTTTCATAAGAGCGTTGAATACTTCCACTCACTTCCGCACCTAGCTCTGTTGTTTTATGCATAAGGCTAGTCATCGTATAGGTGGCTGAAGTTAATTCTTCTTCAATCGCCAAAGCAATTTCACCGATGTCTGTTTTAACGGTATCTTTCACTTGTTCTTGCTTTTCTTGTATCTCTCTTTCTGAACTTTTATCAAATTCTTCAAGAACGATCTGTTGCTCGAAGTTTAAGATTTTATTGACGGACAAAATAAGTCGGCGTTCTTCTTCAATTGAAAGCTGCTGTTGATAAATAATTTCTGCAATTGTCGTTTGTAAGTTTTGAAATGCGCCAATGTACCATTTCGGATAGAGGCCGATACGGAGATGAACGCGAGCCACACCCATTCGTTTTAATAATCATCATCGATTCGTCCTTCAAACAGTTCAATTAAATGATGACGCAACGTTTGCCTAAGTCGATCGGTTGTACTATGCTTTTGAATTATGTTCATTAAATGAGGGACAGCCATAATTGTTGAGTAGAAGGCTTCCACAACTGCTTCGATATTTTGTTCAATCGTTGGTTTTAATAAGCGAATATTGCGTAAATCCTCTATTGTTAAGTGGATCATTTGTAGCTGGTCAAGTCTCTCTTGGCGATGGATGAAAATCCCGACAGATGATAAATCTATGTTAGAATGCAAAGAGTGTACGGCTTGTTTCTTTTTGAATAATTTCATGTTTATGATCTCCTCGATGATTTGAGCTCATCAATGTTTAAAGATGAGTTGGCTAAACTCGTCTGATGGCACCGGTCGACTGAAGAAGTAACCTTGTAGCTGATTGCACATTTGCTCTTTTAAAAATGTGGCGTGTTGCTTCGTTTCTACACCTTCTGCAATGACGGCAAGCCCCATGTTATGAGCTAAATTAATAATCGTTTTAATAATCGATTGATTTTTTTCATTTAAATCTTTAACGAATGATTGGTCAATTTTCAATAGATCGATAGGGAACTCGCTTAAATGTTTGAGTGAGCTGTATCCGGTTCCAAAATCATCAATACTAATCTGAATGCCTAGATTTTTCAGTTGTTGTAAAATAGTTAAGGCAAAATTTACATCGACTGTCATACTTTCCGTGATTTCTAGTTCTAAATACTTAGCATCTAGTTGTGTTTCTTTGAGTATATGTTGTACTTTCATGGCAAAACTAGATTGCATAAATTGGCGTAAAGAAACGTTTACGGAAATGGTTAATTTTTCTCTTCCTTGTTCATGCCATTGTTTTGTTTGTCGACAAGCAGTTGCTAATACCCAATCTCCTATGGAGGAAATTAAACCGTTTTCTTCAGCGATCGGAATAAATTCTGCTGGACTGATGAAGCCAAGCTCAGGGTGAAACCAACGAACTAGCGCTTCTGCCCCTACAATTTCGTTCGTTAGTGTACTAATTTTCGGTTGATAATACACTTGTAATTGTTGTTTTTTAATTGCTTTTCGTAAATCGATTTCCAATATTAATTTTCTTGTAAGTGAATCTTGAAGCTCCTGGTTAAAAAATTGGTAGGTATTTTTTCCATTCTGTTTGGCTACATACATAGCGATATCCGCGTTTTTAAGGAGCAACTCTTGATCTTTTCCATGATCCGGAAAGATGCTAATACCGATACTTGGTGATGTATATACTTCAGTGCGATCGAAATCAAACTTCATCGATAAGCTAGCTAGCAATCTTTTCGCTACAAAGTCTACATCATCTCGCTTGACATCTTTTAATAGTACAACGAATTCATCGCCGCCAAAGCGTGAAATAATATCTCCTTTTCTAAGTTGCTTCTGTAACCGTTGCGACACTTGTACGAGAAGAGAGTCACCTACCGCATGACCTAGTGTGTCGTTAATCTTCTTGAAGTAATCGAGGTCAACAAACATAAGAGCGATTTTAGTTCCAGTTGTTTTCGCTTGTTGAAGGGCATTCGTTAATTCTTTTATAAACATCGTTCGGTTAGGAAGGCCAGTCAGAGCGTCATAATGAGCCATCCGATAAATCGTTCGTTCATATCTTTTGCGATCCGTTATATCGGTCGCAGATCCAACTACCTCTTGTACGATGCCGTTCTCGGTAATGGGCGATAAATTAATGACAAAGCTACGGCGGTAATAAGTAAATTCAAAATTAACGTAGATTCCTTGAAATGCTTTAGAGAAATGCGATATTAAAGTGTTAGCAGCTTCGTTTGGAAAGATATCAAAAGGTGTTTTATTTTCGATATGTTCTGTTGTTAAACGATATTTTTTCACCATCTTCCCTTCAGACAAGCTAAACACAATATCTCCCGCTTGATTATGCTTCATCTTAAATATACAATTTTGCAAGTTTTTAATTGTTCTTCTAAAATCATTGTGAAGAGCTTCTGCTAAGGCATTTTCGGCATGAATACGGTCAGTAATATCGGTGCGAATCGCCACGAATTGATAGGGCTCTCCTTGATTGTCGAGAAACGGAACAATCGTCGTACTTACCCAATATTCAGTCCCATCCTTTGCCCGATTCTTTACTTCCCCTTTCCAAACTTTTTTCGCTTGAATCGTATTCCACATATCTTGAAAGAAAGATTTCGGATGATGCCCGGAATTAATGACGCGATGAGTTTTACCAATCAGTTCTTCCCGTTTATATTTAGAGATTTCGCAGAACTTATCGTTTACATCGGTAATTACCCCTTGCTTCGTCGTAATAGCGACAATAGATGATTCATCTAGTGCATTTTTAATATCCTGTAATTCTTTTACTGATCGACAAAAAGAACAATCTATTTTTTTTCGCTCCGTCATGTCAGTACCAATCCAAAGGAAAAAATTGTTCTTCTGAGAAGTCGGATGAAATGGAATCCTAGTGACATGAATCCAATAAGCAGTACCATCTGTAGAGGTTAGTTGCAGTTCGCCCCTTTGTAATTTCTGGGCGTCAGTAGGGTGATCCAGTATAGATAGAGTCTTTGGATGTACTTTGGTCATATAGTTAAACATGGATTGTCCAATTAGATGTTCATCGGACCGTTGGGATAATTGTTGAAAGTCAGTATTCGTAAACTGAAGGACCCCTTGGTCATCAGTAATGAAAAAAAATGATGTGTCATTTAGAGTTTGAAAAATAAGTTCCATATCTTTTATGTTAGCTACAATATCTGTAATTTTGTTAATCATTCTTCAACCCTTCCTTGCGCATTATTGATGTTTCGGTATAGTTATTTAGTTCTAGTTGATAATAGTTATTAATTATAGTCTATCCTTTGATATATAACAGAAAACGTTACGAATAGCAATACATAGATCTCTAAAAGTGGGACTTTTTGTAGTGTATTAATAGATATATATTAACAGGAAATAATGCCTATATGCACACCTGTTCAACTCATAATGAAAAAACATCCGGGGAAGAAGATATTTTTCTTCCGCCGGATGTTAACAGATGATTTAAAGTAATCCAATCCATTTCCAATAAGTCATACTAAATAGCATAATGAGTAAGTATGCGGCAATTGTAAGCGGGATGCCCGCCTTTAAAAAGTCTTTCACTGTAAACGTTCCTGTTCCGTAAGCAAGCATGTTTTGTGGTGCACTTACAGGTAATAAGAATCCAAAGCTAATGACAAATTGTTGGATTAACACAAACCCAGGTTCGTTCACGTCGACATTTAATGTGGCAACGAGAGCGATAACGATCGGTATTAATGCTGAAGCTAAGCTTGTAGCACTTGCGAAGCCGAGATGAATCAGAATGTTGAACAAAGTCAAGATCGCAATGATGCTTAATAATGGCATTGAATCTAGGCCGAGTGAACCAAACACTTTGCTAGAGAGCCAAGCGGCACCTTCCGTTTGGAGTAATACTCCACCGAGTGAAATACCTACTGCGAAGACAACGATTGTTCCCCAAGGAATTTGTTTTTCGACTGTTTTCCAATCGAACACACCTATTTTCGGTGTCAGTAAAATCGCTACTGCAATTAATGTCACTGTTGATGTATCAAATGGATGGAGCAACTCTTCCGTCGACCAGAAGAATAAAAGAGCAAGAGAGATGAAAATCAATCTTCTTTCTGGACCTTTTAATGGGCCGAGTTCTTTCAGTTGCTTCTTCACTAGTGCATCGCCATTTGTAATTTCACTTGTTTCTGGTTTAATGACGCGAATCATAACAAAGAAAAGAAGAATCGACATGATCACAGACCATGGACCAGCATACAGTAACCATTCAGCCCAAGAAAAAGATTCTCCAAACGCTTTTTCCATAAATTCTAAACCAACCATGTTTTGAGCGGCGGCTGTTTTAATTCCTACGTTCCAAATCGAAACAGCTTGTACAGAGGTGATCACTAGTAAAGCAGCTAAACGACTTTCCTTCGCTAATCCAAAGGCTGCGACCATTCCGAGCAAAATTGGAATTACTGCTCCGGCACGAGCTGTCGCACTCGGTACGAAGAAAGCGAGGACAATACTCACTAAGATGGCACCGATCACAATATTATTCGTTTTTGAACCAACTTTAGATAAAATAAATAACGCTAACCGTTTATGAAAATTCGTTGCTTGCATCGCTGCTGCTAAAAACAAGGCCCCGGCTACGAGCGCCACAGCAGAAGAACTAAAGCCGGATAAAGCTAGCTTTAATGCATTTTTTGTTCCAAGCGGAGTAGAAGGATCTTCTATACTCGGAGCGAGCCCTAGTAAAATGGCAATTAATCCAATAATCATAAAGGCGCTTACTTGGTAGGATACAGCTTCTGTCACCCAAAGAATGACGGCGAAAGCGAGAATTGCAAGTGCTCTCTGTCCAGATTCCGGTAAGTCGGCAGGTGTGGGCACTAACAAAATCACGATCAAAGCAAGAAAAGCGAGACTAACCCATAGCCATTTCAAATTCTTCTTGTCAATTGACGTTCCCATGATGTTTCCTCCTCATATGTATGTATTCACTTCTTTTATAAACCAAAATGATCAAGAAAAAACTATTTTAGAAAAACATTAACTGATTTTTTACAAAAAAGTAAACGTTTTTTGACATTTTTTAATAAGGGTTGCTTTTTGGAAAATCTATAGGTGGAAAATCTTATGTGCAGAAATTTTATTAGTTCAATAATCCTACTTCACAAAAAATAACGTTCATCACTAGACGAACGTTATTTTCATTAAATTAATTTTGCTTTTTAGGAACATTTAGTCGTTCATTCCCCATAAAGAATACGGCTACAACGGAAAGCCAGAAGAGAGGCCCGACTTCAAGTAAAAAGAAATGGTATAATGAAGCAAGGTAAAAAGGAAAGGATGTTTTTATGAGTAAAACGGTTGTTTTAGCTGAAAAACCATCTGTCGCTCGAGACATTGCTCGCGTATTAAATTGTGGCAAAAAAGGGAACGGATGTTTAGAAGGCAGTCAATATATTGTTACTTGGGCACTTGGTCATTTAGTGACACATGCTGACCCAGAAGGGTATGGCGATCAATATAAAACGTGGAATTTGGCGGAGCTTCCGCTAATGCCCGATCATTTAAAAACAGTTGTCATTAAGAAAACTGGTAAGCAATTTCAAGCGGTGAAAACGCAGTTGAATCGCAAAGATGTGAAGGATATCGTAATCGCAACAGATGCGGGCCGCGAAGGAGAGCTAGTCGCTCGCTGGATTATTGATAAGGCTCATGTAAAAAAGCCGGTCAAGCGTTTATGGATTTCGTCTGTTACAGATAAAGCGATCCGCGAAGGTTTTAAAAAATTAAAAGACGGGCGAGAATATGAGAATTTGTATCGTTCCGCTGTCGCTCGTGCTGAAGCGGATTGGCTTGTTGGGATCAATGCGACTCGTGCGCTGACGACAAAATTCAATGCTCAACTTTCATGTGGTCGTGTCCAAACGCCAACGATTGCAATGATTGCGAAGCGCGAAGAAGAAATCAAAAATTTCAAGCCAAAAAGCTACTACGGTATTACGGCGCTTGCTGGCGATATTAAATGGACGTGGAAGGATGCCAAGTCAAACGATACGAAGACGTTTTCTGAAGAGAAGCGCGATAGCTTATTAAAAGGATTGCGCGGTCAGGAAGCAGTTGTCACTGAAGTGAAAAAAGCGGCGAAGAAATCTTTTGCGCCTGAACTGTATGATTTAACAGAGCTGCAACGAGATGCGCATAAATTTTTTAGCTTTTCGGCGAAAGAAACGTTGTCGATTATGCAAAAATTATATGAGCAATATAAGCTCGTTACCTATCCTCGAACGGATTCTCGCTATTTATCAAGTGATATGGTGGACACGTTGAAAGAGCGAGTCGAAGCGGTTGAAATCCGACCATATACAGGGTATGCGGCCAAAGTGTTGAAGCGGGGGATTAAGGCGAATAAATCATTTATTAATGATGCTAAAGTGAGTGATCACCACGCAATTGTACCAACTGAACAAACCGCTGTTTTAAGCGATTTAAGCGACAAAGAACGGAAAATTTACGACTTAATCGTGAAGCGCTTTTTAGCCGTGTTATTACCACCATTTGAGTATGAACAAACAACTGTTGAAGCAAAAATCGGCTCGGAAATCTTCACAGCGAAAGGGAAAGTCATCACTTCTCTTGGCTGGAAGGAAGTGTACGGAAAAGAAGAGGATGACGAAGCTTCGTTACCAGCAGTGAAGCAAGGTGAGACGTTCGAAGTAGTCTCATTGACAGCGACACGAGGTGAAACAAGTCCACCTCCTCGTTTTAACGAAGGAACGTTGTTGTTGGCGATGGAAAATCCGGCGAAATATATGGAGGCTGAAAGCAAAGACGTCAAGCAAACGTTGAGCCGAACAGGCGGTCTCGGTACGGTGGCGACAAGAGCAGATATCATTGAAAAACTGTTTAATACATTCTTAATCGAGAAAAAAGGCAAGGATATTTTTATTACATCGAAAGGGAAGCAGTTGTTACAATTAGTTCCAGATGAACTTCAATCGCCAGCGTTAACCGCCGACTGGGAGCAGAAGCTTGAAGCGATTGCGAAAGGAAAGCTGAAGCCGCAGCAATTCATGCAAGAAATTCGTGGCTACACGAAACAAGTCATTAACGAAATTAAGCAGAGTGAAAAAACGTTCAAGCATGACAATATCACAGGCAAGAGATGTCCAGATTGTGGAAAACTGTTACTTGAAGTGAACGGCAAAAAAGGAAAAATGCTTGTCTGTCAAGATCGCGAATGTGGCCACCGCAAAAATGTCGCTCGTTTAACGAACGCTCGCTGCCCGAATTGTCATAAAAAGCTAGAACTGCGTGGAGAAGGCGAAGGTCAAATTTTCGTCTGCAAATGCGGTCATCGCGAAAAATTATCCGCCTTCCAAAAGCGTCGTAAAAACGACTCTGGCGGTAAAGCAACGAAGCGCGATGTGAACCAATACTTGAAAAAGCAAAACAAGGACGAACCAATCAACACGGCATTAGCAGATGCATTATCTAAATTGAAATTTTAATTTTGTACGGAAAAGGGATGATCGCTGACGATCATCCCTCTTTCCGTACAAAACAATTCTTGTGTTTTTTTGCCAGAGCGGTCTATAATGGTTTATTGAAAATTCAAAAATATGGGGAGGTTTTGAATATGCCAATTAATATACCAAGACAACTGCCGGCAACTGAAATACTAGAGAAAGAGAATATTTTCGTAATGGACGTTGACCGTGCACACAGTCAAGATATTCGTCCGTTGAATATTTTAATCTTGAACTTAATGCCGGAAAAAGAAAAAACAGAAGCACAGTTGCTGCGCTTATTAGGAAATACGCCGCTTCAGGTGAATGTTTCCTTTTTATATACAGCCACTCATGAATCGAAAAATGTGAGCAAATCGCATTTAGAGCAATTTTACACAACGTTTGAAGAAGTGAAACATCGTCGAATTGATGGCTTAATTATTACCGGGGCTCCAGTGGAATTAATGGAGTTCGAAGACGTGAATTATTGGCAAGAGTTAGAGGAGATCATGAACTGGGCAAAAACGAATGTCACCTCGTCTCTTCACATTTGCTGGGGAGCTCAAGCTGCATTATATCACCATTTCGGAATCGGAAAATTTGAGCTTCCGAAAAAATGCTCTGGCGTTTATAAGCATACGGTGACAGAGCCGACAGTGAAACTATTACGAGGCTTTGATGATGAGTTTTATGCACCTGTTTCTCGTTATACTGATGTTGACATTGAGTCGATTGGCGCTCATGAAGAACTGATGCTTCTATCTTCTTCCGAGGAAGCAGGTCCGTTTCTTGTCATGTCAAAGGATGAAAAACAAATTATGATCACGGGTCATTTAGAATATGATGTACACACATTGGCAGAAGAATATAGCCGTGATGTCGCGAAGGGGATTGAAATTGAGACGCCAAAAAATTATTTCCCGGACAATAATCCGACAGAGAAACCTGTCAACAAATGGCGTTCACATGCGCATTTGTTATTTTCTAACTGGTTAAACTACTATGTGTATCAAGAAACACCATACGAGTGGGAATGAAAAAAACCGGAGAGCATACTCCGGCTTTTTTCAATAAAACGATGGACGGCGATCTTCAAAGACAGGGATTCGTTGGCGAATTTCTGCTACTTTTGCCAAATCTATTTCCCCGATCAGCAATTGTTCCGCCTCACTAGCTTCGGCAATGATTTCGCCCCACGGATCGATGATCATTGAATGACCAGCAAACACATTTTTCGGATCAGCTCCGCTTCGGTTGCAGCCGATGACATATGCTTGGTTTTCAATCGCCCGAGCTATGAGCAATGTACGCCAATGGTCAACGCGGGCGAGCGGCCATTCAGCGGGAACAAATAGCACTTTAGCACCAGCTAATACGTGCTTTCGTAGCCATTCGGGAAAGCGAATATCGTAGCAAATAAACGCTGCCATCGTTTCATCTTCAAGTGTAAATAAGCCATCTTCATCGCCCGCTTGTAAAAATTTCTCTTCCTCCATCAAGCGGAATAAGTGAAGCTTGCTATATTTCTTGACTAATGTTCCTTCTTTGTTGATGACGAGTAATGTATTTTTGACGCCAGCCGCTGTTTGATTTGCCACGGACCCTGCGACAAGATGCATTTGGTGTTTTTTCGCTTGCTCACTCAAAAAATCAATCGCCTTCTGTGCTTCGTGATCAGCAATTTCATCCAAGCGGGTTAAGTCATATCCTGTTGTCCATAATTCTGGTAGTATCGCAAGCTCGCATCCTTGGTCTGCTGCTTGTTGTAGCCATTGTGTTGCTCGTTGATAATTGGTGTTCGGATCTCCAAAAGCAATATCCATTTGGAGACAAGCAATCTTCATTTTCACTTTCAACGCCCCATTTCTGTCTGAAAATTCATTCTTTACAATCTTTATCTTTCGTTATAACATTATTTACTACAATTTAAAAGTGAGAGAAGTGATAGCATGAAAAAATTTGAGCAATCAAAGCTACTAGAAGCATTGCCAGATCAGTTTTTTGCGAAGCTTGGAAAAAAAGTGAATGATGCGATCAACGAAGGGCGAGATGTGATTAATTTAGGGCAAGGAAGTCCCGATCAGCCACCAGCTAGTCATATGATCAAGGCCTTGCAAAAAGCCGCTGAAAATCCGGTGAATCATAAATATTCCCCATTTAAAGGATTTCCATATGTGAAAGAAGCGTGCGCCGAATTTTACAAGCGAGAATATGGGGTAGAGGTTGATCCAGAGACAGAAATTGCTGTTTTATTCGGAGGGAAAGCGGGGCTTGTGGAGTTGCCACAGGTGCTGTTAAATCCGGGCGATATCGCGTTAGTACCTGATCCCGGCTATCCTGACTATTGGTCGGGGATGGCACTTTCGGGGGCAGAGATGTATATGATGCCGCTCACGGAAGAAAATCGTTATTTGCCTCGCTATGAGGAGATTCCTGAAGATGTGCTCAAACAGGCGAAGCTATTGTTTATTAATTATCCGAACAATCCGACTGGAGCCATGGCAGATGAAGCTTTTTTTGCAGAAACGATCGCCTTTGCTAATCAACATGATTTATGTGTCGTTCACGATTTTGCTTATGGAGCTATTGGCTTTGACGGCAACAAGCCGGTTAGCTTTTTACAAGTAGAAGGGGCGAAAGAGGTCGGATTGGAAATTTATACGATGTCAAAAACGTATAATATGGCCGGGTGGCGCGTCGGCTTTGCGGTTGGGAACCCGAGTGTCATTGCGGCACTGGAGTTATTGCAAGATCATTTGCATTGCAGTTTATTTGGAGCGGTGCAAGAAGCGACAGCCGCAGCTTTACTTGGCGAGCAGCAAGGGGTGAAGGAGCAAGAGGCGATGTATGAAAGACGTCGCAATTTGTTCATCGATGGGTTGAATCGCATCGGCTGGGAAGTAGAAGCGCCTGAAGGATCTTTTTTTTCGTGGTTAAAAGTGCCGAAGGGTTATACATCGGAGCAATTTAGTGACCTGTTGCTGAAGGAAGCGGATGTAGTCGTCGCTCCAGGTGTGGGATTTGGAAAGTACGGAGAAGGGTATGTACGCGCAGGGCTGGTCGTTTCGGAAGAAAGAATCTTAGAAGCGATTGATCGAATCGAGCGACTGAAAATTTTTGAACATACAGTTGACAGTTTTTCATAAACATGCAATAATGCAAATTAACTGAAAATGATCGTTTTAAAAAATAATTAAATATTTACGTAATCTTATCAAGAGCAGGTGGAGGGACAAGCCCGATGAAGCCCGGCAACCGACTTAGCTATATGCTAGGCACGGTGCTAATTCTTGCAGCTTAGGCTGAGAGATAAGAAAGAGTGATGAATGATGAACCTCTTCTTATCGAAGAGGTTTTTTTATTTAGAAGGAGGAGAAAAAAATGACAGCGATAATAGATGAGCAAGTAGTGTGGACAATTTCCGGTGCGAGTTTTTTTGATACAGCGAATGTGAAAAAAGGGGAAAACGTTTTATATATCGGTGGAAATACAGCTTTGTTATCAGAATTAGCAAAAGCAAATGTGAATGTGACGCCCGCTCTTTTAGCAAAAAATCGGACGTTTGACATTGCGTTAACGAGCTTAAATCTTCATAAAAAAGAAGGAGTAGAAATATTATTAAAGCAGATTTTTGCCCAGTTAAAGCCAGGTGGCCGCTTAGTGGCGGACTTAGCCGAGTTAGACACCCTTCGTCAAGCTGGAACATTCGTCTACAAGAAAAGCTTGCCTGACTACTGGGATCTGCTTCGCGAAATCGGCTTTGAAGCAATTTTTGTTCAGCAAATCACTGCTTGCTCCCGTGAAGAAGTGGCTCTTCAAGGATGGGATGAGCTAAAAAAGGTTAAAAAGCTCCCGGTTAAAGTGAATCGGTTTGTTGCTTTGAAAGGTTATTGAAATACTCAGATGTGAAGTCCACTAACGGTCGAAGCTTGATTACTTTACAAGTTGCTTGCCCAATATTTCCGGTATGGACATGATGTGATTGTTCAAACGCAGCGCCGACGTCTTGAAAGCGGTCGGAGTATTCTTCTAATTCTTGATACGTTTTCCACACCCGTTCGCCGTGTTCAAGCATAGCGGAACCTTGTTCAAATACAGGGCGCCCATCTTTTGAACGAAATTCACCTAAATGCATGGCTGTACAGGAACTATAATTCGTACCGATAAAAAGAATCGAGGCGTCTAACTCGTACAGCTTAGCGAGTGGTGAATGATCACCAAATGGAAAATCGAGAGCATGATCGCTAACAATCCAATCAGCTTGTTTTCCCCAAGCGGTAAACGAACAAGAGGGATGAAGACTGCGCCTGACGTCAGGAAAACTACGAAATGCTTCGGGGATTTTTCCCATTCCAAGAGTTGGGGTAACTTCAGGAAGATAAGCGGGCATCATAAAACGAATGCTCGGCCACCACTCCTCAGGAACAGGCGGGTTTTTCCAATGCTTCGGATCTGTGTTATGAGTCGTTTGAGCAGGCATGACTAGAGAGCCTTCCACAGTCATTGTATCCATCAATGCTTGAATCACTGCAATCTCACCACCAGCGACCCAGCCAATCGAGCGCAAAGAAGAGTGAGTGATCACATGGTCACCAGCCTTCAACCCAAGAGCGTGCAAATCTTTCACTAACGTTTCTCTTGTAATTAACGATTTCGTCTCACCAATCAAATCCTTACTTGCCATAAACATTCCCCCACACAACATTTAGTTTCTTCTATTATATATGAATCTTTTTTGAAAGAGAAAAATTTAGTATGATAAGAAAAGCGGAAGGCGCTGTTCAGCGGCGTATGGGCTGGAGTCATCCGCACGAGATAAAGGAAACACGATGAACGTCAGTGAATCGATGTTGACTTATCGCAAGGAGGATCGTGGAAGTCCACTAGTCGCTGGGGATTGCAGCTGGACAAAGAAAAGCGGAGCCGACTGTTCTGGAGTGACAAGCAGATGACGGACTGACGAAATGGCGTTCTCCAGCCATGCAGCCATGCAGTCAGGCTGACATCTGACCTCGAGCTCCAAGGAGGCGCAGCTGGACAAAGAAAAGCGGAAACCCCCGTTTAGCAAAACACTACTTAAAAAAGGATGAAGCAAGTGAACAATCAACGTGTATTTTACCGAACGATTCCTTATACGAAAGAACAATTTTTTCATCAATATAAAGCGTTAACTGTCGATCAGTCTCATCATGTCATTTTAGAAAGTGGGCGTGGTGGACGTTTAAGTATTGCTGGTTTGTCGCCGTTTGCAATCGTGCAATCAACAGACGATGGGATTCAAATTGAGACATCTAACGGTCAAGAAAATCGTCAAGGGGTTCCACTTCATGAATTAGAACGATGGATGAAGTCATTTGAGCTACCGAAAGTGGAGGGGCTACCAGACTTTCAAGGCGGAGCGATTGGCTATATTAGCTATGATTATGCTCGCTACATTGAGAAGCTACCGGAGCAAGCGGCTGATGATCTTAGATTACCACTCATTTATTTTCTTGTGTTTGATGAGTGGGCGGTGTTCGATCATCAAACCGAGCAGTTATGGTTGATGACCTTGACTAGTGAGGAAACGTTAGATCAGATAGAAAAAAGTTGGACAACTGTCGTTGAAAATCAACCTTATTCACCGGCCACACCAGCAAATCAAGAGTTATCCGTTTCTTTTTCAGAAGACTCATTTAAAAAAGCGATTGAAAAAACACAACACTACATTTCTCAAGGTGATGTGTTTCAAGTGAACTTATCGGTACGCCAGTCTCGCGAGTTAACGGTACCAGCGCTCGCTGTGTATGAAGAGTTACGAGCGTTAAACCCTTCTCCGTATATGGGGTATATCCACACGCCTGATTTTCAAATCGTCTCAGGCTCACCTGAATTATTAGTCAAAAAAGCAGGTTCTGAATTGAGTACGCGTCCAATCGCCGGCACTCGTTCTCGTGGAAAAGACGAAGCGGAGGATTTACGATTAGCTAACGAGTTAATTGAAAATGAGAAAGAGCGCGCAGAACATGTGATGCTTGTCGACCTAGAGCGCAACGACCTCGGTCGAGTGAGTAAATATGGAACGGTGGAAGTAAATGAATTTATGGTGATCGAAAAATATTCCCACGTTCAGCATATCGTCTCCAACGTCCGCGGCGAATTAGCGGAAGGGAAAACAAATGCCGATGTGATCGAAGCGGTCTTTCCTGGGGGCACGATTACGGGAGCGCCAAAAATTCGCACGATGGAAATTATTGAAGAACTAGAACCAGTACGTCGCGGCATTTATACGGGATCAATCGGTTGGCTCGGATTTAACAAGGATATGGAACTGAACATTGTCATTCGTACAATGCTTGTGAAAGACGGACAATGCCATGTCCAAGCAGGAGCTGGTGTTGTCATCGACTCCGATCCGAAAAACGAATACAAAGAGTCACTGAAAAAAGCTGTAGCCGTTTGGAAAGCGAAAGAAATGGCAGAGAGTAAAAGAGTGGAGGAATGAAAGAGTGATTTTGATGATTGATAATTACGATTCTTTTACATACAATCTTGTGCAATATTTGGGGGAGCTTGGCGAGGAACTCGTCGTGAAGCGCAATGATGAGATTACGATTGAAGAAATTCGAGACATGGCACCGGATTATTTAATGATTTCACCTGGGCCGTGTACGCCGAATGAGGCGGGGGTTAGCTTAGAAGCGATTCAAGCGTTTGCCGGAGAGATTCCGATTTTTGGTGTGTGCCTTGGCCAACAGTCAATTGCTCAAGTATTTGGAGCTGAAGTCGTACAAGCAGAGCGACTGATGCACGGAAAAACATCGGATATGTCGCATGACGGTCAGACAATTTTTGAAGGGCTACCGAATCCATTTCCGGCGACGCGCTATCATTCCCTCATTGTCAAAAAAGAAACATTGCCCGATTGCTTTGACATTTCTGCTTGGACAGCAGAAGGTGAAATTATGGCGATTCGTCATAAAGAGCTCCCGATCGAAGGCGTGCAGTTTCATCCAGAGTCGATTATGACGTATGGGGGAAAAGAGATGCTCCAAAGCTTTATCCGTCGCTATCGTCGAGCGGCGATGGAGATGTAAAAAAGATGTATATTTTTCTAAACGGGAAATTAATCCCGAAAGAAGAAGCGAGGATTTCGCCATTTGATCATGGTTTTCTTTATGGGCTCGGTGTATTCGAGACCATCAGAACGTATGAAGGACGACCATTTTTATTAGAAAATCATATGGCAAGATTGCAGCAAGGCTTACATGAAATGCAAATTGATTGCCCGATTACAACAGAGGATGCGTTGGAAATCATCACAGCACTTTGTGAGAAAAATAAGCTTCCTCATTCCTCTGTGCGATTGAATATTTCAGCAGGGGAAGGAGCGATGGGGCCACAAGTTGAACCTTTCAGTCAACCGACCATCATGGCTTTTCAACGCCCTGTTGTCCCATCTTCTGAGATGACGGAGAAAGAAGCGGTTGTACTGAACCTGCGCCGCAATACGCCGGAGACTGAATTTCGAATGAAGTCTCATCATTACTTTAATAACATTGCCGCTAAACGTGAAGTTGGTGCTGATCCAGCAAAAGAAGGTCTTTTCTTAACAAAAGAAGGCTATGTCGCAGAAGGTGTAGTATCTAATATTTTTTGGGTGAAGGCAGGGACGCTTTTTACACCAGCTCTTGATACAGGCATTTTAAACGGCATCACTCGAATGTTTTTATTAAAGCGGGCAAAAGAGTTGCAAATTCCTGTAGAAGAAGGCTTGTACACTTTAGCAGAATTGATGACAGCCGATGAAATCTTTTTTACTAATTCTGTGCAGGAAATCGCACCTGTCTACTTGCTAGACGGCAAGACATTTCCGGGTAAAGAAGGTCAAATGACTAAGCTCCTTTATGAAGATTATCAGCGTTGGACATAAAAACCCTAACGAACTGCCCCATAAATGTTAGACATCAAACTAACATTTATGGGGTATTTTTATTGATTTTTGAATCCTTCTCCTGAAATCCGCTCTGTTGATACAAACTTAAGGCAATCTTAAGGTTCAGCAAATCCTTGCTTAAGCTTGGAATTGTAAACTAAAAACAGAATGAAAAATAGGAGGGAATACAAATGACTGAATGGATGATAGAAACGCGTGAACTGACAAAGAAGTTCGGTAGTTTTTTAGCTGTGAATCACGTGAATTTACAGGTGGCGAAAGGGGGCATTTACGGCTTTCTAGGGCCGAATGGAGCAGGGAAATCAACGACCATCCGCACATTACTCGGCCTTATACAGCCGACCAAAGGAGACGTGGAGGTGTTTGGTCAGTCGATTCGCACCCATCGGATAGAGATTTTAAAACGGGTCGGCTCTTTAGTTGAATCCCCTTCGTATTACGGCCATTTGACGGCTTATGAAAATTTAGAGATTACAAGGCAAATCCTTGGAGTAAGCAAAGAAGAAATTGATCGCGTATTAGAAATTGTTCGTTTAACAGACGTGAAGAAAAAGAAGGTGAAGCAGTTTTCACTTGGGATGAAGCAGCGTCTTGGTATTGCTCAAGCTTTATTAGGAAAACCGGATTTACTCATTCTTGATGAACCGACAAATGGCTTGGACCCGGCGGGAATTCTAGAAATTCGTGATTTAATTAAAAGTTTGCCTAAGAAATATGGTATCACTGTGTTAATCTCTAGCCATATTTTAAGTGAAATTGAACTGATCGCTACACATATTGGGATTATTAATAAAGGGCAGCTGCTTTTTCAAGGGACGTTGGATGAATTACGCCGCAAGCAAAGTGCTGCGCTAATGGTGCAAGCGGTACCGAAGCAGGATGCTGTTAAGCTATTGCAAAACAAAGGATATTCATTTACAGATGAAGGGGATTTTATCCGAATTGGACAAGCGGTGAAGCCAGCGGACATTAATCGGGAATTGGTCGGCAGTGGGCTTGATGTCAATGCGATTTTTACGCAGAAAACATCTCTGGAAAGTATTTTCCTAGATATGACAACGGAGGCGGTGGAATAAATGGGTATCGCCACATTATTAAAAACGGAATTGCAAAAGCAAAAACGTGGCTTTCTTTTGCTTTTTCTATTAATCATTCCATCAGGTACGACATTGGCGATGTTTTTAGATATGAACCTACGTTATGACTACTTAATGAGCATAGCAGAGAAAGGGGAAAGTTCGTGGGATGTTTTACTGTTTGAAAATCATGGCACCCTTGGTTGGGGCGTATTTTTACCATTATTTATCTCAATCATTTTCTTCTTTATTTTCCAAGTGGAGCATCAGCAAAATTCATGGAAATCACTGCTCAGTATGCCTGTACATAAAAGTTCCGTGTATTTGTCCAAATGGCTGGCTGGGTTGATGTACACATCACTGTTGATTGTTTTGAATACGGCGGGGCTAGTATTAGTCGGAAAAATTATGGAGTTTCCAGAGGCAGTAGATTGGAGCGGCTACGGAATGTATGTTGTCAATCAAATCGTGCTGGCACTCGCAGTGATTGCACTGCAGCAGTGGCTTAGTTCGTGGATGAAAAACCTAATTTACCCGGTGGCGATTGCTTTTGGTGGGTTAATCTGTGGAACTATACTGTCCTTTCACTCTGAGATGTCAGCTAAAATTTTACCATATTCCTATATTAATTTGGCGGATGGTCGTTTAACCGAGCCGTCAGGAGTATTTATGTATTCATTGTTGTTCGCTACATTGTTCTTATTGATCGGTAGTTTACAGTTTCAGAAAAAGGATATTTTATAGGGAGGAGTATAGATGATGAATTTATGGAAAGCGGAATGGTTGAAGCTCAAGCATTCAAAGTTGATCTTGCTTGCCATTGCTTTGCCGATGTTTGCAGTTATACAAGGAAAATTTTTCACAAGCGCTACCCTAGAAGGTGGGAAAGATCCTGTTTATGAAATATATTTTATCGGTTCAATGGTTTTATTTTCATGGCTGGTGTATCCATTGCTTGCGGCTGTCGTGATTGCCATGATTGCGAGAGTCGAGCATTCAGGGGAGGGGTGGAAGCAGTTGTTAGCTTTACCGGTATCGCGGACAAGTGTGTACTGTGTCAAATTTTTTATCAGTATGGGAATTTTATTTTTTAGTTTAGTCGTGTTGTATATTGGCATTTGGATTGGCGGAGCGACGTTTCCACAAGCGGGAGCTTTCCCTGCTTTTGATCTATTCAAGCAGTTAGTCAAATATTTTGTTGCTAGCTTTCCAATGATCTCGGTATTGTTTTTCTTTAGCTATCGTTTCGGGCATACAGGCATTCCGCTTGGGATTGGGATTGGCTTGTCACTACCAGCGATTATGATTGGTCAATCGGAGCGCTTTTGGATTTATTACCCGTGGTCTTATCCGATGACGTCAGCGTTAGCTAATCCAGCAGATTTAGGCGTGAAGGCAACGATTATGTATGGCCTTTCCATTGGTATGCTTGCGATCCTCTTCTTTGTTGGGTTGGCGCGTTTTCGCTCCAAAGATATAATATAGCTATCATACATATAAAGGATGAAGCTAGATGATCTCGATGAATGAATTGGCTAATAAAAACATTTTGCTAATCGATGACGAAATAGAAATTTTAAATTTGCTAGAAACAATTTTGCAAAAAGAAGGGTTTCAACATATTTGGAAAGCGGCTACAGGAGCAGAAGGACTTGACTTGTGCAGAAACTGTCAGCCTGATGCTGTCGTGCTTGATATTATGCTCCCTGATATGGAAGGCTATGAAGTCTGTAAAAAAATCAGGGAGTTTTCTCTTGTTCCGATTATTTTTTTATCCGCAAAGTCGGATGATATTGATAAGTTACTAGGTCTTGGAATTGGCGGAGATGATTATGTTACTAAGCCTTTTAGTCCGAAAGAGGTGGCTTTTCGTGTGAAAGCACAGTTAAGAAGAAGTTCTTATTACCCTGAAGAAATGCGGATCAATAAAGAGGTGCTCATGTTTGGAGAAGTTGAAATAAATAAGCGAACAGGTGAAGTGAAAAAGAACAGTGCAGAAGTACAATTGACAGCGAAAGAGCTACAGTTACTGTTATTTCTAGCTGATCACCCGAATCAAATCTTAAGCAAAACGAAAATTTGTGATGCTGTATGGGGCGAAGAGTATGTGGGTCACGATAACACCATCATGGTGCATATTCGGCATTTACGTGAAAAGCTAGAGTGTGAACCAGGAAAACCAAAGTGGATTCGCACAGTTAAAGGGCTCGGTTATAAATTGAACACTAGGGGAAATTAAGATGAGATGGAAGTTGACTGGCCAATTCTTGACGGCGATCATTTTAACGATTGTTCTTTCTTTGTTGGCTTTTATGATAATTAATATGGCCCTTATTATAAATAAAGCAAAGGGTCTTTATACACCTGAAGATAATCCGGTCAATTATACGTTAGAATTCGGAAAGAATATTCAATATGAAAACGGAACATTCATCATTCCAGCTGATAAGTTAGCGGAGTTGAAAAAAGAGAAGTTATGGATTCAAATACTAGATGAGAACGGTAACGAAGTATACAGTCGCTATCAACCAGAAGAAGTTCCGAGCCATTATACCCCAGGCGAGTTGATTTTTTCATATAAATTCGATGGGGCTATCGCTGATTCAACGATTTTTGTGTCCAAGCTTGATAAAGGTGATCGAAAGTTTAGTTATATTATCGGCTACCCCTTTGAACAAGTGGCGACAACGAGCTATGTGTTCTCAGGAGAAAAGTGGTGGGAAGATGTAGTACGGCTCTTTTTAGTAGCGACCTCTGTCATCGTGATCATCGCTTCCATGTTTGGCTATTTAATTAGTCGCCGCCTGACGAAACCAATGCTAGCGATAACAGATGGGGTTCGGGAGTTTGCCAAAGGGAATTACGCACATACTTTGCAAGAAAAAGGGCTGTACAAAGATGTGTTTCATAATTTAAATGAACTGTCTGTTACGTTGCTTGCCAATGAAAGAGAACGCAAGAAGATGGAACAAATGCGTGAAGAATGGGTAGCGAATATTACTCATGACATTAAAACGCCGCTTGCTTCCGTTAAAGGTTATTCAGAAATTTTAGTTAATCCGACGTATAAGGTAAAGGAAGAAGAAAGACAAGCGTATGCAGAAATTATCTATCATAAATCAGAGTATATCAGTCAATTAATTGATGATTTAAATATGACGTATAAGCTGCAACATATAGCTAATATGATTTACAAAAAAGAAGAGAATATAGTCGAAGTGCTTCAAGAAACGGTCATTGATATTTTGAACCATCCGTTATATGAAGATATTCCACTTGAATTTGAAGCGGATACCGATCGTTATATGCATCGCTTAGATCGAACATTATGGAAACGAGCATTGACAAATTTGCTTTTTAACGCGATCGTGCATAATCCGCCAGACACGCCTATTTATGTAAGGTTTAAAGTGAATAATAAAAAACAAGCGGTGATAGAGATTGAAGATTTCGGTAAGGGGATTCCAGAAGAGGAGTTAGAAAAGTTATTTACCAGATACTACAGAGGTACGAATACTGGAGAATCGCATAAAGGTTCCGGGCTTGGACTGGCCATTGCTAAGCAAGTATTTGATAATCACAGAGCAACGATCGTTGTTACAAGTATTGTTGACCAAGGAACAAAAGTGAGTATTCTATTAAAACAGTAACAGGTTGTTTTTGTTATTTCGAAATTTTCTAGGTACTTTTCCGTAAATAATAATGGTAAGATGGAATTGGGAGATATTCTCCATTTTATTCACATTGTCCGGTTCGTAAGGATATACATATACTAAGGAGTGACTTCTATGTCAGAGCAACCATTGTTTCGGTTGGAGAAAGATTTTTTAGGGGAAAAAGAAGTGCCTGCCCATGCTTATTATGGAGTACAAACGTTACGAGCAGTAGAGAACTTTCCGATTACCGGTTATCGAATTGATGAAAGCTTAATTAAAGCGTTAGGCATTGTCAAAAAATCAGCGGCACAAGCCAATAAGGATATTGGTTCGTTAGATGAAAAAACGGCTGCGGCCATTATTCAAGCAGCAGAGGAAGTGATCGTCGGACAGCTTCATGATCAATTTATTGTCGACCCGATTCAAGGTGGAGCGGGAACGTCGATCAATATGAATGCCAATGAAGTAATCGCCAATCGAGCGCTAGAAATTTTAGGACAAGAAAAAGGGAATTATAAAGTCGTTTCGCCAAACTCTCATGTGAACATGGCGCAATCGACGAATGATGCTTTCCCAACAGCGATTCATATCGCCGTTATTGAAAAAGTAAAAATTCTGCTTGAAGTGATGGAACAGCTACATGCAGCATTTCATGATAAAGCATTAGAATTTAATCATATATTAAAAATGGGACGTACTCATTTGCAAGATGCGGTGCCGATTCGACTAGGACAAGAATTTGAAGCTTATGCGCGTGTCTTAAGCCGTGACATTGATCGCGTGGGAATGTCTTTGCAGCATTTATACGAAGTGAATATGGGAGCGACGGCTGTTGGTACGGGCTTGAATGCCGAGCCACTTTATATTGAAAAAGTCGTCGAATATTTAGCGACAAACAGTGGCTTCCCAATCGTCAAGGCGTCTCATTTAGTAGATGCTACACAAAATACGGACTGTTATTTAGAAGTGTCTGCGGCTTTAAAGGTTTGTATGATGAATATGTCAAAAGTGGCGAACGACTTGCGAATGATGGCATCTGGTCCGAGAGCTGGCTTAGCAGAAATTACATTGCCAGCGCGTCAACCGGGCTCATCAATCATGCCAGGGAAAGTCAACCCGGTAATGGCAGAAGTGCTAAACCAAGTGGCGTTCCAAGTAATCGGCAACGACCATACAATTTGCCTCGCTTCTGAAGCAGGTCAATTTGAGCTAAACGTGATGGAGCCTGTGCTTGTTTTCAACCTATTGCAATCAGTTAAAGTTATGACTAACGTCTTTACAGTGTTCCGTCAATATTGTCTTGAAGGCATTCAAGCCAATGTGGAACGGATGGAAAACTACGTCAACAATAGCGTCGGTATCATTACAGCGATCAACCCGCACGTCGGCTACGAGATTGCTGCTTCCATCGCTAAAGAAGCGATCGACACTGGCAAATCGGTCCGTGACATTTGCGTCGCTCGCGGTGTACTGACTCATGAGCAACTCGATATCATCTTACACCCATATGAAATGACTGATCCTGGTATATCAGGAAAAGAGCTGTTGAAAGAAAAAAGTCAGTCTTAAAGAAAAAAGCTGTCCAGTTGGGCAGCTTTTTTGAGTATTCTGAATAGTAGGGATGGGAGAAACGTGGTATGGTGGAATATAAATAAACATACATAGGAGAGAGTGAAAATGTCTACAACATCTATCATTCAATGGAGCAGTACGTCGTTATATGTGTCTTTTATTTTGTATTTAATCGCTATTATTCCTTTAGCGCTCGCAGTCAAATCAAAAAAGAGCTTGTTTTCTAAAATAGGCATATCGCTTACGGCAGTAGGGTTCGTTTTGCAAATCTTTTACTTTATCACTAGATGGTACGCTGCTGGACATGCACCTGTCAGTAATTTATATGAATTTATGACGTTCTTCGGCATTATGCTAGTAGGAAGTTTTTTAATTATTTATTTTATGTATCGTCAATCTGTCATTGGCTTGTTTGTCTTGCCGATTGCTTTGCTTGTGCTCGGTTACGCAAATGCTTTCTCTAAAGATGTGTCACCGCTCATTCCGGCGTTACAAAGTGAATGGCTAACGATCCATGTCATCACGGTTGCGTTCGCGAGTTCTGTCTTATCGATTTCTTTTGTGACGGGGGTCATTTATTTATTAAAAACGATCGATCCGAAAGAAAAAGGGAAGCGACCTTTCTTTTTAGAGTTAGTCATGTATTTTCTAGTCGTCGTTGTCGGATTTATTACGATTACTACTGCCTTTAACATAGCAGGCTATTCTAAGCATATGCAATTCGAAAATCAGAAAAAACAAGTCGAAGTGGCCGAATACACTTTGCCTGCGATAACAGCTCCGAACAATGCTGTTGTCGTTAACAAGAAGGGTGATAATCGCTATGAAGAGACGAATCAAAAAAATGGCTTCATCGAAATTTCGGCAAGTATCGACGCTCGAAAACTAAATACGGTTCTTTGGTCATTTGTCACTGGCACGATTTTGTATGTACTTATTCGTTTGATCACAAGAAAGAAAATTTTCGTTTTACTGAAACCATGGACGAGCAAAGTCAATGAAGACTTAATGGATGAAATTTCTTACCGAGCGGTTGTCGTCGGTTTTCCGCTATTTGCCCTCGGCGGCCTTGTGTTTGCGATGATTTGGGCGCAGATGGCTTGGAGTCGCTTTTGGGGCTGGGACCCGAAGGAAGTATGGGCGCTTATCACCTTCTTGTTCTACGCCGCTTTATTACACTTGAGGATTGGACGTGGTTGGGAAGGAGAAAAAACGGCTTGGATGACAATCATTGGTTTTGGTATTATTATGTTCAACCAAGTATTCGTTAACTTAGTCATATCTGGTTTGCATTCCTACGCATAAAGAGGAAAAAACGAGAAATTGTCGAATAAGTAAGACGATGAGGAAAGGGGAGGTTTCAATGATCAAAACAGCTGATTTATGTGATGACTTTGCCGACCAATTAAAGGTATGTAAGCTAGAAATGAAATCTTATGGGGGGAAAAAGCGTTTTTCCGGCCCTATCTCTACAGTCAAAGTATTTGAAGATAATGTACTCGTCAAACAAGCATTAGAAACGATTCCAGCAGGGAACGTTCTAGTGGTTGATGGTGGTGGATCGAGAAATTGTGCTTTATTAGGGGATCGCCTTGGAGCGATTGCTGAAGAGCGTAAACTATCAGGGATTATCGTCTATGGTTGCGTCCGCGACACGGCTGACCTTGCCGAACAAAACATCGGTGTGATGGCTATAGGTAGTAACCCACTGAAAAGCGTCAAAAAAGGTGAAGGGGAAAGCAACACCCTCGTTCAATTTGGCGATGTTGATTGGAAACCAGGTCACTATGTTTATGCGGATGAAGATGGCATCATTATTGCAAAAAGCGAACTGCCAGTAAAGAAGTAGTAGATATAAAAACAGGCTGGGGATAAGCTCCAGCCTGTTTTTATATCAGCAGCCAACTCCGTACTCGCAGCGAACAGTTGGCTGGTTTTTGTCAGTGTTACTTAAATAGCAGCTGTCCGTAGAACGCTTGCAAATGCCTTTCATTCGCGCAGCTTCCTCGCTAAGCTCCTCAATAGAGGAAAAATTTCTATCTTGATTGGTGACCACCGCAACAGAAATGGCGGTGAGAGCGGTTTTTTCCATAATTCCTTTGCGGTTTTTCACCATTACGTACTCGTTTTCCAAATCTTTCTCATTAAAGAATTTCTTAATGGCTAAGTTAAACTCTTGAATAATTGAGTCACAAATGGAGTGGTATTGGTAATGGGGAAGAATGGCGATAAAATCATCTCCGCCAATATGCCCGACAAACCCCTTTTCATTTAACAAAACAGATTTATTTAAAATATTTGCCGTTTCTCGTAGTAAATCGTCACCTTTAGAAAAACCATATACATCATTATAAGCTTTGAATTGATCTAAATCGGCATATAATATGGAAAATTCCGATTGATTATTAAGCGTGTCGATTAAATTTTCTTTGATCAGTGTATTTCCTGGTAACCCTGTAAGCGGATTCATATTCGTAGCAATGCGAACTTGTTCCTCTGCAATTTTAATTAATAAGTTTTTGATATTGATAGCTCCATAAAACTGACCGTTTTTCTTCACTAATACTAAGTCATATAATTTGTTTAATTCACGTGCCATCGCTAAAGAGCTAACTTCTGTAATAGGTGTAAAGTAATCAACAATTAGAGGGTTCTTTGTTGTCACTAAGCTAATATGTTTACCCATGTACAAAGCTAAGCCATACTTCGAGGATAGTTTTTGGTAAAAGTTAGTTTTCATGACGATTCCTATAGGATTGTCTTGTTCCATGACGACAATACCTTCTAATAAGGAATCCTTTTCGAAAACATCGTAAATATGGGAACTGTTTGTGTTTGCCTGAAACTGAGGAACGCTCATAGCAATTTCTCCTATGTAGCAACTCACTCTAATCAACTCCTTATATAGTGAAACTTTAATCGATGATCTTTTTGTAGGTGAATATTCTATATGACATATATCCTTTGACCTAATTTTACAATAGTTTGTTCATTGTGATTGTAAAGTATATGTAAATATTGACGAGGAGATCTTGAGTTTACCTGAAGGTTCTATGGAAGGCTGAAAGATATTGTCTTTACGTGAAATGAAGATCTCTTTATCATCCCATCGATTGTCCCATCCGTTGCTGTTCATATTTAACAAACATATAGTAATAAATGCCAGAACTAACAAGCGCGAGCAATGCCAAAATGGTAAATGTCCATAGAAATCCAATCCAAACGGTCATTGGAATCGAAATCGGTGCGATCGTTCGCCCGAGTGTGTAGCGAAGACTTGCGGCGGCGAAATATTGTCCGCGCATCTCTACTGGTGCGAGCTTAGAGATGAAGCTTTGCTGCAAGCCGACGATCATTAATTCGCCAAATGTAAAAACTCCCATAGCTATGACTAAGCCCCAGAACCATTCTGTTAGACCGAACATCCACATTGATAACGCATACAAAATGGAAGAGAGGGCGAAAATATTTTTTTCCTGAAAGCGAGTCGCCCATTTTGAGATGACGACGGTTAATAAGGCAACAAGTAGTCCATTTTCTGAGATTAGTAGACCAAATGCTTTTTCTCCTGTAATGTCTAAGTTCCAGTCACCAATGGACACAATCGATTGTACATCGATGACTTCCTTCGTATAAACCGGAATCAATAGGTCCAACTGCATAAATGTTTGAGCGCTTAAAATACCAGCGATGACAAAGAGCATAAATAGCTTGTCGTTAGCAATCACTCGATAATCCTTCATCTGTGCTAATATCGCGCCAAACCATGTGTCTCCTTTGAGCGAGCGTTCTTTTTGCGAAGCAGGAGCTGTTTCTTCTGTCCATTTAAATAGAATAAAAGCGAGAGCGAAGCAGACGAATGCGGCGAAAAGCATTAATTCAAAGCGGTAGCTAAAGAAAAAGATCCCTCCAAGAATGGGACCGAGAACAACAGCTATATTAAGCGATGTATAGAAAACAGCAAATACGTCACTACGATCTTTTTCTTCAACGACATCTGCAACCATCGCTTGGCTTGCTGGCCAATAAAGCGAGCCGAACACACTAGCAATCGAAAAGGCGATAAAGCCGAGCAGAGCCGATTGATATGAAGGAGAATTAGCGAAGGCAAACAGCAAAAAGGATGCGCCTTGTCCAATGGCGGCGAGGATCATCATATATTTGCGGCCAAAGCGATCTGCACAGTATCCACCAATTAAATTGGCCATTACCGAAAAGATTTGCGAAAGAATAAGTAATAGCCCGGCCGTACCTTTTCCAAATTCATCTGCAAAATAGATGGCAAGAAAGGGAAAGAACATCCAAAACGTCACATTCATAATTCCTTCACCTAACAGACGTACTTTCAAACTTTGATCCCACTCTCGAATTCTCATCTATTTCACTCCTAAAGTACCAACATATATCTACTATACATATAAAAGTAAAAAATAAAAAGAGGGTCTGCAACCCTCTTAAAGTGTTCCTTGATTAGACAGTTCGGATCTTACGTTGTTTCAAGGCATTTCGCAGTTTAGGTAAGGTGGCTAAAGATGAAAGGATCACGATGGTATCGAGTGGGAGGTAGGCGGCCATCCACATCCAAGCCATCGTATAACTGAATCCTTCTGGAGCCTCAACCCACCATTGAAATGCGGCATACATAAAGTTAGTGCCAATTCCATAGTTAAGTAGCAAAGTGAGTAACCCAGCAAAGATATAGTTCTTTTTTTGCTGGTTGTGCTCAAGACATTTTCCTACAGCATAAGCAACAAAAATAAAAGAAATAACGAAACCGAATGTTGGACTCAATAAGCTAGCGGGCCCTCCTTTAAATTGAGCAAACACCGGAGCGCCTGCTAGTCCGATAAACATATAGGCGATCATCGACCAAGCCCCTAAACGACTACCTAATAACCCTCCAGCCATAATAGCAAATAATAATTGTAATGTTACAGGTACACCCCCAATGGTTAAAAATGGTGATACATTGGCGCCAACAGCCATTAAAGCCGCAAACAAAGCACACAACACAATTTGATTCGCTTTCATATAAGTGATCCTCCTTTTAAAAAATATCATTGTCTAATATTTTTTCATATGTTAACATTTTTGTAAATATAGTTAACACTTTTTTCAGGAGGATGATGGACATGTCTGGAATTTTTTTGACTGGAACGGATACAGACGCCGGAAAAACGATTGCCACGCTGTTGCTGACCCATGCTCTTTTACAAAAAGGGGTCGATGTTTATCCTTATAAGCCAGTACAAAGTGGGGCAGAAGAACGAGAAGGAAAGTTGATTGCTCCTGATGCGGCAATCTATCAATTGTTGCCAGAACTTAAAGATCAAGAGTTATCTACCTACTTATACAAAATGGCAAGTTCTCCTCATTTAGCGGCAGAGCAAGAGGGAGTGGTCATTCCGATTGAAGAAGTGGTCACAAACATTCAAGAGAAAGCGAGCGATCAGGAAATATTGATCGTTGAGGGAGCAGGTGGGGTGTATGTTCCTCTTAATCGTCAAGGGTATTGCATCATTGACCTCATGGAAGAATTGAAGTTTCCAATTATTATAGCGGCTAGAGCGAGCTTAGGGACGATCAATCATACGATGCTGACCGTCGAAGCATTAAAAAATAGAGGGTTGCACGTGGCGGGCATTATTTTATCAAGCACGGTGCCAGAAGATGAAGCGATCGAGCAAGATAATCGACAAATGATTGAGCGGTTGACGAACGTGCCAATCATCGGAACAATTCCTTACATTCAAAACATTTCTAGCTATTTAGCGAATGAAGCATCTCGTTCAGCAATCACAGAAAATTGGAGAATCAAACAATTGCAGGAGGTAGAGGTTGATGGATACGAAAAGACTATATGACATTAGTAAAAAGCATATGTGGCTTCCATTTACGCAAATGAAGGATTATGAAGAAGCGCCGCTTATTATCGAAAGCGGGGAAGGAATCAAGTTGAAGGATATTCACGGCAATGAATATTTAGATGGCTACTCTTCGCTTTGGCTTAACGTCCACGGTCATCGTCGCTCAGAAATTGATGAGGCGATTAAAGCTCAGCTTGATAAAATTGCTCATTCTACTTTATTAGGGGCGGCTAATGTGCCATCGATTGAGTTAGCGGAACAATTAGTTAAGCTGGCACCGGAAAAGCTAACGCGTGTCTTTTACTCGGATAGCGGGGCAGAAGCGGTGGAAATTGCCATTAAAATGGCCTATCAATATTGGCAAAACAAAGGAATAACGACGAAAACGAAATTTGTGACGATGTCTAACGGCTATCACGGGGATACGGTTGGGGCGATTAGTGTCGGCGCCATCGATATTTATCACCGCGTCTATAGCTCGCTAATGTTTAACTCTTACGTCGTACCATTCCCGGCAACATACCGTCATCCTTCTGGCGATGAAGCAACGGTGAAGCGAGAGTCACTTGAGGCGATTCGTCAATTATTTGAAGAGAAGCACGAGGAAATTGCAGGTGTGATGGTCGAGTCGCTGATGCAAGGAGCTGGCGGAATGAATATGATGCCACCGGGGTATTTAAAAGCATTGGAAGCACTTTGCCGCGAGTTTGATATTTTACTTGTTGTGGACGAAGTAGCGACAGGCTTCGGTCGGACAGGAAAGATGTTTGCTGTTGAATATGAAGACGTCCAACCAGATATTATGACGGTTGCTAAAGGAATCACCGGGGGCTATTTGCCAATCGCGGCAACGATAACAACGGAAAAAGTTTATGCTGCTTTTTATGCGGATTACACAGAAATGAAAACCTTCTTCCATGGACATTCTTATACAGGAAATCAGCTCGGCTGTGCCGCTGCTTTAGCGAATTTAAAGATTTTTGAAAAAGAGCGATTAGTCGATCAAGCGGCTAAAAAAGCCGAATACGTCAAGGAAATCCTAGCTGAACTTGCCAAATTGCCGCAAGTCGGGGATGTTCGTCAGCTTGGACTAATGTGCGGGATTGAAATTGTGAAGGATAAAGAAACGAAAGAACCGTTTCCGTGGGAAGAGCGTGTTGCGTATAAAGCCACGTTAAGAATGCGAGAACTTGGCATGCTGACAAGACCGCTCAGTGACGTGATCGTTTTCATGCCACCGCTCGCTACAAGCTTTGAAGAACTGACACAAATGGGGCAAATCATGAAACAAGCGATTGAAGAAATTCAGCTTGTTCAGCAACGATAAAAACAATCCGCAGAGGTCGTCTCTGCGGATTGTTTTTATCCAGCTTGCGATAAGTCAACATCGATTCACTAACGTTCATCGTGTTTCCTTTATCTCGTGCGGAATGCTCCAGTCCATACGTCGCCAAACAGCGCCTTTCGCTTTAGTTATCATCTAGCTGCGCCTCCTAGACACTCGAGTCAAATAACCTGCCCCTTACAAGGCTAACGCCTTTCCAGCGTCAGAACATTTGCTTGTCGTGTCTGGACAGTCGCCTCCGCTTTAGTTACTACATGCCAATGTCTTGACCGCCGTTTTGTTTTGTGAAGTGGTTGTTTGGTATTTTGTCTATTTTTGATGCTTCGTGAGAATCTAGGATTTGACGGAGACCAAATATTAGGTAAACCCCTGTAGCCATTAGTAGAAGGAATAATCCGATAACGATTACTAATTTCATATGAATCCACTCCTTTCAAATTACAGTAGTCTATTATACTTGTATTCTAGCGGATACATATGGAAAATTCAAACTTCTTCCGTTGATTTTTTGAAAGAGCGAAAAAGGGCGTGGAAGTGGGATTAAAATTGTGTATAATTAGTGTTAATAAATCATACATATGCTTGATTAGGTGAAGCCATGGAAAGCGGCTTCTTAAAAGGGGAAGCTGGTGTAAATCCAGCGCGGTCCCGCCACTGTGAGTGAGATTGTTCATTTCACGAGCCAGAAAACCTGCCTGTATCACAAGCACCGACAAACCTACGAGGATAGGGTGGTGTGAAAGGGCAGAATCTACCCTTTTTCACTGCACACCTCTATTACGTAGAGGTGTTTTTTAATTTTATAAACATAAAGGAGAGAATAGAAAAGATGAAAAAACTATCGACTTCGATTTTATCGATGCTACTAGCGGCTGGGGTGCTCGCTGGTTGCGGTGAAGAGAAAGCGGCTCCGGAAAAAGAGCAAACGAATCCACCGAAAGAAACGCAAGAAGCGGCGTTTCCAGTGACGATTAAAGATGGTGCAGGGAAAGACGTTGTTATTGACGAAGATCCTGAACGCATCGTTTCTCTCGTTCCGAGCAACACGGAAATCGCGTTTGAATTAGATCTTGGGAAAGAAATTGTTGGGGTAAATGATTATGATAATTATCCAGAAGAAGTGACAAAGATCGAGAAAATCGGCGGTATGGATTTTAATGTTGAAAAGATTATTAGTTTAAATCCTGATCTAGTGTTAGCTCAAGCATCTGGTGCTCATAATTCGAAAGATGGCTTGAAGCAATTAGAAGACGCTGGCATTGATGTACTAGTTGTGAACGATGCTCAAAACTTTGACGAAGTGTATGAGTCAATTGAAATGATCGGTCAAGCGACAGGGAAAGCAAAAGAAGCGGATGAAGTCGTGGCTGATATGAAGGAAGATGTCGCAGAAATTGAGAAGCAAGCTGAAGCGATTACAGAAGACGAAATGAAAAATGTGTTTGTTGAAGTTCAACCAGCACCTGAAATTTACACGCCAGGAAAAAACACATTTATGAATGAAATGCTTGAAATCATTCATGCGAAAAATGCTTCAGCGGACTTAGATGGCTGGAAAGCAATTACGGAAGAAGCAGTCATTGAGAAGAATCCAGATGTTATCATCACAACTTATGGGTATTATATTGAAAAGCCGGTAGAGCAAGTGTTGAGCCGCAAAGGGTGGGAAAATGTAGCTGCGATCAAAAATAAAGAAGTGCACGATGTCCAGTCTGACTTAGTATCCCGTACAGGTCCTCGTCTGACAGAAGGATTAGAGCAACTTGCTGAAGCGGTTTATCCAGATGTTTTTAAGAAATAAAGTTTCCGCCTACGTTATTGCCTTTGCTTTTTTTATTATAGCGGTATTAGCCGGTATCTCGATCGGAACGATGCACGTTCCGGTTCGGGATATCGTCTTCTTATTATCCCACCATTTTTTCGGTACATCGATTAGCGGTATCGATCCATCCTTTGATAGTGTTGTTTGGAATATTCGTTTTCCACGCGTGTTGCTTGCTGGGCTCGTTGGCGCTTCGTTGGCGGTAGCAGGAGCGGCCTTTCAAGGGCTGTTACGCAACCCTTTAGCTGATCCCTATACGTTAGGGGTGTCATCTGGTGCATCCGCGGGGGCAGTGATGGTACTATTCTTTAATATTCAACTTCCTTTATTTGAACGATTCACGTTGCCGATTGTGAGCGTTATTGCGGCGATTGTTACTATTTTTATCGTTCTTTTATTTGCTCAAGCGATTGAGCGGTCGCTCAAAGTAGAGACGATCATTCTGACAGGAATTATTTTTAGTTCTTTTTTAGGGGCGATGATTTCGTTAATGATCGCGCTTACAGGGGAAGAGTTACGGCAAATTATCGGCTGGCTGCTTGGCAGTGTGTCGATGAGAGGCTGGGATTATATTCAGTTGATCGTCCCATTTTTCTTAGTCGGGACGTTGGTGCTCGTGCTCCATTCTGCAGAGTTGAATGCGATGACTTTCGGTGAGGAGAAGGCGCAACATTTAGGCGTTGATGTTCGCAGGAAAAAACTTGTGATTTTAGGCGCTGGCTCGATGTTAACGGGTGCTGCGGTGGCGGTTTCCGGAACGATTGGCTTTGTTGGTCTAGTTATTCCGCATTTTATCCGACTCGTGTGGGGACCGGATCACCGTCATTTACTGCCATTATCTGTTTTGATTGGGGCTGGCTTTTTAATTTTAACCGATTTAGTGTCGCGAACGATTATTTCTCCGACGGAACTACCGATTGGTGTCATTACTTCAGTCATTGGTGCTCCGGTGTTCGCCATGATTCTATTGCGTAAGCGAAGGAAAGGAAGAGGTGCTGCATGATAAACGTAGAACAAGTCGCCGGTGGTTACGGCAATCGAACGATTGTGAATCAGCTATCTTTTTCTGTTCAGCAAGGAGAGCTGTTTGGCATATTAGGACCAAATGGCAGCGGTAAAACGACGTTAATGAAAATGTTGAGTGGCGTCGTGCCGATCCAAGCGGGGGAAGTGACGATTCAAGGTCGAAAGCTCAAGGAATTCTCGGCGAAGGAATTAGCGAAAGTCATCGCCGTATTGCCGCAGGATACGTCCTTGCCCTTTGCTTATACGGTAAAAGAAACCGTCTCGCTCGGCCGCTACGCTCATCAAAGCGGACTATTCCCGGTGTGGAAGCGAGAAGATGAAGAAGCGGTGTTGCGAGCAATGGAAGGCACCGGAACGATGCGCTTCGCTGAGAAAACGTTAGACTCGTTGTCTGGTGGCGAGCGGCAACGCGTATATTTGGCTCAGGCGCTTGCCCAAGAGCCAGAAATTTTGTTGCTTGATGAACCGACGAATCACCTCGACCTTTCGTTTCAAAAAGAGCTGCTCGATTTATTGAAAAAGATGACGAGAGAAACAGGGCTCACGGTGGTCTCTATTTTCCATGATTTGAATTTAGCTTCACTTTATTGTGATCGCCTGCTGTTAATGGAAAACGGTCGCATTCATGGACTTGGCGTGCCGAGTGAAGTGTTGAAGGAAGAGCATATTCATTCCGTTTACCAAACGGCTGTGCAAAAGCGGCCGCATCCAGAAGTGCCAAAGCCACAAATGAGCATTCTTCCGTTGAAAATTGAGGAAGATGAAGCCCCGATTGAAATGGACGGCTCGCTTATTCGGCAAAGTGAAGAATTCATCGCCATTGATTCTCCGATTTTATTGAAAACTTTATCAGCAGGCGTCATTGGAGCTGGTTGGGGCTGGCATCGAAGCTTCGTCAATCGTCATGTCGATCAAGATTATAACTGTGACGATTTTAAAGAAGAGATGAAGCAATTTCTTGAGACGCATCATTTTGATGTGAATGAAACAGTTGGGATGATGACGGCGGTGGATCTAGAATATGTGTCTTATCGACTCGTTGAACAAGATGGGCTGTCTGTTTTCGCTGTCGTGACGGCTGGTGTTGGAAATGCTGTCGATGTGTCGCGGGCGATGGAGCATGAAACGATTATGCAACCGGGAACGATCAACACATGGGTATTTGCCAATGCTCACCTTTCAGAAGAAGCGTTTGTGCAAGCGATTATGACCGCCACCGAAGCGAAAGTGAAAGCGTTGTTTGATTATGGAGTGAAAGATCCGCTCACAGGCACATTTGCCACAGGAACATCGACTGACAGCATGTTAATTGCGGCGACCCAACGCGGGATGAGGCAGGAGTTTGCTGGAACGATTACGCCACTTGGTAAAGCAATTGGGAAAGCGGTGTATGAAAGTACGGTTTCTGCCCTGCGAAATAACGAGGAAGGGAGGCGAAGACGATGATGTATCACTTGTTCGCAATTACGCTTGCGTTTATCATTGATCGTCTCGTCGGTGATCCTCCTCACTGGCCTCATCCTGTTCGCTGGATCGGCTCCTTTATTGCCTTTTTAGAAAAGCGACTCAATCAAGGAACGCGAAAAAAGCAAAAAGGGGTGTGGATGCTACTAGCCGTTTTGTTGGTCACGGGAGGCATAAGCTTTTTACTGATCTCACTAAGTTATTTCATTCATCCGCTCGTTGGTGTTGCTGTGGAAGCGATCGTGATTTCGACGACGATTGCTTGCCGGAGCTTAAAGGAAGCAGGGTTAAGTGTGTATGAACCGCTGCAAGCTGGAGATTTACCGGAAGCTCGCTTGAAGCTATCGTACATCGTTGGTCGTGATACGGATCATTTGGAGGAAGCAGATATTACGCGCGGGGCGATTGAAACGGTTGCTGAAAACACAAGTGATGGCGTTACAGCTCCATTATTTTGGGCGCTGCTGTTTGGTGGTGTTGGAGCGATGATATACCGCGCCATTAACACATGCGATTCGATGGTTGGTTATCAAAATGAGCGCTACGGACAATTTGGTTGGGCATCTGCCAAACTGGATGATGTCGTCAATTGGTTTCCTGCTCGTCTCACTAGCTTTCTGATGCTGTTGTCTTTCCCAGAAAGTGACTACTCGAAAAAACAGGTGTGGTCGATCGTTCGCCGTGATGCGAAAAAACATCCAAGTCCAAATAGTGGCTGGTGTGAAGCGGCAGTCGCCGCTCAACTAGGCATTGAGCTTGGTGGTCTCAACACATATAAAGGGCGTGTATCCCACCGTGCCGAAATGGGGGAGCCATTGAAGCAAAAAAAAGCGGCGGATATTTTACTCGCTAACACCATTATGCAGCGGTCATCGCTATTATTTTTACTTACGTTATGGATAGGAGGGCTGCTTTATGAACTTGCCCGCTCATGGGGCGAATCCGGCTCATTTATATGAAAAAGTCAACTTAGCTTCACCTGCAACAATTATTGACTTTAGCGTCAATACGAATCCGTATGGACCACCTCCTTCTTTAAAAGAAAAGTGGAGCGAGTGGTTCTCGGCGGTGTCTGATTATCCTGATTCAGAAGGGCGTTCGTTAACTCAGTTGCTAGCCTTGCAAAATGGGGTGACGACGGATCAGGTGCTACTTGGAAATGGAGCGGCTGAAGTGATTCAATTTCTCGGACAATGGCTTCAAGGTGAGCGTATCGTCATTGTACAGCCTGCTTTTTCTGAATATGAAGCAGCTTGCTGGGCATATCAGTGTGACGTGGACTTTGTGGCGATCGATGAAGGAGTAGAGCGTATCGTTGAAGTGGCAAAAGAGGCGGCTGCCCTTTTCATTTGTACACCGAATAATCCGACCGGACTTGTGTTTCAGCCTGATGACCTTCGCTATATTTTGGATCAATTAAAAGAAAGCTCTTGCTTAGTGATTGTGGATGAAGCGTTTTATGATTTTGCTGGGGACTTTACGTACGCTACTTATTTAGCGGACTATCCACAGTTGGTGATTTTGCGTTCCTTAACGAAAATGTATGCGATCGCCGGACTTAGAATCGGTTATGCTCTCGCTGCTGAAACGATTATTGAGCGTCTCGCTCGTTTCCGTCCGCATTGGAATGTCAATGCCCTTGCCTTATTAGCGGCAGAAACGGCTTTACAAGATACGAGCTTTGTGGAAACGTCACGTCAATTGATTGAAGAAGAGCGTGAGCAGATGTTTGAATTTTTAGATAAAGAAAACTTTGACTTTACTCGCTCGGTGGTGAATTTCTATTTGCTTCGTGATCCGAGATTGTTAGACCAACGACCTTTACTTGAGTTTTTACTGAAAAAAGGATTGGTTCTCCGCCATACATACAATTATCCGACGTTAAACGGTCGCTGGCTTCGGGCAGCGGTGAAAACGAAGGAAGAAAATGATCAATTGAAAGAGGCGTTACTAGCATGGAAACAGCACCATTAACGATCATTGTTGGCGGTGTGCGTAGTGGAAAAAGCCGTTTAGCAGAAGAAAAAGCAGTGGCTGAAGCGAAACGGCGTGGCGGCGGACTTCATTATATTGCTTGTGGAAAAGTAACGGATGAGGAAATGGCTGAGCGTGTGCGGCTTCATCAACAACAACGGCAGCAATCAGAAGTTACATGGACAACATGGGAGCAACCGACTCAATTAGATCAACTGGCCGATCAATTTGCGAAACAAGACGTGATTTTACTCGATTGCTTAACGACTTTAGTAACGAACGAGTGGTTTTCAAGTAGTGAGGATGAAAGTGAATGGGAACACCCTTTATTTTATGAGCAGATTAAACAGCGAGTGATCACCGAAATTAATCGTCTTCGGCAAACCGTTGCCTCTGTGATCATCGTATCCAATGAGTTAGCCTTTGAGCCACTTTCGTCACCGCTCGTGTTCTATTATGCAAAAACATTGGGAGAGTTACATCAATATTTTGTATCAGAAGCGGATGAAGCGATGCTTGTTGAGCATGGCTTGCCGCTTATTCAGAAAGGAGGAGATGGCCTATGAAAGGTGTGATGCTGCAAGGAACCGCTTCAGATGTTGGAAAAAGCTTAGTGGCAACGGCTCTTTGTCGTTTACTTTGGCAAAAAGGGTTCCAGCCGGCTCCATTTAAATCGCAAAACGTTTCTAATAATTCATATGTCACTGCCTCGGGTAAAGAGATCGGTCGCGCTCAAGGGCTGCAAGCGGAAGCGTGTCAATTAGAAGCGATTCCGGCGATGAATCCCATTTTACTAAAGCCATCCGGTTCGGGGCGTTCAGAAATTGTGCTGCGCGGAGAACGCCAAAGCACGATTTCTGGGATGGCGTACCGGGAAACGTATTATGAAACGGCCTTGCAAGTGATTGAGCAGTCACTGAATGAACTGAACGACCTCGCTGATTTTCTCGTGATTGAAGGAGCAGGAAGTCCTGTTGAAATGAACTTAAAGAAAAGAGAAGTCGTCAATATGAAGGTGGCGGAAATGGCCGATGTGCCGGTTATTTTAATCGCGGATATTAACAGAGGGGGTCTGTTTGCCAGTGTCGTCGGAACGCTAGAACTGCTTGAACCACAGGAGCGTGAACGAGTGAAAGGGGTCATTATTAATAAATTTCACGGCGATCCTAAGCTTTTTGCAGAAGGAAAGCAATGGTTGGAGGAACGGACGGGACTGCCTGTACTTGCTGTTCTTCCGTATTTGCCGAATCATCGACTAGAAGGGGAAGATTCGCTGTCGCTCACCGATCGCTTTTCATCACAAACGAACAAAGCGTTAGACATTGTTGCGATCAAGCTACCTTATTTATCGAATTACAGTGACATGGAGCCTTTTTTACTAGAAAAAGATACGACTGTTCGCTGGGTGGATGCTGTCGAAGCATTTGGTGATCCAGATGCGGTCATACTCCCTGGAACGAAAAGCACGTTGCATGATTTGCAGTTTTTAAAAACGAGTGGATTAGCGGAGCGAATGGTTCAATATGCGAAAGCAGGAGGAATCGTCGCTGGCTTATGTGGCGGCTATCAAATTCTTTGTGAACAATTAATCGACCCGGACGGTCATGACTCAGGTGTTGAAGGGTATAGAGAAATTGGACTTGGGTTGATCCCAGGGAAGACCACTTTCTTCAACGAAAAAACAACGGTACGGGTTCAAGGAAAAGTAGCACAGCTACCAACGATTGATTTGAGTGGCTATGAGATTCATATCGGACAGACGGTGATTGAGAAGCCCGCTCCATTCGTCATTAGAGAGGATGGCAGCGAGGAAGGCTATTGCTCTGCGGATGGCCGCATCATCGGCACGTATTTGCATCATCTGTTCCATAACGATGCTTGGCGTTCCGAATGGTTAAATCGTCTACGACGTCAAAAGGGACTTCCTCTATCACAACTGAATATAATAGAAGAAAAGCAGCAAGCGTATGATGAACTAGCTCATCATCTAGAGCAGTACCTCGATTGGGAAAAATTTATGGCGATTGTCAGCGAGCAAGAAAGGGAAATGCAGTAATGAAGTGGAAAACTTATAAGAATGGATTATTATTAAGCTTTCAATTTTTTACGATTGTCCCAATTCATCGCGAATTGCCAATGGATGCCGCTCATTTACGAGCGGTGTTGCGGATGTTTCCGTTGTTTGGTTTGTTGAGAGGGCTGTTGTACGCGAGCATCTTTTGGGCACTGCTCGAATGGTCGCCACTGTCACAGCTCGGGAATGCGTTCTTGTTGTGGCTATTGCCGATTATTTGGACAGGGGGCTTACATTTAGATGGCTGGATTGATACGAGCGACGCTTTTTTCTCATATCGTGATCGCGAGCGACGCTTGGAAATTTTAAAGGATTCGAGAGTCGGCGCTTTTGGGGTATTATCGCTCATTATTTTCTTAGCGGCACGCTTTCTCTTTTTCTATGAACTGGTCGCATTTGGTGACAGTCAGCTGGCGTTCGTGATTGGTTTGATTCCGTTTTACAGCCAGATGGTGATGGGGTTATTACTCAATGGCACACCTCCAGCAAAAAAAGAGGGACTCGCTTATTATTTTCAACAGGGAAAAGATGCAACGCTCGCACTTCGTTATAGTGTCTGGCTTCTAGTGATGGGAGTTATTATTGTAGCGATCAGTCAGGCGCTCGCAACCTTTTTAATATTTACGGCTATCACAGCGATCTTTTTCCTTTTTGTACGCCGCAGCACGATGAAACATTTTGGTGGCATTACCGGGGATTTGCTCGGTGCTAGCCTAGAAGGAGTGGAAGCGATATTATGGATGACATTGTGGTTATTGGTCTCTATCGGCATGGGATAACGACGGATAATGAGCGAAAGGCATTCAGCGGCTGGACGAATTCGATTCTAAGTGAACGAGGGATACAGGATTTGCAGGCGATTCAACCGCTCATTCCTAATTATGAGAAAGTTGTCGCGAGCGATTTAAAGCGTTGCGTTGATACAGCGGGCATCCTGTTTCCTACGGAGACGGTCGATCTATGGCCGGAGTTTCGCGAAATGAACTTCGGGATTTTAGAAGGCAAGCGCCATCAAGAACTGGAGCATCTTGAGGAGTATGTCACTTGGGTAAGTGATCCGTTCACGAGCTTTTTGCCCGAGGGAGAGTACTTTCATGAATTTGGCTCTCGCATTCGCTCCGGCTGGAACAAATGGCTCGATGTAATGGAACAGCACGAGATGAAACGGGGAGCGATTGTCACCCATGGAGGCGTCATCCGCCAGTTATTAACGGAATTCGCTCCAGTGGAAAAACAGTTTTGGGAGTGGAAAGCAGACAATGGTCGCGGCTACGAACTAACGGCTTCCCTTTCATCATTAAGGAGGGGTGAGCGATGCATCTCATTACAGGCGGTGCCTTTAACGGAAAAAAGCAATGGGTAAAGGAAGAATATAGGTTGGAAACGACTCGGCATCAGTGGGTATCCTTTTATGAAAAAGAACAGCCGAACTGGACGGAAAACATCGTCGTGCTTGAAGGGATCGAAAGCTATATGAAACAGCTTGTCGAACAAACAGCAGATGCCAAGCTTGCACGAAAACAATGGAAACAACAACTACAAGCAGGGCTCGATTGGGAAAAAGCACAGTCTGACCGCAAACTCTTATTAATCGGCTCGGACATCACAAAAGGAATTGTTCCAATCGAAGCGCTAGACCGGATGTGGCGAGATGCTGCCGGCTGGTGTTTTCAAGAAGCGGCGAAACAAGCCGAACAAGTCATTGCCATCTGGTATGGCATTCCACAAATTTTAAAAAAACAGGAGGAACCAAAATGAGATTATACACGCGAACTGGGGATAAAGGAAAAACAAGCATTATCGGAGGACGAGTAGACAAAGATGATTTACGCGTAGAAGCCTACGGCACAGTCGACGAAACGAACTGCTTCGTCGGCCAAGCGATGACAGAGCTTGATCCAGAAGTTTTCAAAGATATTTTAGCAGACCTCGAAACGATCCAACACGAACTATTCGACTGCGGCGGCGACTTAGCCACCGTAACAGGAGCAAGAGGCTGGAAGCTACAAGCAGAAGCAGTCGAAGAGCTAGAAAAGAAAATCGACCAATACATTCAAGAAGCACCCGCACTAGAGCGCTTCATCTTACCAGGCGGCTCCAAAGCAGCCAGCACTATTCATATCGCTAGAACCGTCGTGCGCCGAGCTGAACGCCAAGTTGTTAGTTTAATGAAAGTCGAACCAGATATCCACCCGGTTACACTGCAATATTTAAATCGCTTATCTGACTACTTCTTTGCGATTGCCCGCGTGATCAATGCACGCCTTGGCGTGAAAGATGTAGAGTATGTGAGAAGTGCGAAAGTGTTTAGGGAAGGGAAGCGGATGGGGGATAAAGAGTGATATGGCTAGGGTGATTAAAATTATTTAATCTTGTACCATATTTCATAGATGTGTTTAGCAACCATCTATGAAATATGGCTTTTTGTTGTTGAGAATAAAATAAGTGATAAACTACAAAAAATTTACATTCCACGTAGTTGAGATAAAACCTTTACGTCGCAGCGGTTCTCGATACCTCGTATCATATTTACATTCCACTTAGTTGAGATAAAACCGATGTGTTGTATCCGCAAACATCGGCTGACCAAGATTTACATTCCACTTAGTTGAGATAAAACCAAGCCAAACCATATCCATATTAACTCGTTTGGAGCTATTTACATTCCACTTAGTTGAGATAAAACTGTTTATTTTAAATCGGCAGTGGCAGCCATAAGACAATTTACATTCCACTTAGTTGAGATAAAACGCAATGGCTTCATTCTTAGCCATCATATTACTGATATTTACATTCCACTTAGTTGAGATAAAACTTCAACAGGTGCGGCAACATTAAACGTAAATGATCTATTTACATTCCACTTAGTTGAGATAAAACACGAAGGCACGAAAGCAACCGTGGAACTAGCTACATTTACATTCCACTTAGTTGAGATAAAACAAATTTATTTCCCCAAGAACCTTTTCCATCAATTAAATTTACATTCCACTTAGTTGAGATAAAACTGGCACAGGAGACGGAAGCACAACGATCTTTTCAATATTTACATTCCACTTAGTTGAGATAAAACCCCTCATTTGGTCATTATAAAAAAGCACTTGTATCAAGGGTTTGTAAGTGATTCGTTAAGCCTATTTTAACATAAATTGCCGTAAAGCTGCAGTCGTGAATTTCACATTTTTGACAAATGAGCTTGAAAGTCAATAAGGACAAGGGTTAAACAGCTTTTTGGCAAAATAGAGCTTTACTGCAAATATGAAAAAAGTTATTCTTCAACTTTCTATATCTACTCAAAAAGTTAGCATAAGCCATTTTTCTAATCAATGTGAAGAGGGAATTATAGCATAAAGCCTATCCGAATTTTTATGAAGGTCATAGTTTATAATAGAAATAGATAGAAATTGAATCGTTTAGGGAGGTATTTATAATCATAAAAAATAAAAACACCTAGAGACCCAGGTGCTTTTATCATCCGCGTAGTTGAGTGAGTTAACAATTTAAAATTAATTTACATTCCACTTTGTAAATAGAAGTATATTATATCATATTTGACTATTAGAGCTCTCAAAAGTAATTGGAAATAAATTCTTGACTAACAAAATTTTCTATAATAGAATTATAACCATAATTATAAATAGTTAAGGAGTTGAGATGTTGAAACTTGAAGCTAGTTTTAAGACCGATCGTTTAATGCGCCGATATAATTTTCAGTTTGCTAGTGTAATAAAGGCTGCATTATCGGAATCCAATAAGGAGTTAGTCAACGAACTTTATGAATACCAAGGACGAAATAATAAGAAAATGAAGTCATTTGCTGGATCTGTTTTTTTACAATCATATGAAGTGAAAGAAGACTACTTTGATATAAGAGGAGAAGTTAAGCTTATTATTAGCAGTCCTCGGGCAGATTTGATGTTGTATCTTTACAATGGTTTAGTTCAGAAAAAGCAATATGAATATAAAGGGTATCATTTAGAAGTGACTAATGTGCGGATGCTAAGAGAAAGATTGCCTAAAAAAGAACGAGTGCTTTTCAAGGCATTATCGCCAATAGTTGTGAAGGAAAAAGGAGGACGTTTTTTATCTCCGACTGACCCGAATTATACAAAGGAATTAAACTACACTTGCAATGAAATAGTGAAAAGTATTCGTGGCTCAGAGTTGCGAAGATCACTTCATTTTCAACCTGTATTAATGAAAAAAAATGTTGTTCAGCTTCAGCATGATTCATTCAAACAATTAAACGATCAATCTATTTTATACGTTGAAGCTTATAGTGGCACCTTTGTATTAGAGGGGGACGTGGAAGATCTTCAATTATTAGCTCAAACAGGAATTGGCCTTCGACGTGGGCAAATGTTTGGGAATATTGAGTTTGTTGATGAATAAGGGAGGTGAGACTCATTGTCTATAAAAGTAACATTAGATGAATTTTTATATAATGCAGGGGTGCTTGGGTTACTCCGAGTATTTGATCACGCTGGAATAAGCTATACTTTGGATGGGCAGTCTGTTTTCTTTGACGAAACGTCCTTTGAGAACATGGAGGAACATTACTTTAATTATTTGATCTATCGTTATCAAGAAAACACATCTTGGTATGCGATGGTTTCTAAAGAAGAGATGGTTAAGTATTGTTTAGAAGCGGAAATTGATGAAAAAAAGTTAACTGAGCTTAATAAGTTTATCGAGAATACGAAAAGGTGGCTGATATCCAATAGTTATAAAAATACATACCACCTCATCAAGGGAGAAAACATCCCGATTGCTCAAATAGCTAAGACGCTGAAAAAAGTAACGATGAAAAAGAAAGAAGCGATCTCGGATGTAAAACCTCAAATTGAAGAGATGTGTTCAAAACTTTTGGAGTGTATCACCTATTTAAAACATCCAGAAGCTAAGAAATTTATTGTTGCCAGAAATTTAACCTACACAACTATTCAACCGTTTTGGACGAATGTATCTTTTTTAAATTCCAATGCAAGTAAAAAAGATATGTATCAAGAGTTTCAAAATTACTTCACACGATCTACACAAGACTTTATTGAATCCAAAAAAAATGAAAAGAAATATGCGAAAAATAAATTGAGCTGTGCCATATGTGAGCACAAAATGGCAAAGATGTCAGAATGTTTCGATTTAACGTGGTTGCAGAAAGTGGGAGTAGATGCAGCGAGGAAATCGTCTCATTACTGGAATCATAATCGTGATTTGTTTGTATGTCCGATTTGTAACTTGATCTATAGTTGTGTTCCTCTTGGCTTTACTTTAGTACAAGGAAAAGGGCTATTTATCAACAATAACCAATCAGTTGACAAACTGAAATCTTCTAATTCTATAACACTTCAGTCAAATGGAGAAATGATTCAATTTGATGACTTGGAGAATGTAGCTTATTCTAAGTTGCTAGACATGGTGGATCATAGCGCTAGTGCTCGAATACAGCTTGAAATCGAAAATATTCAAGTGGTGAAATTTGATCGAAATAATGAAGCAAGACCTTATACCTTTAACATTTTATCAAGACAACGTGCTGAAGTGCTCGTTCGATCCAAAAAAAGCTTGGACTATTTAGCAGGAAAGTATGCGAAAGAAGATGGGGAGTATATCGCTCTTTATCAAGATGTTATGAGACGTCTGTACAATGAGCAATCATTTTTTGATTTGTTATATCGTTTGCTGAGGTTATCAGCATCAAAAGAATTTTCAAATGGAGTAGCAATGTTTCATATTTTACAGATTTCAACGAATCAATTTAAAGGAGGAGAGAAGTTTATGACAGGAGAAGAGTTGAAAAAGATTCGTTATTACGGAACGAAACTTCGTAGTGCTTACCGTGGTTCTGAAAATAAATTAGGTGGCATTCTGCATCGTTTATTAAACGCATTGAAAGTGAAAAATGCTAATAAATTTATGGAAACTTTGATTCAAGCTTACAGTTATAAAAAGCAAGTTATTCCTGCTGTGTTTGTACAAGCTTTAGAGGATAAAGATAAATTTCAAACCATTGGCTATGCTTTTTTATTAGGACTTGAAGGATATAGTGGAGAAGAAAAAAAGGAGGATGAGTCTAATGAATAAAAAAGGATTAACATTAAGCATGATTTTTGAAGCGGAAAGTGCGAACTATGGTGAAGGAGTAGGGAATGTTACGTCTCTAAAGAAAATCTCTCGTGGTGATAATGAGGCTTATACTTACATTTCACGTCAAGCTTTACGCTACAACATTGTGGAGCAAATGGGAGCAATGAATACGCCACTTGGTTTAGATGGCACAGTACTTCAATTTCATCCGGAAGCAACGATTGCAGATTATCCTGAAATTGACCTTTTCGGCTATATGAAGACGGTAAAGCCGACGAAAACTAGATCAGCAGTCGTTAGGTTATCTAATGCTGTTTCTCTTGAAAGCTATAATACTGACATTGACTTCTTAACGAACAAAGGGTTGTTAGATCGCTTTAACGCAACTTTAGCTCAAGAAGAAGAAGCGAAGAAAGGTGGAAACATTGCTCAAAGTGAGATTCATAAATCCTTTTATGCTTACACGATCACAGTTGATTTAGATAAAATGGGAATTGATGCAAATGATGGATTGGAGATTCCGTTATCAGAGCGTGCAGCCCGCGTTAATGAATTATTAAAAACATTAAAGTTTTTATATCGTGATATTAAAGGACGTCGTGAAAACCTTTCACCAATATTTGCTATTGGTGGCGTGTACTCTATTAAAAATCCGTTTTTTGAAAATCGTTTAAAATTACATCAAAATTGCTTATCTGTTGAAACAATTCAAAGTGTACTCGCTTATGATGAAGAAGTAAGAGAATATACTCAAGCAGGTCTTGTGAAAGGGATTCTAGCTAACGATGAGGAAATCGAGAACAACTTACCAGTAACGTCAATGGCTGAATTCTTTCAACAGTTAGAGCAACAAGTGCAAAATTATTACCAATAAGTAGGTGATGAAGTGAAAGGGATTCGAATCGAAGCTTATCAAAATCTAGTAAACTATCGAAAGCCGGCTAGTTTTCAATTGAAAGAAACATTTCCACTTCCACCATACTCAACTGTGATTGGTATGATACATGCTGCTTGCAAATTTACTAGTTATGTGCCGATGAAAGTGAGTGTTCAAGGTCGGTATCATTCAAAGGTGAATGATTTATGGACACGTTACGAGTTTGCTGGTAACTCATTTGAAGAAGGCAGACATCAAGTGAAAGTAAGTGACGAAAGTGGAAAGACATATGGTATTACACGTGGAGTCGCTACAGCTGAACTGCTTGTAGATGTAGAGTTAGTGATTCATGTTGTGCCGGAGGATGAGTCGTTAGTGGGCACCATTAGGGAAGCGATGCGATCACCACAGGAGTTTTTATCCCTAGGTCGTCGGGAAGACTTGCTACAAATCACGAATATTAAAGAAGTAGAGATTGAAGAAGGAGAAATTGAAGACGATCAGTTATTTAAATTTGATATCTATGTGCCACAATCTGCGATAGAGGAAGAACAATCTTATAAGTTGTTGGGAACGTCTTACTTGCTGAATAAAACTTATCAATTGATAGAATTATCAAAAGGGAAAGTCATTCGGCAATGGGAGAAAATCAATGCTTTTCATATACCAGCTTCTAATACAAACAGTTTATACGCAGATTCGATTCTAGATTTAGATGAAGATGGTTTTGTTGTGTTTTTAGTATGAGTCAAAAAGAATGGGAGAAATTCCATTCTTTTTTTAGAAAGGAGAAAAATATGTTTGATCGACTATTAGCCAAATCAGAAAAAGGGAATCAAAAAGAAGAAACGATCATGGAACATACAAATGAGCTACTTAATCGTCATGCTCAATTGAAAGAATTATATCCTCATATTCTTTCAGATAGTGAATGGAACTTACTTTATAAAGCTTGCTATTGTCATGACCTTGGTAAAGCTAATACAAAATTTCAAAATAAAATTCGCAAAAAAGAAGAACAGATTATTGATCCACTTCCTGATCTTCCGGAGATCCCACATGGCTATTTAAGTGCAGCCTTTTTATCGAAAAAAGAGCTAGCAAAAGAGTTGACGAATGATGAAATCGGCACATTATATAAAGCTGTATTTTATCATCATGAACGTGAAGAAGATTCGTTAGACGTTAGGCGGAAAACTCTTGAAGAAGATGTGTCTCAGTATATTGATAGTTTGAAAACTCAAGGTTTTCAAGTAGATAAGGTTAAAACGAGTTATGCTCGTTACCTCAATAAAGCAGAGTTAAGAGGAGAAAGTCTTCATCAATTTATCAAAATAAAGGGCTTGTTAAATAAACTAGACTTTGCGGCTAGCGCCCATGTAGAAGCAGAAATTTCACATGATAGTTTAGTGCAACATTTGAATAATTTTATGCAGGAAAAGGGCTTTTCGCGAAATGAATTACAGCAATATTTGTATGAGAGGCAAGATCAAAATCATGTTGTGATCGCATCAACAGGTATTGGGAAAACAGAAGCCGCTCTTTGCTGGATTGGTGATTCAAAAGGAATATTTACTTTGCCATTAAAGGTATCTATCAATGCCATTTATGATCGGATGAAAGAAGATTTAAAATACGAACCAGTTGGTCTTCTTCATAGTGATACATTATCTGAATATTTACAGCGTGCAACGGAAGATGAATCATTTAATCCTGTATTAGTTACACAAACGAGACAATTATCTTATCCGCTAACAATTTGCACAATCGATCAGTTAATTGATTTTGTTGCAATGTATCCGGGGTTTGAAATGAAACTTGCTGTCCTTTCTTATAGTAAATTAGTGATTGATGAAATTCAAATGTATAGCCCTAGACTCGCTGCCTTTATCATTCTAGGATTAAAAAAGATTGTAGATATGGGTGGGCAATTTACTATTTTAACCGCTACATTTCCACCTTTATTGGGTGAACAAATGCGTCAAATGGGGATTCCATTTGAACAAAGAGAAGAACCTTTTCTAAAGAAAGATGAAAATGGTCAAACGATTGTTCGGCATTTTATGGAAGTTCGAGAAAAAGATTTAACAATAGAGGATATTATTCAAAACGGTGTAGATCAAAAGGTATTGGTGATTGTAAATACCGTAACAAAAGCTCAAAAGCTATATGATGATTTTAAAGCCATAGGTATAAACCCTCAATTGTTACATAGTCGATTTATCCAAACAGATCGAGCGAGAAAAGAACAGAATATTTTAGAGATGGGGAAACACAGTAATGAGAGTGTCGGAGTTTGGATCACTACCCAGGTTGTAGAAGCAAGTGTCGATATTGATTTTGATGTATTGTTTACAGAGCTATCGGAAGCTTCGGGTTTATTCCAAAGAATGGGTCGTGTCTATCGAAAGCGGTCTTATGATCAAAACAAACCTAATGTTTTTGTGTATACAGGCGAAGATTTGCCTTCTGGTATTTCAAGGACGAGTAAAAAATCAGTTGTCGATGCAACAATTTTTGAACGATCAAAAGAGGAATTATTACCTTATAGTGGTGATTTTGTGACGGAAGAAGACAAAATGAATATTGTAGAGAAGATTTATACGATGAAGAGTTTAGAGAACTCTAATTATTTAAGAGAGTTTCGCAATACGATCAACGATTTCGGAAACTTGTTAGCTTATGAATTAGATTCTAAACCAAAACTTCGTGATATTGATAATCAAAATATTATTCCATACAGCGTTTATGAAGAGAATGAACAGCAAATTCTTGCTCTTCAAAGTATTTTAAACGAGAAAAATCCATGGCAAGAAAAAGTAAAAGCTTCGACGGAATTGAAAAAATATGTTGTGGCTATTCCAACATGGGCATATAAGAATGCACAGAAACAGAAGTTGATAGGTTTAGTAATACGAGCGGGAGGTTATCAAACTTATCCGGTGATTCAATTCAAATATTCTCAAGCTGTGGGCCTTACGTATTCGATTGATGAAGATAGTCAATTTATGTAGGAGTGAGAAGTGTGGAGCAAATTGAAGATATTAAAGTAACAGGTTTACAAATTCAATATTACCATGTATGTAAGCGGAAACTCTGGTTATCAAGTCATCAAATATCATTTGAAGATGAGTATGATGTTGTATTGCAAGGAAAGATGCTTCATGAAACCTCCTATCAACGAGCGAAAATGAAAGAGGTAATGGTCGATGATTTTATCAAAATTGATATGCTCAATTCGGAATATGTAGGAGAGGTCAAATCAAGCAGCAAAATGGAGGAGGCAGATCGGGCGCAATTACTCTATTATTTGTACGTGCTTTTTCAAATGGGGATAGAAAGAAAAGGAAAAATTCATTATCCAAAGGAAAAACGTGTAGAGGAAGTAGAACTAACATCTCAACATGTAAATAAAATAGAAAGTTGGCTTGAGGATATTAAGAAGATTATTTCCGCAGCTCTTCCTCCTAAAAAAGAGAAATATCCTTATTGTACGAAATGTGCTTATTATCAATTTTGTTGGGTAGGTGAAGAATAAATTGAAAAATTTATACTTATTTAATAACGGGCGCTTACAAAGAAAAGACTCAACGATTTATTTCATACAAGAGGATGGAAGTAAAAAAGTCGTTCCGATCGAGCAAGTAGAAAATTTACATATCTTTAGTGAAATGGACTTTAATACATCTTTCTTCAATTTGTTAAATCAAAAAGATGTCAGTATGCATTTTTATAATTATTATGGATATTACTCTGGAAGCTATACGCCAAGAAAAAAGAAGGTATCTGGATATGTTGATGTATTACAAGGAGAGCATGTGTCTGATTTAGGGAAACGATTATATATTGCTCAGCAATTTGTGTATAGCGCTATGCATCACATGCTCAGAAATTTACGACGTCACAAAGAACAGACACAACCAGCTATTGATCAAATAATAGGATTAAGAAAATTAATTCCAACTGCCCAAGATATTCAAACACTAATGGGGATTGAAGGAAGTGCTAGATCAGTATATTATCAGAGTTTTAACGGGATTATTAAATACGAGGATTTTAAGTTTATGAAGCGAGAAAAACGACCACCAACTGATCCCATTAATGCACTGATCTCATTTGGAAATAGCTTAATGTATACAACTGTTCTGTCGGAAATATACAAAACGCAAATAAACCCGACGATTAGTTTTTTACACGAACCATCAGCAAGAAGGTTTTCGCTATCGCTAGATATTGCTGAAATTTTTAAACCATTAATTATGGATGCTCTCATTTTTCATTTGATCAACAATAGAATGATTCAGTTGCAGCACTTTGAGTATGTTGAAGAGAAAATTTGTTTATTGAATGAACAAGGAAGAAAATTGTTTATTTCAGAGTATGAAAAGCGGATGAGGCAGACGATCAAACATCGAAAGTTGAATCGTCAAACATCTTATAGATATTTAATCCGATTAGAGTGCTACAAGCTAATTAAGCATTTTTTGCGAGATGAAGATTATAAAGCATTGAAAGCATGGTGGTGAGATATGTTTGTCATTGTTTCTTATGATGTGGATGTAAAAAGAGTAGCAAAAGTGCATAAAATATTAAAAAAATACTTAACATGGACACAGAATTCTGTATTTGAAGGGGAGATTACAGAAGGGAAATTAAAGCAGTGCATGGCTGAAATTGTAGAAAAGGCAGATCAAGAATTCGATTCTATTTATGTTTATCGAGTAGCTAATCCTAATAATATACAGAAAGTGATATATGGGGTTGAAAAAGATTTTGAATCAATGTTTTTATAATTTGCAGTAAAGCTCTTTTTTGGTGAAGCGTGCTTGAACCCTTGTCCTTATTGACTTTCAAGCCCATTTGTCGAAAGTGTGCGATTCACGACTGCAGCTTTACGGCAATTTATGTTAAAATATACTTAATGAATCACTTACAAACCCTTGATACAAGTGCTTTTTTAAAACGACCAAATGAGGGGTTTTATCTCAACTAAGTGGAATGTAAATTCAAGAAGCCAATGCAAAATTTCGATCTCTCTATCGTGTTTTATCTCAACTAAGTGGAATGTAAATTTAATTCCAATAATGTTGTATCGGTCGCAGCTTGCGTTTTATCTCAACTAAGTGGAATGTAAATACATACTTAGCGATGTACTCCAAATCAGACACTCGGTTTTATCTCAACTAAGTGGAATGTAAATCTCAAAGATCATTTTTGGAATGGATGGACGGCTCCGGGTTTTATCTCAACTAAGTGGAATGTAAATGGGTTTAACACTGACGGAAACGATTGAAGGAGAACCGTTTTATCTCAACTAAGTGGAATGTAAATAATGCATTGATTGGTTCAAATGCTTTCGACGACAAATGTTTTATCTCAACTAAGTGGAATGTAAATCTTCAAAAGTCTGGCATTACACCGGACATTGTTGTCAGTTTTATCTCAACTAAGTGGAATGTAAATGAATTATTCCGCACCCCACAGGGACAGGTTGGATTAAGGTTTTATCTCAACTAAGTGGAATGTAAATCTCGAAGCCACTCGCCGCTTTCTTACTTTCTTTTTGTTTTATCTCAACTAAGTGGAATGTAAATTTAGATACCAACGATAAGGATCATGCGTCTCTTTTGTTTTATCTCAACTAAGTGGAATGTAAATGGTAACTTCCCTAAAGCCGAGAAATTAGCTCGTTGGTTTTATCTCAACTAAGTGGAATGTAAATAGAAAGCGAAGTGATGTACTTTAAATTAAACCAAGAGTTTTATCTCAACTAAGTGGAATGTAAATCTTTTACTGTATCTGGACCATCCCAGTTAGGAAATAGTTTTATCTCAACTAAGTGGAATGTAAATATCTTCCTAACATTGACCAATACCTCGACAATCTGTCGTTTTATCTCAACTAAGTGGAATGTAAATTGGCTGGATCGTAGTAAGGTGTTTTACTCACTCGAGTTTTATCTCAACTAAGTGGAATGTAAATTTTTCTCTTTACTACACACTTAAACAAAGGGTATAAGTTTTATCTCAACTAAGTGGAATGTAAATGAAGCAGATAATATTTCTAAATTTCTTGCTAAGGAGTTTTATCTTAACTAAGTGGAATGTAAATGGATGATTCATGACGCCGCCGTATCTGCCATCTATGTTTTATCTCAACTATGTGGATAAAAAGAAGGTTATGTAAGGTAGTGTTTGCCACTAGAGTATTCACATTCAGATGCGTTGCTTTCCTTAAAATTTTGTATTCCTTTCCGAAATAAAAATCGATCATGTATGGGGGCGATGTTGTTTAAGTTCTTTCTCTCTAAACCAAAAAAAGAGACAGCCCACGCTATCTCTTTTTTTCACCATCTTCTTATTCTACTTCCCAACACTCGCACACATTGCCCGCTCCAAGTAAGCTTTAAAGTCTTCACTGCATAGCGGTTTGCTAAATAAGTATCCTTGTCCTTCGATGCAGCCGTCTTCGATTAAGATTTGGAGCTGGTCAGCTGTTTCGACTCCTTCTGCGATGACGTTGAGGCCGAGGGCGTGGACGAGAGTGAGCATGGCTTTGACGATGGCACGGCTTTCTTCGTTTTCATGGATGTCTCGAATGAAGGAAGCGTCGATTTTTAATGTGTTGATTGGCAGTTCCTTTAAGTAACTGAGAGAGCTGTAGCCAGTGCCGAAGTCGTCGATGGATATCGATATGCCTAAGTTTTGTAGTTGTTGTAAGACGAAAGTGGCGTCATCGATATTGATAAAGACGCTTTCGGTGACTTCGATTTCAAAGAATTTTGGCTCAAGGCCTGTTTCTTGTAAGATTGCTTGGACTCTTTGGATAAAGTCTGATTGTTCTAGTTGATAAGGTGATACATTGACGGATAGTTTCAGTGAAAATCCTTGTTCATTCCATTTCTTTGCTTGTTGGCAGCTTTGGCGCATGACCCATTCACCGAGCGGTAAGATGAGGCCTGATTCTTCTGCGAGTGGGATGAATTCTGCTGGAGAGATTCTTCCGAGTTCTGGGTGATTCCAGCGAACGAGTGCCTCCATGCCGATGATTTGTTTTGTTGTCAGGTCTAGTTTCGGTTGATAATCTAGATGGAATTGGTTATCTGTTAGAGCTTTTTTTAAGGCGTTTTCTTTCAAGATTCGTTCGATTGATTGACGCTCCATTTCTTGATCGAAAAAGGCACAGTCGTTTCGGTTATTGTTTTTTACTTTATATAGTGCCATGTCTGCATGGGTGAGTAGGGTGCCGGCTTCTTTTCCGCTTTCCGGAAAAGTGGCAATTCCAATGCTGCATGACATTGTATAGTGTTGATCGAATACTTTGATTGGTCGATTTAAATTCGCTCGAATTCGCTCAGCCACTCGTTGGACTTCCTCTTGATTAGTTATATTTTTTAACAAAATCGTAAATTCATCGCCACCATGTCGAGCGATGACATCCCCATCCCGGACGCTATTTTTAATTCGCATAGCTGCTTCAACTAAGACAAAATCACCTTTATCATGTCCACCTGAATCATTGACGTTTTTAAAATGATCAAGGTCGATGATCAACACCGCAAGTGAGCGACCATTCTTTTTCACTGCTTCAACTTCATCGTAGAGCGAGTTCATAAAGTATCTTCTATTAGGCAGATTCGTTAATGGATCGTGATAAGCGAGGTGACGAATGATTTCATCTGACTTTTTTCGATCTGTTGTATCGCGTGTGACCACGACAAAATGTTGTATCGCATCAGCGTTGTCGTAAATTGGATTTAAGTTCGTTTCCGCATTCATATACGATCCATCTGCTTGTTTAAATCGAAATTCGAGCTTCGATGATATTTTCTTTTTTTGAGCGATGTTTTTCAATTCGGTTAAGACTCTCTCTTGATCCTCATCATGAACCCAATGTAAGAAAGGCTGTGATTGTAAAAGAGATAGGTCATATCCGAGTAGATTTTCGTGTGAAGGGGATAAGTAATGAAAGTGTCCCTTCATATCGATGATCGCAATGAGATCGGATGAGTATTCGGTAATGAGTCGATATTTTTCTTCCATTGATTTGCGGGCTGTTATATCGTTACGAATCGATACGTATTGATAAGGAAGTCCTTTGTCATCAAGAAAGGGAACGATCGTTGTATCTACCCAATAGAACGAGCCATCTTTCGCTCTATTTCGAATTTCTTCCTTCCAGATGCGACCTGAGCCGATCGTTTTCCACATCGTTTGAAAAAAAGTTGGGGGATGGAAGTTCGAGTTTAATATATTATGATTTTTTCCGATTAATTCTTCACGGCTATATTTAGAAATGTGACAAAATTGATCGTTGACATAAAAGATATTTCCTCGCTTGTCTGTCATGGCGACAATTGAAGATTGATCTAATGCATATTGGATATCAATTAGCTCTTTTTGCATCTTTTTAAACAATTCATCGTCAGAGCCAATATTACTGTGAACCATTCTATGACCTCCTATAAGTTTGACTAATTCTTTATATAAAGTCGGACAACATGATTTTTACAAAAAATTCACTTTGTTTTTACCTTTTTTACAATAACTATATCACAATTAAGGTTTTTTTTTCTGTGTTCATTTGGAGAAAATAGAAATTTCCTTGAAAAGTAGGAAATGATAATATGTAGATAGAACTTTTAGATAATTAAATGATCAGTTTAAGGGGGAGAGACGAGATGAAGAGATTATCAGTGATCGTGTTATTTGTGATGCTGTTAACTGGTTGTGGCGATAGTCTTTATGAAGAATCGATGAAGCAGGCGAAGTTAGCGATGGCGAATGGCGAGTTTGCTAAAGCGAAGGCATCATTTGAACTCGCATTAGATGAAAAGCCAGATGACCCTGAAGCCTCAGGAATTTATGAACAGTTAGTCGTGTATGAAAATGTTCAAAAGGCGATTGAAAATGGTCAATGGGATGAGGCATTGACAAAAGTTGAGGGCTTAAAGAAAAAGAAGAATATCGAAAAAAGCTTAAAGCAATCGTTTGATGAATTAGTAAGAATGGCTGAAAACGGGAAAGAAAATGAACGTGTTGTTGCGGAAAAAGTGGAAACGATTAAAGGACTAGTGAGTGAAAAGAACTATGAATCGGCTCAAAAGTTGATTGATGAAATGAAACAGAATGAACAGTTGAAGGTCGCTTATCATCTTTTTTCTAGTGAAGTCGATCAGCTGTCATCAGAGATTCAGTCAGGTATTCAGCAACAGGCAGAAGCGAAAAAGGAAGTAGCGGTTCGAGAAGCTGAAGCTGTCAAACAAAAAGCTGAGAATGGAAGTAGAAAAGTAGAGTACTATTCAAAGCTAGAGCAGACTGAAATGGGGATGGCAGATTTAGAATACATATATGAACAGGGGACGACTGTGGAAGTGAGAGAGGCGGAATCGAAGCGGTATAAACGTTGGGATGACGCATTGAATGAAATATATGGTGCATTGAAACAACAGCTACCATCTAATGAAATGGAACAATTACGTAAGGCCCAGCGTAAATGGATCACGTATCGAGATGAATCAGCAGAGAGTGCTGCGGCTAGTTACGAAGGTGGATCATGGGCATCTGTACAATACGTTAGTACACAAGCTGAATTAACAAAACAAAGGTGCTATGAGCTTGTAGATCGATATATGAAATGATAGGAGCAACTTGTCTACTACGGAAGATGACGAACAGAGAAAAGGGTGCGAGTCAGTAAACCAATCGTGCCATTCAGCAAAAAATCTCGCACTCCGCATAAAAAGTGAGTGTGATTCCTCAAAAGAAAGGGGTGTCGAGAAAATAACTTTCTCAACACCCCCTAATTGTATTTAACATAATCCGGGAGAAGCCCTCTTCCTCAAGGAGCGTGAAGGGCACAGACCAGCGAGTAGGGAGGGGATGAATCTCGGTTCGGCACAGCCGAAAAGTGTTTCGTTGAGGACCTCCCGAACTTTGTCGAAAGAAAAAAGGATGGAATTTTCCATTTACTCTTGATAGGAACATACGTTCGTTTTATAATGATGACAAAGGAGGGGATCTCATGTATCGAACGTTGAAAACGGGCTTTAGAGCGCCACAGTCCACGCTTCAACAGTTGTTTCACCTACGTCGGATCTGCGGAACGATTTGGAATGACTGTGTGCAGTTGGCTCGATATTATTACCGGATTCACGGCACATGGATCAACAAAAGTGACCTTCAAGCTGAACTCAAAGGCTTGTATCCTCTTCACAGTCAGACGATCCAAGCGGTGTGCCATAAGTTTTTACGTGCCCGAGAAGGAGTTCGCCAAGCAAGAAAAACAAATAAATCCATCCGGTATCCATACAAAGAAAAGTTCGTGTTCCATCCTAAATGGGTGGACAAATCCTTCGTGTTAGAAGGAAGGAAACTGATACTTAGCTTAGGAAGATGGCAGGGGAAGCAGCAAACACCTCTCGTGTTGACGCTTGCTTCGATTCCGACTGGCGTGATCAAAGAAGTAGAACTCGTCTATGACGGCCGATGGCATGCTTGTTTGTCGTATGAAGACGGCATCGAGCCTGTACCGATTCAAGATGGGCATACAGCTGCGATTGATCCAGGTGAGATTCATACGATTGCCGCCGTTAGTACAAATGGACACGCGCTAGTGATTTCGGGCAGAAAGATGCGTAGCGTTCACCGGTTGCGAAATAAAAAAGTGAGAGAGCTACAAATTCTCATGAGTCGGTGTCAAAAAGGGTCCAGAAAATGGCGCCAATACAATCGAACAAAAAAGTACATTCTCTCCAAAAGCGAACGGCAGCTAGGAGATCTCCTGCACAAGACGACCCGTGCTTTTGTGAACTGGTGCGTGGAACAAAAGGTCGGGCATGTTGCTCTTGGCGATGTGGAAGGCGTCCAGCGGCACACAAGCAAGCGAAACAAAAAACGAAAACGCATCGGCTCCAAACAAGTGAATCAAAAACTAAGCAACTGGAGTTTTGGGAAACTCACGAAACAGTTGGCTTATAAATTAGAGGCGGCTGGCATCTCCTTATCAAAAGAAAACGAAGCCTACACAACGCAAGCATGTCCTGCTTGTGGAAAACGAAATAAAGTCCGTTCACGAAACTATCACTGCTCTTGTGGATATGAACGGCATCGGGATGTCCATGGTGCAGGGAATATTTTATCCCAGTATGTGCACGGGAAGTTTCGAGAAGTGATGCTAACTGACATCACGTATCTACGTCCTGTACAGGCGTAGTAGATGGGTAGAACCGCCCCAGAGAGAGATGACCGTGTCTTCGATTCTCTCCTCTGTTGCTTACGGTGGCAGCAAGCTGTCGAGAGATATCTTGCGTCAAGACCACCGCTTCCGTATGGGAGCGTCAGTCCCTGAGAAAGACGAGGGTGTCGCGTACACCTATGGACATTGTCCAGCTTCTGATGTCAAGGGGATCGACAAGAAACCCCCACCTCAAGTGCGAAGCAATAGGTGGGGGAGGTTCATTTTTTGTATCCATCCACGACTAAATCTAATTTGCCACTTGCTGGGTCAATGACTAGTCCGTGAACAGGAATCTCGTTTTGCATCAATGGATGGTCCTTCACCATATTGACACTATGAGTCACGCTTTCTTCTACACTATTAAAGCCTTCGAGCCAACCATCGACATCAATGCCGGCATGTCTTAATGTGTCAATTGTTTCTTGTTTCACGCCACGCTCGGTCATTGCTACTAAAATATTTTCGCTTTTTAGCGAGCTCATGCCGCAATCGTGATGACCGACAATTAGCACTTCATCTGCTTGTAGCTGGTAAACCGCTACGAGTAAACTGCGCATAATACTTCCGAATGGATGGTTAACGATGGCACCTGCATTGCGGACGATTTTGACGTCCCCATTTTTGAAGTTCATGGCCTTCGTCACCAGCTCGACAAGACGAGTATCCATACAAGTTAAAATTACGACACGCTTATCCGGAAATTTATCCGTTGCAAAGGCTTCATATTGCTTACTTGTTACAAAACTTTCATTATAAGTTAAGATTTCTTCTAATAACGTCATCTCGTCACTCCCCCTTCGTACATCTTCTATTTTACATGAAGATGGCGAAGGTGAGAATTTTTAATTTATTTTTTTATATCAATTCAACAATTTTTTTGATTGAATGGTCGAGCTCTCCCATTGGAATGAAGCGGGCTTTACGGAACATTTCTTTTCCTTCCACAAAGAAAATAATGACAGGAATCGTGAAGATAGAATATTCCCCGGCAATTTCAGGTACATCGTCGGCGTTGATGTGTAGTAATTTCACTTGTGGATAGTTCGTTAATAGCTCCTTAACTTGTGGTAACACCGCGTGACAAACCGAACAATTCGGTCGTGAAATATAAAGTAAAGTGAGTGGATGCTCTTTTAACCTTTCATGAAGGGTAGAGAGTAATGAAATTTTTTCCAAGGAGATAACCTCCCTTTTTTATTTAATTATACTATCAGGGGTATGTTAGAGCAAGAGCGATGGCTTTATAATACGAGTAGACAAGGAGGAGTTTTATATGGCAGGAAGAAAAGAAGACGAATTACAAGACATCACCCTTTTAGGAAATCAAGGGACCACATATAAATTTGCGTACGATCCATCGATTCTTGAAACATTCGATAACAAGCACCAAAATCGCGACTACTTCGTGAAGTTCAATTGTCCGGAGTTCACAAGTCTATGTCCAATGACCGGACAACCGGATTTTGCGACAATTTATATCAGCTACATTCCAGACGTGAAAATGGTAGAAAGTAAAGCATTAAAGCTCTATTTATTTAGCTTCCGCAATCATGGCGACTTTCATGAGGACTGCATGAACATCATTATGAATGATCTCATTGAATTAATGAACCCACGCTACATCGAAGTTTGGGGCAAATTCACGCCACGTGGCGGGATTTCCATTGACCCGTACACAAACTGGGGCCGTCCAGGAACGAAATATGAGCAAATGGCCGAATACCGCATGATGAATCATGACTTGTATCCGGAGAAGATTGACAATCGATAAAAATGATGAGTGATGGTACTATGCTACACTAACCTTACTATTACTTGTTTTGATATGCCCTATTCATTTGTGAGTAGGGCTTTTTATTGTTCTATGAAAACTAAAAAACAGACTCTATGTGTAGAGTCTGTTTATATATGGTAGCAATTATGCTTTTTGAACGTTAGTCGCTTGTAATCCACGTTGACCTTGTTCGATATCAAATGTTACAGCTTGACCTTCGTCTAAAGATTTGTAGCCTTCACCTTGGATAGCTGAGAAGTGAACGAATACATCGTCTCCGCCTTCACGTTCGATGAATCCAAAACCTTTTTCTGCATTAAACCATTTCACTTTACCTTGTTCCATTATTGTTTCCTCCTCGTGTGCTTGTACACACATTTTGTTACTATCCTTGCTCTCAAATCTTCCAGACGGAAAGTTGTAACACTTATCAATCTTTACTGAACAAAAATAATTCCTCTTAAACATAGCACACAATGTTATACAATACAAGGAGAAGCCAAATTTTGTTTTTTATACTGAATGATTGTACGAGATGATCAAGTTCATTCTTCTTGTCTTTCACAAGAAAAAGAGTACACTAAACTCCAAAAGCGAAATAACAATTGATTGTTTTTAGGAAAGTAGGCGGTAGAATGACAAACCTGTTTAAAATCCAACAACCGAAGATCCCACAAAATTTAACTTCAGTTGAGTTTGATGATTTAAAAGAAGAGCAATATTTGAAGAAATGCGTCATTCGTGATTGCTCCATTGTCGGGGAAGAGATTGAGCGAATCCAATTTGATCAAGTCGTTTTTGAAAATGTTGCTTTCATTGATGTGAATTTTCGATTTGTTGAATTGGTCGATGTTATTTTTGATAAATGTGATTTGTCCAATACGGAATTTTGCAATGGAAGCCTCCATCGCGTCGAGTTTAAAAATTCTAAACTATTGGGCTTGAATTTGGCGGATGCGGTGTTGCGTAATGTTGTGTTTGAAGAGTGTCAGGCAAAATTAGCTTCATTTGGTTATGCAAAACTGAAGCAGGTGAAGTTTCAGCAATGTGCCGTTCAAAGTGGGGATTTTTATGAGTGTCAGTTGGATAAAGTCGAGTTTGATCAATGTAATTTAGATGAAGCTAACTTTGAAGGTACATCACTTAGTGGGATCGACCTTAGTAGCTGTGAATTTCACGAACTTAAGGTGTCAGCAGAAAAGTTGGCAGGATGCATAGTGTCCGAAGAACAGGCTATCGCTTTTTCTCGATTATTGGGCTTGAATATTAAATAAAGAAAGTGCTAGCAAGGTCGAAGAAACGAGTGGAAAGTGGAAGAAAGTGCTGGTAAGGTCGAAGAAAGCCACGCCCCCTCTAAAAAGCTACTTTACAAATTTTCGTTTTGCTGCCCAATTTCTTTGCTAGCTAGGATTTCATTGGCATCTTTTAAATTTTCGTATTCATCCACTGAGCCACCGAGCGATTTTTTGACATCAGAATGAATCGTAATTTGTGGATCGGGTGAAATTGATTCAGTTCGTTTCATTTTTTTCTTCATCTCATCATCTCCTTAATGGTAGTGTGAGCTGAAGTGTTGTAATTATGCAAAAAAAGCAGACGCTTTTGTCTGCTTTTTTGCTTGTCTTGGCTGAATAAGTGCCTTCCGCTTTTCGTGTTGTCCAGCTCCAGGTGCTAGCGACTAGTGTACTTCCACGATCCTCCTTGCGATAAGTCAACATCGATTCACTGGCGTTCACCGTGTTTCCTTTATCTCGATCGGCTCGTTCCAGTCCATACGTCGCTGAACAGCACCTTCCGCTTTTCGTTATTGTCTAGCTCCAGGCGCTAGCGACTAGTGTACTTCCGCCCTCCTCCTTGCGATAAGTCAACATCGGTTCACTGACGTTCACCGTGTTTCCTTTATCTCGATCGGCTCGTTCCAGTCCATACGTCGCTAAACAGCGCCTTTCGCTTTTCGTTACTCCACATTAAAATATCTTGCGTCTGGGTGGGCGAATACGATGGCGGATACGCTTGCTTCGGGTTCCATCATGTAGCCTTCGGTGAGGCGAACGCCGATGTCTTCTGGCTGCAATAGTTTAAATAGTTTTGTTTGGTCTTCGAGGTTCGGGCACGCCGGATAGCCGAAAGAGAAGCGCTGACCTTGGTATTTGGCGGCGAAGCGTTCTCTCATCGTGAAGTCGACGGGATCTGGGAAGCCCCATTGGTCGCGTATTTCTTGGTGAATGCGCTCAGCAAAGCCTTCCGCAAGTTCTAACGCTGTAGATTGGATCGCATGGCTTTGCAGAAATTCGCCTTTTTCTTTAAATTTGGCGGCTTGGTCGCGAACACCGAAGCCAGCTGTGACGACGAACAAACCAACGTAATCGATTTCGCCGCTGTCAACCGGTTTTAAATAATCGGCTAGGCAAAGGAATGGCTCTTTTTGTTGCCGTGGAAAGGTGAAGCGTTCGATTTCTGTTTTAGCATCGGCTGGGTGATAAATGATCACATCGTCCCCATCGGATTGCGCTGGGAAAAATTGATAGACGCTCGCAGTTTTTAACAGGTCATCTTGTAAAAACCCATCGACGGTTTCTTTTAGTAGAATCGCGCGCTCATCTTTTTCAGCGAGCAACTTTTCGACTTTGCCTTTTAAGCCAAGGTGGTGACCGATTAATGTTTGCATATTAATATACGGTTTTAAGTGAGCCACTGGATAATCTCGCTGAATGTGCTTGCGCAAATCGCGCGGTGTCCAGACAGGAACATCTTGTCGCACCGTTTTTTTCGGTTTTTCTAATACAGCAACTGCCGGCTTTGCTGTTTCACGGTACGCTTCAATTTCTTTTCGTTTTTCCTGTTTTTCCGCTAGTTCATTTAATAGCTGTGATTTTTCCTCTTCGTTTTGTAGGCGACTAGCAATCGACAGTCCATCCATCGCATCTTTTGCGTATAAAACAGGGCCGGTGTATTCCGGCGAAATTTTTGTCTCGGTGAAGCGACGAGAGAGGGCGGCACCTCCGACTAAAATTGGCACATCGATGCTAGCTGCTTTCATATCCTGAGCGGTCAACACCATTTGCTGGGCTGATTTGACGAGCAATCCAGACAGACCGACCATATCGGGATTTTCCTTTTTAATCGCTTCAATTAATTCTGACGGTGTGACTTTAATGCCAAGGTCAACTACTTTAAAGCCGTTATTGCTTAAAATAATGTCCACTAAGTTTTTTCCAATGTCGTGCACATCGCCTTTGACGGTGGCGAGGACGACTTTGCCTTTACCGTTGTCATTTTCTTTTTTCTCCATATACGGTTCTAAAAAGGCGACGGCTGCTTTCATCACTTCAGCACTTTGCAATACTTCGGCGACGATTAATTGGTTGTCATTAAATAGCCGACCTACCTCCGCCATTCCTTCCATCAATGGACCATTAATAATATTAAGTGGAGTGTCATACATACCGAGTGCTGATTCCAAGTCAGGGATTAATCCTTCTTTCGTTCCCTCAACAACGTAATAAGCAAGCCGTTCCGGTACCGTTTTCGGAATATCTTCTTCTTTCTTCTCCCTTTTCTTATCACGGTAAAAATCGGTGAAAGCCGCTAACGTGTCATCATTCGTATGAAATAATAGCTTTTCCGCCAGTTCGATTTCGTCTTGTGGAATCGAGGCGAAGCGTTCTAGCTTTTCCGTATTGACAATCGCGTAATCGAGACCGGCCTGCGTACAGTGATATAAGTACACCGCATTTAACACTTCACGACCGACAGGAGGGAGGCCGAAAGACACGTTGCTTACACCGAGGACGGTTAATGCTTTTGGTAGCTTTTCTTTAATTAACCGAATGCCTTCAATCGTTTCTTCTGCGGAACCGATGTATTGCTCATCACCAGTGCCAACAGGGAAGACAAGCGGGTCAAAAATAATATCTTCAGGAGCGATTCCCCATTTATTGACGAGTAAATCATACGAGCGAATAGCGACTTCTAATTTTCGGTCGCGAGATACGGCCATGCCGACTTCATCAATCGTACCGACGACAATCGCCGCTCCATACTTTTTGACGAGCGGTAAGACTGCTTCAAATCGTTCTTCACCGTCTTCTAAGTTAATTGAGTTAATGATCGCTTTTCCTTGTGAATATTTCAGTGCTTTTTCAATCACTTTTTCATCGGTCGAATCAATGACGAGTGGTACTTTGACTTTTTTCACGACCTCTTGCATGAAGTTTTCCATATCCTCAAGCTCATCGCGATCAGGATTGGCTAGACAAATATCAATGACGTGAGCACCGCCTTTGACTTGAGCGCGGGCGATTTCCGCTGCTTCTTCAAATTTACCTTCGATGATCAGGCGTTTAAATTTGCGTGAGCCAATTACATTCGTTCGTTCTCCGATAAATAATGGTCTCATTGTGTCATCGTATAAAAGCGGCTCAATCCCTGAGACGGCATGGTCATGGGGCTGTTCTGGACGCGGGCGAGGAGGGAGGTCCTTGACCGCTTCCTTCATCGCTCGAATATGGTCAGGTGTTGTGCCACAGCAGCCGCCGACGATATTGAGCCAGCCTTTTTCCGCGAAACCCTTTAATTTTTGCGCTAAAGAGTCTGGAGATTCATGATAACAGCCTTCTTCATCTGGAAGCCCGGCATTTGGATAACAGCTCACAAAGCTTTTGGACAAAGCGGAAAGGGAGCGGATATGATCGGTCATAAATTCTGGTCCAGTCGCACAGTTTAAGCCGACAGAGAGCGGATTCATATGCTCGATCGAAATATAGAATGCTTCAATATTTTGCCCGGCTAGTGTTGTTCCCATCGGCTCGATTGTGCCGGAAATCATGATCGGGAGTGTTTTTCCGGTCTTTTCAAACGCCCGTTGAATCCCGAGTGTTCCCGCTTTGACGTTGAGCATATCTTGACTCGTTTCCATTAAAATTAAATCGGCACCGCCATCAATTAACGCCGTCGCTTGTAGCTCGAAATCTTTACTCAAAGTTTCAAAGTCGATGCCACCTGTGACAGACAATGTCTTCGTTGTAGGTCCAATCGCTCCAGCAACGAAGCGCGGGTGCTCAGGTGTTGAAAAATCATCGGCGCATCGGCGAGCAATTTCTGCGGCACGTCGATTGATTTCATACATGTGCTCCCCGAGGTCGTATTCATTTAACACAAGCTCTGTCCCGCCAAAGGAATTCGTTTCGATAATATCAGTACCGGCTTCAAGGTAAGCTCGATGAATGCGATCAATCACATCGGGGGCGGTCATGTTTAAATATTCATTGCAGCCATCATATTGTTCGCCACCGAAGTCTTCGGCGGTTAAATCGGCTTGCTGAAGCATCGTTCCCATGGCCCCATCAATGATAAGTATGCGTTTTTCTAGTTCTTGTTCAATTGGATGTCGGTTGGACATGAGTGATCCCTCTTTCGTTTGTTTTTCCATCGAGCTGTTGAATATATTGGATGAGCTGAATCGACATTTCGTATCGCAAGAACGGTGTGATTAAATAAATACCGTTAAATAGCTCTGCTGCTGTGTCAATGAGCTCTTTTGCGATGTTGACGCCTTCACGAGTGGAAGATTCTCGATCTCCTTCGCAAGCTTTCATTCTTTTCAACGTTTCATCCGACAATTTAATACCAGGCACTTCATGATGGAGAAATTCAGCATTTCTTGAATTTGTTAAAGGCATAATGCCGATAAAAATCGGCGTTGGCAAATGTTTCGTTGCTTCGTACACCTCGATGATTTTTCCCTTTGTAAACACCGGCTGGGTAATAAAATAATCGGCTCCGCATTCGATTTTTTTCTCTAATCGCTTCACTGCGCGGTCAAGCACACGCACATTTGGATTAAAGGCAGCGGCGACGGAAAAATTAGCTTTCTGTTTAAATGGCTTTCCGGAAAAAGAGATGCCTTCATTCATTCGCTTAATTAATTGAATCAGTTCTAAGCTGGATACGTCATAGACCGAAGTCGCGCCGGGGAAGTCGCCAATTTTTGTCGGGTCGCCCGTGATCGCTAGTACATCATGCAAGCCTAGTGCGTGTAAGCCCATTAAATGTGATTGCAGCCCGATCAAATTACGATCGCGGCATGTAATGTGGACGAGCGGCCGAATATGATGATTCATTTTCAATAAAGATGCGATCGCAAGGTTGCTGACTCGCGGGGAAGCGAGCGAGTTATCGGCCATCGTAACCGCAGCGATGCCTGTTTCGTGCAACGCTTTTGCCCCTTCGATATAAGCATTGGTATCTAGCTGTTTCGGTGTATCTAGTTCAACGATAATCGTTCGTTCCGTTTTCACTTTTTCATGCAGGCGTGGAAGAGACGGAACGGCCGTTTCTGCAATGATAATCGGTTGTTTTGTTTTCACTTTTTTTTTGGTGATCGGCGGGAGAGAGGCTAACGCTTTTTTCGTCGCTTCAATATGCTTTGGCGTCGTTCCACAGCAGCCACCGATTAAGCGAACCCCTTCGTTGCGTAGCTTGACAGCCGCTTGCCCGAAGTAATCGGCTTCTGATTCATAGACGATTCGCCCGTCCTCGACATCTAGTAGACTGGCATTTGGATAGGCCGATAGGAAGGCTTTTTCCGGCAAGGCCACTTCTTCTAACGCTTGAATCGTATGGTGAGGACCGAGTCGGCAGTTCACTCCAACGACGTCCGCTCCTAATCCTTCGAGATGATGAAGTGCTTGATTTAACGCCATCCCGTTTTGAAGTACACCTGGCTCATGCATCGACACTTGGGCGATGAGTGGGAGGTCAGTCAGACGACGAACCATTTTTAACACGGTTGTTAATTCATCAAAATCATAATACGTTTCAAACAGGAGGCCATCTGGCTGTTCGGATAAAAGACTGTCCGCTTGCTCACGAATTGCCGCTTCAATTTCTGTTAATGTCACGCTATTTTTTCTCATCCCACGGATGCCGCCAATCGTTCCTAACACGAAGCGATCATGTGGGGATGCCGCTTTTTTCGCAATTTGCATCGAAGCTTTGTTGAATTGTTGTACGCGATGCTCCAAGCCGTAGCGCGCTAGTTTATAGGCATTGGCCCCGTAGGAGTTCGTTTGAATGATATCCGCTCCTGCTTTAATATACTCAAGGTGAATTTGTTCAATCACTTCTCGTTTTTCCACATTTAATTCTTCATAGCAAAAATCAATTCCATATGAATAAAGTAATGTCCCCATCGCTCCGTCCGCCGTTAGCACCTCGTGTTTCAATCGATCTAAAAAGCTCATTTTCTTCACCCTCTCTAAAATAAAAAACACCTTCTTAAAAAATAAGAAGGTGTTGTCATTAGCGATCGCTATTCCTTCTTATCTGTCAAACGAGTACAGTCGTTTGCTGGAGTTAGCACCGGGCCGATCATCGGCTGGTTGCTGAAGCGTCCTAGGGCCAGTACCCTCGGCTTCTCTTGATAAGAAAACGTTATTTAATTGATAGAAACATCATAGCGGTTGTGAAGGAAAGAGTCAAGAGAATATTTAGAATATTTGTTTAATTTTTATTGAAAAATAGCGTGTAAAATGGGAAATTTCTGAGTTTTAGGAATTTGAGTAATCCCATTGATGAACGTGAATTAGAGGACTATACTTGCATTAATTTGACATTCGGATCGATCAATTGGAGGAGGCAAAGAAGTTGAGTCAGCTTCGTTATTCTTTATTCGTATTGTTAGGCGCTTGTAGCTATGGCTTGCATTCATCGGTAGTTAAACTGACGACAAATGCTGGTTATCAGGCAGAACAGGCGACGGGTGCTCAATATTTTTTGGGATTGCTGTTATTATTCGTGATTGTGTTGTTTACGAAACGAGTGAAGTTAAATATGAAACAGCTAGGCTCGTTGTTGGGAGTTGGAATTTTATTAAGCTTAACCGGCGTGTTTTATGCGACGAGTATTGAACAGTTATCTGCTTCGATGGCGATTGTGCTACTGTTTCAATTTACTTGGATCGGGATTGTGATAGAGGCGATTTATTTAAGAACTTGGCCATCTAATTTAAAGTTAATTTCGATCGTCTTTCTTTGGGGAGGTACATTGTTAGCAGGAGGTCTTCTATCTGATCAAATCGATTGGATGAACCAGACGAAAGGGCTTGTGTTCGGCTTTTTAGCAGCGATTACGTTCGCTTTATTTATTTTCTTTAGTGGAAAAGCGGGAAAAGGTGTACCGACGATTCAAAGAAGTTTAGTGATTACAGTTGGGGGATTTGTGACGGTATTATTCTTTGTACCGCCTACCTTTATTGTGGATGGGACGCTCACAGGCGGGTTATGGGCATATGGTTTACTCTCCGCGCTGTTCGGGGTCATCCTACCAGTGATTCTCTTTGCGATTGGGACCCCACATATCGATTCTGGAACGGCAACAATTGTTGGAGCGGCGGAATTACCGGCGGCTATTTTATCAGCGATGGTAATTCTTGGTGAACAGATCACGCCGGAGCAGACAACCGGGGTTTTATTGATTTTAATCGGAATTGCTGTTCCACAGTGGCGTTCCAGAAAAATGGCGCGTCCGAAGAAAGTGTATACGAATTAAGGCTATCTTGCTTATGTAAGGTAGCTTTTTCTTATCTTTGCAGGTTTTTCGATGGGATTCAAGAATTAAAAAGGTAGGAACGAAGAAAGGATGGAGAGAGCATGACGACAACATTACAGTTTATTAAAGAGGATTTCGAGAACAACGTATTTTTTCAGCATATTGGCTTTGAAGTGGTTGAGTTTACAGACGATCGGGTGAAAATTAAGCTGAATATTAAAGATGTATTATTGAATACGAATGGCACGTTGCATGGAGGGGTGTATGCGACGATGCTTGATTTCATTCAAGGGATGCTGCTTCGGGCGGTCACAAAAGAAAAATGTGTAACGACTAATTTAACGACGCATTTTCTCGCTAGTGTATCTTCAGGTGAAATATTTGCGGAAGCAACGATCCTTCAGCAAGGCTACAAAATTGCATTTATTGAAGGCGAAATCACCGATGCGGATGGACGGTTGCTTGGCAAAGGAACAGGGACGTTTAAGATCATCCGAGAGCAATTGCCGCAAGATTGTTAAAGAAAAAAATGATATACTTTCGGTAAAAGCAATCTATTGAAGGTGGAGCATGAATGAATAGGCAACTTTGGAACGAGGCGAGGGCCTTTATTGAACAATGTTACCGAGAGTTAAATAAGTCAGAAGTGGAACGAACGAAACGTTTGCAAGAGATTCAGGAGCAAATCGAAACGACTGGAAGCTATAGTCATACATATGAAGAGTTAGTGCATGGAGCGCGAATGGCTTGGCGCAATAGCAATCGTTGTATTGGTCGCTTGTTTTGGCAAACGCTACATGTATTTGATGCAAGGGAAGCACGTACGGCAGAGGACGTGTTCACAGCACTTGAGCAGCATGTTGCTTATGCCACAAATGATGGGAAAATTCGCCCGACCATTACGGTATTTCCGCCGACTGTGCCGAATCGAGACGAGGTGCGGCTTTGGAATCATCAATTAATTCGTTATGCTGGCTATGAGGCAGAGGTGGGGACTGTTGGTGATCCTTCGTCAGTAGAATTTACGAAACACTGTGAGAAACTGGGCTGGCGCGGAGCAGGCACCGACTTTGATTTATTACCATGGGTCGTACAAATCGGTAACGAGTCCCCGCAGTGGAAGCAAGCCCCTAGTCATTTGATGAAGGAAGTGGAACTCGTTCACCCAGAGTTTCCATGGTTTCGTGAACTCGGTTTGAAATGGTATGCGGTGCCCATTATTTCTGATATGAAATTAGAAATTGGCGGTTTAGAATACAAGTCTGCGCCATTTAATGGTTGGTACATGGGAACGGAAATTGGTGCGCGTAACTTGGCGGATGAATTTCGATATAATTTGCTTCCAGTGATTGCCGAACGAATGGAGTTAAATACGAGCAAAGCCTCTACACTTTGGAAAGATCGTGCACTGATTGAATTAAATGCGGCGGTGCTACATTCTTTTAAAGAAGCGGGCGTTAGTATTGTCGATCATCACACAGCAGCCCAGCAATTTAAAATTTTTGAACAAAATGAAGGGCAAGAAGGGCGAGCCTTAACGGGAGATTGGACATGGCTCATTCCACCGATTTCACCGGCTGCTACTCACGTTTTTCACCAACCGTATGATGATACGATTCACACACCGAATTATTTTTATCAAGATAAACCGTATTAATTTGTGCGGAAGACAAAAGGCTGACCCGATGAAGGTCAGCCTTAGTTTGTCTTTAGCTTTTCACTTTTTGTAACATCTTTAACACGTGCAAAGAGCGGCCGGTTCCAATTGCCACTGATTCTAACGGAGTGGGGGCAACATGAACGGGGACGAGGATTTCTTTACTGACCCACTCCTGCATTCCTTTTATTAAAGCACCGCCACCACTTAATACAATTCCTCTATCAACGATATCTCCGCTTAGCTCGGGAGGAGAAGTTTCTAATGTTGTCCGAATCGTTTCTAAAATGGTCAGTAACGATTCTTTGATCGCTTTTTGAATTTCATATGAACTGACTTCAATCGTTTTTGGTAAGCCAGTCAACAGATCACGCCCGCGAACTTCCATCTTTTGTTCCACATGCTCAATTAAGGCATGGCCAATCTCCATTTTTATGTTTTCTGCGGTTCGTTCACCGATGAGTAAGTTGTAAGTTTTTTTGACGTATTGGACGATATCTTCATCAAGCTTGTCACCTGCGAGGCGGATGGAATTACAAGACACGATGCCACCATAAGAAATGATCGCAACCTCTGTCGTACCACCGCCAATATCAACAATTAAGTTGGCAATTGGCTCTTCCACCGGTAAGTCCGCTCCGATGGCAGCCGCAACGGGCTCTTCGATTAAATGTACTTCCTTTGCGCCACTACTTTTAATAGCGTCTTCAATCGCTCTTCTCTCTACGGAAGTCGCTCCTGAAGGGACACAAACGACAACAGTCGGTTTTCGCAAGTTTAAGCCAATTTCTTTACTCGCTTTTTGCATTAAGCCTTTAAGCATTTCTGATGTAATATCAAAGTCGGCAATGACGCCATCTTTCATTGGACGAGTAGCAATAATACGACCTGGTGTTTTTCCAATCATCTCTTTCGCATCAGAGCCAACCGCTAACACCTTTTTTGTCTGTTGGTCAATGGCCACAACAGACGGTTCATTAACGATAATCCCCTTATCTTTACTGTAAACTAATAGGTTAGCAGTTCCTAAATCAATCCCAATCTCTGCTTGTCCAAACATCACGCATACCTCCAATATTAACTCCTTTAAGTATGGATCGGAAAAAGGGGTCTGTATAGGGGACAATGTATGGAAAAATAGATATTACAAGTTGATGTGAAATATAACAATTTGATGTTGTAGTCAGGTCAAAGGTCCACACCATTATGGAGAGAAATCCCATGAATCCTGTTGTTAAAAATTAATATTTGTCACAAAATAGCGCCGCCTTTATAGTTTGGCTAGTTGTGTTCGTTTTATGATAGCAGGATAGAAATGCTTAGGAGAAAAGTGTGAGATGGATCGGGGAGGTGGGAGTTCTTCGATAAAAACAGCCGCCTGAAGCATGATTCTTCAGGCGGTTGATGGCATGATTAGCTTATTTTTCTCCATTTGTAAAGAAGTTAGCTAGTTCTTTGCTATATTGTTTACGAGCTTTACGATGTTCAGCACGGTTAGAGGCTGTTTCGTTTAACCATTTTTCTTCTTTTGATTCAGGCACAACTTCAGGAACAGGGACTGGCTTGCCGTTTTCGTCTAAGGCAACGAAGGTTAAGAAGGAGAGAGCGGCAACGGATGATTGCCCTGTTAATAAGTTTTCCGATAACACTTTCACAAATACTTCCATACTAGTCGTTCCCGTGTAAGAAACCATCGCTTCTAATGTGACGGCATCACCGACACGAATCGGTTTCAAAAAGTCTACGGAATCAGTAGAAGCCGTTACTACAGGCTTTCTTGCTAATTTTGTCGCTGTGATCGAAGCAATATCATCAATGTAAGCCATTAATTTTCCACCAAATAGTGTGCCGTGATGATTCGTATCAGGAGGAAGCACGTAGCTTGTTTTTATAGATAATGTATCTTTCATTAATCTTTGTTCTCTCATTGCTGTCACCTCTTCAATTATGTCTACGGATAGTATACATGAAATAGACACAAATCTGTCGTTTTTATAAAAAATGAAAGAATTCTGAAATTATAGTTGTATTTTAATTCTTTTTAATGTATAAATATTAATAAGCTTAAATATATAAATTACGTGAATAACGTTTAAATAGAAAGGTGAGAGATAAATGGGGACTCAAACAGTGAAGACAGGAAATATGTATGGACTAGACTTTTTGAAGTTAATGGATTTTTCTTCTGAAGAGGTAGCGGCACTGATTGAATTAGCAGATGATATGAAAAAAAATAAGGAAAAATATTTCGATAGCTTAAAGGGACAAATTCTTGGAATGATCTTTGAAAAGCATTCGACTCGTACACGGGTTTCTTTCGAAGCGGCAATGCTTCAGCTTGGTGGAAATGCGATGTTTTTAAGCTCCAATGACTTGCAAGTAGGACGCGGTGAAACGATTGAAGATACAGGAAAAGTGTTATCGGGTTATTTAGATGGAATTATGATTCGTACTCATAGCCATTCAAGAATTGAAGCGTTGGCTGAAGCGGCGAGCATTCCTGTCATTAATGGCTTAACGGATTTATACCATCCTTGTCAGGCGTTAGCTGACTTATTAACGGTCTATGAATTTAAAGGTGGTTTTAAAGGAAATAAAATGGTGTATGTAGGAGACGGAAATAATGTGGCTCACTCGCTGATGATTGCGTCTGTAATGGTCGGCATGGATTTCACATTAACGGCACCAAAAGGCTACGAAGCTGATCCTCAAGTCGTACAATTTGCACAAGAAATTAGTGAGCAAACAGGGGCGAAATTAGCATTTATCGAAAATCCGTTAGAAGCTGTACAAGGAGCCGATTTCATCTATACGGACGTCTGGACAAGTATGGGACAGGAGGAGGAAGCGAAAGAACGCTTGCAAGTGTTTGCTCCTTATCAAGTGAACGATGAACTGATGGCGGCGGCAAATCCGGATTGCAAATTCATGCATTGCCTTCCTGCTCATCGCGAAGAGGAAGTATCAGCGAGCGTAATGGATGGCGAGAAGTCCGTTGTTTTTCAGCAAGCAGAGAATCGGATGCACGCTCAAAAAGCGGTACTTTATAGCTTAATGAAAAAATAATAGCAAGTAACCGGGCTGTGAAATGCCCGGTTTTTTTCGTTTTGATGGTACAATAGAAAATAAAAATTAGTGAGCGCTGTAAGAGGTGAGGACATGGAACTTCGTCAAATTAAATACTTTATGGAAGTGGCGAAAGAAGAGCATGTAACAGAAGCAGCTTATCGTTTGCACGTCGCTCAGTCCGCCGTTAGCCGACAGATTGCTAAGCTAGAGGATGAGCTAGGTGTCGAGCTGTTTTTACGCGAGGGGCGGAATGTCAAACTAACGTATGCAGGAAAAATATTTCTACAGCATATCGAATCAGCGATGAATGAGATTGATAAAGCGGTAGCCGCAGTCGATGATTATTTAAATCCAGAAACGGGAAACATCCGACTTGGTTTTCCGAATTCGTTAGCAACAAAGACGTTGCCGCGAGTGATTTCCGCTTTTCGAAATCAATATTCAGATATTGGCTTCGACTTTCATCAAGGCTCTAACAAGGAATTAAAAGAATTAGTTCAAGAAGGAGAGATTGACTTAGCTTTCGTGTCACCAGTACCTGAAAAAACAGCCGACATCGACACGCATGTCTTTTTTTCAGAGCGAATGCGAGTGCTGCTACCGAGACAACATCCGTTAGCCAAACAGGAACAAGTCAATTTAAGAGAGCTAAAAGATGATCAATTTGTCTTATTTCGCACCGGATATGATATGAGAAAACTCGTTCTTGAAGCGTGCCAACAAGTCAACTTTGAACCGCATGTTGGCTTTGAAAGTGAAGATGTTTACACGATTAAAGGGCTTGTCGAAGCGGGTCTTGGAGTGACTTTGCTACCGGAAACCTTGCTCGTAGACCAAACCCCACTTGGGACCGTCAGCCTCCCGATCAGTGTGCCGACGATTGCCCGAACCGTTGGCGTTATTATTACAACAGCAAGAGAGATGCCGCCATCAGAAAAAATGTTTTACCATTTTTTAATCGATTACTATAAGCGCTTGAATCAATTTAGCTTTTAGTTAGAGCAAAAGCCGCTGTCTCTTCAGTAGGGGAGACAGCGGCTTTCTATTGTTAAATTCCTTCCGCCCAGTTACCGTTGCGGAAGATTGGTTCTTTTTGTCCGTCAGCTGTGATGCCGTCGATGTTCATTTGTTCGGAGCCAATCATAAAGTCAACGTGGGTGATACTTGTGTTTAGACCATTCTTTTCGAGCTCTTCTTGAGACATCGTTTTGCCACCTTCAATACAGAAGGCATAGGCGCTGCCGATTGCTAAGTGATTCGAGGCATTTTCATCAAATAACGTGTTGTAAAAAAGAATGTTTGACTCAGAAATCGGAGAGTGATGCGGCACGAGTGCAATTTCTCCAAGATAATGGGAGCCTTCATCTGTTTCTACAAGCTTCTTCAATACCTCTTCGCCTTCTTTAGCTGTCACTTCTGTAATGCGGCCATTTTCAAATGTAACCGTGAATTCATCGATAATGTTGCCGCCGTAGCTTAATGGCTTCGTGCTCGCTACGTGACCGTTGACACCTGTTTTATGAGGAACGGTGAATACTTCTTCTGTTGGCATATTCGCCATAAATTCATGTCCTTTTTCATTGACACTGCCAGCTCCAACCCATAAGTGACCTTCTGGCAGATCAATCGTTAAATCTGTACCCGGTGCTGTGTAATGAAGTGACTTGTAACCTCTGCTATTTAAATAATCTACCTTTGTATGTAGTGCTTGATCATGCTGCTTCCAAGCTTCCACGGGTTGATCAACATCTGCACGTACTGCTTTGAAAATTGCTTCCCATAAAGCTGGAACCTGCTCTTCTTGAGGTAGGTCTGGAAATACCTTTTGCGCCCACGCTGCAGATGGAGAGGCAACGACACACCAGCTCACTTTGTCTGATTGAATGAATTGGCGGTATTTATTTAATGCTTGTCCGCTTGCTTTTTGAGAGTTGGCGATTCGTTCAGATTGCACGCCTTTTAGCAAGTCAGGGCTAGAAGAAATGACAGACATAAAGGCCGCTCCTTCTTCAGCTAACTCTTCAAGCATTTGTGCACGCCATTTAGGGAATTCATGAAACGCTTCATCAGGAGCAAGATCATATTTTAAGCGAGTAACGGCATCATCATTCCATTCTACATGAACGTGCTTCGCGCCCGCTTCGTACGCTTTTTTCACAATTAAGCGTACGAATTCTGTTGAGTCAGTAGAAGTGTTGATGACCAAAGTTTGTCCTGATTGAATATTGACGCCGACTTTAACAGCTAACTCTGCATATTTTTCTAATGTTTGTTGAAAGTTTGTCATATACATTCTCCTCGCAATAGTAGTTTTCATAATTGTACCAATAAACAGATAGATAGCAAATAATTATACTTGTCATAGTAAATGTCGCTATATTCACGAAGGAAGATAAAAAAATCCCGGAGAGTTTTCATGACTCTTCGGGATTTTGCTCGAATAAGCTTCTTAAAATAGCAGGATCACCAGCAACATCTTGTAACGTATATTGATCAAGGACAGAGAGATAGGCTTGCAACGCCTTGACAAGGACATGCTTCAATCCACAAACAGGTGTAACGATGCATTGATTCGCTTCCTTGTTAAAACATTCGACTAAATGAAAATCATCTTCTGTTTGCCGCACGACTTGCCCGATATTAATTTCCTTTGGATGCATCGCCAGTCGAATCCCGCCGCCGCGACCACGAATCGTTTCGATGATCCCCATTTTACCAAGCTCATGCGTAACCTTCATTAAATGATTTTTAGATATTTGATAGGCTTCGGCAATTTCTTTAATATTAGCAAGCTCATTTTGCCCTTTAGAGGATAAATAAATGAGTACACGTAAAGAATAATCAGTGTAAAGCGTTAGTCTCATAAATATTCACCACGAATCTTGTAATATTTCCATTATATCCTACACACGCTATCTTCTCAAAGAAATGTGAACATTTCTTTAAAGATGTATTTTATATATTGCTTTTGTGGTGAGCATCCTGTATAAATAAGATGTATTCAAAATACTACTTTAATGGAGGCACGTTATGTTATCTGAAAAAACAATTGAAATTGTGAAAGCTACAGCTCCAGTACTTGAAGTAAAGGGAAAAGAAATCACTACTTACTTTTATAAAACAATGTTTGCCGATCATCCGGAATTGTTAAATATTTTTAACCATGCCAATCAAGAAAAAGGGCGTCAGCAAACAGCTTTAGCCAATACAGTGTATGCAGCAGCGAAATATATTGATCAGCTAGAAGTTCTTGTTCCAGTGGTGAAGCAAATCGGTCATAAACATCGCAGTTTAGCGGTGAAGCCAGAGCACTATCCAATCGTTGGAGAATATTTATTAAAAGCGATTAAAGAAGTGCTTGGTGAAGCAGCGACAGATGACATTATTAATGCATGGGCAGAAGCATACGGTGTCATTGCGCAAGTGTTCATCGATGTAGAAGCAGAAATGTATAAAGAAGCAAGCGAACAGCCAGGGGGCTGGATGGACTTTAAACCATTTGAAGTGGTTGAGAAAAAAGAAGAAAGTTCTGTTATTACATCTTTCTACTTAAAACCAAAAGATGGCGTGAAACTACCAGCGTATTTACCAGGTCAATACATCACGATCCAAGTTAAAATATCTGGAGAAGAATATATCTTAAATCGTCAATACAGCTTATCTGCTGCACCTACTCATGATTATTATCGCATTTCTGTTAAAAAAGAAATGGAGCAAAAACCAGAAGGTAAGGTGTCTAATCATTTACATGATCATGTGAACGTTGGTGATACTGTTGAAGTAAGTGCACCAGCTGGCGATTTCTATTTAGAGATGGACAGTAACAAGCCTGTTGCTCTAATTAGCGGAGGAGTAGGGATTACACCAATGATGAGCATGCTTGAAACATTAGCAGCTGAAAAAAGCGCTCGACCAGTTACTTTCATTCATGCTTCTCGCAATGAAGAAGTACATCCTTTTAAAGAAGACGCAAAGCACCTAATTGAACAGCTTGAAAATGGACAAGCGTATGTGAAATACGAGCATACAGATGGCTACATTAACAAAGAGTTTTTAAAAGAAGTGGTGCAACAAGACAGCATTTGTTATGTATGTGGACCGGTAGCGTTTATGGAAGCAATGATTCGTCAATTAAAAGAGAATGGCATAAGTGATGAGCAGATTCGATACGAATTCTTTGGACCAGCAGTCGCTTTGCAAGCATAATCTATTTCAGAAAAGGAATATCCATTCGGATATTCCTTTTCACTGTTTGTTTAGTGTAAATGAAACGAAAGTTTTAGATTTTATGTGAACACCTATGTAAATTTTTAATTTGTATCCGATAAAAGAACTATAAATAAAAAATTACAGGGTGAGTGCATATGGATAAGAGTTCAATTGTTGGAATTGTATTGGCGGCTATTGCCATTGGTGTGGGGATGGTGTTTAAAGGTGTGAGCCCGGTGGTTCTTTTGAATCCGGCGGCATTGTTAATTATTATTTTAGGAACGATTGCTTCTGTCGTCATCGCCTTTCCTGGAAATGAATTAAATAAAGTGCCAAAGTTATTTGGTATTTTATTTAAAGAACAAAAAATGATGACCCCCCAAGAAGTCATCACCCTGTTTACAGGCTGGTCTGAGCTAGCACGTAAAGAAGGTTTGTTAGCACTTGAGTCAAAAACGAACGAAATTGAAGAACCATTTTTGAAAAATGGACTAAGTTTGGCAATTGATGGTCAAACAGCTGATTATATTCGTGATGTGTTAAATGAAGAGTTGTCAGCAATGGAAGATCGCCACCAAGTAGGGGCAGGGATCTTTACTCAAGCTGGTACATATGCTCCAACACTTGGCGTACTCGGAGCAGTTATTGGGCTGATTGCAGCATTATCCGACATGAGTGATACAGATGCGTTAGGTCATGCCATTTCAGCCGCATTCGTGGCAACGTTAATGGGGATTTTTACAGGGTATGTATTATGGCATCCATTTGCTAATAAGTTGAAACGAAAATCGAAACAAGAAGTCAAAGTAAAAGAAATGATGATTGAAGGCGTACTATCGATTTTAGAAGGAGAAGCTCCACGTGTATTAGAGCAGAAGTTAGCTTCTTATTTGCCAACGGATGAAAAGAAAAAATTCTTAGAAGAAGGCGTTGAAGCAAATGGCTAAAAAGAGGAGAAAGAAACAAGAAAGCGATCATATAGATGAGTCATGGTTGCTACCTTATTCTGATTTATTGACGTTACTCGTCGCTCTCTTTATCGTTTTATTTGCGATGAGTTCTGTCGATGCGCAGAAGTTCCAACAGGTTTCTCAAGCTTTCAATGATGTCTTTAAAGGTGGAAGCGGAGTGATGGAGTACCCAAATACAAAGCCGCCAGAGACAGCAGATGATAGCGAAAGTCAGTCAAAGAATGAACAGATCAGTGGATTAGGCGCGAAAGATCAAAAAGAACTATCTGAGATGCAGCAAAAAATGTCTGACTACATTGAGGAAAATAATTTACAAGGTAAGGTACAGACCACTTTAAACGGTGAAGGACTTCTTTTACGGATTCGCGATAACGTCTTATTTAATTCTGGAGTTGCTGAAGTGGGGGAGGGGAATCGTCAAGCTGCTCTAGAAATTTCTCGACTGCTTGAAATGGATATTCCTCGTAATATCATTATTAGTGGGCACTCAGATAATATCCCGATCAAAAATGATCGATTTGAATCCAACTGGGAATTAAGTGCAATGCGCGCTGTTAACTTTATGAAAGTCATATTAGAGAATAAAAAACTCGATCCGCGTCTTTTCAGTGCAAAAGGGTATGGTGAATACCAACCGATTGCATCTAATGAAACAGCTGAAGGGCGTGCGAAAAATCGTCGAGTAGAAATCTTGATTTTGCCGCAGGGAGGACAAGAAAATAATACACCTCCAGCAAAAAACTGAACCCGAGCATAGGGTTCAGTTTTTTTGTGCCTATTTAATGATGCGTTTCGCACCTAAGTACTTAGATTTCCAATACTTATTGTTCATATCAATGATAGTAACGCCGTGTTTAGTAGAGACGCCCATAAATTGATTTTTTCCAATATAAATGCCTACAAAACTAGCTTTTTTGCTAGGTTTACCAGTTGTATTGTAGAATACTAGATCGCCTTGTTTAAGTTTCCTTAGTGCGACATTTGTTCCTTGTTTTTGCATAGCAGCTGAACTGCGAGCTAGCTTCACTTTGTTTTTAGCAAATACATGCTGAACATAACCAGATGCATCAAAGCCTTTAGTTGTTGTACCGCCTTGCTTATAAGGTGTGCCTTTTAGTTTTTTTGCATAAGCGATGATGTTTTTAGTTTGTTGTTCCTTTGTGATCTGTTGTGCTGGTGCCTTAGTTGTTGGAGTTGCCCCTAATACGCTAGTGCCCGAAGAGAAAATCAGTGCCGTAGCCAGTCCGAAAGCAAAAAACTTTTTCTTCATTTGAAAAAACCCCCATTTCAAAGTTTGCAAAACAATTACAAAAAAGTTACATATATTACTTTAACATAAATTAAGTGGAAAGTCTTCAGTTATTGGGAAAAAATGTGTGTAGTTTTGAGTTGCTTTGATCAACAAAAAGGGTCTAACTAAAGAGTTAGACCCAAAAAGATGCTTGTAAACTATATAATAGTCATATTTGTTCGAAATAGACTATTTTCTTAAGTTACCAAGTTCTTCTGCAATAGCCTGCATTTCACTCGGACTGAAATGATTTTTTCGCTGCACCATTTCATAAAGATCTCGCAAATCTTCATAAGAGGCTTCACCAAAATGATCGGGCTTAATCGCCCCCACATTTACCATACGCAACTTAGTTGTAATTTGCTCAATCATAAATTCAATATTCTCAGGCGACTTTACAGAAAGATCCACTATTCTCTTCATCCTCTCGAATCATTTTTTCATATCATTTCATTATTTGAGCTTCTTGTCAATGCGATGTTTAATCTCGCATGAACAAGAAGCTCTACATAGTTGATAGCGGACTTTCTTTGACTTTCTGAATGTTTTCTCCGATGTTGGTTGCTAATTCTTTAACGTTCCGAGCAAGTTCTTCGACTAAACAAGGATTTCTTCAATCTTTTAAATCGTTCTTTGACTTGATGAACATTTTCTTTGACATTTAGAGAGATTTCTTCGACTTTCATGATCGTTCCAGTTCATACGCCGCTGGACAGCGCCTTCCACTTTTCGATTTGTCTAGCTCCAAGCGCCAGCGACTAGTGAACTTCCACGTTCCTCCTTGCGATAAGTCAACATCGATTCACTGTCGTTCATCGTGTTTCCTTTATCTCGTGCGGAATATTGCAGTTCATACGCCGCTGGACAGCGCCTTTCGCTTTTCTTGATGTCCAGCTCCAGGCGCTAGCGACTAGTGAACTTCCACGTTCCTCCTTGCGATAAGTCAACATCGATTCACTAGCGTTCATCGTGTTTCCTTTATCTCGTACGGCTCGCTCCAGTTCATACGTCGCTAAACGGCGCTTTCCGCTTTTCGATTTAAGCGCTCATTTTTTTTGTTTTTTCTTCTTTGATGGCGGTTAGGACATTTTTTGTTTCGTGGATGACGACGCCGGATAGGCCGACGAGTCCGACTAGGTTAGGGAAGGCCATTAAGCCGTTCATGATGTCAGCGAAGGTCCAAACGACATCTAGTTTGGCGATAGCTCCTATAAAGACAGCTGTAACGAAAGCGAGGCGGTAGTATTTCACAACTTTTTTACTGAATAGGTAAGAGAAGCATTTTTCGCCGTAATAGGACCAACCAATGATTGTAGAGGAAGCAAAGAATAATAGACCAATGGCAACAACGTAGGAACCGGCGGAACCAAGGAACATTTCAAAGGAAGCGGTTGTTAGCTCACTGCCTTCAAGACCGGTATTGTATTGGCCTGCAAGAACAATTGTCAATCCTGTAATAGAACAAATCACAATGGTATCGATAAATACTTGTGTCATAGAGACAAGGGCTTGACGGGCTGGCATGTCAGTTTTTGCCGCTGCGGCAGCAATTGGTGCAGAACCGAGACCTGCTTCATTGGAGAACACACCGCGTGCTACCCCGTAACGAATGACGGCACCAATTGCACCGCCAGCTACTGCATTTCCAGTGAAAGCGTCAGAGAAAATAAGAGCGAAGGCTGCTGGAATGTCACTAATGTTCATCAATAAAATGATCAGACCTGCCAACAGATAAAAGACAGCCATAATCGGTACAAAAAATGCCGTCACTTTTCCGATGCTTTTAATCCCACCTAACAGAACTAACGCCGTGAAAATAGTGAGAGCTATCCCCGTTACCCACGCGGGAATGTTAAACGTTGAATTAACAACGCCTGCGACGGAGTTTGCTTGCACAAGGTTACCGATTCCAAAGGCAGCAATCGCACCGAATGTAGCAAATAGGACGCCAAGCCATTTTTGTTTTAATCCTCGTTCTAAATAATACATTGGTCCACCGGACATTTCGCCGTCTTCATCTTGCACGCGATATTTAACCGCTAAAACAGCTTCTGCATATTTAGTAGCCATACCAAAAAAGGCACTCATCCACATCCAAAAAATCGCTCCAGGTCCCCCGATTAACACGGCGGTGGCGACACCGACAATGTTTCCTGTACCAACCGTGGCAGCGAGTGCCGTCATTAGTGCTTGGAAATGGGAAATATCCCCTTGCGATTGCTGATCTTGACTTTTACTGAAGGCGAGCTTTAATGAGTAGGGAAGCAGCTTCAATTGTAAAAATCCGAGACGAATCGTTAAATAAATACCTGTACCTACTAATAAGATTAGAAGTGGTGGTCCCCAAATCATTCCGCTAATACTATTTAGCACTTCAAGAAGTTTTTCCTGATTCATAATTTCTCCCCCCTTTTTTAATATTATATAAGAATATTCTGAAAAAACTAGCTATTGTGTAAATAAAAATGAGAAAATAGATAATATTTGTTGAAAACCACAAATAGAAATAAGGAGAAGTTCTGTTTATATTCCGACAAAAATAGATTTTATTCGTTGAAATGAAGGGGATTTATGGCAAAATGGAGAAGGGGTATATTATTCTCATATAAGAAGGTGGAAAAATGATTCGGGTGTTATTTGTTTGTCTCGGAAATATTTGCCGATCTCCTATGGCTGAAGCGATGTTTCGTGATTTAGTGAAAAGGGAAAAATTAGATAATATCATTGAAGTGGACTCTGCTGGAACAGGCCATTGGCATATCGGAAAGCCTCCGCATGAAGGTACATTATCGATTTTGAAAAAGTATAAGGTGGGGAGTGAAGGATTAAAGGCTAGGCAACTAAAAATTGAAGACGGAGAGGATTTCCATTATATTGTCGCTATGGATAGTGAAAATGTCAAAAATATTCATAGAAAACTAGCTTCGAAAGGGAATACTCAAGTGATTCAACTGCTTGATTTAGTGAAAGAAGTAAAAAATAAAGATGTGCCAGACCCTTATTTTACGGGGGATTTTGAAGAGGTTTACGAGCTAATTGGTAAGGGAAATCAAGCTTTATTACAATTCATTAAACAAGATCAGCAGTTATAATGAAAATAAAGAAAGTACATATATTTCAAGGAAGGGATGAATATCATGGGAAAAGTTAAATTTGTGGCTGGAGTAGTCATCGGTGCTGTCATAGGAGGAGCGATTAGCTTGACGGATCGAAAAACGAGAGAAGAGGTGAATGCATGGGGGAAACAAGCATGTGAATTAGTGAAAAATCGGGAACAGCTGCTGGATTCTTCTAAGGAAATCATCAATATGGCAAAAGAAACATATGAGCAGGTCAATGAAGATATTGGATTTATTCGCGATAAAGTAAGCAGTTTGACAGAGTTAACGCCTCAAATCAAAGAATTAGTGGAAGAGACGAAAACGACGTTTCTTTCTGAAGAAGAACAATCTGGTTCAGCTACTTCAAAATAAACGGAGGTGGCGGTTTGGAGGTCACGATAGAAAAACAGAAAAAATTTATCATGCATTTAATTAGGCGATTTCAAGAATCAGATATCGCTGGTACCGCTGCGCAAATGGCCTACTTTTTTCTGTTGTCTATTTTTCCGTTGATGATTTTTACAGTGACGTTGTTAGCGTATTTGCCATTTACAACGGATGATTTGTTTGCACTAATTAAAGATTTTGCACCAGCAGAGACAATAAATACGATTCAAGCAACAGTCGAAGAAGTGGTCAATACTCGCAATAGCAGTCTTTTGTCATTTGGGATTATTGCGACGGTTTGGTCTGCTTCTAATGGGATGAATGCGATTATTAAAGGGTTAAATCAGGCATATAGTGTGGAGGAGACTCGTCCTTTTTATATGAATCGAGGGATCTCGATTTTATTAACATTCGGCTTGATTTTAACTGTCGCCGCTGCTTTAGTACTGCAAGTATTTGGTCGGCAGCTAGGTTTGCTCGCTTATAGCTATTTCAATGCATCTGAAGAACTCATTGTTTTGTGGGATTGGTTGAGGTGGTCGATTTCCCCGATATTAATATTTACTGTGTTTATGGGTCTGTATTATTTTGCTCCGAGTGTAAAAGTAAAGTGGCGGTCGGTTATTTTGGGGGCTGGATTTGCTACGATTGGTTGGATTGCTGCCTCATTCGGTTTTTCTTTTTATGTGAATAACTTTGGTAATTTCTCTGCTACATATGGAAGTATCGGAGGGATTATTATTATGATGATTTGGTTCTATTTAACAGCATTCATTATTTTACTCGGCGGTGAAATGAATGCTTATAAAAATGACGAAGTTTAAAAAAGCAACGGCGATGCAGCCGTTGCTTTTTTAGCTTGATTTCAATAGTCGTAAGCCATTTAAAATAACAAGAATCGTGCTTCCTTCGTGGCCGATCACGCCGAGTGGCAAATCGAGTACTTGGAAGAAGTTTGAGATAATGAGCAGCATGATCACCGAAATAGAAAAGACAATATTTTGCTTGACGATTCGTTTCATTTTTTTCGAGAGACGAATCGCTTCGGCAATTTTAGGTAAGTCGTTTTTCATTAACACGATATCTGCTGTTTCTAGGGCAACATCAGAGCCTTCACCCATCGCGATACCGATATTGGCTGTCGCAAGAGCTGGTGCGTCATTGATTCCGTCTCCGACCATTGCGACTGTTCCGTGTTCTTCGATGAGTGTTTTCAAATGTTCTACTTTATGTTCGGGCAAACATTCGGCGATAAAGCTATCTAAGTGGGCTTCTTCCGCAATCGCTTTCGCTGTTTTTTCGTTGTCACCTGTGAGCATAATCGTATAAATACCTTCTTGTCGAAGCAAATCTAAAGCGAGCTTTGTTTCTTCTCTAATTAAGTCTTTTAACGCAATGACGGCAGCTACACCATGCTCATCGGCCACAAATACGGTTGTTTTTCCAGTAGCGGCTAGATCTTTCGCTTGACCAGAAGCAAAGGTAAAAGCTTCTTCACGTCCAACAAAATCTGCTTTCCCGATCTTCCACTCTTTACCGTTCACTTGCCCTTTGACTCCCCAGCCAGCGACATCCTCTAAATGCTCTGGGGCAGAAAAAGTTAATTGTTGTTTTCGAGCGTAACGGACGACAGCTTGCGCAAGCGGATGGTTCGACTGACTTTCGATTGAAGCGGCAACTTTTAACAACTCTGTTTCATCAAGGTCGTCGCGAACAATCACATCTGTAACTTCTGATTTTCCTCTCGTTAATGTACCTGTTTTATCGAAAGCGATCGCCTTCAAATGATTTAAGTTTTCTAAGTGTACGCCACCTTTAAAAAGAATACCGTGACGGGCTCCGTTGGAAATGGCCGATAACGTCGCTGGCATAATGGAAGCGACAAGGGCGCACGGAGAGGCAACGACGAGCAACACCATCGCCCGATAAAACGTTTCATTCCAGCTCCAACCGAGGGCAAAATGAGGAAGGAACATCATCATTCCGACGACAGCTAATACGACTTTGACATACGTGCCTTCAAACTTCTCGATAAATTGCTGAGAAGGTGATTTTTCACTTTGAGCCGATTGTACGAGTTGAATGATTTTTTGGAATAAGCTTTCCGTTGATTTTTTCGTTACCTCGATGTAAAGGGAGCCTGTAATATTGACAGTTCCAGCAAATACTTCTCCATCGATTTCTTTTGATACAGGGATCGACTCTCCAGTAATCGCCGATTCATCAATCGAAGACCGTCCTTTTGTGATCATACCATCGGCTGGAATTCGTTCACCAGGCTTCACAAGAATGGTATCACTAATCGCTAATTCGGATGTGTGGACGCGTTCTTCTACCCCATCGACGACTCGCAACGCTTCTTCTGGCTGAATCTCCATTAACGCTGAAATCTCTTTCTGGCTTTTGTTCATCGTATACGTTTCGAGTGCGCCACTAACAGCAAAGATAAAAATAAGAATCGCACCTTCTGTCCAATAGCCGATAATGGCCGAGCCGACTGCCGCAAAAATCATTAACATTTCAACGTTTAATTCTTTGTCTTCAATCGTTGCCTCGATCCCTTCCTTTGCTTTGGCAAATCCGCCAATTACAAAGGCTGATAAATAGCTGACAATTGCTGCGTTGTGCAATCCGTTATGATCTAATAGCCACCCGATTAAAATAAGTATGCCGCTAAAGAGAGCGGCGATTAACTCCGTATGTGGAAGTATTTTCTGAAGCCAAATCGCTTGTTCCTTTGAATGAGAAGATGAAACTTTTACTTGGGCATCCATAGGGAAATCCTCCTTAATTGATAAAATTTAATTTTAAATGAGAATAATAATCATGTTCTTAACTGTAAAAGATAGTGAAAATCGTTATCAATACCTTTTATACAAGCTTTTTTAAAAATATAGACGACTTATTTTTAAATTAAAATTATTATAATTAAGCATATGTTAACATAGGGCGGTGGAAAAGAAAAGGGTAAAGTGAAACTTTAATCAGTGGGGGGTTCTCCATCCCCCACTGATTATTAGTTGAACCAATCGGGCTTTTACGGGCAGTTGACCCTCCACCTAACTTCTTTGCTTTCGTTGAATTTTGAGGTAGGAGTCTTACTGCCCGTTAATGCGGGATAAATAATTGTTTTTCTATCAGCTGAAATGGAAAAGAATACAATGGCGGAAGGAGGGGAAAATAGGCTTTAACGAAAGAGTAGAGTCACTAACTTATAAGGGAAGAGAGGTACACGAATGGGTAAAATATTTGGAATCATAGTTTTAGTTGGAATGCCGCTATCTGTCGCAGGCTCTTTACTGCATTGGTCCAGTATTTTGATGTTTGTGATTTACTGTGTGACGATTATTGCTTTATCTAGCTATATGGGCAGAGCGACAGAAAGTTTAGCGATCGTCGCTGGTCCGCGAATTGGTGGGCTATTAAATGCTACCTTCGGAAATGCGGTCGAGCTGATCATTTCGATTTTTGCTTTGAAAGAGGGGCTAGTGGAAGTGGTGCTTGCTTCCTTAACAGGTTCTGTTTTAGGAAACTTGCTGTTAGTCGCAGGACTTTCTTTCTTTTTAGGTGGGTTAAAATATAAACGTCAAACATTTAATGTGCATGATGCTCGTCATAATTCAGGATTATTAATGTTTGCTGTCATTGTGGCTTTTGTTATTCCAGAGATCTTTACGATGAATATGAATGAAACAAAGACGCTTTCCTTAAGTATCGGGGTTTCAATTATATTAATTATGCTGTATTTAGCTGCTTTGTTCTTTAAGTTAGTCACTCATCGAGGGGTCTATGTTTCACAAGATGAAAATGCAGAGGTTCATCATGAGGAGCCGGAATGGTCAAAAAGAAAGGCGCTCGGCATTTTGTTTGCGGCTACGCTGGCCGTTGCCTACGTATCAGAAGGGCTTGTACATACATTTGCGGCAGTCGGTGACAGCTTTGGGTGGTCTGAATTATTTATCGGGGTCATTATTGTCGCCATCGTTGGTAACGCCGCCGAACACGCGTCAGCGATCTTAATGGCGATGAAAAATAAAATGGATATCGCTGTTGAAATTGCTATCGGCTCCACGCTGCAAATCGCCATGTTCGTAGCCCCGTTGCTCGTGTTACTATCATTATTATTTGTGAATCCGATGCCGTTAGTGTTCACAGTTCCGGAGCTAGTTTCGATGGTCACAGCCGTTTTGGTAGCGATCGTCATCTCAAACGATGGCGAAACAAACTGGTTTGAAGGCTTAACGTTATTAGCCGCATACGTTATTATGGGCATTGGATTTTACTTACTATAGATGAATGGATAGCTGCTTTTATTGATTGATGAAAGTCGAAGAAAGGGCTGGCAAGGTCAAAGAAACGATCAGAAAAATCGAAGAAAAGGCTAACAACATCGAAGAAGTTTCCATAATACTAAAAAAGCGCCAGTCATCTTTAGTTTTTGCCAAAAAATCACCGAATGGAGCCGCTTATTTCAACGGATAAAGAAGATTTGCGGGTACAAACTATAGAAAAAGAAGGCTTGGAGGAAGTGATATCATGAAATTCATCCGTTTGCTTTTATCTATAGTAATCGTATTTCTGTTTAGTGGGGCCCATTCCGCTGCGGCGAAACAAGCTTTTCAAATTCCTCCTTCGGTCAAAGATATCGCGAAGGAGAATACGTTTTTAAATGAAGAACAAGACATATCGGAACTACAGCCGACAGAGTTAACGAAAGAATTACTTAGCACATCTAAGACGAAGATTACGAACTCTAAATTTATTCGCATGCTCAATGAAACGGATATGAATAAATCTCCGTTTGCTTTCGGTGTGAGAGCGGAAATTTATCTTGGAGAGTGGCCGCTTTCCTACCATTCAGAGGAAACCACTCCAAATTGGCAATATCAAAAAATCAACACGAATTTCTATGATAACCGCGGTGGAAAAAACAATTATCAAATGCACTATGTACAAGAAACATATAAAACCGTAAAGGGAGGGTTATCGGCAAAAGTACCACGAGCAGATGAAGTGCAAGAGATGGTGATAAAATCAGCTAGCAAAAAAACAAAGCTGCCGCTTGCTTACTCAACGGTTATTGGAAATGGAACGAAACAAAATGACATTTATAACGTCGCACCGAAAACGGCTGGTTACTTACATTCTTTTGCCCCAGCAATCCACGAAAAAGGGACAGCGACTTTCGGGGAAGTGTATTTAGTCATGTCAGGATGGAATCGAGCAGTCGTCGTCAAAAACATTACTTCTAAAAGGGTGACTGCTTGGATTCCGATTAAAAACCATCTGTCATTTAGCTATCAATCCGTTCGCTAATATGTGAAAACCGTTGAAATTGACTTCGCAATCGGCTACCATTTAACTGTGTAAAAAAGAAAGGGGCCATTGCTCATGAAACCAATTAATGATAAAGAATCGCAAGTCGGCTATTTAAAGGAGCGACTAAATATATTTTTAGAAGTGCTGGATTCCATTGATCCTGCTGAAACGGAGTTAGAAGATATTGATCGTCTTCTGCAAATGATCGATGATATCGAAGTGAAGTGCGAACAATTTAAAACTAGATAATACGGGTGCCAGAAGCAATTCTGGCACTTTTTGCGTTTTCAATTTATTCTCTTTTAAACGAATATGTTCAGCGCTATAATAAGGGTATGGGGTCTTATACATAAAGGTAAGAGGGAAGGGGAATTATAATGAATCTTGAACAATTTCAAGAAAGCATGTATCAGTTAATTGTAGAAACATCCACTAATTTACCGAAGGACGTTCGTCGTGCGGTAAAGGCTGCGAAGCTTCGTGAAAACGCTGGCACTCGTGCAGCAATGAGCTTGGACACAATTACAAACAATATCCAAATGGCGGATGAAAATATTTCTCCAATTTGCCAAGATACAGGTATGCCGACGTTTAAAGTGAAAACGCCCGTGGGAGTGAATCAGCTTGTTATTAAAGAAGCGATTCATGAGGCGTTGATTCGCGCAACGAAAGACGGCAAACTGCGTCCAAACTCCGTTGATTCATTAACAGGGGAAAACAGTGGGAATAACCTCGGTGCAGGGACACCAGTTATTAAGTTTGAACAATGGGAAAAAGATTATATCGATGCACGCCTAATTTTAAAGGGCGGTGGCTGTGAAAATAAAAACATTCAGTACAGCTTACCTTGTGAATTAGAAGGTCTAGGTAAAGCAGGTCGTGATCTTGATGGAATCCGTAAATGTATTATGCATTCTGTTTATCAAGCACAAGGCCAAGGTTGTAGCGCAGGTTTCATCGGCGTTGGAATCGGTGGCGACCGTACAACTGGCTATGAATTAGCGAAAGAGCAGCTTTTCCGCAATGTAGAAGATGTAAATCCAAACGAAGACCTTAGCAAACTAGAAGAGTATGTAATGAAGCATGCGAACGAGCTTGGTATCGGAACAATGGGCTTCGGCGGTGAAACGACATTGCTAGGCTGTAAAGTTGGGGTCATGCACCGTTTACCAGCTAGCTTCTTCGTCTCTGTTGCCTACAACTGCTGGGCATTCCGTCGCTTAGGTGTACAAATCAATCCTGAAACAGGCGAGATTCAAGAATGGTTATACCAAGATGGCGAAAAAATCACATTCGACCAACAAGCGGAAGAAACAAAGTCTGAAAGCCGCACAGTGACTTTACAAGCCCCAATTACAGAAGAGCAAATTCGTGAGTTAAAAGTGGGCGATGTCGTTCGTATTAACGGCATGATGTACACAGGTCGTGACGCGATTCATAAATACTTAACAGACCACGATGCACCAGTAGATTTAAATGGACAAGTCATCTACCATTGCGGTCCAGTTATGCTAAAAGACGAAGAAGGCCAATGGCATGTAAAAGCAGCAGGCCCAACAACATCTATTCGTGAGGAACCTTATCAAGGAGATATCATGAAGAAATTTGGTATCCGTGCGGTAATCGGTAAAGGCGGTATGGGACCAAAAACATTAGCAGCTCTAAAAGAACACGGCGGCGTTTACTTAAATGCCATCGGTGGAGCAGCTCAATACTACGCTGACTGTATTAAATCAGTAGAAGGTGTCGACTTAATGGAATTCGGTATTCCAGAAGCAATGTGGCACCTACAAGTAGAAGGCTTCACAGCAGTAGTCACAATGGACTCGCATGGCAACAGCCTTCACGAAGCTGTAGACAAATCATCACTAGAAAAACTAGCTCAATTTAAAGAGCCAGTATTTAAATAAGCTTGAAATAATGAGGGAGCAGTCGAAGTTAATTCGGCTGCTTTTTAGCTGTGTGCCAGGCATGGCAACTATCTAGGTGGTGAAAGTCCACTGTGGGGGTACACATCGACCAACCACTAAGGAAGCGCAAGGTATTTATCGTGAGGTAAGGGCTGGAAGAAGCGTGGAATAAAATCTTGACTCGACGAACAGAAATCTGATACTAAGGCTCTATAAAGGGATGGGGCTCCAGAACAAGTCAAAGTCCAAAAGATGTGCGTAACTTTATTGAGTAAATCAGGCGAGTAAAAGAGGAAAGATAGTTGTCTTACCCTGGGAGGTCTTGCGAATGTACAGTAGTACAGTCGAAAACGGTTAGTCGCAAGAAGTCAGCAGAAGCCATAGTAATGAGTAAACTCATGAAGGGCTGAACAATTTATAGTGTTTCAACGCCACGAATGCGTAAATAACGAACTCCGAATGTGTTAATGGGGAAAGAATGAGCGTATCTCAAAGGATAACCAAAATGGAGATATTACTTACTACGTGAGAGGAAAGGAGAAACGAGTGTGAAACTTTTAGAACAGATGTTAAGTAATCAAAACATGAATGAAGCTTACTTGCGTGTTTATAAAAATAAAGGTGCAAGTGGGGTCGATGGAGTAACAGTCGATGAACTAAAACAATATCTGAAAGAGAACAAAGATGAACTACGCCAGCGCATCAGAACGAGAAAATACCAACCACAAGCTGCCTTAAGAGTGGAGATCCCAAAAGAAAATGGAAAGATGCGCAAATTGGGAATACCAACAGTAGTGGATAGAGTAGTTCAACAAGCCATTCATCAAGTACTCAGTCCGATATTTGAAAAGCAGTTCAGTGAATTCAGTTATGGTTTTAGACCAAAAAGAAGTTGTGAGATGGCAATTACAAAAAGCTTGGAAGTTCTGAACGATGGATACGATTGGGTTGTGGACATTGACCTTGAAAGATTCTTCGATACAGTCCACCACGATAAACTCATGCGAATTATAGCCAACACAATAGATGATGGAGATGTCATTTCTCTAATAAGAAAGTACTTAGTCAGTGGGGTTATGGTGAATGGGAAATATGAAGAAACACCAGTCGGCACTCCGCAAGGAGGCAACCTCAGCCCTCTGTTGAGTAATATTATGTTGAACGAACTGGATAAGGAACTAGAAAGTAGAGGACTCCAATTCGTGAGATACGCTGATGACGCACTTATCTTTGTGAAGAGCGAGAAAGCAGCGAACCGAGTGATGAAATCAATCGCAAGATTTATAGAAGAAAAATTAGGGTTGATAGTCAATGTAGAAAAGAGTAAAATCTCCCGCCCAAAAGAGTTGAAATTCTTAGGGTTTGGATATTATTACGATTCTAAAAATAAGAGATATCAAGTGAAACCACACCCAATTTCAGTACAGAAATTTCAAAGAAAGCTTCGACAACTGACCAAGCGAAACTGGAGTGTCCCGTTAGACTACCGAATATTGAAACTAAAACAAGTTATATTCGGATGGGTAAATTACTTCAAAATCGCAAACATGAAAAAAGCGACGAAACGAATAGATATGAAGCTACGCTCAAGAATTAGAGTGATCATCTGGAAGCAATGGAAGGTACCTAGGAAACAAATCAAATCGCTAATTCAACTAGGGATTCCGGAGGAAGAAGCGAAAGGATTAGCCTTCTGTCGAAAAGGCTACCGATATATAGGATTATCGAAAGTTGTTCAAAGAGCAATCTCCAACAAAAGACTAAAGCAGAGGGGAATACCCTCTGCTTTAGAACACTATCTAAAAGTACACACTGTAATATAAATTGAAACGCCGTATACGCGATCCGTACGTACGGTGTTGTGAGAGGGGCGAAAATAAATTACTTTATTTTCCCTCTACTCGATTTCTTTGATGATAGTTAATTTTCTTCGACCTTACCAAATCTTTCTCCATAATGAACGGATATTTTCCTGCTTTCGATTGAAACTAAAGGAAAAGAGCAAAGGAAGATGCGTATGAAATGGTTGAAATATAGCGTGTTGGTGTCACTGTTCCTAATGATCTTCGCTTCTACTGCTTTTTCGATGTCGAATCAAGCGATTCATTGGGGCTTTCAAAAAGGAAAAGATGAGCAGCCAGCACAAGCAGGCAAAGAATACGATGAGCTCCTCGAAAGATACGGTGGATTTTACAAAGCGAGCTCGAATGAAAAAGTCATCTATTTAACGTTTGATAATGGGTATGAAAATGGCTATACGAAAAACATTCTGGATACGCTGAAAAAAGAAAAAGTACCCGCCGCTTTCTTTGTCACAGGTCATTATTTGAAAAGCGCGTCGGATTTAGTGAAAAGAATGCATAAAGAAGGGCATATTATCGGCAACCATTCCTGGACTCACCCTGATCTAACGCAAGTTAACGATGAGAAATTAAGAGAAGAATTGCGGCTAGTAAAGGAGGAGACTGCTCGATTAACAAAACAAAAAAGCATGCCTTATTTGCGGCCACCGCGTGGAGTATTAAGTGAGCGAACATTAAAGCTGGCGAAAGACGAGGGCTACACCCATGTCATGTGGTCGCTCGCTTTTAAGGATTGGGAGACAAACAACCAACGAGGCTGGCAATATGCCTATGACAACATTATGGCGCAAGTCCACCCAGGAGCGGTGCTTTTACTGCACTCTGTCTCAAAAGACAATGCCGAAGCACTGCCGAAAGCGATCAAAGATTTGAAAAAGAAGGGCTATCGCTTTGAAAGCTTAGATCATTATATGAAGTCTCGAAAAAAATCGTAAACGCCGGACTCCCGCACAATTGTGGGAGTCAATTGTTTTTTCCTCAAACTTATCCCCTCTTTCTTATACGGTACTATTTTTTGTTATACTAATAACAGCAAACCTGTGAAATGAGGCTTAATGATAATGAAGCAACAAAATCAAATGAAAATCAAATTAAAACAAACGTTTCCGTTAACGATTAAACGGATCGGCATTAATGGGGAAGGCGTTGGTTATTTTAAACGCCAAGTCGTCTTTGTCCCAGGAGCTTTATCAGGGGAAGAGGTCGTCGTTGAAGCAACAAAGGTTCACCCGAAATTTGCGGAAGGTAGAATCAAAAAAATTCGTAAAGCGTCTCCGCATCGAACAACGCCTCCATGCCCTGTGTACGAGCAATGTGGAGGCTGCCAGCTACAGCATTTATCCTATGACCAACAGTTAAAAGAGAAGCGTGATATTTTAATCCAATCACTGGAACGGCACACAAAGCTTAATATTGAATCGCTTAATATTCGCGAAACAATCGGCATGGACAATCCGTGGAATTACCGCAACAAAAGCCAATTTCAAGTAGGGAAAAAAGACGGGAAAGTCGTCGCCGGCTTATACAGCTTAAACTCTCATAAATTAATTGATATTCCTGATTGTAACGTCCAACAGCCAGCCATCAATCATGTATTAACAACGGTGAAAAACATTTTACAAGATGTCAACGTCTCCATTTATGACGAAAAGAAAAAACAAGGCGCTGTGAAAACGATCGTCACGCGAGTAGGAATTGCAACGGGGCAAATCCAAGTCGTACTCATTACTGCTACGAACGAACTGCCGAAAAAAGCCTTAATCGTTGATGAAATTCAAAAACGTTTGCCAGAAGTGACATCGATTATGCACAACATTAACCCGAAGAAAACGTCGTTAATTTTTGGCGACCAAACCGTCACATTAGCTGGTCAAGAAACGATCGAAGAACAGCTAGAAGACTACACATACGAACTATCAGCGAGAGCTTTTTTTCAATTGAATCCTGTACAGACAACAAAGCTCTACAATGAAGTGAAGCAAGCAGCAGCGTTAACAGGAACGGAAAAAATCGTTGATGCCTATTGCGGCTCTGGTACGATCGGGCTGTGGGTCGGCAAAGAGGCGGCAGAAATCCGCGGCATGGACGTTATCGCTGAATCAATTAATGATGCGAGAAAAAATGCGAAAACATACAATACGAACGCCGTATATGAAGTCGGTACAGCAGAAGAATGGCTGCCGAAATGGCTCAAGCAAGGATGGAAGCCAGATGTGGTCATTGTCGATCCACCACGTACGGGTTGTGATCAGAAATTTTTAGACACATTGAAAAAAATCAAACCGAAACGTTTTATCTATGTTTCGTGTAATCCATCGACATTGGCGAAGGATATTAACCAATTGAGCGGGATGTATGATGTGGAATATATTCAATCTGTCGATATGTTTCCGATGACGGCGCATGTTGAGGCGGTTGCGAAGCTGGTTTTAAAAGGGTAATTAAATAAAAGTTTTTAGTTTTTGAGGAGGGCCCACTATGTTTAAAACAATACCTAATTGTTCGGTATGCGAAAAAGAAATAAAAGGAAATGATGTTGTGTTTGTAAAAATGCGTTACCCAGAAAGAAAAGGGATGACAGAAATTAAAGCATATTTACAAAATGAAGGGACTTTGATTTGCGAAGAGTGTTTTGATAAAAGGGCCGACTGATGTTGATTACTTTGTAAAAGTTAAGGGAAAAAGAGCAGGAAATCTCCCTGCTCTTTTTATTGAATCAAAATTCACCGTAAAAGTAATCATAAAGTTACCTTCAAGTTAAATCTTTTGTGAATGGGGAAATCCATCTTTATTCGTTTTCTGAGACCACATCGAGTAAGAAAAATGCACTTTTCCTTTAGATGAAAGCTAATCAGAAATGTTTCGGAGGGATACAACATGGAAGTAGAAGAATTAAAAAAGATCATTGCAGAATTGCCTAATGAAGAAGCGAAATCTTTACTATTTCACGTTTTATTACGTTTGAATCTTATGCAAGAAACGGATTATTCAGAGAAGGCGTTTGTATATGATGTGGAAAAGGTATATGAGATGATTTTACGTTTATCAAAAGAGCGATCCGAAATGAAAAAAGAAGAACAGTTTCAAAGGGTGCACATTCTTTTCGGTGATTCTCCTGCCGGAAGTTTAAAAGTAGCTTTAAAAACGCTGGGCGTCAATAAAGTGGAAAGAGTTATTTCGTTTTGGGATATATTTTCTATCGGTCCTATTTTTCGATTGCATGAAGAAGTGGGGGAAGAAGCAAGAATGGATTGGATGAAAAATCTTATGGCTGAAGATTTTCATGAATATAAACAGCGCTATCAAAAGACGATGGATCAAATATTGTCTATCCCAGAAAATGTGCCAATTACGATATGGGTATCTGAAAGTTCTCATGAGCAAACAGGACTGCGATTTGTTCTGCATTTATTAAAGAATAAAACGAATGAAATGAACGTGATTAACTCGACAACGACTTATGCGGAACACTTTAACGAACTGAATATAGAATATGTAGTAATGCATACAGGTGAAATACCTCCGGAGAAACTCCAAGTGATTTATGAGCAAAGTCAAATGAAGCCGTCTTTATCACAAGTTGAACGGAAGAAGCTTGAACGAGAATGGCTGACTCTTGCTGAAAATCGTGAAGCATTAAGAATATGGAAGAACGGAAGAATTGAAAGTGCACCTGAAGACTACTATGACCAATTTATTATTCAAAGAGCAAAGTATTTACATAGAAAACCGCAATTAAAAGGCTTTATGAAAGCAACAAGACTGATCGGTGATGTGTTAGGGCACCTAGAACAACATGTAGGTGATTCCTTTTTAGAATATCGACTAAAAAAACTAATAAAAGCAGGAGTGTTTGAGTCAGAAGGGAGCCTTGAAGCTATGCGATTTTATAGCGTGAGATTGAAATGATGAGGCTTTGTTTTAAATAGCTTTCCCACAATTGATTTTGCAATTATGGTTCATAGTGCTCCTAAAGACTGGAGGTATAACAAATTACTTTTTTTACCTAATAAGTCATAGTATGTGGTAAACTAATGGTAATGAAAAAATTGCAAAAGGGAGAGAGTTGACATGAAGAAATATTTACTGTTTACAGGTAGCTTCATTTTAGCTTATGGCGCACTTCAAATAGTTTCGGGTCTAGTATTAACTGCGTTTTATACACCAGACTTTGTAACGGGAAACGCTGCATCTTTGCCAGCTGAAGCCGAGTTTGGTAGCGCACATTTGATGTCACCATTAATGATCTCATTATTAGCATTAGGTGCTGCTTTTGGTGTGATGAAGCTTTTTAAGCAGAAACTCTATTAATAAAGGAGATTGGTAATGGAGATAAATTACAATTTAACAGAAGAGGATTATTTAAACTTCAATATGTTTCACGTTAAAAATTCAAAAGCGGTCAAAAGAGTATTGAATATGCAAAGGTTTTTAACTCCTATTCTCTTTATCATTGCATCCTTTGTATTTTCAAAAGTCGGAAGTATGCCTTTTCTTGGGTTATTCATTACTTTTTTAGTAGTGAGTATTCTGTGGATTATTTTCTATCCAAGATCAGGCGTGTTGATTATGCATAATTCCCCATAAAAAGACGACAAAAAGGGACACTTTCTTGTAAAATGTAAGTACCACCAAACATTAACGAGAAGAGGCGTCCCTATGAAACAGAATACCATGTTCCCAAATTTGATTCAAAAGTTTATTTCCGATGAATAGCTAAAACTATTGATTGAACTAGTTGGTTATGAAGATACCGCACGAAAACTGGATGTGAAAACGTTAATTCAATACCTTGTGATGGCGGCTGCTTGTGAGTGGAAAAGTTTGCGCTACTGTGCGGATGTTGGTTCATCGGCGGGCCTTGTTGATGTCAACTATTCCACTCTTTCAAAAAAGATGAGTCAGCTTGATTACGAATTAATGAAGAACGTATTTGATTTAATTGTTCGCAAATGTAACCGAGCGACTCGTCGAACGTTGAACATGCCTAAACACCTGCTTCTTGTGGATTTCACCACGATCACCGTAGGGAAAACTCGACTTCCTTGGGCCGTTTATCATGGCGAACGCTCAGGCATCAAGCTTCATGTGAGTTTTTCATTGGAGACACAAATGCCTTTGAAAGTCGTTGAATCCACTGGCCTGACACACGATGGGCCTATCGGCGAACATCTGGCGGACCCTCGGTTTATCTTAGTAGAAGACCCTGCCTATTTTAAAATTGAACGGATCGATCGCTTTCTTGAAGAAGGGCAAGATTTCGTGATTCGGATGAAAGAAAATGTGGAATTATCTCGTAAGAAATCCTTACAATGTCTGCCACAAAAGCATTCAAACGTGACGCACGATATCACTTGTTTACTTGGTTCCCTTCAATCTCGTTCGGAAAAACGTCATCGAGTGGTGTTTTTTAAAGATAACGAAGGACGAGAAGTTCGTGTCGTGACTAACTTACGTCATGTGTCGGCAGAGGAGATTGCGGACATGTATAAAGCTCGCTGGATCATTTAAACCTTTTTTTGATGGATAAAGCAAAATTTACATGTGCCTGTTTTATTTGGTACGACCGAAAATGCGGTATTCAACCAGCTTTTCGCCGCCTTAATTGCCTATGTTCTGCTTCATTGGTTATATAAACAGACAAAATCCTCCATTTCCAAATCGAACCTGTCGTCAGTGGCTTTTCAGCGCATGCTTTTGACAGGCGCATTACCCTTACAGTGGTGGGATCGGATGGTCTTATTTCTGTATCACTATTTTGATTAGAGTAGGAGAAGTCTGTCTAAATTTGGTTAATCAACACGCTGGATCCGATATCAAATTAATTTGTACGAAAATATAAAGTGCACATACCTAGATTTATGTGCATTTCCATTACCTTGAAATAAGTCTAATACTAAACACAACAATTTATTTCATTAAAGGTTCGGCGTGGTGCTAGTATGGATGTAAGATTACTCTTTTGTGTACAATAAATAAATTATTATAATTATATAAGAGTCCAAATGAAAGGGGAGGTATATTATGATTGGTTCATCTTGGATTATTTTTTTAAAAACTTTAGGGCCTAAATTTTCTTCCTATCTGCTACCAAAATTTAAAAACAAAAAATTCGTTCGTGATATTAAAGATAAATGGGTAAAAGATAATTACACTCAAAAAATCACACTAATGTTTAAGGCAGCGTTCGATGACGCAAAAACAGTATTAAATTTACCTGATGAATTAGCAATAGCTTTATTAGAGGACTCCATTAATAGAAGTGAGGTATTTCGTTGGATTCTAGAAGGGACTCCATCAAATATTAATTTGGATAAGTTAAATCTTGACCCTTATTTTGAATCCTATCAAGAATATCAAGACCTAATAAGGCCTTTTTTCGAATTAATAGCGTCTTCATTAAATGACTATAAAATAAAAAATTGGGAGCCGGAATTTTTAGAACTACTATACAAAACTGGAACATTAGAAGAGACAATTGAAGAAGGCTTTAACTCGATGATCGATAAGCAAATTTTAGCTATTGATTTAGCTGAAGAAAATAATCGTTACTTAAGAGAGGTAATTACCCCTACTGAATTTAAAGATTTAAATGATTTAATGAAAAAAGGTCTCCTTAAGAGCGCTCGTGAAAAAGCTATCGAAAGATTAGATAAACCGAACATAAAACCCGACGAAACCTTAGAGCTTCATATAGTAATAGCAAATACTTATATCGGAAATAAGGAATTTGAAAATGCCATTCCACATCTCTATACAGCCATCACACATTGCAAAGACGAAGCTAGAAAAGAAAGACTTTTGGCTCTTATAAACATACTTGAAGAACGGTTTAATAAAGCTGAAGTTCACGTCAAAGAAGCTATAAAAATGGTTGGAGAGACACCTGAAAATATAAATGTCTTATTAAATATTTTAACAAGCCAAAGTAGATTTAAAGAAGCCATTGATATTATTGAAAAACAGCCAGAACAAGATTACGAAGAAATAAAAGCTAATATATGGATTGTTTTAGAGGAATTTGAAAAAGTTATTAATCTCACAAATGAAAAATTAAAAAACGACCAACTTAATATCACTTGGTTGTTAATAAAAGCCGAAGCAATAGTGTTAAAAGTAGAGACAGATTTATCTAGAAATAAAATTATATATCCAGAACTCACATTTCAAGAAGTGCTACCACTTCTTGAAAGTATAGAAAATCATACTACCGAAAAGTCTTATATATTGGATAGGGTTAAAGAACTGAAAGCTTGTCTTTATTTTAGAACAAATAGATTTTCAGAGGCTAAAATTTTATATGAAGAATTGTTTCAAAAAAATAAAAATTTTAGTAGCACCACATTTAACAATCTACTTCTAAATATTATCGGTTCTAATGAATGGGAAAAATCCGTGAATTTGCTAGAAGAGAAAAAAACTAAACAAGGAATAGATCTTGATGAAATGTTAATTTTGGCTGATTCATATATAAATACAGGCACCCCTGAGAAGGCCGTCCAACTTCTAAAAGAAAATTATTTTCAAAATCCTATTGAGAATATCTTCTCTTATTATGCTAAGTACATCGATGGATTGTATGCCCAATTAAAGCATTCCGAAATTATAGATCTAATTGATTCACTTTCTATCAAGGAGTCCAATATTTCAATCAAAAATATTTTAAATGGATACTATGCCTATAAAAAACAAGATTGGGATAATACGATATATCTCTTAGAGCCTAATTTGGATAAATTCAACAACAAAGATGTGGCGTCAGCAAAAATCATCCTAAGTGTTGCTTATTTTAATAAGCAAACTAAAGATGATTATAAAAAATTAAAAGAAATTATTGTTACGATTCCTAATTGGATACAACATGAATCTTTAGTTAACCGATATATACAAGCTCTCTATCATCTTAATGAGTATAGAACCATTATTGATTTAGAAGAAAGGTTGCCTTTTAAATCTACTGCTATTTTCGAGATAATTACAACAATTTATTTCAATCACGGGTGGTATGAAAAGGCAAAGGAAAATTATTTGTCACTATATCAACAGACTAGAGAATTACGATACCAATTAAGATACGCAAATTGTTTTTATCAACTTGGTAATATTAAAACTAGTCTGGAAGTGTTATCTGCTGCGGAAATTGAAGTAAATAAACATGGAAACATTGAGGATTATCAGCTAATAAGTTTTGCATATAAAGAAGCCATGGAGTATAGAAAGTCAATGTCATATGCATATAAGGCTTTTATGGCAGGTAAAAGTTATGCGCAAATATGGGGATTTTACTTTTATCATTTTTCAACTTTAAGTCAATTTATCGATGAACCTGAAGAGAGCTGGATAAAAGAATATCAAAACGTTATGGAAAATTTTGAAACTACATTCCCTGATGAAGAGCCTATCTTAAAAAAAATTACAATACCAGAGAATGGTGATATATCTCCTGAGTTAATTTCTAATTTAAAACTCCCAAAAGAATCTTTTGAAGAGCTAATTCCTTTATTTATTAAGCATAAACTCCCTATAAACTTCTTAGTAAAAGTCTTGAATAAAGGTCCCTTTGAAACATGGGCATTTGTAATAAATAATAAAGAATTGCCAATAAGGATTATAAATGGTTCTATTGAGGAAGTGGTGTCAGGTTTAAAAATGGCTTTATCTACAAAGGAGATTTTATGTGACTTTACTACATTACTAATGTTATCTGATTTAAAATTACTTGAAATGCTTAAATCAGAATTTAAGTTATACATTCAACAAGAACAATTTGATGCGGCTTTACAAGAGTATTATAATAACAAGGTTTCTATACACAATGGTATTAAGATAATGTCATATGAAAATGAAAAAATACAAGTAACTGAATACAGCCCGGAACAAGTAAGGGAAACAGTAAAAAATCAAGAATTTTTACTTAACTGGATTAAAGAAAATTGTATATTAGTTGGTAATACTATTAAGAATCAAGTTTCAAAACCTGAAGAAATTTCATTTATAGAAAGTATTTTTGAAATATGTAAAAATCAATCACTACATCTATTAATTGATAGTGTAACTATACGAGATATAGCCAAAAATGAGCATAATATTAACTGTATTTCCACACTAGATATAATAAATTTACTAAAATTTAAAAATATGTACACTCAACAAGAACGAACTTGGTTGATTGGAAAATTATTAATGGCTAATTATACCTTAATACCAATTACAGAAGAAGTTTTTGCAAATCATTTAAAAGAGAAAAATTATGTTATGGATTATGAAATGCAGCTACTCCTTGATTATTTAAAAAACGAAGATTTTAATATAGAATTTTTGATAGATTTAGTCTCAAGTATTCTTTATTGGCTATGGACAGAAATAATTCCAATAAAAGAAAGGCAGATTATCACTAACAAAATTTGTGAGTCTATTTGCTCTAAACGAAGTAAAGATATTATTATCCCTAGTATAATCGAAAGTTGCGAAACAAAATTCAAATCCAAGCCTTTTTTTGTATATCAAAAACCACAGTTGCAACAATCTTTAAATAAATGGCTTGAGAAGTAGGTTCGTTGGATACCGTTTCATATAAAAATGGAAAAATTAGCCTTTAATTAACCCGTTAATATGATTAAATAAGGACACCAGGCGTGTTGATTATGCATAATCTTCCATAAAAAGACGACAAAAAGGGACACCTTCTTGTAAAATGTAAGTACGACCAAACATAAACGAGAAGAGGTGTCCCTATGAAACAGAATACCATGTTCCCGAATTTGATTCAAAAGTTTATTTCCGATGAAGAGCTAAAACTATTGATTGAACTCGTTGGTTATGAAGATACCGCACGAAAGCTGGATGTCAAAACGTTAATTCAGTACCTTGTGATGGCGGCTGCTTGTGAGTGGAAAAGCTTGCGTTACTGTGCCGATGTCGGATCATCGGCGGGACTTGTCGATGTCAACTATTCCACTCTTTCAAAAAAGATGAGTCAGCTTGATTACGAATTAATGAAGAACGTATTTGATTTAGTCGTTCGTAAATGTAACCGTGCCACTCGTCGCACGTTGAACATGCCTAAGCACCTACTTCTCGTGGATTCTACTACGATCACGGTCGGAAAAACTCGACTTCCTTGGGCCGTTTATCATGGCGAACGCTCAGGCATCAAGCTTCATGTGAGTTTTTCATTGGAGACACAAATGCCCTTGAAAGTCGTTGAATCCACTGGTCTGACACACGATGGGCCTATCGGCGAGCATCTGGCGGACCCTCGGTTTATCTTAGTAGAAGACCGTGCCTATTTTAAAATTCAACGGATCGATCGCTTTCTCGGAGAAGGACAAGATTTCGTGATCCGGATGAAGGAAAACGTGGAGTTGTCTCAGATCAAATCCTTACAACGCTTGCCACAAGAGGGTTCAAACGTGACCCAAGATAGGACTTGTCTACTTGGTTCCGTTCAATCTCGTTCGGAAAAACGTCATCGAGTGGTGTTTTTTAAAGATGATGAAGGACGAGAAGTTCGTGCCGTGACCAGCTTACGTCATGTGTCGGCAGAAGAAATCGCCAACATGTACAAAGCGCGCTGGGGCATCGAAACCTTTTTTCGCTGGATCAAGCAAAATTTAAATGTGCCTGTTTTATTTGGTACGACCGAAAATGCGGTATTCAACCAGCTTTTCGCCGCCTTAATTGCCTATGTGCTGCTTCATTGGTTATATAAACAGACAAAATCCTCCATTTCCAAATCGAACCTGTCGTCAGTGGCTTTTCAGCGCATGCTTTTGACAGGCGCATTACCCTTACAGTGGTGGGATCGGATGGTCTTATTTCTGTATCACTATTTTGATTAGAGTAGGAGAAGTCTGTCTAAATTTGGTTAATCAACACGCTTGATCCAAGATATTTCTATTTTTATGTTATCCGAAATACTAAGAAAATGATACAAGAGGGCACGAACGAGGGTCTATTAGGTGAACATCATATGATTTTGTCGGAAGAGGGGATCATCGATTCGACTTCTAACGGTGAAACAAAAGTAACTTGGTCAGGCATTAAAACTATTAGTGAGGACAAACATAACATCTATCTTTATAACAGCTCAGTAAGTGCATACATACTTCCAAAAAGAGAGGTAGATGATGTTGAGGAAATAAAAAATTATCTTAAATCGAAGGTGACAGAATGAATATTTATCATGGTTACTTGCCAAGAGAAAGCGGCTGTCGCAGGAAGTTAATTTTCACTGACTTTTTGAATAGCCGCTTTTTGTTAAATTATCTTTAAATTAACGCTTTCCAATTAGGATCTTTTATGTCTTTCTCATTGGGCTTTCTTACAGACCGAATACAGACCTCTTCGCAAGCTCCAAACTTATTAAAGTTTTTTTGTGCTTGTCTCAATGAAACTTCATTTGCCCCACCTTCATAATCGGGGTCATTAAATTGAACTATATCATCTTCCCAAAAACAAATTTCACATACATCATACGTACCTGGTGGTTCTTCTTCTAATGTTTTATATCCGCAACAAGGACAAGTATATTTCATACAATCACCTACTTCCTATTTAAACAGTTTATCAATCTGTTCACGGTCATAATCCAATATCCAAGCATTTCGTTCTTTATAAAGTGGACGCAAATCTTCTTTATTAGATGCGACCACATCACAGCCACGATCATCATACAGGTGATAAATGAACTTTTTAGTGATATTGACAAAGTAAATGTTATAGCCGGCCCGATCGTAATTTTTTAAGATGCGTGTCGGGTGTGGAAAATCTTCGTAGCTGATAGCTGATAAAAGTTGGTGATATCGAATATCGCTCTTTTTACAGGGTAAAATAAATCGATGTGTCACGATATCCTCCTCGTCTTCCTCTGCAAAGTTAGAATATTGTTAAAATGAGAATGCATCTGTATCTGTTATGTTTCGGTTTGACGCTTTCAACATAACAGATACAGATGCTTTTTTATGTCCTTTTTCTTGTCAAGAACAGAAGTTGGTATTGATCCCCCAAAAAAAAAGTTGATAATATTTTTTGATTTGGTATACTTGAATAGAACATTGAAATTGATAATTATTATCATTACTTTTTTATCGCTGTGCACTATGTTAATATAGAGATAATTATTATTTAAATCGCGAATAAAAATATAACGATAGATATTAATTTTATCAATTCAATAATCTGTTTGACTATAAAGTTTATACATAAGGAAAGAGGTATGAGAGATGGGGAAGTTTAAATTAACTGTCATTATGATGGCAATGTTTGTTTTAATGTTGGCAGCTTGCTCAAATTCAAGTAATGAATCTGGCAAGACTGAAGATAAGGGGAAAGAAAAAGACTCTACTGAAGTTAAAACAGTTGAAATCACTGATGCTCATGGAAAGGTTACTGTTCCTGTAAATCCTAAGAATGTAGTTGCTTTGGATAATAGAACGTTTGAAACTTTAGCTGATTGGGATATTGAGTTAGCTGCTGCTCCAAAGGATGTAATGCCTGCGGATTCACCATATGTAAAGGATGATTCAGTTCAAGATATTGGAAATCACCGCGAACCAAATTTTGAGATTTTAGCGGCAGCAGACCCTGAACTTGTAATTGTTGGTCAAAGATTTGCTGACTATTATGAAGATATCAAGAAACTAGTACCAAATGCAGCTGTTATTGATCTTAATGTTGATGTTTCTGAGGAAGCTGCTACACCTGGAGAAAACTTAGTAAATGGACTTAAAGACGCTACACTTACTTTAGGACAAATTTTTGATAAAAATGAAGAAGCTAAACAATTGACAGCTGATTTTGATCAAGTGATCGAAAAAGCTAAGTCTGCATATAATGGAAAAGATAAAGTGATGAGTGTTATCGTTTCTGGTGGAGATATTGGTTATTCAGCTCCTGGTTCTGGACGCGTTTGGGGACCAATGTATGAAATCTTTGGATGGACTCCAGCATTAGATGTTAAAGATTCTTCTTCAGATCATCAAGGTGATGAAGTTTCTGTTGAAGCGATTGCACAAAGCAATCCTGATTGGCTTTTCGTACTAGATCGTGATGCTTCAATGTCTGATTTACCTGATGCAGTTCCTGCTCAGGATGTTATTGATAAATCACCTGCTCTTCAAAACACAACGGCTGTTTCTAAAAAACAGATTGTTTATGCACCAAATGACACTTACTTAAATGAATCAATCCAAACTTATTTGGAGTTATTTGAAAACGTTGCAAACACTTTAGCTAAGTAGTGTAAAGGAGTATAACATAGTGCCAAAAAATGCAGTCACTGGGATTGAGGATAATTCTCAATCCCAGTTTTATAACCACAATAAAATATGGACAAAACCTTTTATACTAGCGATTATAGTTGTTATTATTTTAGGCATTATATCACTGTTTACTGGAGTTTATGATATACACGGACAAGAAGATGGAATGGAGATGTTTTTCATAACTCGTGTTCCAAGAACAGTGGCACTAATGCTTACCGGAGCTGCCATGGCAATGGCAGGCCTTGTAATGCAACTTATTACACAGAATCGTTTAGTTGAACCTACGACAACAGGAACGATTGAATGGGCAGGCTTGGGCCTTCTTTTTGTTTATTTATTATTTCCTGCACCAACTTTGGTTCTAAGAATGACTGGTGCAATCATTTTTTCTTTTATAGGAACTATGATTTTCTTTTTATTTTTACGAAGAGTTAAACTTCGTTCGTCTTTAATTGTCCCAATCATTGGGCTGATGCTTGGAGCAGTCATTTCTGCCATTTCCACTTTTCTTGGACTCGTTTTTCAAATGACGCAAAATATTGAAAGTTGGTTTGTAGGTTCTTTTGCGAATGTTCAAGTTGGAAGGTATGAATATTTATGGCTAATTGTTATCGTTACTATTCTTATTTTTATTTATGCTAATAGATTGACTTTAGCTGGGCTAGGGGAAGATGTTGCAACAAGCCTTGGCGTTAATTACAACAGGATCGTTCTTTTGGGTACGGGCCTTATTTCTTTTGCAGTTGGAATTGTTGCAGCTGTTATTGGAAATTTACCTTTTTTAGGTTTGATTGTCCCAAATATTGTTTCGATGTTTAGAGGAGATGATCTTAGGAGCAATTTGCCTTGGGTATGTGTGATAGGCATGGGGACTATAACGGTTTGTGACATAATTTCTCGAACAATTATTATGCCTTTTGAAGTGCCTGTCTCTTTAATACTTGGAACAGCGGGTGCAGTCGTATTTATTACTATTTTATTGAGACAAAGAAAACCAAGGAGGCTAAGATGAACGCATTGGAATATAGAAGTAAAGAAAATATTGCGATCGATTCTAGCCTTCGTAATAAAAATAGATCCGCTAGAGCTTTTCGTTCTAAGAAAGAAGAAAAACGTTATTGGATTTTGCTCATAACTTTTATTGCTTTGGGTGCTCTTTCTTCGTATGGACTTTTAGTTTATAACAATCCAGTTCCAGTGGATTCACCTTCTTTTATCCCAGTTGTTGAAAGAAGGATAGTAGCTGTCGTTGCCATGATTATTGCTGCAGTTTGTCACAGTTTGTCGACCGTTGCTTTCCATTCGATTACGAATAATAGGATCATAACTCCTTCACTTTTAGGTTTTGAATCACTTTACTCAACAATTCATACTAGTACAATATTTTTCTTTGGTGCTAGTGCATTAATAAATTTTACTGGTATTGGACCATTTTTATTTAAAGTTAGTGTTATGGTCTTGATGAGTTTGATCCTTTATGGATGGTTACTTTCTGGAAAATATGGTAATTTGCAACTTATGCTTCTGGTTGGAATTATTATTGGAACTGGGCTGAATTCTGTGTCCACTTTTATGAGAAAACTTCTTGCACCGTCAGAGTTTGATATTTTACAGGCAAAATTGTTTGGTTCTGTCAATAATGCGGATGCTGAATATTTTCCAATTGTCATTCCGATGGTAATAATTATAGCAGTATTAATTTTTGCTTATTCTAAAAAATTAAATGTATTGTCACTTGGAAAAGATGTCGCTACTTCTTTTGGAGTTAAATATCAATCTAGTATAATTTATACGCTTATATTAGTTGCTGTTTTGATGTCAATTTCAACGGCTTTAGTTGGACCGCTTACTTTCTATGGGTTTTTAGTTGCAACTTTGAGTTATCAAGCAGCGCCAACTTATGATCATAGATATATTTTTCCAATGGCTCTTGCCATAGGATTTTTGATACTGACGAGTGCGTACTTTTTAATGTATCATGTATTCAATGCTCAAGGTGTAGTTTCAGTTATTATCGAACTGTTTGGTGGAATAATATTTTTAATTGTGATTTTAAGGAAGAGGGCTCTATGATAAAGATTGATAATGCTAGAAAATTGTATACTGATAAGGTAAAAATAGGACCATTGGATATTGAAATACCAAAAGCTGGTTTTACTTCTTTGATTGGACCCAATGGTGCTGGAAAGTCTACGACACTTTTGATGATTGGAAGACTTTTGGATATGGATGAAGGTCAAATCACGGTGGCAAATATGGATATTTCTGAATCTAACTCGAAAGACTTAGCGAAAATTATGACTATTTTGCGACAAGAAAATCATTTTGTAACGAGGCTTACTGTTAGACAACTAGCTGGATTTGGACGTTTTCCTTATTCAAAAGGAAGATTAACGAAAGAGGATGAGGCCATTATTTCTAAATATATCGATTTTTTAGACTTGACTGATCTAGAAAATAGATATTTAGATGAGCTTTCAGGTGGTCAAAGGCAAAGGGCATATGTTGCAATGGTTTTGTGTCAAGAGACTGAATATATACTTTTGGACGAGCCGTTGAACAACCTAGATGTTGCTCGTTCTGTTCAAATGATGGAGCATTTGAGACATGTTGCCAAAGAATTTGGAAGAACCATTTTGACTGTTATGCATGATATCAATTTTGCAGCCAAATATTCCGATAGAATTTGTGCTATGAAAGATGGACAAATTGCCGCTTTTGGAACAGTAGAAGAGATTATGGACTCAGAAGTTTTGACAGACATTTTTGAAACGAAAATAGAAATTATCGATGGTCCTTATGGGCCACTAGCGGTTTATTAGTTACAAGGTTTTTTAAAAAAGAGAAGCATCTCAAAAAAATGAGTATGCTAAAGAAATTTAATAGAAAATCAGATTATTTACTGCTTGCAGTGATTAGAAGAACATTCAATTTGTCTATGAGGTATTTTCTAGGGGAACTAAAGTGAAATGTATAAAAAGTTAAGTGATATCGATTTTAGTCACTTTATCGGACAGAGAGTGACCGAAGTGAAATCTGAAGCTGGCTTACTGTTAGGAGTATTTTTTGAAAAAGGTGTGTTAATCATTGAATGTCCTTGGCGGTTACGAGATATGCAGCAGATTATAAAGGGATATTCGGACTGTAAAAAATGGTCTCGATTACTGTTACGTGAATCATTAGAAAAACGGATTAAAGGAAAGAAAATTGTTTCCGTTCAACACTATGAGAATACTTCGGATTTCGTGCTTGAACTGGAAGAAGATCTATTTTTAGAGTTATTTCACGATAGTAATATGTTTGAAGGCTGGCAATTACAAGGAGAGCAAGGCTTGCATGTCGTTTCTTTGCCAGGTGGTTCTTATGAGGAGTTTTGAACAGAGGTGTTAATAGGATGGATTGTTGTTGTGAGAGCGGGATGACGAATCAATTGAAGTTACAAGGGGATGTTGATACAGACCCCATTTGGTGTGAGGTATGTGGATGTAATTTAGAAATAGAGGATTTGCCTATTTCAAATGATCTTGCAAAGGAATTAGATTTTTGGGCAGAGCAGTACGGCGAATGGATAGACTGGGAAACAGACCGATTGCTTTCTAATAGTGTTGAACTAGAAGATCATTATAATGGTAGAGGAGTTTTGTTGACAGAAACGTTGCAAACAGAACTTGGTGATTCATATAAAATAGTATATTCGCCTTCAACCAGTGCAAGATTGTATGCCCAAAAATGAATTTTTAAATACTACAAATTGATATAATTGAAAAGTCAAAGAAGCCCGCTCTCCCTAGTAGACAAGAGCAGGCTTCTTTTTTATCTATTTACACACCAACAGATACGGTTTCAGGTAACGTACTGCCACCGTCGATGACAATTTGTGTGCCTGTTATGTAACTGGATTCGTCGGATGCCAGAAACGCTGCTAGTTCGCCGACTTCTTCGATTTTTCCGAGGCGGCCTAGTGGAACACCACCAGCGATGCCATCAATGATTTGTTGAGGATTGGATGGATTGGATTCTTGAGCAATTTGTTCAGCCATTGGCGTCATAATATAGCCTGGTAAAATCGCATTGACCGTGATATGATCATTCGCAGCTTCGCGAGCCAATGATTTAGTAAAGCCTAAAAGTGCGGCTTTCGTTGTGGCATAAGCAGTTTCTCCCTCATCAGCAACCATTGTTCCAGTGACAGAGGATAGGTTGACAATTCGACCGTATTTTTTCTCTTTCATAAACGGAAGCACAGCTTTCGTGACGTTCCAAACGCCTTCAATATTCACTTTAAATTGAAAATCACGTGTTTCATCACTCATATCAAGGAAGTTAGCTAAGCGTACAACCCCGGCATTATTTACTAGCGCATCAATTTGGCCAAACTTATCCACGATCGTAGCAACGGCTTGTTTGACACTGTCGTTGTCGGTTATATCCATTTGAACGGCATGTACGTCAAGTTCCTCTTGTTTCATTTGTTCAGCTGTTTCAAATACTTGATCAGAAATATCAGCTAAGATCGTCGTCGCTCCATGTTTCGCAAGAACTTTTGCGATCCCTTGTCCATTTCCCATAGCTGCCCCTGTAACAATTGCTATTTTTCCATCCATTTTTTTCATTGTGAACATCCTCCTTTTGTGATTTCACTAATATTATACAATGATAGAAAATATATTCAAATGAAAAGGGGCATTTATACCTGTTTTTCGTAAGGTGTTTTTTTATACATTGTTTAGTTTCATCGTGTGGGAAATATTGAGAGTGGCATGGTATAATGAGAGTTAAAAAAATAGAACGTTCCTTATTGTGTTAAGAGGGGGGATTCGTATGTCTATCAAGGTGGCTTTGTTTGGTCCAGAAGAAATGGTGAAGTTGGTGAAAGAGTTAGAATGTCATGTAGAAGGGATCGAGATTATTCCTTATGTGTATAAAGTCCCTCGTGAAACGGAGCAACTCATAAGGGAGGCGACCTATTGCGATGTGTATTTATTTTCTGGTATTATCCCCTACTATTATTGTAAAAAATTCTTCCATTTGTTTGATCGACCAGCTATTTACGTTGTCGATAATGAATTAAGTGTTTCGTTAACGTTACTATCCCTTTTGTATGGTCAGCAAGCGAGCATCAACCGTTTGTCTATTGATTTACCTGATCGGAAGTATGTGGACAGTGTCGTCAAACAATTAAACATGATGCCAGAAGCATTGTATGTACAAGATTATCCATGGATGACAGAAAACTTAAATAAGGATTTCCAAGTGACTGATATTTTAGCAAGGCATCGCGATCTTTGGAATCGTGGACAAGTGGACTTGATCATTACGAGTATTCATGCAGTGTCTGATCAATTGAAGCAAGAACATATTCCATGCGTTCAAATGGTTGAACCTGAACGAAATATTATAGAGGCATTGAAAGAAGCGAAAATGCTCGGTGAATTACAGCAAAGTCAACAAGCGCAAGTGGCGATTGGATTAGTGAAGCTAGAGTCAGCCACTGAAAAAAAAGCGAATTCACATATTTATCAACGATTAATGAGTATAGCGAAACAAATGAATTGTACGCTTCAACAATCTACCCCCGACTTTTTTGTTTTGTATGGCACGAAAGGGAGTATGGAGTTTTTAGTAAAGAATATGGATCTACTACATTCTCTTTATGCAGATGTAGAGAAACAAGAACAAACAGTAAGTATCGGTTTGGGGTTTGGTTTAACCATCGTGGAGGCAGAACGGAATGCTCACATTGCTCTTAATTATTCTGAAAAGCAAGAAGCTGAACATGCGATCCATATTGTGACGGAAGAACAAACGGTCATCAATCCGCAAAAAGAGTCAACTACTGTGTCTGTTTTAAAAAGCGAAAATGAAGCAGTTGTTCAATTAGCAAAAGAGTTAAAAATGAGCGTCACGAATGTGATCAAGATGGCGCAGTTCGTTGCTTCGCGCCCCATGAATCGATTTACAGCTAGTGATGTTTCTGAATATTTCGAGGTAAGTAAGCGGTCGGCGGAACGCTTATTAAAGAAATTTTTAGAGGCTGGTTACTTGCATATTATTGGGGAAGAGCAGCCTTTCCAAAATGGTCGTCCTCGCTCAATTTATCGACTAGATTTGCCTTTCTAATAGAATAATTACTCATTTTAGTGGATTTAATTTCATTTATGTTGTATCATTTATGAAATTAAATCCACTTTTATGTATAACAATAAATTAATTAAAAATTTAAAAAATATCATTGACTATTATTTATTCGGTCGGGTATAATCTAATCAATTAACGACTATATAACGACATATTTTTTACGTGAGGAGGAGAGTCGTATGAGTGTAAAAAACGAAAAAAAGCCAAAAAGCTTGAATGTGTACGTTTTAATCTTTTGTTTAATTGTTTTGTCCGCTGTGTTAACTCATTTTGTTCCAGCTGGGCAATTTGAACGAGCAGAGGTTGATGGGCGAAGTATCGTTCAACCAGAGACATTTCAATTTATAGACGGAAATCCGCTCGGGTTTTTAGATATATTCAGCAGTGTTCATGGTGGGATGATCCAAGGAGCGAACACGATTTTCTTCGTCTTAATCGTTGGGGGAGCGTTTGGGATTTTAGCTGCGACAGGTGCAATGGATGCTTTTATTGCGATGATCTCACGCAAGATGGGCAATCGAGAAAAGCTCATTATTCCGGTGTTAATGTTATTCTTTGCGGCTGGTGGCTCATTAATGGGGATGTCAGATGAAACGATCGTTTATGTCGGCGTGCTCGTCCCATTAGCCATTGCATTAGGATTTGATGCGATTACTGGTTTTGCGATTGTCATTATCGGCGCCTCTGTTGGGTTTACGTCTGCGGTGATAAACCCCTTTACAGTCGGAATTGCTCAAGGAATTGCAGAATTACCGACGTTTTCAGGACTAGGTTTTCGCCTTATTGTATTCATTGTCATGTATGTAGCGGCTGTCATGTATGTGTATCATTATGCAGGGAAAGTGAAGAAAGACCCGTCTTTGGGCTTTTACGGAAAATATGAACATGTGAATAAAGAACAATTATTAAACTCTCACGGCAAGATGGAGACACGTCATAAATGGGTGATGATTACGTTTTTATTCAATTTTCTTATTCTTATATACGGTGTCATTCAATTTGGATGGTATATTCCTGAAATTGCTGGTTTGTTCTTATTGTTTGGCGTGATCATGGGCTTTATCGGCAAATTATCTCCGTCGCAAATTGCTGATAACTTTATTAAAGGAGCAGGAGATTTAATCGGGGGAGCATTAATTATTGGTTTAGCGCAGACGATTTTAGTGATTTTTAATACGACAGGAATTATGGATACGATTCTGTACTATTCAGCGAATGCATTAGATTCGTTTCCATCTGTATTGTCAGCTGTTGGTATGTTTTTCTTCCAATTAGGTTTAAACTTTCTCGTTCCATCAGGAAGTGGACAAGCGGCTTTAACGATGCCGATATTAGCACCATTATCGGATATGATCGGTGTGACAAGACAAACAGCTGTTCTTGCGTATCAATTTGGAGATGGGATTTCGAATATCATCTTCCCGACAAGCGGTTATTTTATGGCAGCACTAGCGGTCGCAGGTATTCCGTGGGGGAAATGGGTCAGATGGTTTTTTCCGTTTTTCCTCATTCAAATTACGATTGCTGTCATTGCACTAATTATTGCTCAGCTAATTCAGTTTGGGCCGTTTTAAAAAAGGAGGGTTTTTTGTGACTATTGTCGATGAGCATTTAATTAAACAAGCGATTGAAGATCGACGTCATTTTCATCAATATCCTGAATTGTCAGGAGAAGAGTATGAAACAAGTGCATTCATTTGCAAGCGACTAGAATTCTTAAATATCGAACGATTAAATTACGAGCCACCTAGCGTTGTTGGCTTTATAAAAGGAACAAAAGGTGATAAGACGATTGCTTTACGAGCAGATATAGATGCGTTGGCGATCACGGAGGAAGGAGATCGACCGTATATTTCTAAGCGCCCTGGAGTTGCTCATATGTGTGGGCATGACGGACATACAGCGGTATTGCTTGCCGTGGCGGAGTGGCTGTCTAATCATAGACAAGAAATTGAGCCAAATATTGTGCTTATTTTTCAATCAGCGGAAGAAATTACGCCTAGTGGAGCGGATGCACTTGTGAAGCAAGGAGTGTTGGATCATATTGATGCGATTTTTGGGTTGCATTTATGGCAAGGGCTTGAAAAAGGAAAAATCGGTCTCACTCATGGGCCGATGATGGCCTCAATTGATGATTTTGAAATAGTGATCGAAGGCTCTGGCGGTCATGGTTCCATGCCACATGAGACAGTCGATCCCATTTATGTAGCTACTCATGTCATTCAAGCTTTGCAAAGTATCGTCAGTCGTAAGTTGAACCCAATTGATGCTGGTGTGATCACTGTTGGGAAGATTGAAGCAGGATCGACATATAACATTATTCCGAACACAGCGAAACTGATTGGAACGATTCGCGCATTAACGCCGCGAGCAGTGAAGACGATTCAGGAGCAAACAGTTCAACTTACAGAAGGGATTTGTCACGCATTTGGTGCAAAGGCTCATATTGACTTTATCTATGGTACACCACCGCTTGTGAATCATCCGAAAGAATCGCAGTTTGTTGAATCTGTTATTCGTGAGTCATTCAGTGAGGACGTATTTGAGTTAATCGAGCCGGTGATGGGAGGAGAAGACTTCTCTTACTATTTGCAACAAAAACCAGGCGCATTTATTTTTGTCGGTATGGGTGGCGAAAAAAGTGCGTATCCACATCATCATCCTCGATTCGATATTGACGAAGACGTCATTCCAGATGCAATTAAACTATTTATTGATATCGTCAAAAATTATAACTAATGAAGGAGCCTGTTCATCCTATGAAAATTAAAAAAATAGATGTGTTTGCTGCTCGTCTACCGTTGAAAGAGCCATTTATTATCTCTTATCTTCGGTTAGACGATATGCCAACCGTTCTGACACGAGTCGAAACAGAAAGTGGTCTAGTTGGTTGGGGAGAAGCTGTACCAGATCCGATTGTGACCGGAGAAACATGGGAAAGCACGTATCAAGTGATTCAAAAAGAATTAGCTCCACTATTAATCAATGAAAGTCCATTCTCTATCGATCGTATCCATAGAAAGTTTAATGAAACAGTTTCAGAGGTTCCTTCGGCAAAGGCCGCTTTAGATATCGCATTATATGATTTAATGGGGAAAATAACAGGACAACCTGTTTATCAGTTAATTGGCGGAAAAGCCCATGAGGAATTACAAGTTCCACAAGTAATCAGTATTAAAGATCCTGCCGTGATGGCAGAGGATGCGCGTAATTATGTAGCCGCGGGTTGTCGCAATATTAAAATTAAAGTAGGAACGGATGCTAAGACCGACATTCAACGAATTCAAGCAGTGAGAGAGGCGATAGGTGCGGACGTTCAGCTAAGAGTCGATGCTAACCAAGGGTGGAGTCGAATTGAAGCGTTGAAAGTGATTCGTGAAACGGCTGACTGTGACGTCGATTGGTATGAACAACCCGTCAAAGCGCATGATTTAAAGTCGATGAAAGAAATAAGGTCCGTTTCTCCTGCGAGTATTATGGTCGATGAAGGGGTGCATAACATTCATGATTTAGTCGATGTGATCGAGATGAGAGCAGCAGATATGCTGAACATTAAGCTGATGAAATCTGGCGGTATTTATCCAGCTTTAGCATTAGCTAACTTAGCGGATGCGGCCGATATGCCATGCCAAATTGGCTCGATGGTAGAGTCAGCGATTGGTACAATGGCTGGTGCTCACCTCGCTATGGCTAAGTCTATTATCGAAACAAATGAAATGGTCGGTCCGCAAATGTTTTCAAAAGATGTGGCAGAAGTAACTTTTAACGGAGATGTTCTTCAACTTAGTGATCAGCCAGGGCTCGGTATTGAAGTGGATGAAGATTTCGTGAAAGAGATTACATGTTTTTCTTGTGAAGTTCAATAAGTCCTGAAGGTTCTTTGAGGTTTTTCTCAAAGAGCCTTTTTATTTTCACAGATCAATTAGACTTAATGCCTATATATTGTTTCTCAGTTATTAATGAAGAATAATAGTATACATGAATCTATGCTAACGAAAGCAAAGTATCTATGTTAAAATAGTTTCATCTTTTTTTATAATGGTGATCTCAAGAAAGAGGGAGTAAATAAATGAATGCTCACGTGAAAACAGGAGTTGCGTCTTTGCAATGGTTCTTTTTTATTTTTGCAAATACGATTGTTGTTCCGGTGTCGATTGGAACGGCGTTTGATTTATCGTCAGCGGAAATTGCGATGACATTAAAGAGTTCGCTCATTATCACGGGTATCGCTTGTGTGTTACAAGGAGTCTGGGGGCATCGTTATCCGTTAATGGAAGGGCATTCAGGTTTGATGTGGGGATTATTCTTAAACATTAGTGCATCGGCTGCCGCTCTCAATATGGATTTGCAGACGATTGGCGGGGCGATGGCAACAGGGATCATCGCTGCTGGTTTACTGATGCTGGTGATGGGAGGACTAGGGTTAGTTCCTTGGCTCAAGAAAATCTTCACTCCGATGGTTATGAGTGTCTATTTATTTTTGTTAGCGATTCAGTTAGTCATCATTTTCTTTAGTGGAATGTTGAAGTTAACTCCTAGCGGTGGTTTAGATATTCCGGTTAGCTTATTTTCTGTCGCTATTGCTATACTCGTTGGAGTGTTAAAAGTGAAAGGAAAAGAAGTGCTGAGCAATTTCTCGATTTTGATCGGGATTGTAACGGGCTGGATTTTGTATCGCTTGTTGTTTCCAGTAGAGGCGATGCCTTCGAGTGAAAACGCGGTCTTTTCGCTATTTCCTTTAGGTCAGCCCAATTTAGAGTGGGGAATTATTATTACGACGTTTATCGCGTGTTTGCTGAATATGAGCAATACGGTTACGGCTATTCAAGCGGCGAGCTCATTTTATAAAGAAGAACCGACTAACAAGCAATTTAATCGTTCTTTGTCTTTAACGGGGATTTATACGGTTATGACGGCTCCTTTAGGGCTTGTTCCGTACGCTCCGTTTGCTTCTTCACTTGGCTTTCTTGAAAGTACGCGCATTTTTGACCGACGTCCGTTTATTATTGGTGGTTTACTGTTTAGTGTGCTCGGCTTGATTCCGGCAGCCGGTGATTTCTTTGCTACGCTACCGATTACAGTAGGGAATGCTGTATTATTTATCGCTTATTTACAGTTGTTTGGAACGGCTTTGAAGTCTTTGCAAGGGACAGAATTCAATTCGAACACTATTTTTCGAATTGCTGTTCCTGTGTTAGTAGGGATTAGTTTAATGACGCTTGACCCAACCATTTTCAGCACTCTGCCGATCTTTTTACAGCCGTTAATTTCAAACGGACTGATGGTCGGTGTGTTGCTGTCGATCGGATTAGAATTATTTGTGCGTTGGGAAAAGGTATGAGTTATGGGGGCTGACTTTGATGTCAGCCCTTTTTTGGTTGCTTTAACATCTAGAAATTAATGGTGTTGAAGCAGCTTTTTATTTTGTAAAAAAACTTTTATGCATGGGTTGGGAGTAAAATACCATGATAGTTTTTCAAGATTTCACCTTAGTTTTAAGGTTGAAAACGAAAATATAAAGTTTGTAAAGCTGACGTTAAACAACTGTAAATCTTATTGACGATGCTTTATTGCCTAAATATAATGAAATTGCAATAGAAATTGACACGTTCCAAAAAAAGAGAGGAGGCATAAAAACAGTAAAGTGTAGAGATTCAATAAACTATGTTTCGTCTTGATCGAATTTTTCGATACCAAATAATGTATCTTGAAAAGGAGAAAAATAATGCAAGCAAAAAAATCATTTCTACTCTTAATGGCATTTATGTTAGTAGCAAGTATTTTAGCTGGTTGTATGGGTAATAATTCAGCGGAAACAGATTCAAAAGATGAAAAAAAATCTCTTGTTATTTATTCGAACTCCTTATCTGATGGACGTGGAGATTGGTTAACTGAAAAAGCTGCTGAAGCAGGTTTTGATCTCGAGCTAGTTGAAGCTGGTGGTGGAGATCTTTTAAACCGTTTAGTTTCTGAAAAGAACAATCCTTTGGCGGATGTTGTTTTTGGATTAAATCAAATGAATTTTGAAACATTAAAGTCAAATGATTTACTTGTTGCGTTTGAACCAGAATGGACTGCTGAAATTCCGGAAAATTCAATCGATAATGCCAACTTCTATCATCCACTAGTAGAACAAAGAATTTTTATGATTTATAACAAAGATGTTTATACAGAAGAAACGGCTCCTAAAGATTGGACAGACTTAATTGAAAATGAAGAATTTAAAGGTAAATATCATGTTCCTATTAACTTAGGTGGAGGGACAAATCGCTCAGTAGTATACGGAATGTTAATGAGACATTTAGATGAAAATGGTGAGTTGGGTATATCTGGAGATGGGTGGAAAGAAATAGAGTTGTTCTTTGACAATGGATATAAAACGCCAGAAGGTGAAGATGCTAATGCAAACCTTGCTTCAGGAAAAGTGCCGATTTCTTTCATTTATTCAAGTGGTTTGCCTGGAATTGAAGAGGAATTTGGTTTTGAAGCTGGTATTGTTTCACCAGAAATTGGTGTACCAACGACAGTTGAGCAAATAGGAATCATTAATAAAGGGAAAGATCAAGATACTCTAGTAGCAGAAGAGTTCATGAATTGGTTTGGCAGTGCAGAAATTCAAGGTTCTTGGGCTGAACAATTTGGTTCTTTACCTGTAAATACAAAAGCAGTTGAAAAAGCACCAGACAGAATGAAACAAATTGGTGAAATTACAACGGTTCAAGAAATGGATTACAAGTTCATCGCTGAGCATATTGACGATTGGGTAGAGAAAATTGAATTAGAGATATTCTAATTATAAAAGTGTGTTGAATAGTCTTATGGTTAATCAAGGAAGGTAGTTTGAAGTTGTAGAACTTTTTTCTTACTCCCCCTAGTAAGAAGAAGGTATAAACCGTCGAAACCCAAAAGGGTTTGACGGTTTTCATTATGAAGGAGGATGGCATGTGATTAGATTTCAAGATATACAAGTGAAATTTGACGAGTTTGTTGCGATACAAAACTTAAATTTAGATATAAAAGAAGGTGAATTCTTTACGTTTCTAGGACCATCTGGTTGCGGGAAAACAACAACCTTACGAACATTAGTAGGCTTTCTTACTCCTACTAAAGGAAGAATCATTGTTGATGGGGAAGACATTACAAATATGCCGATTGAAAAAAGACAAATTGGAATGGTTTTTCAAAGCTATGCCTTATTTCCAACAATGTCCGTTTATGACAACATCGCTTTTGGATTAAAGGTTCAAAAGTATAAAAAAGAAGCGATAAATAAACGGGTAGAAGAATTAGCAAGAGTTGTAGATTTAACCGATGAACAACTTAAGAAAAATGTTTCAGCATTATCAGGAGGACAACAACAACGTGTGGCGATAGCAAGAGCATTGGCGCTTGCTCCAAAGATCATCGTTTTAGATGAACCACTGTCAAACTTGGATGCAAAGTTAAGGAAACAACTAAGAAAAGAACTAAAAAAATTGCAACTAGAACAAGGTATCACAACGGTTTATGTGACGCATGATCAAGAAGAAGCTTTAACATTGTCAGATCGTGTAGCGGTTTTTAATAATGGAGTTGTTGAGCAAGTAGGTACTCCTGAGGATATTTACAATCAATCCAAAACAGAGTTTGTGTGTAACTTTATAGGTGATGCCAATGCACTGAGCAAAGAAATAATAGGAGAAACCTCAAGAAAATCAGGTATCAAATTGAATCTTGATCAAAAATATTATATCCGAACAGAAAAGATAAAAACGAAAGTACTAGATCGTGATCATCAATCTGTTGCATTTCAGGCAAAGGTAGTGTCGAAAGAATTTTATGGCATATACTCTCAGTATAAATACGAAGTAATGGGTTCTACTCTTATCAATATTGAGAAAGAAGATGGCAACTTTCGATATTCTGAAGGTGACGATGTAACATTATTTATTAATCCAAAAGACATACTTCAATATTAGGAGAATAAGAATGAATAAATTGTTAAATTCTCATGTTCATAATAAGTTATACCTTTGGTTTGTGGGGATTATACTCACATGGTTCATTGCCGCATTTCTCATTCTTCCAAATACAAATATTCTTTATATGACATTCTTTCAAGATGGTTCCTTTTCTTTAGAGCCTTTTCAAAAGTTATTCTCATCTGAAAGAGCAATGAAAAGTTTAATTAATAGCTTTATATTAGGGATTACATTAGTGGTTACTGTGAACATTATTGGGGTTTTCTTAGTATTAGTCACAGATTATTTCGACATTAAAGGTGCGAAAATATTAAGGCTCGGTTATTTCACTACGCTGATTTATGGTGGAATCATCTTAGTTTTTGGTTATCAATTTATTTATGGAAGTTCAGGGTTTTTGACGACATTATTAGTGAAACTCTTTCCTCATATGAATCCAGATTGGTTTATCGGTTATCCTGCAGTTGTGTTTGTGATGACTTTTGCTTGTACGACGAATCACATTATTTTTCTTTCAAATGCGATGAAAAATATTGATTATCAAACGATTGAAGCAGCAAAAAATATGGGAGCTTCTCCTTGGACGATTTTGGTTAATATTGTTTTTCCTGTATTAAAGCCAGTTTTAGCAACTTTATCCGTATTATTATTTGCAACTGGACTTGGTGCCATGTCTGCCCCATTAATCATAGGTGGAAAAGATTTTCAAACAATCAGTCCAATGATACTTTCGTTTGCAAATAGTATGGGTTCAAGAGATCTTGCCGCATTGTTAGCAATCTTTTTGGGAGTTACACAAATTGCTTTGCTTTATGTAGTTACGAGATCAGAGAAAAAAGGTTTTTATATGTCAGTATCAAAAGTAAAAACGAAGATAGTAAAGCAAAAAATTGAAAATAAGGTTGCTAACATCATTGTCCACTTTTTTGCATATGTTCTGTTTGTGATTTATGTGTTACCAATCACAGCGGTCATTATTTTCTCATTTACCGATACATATAGCATTAGTACAGGAACACTATCGTGGAGCCATTTTACATTAGAAAATTACACGAAAATTTTAACTGATGCTTCATCGTATGAACCATTTATTATCAGTATCATCTATGCTGGATTAACTGCAATCATAAGTGTTGCCGCGATGCTATTTATTGCTCGCTTAATCCATAAATATAATAATAAGTTAACAACATCTTTAGAATATCTACTCCATATTCCATGGTTAATACCTGGTACTTTAATGGCGTTAGGTTTAATTATGACCTATGATAAACCAATGCCTATTATGGGTAATATTGTTTTGACAGGTACATTAAGTTTATTGTTAATCGCATATGTGCTTGAAACAACTCCATTTACTTTGAGAATTTTGAAGGCTGCTTATTATTCATTCGATAGTTCGCTTGAGGATGCAGCAAAAAATTTAGGGGCGAGTCCTTTTTATACATTTATTCGTGTCATCGTACCCATCGTATTACCAACAGCTTTAGCTATACTCGCATTAAACTTTAATAGTAAATTAGCAGATTATGATTTAACTGTATTTTTATATCATCCATTGTATCAACCACTAGGTATTGTCATTCGAAATAATACAGATCCTACTGCCTCCATTGATGCGAAAGCAATGAATTTTGTCTATTCTGTTATTTTGATGGTGATATCTGCAGTCGTTATTTACTTTGTTTATGGTAAAGGAAGTAAAAATAAAAATATATTATAAAAGAGGTCTAATATGAATATCATCCATGAGAAACTTAAACAACATCCATTTTTAATAGCAACCCATAGAGGCAGTAGTATGGGAAATATTGTTGAAAATACGATTCCAGCTTTTCATGCAGCAATTCAATCTAACACGGATATTTTAGAAATTGATCTTATTCGTTCGACAGATGGAAAGTTTTATGTCTTTCATGATGGGAATGAAAAAAGACTTTTAGGTCAAGATCGTAACATTAAAACAATGGATTCAACAGAAATTGATGCCCTTAATTATCGAAATAATAACGGCTATGTTGTCAATTATAAAGTTGAGAAATTGGAAGATGTATTGAATACATTTAAAGGAGACATTCTTTTAAATTTAGATCGTTCTTGGGAATACTGGGATACACTACTTCCTTATCTGGATCAGTTTGATATGCAAAATCAAATACTATTGAAATCCCCAGTTAACAAAAGCTATTTAGATAGGTTAGAGAGACACCCTGTGAAATATTTATATATGCCGATTATTAAAAAGTTATCAGAAATTAAAGAGGTTGAAGCATACAAAAGTATTAACACCGTCGCTATGGAGATAATTGCTAAGGATGCTAATAGTCCACTTTTTCAAGATGAAACTATTAATAGTATAAAAGAGAAAGGTTTATTAGTTTGGATAAATGCGATCAAACTGGATGAAGATATTATTTTATACGCAGGATTTGATGATGATACTTCGATTATAAACGGACCTGAATATGGATGGCAGAAGCTTGTCGATAAAGGTGCCAATATGATCCAGACAGATTGGCCAAGTCTTTTACATCACTTTAGAGAAAAACTTAAGCTTACCAAGTAATGGTAGGCTTTTTGACGGGAAAAGAGGAGGTAACATGGAAGACTTACAAAAAGTACATTCACGAATCGTAGCATGGTTAAACGAAATAGTTCCAATGATTAAACGTTCTTTATCTGAAGATTTAGCGATTGAAACAAAGTTAAATCGTAAGGATCTAGTGACCAATATCGACAAAAAAGTTCAAGATTTTTTTATTCGAAAAATAACCGAAGCATATCCGACTCATTTGATTGTCGGAGAAGAATCTCCAGAATTGAAGATAAGCGATGATAGGGAACATGTGTGGGTCATTGATCCAATTGACGGTACAGCAAATTTTGTAAAACAACAAGACCATTTTTGTATTTTGATTGCTTATTATGAAGGTGATATTGGAAAGTTAGGTTATATATTTGATGTCATGAATGACGATTTATATTATGCAATTGAAAATAAAGGGGCTTTTTTAAACGATCAAAAATTATTACCACCTGAAGAGATTTCATTACGAGAAGGGCTTATTTCAGCTGATGTTCGAGAATGGTATGGAAAAGAATGTTTTGGAAGGTTAGCAAAGGAATCTTTTGATATTCGCTATTTTGGTTGTGGAGGTATTGATAGCATTCATGTCATCAATGGTAAGTTTGCGGCTTTTGCAACATCAAAAGCCGGCCCTTGGGATTTAGCGGCCCAACTTGTTTTTGCCAAAGAGTTAGGTTTGAAAGTTTCTCATTTTGATGGTAGTGAGTTACATTATTTAGATTGCGGAGATTGGGTACTCTCTAATAAGGGAGCCTACAGTGACCTATTAAATATTCTAAAAGGATGGAATTGTTAATTTTATGTATGTTTTTATCAAATATTACAAAAAAACAGTGATGTTTGCTAAAATCAAGACAACCTTTTCGTTTTTTAGGAGTGGAAAAGATGGTAACGATATTAGATATTGCGAAAGCAGCTGGTGTATCGCACGGAACGGTTTCAAATGTGTTAAATGGTAAGGGGAATGTAAGTTCTAAAAAAATGGAACTTGTTCTGAAAACTGCTGAAGAATTAGGATATAATCTCAACAATAATGCTAAGTTATTACGCTCAGGTAAAAGCCAAACCATTATTATTATTTTACCAACGATTTCTTTCGGTGAGTATGCTGCATTTTATGAAAGTGCCTTAAGAGAAGCAACTTCCAGAGATTATCAAATTAAATTATATTGCACATATGACAATCCAATTAAAGAATTGGAAATCATTAAAGAAATCATTAAAGAAAGGCCTTCAGGCATTATTACAGTTTCCTCTTTAGAGAATGCTGATGAATACTATGATCAACTTCCCGTTAATAAAAGTGACATTATTTTTTTAAATCGTCATGTGAAAAACGCTTTAGAGTTCATCTCGTTTGATTTCAAGCGAGCAGGTATGGACGTTGCGGATTATATCAATCATTTGAATGTGAATACGATTGGTGTTTTTACAGATGAAGATAAATATTCAAATGAAAGTGACTTTACTTCAACCCTTTTGAATCAAGTAAATCATAAAAATATAATAATCTCTCAGTCGAATATGGCGCATGAGTATGAACATGCCTTCGAATTAGTGCGAGATACGTCCTTTGATTGCATCATTACTACAAATGTTTCGAAGGCAGTTAAGTTAGTAAAGGCTTATCATTATGGATCAACCAAAGCTTTACCTAAATTAATCGCTTTGGCACCTTTTAAAAATACATATAGCAATGAAATTCTTTACTATTTTCAAGATTATGGATATGTAGGAGAAAACGTTATTAAGAAAATCATTCTTAATATTAATTTAAAAGATAAAAGCCATTCAAAAATATATCAAAATATTGGGTTTTTAGACAAAGGTGTTAACTTCCAGAAATATGATTCGCAAATTAACATGCTAACAATCGAATCACCAACGACTAAAGCATTAATGAAAATTATTCCGCACTTTGAAAAGAACACTAATATTCGTGTCAACTTAGATATAAAAAAGACGAATGAAATATTTGATATTATTAAAGATGATGATAAATGGAAGAGCTATGATATTATACGTTTAGATGTTGTAGGGCTATCTTGGTACGGTCAAAAGATCTTTAAACAATTACAAGGCTTAGATAAAAAGCTAGATCACGTATTAGATAATTTACCGTATTTCTTAAAAGATTATTATGCCAATATTAATGACGTAACCTATGCTCTACCATTTGATATAAGTATCCAGATGTTATTCTATCGCAAGGATATATTTGGGGACGAAATTGTAAAAAGGAAATATTTTGAGAAAACGAAAACAGAATTGAAGATGCCGACGAATTTTGAGACGTATAATGAAATCTTGACGTTTTTTAATGAAAGTGATTTTGATTTATTAAAAGAAGTCCATGGAGCTTCAATGATAACGGGGAATGCAGGCACCATCGCTGCAGAATATTTACTTCGATACTATTCTCTTAAAGGGACCCTGCTTAATCAATCTGAAATAAAATTAGATACGGACATTGCAAAAGCTGCAATGAAATTATTATATGAAAATTATCGAAATTCTAAAGTTGTCGACACGAATTGGTGGGGGGAAGAAGTGAAAGCCTTTGTAGCTGGAAAATCTGCAATGGTAATAGGATTTATGAACCACTTATCTGTTGTCTCTCAAAGTAATATTAAAGACTCTATTGGAATCGCAAATGTACCCGGAGATACTCCTTTATTAGGTGGAGGTATTTTAGGGATAACGCAAAAAACAACTAACTTAAATGAAAGTATCGAATTTTTTAATTGGTTAAATAGCAATGAAATTTCAGAGCAAATCACTTTATTGGGTGGAAATACAGCGAGCGACTTTTTATCTAATAGTTCGGTCGTACATACGATGTATCCTTGGCTAAATAAAGCGAAAAAGACCATTATGAATGGAAAACGAGAAAATACGTTTGAAAATGGACAAAGTATAGATATCAAGCAAGCGGAAGAAATAATTGGAAAGTATATATTGAAAATGCTAGAAGAGGAAAACCCTGATTTTGATTGTTATGTAGAGTTAATAAATGAAGAACTTGCGATAAAAAATGAAGAGTTGATTACTCAACTTTGAATGAATAGGTTTTAAATCATAGTTTTCCGAATCGCTGTTCTTGAGTGGATTAGAATTATTTGTACGTTGGGAAAAGGTATAGGTTAGGGGCTGACATCAAAGTCAGCCCTTTTTTGTGTAAATATCTTTAAATGCGGCATCGATATCAGGAAATCGAAACGTAAACTGATGAGCAAGTAATTTTTCTGGAAGAACTTTTTGTCCATCTAGGACGAGTGTGCTCATTTCACCAAGGATAATTTTCAAAGCGATGCTTGGAACGAATAGCCAATGTGGTCGATGAAGCGTTTTGGCGAGTGCTTTTCCTAGCTGATCCATTGTTTTTGGTGTTGGAGCAGTAACATTGACGGGGCCGTGAATATCTTGGTTTTCGATGGCAAATAAAATCGCTCTGGCCACATCGGTAAGATGAATCCATGACATCCATTGCTGACCTGATCCGATTTTTCCTCCGGCGAATAGCTGATAAGGCAAAGCCATGCGAGGAAGAGCGCCATCTGCTTTTCCAAGGATGACACCAAAGCGAGTGAGGACGGTACGAACTCCGATCTCTTCTGCTTGTTGAGCGGTCTCTTCCCAGAGCTTCACGGTATGGGCGAGAAAGCCGATGCCGACAGTTTTCGATGCTTCTGTAAATGTTTCGGTGTTTGAAATAGGGTAATAGCCAGTTGCACTGGCATTGACAAATACATCTGGCTTATTTGGAAGCTGCTTCATAATCCGGATCATTTCTGTCGTGGAAGAAATCCGGCTATCCAAAATTCGCTGCTTTCTTTCCTTCGTCCACCGTCCGCTATTTAATGACTCACCTGCTAGGTTAATGAACACTTTGACGTCTTGAAGGTCATGTTCTGGTGTTGCATCAGCGGTCATCCATTTAACGTATTTTTTATGCTCTGTGTTTGTTTTTCCGTTCGTATTCCGTGTTAAGATATAGACATCATAGCCATTTTTTAATAGTTCGGCTGTTAATGCTTTGCCGACAAACCCAGTCCCTCCAGCAATTGCTACCTTCATGGTATTCCTCCCCTTATTTTCTTTCTATTTTACCTGTTCGCCGTCTTATCAAACATTTTCAATGTGTTAAAGTGAAGAGAGAGGTGATTATATGGCTATTATTACGAAAATATCCCAACAGGAAAAGCGAAAGGATCGCTACAATATTTTTTTAAATGAAGAGTACGCCTTCAGTGTGGATGAAGCGGTATTGATTCGCTTTCAGTTGAAAAAAGGGATGGAATTAAGTAAGGATGAGATCGATACGATTGCTCACCAAGATGGCATTCAAAAAGGACTAAATACAGCGATTCACTTTTTATCGATTCGGATGAGATCAGAGAGGGAGGTGCGCGATTACTTACAGAAAAAAGAGATCGAGCCTGAAGCAATTGAAGAAGTGATCCGTTCACTCCATCGACTTAGTTATTTAGACGATGCTCAATTTGCTAAAGCGTACGTGAACACACAAATGAATACGACCGATAAAGGCCCAATCGTGATCCGGCGGGAGCTAAAGGAGAAGGGGATACAAGAAAAGTGGATAGAGGAGGTGCTTTCATCGTTTGATTTCAGTAGGCAACTTGAAAAAGCGGCGGCTCTCGCTGAGAAGTATCGAAAAAAATATAGAAAAGAGTCATTCGTTATTCAAAAGCAGAAAATAGAACAAGTTTTAATGAGAAAAGGTTATGGCTGGGATGTTATTCAAGAGGCGGTAGTTACTGAGCAGGCGAGCGAGGATGAAGAGCAGCAGGAAGCGTTAATGTATCAAGTAGAAAAAGCTCACCGCAAGTATAGTAAATACACGGGCGGTGAGTATAAACAAAAGATGAAGCAGTCGCTTTATCGGAAGGGCTTTTCCATTAGTGACATTGAAAAGGCGATGGAGCGGCTCGAACAAGATTAATTAGATTCGATCATGATTTCGGTTTTTTCTGCTGCTTCTACGACAATTTTCTGTGCGACTTCGGCGGCCTTTTTTAGACGGGATGCATCTGTAATATGAGTGGAGTGCTCCCAAAACGGTGTGTTCATGCCACCCATATAAGCAGCCACAAATTTGATACTGCTGTCTGCAAATTCTTGCTGCATACTTTCGGTGAATCCACGCAACGCAAATTTACTGGCACTGTAAATCGCTTCATTTTTCTTTCCGCGTAGACCGGCTGTTGAAATAATATTGATTACTCGGCCATTTTCACTCATTAACGGTAAAAAAGCTTTCGTCATCATAATCGGGGCGTACACATTTGTCTCAAAAGTCGTTTCGAGATCATCGGGATCAATTTCTTCAAAAGGTCCAAATATTCCGATGCCGGCATTATTAATGAGGAATTCGACTGTTTTCGCACTCGTCTGGAAATGTTGTGCTAAACGGTCGATTTCTGCTGAATTGCGTAAATCTAGCTGATATACAGAAGCTAGTCCACCTGTCGATTCTATTTCTTGTTTGACTGCTGCTAATTTTTCCGCATAGCGGCCAATAATATGAACGTGATACCCTTTTTGGCTATAAATGCGTGCTAATTCTTTGCCAAGTCCAGAGCCGCCGCCAGTAATTACACAATTTTTCAATGGTTTCATCCTTTCAAATATCTTGTTCTTTTAATATACTTAAGGAAAAAAGGGGTTGCAACTAGTGGAAGCAGAAAAACGTTACAGTGAGATGACAGGATTCGAGTTAAAGCAAGAAATTTCACGTTTAAAAGAAAAAGCAAGAAAAGCGGAACAGTTAGGGATCGTCAATGAATTTGCTGTTCTTGAGAGAAAAGCGGTCATGGCCCAAGCATATTTAATGAATCCAGCCGATTTTAAACCAGGAGAAATGTATGAAATTATCGGAGACCCAGGAAGCTATTTCAAAATTGATTACATGAATGGTGTTTTCGCTTGGGGGTATCGTTTAGGTGGAAACGGGAAAGAAGAAGGGTTACCGATCTCAATGCTGAAAGAAACAGAACGATTAGAAAATTGAGGTGAAAGCAATGGAAGAAATATTTGAAAGATTGACGACGATGTTACTCGATAAAAACGATCGTTTATCTCGTGCCCGAGCGAGAACGTGGGTCGAGTTGCTTTGGGAAGATTTCGAAGTTACCTACGCTAAGGCTGGTCATGATTATCAAGGAAAAGAAATGACCGAGAAGGTCGTCCGCCAGTGGATCGAAAACTACGGCAGCCGTCTTCACGAATTTGCCGGCCGCTATGACAAATACAAACATCTACTCAATGATGAGCATGATGTGAAACATTAAAAACCTGCTGCGGCAGGTTTTTTGCTATTTGTGAGACTCAGTAAAAACCGCACATGATTCAGTAAATCCACTTAGTGATTCCACAAAAAGTATAGAAAAGTCAGTAAAAGCCGAGCACGAATCAGCAAAAAAGCCCGCACAGTTTCTGCGCAGGCTCTCTTTAACTCGATTCAGGAACAAATTCTAATTTTTTTCTCAGTTTTTCTTCACTGAAAATCCAGCCAGTGTAGGAACCGACAATTTGATAGTCGGAATCAAGCTGAACGACAGCGACGAATGGATAGTAGCCGTTGTTTCGGTAACGAAGGTCGATAAATTTAACCTCGTAGCAGTCGTCATATTCAGCGACTTCCCAGCGATAGACTGGGGAGAAATGGAGAAATGCATCCAAGTTCGGGTCTTGCTTTGCTGCTTGAAAAAGTGGGCTATCTGGTATGGGCACTCGTTTATATTTATCGAGAATCGTAACGGAGCGGCGGTAGCCTCTAGCAACATAAAAGTGAGTCGGTGTTTTCACGGCAATTCTCCAAAGGTTAAAGCGAATCGTTGGGGCGATAATCACTTCTTCTGCATCGGGAATTAATCGTTGTACAGCATTTCGCACGGCTCCTTGCATTTGAAAGCGTAATATATAGTATCCGATCAACACGAGATAGATCGTGATAAACGTGTATCCCGGGTGGAACCCAATCGCCCAAAGAACGAGTCCAACGACATGGACGGAAAAAATAAAAGGATCAAATGTATTAATCACGCCTAGAGCGAGCCATTTAGATGAAAAGGGCCTTAATGCTTGGGTGCCATAAGCATTAAAAATATCGACAAAGACGTGCAGAAAAACGGCTAATTGTGTCCATAGCCATAAATGCAACAAGTTGCTTTCTGGCATAAAGAAGGAAAGTACGGCTACAATTAGAGCTGGCCATAGAAGCACAGCTGGAATGGAGTGAGTCGCTCCTCGGTGATTTCGAATGTAGACAGCGTTATTTCTAAGCTTTAATATGGTATCTATGTCAGGGGCTTGCGAGCCGATAATGACAGCTGTTAATACGGCGTATTTTGTGGTTGGATCAACAGCAACGACAGGATCAAGAGTAGACAAGCCTCCTAAGGCAACCCCCATGACAATATGAGTTCCAGTATCCAAACAAGGTACCTCCTTATAAGTAGGATGCAAACAACATGGTATCTTTCTTGTCTTTATTTTAACATTTTCGGAGGTTAATTGTGAATTTTCCATCATTAAAATCATTAGCAAATATAAATATTGAGCAATTTCAACACGATTTAATCTCGTGGTATCAAGCGGAAAAAAGAGAGTTGCCGTGGAGGAAAGATCAAGACCCTTACAAAGTATGGGTGTCAGAAATTATGCTTCAGCAAACACGAGTTGATACAGTAATTCCTTACTTTAATAACTTTGTTGACAAATTTCCAACGATTGAGGCTTTGGCTGATGCGGAAGAAGAAGCGGTGTTAAAAGCGTGGGAAGGACTCGGCTATTATTCGCGTGTGCGTAATTTGCAAACAGCGGTGCGTGAAGTCAAAGAGCAATATAGCGGGAAAGTGCCGAATACGAAAGAAGAAATTTCTTCGTTAAAAGGAGTAGGTCCTTACACTAGTGGCGCGATTTTAAGCATTGCTTACGGTGTGCCAGAACCTGCTGTCGATGGAAATGTGATGAGGGTGATCTCGCGTATTTTATCGATTTGGGACGATATTGCGAAAGCTTCCTCGAGAAAGATATTTGAAGAAGCGGTACGGCAGTTAATTTCTAAAGAAGATCCCTCTTCATTTAATCAAGCTTTAATGGAACTTGGTGCGTTAATTTGTACCCCGACTTCACCTTCTTGTCTTCTTTGTCCTGTACGCGATCATTGCCACGCGTTTCACGAAGGAGTGCAGCAAGAGCTACCGGTGAAGACAAAAAAGAAAAACATGAGGCACGTCCATTTAGGAGCGGCTGTGATTGCAACAGACGAAGGAGATGTTCTCATTCAAAAGCGCCCTGAAACGGGTTTGCTCGCAAATTTATGGGAGTTTCCGAATGTCGAGTTAAGTGGAGCCGGAAATCCGAAAATGGAGCTTGAGTTATTTTTCTGTCAAGAATATGGCATAGATGTCGAGCTGCAAGCAGAATCAATTGCGAAAATCCAGCATGTTTTTTCTCATTTAACATGGGATATCGATGTGTATTACGGAAAGGTCCAAAAATCATCCGTCACTAAAGAAAAGAGTCAATGGGTGAAAAAGGGAGAAGTAGAGCGTTTCGCCTTCTCTGTCTCCCATCAAAAAATTTGGAAAAAAGCACAAGAGGAAGTTAAATAGTACCTTTAGCTTCCCCCTAAATCAAAAGGGATTTCTGTGTCGTTAGTGTAATCCGCTTCCTGCCTTTTCGAATCGCCACGGTTCATAATTTCTTCGACAATATCCTGATGAACGGTTTGTCCTTCTACGTTTAAATAAGGAACGATTTGCTGAAAGGATCGATGAAAATAAGCAAGTTCGGATTTTTTCCAGTCTTTGATCGACATGGTTGATAATTCGGTTAAATCACGACCAACATACATGAAAAACCCCCCTTTCTATTTAAAGTTCTCATGTGAGTTGTCGACTATTCAAAGAGAAAGTAAAATGTAGAAGAGAAATGAAAGGGGAATGAACATGGAGCAAAAAGTAGCACTTGTGACAGGGAGTAGCCGCGGTGTCGGCAAGGCGATTGCCCTAGAGTTAGCGAAGCAAGGATATAATTTAGTCATTAACTATGCACGCAGTAAAACAGCAGCACTTGAAACGGCAGAAGAAATTAAAGCGTTAGGGCGAGAGGTTCTCGTCGTGAAAGCTAACGTTGGGGATATCGAAAAAGTGAGGGAAATGTTTGCTGAAGTCAAGCAAACATTTGGCCGACTTGATGTGTTTATTAATAATGCCGCTTCAGGCGTTCAACGTCCAATTATGGAGCTTGAAGAAAAGCATTGGGATTGGACGATGGATATTAATAGTAAAGCGTTATTGTTTTGCGCGCAAGAAGCCGCTAAGCTAATGGATGAAAATGGCGGTGGAAGCATCGTGAGCATTAGTTCACTTGGAGCGATTCGCTATTTAAAAAATTATACAGCGGTGGGTGTATCAAAAGCGGCGGTTGAAGCGTTAACTAGATATTTATCGGTCGAGCTGGCTGAGAAGAATATCGTTGTTAATGCGGTGTCTGGCGGAGCAATTGATACGGATGCGTTAAAGCACTTTCCAAACCGGGAAGAGATTTTAGAAGATGCCAGAATTAATACTCCAGCTGGTCGAATTGTCCATATTGAAGATATCGTTCATACGGTTATGTTTCTAATTTCTGAAGGTGCCTACATGATTCGCGGGCAAACGATTATTGTCGACGGTGGACGTTCATTGCTTGTATAAAAAATAAAAAAATTTTTAGGGATATTTCTTTTCCTTCCGGGACAAATTAATCTTTGTGGAGGTGAAAAGGGATGAAAAATCAACCGAACTACAAACAAAAATCAGCGGCAAACACAAATGCGAACCATGTGAAGCAACAAAACGCTGCTTCTGCTGCGGGACAAAACCCAAATGCTTTCGGTACAGAGTTTGGTGCTGAAACAGATGTTCAGCATGTAAAGCAACAAAACGCTCAAGCGGAAGCTCGTAAAAAGCAAGCTCCTCAAAACAAGTAAGGAGCCTACTTTAAAAATCGACAAACTAAGGAAAAAGGCTGTCTCCGAGTCAACGGATGACAGTCTTTTTCTTTGATTAAAGTATCACTTTAGTTTTCATTTTGAGCGTAAATCGTTATAATAGTGGAATACAGAACGTTTGATTTAAATAAATTAAGGAAAAAGTAAAGTCAAAGTGCTTTAAATGAAAGTAGGGGAAAATCATGGCGATTCCCAGAGAAGGTGAATCCATCCAAATACATAGTTACAAGCATGACGGAAATATTCATCGTGTTTGGGAAGAGACCATTGTCTTAAAAGCGAACAACAACCTTGTAATTGGGGGCAATGACCATACGATTGTAACGGAATCAGATGGTCGTACGTGGGTAACGAGAGAACCAGCTATTTGCTATTTTCACGCTCGGCAGTGGTTTAATATCATTGGCATGTTGAGAACGGATGGAATTTATTACTATTGTAATATTAGTTCCCCTTTTGTGTATGACCATGAAGCACTGAAGTATATTGATTACGACCTCGATATTAAGGTGTTTCCAGATCGGTCTTATATTTTACTCGATGAAGATGAATATAAGCAGCATAGCAAGCAAATGAATTATCCAGATGTGATTGATAAAATATTAAAGCGTAACATCGATCATTTAATTTATTTAATCCATCAGCAAAAAGGACCGTTTTCTCAGGAGTTTATCGATAAGTGGTATGCGAAATATTTAAGCTACCAAGGTTGATCACTCGCTGGTGAAAGAACAGGTGCCTGTTGAACATTCAACAGGTTTTTTTCTTTTTTATATGAGATTATAGTTTTTGTCAATTTAGGGTTATTTTGAGAGTGGGGGATGTATATGGGTGTGATGAGACGATATATGCAATTTGTGCGGCCTTATAGTTGGCAAATTGTTGGAACGCTTGTAATAGGAGTTATTAAATTTGCGTTGCCGTTAATGATTCCTATCTTGATTAAGTATATCATTGACGATGTGATTAGTGGTGATGGAATGACAGCTGCCGAGAAGCAAGAGCAGCTGTTGATCATCATCGGCTCGATGTTAGTAGTCTTTACGTTTCTTCGTCCACCGATTGAATATTATCGACAATATTTTGCTCAATGGACGAGCAGTAAAATATTGTACGATATTCGTGATCGATTGTTTTCGCATATTCAACAGTTAAGCTTTAAGTATTATTCCAATACGCAGTCTGGAGAGGTCATTTCACGTGTAATTAATGATGTGGAACAAACGAAGAACTTTGTCATTACTGGGCTGATGAATGTTTGGCTTGATGCGGCAACGATTGTCATTGCGATTATGATTATGTTGACGATGGATGTGAAGTTAACCGTTGTGGCGCTATTGGTCTTTCCTTTTTATGCTTTTTCTGTTCGATATTTTTTCGGTAATTTACGTCAGCTAACGAGAGTGCGTTCCCAAGCGCTTGCTGGGGTACAAAGTTATTTGCATGAACGGGTGCAAGGAATGTCAGTCATTAAAAGTTTCGCAATTGAAGATTATGAGCAAACACAATTTCAAAAGCATAATCACCATTTTTTAGAGAAAGCTTTAGATCAGACTAGATGGAATGCGAAGGCGTTTGCTGTTGTGAATACGATTACTGATATTGCACCGCTACTTGTAATTGGTTATGCAGGCTATCAAGTGATCCATGGGAACTTGACGGTGGGGACGATGGCGGCTTTTATCGCCTATATTGATAAGCTGTATAATCCACTTCGGCGATTAGTGAACTCCTCAACGACGATGACGCAAGCGATCGCTTCGATGGATCGAGTGTTTGACCTTCTAGATGAAACGTATGACATTAAAGATAAAGAGGGTGCAATCAAATGTGAAGGTGTAAAGGGACATATCGTATTTGAAGATGTAGATTTTGCGTATGATGAAGGTGAGAAGGATGTACTTCATCAAATTCAACTTGATGTGAAAGCAGGGGAAACAGTTGCCTTTGTCGGAATGAGTGGTGGAGGAAAGTCTTCATTAGTGAGTTTAATTCCACGATTTTACGATGTAACAGCAGGACGAATTTTACTCGATGGTACCGATATTCGCGATTTTAAAGTACGAAGCTTGCGAGACAATATCGGAATTGTGCTGCAGGATAATATTTTATTCAGTGAATCGGTTCGAACGAATATTTTGTTAGCGAAGCCTGAGGCGACAGAGGATGAGATCATCGCGGCCGCTAAAGCAGCTAATGCCCATGATTTCATTATGAATTTGCCTGAAGGATATGATACGAGAGTAGGGGAGAGAGGAGTGAAGCTGTCGGGAGGGCAGAAGCAACGGATTGCAATTGCTCGCGTATTTTTGAAAAACCCGCCAATCATTATACTCGATGAAGCGACATCTGCTCTCGACTTAGAAAGCGAGCACTTAATCCAAGAAGCGATGGAGAAGCTTTCGAAAGACAGAACGACTTTTATCGTAGCTCATCGACTTTCAACGATTACTCACGCTGATCGAATTGTCCTGATCGAAAACGGCCAAATCATCGAAAGCGGCACCCACGAACAACTCATGAACAAACAAGGAAGGTATTATAGTTTGTATCAGGTGCCTGTCACTCCCCGATAATTGTATAATTTTGTCGATAAACATAAAGAAGCCAGTCGGAATTGTCCGGCTGGCTTTTACGCTTCTTCTTCAAGCTCAGGTGGTTCTTCATCGTCTTGATGAAATTTATTATAGCTTGAAATTAGATGATCGAGGTGTTCTAAGTTTTCTCCATACTCAAGGATAGAGGAGAGTACGTGAAGCATATGGATCGATGTGTTCACTTCTTCTGATGGAGCGGCTTTTAGTTCATTAGCAAACAGGGTCAAAAACTCTTCTCGATTAATGCATAACTCGAATATATCCTCTGTATCCGTTGTCTGTTTAGCTTTCCCAATGTAACGTAATAATAAATGCTCGTGGTAGCTCATTAAATAATCAAGATGGTCTCGCATCATCTTTTGTACATCAGGCTTTAAATGATAAATTTCATTTTCAAACTGATTCATTCGTCGCAAAATATCAAAGCTTCTTCGAGTAGAAGAGATCATCTTGCGGTAGAGTACCATTTTTCGCTTTTTAGCGGTGATATTTTTTTTCAACGTACCGCGGTCTTCTTTATATAACAAATAGAGATTGTCAATTTTAATGAGTCGCTCGCGAATTTTACTAATATCTTTTTTCAGTAAATGATATTCCGCACCATTTCGCATACTTAAGCGAATCCACTTCAATGTATCTTCGGTTACTTGATTAATTTGCATAAATAATTTCGTTTCATACTTTGGAGGTAAAAAGATTAAATTGACGATAAAAGCAGAAAGTACTCCAATCATAATCGTCAAGAAACGAATGGAAGCAAACTGAATAAATTGCTCATCTTGGACTTCCATAATAGCGATTAGCGTCACTAAGGCTAATCCGATCGTATTTTCTAAACGCATCTTCAAAATTAAACTAATCGCCACAATCGCTGCAATTCCAACGATTAAGAAGTGATTACCTAATAAGAGAACAAAGGAAATGGCAACAACAGCTCCAATGATGTTTGCTTGCATCTGTTCAATAACGGTTAGGTACGAACGATAGATAGTAGGCTGGATGGCAAAGACAGCTGCGATCCCGGCAAACACTGGAGAAGGAAGGTCTAACAAACTTGAAGCAAACAGAGCAAGTACAATGGCAATGCCCGTTTTGAAAATTCGCGCACCTAGCTTCATATATTGAGTAATTCCTTTCGTTAATGAAATGTGGTTTCCTTCCTAAACGGCTAGTAGAATCGTTAAATAGGAAGCCAATTATGTACTATACAATGGACCGAACCCAATAGCAAGGAATAAACAAAGATTTCTATTTTTCTTATTCAAAATGGGAGATTTAAGCGAAATGAAGGAGGTAAAAACAACAAGCAGCAAACGGTCGTCTGCTGCTTGTTGAAACAATCATAGTTGAGAAAAAGCGTAATCGACTGCTTTTAGTGTCGTTTCAATGTCTTCTTCTGTATGTTCCGTCGTTAAGAACCAAGCTTCGTATTTAGAAGGGGCTAAATGAACGCCTTGGCTCAGCATCAATTTGAAGAAGCGGCCGAACATTTCACCGTCAGTTGCTTCCGCTTGCTCGTAATTGACGACCGTTTCTGTTGTGAAATAGATCGTCAATGCGCCTTTTAAGCGGTTGATCGTGATCGGTGTATTATATTTTTTCGCAGCTGCTAAAATGCCTTCTTCAAGCATTGCGCCTAATCGATCTAGTTCTTTGTAGACGCCTTCTTTTTTCAACACTTCAAGGCAGGCGATTCCCGCTAGCATAGATGCTGGATTTCCAGCCATCGTTCCAGCCTGATAAGCTGGGCCTAGTGGAGCGACCTTTTCCATAATATCAACGCGACCGCCGTAAGCACCGATTGGCATGCCGCCGCCGATAATTTTTCCGATGGCGGTTAAGTCTGGATAAATGTCCAATAGATCTTGGGCGCCGCCATAAGTGAAGCGGAAGCCTGTAATAACTTCATCAAAAACGAGAAGAGCCCCAGCTTCATGAGTTAATTCTTTTACTTGCTGTAAGAAACCTTCTTTCGGTTCAACGATCCCAAAGTTGCCGACAATGGGCTCGATTAAAACAGCGGCAATTTGATCGCCCCACTTAGCGAGCGCTTCTTTTAATGGTTCGATTTCGTTGAAAGGCACGGTAATCACTTCTTGAGCAATGCTTTTCGGTACGCCCGCTGAATCTGGTGTGCCTAATGTTGAAGGACCAGACCCTGCTGCCACTAGCACTAAATCAGAATGGCCATGATAACAGCCAGCGAACTTAATAATTTTATCTCGGCCTGTATAGGCGCGTGCGACACGAATTGTTGTCATCACTGCCTCGGTTCCACTGTTGACGAAGCGGACTTTTTCCATCGCAGGCATTGCTTCCTTAATCATGTTAGCAAATGTCACTTCGTATGGTGTTGGTGTTCCGAATAATACGCCATTTTCTGCTGCTTTTTTGATCGCTTCAGTAATATGAGGATGAGCATGTCCTGTAATGATCGGTCCGTAAGCGGCAAGATAATCGATATATTTATTGCCGTCAACATCCCAAAAATAAGCCCCTTGTCCTTTTTCCATCGCGACAGGTGAGCCGCCGCCCACTGCTTTATAGGAACGGGAAGGGCTGTTCACTCCACCTACAATATGTTCTAGCGCTTCTTTATGTAATTGTTCCGATTTGGAAAAATTCATTTGAATACCTCCTTATGTTTTCACTTCCTTTCCATTTTAGACCTGCCTTCTTGTTTAATCAATTCATAAAACATCGTGCGGCTGCGTATAGTGGAAGGAAAGACGGCGAAAAGGAGATGTGGGGATGACTGCTATGATTTTCAGTGCGGTCGTATTATGTGTAGGGGTGAGTGTAAGGGGGCTTTTTGTACAAGGACAACCTCAACATCGCTATCTTTCCCTCTACTATTTTGTTTACTTTGGCCTCCTATATTTAACGCTTATGATTGGTTTTGCTCTTATTTATATGATTTTGAATATGAATGGGCATGTCGTGTGGGCAGGAGTGGATCTTCAGTGGTTGCCATTTTGGGATCGTTTTTTTACTTCCTTATACTTTAGCGGAATTACGTTGTTTTCTGTTGGATACGGTGATATCGTTCCAGAAGGAATAGGGCGCTGGGTGGCTCTGTTGGAAGCATGGACAGGCTATACGATTCCTACCGCCTTTGTTGTCCGGACGATGTTAGAAAAAGAAACGTAAATATATTTGCTATCTCCTAACTGATCCGTTACCCTAAAGTTGAATTTATTTTTAGCTAAGGGGGAAGATGGTTATGACAGTAACTGTAGGAGAAATGGCACCTGATTTTACGCTATTAGCGAATAATGGCGCAGAAGTGAAGTTATCTGATTACAAAGGAAAGAATATTGTTTTATATTTTTACCCGAAAGATATGACACCGGGCTGTACGACGCAAGCGTGTGATTTTCGCGATCAACATGCAAGCTTTAGCGATGTAAATACAGTCATTCTAGGTATTAGCATAGACCCAGTAGAGCGTCATCAAAAATTTATTGATAAATATGATTTACCTTTCTTGCTGCTAGCGGATGATGAGCACAAAGTGTGTGAACTGTATGATGTATGGAAATTAAAAAAGAACTTCGGCAAAGAATACATGGGGATCGAGCGTTCCACTTTCGTCATTGATGCAGAAGGTAAGCTCGTGAAAGAGTGGAGAAAAGTAAAGGTTAAAGGGCATGTAGAAGAAGCACTTCAATTTATTCGAGATGAGTTGAAATAATGAAAACAGTCTTTACCTTTCGGCCGCCACGAAGCTTACAAGCACAATTAATTGAAAAATACCCAACCGTTGACTTCGTTTTTTATAAAACGATCGCAGAAGCAGAGCAATTAACGGATGCAGAAATTATCGTTACGTTTGGTGAGGATTTAACTCCACAGCATATTGAAGAATGCACGCAATTAAAATGGGTGATGGTGGCGTCTGCTGGTTTAGAAAAAATGCCATTGCAAGCAATAAAAGAAAAAGGGATATTAGTAACCAATGCGAGAGGTGTACATAAAATCCCAATGGCGGAGTTTACCCTCGGCTATCTGCTTAATCACGTCAAACGCTTTCCAGAACTTCGGAAACTTCAAGATGAAGCGACTTGGAATAAACGTCTACCTATTGGTGAGCTAGCAGGGCAAACGTTGTTAGTATTAGGTACGGGCGCTATTGGAAGTGAGATCGCTCGCCTAGCAACTGCTTTTCGGATGAAGACGATTGGGATCAATCGCAGTGGGCGAGCAGTTGAACATTTTTCAGGTGTTTATCAAATGGATGAGTTGTTAACGGTGTTGCCTGAAGCGGATTTTGTTGTGTCGATCTTGCCTAGTACGAATGAGACGAAACATCTCTTGAAAAAAGAGCATTTTCAAGCGATGAAAAAAACAGCTGCCTTCATTAATATCGGCCGAGGAGATTTGTTGGAAGAACAAGTGTTAATCGAGGCGTTAAATGAAGAAGAAATCGCTCACGCGTATCTTGATGTGTTTGTCGAAGAACCTTTGCCGGAGAATCACAGTTGTTGGGGACATGAAAAAACTACGGTTACGCCCCATATTTCCAGTATCACACCGCAATACTTGCCGCGGGTATTTGAGATTTTCGAACACAATTTAGATCAATATTTACAAGGATATGATACTTATAAAAATAAAGTGGAAATCATGCGTGGGTATTGAATCATGAAGAAAGCCTGAAAAGAGGATTATCTTTTCAGGCTTTTCTTAAATAAGATGGGGTCTAGCGGCTGATAACCGTTTTCTATATTGACAAATGATGCAGGAAATTAGTACACTATTTATAAAGATTACAATATAATAATACTTTTTAGAAAGAAAAGAGGTGCATGACTGTGTCCCATGAACATGATCATGATCATTTAAAAGAAGCATTGGATACGTTAAAGGAAACTGGGGTTCGAATTACGCCTCAACGTCATGCGATACTTGAATATTTAACTCAATCTATGACTCACCCGACCGCAGATGATATTTATAAAGCGCTTGAAGGAAGGTTCCCCAACATGAGCGTTGCCACAGTGTACAATAATTTACGAGTGTTTCGTGAAGTTGGCTTAGTGAAGGAACTGACTTACGGTGATGCATCAAGCCGTTTTGATTTTATAACGACGGATCATTATCATGCCATCTGTGAAGACTGCGGAAAGATTGTTGATTTCCACTATCCGGGTTTAGATGAAGTAGAACAACTAGCATCGCATGTCACCGGATTTAAAGTTAGCCATCATCGAATGGAAGTGTACGGAACTTGTCCGGACTGTACGAAAAAAACAGATATTCATTAAAAAGAATTGTTCGTATAACGAACAACTCTTTTATTTTTTTTGATTATATTTTTCATCAAACTCTTTACCTTCAAGGCTTTGATCTAGTGTTAGTGGTTCTTTACAATACATGCACATGTCGACTCGACCGAGCACTTTCGTTGGCTTTCCGCAACTTGGACACATGACTTGTACTGCTTTTGTCGACAACATCCCGATCCAGAAATAGACGACTGTACTAGCGATAATACATAATAGACCGAGCAACATAAACAACGTCATGATAAATGGAGATTGTCTAAAGAAAATTCCTACATACATTATAATAAATCCAATGAAAATCAAACTAAGAGCAAAGGTACGGATACGGTTAATTTTGCTTGAATAATTTTTGGCCATTATAATTAAACCTCCTAACAATAGACTATAACATAATATCGATCTTTTGGAATAGTTGAAAAGCTCTTTCAATAGGCTCAAAATTTATTGAAGGAGTTTTTTATTTTTTTGTCGAAATTATGGGGACAGAACAAACTTTGGTTTGGAGGAATTAGTTATGGAGGACATCCTTCGTCCGCTTTATCAAGAACGAACAAGCCAACAAAATACTCTTGGCGTTATTGCTGTTGAGAAAAGAGAAAAGGCTAGTATTTTTACCGAAAACTTTGATGCTGTTTTATTAGTCATTATCAAAGAAGCAGAAGAGCCCATTTTCATTAAGCACTATTTATATAATGAAAAAAAAGCTGCATTATTTACCATCACTGAAGCGAAACTGAATGAATGGCTTCTTTTAGGAAACAATCGTAAGGTGATCGAATGGTTGTATCACGGAAAAATTTTATTTGATCGAAATGATTTTGTGCATGAATTGAAAAAAGAAATGCGAGAATTCCCGTTTTATGGACGGCAAATGAAAATGGCTATTGAATTTTCAAGGTTGATCAGAAGATATACAGACGGAAAAGCGTTCTTTGCGAATGGTCATTACTTAGATGCTTATAATCACGTCATGCATTCGTTGCACCATCTAGCACGACTAGCGGTTATTGAAAATGGCTTTTATCCAGAAGTAACTGTCTGGCAACAAATAAAGCAAATAGAGCCAGAAATTTATAAGCTTTATGAAGAATTATTAACGAGCGATGAAAATTTGCAAAAACGGTTAGAGTTACTATTTTTAGCTAGTGAGTTTTTAATCTATTCTCGGGCGGAAAGTGGAGCGGCACATTTATTATCAGTTATTAAGGAAAAAGAGTCTTGGACGATTCAAGAGCTTTTAGACCATCCAGAGGTTCAATA
>NZ_CM200277.1:887500-2682500 GCF_051842975.2 Bacillus sp. Hm123
TCTGGAAAGGCCCATCAGAGAAGGTAACAATCCTGTAACCGAAATTTCGTTCTCTCCAGAGTGGATCCTGAGTACGGCGGAACACGTGAAATTCCGTCGGAATCCGGGAGGACCATCTCCCAAGGCTAAATACTCCCTAGTGACCGATAGTGAACCAGTACCGTGAGGGAAAGGTGAAAAGCACCCCGGAAGGGGAGTGAAAAAGATCCTGAAACCGTGTGCCTACAAGTAGTTAGAGCCCGTTAATGGGTGATAGCGTGCCTTTTGTAGAATGAACCGGCGAGTTACGATTTCATGCAAGGTTAAGTCAGAAAGACGGAGCCGCAGCGAAAGCGAGTCTGAATAGGGCGAATGAGTATGAGGTCGTAGACCCGAAACCAGGTGATCTACCCATGTCCAGGGTGAAGGTAAGGTAACACTTACTGGAGGCCCGAACCCACGTACGTTGAAAAGTGCGGGGATGAGGTGTGGGTAGCGGTGAAATTCCAATCGAACCTGGAGATAGCTGGTTCTCTCCGAAATAGCTTTAGGGCTAGCCTCAAGGGAAGAGTTTTGGAGGTAGAGCACTGTTTGGACTAGGGGCCCCCATCGGGTTACCGAATTCAGACAAACTCCGAATGCCAAAAACTTATCCTTGGGAGTCAGACTGCGAGTGATAAGATCCGTAGTCAAGAGGGAAACAGCCCAGACCACCAGCTAAGGTCCCAAAGTATACGTTAAGTGGAAAAGGATGTGGAGTTGCTTAGACAACCAGGATGTTGGCTTAGAAGCAGCCACCATTTAAAGAGTGCGTAATAGCTCACTGGTCGAGTGACTCTGCGCCGAAAATGTACCGGGGCTAAACGTATCACCGAAGCTGTGGATTGACATCTTTGATGTCAGTGGTAGGAGAGCGTTCTAAGGGCTGTGAAGCTAGACCGTAAGGACTGGTGGAGCGCTTAGAAGTGAGAATGCCGGTATGAGTAGCGAAAGAAGGGTGAGAATCCCTTCCACCGAATGCCTAAGGTTTCCTGAGGAAGGCTCGTCCTCTCAGGGTTAGTCGGGACCTAAGCCGAGGCCGAAAGGCGTAGGCGATGGATAACAGGTTGATATTCCTGTACCACCTATTTACCATTTGAGCAATGGGGGGACGCAGGAGGATAGGGTAAGCGCGCGAATGGAAATGCGCGTCCAAGCAGTTAGGCCGATGACGAGGCAAATCCCGTCATCATCAAGGCGGAGCTGTGACGGCGAGGGAAATATAGTACCGAAGTTCCTGATTCCACACTGCCAAGAAAAGCCTCTAGCGAGGTAAAAGGTGCCCGTACCGCAAACCGACACAGGTAGGCGAGGAGAGAATCCTAAGGTGAGCGAGTGAACTCTCGTTAAGGAACTCGGCAAAATGACCCCGTAACTTCGGGAGAAGGGGTGCTCTTTGGGGTGAATAGCCCCGAGGAGCCGCAGTGAATAGGCCCAGGCGACTGTTTAGCAAAAACACAGGTCTCTGCGAAGCCGCAAGGCGAAGTATAGGGGCTGACGCCTGCCCGGTGCTGGAAGGTTAAGGGGAGCGCTTAGCGTAAGCGAAGGTGTGAACCGAAGCCCCAGTAAACGGCGGCCGTAACTATAACGGTCCTAAGGTAGCGAAATTCCTTGTCGGGTAAGTTCCGACCCGCACGAAAGGCGTAACGATCTGGGCACTGTCTCAACGAGAGACTCGGTGAAATTATAGTACCTGTGAAGATGCAGGTTACCCGCGACAGGACGGAAAGACCCCGTGGAGCTTTACTGTAGCCTGATATTGAATTTTGGCACAGCTTGTACAGGATAGGTAGGAGCCTTTGAAGCGTGAGCGCCAGCTTACGTGGAGGCGTTGGTGGGATACTACCCTGGCTGTGTTGAACTTCTAACCCGCACCCCTGATCGGGGTGGGAGACAGTGTCAGGTGGGCAGTTTGACTGGGGCGGTCGCCTCCTAAAAAGTAACGGAGGCGCCCAAAGGTTCCCTCAGAATGGTTGGAAATCATTCGCAGAGTGTAAAGGCACAAGGGAGCTTGACTGCGAGACCTACAAGTCGAGCAGGGACGAAAGTCGGGCTTAGTGATCCGGTGGTTCCGCATGGAAGGGCCATCGCTCAACGGATAAAAGCTACCCCGGGGATAACAGGCTTATCTCCCCCAAGAGTCCACATCGACGGGGAGGTTTGGCACCTCGATGTCGGCTCATCGCATCCTGGGGCTGTAGTCGGTCCCAAGGGTTGGGCTGTTCGCCCATTAAAGCGGTACGCGAGCTGGGTTCAGAACGTCGTGAGACAGTTCGGTCCCTATCCGTCGCGGGCGCAGGAAATTTGAGAGGAGCTGTCCTTAGTACGAGAGGACCGGGATGGACGCACCGCTGGTGTACCAGTTGTCTTGCCAAAGGCATCGCTGGGTAGCTATGTGCGGACGGGATAAGTGCTGAAAGCATCTAAGCATGAAGCCCCCCTCAAGATGAGATTTCCCATAGCGCAAGCTAGTAAGATCCCTGAAAGATGATCAGGTAGATAGGTTCGAGGTGGAAGCGTGGCGACACGTGGAGCTGACGAATACTAATCGATCGAGGACTTTTCCTAGGCGATTTGCAAGGTTACAATACTTATTATCCAGTTTTGAAAGAACAAAAAAGTTCTTGCAAAAGATCATTATTATGTTATAATAATAAATGTCTTGAAAAGTCTGGTGGCGATAGCGAAGAGGTCACACCCGTTCCCATACCGAACACGGAAGTTAAGCTCTTCAGCGCCGATGGTAGTTGGGGGTTTCCCCCTGTGAGAGTAGGACGTTGCCAGGCGGATATTCCGCAGTAGCTCAGTGGTAGAGCAATCGGCTGTTAACCGATCGGTCGTAAGTTCGAATCTTACCTGCGGAGCCATTTAGGAGAGCTGTCCGAGTGGCCGAAGGAGCACGATTGGAAATCGTGTAGGCGGTTAACGCTGCCTCAAGGGTTCAAATCCCTTGCTCTCCGCCATTTATACATAATAAAAATAGGCCCGTTGGTCAAGCGGTTAAGACACCGCCCTTTCACGGCGGTAACACGGGTTCGAATCCCGTACGGGTCACCATATGGAGGATTAGCTCAGCTGGGAGAGCACCTGCCTTACAAGCAGGGGGTCGGCGGTTCGATCCCGTCATCCTCCACCATTAATAAATTAGTATCGTCGCGGGGTGGAGCAGTCTGGTAGCTCGTCGGGCTCATAACCCGAAGGTCGCAGGTTCAAATCCTGTCCCCGCAATAAATGGTCCGGTAGTTCAGTTGGTTAGAATGCCTGCCTGTCACGCAGGAGGTCGCGGGTTCGAGTCCCGTCCGGACCGCCATTTATATAATAATCTTGGCTCAGTAGCTCAGTTGGTAGAGCAATGGACTGAAAATCCATGTGTCGGCGGTTCGATTCCGTCCTGAGCCACCTTTATTGCCGGTGTAGCTCAATTGGTAGAGCAACTGACTTGTAATCAGTAGGTTGGGGGTTCAAGTCCTCTCGCCGGCACCACTTTTTAATATATGGAGGGGTAGCGAAGTGGCTAAACGCGGCGGACTGTAAATCCGCTCCCTCAGGGTTCGGCGGTTCGAATCCGTCCCCCTCCACCAGTTTTATAGGGGCATAGTTTAACGGTAGAACAGAGGTCTCCAAAACCTCCAGTGTGGGTTCGATTCCTACTGCCCCTGCCAAGTAAAATTCATAAAAATTATGGCGATCGTGGCGAAGTGGTTAACGCATCGGATTGTGGTTCCGACATTCGGGGGTTCGATTCCCCTCGGTCGCCCCATATTTAATTAATGGGCTATAGCCAAGCGGTAAGGCAGCGGATTTTGATTCCGTCACGCGAAGGTTCGAATCCTTCTAGCCCAGTTTGCGGAAGTAGTTCAGTGGTAGAACACCACCTTGCCAAGGTGGGGGTCGCGGGTTCGAATCCCGTCTTCCGCTCCAGTACATCTTTATGGCGGCATAGCCAAGTGGTAAGGCAGAGGTCTGCAAAACCTTCACCACCGGTTCAAATCCGGTTGCCGCCTCCATAATTTGCCGGTGTGGCGGAATTGGCAGACGCGCACGACTCAAAATCGTGTTCCGTGAGGAGTGTCGGTTCGACCCCGACCACCGGTATTATAAAACGTTGATATAACGGCATTTAAAGACATCTACTATCGTTAGTAGGTGTCTTTTTTGCTCATAATGATGAAGTTCTACATTGAGAGTCTTTATAGACATGTATAAAGGTATTACTTTGACGAATCTTCTGTTTTGAGGATGCTCTCAAACTTATTAAAGGTGGTATAGTATTTTTTAGGTGTGTGAAGATCTAGGGTATTAAAAACATAAATGAAAGGTGTGTAGTGATGAAAGAGATTATATTTAAGAACATTGATCCAATAATAAATGTGCTTTTATCTTATGCAACTTCGAGAGAAAAAATTAGTCGAGAGTATGAAACATACATACAGTCGTTAAATCGAAAGTTATATACGTTTGAGTTGGAAGGATTAATGGTTGGTTGTATCGGGATTGAGTTTGTTTGTTCGAATAAGTGCGAAATAAAACATATTGCGGTATTTCCAAATAAAAGAGGGAAGATGATTGGAAGTAAAATGATTAAGTATATTTGTGATACATACTCGTTAAGTTTTATTTTTGCTGAAACAGATAAAGATGCAGTGGAGTTTTATCGGAAATATGGATTTGAGATAACGAGCTTAGGTGAGAAATATCCAGGCACTGAGCGGTTTTTGTGTGAATATAAAGTTATATGAATCATAATAAGTAGATTGTAAGAGGAATGATAAATGGAGTATATTTCAGGAATTTAATCGTATACATGATAAAAGGAGGTGTAAAAAATGAATCTAAAAAAAGCAAAGATTTATATTTGTGGCTTCATTGCTTTAGGGGTCGTTTCTTTACTACTAACTGGTGCAAGTATACCTGGCATTTTTGGTTCTCAAATAGGGGTGAATCCTTTTCGTGTATTAAAAATAATTGCTTTGTTTTCATTCGTGTCCGCTATTATAACCTACTTCAAATTTCTTAAAGCTAAAAAAGTAGACACGATATAGGCTTTGCTTACCTGCAAAGGCAGGTTTTTTTTATTTTTAAATCTCATTTAAATTAAAAAAACTATTGACCTTAAATGGTTTTTAATGTAGAATATTAAATGTTCAGTCAAGAGAAATAAGCTTTGATGCGGGTGTAGTTTAATGGTAAAACCTCAGCCTTCCAAGCTGATGTCGTGAGTTCGATTCTCATCACCCGCTCCATACATATTGCTATTAACGCAATGTTTTGTTCTTTAGAATAAAACATTGCGTTTTTTACTGTTGTGTGGAATAATGCCTTAGCAAATGAATCGTTCTCTGAAAGGAGAAGAACAATGAATTACGATGTGTTAAAGCAAGAGATTATTGCTTATAGCCGAGAGATCGGGATAGATAAAATTGGGTTTGCTTCTGCTGCGCCATTTGTCGAGTTAAAGGATCGACTTATCCGTCAGCAGGAGTTAAATTATGCCTCTGGGTTTGAGGAGAAGGATATTGAAAAGCGGGTGGACCCTGCGAAAATTTTTGATCAGCCTCGTTCGATTATTGCGATTGCGTTAGCGTATCCTTCTAAAATGAAGGAAGTGGTAAAAGGGAAGCGAGGAGAAAGACGGGGCATATTTTGCCGGGCTTCTTGGGGAGAGGATTATCATAACGTTCTTCGGGATCGTCTCAGTCAATTAGAAACTTTCATCCGCTCTAAAGTGCCGGAAGCTCGTTTTCGTTCAATGGTCGATACGGGAGAACTAGCGGATCGGGCGGTGGCTGAACGGGCAGGGATCGGTTGGAGCGGGAAAAATTGTTCCATTATTACGCCTGAGTTTGGTTCGTATGTATATTTAGGAGAGATGATTACGAACTTACCATTTGAGCCGGATCAGCCAATAGAAGATCGCTGTGGCACTTGCACGAAATGTATAGATGCTTGTCCGACGGGGGCATTAGTGCAGGGAGGACAGTTGAATTCCAATCGTTGCATCGCTTTTTTAACGCAAACGAAGGATTTTTTGCCAGAGGAGTTTCGCGATCATTTAGGGAATCGTTTATATGGTTGTGATACGTGTCAGACCGTTTGTCCAGCAAATAAAGGAATGGATTTTCACTTTCATGAGGAAATGGAGCCTGCGGGGGAAGAGGTGAAGCCGCTTTTAGAGCCTTTACTTCAAATAAGTAATAAAGAATTTAAAGAGCGCTTCGGTTATATGTCTGGTTCGTGGCGAGGGAAAAAGCCGATCCAGCGAAATGCGATGATTGCTTTAGCCCATTTTAAAGAAGCATCTGCCTTGCCGACTTTAATTGATGTATTGACAAAGGATGTACGTCCGGTGATGCGTGGAACAGCGGCTTGGGCTATGGCAAGAATAGGAGGCCCGGAGGCGAAAGAAGCGCTTGTACAAGCAAAAGAAAAAGAAATAGAGCCAGAAGTAATAAAGGAAATTGATCAAGGCTTAGCTTCATTAAATCAATAATAGTCGTCCCTCTTTCATGCATATGATAATAATAAAAGCGGATAACGTGCTTGAAAAAGGGAGGCGCCATTTATGTATCAACAGCTTCAACAAAAGTTAGAGCAGCGTCTGCATCAGCTTTTAGACGATGATATTGCTTGTGTGGATGAAAAGGTTTTGAGAAAGAAGCAGTTGTTACAGGCGAGGCAGTGTCAGCTATTAAAAGCGAAAGCGGCTGTAAAGGTGCTGTTTGAAGATCAAGATGAAATTCATTATAAAGTTCATTTGAAATATTTAATGAGGCAAAAAGATTATGTATATCTTGAAGAAGAGTTGGAGCATCGAGTAGCGGCGAAATATAAGCAGGAGATTGTAGACGACCGAGAGCAGGCCTTTCTTTCTGAAGTGGTCCCTATGGATACGTTAGTGCCGGGTGATCGGTATGAGGAGGAGAGGAAGGGCTTTCGCTATGATCGAATGCAGGCGGTGCAATATGCAGAGCGTTGGTGGAATAGTTATAATCCAGCTTATCCTAAATTCTCTGTAGACTGCACCAATTATATTTCCCAATGTTTACGAGCAGGAGGTTCTCCGATGCGAGGGCATCCTCATAAAAATAAGGGATGGTGGGTTAGCGGAAAAAGCTGGAGCTATAGCTGGTCTGTCGCTCATGCGCTCCGCTGGTTTTTACCTTCATCTCAAATCGGTTTAAGGGCAACGGAAGTCAGTAGCGCAGATCAGCTTCAGCCTGGTGATGTCATTTGTATTGATTTTCAAGGGGATGGGCGGTTTGACCATACCGTATTTGTGACAGCTCAAGACCGTCAAGGGATGCCGCTTGTCAATGCACATACAGCGAACAGTCGCATGCGTTATTGGAGTTATGAAGATTCAACCGCTTATACCGAAAATATTCAATATAAATTTATGAGGATTCAAGATGATCACAGTTAATAATTGATCAATCAGTGGTATAATAAGATATTGGTTACAGTTTTATATAGGAGTTGAAGAATTTTGTCTATTAATGTTGTGCTATACCAGCCTGAAATTCCAGCGAACACAGGTAACATCGCAAGAACTTGTGCAGCTACTGATACAACGCTTCATCTAATCCGACCGCTTGGATTTTCTACAGATGATAAAATGCTTAGAAGAGCCGGACTTGATTATTGGCAGTTTGTAAACGTTGTTTATTATGATTCGTTAGAAGAATTTTTTGAAAAACATCCAGAGGGTGAGTTTTATTATTTAACGAAGTTTGGTGAAAAAGACCATGCTGCGTTTGACTATAGCAATCAGGAAAAAGATCACTTTTTCATTTTTGGAAAAGAGACAACAGGTTTGCCGAAAGATGTAATTGAGGCTAATAAAGAACGTACGTTGCGTATTCCAATGAATGACAATGTTCGCTCACTTAATTTATCGAATACAGCCGCGATCCTTGTCTACGAAGCTCTGCGTCAGCAACAATTCTTACATTTGAAATAAAGGTCATCCATTGTTTAATACAGCAATAAAAAAAGCATTGCAGACTGAACTGCAATGCTTTTTTTATTTTACGCCTGGTTTGTCATTGTATCCAGCAGCAAAGATTGCACTAAGGAAAGCTCCGATCACACCTAAGATTAGTAATAGTCTCATCGTTATGTCCCCCTTTCAATCAGTGATTTCACATATAGTATCTTTATTATATCTCAAACTGTAGCTGATGAAAACTGAACTTTTCCACAATTCATTGATATCCATCTATAAGCCTTTTCCTTAGCATGTTCAAGCCTGTACGAGCATAAGCTTTATTAATCGTTCTCTAATCATACTAAACGGGGGGTCAATATGGATATTTTAAAGAAGATTGAACAATATCGGGAAGAAGAAGAGCAGCTAAAGTGGGAAGGCACTTTTGAAGAATATTTAAATATTATCAGAGAACAGCCATGGGTTGCCCAATCCGCTCATTCACGAGTCTTTCATATGATTAAAGATCAAGGGGTAGAAGAAGAAAACGACGAAAAACGATACAGTTTTTTTAGTAATGAATTGTATGGATTAGAGGAAGCGTTAGAGCGACTTGTAGAGGAATATTTCCATCCAGCGGCCAAAAGGCTCGATGTGCGCAAACGGATTTTATTATTAATGGGACCTGTTAGTGGAGGGAAATCTACATTAGTTGCCATGCTGAAAAAAGGATTAGAAGCTTATTCGCGAACAGATAGAGGTGCCGTGTATGCTATTAAGGGCTGTCCGATGCATGAAGATCCTTTGCACCTCATTCCTAAGCATTTAAGAGAGGATTTCTTTCAAGAGTTCGGTATTCGTGTCGAAGGAAGCTTATCGCCATTGAATACGATGAGATTGCAAGAAGAGTATGGTGGACGGATTGAGGATGTCCTCGTTGAGAGAATCTTTTTCTCGGAGGATAAGCGGGTTGGGGTTGGGACATTTAGTCCATCAGACCCTAAATCTCAAGATATCGCTGATTTAACGGGCAGCATTGACTTTTCGACGATTGCCCAATATGGATCGGAATCAGATCCAAGAGCGTATCGTTTTGATGGCGAACTGAACAAAGCGAATCGGGGGTTAATGGAATTCCAAGAGATGTTGAAATGCGATGAGAAGTTTCTTTGGCATTTGCTCTCTTTGACACAGGAGGGGAATTTTAAAGCAGGCCGATTTGCATTAATTAGCGCGGATGAAATGATCGTCGCTCACACGAATGAAACCGAGTATCGTTCCTTCATTTCTAATAAAAAGAATGAAGCGCTCCATTCACGGATTATTGTAATGCCGATCCCTTACAACTTAAAGCTATCTCAAGAGGAGCGAATTTACGAGAAAATGATTCGTGAGAGCGATGTAGCGGATGTGCATATTGCTCCTCATACGTTAAAGGTAGCGGCGATGTTTACAATTTTAACTAGATTGAAAGAGCCGAAGCGTGGCGATATTGATCTGATTAAAAAAATGAGACTGTATGATGGAGAGAGCGTTGAAGGCTTTAATACGGCCGATGTCGAGCAGTTGAAAAAAGAGTACCAAGATGAAGGGATGAGCGGTATTGATCCACGATATGTGATCAACCGGATTTCTTCGACGATCATTCGCAAGGAAGTGCCATCGATTAATGCCCTTGACGTATTACGATCGTTGAAAGAAGGGCTGGATCAGCATCCATCGATTACAAATGAGCTGCGGGAAAAGTATTTAAACTTCATCTCAGTCGCTCGCAAAGAATACGACAGCATTGCGAAAAAAGAAGTACAGAAGGCATTTGTTTACTCGTATGAAGAGTCTGCCAAAACGTTAATGGATAATTATTTAGACAATGTAGAGGCCTATTGTAATAAATCGAAGCTTCATGATCAATTAACAGGGGAAGAGATTAGCCCAGATGAAAAGCTCATGCGTTCCATTGAAGAGCAAATTGGTATATCGGAAAATGCGAAAAAAGCGTTCCGTGAAGAAATTTTGATTCGGATTTCTGCCTTTGCTAGAAAAGGAAAGAGATTTGATTATCATTCCCATGATCGGCTACGTGAAGCAATCCAGAAGAAGCTATTTGCTGATTTAAAGGACATCGTGAAAATTACGACTTCGACGAAAACACCGGATGAACAACAGCTGAAGAAAATCAATGAAGTCGTTGCACGCTTAATTGATGATCATGGTTACAATTCGGTATCAGCGAATGAGCTTTTACGATATGTTGGCAGTCTGTTAAACAGGTAGAAAAGGAAAGAGGCAGCCATCGTTGGCCGCCCTCTTTTTTCCTTTTTATTTAGTTACTTGATCTCATCTTGATCCTGTGGTTTAAACTGAACGGGATCAGGCTGTCTTTTCTTTTGTTTCAGTTCTTGATTCGTACGCTGGCGTTCCATTTGTTTACCGAGTAGCTTCATTTCATCCAAGTCAGAGGCCATAGAGCCATTAAAAGCTTGCATGTCTTTATCATTCGTATTCATTAGGATCACCTCTTTTCTATTAGTCATACCCTATGGTGAAAAGAATTAAACAAAAGGCAGTTGATTTGTGAGAAGGGAGACTTAAGATGAGCGACAATTATCATATTTCCCGGGAAAATTGGTCTCTCCATCGTAAAGGTTATGATGATCAGCAGAGACATAAGGATAAAGTACAGGAAGCGATTCGCAAAAACCTTCCTGACTTAGTGACAGAAGAAAGTATTATTATGTCCAATGGCGAAGAAATGATTAAGATTCCGATTCGATCGCTAGATGAATACAAAATCCGCTACAATTATGACAAAAACAAACATGTCGGTCAGGGAGATGGCGATAGTCAAATTGGTGATGTCGTCGCTCGTGATGGAAGCGCTTCAGAGGGTCCGGGAAAAGGAAGTGGAGCAGGGGATCAAGCAGGGCAAGACTACTATGAAGCAGAAGTGTCATTTATGGAGCTTGAGAAGGCCTTTTTCAACGAGTTAGCTCTTCCTAATTTGATGAAAAAAGAGCAAGCGCCGTTTACAGTAGAAGATATAGAATTTAATGACATTCGCAAAACAGGTTTGATGGGGAATGTGGACAAAAAGAAAACATTAATGAGCGCCTTTAAACGAAATGCTCTTACTGGTGAACCGAAATTTCATCCGATTCTTCCGGAGGACTTGAAATTTCGCACATGGAACGAAATTGAAAAGCCAGATTCGCGAGCTGTCGTATTAGCGATGATGGATACAAGTGGTTCGATGGGCGTATGGGAAAAATATATGGCGAGAAGCTTCTTTTTTTGGATGGTTCGCTTTTTACGAACGAAGTATGAAACGGTAGAAATTGAATTTATTGCTCATCATACGGAAGCGAGAGTTGTCGATGAGGAGCATTTTTTCTCTAAGGGAGAAAGTGGAGGAACGATTTGCTCTTCCGTTTATCGAAAAGCGTTAGAGTTAATCGAGGATAAATATGATCCGAGTCGTTATAATATTTATCCATTCCACTTCTCGGATGGCGACAACCTGTCTTCTGACAATGCTCGCTGTGTCAAGCTTGTCGAAGAGCTAATGGAAAAAGCGAATATATTCGGTTATGGAGAGGTGAATCAATATAACCGCAGTAGCACGTTAATGACTTCCTATAAAAACATTAAAAATGAAAAATTCCGCTATTATATTTTGCGGCAAAAAGCGGATGTCTTTTATGCAATGAAACAGTTTTTTGCGAAGGAGGAATAGTGCCTTAAAGGGCTGAATGTTTGAGGTTCAGCTCTTTTTTTCGTTAACGAAAATCAAAAAGTTTGACCATCACCACTCCATGTTATAAAATTATCTCGAATTCAAGATATTTTTCGGAAGGGGATGGAGAATGATGATCGAGATTTATCCTGCTAGTTCAAGATATACAGCTAATCATGGCTGGTTAAAATCAAATTTTAGTTTTTCCTTTGCGGAGTATTATGATCCAGCGAATATGCAATTTGGCCCAATGCGAGTTCTTAATGATGACTGGGTGGCTCCAAAAAGAGGCTTCGGGATGCACCCTCATTCAGAGATGGAGATTGTGTCAATTGTGCTAAAAGGATATTTAGAGCATAAAGACAGCGGGGGACATTCAGCCGTGACGACATATGGCGAAATCCAGCGAATGTCGGCTGGAACGGGGATTTATCACTCAGAAATGAATCCGTCGGTGGAGGAAGGAGTCAATTTATTGCAAATGTGGTTTATGCCAGACGAAGCAGGATTGGCGCCTTCGTATGAACAGACACAGTTCGATCTTCAGAAGCTTAAAAATCAACTTTTTCCAGTTGTGACTAAAAATCCGTCGTCCAATGAAGTCGCTCATATTCATCAAGATTTAACGATTTATTTGTCAGAAATAGATAAAGGTGAAACGATTCACTTTGAACAACGAGCTGGTCGCCGAGTGTTTTTGATGGTCCTTGAAGGAAATGTTCAATTGAATGATCAATATCAGCTTAGCAAAAGAGACTCTGCTCGAATCATGAATGTGCCGAAATTAACGATTGAAGCAGAGGAGAATGTTCAACTGATGTTGATTGATCTTCCATAACGGTAGACGATTACTTCTTTTTGTTACTGGCTATACTAGCGATAGACGTAATAGAAGGAGTGGAATCATGAAAAAAGATGAACAAAGACAAGAGGAAGAAAATTTGTCATTAGAGCAAAAAGAGAAGCTAGAGCAAGGAATCGATATCGAACCACAGCGTGAAGTGGAAAAACCGAATCAAATGTGAAAAAGCGAGGATGCATCGGCATCCTCGCTTTTATTAATGAGGTAAAAATACGATTTGATAAAAGAACAGCACAGCAAATATATATACAAGCGGATGCACTTGACGGAACTTTCCTTGCACAACTTTCAGCAGTGGGTAGGAAATAAATCCAAGGGCAATCCCTGTCGCAATACTAGATGTGAGAGGCATGCTCAAGACAATTAAGAAAGCTGGAAATGCTTCGTCTAGACTGTGCCAATCAATTTTCGCAACGCTTTCCATCATTAAGCAACCAACAATAATTAAAGCAGGAGCGGTAATCGCTGATAGACCAGAAACGGCACTAACAACCGGACCGAAAAAGGCGGATATTCCAAATAAGACAGCGACGACAACAGCTGTTAGACCTGTGCGTCCTCCAGCAGCTACTCCAGTCGATGATTCAATGTAAGCACTTGTTGGGCTTGTTCCAAAGACAGCTCCGGCAGAAGCGGCAACGGAATCAGCAAGCAATGCTTGACGGGCACGCGGCATCTTATTTCCTTTCATTAAACCAGCTTGTTGAGCTACCGCAATCATCGTTCCTGTCGTATCGAAAAGCGTGACTAATAAAAAGGAAAAGACCACCGCATACAAGCTATGTTGGAAGACATCGCTAAACGCTGTAATCGGATTGCTAATAATCAATCCTTCCGGAAGCGACGGCATAGATAATAGTTCATTAGTAAACTGAAGCTGACCTGTAAAATAAGCAATCGTCCCTGTAATTACCATTCCGATGAATAAGGCACCGTTTACTTTTAATACCATCAAGACAATCGTCACAGCAAGTCCGATTAAAGCAAGAATCGCGTTTGGACTATGCAAGTCTCCGAGTTGCACTAAATTATCCGGGTGATCAGCAATCAACCCTGTCATGCGCAAGCCGATAAAAGCGATAAATAAACCAATTCCCGCTGTAATTCCGTGTTTTAAGTTACTCGGAATGGCTTCAATAAGTTTTTCGCGGAAGGAAGTAAGTGACAAAGCGATAAAAAGTAATCCAGCGATAAAAACAGCGGAGAAAGCCGTTTCGTATGTAATGTTGTCATGAGCACCGACGACTGAAATCGTAAAGTACACATTTAATCCCATACCGGGTGCGATGGCGATAGGGTAATTCGCAAATAATCCCATCCATAATGTTCCGATAATTGTCGCAATAATCGTAGCGGTAAACACTTGTTCAAATGGCACACCAGCAGATTGCAAGATCATTGGGTTGACGACAATAATGTAGACCATTGTGAAGAAGGTTGTAATTCCAGCAATGACTTCTTTTTTTACACTCGTTCCGTTTTCCTGTAAATTAAACATGAGGAACCTCCAAAATACGAACATTTAAAATCACACTTAATATAATATTCGTTTTAACCTTGAGTTGCAACAATAATTTAAAAAACAAGCCACTGAAAAGCTGAAAAACCTTTTCAGTGGCTTGTTTTATTATTTTATAAAAGTAATTAATTGCTCAATTGGTAAGCGATCTGTAGCGCGCGCTTCTTTTAACGGTTTACCGATTGTAATGAGCATCGTTGGTAAATAACGATCAGACACTTGGAATTCTGATGCTAAGGCATTAGCGTTAAAACCGCCAATTGGACAAGTATCCCATCCCGCCGCTTTAGCCGCAAGCATAAATTGCATAGCTGCTAAAGAGGAGTTTAAAATAGCGGCATCGCGTGGATAGTCGGAGCGGTTATACGCTCCATTAATTTGACCAGCTAGAATTTCCTTTAGCTCTGGTGTCATTTCACCAGCAGCGACTGAAGGATCAAATACGGGATCAATATTTTTATTTCCTTCTAAGTCGCCAAGAATACAAATAACGGCAGAAGCATCCACGATTTGCTGTTGATTATAGGCAATCGGCAGTAGGCGTTGTTGAATTTCCTTCTCATTGAACACTAAGAACTTCCACTGTTGTAAGTTCCACGCCGAAGGAGCCTGCCCAGCTACTTTTAATAATTGAGTTAATTCGTCCTCTGAAATGCGAATTTCGGGGTCATATATTTTTGTCGAATGACGACTGGCAGCTAGTTCGAAAAAGTCTGACATATTTCTTCCTCCTAGTTTATCCTCGTTGAGTGAATAAAAAATTAAAAGCTATAATTACGTTTCTTAAACACTTTTCGTAAGTACTAATCATTATAAACCTTAATAAAAAACGGATAAAAGGTCAAGGAGTATGTGTTAAATAAAACGTTTCATTCGCTACCTCGTCCTTTTATCGATAAAATAAGTTAGAAGGAGGGGTCAGAAATGAATCCAGTAAAAAACTTACAAGATACTTTTACCTTGCATAATGGTGTAGCTATGCCTTATGTAGGTTTAGGTGTGTATAAGATGACGGATGAAGCAGAAGCTTATACAGCGATGATGGCGGCGATTGACACAGGATATCGCTTAATTGATACAGCAGCGTTTTACGACAATGAGCATATGGTAGGAAAAGCGGTTCGAGACCATTCCATCGATCGTCAAGAGCTATTCATTACATCTAAAGTTTGGAATAGTGATCAAGGATATGATGAAACGTTGCGAGCTTTTGAACAGTCGCTCAAGCAATTAGATATGGATTATCTTGACTTATATTTAGTGCATTGGCCAGTGAAGGAAAAATATAAAGAAACGTGGCGTGCGCTTGAGCGCCTTTATCAAGAAGGGGTTGTACGAGCGATCGGAGTTAGTAATTTTCACATTCATCATCTTGAAGATTTGTTAATGGATAGTGTGGAAAAGCCGGTGATTAACCAAGTAGAGCTACATCCTTATTTAAGCCAAGTACCATTGCGAAACTATTGTCAGAAGAATAACATCGCTATAGAAGCGTGGTCACCACTAGCACGTAACCGTTTGGCGGATGAACCAGTGTTGAATCAATTAGCGAAAAAACATGGAAAAAGTGTGTCACAAGTTATTTTACGCTGGCATTTACAACATCAGACGATCATTATTCCTAAATCCGTTCATCCAGAACGGATTCAAGAGAATGTGAATCTGTTCGATTTTGAGCTTACACTAGAAGACATGAAACAAATAGATGCTTTAAATAAAAACGAACGATTTGGCGCAGACCCGGATCATTTTGATTTTTAAATCAAAGAAAATCATCGGGGCTGTGAAAACTCGCTCCGATGATTTCAGTGTTAGTCATTTCCTCGAAACAGGTGGGCGATATCAGTAGGCACATCTGCTTGACAATAAATCTTTTCGTTTGTGAACGGATGAGGGATGTCAATGGCGTAAGCGTGAAGTGCTTGACGTTGGACGATCGGCTTTCCACCATATAAACGATCACCAGCAAGCGGGTGACCAATAGCAGAGAAATGAACACGAATTTGATGGGTTCTTCCCGTATCAAGCTGACATTGAACGAGCGATAGTTGTTTTTTCGGATCTTTTTTCAGTACTTGATAATGAGTGAGCGCTGCTTGACCGGATGGAGAGACTCTTTTTCTTGTCGGATGATGCCTATCTTTCCCGATCGGCTTGTTAATGGTGCCAGTGGAGTGTGACAGCACTCCATGTGCTACCGCTTGATATGTACGTTTAATGTGCCGTTCTTCTAGTAAACGAGAAAGAACAGCATAGGCAGCAGTATGTTTAGCAAAAAGAATAACCCCTGAAGTGCCCACATCAAGGCGATGGACGTGTCGAATGTCGCATGGCTCACCTGCCGCTTGTACATGAAAGGCAACGGCATTTAATAGCGTGTCTGTTTCTGCTTCGTTATTTGGGTGAGTTTTCATCGTAGCAGGTTTATTCGCTACTAACAGATGATCATCTTCAAATAAAATTTCGACTTCTCGTGCTTTAGCTACTACATCCTTCTCCGCTTTTGCGAAAAAAGGTACTTGTAGCTTCATCCCTGGAGCAAGGGGAGTATGCCAATTTGCTTTTGCATCATCAACAAGCACCTCTTGGCTCATTCTCCATTCATGGATCATTTTTTTCGGAAGCTTCCAGATGTTTCTTAAGATTGAATCCGCTGTTTCTCCACTCCATTTCGGTGGAATCGTCACTTCAAACAGCGACCTTTTGCGGTTTGTTTCGTACATGAAAACCCTCTCCTTATTTTAAATAGTTAATTACGCAAAATTACCACCACGAACCGTGTCGTAATATGTTATTCTATCAATGAGATGAAAAATGATGTAGTAAAGTAGGTGTTATTTGATGATGATTTATATGGCCTCTACGATAGAACAAGAGGAGAAGATTATTGAACTTGTTCAGCAAATTAAAGAGCAAATTTTGCCACGTTTTTTCTCTGATGAGGAGCTTGAGCGCATGAATGAGCAAGGAATCCTTCATATAACAGATAAACATATTGAGTCCTTTCACCTTCTTCGCGATGCATTTAAGGTGATCGCTAGCTTGCAGACGATCATTGTCATTCTTGAAGCAAAGGAGCCAAGTCAACTGTCTTCCTATTATGAAGATATCTTCCAACGAAATGTTGAGATTTTGAAGGAGTTCGACCTTCATTTTCCGTACCTACTTAGTCAATTTCATGAAAAGAAAAATGCTATGTTTAATATGATGTATGTTACTCCCGGTAATAAATTTCTCGTGTGAACATAGCTATGAGATTTTACATAGAAAGGCTGTCTATCACTAGATTCAAGTGAAGACAGCCTTTTTTTTACTTAATATTTTCCTTGAAGAATTGTGTGTAGATTTCTTCAGAGGCGCCGCCTGTTACACGAGCTTTTTCTTTGCCGTTTTCAAAATGGATCAAGGTAGGGGTTGCTTCAAAAGCAAATTCATCCCAGCCTTGTTTAAATTCAAGGACATTATATTGTTGAATATCAACACCTTGTTCGTCAGCAAGTGGCATTAACATAGGAGTGGTCTGTACACAGTAATGACACGTTGGACTAAAGAAATAAACGGTCACATCTTCATTATTGGCTAATTTCTTTTCTAACTCGTCTGGCATAATTAAATTTTGATAGTTCGGGTCGTCTAATTGCTTAACCGTTTCTGGATGAAGATCATCCTTTCCATATGGGTTGTCCTTCGATGCTTCTTTTTGTTGAGATTTCGTTAGGAAAACAATTCCTCCGAAAAGAATTAAAATAATAGAAGAAAAAATAATGACTTTTTTCATGTTAGGCGTTGTCCTTTCCTTTAATAATCATAAGACTAGTTACGAAAATAATAATAAATGCTGTCAATGCTAAAAAAGGGATTGTAATGAATCCGAGCCCGTTAATGTACATTCCGGTACAAGGAACTCTGCCACAGGCTGGTGCAGTTTCCGACAAAAAGCTGACTTTTTGAATCGCATAATGATAGATCGAAATACTACCTCCGATGACAGAAAGCAATAAAGAGTATTTCGCCGCAGTCACATCTTTTTTGATGACCGCTAGTCCAAGAATGAAAACGATCGGGTACATAAATATTCGCTGATACCAGCACAGCTCGCAAGGCTCATATTTCATAACTTCTGAAAAATATAAGCTTCCAAGCATCGCCAGGAAGGAAGTGCCCCATGCGGTAAACAATAAATTTTCTTTTTTCATAATGGCTCCTTATTCAAAGTATGTTCGATTCTGAGTATATTATTTAACAGGGGAATATGTAAACAAATATGCAACACGTAAAGCTGTAAATGCTAACCAATTGTATGATAAAATAGAAGGGAAAGATACTTTTTTGATGAGTTAGGGGAGATTGCGGATGAGTTGGAAAGCTGAATTTACGCGTTGGAAAGAGTTTCAAGGCTTAGACGAAGAAATGCATACTCTGCTTGCTGAAATTGAGATGGATGAGCCGAGTATTGAAGAGGCTTTTTACAAAAATTTAGAGTTTGGTACGGGTGGCATGCGCGGCATCATTGGTGCAGGAACGAATCGGATGAATATTTATACTGTTCGGAAAGCATCTGCTGGTTTAGCGGAGTACATTCTTGAGCATGGGGAAGAAGCGAAGCAACGCGGTGTCGTGATTGCGTTTGATTCAAGACATAAATCGTTTGAATTTGCCCTTGAAAGTGCCAAAACGCTTGCAACATATGGTATACAAACGTATGTGTTTGAACAATTACGACCAACCCCGGAACTTTCATTTGCTGTTCGACATTTGCAGGCATTTGCTGGGATTGTGATTACAGCTAGTCATAATCCACCTGAATATAATGGCTATAAAGTGTACGGACCAGACGGCGCGCAGCTTGCACCGCAAGAGGCCGACCAGGTCATTGAAAAAGTAAACAGCATCCCTAATGAATTACATATACAAGTAGAAGCAATTGAAGTGTTACAAGCAACAGGTTTATTGAAAATGATCGGTGAAGAAGTAGACCGTTCTTATATTGAGCATTTAATGACGATTTCGGAACAGCCACAGCTAGCAAAGGAATCGGATGTGAAAGTGGTGTTCACACCGCTTCATGGAACTGGAAATATGCCTGTGCGTAAAGGATTAGAAGCACTAGGCTACAAGCAGGTGACGGTCGTCGCTGAACAAGAACAGCCAGATCCGAATTTTTCCACTGTGAAATCTCCAAACCCAGAAGAAAGAGCGGCGTTTGAGCTAGCAATTCGCGATGGAAAAGCTGAGCAAGCAGATCTATTAATTGCCACTGATCCCGATGCTGACCGACTTGGCATCGCTGTAAAGGATTTAGACGGTGAATATATGTTGTTAACAGGCAATCAAACCGGCGCGCTGTTAATGGATTACATTCTGTCACAAAAGAAGGAAAAGGGGCAACTTCCGGAAAACGGTCGTGTGTTCAAAACGATTGTGACATCGGAGCTAGGTCGAATCGTCGCTGAATCGTATGGTGTTTCTTGTGAAGATGTACTAACCGGCTTTAAATTTATCGGAGAAAAAATTGAAGCGTATCAACAAACGGGGGAATATCAATTTTTATTTGGCTATGAAGAAAGCTACGGTTATTTAGTGGCAGATTTCGCTCGCGATAAAGATGCGATTCAAGCGGCGATTTTGGCAGTAGAAGCTTGTGCTTACTATAAACAACAAGGAAAAACATTATATGAAGTCTTGCTTGACCTTTATCGTCGTCACGGCTATTATCGTGAAGGGTTAACATCCCTTACGCTAAAAGGGATTGAAGGAGCGAACAAAATCGAGGCGATCTTATCGTCATTCCGCGAACAGCCACCGAAAGAACTCGCTGGCAGGGCTGTTAGAATTGTAGAGGATTATCTAACGAGTGAGCGGACTGATGGACAAACAGGGGAGACATCTGCGATTGAATTGCCGGCTTCCAATGTGTTGAAATATTTCTTAGATGATCAAACGTGGGTATGTATGCGACCTTCTGGAACAGAACCGAAAGTGAAGTTTTATTTCGGCGTCGTTAGCGAATCGTTAGAGAGCAGCGACCTCAAGCTTCAAGAAGTCGAGCGAAAGGTTATGGAACACATTCATCAAATGATATAATAATAAGGCGGCTTTCTTCGGAAAACCGCCTTTCTGGTGGAATTCTTTACGTGTTCAGCGAATTGGCGTGCTCGATATAGTGGAACAATGTATAAAACGTTTGCTCCACTGCAGAATAAGAATTAGGGAACCGACGAGCATGGAGGAAATGCTCAATTTTTTTTGAAAGCAAATGGTCATTCGTTCTAACCATTAAAATTAATAAATTGTTCCAATCGGACCGATGGACATAATAGAGAGCCCGGTCGTAATCCGTATATTCCATAGGCAGTCCCTCCTTTAAGAGGAATTGATTATAGTATATGTCGGTGCGGCGAAAGTTCTCTCTGCAAATAATGGGTAGGCTGTCATGATGAAAAAAAGCTTGCTGATTAGCAGGAACAATGTATAATAGTCGGAGTGGGCTACACTCAAAAAAAGTAATTTCCAAATGGAAAGTTCGTAAGTTTTTGACAATAACATATGGAACAATTCTTATCAAGAGAGACTGAGGGACTGGCCCTAAGACGTCTCGGCAGCGGACTCTAAATAGAGTGCTGTGCCAAATCCAGCAAGTAGATGCTTGAAAGATAAGAAGGGTGTTTTTTACATTGAGACCTCTTCTTGCTGACAGAAAGGTCTTTTATTTTTGCGATTTTATGGAAGGAGTGGAGGAGTTGAGTGAAAAAGCAAACGGTTGGGCGCTGTTTCCGCTGTTGATTTTTTTGTTGATCTTTATTGGAAGTGGTATCGCCACTGGTGATTTTTATAAAATGCCGATTATCGTTGCTCTATTTATTACATCGGCGATTGCGTTAATGATGAATCGAAAAAAAACATTTATGGAGAAAGTGGATATCTTTTCGAAAGGTGCAGGGCATCCAAATATTATGCTAATGGCTTTCATCTTCTTGCTGGCAGGGGCGTTTGCTTCTACAGCGAAAGGAATGGGAGCTGTCGATTCAACCGTTAATTTAGCGCTGTCTATTTTGCCGCAAAATTTATTAATGGTTGGCTTGTTCATTATTGCGTGTTTTATTTCTTTATCGATGGGAACATCTGTCGGAACGATTGTTGCTTTGGCACCTATTGGGGTAGCCATTGCTGATGAAACGGGGATTCCGCTAGCTTTAGCGATGGCAACGATCATTGGTGGATCGATGTTTGGCGACAATTTATCGATCATTTCCGATACAACGATTGCAGCAGTACGTACACAAGGAACAAGAATGGCCGATAAATTTCGAACGAATTTCTTGATCGTCCTTCCAGCGGCGGTGATCACGGCTGTCTTTTTAGGAATGATCACTGCTGGACAGCAAAGTATAGTAATAGCAGAATCATACGAAATCATTAAAATTATTCCGTACGTAGCTGTATTAGTAGCGGCTGTAGCTGGGATGAATGTGCTAGTCGTATTAAGCGGTGGTATTCTTTTGGCGGGAATGATCGGCCTATCGGATGGTAGCTATACATTCTTCTCTTTTATTGAAGCGATATCTGAAGGGATCAGCAGTATGTTGGAAATGGCGATGATTGCCATCATTATTGGTGGAATGATTGAAGTGATTCGTTACAACGGTGGTATCGAATTTATTTTACAATTTGTTATGAAAAGGATTCGCACTAAAAAAGGGGCGGAATTCGGAATTGCTTCCCTTGTTAGCTTAACGAATTTATCAACGGCGAACAACACAATCGCAATTATCGTTGCTGGTCCACTAGCGAAAAATATCGCGGATGAGTATGACATTGACCCGCGGAAATCAGCGAGTATACTCGATGTGTTCTCTTGTTTGATTCAAGGGATGATCCCGTACGGAGCCCAAATGTTAGCAGCGGCCGGACTCGCTAGTATTTCGCCCATTAGCATTATGAGCTATTCGATTTATCCTGTGTTAATCGGGATCAGTGGGATCGTAGCTATACTATTCAATCTTCCTCGTTTAAAAGCGAATAAATAAGCAAAAAGGCTGACTTTAAAATGTGTCAGCCTTTTTCTTGTGGTATGTCTTGCTCTTTTTTTTCATAAGTATTGGTAAAGGAAAAAAGGGGGAGTGAAGATGAATGCGGTAGAGATGAGGAAGCTTCAGTATGCAATTGATGAGATTACCGAAATTGCTTCTGGGTTTGGTCTCGATTTTTACCCGATGAGGTATGAAATTTGTCCGGCAGAAATTATTTATACATTTGGCGCATACGGAATGCCGACAAGATTTTCTCATTGGAGCTTCGGAAAACAGTTTTTTAAAATGAAGCTTCAGTATGATCTTGGGTTGAGCAAAATTTATGAATTAGTAATTAATTCTAATCCATGCTATGCCTTTTTGCTTGATACGAATTCGTTAATTCAAAACAAATTAATTGTTGCCCATGTACTCGCTCATTGTGATTTCTTTAAAAGTAATGTCCGATTTAGTCAAACGAATCGTCATATGGTTGAAAGTATGGCGGCGACAGCTGATCGTATTCACCAATATGAAATCGATTATGGCAAGGAGACGGTTGAACAGTTTTTAGATGCGGTGTTAGCCATTGAAGAGCATATTGATCCGTCTTTAATTCGCCCCCAATTGCCTTGGAAAAATGAAGAAGAGGAAGAAGAGAAAGTAAGGGTCAGTCCCTATGATGATTTATGGTCGTTAGATTCATCAGAAAATAAGGAGAAGCCCGAAAAAAAGTTGAAGAAAAAGCTGCCGCCGCAACCGGAAAAGGATATTATGCTGTTTATTGAGCAATACAGTCGGGAGCTTGAGGATTGGCAGCGTGATATTATGACGATGGTTCGGGAAGAAATGCTTTATTTTTGGCCGCAGTTAGAAACAAAAATTATGAATGAAGGATGGGCGTCGTATTGGCATCAGCGAATTATTCGAGAACTGGACCTTACATCTGGAGAAGCAATTGAATTTGCTAAGCTGAATGCCGGTGTGATTCAGCCATCTCGAACGACAATCAACCCTTATTATTTAGGGTTGAAAATGTTCGAGGATATCGAAGAGCGATATAATCATCCGACGGAAGAAATGATTAGAAATGGTGTCCAACCGGGAAGTGGGCGCGAAAAAATGTTTGAAGTCCGTGAAATCGAATCAGATATTTCCTTTTTACGTAATTATTTAACAAAGGATCTTGTGATGAGAGAAGATATGTATTTGTTCGAAAAAAAAGGTAAAGATTATAAAATCACGGACAAGGAGTGGACAAACGTTCGCGATCAGCTTGTAGGCATGAGAGTGAATGGGGGCTTCCCGTATATTACGGTGAATGATGGGGATTATATGAAATCAGGTGAATTATATTTAAAGCATTGGTATGAAGGGATTGAACTTGATTTAAAATATTTAGAGAAGGTATTGCCGTATGTATATACACTTTGGGGAAGAGCCGTTCATTTAGAAACGATTGTGGAAGATCGGGAAGTCGTGTTTTGTTATAGCGGCAATAAAATGCAACGGAAATATGTGTAAGAATAGGGAGGGCTCACGAAGAAGAGCCTTCCCTACTTTCAGCAAGTTACGTCATGTTATCCCGCATTAACGGGCTGTAAGACTCCCACTGATTGAAGTTTCACTTTATATATTGTTGCAACCCTTTCACATAGTCAGCCAATGTATCGCAAACAACTTGATAAGTAGCCCACTTTTCGATAGGTTCTTGAACGTATGAAGGATTAGGGATATTCCAGTGAAGAATATTTTTTTGATCGAAGAAAGAGGTGTCTAGCTGCTCGTCTCGACTAAAATCATAAATAGATATTACTAAATCGGCTTCATTTAATAGCTCAGCAGTCATCGGCTTTGCCTGCAAATAGGAAATATCGATATTTACTTCCTGCATAGCTGAAATGGCGAGGTGATCTTCACTGGCGTGAAAGCAAGAAGCACTGATGAATGTTAGCATGGGGGCATGCAGTCGAGATGCCCAGCCTTCAGCCATGATACTCAAATGATTGATGGGTGAAAGAAATAGGATACGTTTTGTATACATAAAGATAAGCCCCTTTGACATCATGCTATTTCTTTTCTACCCTTTATTTGAAAAAGTAATCATTAAAATCAATATCGCTGTTTAGCGAATTCTTTATTATAGAAGTTAATGGTGTTTAGCATGCTCAATCGCTTGGCAAAGTAGATCGATAACATGCTCATCGTCATGAGAATAATATAAGGTCGTTCCTTCTCTGCGATATTTCACGAGCCGTAAATTTTTTAAAAACCTTAGCTGGTGTGAAACGGTAGATTGTAGCAAGGATAAGTTCTCAGCAATTTCATTGACTGAGTGCTCACCAGTAAACAGTAAATTTAAAATCCGTAATCTTGTTGGGTCTGATAAAGCTTTAAACGTTTGGGAAACGATAAATAACGTTTCTTCATCTAGCTCTTGCAGCTTCTTTTCCATAAAATCCTCCAGTCTTTTTAATATAATAGTAACAAACAGTGAAGTGGGAATCCATGACAACTCATTGGAATGTTTAAGTATGGCAGAAAAACAAGCTTTACCTGTTGATGATTTTCAAAATGTTTTTTTTTATGTATAATAAATTTGTTAAACTTCATTTTCAGCAAAAGGGGATAAAAACGATGAACCTTGGTTTTGGAGAAGTTGCGATTATTGTGATTGTGGCATTATTGCTTTTTGGACCTTCCAAGCTTCCTCAGCTTGGAAAAGCAGCAGGACAAACACTTCACGAGTTTAAACGCGGTATGAAGGGCGTTATGGAAGACGAAGAAGATCAGACAAAGAAAACAAATTAATTTTTCCATAAGAAAGCCGACGGTAATAGACCGCCGGCTTCTTTATTACTATGCTCACGTATGCATTTTCATTGCAATCTCGATGATTATCTTTACAATAAGCTTATGCCAAACGAGGAATTAAGCTTTTCCAGGAGGAAAGGAATACAGTAATGAATAAGGTAATGAAGAAAGGTATTAAATTTATAGGTGATAAATGGAAGAAGTTTCATTTAACGCAAATCACGATTTTGTTAGTATCAGTTTCCATTTTATTGTTTTTAGGTTTCGTTGTATATTTTATGAAGTCAGCGGATGTTGAATCATTAAAACGTGGGCTGTCCCAGTCTACTATTTTATATGATGTCGATGGGGAGAAAGCGAGTAAGTTATCTGCCAATCGCTCGGACAGCGTCCCGATTAAAAAAATGCCGGAGCATTTACAAGAAGCGGTTATTTCGATTGAAGATCATCGCTTTTATGAGCATAATGGGTTTGATTTAAGAGGAATAGGACGAGCCTTCTTTAAAAACTTATTATCTACAGGAACGAGGCAAGGAGGCAGTACCATTACGCAGCAGCTAACGAAAAATGCCCTGCTGTCGCCTGAAAGAACGTACAAACGTAAAATTGAAGAATTATTTTTAGCGATAGAAATCGAAAAAGTATATACAAAAAAAGAAATTTTGGAGATGTACTTGAATACGATCTATTTCGGAAGCGGATCATGGGGCGTTCAAAATGCATCGAAAAAGTACTTTGGGAAAGATGTAAGTGAGCTGACATTGAGTGAATCTGCTTTACTTGCAGGCGTGATTAAAGCGCCTTCCACGTTAGACCCCTACAAGAACATGGACAAATCAATCGCAAGAAGAAATGTCGTTCTCGATCAAATGATAAAGTACGGTTTTATCACAAGTGAGGAAGCTCAGGAAGCAAAGTATGAAGAAATTTCTTTAGAAGATAAAAGCGGGGACCCTTTAAAAGGGAAATATCCACATTATGCAGATGCTGTAATTAACGAAGCCATTAAGCGCTTCGGACTTACTCAAGACGAGTTGTTAACGAAAGGTTACAGAATTTATACAGCGATGGATCAAAATGTGCAAGCCGGTCTCGAAAATGTATATAAAAAAGACTGGTTGTTCCCTAAAGATGTGAGCGGTGATCCGTCACAAAGCGCGGCTGTATTTGTTGATCCGAACAGTGGAGGAGTTGTTGCTATTGTTGGTCGACGTGGTGAGCATGTATTTAGAGGATTCAACTATGCGACGCAAATGAGAACTTCTCCAGGCTCCACGATCAAGCCGCTAGCTGTGTTTACTCCGGCTATAGAAGAAGGTTATGATCGTTATTCGACGTTAAAAGATGAACTGATGAAGTTTGGCGACTATGAGCCGACAAACTACGATGACCAATACCGTGGGGAAGTCCCGATGTATCGCGCAGTTGAGAAATCATTAAATGTACCAACCGTTTGGCTATTAGATCAAATCGGATTGTCGAAAGGATTAAACGCACTTGAGCGTTTCGGTATTCCGTTTGAGAAGGAAGATAAAAATTTAAGCATTGCGCTCGGTGGGATGACGAAAGGAATCTCTCCATTACATCTTGCGGAAGCTTACACCACGTTCCCAAACAATGGAGTTCGTAAGGAAACGTTCTTCATTCGTAAAATCATCGGACCGGATGGACAAGTCACTCCAAAATGGGGGCCGAAAGAAGTAGAAGTAACATCGAAGGAAGTCACTGATGAAATGACGGCTATGCTTTTAAATGTAGTAGAGCGAGGATCTGGTCAGAAAGCACGCATCCCCGGAATGGATATCGCAGGTAAAACAGGTTCTACTCAAGTGCCGATTGAAGGGATTAATGGCACGAAAGATCAGTGGTTCGTCGGTTATACTCCTAATATCGTAGGGACCGTTTGGGTAGGGGTAGAAGCGGTGAGCAAGGAGCATTATTTAACCGCTAATAGCTCGGATGGAGTTGTTCCGTTGTTTAAAGAAATGATGACGGAAATTTCACCGCATATCGAGCAAGCTTCATTTGATGTTAACGAAATTGAAGACATGCCAAAGAAAGAAGAAAAGAAAAGCTGGATCGACCAAATAATTGAAAAATGGAATGAACTTTTTTAAAGCGCCGATGAGTTGGCGCTTTTTTTTGGTTGAATAAATAAAAAAAATTTTATGCCAGAAAAAATTAAAAGCCTATACTTTCAACCTTGTAAGCGATTCCAGATTTTATGAATAACCCTTCAATAATTATAATAATCTAAAAATTTAATAAAAGGTGTTGACCAATAGTGAAAAGCAAGATATGATTGACCTCAACATAAACTTAATTTTCAGATTAGCTAGATAAATAATGCTATTCGAAATAAGTAAAATGATTTTTCAACTTGTTGCAATGTACATGTAGCTTTATGACATCTGGAGGAGATACCATGCGCAGTGACATGATAAAGAAAGGAATCGATCGTGCGCCACACCGCAGCTTGCTTTATGCAGCGGGAGTGAAAACAGAAGATTTGCACAAACCATTCATTGGAGTGTGTAACTCATACATCGATATTATTCCTGGACACGTTCACTTAAACAAATTTGCTGAAGTAGTGAAAGAAGCCATTCGTGAAGCGGGAGGCGTACCGTTTGAATTCAATACGATTGGAGTAGATGATGGGATCGCAATGGGTCACATTGGCATGAGATATTCGCTTCCGAGTAGAGAATTAATTGCCGATGCGGCAGAAACGGTCATCAATGCTCATTGGTTTGATGGAGTATTCTATATTCCAAACTGTGATAAGATCACACCGGGGATGCTGATGTCCGCTGTTAGAACAAATGTCCCTTCCGTGTTCGTCTCAGGCGGACCGATGGAAGGTGGGAAAACACAGTCTGGAAAGCCACTCTCACTCGTTTCTGTTTTTGAAGGAGTAGGCGCCCATCTATCTGGGAAAATGTCAGCCGAAGAGCTACTAGAAATCGAGTCTAGTGCATGTCCGACATGCGGCTCCTGTTCAGGGATGTTTACAGCCAATTCCATGAACTCTTTAATGGAAATGCTAGGTGTAACACCGCCAGGAAATGCGACGATTGTAGCCACATCGAATGAACGACATAAGCTTATTAAACAAGCAGTTAAGCATTTGATGGACATGGTCAAGAATGATGTGAAACCAAGAGATATCGTTACGAAAGAGGCGATCGATGATGCATTCGCTCTTGACATGGCGATGGGAGGATCGACAAATACGGTTCTTCATACGTTAGCTATTGCGAATGAAGCGGAGATTGAATATGACCTCAATCGAATTAATGAAATTGCCAAAAGAGTTCCGTACTTATCGAAAATAAGTCCAGCATCTGACTATACGATGCAGGATGTTCATGAAGCAGGCGGAATTAGCGCGATTATAAATGAATTATGTAAGATTGGTGCTATCAGTAAGGATCGCATCACTATCACTGGAAAGTCAGTGTATGAAAATGTGCAAGATGCTGAAATCACGAACGATGTTGTTATTCGTCGAAGCGACAATCCTTATAGTCCTGTGGGCGGACTGTCCATCCTATACGGAAATTTGGCCCCTGACGGTGGAGTAATTAAAGTAGGGGCTGTTGATCCTTCGATTCAAACATTCATGGGTGAAGCAATCGTCTTTGAATCTCAAGATGAGGCGCTCGAAGGAATCAATAACGGCACGGTGAGAGAAGGGCATGTCGTTGTCATTCGCTATGAAGGTCCTAAAGGTGGCCCGGGAATGCCAGAAATGCTCGCTCCAACAGCTGCTATCGCTGGTCGTGGATTAGAGAAGAAAGTCGCTTTAATGACAGACGGAAGATTTTCTGGAGCATCAAGAGGAATTTCCATCGGTCACGTTTCTCCTGAGGCGGCTGAAGGTGGTCCGATTGCTTTCGTTGAAAATGGTGATCAAATCATTATCGACCTTCCGAATCGAACATTAAATGTCGTGATTACGGAAGAGGAACTGGCTGAAAGAAAGAAGAATTTCGTTCAACCGGAGCCAAAGATTAAAAAAGGCTATTTAGCTAGATATTCTAAATTAGTGACCTCCGCTAGTACGGGCGGAATTATGAAAATATAATAATGAACATGTTGACGAGGAAAAAGTTGTTAGAATCCGTATTTCACAGAGAGCCGGTTAGAGCTGAGACCCGGTAATACCTCTTACAACGACATCCCCTCTGAGTGCTGATCTGAACGTTCGCTAGTAGGATTGGTCGAGTAGCTACTACTCGTTATCAAAAAGGACAATGAATGATTGTCCATGAGGTGGTATTTGTGAAAATACCATAAACCAGGGTGGTACCGTGGAAAGAAAAGCTCTTTTCACCCCTGCGCTTATCGGATTAGTAGGCGTAAGGGTGAGGAGGGCTTTTCTTGTTGTTTTCTTTTCTTTGAAAAAGCTAGTCACTCTTACAAATTAGGGAATAAAACAACTATTTGGAGGGGAACAGAATGAGTCCAAAAGTAAAGGCGGAGACGAAGCTAGTAAAAGAAACGATGAATGGAGCAGAGTTGTTTATAGAAGCACTGAAAAAAGAAAATGTAGAGGTCGTATTTGGGTATCCGGGGGGCGCTGTTCTTCCGCTTTACGATGCGCTATACAAAAATCCTATTCGTCACATTTTAGCTCGACATGAGCAAGCAGCCATTCATGCAGCAGAGGGCTACGCAAGAGTTTCAGGTAAACCAGGAGTTGTTATTGCGACATCAGGTCCGGGGGCAACGAATCTTGTAACAGGAATTACCGATGCATTAATGGATTCTCTGCCATTAGTTATTTTCACTGGCCAAGTAGCAACGGGCGTGATCGGATCTGATGCTTTCCAAGAAGCAGATGTAATCGGAATTACGATGCCAATTACAAAGCATAATTACCAAGTGAGAGATTTAAAAGAATTGCCGCGAATTATTCGTGAAGCTTTCCATATCGCCACCACTGGAAGACCTGGTCCTGTGTTAATTGATATTCCTAAAGATATCGCAACGACGGTGATCGAACCGGAATTTGTGACAGAAGTCAATTTACCAGGTTATCAGCCGAACTTAACGCCAAATGTTTTACAAGTGAAGAAATTAGTTGATGCATTAGCTGAAGCGAAAAAGCCTGTTATTTTAGCAGGTGCCGGGGTATTACATGGAGGCGCAACAGAAGAATTATTAGCATTTGCAGAGGAAATGAATATTCCTGTTGCTAATACATTGTTAGGTTTAGGCTCTTTCCCATCCGATCATCGACTATTTCTTGGCATGGGGGGCATGCATGGAACGTACACAGCCAACATGGCAATGTATGAAAGTGATTTGCTCATTAATATTGGCGCTAGATTTGATGATCGTTTAACGGGGAATTTACAGCATTTTGCGAAGTATGCAACAGTCGCTCATATTGATATTGACCCAGCAGAGATCGGAAAAAATGTGGAAACAAAGATTCCGATTGTTGCGGATGCGAAAGAAGCATTGCAAAAGTTGCTTAACCTAGAATTAACCGCTCCTGATGCGAAAGAATGGCTTAGTAAGTTAGAGAAGAACAAACAAGAATATCCATTATGGCATTCGGACAATGAAGAGGGGATCTCTCCTCAGCGTTTAACTGAAATGATCCATGCGGTTACAAATGGGGATGCCATTGTTACGACGGATGTTGGTCAGCATCAAATGTGGACGGCACAATATTACGGTTTTAATAAACCGAATCGCTGGGTCACATCTGGGGGGCTTGGCACGATGGGATTTGGTTTCCCAGCAGCGATTGGCGCTCAGATTGCCTATCCTGATGATACAGTAGTAGCCATTGCTGGAGATGCTGGTTTCCAAATGACATTGCAGGAGCTAGGTTTGATTGCTGAGTTAAACTTACCTGTTAAAATTATGATTTTTAACAACCAAGCATTAGGAATGGTTCGACAGTGGCAGGAAACATTCTATGAAGAAAGATATTCGCAATCACTTCTTCCGTGCCAGCCTGATTTTGTGAAGTTAGCAGAGTCGTATGGCATCCGCGGCTACTCTGTTTCGACAGAAGAAGAGGCGGAGAAAGTGTTACAAGAAACATTAAATGACCGTCAAGCAGTACTCATTGATTTCCGTATCAAACCGAAGGAAAAAGTATATCCAATGATTGCGCCAGGAAAAGGACTTCATGAAATGATTGGGGTGAGACCATGAAACGTATTGTAACGGTTACTGTTCTTAATCAAAGTGGTGTTTTGAACAGAATTACCGGCTTATTTACAAAAAGGCAATTTAACATTGAAAGCATTACAGTCGGTCCAACTGAAACAGACGGGATCTCTAAGATGACAGTCATCGTTCATGTAGAAGATGAGCGAACGATTGAACAAGTGTTAAAGCAATTGAATAAGCAAATCGATGTATTAAAAGTAACAGACATTACCGATTTAGCGATTGTATCGCGCGAGCTGGCTCTCATTAAAGTGATGACCACACCACAAACTCGCGCTGAAATTAACGTCATTATCGAGCCTTTCCGGGCGACGATTATCGACGTTGCTAGAGATAGTGTCACGATTCAAGTAGTAGGGAATTTCGAGAAAATTGAATCGATGATTGAGCTGCTTCGTCCATATGGCATTAAAGACTTGTCACGAACTGGGCAAACAGCACTTACACGCGGCTCACAAAAGCAAGTCACTGAAATGAAGCAATACTCTATTTTAAAATAAAATTAACTAAATTTTCGGAGGATGATGAAAAATGGCGAAAGTATATTATAACGGAGATATTAACGAAGCGGTATTAGCAAACAAAAAGGTAGCAATCATCGGATATGGCTCTCAAGGTCACGCACATGCACAAAACCTTCGTGAAAGTGGCGTAGATGTAGTTGTTGGTTTAAGACGAGGAAAGTCTTGGGAGCAAGCGGAAAAAGACGGTTTCGATGTGAAATCTGTACGTGAAGCGAGCGCAGAAGCAGATTTAATCATGATCTTACTTCCAGATGAGTACCAAACAGCAGTATACAAAAATGAAATTGAGCCTGAGTTAACCGCAGGAAAAGCATTAGCATTCGCTCACGGATTTAATGTTCATTTCAATCAAATTGTCCCACCAGCGGATGTAGACGTATTTTTAGCTGCACCAAAAGGACCAGGTCACTTAGTTCGCCGCACATATACTGAAGGTGCTGGAGTTCCAGCGTTAATCGGTATTTATCAAGATGTGACAGGTCAAGCGAAAGATATCGCTCTTGCTTACGCTAGAGGTGTAGGAGCAGGCCGTGCAGGTATTATCGAAACAACATTTAAAGAAGAAACAGAAACGGATCTATTCGGTGAGCAAGCTGTCCTTTGTGGTGGCGCATCTGCTCTAGTAAAAGCTGGATTTGAAACGTTAATCGAAGCTGGCTACCAACCAGAAGTTGCTTACTTCGAATGTTTACATGAGTTGAAATTAATCGTTGATTTAATGTACGAAGGTGGACTTGAAGGAATGAGATATTCCATTTCTGATACAGCACAATGGGGAGATTTCGTCTCTGGTCCTCGCGTCGTTACAGCTGAAACAAAAGAGCGTATGAAAGATGTATTAACAGATATTCAAACTGGAAAATTTGCGAAAGGTTGGTTGCTTGAGAACCAATTGAATCGTCCAGAATTCACAGCGATCAATGAAAGTGAAAAACAACATCCGATTGAAGTGGTAGGACGCGAGCTTCGCGAAATGATGCCATTTGTCAAAAAACAATCGAAGAAGGAAGTGACGGCTGGTGCGCAAAATTGAGATCTTTGACACAACGTTAAGAGATGGGGAACAATCAGCGGGTGTCAACTTAAATACCATTGAAAAGTTAGAGATCGCCAAGCAATTAGAACGATTAGGAGTAGATGTCATTGAAGCGGGCTTTCCTGCCGCTTCAAGAGGCGATCTAGAAGCCGTTCAATTAATTGCTAACACAATCAAAAACAGTTCAGTAACGGGCCTTGCTCGCTCGCATCAAAAAGACATTGATGCAACTTGGGAAGCATTAAAGCAATCAGCTGAGCCAAGAATCCATGTCTTCCTCGCTACTTCACCGATTCACCGCGAATTTAAGTTGAAGATGAGCAAAGATGAAGTGGTCGAACGTGCAGTTGAAGCTGTTAAATACGCAAAACAAAAATTTGCTAAAGTACAATTTTCAGCGGAGGATGCCTGTCGGACAGAGCTTGATTTTCTAGCTCGTGTCACAGAAGCGGTTATTGATGCAGGAGCAACTGTTGTTAACATTCCAGATACAGTCGGCTACATTACACCGCAAGAAATTAGACAAATCTTTACGTATTTACGAGAAAACGTCTCGAATATTGATCAAGCGATTTTATCCGCTCATTGCCATGACGACTTAGGAATGGCAACGGCGAACTCGTTAGCAGCTATTGAAGCCGGAGCTGGACAAGTGGAAGGTACAATTAACGGAATCGGTGAACGTGCTGGAAATGTGGCGCTTGAAGAAGTAGCTGTTGCTCTTCACATTCGTAATGATTTTTACAAAGCTTCAACGAATATGAAGCTAGATGAAATTAAGCGTACGAGTAATCTAGTTAGTAAATTAACAGGTATGATCATCCCTGCGAATAAAGCGGTGATTGGTGACAACGCTTTTGCTCACGAATCCGGCATTCACCAAGATGGTGTGCTGAAGGAGAAAACAACGTACGAAATTATTACACCAGAATTGATCGGTGTGAAATCAAATAAATTAGTGCTTGGCAAACACTCCGGTCGTCATGCGTTTAAAACTCAAGCGATTGAGCTAGGTTTTGAATTAGCTGATGACAAGCTAAACGAAGCATTCCAAACTTTTAAAGACTTAGCTGACAAGAAAAAAGAAATTACCGATGAAGATTTATTCTCCATCTTAGCTGATAAGCAGACGGAATCCGTTGATGTGAGCCACTACGTTTTAAATACGATCCAAGTTCAGTATGGAACAGAAAATATTCCAACGGCAACTATTTCAGCCACTTTGCCAGACGGTCAAAATGTTACAGAAGCAGCAACAGGCTCAGGAAGTGTAGAAGCCATTTACAACACATTAGAGCGTCTATTAAAAGGCCCAGTGAAATTGCATGATTACAAAATTAACTCAGTGAGCGGTGGCCGTGATGCTCTAGCTGAAGTGTATGTACGAGTGAATTATAACGGAATGGAATCAAGCGGTCGTGGAACGGCACAAGATGTTCTTGAAGCTTCGGCACGCGCTTACTTAAACGCTGTGAATCGAGTATTGACGATTGAAGCACAGCAGCAAGATATACAAAAAGCTCACATTTGATGTAACGGAGGGGTTAACGTGAAAAAGAAAATTGCAGTATTACCTGGAGATGGAGTTGGCCGAGAAATTGTGAAAGGAGCCACTTCTGTTTTAGCAGCGATCGGTCAACGATTCGGTCATGAATTCGAGATTGAATACGGTGAAATTGGAGGAGCGGCGATTGATTCGTTTAACACACCTCTTCCAACAGAAACGCTTGATCTTTGTAAAAGAAGTGATGCTGTTCTACTTGGAGCGGTAGGTGGACCAAAGTGGGATCACTTGCCTTCTCATATCCGTCCAGAGCGCGGGTTGCTAGCGATTCGTAAAGAGCTTGGCCTTTTCGCTAATTTACGTCCAATCCTTGCTTTTCAAACATTACTGCAATCTTCACCACTTAAACCTGAAATTGCAGAAGGTGTGAACTTAATGATTGTTCGTGAATTGACGGGTGGCTTATATTTCGGCAAGCCAAGTGAACGTCGAGGAGAGAACGAAGAGGTCGTTGTCGACACATTGCAATATACGAGAGAAGAAATTGAACGTATCGTCGATCAAGCGTTTGAACTGGCAGTTGTACGTCAAAAGAAACTGACGTCTGTAGATAAAGCGAATGTGCTAGAGTCCAGTCGCATGTGGCGAGAAATTGTTAATGAAAAAGCGAAACTTTATCCACAAGTAGAAGTGGAGCATATGTATGTCGATGCTGCGGCGATGAAGCTTGTAAGCCGCCCGAAAGATTTCGATGTCGTTGTGACAGAAAACTTATTTGGCGATATTTTAAGTGATGAAGCATCGATGATCACCGGTTCACTGGGGATGCTTCCATCCGCTAGCTTGCGTGCTGATGGGTTCGGCTTATACGAGCCCGTGCATGGATCGGCTCCTGATATTGCTGGACAAAATAAAGCGAATCCGATGGCGATGATTTTATCCGCAGCGTTGATGTTGAAATACTCGTTTAATCTTCGTGAGGAAGCAGAATCGATCGAGCAAGCGGTACAAGAAGTGTTAAATGCCGGTTACCGTACGAGCGATTTGCAAATTGAAGGTGGAACGGTCGTTGGCACCGATCAAATGATTGAGTTGATCGTTCAACGAGTAGAAGAAGGGTCAGCTATTTCTTCAATCATGGGTGCTTATATGTAATAAGTGAAACATAGGTGGATTCCTCGTTGCAGGAATCCCTCTTTTTTAAAAAAAGCCAGTGGGGGGGCTAGTTATGACAGCGAAAACAATTATTGAGAAAATATGGGAAAAACATATCGTGCATAGAGAAGAGGGAAAACCGGATCTTTTATACATCGATCTTCATTTAGTTCATGAGGTCACTTCTCCACAAGCATTTGAAGGGCTACGGATGAACAACCGCAAAGTTCGTCGTCCCGATTTAACGTATGCGACAATGGATCATAACGTACCGACTGTTAACCGTCATATTGTGAAAGATCCTGTTTCCAAAACGCAAATGGAAACGTTAGAAAAAAACTGCCAAGAGTTCGGGGTGGAGCTTTCAGACATTGATCATCCAGATCAAGGAATTGTACACGTCATTGGTCCCGAGCTTGGATTAACGCAACCAGGAAAAACAATTGTTTGTGGAGACAGTCATACGTCTACACATGGAGCTTTTGGAGCGTTAGCATTCGGAATTGGAACAAGTGAAGTCGAGCACGTTTTGGCTACTCAAACATTGTGGCAAGCAAGACCAAAAACGCTACAAATTAAAATTAACGGTAAGCTTGGCTTTGGAGTAACAGCGAAAGACTTGATTTTAGCGGTCATTGCCAAATACGGAGTCAATGCCGGGACAGGCTATATTATGGAATATACCGGTGAAGCGATTCGTGATTTATCAATGGAAGAGCGAATGACGGTTTGTAACATGTCTATTGAAGCAGGTGCACGTGCGGGGTTGATTAGTCCAGATGAAAAAACGGTCGAATATTTAAGAGGTCGCCGTCATGTTCCAGAAGGAGAAGAATTTGAGCAATTAGCTCAGACATGGTTAGCGCTTGCGACCGATGAAGGCGCTGTGTATGACCAAACATTTGAGATCAATGGAGAAGACATTGAGCCACAAGTGACATGGGGAACCAATCCTTCTATGGGCAGCGGCATTAGCGCCACAGTTCCAAATCCGAATGATTTTGAGCGCGCTGTGGATCAAGAGTCCGTCTCAAGAGCATTAGATTACATGGGATTAGCAGCGGGAACGAAATTAGCAGATATTCCGGTTGATTATGTTTTTATCGGTTCTTGTACGAATTCGCGCATTAGTGATTTACGAGCAGCTGCGGAAGTGGCGAAAGGACGCAAGGTACAACCAGGTGTAACCGCGATTGTTGTCCCAGGTTCGCAAGCGGTGAAGCAAGTAGCAGAGTCAGAAGGGCTGGATCAAGTTTTTACTGAAGCGGGCTTTGAGTGGCGTGAATCTGGATGTAGTATGTGTTTAGCGATGAATGACGATATCGTTCCGGCAGGCAAGCGTTGTGCATCGACATCTAACCGCAACTTTGAAGGGCGCCAAGGAAATGGAGCGAAAACGCATCTTGTCAGTCCGACAATGGCGGCAGCGGCAGCGGTGACTGGTAAATTTACAGATGTACGCCAATTAGTAGGCGTACAACAATAAGGGGGAGAATGAAATGAAAGCAATCAATCAATTTAATGGTGTTGTCTGCCCTCTCAACCGTGTAAATGTTGATACCGATCAAATTATTCCGAAGCAGTTTTTAAAGAGAATCGAGCGTCAAGGCTTTGGGCAATTTGTTTTCTATCACTGGCGTTTTGATGATGACGGTGTGAAAAAGGACGATTTTGTCATGAATCAACCGCAATATGAGCAGGCAGAAATATTAGTAGCTGGAGAGAATTTTGGCTACGGATCTTCACGTGAGCATGCACCGTGGGCATTGCTAGACTATGGATTCCGCGTCGTTATTGCTCCAAGCTTTGCGGACATCTTTTATAATAACTGTGTCAAAAACGGTATTTTAGCGATTCGTTTAACAGAGGATGAAGTACAAACGATTATGAAAAAAGCGGAACAGCGAGAATATCGCTTATTCATTGATTTAAAAGAGCAGAGCATTACCGATCAAAACGGCTTTGAAGCATCATTTGATATCAATCCTTATTGGAAAGAGATGCTGTTAAACGGCTGGGATGAAATTGCTGTTACATTGAATTTAGAAGCAGAAATTACAGCATACGAACAGCAGTGATCAAACGAAGGAAGGTCTCTATGTCGAGGCTTTCTTTTTTTCTTTTACTAACGTGAATGTTTTTTGGGAAAAGAGGGAAAAGTGATAGAGGTGAAGTAAACGTGGAAGCAAGTACATATCGGATAGTACAAACACAATATAGTAAGGAGAACTTTCAAGTCGGGATGAAGCGAGCTTTCACTGATTGAAGTTTTTGCTCATTTGAAAAAATAAGATGAGCCCTTGAAAGAATTCAAGGGCTCTAGCCATAAATATGAAGTTGTAAAAGGATTATTTTTGTTGGTAGCCGCCCATTTGTTGTTGAGCCATTGCTACTAGACGCTTCGTAATTTCTCCACCAACAGAACCGTTAGAGCGTGCAGTTGAATCTGGGCCAAGGTTTACACCGAACTCAGAAGCGATTTCATACTTCATTTGGTCGATCGCTTGTTGTGCTCCTGCAACTAGTAATTGGTTGCTGTTGTTACGATTTGCGTTTGTCATGTTTGTCATCTCCTGTTGTATGATTTTTGGTTGGGCCACTGGAATTGCACCAGTCCTTTTTTAGAGGCCAGACTATCTGGTGAGCCCATTAATATGAGTGACTTGCTGCTTGTATTACTATTATGTTTTCTTTTTTACGGTTTATTCACTCATATTTCATGGTAATTATTACCTTTTGGTTTTTGGTTAAAAAAGCGTTTTTTCAAGCTCTATGCTATAATTGTTACAGAGTATGTTGAACGAGGTGGAGAAATATGGATCATAATCGTGAGGTCACTAATAGATTGCGACGTATTGAAGGACAAATTCGTGGCGTAATTAAAATGATGGAAGAAGAAAAGCATTGTAAGGAAGTCGTTACTCAATTATCAGCGATTCGCTCAGCTGTCGATCGTTCTATTGGATTAATCGTTGCTAAAAATCTTGAAAGCTGTATTCGTGAAGCAAATGAACAAGGCCAAAATGCGGAAGAAGCGATCCAAGAAGCGGTAAATATGATTGTTAAAAGCAGATAAAGCTGTCTAAAAATGAGTGCCAGACACCAACTTTCGGCGTCAGGCACTTATAGGGCAGCTTTTTTTTAAGCTCTAGGAGGCGTTTCGTCAATGAACATATGTGTCTCTTCGATATTAGCAGTGATCTCGTCTTCTCTCATATGAACAGACCCTCCAGAAAGTCCTTCATTGATCATCCGATCGACGTCTAAAAAGGCTTGATCTTTCCCTTCAAACTGAGTATCTGGAAGGAAGGAAAATTCCACATCTTTTTTCTTCATTAAAAAAACCTCCTTTACCATTAATTTGTGCATCAATGAAGGTTTTTATTCAGTCATCTTCTAGTGAACAATATTTGCTAAAATTCGCTAAATAAATTTATAATGAAAGAGCCGATTGAATCGGTGATGAACAGTTTGGTAGGTGAACAGGAAAATGAATTTCTTTTTGTTATTATTATTTATGATTGTTATTGGAGCGGTTATTGGAGCGGTAACGAACTCCATTGCGATTAAAATGCTATTTCATCCTTATCGTCCGCTGTACATAGGGAAGTGGCAGCTGCCGTTTACGCCTGGATTAATTCCGAAAAGGCGAGGGGAGCTTGCAGAACAGCTTGGAAAGATGGTCGCTCAATACTTATTAACGCCGGAAAGCATTGAGCGTAAATTAAGCCACCCTGATTTTCAGAAAGATATCGTATCGCTTCTACAACAGGAGGCAAAGCCGTTCCTTTCTTCGGATAAGACACTTTCTGAAGTTTTGGAAAAAGTGCATGTTCACGGAGCGGAGCAAAAAGCAGAGCAATGGGTAGAGCAATGGATTGATAAGAAATACCGTAGCATGAAAGACTTCTATATCGATCAAACGGTTGGAGAATCTCTCCCTATTGAATGGATCGATAAAATCGACACGAAAATCCCTGAAATATCGGATTATATCATTCATAAAGGAGTCGATTATTTCTCTAGCTTAGAAGGTCGACAACGAATCAAAAAAATGACGGACGACTTTTTATCTGAGTGGGGGAAGCTTGGAAGCATGTTGCAAATGATCCTTGGCAACACGACGTTAGAAGATAAAATTCAGCCGGAAATTCTCAAATTTTTAAACAGTCCAGGTACGAAAGAATTAATGGATACATTGCTTAAAAATGAATGGGAGAAAATTCTCAATTGGAAATGGTCCTACGTCCTTACTCAATTTTCCGATGAAAAAGCATTGGAAAAGGGAAAAGCTTTCGTTCTTCGCCAGCTCAATCTTCATGCGCTATTTGGACGATCCGTGTCGGATTTGATCCAGCCATTTGAAGAGAAAATCATTGATGAAGTCATTCCAACACTCGTTCAAAAAGGTGGGCATTTTGTCGCTACACGCATTCCGATGATGATGGAAAAGCTTCATATTGCTGACATCGTGTGTGAACAAGTCGAAACATTTTCGCTTGAGCGCCTAGAGGAAATGGTCCTAGAAATTTCGAGGCGAGAATTAAAAATGATCACCTTCCTTGGTGGCTTACTAGGAGGAGTGATCGGATTACTTCAAGGTGTAATTGTTGGACTATTTACGTAAACATTCGCATAATCATGGTATAGTCTGTTAAAGTGAGTGTATAAGAGATAAAGGAGGAACAATAATGGCAATCAATTTACATGATTTAGCTTATGAGTTAGAGAAAGGTGTACGCGAAAGTGCGGAGTATATTCAATTAAAACAATTATATGCAGAAGTAAATAATGATCCAGAAGCGAACAAAGTATTTTCGGAGTTCCGGGACATTCAAATGAAATTACAAGAAAAGCAAATGGCAGGACAAGATATTACAGAAGAAGAAGTGCAACAAGCTCAACAAACGGTTATGCTTGTTCAACAACATGAGAAAATTTCGAAATTAATGGAAGCAGAGCAACGGATGAGCATGGTGATTGCTGATTTAAATAAAATCATTTTAAAGCCGCTTGAGGAAATGTACGGTCCAGTTGTGGATTAAGTAAAGATGGGCACCCAATTTGGGTGTTCTTTTTTTATTTTGTCGTTCATATTTTTAACGTAAGACAACGTGAAGGGGGAACGCAGATGACGTATCGGTTATTAGCGCTGAATATAATGGGCGCTTTTTCTCAAAATAAAGGACGTGTGAGCAAAGCGACGAAAGAAGCAATTGAATATGCGCATAAGAAAAAGGTGTCTATCCTCTTATTTTCCGAGCGAGAGCATGCGTTTGTTAAGCGAATAGCGAAAGCATTACATTCCGAAAGTCACCTTGTTGCCCATAATGGTGCATATGTCATTTCCAGTCAAAATAAGCCGATGTATATTCAAAGAATTTCTGAAGATGATACATTCGATTTAATCCAATTTCTAGAATCGTTTGACTGTCAAATCACTGTAGAAAATGAAAGTTTTTCGGTGAGTAATAAAGGCAAGCTACCAGCCACATTAGTGAAAAGAACGATTTGGCAACGAACGCAAAAGTTTCTCTACTCCCAATACTTTGTTGATTCTTTAGGGGAGCACTTATTAGAAGAGCGAATTTCGCCGTTATCGATTCAAGCAACATTTCATAACAGTGAAGAAAGGGATGAAGCTTTACAAGCGTTAGCGAATATGTTTGAACATATAAACTTTATTAGTAGAGATCAAAATAAAATTGAAATGACAGCAACCGGTGTCTCTAAATGGAATAGCATTGTGTATGTAGCTGAGCAACTTGGAATTTCTAGATCAGAAATTGTGGTGATTGGGATTAGTGAAGATGATGAAGAAGCTGTCCAGCAAGCAGGGACGGGGATTGCGATGGGGAATGCCGATCCAAAAGTGAAGGAAGTGGCTGATTGGGTCACAAGAACGAATAAAGAAGAAGGTATAGCTTACGTCGTGAAGGAACTTTTGCGGCATCAGCATAAACACGCAATAGAAGAAATGAATAAAGTCGATTAAGCGGTGGGAAAAGCCGCTTTTTTTTCATGTTCCTCTTTGCGATAAGTCAACATCGATTTACTGTCGTTCATCGTGTTTCCTTTATCTCGATCGGCTCGTTCCAGTCCATACGCCGCTAACAGCGCCCTTCGCTTTTCTTGTGTCCAGCTCCGCCTCCTAGACACTCGAGTCAAATGTCAGCCTGACTGCATGGCTGAAGAACGCCATTCCGTCATTCTGTCATTTGCTTGTCGTGTCTGGACAGTCGGCTCCGCTTTTCTATTGTCCAGCTCCAGGCGCTAGCGACTAGTGGACTTCCACGCTCCTCCTTGCGATAAGTCAACATCGATTCACTGTCGTTCATCGTGTTTCCTTTATCTCGATCGGCTCGTTCCAGTCCATACGTCGCTAAACAGCGCCCTTCGCTTTTCTATACTTGACCTTGTTGTTTAGTTTTCAGTATGCTAGATGGAGCAAATTGTGTAGAAGGGTGATTGGATTTGTTAATTAGTGTGAAAGGTTTAGAGGATGAGCGATATGAGCGGCCGTTGAGGTTGATTGCTAATTTGTTTTTTGAGGAAACAGAGATTGATATGGTAGGGGATGACGGTGCCCTGGAAGTGTCTTTTACGTTAACGGGAGAAACAGATGTGAAAGCGGAGGCTGTTTTGACGATCAAGGAGAGCGGAGAACAATTTGTCTCTCACTATGAGAAACGAATTGTAGCTGATCAAGAAAGAGAATATTTCAAAGGGTTGAAAAATATCGTGTCGCATGTGTATTTACATGTGCTTCAAGACTACACGGAAGTTGTACAAAAATGGGGCATCTTAACGGGGATTCGCCCAACTAAATTGTTGCATCGTCAAAATCAAGCGGGTGTTCCGACAGAAGTGGCTCATCGTAAACTGCAAGAAGAGTACTTAATGACAGCAGAGAAAACGGAGTTAATGCAGCGGATTTTGGAACGCCAGCTAGCGATTGTTCCAGATTTATATGATTTGAAAAAAGAAGTCAGTATTTATATCGGGATTCCATTTTGTCCAACGAAATGTGCGTATTGTACGTTCCCTGCCTTTGCGATTCAAGGAAAGCAAGGACGTGTATCCTCCTTTCTAAGCGGGTTACATTTTGAAATGGAAGAAATCGGACGATGGTTAAAAGAAAAAGGTGTACGCATCACGACGGTTTATTACGGAGGAGGGACACCGACGGCGATCAGCGCAGAGGAGATGGATGATCTGTATGAACTGATGTATCAAGTGTTTCCTGATGTGGAGAACATTCGTGAAATCACCGTTGAAGCTGGACGACCTGATACGATTACGCAAGCGAAGCTAGATGTATTAAAAAAGTGGAACATCGATCGGATTAGCATTAATCCACAATCATATACGCAGGAAACGCTGAAAGCGATCGGACGACATCATACAGTCGAAGAAACGATTGATAAATATCAGTTAGCTAGAGAAAATGGCATGAATAACATTAATATGGATCTAATTATCGGTTTGCCGGGTGAAGGGTCTGAGGAATTCCAGCATTCCCTTGATGAAACGGAGAAATTAATGCCAGAGTCCTTAACGGTTCACACGCTATCGTTTAAAAGAGCTTCTGAAATGACACAGAATAAAGACAAATATAAAGTGGCGGACCGCTCCGAAGTGGAACAGATGATGAGCATGGCCGAACAGTGGACGAAGGATCATGGCTATGTACCGTATTATTTATATCGCCAGAAAAATATTCTCGGCAATTTAGAAAATGTCGGCTATTGTATGCCGGGACAAGAAAGTATTTACAATATTGTTATTATGGAAGAAGTGCAGACGATTATCGGTATTGGCTGTGGAGCGGCGAGTAAATTTATCGATCCGAATACCGGGAAAATTGAGCACTTTGCTAACCCGAAAGATCCGAAAACTTATAACGAACGGTTTGAAGAATATACGAATAAAAAGATTGCCATTTTAAATGAATTATTTAAATAAAAACAGGATTTCAGCTTGCTCTTTTACAGGAGCAAGCTTTTTTTTGTGATGAAAATTCGAAATTTTTAAAAAATAACTATGAATGGTGCTTCATTTTTTGTATCCTTAATAGTAGGGAGGGTGGTTAACATGAGTAAATTTGAAACGGTGAAATGTGATGTCGACGGGGGAGTGGCACGGATTATTTTGAACCGTCCACAGTCAATGAATGCGTTAAATGTAGAAATGATGGAGGAATTGCTTACTTGTTTACAACAAGTAAGTAGCGACGATCACGTCAAGGTGGTCGTATTATCAGGTGAGGGGCATGGGTTTTCTTCAGGGGGAGATATTAAACAAATGCTCACGGGTTTAGATAACGAACAGCTTTTCTCAGTCATGGATGTTATTTCTGATTTGGTCACAACGTTATACAAAATGCCAAAAGTAACGATTGCAGCGATTCACGGAGCCGCAGCAGGATTAGGGTTGAGTTTAGCACTTGCTGCTGATTATGTCATTTGTGGTGAGCAAGCAAAGGTTGCAATGAATTTCATCGGAATTGGATTGATTCCTGATGGAGCCGGTCATTTTATGATGGAAAGACGAGTAGGAGAAGTGAAGGCGAAGCAGCTCATTTGGGAAGGGAAAGTGATGAGCGGATTAGAAGCGGAAGCAATTGGACTGGTCGATCAAACAGCGGAAGAAAGCCAGTTGGTCGAAAAAGTGGAGCGGTTAATACATTATATTAAACAAAAGCCGCTCAAAGCGATGATTGCGACAAAGACAATATATGTCGAACTGCAAGAAGCTAAACTCATTCAATCATTGCAATTAGAAAAGCAAGCTCAACTTAATATGCGACAAACGAAGGACCACCAAGAAGGCATTCAAGCATTTATCGAGAAGCGTAAGCCGGTGTTTACAGGGCGTTAGTATGGAATAAAAAGCATCCATTTTGATAGTTGATCAAAATGGATGTTTTTTAGATCAAAAGAGCATTTTCAATTAATCTAACTGTTTGACAAATAATACTCTATCTTGGTTAGGGCCATCGTAGTCAATGTTGACTGAAACACCATCTACTTTTTTGTCTCCCTCTTCAACTTCAAATCCCATCTTAGTGTGATAGCTAATCGACGCTTTGTTAACAGGTGATGTTACACAACGGACAATATGACGATCGTTTTGTTTAACCACTTGAAAAAATTCAGTGTATAAGCGTTTTGCAATATTATGTTTCCTGTGTTTGGGATGAACTCCAACAAAATGAATATAGGCTTCATTAGCATGATTTTGAGATAAAAAACCTATTAGAAAGCCTACAATTTTTCCTTCTTTTTCAGCAATGAAACTTGTATTTGTAAAATGGTTAAAGAAGAGTCTCGGTAGCATATCAGACATGTTTCTGCCACCCCACCATTCGTTGATTAATGGGGCAAGGACTTTATAATCTTCTTCTTTTACTGAACGAATTTTCATTGAAGTCTCCTTAAAAATTTGTCGTCGCTGACCAACGTCTTCCGCTTTAGTCCTCATCTAGCTCCGCCTCCTAGACCCTCGAGTCAAATAACCTGCCGCTTACAAGGCCCGTCGCCTTTTCAGCGTCAGAACATTTGCTTGTCGTGTCTGAACAGTCGGCTCCGCTTTAGCTATTATCCAGCTCCAGGCGCTAGCGACTAGTGGACTTCCACGTTCCTCCTTGCGATAAGTCAACATCGATTCACTATCGTTCATCGTGTTTCCTTTATCTCGATCGGATCATTCCAGTCCATACGTCGCTGACCGAGCGCCTTCCGCTTTAGCTATCACACATGAAATAGTACTAGTTTTCCTAGTGGTGAGGTGCAGCGGTGGGTGTGTTCTTCGTAGGCGTGGCGATGAAGGATTTCTTGTCCCAGTGTTTTGGCTTCTTCGTCGTTTCTAGCTTCAAAGGCTTCGTCTAATAATTTTTCTCCGTTTTTTTCAAAGACTGTTAGTTTGTAAGTTTGCATACTCTTTTCCCCCTTATCGTTGTATATGTTTATTTTACATGAATTTAGAAAATTTTAAAAATAATCTTTGCGGAACTTTTTGGCATTTGATTCGTAGAACATAAAGAGGTGATGAATAGATGCTAGTTTTGGAGCAGGTAACAAAAAAATTCGGAGATTTCACAGCGGTAAATCAACTATCGCTAAACATTCCAGAGAAGGATACTTTCGGTTTTTTAGGAGGAAACGGAGCAGGAAAGACGACTACGTTTCGCATGATTTTAGGGTTGATGCAGCAAACGGATGGTCGTATTACTTGGAAGAATGAAGCGATCAATTACGATACGAGTGCTCATATTGGTTATTTGCCTGAGGAAAGAGGATTGTATCCGAAAATGAAGGTAAAAGAGCAAATTGTCTATTTAGCAAGATTGCGCGGAATGGATAAGAAAAAAGCAGCGAGCGAAACGGATCGCTGGCTAGAAAGGTTCAATGTACCCGATTATGCGAATAAAAAAGTAGAAGAGCTTTCGAAGGGGAACCAGCAAAAAATACAGTTTATTGCGTCCGTTGTTCATCAGCCACAGCTGCTCATTCTTGATGAACCGTTTAGTGGGTTAGACCCGATCAACGTCGAATTACTGAAACAAGCAGTGGTTGAATTAAAAGAAAATGGGACGACGATTGTTTTTTCTAGTCACCGAATGGAGCATGTAGAAGAGCTATGTGAGCATTTATGTATTATGCATCACGGCCGTCCAGTGGTGCATGGGAACTTGAGTGAAATTAAACGTTCATTTGGCAAAAAGAACGTGAAGGTGCATGCGGATTTTGATGTCAGCTTTTTAGCGAATGCTCCAGGTGTGTTGAAATCGACGAAGACGGCTGAAGGAATTATTTTGCAAATTGCCGAGGAAGAGATCTCGCAGCGCATTTTTTCTGAGCTACAAGGAAAAGGTTTCGTGAAGAAATTTGAATTAGAAGAGCCGTCCTTAAATGATATCTTTATTGAAAAGGTAGGTGCTTCGTATGAATAGTTTTTGGTTAATGCTTTCGCAATCATACACAAATAAATTTAAGACGAAAGCTTTTTTATTGACGACGATTATTGTGGCCATTGTCATTATGGCTGGTGCAAACTTTGAAAAGATTGTCGGTGTGTTTGATGAAGAAGATGAAAAGACAAAGCTAGCAGCAGTTGATGAAAGTGGGACGCTGTTGCAGCCGTTAAAGCAACAGTTGACCGCGCAAAATAGTGATATTCAGTTAATTGAAGCGAGTAAGAAAACGGAAGCGCAGTTAACAAAAGCAGTAGAAAATGAAAAGTATGAAGGGTATATCCTGTTAAAAAGAAATGAACAAGGCCTACCTACAGCTACATATAAAGCATTAAGTGTCGCCAATAGCACATTAGTGAATGAGGTTAGCCAAGCTTTGCAAATGATTAAAGGGCAAGAAATGGCGAGTCAATTAAAGCTATCGCCAGAAGAAATGGCTCTTTGGAACGCTCCAATCGATGTCGAAAAAGTGGCGCTAGCGAAAGAAGCGAAATCAGAGGAAGAGATGATGCAAGCTCAGGCGCTTGTGTATATTTTATTGTTCTTTATTTATTTATCAGTCATTGTTTATGCGAATATGATTGCTTCTGAAGTAGCGATTGAAAAGTCTTCAAGAGTGATGGAAATTTTGATTTCAAGCGTGTCACCAGTGAAGCAAATGTTTGCCAAAATCATCGGCATTGGCCTGCTTGGGATGACGCAAATGGCCGTTTGGTTCGGAGTGGCTTATTATGCGTTCTCTAGTCAATCAGACGATTCAGTCGTCAGTCTATTAGGATTAACAACCGTTTCCGCTCCGTTACTCATCTATGCGATCGTCTTTTTCATTCTTGGCTACTTTTTATATGCGACGATTGCTGCTTTATTAGGCTCGCTCGTCAGTAGATTAGAAGACGTCCAGCAAATGATGATGCCATTGACATTTGCGGTGATGATCGGTTTCTTTTTATCGATGTATGGACTTGGAAATCCAGAATCTTCGTTCATTACTATTACTTCGTATATCCCGTTCTTTACACCGATGATTATGTTTGTTCGTGTAGGTATGCTAAATATTCCAATGTGGGAGGTCGCAACGGGGATTGGTGTTTTACTCGTCTCGATTATTCTATTAGCTATAATTGGCGCAAGAATTTATCGCGGTGGCGTGTTAATATACGGAAAATCTAGCTCGTTGAAAGATATTAAAAAAGCGATTCAATTATCGAAACATCAATAATGAGAGAGAGGCCTGATAAAAAGGCCTCTTTTCTGTTTTTTCTAGCAATAACTACTCGCACCTGAAGTAATAATTGGTTAAAATAACAATACTGCTACAAGTGGGAGAGGAATGTATGATGAAAAAAAACAAAGGCCCATTATTATTGCTTAGCTTTAATTTATTTATCATTATGGTGGGAATCGGTCTTGTTATTCCGATTTTGCCATTTTATGTGGAGGAGTTTGGGGCAGGAGCAAGAACGCTAGGAGCTTTAATTGCGGTGTATTCTTTTATGCAGTTTCTGTTCGCGCCGGTATGGGGGAAGCTGTCTGATAAAATTGGACGGAAGCCGTTAATCACAGCTGGTTTGCTTGGCTTTGCAGCGGCTGAGTTTATGTTTGCCTTTGCTACTAGCATCGGGATGTTGTTTATTGCCCGAGTGTTAGCAGGAGTGTTTGGTTCAGCCTTAATGCCAACAGCGATGGCTTACGTATCTGATGTCACGACGTCTGAAGATCGTGGAAAAGGGATGGGGATTTTAGGAGCATCGATGGGACTTGGGATTGTCATTGGCCCTGGTATTGGTGGATGGCTCGCTGAATATGATTTATCATATCCGTTTATTTTCGCTGGAATTGCGGCCACTATCGCGGCGATTGTGTCCGTGTTAATTTTACCGGAATCGTATTCTAAAAAACAACGGGAGCAGGATGCACAGAAAAAAGCAAATGAACCGGCGGTCAATCAATGGGAACAATTTAAACAGACGATGTTGAGCCCTGCTGGATTTCTGTTATTGCTTGTGTTCTTATTAAGCTTCGGTCTTGCCAATTTTCAATCAATATTTAGTTATTATTCATGGGAGCGTTACAATTATGGCCCCAAAGATGTCGGTCTTATTATGCTCATTATCGGTTTGCTCGGCACCGTTGTTCAAGGGTATGGTGTTGGGAAAATCACAAAGAGGTTTGGAGATCGTAACACCGTACTCGGTTCGTTAATGTTGAGTGCGATCGGTTTTATGATTATGACACTTGCGACTAATTTTGTTGGTGTGTTAATAACAACCGGCTTGTTTTTCATTGGAAATTCGTTACTTCGCCCATCGGTCAACACCTTGCTTTCTAAATATGCCGGTTCGGAACAAGGCTATATTATGGGGTTGAATAATTCATTTATGAGCCTTGGAAACGTCGTGGGCCCGCTCGTTGCGGGTATGCTATTCGAATGGAATATTCATTCCCCTTATTTATTTGGCGGAGCTGTGATGTTAGTTGGCTTTCTATTGACTTATCGCTTTGCTATGAAGCACAAAGTACAAGAAGCAAAGTAGCCTTTTATGTTATCATTTAATTATCGAGTTGAAGGAGGGAGAAGTAGGCATGTCTCAAGGAATTACACATTATGAAGCAGGACAAAGTGTCGATTGCTATTTGTTAATTAAGTCTGTGACAAGAAGTATTGCGGTTAACGGCAATCCTTATTTAACGCTGATTTTACAAGATAAAAGTGGAGAGATTGAAGCGAAACTGTGGGATGCAAAAGAGGAGACAGAAAAATTATATCAGCCTCAAACGATTGTGAAAGTAACGGGTGAAATTCAAAATTATCGTGGGCGAATGCAATTGAAAATTCGCCAAATCCGCCCAGCAAATCCACAGGATGGTGTGCAGGTGAGTGAATTTATTGAAACGGCTCCAATGACGCAAACGGAAATGACGGATATCATCACTCAGTTTATTTTTGAAATGAAGAATCCGCATATTCAGCGAATTACCCGTTTTTTATTGAAAAAACATCATACGGAATTTCTCGAATATCCAGCGGCGACAAAAAATCACCATGAATTTGTTTCGGGGCTTGCTTTTCATGTCGTTTCGATGTTAAAGCTAGCGAAATCAATCGCAGACCTGTATCCATCGCTTGATCGGGATTTATTGTATGCAGGTGTGATTTTGCATGATTTAGGGAAAGTGATGGAGCTTTCTGGTCCGGTCTCTACGACATACACAGTCGAAGGGAATTTGCTCGGGCATATTACCATCATGGTCAATGAAATTGGCAAGGCAGCAGACGAGCTTGGCATTGATGGGGAAGAGGCGATGATTTTAAAGCATATTGTCCTTTCTCACCATGGAAAAGCGGAATGGGGAAGTCCGAAGCCACCAATGGTGAAGGAAGCAGAAATTCTTCATTATATTGATAATTTAGATGCGAAAATGAATATGCTAGATCGTGTGCTAGATCGGACGAAGCCAGGAGAGTTTTCTGAGCGAGTATTTGCTTTAGATAATCGTTCCTTCTATAAACCGAATTTTTCTTCTTAACATGTCCTTAACGGGCATGTTTTTTTCATTCTAGAATATATATAGTAACGAATGCGAGTCCAAGGAAGGGGAGAAGGTCATGACATTTCCATTATGGATGTATGTCGTAGTAGCAGGGATTTTTTTCAGCGCATTTATGACAGTGAAGACATCAAAGGCTGAAAGAAAGGCCGAGATGGATTATATTGAACAGGAAGGGCAAGTGTATATTCAAAGGATGGAAAAAGAGAGAGACTTGAAAATGAAAAATTAACGATAAAAGAGATGGTCCCACTCTCGGATGGAACCATCTCTTTTTCAATTATTTTGCTTCTTTCTTTTCTTCTTCTTTCGGTCCGCCTTCAGCAGGAGCAGATTCGCTCTTGAATGCATCTTTTAAGTCAGCATCTTTGACTTCGACATCGGCTTCTTTTATTTCTTTATCTAGTTTTTCTTGTAATTTCGCAGGGTCTACTTTAGAAGCTTTCAGTTCATCTGTTAATTGTGCCTTCATATCTTCAAATGATTTCTTCTCTTTTTTGTCGGTAATTTTGATGATATGGTAGCCGAACTCTGATTTCACTGGCTCACTAATTTCGTCGACTTCTAATTTAGTTAGCGCTTCAGTAAATTCAGGAACGAATTGCTGGCGACCTTGATTATCGACCAAGCCTAAATTCCCACCGTTTGCGGCAGAACCGTCCATCGAGTGTTCTTCAGCTAATTCCTCGAATTTTGCTCCTTTATCAAGCTGCGCCTTAATTTCTTTCGCTTTCTTTTCATCTTCTACTAAAATATGGCTAACTTCGATTGGGGCTTCCCACTTGTCGTAGTATTCTTTTAATTCTTTATCAGACACTTTAATATCTGCCGTTGCGGCTTTTTTGCGCAATAGCTCTGATTTGATCATCTCTTTAAAGCCTTTTTCATCTATACTATATTGAGTTAGGAACATCTCATATTGATCTCCTAATTGCTCTTTTACTTTCTTTAATTCCTTATCTAATTCTTTATCGGATACAGAATATTTTTCGGAAAGAACTTTTTCATATACAAGATTTTGAAGAGTTTGTTCCATTTGCTGTTTGCTGTTTTGTTTCATTGCATTGTAAAGTTCGTCTTTCGTCACGTCTCCTGCTTTTGTTGTAGCGACAACGTCATCACTTGCGCCACATCCAGCTAGGCCGACTGCACCTGCCGCTAAAGAAATAGATAATAACCATTTTTTCATTCTCATTAACAACTCCCTGATAAATTAGCCGGTTTTTGTTAAGCAGCGGCTTCTGCAATTTCATTCTAGCACATACTATAACATACTTTTATAAAGTAGCCAAAAATTTGCACATATAAACGAAAACGAGCCGGGGTTAGATACACGGCTCGTTTTATGTATAAAGAATTTCTACATAAGAGGAAATTAATAAAATCGTAATGTAAATATTTATTGTACGGAAGATCTTTGGATGCTTCTCTTCCGGAATCTCCTTTTGAGTACAAAGAATGCTCGTTAATCGGTTGATGTTAAACAGGATGAGTGCAGAAAATATCACGAATACAACAATAATAGTGATCAAATGGTTTCCCTCCTCGTTTGATTATATGTAAATAACATATCAAAAAGCGCTCCAAAAAGATAGAAAAACAGTTAGGAAGAAGGGATTTTCCTTCTTCGCTAAACGATTTGCTCGATCTATTGAGGAATTAAAATCTCATACCCGCGGTCGTGCTCTTCGATGACGGCTGATTTCGGTGAGGTTACTAACGCCTTTAAATAAATAAAATCCATCACACAAATTCCTGTATGAAAAGCAGAAAGCATCGTGAAATAATGCAAATAATGTGGGAAGAGAACACCGCTTAAAAGCAACACAGGGTTGATGATGCAAAAAGGGAATATCAAACTAAGCATAAACCTCTTCTTTGGCACAGGCTTCTTAATTGTGATGAAAATAACGGGAAGACAGCCTAATTTCAAATTATATTTAAACGTCATATGCGGAAAATAATGCAAAATAGGTAGCATATGAACAAGTTTATGGAGCGGATAAATGGCCAGTAATAGGATCACAAACAACCCAAAATATGAAGAGTATAACGTTTCAGCATACAACGACTGCATGAGCGCAAAACTGAAACTAAAAAACATCATCATTAGAATTAACGAAAAAATGATGATTTTATTGAAGCCGTAGCGTCTTTCAAAATCAAATGTACACCAACACTTCATAACAATCGCCCCTCCAATTTACGAAAAGATGATAGGATTATTCCACTAATTTACGATGATTGCAGGGAAAAAGCAATATTTGTTTTTATAAAAATAGAAGTGAATATGTGAAGAAATGAACAAAGTCGGGCAGAATGGAGCACGGAAGGTCTTTCTTCCGTACTATAGATCGGTTAGGAGTGGTTATCTTGGCTGAATGGAAGCTTTGATGAGCTTCCCGTCTTCTTCTAAAAAATCTTTGTCGATATTATGGATTGATTTCTCAAAAATATCCATAAAATCTTCACCATAAATATTTTTGACGATCGTCATAAGTTCTACTAAATCAGGAAATTGACCAAAAAGCTCTCGTAATGGGGCTGTTCCTGCAAATACAGAATTATGATGAGGGTCATAGCTCTCCATCAAATCGAGCAAGACGTGTTCCCCACTTGGTGTAATTTCGATATACGTATTGCGTTTGTCGTTTTCTTTCTTAGAAAAGTTCAAATAACCTCTCTCTTCTAACTTTTTTGAAAAATTAAAAGCGGTGGAGACGTGCATCACGCCAAATTTAGCGACATCTGAAATCGAAGCTCCTTTTAAATGATAAGCAATCCATAAAATATGATGCTCGTTAATATTTAAATCGTACGGTTTAATCCATTGCTGCCAATCCTTTTCGACGGCCTTCCATAAGGCTTTGCTTAATTGTGCCATTCGCTGACTAAATATAAGCGCTTCTTTCATAGAATATTGATGATTAGACATATCTGCACCTTCTTTTTCTAAATTATTCACTCCCAATAGACAAAAATATGAATATAGTTAATATTATTATGCCAATAAAATAAAAAATAATAAAGATATAAATTTACTAAATTTTCGAAAAAAACAAGGAATCTTATTTAGATTCCTTGTTTTTAGGTAGTTGATTTTGTAATTCAGTTAATTCTTCTACTGTTGATTGGATCTCTCCTAGCTCTTCTTGAAGCCTTTGAATTGAGGGTTGTGTACTTTCCTGCCATAAAGATACACTCGTTTTTAAGCCGCTCGTTACGTCAGCAAATGTCTCCTTGCCAACTTCCGTGAGTGTTTTCACTGAGGATTTGACTTCATGTAAATCCTTGCTGATACTATTGACCGAACATTTTGCACTATGTAGTGAAGTTTTTATTTTTTCTTGTGCTTCTTTACCAGATAACGGCGTGTTCCATAAAGTAGCCATAACTCCAGCTGCTGCGCCGGTGAGTACTCCGAGTAATAATGCTTTTTTATCCATATGTTTTCACCTCATTTCTTTCAATTCTCGATAAACGGTCAAATTCCTGCATTTCCGTTTGTAAACAGGTTCATTGTCGCTCTTTGTATGCATAGTATGTAAGAAACGTCATCCTTTATTGTAATTGTTACGATCAATGGAAAGCAATGATTAAGGAAAGAAGTAGAGGAGTGACACGGATGGAAGTCGTCATTTTTGCATGCTATGCGATTAGTTTTATTCTTTTAATGAGCATGGTCAACTACGTTCGCGAAATTTACAGACCAGGAATATCTATGTCTAAGCATGTAGCGAAACAAAGAATTAAAATCTTCGGGATTGCAGGAGGCGTTTTGTTAGTATTAGCTATTTTACTTACCTATATGTGGAATGGATAAGTAAAGCAGATGAACAAAGGGTCAGCCCTCTCGGAGTCTGACCCTTAACCAGTTTTAAATATGCTGAGCAATGTCTTGAGCGATTTGTTGAAATTCCTCTTTCGAATATTCGCCGCTATGGTCTTGAAAAATCGGATGAAATCCATCTTCTTTGCCGTAACGTGGCAGTAAATGAATGTGAGAGTGGAACACGGTTTGGCCGGCTACTGCACCGTTATTGTTTAAAATATTTAACCCTTCGACTTGAAATTCCTTTTTGATCGCTTGGGCAAGTTTCGGCACCACTTCAAAGAGACGAGCTGCTTGATCAGACGTCAATTCAAAGACATTTTCCTTATGCTCTTTCGGGATAATAAGAGTGTGGCCCTTTGTGACTTGACTAATGTCTAAAAACGCATACACATGCTCATCTTCATATACTTTGGCAGAAGGAATGTCTCCATTAATAATTTTACAAAAAATGCAGTCGCTCATTTTTTTCATCCTTTCTAGTTATGTAATTGTCAAAATTTTAACACATAACTAAGATTTAATAAATAGACAAGCTATGAGACAATCGGTGAGTTTTATGAAAGAATTTGCTAAAATAGGAGTAATCAAATGATGAGAAGGGACGTTTTCTATGTCTTTATTAAAAGTAGAGGATCTGGTCGGTGGATATACACGTAAGCCAGTGTTGAAAAATATTTCTTTTTCGATTGAAAAAAAGAGTATTGTAGGATTAATCGGTTTAAATGGAGCGGGAAAAAGTACGACGATTAAACATATTATTGGGCTGATGGAACCGAAAGAAGGAAGCGTATGGATCAATGGTCATACGTTGAAAGATGGCCCGGAAAAGTACCGCCAACAGTTTTCTTACATTCCGGAAACACCGATTTTATATGAAGAGTTAACGTTAGAGGAGCATATGAAGCTAACAGCGATGGCTTACGGGTTGAGCGAAGCGGAGTATGAACAGCGAATCGGTCCTTTATTAAAGGAATTTCGTTTGCAACAGAAAATGAATTGGTTCCCGGCTCATTTCTCTAAAGGGATGAAGCAAAAGGTGATGATTATGAGTGCTTTTTTAACGGAGCCTTCTCTTTATATTATTGATGAACCCTTTGTTGGACTCGACCCGCTCGGTATTCAATCGTTGCTGGAGTGGATGAATAAAATGCGTGATAACGGAGCGGGCATTTTAATGTCTACGCATATTTTGGCAACGGCTGAAAAATATTGTGATTCGTTCATTATTTTGCATAATGGCGAGATTCGTGCACAAGGAACGATTGCGGAGCTGCGGGAGCAATTCCAGTTACCGGACGCTTCTTTAGATGATATTTATATTCAACTGACAAAGGAAGAAGAATGATGAAAAACATTGAGCAATTATGGAAAAGTAGGCTCGATTCTTATTATGGCGAACTGCGCAAATATTTGCGTTATGTGCTAAACGACCATCTGTTATTTGTGGCTGTATTTGGGCTTGGTGCACTACTTTATTATTATAGTGGCTGGGTGAAAACGCTTGATGACAACTTCCCGGCACCGCTCGTTATGGCTGTTACACTGGGCGCGCTCCTAGCTTGGAGCCCGGTTTACACCTTTTTAATGCGGGCAGATACCGTTTTTCTATTACCGCTTGAAGAAAAGATGAACAGTTATTTTCAAAAAGCCATTCGGACAAGCTTTTTTTCACAAATTTATTTATTGATTGCAGGGATGGCTTTCTTGATGCCGATGTACGCTCAAGTAAAGGGGGAGTCTGCTCAATCCTTTTTTCTTTGCTTACTCGTGCTATTAGGCTTGAAAATATGGAATTTACATATTCGTTGGTATGTGCTCAAACAGCAAGAGCGAGAAGGTCATTGGAGTGATTTAGCGATCCGTTTTATTCTGAATGGCGTCTTGCTTTATTTCTTATTTTCTAGCTCGAACTTCCTTTTTGTTGCGGCGGTAGCTGTCATTATGATCGGTTACTTCCTATATTTTAAGAAAGCAGCCGAGCGATTGACATTAAAGTGGGAGACACTTGTGGACTTAGAAGAGAAGAGAATGGCTGCTTTTTATCGCTTTGCTAATTTATTTACCGATGTTCCTCATTTGAAAGGAACAGTTAAACGACGTCAATGGCTTGATCCGCTGTTAGGGAAATTGCCGTTTAGTCAAACATCGACGTATGCCTTTTTGTTCCGCCGTACGTTCGTCCGAATGAGCGAATATTTTGGGCTATATGTCCGTTTGACGGTGATTGCCGCACTCGTGATCGGCTTTAGTGATCAAGCGATATTGCAGCTGATCATTGCATTGTTATTCATTTATTTAACAGGTTTTCAACTGTTGCCGATGATTCGGCGTCATGAAATGAAAATATGGGTCTCTCTTTATCCGGTTCCAACATCTGAAAAAAGAAAGGCGTTGTTGCAGCTTTTAGGCGGTTTACTTATGAAGCAAGCCATTATTTTCGGAGGGATAACGACGATTAGTCAAACACTTGCTCAAGGAGGTCTGGTTTTAATAGCGGGTCTACTTTTTGCAGTGGTTTTCACAAAACTGTATGCGCCATCTCGATTGAAGAAGATGGAGGAGCTATAAAAAATGGCGGCACCGCTGACGGTGTCGCCATTTTTTATTACTGGTCTTCTTTCGGAATGTTGTAGGTCGTGACGTATGATGGGCTTGAGAAGATTTTCGGCTGCTTATCGACGCCTTCTTCCGAGCCACGTTTTGCATGGGCTTTATTGAAATTTTGCGAGTTTTGCCAGCCTTGAAATGATTGCTGATCTTTCCATTGGGTCATAATAATATACGTATTCGAGTTCATCGGACGAAGCACGCGAATTGCAATAAATCCTGGCACTTCTTCAATGAGACGCGCTCGATTTTTAAAGCGGTATTCAAAAATAGGTCGACCCTCATCTGTTACTGGAATATTGTTGAAGACGACATAACCGTGATCCGCCAATTCACCTGATGCATCAATAGCTTCATACTTACGAGGTGATTGAAAAAGCGTTTTCTCTTCCGTTTCGTGCAAAAGTGTAGCTCCCTCTGCATTCTCCATCACAATTATCTTTTCGGCAGCATGTTTGTCTTTCAGTTTCTTTAAAAACTCAAACGTGCCAGATGTAATATATACATTCATTTTCGTCACCTCAATTGATATGGTAGTTACTTTACTATATCACTTTACACTTAGGATTTTCCATGTATTTGCTTTTCGTTTTCCTTTATCTCGTACGGCTCGTTCCAGTTCATACGTCGCTGAGCAAGCGCCTTCCAGATTTCGAGGTGTCCAGCTCCAGGCGCTAGCGACTAGTGAACTTCCATGCTCCTCCTTGCGATAAGTCAACATCGATTCACTGACGTTCATCGTGTTTCCTTTATCTCGATCGGATCATTCCAGTCCATACGTCGCTAAACAGCGCCTTCCGCTTTTCGTGTTGGCCAGCTCCAGGCGCTAGCGACTAGTGAACTTCCATGCTCCTCCTTGCGATAAGTCAACATCGATTCACTGACGTTCATCGTGTTTCCTTTATCTCGATCGGATCATTCCAGTCCATACGTCGCTAAACAGCGCCTTCCGCTTTTCGTGTTGGCCAGCTCCAGGCGCTAGCGACTAGTGAACTTCCATGCTCCTCCTTGCGATAAGTCAACATCGATTCACTGACGTTCATCGTGTTTCCTTTATCTCGTACGGCTCGTTTCAGTTCATACGTCGCTGAGCAAGCGCCTTCCGCTTTTCGAGGTGTCCAGCTTCAGGCGCTAGCGACTAGTGAACTTCCACGTTCCTCCTTGCGATAAGTCAACATCGATTCACTACGTTCACCGTGTTTCCTTTATCTCGTACGGCTCGCTCCAGTTCATACGTCGCTAAACAGCGCCTTCCGCATTTCATGTTGTCCAGCTCCAGGCGCTATCGGCTCGAGGTCAAAAGTCAATCTGTCCAAAAGGTTAAAGAGCAACCTTTCAGCCAGCTCGTCTTTTGCTTGTCGCCGATGGACGAGCGCCTTCCGCTTTTCTGGTCTTTGGCGAATTTATGACATTTGTGCAGTCTTGCTATACTTTTATTCGTAAAACATCTATAGTGTAAAGCGTACAAAAGACAGGGATTTTCATTTATTTCCGAGTAAGGATTTTATATAATGATGGATAGCGACTTTAAATGCGGGGAAAGGTGGAAAAATAAACGTGATGAGAACGATTAATGATACTTTTTTAAAAGCAGCAAAAGGGGAGCAGACAGATTATGTTCCAGTATGGTATATGCGTCAAGCTGGGCGTTCACAACCCGAGTATCGCAAGCTGAAAGAAAAATATTCACTGTTTGAAATTACCCATCAGCCAGAACTATGTGCGTATGTAACGAAATTGCCAGTTGAGCAGTATGATGTCGATGCGGCGATTCTTTATAAAGATATTATGTCACCGCTTCCAGCGATCGGTGTTGATGTAGATATTAAGTCTGGAATTGGTCCGGTGATTAGTAATCCGATTCGTTCATTAGCGGATATTGAGAAGCTTGGAGAGATTGATCCAGCCAATGATGTTCCTTATGTCCTAGAAACGATTCGTTTGCTGACGCAAGAACAGCTGAACGTGCCATTGATTGGCTTTGCTGGAGCGCCTTTTACATTAGCAAGTTATATGATCGAAGGTGGACCGTCGAAAAATTACAACAAAACAAAGGCGTTTATGTACGCTGATCCAAAAGTATGGTTTGCTTTAATGGACAAGTTAACGGAAATGACGATCATTTATGTGAAAGCTCAAATTAAAGCGGGTGCTCGTGCGGTGCAAATTTTTGACTCATGGGTTGGCGCATTGAATGTACAAGATTACCGCACATTTATTAAACCTGTTATGGAGCGTATTTTTAATGAACTGCGTCCTGAAGGAGTTCCATTAATTATGTTTGGTGTCGGGGCGAGTCACTTAGCGATGGAGTGGCATGATCTTCCATTAGACGTTGTTGGCTTGGACTGGCGTTTACCGATTCAAGAAGCACGCGCAATGGGCGTGTCGAAAACGGTTCAAGGGAATTTAGATCCAGCTATTTTACTAGCGCCATGGGAAGTGATTGAGGAACGAGCAAAAGCGATCATCGACCAAGGAATCCAACAACCTGGCTATATCTTTAACTTAGGTCACGGGGTCTTCCCGGAAGTAAACCCGGACACATTAAAGCGTTTAACTACATTTATTCACGAATATAGTGCCGAAAAGCTGAAATAATAAGGTTCTTTTTGGAAAACTTAAAGAAGACATGTTGAAATAGAAAAGTATTTCCATTCCTACGAGGTGAAAGCAATGACAAAAAGAAAAATGGGTTTATTAGTAATGGCTTATGGCACGCCATATAAAGAAGAAGATATTGAACGATATTATACTCACATCCGTCGTGGCCGCAAACCGTCTCCAGAAATGCTTGAGGATTTGCGCTCTCGGTATGAAGCAATCGGAGGAATTTCTCCACTTGCTAAAATTACACAAGAACAAGGGGAAAAGCTAGAGCAGCATTTAAATGCTATGCAGGATCAGATTGAATTCAACATGTATCTCGGACTGAAACATATAGAGCCATTTATTGAAGATGCCGTTGGACAAATGAAAGAGGACGGAATTGAAGAAGCGATATCGATCGTATTGGCTCCACATTTTTCTACGTTTAGTGTGAAGTCTTACAATGGACGAGCAAAAGAAGAAGCAGAAAAGATCGGTGGACCGACTATTGTGTCTGTTGAGAGTTGGTACAAGGAGCCTAAGTTCATCGAGTACTGGGCAGAAAAAATCAAGGAAACCGTAGCCTCTATGACGGAAGCAGAACGTGAAAACTATACATTGATCGCTTCAGCGCATAGTCTGCCAGAAAAAATCATTCAAATGGGCGACCCGTATCCTAACCAATTGAAAGAAACAGCCGATTTAATTGCTGAAAAAGCAGGCGTGAAAAATTACGAGATCGGCTGGCAAAGTGCCGGGAATACACCTGAACCATGGATCGGACCAGATGTACAAGATCTAACTCGCGATCTATTTAATGAGAAAGGCTATCAAGCGTTTATATATGCACCAGTCGGGTTCGTCTCTGATCATTTAGAAGTCCTATATGATAACGATTATGAATGTCAAGTAGTGACGAAAGAGATTGGGGCTAGCTACTATCGTCCAGAAATGCCGAACGCTCAGCCATTATTCATTGAAGCTATGGCGAGTGCCATTATGAAGCATTTAAAAACGAACGCAAAATTATAAAAAGAAGGCGATGCAACTGTGTTGGGAGAAAATAAGAAAGTAGTTGTAATCGGTGGAGGGATTACCGGTTTAACAACCGCTTATTACTTGCAAAAGCAAGCAAAAGAAAATCAGCTTGCGCTCGATATCACATTAATTGAGGCGACTCCTCGTCTTGGTGGTAAAATTCAAACTGTTCGAAAAGATGGCTTTGTGATTGAAAGAGGACCTGACTCTTTTCTTGAAAGAAAGGCAAGTGCGGCTCGACTAGTGAAAGAAGTCGAACTTGGAGATCAGTTAGTCAATAACTCTACTGGCCAATCTTATGTATTAGTGAACGGCAAGCTTCATCCAATGCCAGGAGGCTCTGTGATGGGCATTCCAACACAGGTCGCTCCTTTTATCACAACCGGTCTTTTTTCAATCCCTGGAAAAATGAGAGCGGCGGCTGATTTTGTTTTACCGAAATCCGACCCTCAAACAGACCAATCGTTAGGCCATTTCTTTAGAAGACGTCTTGGAGATGAAGTGGTAGAAAATTTAGTCGAACCTTTATTATCAGGAATTTATGCTGGTGATATTGATAAGCTAAGCTTAATGTCGACATTTCCACAATTTTACCAAGTGGAGCAAAAATATCGTAGCCTCGTATTAGGGATGAAGAAAACGACACCAGCCCCATCAAAGCAAGCTGGGACGACAAAGAAAAAAGGTATTTTCATGACGGTGAAAAATGGGCTAGAGTCGTTAGTAGAAGCGATCGAACAGAAGCTGAATAAAGGTTCTATTTTAAAAGGAACTAGAGTCGATACGATTGAACGCCAACAAGATGGGGGATATGCGCTTGTTTTAAATAGTGGAACGATCCTCCATGCGGATAGTGTTGTCGTGACGACCCCTCATTTTACTTTGCCAGCGATGATGCCACAGTATCGCTTTTTCGATGGACTAAAGGATATGCCAGCTACATCTGTTGCGACAGTTGCGATGGCTTTTCCAGAAGAAGCGATTACAAAAGATATTGATGGCACGGGATTTGTTGTGTCTCGAAATAGCGATTATACGATTACAGCTTGTACGTGGACGCATAAAAAATGGCCGCATACAATACCAGATGGCAAAGTGTTGTTGCGCTGCTACGTTGGGCGAGCGGGTGATGAAGCAGTCGTCGATTTATCAGATGCTGAAATTGAACAAATCGTGCTTGAAGACTTGAACAAGACGATGGCGATTACAGCGACACCAGACTTCACGATCGTTAGCCGTTGGAAAAAAGCGATGCCACAATATACAGTTGGGCATAAACAGCGCATGGCGGATATGTATGAGCAGATAGAAAAAGAGTTACCTGGTCTATTTATTGCTGGAAGCTCCTTCGAAGGGCTAGGGCTACCGGATTGCATTGATCAAGGAGAAGCAGCTGTTCAAAATGTGCTGCAATTTGTGCAGTAGAAAAAGAAGGTATCCATTTTTAGGGTACCTTCTTTTTGATTGCTTATTAGTAGCAAGGTGACTATAAAGTGAAACTTCAATCAGTGGGGGTTTTCTTCATGCCCCCACTGATTGTTAGTTGAACTAATCGGGCTTTTACGGGCTGTTGATCTCCCACCTACACGTCTGCGCTTTTTCTGCCCTGTTGAGGCGGGAGTCTTACAGCCCGTTAATGCGGGATAAAAAAATGTTGCAATTGCTGTGGAGATATAGTAAATTAAATTACATACAAAATGACCGTTTTGTTCATTTGGTCAGAAAAGGAGCGATGACATGTCTGTTGACCGAAAGCAGCAAATTATCGAAGCGGCTACGAAATCTTTTTCGCTGTTTGGTTATAAGGCAACAACAATGGATCAAGTAGCAAAGCTAGCGAATGTCGGCAAAGGGACGATTTATACTTTTTTTAAAAATAAAGAAGAGCTTTTTGATGAAATTGTGCAGTTGCTTATTTCTGAAATGCGCTATCAAGCGGAAGCGGCAGCGGACCCAAACAGCTCTTTTCACGAAAATGTTCATCGAGCGCTCTTTCAAATTTTGCAATTTAGAAAGGAGCATCAGCTAACGATTAAATTGTTCCAAGAAGGCAAAGAGATGGGAACACCAGCTGTGCTTGATGTAATGAAGAAAATGGAAGATGCTGTTCTTTCTTTCATTAAAGAAAAAGTTGCTTGTGCTATTCAAGCTGGAGAAATTAAGCCTTGTAACCCAGAGATTACGGCGTTTATTATGTTTAAACTCTATATTTCCTTAATCGTTGATTGGGAGCAGCATAAAGAACCTTTGAGCGAAACGGATATATTAAGCTTATTTGAGCTTCATTTATTTGAAGGATTATCCTTATAAGGAAAGTCCTTTTCTTTTCACCAAAAATGACCATATGAACAAAACAGTCATTAGTTACTGTTTTTATAGGAGGAGAAGATGAAACAATCATTATTTATGGCTGAAATGAAAGCCATTGTCACCAACCGTAAACTGTTAATTCCGATTGCAGCGGTGCTTTTTATTCCACTTTTATATGCAGGAATGTTTTTATGGGCATTTTGGAATCCATATGAAAACTTAAAAGAGTTACCTGTAGCGGTTGTTAATAAAGATAAAGGTGCCGATTTTGAAGGCGAGAAGCTAGAGCTAGGTAAGGAACTAGAAAAAGAAATAAAGAAAAGTGATGATTTTGATTTTCATATTATGAGTGAGGACGAAGCACAAAAAGGGCTTAAAAACTTAAAGTATTATATGTTAATTGAAGTCCCAGCTGACTTTTCGAAAAATGCAACAACCTTACTAGATGATCAGCCGGAGAAGCTAGAATTAAAATATATCCCTAATGAAGGGCATAATTTCTTAACTTCGCAAATGGGTGAAACAGCGATGAAAGAAATTCGAGCTTCGCTTCAAGAAAATATCACTAAAACGTATTCAGAAACGATCTTTGATAAAATTAAGGAAATGGGTGATGGGTTAGCAAAAGCGAGTGATGGGGCAGGCGAGCTAGATGAAGGAGCGCTTGACCTTTCAGATGGTGCCGAAAAAATTAAAGAGAACTTATCTACCCTTGCTGAAAAATCTGTTCAATTCTCGCAAGGGGTATCTAAAGCAGGAGATGGAACGAAAGAGCTTGCATCGGGTGCTTCTCAATTGCATTCCGGTTTGACTCAGCTAGAAGATGGAGGAAATAAACTGGTAGCTGGAGGAAAAGAGTTGCAAAGCGGTACAGGAGAGCTTGCGGCTGGAGTTTCTAAAGTGCAAGGTGGCCTTCATACTGTGGATGAGAAGATGGGGGCATTAACAGCTGGAACAGAGCAAGCAAAAGCAGGCGTTCAACAATTTCAAGAGAAGCTTCCGGCTCTTACAGAAGGTACGCAAAATTTAGCTGCTGGTGCGAACGAATTAAATAGTGGTTTAAATCAGTTTGAACAGCAATTAATTTCGCAACTAAATAGCGGCATGAATCAACAGATGGAACAATTAATGCCGGCATTACAACAAAGTATGACACCGGAACAAATTGCTGGGTTGAAACAACAAATGGAGCAGCAGCAACAGCAAATGGAACAGCAAGTGAAAGGCGCTGTTGGTCAGCTGAGATCGGGTACTGAGCAACTAGCTGCTGGTTCTAAAGAATTAAATGGAGCAATCAGCGGACAATTGGCTCCTAATATTGATCAATTAAATAGCGGATTGGGAGAATTACAACAAGGACAGCAACAATTAAAAGCCGGTGTTCATGAGTTAGCATCGGGAGCTGATCAATTGGCTACAGGCGTTGACAAACTACAAGCTGGACAAAAGGAATTTGTCGACAGTGTCGGATTATTGTCTAGCAAGATAGGTGAAGCAGAGGCTGGCGCAGCCGAGCTAGCAGGAGGTGCGACCACATTAAGCAATGGCTTTGGTCAACTAAATGAAGGGTCTGCTCAAATGTCTGAAGGGACGAATAAATTAGCAGAAGGTTCTAAAGAGCTAGCTGATGGAACAACAAAGCTAGAGGAAGGAACGAATGAGCTTCATACGAAACTAGAAGATGCAGCAGATCAAGCGAACGAAGTAAAGGCGACCGATAAAACATATGATATGGTCGCTAATCCAGTGAATGTGGAGAAAGATGGAATTAATAAAGTGCCAAACTATGGTACTGGTTTTGTTCCATACTTCTTATCATTAGGGTTATTTATAGGGGCTATCATATTAACGATCGTTTTCCCGTTAAGAGAGCCGGCTGTGCGACCTAAAAGTGGGTTTAGTTGGTTTGTAGGTAAATTCGGTGTGCTATGTGTGTCAGGTGTCCTACAATCCCTCTTAGCGATAGCGATTTTACTATTTGGTTTGAAATTAGAAGTTCAAAATGTACCACTGTTTATAGTGATCACGATTATTACAAGCTTAACGTTCATTGCGCTTGTGCAAATGCTTGTGACGATCATGGGAGACCCTGGAAGATATCTTGCGATGTTAACTTTAATTTTCCAATTAGCAACAAGTGCAGGGACATTCCCATTAGAATTAATTCCAAAAGCATTACAACCGATTCATTTTGTCCTGCCAATGTCTTATTCCGTTTCTGCGTTTAAAGCGGTCATTTCGATAGGGGACTATACATTTATGTGGCAGAACGCTATCATTTTAGGAATATTCGCTGTTGTTTGCCTATTGGTGACAATTGTCTTCTTCAGAGGAATGTACAAACGCCAATATGGTCATCAAGCGGTAACAAATGAACAGTAAAAGATCTATGCTGAAAAGCGGCTTCGCTTTTCAGCATTTTTTTCGTTTTTTCTTCAAATACATTTCACATTTTTTTCTTATAATAGAGAGTAAAAAGAACGCTGGAGGAGGAATATGATGAAAATTCGCTTGTTTTTGTTCGTTATGGCTTGGATAGGGCTTATATCCGGCTGCAGTCATCCTTCATATCCGGCCATTAAAGAGGAAAATTATTTATTGACGTTGAATTTAAGAGATTCCTCTTTAACGTTTATTGATCAAAAGGGAGAGCGAATTGCGGATTGGGTTTTGGAGGACTTGTATACAGGAGGAGCCTTATTTCCAAATGACGACCGCTTACTGCTCTATGGTACGCAGCTAGACCGCGCAGCTATTTTTTCATTATCTGAAGGAAAAATGTTGGATGAATGGAAAGTTCGTGAAGGGACAACAGGCGCTCTTTATTTAAAGGATAGCAAGGAAGTGGTACTTGCTAATAAAAAAGATCGATCGCTCCACTTTTATAATGAAAAAGGAAAAGAAACCGCCATTGTGAAAACGGGGAAATATCCGATGTCACTAGCCGAACATCAAGGAATGCTTTACGTCATTAATTATCAAGATACGATTCTTTCAGAAGTAGATCTGAAGAAGAAAAAGGTCGTTAGAGAGTTTACCATTCCTTCTTCCTCAACAGGGCTAATGATTGAGCCGAATCAAAGGGAATTGTGGATTGGTGGACATGGTCACGGGAAGGAACCGCAATCTCAAGTTCAAGTGTATTCGCTAGATACCGGACAAAAAATCGAGAAAATTAATACCCCGATCATGCCGGTTAACTTTGCTTCTGATGGGAATTATCATTACGTGGTTAGTCATGGATCGAATATGATTTATATGTTAAACGACAAGAAAGAAATAAAAGCAAAGCTTAAAGTTGGAGCGAATCCGTTTACGATTGAGCCATTTGCTAATGAAATTGTCATAGCAGGATATGACAGCGATGAGCTTTATTTTCTTGAAAAGGGGAGCTTAAAGCTTGTTAAAAAAGTAAAAACAGGAAAAGGCCCATTTATGATGTTTGTAAAGGAGGAGAACAAATGACTCATATTTTAATTGTGGATGATGAAGAAGATATGCGCCAACTTATCTCTATGTATTTAGAGAATGCTGGCTTTACAGTGAGCCATGCGGAAGATAGTGAAGCAGCAAGTAAACAATTAGCAAAAGGGAAAATAGATCTTGTGTTACTAGATATTATGCTTCCCGGAAAAAGTGGCTTCGAGATTTGTGCAGATATTCGTAAAACAAGTGAAATTCCGGTCATATTTTTAACTGCCAAAGGGGAAGAGTGGGATAAGGTGAAAGGGTTGCAAATTGGCGGTGATGATTATATTGTTAAGCCGTTTTCACCAGGTGAATTAACAGCGAGAATTCGGGCGGTGTTACGGCGTTTCCATAAGGAAGATACACAAGCAACAACGATTGAAAAAGCAGGTGTTTTAGTAAATTTAAGCTCTCATGCAGTGAAAGTGAAGCAAAAGTCAATTCCGTTGACGTTAAAAGAATTTGAATTATTATTATTGCTGATTAAAAATATTGGTCGCGTCTTTTCGCGTGAGCAGCTGTTAACGATGATTTGGGGCGATGATTACAGCGGCGGGACGAGAACGGTAGATACTCATATTAAAACGTTGCGAATGAAGCTTGGTAAGGAGGTTGGAGCAGCCGTAGTAACCGTGTGGGGAGTCGGCTATAAATTCGAGGAACCGACTGTATGAGCTTAGCGAAAAAGCTGCGGCTGACTCTATTCATTACATTGGTACTTTCGATCGGCTTTGCTTATGCCTTGTCCTATACGCTCTATCAAAAGCTATATGTTGACAGTGTCGAAAAAGAAATGCTCCAAGTCGGCAAAAGCTTGGCGTTAGATTATGATGGCGGGGAACTGACTGATGAATTGATCAAGCAGATCGATTGGTATAATGAAAAGGCTAAGTTTGAAGTGTTTGCAGTTCGAAACCCAAGAGAGCTGGCTGCTTGTGTGCCCTTTGAAATCGACTATGATACATTAATCGGCCCAGCTGAGCGTGAGCAATTGTTGAAAAATGAGCCGGTCAAAAAGGTCGGGTATATGGCCCGATTTGATCGCAAAATTATTTCGGTCGTCGTTCCTTTATTGGAAGAGCAAAGACTGCAAGGGATCATTTATTTATATTTGCCACTGGAAAATATGGAGGAGTTAACAGCTGATTTAACGATTTATTGGGGGATAGGTGCTGCTTTATTTTTTATTCTCTTGTTAGTGATTGGAACAAAATGGGCACGATACTTAACGCGCCCGCTCGAAGAAATGAAGCGAGCAGCTGTCAAATTGTCAGAGGGTGATTTCTCGACAAGGGTCCATGTGAAAACGAAGGATGAGATTGGTCAGCTTGCCGAAACCTTTAACCATATGGCCGAGTCGATTGATGAGGAAGATGAAAAGAAAAAAGAATTTCTCGCTACTGTTTCTCATGAACTACGTACACCACTTAGTTACATAAAAGGGTACAGTGAAGCTCTTTCGTCTGGTATGGTTAAAGGAGAGGAGGGAGAACAACAATATGTTCACATCATTACGAGAGAAGCGAAAAGGATGGAACGACTTGTCAATGATTTGCTTGAGCTGATTAAGTTAGAAGGTGATTCCTCCGCTATCGAAAAGGCTCCGTTACCATTGGCTGAAACGATTCATCAAACCCTTCAAAAGCTAATGCCTGCGGCCAAACAAAAACAGGTCAATCTGACAGAAAAACTTGATCATAATATCATTATTGAAGGAGATGAATGTCGTCTTGAACAAGTGATCGTGAATGTAGTCGATAATGCTTTACGGTATACTGAGGCAGATGGCTTTATTACTGTACACTTGTTTGAACGAGAGGGCAAAGCGGTGGTGAAATGCAAAGACTCTGGTATTGGTATCCCAAAAGAAGACTTACACAAGATTACAGAGCGGTTTTATCGTGTCAACAAGGCGCGGACAAGAGTAGATGGTGGAACTGGTTTAGGATTATCAATTGTTGAAAATATCGTGAAAGGCCATCAAGGACGATTAATGATTGCTAGTGAGTATGGTCATGGAACGACGGTGACAATTGAATTCCCTTTGCTTGAAGAGGATGAATAAAGGAGACGAAAACATGAAGAAACAATGGACGATGATAGTTATGATTTGTGCCCTCTTTCTATTAGGAGCTTGCGGACAACAAAAGCAACAAAATGAAAATGCAGCACCACAACCAATTGAAGCACAATTAACTGTACCTGAAACAGCGGCTGTGAATGAAGAAGTCACATTTACAACGAAAGTGACTCAAGGAGAAGAAACGGTAGAGGATGCTGATGAAGTACAGTACGAAGTGTGGCAAGAAGGCAAAAAAGAAGATAGTGAAATGATCGAAGCAGAGAAAGATGAAGAAGGCAATTACGTTGTTAAAAAAACATTCGAACAAGACGGTATATATCAAGTCCAAGTGCATGTAAGCGCTAGAGGACTACATACAATGCCTAAAAAGCCAATCACTATTGGACAGCCAACTGATGCGACTACAGCCCCATAAGAAACATAACATAAAGAAGAAAGAACCCACTCAAGGCGACGGCAGGTTCTTTCTTCTTTTTATGTTATGGAATTGGAGTTAACGATTTGAAAGATTAAAGATCTTGGATATCTGTACAATCATCACAGTGGTTGCCATAGCACTCATGCTGTTCCTCGATATAAGAACCGCATTTTGTACATTGTTTTGCAGGGATGTTTTTGAAAAAATCAACGATATTCTTCACCATTTTTGTGTTCCCCCTCATTTTTGTTATATAACTGATCTGCTTTATATGTTTATTGTATTATAACAGAAAGTTGTCGTCAACGGTTTTTAGGAATTTTCAGAAAAAATAATCAATAGAAAGAAAAACTCGATCAGTTGAAGTAAGCAGAGTTGCAGAATAAAATGAGAGAGAAATGGAATTGAATAGAGAGGTGTGTAGGGTATGAAGGTTACGATCATCGGGTGTTGGGGCGGTTATCCGAAAGTCAATGAAGCCAGTTCTGGTTATTTATTTGAAGAGGACGGATTTAAACTGCTCGTTGACTGTGGCAGTGGAGTATTATCGAAATTGCAACAGCATGTAATGCCAGAAGAATTAAGCGCAATATTACTTTCTCATTATCATGCCGATCATATAGCGGATATCGGTGTACTACAACACGCTTTATTGATTCAGAAGCATTTAGGGAAAGAAGTGACCACCTTACCGATCTACGGTCATAACGAAGATGCTGCATTCGCTTCGCTTACATATAAAGATTTGACAGCGGGAAGAGCGTATCAATCGAACCAAACATTAACGCTTGGTCCGTTTACGGTCGAGTTTTTACGTACGGTTCATTCTGTACCATGTTTCGCGATGAAAATCTCAGCTCATGATCATACCGTTGTTTACACAGCAGACTCAGCTTTTCAACGACAGTTTATTCCATTTGCGAAAGAATGTGACTTGCTGCTTTGTGAAAGCAATTTTTATAGTGGGATGGATGGTCAAGCAGCTGGGCATATGACGAGCACAGAAGCGGGGAAGTTGGCTCACTCTGCCCGCGTGAGGACATTAGTGCTAACGCATTTGCCACATTTTGGAGAGTTAGCTAAACTAAAAGAGGAAGCAGAAGCTGAATTTCGTGGTACAGTATTATTAGCGAAGCAAAGTTTGGAAATAGAGATATAAATGGGGGATGAATATGTTATTTATTGATAATCAAGGAATCACAGATCCGAGAATCAACTTAGCAATTGAAGAATATGCAGTGAAGCATTTAGATATTAACGAAACCTATTTGCTCTTTTATATTAATGAGCCTTCCATTATTATCGGTAAAAATCAAAACACGATAGAAGAAGTAAATATGGACTATGTTGAAAAAGAAGGCATTCATGTTGTACGACGCTTATCTGGGGGCGGTGCGGTGTATCATGATTTAGGAAATTTGAATTTCAGCTTTATCACTAAGGATGATGGCGACAGCTTTCATAATTTCCGTAAATTCACCGAACCAGTGATTGCTGCCTTAAATAAGCTTGGGGTGCAAGCTGAGTTAAGTGGAAGAAATGACATTTTGGCGAACGGGCTCAAGATTTCTGGCAATGCTCAGTTTTCAACGAAGGGCCGGATGTTCAGCCACGGTACATTACTGTTTAATACGAATATGGACGAGGTTGTTTCCGCTTTAAAGGTAAGAAAGGATAAGATTGAATCGAAGGGAATTAAGTCGATTCGCAGTCGGGTGACGAACATTGCTGAGCTCATGGAGCAAGATATGAGCATTGAAGACTTTCGTTCATTTTTATTACAAGCGATTTTTGAACAAAAAGAGCCGATTCCACAATATAAGCTTGAAGAAAAAGATTGGGAAATCATTCAGCAAATTTCTGAAGAGAGATATAAAAATTGGGATTGGAATTTTGGGAAATCACCTGCTTTCAATATTCAACGTTCTCATCGCTTCCCGGTAGGTTTGATCGATGTTCGATTGGATATTAAAAAGGGGCGAATTCAACATTGCAAAATCTTCGGTGACTTTTTTGGTGTTGGTGAAGTGAGTGAAGTTGAAGAAAAATTAATGGGGATACGCTATGAAAAGAATGAGATTGCTCAAGTATTAGACCAGCTTTCGCTCCCTCATTATTTCGGGAAAATGACGCAAGAAGAATTTTTACAGTTGTTGTATTAAATAGGAAGAGGTTGCTTTGCTTTACGTTGCAAGGTAATCTCTTCCTATTTTTGGTTAGTATTCCTTGCGAGTTTTATTATTTTCATATATAATAAAGATTGAAAATTCAAAAATGAATGACTATTCATTCATTGCAAAGGGGAGTATGGGATGAATCTTTCAGTAGCATTGTCAGAGTCAGTGGCGAAATTTAAGGGGAAAACTGCGTATCATTTTTTAGACAAGACAGCTACATATGAGGAATTGAATGCAGCTGTCAATCAGTTTGCCTCGGGACTTCATCAGCTTGGGATTCAAAAAGGGGATCATATTGCACTTTTATTAGGGAATTCTCCTCACTTTATTATTTCTTTGTATGGGGCGTTGCGAGCTGGAGTAACGGTTATTCCAATCAATCCACTTTATACGCCAGATGAGATCAGCTATATTGTGAATAATGGAGATGTAAAGGGTGTCGTTTTACTCGACAAATTACTTCCGCTTGCCGAAAAAATGAATCAATATTCACCTTTTATTGAGCAGTACATCGTTTGTGAAACAAATGATGAATATGCTAAGGGGATTGATCTGACGTTTCCTAAATTGAAAACGTTTTCTGATTTGTTAAGTCTAGGACAACCTGATTATCAAGGGCCAGAGCTTTTAGATGATGATGTCGCGGTGATTTTGTATACGTCTGGTACAACAGGTAAGCCAAAAGGCGCGATGCTTACCCATCATAACTTGTATTCTAACGCACGAGATATAGGTAGTTACCTACAAATATCACAAGAAGATTGCGTTATCACTGTTCTTCCGATGTTTCATGTGTTTTGCTTAAGTGTCTCGTTAAATGCGCCATTAATTAGTGGTGCAACGATTTTGATTTTTCCACAGTTCAGTCCGAAAGAAGTGTTTGCTTTGGCGAAACAACATCAAGCGACCGTATTTGCCGGTGTTCCAACGATGTATAATTTTCTTTATCAATATCCTGATGGAGATATTGAAAGTTTTTCGAGTATGCGCTTATGTATTTCAGGAGGCTCATCTATGCCGGTTGCGTTGCTTGAAAACTTCGAGAAGAAATTTAATGTTACCGTTTCAGAAGGATATGGATTGTCTGAAGCAAGCCCAGTGACCTGCTTTAATCCATTAGATCGACCGCGAAAGGCGGGTTCGATTGGCTGTTCGATTGTGAATGTAGAAAACAAAGTAGTCAATGAACTAGGAGAAGAACTACCACCAGGAGAAGTAGGTGAATTAGTTGTTCGCGGTCCGAATGTGATGAAGGGGTATTATAAAGAGCCTGAAGAAACGGCTACCGCTTTGAAAGATGGCTGGTTGCATACCGGTGATTTGGCTCGAATGGATGAGGACGGCTATTTCTATATTGTTGATCGAATGAAGGATCTTGTGATCGTGGGGGGCTATAACGTGTACCCTCGCGAAGTAGAAGAAGTTCTCTACAGTCATCCAGATATTGTTGAAGCAGTTGTAGTAGGTGTTCCCGATCCTAATTATGGAGAAAGCATACTTGCTTTTGTTGTTGCGAAAGGTGAGCATTTAAATGAAGCGGTTGTCATCGATTTTTGTCATCATCGTCTTGCGAAATATAAACTCCCGAGGAAGGTAGAATTTTTAGAAGAGATTCCGAAAAATACAACGGGCAAAATTTTAAGAAGGTCATTAAAAAAACAAGTACAACAAAGCTAATCTTATTATAAAGCTTCTTCAGCTAACGAATCAGTTAGGCTGAAGAAGCTTTTTTAGGTCTAAATTTTCTTCTTTAGGACTACATATAATAGAGGAAGGAGGGAATGGTGTGAAAGCAAAGTGGACGGCTCTAGTGATTATAGGCTATTTGTTGTTTTCAGCGTTTATGTACTACTATTTATTTGTAATGTCAACTGGAGATCTTCCTGATATTTATAAAGGGACAAGTGCTGACCCGTCTACTTTTTTAAACGAACAGGAACGTTCTTTAAGCGGTGAGTTTTCGAAAATCAAAAATTTGCTCTTCTTTCTGAGTGCGCCACTTGAATGGGTTATCTACTTTTTCATCGTTCTGTTTGGCTTATCTCATCGATTTGAAAAGTGGGCACAGGAAGCCGTACGCATCACTTTTTTGCGAACGTCGATTTATTTGTTTTATTTGTCTGTTTTTACGTTTATCGTGACATTCCCACTACAATATATAAGCTTTCATTTTTCTAAAGTGTATAATATTTCCGCGCAAACGTTTTCTCAATGGATGAAAGATGAGTTGATTGATTTTTGGATTGGTTACGGCTTAATGATGATTTTGATCTTTGTGATGTACGAGCTGATGAAAAGGTTCAAAAAAAGATGGTGGCTTGCCGCTTGGATGCTGTTTGTACCTTTTACAATCTTTTTAATGTATATTCAACCTGTCTTTATTGATCCGCTTTATAATGAGTTTTATCCGCTCAAAGATAAACAGCTAGAAGCGAAAATTTTATCGTTAGCTGACCAAGCGGATATTCCTGCTAATCACGTGTATGAAGTCAATATGTCGGAAAAGACAAATGCTTTAAACGCTTATGTCACTGGAATCGGTGGCAATGCCCGTATCGTTTTGTGGGATACGACATTAAATAAGCTAAATGAAGAGGAAATTTTGTTTGTGATGGCTCATGAAATGGCGCACTATGTGAAAAAGCATATTTATATTGGGATCGCTAGTTACTTAGTTCTCGCTTTTGTCGGCTTCTGGCTCATAGCTAAAATGATGGAATGGTTGATCAGTCGGCAAGGAGAAAAGTTAAATATAACGGATATCGCCCAATTGCGAACGTTGCCGTTAATTTTTATGATGATCTCGATGCTGTCATTTGTTGCTAGTCCATTTTCAAACGTCCTTTCTCGATTTGAAGAGAAGCAGTCCGATGCGTATGCGATTGAAATGACAGGCGATAAAGCAGCTGCCATTAGTGCCTTTCAAAAGCTCGCAAAGGAAGGATTATCCGAAGTGAAACCACCATTGCTTGTGAAAATTTTTCGTTACGGTCATCCTTCGATGGCGGAAAGGATTTATACGATTGAGACGTATCCATTAAAAGAAATAAAGGAGAAAAAGGGAAAAAATTAAAGGGATATGTAGAACATACTGATAAGTGCCGGGTTTCCTCTTTTTAAAGGGACTCGGCACTTATTTTAAGTTGATGTCTTATGTGTTATAGGAGATTTTTGGTAGAAGAGGAACTCAACGAGAAGAAAATCATTAGGAATTGAAATTTTTCTCTAATTCATTCAACTGATGGGATAGCTTCATAAATGCTTCGCGATCTCCTTTGTCGAGGGTTTGATCAATTGCAACCATGATCCGTTGTTTTTCTTGTTTAAAAAGAATGTCATTTAGCAATTTGTCGATATATACATCGGTAGCATTTCTTTCTTTCTCACGTGGCATCGGGGACCTCATCATTTCAGTAAAATAGTTGTTGTTTTCCATTTTTCATCACCTCGGATACCTTTTTTTTATTATATATGATTTGAAAATAGTAATCAACAGAAATTTTTAAATTTTTAGAAAAATTATTTATTTGTTCTTTGAGACATTAACGGAGAGGGGGTGGTATGATAAAGGTAATAAGTCGAAGGGAAGTGTAAATGGTGGATATTACCTGTGATAATTACATTATTCGTCCTGAAGTGATGTTTATTAAGGCGGTAGAACGAAAGGGAAAAGAACATACAATTGTCGTCGAAGAAAAACGAACATTTGAAGTAACGATGAAACCTCTAGATCTCATCAAAAAAAGTTGTATCGCTTACGGAGCCACTTATAATGGCAGAAGAGCCGCTAGTAAACATTGGCTAGCCACAGACAAAAAACTCCCCATCAACATTGATCATTTGGAAGGAACATACCTATTCCCACTTGCCTCTCACATCGCTAAAGGGAATGGGTGGATTTCTTTATTTAAAATAGAAAGCTTTTCAAAATTGGACAGTAAACACACATCGGTCTTATTTACAAATGGTCAACGATTCTCTTTCCCTATAACTGAACGATCGTTACAGAATCAACAAGGAAAAGCCTCGAGATTAAACATCCAGTTAAAACAACAGATACATAATTCATATAGATGAGATTACAGAAAAGAAAATACATCGATTGGATTGAAATTCCATATTAAGAAGTCATCCATCGCTGTTTTTATCGAGAAATATGATAAAATGAGAAGAAATCAATGTAAAGGGTTAGCTGCTATGGATTTGAACGATATTAAAGAGTGGTTCACACTCGAACAGATCATGGACTTAATTGATCGTTACCAGTCATTCGGTCCGATTCCAGGATTCATTTTACCGTTGCTAGAGGCATTTCTGCCGTTTTTGCCACTATTCGTCTTTGTTTTGGCAAACGTCAATGCGTTTGGCTTATGGTTTGGCTTTATTTTGTCTTGGGGAGGAGCGGTGACTGGTGCGTTTATTATTTTTTTGCTCGTCAGAAATTATGGCCAGCGACGGATGCTTTCTTTTTTGCAAAGGCATGGACAAGTCAAAAAATTAATGAATTGGTTGGACCGTCACGGATTTGGTCCCGTCTTTTTGCTTCTTTGTTTTCCGTTCACCCCTTCTGCCGTCGTCAATATTGTGGCGGGGCTTTCTAACATTAGTGTGACACAATATTTATTAGCGGTTATGACAGGGAAGTTTGTGATGATTTTAACGATTAGCTTTGTTGGATATGATGTGGCAGCGCTTATTGAGCAGCCGATAAGAACAGCAATCGTAGCAACGGTTATTTTCATATTATGGCTAGGTGGAAAAAGAGTAGAAGCTCGCCTAAATAAACAAGAAATGAGAGAAAGGGGCTGATCATATGTCAGCTCTTTTTTGCTTGCTGAAGTAAGGGAACATTTTGATAAACTATGTTAAAAATTTAATCAGCTTTTTCGTTATAATAAAGTAAATATGTTGGGAGGAGAAAGGTATGTCGATTCAGTTTATACTCGGTCGGTCTGGAATGGGGAAAACCGCTTCTATATTAGAGAATATAAAGAGTCAAGTGAAAGAGCAGCCGATAGGGGAGCCTGTTATTTATCTTGTTCCGGAGCAAATGACCTTTTTGTCAGAATACAATTTAGCAGCTGACTCGGCACTTGGTGGAGTCATTCGTGCACAAGTTTATAGTTTCACTCGTCTTGCATGGCGTGTATTGCAGGAAACAGGAGGGATGAGCCGAAAGCATATCTCCTCGGCGGGATTAAATATACTCATTCGCAAAATTATTGAAGATCAAAAAGAGAATTTGAAAATCTTTGCTAAAGCAGCGGATAAAAATGGATTTATTAGCCATGTAGAAGCGATGCTAACAGAGTTTAAACGTTATTGTGTGGGACCAGAGGAGTTAGCTGAAATACGAGAGGAAGTTGACTCAAAAGCGTTAGCAGATAAGCTTCACGACTTGCAAACGATCTATAGCGAATTTGAGCAGTCTCTTATTGGCAAATATGTCGATTCTGAAGACTATTTACGTTTGCTAGCAGAAGCGGTTGCTTCGTCCGCTTATTTACAACAAGCAGAAGTGTATATCGATGGATTTCATAGCTTTACCCCACAAGAATATGAAGTCATTGAGCAACTGATGAAACATGCAAAAAAAGTAACGATCGCTTTAACAGCCGATCAAACGTTTCGAACAAACATCCCGGAAGATACGCATTTATTTCGCCAAACGGGTGAAACGTATTCCACTCTTTATGAACTAGCGAAAAACAGCGGTGGGCGAATAGAAGAAGATCAGCTTTTGACGAGGTCAAGACGCTATAAAGAGGAGAGTTTGCTCCATTTAGAAACTCATTTTGATCACCGTCCAGTGAAGACATATAACGATTCGACAGCGATTTGTTTCTTAGAGGCGACGAATCGACGAGCGGAAATTGAAGGGGTTGCGCGAGAAATACGAAAGCTAGCGCGAGAGGATGGATATCGTTATAAGCAACTGGCGATTCTTGTTCGCAACGGTCACGAGTACCAGCAAGTGATTGAAACGGTATTTCATGATTATGATATTCCTTTTTATATCGATAAAAAAAATCCGATGCTCAATCATCCCGTTATTGAGTTAATTCGCGCAACGTTAGAAATTTTGGCTAGTCATTGGCGATATGAACCCGTTTTTCGAGCGGTCAAAACGGACTTGTTATTTCCGTTAAAGAAAGATTGGAACAGATTACGCGAGCAAATGGATCGCTTAGAAAATTATGTGCTCGCCTATGGTATCAGAGGGGATCGCTGGACGAATGGAGAGCAGTGGAGCTATCGCCGTTATCGTGGATTAGAAGGCGTTCATCGCGGGCAAACGGATGAAGAACAGCGAATCGAGAACGAATTAAATGAATTAAAGCTGATTATTGCCGAGCCGATTTCGCGGTTGTCTCGCCGATTGAAACGGGCGAAAACGAGCAGAGGGTTTTGTGAAGCATTTTATTTATATTTAGAAGAGTTAGAGATCCCTAAAAAACTGGAAAGCTTAAGTGTAGAGGCGCAAGAACGTGGCGATTTAATTACGGCGCGAGAGCATAGTCAAGCGTGGAGTGCGGTGATTGAATTGTTAGATCAGTACGTAGAAGTGCTTGGAAACGAGGCAATGACAGTGAAGAAATTTGCGGCCACAATCGATGCTGGACTAGAAACGTTGAAATTTGCAAATGTGCCTGCCGCTGTCGATCAAGTGATGGTAGCGAATCTTGAGCTTTCTAGGCTCGCAAATGTGGATGTCGCTTTTGTGATCGGTGTCAATGATGGCGTGCTACCTGGCAAGATGCAAGAAGATGGCGTACTAGCAGATGAGGATCGTGAACGGTTGCTTTCACAAGGGGTAAAGCTTGCAGAAAGCAGTAAGACGAAGCTACTTGATGAAGAGTTCATCGCTTATAAAGCGTTCGCGACTCCAGCTAGCCAATTATATCTTTCCTACCCGCTTGCTGATGAAGAAGGCAAGGCATTGCAGCCCTCTCTGTTTATCAAAAGACTAAAGGAGATGTTTCCACTCGCCGAGACGAAACTGCTTGCTAATGAACCGTCAGATTTGCAAGAGCAAGAAGGGTTGCAATACGTTTGCCACCCGAATCCGACGCTATCGTATATCACGACTCAGCTTCAACAAAAAAGGCTTGGCTATCCAATGTACGATTATTGGTGGGATGTTTACAATTTTTACGTGAATACACTAGAGCAAAAGGAAAAAGCAAGCATCGTATTTTCCAGCTTATTTTATAAAAATAAGGCGGAAGTGCTGGAGGAGCAGGTGAGCAAAAATCTATATGGGGAAGAGATTCTTGCTAGTGTTTCAAGAATGGAATTATTCAATAGCTGTCCATTCTCTCATTTTGCCAATCATGGTTTGAAGCTACGAGAACGAGACATGTATCGACTGCAAGCACCAGATATCGGAGACTTATTCCATGGGGCTCTAAAATGGATCACGGAGGAAATTGCAAAGCGAGGGTTACACTGGGGTCAGCTGACGGAAAAGCAATGTTTACAGCTGGCAAAAGAAGCGGTCGTTCATTTAGCACCAAAACTACAACACCAAATTTTATTAAGCTCAAATCGTCATTTATATATTAGTCATAAGCTGGAGCAAATTATCGGTAGAGCTTCTTATATGTTAAGTGGTCAAGCTAAGAGGAGCGGTTTTGCGCCTGTTGGAATTGAACTTGGCTTTGGACCGAAAGCGGAGTTACCGCCACTTTCCTTCACGTTAAAAAATGGAACGAAGATGGAATTAGCAGGAAGAATTGACCGTGTTGATCAAGCCAAAAGTGATGAAGAAGTATATTTGCGCATCATTGATTATAAATCAAGTAGTCGCGATTTAGATATGACAGAGGTGTATTATGGGTTCGCCCTGCAAATGCTGACGTATTTGGATATTGTGTTAACACACTCACAGCAGCTTGTCGGCAAACAAGCACATCCGGCAGGTGTTCTATACTTCCATGTTCACAATCCAATCATTAATAGTAAACAAATGATGACGACGGAACAAATTGAAGAGGAAATTTTTAAAAGCTTTAAAATGAAGGGACTTGTACTGGCAGAAGAAGAGGTTGTTCGATTAATGGATACGAGCCTTGAGGGAGGAAACTCAAAAATTATTTCGGCCGGGATTAATAAATCTAATGGCAAGCTTGCGAAAAGTTCCAAAGTTGCGCATCGACAGCAGTTTGAACAGATGCGTCAGCACGTTCGCAATATTTACCAACAATCAGGGGATGATATTGTCGCTGGTCGGGTCGATATTGCCCCTTATCAATATAAAAAACGAACCCCTTGTGATTTTTGTTCTTATCGACCGGTTTGTCAGTTCGACGACATGATCGAAGACAATCAGTATCGTACGATTATGCCGCAAAAGAAGGAAGAGATTTTTCAAAAGATGAGTGAAGAGAGGGATATATGTGAGTGAGCGATGGATACCAGAAAAGCCGGCGGGGGCGACTTGGACAGATGATCAATGGAAAGCGATCACAGCGACAGGCACCGATATTTTAGTAGCCGCTGCCGCTGGTTCAGGAAAAACAGCGGTGCTCGTTGAACGGATTATTCGTAAAGTGTTAAATGAAGACGAGCCTATTGACATTGATGAGCTTCTTGTAGTGACGTTTACGAACGCCGCAGCTGCTGAAATGAGGCATCGAATTGGACTTGCCTTAGAAAAAGCGATGGAATCTGATCCGATCTCTAAACATTTGCGAAAACAGTTAAGCTTATTAAATAAAGCATCGATCTCGACATTGCACTCTTTTTGCTTAGAAGTGATTCGTAAGTATTACTATTTGATTGATGTCGACCCTTCCTTTCGAATTGCTGATGAGGCGGAAGGGGCATTGTTAAGAGATGAAACGTTAGACGATTTATTTGAAGAAGAATACGGCAAAGAAGGAAATGAAGACTTTTACCATTTAGTCGATACGTTTTCTAGTGATCGTAGCGATGCGCAATTACAAATGATTGTGAGTCGACTTTACGATTTTGCTAAGTCGCATCCTCAACCAGAAGAATGGTTACAGCGTTTGCCGCAGCTATATGATGTCGATGAAGAGACGACTACTATCGATGATTTGCCGTTTATGGAAGCGTTGAAATTTGACATTGAGCTACAGCTTGAAGGGGCGGAAACGCTCGTTAATGAATTGGTGGCAATAGCGAATATGTCAGGTGGGCCATCTCCACGAATGGTGAATTTCATGGCTGACCAACAAATAGTTCAGCGGCTTCGCGAGTCTATTTCCTCTTGGAAAAAGTTATATGAAGAAATGCAGCTGGTGAAGTTCTCCACGTTGAAAACTTGCAAAGGCGAGGAATATGACCAGGAGCTAGTGGATCAATCAAAGAATATTAGAGATGAGTTAAAGAAAATCATCACTTCTTTAAAAGACGACTATTTTTCCCGCAAGCCTGAAACCTATTTGCGTGACATGAAAGAAATGAGAGACATCATCGCTTCGCTAGCTCAGCTAACCCGTAAGTTCGCCGATAAATTTCAAGCGATGAAACGAGAAAAGGGGCTTGTTGATTTCGGTGATTTAGAGCATTTTGCTTTAGCCATTTTAGCTGAACGAAAAGACGGAGGAGATGAATTAATTCCTTCTGAAGCGGCACTGTTATACCAGAAGAAATTTAAAGAAGTGCTCTTAGACGAGTATCAAGACGTCAATTTCGTGCAGGAGTCGATTATTCGTCTAGTTACATCAGGGGTGGAAGAAGAAGGGAACTTATTTATGGTTGGGGACGTAAAGCAAAGCATTTATCGTTTTCGTCTAGCAGAACCGAATCTATTTTTGAACAAGTATAGAAGGTTCTCAACAACGGGTGAAAACACAGGTATGCGAATTGATTTAGCGAAGAATTTTCGTAGTCGTCAAGAAGTGCTTGCTGGAACAAATTATTTATTTAAGCAGATCATGGGTGTGAAAGTGGGAGAAATCGAATACGATTCACAAGCTGAACTAGTCAAGGGAGCTAATTATCCAGAGGAGCCTGCTATGCCTGTAGAAGTCGCCATTATTGAGCAAGCGGGCGCAGTGGAGCAAGAGGATGAGGCGGGTCTAGAGGATGCGGAGCAATCGCAGCTAGAAGCGAGGTGGCTCGTACAAAAAATTAAGGAATTGGTGCAATCAAGATATCCAGTCTATGATCCGAAAACGAAAACCGAGCGCCCGATCCAATATCGTGACGTTGTGATTTTGCTGCGCTCTATGCCTTGGGCTGGAGAAATCATGGAAGAAGGAAGACGGTCGGGCGTTCCCATCTATGCGAAGCTGTCTGGCGGTTATTTTCAAGCGACAGAAGTGGTCATTATGCTGTCATTGTTAAAAGTGATCGACAACCCATACCAAGATATTCCGCTTGCTTCTATACTGCGTTCACTGATTGTGAACTGTTCAGAAAATGATTTAGCGACGATTCGTCTTGCCTCTAAAAAGGGTACCTACTATGAGGCGGTTCAAGCGTTTGCTAAAAAGAAGCCGGTCGTAGAGCATGAAGCCCTTCATGAAAAGATAAATAAATTTCTTGAGAAGTTATCCAATTGGAGAACGCTCAGTAGAAATGGAGCGTTATCTTCTCTCATTTGGCAGCTGTATCGAGATACGCATTTTTATGATTTTGTAGGTGGAATGCCGGGTGGACGGCAAAGGCAAGCGAACCTTCGTGCGTTATATGACCGAGCCAAACAGTATGAAGAAACGTCCTTTAGAGGGCTGTTCCGCTTTTTACGATTAATTGAACGGATTCAGGAGCGAGGCGATGACCTTGGGGAAGCGAAGGCATTAAATGAGCAAGAGGATGTCGTTCGTTTAATGACGATTCATGCCAGCAAGGGATTGGAGTTTCCGGTCGTTTTTGTGGCGGGGCTTGGTCGCCAATTTAACTTAATGGACATTCGTCAATCGTACTTATTCGATAAAGACTATGGGATTGCTGCCAAATATACGAATATAGAAAAACGTATTAGCTATCCATCCTTGCCACAGCTCGCTTTAAGGCGGAAAAAGCGACTAGAGCTGTTAGCGGAGGAAATGCGTGTCCTTTACGTGGCGTTAACGCGAGCGAAAGAGAAGTTGTTTTTACTCGGAACGCAGAAAAATATAGAGAAATCGCTAGCAAACTGGGAAAAAGGATGGAGTAGTACGGACTGGTTATTAAGTGATACCGATCGAGCAGCGGCGATGTCTTATTTTGATTGGATTGGTCCAGCTTTAGTGAGACATCGGGATTGGTCGCTTAGTGATCAGCCGAATCTTGATCATTTGGCAGCTATCCATCATCATGCCTCAAAGTGGAAAATTGAAATCGTGAATCCAGAGAGCTTGTTAAAAGATGAGGAAGAGGCGGATTCACAACAAGTCGATTGGCAAAATAAAGTAGAAAACAATGAGCCAATCGATATTTCTTCCACGTATAAACAACAAATTATCGAGCGCATGAGCTGGCAATACTCGAACCTAATGGCAACGAAACTGCGTTCAAAGCAGTCGGTATCTGATTTAAAACGGATGAATGAGATTTATAATGAAGGAGCAGAGAATGAATTAGTGAGAAGCTTTCAGCGCCCGATTTTCAGTCGCCCGGCTTTTATGCAGGAAAAGGCGCTTTCTCCGACGGAAATCGGAACAGCTGTGCACACGGTAATGCAGCATGTACCACTAGACGGACAGCCAACGGTGGCAGACATTCATTCTTTGCTAGAGAGGCTCATACAGCGGGAATTATTAACGACTGAACAGGTAGAGATGATTGACTCGAATCGCGTCGTTTCATTTTTTGAAACAGAAGTGGGGCAAATGTTGCTGCGGGCTGATCATGTATATCGAGAAACTCCATTTAACATGGGAGTAAAGGCTAGTGAATTACATGTAGATTGGAGCGACCCAGAAGAGGTTGTCCTCGTTCAAGGGGTCATCGACTGTTTAATGGAAGTCGATGGTCAACTATATTTGCTCGATTATAAAACCGATCAAATTACCGGTCGCTTTGCGGGAGGGTTTGCTGAAGCTCGTCCAGTCCTTGAGGAGCGCTACCGCTTGCAAATCGATTTGTATGCTAAAGCGGTTGAACAAATTTGGAAACGGAAGATCGCTCGAAAATATTTATTCTTTTTTGATGGGGCTCACGCTCTACAAATAGATTAATGAACAGCCTGACTTCTTCATTAATGAAGAAGTCAGGCTTAAATCGTTATAAAGTACCAACTATCGGTTGATCAACGCCAGTACTATCTAAAATGGTATTCGTATTTAAACAAGTGTAAGTGACGATAAATGGTCCTGTGTTAGACGATCCTGAGCCTAAGGATGATTTGCTACTCTCTTTAGGTGAGATCACTAATGTATCACCGTAATGGACAATGCCGCCAGACATATTAAATATTTGTAAAGGCCCGATAATGGCAGGCATAAAAATTCCACCTTTTAACTTTGGATTTGTTTAGATGTTAATTTTCGTACGTGTTGAATTCGGCAATATCCTGTTGCTTCATGAGCGGACCCAATGAGACCAACAGCAGCAGTTGATATACCTGTAATATGCACTTGACCGACATGAATAAATGGATAAGCATTAACAATCGATGCTTTCCTCTGTTTCTTAGGACAGAGGATTGTCGGAGGTGGTAATACGACACCTAGTTTCTGAGAGGTATCGATAAAGCCTTTGCTTTGTTCTTGCACCGCATAGACGGTTGAATAGGCTTGTGATTGATGGATGTCCCCAATTTCTAACACTGAGCTGATGAAAATGGTGTTTGCTTCAAGATGATCGATGATAGATAGACGCATGCCCATGACTAAAGTGGAACAAAAGGGCTGATGATTAATGATTCAGGAGGCGTATCAAACGATGAGTACAATGTGATCGTATCGGTGTCTCCAACTTGAAAATAAGAAGAACTTGAGACGGCAATAATTGAAATCTGTCCTACTTCTAATTCACGATTCATCACTTGTAAATTCAACGTACTCACTCCATTTCTGGTATTTTACTAATAAATATGGCGATGGCTTGCTCGATATCTGCTTTTATTTTCGCTAGCACTTTTTCCTTCACTACTTCAGGAGGTTCTTCTTTACATTGATTTAAGTAAAAGCCGATTCTTTCAGGTAATTGCTTTGTCAAATCCCTTTCAATATGTTCTTTCATTTCAGGATTCACTGATCTGTGCAATTGCCCTTCATATGTTTCAATTAATCGATGTAAATTTTCAGCGATAAAGCGATTAGAAGCATCCAATAGTTGCGGCAGTAATGACTGATGATCGGATGAACTTTGCCCTTTTACATTGACAGCGTAATCTTTAATGCCAGATAGCTCACTAGGGCTTAAGCCGATGTTCAACGTACCGGCTAGTGTTTCAACTTTTAATTGGTCAAAGGAATATTCAATTTTATCGACTGAAACGGGAGGGCGCTTTTTTAACTCAACGATCTCTTGTTGAAGTGTTTGCACTTTTTTCGCCAAAGCATGAATTTGTTGCTGTTGCTGTTGAACGTACTGCCAAAGGTTTTGGATATCTTGTGATCGAATCATTAAAGTCCCTCCGTTCAAAAAGAATATTACCGTGGAAGTGGAATAAGAAATGATGGTGTTGGACTAGCTTCTATAGTGACGGTTTCATCTGTTACTGGAGGTGCTTGTTGGGTGAAGCCACCTGTATTCAATAAGTAAGAGGCTTGCTCTACTTGACCGCTTGTGCCGATTTGGAACATCGAGGAGTTGGAAATACTAGTAATATTAATAAATCGAATATTTATCGTTTGGGAAATATGAATGTTCATTAGCTTCCTCCTTACACAGAGCCAATAATCCCTTGGTCGATCCCATCGATATCTAGCATGTTAGTGCTAGATATATTGGAAGATACCGTGAGTCCGTGACCAGTATTAAACGAACCAGCTCCAGAAAAGGTTTTTGTTTGTGCGACGGGATGGATTTGGAATACATCGCCGACATTGAACACGCCGCTTGAAGAGACAGTAATCACAGTTATTGTTCCTACGAGTGCCGGCAAGACATTTCACACCCTCATTCCTTGTATTTAGTGATATGATATGTAAATAAACAAAAATTGTGAAAATGGAAGGGATGAAGTGTGTTTGTATGGCAATCGTAGAAGAAAAACCCCGCATTCAATCGTTAGATAGCTTGCGAGGATTAGCATTGCTCGGGATTTTTTTAGTGAATATGATCTCTTTTCATTCACCTTATTTGTACTACAATCCGTTTGAATGGTGGGATGCAGCTCAAGATTTTCAAAATTATCGTTGGATTGATATTTTCGTTCAAGCAAGCTTTTATCCACTGTTTGCGATGATGTTTGGATTTGGGGTTGCGATGCAACGAGAAAGTGCAATGGGACGAGGAATGTCGTATACTTTAATAGGGGTTCGACGCTTTTCTTTCCTGTTGTTCATTGGAATTATTCATGCGTTTTTGATTTGGTCTGGTGATATTTTAATTAATTATGCAGTGCTGGGCTTTTTGCTTTTATTGTTTTTACGCTTATCTGGAAAAACATTAATAATAATCGGAAGTTCGCTATTATTTATTCCTACTGTTTTTCTAGGTGTACTTTCATTATTGATGGCGAAAGTCGATCCTACCGGTGTCGTGCTGTGGACTGATATTATGGGAATCAATCAGTCAATGGCTGCGTACGGAAGCGGTAGCTTTATGGAGATCACTGCTCAGCGTTGGACGGACTGGTTAGTGACGAACGGACCGGATTCAGTAATTTTTCAGTTGATTACTATCTTTCCTCATTTGTTAATTGGTGCTGGCGCTCAGAAGTTGAATGTGTTTTCTAGATGGAGTGAGCGACCAAAGTGGGCGATGATGACATTTATATCGTTCTTTCTGACGGGCGTGATATTGAAATCATTGCCATATGTTGTGGAGCCGAATCTTGCTTACGTACTCATTCAAGATTTCATCGGCGGCCCGCTGTTGGCGATTAGCTATGCAGCATTAGTTATTGCTTTGGGAAAATGGAAGTATGCAGACAAAATTGGGAAACCGTTCGCCTCTGTTGGCCGAATGTCATTAACGAATTATTTATTGCAATCTGTCATAGGTACATTGATTTTCTATCATTATGGACTAGGATTCTATGGTCAAATTACGTTAACAACAGGTGTTTGGCTCGTACTCGCTATTTTTGCCGCCCAAGTGGTACTTTCTGAATTATGGTTATCTAAGTTGAAGCGAGGCCCGATGGAATCTCTATGGAGAAAGGTCACGTATTTGACTAAATAAAAAAATAAGGGGGAGAAATGATGAAATTTATTAGTTTTCGCATAAATGGACAAGAAACATATGGGGTATATGATGAAAAAGAGAAGCTCGTTTGGGATGTAGTCGCATTAGCTGGTGAGCAATTGCCAAACACGCTCATTGAAGCGATTGATCAAGTAGAGAACTTAGTAAATGTTGTTGCGGAATATGTAGCAGAAGCGGGGAGCAGTGCAGCTATTAGCGCAAGTGAGATTGAGTGGCTAGCACCGATCCCGCGTCCATCTAAAAATGTGATGTGTATCGGTAAAAACTATCGTGATCATGCGATTGAAATGGGTGGGGAGGAAAGTATTCCAACTAATTTAATGGTGTTTACAAAATCCCCAACAGCAGTTATTGGCTGCCAAGATGAGATTCCGGCTTATTCTAATTTGACGGAGGCTCTTGATTATGAAGGGGAGCTAGGTGTCATTATTGGGAAGCGTGGAAAAGAAATCAACAAAGAAGCAGCACTTGATTATATTTTCGGCTATACGATCATTAATGATGTGACGGCTCGTGATATTCAAAAACGCCATAAGCAATTTTTCCTTGGAAAAAGCTTAGATGGCACTTGCCCAATGGGACCGTGGATTGTGACTGCTGATGAGATTGAAAACCCGCATCAACTAAATATTGAAACGAAAGTGAATGGAGAAATCCGTCAGCAATCGAATACACAGTATTTTATTTTCCCGATTGATGAAATTATCTCTACACTATCGAAAGGAATGACGTTAGAACCTGGTGACGTCATTGCGACCGGAACTCCAGCTGGTGTAGGCTTTGGTATGACCCCACCTAATTTGCTGAAAGCCGGCGATACAGTGGAAATTACGGTTGAAAAAGTCGGTACTTTACAGAATAATGTTCGCTAAAACCGAACCTTTACTTTTCTTCCAATTCCCGAACGTGTTACTATGAGGAGGGTGAGAAAGGAGGGGGAGGAAACGTGGAAGCTTTATTTTTTAACAGTACCCATTTACATATTACAACATGGGTGATTGCGGTTATCTTGTTTTTTATCGCGCTTGGAAAATATTCAACAGGTGCACATATGGGGTTAAGACTATTGTATATTCTTGTGTTAGGCACAGGCTTATTGCTTTTCATAAAACATCATTCGATCGATGACATGCTGTATGGTATGAAAATGCTTGCCGGTATTTTAACGATTGGTCTAATGGAAATGGTGTTAGTACGCAAGAAAAAAGGCAAAGAGACAAGCAAAGTGCTAGTTGGTGCAGTTTGGTTGCTAATTATCACTATTTACTTAGGGTTCAAATTGCCAATGGGATTATAAACTTCTTAGTTTAATATGTACGAGAGCCTAGCTTCTTTACTGAATAGTGGAGAAGCTAGTTTTTTTTGATTTTCTCGTGACCACGCCAATATTTGTATTTTTATTGAATTTTCTTTATTGTGATTTGACGTAATGTGTACAAAAGCGTAATCTTAAAAGCGATATGATCATTTTTAGATACGGGGGGAAGCGGAAGTGAAAGGAAGGTTGTGCTCGCTTATACTGTTACCGTTTCTTCTTTTATATGCCTTTCCTGTTAGTGCGGCAGAAAAAGAAGAACGTAAATGGCAAGATGAAACCATGTATTATTTAATGGTGGATCGCTTTAATAATGGTGATAATCAAAACGATCAGGAAGTTAATAATAATGATCCTTCAGCTTATCAAGGTGGCGATCTTGCAGGAATCATTGGTAGGATGGATCATATAAAGGATATGGGATTTACAACGGTGATTTTAAGTCCTGTTTTTCAAAATGAAAAAGCTGGCTATCATGGCTACTGGACGACCGATTTTTATAAAATGAATAAGCAATTTGGCACGATGAAAGAGCTGAAAAAGCTAGTCAATGAAGCACATGAACGTGATTTGAAAGTGCTGGTCGACCTTCCGTTGACGCGTGTGAGCACAGCTCATCCTTGGACGAAAGATGATCAAAAAGCCGATTGGTTCACTAATAAACGTGAAGCCGCACCTGAGAAATGGCTTGGGGAAATGGCGACACTTAATTTAGAAAATAAGGCAGTAACGAAAGAACTCATTCAAGTGGCGAACTATTGGAGCGAGCAGGCAAAGATTGATGGCTATTATTTAAGCGATGCGACGTATGCTCCTGTCTCTTTTTGGGAAGATTTCTCTAAAGGATTGAATGAAGACATCTATTTGCTTGGTGAAAACAGTCAAGACGTGAGTGTAAGTAAGCTTGCACAATACCAAAAAGCTGGCTTAGATGGAATGATGAATGGGTCTATGATGTCTCCATTACGTGAACAATTTAAAAATGTGAACGAAAGCTCGAGCGAAACTCCGAACCTTTTAAAAGAAGTAGAAGCTTCATGGAAAGATCCGCAATTATCTGCTCATTATTTAGATACGAATAAGACGGCAAGATTTACTCGTGATATCGTTCAGGAAAATATGTTCCCAGGCACTCGTTGGATGCTCGCTTTAACCTATCTTTATACGGTTCCAGGCACACCGGTTGTCTATTATGGATCTGAAATCGCTCTTGATGGAGGAGAAGGGGTAGAAAATCATGGCCTCATGAACTTTAGAATCGATAAAGAGTTGATTGATTATATGAAGAAAATTGGCGACCTTCGTCAGCAATTACCAGCTTTGACGAGAGGTTCATATGAGCCGCTATATGAAAAAAATGGCATGGTCGTTTTTAAGAGAGAACATCAAGATGAAATGCTCATTGTAGCGATCAATAATACAGATGAGACACAAAAAGTAACGATTCCAGCTAAAGAGCTTGCGAATGATAAAGAATTACGAGGTTTACTTAATGATAATTTATCGCGAGCAGAAAATGGGGAATTCACGATTATCTTAGATCGAGAACAATCAGAAGTATTTGCTTTGACTGAAAAATCAGGAATTAACATTTCGTTTATTGCTGCCTTAGCGGCTGTGTATATTATTTTTATAGTATTTATCTATCTTGTTTGGAGACGTGGAAGAGCAGCGAGATAAGAAAAAGGCTTCGAAGCTTACAAGAGCTTTGAAGCCTTTTTTGAGATGAAAAATTAGCGGAAGTTGACAAATTGAACGTCTACTGGCAAATCAGCTCCACGAACCGCTGCCATCACTTGCTGCAAATCATCTTTGTTTTTGCCAGTCACGCGCATTTGATCATCTTGAATTTGAGATTTCACTTTTAAGCTGCTTTGCTTAATAAGGGTATTAATTTTTTTCGCTGTATCTTTATCGATACCTTGTACCATTTTCGCTCGTTGTCGAACCATACCTCCTGATGCACCTTCTACTTTTCCATAGTCTAGGTTTTTGATAGGAACGGATCGTTTAATTAATTTACTGATTAAAACATCTTTCACTTGCTCTAACTTATAATCATCATCGGATACGATCACAAGCTCTTCTTTATCGAGCTTGATTTCGCTTTTGCTACCTTTGAAATCATAACGTGTTTGAATTTCTTTCATCGCCATTTGAATCGCATTCGTTACCTCTGAAAAGTCTACTTTAGAGACAATATCAAATGAATTTTCTTTCGCCATAGGAACCTCCAGCATTTAAGTATTTACTACTCATTATAATGGAAGGCTATGTAACCAGCAAATCTATCTTTACTATTACAACCCTAGCCGATCTTCTAAAAAGACGGCGATTCCATCCTCTTCGTTCGTTAACGTGATTTCATTGGCGATGTTTTTCAATGGAGAGATGCCGTTGCCCATAGCGACGCCGACCCCGGCATATTCAATCATTTCTAAATCGTTATCTTCATCCCCAAAAGCGATGATGCGTTCTTTCGGAATGTGAAGGTCAGCCGCTGCTCGTTGGATACCAACTGCTTTATTTAAGCCAGCCTTTACTAATTCAATGACGTGCCAAGGGGCGCCCCAGCGACGATGGTCAATTAATTCGGCGTGAACGTCGCTTAAATGCTTACGAATATTCGGCACATGCTCTTCAACAGCATGAATCAGCAGGCATGTGGGATGCTCTGTTAATGCGCGTCGAAGATCTCCTGTTGTAACGGTAGGGTTTCCCATGCTAAAGACGTCAATCAGTCGTTCATCATGATAATGGAAGTATAAATTGTCCATTACTTCGGCAACAATATTATGGAAATTAAAATCATGGCAAGCTTCCACAATTTCAATCGCTGTCTTTGCATCCATCGGTTCATGATACATTCCCCAAGCATCATTTCTTGGATGATGAACGAAGGCGCCGTTAAAGTTCACGATCGGAGTCGTTAAACCGAGCTCTTTATAGTAAAGCTCACTGGAGCGATAAGGACGGCCGGTGGCAATCATCACTTCGTGTCCTTGCTCCATGGCTGTTTGAAGTGTTTGTTTCGTTCGAGGAGAAATTGTTTTGGCATCGGTAAGCAACGTTCCATCTAAATCTAATACAATTAAATGCTTTTCAGTCATCAAGCGGCACTCTCCTTTTTCTATATGTTTACTTCTTTAGTGTACGCTTTAATAAATCAATATGTCCAATAGGAAAGCTATCAATAATTATAAGCGTAAAGGGTGATAATTGATTCTTCCTTTTGTTATAGTAGAAATAGTGAAATAGAAAGAGGAGGGAAAATGTATGGATCAAGATTTAAAAGAAAACATTATGGGAGCGTTGGAGCAAGTTATCGACCCAGAGTTAGGTATTGACATTGTCAACCTTGGTCTTGTATATGATATTGATATGGAAGAAGACGGAAAGACGATTGTCACGATGACATTAACAGCAATGGGATGTCCGCTAGCAGGTGTCATTGTCGATCAAGTGAAAGCTGCATTGGCTGACATTCCTGAAGTGAAAGAGACAGAAGTGAATATCGTTTGGAATCCGCCATGGACGCGTGACAAAATGTCTCGCTATGCCAAAATTGCTCTTGGGATTCAATAAGAATGCCTTGGCTTAGAAGGCGTTAGGCAAAAAATAAAAAGGATGTAGCTACAGAATAAAGTAGTTGCATCCTTTTTATTTGCTTGTCGTGTCTGGGCAGTTGGCTCCGCTTTTCGGCTAGTCTAGCTCCAGGCGCCAACGACTAGTGGGCTTCTGCACTCCTCCTTGCGATAAGTCAACATCGATTCACTAACGTTCATCGTGTTTCCTTTATCTCGTGCGGATTGCTCCAGCCCATACGTCGTTAAACGGCGCCTTCCGCTTTTGATTAGTCAATTTGGCATATTTCTATTGGGCAGTTTTCACAGTCGATTTCTTTTTTTAAGTATCCAATGTTGTGAATGATTAATTGGCTTTTTTCGATGGACAGAACATTTTTTTTGCGGAGGTCGCTGAACATTCGATTGACGACTTCGCGTGATGTGCCGCAGAGGTTAGCGATTTCTTGATTCGTTAATGTAACAGTAATACGGACTCCTTCTTCGGTCTGTTCTCCGAATGTGTTGCTTAATCGAATGAGCGTAGAATATACGCCACCTTTTTTTCCATGTAAAATTAAGTCGCGCAATTTTGATTGCATTTTTCGGTTGTCTAATTGGGTATATTGGAGCCAACTCATCATTAATTTAGGGTCAGAGGAAATTGCTTCTTCCAGTCGTTTTTTAGTCATAACAAGAGCTTCACCATTTTCTAAAGCTTTTGCGTTATACGAGTATTGTGTGTCCCCGTTAAATAGGGAGAATTCGACGATGATATCATTTTTTCCACAAATGCGCAGTGACAATTCACGGCCATCAGGGACTACTTTACTAATTTGTACTTTTCCACTTAACAGTAGAAAAAGCTCTTTTGCTTCTGTTGCTTCTTGGAACAAGTAATCTCCTTTTCGGAAGAGTTTTACAGTGTTCTCTTCTTCAAATAATTGGACAAACTTTTCTGAAAGAGAAAGGCATCTATTCATCTGATTCTCCTTCTGTAAACAAATTTAATAACACCTATTTTAATAGTAAAAAAAGTAATAAACAACCCAAGAGGCAAAAAAAGTATTTTATTTCTATAAATGGTACAAAAGTTTTGTGAATTAAGTCGTGGTGCTTCTGTTGGAAACACGAGATAATAAGTGGAAAGGGAGACCAAGTAAAATGGTCTCCCTCGTTTGGTGATTAGATGAAGAAAAGTACAAGTGGTCCGACGATAAAGCAGTAGATGGCAAAATACTTTAAGTTTCCTTGAGCCATAATATTCATAAACCACTTTAGTGAAAAGTAAGACATAACAAATGAGCCGATAAAGGCAAGCGCATAAGGAATCGCTAGTTGAGCAAGCTGTGGATCACCTAAAATGTCTGAAAAGCTTAAAATCGCTCCGCCAAGACTAACGGGAATAAACAGCAAGAAAGAAAAACGAAGTGCCGTTTCTTGCTTCATTCCTAGCCCCATCGCCGCCACAATCGTTGCACCGGAACGGCTAATTCCAGGAATTAAGGCAACAGCTTGAGCAAAGCCGATGATTAACGCATCTCTTAATTTCATATCGCCATCATTTTTACGTCCGCGTAAGTTACGAATGGTCCATAATGCAATCCCGGTAATAATTAACGTGATAGCCACCGTACGAGCAGAAGATAACTTGTCTTCAATGAAATCGCCAAAGACCACACCAATTACCCCAGCTGGGATCGTCGCAATAATTAAATAGACGATAAACATAAACTCAGAACGATCATCTGGATTTTTCGTTTTCACATAGCTTAACCCATTAGTTGCAAGGCGAATAATATCTTGACGATAAATCGCCAACACGGCAAGTAAGGAAGCGGTGTTCACCATCAATTCAAATGTTAAACCTTTAATTTCAATTCCGAAAAAGTGTTTCGCCAACTGCAAATGTCCACTTGATGAAATCGGGATCGGTTCTGTAAATCCTTGAAACATTCCTAACAATAAATATTTTAATAACAAAATAGCATCATTCACGGTCATAAACCTCCAACAAATAGTTAACCTTCATCATTTAACACTAAAGAAAGGGAAACTGTAAAGTATTTTGGTTGGTATCCCCTTTTTTCTCCAATTATCAGCATATCACTTTACAAGTTTGTTGGTAAACAAATATAATTATGAAAAAGGTCAAAAAAGGTCAAAAGAGGTGAGGGATATTGGATACGGAACGGATGACGCATTCTTTGCAGCAAGGGTTAGCTGATGCCCAAACGCTTGCGAAAGAGCGTGAACATACAGAAATTGATCTGTGCCACTTATTGTTGGCATTAGTGAACAAGCCGGACAGCTTATTGATCAGAATTATGGAACGTGCCGGAAGTAGTGCTGCGAACTGGAAGGCTTTTTTAGAGGAGCAACTAGCAAAAAAGCCAGTCATTTCAGGAGCGGAGGTTCAATACGGAGCTTATTTATCTGCTAGTGTACAAACGTTGATGCAAACGGCTGATCAGGTGAAAGAAGCATGGGGAGATGAATATTTATCAGTTGAACATATTACCCTTGCTTTAGCCGATACAACCGACTATGAAATGAAGCAATTTTTCACGAGAGAAGCTTTAATGAAAGAGAAAATAGAAAAGGCTATTCATGAAATAAGGGGGAATCAAAAAGTGACATCTCAACATCCGGAAGCGAGTTATGAAGCGTTAAGTAAATATGGACGTGATTTAGTAGAAGAAGTTCGGTCAGGAAAGCTCGATCCCGTCATTGGGCGTGATCAAGAAATTCGCCATGTCATTCGTATTCTCTCTAGGAAGACAAAGAATAATCCCGTATTAATTGGCGAACCAGGTGTAGGGAAAACGGCGATTGTCGAAGGATTGGCTCAGCGGATTGTTCGTAAAGATGTACCCGATGGATTGAAAGATAAGACGATCTTTTCACTCGATATGAGTTCTTTAATTGCTGGTGCGAAATTTCGCGGGGAGTTTGAGGAGCGATTGAAGGCTGTGCTAAATGAAGTAAAGAAAAGCAATGGTCAGATCTTGTTGTTTATCGATGAAATTCATACGATTGTCGGTGCGGGCAAGACAGAGGGAGCTATGGATGCTGGCAATATGTTAAAGCCGATGCTTGCGCGTGGAGAGCTTCACTGTATCGGAGCGACAACGTTAGAAGAGCATCGTAAATATATTGAGAAAGACCCTGCACTTGAGCGTCGTTTTCAACAGGTGCTTGTACAAGAGCCAACAGTAGAAGATACGATTTCCATTTTACGAGGCTTGAAGGAGCGCTTTGAAATTCACCACGGAGTGAATATTCACGACCGAGCGATTGTTGCTGCTGCTACATTATCGAATCGCTACATCACAGATCGTTTTCTACCAGATAAAGCGATTGATTTAGTCGATGAAGCGTGTGCAATGATTCGAACTGAGATTGATTCGATGCCAAGTGAGCTTGATGAAGTGACTCGTCGGGTGATGCAGTTAGAAATTGAAGAGGCGGCGTTGAAAAAGGAAAAAGATCAAGCGAGTAAAGATCGCCTCATTCAGTTACAAGAAGAACTGGTTAATTTAAAGGAAAAAGCGAATGAAATGCGAGCAAGATGGGAAACGGAGAAAGAAGCGATTCACCGCGTACAGGAAAAAAGGGAACAGCTTGAGAAGTTAAGACGTGAGCTAGAAGATGCAGAAAATCGCTACGATTTAAATAAAGCAGCTGAATTACGCCATGGCAAAATTCCAATGATGGAGAAGGAGCTTCAAGATTTGGAAAAAGCAATGGTTGCCTCTGAAAATAATGAACATCGTCTATTAAGAGAAGAAGTGACCGATGAAGAAATCTCCTCCATTGTTTCGCGTTGGACAGGCATTCCAGTGACGAAGCTTGTGGAAGGGGAACGAGAAAAGCTGTTGCGTCTTGAGAGCATTATGCATGAGCGTGTTGTCGGACAAGATGAAGCGGTTCAACTCGTTAGCGATGCCGTGTTGCGAGCACGTGCGGGCATTAAAGATCCAAACCGTCCGATCGGCTCGTTTATTTTCCTCGGTCCAACAGGAGTAGGAAAAACAGAATTGGCGAAGACGCTAGCGCACACGCTATTTGATAGCGAAGACCAAATGATCCGAATTGATATGTCAGAGTACATGGAAAAGCATGCGGTATCTCGTTTAATCGGCGCACCTCCCGGATATGTTGGCTATGAAGAAGGGGGACAATTAACAGAAGCTTTACGAAGAAAGCCATATTCTGTTGTGCTACTAGACGAGATTGAAAAGGCGCATTCAGAAGTGTTCAATATTTTACTACAAATGCTAGATGACGGTCGCATTACGGATTCTCAAGGTCGAACGATCGATTGTAAAAACACTGTTGTCATTATGACGTCTAACATTGGTTCGGAATTTTTGTTAGAACGAAAAGAAAACGCCGAAGAAGTCCAAGAAGAGACGAAAGAGCAAGTGCTGCAACAATTACGGCGCCATTTCCGACCGGAATTTTTGAATCGTGTCGATGATATTGTTTTATTTAAGCCATTAAGTCTTGCTAATATTAAAGGAATTGCTGATCGAATGCTCAATGATTTAAGAAAACGGTTAGAAGAGCAGCAAATTCAACTAGAAGTGACAGAAGCGGCGAAGGAATTGCTTGCGAAGGAAGGGTTTGACCCTGTATACGGAGCTCGACCGCTGAAACGCTTTATTCAGCATCACTTAGAAACGAAGCTTGCTCGTGAGATGATTGCTGGGAAGATTTCCGCTCATGAAACAGCGATTATTGACGTAGAGAATAATGAATTGATGGTGAAATAAAAAATAGGCTGTCCCTCTATAGGGCAGCCTATTTTTTAATGATGTTCTACCGGATCGTTTGGAACAAGGGCAGAAATCACAAATAAAAGAATAGCTACGATGATTGAAATGATAGTACCAGGTAACCAAGTAAATTCAGCTCCAACCATGGAACCAACAACGTAACTTAACATTTGAATCAGTAAGAAAGACCAAAAGAAAGTCATAATATATTGCACCGAATGTTTCCTCCTTCAACGAAAATCTTTTTGTCACTCACCCTTAATCTTAGCATATCAATTAGAACTCAATAAAGAAATATTTTCGCTCCTTTATATTTTTATCTGTTCTTAGTAAAAAATTTCTCTTTTTCTCTTTGTGAAATAACAGTAAGATAGAAAAGGGAGCGATATATTTAGAAGGAGTACGTAATCTATGATAAGAAAAATAATGTTGCTAACATTCATCATCCTTTTGCTAGTAGTTGCTACAGGGTGTCAAACAAAAGATAATTCAGAAGTACTTGGAAAAGTAGGCTTGCTTGTTCCTAAAACGACCAATGATCAAGTATGGGGAACGAAGGGCTATAAAGGAATGATGAAAATTCAGTCTGAATACGATTCTGAAATCTTTTATAAAGAAGGAATGGACTCCCAAGCTTTAGTGGAACGAGCAGTTGAAGAGTTTGAACATAAAGGTGTCACACTTGTATTCGGGCATGGCAGTGAGTACGCTGATTATTTCAATAAGATTGCACCAGAATATCCTGATATGCATTTTGTCAGCTTCAACGGCAATGCGAAAGAGAAAAACACAACTAGCTTAAAGTTTGAAGCTCATGCCATGGGCTTTTTTGGTGGAATGACAGCGGCACAAGCTTCTAAAACAGGAACGGTTGGCATTTTAGCTACTTATAAATGGCAGCCGGAAGTGAAGGGCTTTGTCGAAGGGGCAAAATTTGAACGTCCAGATATTCAAGTTGTCACAAAGTTTGTAGGCGACTGGGATGATTCTGAAAAAGCGATGAAATTGTTAGAGCCGATTTTAGATCAGCGTGCGGATGTTGTTTATCCAGCGGGAGATGGGTATAATGTACCTGTTATTGAGAAGTTAAGAGAGCAAGGACTATACGCTATCGGTTATGTGTCTGATCAATCGGATCTTGGAAAAGAAACGGTATTAACGAGTACGATGCAACATGTAGACAAGTTATATTTACTCGCTGCTACACGCTTTGTCAAAGGAGAGTTGAAGTCAGGAAACCTTCACTTTGATTTCCAGGATGGAGTCATTTCGTTAAGTGAATTTAATTCATTATTGGAAAGGGATTTTGTCAATAGAGTCAACAGAGACATTGATCACTATATTGAAACCGGTAAGCTTCCAAGAAAAGCGGAGGAGAAAAAATGAACGAAAATAAAAATGTAGAGTTTATGCAAATTGCGATGAAATACCTTCCAGAGGCACAGGAGAAATTAAAAGAAGCAGATGTGGAGTTTTCCATGGATTTAATGGAACCTTTCATGGGCATGTTTTTGAAAGTGATGAATGAAGCCTATGAATTAGGAAAAAAAGAGGCAAAAGAGAATAATTAAAATGAAAGAGAGACATCCACTTCAAGGATGCTCTCTTTTTCTATGGAAAAAAGGTGTCACTCGACCGCACTCTACAAATTCCCCCTATTGCAAAATGGAGTTGTTTTCAGTAAAATTAGTACCAAGTCTTAATAATTGATATCATCTTAAAAAAGATGTTGAAAGAAGGGGAAACCTTATGAATACTGGTATTCTTGGAATGGGACGCTATGTGCCTGAAAAAATTGTAACAAATGCAGATTTAGAGAAAATGATGGATACGTCGGACGAATGGATTCGGACACGAACTGGAATAGAAGAGCGAAGAATTGCTGGAGAGGAAGAACGGACTTCTGATATGGGGGTAAAAGCAGCGAAAAAAGCGGTGGAACAAGCTGGCATCCACCCAGAGGACATTGATTTAATTGTCGTTGCTACAGTCACGCCGGATCATGCTTTTCCTTCCGTTGCTTGTATGATTCAAGAGCAAATCGGAGCGAAGAAAGCAGCGGCGATGGATGTTAGTGCTGCTTGTGCAGGCTTTATGTATGGAATTGTCACGGCTAAGCAGTTTATTGACACAGGTACGTACAAATATGTACTCGTAGTGGGCGTTGAGAAATTATCTAAAATACTCGATTGGAACGATCGTAATACAGCTGTGTTGTTCGGTGATGGTGCTGGGGCTGCATTACTTGGTCCCGTTTCAGAAGGACGCGGAATTTTATCGTTCGAGCTTGGAGCAGATGGTACGGGTTTCAAACATTTATATCAAGATCAATATGTTCAAATGAACGGACGGGAAGTATTCAAGTTTGCTGTGCGTCAAATGGGAGAATCTTGTATCAATGTGCTAGAAAAAGCTGGATTACAAAAAGAGGATGTTGATTTTCTCTTGCCGCATCAAGCAAATATTCGTATTATTGAAGCGGCGAGACAACGTTTAGATCTTCCGACAGAAAAAGTGTCGGTCACGATTGATAAATATGGAAATACATCAGCCGCTTCGATTCCGATTACTTTTGTTGAAGAATTAGAAGCTGGTAAAATTAAAGACGATGATTTACTAGTGATGGTAGGGTTTGGCGGCGGCTTAACCTGGGGTGCTATTGCTATGAGATGGGGACGCTAGAACGAAAAACTTTTTTATGAATGCATGAGGAGTGGGAAATATGGAAAAACGTAGAGTAGTCATTACAGGGCTTGGTATTGTTTCTCCTGTAGGAAATTCATTAGAAGAAGCATGGGCAAATGTATTGAACGGGGTAAGTGGAGTGAAGCCGTTAACACGGGTAAACCCGGACGATTATCCAGCAAAAGTAGCAGCTGAAATTAATGATTTTGATCCTGAGCAATTTATGGATAAGAAAGAAGCACGGAAAATGGATCGCTTCACTCAATTTGCTGTTGTTGCGGCAAAAATGGCTGTGAAGGATGCCGATTTAACGATTGATGAAACAAACGCTGAACGAATCGGTGTTTGGGTAGGCTCTGGTATTGGTGGAATGGAAACATTTGAAAACCAATTTAAAACATTTTTAGATCGTGGCTATCGCCGTGTAAGTCCTTTCTTTGTGCCGATGATGATTCCAGATATGGCAGCAGGCCAAGTCTCCATTTATCTAGGTGCGAAGGGAGTCAATTCTTGTACAGTGACTGCTTGTGCAACAGGAACAAACTCGATTGGAGACGCCTTTAAAGTGATTCAGCGTGGCGATGCTGATGCGATGGTTACAGGTGGAAGCGAAGCGCCAATTACACAAATGTCAATGGCTGGATTTTGTGCGAACACAGCACTATCAACAAACCCAGATCCAAAGACAGCGAGCCGCCCATTCGATGCGAATCGCGATGGCTTTGTTATGGGTGAAGGGGCAGGAATCCTTGTACTTGAAGAGCTGGAGCATGCTTTAAAGCGTGGAGCAAAAATTTATGCGGAAATCGTAGGATACGGTTCAACAGGAGATGCTCACCATATTACAGCACCAGCTCCAGGTGGAGAAGGTGGCGCAAGAGCGATGCAAATAGCGCTCAATGATGGCGGTATTTCCCCGGAAGACGTTGATTATATTAATGCTCACGGAACGAGTACACCTTATAACGATAAATTTGAAACGATGGCGATTAAGGAAGTGTTTGGCGATCATGCGAAGCAGCTTTCCATTAGCTCGACGAAGTCAATGACGGGGCATTTGCTTGGTGCTGCTGGAGGAGTGGAAGCCATTTTTACTGCGTTAGCGATTAAAAATGATAGGATTCCACCAACAATTAATTATGAAACACCAGACGCTGAATGTGACCTTGACTATACGCCGAATGAATCACGGAAAAAAGAAGTCCATGTTGCTATTAGTAACTCTTTAGGATTTGGTGGTCATAACGCGACAATCGCTTTACGTAAATTTAATCAATAGCTAAGAAAAGAGATAACTAAAAGTTCCAGTTTAGTTATCTCTTTTTTGCATGTTTCCATTACTTCATCATACATATAGGACAAGCAGAAAAAAATAAATAAAGGAAGAAGCTAATGGCCTTTCGTGTCGTGCTCTTTTTAATCGGGTTTGGATTGACAGTTCTCGGAGGAGTTAGCTGTATTATGTATTTGAACTTGTTGACAGCTGGTTGGACGTTGAAAGAATATGCAAGCTTTATTGTAGGTCGATCAGAATGCTATTTGTTCGTGATTGGTTTTGTGTTGATGGCCGTTTCCATCTATTTCCCGTCTAGGTGGAAAGTTGAGAAAATATAGACTAACAAGGAATAATATGACTTTATTTTGCCCATACTTTAAGACAAATAGATGAAGAAGTGAGGAGGGTCATTATGTTGTATCTTCATGATGTCTGGGTGAATTGGTTTGAAGGAGAGGAGAATGGCTATAATGTATGTCATTTTCACGAATGGCGCAAAGATGACGCTGTTGAATTATTAGACCAAGTGCCAGTCGTATTAATTGAAGAGCCATTATTTGAGTATATTGAGAATCAATTATCTGAACTACCGAAGCAACTCCTTGAAGATGTAAGAAAAAAAGCCTTTCTACGTAAAAATCACGAACGAATTCAGCTTGAACATTGCTTTGTTGTTTCAGATGGAAAGGGAATTTTAGTGATTGACACAATGGGGTATACAATCCCTGTTAGAAAAAGTCGCCTCGTTCCTCGACAGGAACAACTTGTGTACGAAATGTTCCAAGTCCATCCAGTTGAAAAGCATGAATTTGATTCCACTTCAGAAGACAAAGAGTATCATACTTTATCTCTTGATCCGATCAGCATGAAAGGATTAACGCGTAAAGAAAGACAGTTGAAGCAATTGCTGTTCATGGCTTTAGATCAACTGTTCTCATCAAAAAATTCAGCTGAAATTCGCTATTGGTATACCGAGTGGGCGCCTGATAAGTATGAGGAAATTCAATCTATGGACTTTGAAGAAGTAAAGCAAGCTTTCAATCACGAGACAAAGACGGGCTGGTCGAAACACCACTATCGTTTATGCGAAAACCTGATTAAAGGACAAGCTTTTTTCGAAAAACTATGGGAAGTTGAAAACGCTTCCAAAATTAATCAATCAAGTAATCAATGAACGTAAAAAGGAGCTATCCAGAAAGTCAGTTTTCACTGATTTTCTGGAGGCTTCTTTGACTTTACAAACGGTTTCTTCGACTTTTTTGGACATTCCCTTTGCTTGTCGTGTCTGAACAGTCGGCTCCGCTTTTCGGTGTCCAGCTCCAGGCGCTAGCGACTAGTGTACTTCCGCTCTCCTCCTTGCGATAAGTCAACATCGATTCACTAACGTTCATCGTGTTTCCTTTATCTCGTGCGGATGGCTCCAGTCCATACGTCGCTGGGCAGCGCCTTCCGCTTTTCGGTGTCCAGCTCCAGGCGCTAGCGACTAGTGTACTTCCGCCCTCCTCCTTGCGATAAGTCAACATCGATTCACTAACGTTCATCGTGTTTCCTTTATCTCGTGCGGATGGCTCCAGTCCATACGCCGCTGAACAGCGCCTTCCGCTTTTCTATGTTACTTCCTTTTTCTCCCTAGCCCCATAGCGTTTTCCATTTTCTTTAATGTTTTTGAAGCGGTTTGATTTGCTTTGGCTGCACCTTCGTCGAGGATACGGTCGAGTTCTTCTGAATCAATTAATTCGTAATAACGCTTTTGAATTGGTTCCAGGTGGCGAACGACCACTTCGGCTAAGTCTGCTTTAAACTCTCCATAGCCTTTGCCTTCATAGCGCTGTTCAAGCTCCTCGATAGCAACTTGTTCTAAAACAGAATAGATGGAAAGTAAGTTAGACACACCCGGTTTGTTTTCTTTATCAAATTTGACGACGCCTTCTGAATCGGTCACGGCACTTTTAATTTTCTTTTCGATTTGTTTCGGTTCGTCTAGCAGTGTAATAAACGCTTTCGAATTCGGGTCTGACTTACTCATCTTCTTCGTTGGATCTTGAAGCGACATGACGCGCGCACCTGATTTTGGAATACGCACTTCTGGGATGGTGAAGATATCATTATACTTGCGATTAAATCTTTCCGCTAAATCACGAGTAAGCTCTAGATGCTGTTTCTGATCTTCACCAACAGGAACTAAATTCGTGTTGTACAATAAAATATCAGCAGCCATTAATGGAGGGTACGTCAATAAACCAGCAACAACGGCTTCTTTTCCTGATGATTTATCTTTAAATTGTGTCATACGCTCAAGTTCTCCGATATAAGCGACACATTGAAGCATCCAACCAGCTTGTGCATGAGCGGGTACTTCTGATTGAATAAATAGTGTCGCCTTCTCTGGATCAATACCCACTGCAAGGTAAAGAGCTGCTAAGCTACGAATATTTTTGCGAAGCTGTAAGCGGTCTTGTGGTACGGTAATCGCATGTTGATCAACGATACAGAAGTGACAATTATAATCATCCTGTAGCTCCGTAAATTGCTTCATCGCTCCAATGTAATTTCCTAATGTAATCGTGCCGCTCGGCTGAATACCTGAAAAAATATTTTCCATCATTCATTCTCTCCTCATTATTAAATAGTTAAAAATAAGCATAAAAAAACCATCCATCCCCAAAATAGGGACGAATGGTTGGAATCCGCGGTGCCACCCTAAGTTGCTTAAACGCTGTCGCCTAAGCCTCTTTAGCCATTTAACGCATGGGGTACGCCATTTTGCTACTTATAAGTTCGCAAAAGGAGCATCGAAAGTCCATTCCAAACAGTTTGGCTACCTGCTCACAGCAACGCAGGCTCTCTGATAACCAACTTCTGTATGTACTCTTCTTTCTTATACGCTTCAAATATGAGTTGACCCGATTATAAATTAAACAAAAAATGGAGTCAAGAGAACAAAGGCATCTAGCTGATCATAAAGGCAATGACAGCTGTAGTAAGAGTAAGGATGCCACCACCGACTAAAAGCGGATGAGTCCAAGTAAACACGCTCTTTTTAGGATATTCTTCATAAGCTTCTTTTGTATCATCTAAATCATCAAAGCTAGCTATATACTTGCCTTCCTTCGAGGACTTTCTCCACTTCTTAACACTATAACGGACCCCATTAAAGAAGCCACCTTCAATGACAAACAAACTAGCCCCGATTGTTAAACTGATCAATGAAAAAAAGAAAGAAAAGTCTAGAAAGCTTTTTAAGAAATTAGACGAAAACAATGAAAACAATGTAGAAAGAAATATATTCGCGCCAATAATTACAAACAATAAACGAAGAAAATTTGTCAAAATCGTCACCCATTTCCTTTTCATATAAACGAAGAGATTTATAGCGAAAAATGCTATCTTATCCACATCATCATGTATACGTAAATATTATTATACATGTAAAATAATATGGGAGGAAATTTATCAAGAAAGCGCCAAAGTTGTAAGCGCTTTAACGCGGTGAATGATTATTCAATTAAAATATATATCGTTAATATAGCGAAAAAAAACAATTAAACAAAAAAATAGAATTATTACAATAGAGCGAATAAAATGTAAAATAATTATTGCAAAAAAGTTAAGATCGTTTATAATTAGTAAATAAATCTTCTGAATAATCAGCAAGATATCTTAAGTTGAGGGGGTTTTTGAATGAATAAGAAGAAAATGTCTATTTTTCTGGTGCTGTTGCTAACAATGAGTACGTTTTTAGCGGCTTGTGGCGGCGGTGAAGAGAAGGAAAGCTCAAAAGGCGACAACAAAGCAAGTGATAACAAACAGGTATTAAATTTAACGACTACTCAAGATATTCCTTCAATGGATGCAAGCATCGCAACGGATGCTGTTTCTTTTGAAGTTCTAAACAACACGATGGAAGGTCTTTATCGTTTAGGTGAAAATGATAAAGCGGTTGAAGGGATCGCAGAAGGTGAACCAACGATTAGCGAAGACGGTAAAACATGGACATTCAAATTAAGAGAAGCGAAATGGTCGAATGGTGATCCAGTAACGGCTAATGATTTCGTCTATTCTTGGAGACGTGCATTAAATAAAGATACAGCTGCTGAATACGCTTACATTATGTATGATATTAAAAATGCTCAAGCGGTAAACGAAGGAAAAATGAAACCAGAAGAGCTAGGTGTCAAAGCGCTAGATGAAAAGACATTAGAAGTTCAATTGGAAAATGCTGTTCCTTACTTTAAAGAATTAACAGCTTTCGGAACATTCATGCCATTGAATGAAAAATTCGTGACGGAGCAAGGCGACAAGTTTGGTCTTGAGCCAGAGACAACATTATACAACGGTCCGTTCACACTATCTGAGTGGAAAAAAGAAGATAAGTTCGTCATGAAGAAAAACCTAGAATATTGGGATGCGAACACAGTAAAGCTTGAAGAAATTCATACGAAAGTAGTAAAAGATGTACAAGCTGATGTCAACTTGTTCGAAAGTGGAGATGCCGATCGTATTATTGTAGCATCTGAATTTGTGGACAAGTACAAAGACCGAGAAGAATTCTTTACATTTGATCAAGCGTCAACATTCTTTTTACGTTTAAACCAAAAGAATGAAGTATTGAAAAACGTCGATGCGCGTAAAGCAATTGCGATGGCTTTTGACAAAACAGGTGTTACAGATGTCATTTTAAATAACGGTTCAAAACCAGCAGATTATTTTGTACCAGCGAACTTTGTTCAAGGTCCAGATGGGAAAGACTTCCGTGAAACGGCTGGTAATTACTTAACAACAGATGTTAAAAAAGCACAAGACCACTGGAAAACAGCGAAACAAGCGCTTGGTCAGGACAAAGTAACGTTAGAATTACTTACGTATGATGACAGCACAGCTAAAAAAGTAAGTGAATATATGAAAGAACAGCTTGAGACAAACTTAGAAGGCTTAACAGTGAACATTAAATTACAGCCATTTAAGCAAAAGCTTGATCTTGAAACAAAAATGAATTATGACTTCTCAATCTCTGGTTGGGGTCCAGATTATCTTGATCCAATGACATATCTTGATATGTTTGTCACAGGTGGAGCACATAACCAACAAGATTATTCAAATCCAGAATACGACAAATTGATTAAAGAAGCAAAAACGACACTAGTGATGGAACCAGAAAAGCGTTGGGAAAACTTAGTGAAAGCTGAGAAAATCTTATTAGAAGATGATGCAGCGATCGCTCCGTTATATCAAAGATCACGCGCTTACTTACAAAATACGAATGTAAAAGGTATCCTACTTCACAATGCTGGTGGAGATTACTCTTACAAGTGGGCTGAAATTCAATAAGAATGTGCCAGAAATAAAAGGGGAGGGTGTATGCTTTTTTAAAAGCATATACTCTCCTTTTTCCCGAATTAAGGGTTATTTGTCAGAATAAAAAGAATTTTTATTATAAAGTAAAGGAGGGGTAAAAGTGTTAAGATACACGCTTAAACGGCTATTTTATATGCTTATCACTTTATTAATTATTGCAACGATTACATTCTTCTTAATGAAACTTCTTCCTGGGTCTCCATTAACGAATCAAGAAAAGCTTACTCCAGAGCAGCAAGAAATTATTCTTGATAAATATGGACTCAATGATCCTCTTCCAGTTCAATATGTGAACTACATGACAGGTTTATTCCAAGGAGATTTAGGGTTGTCTTTCCAATACGATAACCGCCCCGTATCGACGATGATTGTCGAACGGATTGGGCCTTCCGCATTATTAGGTTTCCAGGCGATCGTTTTAGGAACAATTATTGGTATGATTTTAGGATTAGTAGCAGCATTAAAACATAATACGACAGCTGATTACGTAGCAACAACCTTGTCTGTTTTAGGTATCTCCATCCCTTCCTTTGTATTTGCTGGATTATTACAATACTATTTAGCGGTTCAATGGGATGTATTGCCTGTATTGGGTTGGGAAGATTTCTCTCATTCCATCTTACCAACGATCGCGCTATCGGTTTTTGTCATTGCTACGGTTGCCCGTTATATGCGATCTGAACTATTAGAAATATTAAGCTCAGATTATATTATGCTAGCTCGTGCGAAAGGAATTAGTGCGACTAGTATTATGGTGAAACATGCCCTTCGTAATGCGCTCATTCCGATTATTACCTTACTGGGTCCACTTGCCGTGAACATTATGACAGGTTCCCTTGTGGTTGAAAAGATTTTTGGTATACCAGGCTTAGGTGATCAATTTGTGCGTTCCATTACGACAAATGATTTTACAGTCATTATGGGGATTACTCTTTTCTATAGTGCTTTATTTATATTTGTTGTCTTTATTATTGATATTCTATATGGAGTAATCGATCCACGTATCCGTATAAGTGGAGGGAAGAAATGATGAACATGAATAAATTACAGACGAACGATCAACTTTCTAAAGATCTTTTCCAACCTGCGGATCGACGTGAACATGATGCTGAAAAAATTAGTCGTCCGAGCTTGAACTTTTGGCAAGACTCTTGGCTGAGATTAAAAGGAAATAAAGGGGCTATTATTGGTCTTATCCTAATTATCTTCATTTCATTTATGTCGATTTTTGGACCGTCGATGAATGAATATACGTATAAACAGCAAAATATTTCTCATGCGAAACTTCCACCGAAAGTAGCTGGGCTTGAAAATATTAGCTGGTTGCCGTTTGATGGGAAAGATAAAGATGGCTTTGATATGTATGAAGCAAAGAACGTCAAAGAATATTACTGGTTTGGAACAGATGACTTAGGTCGCGATTTATGGACGAGAACGTGGTATGGAACACGTATTTCGATTTATATCGGGGTACTTGCAGCGGTCATCGATTTAATTATCGGGATTGCTTACGGGGGAATTTCAGGCTTCTACGGTGGCCGAGTCGATACCGTCATGCAAAGGATTATCGAGGTTTTAATAGGAATTCCAAACCTTATTGTGGTGATTCTGTTTATTCTCATTTTTGATCCAGGTATTTTCTCGATTACGATGGCGATGGTTATTACTGGTTGGGTGAGTATGGCAAGGATTGTACGTGGACAATTTTTGAAATTAAAAAATCAAGAGTTTGTGTTGGCTTCACGTACGCTCGGTGCATCAAACAACCGTTTAATTTGGAAGCATTTAATGCCGAACGTCATGGGACCGATTATCGTAACAACGATGTTTACGATTCCGAGTGCGATTTTTACAGAGGCGTTCTTAAGCTTTATCGGTTTAGGTATTCGTCCACCGGAAGCATCTCTTGGATCATTAGTGAATGATGGTTTTAATTCATTGCAAATGTACCCGCATATGTTAATTATTCCATCAATCATTATCAGTATGTTAATTTTAAGCTTTAACTTACTAGCTGATGGATTGCGAGATGCACTTGATCCGAAAATGCGTAAATAATAGAAGGAAAGGAGAAAACAACAATGAATAAAGTACTTGATGTGAAGAATTTGCACGTCTCCTTTGATACGCATGCGGGCGAAGTGAAAGCAGTGCGTGGAGTGGATTTCCACTTAACAAAAGGGGAAACGTTGGCGATCGTAGGAGAATCAGGTTCAGGAAAATCGGTGACGACGAAAACATTAATGCGATTAATTCCGAACCCTCCTGGACGTATTAAAGCAGGGCAAATGTTATTTGAGGGAAAAGACTTAGTACAATTGCCTGAAAAGGAAATGGAGAAAGTTCGCGGAAAAGAAATTTCGATGATTTTCCAAGATCCGATGACATCATTAAACCCAACGATGACGGTTGGAAAACAAGTGATGGAGCCGCTGATTAAGCATCAAAATATGAGCAAGGATGCGGCGAAAAAACGAGCGGTTGAGCTACTAAGTCTCGTTGGGCTTCCGAATCCAGAGGAGCGAGTAAAGCAATATCCGCATCAATTTTCTGGCGGTCAGCGTCAGCGTGTCGTGATTGCCATTGCGCTTGCTTGTAACCCGAAAATTTTAATTGCGGATGAACCGACAACAGCACTTGATGTAACGATCCAAGCACAAATTTTAGAATTAATGAAAGATTTACAGAAGAAGATCGATACATCGATTATTTTTATTACTCATGATCTTGGTGTCGTCGCGAATGTGGCGGATCGGGTAGCGGTGATGTACGGTGGTCAAATCGTTGAGACAGGGACGGTCGATGAAATCTTTTATGATCCACGTCATCCATATACATGGGGATTACTTTCTTCGATGCCGAGCTTAGAGGCATCGGAAGAAACCGCGTTATATGCCATTCCAGGGACGCCACCGGATTTGTTGAATCCACCTAAAGGAGATGCGTTCGCCCTTCGGAGTGAATATGCAATGGAAATCGACTTTGAGAAAGAACCACCGATTTATCAAGTGTCTGACACTCATTTTGTGAAATCATGGCTTTTACATCCTGAAGCACCTGAAGTTGAACCACCGTTAATGGTGCAACAGCAAAAGCGTCCAATGCCAGGCAATTATGCTAAGCCTGTATTGTTTGAGGAGGCTCGTTAACATGGCTGAAAAATTATTAGAAATTAAACATCTAAAGCAATATTTTAATGAAGGCAAGCCGAATATGGTGAAAGCTGTCGATGATGTTTCCTTTGACATTTATCGCGGCGAAACGCTAGGGCTTGTTGGAGAATCGGGCTGTGGAAAATCAACGACGGGCCGCACTATTATCCGTCTATATGATGCTACTGACGGTCAAGTATTGTTTGATGGAAAAGATGTTCACGGTAAAAAGTCAAAATCTGAATTAAAACAATTCAATCGCAAAATGCAAATGATTTTCCAAGATCCATACGCCTCGTTGAACCCACGAATGAAAGTAGCGGACATTATTGCAGAGGGTCTCGATATTCATGGACTGGTGAAGTCGAAAAAAGAGCGTATGGGAAAAGTATATGAGCTGCTTGAAACGGTTGGATTGAATCGTGAGCATGCCAATCGTTACCCGCATGAATTTTCGGGCGGTCAGCGTCAACGTCTTGGAATTGCGCGTGCGCTTGCGGTTGAGCCTGATTTTATTATTGCTGATGAACCGATCTCAGCGCTTGATGTATCGATTCAAGCACAAGTCGTGAATCTATTACAAAAACTTCAAAAGGAAAAAGGATTGACGTATTTATTTATCGCTCATGATTTATCAATGGTGAAATATATTAGTGATCGTATTGGTGTGATGTATTTCGGGAAGCTAGTTGAGTTAGCGCCGAGTGATGTGTTATATGAAAAACCGCTTCATCTGTATACGCAATCGTTGCTTTCAGCGATTCCGCTACCAGATCCGGATTATGAAAGAAATAGAGTGCGAAAAACATATAATCCGAGCATGCATCAATACACGGAAGCAGACGATGTTCAAATGCGAGAAATCGCACCTGGCCACTTCGTCTACTGCTCAGAAAAAGAAATGAAAAGGTATCAAGAGACATATAAATAAGAGATGTTCATAAGGGGCTAACTTCTGAAGTGAGAAGTAGTCCCTTATTTTTTTATGTAAAATATACGTTTAGTCATCGCGCTTATGGGAAAAGATACACATGGCTGTTGTTTTTGTTACACATCACCTTTAAATCAATGTCAAGTGAGTTCTATGAAAGTAAGACTTGATGAAGTCGAAAAAGGAGAGAATTTAATGCATTGGTACGAAAAGCTAAATCAATATTTCCCGATTGAAGAAATGAAATCAAAGGAACATATGGAAACATTGTTAAAAGAGCGCGGAGATATTTATCATAAAGATGAAGGGCCTCATCATGTCCTTGTTTATGTGGAACTCGATGAATTTGTTTTTGTTGATTATTTATTTGTATCTAAGGATGCGCGTGGTCAAGGGCTTGGTCATCAATTAATTGACAAGTTAAAGAAAAAAGAGAAACCCATTATATTAGAGGTTGAACCGGTTGATTACGAAGATACCGATACAGAGAAACGGTTGAAGTTTTATGCTCGGGAAGGGTTTGAGCATGCGACAAGCATCGGATACCGTCGACGCTCTTTAGCGACAAATGAAGTGAATGATATGGAAATTCTTTATTGGTCGCCAACACATGAATCTGAAGAAATGATTTATGAAGGCATGGTGAAAACGTATCGTCTCATTCATAAATATAAAGACGAAGAAATATATGGTGAACCATTTGATCCTGTTCATGAAGTGGTATCTTTAGAAGAAGAGAAGAAAGATGATATATTAAAAAAATGAATGTCTAGGGCAGAATTTGATGAAATAAATAAAATGACTAGATAAAAGTTTAAAGTGATTATGTTCAGGGTATATAGATATTAAATTTACTGAAGCTGAACTAACGTATTTGTTAAAATTATTATTACAAAGTAATGAAAAATGTATTCAACGATCTTCTGTTCATGGTATAATACATACTGTAGCCTTATTTAAAGATTTGTAAGTCTTTATGAACGAAGATTCCTCATGATAAACAACTGGTATTATATTTTATTTTAAGGAGTGTGATTGAGGAATGGTTACTCTATATACATCACCTAGTTGTACTTCATGCCGTAAAGCGAAAGCTTGGTTAGAAGAACATGAAATTCCTTACGTTGAAAGAAATATTTTTTCCGAGCCTTTGAGCATCGAAGAAATTAAAGGAATATTGAGAATGACTGAAGATGGCACGGACGAAATCATTTCGACTCGCTCAAAGATCTTTCAGAAATTAAATGTAGATCTTGAGATGTTGCCACTGCAAGATTTGTTTGAATTAATTCAAAATAATCCCGGATTGCTACGCCGTCCGATTATTATGGATGAAAAACGATTGCAAGTCGGTTATAACGAAGATGAAATTCGTCGTTTCCTTCCAAGGAAAGTCCGCACATTTCAACTTTTGGAAGCTCAGCGGTTGGTCAACTAACATGTATAGAATCCCCCATGCAATTGTATGGGGGTTTTATTTTTGGCATTCCCTCTTGAAATAATGAAAAGATTCAGATAGAATTGCCACACACTGATATTTTTTCTAATCTTTATATTTTCTTTTATGGCTCCTTTATCATACAATAATGATATAAGGTGATGTATATCATCAGGCCATTCTGGGAAAAGCCTAATAATAAGGGGAAAATCCTCAAGTACCCTTAGAGGGAAGGGAGAGGTAGTTATGGAAATTGAGCGCATTAATGACCACACAGTTAAGTTCTACATTTCTTACATTGATATAGAGGAGAGAGGCTTTGATCGTGATGAGATTTGGTATAATCGTGATCGCAGTGAAGAGCTTTTCTGGGATATGATGGAGGAAATTCATGACGAAGAAGGATTTACTGTCGAGGGGCCGTTATGGATTCAAGTTCAGGCCTTAGATAAGGGATTAGAAATTTTAGTCACTCGAGCTAATTTAACGAAAGATGGACAGCGTATTGAACTGCCGCTTCCCGGAGACAAATATCGGGATTTTCCGGTAGATGACCGTCTTGAAGAATTTTTAGATGAACATTTTAATGTCAACGAAGAAGGAGAAGAAGAGACAGGGTTAGAGTTTCTTCTTGTATTTAATGACTTTGAGGACATCATTCAGCTAAGTAAACGTTCGGATGTAGATGATCTTTTCACGCAGCTATATTCTTTTGATAACAAATACTATTTATATGTTGAGTTTGATGAAGAAGAGTTCGATGAAGATGATATTGAAGATACATTAAGTATTCTTTTAGAATATACTCATGAATCGGGTATGACTGTCCATAGACTTCAAGAGTACGGGACATGCGTAATGGAAAAGGATGTATTCCAAACGATCCGTCAATACTTTGACTAATATGTTCGCTGATTTCAATCTGAAATCAGCTTTTTTTTGTTATGGAAGGGATTTCTCCATACAGGTCGAATATTAAGTGTAGACTACATAACAAGGAGTGAAAATATGCTTGTTGCGTTAGATGCGAATGGAAAGCCGATAAATCTTGCGCTCAAATGGTCACAGGAACAATTAAGCATGTTAAGGAAGTCCTCTTATTCTTGTCCTCAATGTCATCATCCCGTCATTTTTAAAGCGGGAGCGATCAAAATCCCTCATTTTGCTCACAAACATACGTCCACCTGTTTTTCTTTTTCTGAAAGTGAATCAGCTCGCCATTTGCAAGGAAAAGCGGATTTGTACGCTTGGATGAGTCATTATAGTAAAGTGCGACTCGAACCGTTTTTGGCGCCGCTTTCTCAACGGCCAGATATATTGGCCGCTGATCAAATCGCCGTTGAATTTCAATGCTCCTCGCTGTCTACGCAATTGTTCATCGAGCGAACGAACGGGTATATCGAACATGGCTATTTGCCTTTTTGGATATATGGAGGCCCTACGATTGCTAGGCAAGAAAACTATTTTAAATTTACCGCTTTCCATCGGATGTTTTTTCAGTATTCTGAGGCTTTTGGGTTTTGGTTCCTAGCTTATTGTCCTGAGAAAGAAGTATGTACCTTTTATTCACGACTTACCCCTGTTACTTCCTCGTTATATACAGCTTCTGTGCAAAATATTCCGCTTTCTCGTTTATCTTTCCCTCCTTTATTTTCTCAACAGCAATCTATCCGAGGATTTTCTTTAGCTCGCTGGTTGAAGCAAAAGCATCAATGGATTCACAAACAACTTTATTTTCAACAAGGAAAATATCACCCTTTTTTCAGTGATGTCTATGAGTCAGGAAACAATCCGTTTTTATTGCCTGAATGGGTTGGTATTCCTGTTCGACATATGGCTCTGTTTAAAAGTCATCCATTAGAGTGGCAGTTTTATTTATGGAAAGAGGGGCTTTGGCATACAATAGAGGAAGCGGTGGCGCGTTTAGAAGCCTATATAGAAAAAGGAAGACTGCAGCTTAATATTTTTCCGCTCATTCAGTCCCCTAATTTATATCAGTTAGTTGAAGAATATATCTCTCTTCTACAAAAGGCTAGTCCTGAAAGTTTAAAAAGTAGTACGCATACGTATCAACAAATGGAGAGAGAAAAAAGGTTTACCGAACAATATGAAGAATGGATTATTAGACGGCTTTTTCTTTGAATTTCGATAGACGAAATACTATGATAAAGTAGTGAAATAGTAGATGTGGAGGGATTTTAGATGACAAATAATCAAAAGGCAAAACAGTTACCTTTAAGAAGTGAGGTACCCGAGGAGTTAACATGGAAGTTAGATGACATTTTTACAAGTGATGAAGCGTGGGAGAAAGAATACACGGCAGTGAAAGAACTTTCTAACAAAGCACAGAGCTTCCAAGGGACACTTGGTGAGAATGCAGAACAGCTGTATCAATTTTTCGCCTATCAAGATCAATTGTTAGAACGTATGGGCAAACTGTATACGTATTCGCATATGCGTTATGACCAAGATACGACGAATGCGCATTATCAAGGAATGGATGACCGAGCGAAAAATTTATATACACAAATTGCGAATGCATTATCATTTGCTACGCCTGAATTGTTAGCGATTGATGAGGATAAGTTAAAAGCATTTGTCGATCAAGATGAAAAGTTGCAAGTGTACAAGCAGGCGATTGCTGAAATTAATTTACAGCGACCACATGTGCTATCCGCGGCAGAAGAAAGCTTGCTTGCTCAAGCATCAGAAGTAACTTCAGCATCGAGCAATACATTTGGGATGTTAAACAATGCGGACCTTGAGTTCCCGACCATTATGGATGAGAATGGAGAAGAGGTGCAAATTACGCACGGACGCTTTATTCAATTTTTAGAGTCAGACGATCGTCGGGTGCGTGAAGAAGCATTTAAAGCTGTGTATGAAACGTATGGCAAGTTTAAAAATACATTTGCTAGTACGTTGAGCAGCCAAGTGAAAAAAGATAATTTTTACGCTCGTGTCCGTCATTATCAAAGTGCGAGAGAGTCGGCTCTTTCTAATAATCATATTCCAGAAACGGTGTATGATAATCTAGTAACGACGATCAACAAACATTTACCTTTGCTTCATCGCTACATTAAGCTACGCAAAAAAGTGCTTGGTGTCGATGAGTTGCATATGTATGACCTGTATACACCGCTTGTGAAAGATGTGAAAATGAAAGTCGGCTATGATGAGGCAAAAGAATATATGGTGAAAGGGTTAGCCCCGTTAGGAGACGAGTACATTAACGTGTTGAAACAAGGGCTAGATCATCGTTGGGTCGATGTCGTTGAAAATAAAGGCAAGCGCAGTGGTGCCTATTCATCTGGCGCATATGGTACACATCCATATATTTTAATGAACTGGCAAGATAACGTGAATAATTTATTTACGCTCGCTCATGAATTTGGCCATAGCGTGCATAGTTATTATACACGTGCTTCTCAACCTTATGTGTATGGCAATTATTCTATTTTTGTGGCCGAAGTGGCTTCTACGTGTAACGAAGCGTTACTGAATGATTATATGTTAAAAAATCTTGACGATGAGAAAAAGCGTTTATATATTTTGAATCATTATTTAGAAGGCTTCCGTGGCACGGTTTTCCGTCAAACGATGTTCGCTGAGTTTGAACATTTAATCCATGAGAAAGCACAAAATGGAGAAGCGTTAACGGCAGATGTCTTAACAACAGCTTATTATGAACTAAATAAAAAGTATTTTGGCGAGGACATGGTTGTCGATGAAGAAATCGGCCTAGAGTGGGCGAGAATTCCTCATTTCTACTATAATTACTACGTGTATCAATATGCGACAGGCTTTAGTGCGGCAACAGCTCTAAGCGCTCAAATTTTAGAAGAAGGCCAGCCAGCTGTTGATCGTTATATTAATGAATTCCTGAAAGCCGGCAGTTCAGACTTCCCGATCGAAGTACTGAAAAAAGCCGGAGTCGACATGAACACAGCCGCTCCAATCGAAGAAGCATGTAAAGTCTTCGAACAAAAACTAGAAGAAATGGAAAGAATGTTGAGTTAAAAGCGGAGCCGACTGTTTTGGGGCGACAAGCAGATGATAGACCGGCAAGATGGCGTTTTTCAGCCATGAAGTCGGGCTAGCATCTGACTCGAGCCCCAAGGAGGCAAAGCTGGATAGGTTAAAAGCGGAAGGCGCTTGCTCATCGGCGACAAGCAAAAGACGAGCCGTATGAAAGGTTGTTCTTTAACCTTTTAGACGGATTGGCTTTTGACCTCGAGCCGATAGCGCCTGTAGCTGGATAGGTTAAAAGCGGAAGCATCTGTTTAGCGACGTATGGACTGGACCGCTCCGCACGAGATAAAGGAAACACGATGAACGCTAGTGAATCGATGTTGACTTATCGCAAGGAGGAGAGGAGAAGTCCACTAGTCGCTAGATGCTGTAGCTAGATAAGTTAAAAGCGGAAGGCAAAAAAGTCTCTACTGTTTAAAGACTTTTTTGCCTTTTCTATTGAAAAAAAAGATAGGAACAAACAGGACGATGAAAAATAACGGTGCTGTTACGTATAAAGGATATAGTTTCATTAAACCTAATAAATTAAATAGAAAGGCGATTACGATCAAGCTGACGTAGAGCCAAAAAGCTAACCATCTCAAACAGTTTCCCTCCTTCAAAGTTATTCCAGTATATGTTAGTTTACGCTTACTATCCCATTGTTATGACAAATATGTGAAAGGTTATACAAAGTGTTGTCAATTACTATTGAAGGTGATAATATATAAAACGTGAAGTTGATCACAAACAAACATATACCCCTTTGTTTGACCGTGAAAAATTTCTCCCATCCCCTTTGTTCGTTAGAAAAGACCTTGTAGTTGATACAAGGTCTTTTCTTATGCCTTCAGATTCAGCTTTAAACAAGTAGCCGCCCGAGATCATAGGCTTAGCTTATAATCTCGGGCGGCTTAGTCTTGTGCATTATTCACTTATATATTCCCAAAAAGATCCGTATTTTGCGGGGATCTTCCGCACTTTTCGCTGTAATTGGAGTTTTTTCATAGCCATCTCTACTTCTTTGATCGGTAGATTATATACTTCGCTTACTTCTTTCGTAGCGACTAGGCGGAAGTATTGTAAAAATTCTTCTAAAGAAGGTGGAACAAGTGGCTCCGGAAGCTCCTCAAGCATCTCCTGCAAAATTTGCACATAAATCTCATAAGAATACAGACCAGAAATTTTAATACCTTCCTCCTCGATATTTTCATTAAAGAAAACAAGAGTCGGTACTTCCTCTACGTCCATTTCTGCTGAAATCTTCATATCGCATTGAAAAGCTTTCGCTGCACTGGAGGAATGAATATCGTTTAAAAACTCCGCTCTATCAAGGCCCGATTGATCAGCGCAATCTGTTAATATCGCAAGATCAGAAATATTTTCATTTTCTAAAAAAAGCTGCTCTTGTAATTTTCGTAAAAAACGGCTTCCATGTCGTCGTCCTTGCAGTTCGGCCGCTTTAATAGCGATTGACGCGATGAAAGGAGAGGAGACGGGGTTATCCATCCAAAGATTCCCGTCACAAGACATTCCCGTTCGAGTAGCTGTTGTTTGCCATTGTTTCGCTAAGCCATTGCATTTATGCTTTTGCAAGTTCAAAGTTGACAGTCTGCCCGTGAGTACTTTTTTTAAACTGAAATAATGACCATATTCGATTTGTAGCTTTCGAATAATCGGCTCTAAAGCCCAACATTCTGGGCATAGAGGATCAACAAACATATAAATCTCCAATGGTTTTTGTTGAGTTGAACAAATTCGATTAAGCAATACAGATGGCTTCAATCTTCTTCACCTGGTTCTTCGGGCTGATTTGTCATGTGATGAGCGGTTAATTCAAGCCGATGATAAAAGAATTCGCTAAATTCCCCATCTATGCCCGTTTCATCCATCGCCTCTGACATGCATTGGAGCCATGCGTTGGCACGTTTAGGGGTGATCGGAAAAGGCATATGACGAGCGCGAAGCATGGGATGTCCATGCTCCTCTGTGTATAAAGGTGGTCCGCCTAAATATTGAGTTAAAAACTGTTTTTGCTTACGAGCAGTTTCAGTTAAGTCATCAGGGAAAATTGGAAATAAGTCAGGATGCTTGCCTACTTTTGAATAAAACAAATCGACAAGCTCCGAAAGTTTCTCTTCTCCGATAAATTCGTATGGTGCTATTGATTTTTCGGCCATACCAATAACTCCTTTTTTCCTTGTAGTAGTAAATTCATTTTAACAAGGGGGATGGTATAACACAAACAAAGTGCCTGCTCAAAAAAATAGTCTTTTAACGAAGCTTATCAAAAGTGCTAAGCAAACTTGGATGTTCACGCATAGGATTCTCTCTTTCGAAGAATCCTATGCGAAGACAAACAGAGAAGCTTAGCACTTATGAATAGTAGGTATTCGTTACTTTTTGAACGTAGTTTTGTGTTTCTTTAAACGGTGGAATTCCTCCATATTTTTTCACATTACCAGGTCCAGCATTGTATGCGGCGAGGGCAAGTTTAATGTTTCCATTAAATTTATCTAGCATTTGTCGTAAATATTTCGCTCCACCAAAGACATTTTGCTCGGGATCAAATGGGTTCGTTACACCGAGGAAGCGAGCAGTAGCTGGCATTAATTGCATTAAGCCTTTTGCTCCAGCATGACTGACGACAGTTGGATTGAAATTAGATTCTTGCTTAATGACCGCTTGAATCAATTTTTTCGGAATATTATACTTTTCCGCTGCTCTTGCGATAATGTCATCAAAATCGGTTTTTAGCGGTTTCCCACCAGGTTTGATCACATCAGCGCCAGGCTTTGTAGGCAGTAATTGTGGCAATGTTACTCCTGTAGCTGGAGAAGACAAAGGCGCCCCATTTTCAAGCTTCAGCCCTTGCATTAACGCTTGTTGTAGCACGGCGCCGAATATTTGTGACGGGTTCGTTGATGTAAGAGGGCTAGTAGGCATCGTTGGCATGCCTTGCATCATACTTGTTTGAATGATTGTTTTAAAAAAATCGTTACTCATCGTTTTCTCCGATCATTTTTCTTTTAGTTGGCGTAATTTTTCTAAGTAAAATCTTCTAACCTTATTATCGGCTATTCGCCTAGGAATTTGAAATTTATTTAGTAAATAGTCAAATATTTCTTTGCCTCTTTGCTCTTCTGTTACTTCATATTCTAATTCATAGTCCTCTTTACCTAAATAGAAACTATTGTCAAAAGTGAGAATGCCTACTTCATACGGTATTTCCGCTCTTTTCGTTGATAACGTGCCGAAATGATGAAAGGAATCGAAGTCTAATCGAAGTGGTTGAAGGACTTCTTGAACGATTCCCTCTGGAAATTTTCCGTTGATCAATAGGGCGTCTGCTTCTTCCTTTAGCAAGAATTGATTGGTTTCTAGGAGACCAATTTCCGCCGGCTGTTTAAGAGTAAGTTCAAATGTGCTTTCTTTTTCTCGGACGCGGAGAGCGCATCCTTGTTCTTTAAGGTGAAACGATTCGGTATCTAAATAATGATTATGCTGTAAAGCGAAACTTTCTTCTTGTACGTGAAAGATTTGAAGTAGTTGCAAAAACTCTTCTTTCGTTAACAAGTTTTTAAACTCAATCTCCAATTGTTGATTCATGCGTACATCCTCTTTTCCTATTAGTTTGTTCGTTACTTTTTATTCTAAAGCTCATGTGTCTATATTTGAAGGGAAAAGATGTGTTAAAATGTATAATGGGCTTTTTTCGATGAAATGTACAAACCGAAACAATAGCAAGAATTAAAGGGGGAATTAAGATGAGAAAGACGATTCATTTTACGAAAGCTGTATGGAATGAGGAAGAGCTAGGTTTGCTTTCGGAGCATCCAGTTGCATTGTCTACAGTGAAAGCAAGCGGACAAATAATTGTTGATTCAGATCAAAAAGCATTTGTTTATTTAGCTGAAGAAAATGATGAATTTATTTATTTATACATACATGAAAGTGTTTGGACGGAGTTGCAGACGGCGATGGAAAAAGGCGCTAGCTTGTTTGCCATTGGAGCGGATGCTCGTCTTCAACTAAGCAACTGGAGTGAAGAGCTTTCTTATTTGATCAATAATATTGAAGGCAACGGCAACTATGGAGAAGAGATGGTTGAAGCGGTAGAGAAGGTCTTTTTGCATCAATAACAATGCAATTATGTTTGAGAGGGAAGATAGATGATACGTTGGGATGAGTTTTTATCACCTTATAAACAAGCAGTAGAAGAATTGAAAGTGAAGCTTAGAGGGATGCGGACTCAATTTGAGCTTGAGGATGAGCATTCGCCGATCGAATTTGTGACTGGCCGAGTTAAGCCGATTGCCAGTATTCTCGAAAAGGCATACGAAAAGGGTATTCCATTTGAGCGATTAGAATCGGAAATTCAAGATATTGCTGGCGTACGAATGATGTGCCAATTTGTTGATGATATTAAAAAAGTAGTACAAAAGCTGCGAATGCGTAAAGATTTTACGATCGTAGAGGAGAAAGATTATATCTCTCATAAAAAGCCAAGTGGTTACCGTTCTTATCATTTAGTGATTGAATATCCGGTTCAAACGATCAATGGCGAAAAGAAAATTTTAGCTGAAATTCAAATTCGCACGCTAGCGATGAATTTTTGGGCGACGATTGAACATTCTTTAAACTATAAATATGACGGACAGTTTCCAGAAGAAATTCAAATGCGGCTACAGCGAGCGGCTGAGGCAGCTTTCAGGCTCGATGAGGAAATGTCTTTAATTCGCGAAGAAATAAAGGAAGCTCAAGCTTTTTTTACAAAGAAAAAAGAGCCAACAAATGAGCGCAGGAAGAAAGAATAAACGGAAAAAGGGTGGCTGACATGAAATTTGCAATTACGTCTAAAGGCGATGCGAAATCGAATGCCTTAATGCATAAAATTCGCACTTATTTGCTTGATTTTAAGTTAACGTATGATGAAAAACAGCCAGATATTGTTATTTCTGTTGGTGGAGATGGGACGCTCTTGTATGCTTTTCATCGCTATAGTTCTAGACTTGATAAAACGGCATTTGTCGGTGTTCATACCGGTCACTTAGGTTTTTATGCGGATTGGGTGCCGGATGAAATTGAAAAGCTTGTCATCGCTATTGCCCGCACGCCTTATCAAATTATTGAATATCCGTTGTTAGAAACCATCATTCGATACCAGCATGGTGGTAAAGAAACAAGATACCTTGCCTTAAATGAATCCACGGTGAAAAGTGTGGAAGGGACACTAGTAATGGATGTGGAAATTCGTGGCGATCATTTTGAACGGTTCCGAGGTGATGGTCTATGCGTATCGACCCCTTCAGGAAGCACCGCATACAACAAAGCACTAGGTGGAGCGATTTTACATCCATCGATTCGTGCGCTGCAATTAGCAGAGATGGCTTCTATTAATAACCGAGTGTTTCGTACAGTAGGCTCCCCACTCATTTTGCCCGCTCATCATACTTGTATGCTAAGACCTGTGAACCGACCGGACTTTCTTGTGACGATTGATCATTTAACGTTGCTTCATAAAGATGTCAAATCGATTCAATATCGAGTGGCTAATGAAAAAATTCGCTTTGCTCGTTTCCGTCCATTTCCATTTTGGAAGCGAGTTCATGATTCGTTTGTTAGCAACTAATGAATAAGAGGTTTCGGTTAATTTGGACTGTTGAAGCAAACGATCACGGTAAGCTGTTGCGAGATTTTTTAGCTAGCAAAAAAATCTCTAAGCGAGCACTGACCGATATTAAATATAACGGCGGTCAAATTTTAGTGAATGATCAAGAGGAAAATGTCCGTTATCGCATAGAGGTAGGGGATCGAATTGAACTGATCTTTCCCCGAGAAACACCGAGTGATGGGATCAAAGGAGAAAGCATACCGTTGTCGATCGTTTTTGAAGATGAGTATGTGCTAGTCGTAGCAAAGCCCGCGGGTATGAATACAATTCCATCTAGGGAGCATCTGACAGGTAGCTTGGCGAACGCTTTAATCGGCTATTATGAACAACGAAGAATCGAGGCTACTGTGCATATTGTTACAAGGCTCGATCGTGATACATCCGGTCTTGTGTTAGTGGCGAAACATCGACATATTCATCATCTATTGTCAGATATGCAAAAAAAGCGGCTCATCTCTCGCTCGTATACGGCTCTTGCTTCTGGCTTGTTTGCCGATACCGTTGGCGTGATCGAACAGCCTATTGGTCGAAAAGAGACCAGTATTATTGAGAGAGAAGTGAGAGCGGATGGTCAATATGCTTACACTCGATACGAAGTGTTAACCCAGTATGAAACCTTTGCTCAAGTTCGATTAAAGCTAGAGACTGGCCGCACCCATCAAATACGAGTGCATCTGTCTTATATCGGACATCCATTATTAGGTGATGATCTGTATGGGGGATCTATAGAGGAAATAGATCGTCAAGCTCTTCATTGTAGTGACTTAGCCTTTCGTCATCCTGTCACTGAAGAAGAGCTCAAGTTCTATTTACCGTTGGCTGCTGATTTGCAGCGGCTGCTGGAGTAGGCGAAGGTCGAAGAAAGTGTCGCGAAGATCGAAGAAACTCATAGTAAAGCCCGCCAATTGAATAAGGCGGGCTGTTTTTTACTCAAAGCTGCGAAATTTTTCTGGAACGAAAGGCATGGAGGATGGGACAGAGACGATTTCTTTTTCAGGATAACGGAAGGCGGAAAGTTTGCCGCCAAAGACAGCGCCTGTGTCGATATTAGCAGTATGATGAATAACTCGTACTTCTTTTGTTGGCGTATGACCGTAAATAATCCAAGGTTGACCATTGTAGTGCTTTGCCCAGTCGCGGCGGACAGGAGAGCCATCAGGATGTTTTTCACCTGTGATGTCACCGTATAGGACGAACGTTTTCACTTTGGAAGTGAATGTGCCGATATCCTGCTGACGGATGCCAGCATGGGCGATAATTAATTGACCTTCATCTAAAATTTGATAAAGTGGCGATTGCTCATAAAGGTTCATAAATTTCTTTTTCATGCGCTTAAAGTCTCGGTTGTCTAGCTGCTCAAGTTCAGCTACGGTTGTTTCTAGTCCATGTGTGACTTGCACGTTGTTTCCGCAAAACCACCGATACAATTTGTTGCAATGGTTGCCAGGAGCGTAGTAAGCCAATTGCTTTTCCCATAAGTCATGTACCACTTCGATCACTTGGAGAGAGGCGGGACCGCGGTCAGCTAAATCGCCGACAAACCCAAGTAATCGTCCTTGAGGATGGACAGGAAGCCCGCCATCCCATGAATAGCCAAGCTTAGTCGTTAACTGTTTAAATTCTTGAAAGCAACCGTGAATGTCTCCAATCATATCGATATTCATAATCAAGCACTCCTTTATTCATTAGTTTTTCCTAGTTAAAACTTAATATAAGATTAATCTTTTTTAAAAGACAACTTCAAATGATTTTGATAGTATAGTGAATACACCTTAATTAATGAGTAGGAAGGAGAGAATTTATGGAAGAACATGCTTCGTTATTTTCATTACTAATCGTTGTTGTGGCTGCTTTTTTTACACCGATATTACTGCATCGATTGAAGTTGAATTTCATTCCAGTCGTCATTGCAGAAATCATTGTAGGTCTTATTTTAGGAAAAAGTGGCTTTGATATAGTTGAACCCGATGCTTGGTTGGAGATTCTATCAACACTTGGATTCCTTTTCCTTATGTTTTTAAGTGGGCTTGAAATTGATTTTTCGGCATTTTCCACAGATAAAAAGCGAAAGAAGAAGCACTTGAAAACAAATGAGGAACCGAATACATTTGTAGCAGCGACTATAGTGTTTATTGGAATACTCGTTTTGTCATACGGGTTATCCTATTTGTTTGTTTTGTTAGGTTTAATAGAAGATGCATTTTTGATGACGTTAATCATTTCAACAATTTCACTAGGTGTAGTTGTTCCGACGCTAAAAGAAGCTCATTTAATGAAGACGGTGATTGGACAAATTATTTTACTTGTCGCTGTTATTGCCGACCTAGTAACAATGATTTTATTAGCTGTTTATGTATCCATTAATAGTACAGAGGGTGGCAACACATGGCTACTTCTTGTTCTCTTTGGAGTAGGTGTTCTGCTTTATTTCGTCGCTAAAAGGTTTAAAAATAATCCTTTTTTCGAAGCGCTCTCGACGGGTACCGTGCAAATTGGTACTCGTGCCGTATTCACACTAATGCTTGTACTTGTGGCTTTATCTGAATATGTAGGTGCTGAAAATATTCTCGGTGCCTTTCTAGCCGGAGTGCTTGTTTCATTGTTAGCACCGAAAAACGAGCTAGTACGTCAACTTGACTCATTCGGATATGGATTTTTAATTCCAATTTTCTTTGTGATGGTCGGGGTAGAGCTTGAACTATGGTCTCTTTTGAGTGATAAAAAGACATTGTTGCTTATTCCATTGTTAATGCTAGCTTTATTTATCTCAAAAATATTGCCGATGCTATATTTGAAAAAATGGTACGATATGAAAACCATTGTGGCATCGTCCTTCTTATTAACATCCACATTGTCACTTGTGATTGCCGCAGCTAAAATTGCCGAGGGTCTTGGAGTGATCACGTCACAAATGAGTGGTACGTTGATTTTAGTGGCAGTTATCACTTGCTTAATTACGCCAGTCGTCTTTAAAAAGCTATTCCCGCCATATATGAGGGAAGAAAAGCAAATCAAAGTGGCTTTCGTTGGAGCGAATCAGTATACAATGCCGATCTCTAAAGAGTTGAAGTCTTCTTTATACGATACGGTTGTTTACCGTAAGAAACCAGAAGTTCAAGAGGGGAATTTAAGCAAGTCTGTTTTTGATATTATCGAACTGGATGAGTTGTCAGTAGATTTATTAGCTGAAAATGGCGTGTTTGATGCGGACATCTTAGTCATTACAACGGGAGATGAAGCGCATAATGCAAACCTTGCGCTCGAAGCAAAAGAGCGAGGCGTAGAACGAGTCATTGCTCATGTGGAAAGAGAAGAACAAGAGAAGCGGATGATTCAAGCAGACATCGAAACGTTCTCTTATTTCCTTTCTTCTAAAGCGTTGCTAAGAGCGCTGATTGAATCGCCAAGTATTATTAGCATCTTAACGAACAAAGAAACATCTTTATACGAAATTGAGCTGCATAATGCTGATTATGAAGGAATCTCACTTAGGAAATTCCCATTTACAGGAGATGTTATCTTCGTTCGAATCTTTCGTGGCAACGAATCCATCGTTCCTCACGGAGATACAGAATTACACTTAAATGATCGCTTCATCGTCACCGGCTCCAAAGAATACGTAGACGAACTAAAACGCGAACTAGAATTTGATTAAACGAAAAGCGGAAGGCGCTGCTCAGCGGCGTATGGACTGGAACGATCCGCACGAGATAAAGGAAACACGATGAACGATAGTGAATCGATGTTGACTTATCGCAAGGAGGATCGAGGAAGTTCACTAGCCGTTAGCGCCTGCAGCTGGACAAAGAAAAGCGAAAGAGCTCTTAAAGCAACCAATATTGTGGACTTTAAGAGCTCTTTTTTGATTCATTGCTTTTCATTTTCAGTAATTCCTGTTAATATTATTACTAGGTACTAATAACTTGTAATAACAGGGGGAACGAAAATGACACTTTCATTAGCTGGAAAAACATTTGTTGTGATGGGTGTAGCCAATAAAAGAAGTATTGCTTGGGGAATTGCCCGATCTTTACACGCAGCAGGTGCTCGTCTTATTTTTACTTATGCAGGTGAACGCCTTGAGAAAAATGTCCGTGATTTGGCAGACACGTTAGAAGGAAATGAATCAATTATTTTACCGTGTGATGTGACGGTTGATGCTGATATCGAAAAATGCTTTGCGCAAATTAAAGAAGAGGTCGGCACGATTCATGGCTTAGCCCATTGTATCGCTTTTGCGAATAAAGAAGATCTAGATGGTGAATTCGTTGATACTTCACGCGAAGGCTTCCTCCTTGCTCATAATATTAGCTCTTACTCACTAACGGTTGTAGCGAAATATGCAAAGCCTTTAATGACAGAAGGAGGCAGCATCGTCACGTTAACTTACTTAGGTGGCGAGCGCGTGGTGAAAAACTACAACGTGATGGGTGTGGCGAAAGCTTCTTTAGATGCGAGCGTTCGTTATTTAGCAGCTGACCTCGGTAAAGATGGTATTCGTGTGAATTCCATCTCTGCTGGTCCGATCCGTACGCTAGCGGCAAAAGGTATTAGCGACTTTAATTCGATTTTAAAAGATATCGAAGAAACAGCTCCGCTTCGTCGAACAACGACACAAGAAGAAGTGGGAGATACAGCTGTTTTCCTATTCAGCGATATGTCTCGTGGAATTACAGGTGAAAACCTTCATGTTGACTCTGGCTTCCATATTATTGCACGATAATATTACTCTAAAACCCGCTTATTAAAGCGGGTTTTTTATTCTTATCTAAGAAGCACAGACATATATTTAACAAGAGCTTTGCAGGAGGTGTTTATAATGAAAAAGAAACAGAAGAAGCGAGAGCCGCTTATGTATATTGAGCAGCCTTCTTTGCATTACCCGGAAGTTAGTATGCAGCAATCGTTCCATACGAAGAATGTGGAGATGAAAGAGTCGGAACGGAAAAAGAAAAAAGAGAAAGAACGTCCTTTAGTTGAAAAATGGGATGTTGAAGGAGAAGTTAGTGAAAGAGCGAAAGAGGAGATCAAACAGACACAGCCGGTAGAAGAGCCGGTAGAAGAGCAGAAGAAACCGTCGTGGTTAGGAATTAAGCCAGTGAAACCGTTTCGGAATATGACCCTCGATGAAAAGCTAGAACATTTGTCTAGACAGTTTATTCCTTTTCCGTGTGAGTTTATTTGCGAAAATCAATCTTATAAAGGAACTCTAAAAGATTGGGCGGATCAAAAAATTGAAGTGAAAAGTTTTAAAGAGGAAATCGTAATAATCGATCGTGAGGAGTTAAAACATATTAAGATTATTGGTCCAAGATAAAGACAGGCGGCGGATGATCGCCCGCTGCCTGTTTGAATTAATCACAAATATTTAAGTTTACGTCTCTAATACATTGTACAGCGCAGAAGCAGTTCAGATCGACAGTTACACAGCTGCGAGTCGCACGGAAGTTTCTTACTTTACACACTTTTTTCAAGTCCACGCAACAGTCATCAGTAATATTTACTGGATCTCTCCCCTCATCTAATGGTACTAATACACGAAGACGAGCACAGCAATTATCGAATACTTCTTCTACACGGAAGAAGATGGATACGCAAACTTCATCACAATGATGATGGTTGCCATCATCAATTGGTCCAAAGAAAGCGAAAAATGGATTTCCCTCTTTCGTCGTTAATGTGAATACACGAGTGTCAGCGTTACGACGACGAGGACCTGCTAAGTCACCAAGCGGCTCCACTAAACAATCTTTACAATCTAAACAATCATCACCAATGTTTTCGTTTTGGAGATCATTAATGGCACGCACCACTTCACAAACACAGCCTCTTCTAGCAGCACCAACATTATCTTTGCAACTCATATAAAAGCTCCTTTCCTATTTTTCTTACAGTATTAACATATGGCTTATACAGGTTAAAGGTATGGATAAATAACCTAGAAAATAATATTTTTTAAAGGTGAAGCATGGATATGACCGTATTGGAAATGCTTATTTTCATTTTGGCTTCTTTTCGTCTTACACGATTAATGGTGTTCGATGAGATTACAGAACTATTGCGAAGACCATTTTTTGTAGAAGTGATGGAGAAAACAGGAAATGGTGAGTTGGAAACGTTTATTGTTCCAAAGGAAAAAGGAGTTGTTGGCTTTTTAGGAAGGCTACTTAGCTGTTACTGGTGTACAGGAGTTTGGGTAGCTGCTTTTTGGGTTCTCTTCTATTTTTGCTTTCCTCTCATAGCCGAACCGCTGCTGTTGATTTTTGCGATTGCAGGAGGGGCGGCGTTAGTTGAAACGGTCGTTCAATATTTGATCAAGGATAACGAATAGTAAGCAGGCAGATGATCAACGAGTCATCTGCCTGCTTATTTATGCTTTAAATTTTGAAATCATTGCATGTAATTCATCTGATAAACGTGAGAGGGAGGAAGCCGCTTGAGTGATTTCTTCCACAGAAGCGAATTGTTCCTCTGTCGCCGAGGCGATGTCCTCCGTATTGTTTGCTGTCTCTTTTGAATGCTCGCCAACTTCTTCAATTGACTGTTGAACTAGTTCAAAGCTAGAAGAGATTTGTTGAGTAGTAGCGGCCGCTTCTTGAATTTTCGCTGTCACTTCATCAATTGAATGAAGAATAGCTGTAATTCCCTTCACTGTTTGTTTAGAAAGTTCGATTCCAGATGAGACGTTTTCTTTTACGAAGCGAAGGCTGTTGACGGTATCGGCGGATTCACTTTGGATCGTTGTCACGAGTTGATGAATATGGCCAGCTGATTGGCTCGTTTCGTCCGCTAATTTTCTCACTTCTTCGGCAACGACGGCAAATCCTTTCCCATGCTCTCCAGCTCTTGCTGCTTCAATAGCGGCGTTGAGGGCTAATAAGTTTGTTTGGGCAGAAATGTCGGTAATCAATGAAGAAATTTGACTAATTTCTGTTGCGCTTGTCGCTAAAGAGTGAAGACCTTTATCTGCTAATTCAACGGATTGATCAATCGATTGCATTTGGGCTAATACTTCATTGACTGAATTAGCCTCTGAATTGGCTTGCTCTTTCATCGTCGTAGAAAGTGAGGCGACATGATGAGTGTTGGAAGCAACATCGCTCATATGACGAAGTGAGTCTCTCAGTGAAGTTAAACTACTTTCCATCACATCATGTTGTTCATTGTTACGGCTCGCGATTAATTGCATCGAATGGCTCACTTGTTCCGCTGTCTCCTTTGAATGCTCTGCGCCCGCCGTTAACTCTTGAGAAGAGGCGGATACTTGATTTGACGACTGGCTAATTTGGACAACGAACGTCCTCAAAGATTCAACAAATGCATTGAAGGAAATGGCTAATTGACCAAATTCATCTTTGCGAGTCACATCCATTTTTTTTGTTAAATCTGCCTCGCCACGAGCAATTTCATCGAGCTGACGGTTGACTCGTTTTAAAGGAGTAAGAATCGTTCGGATTAGTAAGCTACCGAAGATTACACCAGCAATTGTTGACACAATCGTCACGATTAGCAACGTCGTTTTACTCCAACTTGCTTTATTTTCAATCGCCTCTTTTAATTGGGTGACGTCTTGGTCTAACTGATTGACGATGTCATCCACAGCAGGGTCTAACACTTCTTTTCTTAATTTACGTTCTTCACCGAAGTGTAGAGCTTTTGCCGCTTCTGGTTTTGCAGCATAGCTCGTGATGACTTGTTGATTGATCGTTTCAAATTGTTGAAAGCTTGTTGCTAATAATTGTTTTTCTTCTTGATAATAATTTTGATTCAATTGCTCAATCGTTTGTTGAATGTTTGCTGCTTTTTCTTTCATTCCATCCGCAAACTCTTGTTTGCCTGTAATAATATAGGCGCGTTCATCATTAGATAAACCAGCTAAGCGAAATTGAATATGCTTCACATTCTTCTGCATGTCCATTTTGTCTTTTAACACGTTGTTGTCATGAATGGTCGAGCTAATGATGTAAACAGAAAATGATCCAAGACAGACGATGGTTATAATAAAAATGGAAATAACAGATAGTAGTTTTGTTTTAATGTTCATATCGTTTCCCCTTTTTACATAGTGCTAACACTTGAAAATTCCCCAATCATTATTATCGGGGTTTTCGACATTTTTTTTAGAGGGGAAGAAGAATTTTATAAATAAAAATGAAAGAACAAGCGAAATATAAAAGATAAACGGCGGTTCGAATGGAGGAATCAGCATGAAATGGGTCGTTTTCTTTGTGAGTGCCATCCTGTTAATGGGTTGTAATGCGAACGAAGATCAAGAAGAGAGTAAGTTAGCACTCATTAAAACAACAAATCCGGCGCCTATACAACTAGAGAAGAAGGGACCTGAAGTAGAGAGAATAAAGAAGGAAGTCGAGCGGATAGATGAAATATATGATGTAGCTGTCATCAAAGATGATCATCATATTTTAATCGCCTATAAAGTGAAGCACTTACAGCGATTTCGGATGAAAAAAATTGAGAAAGAATTAAACAAACGCTTAGAAAAAGAGTACAAGGATGAAGAATTTATCGTTTCTAGTGATTATAAAATTTTTCTTGAAGTCGTTAGATTAAGGGAGAAAATAGATGAGGGAACGATCAATAAAAAAGAAGCTCAAAAACGATTTAATGACATTCTCGAATTAAAGAAAGAAATGACGTAGAGGGAGGCTATACAGTGGCAAACAATAACGAAAAAAAGACTCCTGCTCAACAACAATATGACAAGTTGAGTAAAAAGCATGAACTGAAAAGGCCACTTATGAAAAATTGTTTAAGGGCTTTCTTTGTTGGAGGAATTATTTGTACAATTGGTCAAGCCATTACTTATTTCTATATTTATTTTTTTAATTTTACAGAGCAGACAGCTGGTAACCCTACAGTGGCGACGGTTGTTTTCCTATCGATGTTGCTTACAGGCTTTGGGGTATATGACCACCTTGGACAATATGCGGGAGCGGGGAGCGCCGTACCAGTCTCTGGTTTTGGAAATGCAGTAATTTCTGCTGCGATTGAGCATCGAACGGAAGGGTTTGTGCTTGGAGTAGGAGGCAATATATTTAAACTAGCAGGGTCCGTCATTGTATTTGGGGTGTTTGCAGCTTTTGTTGTTGCCCTTATTAAAACGATTCTTCTGCAGTGGGGAGGCTTGTAATATGCTAGGTATGTTTTTTTGGGCATTTGTCATCGGAGGGCTGATTTGTGTCATTGGACAGCTTATGATGGATGTAGGTAAGCTCACTCCTGGTCATACACTTAGCTACTTAGTTGTAGCGGGAGCGATACTTGCTGGCTTTGATCTTTATGAACCACTCGTTGATTTTGCTGGAGCAGGCGCGACCATCCCGATAACAAGCTTTGGAAATTCATTGGTGGCAGGAGCAATGCAGGAATCGGAACAGCATGGGCTTGTTGGGGTGCTATCAGGAATGTTTGAAGTCACCAGTTCAGGGATCTCAGCCGCCATTGTTTTTGGATTTATGGGAGCGCTATTGTTTAAGCCAAAGGGATAACAATTATAAATATTCGCCCAAACAAAATTAAGCTTTTCTCATATAGTAACAGTGAGCTTATAAAAAGCGAGGTGAATAGTATGGGTTACGGCTTTGGAGGCTACGGTTGTGGAGGTTACGGCTACGGTGGCGGATATCGCGGAGGTTCTACATTCGTGTTAATCGTCGTGCTGTTTATTTTATTGATTATTGTTGGTGCGAGTTTCTACAATTAAAAAAAGAAAAAAACAGACTTAAACACTCTTCCGTTTAAGTCTGTTTTTTTCTTTGCTTTCAACATTTCACGGCTCTTGCATAAGATAAAAAGGAGAAAAAGGAGGATGAAAACATGGATAACGGATTATTTAAAAATATCGAGAAAAAGACGGGCGTAAATATGAAAGATGTCATAGACCTTGCTAATTCTTTGCAACATGCCAATTTTAAGGATGAAAAGACGGTTAGAGGTGTCATCCAAAGAGTATCAAGATTAGCTAATAAATCGGTTCCGAAAGAGCTTGAAAACCAAATTGTCCAAACAATTATTAAGGATGGCAGTAAGCTAGATATTCAAACGATTACGGAAATGATTAATAAAAAACGATAATAATCTCTCATTTTTCAAGCTCGGATTTCCGAGCTTGAATTTGTTTAACATCGAGAAGAAGTGGGTAAAGATAAGTAAGAAGTAAAAATGATTCAAGGAGGCGAGAACCATGGGTTACATATTACCAATTCCCAACTATCAATATCAACAATATCGTGAACGAGTAGTAAAGGCACATGAAGTGAATTATTCTTTTATTGATCCCGTTCAAAAATCAGTCTTTCAAAAAGCGTTAGAGGAACGTGAAAATCCTAGTCACAACGCGAATCCAAACGAAGCAAAAAGAAAAAACTATAATCCATTTGAAGCACAATTAGCGAAAATTAGTGGTAAAGGAATGCAGTTAAATAAACTGGCTTAAATAGAAAGGGGCTTTAACTTAAATATGGAACAACATTCCTAAAAGGCTTATTCTCACCAACTAGAGAATAAGCCTTTTTCATTTAAAATACTTTTTTCATCGTTTTATGTGGAATACCTGCATCCATATATTCTTCAGAGATGACGTCATATCCTAGTTTTTCATAGAATGGAATGGCATGGACTTGGGCGCTTAATATGACTCCAGGTAGATGCTCTTCCTTGGCTAAATTTTCAAGCGCATTCATAATGAGCTGTCCAGCTCCTTTGCCACGGACATCGGCTAATACACAAATTCTTTCCGCTTTTCCCAGACCATCTTTCGTTCGAAAACGTCCGGCTCCACATGGTTTGTCTGCATCATATAACACGAAATGGGTAGATGAATGTTCATACTCATCAATTTCTAAATCAAGAGGGACAAGTTGTTCCTCTACAAATACTAATTTGCGGATATGAAGAGCATCTTGCAGCTCTTTTTCTGTCTTAGCTGTTATGATTTGCACTATGTGTTATTCCTCTCTTAACAGAAATGTTTCATGAACGGTCCAAGCGCCGTTTTCTAATTGGTAAAGTAAGTGGAAACGATCGACCATTTCTTCTTGATCAAATGAAAGCATATTTAATGAATTATAAACATCTGCGTGTTCAGCATCTGAAAGTTTTTGGGCAACCGTTAGATGAGGGACGTAAGCATATTCAGCTGGTCCACCGACTACGTGATCACCATGAAGCTCTTCATTCATCATCGTCAATGCTTCATTCGGTTCTACTTTAATATAAATGACATTATTTAGTGGTTGGAAAGACTTCACTTTACTAAGCTGGTACGTGAATGGCCGATGCTTTTTAGCCGCATCTTTTAACTGTTCGACTAGCTTTGGTAGGTCACTTTCTTCTGCATCGAATGGACCTTTTAAAGTCAAATGTGGTGGAATTAGAGAGTAATGAGGATCATATCGCTTGCGATAAGAATTAACTAAATCTTGTGTTTTTTTTGATGGGAAAATAACTACGCCAAATTTCATATAACTTCACTCTCCTCAAAAATAAAAAATTGATTTGCATTATTAGAATATTATATCAGATTTTTCACAATTGCGATAGAAAAGTGAATTTTCTATCGCAATTAGTTATTATTACTCAAACATTTTCAAAAGAGCTCTCTTTAAATCTGGCTGCCAGTATTTCCATGTGTGAATACCATCAAATTCATCATAAAACGAATCAAAGCCTTTTTTATCTAGTAAAACATGGAGTTTCCGGTTTGGTGTAAGGAAGTCGGCAATCGTTCCGTTCGTTGTCTTCACCTCTGTTTCTCCTGTACCGATCACATGATAAAGACTTAAATGTTTATAGTCTTCGGCTACTTCCACCGCTTGAAGAACTTTGTCGTCGACATATGGAGAATGCATAATGACTTTGCCAAAGGTATGAGGGTAGCGAAGCGCCGTCATTAAAGAAACGGTAGCCGCTAGTGAATCACCAGCTAGAGCGCGTCCGTATCCAACATGGTATACTGGATACTTTTCATCAAGAAACGGCACAAGCTCATGAGCTAAAAAGCGAATGTAAGCTTCTTGTTGTTCGCCATCAGGATGATACTTTCTTCGGCGGTCCTCCACATTAGCATAAGGAACGCCAACAATAATTAAGTTTTCAATCTCTTCTTCCGCAAGTAGTTCATCAGCCACTCGTGGAATTCGCCCCATTTGGAAGTAATCTTTACCGTCTTGAGCGATTAACAAGGCATACTTATATAACGGTGAGAAATTTGCCGGAAGATATACGAGTAGCTCGATTTCCTCTCCTAGCTCTTTAGAATAAATTTTTTCATCTTGAATGGTGCCGCGTTTGATCGTCATATTTCTCCTCCCAATCACTTCAATATGTTCATTTAATTTTAGCATAAAACCGAGGAGAGTGAGTTTCACATGACTTGTTCGTTTATTTTCATTATAATGGTCATGGGAGGAGAGAACTAAGATGAAAAAAAGAGTAAATTCCCAAGAAGTAACCGAAGCAGCTAAACAACGCTTGCTTGAACGTGGCGTCACAGTGGAAGATATTGCTGAGATCGTGCTGAAAATGCAACAGCCCTTCAACAAAGAGTTAACGCTACTTGAATGTATCGAAAGTGTGGAGAAAGTACTATTAAAACGAGAAATACAGCATGCCATCCTTGTAGGCGTAGAGCTTGATGTATTAGCTGAACAAAAAAAGCTATCTGAGCCACTGCAAACGATCATTGAAACAGATGAAAACTTGTTTGGTGTGGACGAAACGATTGCGCTTGGTGCCGCGCTTGGTTATGGGAGTATTTCTGTCACTACTTACGGCTTTTTAGATAAGAACAAAGATGGAATTATTCGCAAGCTGGATACGAAGACAGGCGGAGGCGTTCACACCTTTTTAGATGATATTGTTGGAGCTATTGCAGCAGGTGCGGCTTCTCGAATTGCCCACCGTATTCGTGACTATGAAGATAGCATCGCTGAAGCGACGGTAGAGAACGGTGAAGAAGAGTTAATAGGATGATATGAAAAAGAGCCTCTTTATTCAAGGGGCCCTTTTTCATTGACATGACTAGGAATGAGTAGTTATGGTAGAATTTGAGATTTTGAGGTGATTTTACTCGATAAGGAAGGGAAAGATGCGAACGATGATCGAGGTGATTCAAGCCAATATTATTCGAAATGGACAACCAGTTTTATCTCAGATAGATGTGAAGATTATGAAAGGGATGTCCGTTGTCGTAACGGGTGCCAATGGCTCAGGAAAAAGCTCGTTGATTAAGTTATTAGCAGGTATGTATGAGCCGCAACAAGGGAGTGTCAATAGAGGCTTTCAATCGTATGCTTACGTGCCAGAACATTTTCCAGAGCACTTACCATTTACTGTTGAAACGTATTTGCACTTAATGATGGAGATGGGGAAGGTTGTAGATCAAGTCAGGCTCGATTCATACATCGAACTTCTCCAGTTACAACCTTTTTTACATACGCCGCTTAAGAAATGCTCAAAAGGGACGAAGCAAAAAGCAGGAATCATTCAGGCATTAATGAAAGAATCTGATGTGCTTTTCCTCGACGAAGCATTTACTGGACTAGACGAATCAGCATGTGAGACAGTAGTGGAGGCCCTACTTGAATTAAAAGGAAAGAAAACGATGGTGTTTGTGTTACATGAAGAACAGCTCGCTCAAAAGCTAGCCACCCATCGAGCCAAGTTGGAAAATGGTCGATTAGTGGATTTCTCTTCCGCACAGCTGATCAGTCCGACTTTACATATCACTTTTTCTACAAAACAACCTTTGTCTAAAAGCATTCACCAAAAGATGAAACAGATATCGGATGAAAAAATGACACTAACAGTAGCAGAGTCAGAATCAGATCTTATGTTAACAGAGCTGTTGAAACAAGGTGCTCACATTCTTGAAGTGAAAGCGGGGAAGAACGCGTGAAATTATTGATAAAATATCAGCTCCTTTCCTTTTTTTACTCGCTTCAATGGATTGCGCCCGTTGTTTTATACAGTTGTTGGATTTTTACTCAATATTATTATCAAGGTTTACCGATTGCTGAAAGCTTCTCTATTTCCGCTCTGTTTTTATTTCCTACGATGGTATGGATTTCGATGAAGCTATTTTCCTTGGAGAAAGGCAGTGAAAAATCGATTCTGCTATCATATGTACGGAAAAAGCAAGTGTTTCTTTATGGGAAAATGATCGTTGTTGTGATCGTGGGCTTGTTGCTAATGGGGGTATCCTTTAGCATTCCACTCATTCTTCGTACCTTTACTGAGCCGTTAACGATGCAGCATATTGGCGCTTTCCTATATAGTCATCTGCTATTTCTGTTCTTTGGCTTGTGGGTCGGTGGACTATTTAGTGTGACGAACCTTGCTGGGAAGAAATATTCATGGGTCGCCGCAGCCTTTTTCACATGTGCATCGGTCGTTGGCGAATCTTTAATGGGAGCGTTGCCGTCCTTTGTAAAATGGCTCGTCTATTTGTTGCCACCGGTGTCAGTAGCGGAGGCAGGGATGGTAGGAAATGTGTGGGCTGTTGTGTATGTAGGTTGTTCTTTATTGGTGCTTGTCGTTCTATTTTTAAGGAGAGAGCGGGTGGGGTAATGAGTCTTTGATTATTTTTCATTCGCAGTTTCATAGAATAATTGCTATCATTTGAAAAAACGGAGGGGGAGTTTATGACAACTTGGAATGCATTAACAAGGCTTCCGGAAATTATCACCGTCTTGATGAGGCATGGCTTTACCGGCTATTTAAAAGATCTTGGCTTAAGTGAAAAAATTCCGTTTTATAAACGGGGAACGACAGAAGAGAAGAAGGAGCATGTCAAGGGGGAGGAACTGCGAGCGGCTTTTGAGGAGCTAGGACCAACGTTTATGAAGCTCGGTCAATTTATAAGCACGCGGACGGACATTCTTTCAACAGAGTGGACAGTCCCTTTGTCTAAGTTACAAAGTGATGCACCCCCGGTTCCTTTTGACGACATTAAACAAATCATCGAATTCGAATCGGGAGGTCCGCTCGAAAGCTCCTTTATCGAATTTGATGAAACACCGATTGGCACGGCTTCCCTTGGCCAAGTCCATCGCGCTATCCTACATTCAGGAGAACAAGTAGCAGTCAAGGTTCGCAGACCGCATATCGAAATGGTCGTGAACCAAGACATTCAAGTGCTGCGCCATTTAGCTGCGATTGCCGAGAAAAATTCAAGCTTAGCCCAGCAGTTTAGCCTTAAAGAAACGATCGATGAGTTTGCCACTTCTTTGTTAAAAGAAATGAACTATCGATTAGAAGCAGCTGAAGCATTAAGTGTGAAAGCACAAATTGACAACGAGTGGATATATGTCCCGGCCATCTTTCCAGACTACACAAGCGAGCGAGTTCTTGTGATGGAATTAGTAGAAGGGAAAAAATTAACATCAGAGGCGATCAATCAAATTAGTCCACAAAGGAGAAAAGAATTAGCAGAAGCTCTAGCTGAATCGGTGCTAGCACAAGTGTATGTGAAAGGTGTGTTCCATGCCGATCCCCATCCAGGGAACTTAATTTTATTAAAAAATAATACGCTTGCCTTAATTGATTTTGGCAATACAGGCCGGCTGTCTGAAGAAATGAAACAATTGTTAGCGGAATGCCTGTTTTCTTTAAATGATCGTGACTCAGCATCCTTATCGCTCGCTATTCAATCGTTGGGAGCTAATCGAGAAGTGGATACGAAAGCGCTGCGTCGCGACTTTGATACTTGGATGAACACATATTTAGATCGCGCCTTACAAGAAGTAAAAATGGGGACGATGTTTCAAGAACTATTTGCGTTGGCTGCTAAACACGGAATTCGAGTTCCGCGCGAATTTATCCAAGTTGGCCAAGCTTTTTTAAAGGTGGAGCAAACAGTCTCCGCACTAGACCCTGATATCCGCTTCAATGTCATTTTAAAAGATACGGGCGAACGACTTATGTGGGAACAATTGCATCCGAAGCGGCTACTACGGGAAACACGCAAGCTAACTCGCCAAATCCAACTATCTGCCCGCAAACTGCCCACCGTCATTAATGAGACGATAAGAAAATGGGAAAAAGGCGAGCCGCACTTGCAAATGAACATCAAACCAGACGACGATATGATGAACCGCATCGAACGAATCGCTCATATGCTCATATTAAGTATTATGATGCTCGCCTTTAGCATTATCATTGCTGGCGTGATTATCGGTATCAAAATCAGCGGAGATAACTCACAGTTAACGAACACGTACACCTTTCAAATCGTTCTATCCATTGCTTTTTTGATCACGATTTTATTTTTAATTACGATTTATATGATGTGGCGGAAGAAGAAATGAAAAAGGCATCAATCCCCAGTCGAGGATTGATGCCTTTTAACGTATGATTCCGACTGGGTTCGAACCAGCGACCTCTACCCTGTCAAGGTAGCGCTCTCCCAGCTGAGCTACGGAATCGTTTAACTGACAAGTATTATTTTATGAAAATTGCGAAGGAAAGTCAATGGTTTTTAGGAAAAGTTTTTCGGTTGATGATGGGAAGTGAAAAAGCTAGCTGCAAAGTAAGAGAAATAGAAGCTGAGATTTAGCTGTCATTTTTCTTACTTAGCGCATGAAATGTTAATTTTTTAAATGTGATCAATTAGTCAAAAAACACGACAATAGCCCCTGAATTATTCGTTTGAATAGTATTATAATATTGGTTGTGTGAAGGATAAGGGTGGATTGAAGTTATAAAAAAGGTACTTCATACTAGTTATATATGATTATATTAAAAAAGTGATTTTTTAGGGGGGGACCACTTTGGAGTTGCAATATTTAATAACCGAGATTAATCGAAGTGTGGATGAGCTAGACTATTCTAAAGCTAGAAAATATATTGAAGAGAATATAGAAGTATTAGAAGGAAATAAAGCTCGATTGAAAAGTAATGCTAGAGAAATTATGAGCTTTGTTAAAGAGAAGGTGAATGCAGGTGTTTTGCCTATTTCTCGACAAGAGTTAGCCGCTATCCATGCGATCAATGCTTACGCTTATCAATTTGATTTGCGAGGAATCAAGGTTGTTTTAAGAGATAAGGCAAAAGTATTTCAACGGGAAGATATTATCGATTTTCTAAATAACGATGCTAAAATAATTTTAGATAGTTTAGGAGTTATTAGAGAACATTAATGAACAGTCAACTACAGTGTTGGCTTTTTTTATTTTAAGAAAGAATAAAAGCTATGCGCCACAGAAAGAGCCTTTTCTTGCTACTAGAAGGTGGAAAGGCTAAGATGAAGTTATAATTAATCAACATCAAGTGATGGAGGAAATTCAAGTGGCAAAAACGATTATTGTACCAGTAGATGGTTCCGAGGCAGCCTTAAAAGTAATCCCGTATGCAACTGAACTAGCTAAAGCATATGGAGACGACCTCCTATTGTTAAATATTCAATCAACACTAAGAGAATTAGGGATGCCAGCGATTTCAAAAGCAAGCAGCATGATCAATCATAGTGAATATTCCGTTTCCACAAAAATTAGAGTTGGCATTCCAGCGATGGAAATTGTTACTGAAGCACGTGACCCAAACGTTCGATGCGTCGTCATGGCGGTCGGAAAAGGGCGGCAAGAAAAAATAGGAAGCGTCAGCAAGCAAGTGTTAGAATTGGCGACGTGTCCGGTGATGTTAGTGCCTGAACATGCGGAAAATAGATAAATAGATCGTTTTGAAAACTCGTTGCTTAATTGGTAGGCAGCGGGTTTTTAGGTGGAAAGGGAAGTGTTCAAAAAAGTCGAAGAACCTGTTTGTAAGGTCAAAGAAATAGCTAGAAAGTCGAAGAATCCGCTCATAAGGTGAAAGAAGCATCCAGAAAATCAATGAAAACTGACTTTCTGGATAGCTCCATCTTGTCATTTTTGTCTGAAATTTGGTTTGATTTTTATAGGAGTGTTTGCGCTAGCTGACATAGCTAATAAGTCCATTAGATATTTAGTGTTTGATTGTTGCTCACTAAGCTTTGCCTTTTCTGATGAAATTTCAATGTTAGATTCTTTTATTTCTGAAATTAATATTTTTGAGCCATCTTGCTTAATGATGTATTGCCTAATATAGCCGTTTTCTCTGCGGGTTTCAAATTTCCCCTTTTTGCCTTTTCCATCTTTATCTTCTGGTAGTTTAAAATCTTCGAATGTATAGGATTTGTTTTCGTTTCTTGAGTTTTTGTATGACATAGAATGGATGCTTTCTATTTTCAATTTGGTTTCACCTCCCAATTATTTGTATCGGTAATATTTAGTGGATTTTGAGGTGTGTGTTGATTTATGATGAAATGGAAGGATTTAGAGTTAATCGATTTTTCTATCCTTGATGTAACAACCATTGATTATTAAAATTCTAAAAAATGGAGGAAGATTAATTATGAAAATTGTTCATACACCGAATCATTTAGAGGCAAAAAATAAGCATGTGGAGAGATGTATTCAGTTTAATGAAACAAACGTGTTGAACATTCAACTAAAAACCAATGAATTCATCCCAGAACACGACTTCAATGGCGATGTTTTAGTCATTGTCAGAAAAGGAAAAGTCCTCTTCGATGTGGAAGGTCAACAAGTAGAATTAACGAATGAGAATGTATTACATATTGATCCTCTTGAAAAACATGGATTGAAGGCGTTGGAGGATTCTGATATTTTGGTTGTTAAAATTTCGAGTTGAGTTTTTGGAGAATGAATGATTGGTATTTGATAAATTTGGTAGGGTGGGCGCTACCTTGACAAGGTAGCGGTCGCTAGTTTGAACCCAGTCTGAATCATACTTGTTGAGAAACCGAAAACCTTGATACATAAGGAGTTGTGGCTTTTTTATTCTATCCAAAAGTATACTTGTATGTTAGGAAGCGCATGAGAGTATATCCAAAGTCGTTTTTATATTGCTGTGATCCAATCGTTTAGAAATCACTTTTGCATGTACACCTTGTGTCAACATCAATGTAGCATGGGTATGCCGCAAATCATGAAATCGTATTCTTAGTACCCTTGCTTCCTTTATTAACTCTTCATAAGTTCTTTTAAGTTTTCAGGGTTTACAGGTATTCCTTTAAATGTAAAAATGAGGTTCATCACCGTAACTTGGGGTTGACAATAAAACTGCGGATTCATCATTAAAAAGAGCTACATATTTATTAGAAATCTTTATGTTTGGCAATGAAGCATATTTTTCAAAGTGTGTCACCTCCGACTTTTGGTGATGAACCTCAAAACACCAAAAGTTGACCTTAAATCTCTTCAAACAATGCTAAAGATAAAATCTATTTTTTTAAGAGTGTCATTAATAGTTTTCGTTCCAATTTTTAAAAAGAGGAAATGCGAGTTCGGAGGGCTTAGATCATTTGAGCCCTCTAACATGGATAGGCTACACTAAGTTAGACAACTCTTATAAGGATAGTACACTAAAATGACTAACCTTAAGGAGCGGGTCAAAATAAGAAGAGAACGTCGAACGTTTATAGCTGAATTTAAGCTACAAATGGTGAAGCTTTATGAAAACTGCAAATCGCGAGAGAATATGATATTATGCCTTCTTCATTAGATCGTTGAATTAAAAGTCACAAGGAAACGGGATCTTTCAAGGCAGAAGATAATCGTACGACAGAAGAAAAAAAGAATTACTTGAACTACGTAAAGAAGTGCAGCGTCTACGAATGGAAAATGATATTTTAAAGGAAGCCGCGCTGATCATGGGACGAAAATAGATGTGATTCGTAACAATACTCACAAATATTCGGTATCAGCCATGTGTGACGTCCTACAAATTCCAAGAAGCACCTCGTATAAGGAAAACACTTATTTAACACAGGTTGCCAAAGAACGTTTTTCGAAAATAAAGCCTGATTCCATTAAGCTACAAGGAATCAGGCTTTTTTACTTAGCCCCTTCCCTCCAAAAGGTTATAATAAATCCATCATTAAAATCTCTAGGGGGCTATTCTATGGATCTACATTTAAAAGGAAAGAACGTACTCATCACAGGCGGCTCAAAAGGAATTGGCAAAGCGATTGCTGAGGCGTTTTTGGCTGAAGGAGCGAATGTGTCGATTGCCGCTCGTGGGCTAGACGCATTAGAGCAGGCGAAAGAGGAATTTGGTGGGAAGATCGCTATTTATGCCGTGGATTTGACGAAGGCGGAAGAACGGGAAAAGCTGATGGCGTCTTTTATTGCTGAGCATGGAATGATTGATGTACTAATCAATAATGCAGGTGGCAGCAATGGCGGTAAAGCAATGGAGACGGAGATGGAGTTGTTTTATGAGGCGATGGAGCTGAATTATTTTTCAGCGGTTCATTTAAGTAAATTAGCGGTGTCACATATGAAGAAAGCGGGTGCCGGGTCGATTGTGAATGTTACGTCGATTTTTGGACGAGAGAGCGGTGGCAAGGCGACGTATAATAATGCGAAATCGGCGTTGATTAGTTTTACGAAGTCGTTGGCAGATGAAGTGATTGTGGATGGTATCCGGGTCAATAGTATTGCGCCGGGGAGTATTTTGCATGAAACGGGCAATTGGAAAAAACGGTTAGAGGCAGATCCAGAGGGAATTCAAGCGTTTGTGGACGATGAGATTCCAGCGGGGCGTTTTGGTACGCCGGAAGAAGTGGCGAATGTCGCTGTTTTTCTTGCATCTGAAAAAGCATCTTGGATTGTCGGTGCGAGCATTAATGTCGATGGTGGTCAATCAAGGATGAATTTTTAAAATTATTTATTTTTTGAAAAAATGATAACTGGTATGATAGTTATATTCGATATTTTCATCAGGAAAGAGAGGAACACAGATGTTAAAACAGCAAATTTCTCCATTAAACAAAGAGATTGGTCAGCAGGTGACCGATTATATTGATACGTTAACGAAGCCGAAAGGGAGTCTTGGTCGTTTAGAAGAGTTGGCGATTCAGCTCGCTGAAATGACGGGGCAGCCTTTTCCAGAGGTGACGCCACCGGGAGTGGTCGTGTTTACGGCGGATCATGGTATTGCCAAAGAGGGAGTATCAGCCTTTCCACAGGAAGTCACGGTGCAGATGGTGAGCAATTTAGTGCATGGCGGGGCTGCGATTAATGTGTTTAGTCGACAAATAGGAGCGATTTCTAAAGTGGTCGATGTCGGCGTTGCGGGTGATGTAAAGGAAGCGAAGGTCTTGAATCGAAAAGTTCGCTATGGAACAGGGAATTTTTCAAAGGAACTGGCGATGACGAGAGCGGAAGCGCAGCAAGCGTTAGAAGTGGGCTATTCAGAGGCGGTCGATTTAATTGAAAAAGGGATTAAGTGCTTAATTGTTGGTGAAGTAGGTATTGCGAATACAACGACGAGCAGTGCGATTTTAGCGAGTATTACTCAGTGTGATCCCGCTTCGATTGTCGGACATGGGACGGGCATTACAACGGAGCAATTGAAGCATAAAGCTGAGGTCATTGAGCGAGCGCTTGCTTTTCATCAACCTAATGTTGAAGACGGCTTAGATATTTTATCAAAAGTGGGCGGTTTGGAAATTGCGGCGATGGCCGGAGCGATGATGGCGGCGGCTGAGCATCACATTCCGATTTTACTAGACGGCTTTATTTGTTCGACAGCGGCGTGTGTGGCGAAATTAATGGAGCCGTTAGCTGCGGATTATATGATTCTATCGCATCATTCTGTTGAACCCGGACATGTGCAAGCGATGGATTATTTACAAAAACAGCCGCTGTTGCAGTTAAATATGCGATTAGGAGAAGGGACGGGAGCGGCGGTTGCTTTTTCGGTTTTGCAATCAGCAACGTTGATGGTGAAGGAAATGGCGACCTTTACTTCGGCGAATGTGTCGAATATAGAGTAAAAGAAAAAGGGGACATGTGTAGTTGTTTATGCATGTCTCTTTTATTTTGTCGTTTATTCATTTTTAAATGAATTATGATCATTTGCATAAAGGGAGATTTATGCCATGGTCTGTTTTTTCTATTGATTACGGAAGAAAACGAGGGTTCTAAGGGGAAATTAAGTTAAATTTGTCTGTTTTGTGAAAAATGGTATAAATATTGCAAATAATTTTAAAATTCAATATTTTTCAGATTCATATTTTATTTCAGGAAGGGTTGTGTTCTATGGAGAACTTAGGAACTTATGTTATTTATGTGATTATGGCTTTTGCGATGCTAGGGGCGTTTGCGGCGATCCGTAATGAAGAAGAAGGAATGGGAAAAGAGTTTATGGAAGGGATCTACACGATTGGTCCGATCTTTATTCCGATTGCGGCGACGTTAGCTTCGATCCCCTATTTATCAAAGTTTATTGAATTTGCTTTTGGTCCGCTTTTTTCAGCGATTGGGGCTGACCCAGCGATTGGGGCTACTACGTTTATTTCTAGTGATATGGGTGGGTATCAGCTTGCCGATGTATTAGCGAGCGATCGAGAAAATTGGATTATTGCTACGGTGAACGGCATTATTATGGGGCCTCATATTATTTTTACAATTCCGGTGGCGCTGGCGATGTTGCAAAAACGTGATCATAAATATTTAGCGCTTGGGATGATGTCGGGGGTTTTGACGGTTCCTATCAGTGTATTTATTACAACGAGCATTTTAGCGTTAACGGATGCGAAAATCCGGGATACGATTAGTACAACAGCAGATTCAACGTATCAATTGTCGCTGTCGATCAGTACGATTTTGATTAATCTTCTGCCATTAATAGCTGTTGGAGTATTTATCGCTATTGGGCTACGGATGTTCCCTAATGCGATGATTAAAGGATTTATGGCGATCGGCTGGTTTATGAGAACGGCGATGATCTTAATTCTTGTCTGTTCTATTGTTGAATATTTTACAGGCGTGTTTTCGACGATATTCGGAGGCTGGGGCTTCGATCCGATTATTGCGGATGCTGAGGATCAATTTAGGGGATTAGAGATTGCTGGGTATATTGGGATTATGCTTGCTGGAGCGTTTCCGATGGTGTATGCGATTCAAAAATATTTAGCGAAGCCGCTTGAATTTTTCGGTAAGAAATTGGGTTTGAGTAGTATAGGAAGTGCTGGAGTAATCGCCGCGACAGCGAATCCACTGGCTTTGTTTAAAATTATTCAAGATATGCCAGCAAAAGACAAAGTATTAACGATTGCCTATGCGATTAGCGGAGGCTGGATGATTGGGGATCAGCTAGCGTTTCCAGCAAACTTCCAACCAACGATTATTATTCCGGTGATGTTAGGGAAATTTCTCGGCGCGATTTTAGCGATTATGTTAGCGTATCGTATTTCTGTCCCGAAAGCGTTAGAGCTTGAAAGGATCGAAAGGTTAGATGAAGAGAGGGATAAAACTCATGAAAGTCAGCCACCTCTTGAAGCGACGAGTTAATAAAAAACGCCAAAAATCGATAAGAAACGATACAATCACAGCGAATATAAGCGGAATTAATGAGAAATTCCCAACTTTAGACTCGAGTTATTTCGAGTCTTTTTTTAGTTTCCACATGATAAAATATTGACATAATTATGAAAAAAGGAGGATGTCATGTCCATTCCAATTATGAAGACAAAGTTAATGGTTCCAACCGTTCATGGAGATTTTATTCGATTGGCAAGACTGTTTAAAAAGCTAAAAACTATATCCGATTATCCGTTAACATTGATTCATGCCGGTGCTGGTTATGGTAAAAGTACGGGGCTTGCTTTGTACGCTCAGGATGAGAGTGAAAAATGTTGTTGGTATACGGTTTCAGCTATGGATGATGACATAATCCCGTTTTTAACTTATTTGATTCATGCAGTACGGTCCAAGTTTCCGATGTTTGGAGACGAGTTATTACAGTATATGGATCAAATGGATCGCTACATACGTGAGGATGAGCTCAATGCTCTTTGCTCGTTGTTTATTAATGAGGTGGTTTCGTTACAGGAGGAGCTAGTGATTATTCTAGATGATTTTCATCAAGTGGAGCATTCCATGATGATTAATCGCTGGATGGAGAAAATGATTGAGCACCGTCCTTATCAGCTTCATATCGTGATCGCCAGCAGAAGTCGTCCAAGCTGGCACGTGCTGACGAAAATGAAGGTGAGTGGACAAGTGCTAGAGATTGGTCAGAAGGATTTAAAGCTGACAATAGAGGAAATGGAATTACTATTTACGGAGTTTTATCATGTGTCGTTAACAGAGAGTGAATTGCAACAAATTTATGAATGGACAGAAGGTTGGGTTATTGCGTTAGGGATGATGGCACAGCACTTGACGGAGAATGGTGATTTAACGAATGTATCGAGTCAAGCTTCGCACTCCTTGCAAGAGCTGTTTCAATATTTGCTGTTTGAAGTGTTCTCCAAACAACCGTCCATGATCCAACAATTTTTAGAGCAGACCTGTATTTTTGAAATGGTTTCTGAACAGAAATGTACGCATATACTGGGCATTCCTTATTCAGGAGAGATGCTTGAGGAGCTGACGAGTAAAAATTTATTTATCCAAAAAATTGGTGAGGATAAGTACAAATATCATGCGTTGTTTCGTGAGTTTTTAGAGAAGCAATTTCGGACGAAACAGCCGGAGCGGTATGAGTTGTTACAGAAGCAAATTGCTTGTTTTTTTGAAGAAAATGGGCAGTGGGAGCAAGCGTTACTTTTTTATAGAAAATTAAATAAGTTAGAGTCGATGGCGGCGATTTTAAATAAATATGGGTTTGTCATGTTACAAAGTGGCAAGCTTGAAGGGCTTTATGATTGGCTTTCGCTTATTCCAGAAACTGAATTAAATGTTTATTATAAACTTTGGCACTTAAAAGGAGAGGTGCTTCGTTATCGATCAGCTTATCAGGAAGCCGAATACTGTTATGATCAAGCGATTATTTATGCGGAAACAAAGCAAGATTATCTTGAAAAAAGCCGGGCGTTAGAAGGGAAAGCCCGCATTTATTTGGACACGATTCAGCCTTATCATGCGGAGCGCCTGTTGTATCAAGCGATTGATTTAAGGGAAAAAAATGAGAAGAGTACAACAGAGGAGATTGCGGAGTTGTATCAGCTTCTAGCTGAAAATTTAATCAATGCTGGAAAGGCTTCCAAAGCGGAAAAGTGGATTCGGCGAGCGAAGGCGTTAAATGTGCCGATCAAAGATCGTCATTTAGAGGCCCGTTTATATTTACGGACCGGCCGATTTAAACGGGCAAAGGAGATGTTAACGGAAACACAGCTAGCGATGGACGTTGATGAGAAAAAAGAATTGCCGCAGTCTCATCGGGAAACGGAGTTATTGCTGTCATTAATTGCTTCATTCACTGGAGATGGGAAGCGAGCGAAGGAGCTAGCTCAAGATTCAATCGATCTCGGTTTACATGTGGAATCACCTTTTGTGGAAGCGTGTGGATGGATTCGTATGGGTCATGCTGTACAGGTCACGGATCAATATGAACTTTCTTTAGCGAAGCAATGTTATGAAACATCTTTGAAAATGATGGATGATCTCCATGTGAGTCGTGGAAAAGCCGAGCCTCAAATGGGATTATGTCTGTTGTTCGGCCGAAGCGGAGAATATGAACGAGCAATCGAGGCGGGAAGAAGTGCTCTGAAGGAGACAGAGAACGTACATGATGTGTGGTTATCAGCTCTCATTACGTTAAGTATGGGACTGGCCGCTATTTATAATCGTCGAACGGAGGATGCGATCGACTTTTTGAAAAAGGCAGAGCAGCTGGCTCGTCTCACAGAGGATGACTATATTAAAATGTTTTGTCATTTCTGGCAAGCAGTTATTTATTATGAACGAGCGGAGAATGAATTATTTATGAAACATTTTTCTCCATTTATGAAGCTTGTTCAATTGCGAGATTATGAATTTATTTTTTATCATCGAACGCTGTTTGGACCGCTCGATTTGCAATTATTTCCGCACTTATTTGTAGAGGCTGCTAAACAAAATGTTTATCCTGATTATATTGCGAGGTTGCTGCACCGAATGGGGTTAGCGAAGCTGCAATCTCATCCGGGTTATACGTTGCGTGTACAAGCTCTTGGTCCTTTTCGCATTTGGCTTGGCGATAAAGAGGTAGAAGAGCGTCAATGGCAACGTGGCAAGGCGAAAGAGTTATTCCAGTTGTTTATTACTCATCATAAACAGTTGCTGCCGAAAGAAGAGATTTTTCAAAAACTATGGCCCGATCAAGATGAAGTCAGCTGTGCCCGGGATTTTAAGGTGGCATTAAATGCTGTGAATAATGTATTAGAGCCACAACGAAAGGCTCGGTCAGCGTCATTTTTTATTAAGCGGGAAGGCACATCCTATGGTCTTAATCCAGATGCCGTGCTTGAAATGGATGTGACTCAATTTGAGCAGTGGATTGAAATGGGGTTAGAAGAAGGAGATAAAGAAAAAGCATTATCGTGCTTAGAAAAGGGAATGAAATACTATAATGGCGACTTTTTAGCCGAGCGTCGTTATGATGAATGGTGCAGCCATGAACGAGAACGCTTGCTCATCTACTATTTGCGAGGAGCTGAAAAGCTGGCTCAACTCGCTGTTCGCAACGAAAACTACGAAGTGGCTATTCAATGGTGTGAAAAAATTATTGAGCGAGATGAAACATGGGAGGAAGCATATCGCTTGCTGATGTACAGTTATTATCGAAAAAACAATCGTCCTCAAGCGATCAAATGGTATCAAAAATGCAATCAAATTTTAGAAGAAGAGCTTGGTGTGCGTCCGCTTGAACCAACGCTATATATGTATCAAATGATAATGGAAGCGAAATAGAGTGATAGTAAGCCCGCATTTTTTTGCGGGTTTATTGGTGTTTGAGTGGGGAGGGCGCATCATTCCCCACGCCGCTGAACAGCGCCTTCCGCTTTTCGATTTGTCCAGCTCCAGGCGCTAGCAGCTAGTGAACTTCCGCCCTCCTCCTTGCGATAAGTCAACATCGGTTCACTAGCGTTCACCGTGTTTCCTTTATCTCGTGCGGATGACTCCAATTCATACGCTGCTGAACAGCGCCTTCCGCTTTTCGGTGATGTCCAGCTCCAGGCGCTAGCGACTAGTGGATTTCCATGCTCCTCCTTGCGATAAGTCAACATCGGTTCACTAGCGTTCACCGTGTTTCCTTTATCTCGTGCGGATCATTCCAGCCCATACGTCGCTGAACAGCGTCTTCCGCTTTTCGGTGTAACTCATTTGTAACTTGTTTTATTTATGATAGGTGTACAGAGGGGATTTTATTTTGAATAGGTAAAAGGGGGAAGAGGAATGAAGAGGGTCACGCGTCATACGTTGTTTTTGTTAATGGTTGCTTTTGTTATGGCTTTTGCTAGTGCTTGTACGTCTAGTGATACGAACAGCGGTGGAGATAGCAGTGGAGGAAATAGTGATGAACCGATTAAAGTTGGGGTGCTCGCTTCATTAACGGGTGGACTTGAGGCGTATGGAAAGCAGACGGTAAATGGCTTTGAGCTTGGTTTAGATTATGCTACGGATGGTACGCAAGAAGTAGCTGGAAGAAAAATCGAATTTATCGTTGAAGATACGGAAACAAAGCCGGAAGTAGCAGTTCAAAAGGCAACGAAATTGTTAGAGGAAGATGAAGTGGACTTTTTAGTTGGATCTTCAAGCTCAGGAGATACATTAGCGGTGTTACCGTTAGCTGAGGAATATGAAAAAATTATGATCGTTGAGCCAGCGGTAGCTGATAGTATTACAGGTTCTGAATTCAATCCTTATATTTTTAGAACAGCACGCAACTCGTCTCAAGATGCGATTGCTGGAGCGGCTGCTATCGCCAAAAAAGGTGTGAAAATTGCTACTTTAGCACCGGATTATTCCTTCGGTCGCGATGGAATTAAAGCGTTTAAAGAAGCGGCAACAAAGCTAGGAGCTGAAATTGTTCACGAGGAGTACGCGGATCAAAAGGCAACAGATTTCACATCTAACATTCAGAAAATCATTGATGCCAAGCCTGATTACTTATTTGTTGTGTGGGCAGGTGCGAATTCTCCTTGGAATCAAATTGCTGATATGAAGCTACAAGAAAAAGGCATCAAAATTTCAACTGGTGCACCAGATATTGCCGCTTTATCTTTAATGAAGCCATTAATCGGCATGGAAGGGTTCACCGTTTATTATCACGAGCTTCCAGACAATGATGTGAATAAGTGGCTCGTTGAAGAACACAAGAAGCGTTTTGATGGCCAAGTACCAGACTTATTTACACCTGGTGGGATGACTTCTGCGATGGCGATTGTTGAGGCGGTAAAACAGACAGATAGTGATACAGATGCACAAACGCTCATTGACACAATGGAAGGGATGAACTTCGAGTCTCCGAAAGGGAAAATGACATTCCGCGCGGAGGATCATCAAGCATTGCAAACGTTATACGCAATTAAGCTGGAGGAAAAAGAGGGAGTAGATTATCCTGTACCGGTTTTAATTAGAGAATTAACACCGGAAGAAACAGCTCCTCCAATTTTAAATAAATAATCTTCATGTGGGCTGTCTCAATTATATGTATGAGACAGCCTGCTCTAAATTGAACACATTGGTGGTGAATAGGATGAATGCACTCATTGAAACGAAGGATGTAAGTATTCGCTTTGGTGGCCATACAGCGGTCGATGCAGTGACTTTTGAAATGCCTGAGCATCATTTTAAATCGATTATCGGTCCGAATGGAGCTGGCAAAACGACTTTTTTTAATTTGCTTAGTGGACAATTGATGCCAAGCAGCGGCCAGATTTATTTTCGAGGAAAAGATATTACGAGCTTATCTCCAACTGAGCGAACACGAACAGGGATTGGACGATCCTTTCAAATTACAAATGTTTTTCCGAATTTAACGGTATTAGAAAATGTTCGCTTAGCTGTTCAGTCGCAGCTAGGGGTGCGTTACCAAATGCTCATTCATTCGAAAAAGTATAAAGAGATGACAGAAAAAGCACTCCAATGGCTAGAACTCGTTCTACTAGCAGACAAAAAAGAGGCATTAGCTATCAACTTGGCACATGGGGAGAAGCGAAAGTTAGAAATTGCGATGCTGTTAGCGCTAGAGACGGATGTTTTGCTTTTAGATGAACCGACAGCGGGTATGTCGCTTGAAGAGGTGCCGGCGATATTAGAAACGGTGAGAAAGATTAAAGAAAAGGGAGATCGAACGATTATTTTAATCGAGCACAAAATGGATATGATTATGGATTTATCTGATTCGATTATGGTGCTGTTTAACGGGCGGTTACTGGCCGATGATACGCCGGAAGCGATTATGAAAAATGAAACTGTGCAAACAGCCTATTTAGGAGGTTTATATGAATGAGCACACTTTTACAAGTGGATCAAATTGAAACGTATATTGACCAATTTCACATATTGCAAGGTGTTTCCTTTCACGTTAAGCAGGGGGAGGTAACGGTTTTGCTTGGTCGAAATGGAGCTGGCAAAACGACGACGCTGCGAACGATTATGGGCTTGAATCCAGCAGCGACAGGAAAGATTCTTTTTAAAGGTCAAGAAATTCAACGGCTACCTACGTATACGATTGCTTTAAATGGAATTGGCTACGTTCCCGAGGATCAGGGGATCTTTTATGATTTAACCGTTGAGGAAAATATGAAGGTGGCTATGAGAAAAGAAAATGAGGTCACAACAGAGCGACTCGAATGGATATTGGCGTTGTTTCCTGATTTGAAAACGTTTTGGCATAAGCCGGGTGGATTGTTAAGTGGAGGGCAAAAACAAATGCTTTCGATTGCACGAGCGTACGTTAATGAAAATGATCTGCTTCTGATTGATGAGCCGAGCAAAGGGCTTGCTCCAATTGTTGTTGAGAAGGTAATGGAGTCGATTATGCAAATGAAGGACAAGACGACAATCGTGCTTGTGGAACAGAATTTCTACATGGCGAGTACGATTGGTGATCGTTTTTATATTGTGGACGATGGGAAAACGGTGACCGATGGTGCGATGCAGGAGTTGAAGGAAGATGAACAGCTTCGAAGAAAATATTTGGGAATCGCTTAAAGAAGGGAGGCTATTTCCGTGGATGTGTTAATGAATCTTGTTTTAAATGGATTAGCGACTGGGATGCTCATATTTTTACTAGCGGCTGGGTTAACGCTGATCTTTGGATTGATGGATGTGTTGAATTTTGCTCACGGTGGTTTGTTTGCTTGGGGAGCTTATAGCGGTGTTTGGTTTTACTCTGTGACTGGAAGTTTCTTTGCTGGAATTGTTGGTGCGATTATTACGGGGTGTTTATTAGGACTGATGACGGAAAAGTGGATTATTAAGCCGGTTTATGGAAATCACGTGCAGCAAATTTTAATTACACTTGGCCTTATGCTCGTATTATCAGAAATGTTGAAAGTCGTATGGGGACCGAACCAAATTTCAGCCGCGCCTCCTGATTATTTAACGGGAAGCTGGGAAGTAGCTGGGGTTACGATCATTAAATATCGTGCGTTTATTATTTTGATTGGCTTTCTTGTCTTTTTCCTCGTTCAATATATATTGAAAAATACAAAAATTGGTCTTGTTGTTCGAGCTGGGGTAATGGATAAGGAGATGATCCAAGCATTAGGGATTAATATTCAAAAGGTGTTTATGCTTGTGTTCATGGTTGGAGCAGGAATGGCGGCGCTTGGTGGTATGTTGTTTGGGCCATATTCCGGTGTGATTCATGCTGGAATGGGGATGGAGTTTGCGATCCTTGCGTTTATCGTAGTCGTCATAGGTGGAATGGGAAGTTTTAGTGGTTCGTTATTTGCCGCGATTTTAGTCGGTTTATCAGGAGCGTTAATGGCTTATTATGTACCGGATTTAGCGTTAGCGGCCAACATGTTGTTAATGGCGATTGTGTTAGTGTTTCGACCGCAAGGATTATTTGGGGCGAAGGGGTGAAAAATGTGGCTTGGTATCAGCAAAACAAACAGACGGTGTTGTATGCGATCATTGCAGCTTTTCTCCTTTTATTGCCGTTTATTTATGATTCACGTAGCATGTTAATTTTGTTCGCGCAAATCTTTATTTTTGCCATTTTTGCGATGAGCTATGATATTCTTCTCGGCTATACCGGAATTGTTTCTTTCGGTCATGCGATGTTTTTTGGAATTGGCGCTTACACGATGGGGATCTTTATGAAGCAATTTGAGCCGACGCCTTTTTACTTTTTAGTAGCCGTACTTGCTACGATTTTATTGACTGGGTTATTAAGCTATGTTGTTGGCTTGTTGACATTGCGCCTGAAAAGTCATTTCTATGCGATGCTTACGCTAGCTCTTTCTGGCTTATTTCTAGTATTAGCAGAAAAATGGCGGACGTTGACATTTGGAAACGATGGGTTTACCTTTCGCGTGCCAGACTTCGCCAAAGATCGTACTGATTTTTATCTTATCTGTCTAGTTACGATGATCGTTGTGTTTGTCTTGTTACAGCGGTTTACTCATTCGCCATTAGGCAAAGTATGGCAAGCGATTCGGGAAAACGAGCAGCGAACAGAGTCACTTGGTTATCAAGTGCTTCACTATAAAATTATTGCCTCGGTTGTCGCTGGAGTCATTGCGGGCTTAGCGGGAAGTTTATATTCGGTGTCGTTGCGATTTGTGAATACGAGTGTGTTTGCGATGGATGTGACCTTGGATGCGTTATTAATTACGATCATCGGTGGCGTAGGGACATTGGTCGGAGCCATCATTGGAGCTGGCTTAATTGAATTTGCTCATCATTGGTTAACGGAGCTGGCGAAAGTACATTGGATTTTTGAACGGTGGATTATCTTCTTTGGGATTATTTATATTTTAGCGGTTATGTTCTTTCCGCAAGGCATTGTTGGTACGTTAGCAAAACTAAGAAGTAAGCAAAAGAGCAAGAGACAAGAAGTTCCGCAACAGAAAAAAGATATAGCGAGTTAAAGTATCGTCATATATCTTTTAGAAACGACAATTAGTGGAAAATAGCTGGCGATATAAGCAGGAATTTTCGTTTATATCGTGGAAGAAAGGAAGAGTTAGAATAAATTCCTAATTTTTGACGAATGAACGTACGAGGGGTGTAAAAACATTTCAATAAGGGAAAAGGGGAATAAACATGACGACTGTTGCATTAAATAAAGTAACATTAGCTAATGGAGAATCATTGTCGTATCGAGAGCGCCAAGGTGGAAATGAACCATTATTATTAATTCATGGAAATATGACTTCTTCTAAACATTGGGATGTGCTCATTGATCATTTGGACAAGCAGTATAAAGTATATGCTGTTGACTTGCGTGGGTTTGGAGGCTCGACTTATCATGAGCCAATTCAGTCGATTAAAGATTTTTCTGATGATGTGAAACAGTTTGTTGATGAAATTGGCTTGAAAAATTTTTCTATCGTTGGTTGGTCGACTGGTGGGGCTGTAGCTATGCAGTTCATTGCGGATTATCCGGGGCTGTGTGATAAGCTGATCTTATTGGCGCCTGCTTCGACTAGAGGTTATCCATTTTTCGGATCGACTCCAGAGGGGTTGCCGGATCTATCGAATCGCTTAACGACATATGAAGAAATAAAAGCGGACCCTGCAAAAACGATTATGATTCAAAAGGCGTATGATATGAATAATCGAGAGCTACTTAAAGGATTGTGGAACATGTTAATTTATACAGAGAAGCAGCCTGAGCCGGCTCAGTTTGAGGCATACGTAGATGATATGCTCACTCAGCGGAATTTAGCTGAAGTATATCATGCGTTAAATACGTTTAATATTAGTAAAGATCATAACGGAGCGGTGGATGGAACGAATCAAGTAAAGGACATTACAATTCCGGTTTTAGTGTTGCGTGGTGATCGAGATTTTGTTGTTACGGCGGAAATGACAGCGGAAATTATCGAGGATTTAGGCGATTATATTGAATTTGTTGAACTAATGAATTGTGGTCATTCTCCACTTGTTGATGATCTGGAGCAATTAAATTCAGAAATCACAAAATTTTTAGAGAAATGAGGAACAAAGAATGAGATTAAAAGACAGGGTTGCGATTATTACGGGGGCAGCTAATGGGATCGGTCTTGCGGCGGCGGAGCTTTTTGCTAAACAGGGGGCAAAGGTTGTTATCGCTGATTTTGATGAGGAGCTAGGCGCAAAACGTGTTCAAGAGTTGACTGAAAAAGGCTATGATGTCGCTTTCTCAAAGGTGAACGTCGTTGATCGTGATAGTGTCGATGCAATGGTGAAGTTAACAATAGACCGCTATGGTCATGTTGATATTTTAGTAAACAACGCTGGTATTACACGAGACGGAATGCTTTGGAAATTGTCAGCGGATGATTTTCAACGGGTGCTAGATGTGAATTTAAAAGGGGTCTTTAATTGCACTCAATCCGTGATCCCTCATATGATTTCACAAGGGAGCGGAAAGGTGATTAACACGTCATCTGTCTCAGGTGTCTATGGAAATGTCGGACAGACGAACTATGCGGCAGCTAAAGCTGGCGTGGTCGGTATGACAAAATCATGGGCGAAGGAGCTTGGACGAAAAGGCATCAATGTCAATGCCGTCGCTCCTGGATTTGTCGAAACTTCCATGGTAGCAACTGTACCTGAGAAAGTTTTAGACCAGCTAAAAACAACGATTCCACTTGGTCGCTTAGGAAGTCCGAAGGATGTGGCTAATGCGTATTTATTCCTTGCTTCTGAGGAATCTAACTATGTGAATGGAATCACGCTTCATGTCGATGGCGGAATTATGATGTAATTATATATTTGTTCAAAAAGCAGGGGAGAAATCCTCTGCTTTTTTTGTAACTATGTTGTAACTCCCAAACAGTATGATCAATACATAGGATGGAGAAATGAAAGAACGGATGACATTTACGTTGGAAGTGAGGGGGAATAATGTGAAATGGGAATTAGACTGGCTTGAAAATAGGACACGATTAACACCATGGAAAACAGCAGTGATTGACGCAGGACTTCAGCAACAGTGGAATTATCAACAGATCAATCAGCGAGCGCAAGCTTTAGCTTGTTTTTTATTAGAAAAAAAGGTGAAGAAGGGAGATCGTGTCGCTCTAATCTCGCCTAATCATATTAGCTATTTTGATTTCATGTTTGCTTGTGCCAAAATCGGGGCGATCTTTGTTCCGGTTAATTGGCGCTTATCTATTCAAGAAATGAATTACATTTTAGCGGATTGCTCGCCCAAGTTAGTTGGTTACCATGATGTATTTAAAGATATGATGGAGGCGCTTTCGTTTCAGCAAGATCGCTATTTTGGCGTTTCATCATTTGAATATGAAGTGAGAGTGAGCCAAGGAAATGAACGACTATTGTCGGTTGCTACAATCGAACAGGAAGATCCATTCATGATGATCTATACAGGTGGAACAACAGGAAAGCCAAAGGGGGTTATCTTGTCTCATCGGGCGATTTTATGGAACGGATTGAACACCGCTGTTAGCTGGAATTTAACGGCGGATGATACGACGCTTACGTATTTGCCGATGTTTCATACAGGGGGATTGAATGCTTTAACGACACCATTACTGATGCTCGGTGGTACTGTTGTCATCGGCCGTCAGTTTGACCCGCTTGAGGCGATAGACACGTTAAATCAATATCATTGTACGATTGCGTTATTCGTGCCAACGATGTATCAAATGATGATTCAGGAATCAGCATTTGATGAAAGCTCATTTCCGTCGATGAAGGTGTTTTTATCTGGAGGAGCTCCTTGCCCATTAAGCGTATACGAAGCATTTATCAATAAAGGAGTGGCGTTTAAGGAAGGGTATGGGTTGACGGAAGCGGGACCAAATAACTTTTATATTGATCCAGAAGAAGCGAAATTGTATCGTGGTTCCGTCGGCAAGTCGATGCTCTTTAATCAAATCAAGCTGTTAAAAGAAGATGGAACAGAAGCGGCTGTAGGCGAGGTTGGGGAGTTGTTAATTCAAGGAAAGCATACGTTTTCTGCTTATTGGAATAATCACGCAGCAACGGCTGAGGTGTGGCAAGATCACTGGCTACATACCGGTGATTTGGCGAAGGTCAATGAAGCAGGCTATTGCTTTATCGTTGGTCGCAAGAAAGAAATGATCATTTCAGGTGGAGAAAATATTTATCCGCTTGAAGTTGAGCACTGCCTTTTACAATTTCCAGCGATTGAAGAAGCGGCTGTAATCGGGTTACCAGATGATAAGTGGGGAGAAAAAGTCGTGGCTTTTATCGTCACGTCTAACCAGCAGCCGATTCCAGAAGCATCACTTAAAGGGCATTGCCAACAAGCTCTAGCGAAATATAAAATCCCTAAACAATTTATGTTTATCGAAGAACTTCCGAAAACGCATGTTGGAAAAATCGATAAGAAGATGTTAGTCGAGATTGGAAAGGGATCTGTTAACATTTAAGTAACTTGTGAACTTTCTCCTTCTTCAATAGTAGCTAGCTGAAGAAGGAGAGAAGTTTTAATTGAGAACAACAGAAGGGGATTGAATAGCAGGGTTTTTCGAAAAAATAACCACGCCGTCACGGGCAATTTGTTTTTTTAATTCTTCATTTAATTGATCAGTAAATACAATGTCACAAGAATATATGCCAATGATTTCATCTATGTCTTCTGTTATTGCTCCTTTTGAACCTCTGTTGACTTGAATACATAAATCAATATCCGAATGAATAGTTGCTGTATGCGTGGCGCGGGAACCAAATAAGATCACAGCTTCTATTTCTTGTTTATGATTAAAGTAGTTTATTAACGATGCGTATGTTTTTTCATGAATACCATACATTTACATCACTTGCCTTTCAAGCTTTTCGAGTAGTTGTTCAATGGCCTCCATATATTTTTCTACAATGTTATTTTTTATCCTTTCATAATCATCTTCATTATAAATGTGAGCAGTAGCGTTTCTTGATAATAAAATTTCATTCCATATGGCAATATCCTCAATGAAACCTTCTTTGAAAGCTTGTTTATAACAACCACGAAGGTTATTAATTTCTAGCCCAGATGATTTGAAAATTTTTGAAAGTAGTTTCCAAAGTAGATCTTCTAACATTTCATACTTTTTAATAATGGAGTCACGATAGACTTCCTTTGTTAATTCGTCTGGTTGTTCTATATTTTCCATGGCTTGAATTACATTTTTTAAGTACATAAACATACGAACGGCGTATTGGTAGGATAGTCGAATTGACTCCTCATATTTTTGATGAAATTCGTTCATTCATCTCCCTCACCTTCTGTTTTTTTTTATTTTATCATTAAATCGTAGTGAGATGTTTGAAGCAATAAGAAAAATGGGAAGCTAACTGCCCCCCATTTTTCTTATTCATCATGAATGTTTCTTCCTGCTTCGCCTTCTTTTTCAAATCGAGTCGCTCCTCCGTAATGCAAGGCTTGATCTCGATCGGATTCCACTTGTCGTTTGTTTTTAAGCTTCTTTTCTTGTCGATCTTTTCCCATGTGAATCACCTCCATTTTTAAGCTTTCCTGCATCGATGATTTCATACATCTAATTTCCTTCTTTCGGACATGCTAAAAGAGTAACCTTGAAAAGGAGTGAATAATGTGGGGCAAAATCACCTCTTTAAGCCAGGACAAAAGGCACCAAATAATGGAGCTTATGTAGAGATTGGTGAAACGGGAAGTACGGTTAATAAACCGAAGAAAGTGAAGCTTGAGGCAGGCGATAGATTTCCGGAGACGACTAATCGAGATCGAGTGTGGATGTATCAGCGCAAACCTTAATCAACTTGGAGGGAAGTATATGAGAAATAAAGCAAAGGATTTTCCGATCAAAAGCATGAAAGGGGAAGCCGGAGAAGCGCGAGCTAAATCTAACAATGCTTCCAAACGCCCGAATGGCACGATTAATACGGACCCGCAAGATCGGATGATGGCGGCCAATCAAACGACTGGAGAAGAGACTTAAATAATGAAGAAGGAACTTGGGCATTCAAGCTGCGAGTTCCTTTTTTTGTTAGGGGGTATGCTATACTAGAAGAAATAACATGAATGTAGACAGGGGGACTTACATTGCCTTGGTGGATACTACTTTTGTTGGCTATGCCTGTAGTAGGGGTGGTTGGATATACATCGCTTGACCGTTGGATGGGAAGACTCGATTCAAAATCGGAGGTGAAAACGGCGGTAGCTCAATTAAACCAAGTGAAAGAATGTGGAACATGTGGGCGTTTCAGTCGGAATTATCAACGACAGCTTGCTCGTTACGATCTTTTGTTGAAAGGAAAGTCGTTGAAGCAAACTGGTAATATTTTTAATGTTGAGCCATGTCCCCATTGTCAACAAGAAGCCGCTTTTCAACCTATTCCTCATACTTTTACATTCCATGATCATCATTTAGATTGTTTACCGTTAGAAATAACAGAATATGCTGAGCATCAAAGGCAGATTGAAGAGTGTGAGCAGCTTTTGTATGCAAGTAAAGTGAATGAATCTTTTCGAAGGCGTTTAGTAGAAGGTGAATAGGTGACCAATAAACCTCGTGGCATATGAGGTTTATTTTGTCATGAGAAGATTCTTTGGACTAATCACTCGATCATTCTCAAAAATAGATTAATTTCATACAAACAATATATTGTTCAGATTGACTAAGATCGCATACAATGATTAACAAGAAGAATAGTTTGAATATTCTTTGAAATGTGCGGTTATTTTAGAAAGGGTGATACGATGAAATCAAGTAACTTTCCACTAAAACAAGGACTTTATGATCCGACCTTTGAGCATGATGCTTGTGGAATTGGATTCGTTGCAAATATAAAGGGAAACCCTTCTCGTGAAATCGTTAAACAAGCAACAGTAATGCTTTGTCGCTTAGAGCATCGTGGCGGACAGGGAAGTGACCCGGCTACAGGTGATGGGGCAGGGATGATGGTACAGTTGCCACATCAATTTTTTCAACTAACTTGTTCAGAATTTCACATACCCGAAGTTGGTCAGTATGGCGTAGGGATGTTGTTTTTACCACAAGATGTTGAGAATCGAATGAAATGTGAAGAACTGCTCAATCAAATCATTGCAGAAGAAGGGCAAAAGGTATTAGGTTGGCGGACGGTTCCGGTAGACGATACGAATATTGGGGAGACAGGTAGAGTTAGTCAGCCATTTATTCGCCAAGTGTTTATTGAGAAATCAGCTGAACTGACCGATGAACGATCATTTGAACGCAAGCTCTATGTCATTCGTAAGCGAATGGAGTTGGCTGTTGAAGAGCAGAATTTCGCTGGAGAAGAAACTTTTTATGTAGCTAGCCTCTCCACTCGAACGATTGTATATAAAGGAATGCTAACACCTGATCAGCTAGATACGTATTATCTCGATTTACAACATCCGTCCTTTGAATCGGCGATGGCTCTTGTTCATTCGCGTTTCAGTACAAATACTTTTCCGAGCTGGGAACGAGCGCATCCGAATCGGTATATGATTCATAATGGCGAAATCAATACGTTAAAAGGGAACGTTAATTGGATGAAAGCGCGTGAGCAATTATTGGCATCGGACTTATTCGGAGACGATATGAAAAAAATCGTGCCTGTCATTGATACAAATGGCAGTGATTCATCGATGTTCGATAATTGTTTAGAGTTTTTAACGTTATCTGGACGGTCGTTACCTCATGCGGCGATGATGATGATTCCAGAGCCTTGGGATAAAAATCCACTAATAGATGAGTCATTACGGGCTTTTTATGAGTATCACAGTTATTTCATGGAACCTTGGGACGGACCGGCAGCTATGGCATTTACCGACGGCCGTCAGATTGGGGCGATGCTTGACCGAAACGGGCTACGTCCAGCTAGATATTATGTAACGACCGATGATACGATTATTTTTTCATCAGAAGTGGGCGTGTTAGATGTTCCTGCGGAAGATGTGTTAATGAAGCGGAGATTAAGTCCGGGGGAAATGTTGCTAGTTGATTTAAGTGAAGGACGAATTGTTCCAAATGAAGAACTAAAAAGTAAAATGGCTAACGAAAAACCATATCAACAATGGTTAAAGGCAGGAATCATTTCGATTGATTCAGTTGAGCAAAAAGAACAAATGGATGATCTTCTATTCCCTTTGTCGAAGTATCAACAAGTATTTGGCTATACGTATGAAGAACTGACAAAGCAACTAGCACCGATGGTTACGGAAGGGAAAGAGCCGCTCGGTTCGATGGGAAATGATACGCCGCTCGCTGTGCTTTCGAATAAACCTCAGCTTTTATACAATTATTTTAAACAACAGTTTGCTCAAGTGACGAATCCACCGATTGATGCGATCCGTGAAGAGTTTGTCACGTCGACGATTACGATGCTAGGAGCGGAAGGAAATTTGCTTCATCCAGCTGAAAGCAGTTGCCGTCGTATTCGCCTAGAAACACCGATTTGTTCAAATGCTCAGTTAGCAAGTATTCGTCAACAGTCAAAGTTCCGAGCTCAAACGTTTGCGATGCTGTTTGAAGCTAAAAGTTGGGAACAAACATTAGCTGTAGCTATGCAACACCTATTTCACTCTGTCGATCAAGCTATTGACGCTGGCGTAAGCTTAATTATTTTATCGGACCGTCAAATGAATGAAGAATTAGCTCCTATTCCTGCTTTATTAGCGGTGAGCGGGCTGCATCATCATCTCGTTCGTCAAGGCACAAGAACGAAGGCTAGTATTATAGTAGAAACAGGTGAAGCACGTGATATTCATCAATTTTGTACATTGATTGGTTATGGAGCGGATGCAATTCATCCGTATCTTGCCTTCGCTAGTACGAATAAGATGATTGAAAATGAACAGATCAAACAGATTTCTTATGCGGAAGCAGTTGAAAAATATGTCGATGCGGCGACGAGCGGCATTGTTAAAGTGATGTCTAAAATGGGGATTTCCACGATCCAAAGCTATCGAGGAGCACAAATTTTTGAAGCAATTGGTATTGGTCAAACAGTGATTGATCGTTATTTTACTGGAACGGCTTCGCAAATTGGGGGCATTTCTTTAGAGACGATCGCAAAAGAAACGCTGCTGCGTCATCGCCAAGCTTTCTGCTCTCAAGAGGAATCACTCGAATCAGGAAGCGATTTTCAATGGAGACAGGATGGGGAATTTCATGCTTTCCGCCCAACGACGATCCACACGCTTCAGCAAGCTTGTCGAACGAATAATTATAACTTGTATAAAAAATATGCCGAGCTGGCGAATGAAGAGCAGCTCATCTTTTTAAGAGGATTGTTTGGCTTTAAAGAGACAGAGGCGATTCCGATTGAAGAAGTCGAATCGGTGGAAGCCATTTGCCGTCGCTTTAAGACAGGTGCGATGTCGTACGGATCATTAAGCCAAGAAGCTCATGAAACGTTGGCGATTGCGATGAACCGCATCGGAGGAAAGAGCAATAGTGGAGAAGGAGGGGAACATCCAGATCGCTATTTACCTGATGAAAATGGAGATTTGCGCCGCAGTGCGATTAAGCAAGTAGCGTCTGGTCGTTTCGGTGTATCGAGCCAGTATTTAGTTCATGCAACAGAAATTCAAATTAAAATGGCCCAAGGAGCGAAGCCGGGAGAAGGCGGACAGCTACCAGGAGAAAAAGTGTATCCATGGATCGCGGAAGTACGCGGGTCCACACCGGGGGTTGGCTTAATTTCACCGCCACCGCATCATGATATTTACTCGATTGAAGACCTTGCTCAACTCATCCATGATTTGAAAAATGCCAATCCAGCCGCGAGAATTAGCGTGAAGCTTGTGGCGAAAGCTGGTGTGGGAACTATTGCTGCTGGGGTTGCTAAAGGGCTGGCTGATGTGATTTTAATTAGCGGATATGAAGGCGGAACAGGTGCCTCTCCGCGAACAAGTATTAAACATACGGGGATTCCGTGGGAGCTCGGACTCGCTGAAACACATCAAACGTTGATGTTGAATGATCTTCGCAGTCGAGTAGTTTTAGAAGCGGATGGTAAGCTGATGACCGGACGTGATGTCGTTGTGGCGACTTTACTAGGAGCAGAGGAATATGGTTTTGCAACGGCTCCTCTTGTCGTATTGGGGTGTGTACTGATGCGAGTTTGTCATCTAAATACTTGTCCTGTCGGTGTAGCGACACAAAATCCTGATCTCCGGAAAAAATTTATCAGTACAGCTGAGCATGTGGAAAATTTCATGAGATTTATCGCTCAAGATGTCCGAGAAATAATGGCAGCATTAGGATTTCGAACGATTGATGAGATGGTCGGTCGCATAGATACACTGGTCGTAAATGACAAGATTAAAGCGCATTGGAAAGCGAAAGAACTAGATCTGTCCTCACTTCTTTATCAACCAACCCTCTCTAAAGAAGTCGGAATATTCTGTCTAGAAAAACAAAATCACCGTTTAGATCAATCGCTTGATGAAACAGAAATCTTATCTGTTTGTCAACCGGCTCTTGAGAGGAAGCAATCGGTGCAAGCAAGTTTTGCGATTCAAAATGTGCATCGGACAGTTGGGACGATTTTAGGCAGTAAAATCACGAAAAAATACGGTCAGAAAGGGCTCGCCGAAGATACGATCCAATTAACATTTACAGGGTCGGCTGGGCAAAGCTTTGCTTCCTTTTTACCGAAAGGCGTCACGATGTCGCTTCAAGGAGATGCGAATGATTATGTCGGTAAAGGATTGTCTGGAGGAAAGGTGATTGTGAATCCAGCTGAAAAATCTATCTATCTGCCTGAAGAAAATAGCATTATCGGTAATGTCGCTTTTTACGGAGCGACAGCTGGTGAAGCGTATATTCATGGTCTTGCAGGTGAGCGTTTCTGTGTTAGAAATAGCGGTGTGCACGCAGTTGTCGAAGGAATTGGTGATCATGGCTGCGAGTATATGACAGGCGGACGTGTCGTGGTGCTTGGAGCAGTTGGTAACAATTTCGCGGCGGGGATGTCTGGTGGAGTGGTATATGTGTTTACTCAAGGAACCAACGATTTTCAACGACACTGCAATCAGCAAATGGTGAGTTTAGAATCGTTGGAAGCAACGGCTGATCAAGAAGAAGTCAAACAAATGATTATTCGTCATTATCAGTATACGAATAGTTCTCGTGCGCGACACATTTTAGATCATTGGGAAGAACTATTACCGCAATGGGTGAAAGTGATTCCGAAAGAATATAAGCAGATGGTGGAATCGATTGAACAAATGCAGCAGGCGGGACTTTCATTGCAAGAAGCAAAGCTCCACGCTTTTATCGAAAAATCGCAATTAAAAAAATTAGAGCATGCTTAATGAGAAAGGAAGTGACATATATATGGGGAAAGCGACAGGGTTTATCGACTATGAGCGGCAAGCACCAGAAGAAAGACCTCCTTTAGACCGAATCCGCGATTGGAAAGAATATCAACAATCTTTATATGATGATCAGTATCAAACTCAAGGGGCTCGCTGCATGGATTGCGGAACGCCGTTTTGCCATACCGGCATTCAAGTGGCAGGGATGGCGATGGGCTGCCCGTTATACAATTTGATTCCTGAGTGGAATGATCTTGTCTATCGTGGTCGCTGGCAAGAAGCACTAGAGCGCTTATTAAAAACAAATAATTTCCCTGAATTCACCGGTCGGGTATGCCCCGCTCCGTGTGAGGGGTCATGTACAGTAGCAATTAGCGATTCGGCGGTTACGATTAAATCGATTGAGCGAGCTATTATTGATAAAGGTTTTTCAGAAGGTTGGATCGTACCGAAGCCACCGAAAACGCGTACGGGAAAAAAAGTAGCGATTGTCGGTTCAGGGCCAGCCGGACTTGCGAGTGCTGATCAATTAAACAAAGCAGGGCATTTTGTAACGGTCTTTGAGCGAGCTGATCGCATCGGTGGTTTGCTCACTTATGGAATTCCTAATATGAAGCTAGAAAAAAGCATCGTCGAGCGGCGTGTCCGATTACTACAAGCGGAAGGAACCACGTTCGTTACGAATACGGAAGTCGGAAAGGATATTTCCTCACAACAATTACGTGCGGAATTTGATGCGGTCATTCTTTGTACAGGAGCTCAAAAGCATCGAGATGTAGCGATTGAAGGCCGAGAGTTAAAAGGAATTCATTTTGCGATGGATTACTTAACGCTCAATACGAAAAGCTTATTAGATTCCAACTTTGAAAATGGACAGTTCATTTCAGCGAAAGGGAAAGATGTGATCGTCATTGGAGGGGGAGATACGGGGGCGGACTGTGTGGCTACCGCTTTGAGACATGGATGTAAAAACGTCGTCCAGTTCGGTAAACATCCACAGCTGCCAACAGAAAGAAGCAACGATAATCCGTGGCCGCAGTATCCTCAAGTGTTCTCACTTGATTATGCCTATGCAGAAGCGGCTACTCAAACAGGTAAGGACCCTCGTGAATATTGCATTTTAACGAAAAAGTTTGTTGGCGATGAAGCTGGTCATGTAAAGGAGCTTCATACGGTACAAATGGAAAAAGTCATTGGCAAGGATGGGCGAGTTGTCTTTCATGAAATTCCTGGAACAGAGAAAGTATGGCCAGCTCAGCTCGTACTCATTGCGGCTGGATTTAGTGGGCCAGAGCAAGAAGTCATTCAATCCTTCGACCTTCATCAAGATGGACGGGGGCGTGTAGAAGCATCTTTTGGAACATACACAACGAACGTGGATGGTGTTTTTGCGGCAGGAGATGTACGCAGAGGGCAAAGTTTAATCGTTTGGGCGATTAATGAAGGACGCGGGGTAGCTCGTGAATGTGACCGTTATTTAATGGGCGAAACATTTTTACCTTAAAACGAAGGGAGCTAGTGAAATGACTAAATATAATAAAGAAGAGATTGTTCGTTTAGTTGAAGTAGAGAATGTGAAATTTATCCGCCTTCAGTTTACCGATATTTTAGGAACGATTAAGAATGTAGAAATCCCTTCGTCTCAATTAGAGAAGGCGTTAAGTAACAAGATGATGTTTGATGGGTCTTCGATTGAAGGGTTTGTCAGAATTGAAGAATCTGATATGTATTTATATCCGGACTTGGACACGTTTGTCATTTTTCCATGGACGGCCGAAAAAGGGAAAGTCGCTCGCTTTATTTGCGACATTTATCATCCTAATGGTCAGCCATTTGAAGGCGATCCCCGTAGTAATTTAAAGCGTCTATTAAAAGAAATGACCGATTTAGGATTTACTGAATTTAATTTAGGGCCAGAACCAGAATTTTTCCTGTTTAAGTTAGATGAAAAAGGAAATCCAACCCTTGAGTTAAATGACCAAGGCGGTTATTTTGACTTAGCTCCGACCGATTTAGGTGAGAATTGTCGCCGCGACATCGTGTTGGAGTTGGAGGGAATGGGCTTTGAAATAGAGGCTTCTCATCATGAAGTCGCTCCTGGTCAGCATGAAATCGACTTTAAGTATACAGATGCGGTGAAAGCGTGTGATGATATTCAAACATTTAAGTTAGTTGTCAAAACGATTGCCCGTAAGCACGGCTTGCATGCCACTTTTATGCCGAAGCCATTGTTTGGCGTGAATGGTTCCGGGATGCATTGTAACCTCTCCTTATTTAAAAATGGTGAAAATGCGTTTTATGATGCCAATGGCGAGTTGGAGCTAAGTGAAACGGCACGTCAATTTATCGCTGGAATTATCAAGCATGCCCCAAGTTTTACCGCAGTTACGAATCCAACGGTCAATTCTTATAAACGGTTAGTCCCAGGTTACGAGGCACCATGTTACGTTGCTTGGTCCGCGAGAAATAGAAGTCCGCTTATTCGGATTCCAGCTTCTCGAGGGTTAAGCACTCGCGTGGAAGTTCGCAGTGTCGATCCAGCTGCCAATCCGTATTTAGCGATGTCAGTCCTTCTTGCAGCTGGTTTAGATGGCATCAAAAATCAACTAACGCCACCGAAATCGATCGATCAAAATATTTACGTGATGACGAAAGAGGAAAGAGTGGCGAATGGTATTGTCGATTTACCAGCGACATTAGCGGAGGCGCTAGATCAATTAAAAGTGAATGAAGTCATTGTGAATTCGTTAGGCGCTCATTTATTTGAACATTTCGTTGAAGCAAAACAAATCGAATGGGATATGTTTAGAACTCAAGTTCACCCATGGGAACGGGAACAGTATTTGACGCAATATTAAATCTACTCAGGGCGCAGGCAGAAAAAATCCTATTTAAAGAAGGTGAATGCTTGTGTGTGGAATTACAGGTTGGATTGATTGGGGTCAAAATGTCAGCAAACAAGTGTCAGTTGTGGAAAAAATGGTCGCGACATTAAGTAAACGAGGACCAGACGCTTCTAATGTTTGGAGTACCATTCATGCGGCACTGGGCCATACGCGGCTTGTCGTTGTTGACCCTGCTGGTGGCGCTCAACCGATGGAGAAAGATGGCTATACGCTAGTGTATAATGGTGAGCTTTATAATACGGAAGAATTGCGTAAGGAGTTGGTGAAAAAAGGGCATTCCTTTCGCTCTCATTCCGACACAGAGGTGTTATTGACTGCTTACATCGAGTGGCAGGAAACATGTGTTGACTATTTCAACGGGATTTTTGCTTTTGCTATTTGGGATCAGCAACGTGAGCGACTGTTTGTAGCGAGAGATCGGCTTGGCGTCAAGCCTTTATTTTACAGCGAGAAAGGGCAGTCTTTCTTATTTGCATCAGAGTTGAAAGCGTTGTTAGCGCATCCGAACATAAAAAGCGAGGTCGGACGGGAAGGGTGGCAAGAAGTGTTCGGATTAGGACCTTCCCGAACGCCTGGGCATGGTGTTTTTCGTGGAGTAAAAGAGCTGCGACCTGCCCACGCCTTAACGTATGATCGTCAAGGAATGAGGATTTGGAGATATTGGAATGTGAAAAGCCAAAAACATGCCCATTCATTGCAGGAAACGATCGAGCATGTGAGATTTCTCGTTCAAGATGCGGTGGAACGACAATTAGTAGCGGATATGCCCGTTTGTACTTTTTTATCAGGTGGCGTCGATTCAAGTGCCATTAGTGCGATAGCTTCTAATTACTTCGCCAAAACGAATCGTGGGCCGTTACACACGTACTCGATTGATTATGAGCAGAACGAGCAGTTTTTCCAGGCTAATGTTTTTCAACCAGATGTAGATTCTCCATGGATCGAGCGCATGACACAATATATAGCATCTATTCATGAGTCAGCTGTGATTGACAATGAGCAACTTGTGCAAAAGCTAAAGGGTGCCACAATGATGAGGGATTTGCCAGGTATGGCGGATGTGGACTCGTCGTTACTATGGTTTTGTGAGCGCATAAAGAAAGACTTTACTGTGGCGTTGTCAGGTGAATGTGCCGATGAGATATTTGGTGGCTATCCTTGGTTTTATAAAGAAGACATGTTGAAGGAAGAAGCCTTTCCGTGGATGAGATCGCTAGATGAGAGAGAGCAGCTGTTGTTACCACACTGGCAAACGAAGCTTGATTTAAAAGGGTATGTACAAGAAAAATATAATGAAACAGTGAAGGAAACCCCTCAATTAGTTGGAGAAAGTCCTTTGGAAGCAAAGCGGCGGGAAATGTTTTATCTCAACATGATTTGGTTTATGACGACATTGCTTGAGCGGAAAGATCGTATGAGTATGGGGGCAAGCTTAGAAGTTCGTGTTCCGTTTGCTGATCATCGGCTCGTTGAATACGTCTGGAATATTCCTTGGGAAATAAAAATGTTGAATGGGCGTGAAAAAGGGCTGTTGCGTCGCGCTTTAGAGGGAATACTGCCCGATGATGTCCTCTACCGCAAGAAAAGCCCCTATCCGAAAACTCATCATCCAGAATACACAAAAAGAGTAAAACAGCAATTGACAGCGATTATTGAAAACAAAACCTCTCCTTTACTTGAATTACTTTCCAAGCAAAAAATGAAAGAAATCATCGATACAAATGGCTCATCACTGAAAAATCCTTGGTTCGGGCAGCTGATGACTGGTCCTCAACTCATGGCGCATCTCATTCAAACGAATCAATGGCTTAAACACTATCATATTAACATTGTGGACTAAATAGGCGTTGGGGCGAGCTGCCCCAATGCTTAAAAAATGAAAGGGGAATTCGGAAGAAGGGTTAATTGGTTTGGATATGAGCGAAAATGACAGCCCAATTGTGGGTTCGATTGGTGAAAAAATTGAAAGAATTAGGCTGTCAAACATTGTTCGATGTATATGAACGCTACAGGAAGTGAGGCCCCGTCTTAATTACGTATAAGACGGGTTTTTGTTTTGAAAGTAGACAGAATTTTTGCGGAAGTGTCCGTTATTTGTACAGGTGAGTGTCCGTATCAATGAATTTTCCACGAAATATCGTTGGCACGATATTTGCAATTAAGTTAGGTAGTTACGTGAAAAAATTATTGACCGATTGAGCGTGCGTTCATTTTGCAATTAGGAGGGAAAGTAAATGACTCATCGCTATCTGACAGAAGAGCATCAAATATTGCGAGCATCATTTCGGAAGTTTTTAAAGAAGGAAGCCGAGCCTTATTTTGAAGAGTGGGAGAAAAATCGTATCATTCCTCGCGAGTTTTGGAACAAGCTAGGGGAACAAGGTTTTTTATGCCCAGCTGTGGATGAAGAATATGGGGGCATGGATGCTGATTTTGGCTATTCGGTTGTAATTACAGAAGAGTTGGAACGAATCGGGACGAGTTTAGTCGGTGTCGGGTTACATAACGATATTGTCGTACCTTATATCGATTCGTATGGAAATGAGGAACAAAAGGCTCGCTGGTTGCCTAAATGTGTGACAGGGGAGTACATCACCGCTCTTGCGATGACGGAACCTGGAGCTGGGTCTGATTTAGCTAACATTAAAACGACTGCTGTCCGTGAGGGAGATCATTACATTATTAATGGAGAAAAAACATTTATCACGAACGGCATCCATTCTGATTTAATTGTTGTGGCTTGCAAAACGGATACAAAAGTACAGCCGGGATATAAAGGCATTAGTTTAATTGTCGTTGAACGCGATACTCCAGGGTTTAGAAGGGGGAAAAAGTTAGAAAAAGTTGGTCAATGGGCACAAGATACGGCCGAATTAATTTTTGAAGATGCGAAGGTACCGGTCGCCAATTTGCTTGGGCAAGAAGGAAAAGGCTTTTATTACATGATGGACAAGCTTCAGCAAGAACGCCTCATCGTTGCTATTGAAGCAGTTGCCAGTGCGGAAGAAATGTTGGCGCTTACGATAGACTACGTGAAAAGCAGAAAGGCGTTCGGAAAATCGATTAGTCAATTTCAAAATACGCAATTTAAAATGGCGGAAATGGCGACAGAAATCCAAATTGGTCGAACATTTATTGATGATTTAATTGTGAATCATATGCAAGGAAAAGATGTCGTCAATCAAGTGTCGATGGCGAAATGGTGGACGACGGATATGGCGAAGCGAGTAGCGGCTGAATGTATGCAGCTTCACGGAGGCTATGGCTACATGGAGGAATATCCGATTGCTCGTAGATACCGTGACATAGCTGTTCTTTCGATCTACGCGGGAACGAATGAAATCATGAAACAAATTATTGCTAAAAATTTAGAACGATAAAAAGGAGCGTGTCAAGTAAATGAGAGAAGTTGTAATTGTAGAAGGTGTTCGTTCAGCAGTAGGTAGACGTAAAGGAGCATTTAGTCATACGCGTCCAGATGATTTAGCGGCAGCAGTGCTAAAAGGACTCGTTTCTCGGGCCGGAATTTCAGCGGATATGGTCGAGGATGTTATCTTCGGTTGTGTGTCGCAAGTAGGGGAGCAATCCGTCAATATCGCCAGACAAGCTTCATTAATCGCTGGTTTTCCAGTAAGTGTTCCAGGAACAACGATTGACCGTCAATGTGGTTCGAGTCAGCAAGCGGTCCATTTTGCTGCTCAAGCGATTGCAGCAGGTGATATGGATATTGTAATCGCTGGTGGAGTAGAAAGTATGACGCGCATACCGATGTTTTCTAATCGATTAGACGCTGAATGGAGCGAGCAGCTCACTTCTCAGCATGAAATCATTCATCAAGGTTTATCGGCTGAAAGAATAGCTGATAAATGGGAATTAAGTCGTGAGATGTTAGATGAATATTCTTATAATAGTCATCAAAAAGCGTTAAAAGCTCAAGCTGAAGGCAGATTTAATAAAGAAATTTTGCCGATTGAAGTGACGCTAGAGGATGGGTCTAAAAAGCTGATCAGTGAAGATGAAGGTCCTAGACAAGAAACAACGGTGGACATATTAAACGGCTTGAAGGCGGTCTTTAGAGAAAATGGAAAAATCCATGCGGGAAATGCTAGTCAAATGAGCGATGGAGCTGCCGCCTTGTTAATTATGTCTCGTGAAAAAGCGGAGCAGTTACAGTTAAAGCCTCGTTTTCGAATCGTTGCGCGGACGGTTGTCGGCTCTGATCCGACGTTGATGCTGACAGGCCCGATTGACGCAACAGAGAAAGCATTGGAAAAAGCAGGACTAGCGATTGAGGATATCGATTTGTATGAAGTGAATGAGGCATTTGCTTCTGTTCCACTTGCTTGGTTAGCAGATACGGGTGCTAATCTAGACAAGTTGAATGTGAACGGTGGAGCGATAGCTTTAGGGCATCCGCTTGGAGCGACAGGAGCAAAATTGATGATTACGTTAATGAATGAATTAGAACGAACAAAAGGCCGTTACGGCTTGCAAGCGGTATGTGAAGGTCACGGCATGGCGAATGCAACGATCATTGAGCGGATCGATTAATTTTTTACCGCAGACAAGGGGGAATGGAGATGGAATTGAATCAAAGTGTAGCTGTTGTAACGGGTGGAGCGTCAGGTTTGGGGGAAGCGACGGTCAAACATGTCGTGGAGCATGGTGGAAAGGCTGTTATTTTGGATATGAATGAAGCGAATGGGGCCGCTCTTGTGGAACAGCTTGGACATGAACATGTTATTTTCGTCAAAACAGATGTAACGAATGAGACAGAGGTTACACATGCTCTAGATCAAGGGATTAAAGCGTTTGGCACAATTAATGTAGTCGTTAATTGCGCTGGAATTGGTACGCCGAAGAAAGTGCTGTCGAAAGGGAAGGCGGCTAGTTTAAGTGCCTACAATCAAGTGATTCAAGTGAATCTTGTCGGTACATTTAATGTTATTCGTTTAGCTGCAGCGCGCATGGTCACAAATGATGCAAATGAAAAAGGAGAGCGAGGAGTCATCATTTCCACCGCATCCGTGGCGGCGTTTGAAGGTCAAATTGGTCAAGCGGCTTATAGTGCCTCGAAAGGTGGTGTCGTCGCGATGACATTACCAATCGCTAGAGAGTTAGCAAAGGATGGCATTCGAGTGATGGCAATTGCACCAGGGTTATTTGAAACACCGATGTTTAACACGTTACCAGAAGCAGCGCGGGTAGCACTTGGGGCGATGACGCCATTTCCATCACGACTTGGTAGGCCACAAGAATATGCTCAATTAGTGCAGGCGATCGTGGAAAATTCGATGTTAAACGGAGAGGTGATTCGCCTAGATGGAGCGATTCGTATGCAGCCGAAATAAAAATAGCAGAGTTTTATGAAGGAGCTGACATCCATCATTATCGTCAGCTTCTTTTCTTTTGAAAATAAGTTTACAATTAGTAAATTTTCTTTTATATTAATTTCTTTTTATTTACATTTGTAGTAGAAAATATGATATAATTTTCTTAATGAATGTAAAAGGGGGGGGACGAAAATGAAGTCGACTGGGATTGTACGGAAAGTAGATCAGTTGGGTAGAATTGTTGTTCCGAAAGAATTGCGGAAAAATTTGTCGATCGATATAAAGGATGCTATGGAAATTTTTGTGGATGAGGATAAAATCATTTTAAGAAAGTATAAGGCAGAACAGGCTTGTATCATTACAGGTGAAGTGACAGCTGAAAATATCAGTCTATTTGATGGGAAAATCCATTTAAGCCCAAATGGGGTAGAACTGTTAAAGAAAGAATTACAACAAATTGGTGACAATTGATAGCAGGATGAAACATTTACCTCATGGATTTTCGCTATATCGATAAACAATCTCTTATATATGCCGATATAAAGGGTGTAAAAAGGCAAACTTGATGAAAATCAAGGACGCAAAGCTACGGACCTAAGCAGCTTTCGCTGTATGGCCGCCGGGCCGCCATTCTCCTTTTTGAAGTGAGATGGCAACTTCGATGAGGAGATGTTCAGCATGATGGTATTAAGAAAGCTTGTATTCGTATGTATCGCTGTATTACTGTTAGAAAGCGCGGGTTTAGCTATGTTCAAGCAAAATGTGGTGGCAAACGAACAACCGATACGAAAAGCAACATGGCTATGGCATACGAAAGAGATTGTATCTAATAAAGATCAGTTATTAGACTTTATGCAACAAAACCAAGTAACAGATGTCTATTTGCAAATCAATAAGGACATTTCTGTAAGTGCTTACAAAATATTCATTAAACAAGCAAGTGCAAATGATATAAAGGTACATGCACTCGATGGTTCATCATCATGGGTATCTAGTAAAGGACTTGCCTCTCAAGAAAAATTTTTTGCTTGGGTACAGGACTATCAGCTCCAGGCCGCATCTGAAGAACAATTTTCAGGAATTCATTTAGATGTGGAACCTTATTTATATACAGGCTGGAAAAAGCGATATCAACAAACAGTTCAATCTTATCAATCATTACTGATGAAAGCCAATCAATCAGCTCAACAGTTAGGTTTACCGCTCGCTGCAGGTATTCCGTTTTGGTTTGATAAACGATTTTATAATAATCAATTTGGAAAAGGGAAGCTATCTGATTGGGTGATCGCTCATACAGATTCTGTGACAATTATGGCTTACCGTGATCAAGCGTTAGGTTCAAACGGGATCATTAAGTTGGCTCAAAATGAAATCAACTATGCAGCAGCGATGAACAAGAAAGTATCTATCGGTGTAGAAACACTAGCTTCAGGAGAGGGAGAATTTATCACTTTCTATGAAGAAGGACAAGCAGCGATGTGGGAGCAATTACAACTCGTACAGAATTCCTATGAAAAGCTATCCAGCTTTGATGGATTTTCGATTCATTACCTACAAAGCTGGATGAAGTTAAAACAATAAATTTACAAAAAAACGCGGCCAATCAAGCCGTGTTTTTTTGTATGCTGTTTACTTTCCGCAAAACAAGGCTAAACTTCCCTAGTCGAAGAAGCTTAGCACTTATTGAGAAAGCCATTGTGAACGACGAAGAAAAAATGAAGAATTTGTAAAAAGGGATGATCTGCTTAGTATACGAAAGAAGCACCAATGATAATTAACAAAATGAACAAAACGACGATTAAAGCAAAGCCGCCGCCGCCGTATCCGTAACCTTGACCCATGTCTTCACCTCCTTATTGAGGGGGAATAATACATAGTATGAAACACGGGCAAAAATGTTTAGACTTTTACAGCTTGTCTATTGAGAGAATGGGGGTTTTATTTGGTGGAAAAGTATGTAGTCAGATGCAAGTTAGAGGAAAATAAAAAATCCTCCCCTCTACAATAAAGAGGGAAGTGATTGATTTAATGATCAAGCAAAATCATTTCATTTTGCTTCTGTTGAATTTGTAACTTCATTCGTCTTAGCTGTTCTTTTTGCTGAGAATTGGCACTATGACTTAACTTATCAAGGTTGTTAAGGGTCTGTTCGAGCGTAAGCTGTGCTTGGCTATACTCGACATCATTGTCATGTTCTTGAGTGGAAGCCTCTTTATATTGCTGTTCGGCAAATTCAAGAGCGCCTTTGCATTGCTCGATAAAATGTTCTACCGCTTGTCTTGTTGCCACATGAATCATCTCCTCACTCGGAAATTGATGAAATTCATCCTCTATAGCTTTTCCGCTTTTCGTTTGGATTATCAATGGATTTTTTGCAAATAGTATAAGCAGGAGGTGTTTCTCATGGGTAAAAGTAAAAACCGGGGCAACCCAGTAAGCGGTGTAACTCCTCAAGGATACTCTGGTGGAGGCAAAGGAGACACAAGCCCGAAATCTCGCTTAGAAAATATCGCTAAACATAGTAATACGAAAAGATAACAGGAAGAGAGGGTGTCATGCTGAGACACCCTCTAATTTTCATTGTACAAATCACTAATGTAAACTTGTTTATTAAACTAGTTTACATTAGTGATCCCCCATTGTAAAATAAAGTTACTTTCATTGACAGAGGGGGATATGAATGAAAACGAGGGATATTACATACGTTGCTTTATTCGCTGCGGTGATGGGAGCGTTAGGTTTAATTCCGCCGATTCCATTGTCATTTACGCCAGTTCCGATTACGTTGCAAACGATGGGAGTTCTTCTCGCTGGGGGAATTTTAGGTGCGAGGCTTGGATTTTTTAGCATCGTGACATTCTTATTGCTAGTCGCAGCTGGTGTTCCACTTTTGACAGGTGGGCGTGGGGGATTAAGTGTATTCGTGGGGCCGAGCGCCGGTTATTTATTCGGTTATGCGATCACGGCTTTTGCGGTCGGCTATCTGATTTCACGTTTTGAGACAACTACATTCAAGAATATTTTGTTTGTAAACTTAACGGTAGGTATGTTTATGCTCTACCTGTTTGGCATTCCCGTTCAATCGTTTGTGATGGACATTCCGTTAGTAGAGACGATAAAAGTTAGTCTTGTTTTCATTCCAGGAGATGTATTGAAAGCAACATTTGCTTCCTACTTAGTTTATAAGTTGCGGAAGTCACCCGTTATTTCCAGACAATTAGTAAAGGTTAGCTGAGGCACTTAATGTGTCTCTTTTTTATTTTTTGAGTTTTGAGCAATTGAATATTCAGAAAAAATATTGATTATCTATAATGAATGTGATAACTTATTACTCAATTATGAAGTTTAAACTTCTTTAATTAAATAAATGTAGCTTAAACTTCATATAAGGAGAATTTAATATGGAGATATTTAGTGAAATAAAAGAGAAGTATTCACAGTTATCTAAGGGGCAGCAAAAAGTTGGTGAATATTTGCTGAAGAATCCAGAAGAAGTTGCATTGCAACCGGCAAACCAAATTGGTCATCGCATCGGTGTGAGTGAAACGACCGTCATCCGTTTTTGTTATTCATTAGGGTTAAGTGGATATTCACAGTTGCAAGCAATGGTTCGGGAGCATCTCATTCATCAGAAAAGCCACTTAAATAATTACTATTCTTCCAAAAAAGCGATGGCTCGACAACCGCATTTATACGCACAGGTGATGGAAAACGATGCGGAGAATATTAGAAAAATGCAAGCTAATATTCGAGAAGCGGATATTGAGCAAGCGGTGATCAAAATCATGGAAGCGAATAAAGTATATATAACAGGAATGCGAACGGCTTTCGCACCAGCTCAATGGTTTTCCTTAGTGTTAGGGCTAGCGCGAGATGACGTTTATTTATATCAGCCGGCTATGGATGATTTAATGGCTATGCTTCAGCAAGTGAATAAACAATCTGTGTTTATTGCTATTACATTTCATCGCTACGTAAAGGAAACGGTGAAGTTAGCTGAAATGGCGAAAGAGCAAGGAGCATTTGTTATCAGTATGACCGATTCGGAACTAGCTCCTATTGCACAATGTAGTGATATTACCTTCGTGATTGGAGAAGGGAAAGATACCATTTTAGATGTGTTTCCTCCGCTTTTTTCATTGCTAAATGCACTAATAGCGAGTATTTCTGTTCAATATGATGGATCAATAAAGGAACGGCAAGAAAGGTATGAACGGCTCAGTTCCGATTATTTATTTTTTAAATAGAGAAGAGAAAGGAAGTCTTGTTGTGAAAAAACAACTAGAGGATTTAAAACCGACTATTCAGCAACTATATCAACATTTGCATACTCACCCTGAAATTAGTTGGGAAGAGGTAGAAACGACAAAATATTTAGCTGATCTATTAAGGAGTTACGGATTCCAGCCACAAACATTTGATGATTGCACTGGGCTAGTAGTGGAAGTAGGGGAAGGAGAAGTCGCCGTTGGACTGCGCTGCGATATCGATGCCTTATGGCAGGAGGTTGATGGGGTCTTTACTTCTAATCATTCTTGCGGGCACGATGCTCATATGACGATGGCTGTTGGAGCACTATTGCTGTTGAAAAAGTTGTCCTATCAACCGAAAGGAAAATTAGTTGTAATTTTTCAACCAGCTGAGGAACAAGGAACTGGTGCATTAAAAATGATTGAAAAAGGTGTAGTTGATGAATTGGATTATTTGTATGGTGTTCATGTAAGACCTATTCAAGAATTGTCGCATAGACAGGCCTCTTCAGGTATTCGACACGGAGCATCTAAATTTATTGCAGGTGAAATTATCGGGGAAGATGCCCATGCGGCAAGGCCTCATCTTGGAAAAAATGCGATTGAGATTGGTGCTGATTTAGTCCAATCTTTAAGTCAAATTCATATGGACCCAGCTATTCCTTCTTCCGTTAAAATGACTAAGTTTCAAAGTGGGGGAGAATCGAGCAATATTATTCCGGGAACAGCTTCTTTCTCGTTAGATCTTCGGGCACAAACGAATGAAGCCATGAATGAATTAACGGAGAAAGTCGCTCAAGTATGTAAAGGATTAGAGATCCTGCATCATGCGACGATTGCCATTGAAACGAAATCTACGACAGCGGCAGCCGTCATCTCAGAAGAAGCATCTGACCTTATGGGCAAAGCCATTAGCAAAGTGCTGGGCCATGAGAAGATGGTTGCTCCCATCGTGACGACTGGGGGAGAGGATTTTCATTTTTATACGTTAAAAAATCCAAAGTTAAAGGCAACGATGCTAGGTCTTGGCTGTGACTTACAACCAGGGCTGCATCACCCTAAGATGACGTTTAATGAAGAAGCCATCTATTCAGGCATCGAAATATTAGCTGAAACGATCATGAGTACATTTCAACAACAGGAAGGATGAGGAGTATGACGAAAGATTATATAATTCGGTCATTCCAAGATCGCAGTGATTTTGAAAAAATGCAGGAGTTAGAGCAAAAAGTTTGGGGAAGTGAACCGATTCCGATCCCACAAACATTAACGGTTCATCAAAATGGCGGTTTATTAATGGGGGCTTTTGCAGGAGAGCGGTTAATTGGTTTCAGTTATGGCTTCCCTGGTTTTTCTAACGGTCACACGTACTTATGCTCGCATATGTTAGCGATTGATCCTGACTACCAAAAAACAGGCATTGGCAAGGTATTAAAGGAAGCGCAAAAACAAGAAGCAATTCATTTAGGCTATGATTTATTAACATGGACATTTGACCCGTTAGAAAGTGTGAATGCTTATTTGAATTTGACGAAATTAAAGGCGATCTGTAATACATATAAAGTGAATTGTTACGGAGAGATGAAGGATGGATTAAATAAGGGCCTCCCTACGGATCGCTTGAAAGTGGATTGGTGGATTCAAAGTTCCTATGTAAATGGAGAGCAAACATTTACTGATGAGCAAGCAACAGTACTTGCCGACTATGAAGTAACACCAGCAGGTTTTCCGAAAATCTCGTTGATTCATTCTGGAGATGTAAGCAGTAAAGGCAGTGTGCTCGTTCCTATCACGAAAAGTTTTCAGGAGATTAAAGTGAAAGATCAGGATTTAGCGATGGATTGGCGGATGAACATACGTGATATGTTCACACGCCTGTTTGCTGAAGGGTATGCTGTTGTCCAATTGATTCAGCGACCTGATGAGCCTGTGCATTATTATTTATTTGTCAAAAAGGATGCAATAAATTTAGAGAAGGAAGGATAAAATGAACATTCAAGAAGTTGTGTTACGACATTTGAAAATGGAATTGAAGTTTCCTTTTACGACTAGCTTTGGCACGATCCAAATGAGAGAATTTATTTTAGTTGAAGTAAAGGATGCAGAAGGAAGATCGGGTTGGGGAGAGTCCGTCGCTTTTATGTCGCCTTTATATAGTGAAGAGACACTTCAAACGAACTGGCATATGCTAGAAGATTTTCTTATTCCGATGTTAAAAGGAAAAGAAATTTCTCACCCAGATGAACTAACGGAATTATTTGCTTCCATTCGAAAAAATAATATGGCCAAAGCAGCTATTGAAGGCGCTGTTTGGGATCTATATGCGAAGAGACAAAACCTGCCTTTATACAAATGCCTCGGTGGGGAACGAACGTCGATTGAGGTTGGGGTCAGTATTGGTATTCAAGACACCATTGAAGAGCTGCTTGCGCTTGTTAAACAGCATGTAGAGGAAGGTTATAAACGAATTAAAGTGAAGATTAAGCCGGGTTGGGATGTCGATGTAATTCGAGAAATCCGCCGTATTTATCCGGATATCGCTTTAATGGCTGATGCTAACTCTGCTTATCGATTAGAAGATTTGGAACTATTAAAGCAGCTAGACGAATTTAACTTAATGATGATTGAACAACCGTTAGCATCGGATGATATCGTTGACCACGCAACGGTTCAAAAAGAATTAAGCACGCCGATTTGTTTAGATGAAAGCATCCATTCTTGTGAAGATGCACGTAAAGCTATTCAACTAGGAAGCTGCAAAATTATTAATATTAAAGTCGGCCGAGTGGGCGGTTTAACCGAATCGAAAAAGATTCATGATTTATGTAAAGAGAAGGGAATCGATGTTTGGTGTGGCGGAATGCTTGAAGTAGGTGTTGGCAGAGCTCACAATGTTGCACTAACGACGTTGAGTAACTTCACATTGCCAGGGGATACGGCAGCTTCTTCTCGTTATTGGGAAAAGGATATTATTCAGCCAGAAGTGATTGTAGATGATGGCTTGATCACGGTGCCAGAAACAGCGGGAATTGGTTATGAGATTGACTTAGAAATAGTAGATCAATTTACATTAAGAAAGAAAGCGTATTAAGAGTAGAAAGATTTGTTTGACGTAAAGAAGCCACCGATATCAGTGGCTTCTTCAAATTTTAAGGAAGAAAATCAGTCAACGACTTTTGGCTTTGTAGGCATTAATTTATCAATGATACTCACGAGTCCTACAGTTGAAAGAATGATAATAATGGAAGGAAAGAGAGTATCAACTTCAATTCCATACTTATTGAAAGCAGAGGCTAACAGGTAGCTGATAATAAAAGAAAACAATAATATACTAAACAAATTTACGGTTTTTTTCATTATGTTCTACTCCATTCTATTTTCATATGGGCTCGTTTTTTAAGCACGTAACCACTTCCAAATCTCCTTCGGGGTAGCATTTTTTCCATACATTAAAATACCGACTTTGAATATCTTTCCTGCTAGTTTCATAAATAGCCAAATACTAAACAGTAGGATAGCAAGAGATAGGCTAATTTCTAGCCAATTCCATTTTTCTAAAATCGACAAACGAATAAGCAATACACTTGGTGAAGTAAACGGGAAATATGAAGCTGCTTTGGCAATAAGTCCATTTGGGTCAGATAAGATCGGACTAATAACGACCAATGGTAAAAATGGAATCATGAGAACAAAACCCTGAAAATTACCGGCAGTTGTCATGTCTTCTACTGTTGCTCCAAGTCCAACAAAAATGGCGGCGAATAGAAGATAGCCTGATACAGCGATAAATAAAAAGAGTAATAATTCAGGGACCAATAAGTATTCTAGAATCGGTAAATCTAGTTTCCAAATCGCTAGCGGGATGGCAAAGCCTAACCATACAATCACTTGGGTGATGCCAAGAACAAAATACCCGATGATTTTTCCTTGCATTAAATCTGTTGGTGTTAACGAAGATAAAACGATTTCTGCTACTTTTTCTTTCTTTTCTTGTGAAGCACTTTGGAAGATCATCATCCCAGTCATCACGATAGAAAAGAGGATGACACCGGCAAACGCACCAGGTATGATTCGTTTAAGTGGATCCTCGGCATTTTCTTGGTCGGTTTTTGTTTCTATGCTGCCTTTACTTGCTACAGGCATGGCCTTGAATCCAACACCTTGTGAAATAATTTTCATTTGTTCGGGCGATAAACCGAGAGTTGCTATTTGGAATTGTCGCAAAGGTTGCTCTAACACACTAACTTCATCGATAAATTCCTCATCCATATCTTCGCTCATAAATACTTGGATGTTTCCTTGTTTTAAAGCAGACTCAGTTAACGGAATGTACACCGTATTTTCCGAATTCTTAAGACGTTTCAGCATCTCTTTCTCATCTAATTCGGTTTGTTCAATTTCCCAGTCTACAGCTTTTGCCGTCTCTTTTAACTGAGACCAAATGTTCAATTCATTAGAAATATACACTTTTACAGGTTCCGGTTCACTATTAAGTTTGTCTAATAGTGCAGGCAAAGTAGCAAATATTAAAAAGATAATCGGAGTGGAAAACAGGGAGATGAGAAATGATTTGTTTTTCATATTCTTTTTAATTTCCCACTTGGCGACTTTAAGGCTATTACGCATTTTTTTCACCTACATCCTTTAATATATTTTTATCAGTCGCAATATCAATAAATATTTCATGAAGTGAAATGCGATCGATGGATAGCTCTTGAATCACGAGATTGTCCGGCAGTTGCTTGAGCCAAATAGGAACTTGGACATCGGGTGTTAAATAGAGGATTGAGAGTTCATCTTCTTGCTCGATTCTTTGAACATCTGGTAATTGTTCAAGCACCGATCGGTCATTTTTTCCACGTATGCTGCATTTAAAGTTAGCATATTGTGTTTTCACTTCTTCCATCGAGCCATAAATTACTTTCTGGCCATGATGAATCATAAAGAGACGATCACATAATTCTTCTACTAAATTCATTTGGTGAGAGGATAGAAGAATCGATGTCCCATTTTCTGCTAATGTTCGTATTTCTTTCTTAAATAATTCTTGACTCACAGGATCTAACCCTGAAAACGGTTCGTCTAAAATCAATAGTTCGGGTTCATGAATAATAGAAGCAATAAATTGTACTTTTTGCCCCATTCCTTTTGATAGTTCTTCAATAGATGCATTTTCTTTTCCGGCAAGGTCAAACTTTGCTAAATACTCTAATGCTCGTTTTCTCGCTTTTTTAACAGGATAATCTTTCAGATCGGCTAAGTAGAGCAAAATATCTATTATTTTTGCATTTTTATAAAGCCCACGTTCTTCTGGCAAATAGCCAATTTTATGACGTGGAATCTCTTTTGAAGAATGGTGATGAAAGTTGACTGAGCCTTCATCTGGATACAAAATACCCATAATATTTCGGATCGTTGTCGATTTACCAGCACCATTTGGCCCGAGTATCGCCATAATTTCGCCTTTACGAACTTCAAAGGAGATGTTTTGGATGATGCGTTTGTTTTTAAAAGATTTTCCTAATTGGTTAACGGTAAGTATCGTTTCTGTCTGCAATGCTCTCATCCTTTCATAATTCATCTTATCAAGAGGTTTAATCTGATAATGTGTATATATCCACATAAACACTATACAGGATAAAAACTAGAAATACTAGGTATTTTTTTGCTAAAAGGAAAAAATATCATTAAGCGAGTAGTAAGGGGGTGTTATAAAAACGTCATTAAATAGGTGTGAATGAATGCAAAGTAAAAAACGACCAACCGTAATCTAAAATATCTTTTACAAAGGATACATTTTAAAGGAGTGGCTGCTCTATTATTTCAATGGTTAAAAGCAACAAAATTTTAAGCAGGAAAAGTCTTAATTTTAGTTAAAATAAATATATAATTCAGAATATTTTTAATATAAAATCAAATAAACATTTTCTTTATTAAAAACCAAAATATATGGAGGGGGTTATCTAGTTGAAAAAGCCGGAAGTAAGAGTGAGTGAAAAATTAAGTGAAGCGTGCACACTGCCATCATGGCTTTATACAAACCAGGAAGTGCTTGAAGTGGAAAAGCGAGAAATATTCAAGAAGACGTGGCAATATGTCGGCCATATTAGTCAATTTAACAAACCAGGCGACTATATCACAACTGAAGTAGCGGATGCTCCTATTATTATTTCTTATGGGAACGATCAGGAATTGCGGGCGTTTTATAATGTTTGCACACATAGAGCAGCAAAGCTTGTTGAAGGAGAGGGGAATAAAGCTATTTTTTCCTGCCCTTATCATGCTTGGACATTTAAATTGGATGGATCGTTGAATAGAGCACCGAATATGAATGGGGTTGAAAACTTTGAGCATAAAGATTTTTGTTTAAAGAAGATTCAATTGGAAGTGTTTGAATCGTTTGTCTTTGTGAATTTAGACCCTCAGGCACCCTCTATGTCTACGTTATTCCCTGATTTATTTCAACATGTGAAAACTCAAAACCTCGGCGATTTTAAAAGAGTACGCGTTAAGGAATCGATCTGTCAATCAAACTGGAAAATTGGGATTGATAATTATCTAGAATGTGATCATTGTTCGATTGTCCATAAAGCGTTAGTTTCTAAATTAGATATGAACCAGTACGAAGTGGCTCAATACGAAAATTATTCTTATCAAGGTACTCCGCTTAAAGGAAAGACGAGTGAATTTAGCTTAGGAGAAGGTGGAAGGTATTATTGGCTTTATCCCAATACTTGGTTTTCATTTGATCCTGGACCGGCTAATCTGTCTATTCATCAATCCATTCCTATTGATCACAAAACGACGAAATATGTGTACACTACTTTTTTTAAAACAGATGAAATTACAGAGGAAGAACAAAGCTTAATGGCCATTGATGAATTAGTAAGGAAAGAAGATCTAGAGATTTGTGAGACGGTTCAAAAAGGAATAGAAACTGGTGTTTATACACAAGGAAGATTTTCGTTGACAGAAAACTGTGTTCATCAATTTCATTTACTGCTACAAAAAGACTTGGAAGAAAAGCTACCATTGCAGCCAGCACCATCATCCGCATTTTAATTCATTGATTCGCTAAATAGATTTTATCTAAAAATTTGTAAGCGTTTACTTCTGTCGATGCTATGAAAATATGACGAAGGAAGGTGGATTGGATGAATGGGAATCATGCAGGCCAATCGCAATTGAAGCGAGCGATCAAGAGCCGACATTTATTTATGATGTCGCTCGGTGGAATTATAGGAACAGGGTTGTTTTTAGGTTCTGGTTATGCCATTGGTGAAGCTGGTCCGGCTGGAGCGATATTGGCTTATTTAGTAGGCGGGCTCCTCATGTTTTTAGTAATGGTCTGTTTAGGTGAGTTATCTGTTGTGATGCCTGTATCGGGTTCTTTTCAGGCACACGCTACGAAATTTATTGGTCCTGCAACCGGTTTTGTCATTGGCTGGGTGTATTGGTTCAGTTGGGCGTTGTATGTAGGGCTTGAATTTATTGCAGCCGGTTTGTTAATGAAGAGGTGGTTTCCTGATGTGCCTGTTTGGATTTGGTGTGCTTTATTCGTCCTCTTACTTTTCTTCATTAACTCACTGGCAAGTAGAAGTTTTGCTGAGACTGAATACTGGTTTGCTGGTATTAAAGTGTTGGCGGTCATTCTCTTTATTATCATAGGTTTAGCTGCGATGTTTGGTGTATTGAAGATGGAAAGTGAACCGGCTCCATATTTGTCTCATTTTATTGGAGATGGATTATTTCCGGCAGGTATGGTCGGTGTATTTATATCGATGATGACGGTCATTTATGCGTTTCAAGGATCAGAAATTATGGGCGTAGCAGCCGGAGAAACAGAGGAACCAGAAAAGAATATTCCGAAAGCGATTCGTAATATTGTTGTGCGTGTTGTATTGTTTTACATTATGGCTATTTTTGTGTTGTCAGCGCTTGTTCCATGGCAAGAAGCGGGGGTGTTAGAAAGCCCGTTTGTGACGGTGTTTGATATGGTAGGCATCCCGTATGCCGCTGATATTATGAACTTTGTTATTTTGACGGCTATTCTATCTGTTGGAAATACCGGCTTGTTTGCTTGTACACGTATATTATATTCACTTTCCTTAGATGGGATGGCACCGAAAGCTTTCTCGAAATTAAACAAGCGTGGGGTTCCTTCTAACGCTTTAGTTGTTACTCTCATATTTGCTTTAATTTCGTTACTGACAAGCATTGTAGCGGCAGACACGCTATTTGTTATTTTACTCGCAATTAGCGGAATTGGAGGGACGTTAACGTGGATGGCGATTGCTGTTGCTCAATTGATGTTCCGGAAACAGTATATTCAAAATGGGGGGCAAGTGGAGGATTTGAAGTTTAGAGTTCGCTTCTATCCATTTGTACCGATCCTCTGTATCATTATGTGCGCCTCCATCTTTGTGTTTACTGCATTTGATCCTGTTCAACGAATCTCTCTTTATTGGGGGTTGGGTTTTATAGGAGCATGCTATTTGTATTATTATATGATGTTCACAAGGAAGCAGGCGACTTTGCCAACAACTCCAGATTTAGAAGCAAGCCCTATCATTAAAAAAGAAATTTAACATAATCTGAGAGAAGTCCTCTTCCTCAAGTGCGAAGCGATAAGTGGGGGAAATTCATTCATTGAACATATGAAAAAGCCACCAACCGAAATCCGGCTGGTGGCTTTTTCGATGAGTATCGACAAAACTCGGGGAGTGACAGGCACTCTCTCTTACATGTAACCCCAAATCATTGTGAACATTGATCCAAGAATTGTGATGACTCCAACAAATAAAGCGTAAGCAATATTTATATATAGAGAAGCTTTGTCAGATGTTTCTCCAATGTGCATGAATAGCAGTAATTGAACGCTAGCTTGAGCTGCAGCAGTAACGAGTAATACCGTCATGCCAGCTGTAAATGACATATCAAAATACCAAACTGTTAGGGCAGCAAGTGAAAGGACTAGTGAAAAAACGAATCCCATCACATGATGTCTAGGGAAATATTGTTTCATTATTACATCAATCCTTTCAAGTATACGAAGCTAAAGATAAAAATCCAAACAACGTCAAGGAAGTGCCAGTATAAAGAGAAGATAAACGATTTATTTGTTGTTTCAGGCGTTAAACCGTGTTTCTTCACTTGCATCATAATAGCTGTTCCCCATAGTAAGCCGAACGTAACGTGAAGTCCGTGAGTACCAAGTAAAGTGAACAAGCTAGATAAGAAGGCGCTTGTTTGCATTGTAGCTCCTTCATGAACGTATGTGACGAATTCGAAAATCTCAACGCTCAAGAATCCTAAACCTAACACTAAAGTGATACCAAAGAAAGTCATCATTGCTTTTTTCGCACCAAGGCGCATCGCATTGATACCAAGGCCGATTGTAAAACTACTTGTTAATAAGATGATTGTTTCTAGCATAACTGGTCCCATCTCGAAAATTTCAGAACCAGATAGGCCGTTACCTGTACGGTGTTCTAATACGAAATATACAGCAAATAGGGTGGAGAAGAGGGCAATTTCTGCCCCTAAAAAGACCCAAAATCCTAAGATCTTTAATCGATTCTCCTCTGTACTATATTCTAAAGGTAGCGAGTTATCTATTTTCATTTTCCTTCACCTCGCAATGCTTTTTCCGTGCGTTCAATCTCTTCAACAGAGACATAGTAGCCATGATCTTGTTCAAATGTGCGATAAGTCATTGTCGCTAGTACAACTAGACCAGCAATGATCGCAAGATTCCACCAGTTGAACACTGCGAAGAATCCTAAGAAGAAGAAAGCCACACCCATGATAAACGGTTGTCCGCTATTGTTTGGCATATGAATTGGTTCATATGGACCATCATCTGTTAGTGGCTTATTATCTTTCTTAGCAAACCAATAAGCATCAATTGATTTAATTGTTGGTACTTTTGCAAAGTTGTAGAATGGAACTGGGCTGTGCGTGCTCCACTCCAATGATCTTGCATCCCAAGGGTCGCCGTTCGTATCACGAGGGCTGTAACGGATGCTCCAATAAATGTTGTAAACAAGAATAATGAAACCAATCGTTAAGCCTATGGCACCGATAAATGAAAGCATATTTAATGGGCCATAGCCTGTACTTTCTGAATACGTAAACATACGACGTGTCATCCCATCAAGTCCTAGAATGAATAGTGGGAAGAATGTCACGTTAAAGCTAATAATAATAAACCAGAAAGAAATCTTTCCAAGACGCTCGTTCAAACGGAAACCGAATACTTTCGGGAACCAGAAGTAAAGTCCAGCGATTACTGCGAAAACAGTCCCTGGAATCAATACGTAGTGGAAGTGAGCAACAAGGAACATTGTATTATGGTATTGATAGTCAGCACTTGCCATCGCAAGCATAACTCCGGTTACCCCACCGATTGTAAAGATCGGAATAAAGGCAAGGGAATAGAGCATTGGCGTAGTAAAGCTGATTTTCCCTTTACGTAAAGTAAATAGCCAGTTGAATATTTTAACTCCGGTTGGTACAGCGATCGCCATTGTTGTAATGGAGAAGACACTGTTAACCATCGCGCCATGTCCCATTGTATAGAAGTGATGCGCCCATACAAGGAAAGATAGCAAGGAAATAACAACCATACTCGCAACCATTGACTTATAACCGTATAGGTTTTTACGAGCAAATGCAGAAATGACTTCACTGTAAATTCCAAAAGCAGGTAAGATAACGATATATACTTCAGGATGTCCCCATACCCAGAACAAGTTTGCCCAAAGCATGTCCATACCACCATTGTCCATCGCAAAGAATTGCGTACCGAACTGGCGATCTAACATCATTAATGCAAGAGCAACTGTTAATACAGGGAAAGCAAATACGATAATTACGTTTGTAATTAATACGGACCAAGTAAACATTGGCATCTTCATTAAAGTCATACCTGGTGCACGCATTTTTAGAATTGTGACGATGAAGTTAATTCCCGTCATTAATGTCCCAAGTCCCGCAATTTGTAGGGCAATTGAGTAATAGTTATTTGCTACTCCTGGGCTAATATCTGGACCTGATAACGGGAAGTAAGCCGTCCATCCAGCGTCAGGAGATCCACCGATTACGAAGGAGATGTTTAATAGCATCGCACCGAAAAAGAACAACCAAAAGCTGACAGCGTTCAATCGTGGAAATGCTACGTCACGTGCTCCGATTTGAAGTGGAATAACAACGTTCATCAATCCAATGATAAATGGCATAGCCATAAATAAGATCATGATGAGTCCGTGTGTTGTAAAGATTTCATTGTAATGTTGTGCGTTTAAAAGTTTGTTGTCTGGCACCGCTGTTTGTGCACGCATTAATACAGCGTCGACGCCTCCGCGGAAAAGCATCAATAAAGCAGCTATGATGTACATGACACCAATACGTTTATGATCAACAGTTGTTAACCATTCAGTCCAAAGATAACCCCATTTTTTAAAATAGGTTAATCCTGCAACGATGGCAACCGAAACGACGACGATGCTGACCATGGCACCGTAAATCATTGGATCACCGGTTACGAAAAATTCGTCCCATTTCATAGGTGTGACTCCTTTCATGCTTTGAAATAATAATTATTCCCCATGATGTTGCGTATGCTCATGATGTTCTTCAGAGGATGGGGAAGTTTTGTTTTCCTCGTCTGAATTTCCATGATTGTGTCCACCGTGTTCACCTTCTGGAGCAGGGCGGAATTCTAAATGAGTGGAACTATATGTTTCACGTCCAACGAACTCAGCTTTTAAAAGTTTATCAAACTCTTTTTCTGTTAAATCAGACGCTGTGTCTTTTACGTCAGTTACCCATTCATCATAATCAGCTGGAGTCATTGCTTGTGTTTCAAACTCCATATGAGCGAAACCTTTACCATTAAAGTTTGAGTTTCTACCTACATAAGATCCAGGTGTATCAGCAACTAGGTTAATCTTTGTGACCATGTCACTCATTGCGTATTTCTGTCCAGCTAACTGTGGAATCCAGAAGCTTGTAATTGGACCGAATGAATATAGTCGAAATTCAACTGGTCGGTCAGTCGGAATGTTGACATAGTTAACTGTCTCAATTCCTTCTTCAGGATAGCTGAAATGCCATTTCCAGTTAGAAGAAGAAGCATAAATAACTAATGGTTTTTCTTCAGCATACCCCTTTGGTGTCGTTTCCACCTCATATGTTGTCTTTACAGTAACAACAGATAAGAAAGTAACGATAAGGATTGGAATAAGTGTCCAAATGATTTCTAGCCAGTGATTTCCTTCCTCATACGGAGGTTCATAATCTTTATCTTGCTTCGAAGCACGATACTTTGTAAGCACATACACATAAAGTACGTAAACAACGAGTAAGATACCAGCCATCACGATAATTGAAAGAATAATCGTGTCAGATAAAGTTTTGGCAGATGGTCCTTTTGGATCTAAGACCATCAATGAATTTCCACAACCAGTAAGAACTGTGGAAATAGTGAAAATAACAAATAAAAAAGCCCATTTCATCTTCATATTGTACTCCTTCCTTAAACATAGTGAAACACAGCCAAACAATATGTTTGACTCCTTAAGTATTTCAAAATAATTCTCTATGGATAATAGCTGTAAATTACTTGAAATATATATCCATATCTCATATCTTAGTCTCATTTGATTTAAAAGACAATTAAAAAACAATTTTGTCACAAAAGTTTCAATATTGTAAGTTAATGATTAGGAAATAGTGATTTAAATGGTAAAAGCCGGTGAGGAGTCTAGTGTTAAATTATCTTAATATTATATTTATTTATGAAGTCACCTCGTGAGAAGAGATGGAGTTTTGTATAAGTTTGATTTTAATTTTCAATTGAAAAAGACCGCTGCATAGAAAGTAGCGGTCCTTTCGACAAAATCCGGGGAGTGACAAACACTCCTTTACTTAAAGAAAGCCTTGTCGATATTGTATTTGGCTTGAAGTTTGTTGATGATGTAGGTTTCATAAATTTCTCGTTCAACTGGGTCTTCAATATAACAAACAGCAATTTTGTATACTTCGTCTCTATGATTTTTGATTGGAGATACTGTGTCTTCGAAGTTTTTGCGAATTCGCAGTCTGAGCTTTCTTGCTTTCCCTACATAAAGCAGTTGATCATGAACATCGAAAAACATGAAAATGCCGCCTTTATCACGAGCGATTTTCGTATAATCAGTAAAGCCATACTCGGTACTTAGTTCTGGTTCGCCCGGTTCTCCAACTTGTTTATTTTTCTTAATGACGATATTTGGTTCAGGAATCGTAATTTTAATCAATCTAAGTCACTTCCTACTATTATTTATAGAACTCATTTTCAATGGATACCCCACTATAGCACACTTCTGGTGTTTTCACCATAGATAGGAGAGTGAGCTGTTTTTTCATTGTCTTCCTATTTATATAGCCCTATAATTGAGATATCTCACAATAAAAGAGGTGGTATAGTTGACACTTGATGAAGTAATGGATCAACTTGAACAGTTAGGTACAGAACAAACGAAGAAAACATATACTCGTCATGGAGCGAAAGAACCTTTCTTTGGAGTGAAGGTTGGCGATTTAAAAAAGTTGGTTAAGCACGTTAAGAAGGATCAAGAGTTAGCTTTAGCATTATTTGATACGAATAATCATGATGCGATGTATTTAGCAGGACTCTCAGTCAATCCGAAATTGATGGAAAAAGAAACGCTGCAACAATGGGTCAAAAAAGCTAATTGGTATATGCTTGCGGAGTATACCGTAGCTAGTGTGGCAGCAGAGAGTTCCCACGCTCTTGAATTAGCTAGAGAATGGATCAATTCAAAGGAAGAAATGGTTGCAACCTGTGGATGGAGTACGTACGCCAATTATTTATCGATCACTCCAAATGAGGAGATAAATTTAGAGGAAATTCGATCGTTCATGAATCGAGTCAAAGAAACAATTCATGAAGAACAAAATCGAGTGCGTTACACGATGAATGGATTCATCATTAGTGTAGGGACGTATATCACATCTTTACATGAAGAGGCAATGAATGTTGCTGAGCATATTGGAAAAGTCCATGTAGATGTTGGGCAGACAGCTTGTAAAGTACCACTTGCAAGCGAATATATTGAAAAAGTAAAACAAAGAAACAAAGTTGGGGTCAAAAGAAAAACTTGTATATGTTAACAAATAAGGTAAACGTAAATAACTAACAAGGCTGCAGGATATTTCCTGCAGCCTTGTTTAATAACCACCCATTTTTCATTCGAAGTTTTTGATATTTCATACAAGGTAATTGACAAGTTGTGTGAAATGAATACAGTTAAATGGCCAATCAGGCATAATGTATGTAAAGAGAGGTGATCAATCATGAAGGTGAAAATTGACATCAATGATGAGCATGATGAAACATATATTACTATTCAAGCGAAGGAGTGGTCAGAAGAATTAGAGTATATCCTGAAGATGATTAAGAACACGAATTCGAAACGATTATTGGGTGTTGAGCAAGATCAATCTATTTTAATACATCCGAATGAGATCGATTATGTATTTGCTGAGAATCGAAAAGTATTTGCGGCGATAGCTCAACAAAAGGTTGAGTTGAAAATGAAATTGTATGAAGTGGAATCTTTACTTAAAAGGCTTCACTTTACTCGTTTTTCTAAATCGGTGATCGGTAACCTTAATCAAATTCTCCGTTTTGAGCTCGTTTTTAACGGTAATCTTTGTGTTCATTTTAAATCAGGAAATAAGGAATACGTCACCCGAAGCTATGTTGCTGAAATAAAAGAAAAATTAATTCTAGGAGGTGGTTCTCATGGGGATTGAAGCAGTGAAAAGAGGATTAGCTGGGCTCGGTTTTGGAGCGGTGATCACCTTTATCGCTTTAACAGTTTTGGATAGGGGGAATATTGATATTTCTCTGCATGAAATTCGAGTTCAAATACTAGCGAGTTTAGCGATCGGAGGGTATTTTGGCATCGCTTCCCTTATCTTTGATATTGAAAAATGGAGTCCATTAAAACAGACGATTTCTCATTTCTGCCTTTCGATGGTTATTTTTTATCCTATCGCACTAAGTATCGGTTGGATTCCGCTGCAATTTGTGTTCATTTTCATAAGCTTAGTAATCTTCATACTTGTCTATGGCTTATTTTGGTTTAGTTTCAGGTGGTATTTTAAACGAATGGAAAGAATTTTAAATGCTTCAATAAAGGGGGAGAAGGAATAAAGGTGAAGTGGGATTCGTAAATAGCCCGAATCCCACTCTTTTTTATTTGTCTTGTCGGACCTTCCTAATTTGCTTCATTAAATGGTTGACGAACACATCATCTCTTACAAGCCATGCAGCGTAATATCTTTTTAAGAAGCTTTCTCCATCTATAAAGCTAGAAAAAGTTTCTGTTATTTTTGATTTACTATGATTGACGGCCCATTTATGATCGTTTATAGGATGAAGCAGAAACGTTTCTTCTGCCCGACTTTCATATAAGGAACCAAAGGAGGATTCTTTCACGTTGTAGCGGTTTCTTTTGGCATCTTCTCGTAATGGTTCGAGATGAAAGGTGCTAGTAACAAACAATTTATAAGCGTCTTCTGTTAATGAACAGCCGGCCGCTTTTGCGTGTCCACCACCTCCAAAATCGTTGGCAACCTCGGATACATCAATATGATCGTGTATCGTTCGGAAACCTAGTCGCTTACCTCCGATATTAATAATGGCAATATAATCAAGATGCGGATATTCTTTTCCTAGTTCATTGCCAAGCTCTGAGTGATACGATTCTGCATAGACGATACCGGCAAAGTATTCTCCGATTGGCGCTTGGATGAGCTCTCGACGTTTCCGGCGAATATAACGTTCGATTTTGTTTTCTTCCATATCTAATATTTTTTGCTCAAATTCATCAAAGAAGAAGTGATCACTATGTTTTAATCGGTGAACCATTTTTTCTTCAAATTCATCAATCGATATTAAAAAGAAGAGAGCATTAAGTCTTTGTGCATCTTGGTTATCATTTTTCTCCCATTCCCAAGTATCGTACTGTCTGACGAGTTCCACAAATTCAGTCACTGCGGGAGAAGGCTCCAGTAGTTTGTGTTTGATCAGGTATTCATATAGAAGGGAAGTGGCAGATGTTAATCTTCTTTCATTATCTTCCATCACAATATGTCCCCAATCGTACTCATTCAGATGCAGAGCGGTTTTATGATGGTCGAGCAGTTGGATTTTTCCTCCTGCTTGATAAAACTCATTGAGTCGCTTTTCATTTTCCTCGTTCACCGACAAATCCGTAATCAACAAAAATGTTTCTTTATCGCCGTTTTCTAAAAACCATTGTACTTCATGGTTGAGACTTGAAATCGAGTTGTAGCGAATTTGAACTTGTTTTCCGAATGCAAGCTTCGCTAGAATACCACAACCAATCCCATCTAAATCATTATGTGATAACAGTCGATACATATATTTCACCTCATATTTAGTATGGCGAAACATGAGGTGAAATATTAACAAAACGGACTCGAAAGCAGAAATGAATTCTTTCGAGTCCGTTTTGTTAAATTAATTAGCTTCAAGTTGCTTCAATTTTTTATCGAGAATTAAGTTGCCAAATGGAATAAAGGCAACAATAACGGAGACAATTGGCCATAGTAGATTCCATCTTGTTTTAAAGGTGACGTACATAATGACTAGGCAATAGGTGATAAATAAAGCGCCATGAATGGAGCCAACGATTCGTACAGCTTCAGGAATATCTGCCCAATATTTAAGAGGCATCGCAATAAAAAGCAGGATTAAAAGAGAGGCTCCTTCAAAGTGGCCCATCAATCGTAATTTGCCGATCGGTGTTTTGAGCATCTATATATTTCCTCCAATCGAATAAATTTCAATAATAGTTGATTCAAAGAAATCAGTGTATCTTTCTTCTAGGCAATCAATAATATCGTTCTATTATGAGGGAAATCGAGTGAAAAGTACATTTTATTGCTTCAAGGACAAACATCCTTTCTTAAGTGAAATAAATGCATATATTACTAGTAAAAGATAGAAAGGAGAAGAAATAGTGGGGAAATATTGTGAATTAAATGATCGAGTGGCAGGTTTAGAAGTGAAATTAGAAAAGATTTTAGCTCAACTTCAAAAACAAAATCAATATCAAGGTCAATACCAAGATCAATATCAATATCAAAATCAATGGCAAGCGCAAGGTCAATATGATACAGAAAAAGATACAGTCATTCTTAAAGATATCGGAAACCCGCGCGTCCATCTACACAACAATCATTTCTTGTTAATCGTTATCTTTATCTTTGTTTTCTCTGGCGGAGCACCTTGTTCAGGTTCAACTGTCGATAACTAAAATCGGTCATAAAAAATTTATGCAGGAAAGAGGTGAATGTGATGAGTAAATACTATGATCTATATGAAAGAGTAGAACATTTAGATGTTCAATTAGAGCAGATTTTGGCACAGCTTCAAAAACAAAATCAAAATCAATGGCAAGGTCAAGATCAATATCAATGGCAAAATCAATACCAAGCGCAAGGCCAGTATGATGAGGAAAAAGATACAACAGTTCTTAAAAATATCGGAAACCCGCATGTCCATGTACACAACAACGACTTTCTCATTATCATTGTTTTAGTATTCATTTTCCACGGTAGAAAGGGCAATGATAGTGGATTTGCAGACGGACAATCATTAGCATCTTTATTAGAGATGCTGAAAGAATTCGGTAAATAATTTAGATGAAACAGAAAGCTCCACTCCTCACTCAAGAGAGGGGTGGAGCTTATTTAGTAAGGTAGCACTAGTCACTTAAAACTGTACAGCTAGTTTTGCTGCTTTTTCCTTGCCTTGTTCAATGATTTCCTCAGCTTTGTCTGGGAATTGGTTATGACCTTCGACAATGACAGTAGATAGATCGGTAATTCCTAAGAATGTAAGAATGCTTGTTACGTAGTTAACCGCCATTTCCATTGATTGAGCTGGTCCTTCAGAATATACGCCACCTCTTGCGTTAAGTAGAATGGCTTTTTTATCTGTCAGCATTCCTACAGGGCCTTCAGGTGTGTAACGGAATGTTTTTCCTGCTTGACATAAATAGTCAAAATACGTATGTAAAACAGCAGGAACTGTGAAATTCCAAAGCGGAAAGGCGATGACAATTTTATCAGCGGCAAGGAATTGATTTAAATATTGATTCACTACATCAGTAGCTTGTTGTTCTTCAGCTGTTAATTCCATTCCTTTTGCTAGCTTGAACATCCCATTAATCTTCGTTGTATCGTAATAGGACAAGTTTTCTTCAAATAAATCTAATTCGGTAATCTTCGCTTCTGGATGAGCTTCTTTATAACTATCAAGAAATGCTTGGTAAAGTTGTACGCTGACCGCTTGTTCTAACGGTCGAGAGTTTGCTTTAATAAATAATACATTTTCCATCTGGATCGCCTCTTTTGTGTAAATTTTGCTTAATAATATGTATAAGTCACTACGTAGAAAAATATTTGAATTTAAGATGTTGCTATAGCAACTTTAAGGACTCAAAAAGAATGAGAACTATCGCAAATTCTCACGCATTTTTGATAAGACAGCTCTAACAGTTTGCAACTCTTCTTCTGAAATTCCTTTGTAAATTTGCTTGTTAATCTCCTTCGCGATCGGAATAATGATTTCTTTAAGGTCGGCTCCTTTTTCTGTAAGAAATACTTTGAGAGAGCGGCGATCATGCTGACAGCACACTCTACGAATGAGCCCTTTTTGCTCTAAGTTTAGTAGCATGCGGGCAATGTTAGTCTTGTCTTTTTTTAGCTGTTCAGCAATCTCCTGCTGGCTTAGTCCATCTTTCTTCCAAAGGAGCATCATCACTAAATTCTGTTCTGGAGCGATGTTGAAAGGAGCTAGTCTACTTTTCACTTCACTCGTAATGAGTAAATCGGTTTGATGAATGTAAATACTAATATATTCATCTAAGGATACATTCAAATTGATCACCTACAAATAGTTGCTATACATACTATTAACAATGATAGTGTAATCAATGAGATGTAGACTGTCAATCACTAAGTTTGGCGTTGTAAAAAATGACTCCAGTTATTATAGGAGAGTCACTTGCTTTTTTTGTTCTGGGTTTAAACTTTTCAAAATCCAAGGCTCATTCCTCCTTGTACTTACCAGCTATTAATGCTTATTCCAAATCAGGCACATTGATCTCGGTATATTGTAAATCAATATCTTTTGGGATTTTAATTTGCAGAATGCCTTCTTTAAAATGAGTGACGGCTCCTTTTTTCTTCACGATAGCTGGGAGAATGACTACTTTTTTATCCTCAGGTGTGGGGATACCTTCAATAATGACTTGATTCGATGTATGGTAAATCTTTAAATGGGAAAACATTGAAGCATCTTCTACTGGGAATTTTACATACACATCTTCATGTGTTTCAAAGACAGAAATATGGATGGTTGGAGCTTCTTTCTTCGGAGACGAATCGATCGGTTGTTGATGATTAGTAGAGGAAAAAGGAGTGTGTTTAAGAAAGTCTAATGATTTTTGCTGTTTCTGTAAAGAATCTGGCATCGATTGTGCGAAGACGTTCTGTACGTATTTTTCAATATCACCTTGGTTAAATTGTTTCATCCACTTTTGCCATTCTTCATTAGAAGAGAAGGGCGACTGAAAAGGAAACATAAGGTTCACTCCTTTCGTTTTCATATTCATGATATTAATAATAAAGGACATAGATGTTCTTCCTTTTTCTGTCCTCTAATTATTATATGACAGCAGCGGAGAAAAGGAATCAAATGATAATGATTAAAATTGGGTAGAGTTTACGTGTATTGGGTCTGCAATATCGCCATAAGATGAATTGGAGCCTTGGGACTTAGCGTTGGCTGTATGTGCATTATGAAGAAAAAGGGGAGGGTATGACAGGTGCTTGTCTTCCGTTTTCATTCAACGTGGAGAAAAATGGTTGACATTTCTATTTATTTACGATAAATTTTGCATAAGGTAAAATATTTTTACCTAAGTAAACTTTTGTTTGAGAGGAGGGGACTAAGTTGTCTAGTTTTTTATTACCGAAATTGCCCTATGATTATGATGAATTAGAACCGTTCATTGATGGTCGAACGTTAGAAATTCACCATGGGAAGCATCATGCAACGTATGTGAACAATTTAAATCATGCGTTGGAAGGATATGAAGGTTTACAAGAGAAATCTCTTGGCTATTTGCTTTCTCATCTATCAGAGCTTCCGAAAGAAATCCAAACCGCTGTTAGAAACAACGGTGGAGGTCATTATAGTCATAGTCTATTTTGGGCGTTAATGAGTCCAAGTGGAGGCGGTGAGCCAAATGGAGATATCGCCAAAGTGATTGATCACTATTTCAACTCCTTTGATAATTTCAAGGACAAGCTATCGCAAGCAGCGATATCAAGATTTGGCAGTGGTTACGGTTGGTTAGTGATGGACGGTGAAGAACTGTCTGTGATGAGTACAGCTAATCAGGATACACCGCTAATGGAAGGGAAGACGCCTTTATTAGTAGTCGATGTGTGGGAGCATGCCTACTATTTGAAATACCAAAATCGACGTCCAGAGTTTGTAGCCAATTGGTGGAACACGGTCAATTGGGATGTAGTGAATGAATTGTATTTAAAAGCTAAGCGTCAAATTGCATAAGGGTAATTGGAATGCCATAATAACCTCCTGGGCCTGGTAACCTAGGAGGCTTTTTTTTACGGACTTAATACCGTTTTTGGAATGTACATAAAAAATTTTTCTGATATAATTACAAATGAAGATAGATTTCCCAATGAAAGCGTTTTCTATCAACCTTAATTATTTTATAAAGGAGCTGCTTCATATCGGCGATAAATAGATCGGTTACTGTCATAATTATATAATATAACAAATGTTGGTGTTCGATTAGGGGGAATAAGGTGAACGGCTCGTTTTCACCTTATTGATAGCTATGTAGGAGGAGTTATTTAGTATGTCTTTAGAAGGGATTTTTCTAGTCATTGTATCAATTATTTTATTGGCGATCGTTGTGCCATTAGTTATCTTTGTTTATTTATGGAAATCGGATCATAAGCAAAAACAACATGCTATTTTACGTAATTTCCCAGTTTTAGGGAAGGCTCGTTATTTGTTTGAAATTATTGGGCCGGAATTTCGGCAATATTTCTTTGATAATGATACTGAAAGTAAACCGTACTCACGTATGGATTTCTTAAATGTTGTATTGCCATCTAAATATTTAGATTATGTGATTCCATTTGGCTCTAAACGTGACTTTGATAAAGAAGGTTATTATATTCGAAATGCGATGTTTCCTAAGCAAAAAGCAGAATTAGCTGTTGATAATGAGGAAGCGGTTTCAACAAAGAAATATATTATTGACAAAGAGAGCCTTATCAACCGTAAAGAACATGCGGAAGAAGTGTCAGCTGATCCATGGTTATTAAAAGAAGAAGATACGATTATTGTCGGTCCGAAGAGAAAGCAGCCTTTTTTCGTTCGTGGACAAATCGGTATGAGTGGAATGAGCTACGGTGCCCTTGGTGAAAATGCGATTACAGCTTTATCAGAAGGTTTAGGTCTTGCACAAGGGACGTGGATGAATACTGGGGAAGGTGGGGTTTCCCCTTATCATTTACAAGGAAATACCGATATTATTATGCAAATTGGTCCGGGACTTTTCGGTGTGCGTGATACAGAGGGGAATTTTTCTTGGGAGAAATTTAAAGAAAAAAGCGCGATTGAACAAATTAAAGCATTTGAATTAAAATTGGGACAAGGAGCGAAAATTCGCGGCGGTCATATTGATGGATCAAAAGTATCGCCAAATATTGCGGAAATTCGCGGGGTTGAACCATATCAAACCGTTGATAGTCCAAACCGCTTCAATCAATTTAATGATCTAGCATCTATGTTTGAATTTGTTGAGGAAATGCAGCAAGTAGGCGGGAAGCCAGTAGGAATTAAAATCGTTGTCGGTGCCTATGATGAAGTGGAACAATTAGCTAAATATATGAAGGAAACAGGAAAAAACCCTGACTTTATCACTGTTGATGGCGGGGAAGGTGGTACAGGTGCTACCTATCAAGAGTTAGCTGATAGTGTTGGTTTGCCAATTAAAAGCGCCCTCTCTTTGCTAGATAAAGCTTTGCGTCAACATGGTGTGCGCGATCAAGTGAAAATTTTTGCTTCAGGTAAATTGTTTACACCGGATCGTGTAGCTGTAGCTTTAGGGATGGGAGCGGATTTAGTAAGTATTGCGCGTGGATTTATGTTTTCTGTCGGTTGTATTAATGCTCAGCATTGTCATACGAATAAATGTCCAGTCGGTGTGGCGACGACAGATCCGGAATTACAACGTGCGCTCGTTATTGATGAGAAAAAGTATCGTGTTGCTAACTATGTAATCGCTATGAGAAAAGGGCTGTACAATATTTCTGCAGCTACTGGAATCGATAACCCAACACAGTTCTCTAAAGAGCATATCGTTTTCAAAGATGCTTATGGGCGTGTGACATCACTACAAAAAATTGTACAGGATGAAACGTCTGAACGAATGAAAGAGCATTCTTTTGTAGGGTAAAGGGCGATTAATATCAGTTGAAAAGTCCACAGAACATATGAACAGTTCTGTGGACTTTTTTATTATAAAAAAACAGAAAATTAAAATAAAACTTGCTTTTTTAGTGTGTATATAGTATTTTTTGATTAACGAATCATTAATCATTATTTTAGAGGGAAAGTATTGAGGTGGATTGTTTTGTCAAATGAGTTTATCAGTGATCAAGAGGCACTAGAAGCATATGATGTAAAAAAGTATCGTACACCCGATGGTTACACGAGTGATATTGTGATTTTCACGATTACTCGAAATGAAAAGACAGAGTTAGGACGTTCGCTAAGCATTTTGTTAATTAAACGAGCAATGGAAAATGCAGAAGGTCAACCGAATATAGAAGGAGGCAAATGGGCGCTTCCTGGAGGGTTTGTTGGACCTCATGAAACGGCCTTCGAAGCGGCGCTGAGAGAGTTAGCGGAAGAAACGGGTATTCATGGGATTCATTTGAAGCATTACGGAGTCTATGATAAAGAGGGAAGAGATCCTAGAGGGTGGATGATTACGAATGCTCATTACGCGGTCGTTCCAGAACATTTGCTTGTTGAGAGAAAAGCCGGTGATGATGCAGCGGATGTTCAATTATTTCACGTTCAAGAAGCGTTGGAATTACCGCTCGCTTTTGATCATAAAGAAATTATTCAAGACGCCTTGCGAATCATCCAAGTGGATATGCTACAGACGACGCTGGCAAAAGAGTTTCTTCCGCAAGAGTTTACTCTGTCGGAATTGCGAAGTGTGATTTTGAGCGTATCGGAGGAGATCGTCGATGAAGTTGTGAAATCAGAACCGTTTTTTTGGCGGAAAGCACCGCGTCTTCCGTTTCTTGAACTCGTCACACTAGAAAACGGTCAACCAAAGACGACGCAAAGAAATTCGAAATATAAAACGAAGCTCTATCGCTTTAATGAATATGTACCAATTAAAAGTATTTATAAATAAAAGGAGTGGTCAGGATGAGTAAGAAAGCATTAATTAATGTCGATTATACGAATGACTTTGTCAATGGAGCGTTACCTGTAGGGGTACCGGCTGAAAACATTGAGGAGAAACTCGTTTCGATCACAGAACAGTTTTTGACAGAAGAGCATTATGTTGTTTTAGCGATTGACCTTCATCATGAGCAAGATGCTTATCATCCAGAGACAAAGCTGTTTCCACCCCATAATATTGCAGGTACGAACGGGCGCACATTGTATGGTCAGTTACAAGAGCTGTATGAGAGATGTCAAGAAGATGACAACCTTTATTATATGGATAAAACGCGTTACTCTGCTTTTGCTGGGACAGATCTTGATATAAAACTGCGAGCACGTCGTATCACTGAAGTGCATATTATTGGTGTTTGTACAGATATTTGTGTGCTCCATACAGCGGTAGATGCTTATAATAAAGGATATGATATCGTCATTCATAAAGAGGCGGTCGCTAGCTTTAATGAGCAAGGCCATAAATGGGCACTCGGTCATTTTGAAGCTTGTTTAGGAGCAAAGGTGGTTTAAATTTGGAGGGGATAAATATGAGCAAAAGATATCAAGATGATGGGCTAGCCTTACATACAGACTTATATCAAATTAACATGGCTGAAACGTATTGGAACGATGGCATTCACGACAAAAAAGCGGTATTTGAATTGTATTTTAGAAAGCTTCCATTTGGAAATGGCTATGCCGTTTTTGCCGGGTTAGAACGAATCGTGGACTACTTGCAAAATTTTAAGTTCACCGATAGTGACATTGACTATTTACGCAACGAGGTTGGCTATGAAGAAGATTTTCTCGCCTACTTGCAACAGATGAGGTTCACTGGCACGATCTTTTCTATGAAAGAAGGAGAGCTTGTGTTTGGAAACGAACCGATTCTTCGCGTAGAAGCTTCCCTTGCTGAGGCGCAAATTATTGAAACAGCCTTGTTAAACATTGTGAATTACCAAACATTGATTGCGACGAAAGCATCGAGAATCAAACAAGTCGTTGGCGAAGAAGCAGCGATGGAGTTTGGCAGTCGCCGCGCACAGGAAATGGATGCGGCCATTTGGGGAACACGAGCCGCTTTTATCGGTGGCTTTGAAGGTACTAGCAATGTTAGAGCTGGGAAACTGTTTGGTATTCCGGTATCAGGCACACATGCCCACGCCCTCGTTCAAACGTATAAAGATGAATATATTGCTTTTCATAAGTATGCTGAATGTCATACCAATTGCGTCTTTTTAGTGGATACATACGATACGCTGAAATCAGGGGTACCAACCGCAATTAAAGTGGCGAAAGAGCTAGGAGATCGTATCAATTTCGTCGGTATTCGTTTAGATAGTGGAGATTTAGCGTATTTATCAAAGGAAGCGAGAAAAATGCTAGATGATGCCGGCTTCCCTCAAACGAAAATTATTGCGTCGAATGATCTTGATGAGTATACGATTATGAACTTGAAGGCAGAAGGAGCACAAATCGATAGCTGGGGCATTGGAACGAAGCTAATCACTGCCTTTGACCAAGCGGCTTTAGGGGCTGTGTATAAACTAGTATCGATTGAAAATGAACAAGGAGAGATGGAGGATACAATCAAAATTTCCGGCAATCCAGAAAAGGTAACCACTCCAGGTTTGAAGCGAGTGTATCGTATCATTAATAAAGCGAATGGAAAAGCAGAGGGAGATTATATTGCAATGCAGGGTGAGAATCCGCAAGAAGAACAGCGCCTGAAAATGTTCCACCCTGTTCATACGTTCATTTCAAAATTTGTGACCAATTTTGAAGCGAAAGAGCTTCATGAACAAATCTTTGTTGATGGAGAACTTGTGTATCATATGCCGGAAATTAAAGAGATTCAACAATATGTGAAAGAAAACTTACAGCTTTTATGGAAAGAATATAAGCGTTCTTTAAATCCAGAAGAATATCCCGTCGATTTAAGTCAAGCTTGCTGGGATAATAAAATGAAGAACATCGAGGAAGTTTGGCAAAAAGTCAAAAAGATGGATGTATAAATTAAAAGAAAGATGAATCACTACTTTTCACACGATCCTTTTATCGAATACAGATAGAAGAATCGTGTTTTTTTATCTTATCTATGAGAGATTTCTGTTTGTTTTTGCGATATACTATTAATAATTATATAATTTAGAAAAAACAAACATCTATGTGGAGGAGCGAAACGTAATGAAAAAACAATATATGAACATGGAAACGTCGGTTATTCATGCAGGCTATGATGCCAAGGAGCATTTAGGTAGCTTGTCGACACCAATTTTTCAAACTTCTACTTTTACCTTTGATAGCGCGGAGCAAGGGGAGAAGCGATTTGCCGGTGAAGAGGAGGGGTATATTTATTCAAGGCTAGGTAATCCGACCGTACGAGCGTTAGAGGAGCGGATTGCGGAGCTTGAAGGAGCGGAGGCAGGACTCGCCTTCGGTTCAGGGATGGCAGCTGTGTCTGCGATTTTATTTTCTTTAACAAAAGCGGGAGACCATATTATATGTTCGCAAGGTATTTACGGTTGTACATTTGGTTTGTTGGAATTGATGAAAGAGAAATATGCCATTACGCATGACTTTTGTGAGATGGAGACGGAGGAGCAAATTCGCCAACGGATTCGACCTGAAACCGCTTGTATTTACGTCGAAACGCCAATTAATCCTACGATGAAGTTAATTGATTTAGAGATGGTGGCGAAAGTAGCGAAGGAAGAGGGGGTTCCAGTGGTCGTTGATAACACTTTTTCCTCGCCGTATTTACAACAGCCGTTACAGTCTGGATGTGACGTCGTTCTTCATAGTGCAACGAAATTTATCGGTGGTCATGGCGATGTGATTGCAGGTCTTGCTGTTGGAAAGAAGGAGTTTATTCAGCAAGTAGCGATGACGACGTTAAAAGATATTGGCGGAGTGATTTCTCCATTCGATGCTTGGCTCTTGTTAAGAGGAATGAAAACATTGCCTGTTCGAATGGATCGTCATTGTGAAAATGCGGCTTATATTGCTGAACAATTAAAGCAGCACCCCTTCGTGAAAAGGGTGTTCTATCCAGGGGATACAGAAAGCAAAGATTACGCGATTATGAATAAACAAATGAAAGCCGGGGGAGGGCTAATTTCCTTTGAAATCGATGGCAGCAAAAAAGAGGCTCAAGCTGTACTAAACAAACTCTCACTCATTAAAATTGCTGTTAGCTTAGGGGATACAGAAACGCTAATTCAGCACCCGGCGACGATGACGCATTCTAGTATACCGAAAGAAATTCGAGAACAAATGGGCATTACCGACCAACTCATCCGTCTGTCGGTCGGTCTTGAAGAGAAACAAGATATTTGGCAAGACCTTGAGCAAGCATTGACTGATAGCAGATAATTCTATATTCAAGAAAGAGGGTGACTCGATTAAAGGAAATCTGATTGTTTTTTTGATTGTGACATTCACTAGCGTTTTAATCGGTTTTCTTCTCATTTAAAAAAGAAAAAGTCTTAAGCTTTTCTTTCGTGCGTCTGTCCGTTATAGTAGAAACTGAAAACTACTACATAAGGAGACGATATTATGGCGAAAAAAGGAACAATCATTATGGAAAACGGTGAAAAAATCGAATTTGATTTATTCCCGAATGAAGCACCGAATACAGTAGCCAACTTCGAGAAGTTAGCGAATGAAGGCTTTTACAATGGTGTGGTGTTCCACCGCGTCATCCCAGGCTTTGTGAGCCAAGGAGGAGATCCGACAGGTACAGGTGCTGGCGGTAGCGGTACAACGATTAAATGTGAAACAGAAGGCAACCCTCATAAGCATGAAGCAGGAAGTCTTTCGATGGCTCATGCTGGAAAAGACACAGGTAGCAGCCAATTCTTTATCGTTCACGAGCCACAACCTCATTTAAATGGCGTTCATACTGTATTTGGAAAAGTGACGTCTGGACTTGAAACGGTTCTTGCGATGAAAAATGGCGATGTGATGAAGGAAGTAACGGTAGTAGATGCTGAATAAATAAGCGGAAAGAGAGAAGCGACGAGCTTCTCTTTTTTCATGTAAGCATGAGAAGCATAAAAACCTATGGGAGTATGTTAAAATGAGCGGGAAACGATGAAAAGGGGTGTAAGGATGAAAATTGAAATATGGTCTGATTTCGTTTGTCCTTTCTGTTATATCGGAAAGCGTCGGTTAGAAAAGGCTTTGGAGCAGTTTCCGCATAAAGACGAAGTGGACGTCGTGTATAAAAGCTATGAGCTCGATCCGAATGCGAAGCAGGAAGATGAACAACATATTTATGAAGCGTTAGCTGAAAAGTATGGAACGAGCGTAGAGCAAGCAAAACAGATGACGGAAAATGTTAAGCGTCAAGCAGCTGAAACAGGATTACCATTTAATTTTGACAACATGAGATCGGTGAATACGTTTCGAGCTCATCGACTCGCTAAATATGCGAAGGAGCAAGGCAAAGAAAAAGAAATGGTTGAGCGCTTATTAAAAGCATATTTCACCGACTCAATGAACGTGAATGATCAAGCTGTACTTGTGGGATTAGCGAAAGAAGTAGGGTTACCCGAAGAGAGTGTGCAAGAGCTACTTGTCAGCGATCGTTTCGCTGAAGAAGTAAGAGCGGATGAGAATTTAGCACGAAAACTCGGTGTGCAAGGAGTTCCGTTTTTTGTCATTAATGAAAAATACGCTATTTCAGGTGCTCAGCCAACTGAAGCTTTCCTAAACGCTTTGGAAAAAGTATGGGAAGAAGAAAATGAAAGCCCTGTTCTAACGGATTTGTCAACAAAAGCGACAGGTTCCACTTGTACAGATGAAGGTTGTGATATTTGAACAAAAACCAGCGACTTCATACTTGAGGTCGTTGGTTTTTGTTCGGTTTTTACGAAAGAATTCGGCTTGCTGGAAAGTAGATTTCTACAATGGTTCCTTTTCCAACTTGTGAACGAACGTTTACACTAGCACCGTGAAGAGTGGCGATTTGTTTAGCAATGCTCATGCCAAGGCCGGCTCCTTCGATTCGTTCGTCTGTATTTGTTCCACGATAGTAGCGTTCAAATAATTGCTCCATTGTATCTTCATCCATGCCAATGCCGTTGTCTTCAATCCAAATGTATAAGCCATCTTTTGAGTGGGAGAAGCGAATTGTTACAGTTGTTCCGCTCGGATTATGCTTGATCGCATTAAAAATTAAATTATCCATCATGCGCTCAAACCACTTTCGATCGGCTTCTATTTCTACCTGTGCCATTATAGGGTCGAAATGAAAATGATAATCTTGCAACGTTCGATCATGAATAAATTTAGACGTAATTGTTATAAGAAGCTCATTCACTTCGATCGGTTGTTTTGCAAGATGAAGTTCATTGTTTTTTAACTGGAAGGCGAGTGAAAAGTCTTCAATTAAATGAAGCATATATTCACCCTTTTCGCGAATGGTTTGCCCCATTTCTTCCAGTTCTTCTTTCGACCAATCGTATTGGCCGCTTTCTAATAAATGTCCATACCCTTGGATTGTGGATAGTGGGGTACGAAGGTCGTGGGATATACCTGTCATCCATTCTTCTCGTGTTTTTTCTAGTTTAGCTCGTTCTTTTACAGATGAATCGAGCTTTTCGGCCATCGCATAAAAGGCATTGATCACTTCTTTGTACAAACGATAGCGGATTCGCACTTTTCCGTTTTTACGAAAGATTTTTTTCCTTTCATTCTCTGTTAGCACTTCTTCATAATTTCCCTGTTCCATTCTTTTTAGCCAGCTTGTAAAAATAAATAGCGGTTGGCCGTAACGAAAGCCATTCCAAAAGGATAGGCTAAGAGTGATGAATAGAATGATCGCACCGACAACGCCAAAGCCGAGGGCATATTCCTCCATAACGGATAATGTTTGATTTTTATCTTTCTTTTTTGGTAGATGCAGAAGCCAAGTATAATTTGTAGATGGATCTGTATGAACAGATGTGGTCGTTGAATAAATACCAGGTGTCATTTTTTTAGATACGATAGCTAACGGCTCATATTTTTTTGTGTTCATCGGTTTACCGATCGTGTTAATAATCTCTCCATCTTTATTAACAATTTGAAGCGTACCGTCTAAATGTTTGAGTTCTTCCTCAAGATCCTCCCTGTCACTGCTAGAAATATGCCCTTGATGATTATACGTCGTCATAAGATCTTTAAGGATGTGTAACGGCTGATCTATATACCCGACCATAAACACATAAGGGGTTTCGTAAGTGTTGTCAATTTCTGCTAAGACGGTATATTCATGTAGCTGTTTATGCTGCTCAATGTGTAAAATATCTCCAAAGGAGTATTGTTTAGGCAGTGAGGATGGCGTATTGCTCGCTTCGATGACCTTTCCTTCGTAGTTAACCACTTGAACCCACATATCTTGTTCTTTTAAGATTTCTTTCCATTTAGCATCAATTTTAGCTTTTTCTTCTTCAATGGCTGTTTCCATTGTTACATATTCTAAAATACCAGCTGGATAATTTCTGCGAAGCTCTTGATTAGCTACATATTCTATGAATCCAAAAAATAAAGTGAAAAATAAAACAATGATCGCGATCGACAATGTAACGAATTGAATAGAAAAATGAAAAATTAACCTTCTTCGTAATGGTTTCATGTGATTTTTCCTTGAACAAGTTTGTATCCAAGTCCACGAACTGTTAATAAGTATTGTGGTTGGCTTGGGCTCACTTCGATTCGCTCTCTAATTCGTCTAATATGAACGGGTACAGTATTGTCATCGACGTAATGATTGAATCCCCAAACCGCCTCAAGAAGCTCTGATTTAGAGAAGACTTTATTCGGGTGTTTACACAAATACAGCAAAAGTAAATACACTTGAGTCGGACAAGAAACCGTTCGTCCTTCAACGATTAATTCTCCTTTATCTTCATCTAATAAAAAGTGTCCAAAATGATATTGTTTCGGCCGATTCTCTACGGGTAACGTTCCGGCAGTAGCGAATCGGCGAAAGTGAGCTTTAATTCTTGCGGCAATTTCAAGAGGATTAAAAGGCTTTGTGACGTAATCATCTCCACCAGTAGCAAACCCTGTTAATACGTCGAGATCAGACACTTTCGCTGTAACGAATAAAATATATGCCTCTGAGATTTCGCGAATTTTAGGAGCTAGTTCGAAACCACTGTGATCCGGAAGCATGACGTCGAGCACGATCAAGTCGATTTGTTTTTGTTCTACGATCGCGAAAGCCTCTTTCGCTGTGTGGGCGGTATAAATATGTTCAAACCCTTCTTTACGTAACACCGTTTCAATCATCTTAACAATCGCTTTTTCATCATCCACAAGCAAAATGTTTCTTTTTTCCATTCTTTATACACCTCGTTTCTTATAGTAGCATATGAACATTACGAGAACTTGAACAGAAGAGAAAGAGTTTATGAAATGTTAATCTATTGTTTGTTTCCAAGAAATCTTTCTTGTGTAAATTAATAGTATCAATACATGTGAGGAGAATTTGATGGATAAATATAGAGTTTCGACAATTGATGGTATGAGGGGCTTTAGTTTATTAGGGATTTTATTAGCCAATATGCTGATCTTTCAATATGGAATTTGGGGAAAAGATGAAGTTGATTTTTATTCATTATCAGCCACTGACTTGGGAGCTTATAAACTAGTCAAAGTGTTAGTGGAAGGTAGCTTTATGCCGATTTTTACATTTTTATTTGGTTATTCGATGATTAAAATGAAGGAAAGTTTGGAACGCAAAGGTGTTTCGATAAAACGATATTTTGTCAGACGATTTTTATTCTTAGTGTGTGCGGGGCTTTTACACTCCACTTTCTTATGGGAAGGAGATATCCTTTTCTTTTACGGCTTCATGGGCTTTTTCCTATTACTATTTATGAATCGCAGTAAAAAGACGCTACTTATTTGGGGAACAGCTTTATTAATCATTATGTCATTTTTAGGATATGGCAATGTGGAAGAATCAGCCGAAGACAAAAAAATTATGGCAGAATATGTTGAGAAAACAAAGGATATTTATAGTAGCGGTAGTTATGCTGAAATTAAGCATCATCGCAATACTGAAGATCCTTTAAATTTACCAGAGGCTTTTTATGTAGTTATTTTAATTTTGTCGCCACTACTTACTGCTCCGCTCTTTTTATTCGGAATGTTTGCAGCAAAGGCGAATGCATTTGTTCACTTGCAAAAGGAGCGATCGTTATATGTAAAAGGTACGCTGCTTTTGTTACCAATCGGTATTGTGCTAAAGGTGATTCCGTATGTGAGTGAATCGGCTTGGAATGGTGTAGTGGAAATGCTTGGAGCGAGTTTGTTAGCGCTTGGGTACATCTTTCTGTTTGCTCTTCTCTATACGAGGAAAGCTAATAACATATTTCCTGCGGCGTTTGAAAGTGTGGGCAAGTTGTCATTAACAAATTATTTAATGCAGACCGTGATTTGTACGACGATTTTTTATGGCTATGGTTTCGGGTTGTTTGGGAAATTAGGTATGATCTGGGGGATAGGGTTAGCAGTTATGATTTATGCTCTACAAGCAGTCGCCAGTCATTATTATTTAAGAAGGTTCAAAAGAGGACCAGTAGAACAATTGTTAAGAATATGGACGAATTTTTCATGGAATGGTCAAGTTAGCCAGAAAAAGCGGCAAATTGAGGGGGAGCCTAAAAAAGTGGAGGGGATGTAGAATGCCGAAATGAATGATTTTCGGGTTCTTTCTGGAGGTTATTGGGTGTTACTCTTGCTTTTTGTAGCTATTCGCTTCCTGTTGAAAAGCATTTTTGGCAAAAGGTTGGATACTTGCTAGTAGTGAGAGGCATCTTTCTCGCACCTGATTGGATTAATAAGGAAGATGAAAGCACCTGAGAAATCAGGTGCTTCTTATATTGGAATATTTTCTATTTTAGTGTAAAATTACACTAAAATAGAAAGAGGGTAAATATAAATGAAAAAGAAGACCAAAGTGGTACTAAGTATTTGGAGTATCATCGTTATCGGTGTTGGGGCATTTATTTATTCTGAATTGTTCGGACTTCCTTGGAAAAAAGCACAAATAGCAAACGAGTTGAAGCAATACCTTGAAGAGAAATATGATGAGAAGTTCGTATTAAATCAGGCTTATTATAATTTTAAAAACGGAAGATATTGGGGAGAGTTTTCTCCTGAAAATGATCAGTCCCTTGAATTTTATGCAGAGCAGGGCTATGCAGATTACAAGTATGTTGATGCATACCCTGAAGAGATTTGGGTAAGAGAGTTTCAAGGAGAAATTGAACCGATTGCGAGAAGGATCTTTCCGGACCTTGACGGAGTAGGTACCGGTTATGTAACTGAAAGTATCGACATTGTAAAAGGTCCGGCTGTACCAACGTATCGTCAAGTCAATGCTAGCGTGTCGGCGAGTGTATCATTCAGCAGAAAGTTTCAAGGTTCAGAGCAAGAGTGGCAAAATATACTGGAACTTGTTCAAGAAGTTCAAAAGCGTTCAAATAAAGCGGACATTTCTTTCCATTACGATGAAGAAAAAGATCCAAACGATGAATCTGAAGTTTTTATCCCTTGTATGTCGAAAGAAGGTTATCCGGTAAATAATATAAAAGATGTGAAAAAAGCGTGTGAAGTCATTAGGTTTGAAACGAATGTTAATTAAATGCAGTAGAGAGAAGGGGGCTATTTATTAGGCTCTTTTTCTATTAAAAAGTTGCTGAAAGTTTCATATGAAAATTCCTCGTTTTTAGTATAAAATTACACTAGTGGATACGATTTAAAACAGTTGTGGTCATGATATTCGTGTTTCCCAAAAGTTTTTAAACGACAATTTCTCATGTGGAAAAGGAATGAAGGTGGATATATATGAATAAGCAACAAGTAAATGAGCTATTGTCCAGTAAGCTCAAATTGATTCGCACCGAAAAAGGTTATACGCAAGAGAAAATGTCAGAAGTGCTTGGCATTTCTAAAAAGACGCTCGTGCAAATTGAAAAAGGAAGAACGCTTGCTGGCTGGACAACGGTTGTCGCAATATGTACTTTATTTCGTGAAAGTGAAATTCTTCAAGGATGCCTCGGGGATGATCCGGTGGAGATGGTTGAGACAATTGCTCATACTAGCATTAGTACGCCTAAAGAGAGAACGATGGGTGGCCGTGTTTGGTGGCGAGAAGTGGAGTCCAGTCAAGGTGTTCGTTTACAGCAAAATGTAATTAGCGGTCATTTTCGTATTTTAGATAAGGAAGATTATCGGCTATTTAGCGGATATGACAAGGAAGAAGCGTATCGAGAGTGGCAAACAGTTTGTCAAAGTGGGGAGAATGAATGAAAACTAGAAGAAAAAAAAATTTAGTAATTAGTCTAATATTACTTGGGTGTATCGGTAGTTTCGTTTATGCATATTTTAAAGGCGTGCCCTGGAAAGAGAAGCAAGTGGCAAACGAACTTCAGCAATATCTTGAAGAGAGATATGACGAATCTTTTGTTTTGAATAGTACGTTTTTTGATGAGGAAGAAAGAGTGTATGGAGCGACTTTCTCACCAACTAAAGATCAATCGATGGTCTTTAATGCACGAAAAGAAAATGAAGCCGCAATATTTATGGATGATTACCCAGAAGGTGTGTGGCAAAGAGAGTTTCAAGAAGACGTCGAGCCAGCAGTTAGAAAAAACTTTCCGAAATTAAAAGATTGGTATGTCGGTACAGCTTATGGTCAGAGCGGCGAATTAGTAGAAGGCCCAACGATTCCAACCTATCAAGAAGCAGGTGCTTTTATGTGGGTAGAGGTGAGTAAAGCAGGAGTTTTTAACGATTCAGAGCAACAGTGGGAACAAATTTATCAGCTCGTTCATGAAGTACATCAACTAACGAGTACCGCGGAAGTATCCTTCTCCTTTGATGAAAAAAAAGGAGTGAATGAAGAGGCGGAAGTATATATTTCTTGTATGCCAGCAGAAGCGATTCAAGTGAAAAACATACAAGATGTGAAGAATGCTTGTGAAGTGAATCGGTTTGATTGAAAGAAAAGTAACGAATCACCCGATGGAAAAACATCGGGTGATTCGTTTTAGTAGGAAAACCATTGTCTTTGAAAATGAGGAGAATACCAGTTCCAAAATTCAACCTCTCCTATTGTAACAAAGCTGATGAATGAACTATCTTTAAGTTTTAATAATTCCTTCGTAGGGCCGGTTATCACAATTCCATATGTCTTTACACCATTTTTCTTTACATACTCGTACCGTTCGTTTAATTTTATTTCTTGATTTTCTCCATTATTATAAAATGGTTCGACCCACTTTTGATGATCCTTTAGTAACTTCATCATTTTGACAGCGTCTGCTTCTAATGTTTCATCGCTATACTCTTCTCTACTTGGATAGAGCTCAATGTTCGAAGGGAATCCAAAAATTTGTTCGCGAATTAAAAAGGAGTCGTCTGTCTTTTTCTGATATTCATAGCCCGTATCTAGTGCATACCAATTGATGTCATATAAATCTTCGTTTAAAGCTTCTTTATTGATCTCCTTATACACTTCTTCTAATGTCAGCGTGTGTGTAAAAGAAATAGCCAACTCAGTGACGGTGCCTTCAGGTAGCTTTTCTAACACTTCCCAATACTCTTTTTGAATATCATCTTCTAATTTTTCATGATAATCTGGATGAACAAAGGCAAACTGATCTTTCGTGCTGCCGTTATGCCATTCAATTGATTGATTCACAAAGGAAAATCGTGCGTTTGTATGCAATTTTCCAACTGAACGCTGCTCTCTGCCAATCGTTTTTTGTAACTCAGCTACTCGTTGTTGGTTAAAGAGTGAACCGATCTTCGTAGTGCTTGAGCCGACTTCAAGACCGGGATTTAGTGCTTGAAATGCTAGACTAGACACGGCATTAATTTTCTCCCCACGATCGCCAATTCCGTAATAAACAGTTGAAAAAATACTACCGACAAGGTACACAAGCAAAGCAAGTCCTAAGAGAAAAGAAAGTTGATTCCAGCGCTGTTTCCACTTCGCTTTCCGTAAGATGTTTCTTTCATTTGGTAGAGGGAGTATGGGCTCTTTCTTTTCAGACATATCCATATAATTCTGGCAGTGGATACATATTTCGATATGTTCAATCAACTGTTGCTCTTCTTCTTGTGAAAGTTCCTCTTTCTTTAATAAACTTCGAAAATGTTGGCATGAATCTTTTTCCATCAATCTTCTTCCCCCAGTCTTTTTCTTACCTCTTTTCTAGTCCGATGCAAAATGACTTTTACGTTCGCGATGGTCAAGTTTAAAAGCTCCGCAATTTCCTCATAAGAAAACCCATAATAATCACGCAGTAAAATAGCATGTCTTTTCGTTAAAGGAAATTGCTGGACAATATGAAGCCAGTCGTTAATTTTCGCTTGAGTCAAAACGGTTTGTTCAGTACTCTGAACAGTTGGCAGCATCGTTTCTGTCATTTCTTGTTGGTGCCGCTTCTTTTCGCTTCGTGTCCAGTCGATAAATGCATGATAGGCAATCTTAAATAGCCACGGCTTAGGACTTTCGCCTTGATAACTGTCCAGATGAATATAAGCACGATAAAAGGTTTCCTGCAAAAGCTCTTCAGCGACATGAGAATTACGAGAAAGAGAGAGAAGGTAAGTATATAAGTTTTGAAAATAAGTGCGATATAAATCTTCAATCGACATCGATCAACCTCCCTCAATAACATAACGGAAAGTGGATAGAAAGGTTACACTTATTGAAGAAAATTCTTACATATTACGAAAAAAAGTGAGAAGAGAGCGACATCAGCTCTCTTCTCACTTAATAATTAGGAGGTAAAGAAATTTCACTAGTCTTCTTACTAGCTAAATCCAATTGATAGAGGTGATATTCAGGTTCATCTTCACCGAACTGTTTATCGACCATAAAGTAAACAGTTTGAAGGTCAGCGGCTATCACTGGGCGTGAAGTTGCTTTACCTAACTGTGTTAGCTGTGTTTCTTGATTTGAAGCAGGGTCGAATTGAAATAGCTCGTATTCAAAGATGCCATTTGTTTCAGAATTGGCTACAGCTTGGAAAATGATTTCGTTCCCTATAAAACTGAAATCATAGATATCTTCTTTGTAATCAGGATCGGAATAAACTTTCGCCTTGTTTGTTCCGTTCAATGAGATTTGGAAAATACGTTCTTTCATTTCAAACACATCATCAGCTGTTTGTTCCCCTTTATCATCGACCATTGCGACATAAGCATAACGTCCTTGTTCATCAACTTGTAAGGAATTCATTCCATACTCTTTCAGTTTCGTATGTTGAGTTTGCTTTTTCTCTTTCAAATGATATTCAAAAATGTCGATATCGTGCGGACGCTTTCCAGTGATCGGAGAGTAATTTTTAAAAGTACCTGCCTGTAAATAAAAAATAGATTGGTCATTTTTAGCTAATTCTATTTCGGTGATAAGTTGCTGCTCTTTAAATAAAGTTGAGATTTCTTCTGTTTGAATATTGATGGACACAACCCAGCTATATGGTGTTTGAGCCATATCTTTATTAGAAACTATGTAAACTAATTGTGATCCATCAGCAGAAAAACTTGGATCTAAGATCATTTTATCGTTATCGTATTGAATGAGTTCTTTTTCAAGCTTTTGCTTATCATTTTTAATTCGAAGAGATGGTTTCCCATCTGTAAAAGTAATATAAGCAATCGTTCCGTTTGACGAAACATCATAATGTTCGGCTAAGCCGTTTGTCTTTGCATGCTCTTCTTTTTGAAATAGAAACCCTAAGGCTAAAAGAAGAGCTAGAACGAGCAAAGCTGAGGCGATGATCCACGTTAATCTTTTTTTCATGTTGGTTACTCCCTTGTGAAAGTGTTTCGATTTCTTTTTTATAAAAAGAATTCAGGCGCAAAAATAAAAGTAGCTACTATTAGAGAAAGGAAGAATGGAATAATAGCGATAATATAACTAAAAGTTCGATTTTTGTTCCAGAGAACTAGCTGGAGTTTATACAATCCGCTCCAGATGATAAGAGGTGAAGCAAACAGCAGCATTTTTGGTTGTAGTTTTCCAAACAGGGCGAACCCTGCCCAAATAAAAAAGAGAGAAAACGTGCCAATGATAAGACCAGATGTAATGTTAATGAAGTGAATGGCTTTTTTGTCTGTATTCATCTTTCCTGATGTTCCGGTGAGGTTCGTTTGATAAAGGAAAAACACATTTGTCATAATGAGCAATATCGTTCCGAACGCTAATGAGCTGGACAATGTATGGTTCAAGCTGTTAGCCATCAAGTATTCATAGATCAGTACAAGCAAAGACATTACTAATAAACTGTTTTGATACCTCTTTCTAAGATGATTAGTTAATGGCAGTAAAGCAAGAATTAGAAAAGCTGTTCCACAAGCGAAAGCAAGCATCAGCCAAAAAATATGGGCATCTCCGTTCGTAAATAGTTGCATTAAATAAATAGTGATTGTCCATATTAAAGAAGCGAAAGCAAACGTTAAATACATTTCTTTTCGATACGGCGTGAACACTTGTTGTAATTCGGAACTGACGATCTCCACATTTCCGAATTGTTGAATCGCTAAGTTTTCGGCTTCTTTTAGTGGATAACCTTGCTTCAAAAGTTCATCTCGAGAAATTTCTAGGTGAATGAGCATTTCCTCGTACATGTCTTCTTTTTCTACTTGAGAGCAGTCGAGCTTGAAAACGATCTCTTGAGCAAATTGTTCAAGTCGACTACTCATGTCAAGTCACCTTGCACTTTGCGAATTAAATTTTCGACTAGATTCCAGTTTTTCTTTTTCTCTTCTAATTCGATCAAACCTGAAGCCGTGATTTTATAATATTTTCTTCGCCCAGCTGCTTTCTCCAACCAGTAGGATTCGATCCACTCTTTCTTCTCAAGCCGCTTTAAAGCGGGGTATAATGTACCTTCGCTCATTTCATATGTATGATTGCTTGAATCGCGCAAAATTTTGATCATTTCATAGCCATACAAGTCTTTTTGAGAAATGAGCGAAAGTAAGATTAAATCAATGCTACCCTTCATCATTTCTTTATCCATTGCATTCACCGCCTTTAGAAAGTATTGGAATAATTACATAGTAATACAATGTGCATCGTATTACAAGGTTGGTAACTAAAAAAAGGAGCCCTTTTGCTCCTTTTTTTAGTCATTTATTAGTTAGAAAGCTGCATGTTCTCCACTTGTGGAATAAAATCTTCTACTGATAAATCTGGATTCAGCGGCATTAGGACGTAACGTAAGCCGTCTTCATCCCAACTGACCGCGTTGATTTCTGCCGTGATCTCCGCTTTTTGTCCACGAACTGTAGTACCATCTTCAGTTGATAGTTCAACGTCTTTTCCTTCAGGTGTCGGAAAAACACTTAATGATACATAAGGTTCTTGATCTTTTTTGTATTCGATATTCACTTCTGTTCGGTTGATTTCGCCTTTTAATTCATCCGCTGTAATCGTAGTACTTTGAGCAAATTCTTCAGGGAAGATAAGAAAAGGTTGGCCAAGTGCTTGTTCTGCTTCTTCCATTTTAACAGGTTTTTCTGTTTGCATATCCTCTATAGAGTCAATTTTCACATCTTTAGGAATGTCTAAAGTGAATGTATCCTTTTTGAAAGAAGGGGAGAAGTCTACGTTTTTGTAAGTTGTTTCTGTACGCATATCTTCAGTAACCATCGTTGATTTTAATACAAACCACGTTTTTTGATCAATCCAAAGGTCGGTTTCTCCCATTAACGTATTTTTAGATTTTGGTTGTAATTTTAAATGTTGAGTGTTAATACCATTAATTTTTTCTTCACCTACGACTTTTTTGTCATGAGTTTCTTTCATGGCATCGAGCATGGCAATTACTTGGTCTTTTGGTGACATGTTGTCTGCTGCTTCTGTCATATCCATGCTGAGCGCTTTTCCTGTTGCTTCGTCGTACATAAGAACTTGTTTGCCATCATTGAGAGCAATCGATTTTTCCTTTGTCATTGCATTTTCAGTAATGATCTTCTTTTGGCCATCCTTGTTGGAAAATTCCTTTACAATCGCATGCTCGATTAACTTGTCACCTTCAAATACCTTCATTTCCAGATCGGCACTATAAGAATCAGGAGTGTGCTCCGACTCGATTACATTGGCAATCAGTTCATCAGCTGAGGCTGTTACTTTATTTGAGCATCCGCTTATAGAGCCTAACATAATAACGGCGCTTAAGCCGATCATTGTCCACGTTGTTTTTTTCATCATTATCAACCTTTCATTTTATCAGAATTTGTATAAAGAGAGCAGGCAATGAGCGTTCCGTATTCTGGTTCTGACCAAAGAGCGATAGAACCGCCATGCTGTTCAATGAGCATTTTGACAATGCTTAAGCCAAGGCCAGAACTTCCTTTTGCCCGTGCGTCATCACCTTGAACGAATGGTTCAAAGATTTTATTTTGCAGTGAGTAGGGAATAGCTAGACCTTCATTTTGAACGATTAAGATCGTTTCGTCTTTTCTCCATGCGTCAAGCTTTGGAGCGATTGGTTGAAACACCCAGTCAGGAAGAGGGCAATGAGCTTCGATGGCTGCTAATCCAATATGTCGATGTTCGTTCGTGTGACGGATAGCATTTGCCATCAAGTTGTCCATGATTCTCATCATTTGTTTTGGGTCGAGCAGGTAACTAGCATGTACGTTTTGTTCAGATAGTAAAGTAATGTTTTTATGTATGCATTGTTCTTCATATCCGGACAATAACATATCGAAAAATTCTTCTCCATCTACTTCAACAAGATTTAAGGTCGTCTTTGCGGATTGCAAAGATGTGTAAACCGATAAATCATCGAGCATTTGCTTCATGTACGCCATTTTATCGAAGAGAATCTTTTCATATTCTCGCTTTTCTATTTCTGTTAACGTTTGATGATTACGCAATGCTTCTGTATACGTTTGAATTGTAGTCAACGGCGTCTTTAAATCATGAGAAAGTGAGGCAACAATGAATTCTTTTTCTTGCCGTTGCTTGTTTAAAAGCTGATTGGATTCATTAATCTTTTCTTTCATTCGATTAAAATGCGTGATCAATTCACCGATCTCATCTTTATTGACAGCTAAGGTGCTGTCGGTGGCTTTTCCATCAGCAAATGCCGTCATTTGGATACTTAACTGCTTTAACGGCTTGTTTAATTTACGGTTGACCAACAATAAAATGAGTGTATAAAGAATGACAATAAACAAAGCTAGCAATACCGCCAAAATAAACGTACGATATTTCACACCTTCTACCCAATGATCTCGCCCGATCGTTATTTCATAAAGGCCGATAAGTTCTCCATTATGAAACAATGTTTTTTTGATCGTGTAGGAACGAGACTTTTTTTGTAATTCATTTACATGTTGGTATAACTTTTGACGGTCTGCAAAACTAGCATTTGTTGTCGCTGGTTTCAGTGATTCATATAAGATCAGACCATCTGGCCGATAAAGAGAGATCTTTCGGCTAGCGTTCGTCAGCTTTTTCAGTGATTCATAATATTCAGGTGTATGAAGCTGGTAGAAAGAAGGATCTTGCAAATGTGGTTCAATGGCAGCGATTCGATTCTCCACTTCAAAGCGTTCCTTCATAAACAGATTTTCATGATAGTTATTTAAGCTGATGTACAAAAGATAAAGGGTGATGATAGGAAGTAGTATCGCCACTAGAAACACAGCCATGAGCCAATATTTAATTTTCATGATAGCGGTTCCCCGATAAAGCGGTATCCTTCTCCCCATACTGTTTGAATAAATTTAGCGGAACGGCTGTTGTCTGATAGTTTCGTTCGCAAAGATTTAATATGGACAGTGATGGTATTATTGGCATCAATGTTTTCTTGTTGCCAGATCCATTGATAGAGGTCTGATTTAGAAAAGGTTTGAAAGGGATGTTTCACAAATAGAAAAAACAATTCCTTTTCTTTTGCTGTTAAAAGCAGCGGTCCATCTTGCAAATAAACAACTTGTTTCGTGAAATCAACCGCTAGTCCATCGCGATATTCGATCCGATTTTGTTTAGTGGACTGTTGATTAAAGCGGCGGTATCTTCTTAAATGGGATCGAATACGAGCGCTTAATTCTTCAAGGCTAAACGGCTTTGTTACGTAGTCATCTGCTCCGAGACCTAGCCCTTTGATTTTGCTGTCATCTTCATGTTTGGCACTAATGATTAATAATGGGACATCGCTTTCAAGACGAATCGCTTCGCACAACGAGTAGCCATCCAGTTCTGGGAGCATTAAGTCTGCTAGGACGAGACTATATGAATCTTGGCGAAAATCCTCTATACCTTCTTTGCCAGTCGAAGCCCAAGTGACATAATAACCGTTTTTACGCAAATGATCACATACAATACGGGCAATTTCATAATCATCTTCCACTAATAATATTTTTTCTTGTTGCTCCATCGTTTGAACCCTCTCTCTATTTCTATTGTAAGAAAAATGAACGGTCATCTTTCAAATTTAATATTCTCTTAATAATTTACACCCTATTTACGTTTGATCAATAGGGATAATAGGGAAAAAATCAGTATATATTAGAATAGATATGAAACAGAGTGAACGGTGCAAGGGAATAACTGAGCGACGCAACAATGAAAATTCCGGAAAATGAAGGAGGAATTTAGATGCGCGTACTAGTGTTAGGAGCAGGGTTAATGGGAAAGGAAGTGGCGAGAGATTTAGTGAACAGTGAACGAGTGTTGAAAGTGACACTTGCTGATATGGATATGGAGAAAGCGAAAAACATCCGTAGTAGCCTACAGTCGTCGAAGCTTGAGGTGGCATTTGTCAATGCGAAAAAAGAGGAACAGTTAATTCATATAATGGGCGGACATGATATCGTGGTGAATGCTCTGTTTTATTCCTTTAATGAGAGTGTGGCGAAAGCGGCTATTTCGGCAGGGGTACATTGTGTCGATCTCGGTGGTCATATCGGTCAGGCAACGGATCGGATATTAAAGCTTCATGATCAAGCAAAGGCAGCCGGGGTGACGATCATTCCTGATTTGGGAGTGGCACCTGGTGCGATCAATATTTTATCAGGGTATGGTGCTAGTCAACTAGATGAAGTGAAAGAGATAAAATTATATGTTGGCGGGATTCCGTTGCGGCCATCACCACCGCTTGAGTATAATCATGTGTTCTCGATGGAGGGTGTGTTCGATCATTACACTGATCCGTCCTTTATTATTCGTGATGGCAAAAAACAGGAGATTGCTTCTTTATCAGAAATTGAGACGGTTTATTTTGAGAAATTCGGCCCGTTAGAAGCTTTTCACACCGCTGGAGGAACGTCCACTTTAGCTTATTCTTATCCTGATTTAGATGGTTTAGAGTACAAAACGATTCGCTATCCAGGTCATGCAGAGAAATTTCAATTGCTTATCGATTTGAATTTAACACGCAACAATTATTTCGTGGAAATCAACGGTCAGCAAGTAAAGCCGAGAGATGTCCTCTTGAAGGTACTAAATCCGATTGTCGATCTAAAAGATGGAGAAGATGTCGTTTTATTAAGTGTATTAACGACAGGGTCGAAAGAAGGAAAAGCGGCTAGTTATCGTTATGAGATGATTACTTATAAAGATCAAGAGAATCATGTCACCGCGATGGCAAGAGCAACGGCGACTACGATTTCTATTGCGGCACAAATGATTGGGAATGGAATAATCACGAAGCGAGGGGTCTATCCTCCTGAACAGATTGTTCCTGGTGAGATGTATATAAAAGAAATGGAGAAACGAGGGGTAACGATTAAAGAGAAGATGAATGATAAATAGGGTATTTTGGTTTATCTTGCATTAACGGGCAGTAAGATCCCCGCTGAGCAACAAAATTATCTAGGCGGGGGATCAACTGTCCGTACACACTTTTTACAGGCTGTTAAAGAGTTGGTAGCTTTCTTTGTCGGTCACCTCGTATCATTTTCACCTTAATCTGTACATCAGGTAGCTTTAAACTGTTTTGTGTTAGTGGAACTTTCCCGTCTTCTTCTACTTTTGCCCATGCTTTAACATCCTCTCGATATAAAATTTCAGACAGTCGGAATAAGTCTGAGTTTGTTTTTAAGCCTTCTTCATATGCCATCATTACTTCTTGTTTCAAAGCCTTTTGAGCTGCTTGTTCTATTTCTTTCAGCTTTCGCTCGGTCACAATTTCTTGTAATAAGGCGGTAGCATTGATTGATAATTGGAAATGAACATCGCTTCCTTTCACTAACGGCTTCTTTTTAATTTTGACTTTTTCAACTAATACACTAACATTTAATCCTTTCACGTTAATACTGAGTTCTGCCCTTTTTAAATCAGTATTTAGCCACCTTAGTCCTTTGACTTTTTCGTAGAATATTATATCTTTTAATTTTTTTTCCGTTATCGATGCAATCCCGGCCATTTGAATGTTTGTTTTCATTTGCACGTCAGACTCCCATGACTTTTCTACTGTTTTTACATAGGGAATAAACGTTTCATGAGGCGGTTCATGTAAAGCAATTAACAATTCTCTCATATCAACGGCTCTAATCAAAGAGTTTTGTTCGTATGAAGCCTCTGGTTGGTTTAATTTAGTATAAGCTGTTGATGTTTCTAGAGGAGGGAGGGTAGTCATAATATCAAACACCGGGTCTTTTGTCGCGAAAATATATGTTTTATATCTAGTTTCACGGTAGCGATCAAACAAATCAATCGTTGCTTCTAACACCTTATTTTTTAAAGCGTCTTCCGTAAAAATAAGAAAAGATAAATGGCCCCAAAATAAGCGACGTTGAGACGAGCGGTAAATATCAAATAACGCTTCATTCAATGTTTTCCCTTTACCTCTGCCAACAATGACGGTCGCTTGTTGCACGCCACTTGTTGATTCAGACTTAGCAATTAAACTAGGATTAAGTATTTGCAAATAGGCAACGAATTCGCCATCTTTATAGTCGACGCCTAAACCTTGAATGTACACCATTCGTTCAGGTTCGTTAGCATCCCAACAGCCAGCTAGAGGAATCATCAATATGCATAGTAGTATATGTTTAACATGAAGCCTCATGAAGAACCTCCTTGTCTTATAATTGGCTTCTAAGCTGTTAAAGGGTTGGTAATCTTCTTTGGCTCTGGCCTCGTATCACTTTCACCTTAACTTGTATATCAGATGCCCTTAAACTGTCAGTTGTTAATGGGATTTTTCCATCTTTATTCATTTTCTTCCACGCTTGAACATCTTCTCGATACAAAGTTTCAGACAATCTAAAAAGGTCAGAATCGGTTTTTAGCCCTTCTTTATATACGGAGATTATTTCTTGTCTTATCACTTTTTCCGCTACTTTTTCTATTTCTTTGAGGTTTCGTTCTGTTACGATTTCTCTCAATAAGACGGTGACATCGATTGATAATTTGAAGCGAACATCATTGCTTTTCACTACCGGCTTTTTTTTAGCTTTGACTTTTTCAATTAATACACTAACATTTGAACCTTTCACTTTGATGCTGAGCTCTGCCCTTTTTAAATCATTGTTTAGCCATCTCAATCCTTTTATTTTTTCATAGGATATGACATCTTTTAATTTCTTTTCTGTGATTGATGCGATGCCGGCCATTTGAATGGCTGGTTTCATTCCTTCGTCAGATTTCCATGATTTCTTTGTTATTTTTACATAAGGAATAAGTGTTTCGCGGGGCGGCTCATTTAAGGAAATTAATAAATCTCTCACATCAACGTGCTTAATAAATGAACTTTGTTTGTATGAAGCATCTGGTTCATTTAATTTAGTATAAGCTGTTGATGCTTTTAAAGCAGGAAGGGTGGTCATCAGATCAAATAGCGGTTCTTTCGTTGCGAATATGTGTATGCCATATCTAGTTTCGCGGTAGCGATCAAACAAATCAATGGTTGCTTCTAACCCTTTGTTTTTTAAAGCTTCTTCTGTAAAAATAAAAAAAGATAAATGACCCCAAAATAAGCGGCGTTGAGACGAACGGTATACTTCAAATGCTGCTTCATTTACTGTTTTCCCTTTGCCTCTGCCAACAACGACGGTCGTTTGTTGCACGCCGCTTGTTGATTCAGACTTAGCAATTAAACCAGGATTAAGCATTTGCAAATAGACAACGAACTCACCGTCTTTATAATCGACACCTAATCCTTGAATATACACCATTCGTTCGGGTTCATTAGCATCCCAACAGCCAGCTAAAGGAAGAACCAACATGAGAAAAATGATGCATAATAGTATACGTTTAACATGAAGCCTCATGAAGAACCTCCTTGTTTTGTCTTGTCTCTAGGGTTCATGGAATTTGGTCGTTTATCATCCAGTCGAGCCGGTAACTTAATAAGAGTTTTTAACGTGTTTTTTAGGCTCATTTCACTAGCTACTTGTAAATAAGAAATGCCTAAAGAATGAAACTTAGCGATGTACGTACCTACAAAGAAAACTGAAACGAAGAAGCCGAATAAGCCGAAAAAAGCAACGAAAGTAATAACAAAAAAACGAATTAAAGCGACAGTACCAACTAGTGACTGATTGATTAATGTAAAGGTAGCAATCGTTGAAGCGGCTATGATAACTAGCATTGCTGGACTAGTTAATCCAGCGCGAATAGCGGCATCGCCAATAATTAATCCTCCAATGACGCTTAATGTTTGACCAACTGAAAGCGGTAGCCGCATCCCAGCTTCGCGAAATACTTCAAATAAAAGAAGCATAGTAAAGGCTTCTATTGCTGTAGGTAAAGGTACTCCTCGCCGTGATTCAACCACAGTAGCTAATAAAGTAAAGGGGATTTGGTTTTGATGAAAGGCGGTTAACGCTACCCAAAACCCTGGGAGAAATGCGGCAACAGCAATGCCGAAAACCCTTAATAGCCGCTCGAAAGCACCATATAAGTAATTTGATTCACTGTCTTCAGCTGTTTTTAATAAGAAGAACAGGTTAATAGGAGTAATATAAGCAAAGGATACACCGTCAATTAAAATCACAAAGCGACCACTTAGCAATGATTGCACAGCAAAGTCAGGACGACCTGTATAACCATGTCGAGGAAATAGAGCGAACGGATGATCATCATTAATTAACTCTTCTAGTTGTGTTCCGCTATATAGACCGTCTACGTCTATAGATGAGATTTTTGCTTTTATTTCATTTAAAGCTTCTGTATCAACGAGATCTGCCATATACAGAATAGAAAGTTTCGTTTTTGACCGTTTTCCTACTTCGAATTTTTCACTTATGAGACTAGTGGTACGCAATCTCTTTCTAATTAACGCTTGATTAATCGTAATATCTTCAATGAAGTTATCACGAGGACCTTTAATGGCAATTTCTATATTCGAATCTTCTGTATCTCGTTGAGGCCGATCAGAGATATCTACTGAATAAATCGTTTCTTCTGAACGGAATATTAGTAACAACTTACCTGAGAAAATTTCCGTTTCAGCTTCTTCAGTACTAGTAACGATTTGTAACGTAGGGAGTTGCAGTGCCTGTAACGTTTCTTCTGTAAATTCATTAGGCTGGTTCTTTAAAAAATCTGCTAGTTTTTTTGGCACCGTTTTATAGAGCATATCGATGTTAACGAGTCCAGTGCAATATATAAGAGTGATTGATTCATGATGAAATTGTAAATGAGAAAAGGTTACATCCGAACAATGTTTAAATGTTTCCTTTAAGGTTTTTTCATTAAGAGTGGATGGTAAAGTTTTTTTATTAAAAGTTGATGCCAATTTCTTTTCTTTAATGATTTCATCTAGCTTTTTCGTTTTTTTTAAAGAAACTTTATTAAACTTCATTGGATACCCCTCCGTTCTCGAATTGTTTGAAATATAGTGATTACCCCCATGAGGATGGAAAAGCTAAAGAAGAACCAAAAGGTAGTTGGTAATACATACTTTCTTAAATAGGAATTGAACTGAAAATCAGTGATAGGTGCAAGAACCATCGCACCGATAACAAATAGTAAAAGAAACAAAATAAGATTCTTTTTTTGTTTTTGAATCGGCAATAACTCTTTTATTAAAAAGAGTAATAAAGTAATTCGAATAAACACGCCTGAAAGCCATTGGTAAATCGATAAAAAGTCTACATGCTCAAAAAACTTTCCAATAGATACGAGACCCCATTCTTCAAACGGAGGAAATCTTTGTAGTTTCGCTTCTTCTGGTCCGAACTCTACAATCGCTCCAATTAAAGGTCCCATCGTTAATGCTGTTAATATGAAAATAATGACAGTAAAGTGACGGAATTTTAATGGGGTATTTAGCTTATGTTGTAGTAAAAGAAAGATAAAGATTTCAACCATACCAGACGATTGGTAAATAACCCCATCTAAAACAGGAGAGATACCATGTTCTAACATCGGTAATAGCAATGAGTGATTTTTAAACTGAAAATTAACGATGGCAACAAAGAAACCGAAGATGGTGATAAAGAATAAAAGGAATACATTTAGAATGTTAAGAGTTTGCATTCTTTCTTTAGCTAAATACCAACATATAAACAGAAAGAGAATCGTCAATAAAACAGGCGGGGTTTCCGGCATATAAGCGATCGTCGTCCAAGTGATCGTTTCTCTTAAGGCAATCCCGCACATAAATAGCAAATAGAGAATAAGTAGAAACACAATCAGATTCGTTGCTTTATTCCCTATTGTTTCAGAAAGCCATATAATAAGCGGTTTATTGTTTGTCTTTTTATGAATAAACAATAATAAAGGTACCCACATAAATGTTAGGAGCATCGTTAGAAGAACGCTCATCCAAGCATCTCGTCCTGCGACAGATACTAATGGAGAAATCACAAATACGTGATTTTTTAACCCAATTGCCGTCATCGCTAGCAATATTAGTTGTAATGGAGAAATCGCATCTGGCTTGTAAATAGTAACCACCTACAAAATGTTTGATAAGGATAGTTTTGACCAGAAAGGATGGAATATGTATCAAAAAATAAAATAATTCAGCATCCATTCAGAATTAAATAAAAATTCCGATAAAACTATAAAATTTTCTATTTTCAAAAAAGAAAAATATGTTAAACTAAAATAGATTTGGTATAAATATTACATAAATGGAGGGAGACTTGAGTCTCTCTTTTAAAAGAGGAAAGGTGATGGCGTTGATTACAGAAAATTTAGAAATTATAACGAAAAATTATATCGCAGGTGAATGGAAAGAACTTCAAGGGGAAAGCGTATCCGTGTATAACCCATCGAATATTTCCGAAAAAGTAGGAGAGATGCGCTTTTCAACAGAAGAGCAAGCATTTGGAGCAGTAGATGCTGCTCGCGAAGCTTTACCTGCTTGGAAGAAGAAATCAGGCAGTGAAAAATCTGCTGTTTTATATAAAATGGCTGACGTGCTTGAAAAATCGGCTGAAAAAGTCGCTTCATTAGCGAGTCGTGAAATGGGAAAACCAATCGGTGAAATGCGTGGAGAAGTGATGCGCGGTGTGAACTTGCTTCGGTTCTATGCAGCGGAAGGCGTCCGTCCTGATGGACAATTGATTCCTTCTAGTGAGCAAAATGTCGTTCAGTATTCAAGAAGAGTGCCGCTTGGGGTTGTGGCGATTATTACTCCATGGAATTTCCCAGTAGCGATTCCGATCTGGAAAATTGCTCCTGCTCTTATTTGTGGTAACACAGTTGTGTGGAAGCCAGCGGAACATGGGGTATTAACGGCTACGTTATTGATGGAAATATTTGAAGAAGCGAATGTACCAAAAGGTGTCTTAAACTTAGTCATCGGTAAAGGACGAGTGGTTGGGAATGTATTGCTTGAAAAAGCGGAAATTGATGCGGTCAGCTTTACTGGTTCTACGGCAACAGGTCAGCGTGTAGCGGCGTCATGCGCACAGCACAATATTAAGTATCAAACAGAAATGGGCGGGAAAAATGCCGCGATCGTGTTAAAGGATGCAGATTTAGAGAAGTCTGTTCCCATTATTTTAGGAGGTGCTTTCCGTTCAGCTGGACAAAAATGCACAGCGACAAGCCGCATCATTGTAGAAAAAGCAATTTATCCTCAATTTGTTGCAGCGATTCAAAAGGAATTAAGTGAAGTTGTTGTAAATGAAGCAAGTGAGAACCCGTATTTAGGTCCTGTTGCTTCGAAAAGTCAATATGAAACGGTTTCTGAATATGTAGAGTTAGCTCGTCAAGAAGCAAATGTGATCGGTGAAGGACCACTGCAAACGGACAAGCAAGGCTACTTCATTCAACCAATCGTTGTCGATGGCATTACAGCTGAGCATCGTCTATTCCAAGAAGAAATTTTTGGTCCAGTGGCTGCGGTCGTACAAGTAGAGGATTTTGAAGAAGCAATTGACGTGTGTAACGACTCATTATACGGATTAAGTGCGGCGATTTTTACAAACGACATGAACAAAGCGATGCGTTTTCTTGATGAAGTAGATGCTGGGATGGTGCGTGTCAATCAAGAAACATCTGGTGTCGAATATCAAGCTCCATTCGGTGGAATGAAATGGTCTAGCTCACACACAAGAGAACAAGGGCAAGCGGCATTAGATTTCTACTCTCAAGTGAAAACTTGTGCGATTAAATATCAGTTATAAGCAAGAAAAACTCCAGATGCTTAGTCTGGAGTTTTTACTATTTTTACCCGTTTCATTCGATTGTATTCCATTTCTTGAATGGTGAATTGGAGATGCTCATATTGTAATGTAGCGCCTTCTTTCGGTACATAACCAAACTCTTTCATAAGAAAGCCAGCTAATGTTCCTTCTTCTTCTGGAAGCTTCGTTTGAAAAGCTTCGTTCAAATGGCGGATAGAAAGCAGACCGTTGCAAATGATCTGGATGTCGGTCAATTGTTCAATGAGCAACTCATCATTTTGATCCGTTTCATCGGCAATCTCCTGACCAATCATCGCTTCGATAATATCCTCATGCGTAATGATCCCAGCTGTTCCTCCATATTCATCTAGAACAATGGCAAGGTGCTTCCTTTCTTTTAACATCTTTTTGAAAACTTTTTCAATGGGAGTCGATTCGATGACGAAAAGCGGATCGTTATCTGAGAATGTTTCTAAACTTTCTTCAGGTGTTAACGACCATTTTAACAAAAGCTTGGAATGAAATACTCCAACGATATGATCCATATCATTCTCAAATACCGGATATCTCGTATAGTTGTTAGCTAAAATAATCGCTTCTGTCTCTTCAAGTGTACTTCCAGCAGGGATACCGACAATGTCCATTCGCGGTGTTTTTAATGCATCATGTACACCCTTTGCATAAAAGTCAATCATTCCTTTAATTCGCAACGTTTCTTCACTATGAAATGTCCCTTCTTGAGAAGCAATATCCACCATTGTTTTCAATTCCTCTTTCGACAACGACGCTTGCTTTACTTGTCCTTTAGAAAGGAATGAAATCACCGCGCCTGTAAATTTAGAGAGTAGGAAAGTAAGTGGCTTTAAAAGAAGTACTAAAAGCGAAATGACAGGAGCGACCTTATAAGCGAGTTTATCCGCGAATGTAGCAGCAATTGTTTTCGGAAGGACTTCGGCAAAAATGATTAAGCAAACAGTCAAAATACCCGTCGCAATCCCGACATTAAATCCGTATTTTAGGGCAATGATCGTCACGAGTGTTGGCAACATAATGTTGGCGATGTTATTTCCGATTAGAATCGCTGTGATCAATTCATCTGGCTTCGAGACAAGACTAAGTAAGTGTTGGGATTTTTTATCGTTATTTTCTGCTTTTGTCTTCAATTTCATTTTATTGACAGCAGTAAGTGCGGTTTCACTACCGGATAGAAAAGCAGACATCAAAATAAAAAACAGGATAGCAAACAGCATGACAAACCTCCAATGACTATGTATATAAACTAATAGTGCTATTTATTATTATTGCAAATAATCGGTTATTGATAAACAAAAAAGTTTTATAAAAGAACGTGAAATCGTTTTGAGGCATATGATAAAAGTGCCTAGGAAGGGGGAATTTACTTGTCAAACTATCAGCAATTTATAGAAGAAGCGAGACAATGGTGTGAACAGGGAGAAGGCAAGGTTGAGGCTGAACGATTAATGAAATGGCAAGAACAGCTAGAGGAGTTAGAGACAGTGGTCGATCAACAGCTATTACAAAAAAGAATGGCTACTTTATATAGGGAATGGCAGGAATGGTATTATCACTTGAATAATGAAAGAAATGGTGGTCGTGTTCCGATCGGCGGGCATAAGCTGCCGCCACTACCTTATCGATACGATGCGTTAGAGCCGTATATTGATGAAGCAACGATGAGGCTCCATCATGATATTCATCATCAAAGCTATGTCGATGGCCTGAATAAGGCTGAAAAGGAAATGGAGAAGGCGAGACAAAAGAATGATTACGCCTTGATCAAGCATTGGGAGAGAGAGGTCGCTTTCAATGGAGCGGGCCATTATTTACATTCAATTTTTTGGAAAGTGATGTGTCCACAAGGTGGCGGTCAACCTACAGGTGAGTTAGAGCGAGAAATCAAGCATTCTTTTGGCAGTTTCCCTTCGTTTAAACAGCATTTTTCCGCAGCAGCTGAAAAGGTTGAGGGCTCAGGCTGGGCAATTCTTGTTTGGGCACGGCAAGCGAAGCGGTTGGAAATTCTTCAAGCAGAAAAACATCAAAATTTGAGTCAATGGGATGTCATTCCTTTGCTCGTTCTTGATGTGTGGGAGCATGCTTATTATTTAAAGTATCAGTCGAAGCGAAAAGAATACATTGAAAATTGGTGGAATGTTGTTTGTTGGGATGAGGTAGCGAAGCGACTAGCTGAGGCGAAAAATAAAAATTAAAACGTGAATCTTTTAAAATTTTACTTTATAATAGAGAAAAAATGTTTGAACTGCTAGAGGTGCCTTATTGTGGCTGAGAGAAAAACGAATGTTTTTCAACTCTTTGAACCTGATCTGGATGATGCCAGCGTAGGGAAGTAGTGGATGAGTATTTATTTCATTAACTATTGCCGGGTCCAGGTTTGATTGGAGCCGGCTTTTTCGTTTGGAAAGGGAGGATTGGAATGAATCGCGTGAACAAATTAACTTATATGGCCTTATTTGTAGCTATTGCTACTTATGCTTCTTCACTGATTTGGTTTCCAGCTGGAGTGGCGAAAGCGTACCCTGTTCAGCATGCGATTAATGTGATAGCAGCGGTGTTACTTGGGCCCATTCCCGCTGTCGTCATCGCCTTTGTGACGAGCTTGCTTAGAAATTTACTCGGGACCGGGTCATTACTTGCGTTTCCTGGAAGTATGATCGGAGCCTTTCTTGCAGGCTATCTTTACCAAAAAACGAACCGGATGTGGACAGCTTCTGTCGGTGAAGTGATCGGCACTGGGATGATGGCTTCCTTGTTTGCTGTACCTTATGCCAAGATCTTTATGGGAACGACGGTTGGCGCCTTTTTCTTCTTGCCACCTTTCCTTGTCAGTAGTCTATCTGGTGCTATCATTGGTCTTATTTTAGTGAAACGTCTTGTGAAGTTGAAAGTATGGAAAAAGTCTATTGCCAGCGAAGTGCAGCAGTAAGGTGGCAGCAATTAGTGCCACCTACTTTCGAGCTTAATTCAAAATGATTGCTTTTCTATAATATACGAATAGAATGAAGATAAGTGATGAGTAGAGTAACATTCGAAATCTATTGAAGATTCTATTCCTTTGTGGTACAACTAAGACAAGTTCAATTAAATAAGATTCACCACTAGGGGTGCTTTTGAAGCTGAGAGAGGTTGATGACCTTAACCCTTATAACCTGAACTAGGTAATACTAGCGGAGGGAAGCGGTGTTGTAATAATAGGTGCCTGCCATTTGGTAGCGTACTATGCGTGTTTACAGCTGCTTCTTTTCTAGAAGTAGCTTTTTTTGCATTCGGAGGTGAAAGACATGGAGGAAAAGGTAACGTTTCTTATGAAGCAAGTGGAAGATCGACAGGAGGAACTGATCGCCCTTGTAAAAACATTGATTTCTTATCAAACGCCGGCACCGCCAGCGAGAAATACGAGCGAGGCTCAACAGTATATCGCAAATTTGCTGAAAGACTTAGGTTTTTCGGTTGATGTGTGGGAGGTCTATCCTAATGACCCGAATGTCGTTGGTACATTAAAGGGGAGAGATGGAGAGAACTACAAAAGCTTAATTATGAATGGTCATATCGACGTAGCAGAAGTAAGTGCTGATGAAGTTTGGGAGACAAGCCCATTTGAGCCGATCGTGAAGGATGGAGCGATTATTGGTCGAGGAGCCGCTGATATGAAAGGTGGCCTGGCTGGAACTTTATTTGCACTTCAATTGCTACATGAAGCGGGGATTCAACTTCCAGGTGATTTGATTTTTCAATCGGTCATTGGGGAGGAAGTTGGTGAAGCAGGTACGTTAGAATGCTGTAAGCGTGGATATACAGCTGATTTTGCAGTCGTAGTAGATACGAGTGATTTACATATTCAAGGGCAAGGTGGAGTGATCACAGGCTGGATCACTTTGAAAAGTAAACAAACACATCATGATGCAACAAGAAGAAAGATGATTCATGCGGGTGGTCGTTTACATGCGGCTAGTACGATTGAAAAAATGATGAAGATCATTGAAGGATTACAGGAATTAGAACGTCATTGGGCGGTCATGAAAAGCTATCCGGGCTTTTTACCAGGGACGAATACGATTAATCCTGCAGTAATTGAAGGTGGACGTCATGCCGCTTTTGTTGCTGACGAATGCCGTTTATGGATTACTGTTCATTACTACCCGAACGAAACATATGAGCAAGTCGCAAAAGAGGTAGAAGATCATATTAGAAAAGTGGCAGATGGGGATATATGGATGAGGGATAATCCACCTATTTTTGAATGGGGAGGAACATCGATGATTGAAGATCGAGGAGAAATTTTCCCTTCCTTTGAGGTCGATCCTGATCATCCAGCTGTTCATACATTGATGCAATCACATGAAAGTGTTTTCACTCGATCGCCTATTTTAGATGTATCACCAACTGTTACAGATGGTGGCTGGCTTGCTAATGCAGGGATTCCGACAGCTCTTTATGGTCCTGGTGATTTAGAAAATGCTCACTCAGTCAATGAGCAGTTATCGATTGATCAACTTATTCAATTTACAAAGGTCATGATTCGTTTTATTTACCAATGGGGACATACAAAAAAGTAGTTGAAAAATACAGAAATTAATCATTCAAGGAGTGGAGAAAAATGAAATTTAGTGAAAGATTACATCAGAAATTACAGCCGATTTGGAGACAAAATCATAATCATCCGTTCGTGAAAGGAATGGGAGATGGCACGCTGGATAAAGACAAGTTTCGTTTTTATATGGTGCAAGATTATTTGTATTTAATTGATTATGCGAAAGTGTTTGCTTTAGGGGCAGTGAAAGCGAATGATTTGGAAACGATGGGGAAATTCGCGGCTTTATTAGATTCGACGCTCAATATGGAAATGGAGCTTCACCGTCAATATGCCGCTCGCTTTGGCATTTCAAGAGAGGAATTAGAGCAGGCACAACCTTCACCGATTACGCTTGCTTACAATCATTACATGCTGTCTGTTAGTCAAACAGGCGGATTACCGGAAGTGTTAGCAGCTGTATTGCCTTGTGCGTGGAGCTATTGGGAGATTGGAAAAGAATTAAATGAAATTCCGGGAGCTAGTGAGCATGAGTTTTATGGTAATTGGATTCAAATGTATAGCTCGGAGGAATTTGGTCAGCTAGCCATTTGGTGTATTGAACTTCTTGATCAACATACGGAAGGAAAAACAGAAGCCGAGCTTGATAAATTAGAAGAGATTTTCTTAAATACGACCCGTTTTGAATACATGTTCTGGGATATGGCCTACAAAGAAGCGATGTGGCCGGGGAATGAATAAACCGGTATTAACGTTTCAAGATGTGACCTTTTCTTATGATCAAAAGGAAGCGATTCTTGAGAAGTTAAATGTACAAGTGTTCGACCGAGAGTTCATTAGTATTGTCGGTGCGAGCGGTTCAGGGAAAAGTACGCTGTTTCGATTAATTACTGGCTTAGAGCAACCTAGTAGCGGGAAAATTTTAATTAACGGAGTAGAGCATAAAAGTCGATTAGGGCAAGTAGGCTATATGCCACAGCAAGATTTATTAATGCCATGGAGAACGATTTTAGAAAATGCGGCACTTCCGCTTGAAATTAAAGGAGAGTCTTCCCCGAATGTCCTTCCCCTTCTGGAAGAGTTCGGATTGAAGGGTGTCGAACAGCGTTACCCGAATGAGCTGTCAGGAGGCATGAGGCAGAGAGTTTCCTTTTTACGAGCGGTATTAAGTGGATCAAATGTGCTGTTATTGGATGAGCCTTTTAGTGCGCTTGATGCGATTACTCGGCTGTCTATGCAAGAATGGTTACTTGCACAATGGGAAAAGCGGAAAACGACGGTTTTGTTTATTACGCACGATGTCAATGAGGCGTTGTTTTTATCCGATCGTATTTTTATTTTTTCCGAAACGCCCGTACAGCAGTTAAAAGAGGTCAAGGTACCTTTGCCAAGACCGCGACATTTACAAGATTTAAATGCTCCGTCGATTCTAGAGTTGAAAGATCAATTAATTGAGCAGCTACGTCAGAAGGTGACAACGTGAAGTGGAGCAAGGAATATATGCCAGCGACATTATTAATCTTGTTGTTTTTAATAATTTGGGAAGTGATCGCTCGCTCGATGAATATGGTGTTTATTTTACCGCCACCAACCGGTATTCTCACTAAACTGTGGGAGCTGAAAATACCACTACTCACTGAGCATTTACCAGCTACTTTGTTGATTATTATCATTGGATTATCCATCTCGATCGTATTCGGCGTTAGTATGGCGATTTGGATGAATGCTAGTCAAGTAGCTGAAAGAGCGTTTTACCCAATCATTATTTCTTCACAAATGATTCCGGTCATTGCCCTTGCTCCGATTTTTATTTTGTGGTTTGGGTATAGCATTTGGAGCAAGGTTGTTGTGACGATATTAATCACCTTTTTTCCGATTACGGTCAGCACGTTTGATGGCTTGCGTTCGAGTAGCAAAGAATTGAAAGAGCTATTATTAACGATGGGGGCTGGAAAAAAAGAGATTTTCTTTAAGCTAAGCGTTCCGTCGGCGTTGCCTCATTTTTATTCAGGATTAAAGGTAGCTGTTACATTAAGTGTGATCGGAGCAGCCATTGGGGAATGGTTAGGAGCTCAAGCGGGGCTCGGTTATTTCAGTCGGCGGATGATGACTCAGTTTGACGGAGCGGCCGTATTTGCGCCTATCGTTCTATTATCAGCAGTTGGAATTATGATGTTTACGATTGTGAAAATATTTGAAAGACGATCATTAAAATGGAGGAAAACAGAATGAAGAAATGGTTATTAATAGCGGTTAGCATCGTTTTAGCAGCGATGCTGACAGCGTGTACTTCAAAAGAGAAGGAAGAAAAGAAGACGGCCTCAAATGAAGAGAAAAAAGAACTGAAAGATGTCAGCATTATGCTCGATTGGTATCCGAATGCGGTGCACAGCTTTTTATATGTAGCACAAGAGAAAGGTTATTTTGAAGAGGAAGGGGTTAATGTAGATATTCAATTCCCTGCGAATCCGACCGACCCTATTCAATTAGCGGCTGCTAGTAAAGTGACGCTTGGGATTTCTTATCAGCCGGATGTCGTAATGGCGCGTACCGATCAAAACATCGCAGTGAAATCTGTTGGGGCGATTGTTCGTTCGCCATTAAATCGAGTGATGTTTCTAGAAGATAGTGAGATTCAAACACCGAAAGACTTAGAAGGAAAAACGATCGGTTTTTCAGGTATTCCTTTAAATGAAGCGATTATTGATACGATGGTACAATATGATCAAGGCGATCCGAAGAAAGTGAAAATGGTCGATGTCGGCTTTGAATTAAATGCCGCTGTTGCTAGTAAAAAAGCGGATGCGGTCGTAGGTGCTTATGTGAACCATGAAGTGCCGTTATTGAAGCATGAAGGAATTGAAACTCGTAATTTTGACCCATCAAAATACGGCGTACCTAACTTTTACGAGTTGGTTGCGGTAACAAGTGATCAAACATGGAACGAGCAGCAAGATGAGATTAAGGCGTTTTGGCGTGCAGCGGAGAAAGGCTTTGAATTTACGGAACAACATCCTGATGAAGCGCTTCAGATTTTATTAAGCAAGCAAGATGCCGCGAACTTCCCGCTTATCGAAGAAGTAGAAAAACAAAGCTTAGATATTTTGCTACCAAAGATGAAATCTGAAAATGGATTTGGTAGTCAGGAAAAAGAACCTTGGGAAGAAACGAGCAAGTGGATGAAAGAAGCTGGATTGATTAAGAAAGATCCGAACATCGATGAGCTGTTTGTTAATATATCTGAGTGAACATAATCAAGCGGAAAGGATGTTAACAGCATGAATACATCTAGCATTGGAACGACATTGGAAAAATTACGTGAGCAGCAACCATTGATTCATAACATTACGAATGTGGTCGTCACGAATTTTACCGCAAATGGATTATTGGCACTAGGAGCATCGCCTGTGATGGCTTATGCAAAAGAAGAAGTAGCTGATATGGCACGAATTTCTGGTGCGTTAGTTTTGAATATCGGTACATTGGATGAAGAGAAAGTGGAAGCGATGATCATCGCTGGGGAAGCAGCTAATGAAGCAGGTGTTCCTGTTATTTTTGATCCAGTAGGTGCTGGAGCGACCACCTATCGAACGGAAGCGGCTCGTAAAATTGTTCGTGAAGTAAATGTGGCTATCATTCGCGGAAATGCGGCTGAAATTGCTCATGTGACAGGGCACCAATGGGAGATCAAAGGTGTTGACGCCAAAGAAGGGCAAGGAGATACGATTCAATTAGCTCAAGAAGCGGCGAAAAGCTTAGGAATGTCGGTCGTCATTACCGGCAAAACGGACGTCATTACGGATGGAAGCAAGACGTATTTGGTTCATAATGGCGATGCGATGTTAACGAAAGTGACGGGGGCCGGCTGTTTATTAACCTCGGTGATCGGAGCGTTTGCCGCGGTGGAAAAAGATATAGTGTCAGCTGCTCTGTCGGCTGTCGTCACTTATGGTGTGGCAGCGGAGCGGGCGATTGCAATGAGTGGAGAAAAGGGCCCCGGTAGTTTTCAAATCGAGCTTTTAAACAGCTTGTCGAAGGTATCAGCAGAGACCATTCAATCATTAGCACGGTTCGAGTAACGATCATTATTATTTGAGGTGAATCAACATGACAGTATATAAAGCATTGACGATTGCAGGATCAGATAGCGGTGGAGGAGCAGGGATACAAGCCGATGTAAAAACATTTCAAGAGTTAGAAGTGTACGGCATGTCTGCATTAACCGCTGTAACAGCTCAAAATACGTTAGGGGTTCATGGTGTGTATCCGTTATCTGTTGAAGCCGTTGAAAAACAGATCGAAGCTATTGGAGAAGATATGGGGACTGATGCTTTAAAAACCGGAATGTTATTCAGCGGGGAAATCATTCGCGCGGTGGCGAAGCAAATTGAAAAGTACAAATGGGAAAAAGTCGTCGTTGATCCAGTGATGATTGCCAAAGGCGGAGCGTCTTTATTGCAGGAAGAGGCGATTCTAGCAATGAAAGAAGTGTTGCTTCCGCAGGCGCTCGTTATTACGCCTAACATCCCGGAAGCTGAAGTTCTTGCAGAGATGAGTATTCATAATCTTGAAGACCGCAAAATCGCCGCCGAAAAATTATATCATGCCGGCGTGAAGAATGTTGTCATAAAAGGTGGACACGCAGATGATGGAGAAGAATTAATCAACCTTTTATTTGACGGAAATGAATTTACTTATGTCAAAAGTTCACGAATTCCCACGAAAAATACACATGGAACGGGTTGTACATTTGCAGCGGCGATGACGGCACAATTAGCGAAAGGTCAAACGGTGCAACAAGCAGTAGAAACAGCGTCTGCATTCGTTCATGTAGCGATTGAACATGAGTTGCATATTGGCGGCGGGCATGGACCGACGAATCATTGGGCTTATCAAAAGGGGCGTCAATAAATGGATCATTTAAGACAACAGTTGAAAGTATACTTTATTATGGGTACAGCTAATAGTATACGTTCCCCGAAACAAACATTGGAGGAAGCTATTAAAGGCGGCATCACGATGTTTCAGTTTCGGGAAAAAGGAAATCAAGCTTTAATAGGTGAGGAAAAACTTCAGTTGGCCAAAGAACTACAGGCGATTTGTAAAGAACATCATATCCCGTTTATTGTGAACGACGATATTGATCTTGCCATCCAATTAAATGCAGATGGCGTTCATATCGGGCAGGATGATGAAAGCGTGGCGGTCGTTCGTGAGAAATTACCGAATCAAATTATCGGTGTATCGGCTCACACGATTGAAGAAGTAGAAGCAGCGATTGCCGATGGAGCCGATTATTTAGGTATAGGTCCAATCTTTCCTACTAAAACAAAAGCCGATGCAAAGGAAGTGCAGGGGACGACATTGATTGAAGAAATTCGGGCAAAAGGGTTTACCATTCCGATTGTAGGTATTGGCGGAATTACCGTTGAGAACGCCAGTGCCGTTGTTCGTGCAGGAGCGGACGGCGTTTCGGTGATTACAGCGATTAGCCAGCATCAGTCTCCAGAGATGGCCGCTAAACAATTATGGGATTCAGTTAAGAAAAAAGGATAAATTAGGTAGTTGGTGTCTACAAAACTTTCTTTTCACCATATATTATCAGTATATGAGTGGTAGGAGGTTAAAAAAATGACAAGCCGACCTCAAAAGAAAAAGTCAGGCTGTGGATGTGGAAAAAAGAAAAAAGTATCTAAGACTCATTCATCTGCTCAGCAACAAGAAATGAATAAAAAAAAGAGATAGCACGACTTATTGCTCATTCAGGCTGTTCCAAATGGTTAACCTCTACTTGGGACAGCCTTTTGTGAAGAAAAAATAACGACACAAGGGAACTGAATTTTTGTCGAATAGCATGTATGCAGAAACAAGTATAATTTTGTCGGAAAATTTTTAGTGAAATCTTTGATCATTTCTTACATAATAAATAGGGGAGGGATGGTTTGTGAACAATTTGAGTATGAATATGAAAGAAATTGAGCTAACAGCAAAATGGTTTACTACGGTAACCAATGATCTGCTAATTTTATTAAATCAAGAAGGACAAATTGAGTACATCAATCCTTCCTTTGAGAGAGCTATGCAATATTCTTTGTCAGAAATCAAGAATCAGAGTTACTTAACCTTTGTTCACGAACAAGACCGAGAACATACATTTGAACATATTGAGTTATTAAAAAAAGATCAGTTTATCCCGTTTATTAACCGATATAAACGAAAAGATGGTACATATTATCGTCTGCATTGGGTTATGATGGCTGTTTCAGGAAGCGGTTACATTCAAGGGGTAGCTAAGCCAATTGAATATAGTAATAATCATGGAAAAGTCCTGTCTACTCGCACATGGTATAACTCCTTTTATGGTTATTCAGGAGAAGCCGCTCACATGTTTGATCTTGAGGGTCGAGTCATTGCTGCCAATACAGCGTTTGAAAAATTATTTGGATGGACAGCTGAAGAAATAATTGGTAAAGAATTAGAAATTATTCCGCCGGATCGACAATATGAATTTGATCAAGCGAAAGAAGAAGTTCTGAACGGCAGTCGGATTGTTAACTTTCAAACACTTCGAGTAAAGAAAGATGGTACGATTTTTCCCGTTTCGGTAACGTATTCGAAAATCTGTGACGATAGCGGAGAAATTGTCGCTCTTTCTGCAATCATCAAAGATTTAACGGAGCTCGTTAACACGCAGAAAATTGTCGAACAGCAAAGCGAGTTTATGGCTGAACAAGAGAAGTTGTTGAAGAATATTTCTGATAACATTAATGAAATCGTTTGTCTGTATGATATTCAAATGGGCAAATATGTTTATATTAGTCCTTCTTATGAACGAGTATGGGGGTTTGATTTACAAGAGGTGTATAAGGATGCAAACGTCATATTCGATACCGTTTATGAAGAAGACATTGATCAAGTTCGAGCCTTTTTTCTAACGCCTCATCATTACACTGCAGAATTAGAATATCGGATAGTGACGAACAGCGGAGAGGTGAAGTGGATTCGTACAAAAATAACACCAGTAAAGGATAACGATGGAACGATTGTCCGATATTTGAGTATTTCTGAAGATGTATCAGAATTAAAAGAAAGTGAACTATTAATAAAGAAGTCGGATAAGCTCGGTGTAGTTGGTCAACTGGCTGCTGGAATTGCTCATGAAATAAGAAATCCGTTAACGGCTGTCAAAGGCTTTCTACAATTACTAAACCAAGAAACGAAAACAAAGTATGCGGATATTATTCTTACTGAACTTGAACGAATTGAATTTATCATGAACGAGTTTTTAATGCTCGCTAAGCCTCATGAAGAAATGAAAATGGAAGAAAAAAGCGTCCTCGATGTATTAAAAGAAGTGATAACCTTTATGGGGCCTGAAGCGATCTTAAATCAAGTAGAAATCATTACGGAATTTACAGATGAGCCACTAATGGTGATTTGTGAACAAAAGCAATTAAAGCAAGTGTTCATTAATTTAATCAAAAATGCGATAGAGGCGATACCTTCGGGTGGACAGATTTTCATTCGAACAATGGTGAAGTCGAATGGATTTGTTTGCATAGAGGTGGAGGATAATGGGATCGGTATTTCAAAGGAGAGAATTGAACGATTAGGCGAACCTTTTTATTCTAGTAAAGAGAAGGGGACGGGACTAGGCTTGGTGGTGAGCTTTAAAATTATTGAAAACCACAAAGGAACCATTCAAATTTCTAGTGAAGAAGGAAATGGAACGACAGTACAAATGCTGTTACCGCTAGTGAAATAAAGACAGGCTAAACGAGTCAATTGTTTAGCCTGTCTTTATTGTTTTTTCTGCTAAAAGTTTTAGTATGAGTATGTCAATTTAACTCATACTAAAAATGTTTCGGAAACTGGTGTAAGGGAGTGACCGTGTTGTTGTCAGCTGAGAAATTGTCAGCTTTTCTGTCGCAACTCATGATGGAGAAGCAAGAGCTTGAGCGTCGGCTTCAGGATCATCGTCATTTTGGTCTAGAAAGAAGCCATCCTCATGATTCGATGGGTGAGCTGTCAAGTTATGATAATCACCCTGCTGATGAGGGGACGGAGCTATTTGAAAGAGAAAAAGATATAGCATTAAATGAGCATGAGCAATATGAGCTAGATAATATTAATCGAGCGATACAGGCGATTGAAGAAGAGACGTATGGAACGTGTATCGTGTGCGGTCAAGACATTCCAGTAGAGAGGCTAGAAGTGTTGCCATCTACTATTTATTGTATTGAGCATACGCCGGATCGAACGATTTCTCGTCATCGACCGGTTGAAGAAGAAGTATTAAGTCCACCATTTGGTCAATTTGAATATGATGGTCATCCAAATGAATCGGTCGTGTATGATGCAGAAGATGCATGGCAAGAGGTTGCAAAATGGGGGACATCTGAAACTCCATCAGATTTTGCTGCCCCTCCTGCTGATTATGATCATATGTACGTTGAATCTGATGAAAATATTGGATATGTGGAGGACTATGAAAATTTTGTTGGAGTAGATATTACAGGGGAACAGGTAACTGTTTATCCAAATAAACAACATGAACGCTATGAAGAAGAATTAGATGAGGAAGGCATCATGACTTCGTTTGGAGATTTGCCTCCATATGAACGTGAACCCTATACAGAAAGAACGAGAGATCAGTAAGGTTTATCAAAAGGTTCATCCGAACATTTTGTCAAGCGACCGCTCAAATCATGGTATGATAGGATAAATAAGTCATGGTAGGGGTCGGTTCGTATGTATGTAGTGCTTGTCAATCCAAAAGCAGGAAATAACCAGGGCGTCAAACGATGGCAACAATTAGAGAAAATATTTGTGAGCAAAAAAATGGCTTACGAAGCCTTCGTAACAGCATCTGAACAAGAAACGCGTGAGATTGTTTGGGAATTTAAAGAAAAGAATACGGTGACGGCTTTTATTGTGATCGGTGGAGATGGAACGATCCATACTGTGATTCAAGACTTAGCAGGAAGTGATATTCCGATAGCTGTATTGCCTATGGGATCTGGGAACGATTTAGCGAGAACTCTAAAATTAACGAACAATCCGAGCAAGCTAACTGAAGCCATTTTGAAACAGGAAGTAAGAGAGCTTGATGTCCTTCATGTAAACGGGAATTATTGCTTGACGATTGCAGCAACTGGCGTGGATGCGGAAATTACTGATCATGCCGCTCGTTCCTTTTATAAGCGATGGTTCAATTTTTTGCGAGTAGGTTCACTCACGTATATGCTCAGTGCTCTATTAGTCATTCCGAGATTTAAGCCGAGCCATGTAAAAATTAAAGTGGATAATGATCAATATATTGCTGAGAAGGTATGGATGGTCGCTTGTGGAAACACGCAAAGCTACGGTGGTGGAATGAAGGTTTGTCCGCTAGCTCATCCAACAGATGGAATTGTTGACCTTGTATTTTTGCATACAGTTAACAGGCGTATGATCATCAGCAAGTTATTACCTAAAGTGTATGCAGGGAAGCATATTAACAAGGATGGAGTCACGTATTTAAAAGGGAGAGATATTCGTATCTCTAGCGATCGTCCGTTGAAGATCATTGCTGATGGAGAGATTATAGGAGAAACACCTGTAGCTATTCGAATAAAGCCGAATGCCATTAAACTAATTGCCACATAAAAACTGGAGCGGCCAAGGCTACTCCAGTTTTTATTTTGTGGAAACGAGTTAAGCGACTTCGCTTTGCTTCGAGTGAACTTTTTTCATGAATAAGTTCACATCTTTTGGAACTTGTCTATCTAATTTAGACACGATATATACCGTTAAGAAGCCGATTGGTACAGTGATGATACCAGGCACTTTAAACTGCAGAGCAGGTGGAAGAGCGGAAGCAAAGAAGATCATAATCATCGAAACCGTAAGTCCAACAAGAAGACCAGCAATCGCTCCTTTTTCTGTCATTCCTCTCCACCAAATTCCGAATAGGAAGATCGGTGTAAACGTACTTGCAGCAACGGTAAATGCTAAAGCAACTAAGTGACCGATGGAAGCTTCTTTTACTAATAAGCCTAAGGCGCCATATAACACACCAAGAATGACGATGGAAATCTTTCCAGCCGTAACGCGTTGCTTTTGGGTTAATTCCTTTTTAGAGAAAGAAGCGTATAAGTCGTGAGCAAGAGCTCCCGAACTAGCAATAAATAGACCGGATAGATTCGAGAAGATCGCGGCAAAAGCACCAGCAATGACAAGTCCGAGTAACCATTTTCCACCTAATGCTTCGGCGATCGATGGTACAACCATATTGTCTCCACCAGTAATTAAGTTCTTCATAACTTCAGGGCTGACATTTCCTTCGATAAATAAAGCGCGTCCTACAACCCCAAGATAAACAGCAAATAAGAAGAAGACACTAGCAATACCAATCGCCATTAACGCCGATTTACGGGCTGCTTTGGCGCTTGGATTTGTGTAGAAGCGTAATAAAATATGAGGTAGACCAATGGTTCCTAAAGATAAACCAATGACTAATGATAATGTGTGTAAGAAATTAGGTGTGATAACTCCTGATGTAGACCAAGCTTGTCCATCTACAGCGACGTCTTTTCCGTCTTGCGTGAATTGAGCTGTGTTAGCGATTGTACCACTAAATTCCGTGATCGCAGCTAATATTTTTTCGTAATGAAGTCCACCATAAATGGCCGCTCCTACCATGATCACGAACGCACCGAGGCGAATCCATAGTTCTAATGCTTGGTTAAGAGTCGTTCCTTTCATGCCTCCAACTCCGACATAAAGAATCATAACGGAACAAGTAAAAATAATACCGAATTCATAAGAAGTGCCAAAAAACATACTTAATATTTGAGCAGCACCAAGCAGCTGAGGAGCGGCATAGAAGCCTGAGATTGAGAGAACGACGAGTACAGCTACTAAACGGGCGCGTTTGCTGTGGAAGCGATAGGCAACGAAATCAGCTACTGTATAAGCGCCAAATCTTCTCAACGGACCAGCAACGAATATGGCTAGAAGCGTTAATCCGATGGAAAAGCTAAACGTATAAAATGCTCCATCATAACCGATTGAAAAGGTTAAACCAGCTAATCCTAGAAATGTGGCAGCGCTTAAGTAGTCGCCAGCGATAGCGGAACCATTAGTAAACCAGCCGAAGGAACGACCACCAACGAAGAAATCACTAGCGCTAGAACTTTTTTTCGACAAATACGTAATATAAATAATCGTACCCATCAAGATAACCGTAAATAAATATTTAGGCTCTAATAATGTTTGGATCATGCGGTGTTTCCTCCTTTTGCTTCATTCTCGCTAACGGGCTGCTCATACTGTGCCAATCGTTTTTCATAACGCTTCGTATGAATATAAGCAATCAAGAATGCCATTCCCATCCCGATAATCGTCGTTAAAAACCAAGTGACCGACATCCCTCCCCAAAATTGGAAGAAAGCAAAGTCTTTAAAAAACCAATTAATGACTGGGATGAAAAAGATAAATAAATAGTAGAAAGAAGAAAGTCCTATACCTGTTCGAAATTCTGATTTCATAATGGCACTTGTGTCGGAATCTAGTGGTGGTAATTGAGCGGCATCAATCAGCCCTTGCGATTGATCTGTCATTTCGTATTCTTTTTCCACACATATCTCCTCCTTTTCTCAAATTATATATAATAATCCAACGAAAACCCTTACAATATAATATCAGAATATTATAAAAATTTGCTTGTTTTTGTCATTTGAGCACGTTACTATTGTTTATAGGAGGGTGGAGCTATGAAGTATAAGGTATGTCTTTCTCATGTAAGTTTAGCTATCTATCCTTTGCTGAAGGAATGGCTAGAAGAAAGGTTTGAAGATCGCCTTTTCGTAATTGATCGAGCTTATTCAGATGAACCCATTCATATTAAAATTGTTCAAGTCAGTCAGTTATATGATTGGGTGAAAGTAAATCGATTAAAGAAGCATTATGATTGCTATTATATATTGCTGCTTGATGAGGAGTGGGTGAATACAGCTCCCATTGCTATTCGCTTACAAATGCAATCTTTATTATTAAACCCAGTGAAAAAATCGGCTTTTTTTCGAAGTATCAATGAAGCAATTAATGTGCTAGACCAACAAGAAATCGCTTTGATTCAAGTGAAAGAGAAGAAAATTATCTCGGTACATAAAACAAAAATGAAGCTCAATGAATCGATGGAACATTATATACTAAGAAGGCTTTTGCATGAGGACATTGATTCGGAAAGTGAAATGATGGAGTCTTTATCCCTGTTTAATGCAAATGAATTTCCGAATACAGTGTGCTATGTACAAGGCTTTATTCATCTCGATGGTCATCCGATTGATGAAAATCAGTCCGTTCAGCTTATATGCTCGAACTTTAAACAGGAATTTAAGGGAGTTGTCCCTCGAGTATACTTCCTTCCTTTCCGCCGATCTTTAATTATTTTATTTCGGCAAACAGACAATATTTCTTCTATAAAAGAATGGAGGGAAGGCCGAGCAACCTTTGAAAAAATTGTTGATCGTCTGTTAAAGGAGTATCGAATTCAAATCTATATTGGAGTTGGCTCGCTTTATAATGATCCGTTATTGTTGCATCATTCGTTTAAAGAATCGAAAGTGGCAAGAGCGCTTCCGCCCTATTATGAAGTGTCCTTGCGATATTTCGAGGAAATTTCAAAAGAGCCCGATATAAAGAAAAGCACGGAATATATTGAAGATCACTTTTCAGAAGAAATGACTGCCAAAGATGTCGCGGGTCATGTGAATTTAAGTTATTCTCATTTCATTCGTTTGTTTAAGAAAGAAACGGGAAATACATTTTCAGAGTATATTACGTTTGTTCGTCTAAGAAAAGCTGTTTGGATGCTACGATATACAGATAAAACGATCGAAGAAATATCGGATGAAGTAGGCTTTAACACGCCTAATTACTTTAGTTCAACCTTTAAAAAAGTCATCGGCATCACCCCGAGGGAATTCCGGTTAACAAAGGAAATTGTTTTCGTATGAGAAGATGAGCAAAACTTTCACATAAAGAAAGCAGCACCGAGGTGGCGCTGCTTTCTTTTATTTAACTACTTGAAATATGTGGTTTTTTTTCAAGACGGGTTTTATTTTGAAGAGTACGTGGTGAAGAATTTCTCGACGATAGACGGAGTAAAGCGCTGGAGTGAGATGTAATGTCTTCATAAATAATTCAATGCGACGATCAATGTAACGATTCATTTGGTCTTGATAAAATAACTCTCTTGTTTTGATTTTCTCTTCTACCTCTTTTGAAAGTCGTACAGCAAATTGAGAAACAGAATAATCAAGTGTTCCGCAGAATTCAGCTACTGTCATAGCTCATTCCTCCTTCCTCCCAACATTGTAAATTGCTTATAAATACATCTTAACACATTCTTTACAAAAACTTAACATAAATATATTTATTTTTTTTTATTTTTATGGTATAAAGCCGCAAATGCGCAAATATTTGGATATTTATGGAGTTATTCCTAAAATTTATAGGTTATAAACAAAGAGTGACTCAAACGAAAAGTTTGAGTCACTTTGTTCTATTATTCACTTGCTTGTTGAACCGTTCCTTCTTTTGCTGGTACGGAACGTTTGAGAAACAGTGCGAGAATGAGCGCAATGGAAGCGATAGCGACCGAGACCGAGAACGAAAAATTAATGCCATGCAGGATGGCTTCATTCATGATCTGTGCTTTCATCTCACTTAACTGAGTAGCGGAGGAAAGATTTTGCATTGCTTCCTCTGATAATCTGTTTGCTTCTACTTCTGTTCTATTTTGCATCAATGTCACAAGAAAAGCGGAACCGACAGCACCTGATACTTGCTGCAGTGTATTGTTCATAGCTGTTCCATGCGGATTCATGTCAGCGGGTAATTGGTTCAGTCCGTTCGTCATCACCGGCATCATTACCATCGACATACCAAACATACGAAGAGTATAAATCATCATAATATATCCGTAGGAAGTCTCTAATGTTAATTGGCTAAACATATAAGTTGTTAATATCGTGATCGTTAAACCGGTCACTGCCAACATTCGTGCACCAAACTTATCAAATAATTTACCTGTAATCGGAGACATAATCCCCATCACAAGAGCTCCAGGTAGCATTAATAATCCGGAATGAAGTGGAGAAATACCTCGCAATGTTTGAACATAGATCGGCATTAATAGCATTGCTGAAAACATAGCCATTGAAATGACGACAGAGATCGCAGAAGAGAGCGCGAACATTGGATAACGATAAATACGAAACTCCAAAAGTGGCTCATCTAGGCGCAGCTGTCGAATAATAAATACAATGAGCGAAAGGACTCCAACGATAACGGAACCATAAACAAGTAGAGAATCCCAACCTTTTTCTCCAGCGGAACTGAATCCGTACAATAACCCACCAAAACCAATGCTTGATAAGATAAGCGATAACACATCGAGTTTGATTTGGCGTTGTGGTGTAATGTTTTTTAGTTTGAAAAAGGCAAGTAGTAAAGTGATGGCCGCAAATGGAAGAACGACATCGAATAATGTACGCCAAGAGTAGTGTTCAATAAGCCAACCTGATAACGTAGGGCCAATAGCGGGGGCTGTGATCATCACAAGCCCAAACATCCCCATCGCTGCTCCGCGACGTTCAATCGGAAAACTAACAAGCATAACGTTCATAAGTAAAGGCATCATCATGGCTGATCCTGACGCTTGAATCATTCGAGCGAACAATAGCACGTTAAGGGATGGGGCAAGACTAGCTAACAAAGTACCTGCTGTAAATAAAGTCATCGCAAAAATAAATAATTTTCGATTGGTGAATTTTTGGATGAAGAAAGCACTAGCAGGAATCAATATGCCGTTGACGAGCATATAACCTGTAGACAGCCATTGCACAGCTGAAGCCGACGCATTAAATTCTTCCATGATCGACGGAAGTGCGACATTTAATAGTGTTTCGTTTAAGATCGATACGAAAGCACCGACAAATAAAATAGCAATCATTCCATAAGGCGGTTTATTTATTGTTTCTTGTGTATTCAAATTTGCACCCTCCTATACTAGGTGTATAAAATAATATACTTATGTTATAGCAGGATCTTATTTTATACCGTTGTTACAAAAATAGCAACAAAAAAATTAATGAGGTTGATTCATCCTTGATAATAGGCTACGATACGGTTGTACAGGTAGTTCAATTGTGTAAAAATGAGGTGATTAAATGATGGATCGGAAACGCCAAGTCATTGAAATGGCACATATCCTTTTTATTGAAAAAGGCTATTCGACGACATCCATTCAAGATATTTTAGATAAAAGTAAAATTTCTAAAGGGACATTTTATAATTATTTCTCATCAAAGAAAGAATTATTAATGACGATATTTGAAATGATTAAGAGCGAAACGAATAAACGGCGTGTAGCTATCCTCGCTGGGCGATCGACTTCAGATCAAGAAGCATTTATAGAGCAAATTGCGGTCAAAATGAAAGTGAATCAAGAAAACAATTTATTCGCTCTTTTCCAAGGGGTATTTGCTTCAGGGGATGAGGAATTAAAGAAAGTAGTAAAAAGTCATCATTATGAGGAAATACAATGGCTACAAAAGCGAATGTTGGAATTATATGGTGAGGAGGTTTTGCCTTACTCATTAGATTTAGCAGTTGGACTGTTTGGGATGATGCAAAACTATATTCACTTCTTTCTAATGGTCGATCAAGGAATGGATATTGATAAAGTCATCCATTACTCTATTCGTCGCTTAGAAACGATTGTTGTCGATGTGAAAGAACGAGGCGACCAGTTACTAGAAGTTGATCTATTAAACAATCAGTTTTCGGAAACAAACTTGTTAAAAGTAAATAAAAAGCGGTTGATCATTCAGAAAATTAATATGATGTTAAAAGATGCGGATGAGGAGCAGAGTGAATTGTTGCTTTTTGTGCAAAATGAATTCAGTCAACAGGAACCCCGTCGAGCGATTATTGAGGCCGTTGTAGTTGCCATTGTTAATTCCGTAGAACTTAAAAGTTACATACAAGATTATTTTGAAATAAGTTGATAGGCGATTGCATTATTGAATCGTCTATTTTTTTATCCAATTTTAAATTATAAGAAAATTAAATAAAAAAACCTTGTCACTTTTCATGCTTTTTTCTATAATTAGAATACCGAATAACGGAATTTTGGTTCCGAATAATGGAACGAGGTGTGGGCGATGAATAAAACAGTTTTAAAATCAATGGAGATTATCCAACTATTTTTTAATGAGGAACAGCAAACTTTACAAGAAATTGTTGAAAAAACAAGCTTGCCAAAAACATCTGCGTATCGAATGGCAGAGTCACTATATGAACTTGGTTTTTTGCAAAAAAATGATGAAGGCGCTTACAAACTGGGGCTTCTTTTTTTACAACTCGGACAACTTGTGGCGGAGCGGTTAGAAATTAGAAAAGTGGCACTTCCGATGATGCATGAATTAAGAAAAGAGACAGGTGAAGCCGTCAATTTAATTATTAGAGAAAAAGATGAAGCGGTCTATATAGAAAAGGTCGATACGACAGAACGAGTGAGAGTGTATACACAAATTGGACGACGAGCACCTTTATACGCTGGAGCATGTCCACGGATTTTGCTTGCTTTCTTATCAGCTGAGGAAAAAGAAGGACTGATCAACCGAGCAACAATAAAGAAGTATGCCGATGGAACAATTGTAGATAAAGATGTACTTCGACAAATGTTAGTAAAAAGTAGAGAAGAAGGGTATTCGATTAGCCATTCTGAACTTGAAAATTATTCTTCAGCGGTGGCGGCACCCATTTTTGATCATATGGGAAAAGTCATTGCAGGAATCAGTCTTGTCGGGCCGGAAGCTCGTTTTCAAGATGAAGCCCATGTAGAATTTTTAATTATTAAATTAAAAAAATCAGCAGAAAAAATATCTAAAGAAATGGGATGGAAGGGGGATATAAGGGATGAAGGAACGGATTATTCCACTTGGTGATCGAGCGGTAACGGTTCGACTAGGCGATGAAATCAGTATGGATGTTCATCGAAAAGTTCGTGCTTTTACTAGACATTTAGAAATAGAGAAGTGGCCGGGAGTAGAAGAGTGGGTTCCGTCGTTTGCTGCGATCACGATTTACTACGATCCTTTACAAATAAGCTTGCAAAAATTAAAGGAACGAATATTAGAAGACATTGAAAAAATTGCCCATGAAGAAGAAAAAGAGCCGCGTTTACTTCGTATTCCGGTTTTATATGGCGGAGAAAGTGGTCCAGATCTTAAAGGAGTAGCGGCCTTTCATCAACTCGATGTTGAAGAAGTAATTAAACTTCATACAGAACCAGAATATATTGTATATATGATCGGATTCGCTCCTGGATTTCCTTATATTGGAGGGTTGTCGGAGCGGCTTTATACACCGAGAAAAGAAACGCCTGATTTACATATTCCTGCTGGTTCTGTCGCTATAGGAGGTCAGCAGACCGGAGTGTATCCCATTCAATCTCCAGGTGGATGGCATGTCATCGGTCGGACACCTTGGGACTTATTTAATCCAAAACAGCAGCCTCCAAGCTTACTTCATGCGGGTGACAAAATTAAATTTGTAGCAATTGATGAATGTCAATTCGAGGAAGAGAGGAGGAATATACCGTGTCGATGCTGATTACTCGTTCTGGATTTTTTACTACTGTTCAAGACCGCGGTCGAACGGGAAACAGACAATATGGTGTAGTGGTGTCTGGAGCAATGGACGATTTATCGCTTCGTCTTGGCAATTGGTTAGTTGGAAATGAATGTGGAGCTGGTGCACTAGAAATGACGATGACAGGAGCGAGCGTTCAATTTGATGAACCTGTTTTTGTTGCTTTCACTGGAGCAGAAGCGAGCATTGAATGCCAAGGGAAGCCAATTCCGATGTGGCGTCCCGTCTATATACCTCAAGGAAGTGAAGTACATGTGAAGCGATGTATACAAGGTAGCCGCGTCTATTTATGCATCGCTGGAGGAATAGATGTACCGAAAATATTAGGTAGCCGATCAACTTATGTTCGAGGTCCATTCGGTGGTTTTGAAGGTCGAGCGTTGAAAAAGGGGGACAGCCTTCCGATTGGCCGACCAAATGAAATGATTCAAGCAGTGATTGATGCTATACCTAAAGCAAATGTTCGTGTATTAGCGACGAATTGGGGAATTGCTCCTTCCGTTTATCAATGTTTAAAAAATACTCGTGTGCGCTGTATAGAAGGAAGTGAGTATTCTTACTTTACGACCGCCTCACAACAAGACTTCTGGCGGACACCTTATAAAATTACACCAGAATCCGATCGAATGGGTTTTCGACTAGACGGTACTCGTTTAGAAATGAGTGGGTCAAAAGAAATGATTTCTGAAGCAGTGGCGATTGGGACAATTCAAGTACCTTCATCAGGTCAACCGATCATTTTAATGGCCGATCGGCAAACGACAGGTGGGTATCCGAAAATAGCGAATGTGATAACCTTTGATATTCCTACCCTTGCCCAAAAGCTCCCTAGAACGGAGCTGCATTTTGAGTATGTCACACTAGAAGAAGCTCAACGATTATATGTGCAACGAGAGCGGGAATTGCAAATGATTCGATCAGCTATTCAGTTGAAATGGAGAAAGGAGAAGAACAATGAAAGTAGATATTAACTGTGACTTAGGGGAAAGCTTCGGGGCTTATCGAATGGGGACAGATGAAGAGATTATGCCTTTTATCACGTCTGCTAATATTGCTTGCGGCTTTCATGCCGGAGATCCTGTTGTGATGCGCCAAACAGTAAAATTGGCATTAAAGCATGGGGTAGCTATTGGAGCTCACCCGGGATTTCCAGATCTCGTTGGGTTTGGACGCCGGCCGATGGAACTTTCTATTGAAGAAGCATATACATCGGTTTTATACCAACTGGGTGCTTTATCTGCTTTCATTCAGGCAGAAGGAGGAAAACTACATCACGTAAAGCCGCACGGAGCGCTTTATAATATGGCGGCAAAAGACAAGGAACTAGCGGAAGCTATTGTTCAAGCCATTGCAGACTTTGATGCCTCACTCATATTATACGGATTGTCGGGAAGTGAATTGATTAAAGCAGGTAAGGAAGCTGGGTTAAAGGTAGCTGAAGAAGTATTTGTTGATCGCACCTACCAAACAGATGGGTCATTAACAAGCAGACGAGATCCTCAAGCCTTTATTGCTACGGACGAAGAAGCTGTTCAACAAGCGCTTCGTATGGTGCAGGAAGGGAAAGTGCAAGCAGTGACTGGAGAAACAATTGACATTTCAGCACATACCATTTGTATTCACGGAGATGGTCCTCATGCCCTCATTTTTGCTAGTTATATTCGTAAAGAGCTTGAAAACCGAGGAATCATCATCCAGACGATTAAATAGAAGGGGGAAACAGCATGAATTCACAAAAAAAAGGTAGCACGTTAAATTGGAGTGTGTTGCTTGGTGCGGCATTTTTAATGGCCACATCAGCCATCGGTCCTGGTTTTTTAACACAAACGACCGTTTTTACGCAGCAATTAGCTGCCAGCTTTGGCTTTGTTATTTTAATTTCAATTGTTTTAGATATCGGTGCTCAAACAAATATTTGGCGAATCTTAATAGTTTCAGAAAAGCGTGCTCAAGATGTGGCGAATTTGGTTTTTCCGGGGCTTGGTTATTTGATTGCTGTTCTCATTGTTCTTGGAGGAATCGCCTTTAATATTGGAAATGTTGGTGGAGCTGGTCTTGGAGCGAACGTAATATTTGGGGTTTCTCCTGTCACAGGTGCTATTATTAGTGCGGCGATTGCCGTAGGAATCTTTCTTGTAAAAGAAGCAGGAATATTAATGGACAAATTTACACAAGTAATGGGCTTTGTCATGATTGCTCTTACGGTGTATGTAGTATTTCAAGCCGATCCTCCAGTAGGAGAGGCAGTAATCAGAACATTCGCTCCAGAAAAAGTGGATTTCTTAGCGATTGTGACGTTAGTTGGCGGTACTGTTGGTGGTTATATTACTTTTGCTGGTGGTCATCGTTTGTTAGATGCAGGAGTGAAGGGAGTAGAGGCGATTCCTCAAGTAACAAAAAGCTCTATTTCGGCTATTGGAATTGCATCTATTATGAGAATTTTCTTGTTTTTAGCTGCTTTAGGTGTTGTGTCTCAAGGGTTTATTTTAGATGGAGATAATCCTCCAGCATCTGTGTTCCAACATGCTGCTGGAGATATTGGCTATAAACTATTTGGTGTGGTTATGTGGGCAGCAGCCATTACGTCTGTGATTGGTGCTGCTTATACATCCGTTTCCTTCATCCGTACTTTCCACCCGTGGTTAGAGCGCCATCATAAAGCAATTATCGTTGTTTTTATTATTCTTTCTACGACTATTTTTGCAACGATTGGCCAGCCGATCAAAGTGTTGATTCTTGCTGGTGCATTAAATGGATTAATCTTACCGATTGCTTTAGGTGTGATGTTAATTGCCGCACATAAACAATCCATTGTCGGATCTTATCGCCACCCACTTTGGATGACATTGTTTGGAATTATCGTAGTAGTATTAATGGCATACATGGGGGGATTTACATTATTCAATGAATTACCTAAATTATTTGGTTTCTAATTAGAAAAGGTCGATCATCATATTGAAGCATATGGTGATCGACCTTTTATTATAAAATAATTTCAGCAGGTTTTACTTGAATAGCTGATAGCTGGTAGGTTTTGTGACGTAGGGAATCAACATTAATATGTTGACGAGCGACACCTGAGTGAATAGCAGCGGCGGCTACAGCAGCGGCTACTTCTGGTGCAACCCGGGCGTCAAATGCTGAAGGGATAATATAATCATCTGCTAGTTCATGGTCTGCTATGAGGGAAGCGATGGCGTGAGCAGCGGCAATTTTCATTTCTTCATTAATATCAGTTGATCGAGTATCAAGTGCTCCGCGGAATATCCCTGGGAAAGCAAGAACATTATTTACTTGGTTAGGGAAGTCTGAGCGTCCTGTGCCAATCACTTTAACTCCGGCTGCTTTTGCCTTTATCGGATCAATTTCTGGGTTAGGATTGGCCATCGCAAAGACGATCGGATCTTGTGCCATTGTACGGACCATTTCTGATGTTAACGCTCCAGCAGCAGACACACCAATAAATACATCACTATTGATAATCGCTTCTTCAAGTCGGCCTTCTATTCGGTTAGGATTAGTAAACGTTGCGATGTCTTCTTTTACAGAGTTCATCCCATGAGGTCTTCCTGCATATATCGCTCCTTTAGAATCACACATAATGATTTCCTTTACGCCAAAGCTATATAATAAGTTAGCGATAGCGATCCCGGCAGCACCTGCGCCATTTATAACGACTTTAATATCGCTAAATGTTTTGTGCACGAGCTTTAAGGAATTAATTAAGCCAGCAAGTGTGACGATGGCTGTTCCGTGTTGGTCATCGTGGAAAATGGGAATATCCATTTCTTTTTTTAACCTTTCTTCGATTAGAAAGCAATTAGGTGCTTTAATATCTTCCAAATTGACGCCACCGAAGGAAGATTGCAATAATTTAACGGTCTTGATCACTTCTTCAGGATCTTTCGTGTCGATACAAATAGGGAAAGCATCAACGCCCGCGAAATTTTTAAACAAAATGGCTTTTCCCTCCATAACGGGTAGCGAGGCATCTGCTCCGATATCACCAAGACCTAAAACGGCTGTCCCATCTGAAACGACTGCAACAGTATTCGCCTTCATAGTATACTCATATATCTTTTCGGGATGAGCATGGATCTCTAAGCATGGTTCTGCTACTCCAGGCGAATACACTAGACTTAAATCTTTAACATTCTTTACATTTAATTTCGCTGACGTTTCTAACTTTCCTTGGTGGTGTCGATGAATTTCTAAAGCATCTTCTCGCAAATTGTGCATACGTTTACTCTCTCCTTTTGTTATTTAAGTAAAATTCTCTAAGAAGCCTGCATTATAAGTTAATGTTTTTTATTGTATAATAGGCTAAAAAGATAATCAACAAAATTTTCAGAAAATTAACAAAAATATCTAATTGTTTATCCCGCATTAACGGGCTGTAAGACTCCCATCTCAACATGACAGAAGGAGCGCAGACATGTAGGTGGGAGATCAACAGCCCATAAAAGCCCGATTGGTTCAACTAACAATCAGCGGGGATGAAGAAAACCCCACTGATTGAAGTTTCACTTTATTAGAAAAAAATAAATATTCAAAAAAGAGTTGCTATTGATCATTTGATCCTGTACAGTAATAAAAACGAAAAATTTTAAATTAAATAGGTTCTTATCAAGAGAAGTGGAGGGACTGGCCCGATGATACTTCAGCAACCGACTATTTGTAAGTCAAGGTGCTAAATCCAGCGGACGAAAAGTCCGAAAGATGAGAAGAAGTGATAGAAAAAGCCTTCTTCTTAAGAAGGCTTTTTTGTTTTTTCTAAATAAATCGCTACTAGTAAGGAGAGGATAACATGGGAAATAAGCATATAGAGACGATTTTAGCGCAAATTGGGAATCGGAGTGAAGAACAGACGGGGGCAGTGAATCCACCTGTTTATTTTTCTACCGCTTATCGCCATGAAGGAATTGGGCGTTCTACCGGATTTGATTACATTCGTACAGGAAATCCGACTAGACAGATTGTAGAACAAGCAATAGCCGAGTTAGAAGGAGGAGATGCGGGGTTCGCTTTTTCTTCAGGTATGGCGGCTATTCATACGATTCTATCGTTAACTGAGCCTGGAGATGAATGGCTTGTATCTGCGGATCTTTATGGAGGCACTTATCGATTGTTCGAGAAAATGTGGAAAAAGTATCGCGTATCGTTTACTTATGATAGCTTTCAAAATTTGTCTAAAACGAGAGAGAAGCTATCGCCAACTACAAAGGTCATCTTCCTTGAAACGCCAACGAACCCTCTTTTACAGGAAGTAGATATAAAAGCTGTAGCCGCTTTTGCTAAGGAGAATGGGCTGTTATTGATTGTTGACAATACGTTTTATACGCCATTGCTTCAACGTCCACTTTTAGACGGAGCGGATATTGTCATCCATAGCGCGACGAAGTATTTAGGTGGACATAACGATGTATTGGCTGGACTAGTAGCTGTGAAGGGTGAGGAGTTAGCAGGAAAAATAGCAGAGCTACAAAATGCCGCCGGAGCGGTCTTATCACCGTTCGATTCTTGGTTATTAATTCGGGGGTTAAAAACATTAGGGCTGCGAATGAAGCAGCATGAAGAAAACACTAAGCAAATAGCAGAATTCTTGCGATGTTGTCCGGAAGTAACGGATGTTTTTTATCCAGGGCGTGGAGGAATGCTATCTTTCCGAATAGCTTCAGAAAATTGGGTCGATCCTTTTTTACAAAGCCTTCAGTTGATCTCATTTGCGGAAAGTCTCGGTGGAGTTGAAAGCTTTATTACGTATCCCGCTACACAGACTCATATGGACATTCCAGAAGAGGTACGGCTCGAGCGTGGAGTTTGTAATCGTCTGCTTCGATTTTCGGTCGGGATTGAGCATACTGAAGATTTATTAGCTGATTTAACACAGGCATTTAACATAATGAAAGAGGAGTGATAGGTATGGAAAAAACATATTCCTTTCAAACGAAATTATTGCATAATCGTCATAAATTTGATGAACAAACAGGCGCAGTAAGCGTTGCTGTGCAGCATGCGTCCACCTTTCATCAAGCGGATTTTGACCAATTTGGCAATTATGATTATAGTCGTTCAGGCAATCCAACAAGGGAAGCATTAGAGGAAGCGATCGCTGAATTAGAAGGCGGAACGAGAGGATTTGCTTTCTCATCAGGTATGGCAGCTATTTCTACCGCGTTTTTATTACTTTCGCAAGGAGATCATGTTTTAATCACGGAAGATGTATACGGGGGCACGTATCGAATGGTGACGACCGTGTTAAACCGATTTGGGATTGATTATACATTTGTTGATATGAGCAATTTACATGAAGTGGCTTCAAACATAAGAGAAAACACGAAGCTTATTTATATCGAAACACCGTCTAATCCATTATTAAAAGTGACTGACATTCGTGGGATCGTTAAGCTAGCAAAGGCACATTATTGTTTAACTTTTGTCGACAATACGTTCTTAACACCCGCGTTACAACAGCCTCTTGAGTTAGGTGTCGACCTTGTTCTGCATAGTGCAACAAAGTTCTTGTCCGGTCATAGCGATGTATTAGCTGGGCTGGCTGTAACGAAAGACGAACAATTAGGCGACCGCTTATATCAGCTTCAAAATACGTTTGGCGCTGTATTAGGTGCTCATGATTCTTGGCTTGTATTAAGGGGCCTGAAAACTCTTCATGTACGCTTAGAGCAGTCTTCCGAAACAGCTAAAGAGTTAGCTGACTTTTTACAAAAGCATGAACTAGTCGAGAAAGTTTATTACCCTGGGTTAACGGATCATCCAGGACATGAAGTACATTCCTATCAAGCAAGAGGGGCAGGGGCCGTCCTTTCGTTTGAATTGAAAAATGAAGAGGCAGTTAGGCAGTTTGTTCAACATATAAACATTCCTGTGTTTGCTGTTAGCCTCGGAGCAGTAGAATCGATCCTTTCCTATCCAGCTAAAATGTCACATGCGGCGATGCCTAAAGAGGAAAGAGTTAAGCGTAGCATAACAGACGGGTTGTTGCGATTTTCTGTCGGATTAGAATCTTCAGCGGATTTAATTGCAGATTGTCGTCAAGCATTGCAACAAGTAAAAGCTATCAGTGCATGTAGCTGAAAATCCATATAAAGGGTCTGCTATCTGTTTAATTATCTGTGCAAGCAGACCCTGAAAAATGCCTCAAGAAGTCTACTTCATTCGTCTTAAAAGGAAGCTTGCAATAAGTACTAAAATGACAGCTCCAATTAAAGCGGGAATAATCGCAATTCCTGCCATCGTTGGTCCCATAGCTCCAAGCAACTTGCCACCAATCCAAGCCCCGATAATGCCAGCGATAATATTACCGATAATCCCACCAGGAATATCTTTACCAAGAATAACTCCAGCGAACCAGCCAATGAGTCCTCCAACAATTAAATACATAATGAAGCCCACTTTTTATTCCTCCTTATCATGTTTGCTTAGTTTAGTTTATTTATTCCCTTATTCGCTTATGCAAACCGTCAATTATTAACTAAGTTTAACGTTTTTTTGTATTGTAAAAGCCGACCGCATACCTGTAAATTATGTGCGGACGGCTGATGACACCGATATTAAATTCTACTTTCTACTTCTTGGCACACTTCTTCAGCACTCCTGCCGCTTGCTTCAATAATTGATCTTTTTGTCAGTGTTTCTTGAATGCCCATTAAGTTTGCATCTAAGCCTGTAATGACACAACAATCACATTGCTGTATGTCGGATTCATTTTTTAAATCGACAACTTGATGACCTTTTTCCTGCAACGCTTGCTTCACGTTTTGAAGAGTAAGTTCGACACCGATTGTGGCCAATGATAACACCTCCTGATGATATCCTTTTCTAAAAGGACAAATATTATTCTTCACTAATGATCTATATAGTATGTAAACAGCAACTCTTTTTTTTAATGGTTCACTTACTCACACAAAAAGAAAAACACCAGGAAAATTTGTTTTCCTAGTGTTTTTTTCGCTCGCTTTAAATCAACATCCCAGCGATTGCCGCACTTAATAACGATGCAAGGGCACCAGCAAGAACTGCTTTAATTCCTAAGCGGGCAATATCTGACCGGCGATTCGGTGCTAGGTTGCCAAGACCACCGAGCAAGATGGCCATCGATGAAATGTTAGCAAATCCGCAAAGAGCAAAGCTTAAAATTGCCGCTGTTTTTTCAGATAAATTCGGGATTTCAGGGGCGAAATTCGAATAGGCAACAAATTCATTAATGACTACTTTTTGGCCGATATAATTACCGGCTTGAATGGCTTCTTCCCATGGGACTCCAATGGCAAAAGCAAGTGGAGAAAAGATATAGCCAAGCAGGAGTTCAAGCGACAGATTTTCTATGCCGATGAGCCCGCCGATGAAGCCAAATATCCCATTAATCATAGCTACTAAGGCGATAAAGGCTAGAAGCATGGCACCGATATTTAACGCTAATTGTAAACCGGTACCCGCTCCTTTAGCGGCCGCGTCAATTACGTTTGTGGAATCAGAATCTACTTCCATTTCGAATTCTTTCGGTTCAGGTTCTGTGCTCGTCTCAGGAACGAATAATTTTGCCATGACAAGTCCAGCAGGAGCAGCCATGAAGCTAGCAGCTAGCAAATACTCTAGAGGCACGCCTAATAATGAATAACCGACAAGAACAGAGCCAGCGACAGAAGCTAATCCACCTGTCATGACCGCAAATAACTCCGATTCCGTCATTTTATTAATATAAGGCTTAATCACAAGTGGTGCTTCCGTTTGTCCGACAAAAATATTGGCTGCAGCTGAGATTGATTCTGCTTTTCGAGTGCCTAGTAATTTAGCGAGCGCACCACCGATAAATTTGATGAAAGCTTGCATAATTCCTAAGTAATAGAGAACAGAAATTAAAGCAGAAAAGAAAATGACGACGGGTAACACGTTTAAAGCAAAGACAAAGGTGATGTTTGATTCCTTTGTATATAACCCGCCAAATAAAAAGTCAATTCCTGCTCGTGAATAGTCAATAATGGCATTGACGAGCATTGTGAAGTCCTGCATTCTCGCTTGTCCCCAATCCCATTTTAAAACGATAAAAGCGAACAAAAGCTGAATGGCTAGTCCACCAAGTACAGTTCTCCATTTAATCATTTTTCTATTTGTAGAAAAAACATAGCCAATTCCAAGAATGACTAAAATCCCAAATAGACCCCAAATATACGTCATAATTAATTCACCTCTATATTTCACTTTTTGACACACCGGTGTATAGTTTATAATGAGATAAAAAGATATACAATAATAAAATAGTCCGTTTTTCACAGTAAAATTTAACAGGGCGCTATTATTAATATTTTACTTAAATGAAGGAGCATAAACATGAAAATAAGAAAAACATTGTTACATGACAAAGAAATCAAAGTATATATATACGAAAATAAAAAAGAAGAGAGCTTTGTTGTAGCTGTTCCAGCCCAGCAGTGGTCTATTTCTTTTACGTATGAAGAGAGCGGAGAAAGCTTAGTAAACGAAATGTCTACTTCATTAATAAAAACAGGGCTAGAAGAGGAGCCTGCTGTCGGATTAGCTCACCGAATTTATCAATGGACGTGCGAAATGTAATAGACATTTCTTGCGTTTTTCGCTATATTTTTTTCAGGGCAATTGACGGATTTTAATTTTGAAAGGATTTGGCTACTACATGGCTTCATTAAAAGAAGAAGTTCTCTCTAGAAGAACATTTGCGATTATTTCCCATCCAGATGCGGGAAAAACAACATTAACAGAGAAATTATTACTGTTTGGAGGCGCCATTCGTGATGCCGGAACAGTAAAAGGAAAGAAAACAGGGAAATATGCGACATCTGACTGGATGGATATTGAGAAGCAACGGGGGATTTCGGTCACTTCCTCTGTGATGCAATTTCAGTACGATGATTATCGAGTCAATATTTTGGACACACCTGGACATCAGGACTTCAGTGAAGATACGTATCGAACGTTAATGGCAGTAGATAGCGCCGTCATGATTGTGGATGCGGCGAAAGGAATCGAAGCACAAACGATTAAGTTATTTAAAGTATGTCGCATGAGAGGGATTCCTATTTTCACCTTTATTAATAAATTGGATCGACAAGCAAAGTTACCACTAGAACTTCTAGCTGAGCTTGAAGAAGTGTTAGGCATCGAGTCTTATCCGATGAACTGGCCGATTGGAATGGGAAAAGAATTCTTTGGTATTTATGATCGTTTTAATCAGCGAATTGAACAATTTCGTGTGGACAATGAGGAGGACCGTTTCCTTCCTTTGAATGAAGACGGAGAATTAGCCGTTGATCATGACATCAAGAAATCCTCTTTATACGATCAAACATTAGAAGAAATTATGCTTCTTGAAGAAGCAGGGAATGAATTTTCAGCAGAACGAATTGCTAACGGGACATTAACACCAGTATTCTTTGGGAGTGCGTTAACAAACTTTGGTGTGCAAACATTTTTAGAAACGTATTTGCAATTTGCTCCACCGCCACAGCCACGTAATTCTGATAAAGGCGAAATTGATCCGGTTAGTGACCAGTTTTCTGGCTTTATCTTTAAAATTCAGGCGAATATGAACCCTGCTCACCGTGACCGCATTGCTTTCTTTCGAATTTGTTCAGGAAAGTTTGAACGTGGGATGAGCTTGACGTTAACACGAACAGGGAAATCATCTAAAGTGTCACAGTCGACGCAGTTTTTAGCGGATGACCGTAGTACTGTTAATGAAGCAGTGAGTGGAGATATTATCGGCTTATACGATACAGGAACGTATCAAATTGGTGATACGTTAGTCGGAGCAAAACCATTCTTTCAATATGAAAAGCTCCCACAATTTACACCGGAGCTGTTTATGAAAGTATCAGCTAAAAACGTCATGAAACAAAAAAGCTTTCATAAAGGGATTCAGCAGTTAGTGCAAGAAGGGGCCATCCAGCTTTATAAAACGATGCACACAGAAAACTATATTTTAGGTGCGGTAGGTCAGCTTCAATTTGAAGTGTTTGAGCATCGAATGAAAAACGAATATAACTCAGAAGTGATCATGGAGCCAATGGGTTCGAAAATTGCTCGTTGGATTGAAAATGAACAAGATGTAAAAGAAAGCTTATCGAACTCTCGTAGCTTGCTTGTAAGAGATCGCTATGACCGTCTCGTCTTTTTATTTGAAAATGAATTTGCTTTACGTTGGTTCAGTGATAAGAACGAAAACTTAAAATTGTATAATATTATGGAATAAATAGGTCAAAACCAGTTAGAAAACTCATTTTCTAGCTGTTTTTTTTTACTTATATAGAATAATGGATTGACACAAGTGTTCAATTAGATAATAATGAAAAGTACATGCTTCAATGCAGAAAAGCGTTCAAGCAAAAAAGTAATTGCATATATTAGAGGTGTACAAAATGTTTAAAGTTGAGTCATTAATGAGGCCTACGTTAATGCAAGCGTTGGTATTAGTTGGGGTCATCATTACAGTTATTAGTTCGTCGATTATTAACCTCGGGTCTGTCCCGCATATCCCTATTCTTATTTCGATCTTATTATTGCTAGCTTTTGGGGTATTCAAAAAAGTTCCATTCAAAAAGCTTGAAGGCGGTATGTTAGATGGGGCGAAAAGTGGAATGGGTGCCGTCTTTATCTTTTTCTTTATTGGTGTTTTAGTAGGTAGCTGGATTTTGTCTGGAACAATTCCAACGATGATCCACGCCGCTTTTGGACTAGTGACACCTAAATTTTTTTATAGTGTCGTTTTTCTTGTGACAGCGATCGTTGGTTTAGGCATTGGAAGTTCTTTAACGACGGTAGCAACGCTTGGAGTCGCCTTTATCGGTGTGAGTCAAGCGATGGATGCGTCTGTTGCGATTACGGCCGGTGCGGTCGTTTCTGGTGCCTTTTTTGGTGATAAGATGTCTCCTTTATCCGACACGACAAATTTAGCAGCATCGATTGTCGGTGTTGATTTATTTGAACATATTCGCAATATGGCGTGGACAACGATTCCAGCTTTCTTCATTACCGTGCTATTATTTGCGGGAATTTCACCGGAAATGACAGGAGTGGATTTCCCAAAAATCCAAGCGATCAAGGCTACGCTACTAGAGATGAATCTAGTTCATTGGTATTCTTGGTTGCCAGTGGTTCTATTATTCATCCTCTCTATTAAAAGAGTGTCTCCTTTTGTTACGTTAGCATTAAGCTCTATATTGGGGATTGCGTTATCATTTATTCATTCAAATCATACAATCGCTGACGTCTTTCAAGTGATCTTTTCTGGATATGTAGCAGAGACAGGAAATGCGGAAGTAGATGCTTTATTATCAAGAGGTGGAATGGAAAGCATGATGTTTACGGTTTCTCTCGTGTTGCTTTCTTTAAGTCTCGGAGGCTTATTATTTTCACTAGGTATTATTCCACGCCTGTTCGAGGCGATTGAGCATCGTTTACAAAAGGCATGGAGTGCAGTAGCTGCAGCAGCTACTTCTGCTATTGGTGTGAACTTTATTATTGGAGAACAATATTTATCGATCTTATTAACAGGAGAAGCCTTTGGACGGCAATTCGAAAAAGTAGGGCTTGCGAAGAAAAATTTATCAAGAACACTTGAAGATGCGGGTACGGTGATCAATCCGCTCGTTCCATGGAGTGTATGCGGGGTGTTCATTACGAAAATGCTCGGCGTCCCTACCCTTGACTATTTACCATTTGCTTTCTTTTGTTTATTAAGTCCACTGTTAACCGTTCTATTTGGTGTGACAGGATGGACATTAACGAAAACTAAATAAGAACGAAAAAGGAGATTAACAAATTTCACTGTTAATCTCCTTTTCGTTTGTTAAATAATTCGTTGGGGGAAAATATGAGAGGGATTAAAGTTGTACGTTGTAAGCGTGTGCATTATAGTTAGAAAGATAAGGGAAAGATCGAACATGTTTGGAAAGGAGAATTTTTTTTGAAAATCAGTAATTTTTCTATCAAGAGACCGGTTTTTACTACAGTGATCATGTTTTTAGTGATCATTTTAGGTGTTGTGTCTCTATTAAAAATTCCATTAAAGCTTATACCGGATATTAACCCTCCTATTGCGGTGGTTGTCACTTCTTATGAAGGGGCGAGTCCGACAGAAGTGGTAGAGAAGGTAACAAAGCCGCTAGAAGAAAGTTTGTCGACACTTCCAGGGATTAATAATATTACATCGACAACGAGGGAAGGGTCGAACTTATTGTTACTCGAATTTTCTTGGAGTACGAAAATCGACGATATTCAATCAGACGTCTTACAGCGAATTGATCGTACACCGATTCCAGATGAGGCGAACAAGCCACAGTTTTTAAAATTTGATCCCTCTCAATTTCCTATTATTCAGCTGTCGCTTCAGGCAACGGATAATCAGGGGAACTTAGAAGAGCTTGCGTCTGAACTTGAAAAGGATTTAGCAACTGTAGAAGGAGTAGCTAATGTAAGCGTGACGGGCTCTTTAGATAAAGAAGTAAAGATCGAGTTAAACGAAGAAAAGCTTGAAGAATACAATTTAGCTCAAGCGGACGTTGTGCAACTGATTCAAGCGAACAATATTTCTCTTCCAGGCGATACGGTTGAATCTAATGGAATGTCGTTAACGACAAGAATTGTGAGTCAATTAACGAGCATAGATGAGATTAAGCAACTAGTGTTAACGGTTAATCCGCTTAATGGAGAAGAAATTACAGTAGGCGATGTAGCTAGTGTCGAATTAACAGAAAAAGATACTGGAACGATGACAAGAGCGAATCAAAATCCTGCTACTTTATTAAGTGTGTTACAACAAGCAGATGCTAACACAGCAGAAGTATCTAAACAGTTTCAGCAGAAATTAAATGAGCTTTTGAAGGAAGATCGCTACAAAAATATTGAATCAGACATCTTATTCGACCAAGGAGATTATATTCGTCTTTCCATTGGGAATATCGGAAACTCACTTCTTCTTGGTGGCGTGTTTGCGATGCTTGTCTTATTTATCTTTCTCAAAAATGTTAGAAGTCCACTTATTATCGGTGTGGCGATTCCATATTCGGTTATTGTGACCTTTGTATTAATGTATTTTGCTGATTTTGACTTAAATATTATGACGCTCGGTGCACTAGCTTTAGGAATTGGAATGCTTGTCGATAATGCGATTGTCGTCATCGAAAATATTTACCGACATTTATCGATGGGGAAAGACTCGAAGCAAGCGGCTCGTGACGGAGCGAAAGAAGTGGGCGGAGCGATTACAGCTTCTACATTAACAACCGTCGCCGTTTTCCTACCGGTTGTTTTTATATCCGGTATTCTCGGTCAAATCTTTAAAGAATTTGCTTTAACGATTTCCTTTAGTTTATTAGCTTCATTAGTGGTTGCGTTAACCGTCATTCCGATGATGGCGAGCCGCTGGTTGAAGGTACCTGAAACAAATAGACAAAAAGAGCAAACATCAGTGATGTCACGTTTCGAAAAAGCTGTTCGTTGGTCGTTACATCATCGCTTTCTTGTATTAGCGATTTCATTCGTGTTGTTGATGGGCGGAGCTTTTGGGTTAACGACAGTTGGATCACAATTCCTTCCACCGACAGATGAAGGGTTCTTCAATATGCGAGTCGAGCTTGAAAACGGGACGTCTTTAGAGGAAACGAATCGTGTCGTGAAAGTGATTGAGGAAGAATTAGAAAAACAAAAGGATATTGAGGTGTTTGTTAGTCTCATTGGGTCGACGCAAGAAGGTTCCTTCCGAGGAACAGGTTCAACGAATGTAGCTGAGCTCTATGTCAAATTAGCTCCGCTTGAGAAAAGAGATCGATCTGTTTTTGCTTTAGTAGACGATATTAAGAAAGATGTCATCACAGCTACAGAAAACGTCAATGAAACAGCGGAGGTTACGTTTAACTTACAGTCTGCTTCTGGAACAAGTCCACAAACGCTCACCTTTAACGTCCGGGATATGAGTAAAGAGAGATTGGATCAAGCGGTTCAAAAGATCGAAACAGCTCTTAAGGATATTAAGGAGATTACTGAGGTAACGACGAATCGAGAAGAAACGGTTAAAGAAATTCAAATGACGGTCGATCGAGAGAAAGCGTTAGAGGCTGGACTTGCTCCTGCTCAAATTGCTTCGATCGTTAATGATGCTACTCGAGGAGTGATTGCGACACAAATTATTAACGAAAATGATGAAGTGCAAATGGTAAAGGTTCAATATGATCAAACGGTCACAAAAAATATAGATAACTTAAAAAACTTGCTAGTGAAAACACCTTCCGGAAACTTCATGAAGCTGCAGGAGCTTGCTGATATTCAAATTCAGCAAGGGCCGGTTAGCATTCAACGGATTAATCAACAAGAAGCCGTACAGTTTACAACGATGTACACGTCCGATACCAATCTTGGAGCGATTTCGAAAAAAGTCGATGAGAAAATCGCTGAACTTCATTTATCAGATGAAACTAAAATCACGTTCAGTGGAGACCGTGACCTGTTAGAAAGCTCTATTGATGATATGGTTATGGCCTTATTGTTAGCGATCATATTAATTTATATCGTTATGGCTGCACAATATGAGTCATTTAAATATCCATTTGTGATCATGTTTACCGTGCCATTAATGGTTGTTGGTGTGTCGATTGCCTTGACTGTGACGAGAACACCTTTAAGTATTCCAGCTGTTATTGGTGTCCTCATATTAGCTGGGATTGTCGTCAATAATGCAATTGTCATTGTCGATTACATTATTCAGCGAAAAGAGAAAGAAGCCAATAGTTATGAAGCGATTGTTTCTGCTGTTAAAGACCGAGCACGCCCAATTTTAATGACAGCATTAACAACTATTCTTGGATTAGTTCCATTGGCGATAGGAATCGGTGGAGGAACGGAAATTAACCAGCCGATGGGGATTGCCGTTATTGGCGGATTGATTTCGAGCACGTTTTTAACTTTGTTTGTTATTCCAGTCGTCTACAGCTTCTTTGATCGGGAAACGAGACGAATGAATGCAAATAAGTGAATAAATGGTTTACAATCGGTTTTGTTTTTTTTATAATAGACGTACAAACAACTGAACCTTCGTTGACGTTAGTCAAAGGGGAGTAGCCGTTAGGTAGTTTATTACCTAGAACAAAGTCGTCATTTCATGGATTAGTGTCCATCGGCTTTGTTGGCATGATGGAAGATCATGCTCAGCGAGACCTTTGCCTTTTTGGGCAAAGGTCTCGCTTTTTGTTGTTTCGTATTCAAAATCAAGATACTATTGGAGGAGATTTCATTTATGGATGCAGCGTTGTTACTTGAATACGGCTGGGTATTACTCGTTCTTGTCGCTCTAGAAGGGATTTTAGCCGCTGATAATGCGATTGTTATGGCAGTTATGGTCAAACATTTACCGAAAAAAGAGCAGAAAAAGGCGCTATTTTACGGATTGTTAGGTGCATTTATTTTCCGTCTTGCTTCTTTATTCCTGATTTCGTTCTTAGTGAATATTTGGCAAGTTCAAGCAATTGGAGCTATTTACTTACTGTTCATTGCCATTAACCATCTATACAAAAATTGGAGAAGTAAAAATGGTACAGAAAGTCATGAAATTAAGGAAGCAAAAGGTTCTTCTTTCTGGATGACCGTGTTGAAAGTAGAAATTGCTGATATTGCGTTTGCGATTGACTCGATGCTTGCAGCGGTTGCCTTAGCACTAACTTTACAGCCAATCGGCACATTCCAAGTCGGTGGCATCGATGGTGGTCAATTTATCGTCATGTTCCTTGGAGGATTTATCGGGGTGATCATTATGCGATTTGCGGCTACTTGGTTCGTTCGCATATTGCAAAATTACCCTTCACTAGAAACTGCCGCTTTCTTAATTGTTGGTTGGGTAGGTGTGAAGTTAGCTGTCTTTACTCTAGCTCATCCTAAAATTCAAATTCTTGACGAGCATTTCCCGGAATCTACTGGATGGAAGCTAACTTTCTGGATCGTGTTAATAGGGATTGCATTGGGAGGTTACTTATTTGCTAAAAAGAAAGGCCCAGTAACTGAACAAACAGAGGAATCTCATTAAGAGAATAGTTCGTTTTAAAAAGGGTGTGATACCGAAAACTTGGTATCACACCCTTTTTATTTATGAATGATGATTTAGGAAAAAAGTATGCGGACGGCCGCTAGCAGGTTCAAAGTAAACGAGTAAATAATTATTTTGCTTTACCCACTGACCATCTTTAGGGATCATCGTTAAGTCTTCAATGACTGTATGTTTATATAGCTCTTTTTCTGTTAGGCCAAGGGCAACAAAGTCTTGACCAAGACGTTCTGGTGCTTGTAAAACCTCTTGGTATAAAACAGACCGCTCTTTTTTGTCTAGTGTCGGTTTCCACCAAGGTTTTCTAGGCTTGTAGCGTTGGTTCACTAAATAATCATATTTCATTAAGCTTTGAATATCGCTAATGTTTGAGATGTTTGAAGCAGTTAAAAACTGTACTAATCGTTCAAATAAATTCTCTAATTGATGACCGATACGTTCCCAGCCTTGTTGCTCCCAATAAGCACCGAAAGATTGAAAAAAGTCAAAAGGTGTGTCGAACGTATTAGTAACTAAGTGTTCAATTGTTTCATCCATTCGGTGGTCATTCCAATATTTCTCAAGAACGTCTTCTACTTGTTTAATCTTCACCATATCAGCAAATGAGAGGACATTATTGTGTAAGATTTCATAAGGGGAATGATCCATATAGACGTAATCATGCTCCTGGGCTCGTAGACGTAATCCAGTGCCGCGTAGCATCTTTAAAAATCCAAGTTGCAGTTCCTCTGGTCTTAACGCAAACACATCATTAAATGTTTGGCGGAAGGAAGCGTAGTCCTCTTCTGGCAGACCAGCAATTAAGTCGAGATGCTGATCAATTTTTCCTCCTTCTTTCACCATCGTGACGGTTCTAGTTAGCTTTGACCAATTTTGTTTACGCATGACAAGCTCATTAGTGGCATCATTTGTCGATTGAACACCAATCTCAAAGCGGAATAGCCCCGCTGGTGCGTTGTCATTTAAAAACTGAATGACTTCTGGGCGCATAATATCCGCTGTAATTTCAAATTGAAATACGGTTCCAGGAAGATGCTCATCAATAAGAAATTGGAACATTTCCATCGCATAGCTACGGCTAATATTAAAGGTCCGGTCGACAAATTTAATTGTTTTTGCTCCATGAGCCATTAAATAGCGAATATCATCTTTAATTTTTTCACGATTGAAATATCGAACCCCTACTTCAATAGAGGATAGGCAAAATTGACAGCGGAACGGGCAACCGCGGCTCGTTTCAATATAAGTGACACGCTTCGATAATTGTGCTTGATCCTCCTCAAAACGAAATGGTGATGGAAGTTCGCGTAAGTCTAGTTTATTGCGTTGCGGGTTAATATTCGGTTTCTGATCTGTACGATAGCCGATACCGTGTACGTTACTCCAATCTTTGTCGCCGCTCATTTCATCAAGCAGCTGTTTAAATGTTTCTTCACCTTCTCCGATCACAATAAAATCCGCTTGAGGGATGCGTTCGAGCCAATATGGCACATCATAACTGACTTCCGGGCCTCCTAAAATGATCATTGTATTAGGCAACACTTTCTTTATCATTTCAACGACTTTAATCGTCTCTTCAATATTCCAAATGTAGCAGCTAAAGCCTAAAACATCCGGCTGTTTTTTGTAAAGGTCTGTTACAATATTAATAACAGGGTCTTTAATTGTATACTCAGCAAGCTCTACCTCATAATCGGGCTCAGCAAATGCTTTTAAACAGCGAATTGCTAAGTTCGTATGAATGTATTTTGCGTTTAATGTACTAATGACTACTTTCATTGAATACTCTCCTTATTGCTTTTCTGAAATTTTTTGCGAAAGATCTTTTTAAACTTGGACCATTTCGTTTCAATAATAGGCTCGGTAATTGTTGTAATAACAGACGATGATAACAACATCGTTAATAGTAGAGAAACCGTTAATAATAAAATAATTGATTCTGTCCCATCTTGAAAGTCGCTATCGCGAAAGCTTTTTATAATGAAACCATGTAGTAAATAAACATAAAGCGTATTTTTTCCCCAAGCAGTGAAAAAGAATTTTTTCTTTGGCACAAAAGCAAAGAAAGTAGCGATCATGATAAAATTTAATACATAAAGAATGGCTCGAATGATCATTCCTTCTCCATTTGTCACTTCAAGGTCAGCGTAAGAAATCGAGCCGAAAAGCCAATTGAAATCAAAATCTGGATGGGTATAAGCGCTGAAAAAGATTGCTGTCGCACTTACGAGTAAAGCTATTTTCGCGATGTTGTTCGATAGTAATTGGAAATGCTCCTTTTTCAAATAGTAGCCGACTAAGAAAAACGGAAAAAACACAAATGTACGTCCAAAGCTGAGGACATCTAAGTGATCATTTAGGGAATTAACAGTGATGCCAGCGACAAAGGCCAATATAAGTAAGATAGGAGATGACAAATTCAGCCATTTCACAAAGATCAGCAGTAAAATGTTCCAAAAGAATAAGCTCAGCAAAAACCATAAGGACCAATGAGGAATCAGCAAATCGATTTCAAATGAACGGGTTTCATATAAGTAAAAATAAAAGATAGAATAAATGACTTGAAAGGTCAAAAAGGGCAATAAAATCTTTTGAGCTATTTTTTTGACATAGCCTTGTTTATAAAAGCTTTTCGCAAAGAAACCAGAGACTAATACAAATGCAGGCATATGGAATAAATAAATGCTAACGTATAGAGCGAAAATGAGTGAATTATCACTAATATACGAGCGAAGAAAATGACCAAAAACGACAAAGAAAATTAAAATGAATTTTGCGTTGTCGAAGTAGTAATCTCTTTTAGACATTGATATTCATCACCTTTTGAAAATGAATTATAAACACATCCTTGCATTATACATGATTTTTATTTTGTCTGCTAATACAATATAAGAAAGAGGTGAGGAGCATGAAGAAATTATTTACATATATGGAGAGCCCGATCGGTCCTTTATCGATTGTGAGAAATGAAAGAGGTATTTGTGCGGTGCAGTTTTCAATATTGGGGGAGGGGGAGGAGATCGGCTTTGAGCCAAGTGACTCATTGTTAGTAGAAGCAGTTCGTCAATTGGAGGAGTATTTCCAAGAAAGTCGTATGAGCTTCGATCTGCCAGTGGATATAAAGGGAACAGATTTTCAACAGTCTGTTTGGGAAACTTTGCGACATATTCCTATTGGCGAGACGAGATCTTATAGTGAGATTGCTGAGCAAATCGGCAATAAAAAAGCGGTTCGGGCTGTTGGACAAGCTAATAAAGCAAATCCTGTTCCCATTATCATTCCATGCCATCGAGTGATCGGAAAAAATCAATCGTTAACAGGGTACGCGGGGAAAGAAATTGACAAAAAAAGAGAGTTGTTAAAAATAGAAGGGGTTTTATCCCGCATTAACGGGCAGTAAGCCCTCGGCTGATTGATATAAAAAAAGGGTGTCTCGGAAGCCGAATGGCTTGAGACACCCTTTGATTCATTCATTAGCAGGCGTTTGCAGTGGAATGGAAATAGTGACGGTTGTACCAAAACCAAATTCACTTTCAATTTCAATCGTTCCATCAAAGGAGTCGATGATTCGTTTACAAACGACTAGTCCGAGACCCGTTCCATCTTCTTTAGAGGTAAAGAAAGGTTTAAATAACTGCTCTTGCTTTTCCTTTTCAATTCCCGGTCCATTGTCGGTAATCGATAATTGGCAACTATTTTCTCGTTTTAATATCGTTAATCGTAGCTCGCCACCGCTATTCATCGCTTCAAATGCATTTTTTGTTAAATTCAAAATGACTTGCTTCATTTGATCGATATTGACTTTTATCCAAATTTCTTGTTCAGGCAAAGTGAATTTATAGTCAACAGAGTACAAATTAGCTTCTGAATAAATTAATGGGTTTAAGTCAGAAATAATGTCTTTCATATCTACTATGCTAACTTTTTGAGCAGTTGGTTTTCCTAGTATTAATAACTCACTAACGATTTGATTAATACGTGCCACTTCTTTGTTAATGATCGAAAAATAAAATTCATCTTCTTGGTCATTATATTTCTCATTTAACAATTGAACAAGCCCTTTAATACCAGTTAATGGATTTCTGATTTCGTGAGCTGTACTAGCTGCTAACGTTCCGATTAATTCTAGCTTTTGCGTTTCCTGCTGCATTCTTTCGAGGTTCGTTTGCCGTTTGAGCATCATATATTTAATGAATAAATAAATAATGTGCACGATGACAATAAAGGCAACTGCGAATAGGAATGTATATCCGATAAAGTTATTATTTTTTTGTTCGTCCGTTGAAACGACTAAATTCCAAGGGAGCTGAGAAAGTGGATATTTAAAAGAAAGTTCGTTGTTTGAAGTACTAGGTCCTTCATTAACCGAAAATACAGGGATTTGCTTGGCGTTTTCAAAGAAAATAGAATGCTCTGGCGTCAGTACTCTCATAATATTTTTCATATAGTCTAGTCGAATATGAGAGACGATGATAGCTTCTACTTGTTCATTTTTTAAAACTGGTGTAGCAACGGCAATGACGGCCTGATTATTTGAAAGAGTTTCAACTTCATCAGATACAGCGGTATCCTTCGTTAACAGTACTTCTTTAATATATTGTTTATCTCTTAAATTGTATTGCTTTAAATAATCATTCGTTCCAACAGATAAGTTTCCCTCGAAATCAAGCAAATAAATGCCTCCATAACGGGGGTCTTGATTAGCCATTTTTTTTAATATGCTTTGTACTTTATCTAAATTGTTCAGCTCTTCTTCAATGCTAACAGCTAGTATATCTAAACTTATTGTTGTTTCACTGATGAATTGATCCATTTGATTTTTATGCAAGCTGGCAATCCACTCTAGTTCTTTGTTATGTTGTTCACCGGCTCGATTAGAAAGGAAATCATAAAAGCCGATAATAGCTAGAATAGAGGGGAGGATAACGACAAATATATATATAAATCTTCTATGTTTTTTCATTGATTTTCGTCCTTTAAAAGAAGTCATTCTTTTGTATTATAACAAAAAAATTGTTATTTCTCGAAATAAGTTGTGAAAAGGTGAATTTTTACATAAAATGATGGTTTAATTAAGGAAGAAAAACAAATAGCAAAGTAACAGAGAGAAGGGGTTAAATGGCTGATGTGAAATTGATTATTTTAGAAACAAGCGACCTACACGGGGCGATGCTTCCTATTCAGTATAGCTCGAACACACCGACTGACATTGGATTAGCTAAACTGGCTTCTTATATTAAAAAAGTAAAAAAGGAGCATGAACATGTATTAGTCATCGATAATGGAGATTTTATGCAAGGTACACCTTTAGCTAGCTATTATTTTCAGATGTTGAGACAAGAGAGGCATCCGGTGATTGTAGGAATGAACCATTTACAATATGATGCGGCTGTTTTAGGCAACCATGAATTCAATTATGGATTGGATATTTTAGTAAAGGCAGCCGATGATGCTACGTTTCCTTTTTTAAGCTGTAATATTTTACATGGTGAAACGGCTGATCCTTTCTTTGGTAAACCGTATATCGTCAAAACCTTTTCAACAGGAATAAAAGCAGCGGTTCTTGGCGTAACGACTCACTATATCCCTAATTGGGAAAAGCCAGCACATATTGAAGGACTAGCATTTGAAGATACGGTTACGGCAACCTCTAAATGGGTTAAGCATATTCGAGAAACAGAACGGCCAGATATTATGATTGTTTCCTACCATGGTGGATTTGAAGTTGATTTAGCTACCGGGGAAAGCATTGAACCAGTTGAAAAAGGAGAGAATCAAGCATATCGTCTATGCACGGAGGTAGAAGGAATCGATGTGTTGCTCACCGGGCATCAGCATCGTCAAGAACAGCAAATGGTCAATGGAGTAGCGATTGTCCAACCGGGATATAATGGGGCAGCAATTGGTCAAATAACAGCGGAATTTGTGAAAAAAAATGATCAATATAAGTTGCAACAAGTGACACCTGAAACGATACTAGCGGCAGATTTAGAAGCGGATGAGCGACTTGTAGATCTCATAGAATCTTATGAACAAGGAACGCAAAAGTGGCTAGATGAAGTGCTTGGTACAGTAGAAGGAGATATGATTATTCAGGATCCTTTTCAAGCGAGATTGGTAGAACATCCAATGATTGAATTAATTAATAAAGTACAGATGGAAGCCGCAAATGTCGACATTTCTAGTACGGCTCTTTTTCATAATGGTTCACCAGGGTTACCTCATAATATTACGATGCGAGATATTGTGGCTAACTATATTTATCCTAATTCATTAATGGTGATTGAAGTAACGGGGGAGGAAATGAAGCAGGCGTTAGAGCGCTCAGCTTCTTACTTTACGCTCATTGATCATAAACCAGCTGTTAGTGCAGAATTTTCATATCCGAAGCCACAGCACTATAATTATGATATGTGGGAAGGGATTGAATACACGATTGATCTCACGCGTTCACCAGGCAGTCGAATAACCGAGGCAGCCTATCATGGGCAACCGCTTCAGAGTGATCAATTATATAAAGTAGTTATGAATAATTACCGTGCAGGTGGGGGCGGGGATTACTTGATGTTTAAAGGGAAAAAGGTTATAAAGGAAATACAAACCGATATGACGGAGCTTCTTTCCGCCTATATTCGTAAACGTGGAACGATAACAGCGGAAGTGAATAACAATTGGACAGTTATTACTCCTTCCGTGTAAGTAAAGAAATGAGTGGGAACGTATGAATTATGAAAAAAACAAGCAATCTTTGAAATTATTTATTGTATTATCAAGGGCGACGAAAGTCATCAATGAACAAGTGAATGAATACATTTATGAGTCAGGGTTAAATCCGACAGAGTTTGCCGTGCTAGAACTGTTATATCATAAAGGCCCTCAGCCCTTGCAGCAAATTGGCAATAAAATTTTAATGGCAAGTGGGAGTATTACATATGTGGTTGACAAGCTAGAGAAGAAAAACTTGCTTGCTCGCAAAACGAATGAGAAGGATCGCAGGGTCATCCGTGCGGAAATAACAGATCAAGGTAGACAGTTAATTGACGAAATTTTCCCTCAGCATGAAGAAAATATTCATCAATTAATGAACATATTATCAGAAGAAGAAAAAGAGACAGCGATTGCTTTAATCCGAAAGCTAGGAGTGTCGATTAAAGATCTATCGTGAGAAAGAGGGGATTAGGATGAAGTTTACCGAGTATGTATATGAACGACCGAATATTGAAGAAGCAGCGATTCAAACAGATGAGTTGCTTCAACGTGTTGCAGAAGCACAGACAGCGACTGAACAGATGGAGCTGTTAAATAAAATCAATCAAATCCGCAATCGTATGAGCACGATGGTAGACCTTTGCTACATTCGTTATACGATTGATACGACGGATGAATTTTATCAACAAGAACAAGCTTATATGGATGAAATGTCACCGAGAATAGAAGAGATCTCGTCTAAATTAAACCGAGCGTTGCTTGCTTCTAGCCATCGTCCTGAACTTGAAAAAGCGTTAGGGAAGCAACTATTTGCCACAGCGGAAGCGCAAGTGAAAACTTTTTCTAAAGACATTATCCCTTTGCTTGAGAAAGAAAACAAGCTGTCTTCGCAATATACTCAACTGGTCGCTTCGGCTCAAATTGAGTTTAATGGCGAAACCCTTACGTTAGCCCAGCTAGAACCTTATGCGGAAGTCGCTGATCGTACGCTCCGTAAACAGGCAGTGGAAGCTCGCTTTTCCTTCTTTGCTGAGCATGAAGAGAAGTTTGATGAGCTATATGATCAATTAGTGAAAGTCAGAACAGAAATGGCTCATAAGCTTGGATTTGAAAATTTCACTGAACTTGGCTATTATCGTTTAAATCGAGTTGATTATGATGCTTCGATGATCAAAGGCTATCGAGAGCAAATTAAACAGCATATCGTTCCGTTAGCAACGAAATTAAGAAGTGAACAGAAAAAGCGAATTGATGTGGATTCTTTAAAGTTTTATGATGAAGCGTATCGATTTACGACAGGGAACGCCAAGCCAAAAGGGGACGCCGACTGGATCGTCAAAAACGGAAAGAAAATGTATGAAGAATTATCACCTGAAACAGCGGAGTTCTTTCAGTTTATGCTCGATCGTCAATTGATGGACCTCGAAGCGAAAAAAGGGAAAGCCGGTGGTGGTTATTGTACGTATATGCATAATTACCGCTCGCCATTTATTTTCGCCAATTTTAACGGTACATCTGGAGATATTGATGTATTGACGCATGAAGCGGGACATGCTTTTCAAGTATACTGCAGCAGAGATTTCTCTGTACCTGAATACTTATGGCCAACGTATGAAGCGTGCGAAATTCATTCGATGAGCATGGAATTTTTTACTTGGCCGTGGATGGAACTGTTTTTCAAAGAAGATACGGAAAAGTATAAGTATGCTCATTTAAGCGAAGCGATCTTATTTTTGCCTTATGGAGCAGCTGTCGATGAATTCCAGCATCGAGTGTATGAACAACCGTCCCTTACACCTGCAGAACGAAAGCAAGTGTGGAAAGAAATCGAGAAAGACTATTTGCCGCATCGCGATTATGATGGGATTCCATATTTAGAAGCGGGTGGTTTTTGGCAACGTCAAGGCCATATATACGATGTGCCTTTTTACTATATTGACTATACGCTAGCTCAAGTATGTGCCCTGCAATTTTGGAAGCGCATGGATGAGGATCGAGAAGCAGCATGGAAGGACTATGTGGCAATTTGTCAAATCGGAGGCAGTCTCTCTTTTACTGACATCGTTGCAAAAGCAAATCTAATGTCACCTTTTGAAGAAGGATGTATTGCCTCTGTGTTACAGCCAATTGAAAAATGGTTAGAAGAAAGAAGCGACAAAGTAATCTAAAAAAGTGCCCAAACTTGGGCACTTTTTTAGATTACGCTGTGATTTTGATTTGGTCTTCTTTCATCACTGCTTGCAATTGCTTCACTTCTGGATGATCTAAAATAAAGTCAGCGATGCGATCTTCTAGCTGTTCTTGAATGACGCGGCGTAAAGGACGAGCGCCGAATGCCGGATGGTAGCCGAGTTCACTTAACTTCTGCTTCACTGCATCTGAGACTTGCAGTGCCATTTGTTGCTCTTGTAAGGTGTCACTTAATTCTGCAAGCATTAAGTCAACGATTTGTAATAAGTGATCTTTATCTAGCGCTTGAAACTCAATAATGTTGTCAAAGCGGTTTAGAAACTCTGGTTTAAAGAAGTTGCTTAAAGAATCTAAGATTGAGTTTTCATTCGAAGTAGTACTCTTTTCAAATCCTACTGTGATCCTTTTTGTAGAGACCCCAGCGTTGCTTGTCATAATGATGACCGTATCTTTAAAGCTGACGGTTCTTCCTTGGCTATCTGTTAAGCGACCATCTTCAAGAATTTGCAAAAACATGTGCTGTACATCAGGATGGGCTTTTTCGATTTCATCTAGCAAAATAATGCTGTATGGGTTACGGCGAACTTTTTCTGTTAATTGTCCAGCTTCTTCGTGACCAACATATCCAGGAGGAGAACCAATTAACTTCGATACACTATGCTTCTCCATGTACTCACTCATATCGAGACGAACCATTGCGTCTTTTGAGCCGAATAATTCTTCTGCTAATGTTTTTGTTAATTCTGTTTTTCCGACACCTGTTGGACCGACAAATAGGAAGGAGCCAATCGGGCGTTTTTTGGATTTTAACCCGGCACGACTGCGACGAATCGCTTTCGCCACTTTTTGAACAGCTTCTGCTTGGCCAATTACTTTCTTTGCAAGATTTTCTTCTAAATGCTGCATTTTTTGCTGTTCATCTTGCTGTAGCTTTCCAACTGGAATACTTGTTTTTTGTTCGATCAAGTATTGAATTTCCTCAAGTGTTACGACAGGTCGTTCTGTTGATCCTTCTGTTCGTTTCAACTGATCTTCTAGTTTCGTTTCTTCATCGCGAAGCTTCGCCGCTTTTTCGTATTCTTCTTTTTGCAGAGCCGCTTCTTTTTCTTTTGATAGTTCTGTTAGTCGCTGTTGGATCGTTTCTGTATCTTGCGTGTTAATCGTTAAGTTTAATTTTGATCCAGCTTCATCCATTAAATCAATCGCCTTATCTGGAAGGAATCGATCCTGGATATAACGGTTAGAAAGAACAACGCAAGCTTCAATCGCTTCTTTCGTAAAGGTGACTTCATGGAAATCTTCGTATCGTTTTTGTAACCCTGTTAAAATATTGATCGCTTCTTCCACAGATGGTTCATTGACTTGTACCGGTTGGAAGCGGCGTTCGAGTGCCGCATCTTTTTCGATCTGGCGGTATTCTTTTAATGTTGTCGCTCCGATTAATTGAAGTTCCCCGCGGGCAAGTGCTGGTTTTAAAATATTTCCGGCATCCATTGAACCTTCTGCAGAGCCAGCTCCGACAAGTAGATGGATTTCATCGATGAAAAGAATGATATTTTTATGATGCTGCAGTTCTGTAATTAATTGTTTCATTCTTTCTTCAAATTGACCACGAACTCCTGTATTGGCAACGAGTGAAGCCACGTCAAGTAAGTAGACTTCTTTGCCTTTTAATTTAGCTGGTACGTCGCCTTCTGCTATTTTAAGGGCAAGTCCTTCAGCGATCGCTGTTTTTCCGACCCCTGGTTCCCCGATTAAAACGGGGTTATTTTTGTTGCGGCGATTTAATACTTCCATGACTCGTTTTACTTCTTGCTCACGCCCGATGACTGGATCAATAATACCGGCTTTGGCCATATTCGTTAAGTTTCGTCCGAATTGGTCAAGAAAGCCGTTGTTACTGTTATTTGTCTCTTTTGGTGGTACGTTCATTTGCTCTGCTTTTTGAGTGCTAAATTCTTTAAAGAACTCATTCATCGGGAAGTGTCCAAATCCTTGTGAATGAAAGGACTGACCAATGGTTTGTTTATTTTTTTGATAGCATGTTGAGCATAACAGCATTTGTTTCTCTTGACCGTTCACATTCATTCGTAATTGCACATTCGCTCTTTTTTGTTGACAGTTTTGACATAACATCTAGTTTCAACCCCTTTATTAGTTAGTTTTGACTTTGACTATCTTTGACCTTATATCCGTATTATACTTTGACCTTTTTTGACTTTCAAGGGTTTTGTTTGAAGTTGCTGCTTTTTTCTTCTTAATATCAATTGACAAGCATAAAGTGAAGTAATGGTGAAGAAGTGAGGGATGCATAGTGAGAACTTGGAGCGGTGCCTGCCAGGTAGCAGCAGTTTATGTAGGGACTGTCATCGGGGCTGGTTTTGCTACTGGTAAAGAAATTGTGCAGTTCTTTTCACAATTTGGTTTTTACGGACTGATTAGTATTGTCATTAGCGGACTATTATTTATTTTTCTTGGAGCGAAAATGATGCTCACAGCTATTGAATGGCAAGCTTCTTCCTTTGAAGAATTTAATCAATTTCTTTTTGGGGAAAAGTTAGGGAAAGTTGTGACAGCTATACAGTTTGTTATGTTGATTGGTGTTCTAGGAGTGATGCTTGCAGGGGCAGGTGCTCTATTTGAAGAAAGGCTTCAGTGGCCAGCAAATGTCGGCATTCTTTTAACGATTTTTGTTGGATTTTCAATTATGACGAGAGGGATACAAGGGCTGTTAGCTGTAAATGTATTCGTAGTTCCACTTATGTTGTTATTTCATTTTCGACTAGCAACAGAGGCGGTGGTTAGTCCTTCTTTTTTTGAGAGCCTATTAGTAGGTAAAGGTGACGATTGGACATGGAAAATGTGGACAGCTCCTTTCGTTTATACAGCTCTGAATTTAACGCTAGCACAAGCAGTGTTAGTTCCACTTGCTTATGAAATCAAGGACAAGCAGGTGATTAAACGAGGCGCTTTTCTTGGAGGAGTGGCTTTAATGCTGCTGTTGATGGCCAGTCATATGAGCCTTGTTCAAATAGATAATTTCACTTCATATGAAATTCCGATGGCAAAGGTAGTAGAGGTATATATGCCGACTTTTCATTATATATATGCCATCTTAATCTACGGAGAAATATTTACTTCGGTGGTCGGCAATGCTTATGGGCTAAAGCAACAGCTAGAGAGACGGGTGAACTGGGGGCCAAGCGTTCTTTTTGCGGTCATCTTTACGAGTGGATGGATTCTTAGTCAAATTTCCTATAGTACGTTGTTAGCTTTTCTATATCCGCTGTTTGGATGGATCGGTCTAGTTTTTCTGCTATTATTGTGGAAAAAATAATAAAAGCAGACGGTAGACGCCTGCTTTTAGTCATTGTTAATGAAGTGGAAGGAAAATAATTAACAATAAATCAAACACTAAATGAGAAATAATTAATGTTGGGATGCTACGTTTCCAAGCATACAAAGCTCCCCAGAACAAGCCAGCTACTAAAGCAGCAAGCATCCATACGATTTTTTCAGAATATATAAAGATGGACGCATACAAAGACGCACTCACTAATATCGCTGTTAAATCATTAAAATGGTTGGAGAGACGCTTTTGAATAAATCCTCGCCAAAATAATTCCTCTCCAGGAATAAACACTAATAAAAGCACGATATAGTGCCAAGAAAATTGTGGAGAGTACCATTTATACATAGAGGTCACTTGTTTTTCTAGGGAAAAAGGAAGAACGGGAAGCAACAAATGTCCAATCCAAAACAACAGATACAGAAGAAGCCCTGATAACAAACCATACTTAATAAAGCTAGTAGTCTTTTGTTTATCATCAATTTTCTCATTTATGATTACAAAGCTAATGAAAAAAAGGTTTGCAGCTGTATATATGTACCAAAATATATCACGGTCAGAAAAAGTAATATAAAGCAAAATATGTGCTAGTACAAGGCTGACAGCTAACCGCCAATCTTTAAGAACTGTCATTGTGTCAAACTCCTTTCTTTACTACAGCCATTATTTTAACAAAAAGCGGCTTAAATTGTAATGAATAAGTTTTGACAGAAAAAAGTCTGCCCCCCCGGGGGGACAGACTTTTTTAGTAGATTGTATATTATGAAAAATTAACAATGGTGTAATTTTTATGATTGACGACCGTTTTCTCTTCTAGCTCTAAGTCATCAAAATTATCCATGATCGTTAAATCGACGATCACCGAATTTTCATTTACTTTTTCAACGATTCCTTGTAAGCCATTTTTGAATTCAATGATATTACCAACTTCTGCTTTCGTCATCTCTGTCTCTCCTTCACGTATAAATATAGAAAAGGTTACTTATTAGGTGTTTCTTGACGTTTACTCATAATCTTTTTAGAATTACGTAGTAGAATGAAACCGATCGTTATTATAGGGATCATTCAAGAGTATTACTTCACAGTTTGCCTTATTTTTGTAAAAGAGTAAAGTGATATGTATAAATTTATTTAAAATTCAGAAAGGGGTGGCGACGGTGACGATAGAAGAGGCTTCAAATATGTTAGATCAATTAAAAAATGGCGAGATCGAGCACTTTCAAATAAATAAAGAACAGTTCCTTAGTTTTCAACATGTGCTAGTTAGTAGAGAGGACTTTAAGCATTTTCGAGGTGTTGCTCAACGGGGAGGCTCTGTCATCTATTATTATTTGGAGGAAGCGAGAAGTTAACTTGGTTATCATATTCTCAATAAAAAGGCAATAATCATTTTTCTAACTAATTGCACATAGGACGCTTTTCTTGTAATGTAATGCTACATCTATTTTTTATACAAAAAAGGAGTGAAATGAGAAATGGTGGAGAAACAATTTACTGTCACAGCAGAAACGGGCATTCATGCACGTCCAGCTACTTTATTAGTTCAAACAGCTAGCAGATTTTCTAGTGAAATTGCGCTAGAATTTAAAGGGAAGAAAGTGAATTTAAAATCAATTATGGGTGTTATGTCGCTTGGAATTGGTCAACATTCCAAAATTGTGATTAGTGCAGAAGGAAGCGATGAGCAAGATGCTTTACGAACGATTAATGATGTATTGAAAAACGAAGGGTTAGCAGAATAAAATAGGTCTAATCATCTGTTTTCATATGTTTATGTAAGAAAAATGAGGGTAATGTATACATAACAGCTCATGAAATAGCTGAAACCATAGTTTCATTCTCATTTTTCCCTTATTTGATCGAAGCTGCCTCATAAAGAGGGCTGGTCACCGATACGAATATCTTAATAGATATCGTTGTTCGGAGTTAGCCTTCTTTATTAGAGGCAGCCTTTTTTGTTTAGGACAAAAAAATAAAAACTGAAAGAAAATTCAAATTACATTATAATGGTTAATGTAACTTTAGGAAAGGGTGGGGTTTTCTTGAATATTTCTTTTGAAGGAAAGACAGCGTTAATTCTTGCCTCTAGTCAAGGGCTAGGTCGGGCGATCGCTGAGAAGTTAGCACAAGGTGGAGCTAATATTATGCTAGCGAGCCGTAATGATGAGAAGCTGAAAGAAGTAAAGGGTCACTTACAGAAGGAGTCGTCCGGAAAAATCGAGTATGCTGCGTGTGATATTACGAAAGTGGAAGATATTAAACAGCTAGTCGAACGAACAGTAGCGACATTTGGCACGATTGATATTTTAGTCAATAATGCTGGTGGGCCACCTGCTGGATTGTTTGAAGACATGACAGATGATGATTGGCAGCAGGCATTTGAATTAAACTTATTTTCCTATATTCGTGCCATTCGTGAAGCGTTGCCTCATTTGAAAAAACAAGGCGGAAAAATTATCAATATTGCTTCTTCATCGATTAAAGAACCAATTGCTGGACTGATTTTGTCGAACACATTTCGCACAGGAATTGTCGGGCTGTCTAAAACGTTAGCAGAAGAATTCGCTCCACATCAGATTTTAGTCAATACAGTGGCTCCTGGAAGAATTGCGACTGAACGTGTGCGTCATCTAGATGAAGTGAATGCGAAGAAACAAGGGATTTCAGTGGAACAGCAAGAGGAACGAATGAAAAAGAAAATTCCTCTTGGTCGTTACGGTAACCCTGAGGAGTTCGCTAATGTAGTTGCTTTTCTCGCTTCAGATGCCAATACATACGTAACAGGAAGTAGCTTTCTTGTAGATGGCGGAATGGTGCGGTCTATTTAAAAAATAAAAATCGCATAAGGTATGTTTAAAGCCGCAGGGGATTGGGAATATTGTAAATAAGCATGATTGATTGGAGATTCTCACTCACAACCCCCTTTTTTGGGACCTGCTGAATGGCAGGTCTCTTTTTTTATGGTCTTATTTTAGTTAAAGGTGGAGAGAAAATGAAGAAGAAAATTGGTTTTATCGGCACGGGCGTTATGGGGAAAAGTATGGCACGCCATTTGTTGCAAGCACAATATCCGCTGTACATTTATACACGTACAAAAGAGAAAGCGAAGGAACTGCTTGATCAAGGGGCTGTTTGGTGTGAGCATCCTGCAGAAGTTACAAAGCAAAGTGATGTCATCTTTACGATCATTGGAGAGCCAAAAGATGTAGAAGAGGTGTATCTTGGCAGTGAAGGAATTGTTGCTGCTGGTCGAGTTGGACAAATCGTCATTGATATGACCACTTCAAAACCAAGCTTGGCGCAACAAATTTATGTGAAGGCGAAGGAAAAAGGAATATTTGCGTTAGATGCTCCGGTTTCTGGTGGAGATACCGGCGCTAAAAATGGTACTCTTGCGATTATGGTCGGTGGAGATCAAGAAGCCTATGAAAAGATGTTGCCGATTTTTGAAATCATTGGACAAAATATTGTGTATCAAGGAGAAGCGGGAGCGGGTCAACATGCGAAAATGTGTAATCAAATTGCCATTGCGACTAATATGATCGGTATTTGTGAAGCATTGCTGTACGCGCAAAAAGCGGGGTTAGATCCAGAGACGGTATTAAAAAGCATTTCTAGTGGAGCGGCAGGCAGTTGGTCATTGTCGAATTTAGCTCCCCGCATCATAAAAGGAGATTTTGAACCGGGCTTTTATATTAAACATTTTATTAAAGATATGAAAATTGCTTTAGAAGAAGCTGAGAAAATGGAATTGAACTTACCAGGGCTTGCGATGGCTAAAGACATGTATGAAGAATTAGCTTCAAAAGGAGAAGAATTGAGTGGGACACAAGCATTAATTAAGTATTGGCGGGAAAGTTAAACATATGAAAAGGCTGACCAAAAGAAATGAAGGTGGTACTTCAATTTTTTAAGGTCAGCTTTTTCATAATGTTTTATTTTTGTTTATTCATAAACGCTTCGATACGATCTAATCCCTTTTGAAGCTGTTCCATTGAGCAAGCGTAAGAGAGGCGGAAATACCCTTCCCCATATTCAGAAAAGGCACTGCCAGGAACGACAGCGACTTTTTGATCCGTCGCTAATTTATAGCAGAAATCAAACGATGTTTCTTTTACATATGAAGGGATTTTAATAAAAAAGTAAAAAGCCCCATCTGGTTTTACCACTTCAAAGCCAAGAGAGGATAAACGTTCATACACATAATCACGTCTTTGTTTATATTGATCTCGCATCGGAAGAGCATCATCAATCCCTGCTTCGACCGCTTCTAAAGCTGCCATTTGTGCAACAGATGAAGCACATGATACGTTATATTGGTGAACTTTTAATATGTGCTTGGTGATCGTTTCAGGCGCAAATAAAAAGCCGATTCTCCAGCCTGTCATTGCGTGAGATTTGGATAAGCCGTTTAATACAATCGTTTGCTCTCTTAAAAAAGAAGCGATCGATACGTGAGGACGGTCGAAAGTTAGCTCACTATAAATTTCATCCGCAATAATAAAAATATCCTTCCCACGCACTAAATCGGCAATAGCTTTTAGTTCTTCTTTTGAAAGACTAACACCTGTTGGGTTAGACGGATAAGGTAAGATAATCGCTTTCGTTTTTTCACTAAGTGCCGGACGGATTTTATCAGCGGTTAGCTTAAACTCGCTATCGCGTGTATCAATCGTTTTTAAATGAGCACCACACATATGAATAATCGGTTCGTAACCTGGATAAACAGGACCAGGTAGAATCACTTCATCTTCGGGAGAAAGAATCGTTCGTAACGTGATATCGATCGCTTGGCTAGCACCGACGGTTACAATGACCTCTGATTCTGGAGAGTACGTTAAAGCGTATTTCTTATGTACATAGTTCGCTGCGGCTGTTCGCAGTTCAATGTAGCCCGCATTATGAGTGTAAGTTGTATAATCACTTTCAATCGCTTTTATTCCTGCTACTTTCACATGCTCGGGAGTAGGAAAGTCAGGTTGTCCGATCGTTAACGAAATCATATCTTTCGTTCCACTTACGAGATTAAAAAATTTGCGAATGCCTGATATTTGAATATTTTTAACTTTTTCGTTAATGCAATGTTCCAAAGAGAATCGCCACCTTTCCATTATGTATGCTATTGTATCATTGAAAAGAGCTTTGTTAATTTTTTTTAAAAATAATGTTAATAAATATAAAAATTTTTGCAGGATACGTCGAAACAAAACATGATATAGTAAAATAAAGAATAGGAGGACGAAAGCCTTATGAAGCATGAACAAGGAATTTTATTAGAAAGTGGTACAAATGAACTTGAAATTGTTGAATTTGAAGTGCAAAATAATAAATATGGAATAAATGTTATAAAAGTGAAAGAGATTATCCAACATTTGCCAATAACGTTGATTCCTCACTCACATGAACATATTGAAGGTGTGATTCAACTTCGGGGAGAAGTACTTCCTGTTATTAATATGGCCAAAGTTCTCGGTGTGCCGATCGTAAAAGATGACTCAAATGATAAGTACATAGTGACTGAGTTTAATAAGCAAAAAGCAGTATTTCATGTTCAAAACGTGACGCGTATTCATCGTATTTCTTGGGAGGATATTGAAAAGCCTTCTGATATGTATCAAGGAGGTAACAACCAAGTTATTGGTGTTGTTAAGGTGAGCGGTCAGATGATTCTTCTACTTGATTTTGAAAAAATTATTTTAGATATCAATCCTGAATCAGGTATACATGTGGGGCAACTGAAGCAATTAGGAGCTAGAGAGCGCTCAACTAAAAGCATTGTTGCTGCAGAAGATTCTCCGCTATTAAGAAAACTACTTCATGATACGTTATCTGAAGCTGGATATGAAAATGTTGAGTTTTTCGAAAATGGAAAGCTGGCTTTTGATTACTTAGAATCTATTGCAGCGGAGTCTGATATTACCCAAAAGGTTCAGTTAGTGATTACTGATATTGAAATGCCGCAAATGGATGGCCATCATTTAACAAGAAGAGTGAAAGAGCATCCAGCTTTAAAACAACTTCCTGTGATTATCTTCTCTTCATTAATTACGGAAGACCTTCGCCATAAAGGAGACGGAGTTGGAGCAAATGCTCAAGTAAGTAAGCCTGAAATTGCTGAATTAGTGAAAAATATTGACCGGTTAGTGTTGTAAGAGTTGAAATAGAAGAAAAACACCGGTTACGATAGCCGGTGTTTTTTTGAAGAAAGTATTCGCTGTTTCAATTAATAAGATTGACCAAGAGGTTTAAAAACAGGCTTTTTGTAGCGTTTCTTGCTAGAGGAAGGGTGGGTTTGTTTTTCCTTCATGCCAGTGTATGCTTGAAGAATTTTCTTAGCTTCAATTAAATTCATGCTTGAGCGAGGGTTGCGTTTTTTTTGATCTAAACGACCGAAATGAGGCAAGTTATGAAAATCCTCCTTGCAAGGTGGCATATGAAAAGTGTACTCTCCGCAAGTCACGAGTACATCAGATTGTTGTTGACTGTTTTTTGGATTGTTGGAAAAGTGTAAACCAGTTTTTTTTGCTCGACCTTCCTGTATCATTCTAATTAATGCTTTTTTCTTCAATAAGTATAAAAATTTCGGGTTTATTGCTGTTTTAGCATGCCGATTGACAGTAAAGATTGCTTGAGCGAGGTTCGCAGTTGATGGAGAGTGAGGGAGAGATTTATTTTGACTGTTTGGATTATTCAATGAAAAGACTCCTTTCGTACTATTTTTTCATTATTATATCTCGTTTTTTTCTTTATGGAAAGGGAATCCCATGTTTTAACTCATATTTTTTCGTGAAAAATAGATTTAAAAAAAGAGAGTAGTGTTGCAAATGATTAAAAATAATAAAATCTCCATTATCGATATCGGTTCAAATACTGTCCGTTTGGTTATTTATAATCTTAGTAATTCTGGTTTTGAAGAAGTGGAAAATGTAAAGGCTCCTATTCGTTTAGGTAGGTATTTAGATGAAAACAAATGGCTATCTGAACAAGGAATCCAAGCCTTAAAGGATGTATTACATAGCTTTAAAGAATTGTTAGATAGTTACGGTGTTTATGAAGTGGATTGTACAGCGACAGCCGCTGTTCGCCAAGCATCAAATGGGGAAGAAGTGTTAAAAGAAATTAAAAAAGAGATTGGCTTTAATATTCGAATTTTGTCTGGTGAAGAAGAAGCTTATTACGGCTTTACCGCTGTGACTCAAACCGTGAATCTTGACTCAGGATTATCGATTGATGTTGGAGGGGCGAGTACGGAAATTACTTATTTTGAGAATCGCCAATTAATCGAATCACATAGCTTTCCTTTTGGTGCTGTGACGCTGAAGGAACAATTTCTTAAAGGGAATGGCATGGCAGAGCGGGAACAAAAAGAACTGATCTCGTATATCAAAAGTCAATTTGCCCAATTTCCTTGGATTGAAAACAATGAAGGAGCGATCGTATCTATTGGAGGAAGCGGTCGAAACCTTGCAAACGTAGATCAAATTAAAAGAAATTATCCATCACTAGGCGTACACGGATATAAAATGTCGGTCGAAACGATTAAAGAATTACGAAATGAACTTTCTTCGATGTCTTATGACGACTTAGAAAAAGTAGATGGTCTTTCTAGAGAAAGAGCGGATCTTATTTTGCCAGCATTAGAAGTATTTTATCAATTGTTGTTGCATTCTAAGTCTAAACAAATGATCATCAGCTCTAGAGGGTTAAGAGATGGAGTGATCATGGAGAAGTTATTGAAGACGAAAGCCCAAACAGAATGGGAAGCGAAAGAACAAGGGACTAATCGTCTGTTACATAGTTATCAAAAAAATGAACAGAGCTCTGAACAAGTAGCCATGCTAGCTAATTATTTGATAGCTGAAATGAAAAGAATAAAAGTGATACATATAAGTGAAGAAGATGAATATCTCGTGCACCAAGCTGCTCTATTGTTTTATCTCGGAGAATATATTTCAAGTAGTTCAAAAGGTCCTAATACATTCTACTTATTGACTAACTCCGTTTTTGATGGGTATTCACACAAAGAAAAAGTGAAAATTTCGATCTTGGCTTCTTTTACTAACAACTCAGCTTTTAAGCAAAACATAGAGCCGTATAAGCATTGGTTTACGAAAGAAGAGATTCAACAAATGAGAGAATGGGGAGCTTTACTTAAATTGTGCTATAGCTTAAATAGTACGAAAAGAAATGTGGCAGAAGAGATTCAAATTTGCCAAAAAGATGGTACAATGGAATTAAATGTGTTTTGCAATAAAAACTATCTAGCTGAGCAATATCAAAGTGAAAAACAGAAAAGGCATTTAGAAAAAGCGTTACAGTTACCTATTCAACTTATTTTTATTAGACAATAAAACAAGAAGGTGCAAACAATGGGGGAAAACATGAGAACGGATTTATCAAGTCCACAATATTATAATAACCGAGAACTAAGCTGGCTAGCTTTCAATGAAAGAGTTTTGCAAGAAGCGTCGGATCATCAAAATCCATTGCTTGAGAAGCTGAAATTTCTTGGAATTTTCAGTTCGAATTTAGATGAGTTTTTCATGGTACGCGTAGCTGGATTAAAGGATCAAGTGAAAGCAGGCTTTAATAAGCCGGAGAATAAAGCAGGTCTAACACCAAAACAGCAGTTAAATTCAATTAGTCAAAAGACACAAACTTTAGTTGAGCGTCAATATGAAGTATTAAATAAAGAGATATTACCAGATTTGGATAAAGAGGGGTTTCATTTAGTTCCTATAGAGAAATTAACTAAAGAACAGTTGAAATTTCTTCGAGAGTATTTTGATAATGAGATTTTCCCCGTATTAACACCGATGGCCATTGATGCGTATCGTCCTTTTCCGATGCTATTAAATAAAAGTGTTAACTTGCTTGTGATGCTCGAAAATGACGAGCCGGATGCTGAAGGTGATCGCGTGGCAATTGTTCAAGTACCTTCTGTGCTAGGACGAACATTACAAGTGCCAGCTGCGGATGGCGAGTATTATTATGTATTACTTGAAAGTGTACTAGAGCATTTTGTAAGTAGAATTTTCAAAGGTTTTAAAGTGAAATCAACCAATATTTTTAGAATTACACGCAATGCGGATTTAACGATTCATGAAGAAGGAGCTCGTGATCTTCTACTTGAAATCGAAAAAGAATTAAAAAAGCGTAAATGGGGAGCGGCTGTTCGCTTAGAGATAAAGGGAGAAGATTTAGATCAAGAGGGCCTTGATTATTTACTAAATGAGCTAGAAATCCATCATAAAGATGTATACAAAATTGATGGTCCACTCGATTTAACATTCTTATTTTCATTTGTGAAGAAGCTGCAGGATATTCGTGAAGATCTTTCTTATGAAACATTTATTCCACAGCCACCATTTGATTTACACTCTGGAGAGGATATGTTCGAGAAAGCGTTGCAACAGGATTTGCTTTTCTATCATCCGTATGAATCCTTCGAGCCAATTGTTGAATTTGTTTCACAGGCAGCGGATGATCCAGCAGTGTTAGCGATTAAACAAACGCTATATCGTGTGAGTGGAGATTCACCTGTGATCGAAGCATTAAAACGAGCGGCAGAACAAGGGAAGCAAGTTACGGTGCTTGTTGAATTAAAAGCGCGTTTCGATGAAGAAAATAATGTTCATTGGGCGAAAGAGCTTGAAAAAGCGGGTTGCCATGTCATTTACGGTATGCATAACTTGAAAACTCACAGCAAAATTACACTTGTTGTTCGTAAGCGTAATGGCAAAATTGAGCGATTCGTTCATTTAGGAACAGGGAATTATAATGATCAAACAGCTAAGCTATACACTGATCATGGTTTAATTACATCGAAAAAGAAATTCGGTATAGATGCAACGAACTTCTTTAATTATTTAAGTGGTTATACAGAAAAGCCAACTTATAATCACCTTGTAGTGGCTCCTTACAATATCCAAGAGGAATTTATTCGTTTAATTGATGAGGAGATTGCTTGTCATAAAAAGCATGGAAATGGGCATATTATGGCTAAAATGAATTCTTTAACAGATAAAACGCTAATCATGAAATTGTATGAAGCGTCTTGTGCTGGTGTAAAAGTAGAATGTATTATTCGCGGTATTTGCTGTCTTCGCCCAGGAATTCCAGGTGTTAGTGAAAATATTCGCGTGACAAGTATTGTCGGTCGCTTTTTAGAGCATAGTCGGATTTACTATTTCCACCACAATGGAGAAGGTAAAATGTATTTATCTTCAGCCGATATGATGACGCGAAATATGATTAAACGCGTGGAAATATTATTCCCGATTTTTGATGGTGTGTTAAAGCATCGTATCGTTCAATTTTTAAATTTACAGCTGAGCGACAATTCGAAAGCTCGCTATCAAGATAATGAAGGTAATTATCATTATGTTGAACGTACAGCAGGAGACGCAGTGATTGACAGTCAAACGGAATGTTTAAATGCAGCTTATCGTCTTCGTGAGGACGAAGAATAAACAGTTGTTACTAGTATAATTGACAAGAGCCAGATTCCTCACTAAACATCGTGTTTAGAGATGGGGGAATGTGGCTCTTTTAATATAGAGGGAGCTTATATGAATATTTTATTTGTCGCTGCTGGTGGGGCGATCGGAGCTGTGTTTCGTTATTTGCTAAGTGGATGGAATGAAAGCTATTTTCCCTTTGGAACCTTGTTTGTTAACATTGTAGGCAGTTTTGTTTTAGGGATGATTACCGCTCGTTTTATGAGCAGAAAAATGAACAAAAAGGATTCGCTTTTTTACGGAACAGGGTTGTGTGGCGGCTTTACGACAATGTCCACTTTTTCTGAAGAAGCCGTAGAGTTATGGCAAGCTAATCTGTTGTTAAGCGTATCTTACGTAACGATGACTGTAGCTGTCGGTATACTAGCTAGTCTAGCTGGATTAAAAGTAGGGAGGGGAGGATAATGGATCTTTTTTTAGTAGCGATTGGTGGAGCGCTTGGAGCGGCTGGCCGTTATTTGATTAGCTTGCTAGTTGTCAATGCGACTAGTTCTTTTCCGTTTGGTGCTCTTATTGTTAATTTCATAGGTAGTTTTTTACTTGGATTTGTCGTTTCTCTTTCAATAAATGATCAATGGCTCCTTGGGACTGGTGTGCTAGGAGGGTTTACAACGTTTTCAACATTTAGTGTAGAAGCAGCGATATTATACAAGGAAAGTATATCTCTTTTTGTCGTGTATGTATTGCTGACGATCGTTGGTTCGATGCTGTTATTTACCTTAGCCTTCTCGTTATGAAAGAGAAGGCAGGCACGTAAAAAGTGAATAATAATTGAATGTAACATTGTCTGAATATTCAGATGTGTGTTAATATATAAATGAGTGATTATTCATTCATTAAATGAAGGATGGGGGAATGACATTGAAAGATAAAGTGGTGATCGTCACTGGTGGATCTAGTGGGATGGGAAAATACATGGCAAAGAGATTTCTAGAAGAGGGAGCAAAAGTGGTGATTTCTGGCCGCAGTGAAGACAAGCTCCAGGCTACTAAAGGAGAGATCGATACAGGAGATGGACATTTGTTAACGGTCTCGATGGATGTGCGTAACCCAGAAGATGTACAGCGACTAGTAGAAACGACTAGTCAGCATTTTGGAACCATCGATCATCTAGTGAACAATGCGGCTGGAAACTTTATTGTTCCTGCCGAAAAACTATCAGTAAATGGGTGGAATTCGGTCATTGATATTGTGTTGAATGGAACATTTTATTGTTCTAGCGCGGTAGGGAATTACTGGATTCAACATGGAATTAAAGGGAGTATAATTAACATCGTTGCTACGTATGCGTGGAATGCCGGAGCTGGTGTGATTCATTCAGCGGCTGCAAAAGCAGGTGTTTTATCTATGACGAGAACGCTCGCAGTTGAGTGGGGGCATAAGTACGGTATTCGAACGAATGCGATTGCTCCAGGTCCAATTGAACGCACAGGGGGAGCGGACAAGCTATGGGAGTCAGAAGAAGCGGCGAAACGAACGCTTCAAAGCGTCCCTCTTCAGCGATTAGGGACACCAGAGGAAATTGCCGGCTTAGCTCTTTATTTATTTTCTAACGAGGCGGCTTATATAAATGGTGAATGTGTAATCATGGATGGTGGGCAATGGTTAAATCCCTATCCATTTTGATCGTGAGTAAGAGCCATCGTTAAAGGTGGTTCTTTTTTTGATTTTGGTATATTATCAAAAATATAAACTGTTTTACTTTTAAGTATAATATAAAGATAATCCTAGGTTAAAGGTTGAATAAATACTCGATTATATGTATAATTAAAAGGATTATTGAGTTGGAGGAAGAGTGGATGGATGCATTAGAAATTATGTCACAGCTTGATCATGTCACGCCTTTTTTTCAACCGATTTTTAGTGCGGATGAGCATAAAATCATTGGATATGAAGTGTTAGGGCGTTTTTTAGTAGGTAATGAAGCAAGAAGTTTAGGCCCTTTTTTTCATGATCAAGAAGTGCCCGATGAATACTTAATTGAGGTAGAGGATCTCATATTAAAGAAAGCGTTATCATTATATTTGCATTCAGGTATTGAAGCGAAGTTGTTTATTAATAGAAATGCTCGATTATTGAAAGAGGACTATGGAGAGCATTTATTAATTCTTTTGCAGGAATATGAAGAGAAAGGCTTGCAGTTAAGCAATATTGTCCTAGAAATTTCTGAATCAGAGTATAGTAAAGAGCTAGAACATGTACTAAGGTATTATAAAACATTTGGTATTCAAATTGCGATTGATCATATTGGTGAAAAGAGCGGAGATGTTTATAAATATACGGGTTACGCACCTAATATTTTAAAGGTGAGTTTGCAAGCATTGCGAAAAAATTCTTCTGGTCAAACGTATAAAGATATTCTATATTCGATCTCGATGCTTGCTCGAAAAATTGGTGCTTCCTTGCTGTTTGAGAGCATCGAAATGGAATATCAGCTACAATATGCGTGGAAGCACGGAGGAAGGTATTATCAAGGGTATTATTTACATGAGCCTTGTGGACATTTTCTTCAAGAGGACATCCAAAAAGAAACGCTAAAAAGAAAATGCCAGGAATTTATTCTTCATGAAAAGCGCTCGCTTGAGAGAGTATATTTATTAGCAGAATCGATTCAAACGGCTTTACAAGATGTTGTCTCAAAGTATACGAAACAAGCGATCACGAAGGAACAATTGTTAGTTGAAATTGGCGAAAAGTTTGAAGAGATGTGTTTTCGCTTATATATATGTGATGAAAATGGATTTGAACTAACTCCGAATTATTTCAAGAAGGAAGAAAATTGGATTTTTCAACCGGAGTATTTCGGTAAAAATTGGAGCTGGCGACCGTATTTTTTAGAAAATATTTTACGAATGCGGAAAAATCGGGTCGGTTTAATTTCTGATTTATATAGCGATATCGAAAAAGGTGAAATGATTCGAACATTTTCTTATGCTTTAAATGAACAGGAATATTTATTCATGGATATTTCCTATGACTTTTTATTTGAACAAGACGGCTTACTTTATTAATTTTGAATAAAATCACGAGACTAACTAATACTACCGATAAGAAGCTCGATAGGGAGTGGTGAAGTTGAGTGATTTTTTCGTTGTCTTAATCTTTGTTGGGTGCGTAGCAGTCCTTTTTTCTGTATTTTACACTGTTCGAGTATTTAAGCAGCAAGAGACAGCAAAGGAAGGATTAGATTCGTCGATCCCAGAAACTGTACAGCAACATCCATATATGAAGAATCCTATTTTTTGGTCCTATATTATCGGGTTTGGTGCTTTATTGATTTTCGTATTTTATTTAGTAGCCAATAGGTAAGCGGAGGAAAAGGAGGCTCAAGGTTGAACCTCCTTTTGACTTAAAGGTTATGTTTACTTAAGAGTTCGTTTAACCTATCCATGTCAAATCCCCGTACGATTTCGTTTTCTACAATAATGGTTGGGGTAGACAAAGATTCCCACTTGATTTGTAGCTCCTCCTTAAATATTGGATTAGACGCAATATTTCTTTCTTCATAGCGCACTCCACGGTCGTTGAAAAATAATTTGATAATATTGCATGGCGGACATTCTGGTTGGGTATACAGAATAATAGAAGCCAATACTTTCCCCTCCTATCAACTTATAAAATCCTTATTTTCAATATAAAATAAAATAAAATAGTTGGATATGAAATAGATGTATGGTATATTTCATTTGCCTATTTATTTTATAACAAAAGGATTATGTACGGTCAAAAACAAAATAAATATTTGGAAAGACAGATGAAAGGGGTCAACCGATACTATGTCACAATTAATGGGAATCGTTCAACGTTTGAAATCATTGCAAGAAGGTGGAGAAGCAGGCGAGGTTCAACAACGACTGTTCGAAGTGAACGGCAAAACTTTATGCCAGGTAAAATATTTTCCAGGAAAAGATACATTTGAACTAGAAGTATACGATAAAGATGGTAAAGGAAGTAAATATCCTTTTGATGATATCGATATGACGGCAATTGAGATCTTTGATTTATTACAAGAAGAAAAACAACAATGATTTATATGATGCCCTGCTTCATTTAATGAGCAGGGATTATTTATGTTTAATAATGGAACGAAAGTGGGTAACTTTGATATAATGAAAAAAGGGTGGAATGAATTATTTGAGGAGTAAAGCGCTTACAAAAAGAATAAAGGGGTAGTTCAATGATTTCTTTTCAAAGCAAAGATGTATTAAATACAAATATAATGGATTACATAATCCCGTCAGAAAAAGTCGCTCATGTTCAGCCGAGGAATAATCTGGAGCATGCGCTCTTAGTGCTGACAAAAAGCGGTTATACATCCATTCCGGTGTTAGATGCTAAATACCGACTGCAAGGATTAATTAGTATTCCAATGATTACAGAGGCTATTTTAGGTTTGGAAAGAATTGAATTTGAGAAGCTAGAACATATGAAAGTGGAAGAAGTTATGGCAATCGACAAACCATCGTTAACGGTCCACGATCATTTCCGCAAAGCACTTGGATTATTAATCAATCACCCTTTTTTGTGCGTTACGAATGAAGAAGAAGAGTTTCAAGGCATTTTAACGAGAAGGGTTATTTTAAAGCAATTGAATTATCATGTTGACCAGTTGAAATAAAAACTTATAAAATGATCTAATAGAGTCAGATCCCTCTTACATTATATCAAGGGGTTTGGCTTTTTGTATTTAGCCGGAGGGGATATCGATGTTATTTTCAGAGGCTCAGCTGCTAACTGTATTAGCAGAAGAAATGAATATGAGAAAAGCTGCCGAGCGTTTATTTGTCTCTCAACCTGCGCTGTCGCAACGATTACAGACGATTGAGAAGGGGTGGGGAACGAGAATATTTAATCGAACGACAAAGGGATTAACGTTGACACCAGCGGGAGAAATGATCATCCAGTTTTCAAAAGAAGTAGTGGAGAAAAGAGAAAAGGTAGTTGAAAACATCCAATCACTAGAATCGGAAGTTCATGGAACATTAAAAATCGCTTGTGCATCCATTGTTGGGCAAAACTGGCTCCCACAAGTATTGAAACGCTTTGTTGAACGATATCCTCATGCTAAAATTTCTTTAATGACTGGCTGGAGCAGTGAAATTTCTAAAGCATTATATGAAGGAGACGTACATATAGGAATCATTCGCGGCACACCAGATTGGAAAGGGAGAAAAATTCATTTATTTGAGGATAGTCTATTTTTAGTTGATCGAGAAATTAAATATGTGGATGAAATATTAACGACAGATAAGCCGTTTATTCAATTTAAAAGCGACTCAACCTATTTTCAGGAAATACAAGAATGGTGGCACCGTCACTTTCAAAGTGCGCCAAAACAATCGATTATTGTCGATCAAATTGAGACGTGTCGACAAATGGCGTTTAACGGGATCGGCTACGCGATATTGCCTGAAATTACGTTAAATGGCACATCGAGTGAAGTGTATAAAATCCCGTTGCTTGATCAAGATCAATGTCCTCTACGTCGAGATACGTGGCTTTTAGGGTACGACTCAGCCTTTGAGCTAAGACAAGTCCAAGCGTTTATTGAAGTGATTGAAGAGTTTAAACAGTAACGATGTGATCTAGTTAAAATTGCTTGTGAAATTTACTTCACTCTGTTAAATTAATAAGAAATGCAGACGAAATCGTCGGCAATACATAAGTTGTTAGAGGAGGAATACATAACATGAAAATGATGGACGCACACGAGATTATTTCCTTTATTGGAAACAGCAAAAAATCAACACCAGTAAAAGTATACGTAAAAGGTGATGTAGCAGGAATCGACTTCGGCTCATCTGCTCAAACATTCCTTGAGGGAAAATCAGGAGTTGTCTTCGGTGAATGGTCTGAAATTTCTGAAGCCATCCAACAAAATCAAGATAAAATTGAAGATTATGTCGTTGAAAATGACCGTCGCAACTCAGCGATTCCGTTGCTAGATCTTAAAGGGATTAATGCTAGAATTGAACCGGGAGCTATTATTCGTGATCAAGTAGAAATCGGTAATAATGTCGTGATCATGATGGGAGCGTCTATTAATATCGGCTCTGTCATTGGGGACGGAACAATGATTGATATGAACGCAGTTCTTGGTGGTCGTGCGACTGTCGGGAAAAACTGTCACGTAGGAGCAGGAGCTGTTATTGCTGGCGTTATTGAGCCGCCATCTGCTAAGCCAGTTGTGTTAGAAGATGATGTATTAATCGGAGCGAATGCCGTTATTTTAGAAGGTGTGACGGTAGGAAAAGGTTCTGTTGTTGGGGCAGGAGCGATCGTCACGACAGACATTCCTCCATACTCTGTGGCAGCAGGTGCACCAGCAAAAGTCATTAAGCAAATCGATGACAAAACAAAGTCTAAAACAGAAATTATGCAAGAGCTTCGTAAACTATAAGAGGCTAAGAATCGATCAGGCGTGGGCTTTTTAGCTCACGCCTGTTTTTAAATAAAGAGAGGGATCAATATGACAATTAATCAATTTATTCAAATTAGAAGAGATCTTCATCAAATACCAGAGCTTGGATTTCAAGAAGTAAAAACTCAGCGTTACTTATTAGATTATTTGCAAGCTTTGCCCCAAGACCGATTGGAAATTAACACATGGAAAACAGGAATATTAGTGAAAATCAAAGGGAAAAACCCTTCACGTACGATTGGATATCGAGCGGATATCGATGGGTTACCGATTACTGAGCAAACGGAATTGTCGTTTAGCTCCACACATGAAGGAGCGATGCATGCATGTGGTCATGATCTGCATATGAGTATCGGGCTCGGTGTGTTAACTCATTTTGTGGAAACAGAAATCAATGATGATCTAGTGTTTATATTTCAGCCGGCCGAGGAGGGTCCTGGTGGTGCGGCACCAATGATGGAAAGCGAGATGATGCAGCAATGGATGCCAGATGAAATCTATGCACTTCATATTGCGCCTGAATACCCAGTTGGTTCGATTGCTACGAAACCTGGTCTGTTGTTTGCTAATACATCAGAACTATATATTGATTTAAAAGGAAAAGGTGGTCATGCGGCGTATCCTCATGAAACGAAGGATATGGTTATTGCGGCGGCTCATTTAACAACCCAGCTGCAAACGATTGTCGCAAGAAATATCGACCCGCTCGATAGCGCTGTAGTGACAATAGGAAAGATTACTAGTGGAACGGTTCAAAATATTATTGCAGAGACCGCTAGAATGGAAGGTACGATTCGCACCCTTTCTGCTGAAGCGATGCAGAAGGTGAAGAAACGGATAGAATCGTTAGTAAAAGGCATCGAATATGGATTTGATTGTGAAGCTACGATCGATTATGGAAGCAATTATTATCAAGTAAATAATGATCAAGCAGTTGCGGATCGTTTCATAAGTTTTATGGAAGAAAAAGAAGGGGTTCAATTAGTTATTTGCAAAGAAGCAATGACAGGTGAGGACTTCGGTTACATGCTGAAGGAGATACCGGGGCTGATGTTCTGGCTCGGAGTCGGCTCAGAATATGGTTTGCATCATGCAAAGTTAAACCCAAATGAAGAGGCGATTACCTTTGCAATAGAAGCAATCACAAGCTATTTTCACTATTTGTCCGATCAAGGTTAAGTCGAGCATTTTTATTTTGCTCGTTACATCGATCATGATACACTAATAACTTAAAGGATTCGGTAAAATAAGTGGTGTTATGCTTCTATTCAATGGATTTCACTTTCGTGTATCCAACAGAAATCCTATTGTGATCAGATCGCTATGATTTAATTTTTTATTAGTGGAGGAATTTTTGTGAAAAAAGAGTTTGTTGTCATTGGTTTAGGTCGTTTCGGTGGAAGCATTTGTCGAGCTTTAGCAGAACAAGGGATGGAAGTGATGGCCATTGATGTCGATGAGGATCGGGTCAATGAATTTGCTTCGATTGCTTCTCATGCCGTCGTAGCGGATACAACAGATGAATCCGTTTTAAAAAGTTTAGGGATTAGAAACTTTGATCATGTAATTGTTGCTATTGGAGAAGATATTCAGTCCAGTATTTTAACTACGCTTATATTAAAGGAAGTAGGCGTGCAGCAAGTTACAGCAAAAGCACAAAATGACTACCATGAAAAAGTATTAAGAAAAATTGGTGCTGACCAAGTGGTGCATCCGGAACGCGATATGGGCAAACGAATTGCCAATAATATGATTTCAAATAATGTATTAGATTACTTAGAGTTATCCGACGAACATTCCATCGTAGAAATTGTTGCCAATGAATTATTGGCAGGTAACTCGATTATAGGTTTGGATATTCGGGCGCGATATGGCATTAATATTGTGGCGATTAAAAGAGGGCGAGAAGTGATTGTTTCTCCTGATCCGGCAGAACCTATTCAAAAAGGCGACTTATTAATTGTAATTGGGGCCGATTCAGATATTGGTCGTTTTGAGAAGAAAGTAATGAATGGATAATAAGCAAAAAGGATGCATGTTTCTTTGCATCCTTTTTGTCGATTTATTTTATACTTCCATAATAATTGGTAAGATCATTGGGCGACGCTTCGTTTTTTCATAAAGAAACGGAGCTAACGTATCAATGATTTCATTTTTGATCTCGGACCATTGAGATGTTTTCTTGTTTAGTACTTTATGAATATGTTTATTGAGCATACTTTGTGCCTCATAAATTAAGTCACCTGACTCCCGCATATAAACAAATCCACGAGAAATAATATCTGGGCCTGCTTCTACTTTGTAGTCCTTCATATTGATGCTGACGACAACAATCACAAGTCCTTCTTCAGATAAAATTCGGCGGTCACGCAAGACAATATTTCCAATATCGCCGATTCCACTACCATCAATGTAGACAGAGCCAGAAGGAATTTTCCCTGAGATTTCAGCAGAATCCTTACTCAACGCTAAGACATCCCCATTATCCATAATAAAACAATGATCTTCTGGTACTTCACAGTCAACCGCATGTTGAATATGAACCTTCTGCATGCGATATTCCCCGTGAATCGGCATAAAGAATTTAGGCTTAATTAAGCGGAGCATTAGCTTTTGTTCTTCTTGTCCCCCATGACCAGAAGTGTGAATATCACTTAATGGTCCGTGAATGACTTCAGCTCCTGCACGGTAAAGCATATTGATCGTTCGGTTCACGCTAATCGTATTTCCAGGGATAGGGGAGGAAGAAAAGACGACCGTATCTCCAGGCTGTATTTGTATTTGACGATGCGTACCATTGGCAATTCTAGATAAAGCAGCCATAGGCTCCCCTTGGCTTCCTGTACATAGAATCGTTACTTTATTAGCGGGTAAGCGATTTAGTTGTTGCGTATCCACAAACGTATTTTTTGGACAGCGGATATAGCCTAGCTCTTGACCGATGTTGATGGCAGCTTCCATACTACGTCCAAAAACGGCTACTTTTCGGCCGTTCTCTACAGCAGCTTCTACTACTTGCTGGAGACGATGGATGTTTGAAGCAAAGGTCGCAAAAATAATTCTTCCTTCTACTTTACGGAAAACATCGTGGATGCTTTCGCCAACGCGGCGTTCAGACATAGTGAAGTTAGGCACTTCACTATTTGTGCTGTCAGATAATAGGCAAAGGACGCCTTCTTTTCCGATTTCAGCCATTTTAGTTAGATTTGCAGGTTCTCCAACCGGAGTGAAGTCGAATTTGAAATCTCCTGTATGAACAATGTTCCCAGGAGGCGTTTTCACAACAATTCCATAGGAGTCCGGAATACTATGCGTCGTACGGAAGAAAGTAACGGATGTCTTTCTAAATTTAATCACATCATCTTCGTGGATTTCATGAAGAGTCGTTTGACGAAGCAGTCCGTGTTCTTCTAGTTTATTTTTGATTAATCCAAGAGCAAGTTTTCCACCGTATATAGGAATATTCACTTGGCGAAGTAAGTAGGGAATCCCACCGATGTGATCTTCGTGTCCATGAGTAACAAATAATCCTTTAATTTTATCTACATTTTTTTCTAAGTAGGTATAATCGGGTATGACGTAATCAATCCCTAGCAGTTCGTCTTCTGGGAATTTGATTCCCGCATCAATTAAAATAATTTCATCTTGAAATTGAACTGCATACGTATTTTTTCCGATCTCGCCCAAACCGCCTAGGGCGAACACCGCTGTTTGATCATTTTTAACAAATTTCATAAGTTAGAGCTGCTCCAATTTAAAGTTTGGAGATTGTTTTTCGTACTCTAAATAAGAATTTTCGATCTTTTGAACGAATTCAACATTATATGGGCGGTTTTTTAATGCGTGACGAACTTCACGTTCAGAGTTTGCTTCTGTATAAAGCACTCTAGTGTGCTCCCGTACTGGTACTTCGTGTTTCTGTTCTTGATAATATACTTTAAAAATCATTGTGTTCTCTCCTTATCCGAAATGTATATCTAAACTGGTTCCCCAGTTCTTATAAATACCGTCATTTGTTAATTATATTATATAGAATGTCCAATACTTTTTCATGTGTTAAGCTTTAGATGCACATAGTTTAGATAGCATTTAGTATGGACAATTATTATTGTTTTACACAAAGACAGCCCTTCATAAAGGAAGGGCTCAACCATTCTTTATTATGCGATTGATTTTCTTCTGAGCATATCTTTCCACTGTTTTGCAAGCTTCTTCTTTAGCTTCTTTAACATAGTGGATCACTCCTTACTCATATTTTACCACAACACTATCCAAATATAAAGCAAAACAGGAAATGGCCGTGGTGGCTGTATGTATAGTATGCTATGTGTAAAGCACTTTTTATTAATGGTAAAATAAGGTGTATTTCGTTGACTTTCCGTGCGAATTGGGTTAGTTTTGATTCGAAAGACCTTATGAATAATAGAGGAAATAAAAGGAGTCGTCAAGATGACTAAAATCGTTTTTTTTGATATTGATGGAACACTTCTAAATCATGAGAAACAGCTTCCTGCGCGAACAAAAGAAGCGGTTAAATTGCTACAACAGAAAGGGATTTATACTGCAATTGCGACTGGAAGAGCTCCATTTATGTTTGAAGCTTTGCGAAAAGAATTGGATATCGAGTCGTTTATTAGTTTTAATGGGCAGTATGTTGTCTTTGAAGGAGAAGCTGTTTATTTGAACCCTTTACATATCGACCCTTTAAGGAAGTTAGTAGCTCAAGCAGAAGAGAAAGAACATCCACTTGTATTTATGAATGAATCAACGATGAGATCGAGTCATCCGGAACATACGCATATTGAAACGAGTTTCAGAAGCTTAAATTTTCCTCATCCGAAAGCTCAATTAGATTTTTATCAGCAAAATGATTTATATCAAACACTACTGTTTTGTAACGAAGAGGATGAAATGAATTATCGGGAGCAGTTTCCTGAATTCACATTCATTAGATGGCATCCTTATTCTCTTGATATTGTGCCGGTCGGAGGATCAAAGGCAGTAGGGATTGAGAAAATGCTAGAACGCCTTCCGTTTGAGTTGGAAGATGTGTATGCATTTGGAGACGGATTAAATGATATTGAAATGTTACAAGCAGTAGGAACGGGTGTGGCGATGGGAAATGCTCATCCGATTGTGAAGGAACAAGCGAATATGGTGACGGCAGATGTAGCTGATGATGGCATATTTTTAGCTTTGGAGAAGCTTGGACTTATTTAATCATAAAAAAACAGCCAGACGTCTGGCTGTTTTTTGTTAACGTTCGATGGGTGTAGCGCCTTCTTGTGCTTGGAAGGGGTTCTTTGGATCGATATGATCATAAAACATTACGCCGTTTAAATGATCAATTTCATGTTGAAATACGATCGCTGGCATTCCTTTTAAACGAAGCTTGATTTCTTCTCCTGCAAGAGTAGTTCCCTTTACAGTAATTCTTGCATAACGGTGGACATAGCCCGGAACGTCGCGATCAACAGATAAGCAACCTTCTCCTATCGCTAAATAAGCTTTTTCGACTGAATGGCTGACAATACGTGGATTGAATAAGGCATAGCTTAATAATTGATCGTTGTCATCACGTACTTGCACCGCAATCATGCGCTTTGAAACACCGATTTGTGGAGCGGCTAATCCGACACCTGGGCGCAATCCGTGTTTATTTGCTATTTCAGGGTCTTGACTATTTTGAACATATTGAATAAGGCTGGCTAATATTTGACGGTCTTCTTCGCTGGCAGGAAGAACGACTTCTGCTGCTTTTTCTCGTAAAGTAGGATGGCCTTCACGGACAATATCTTTCATCGTAATCATATTTTGAACCTTCTTTCTTTGTATCAATGGTTATCGATAGTTTATCAAATAAATGTTATTTTGTTAATGAAAGTGTGAACACTTAAGAAAATAGTGAATAACTGAGCAATATGTTGGTTAGTTTTCTTTTATGGAGGCAAGAGTATTTGTGGGGATAGAAATTTGCGGAATCTACTCTATAACAGGTCGGAATTTTCAGTTTTTTTATAGTACAGTATACTTTTTAGAAGTAATACAGTTGTTTTTGTGGAAACATTTCATTTATTTTGAACGAACGAATCATCCGTTTATTTTATTTGACTTCCCGCTGCTCAGTATTATAAACTATTGACTGTATACTAGGGGTTGTACTAGTTATACGTAATACGTTAATTAGTACAGAAGCGACTCGGTTCTCTCAAGGAATTATTCGTATGTATTGTAGGGACGAGTTGCACAATAAACATACACACTATTTAGAAAACGAAAGGGTAGGTGGCTTTCATGAGTGCTAAGAAAAAAGTACCATTCGATGCGAAGAAAACGCTCGAAATGATTGAAGATCAATTTGAAATGGTTCAAATTTTAAACGAAAAAGGCGAGATTGTTAATGAAGAAGCGATGCCACAATTAACGGATGATCAGCTTCAAGAGTTAATGACTCGCATGGTATATACACGAGTATTAGACCAGCGCTCGATTTCTTTAAATCGTCAAGGTCGCTTAGGATTCTATGCGCCAACAGCTGGACAAGAAGCATCACAAATTGCTTCTCATTTTGCTTTAGAAAAAGAAGATTGGATTTTGCCGGGATATCGTGATGTTCCTCAAATCATTTGGCACGGACTACCATTATATCAAGCGTTTTTATTCTCACGCGGACATTTCCATGGCAACCAAGTGCCAGAAGGAGTCAACGTATTGGCGCCACAAATTATTATCGGTGCTCAATATGTCCAAAATGCTGGAGTGGCATTAGGTCTTAAAAAGCGTGGAAAGGAAGCGGTTGCAGTTACATATACAGGCGATGGCGGTTCATCACAAGGTGATTTCTATGAGGGAATCAACTTTGCAGGTGCCTTTAATGCTCCTGCCATCTTCATTGTGCAAAACAATCAGTTTGCGATTTCTACTCCACGAGAAAAGCAAACAGCAGCTAAAACGATCGCTCAAAAAGGGATCGCAGCTGGAATTCCAAGTGTGTTAGTAGATGGAATGGACCCACTTGCGGTTTATGCGGTTGTACGTGAAGCACGCGATCGCGCGCTTAACGGTGAAGGGCCTACATTAATTGAAGCAATGTGTTATCGTTACGGTCCACATACAATGGCGGGGGATGACCCAACACGTTATCGTACGTCGGATCTTGACAATGAATGGGAAAAGAAAGACCCATTAGTACGTTTCCGTAAATTCCTTGAAGGCAAAGGTTTATGGAGTGAAGAAAAGGAAAATGAAGTCATTGAGCGTGCGAAAGAAGAAATTAAACAGGCGATCAAAAAAGCGGATGATACGCCAAAACAAAAGGTAACCGACTTAATGTCGATCATGTATGAAGAAATGCCACAAAATTTACAAGAGCAATTCGAATTATATAAAGAGAAGGAGTCGAAGTAAGCCATGGCCCAAATGACAATGATCCAAGCAATTACGGATGCTTTGCGCACGGAACTAAAGAATGATGAAAATGTATTAGTCTTTGGGGAAGACGTAGGAGTAAACGGCGGGGTTTTCCGTGCTACAGAAGGTCTTCAGAAAGAATTTGGCGAAGATCGTGTGTTTGATACGCCGCTAGCTGAATCTGGAATTGGTGGCCTTGCTGTTGGTCTTGCTTTAGAAGGCTTCCGACCTGTACCTGAAATTCAGTTTTTCGGATTCGTTTATGAAGTAATGGATTCTGTCAGCGGACAATTAGCGCGTCTTCGCTATCGCTCTGGAGGAACATATACGGCTCCTGTAACGATTCGTTCTCCGTTCGGTGGAGGCGTTCACACACCTGAACTGCACGCAGACAGCTTAGAAGGATTAGTTACGCAACAACCAGGATTGAAAGTGGTTATCCCTTCGACTCCTTACGATGCAAAAGGTCTATTAATTTCTGCTATTCGCGATAACGATCCTGTTATTTTCTTAGAGCATATGAAATTATATCGTTCTTTCCGTCAAGAAGTACCTGAAGAGGAGTACACAATTCCACTAGGTAAAGCAGAGGTAAAACGTGAAGGAACTGATTTATCGATTATTACTTACGGAGCGATGGTACATGAATCCATTAAAGCCGCAGAAGAGCTTGAAAAAGAAGGCTTCTCTGTAGAAGTAGTGGATTTACGTACAGTACAACCGCTTGATATTGAGACGATCATTTCATCTGTTGAAAAAACAGGTCGTGTGATTGTTGTCCAAGAAGCACAGAAGCAAGCGGGTATTGCGGCTAATGTTGTAGCAGAAATTAATGAACGCGCAATTCTTAGCCTTGAAGCACCTGTTTTGCGCGTAGCGGCTCCAGATACGGTTTTCCCATTCTCGCAAGCAGAGTCTGTATGGCTCCCTAACTATAAGGATGTCATTGAAACAGCGAAGAAAGTACTTACTTTTTAATCCGTAAAAAATATAATTCGATATTAATGGGAGGTAGAAGACTTTGGCTTTTGAATTTAGATTGCCTGATATCGGTGAAGGTATCCATGAAGGAGAAATCGTTAAATGGTTTGTTAAGCAAGGCGATAAAGTGCAAGAAGACGATGTGCTTTGTGAAGTGCAAAATGATAAAGCGGTAGTGGAAATCCCTTCTCCAGTTGCTGGTACTGTAGAAGAAATTTTAGTAGACGAAGGTACGACAGCGATCGTTGGAGATGTCCTTGTTAAATTTGATGCTCCTGGATATGAGGACTTAAAGTTTAAAGGAGATCATGAAGAGAAAGCAGAAGCAAAAGAAGAAGTGACACCAGAAGTGGACACAACACCAGAAGCGGCACAGCAAGAAGGGATAGATCCTAGTCGTCGAGTGATCGCGATGCCTTCTGTTCGCAAATATGCTCGTGAGCGTGAAGTAGATATTCGACAAGTAGCTGGAACAGGCAATAACGGGCGTGTGTTGAAGCAAGATATTGATGCTTACCTATCTGGTGGACAAAATGTTGCGACAGCGACACCGGAAGCTCCAGTTGTAGAAGTGAAGGAAGAACAAGTAGCGCCAGCTGAAGAGACAAAAGCGGCAGCAAAAGTTGTTCTACCTGAAGGAGAATTCCCTGAAACTCGTGAGAAAATGAGCGGTATTCGTAAAGCAATTGCTAAAGCAATGGTGAATTCGAAGCATACGGCTCCACACGTTACATTAATGGACGAAGTAGAAGTAACGGAATTATGGGCTCATCGCAAGAAATTTAAAGATATCGCAGCAGAAAAGGGCATCAAGCTGACGTTCCTTCCATACGTAGTGAAAGCTTTAACGAGCGCTTTGCGTGAGTACCCTGTATTGAACACTTCTCTCGATGATGCAGCAGGAGAAATCGTTCAAAAGCACTATTACAATATCGGAATTGCGGCTGACACAGATAAAGGCTTGCTAGTGCCGGTTGTAAAAAATGCGGATCGTAAATCGATGTTTACCATTTCGAATGAAATCAATGAACTAGCTGGCAAAGCTCGTGACGGCAAATTGGCTCCAGATGAAATGAAAGGTGCTTCTTGTACAATTACGAATATCGGCTCAGCTGGTGGACAATGGTTTACACCGGTTATTAATCACCCGGAAGTAGCAATTCTTGGAATTGGAAGAATTTCTGAGAAAGCTATTGTAAAAAATGGTGAAATTGTAGCTGCACCTGTGTTAGCATTATCATTGAGCTTTGACCACCGCATGATTGATGGAGCCACTGCTCAAAATGCGCTTAATCATATTAAGCGATTATTAAATGATCCAGAACTTTTATTAATGGAGGCGTAGGACAAATGGTAGTAGGAGATTTCCCAATCGAAACGGACACTATAGTAATTGGTGCAGGACCTGGTGGATATGTAGCAGCGATTCGTGCTGCACAACTAGGACAAAAAGTAACAATCGTAGAGAAAGCCAACCTTGGCGGTGTATGCTTAAACGTTGGTTGTATCCCTTCAAAAGCATTGCTTACTGCAGGACATCGTGTAGAGCAAGCAAAACATTCTGATGATATGGGGATTGTTGCAGAAAATGTAACAGTGGACTTTGAAAAGGTGCAAACATGGAAAGCTGGCGTTGTCAAAAAATTGACAGGTGGAGTCGAAGCACTTTTAAAAGGAAATAAAGTTGAAATCGTTCGTGGTGAAGCGTACTTTGTTGATGCAAATACTCTTCGCGTAATGGATGAAAATTCTGCTCAAACATATAATTTCAAACATGCAATTATTGCAACCGGTTCTCGACCGATTGAAATCCCTAACTTCAAATTCTCTGACCGCGTGCTGGATTCTACTGGCGCTCTTGGCTTGAAAGAAATTCCAAGCAAAATGGTCGTTGTAGGCGGTGGGTACATCGGTGCTGAGTTATCTACAGCATATGCAAACCTTGGTACAGAAATTACAATTCTTGAAGGTGCAGCAGAGATTTTAAGTGGCTTTGAAAAGCAAATGTCTGCGCTTGTGAAGCGTAACTTAAAAGCAAAAGGCGTGAACATGGTCACGAAAGCGATGGCAAAATCAGCAGAAACAACAGACAATGGTGTCGTTGTGACTTATGAAGCTAATGGTAAAGAAGAAAAAATCGAAGCGGATTACGTGCTAGTAACAGTTGGTCGTCGTCCTAACACAGATGAGCTTGGACTTGAGCAAGCAGGCGTGAAATTAACAGAGCGTGGCTTGATCGAAATCGACAAGCAATGCCGTACGAGCGTTGCCAACATCTTCGCGATCGGTGATATCGTACAAGGTCCTCCATTAGCTCATAAAGCTTCTTATGAAGGTAAAATTGCAGCTGAAGTGATTGCGGGCGAAAAATCTGAAATTGATTACTTAGGAATTCCAGCTGTCTGCTTCACTGAGCCAGAACTAGCGACTGTTGGTTATACAGAAGCAGAAGCGAAAGAAGAAGGAATCGAAATCGTTGCTGCGAAATTCCCGTTTGCTGCAAATGGTCGTGCCCTAGCTCTTAACAGCACAGACGGCTTTGTGAAACTTGTGACTCGTAAAGAAGATGGCTTGATTATCGGCGCGCAAATTGCGGGTGCAGGCGCTTCTGATATGATCTCTGAACTTGGTCTAGCGATCGAAGCAGGGATGACAGCAGAAGATATCGCAATGACGATTCATGCTCATCCAACTTTAGGTGAAATTTCTATGGAAGCTGCTGAAGTAGCGATCGGAACACCTATTCATATCGTAAAATAATGTTTATTTAAAAAATAAGACTGTCTAAAACGACAGTCTTATTTTTTTTTTGGACAAGTTAGTATTAATAAGCTGAGGCTCACTCATATAATTAAAGCAGTCTGTGATGAAATGAGTGGATGATCAATATGGCTTATTACGTTGTTTTTATCATTCAATGGATGATTTGGAGCTTTTATTCTCTGGCTCGTTGGTTATCAAAAGGAGATTCAGCAGAGTTTCATTGGTTGTTATTTTTGATGTTTTTCTATTTATGTATCGTAGTCGCTCGACAACTCCTTGATCATAAGCGGAGCTACATGATGACCGTTATGATTCTGTTATCCTATTTTTCTTTCCGATGGCTCATGGCGTTATTTTTTCAATAATAGTAGCGAAATAGGATAGAAAAAAATAAATGTGACATACAATTTAGGCTTGAAAAATGAAATGTGTTATATTATTATAAATACAAATATAAACCGCTTACGAAATAAAGGAGAGGGTGTTGAGCATGGGGACTATTGTTTGTAAGTCTTGCTTAGATACAATTGAACATTTTGAAGACGAAAAAGTATCTGTTTTATACTCACACTGTGGCTGTGAAGAAGAAATAGAGCTAGAAGATTAATTCAATAAGAGATCAAGATACAAAAAGAGGCGATTTCCATAGTAGGAATCGCCTTTTTTTATTCAAAAAGGTATTAACTAATCGCTTTTCGTTCTCGAATGACTCGCAGTGTTTTTAATTCGAAGTCTTCGGGGCCTTGAACAGGTAATCCTGCCTCGAAATTTTTGCTAATATACGTTAGGTTTTCTTCGGTAATAATTTCTCCTGGAATAAAGATGGGGATTCCTGGTGGATACACCATCACAAATTCAGCACTAATGCGGCCAGTTGCTTCGGTAAACGGAACAACTTCTGTTTCAGCATAAAAAGCATCCCTTGGAGAGAGCGCAATGACTGGAATGTCAGGTAATAATACTTCCGTATGGGACGATCGGTTACCTTTCGTACATTGATCTGCTAATTGACAGAGTGCGCGGACTAAAGTTTCAGCGTCTTTTTCCGTATCTCCAGGTGTGACAATGCAGAGTAAATTGTAAAGGTCGGATAGTTCCACTTCAATATTGTAATGTTCCCTTAACCAAACTTCTGCTTCATGACCTGTGATACCGAGAGCTTTCACAGAGATAATCAATTTCGTTGGATCATAGTCAAAAGTAGCTTTCGTACCGAGAATTTCTTCTCCTACGCAATATAAGTCATCAATCTCGTTAATTTGTGTGCGGATTGACTGAGCTAATTGAATCGCCTGGTCAATGATCGCTTTTCCTTGTGTAGCTAATTGTCTTCTAGCTGTGTCCAGAGAAGCGAGCAGGATGTAAGATGTTGATGTCGTTGTCAGCATGCTCAAAATCGTTTGAACACGTTGGACAGATATAAGTCCTTCCTTCACATTGAGGATCGAGCTTTGCGTCATTGATCCGCCAAGTTTATGAACGCTTGTCGCAGCCATATCAGCACCTGCTTGCATTGCGGAGAGCGGTAAGTCATCGTGGAAATGAATATGTACCCCATGCGCTTCGTCAACAAGTACAGGTACATCATAGGAATGAGCGATTTCCACAATTTGTTGTAAGTCTCCTGAAACACCAAAGTAGGTTGGATTAATGACGAGGATTCCCTTCGCATCAGGATGTTTCTCTAATGCACGCTGAACAGCATCTACTGTGATTCCATGAGAAATACCAAGCTCTTTATCGACCTCTGGGTGGATAAAAATCGGGATCGCTCCGGAAAATACGATGGCTGTCATGACGGACTTATGCACATTTCGAGGAACGATGATTTTTTCACCAGGACCGCAAACGGTCATCACCATCGTCATAATGGCACCGCTCGTTCCTTGAATGGAGAAAAAAGTGTGATCAGCTCCAAAGGCTTTTGCCGCTAAATCTTGAGCTTGTTCGATGATTCCTTTCGGCTGATGAAGATCATCAAGTGGAGCGATATTAATTAAATCAATTGACAAGGCATTTTCGCCGATGAAATCACGGAACTCGGGGTCCATGCCATGCCCTTTTTTATGTCCAGGTATGTGGAACTGTACCGGATTTTTCTTTGCGTGCTCTAATAAGCCCGTAAATAATGGTGTTTCAAATTGGGACAACTTACCTTTCACCTCTTTTATCACTTTATTGATCATTTAATTAATCGACATTTTTTGCATAAAACAAGAGAATTATAGCATGTTGACATAGCTTTGCCTAGAAAGTTTTTAAATATTCTTAGTAGAAAAAAGGATTTACGCTTTCAAAGAGAGAAATGAAAAAAAGAGGAGGGTGATGGTGATGAACTGGGAAACGAGAATTACGAAATTGTTAAATATTCAATATCCGATCATTCAAGGAGGGCTAGCACACTTAGCTTATTCCGATTTAGCTGCAGCTGTGTCTAATGCTGGTGGACTCGGGCAAATTACGGCGATGTCTTTGTCAGATCCTGAACAGTTACGAGATGAAATTAAAAAAGTACGTTCAATGACTGATCGACCGTTCGGTGTCAACTTTTCTATCGGCCAGCAAAGGCGACCATTTACTGCTTATTTAGATGTGGCGATTGAAGAAAAAGTACCGGTCATTTCTATGACTGGTGGAAATCCTGCTCCGTTATTTCAACGGCTTGAAGGGACGGGAATTAAAACGCTTGTGCTTGTCGCTGCTGTGAGACAAGCGCAAAAAGCAGAGGAGCTTGGAGCCGATGCGGTTATGGTTGTTGGACAAGAGGGCGGAGGACACCTCGGGCGGAGTGATGCAGGGACGTTTGTTCTCGTTCCTAAAGTTGTAGAAAGTGTCAATATCCCTGTCATTGCATCTGGAGGCATCGGGGATGGGCGCGGATTGATGGCGGCGCTCTCTTTAGGGGCAGAAGGCATTGAAATGGGCACGCGATTCATTGCGACGAAAGAATGTGTGCATGCCTCTGAACTGTATAAAAAGGCTTTGATTGAAGGAAGCGAAAATGATACAGTGGTCATTAAGCGCTCTCTCGGGGCGCCAGCACGCGCCATTGCCAATAGCTGGACAGATAAAATTTTGGCGATTGAAGAAGAACATGGCGACTATGAAAGCTTGAAAGAGTACATAAGTGGAGTCGCAAACAAGCGTTACATTCATGAGGGAAAAGAAGAGGAAGGTTTCGCTTGGGCCGGACAGGTGATGGGGTTAATTCATGATGCCCCACCCGTGAGTGAGCTAATCGACAAGATGATTGCGGATGGTGAAGAAATTCGCAAAAAATGGGGAACATCGTAAGAAAAGACAAAAGAAGGTGAAGTACATGGAATATTCTTATCCTTTTTCAACGGATTGGACGACAGAAGAAGTAGTAGATGTCATTAAGTTTTTTGAAGCGATCGAAAACGCTTATGAGAAAGGCATTAATAAACAAGAACTGATGACAGCTTATCGCCGTTTTAAAGAAATTGTCCCAAGTAAGGCGGAAGAAAAAAAGCTCTGCAATGAATTTGAAGAGGTAAGTGGCTATTCTTCTTACCATGCCGTGCAAAAAATGAAAGCAACTGAAGATGGAGAGAGAATTAAAATGAAGTAACAATGAAAGAGGCTGACCAATCGTCAAAAAACGATTCGTCAGCCTCTTCATTTGTTTAAGATAATTTGTATAGGGGTATTAATTTGACAAACGTATCATAAACTGTGTCAAGAAATTCTGTTCCGTTCATGCGAATGACGTCGTCCTTATGTAGATGGAGGCCACAAAGTATTTCGGCTTTTTTCACCGATTGGAGACGCTGAAATAGCTGGAGTAGCTGTTCGTCTGATAAATCCACCATCTTAGTAGCTGCCGGTTTTGTGTGATCGTCTGACCAGACAAAATGACTAGGAATTGTTTCGCGGATTGAGTCTATATTTTTTTCAAGCAGGGAGCCAATTTCAGCTTTTCGAGGTGCTTCATAAATAACAGCATACCAAATAAACACATGAGTCCCCCATAAGCCAATTTGAAAGTGAGGATGTTTTTTGTAGCCGCGCTTATTATTAGCAAAGGCTACCCACGTGTCATCTGGTGGATTAACTGTACGACGAGCATGTTTTGCTACATGATAAAACATTTCATCTCCAGCTAACTGACCCAATTCTTGTGAAAAAAAAGCCCCTAAAGCTTCTAGTTTCGGTCTGATATGTTGTTGTAGAGCGTCCATTCTGGGTTGTAATCCAGCAATTGAGAACACTTGAAAATCATCTGTTGTAAAACCGGTAAATTCCATGAAATATCCTCCTTGAGTTGTTCGTCCATATCATATCATAAAAAGGAGTGCTTGCATGATGAAACAAGTGGTGAATGGTCTGATTAAACAAACACAAACGAAACAAAGACTAGCTGTGATCCGTCTCGAACTTGATTATGAGTTAGCCGTCCTATTTGAAGCGATGCAAAAGAAAGATCGAATCCAAATCGAGAAATCGAAAGAGATATTGCAGAGGTTATGGGAGAAGCTGCAAAAAAATGATGAACAATAGCTACAAAGAAGTAGAAAAGTGAAAAAATGAGAAAATGGGCTCGTCTATCCAATTAGCGAGTCTATTTTTATTTGAAAAAGTGGCATTATATACTATAATGTCAAATAAGTTAAAAAATTTCATTTGGTACATTATGTCCGCGTTGGAGGAATGGTCATGGCAAATTGGACGGAAATAGATCGGTATGCAAAGCAATGGATTGCGGATGCTGGGGAGGCAATTCGAGACTCATTTATGCATTCTTTAAGCATACAAACAAAATCAAACCCTAATGACTTAGTGACAAATATGGATAAAGAAACGGAAAAATATTTCATTTCCAATATTCGTCACACCTACCCTGACCATGGCATTTTAGGAGAAGAGGGGCAGGGCGATCAACTACACTCACTAGATGGAGTTGTGTGGATTATTGATCCGATTGACGGCACAATGAACTTTATCCATCAGCAGCGTAACTTTGTCATTTCTATTGGGATTTATGAAAATGGAGTCGGACGATTAGGTTATATTTATGATGTTACTCATGATGAGCTTTATTTTGCGGAAAGAGGGAAGGGCGCTTATATGAACGAAGTGAAGTTGCCACCTTTGAAACAAGTTCCGATTCATCAAGCTCTCATTGCGGTTAACGCCACATGGTTAGTGAAAAATGCCTACTTTGATCAACATAAGCTCGCGTCTTTAGCGACTGCTGTTAGAGGAACCCGTTCGTACGGTTCGGCGGCGTTAGAATTGGCTTACGTGGCATCGGGGAGAATAGATAGCTATTTAACGATGAGGCTTTCTCCTTGGGATTTTGCGGCTGGAAAAATTATTGTCGAGGAAGTTGGTGGAGTGGTGACTACTTTGCTTGGAGAGGAGTTGGACATGCTTTCTGTCAACAGTGTGTTTGCTGGAGAAGCAAGCCTGCATTCGGACATACTGGACCAATTTTTATTGCCGACGAAATAAGGCTGTCCGGCAGTAGCCGTACTCTTCTATAAATTAAGAGGAGTACGGCTACTAGCTTTAGGACAGCCTTTTACATAGCAGCTTTTATAATTTACCTGCTCTGCGCATTTTTGCTTTTGTTGAAAAACCAAACCCCATCACCGCAAAAAGGGCAACCGTACATCCGATGGTTCCGCTCATGCTGCTTTCAGCGATGGCGATTCCTATGCCGATCATGCAGGAAGCTGCTGCTAGCGCGAATAGAAAAAATACCCATTTGAAATCTTTCAAGATCTGTCACTCCTTTTCCTCTTTATTTTACAATAAAAAAATGATTTGACAATCCTAATTAACAAATAGGAATTCATGTTGACTTATGATATAATAATTCAGTTATTGAAGGATAATATCGAAATTGAGATGCTTATATTAGTCAGGAGGAACTAATTTGAATACAAGAAACGATTTGAAAAACATTGCGATCATTGCTCACGTTGACCACGGAAAAACAACGCTTGTTGATCAATTATTGAAACAGTCTGGGATTTTTAGAAGCAATGAGAACATTGAAGAGCGCGCAATGGATTCAAATGACATTGAAAGAGAGCGCGGCATTACGATTTTAGCGAAGAATACTGCGATCCAATATAAAGATACGAAAATCAACATTTTAGATACGCCAGGACATGCTGATTTCGGTGGAGAAGTTGAGCGAATCATGAAAATGGTAGACGGTGTATTGTTAGTCGTTGATGCGTATGAAGGTTGTATGCCACAAACGCGATTTGTACTAAAGAAAGCGTTAGAGCAAAATTTGCGCCCGATCGTGGTTGTGAATAAAATTGACCGTGACTTTGCTCGTCCGGCAGAAGTGATAGATGAAGTTCTTGAGTTATTTATCGAGCTTGATGCGAATGATGAGCAACTTGAGTTCCCAGTTATTTATGCATCTGGTATTAATGGAACAGCGAGCACAACACCGGATAAGCAGGACGAGAACATGGAAGCTTTATATGAAGCGATTGTACAACACATTCCTTCTCCAGTAGATAACAAAGAAGAGCCGCTACAATTCCAAGTCGCTTTACTTGACTATAATGATTATGTTGGTCGTATCGGAATTGGTCGTGTATTCCGCGGAACGATTCAAGTAGGCCAGCAAGTCGCTTTAATGAAGCTAGATGGCACGGTGAAATCTTTCCGTGTAACGAAAATCTTTGGCTTCATGGGTCTGAAGCGTATGGAAATCCAAGAAGCTCATGCCGGCGATTTAATTGCTGTATCTGGTATGGAGGACATTAACGTTGGGGAAACGGTTTGTCCGATTGAACATCAAGAAGCGTTGCCGATTCTTCGTATTGACGAACCAACATTGCAAATGACTTTCCTTGTCAACAACAGTCCGTTTGCTGGTCGTGAAGGAAAATTTGTGACAGCGAGAAAAATTCAAGAGCGTCTGGAAGCTCAGCTTGAAACAGATGTCAGTTTGCGAGTAGAAAATACTGATTCTCCAGATGAGTGGATCGTGTCTGGGCGTGGAGAGCTACATTTGTCGATTTTGATCGAAAATATGCGTCGTGAAGGCTACGAATTACAAGTATCGAAGCCGGAAGTTATCGTTAAAGAAATTGACGGTGTTCGTTGTGAGCCGATGGAGCGCGTTCAAATTGATGTGCCTGAAGAGTATACGGGCTCTGTTATCGAATCATTAGGGTCGCGAAAAGGCGAAATGATTGATATGATTAATAATGGAAACGGCCAAGTTCGTCTTGTGTTTAACGTTCCAGCTCGTGGATTAATTGGTTATACGACTGAATTTTTAACGATGACTCGAGGGTACGGAATCATTAACCATACATTTGATAGCTATCAGCCAATGCAGCAAGGACGTGTTGGTGGCCGCCGTCAAGGAGTACTTGTTTCTATGGAGTCAGGAAAGTCTTCTCAATATGGTATTATGCAAGTTGAGGACCGTGGAACGATCTTTGTAGAACCAGGTACGGAAATTTATGGTGGAATGATTGTTGGTGAGCATACTCGTGAAAATGACTTAACCGTTAATATTACGAAAATGAAACAAGCGACAAACGTTCGTTCAGCTACGAAAGATCAAACAACGACGATGAAAAAACCAAGAATTATGTCTCTAGAAGAAGCGTTAGAGTATTTAAATGAAGATGAGTATTGTGAGCTTACGCCTGAATCGATTCGTCTTCGTAAAAAAATTCTTGATAAGAACGAGCGAGAAAGAGCTGCGAAAAAGAAGAAATACGAAGAAAATTAAGCGTTAAGGGGGAGGTAGGAAGTGGAAGCGTTAAGTCCACTGCTGGGCGCCTTAATTAAAGTAATAGGGGTAAAGGGAGCTGTTTGGGTATACTGGTTGATCATCATAACCTTGTCGATTTTAGTATACAATCTCGGTTTCGCTAAGAAGCTATCGCTTGGAAAGAATATCATTGTTTATATTTCCTTGATCATTGGTTCCTTACTTTTATTAATTCTTTCTTACCAATTGCCAGTCGTTGAGAGTTTATTTGTAGCCGCATTAGTTCTTGGGATATATAAAATTAGATTACGCATGCATAAAAAAGAAAATGAAGTGTGAAAAAGGACCGCGTCTAGCGGTCCTTTTTGTATGCAGAGAATCACAGCAATTCTTTTTCTTTGCCAGAGCGGTAAATGTGGAATTGGCCAGTGGCAATTCGTGCTCTTGTTTTTTCGGCAATTCGATTGTCGCATTCTGGACACATGTATGTGTGAATAGGGCGATTTCTTAATCTTTTTGCGATCAGTAAATTATCATCAATTTTCTCGATTTTCTCGCATAAAATACATTTAACTCTCATTTGTAACCACCTCGTGCTTTTTCCTTAGTATATCATGACTGTCTGTAAACATCTTCATATGAAAGAAGAAGGGATTCATAAAATTCGGAAGTGACACAAAATTGATGTATAATGGAATTAAATAAGGAGGGGATTCATTTGGTTAATCGTTTGGAAACACAATTAATTCCTGTGTTGTTTGAAGCGTTACAAAATGACAGGTTTGTGAATGTAGCAACGATAGACCACGAAACTAATGGACCAATGATTTACGCAATTTCCTGGATTTATGCGGTGGATGAAAGTACGCTTCGTTTTGCTGTCACTAGTCGCTCGCGGATGATTGAAAATTTAGAAAAAAATACAGTTATAAGCATTAACCTCATTGCAAATGAATCTACATATACGATTACAGGTCAAAGTCGGATCTTAACGAAGCAGGCGTCATCAGTTCCGTTGAAGGTGTCGATTGTTGAAGTTCGCATTGAAGAAATACGTGATGTGATGTTTTACGGAGCCAAAATAGTCTCCGAACCTACTTATGAGAAAACATACGATATAGTCGCTGCTGAAAAGCTAGATCGACAAGTGATGGATGCACTAAAAAAAGGAACTGAATCATAGTTCAGTCCCTTAGTTTTTATATGATTATTTATAGTGGTTAGATTGTTCCTCTTGTTGTTTTTCTAACTGTCGATCTTCATTTGGTGCAAGCTTTGTTTTCGGGTGCTCCGTCACTTTGTCAGCATCGTTTGTTTCAGTTAAATTTTCAGGGATTTCAGGGATGGTCCGTCCAGCAATGTCAGCTAGTTCATTGGCTAACCCTTGAAGTGGTCGACCGTTGTTAATATCTGCTCTTATTTCCTTTAGCCTTGCATATAAGTCGGGATCAGCAACAACGAGAGCATTTGCTCCAAACGGTTGATTTTTTAATGCTTCAGCAACGGTGTATTTGATGGAGCCAACTTCCGAGCGATCAAGATTAGCATCTACATCAATGCCAACGATCGCGTAATCACCTACTGCGACTGCTGTCGCATTCTTTACTCCAGGCATGTCTTCTGCGGTTTTGGCCAAACGGTTAGATGCTTGCTGGATAGAAAGACGTTGTTCTTCATTCATTTGATCGTTCTTAACATTCACTTGATAAGGTTGAGAATTGTGTCGGTTATCCTCGGTTTCTAAGCCCACTTCTTTTTCCTGGGCACAACCGATAAGTGCGAATAAAGTGAGGAGAATAACAATGTTTTTCAATATGGTCACCTCTTGATTATTTTGATAAGCTTTTTCTATTTCTATTGTGCGAATTTCGTCTATTCTTATGCATTAGCACATATATATTTACCAGCCCAACTGTAAGAACGCAACAAAGCTAATCTTCATATAATAAAAAAAGATGAAAAGCAGGAGGCGTCTCGTTGAGTAAAATTTATGTTTTAGATACTAATGTCTTATTACAAGATCCATACGCTATTTTTTCATTTAAAGATAATGAAATCGTGATTCCAGCTGTCGTTTTAGAAGAATTGGACTCGAAGAAAAGGTATATGGATGAAATAGGAAGAAATGCTAGACTTGTATCGAAAATCATTGATAAACTACGGGAAAGCGGAAAGCTTCATGAAGGCGTGCCGTTGGATAATGGAGGGAGCTTGCGGATTGAATTAAATCATCGCTCTTTTCAAAAGCTACAAGATATTTTTATTGAAATGACAAATGATAATCGCATATTGGCCGTCGCTAAAAATTTATCCTTGGAAGAAGAAGAGAAGGAAAATGGACGTCCTGTCATTTTAGTCAGTAAAGATACGCTAGTTCGAGTGAAGGCAGATGCAATTGGCTTACAATCTGAGGATTTTTTAAGTGATCGAGTCATTGAAATGAGCGATATATATACAGGTTTTTTAGAAATATATGTGTCGAAAGAGACATTAGATTTGTTTTATCAAAAAGGAGAGCTAGCTCTTTCAGAAGTAGCGAACCACCCTTTCTACCCTAATCAGTTTTTATTATTAAAGGATGCGTTAGGAAGTTCTTCCTCAGCTATAGCGATGGTAGATGGAAAAGGAAAGCACATGAAAAAACTGTTGCATGATGAGGAAATCGTTTGGGGGATCAAGCCTCGAAATGTGCAACAAGTGATGGCGATCGAGCTACTAATGAGACCTGACATTCCACTCGTTACGATGGCCGGTAAAGCAGGGACAGGCAAAACGTTAATCGCTTTAGCGGCGGGGTTGTTTCAAACAGAAGACTTGCAAATGTTTAAAAAATTACTCGTTGCTCGACCGATTGTGCCTGTTGGAAAAGATATTGGCTATTTACCAGGAGAAAAACAGGAGAAATTGCGACCGTGGATTCAGCCGATTTATGACAATTTAGAGTACTTATTTAATACGAAAAAATCGGGAGAAATTGACCAAATTCTTGCAGGATTAAATTCGGTGGAAGTGGAAGCACTTACCTATATTCGTGGTCGGAGCATTCCCGAACAATACATTATTATTGACGAAGCACAAAATTTAACGAAGCATGAAGTGAAAACCATTTTAACGAGAGTGGGAGAAAAAAGTAAAATTGTATTAATGGGTGATACGGCACAAATTGATCATCCGTACTTAGATGAGTATAATAATGGCTTAACCTATGCGATCGAAAAGTTTAAAGATCAAGCCGTTGCTGGTCACATTAAACTGATGAAAGGTGAAAGGTCTGGCTTAGCTCAATTAGCTGCTGATTTATTATAGTGTGAAATAATACTTTATACCGACTTGATTCCTGTTAGAATATGTGGATGTAGAGAACTCAATTTGCTCTGTATACCACATATTACTATTCGGGATCAAGTTTTTTGTTTGTTTATGTCGAAAAAAATTCAATGATGAATGGAAAATGTGTTAAAATAAACTACTGAAAGCGGTATAAGAAATTGTAATATATCATATCTAAGGTTATCGCGGTAGATGGGAGTTATCGGCAAATGAGACTAGTCGCTGTTTCAACATTAAAAGAGCATGTTAAGTTAGCTAAGCCAGTATATAATGAGGCTGGTCAAATTCTTATTGGACATGGGATTCCACTTACGAAGCAAATGATATTGCGGCTTCAACAACTCGGCATTACATTTGTTTACATGGAAGACGAAAAAACAGAAGATATTGTGTTTCGTCCTGCCGTGACAGAAAAAGCGCGCCAGGAAGCTCTCAGTCTAATGAAGCAATCATTTGAAGATGTAGCGAATGTGAAAAACTTCAACAGTAAGTTTTCATTTGACAAAATGGAGAGGCAGTTTAAGAGCGTCATACGTGAGATGCTTGATCAAATAAAGGGACATAAGGAAGCCGTTTCCTTGCTTTCTGACGTATGTGCACACGACAATTATATTTTAGCTCATTCCCTCAATGTCACGATCTATACGTTAGCCCTTGGTTTAAAGCTACAATTAAAATCTCGACAACTAGAAGAGGTTGGTCTTGGAGCGATGTTGCATGATGTTGGAAAAGTACTTGTTCCTCATTCTATTTTAACGAAGCCTTCGCGACTGACAGCTGAAGAATATGAAGAGATCAAAAAGCATGCTGAACATGGATTCAATATTTTAAGGCAGGAACATAGTATTCCACTCACAGCTGCCCATTGTGCTTACCAGCATCATGAAAGACTGAATGGCACGGGTTATCCTCGAGGTATTACAGGTGATCAAATACATTTATATGGGAAAATTCTAGGTATTACAGATGTGTACGATGCTGTTACCTCAAATCGAGTATACAGACAGGCGATGCTTCCTTCAGAAGGTCTAGAAATACTATATGCAGGAGCGGGAACTCAATTCGATGCAGGAATGGTAGAAGCATTTCGCAAGTCAATTGTTGTCTATCCAAACGGCTTAACCGTTCATTTGCATGACCATCGAAAAGGGGTTGTGCTAAGGCAGACGCCTCATGTTAGCGACCGCCCTGTGTTATTAATATTAGAAGAAGAAAACCATGAATTAGATAGGCCGTATGAATTAGATTTATCTAAGGAATTAACAGTAATGATCAGCGAAACAGATACGACTTTATTAGGAAAACAGAAATAAAAAAAGGACGTCTCACAAGTGGATGAGGCGTCCTTTTTTGCATGGAAAGCGAAGCGGCAGATGCAGGGGAATAACGGCATTTTTGAATCGGAATTATCGTGTCAATAGCTTGCTAATGATCAATCAATTCGAAAGGCTTTTACGTAACGAATTGGATGTTCGCGATTAGAGCCATCTTTATATAACACATGAACAGGGCCGTCTTCTCGAAGTGGTTTCCCTTGTTTCGAAAAAGCTAACAACATATTGTTTGCTTCATGCAATGGGAGTTGTTCTTCCCCATTTTCCGTTTCAATGATGATTATAGTCGCTTCTTCATTGGGCTCCGCATTGTTTAAAAAAGGTTCAAGTGGTATAGCGAAAGTTCCGTTTAGCATTTGTTCTTTTAGAAATTTCTTCTCAGATTTAATCGTAGGTGGTGAAACGGCTCCTTCACGAATTTCTTTATCCCAAAACTGAGAAATATTTTTTGTGTACTCTTCCTCTTCGGAAAGTTTTTCGGTTTCATTCGTATCAAAATATGTATCTAAATCAATCCGGCGATCGTCAAAAATCCATACACCTGGATCTAGTGTCACGGAAAATTTCACTTTTCCGTAAATAGGCATAATGTTTTCCATTGTCATTCCTCCTTGCGTGTAGTAATTGTTCAAAGTAAAGTATAGCTCTTAATTGTTTTCTTGTCAGGAGACAAATGCAAAATCCCTTGCAAAATAGTCCGATTAACGATAGAATTTTAAATTATAGCTATTCCATTGCACGGAACAGGGGGAGTGTACACATGGCGTCTGAAATGAAAGTCGATCACAGGGAAAAAGCCTACTCTCTATTAGAAGCAGACGCAGAAAAGATTTTGCGCCTCATTAAAGTTCAAATGGACAACTTAACAATGCCCCAATGTCCTCTTTATGAGGAAGTGCTTGATACTCAAATGTTTGGCTTATCCCGTGAAATAGATTTTGCTATACGTTTAGGATTAGTGGATGAACAAGATGGAAAAGAGTTGATTGATTCCTTAGAAAGAGAATTATCAGCTCTCCATGAGGCATCTACTAAAAAATAAACGTGAAAGAAACTCAAACGGATATTTTCCATGTTTGAGTTTTTTTACATCAAATAATACATCCCAACGGTAGTAAGATGTAAAAGGGATGAGGTGAAGGTTTATGTGGAAAAAAATTCTCAAATCTTATGATTATTCTTTAATTGCTGTATTTATTTTATTATGCCTTTTTGGGTTAACGATGATTTATAGTGCAAGTTCGGTAGTCGCTGTTCAAAAATATGACTATGCAAGCGATCATTTTTACAATAGACAGAAAATATTTTTACTGCTTTCTATGGTTCTTTTCGTTGCTACAGCGGCGTTTCCATATAAAGCGTATAAAAATAGTAAATTCCTATTTATTAGTTTGTTTGGCATTCTTGCTGTCTTGATTTTACTACTGTTTTTTGGGAAGACGACGAACAACGCTCAAAGCTGGTTTCGTTTAGGTGGGTTGAGCATTCAACCGGCCGAGTTTGCTAAGCTAGTGATCATTATCTACATGTCAGCCGTCTATGCGAAAAAACAAAAATATATTAATTCATTTAACAAAGGAGTTATTCCTCCTATTGTGTTTCTAGTTGTTACTTGTATGGTGATCGCTGTTCAGCCTGACTTTGGTACAGCGTTTATTATATTTCTTATCGGATGTACCATTATTGTTTCCTCAGGGATGAAATTTAAAAGTGTGTGGAAGCTAATTGTTTTAGGTTTGATGATTGCCGTCATTCTTTCGCCTATGGTAATCTGGAAAAAAGATCAAATTTTCACAAATGAAAAAATCAGCCGCTTTACCGGGCATTTTGATCCTTTTAAGCATGAAGAAAGTCATGGCTATCAACTTGTGAATTCTTATCTCGCGATTGGTTCAGGTGGAGTAACTGGATCAGGCCTTGGACAAAGCGTACAAAAACTTGGCTATTTACCGGAACCGCATACAGATTTCATTATGGCTGTTATTGCTGAAGAACTAGGTGTGTTTGGTGTGATCTTTGTCCTTGGTGGGTTAAGTTTTATTGTTTTGAAAGGAATTTATATTTCTGTAAAATGTAGAGATCCGTTTGGTTCGATGATGGCTGTCGGTATTTCTAGTATGATTGCCATCCAAGCTGGTATTAACCTTGGAGGTGTGTGTGGGCTGATTCCGATCACTGGAGTAACCCTCCCATTTATTAGTTATGGTGGGACATCCCTTATGTTGCTCGCTATTTCCATGGGGATATTAGTTAATATTTCCATGTTTAATAGATTTGAAAGTTTTTATAAAAAATAATAGTTGTAAACAGGCGGTTATTTCGAAATAAAAAGGTTCAATTTATTGAACCTTTTTATATATATTTATTTGCTTAATAGGGGAGAGATGATTATGAGACAAATCAGTAAAGTACTGGTTGCGAACAGAGGAGAAATTGCGATCCGCGTGTTTCGTGCCTGTACAGAGCTACATATTCGTACCGTAGCTATTTATTCAAAAGAAGATTCAGGTTCTTATCATCGTTACAAAGCGGATGAGGCGTATTTAGTTGGTGAAGGAAAAAAGCCGATCGATGCATACTTAGACATTGAGGGCATTATTGAAATTGCTAAACAGGCAGAAGTAGATGCGATTCATCCGGGCTACGGTTTTTTGTCAGAAAATATCGAATTTGCAAAACGTTGCGAAGACGAGGGGATCATTTTCATCGGTCCTAAATCCAAGCATTTAGATATGTTTGGTGATAAAGTAAAAGCAAGAATGCAAGCTCAACTTGCCGACATTCCAGTGATTCCAGGAACTGATGGGCCAGTCGAAAGCCTGGAGGAAGTAGTGGAGTTTGGTAAGAAATTCGGTTTTCCGCTGATGATTAAAGCAGCTCTAGGCGGTGGCGGACGCGGCATGCGTATTGTGAAAAGCATCGATGAAGTGAAAGAGGCGTTTGATCGAGCTCGATCAGAAGCGAAGGCTGCTTTTGGGAACAGTGAAGTATATGTGGAGAAGTTTGTTGAAAACCCTAAGCATATTGAAGTGCAAATTTTAGGTGACAACGACGGAAATATCGTTCACTTGTACGAGAGGGATTGCTCTGTACAAAGACGTCATCAAAAAGTAGTGGAAGTCGCACCTTGTGTGTCCATATCTACTGATTTGCGAAATCGCATTTGTGATGCGGCTGTCAAACTGATGGAAAATGTAGATTACTTAAATGCTGGAACGGTTGAATTCCTTGTAGCAGGAGAGGAATTTTACTTTATTGAAGTGAATCCCCGCGTGCAAGTAGAGCATACGATTACGGAAATGATTACTGGTATTGATATTGTCCAATCACAAATTTTGATTGCGGAAGGACATGCTCTCCATAGTGATAAAGTGGGGATTCCTGCTCAAGAAGAGATTGTCACTCATGGATATGCTATTCAATCTCGTGTGACGACAGAAGATCCGTTAAATGGATTTATGCCTGATACGGGAAAAATTATGGCCTATCGCTCTGGCGGAGGTTTCGGTGTACGTCTAGATGCCGGGAATGGGTTCCAAGGAGCCATCATTACTCCTTATTATGATTCACTTTTAGTCAAAGTTTCTACTTGGGCACTCTCTTTTGAGCAAGCGGCTTCGAAAATGATTCGTAACTTGCAAGAATTCCGAATTCGAGGAATTAAAACGAACATTCCATTTTTAGAAAATGTAATGCGCCATGAGAACTTTGTGACTGGGAATTATGATACGTCTTTCATCGATACGACACCTGAACTGTTCAGTTTCTCGAAAAGGTTAGACCGTGGAACCAAAATGCTTAGCTACATTGGCAATGTTACGATTAATGGTTTTCCGGGGATTGAAAAGAAGAAAAAGCCTGTATTTGAAAAACCGTTTATTCCTAAAGTGAAATATTCTGAGCCGATCACTCCAGGAACGAAGCAAATTCTGGATGAAAAAGGTGCAGATGGCTTAGTAGAGTGGGTCAAATCTCGCCCTGAAGTGCTGTTAACGGATACAACGTTCCGCGATGCTCACCAATCTCTATTAGCAACTCGTGTAAGAACTAATGATTTAACGCATATTGCTGAGCCGACAGCTAAGTTACTTCCTGATTTATTTTCTATGGAGATGTGGGGAGGGGCGACATTTGATGTGTCATACCGCTTCTTGAAAGAGGACCCTTGGAAACGTCTGAGCACATTAAGACAGCAAATCCCTAACGTATTATTCCAAATGCTGCTTCGGGCGTCTAATGCCGTCGGTTATACGAACTATCCGGATAATGTGATTCGTGAATTCGTGACTCAATCAGCTGATTCTGGAATTGATGTATTCAGAATATTCGATAGTTTAAACTGGGTCAGAGGGATGGGAGTAGCGATTGATGCGGTTCGACAAACAGGAAAAATTGCAGAGGCATCCATTTGCTATACGGGTGATATTGATGATCCAACTCGTACAAAATACGATATTGATTACTACAAAGCGATGGCAAAAGAATTAGAGAATCAAGGAGCTCATATTCTTGGCATTAAAGATATGGCAGGATTGTTAAAACCACAATCAGCTTATCGCTTAATTTCTGAATTGAAAGAAGCAGTTGACATTCCGATTCATCTTCACACGCATGATACGAGTGGAAATGGAATATATATGTACGCTAAAGCGATCGAAGCAGGTGTAGATATCGTCGATGTGGCGTTAAGTACGATGGCCGGATTAACGTCTCAACCAAGTGCAAGTACGCTTAAGTATGCGCTTAAAGGAACAGATAGAGAACCGACTGTTAATATCGACGCGCTTGAGCAGTTATCTCAATACTGGGAAGGTGTTCGTAAATATTATCAAGATTTCGAAAGTGGTATGTTAGCGCCTCATACGGAGATCTACAAGCACGAAATGCCTGGTGGACAATACAGCAATCTACAGCAACAAGCAAAAGCAGTAGGTCTTGGTGAGCGTTGGGAAGAAGTAAAAGATATGTACAGTCGAGTCAACTTAATGTTTGGAGATATTGTCAAAGTGACTCCATCTTCTAAAGTGGTTGGAGATATGGCTCTGTTCATGGTCCAAAATGATTTGTCTGAAGAAGATGTTTTGACAAAGGGAGAGAAAATAGATTTCCCAGACTCTGTTATTGAATTGTTTGAAGGTTACTTAGGACAGCCTTATGGAGGATTTCCTAAGCAGCTTCAACAAGTGATATTAAAAGGAAAAGCGCCAATCACGGTTCGCCCGGGGGAATTGTTGAAAGCTGTCGATTTTGATGCCCTTCGTCAGCAACTTACGCAGGAGTTGGGACGTCAGGTGACCAGCTATGATGTCGTTGCTTACGCATTATATCCGAAAGTCTTTGTGGATTACACGAAAACGATCGATCAATTTGGAGATGTATCCAAACTTGATACACCAACATTTCTGTATGGTATGCGACTTGGAGAGGAAATTGAAGTAGAGATTGAAACAGGAAAAACACTAATTGTGAAGCTTGTTTCGATTGGACAACCACAAGCAGATGGAACGCGTGTCGTTTACTTTGAGTTGAATGGTCAGCCTCGTGAAGTCGTGATTAAGGATGAAAGTGTGAAATCGGCTGTTGCATCGAGAATAAAAGCGGACCCTAAAAACGAAAGCCATATTGCAGCGACGATGCCTGGAACGGTCATTAAAGTGATTGCAGAAAAAGGCGAAAAGGTCAATCATGGAGATCATTTAATGATCACTGAAGCGATGAAAATGGAAACAACCGTTCAAGCGCCGTTTACAGGCGTTGTGAAAAATATTTACGTACAAAACGGTGAAGCGATTTCAACAGGTGATTTACTCATTGAATTAGAAAGATAAAATAGAAAATGCAGTAGGCAACAGCCTACTGCATTTTCTATTATTTTTCATTTAATTTGCTTCTTGATATTAAAAGAATAAAATAACACAATAATCCGAATAAACAGGAAATAAACAATGCATGAGCCAAGGCGATATACAGATTTAATCGAGTATAAATGATGAAAGCTCCTGCAATGACTTGAAGAAGAACTAATAGAAAGGCAATAATCCAGCCCCAGTAGATTACACGTTGATGTTTATAGTTTTTTATAGCGATAAAAGTGATGTAAGCAATCCAAATAAAGATTAGCCCTGCAGCTAGTCGATGGCCCATTTGAATCCATTGATACATATTGAGTGAAAGTCCTGGTGCGCTGTTTACACAGAACGGCCAGTCGGGGCAAGTAAGACTAGCCTCTGTATGGCGGACAAGAGCTCCCGTATAGACGACTAGATAACTATATAAAGTGACTCCGATTGTATGCCATTTCATTCGTTTGTCAATAATGATAGAGAAAGCGTCAAACTTTTGATCTACTTCAAAAATTAGCAGTGTTAATAGTAGAACAGCCGCAAAAGAAATGAGTGAGATGCCAAAATGTAGTGCAAGCACAAAATCAGATTGCCCCCATAGAACAGCCGCAGCGCCGATCAACCCTTGAGCAACTAAAAAGAAGAAAGATAAAAACGCAAGGAATTTTGTTTCTCTTTTATGCCCGATCATTCGCCAAGACGCGACAGAAAGCGCTAACACTAGTAATCCAACGACACCTGAAACAAGTCGGTGTGCTAATTCAATAATCGTTTCAACGGTTATATCATCAGGGATAATTTGCCCATGGCAAAGCGGCCATTCCCGTCCGCAACCAAGCCCAGCGTCCATTTTGGTGACTAAAGCGCCTCCAAGTAGGACAAGAAGCATACCGAACGTTGTTAATACGGCTAACCATTTTAGCGAGCGTTGCATATGATCACCTACTTATGTAAAATTAACTTTTTGAATAAAAAGAATACATCTTCTCGATAATACAGAAGATAGTGGTAAAAGACAACTTGTAAATTTTTATGAAAATGTTATGCTTGATGGGTTAAATTAACTGATTTCCCTTGTAATTTCTATTCCATTCTTGTTATTTATTATCCAACAAACCAAAAATGATAGAAATAGTACTTGATTACCGGACACAAATTCGACATAATTAGTTCAAGATGTATTCACAAAAAAATGGATAGATATGTTTTAATATTGAATTGATAGGCATTTTAGAAAAGTAAGAAAATTATCACGTGGGTTATTTTAACTGTCGTATAAAAGAGGGAGTTCTTTCTTGTTAAAGAAATCCATATATAAGCTCATGTTCATTTTAGAAATTCAGAAGAAAGAGGGGGTTAATTAAGCTATGAGAGATAGGCTAACTAAATGGCGTCTTTTCTCGGTATTTACCGCATTGGCGCTCGTTCTGTCTGGCTGTGGTGAACCGTTCCTTTCCGCATTAGTACCGGGGGGAGAAGTTGCTCAACAACAATATGATTTAATGCTTTTGAGTACGATCATCATGGTTGCTGTAATTGTAGTCGTTTTTGTTATTTTTATTATCGCTATTTTCCGCTTCCGTCGTAAAAAAGGCGACGAAAACAAAATTCCTAAACAGGTAGAAGGCAGTCATTTATTAGAAGTTATTTGGACGGTTATTCCGATCATCCTTCTTTTAGTTCTTGCAGTGCCAACAGTTAAAGCGACTTTTGACCTTGCAGATGTCAAGGAAATGGATAAGAAGAATGCAAAGGGCGAGCGCGATGCACTTGTTGTAAACGTACGTGCAAGCTTGTATTGGTGGGAGTTTGAATATCCAGATCAAAAGGTAATTACTGGACAAGACTTAGTTGTGCCAACGGATCAAAAGGTTTACTTTAACTTAAAAGCATCTGACGTTAAACATTCATTCTGGATTCCAGCAGCCGGTGGAAAGATGGATACGAACGTAGATAACGTTAACCAATTTTGGCTTGAATTTGACAATGAAAAGTCTAAAGATGCACAAAACCTTTTCTATGGTAAATGTGCAGAGCTTTGTGGACCTTCACATGCTTTAATGGACTTCAAAGTAAAAGCGGTTCCACAGGACGAATTTAAGCAGTGGATGGATGATATGAAAACAGCGAAAGAAGAGACACCGACTGATGCTACTGCGGCAAAAGGTCAAGAGCTTTTCAAACAAAACTGTTTAAGCTGTCATGCGGTTACTCCACAAGATGCACGTCCGGAACAAGCGAGACTTGCCCCGAACTTAGCAACATTTGGAGAGCGTTCTCGTGTTGCTGGTATTTTAGAGCATAACGAGGAAGAGTTGAAAAACTGGATGCGTGATCCTGAGAAATACAAGCCTGGTAACAAAATGACAGGCACATATGAAGAGTTATCTGAAGATGAACTAGATCAATTAGCAGCATACTTAATGAGCTTGAAAGTACAAGATTAATAAACGATCGAAAAAGGGGGTAAAATCGTTGAGTACCATTGCGCAAAAACGAGGTTTCGTAGCTACGATTTGGGATTATTTAACTACGGTTGACCATAAGAAAATTGCGATTCTTTACTTAATTGCAGGCGGTATCTTCTTCCTTATGGGTGGCGTTGAAGCCATGTTAATTCGGATTCAGCTTGCTAAACCAAATAATGATTTTGTGAGTGCTGGTTTATTTAATGAACTTTTGACTATGCACGGAACAACCATGATCTTCTTAGCAGCTATGCCATTGCTATTCGCCTTTATGAATGCGATTATGCCGCTTCAAATTGGAGCTCGTGACGTTGCGTTTCCTTTCTTAAACGCACTAGGTTTCTGGTTATTCTTTTTCGGGGGATTATTTTTAAACTTATCATGGTTCCTTGGTGGAGCTCCTGATGCAGGTTGGACATCTTATGCTTCTTTATCACTTGCATCGGAAGGACATGGAATAGACTTCTATGTGCTAGGCTTACAAGTATCAGGTTTTGGTACGTTAATAGGGGGGATTAACTTCCTCGTTACGATCATTAACATGCGTGCTCCTGGTATGACTTACATGAGAATGCCTTTATTTACATGGACAACATTTGTGGCGTCTGCACTGATTTTATTCGCATTCCCACCGTTAACAGTCGGTATGTTCATGTTAATGTTTGATCGGTTATTCGGTTCTAACTTCTTTAATGTAGCAGCTGGTGGTAACACAATTATTTGGGAGCATTTCTTCTGGATTTTTGGTCACCCTGAAGTGTACATTCTAATCTTGCCAGCTTTTGGTATTTTCTCTGAAATTTTCTCAACGTTCTCAAGAAAGCGCTTGTTCGGATATTCTTCTATGGTATTTGCAACCGTATTAATCGGTTTCTTAGGCTTCATGGTATGGGCTCACCATATGTTTACAACTGGTATGGGTCCTGTAGCGAATGCAATCTTTGCGGTAGCTACAATGGCGATTGCGGTGCCTACGGGAATTAAGATCTTTAACTGGTTATTAACAATTTGGGGCGGTAGTATTCGCTTCACTACGCCGATGTTATACGCTGTAGCCTTTATTCCATCTTTCGTTGCTGGTGGTGTAACAGGGGTTATGCAGGCAGCAGCACCAGCAGATTATCAATATCATGATTCATACTTTATCGTAGCTCACTTCCACTACGTCATTGTTGGTGGAGTTGTGTTAGCCTTATTAGCAGCAACTCACTTCTATTGGCCGAAAATGTTTGGAACAATGTTAAATGAAAAACTAGGCAAAGTAACATTTGTGCTATTCTTTGTTGGTTTCCATTTAACGTTCTTTATTCAACATTTCTTAGGTTTAATGGGGATGCCACGTCGCGTTTGGACGTTCCTACCAGGTCAAGGACTTGATACAGGAAACTTTGTTAGTTCAATAGGAGCAGCATTCATGGCAGCAGGTGTTATCGTGTTACTATTCAACGTTGTAGTGACATCTGTGAAAAACGAAAAAGTTGGAAACGACCCTTGGGAAGATGGTCGTACACTTGAATGGGCAATTGCTTCACCGCCACCGTTCTACAATTTTAAACAAACACCACTTGTTCGAGGGTTAGATACTTATTGGATTGAAAAGATGGAAGGCAATAAAGGAATTACACCAGCTGAACCACTGGGTGACATCCATATGCCTAACGGATCATTCGTACCATTTATGATTTCTCTCGGTTTATTTATCGCCTCTTTCGGAGCAATGTACTATGTAGATAATGAACCATGGGCGCTTCCAGTGTTAATTGGTGGATTGGCAGTTACATTCCTGTCTATGTTCTATCGTTCAGTGAAAGACGATCATGGATACCATATCCATAAAGAAGACTTAATAGATGAGAAAGATAAGGGGGTTAAAGCATAATGCAGGTTGAAGAAAAATTCACACCCCAAACTTGGCCAGAATCACCTGAGCAAGCGACCCTTGAAGGGAAAAATAAATTCCTTGGATTTTGGTTCTTTCTAGGAGGAGAGACGGTTTTATTCGCTTCCCTCTTCGCAACGTACCTGGCGTTAAAAGATAAAGTTCCAAGTCCAGATCACGTGTTAGCGAAAGATCTATTTGCGTTACCTTTAGTATTCGTTATGACAATGCTGTTATTAACGAGTTCATTAACGAGCGTGTTTGCGATGTATCATATGAAAAATTATAACTTCAAGCGTATGCAAGCTTGGTTATTATTCACGGTTCTTCTTGGTTTAACTTTTTTAGCTTGTGAGATTTACGAATTTAATCATTATTATCACGAGTATAATCACACGTTCACAAGCAGTGCATTCAGTTCAGCCTTTTACACATTAGTCGGTTTCCATGGAGCTCACGTAATCTTCGGGTTATCATGGATTATTGTTTTAATGGTTCGTAATGCAAAGCGTGGATTAAACCTATACAACGCACCTAAGTTTTATTTAGCAAGCCTTTACTGGCATTTCATTGACGTTGTTTGGGTGTTTATCTTCACTGTAGTATACTTAATGGGAGTGGTGGGATAATTGATGGTGAATAATCAGTCAAATTCAAACAACTCAAGAGTCGATTACGAATACCGACGTAAAAAAAATGCTGAAGAAATGAGAATGCAAGTCGTAAGTTTTACTTTAATGATTTTCTTCACAGTTGTTGCATTTGTAGCTGTTGCAGCGGACTTTTCTAAATGGTTTATCGTTCCATTTATCCTTTTGCTTGCATGCGTTCAAGTAGCATTTCAATTGTATTACTTCATGCATATGAGCCATAAAGGTCATGAGGCACCTTCCTTTTTCTTATGGTCGGCTATAACGATCGCGTTTGTAACAGTGTTAGCGTTTGTAACGGTTGTATGGATTTAATGAGAAAGCTAGCCTTTAGGGGGCTGGCTTTTTAAGTTGTTCGGTAATTGTTTACTTGTACAATGTCATCAACTTGTCAATTGCTAACATTGATAGGTAGCGGAGGGAAAGGTATAATTATTAATAGAGATCTCAAAAACGATCGAGGTGAATAAATAATGCCAATAGGGATTTTTGGATTTCCAGCTTTATGGAGCCCTTTGTTTATGGTAGTTCTCGCCTTCATTTCTGTTTTGTTTTTCTTAATAACGGTGAAATGGAGAAAGGATTTTAAAGAAAGTGAGCCATTAACGATACGTCAAGCAGCCTTATTTGTAACAGCAATCCTTGTGTTATATGCTGTCAAAGGTTCTCCTATTGACTTACTAGGTCATATTATGTTTTCTTATCATATGGTTCAAATGGCCGTTCTTTATTTAGTTGTACCACCACTACTTATTAAAGCGATACCTTGGTGGGTTTGGAAAGTGGTTATCAATTTGCCTGTGATCAAACAGGTATTTCATTTATTTACAAAACCCCTCGTTGCGTTAATTTTCTTTAATGGGATGTTTTCGTTCTACCATATCCCTTTGATTTTTGATTATATTAAAATGAGTGAATCACTTCATGGCTTATACACATTTGTTTTGTTTATTTTTGCTATCTTCATGTGGTGGCCATTAGTGAATGAAATACCAAAGAGAAAACAACTAGCTGGTATTAGAAAAGTAGGTTATATTTTTGCTAATGGTATTTTACTGACTCCAGCCTGTGCTTTAATTATTTTCGCCTCTACACCGCTATATGTGACATATAGTGATGCGAGTTCTTGGCTCAAAGCAATGGAGTTATGTGTACCGGTAACGACGTTGCAAGGGTTGAATTTAAGTGGGCCTGAACTGTTTTCAAATATGCCCGTCGTTGAAGATCAACAACTCGGCGGTATTATTATGAAAATCATTCAAGAGATTGTTTATGGCTATATTCTGGCTATCGTCTTTTTTGAATGGTATCGAAAAGAGCAACGTGATGAAGAGACAATTACACAAGAAGCGTTGGCTCGTCATCAATCTAATTTAATTAAGTAATTTTGTAAAAGGGGTAACTTAAACATGAGTTGTCCCTATACATATGGAAGAGAGGATACACTATGTCTTTACCTATCCTGCCTACAATTAGTACATCATTTATCGTGTTAAGCGCGATTTTCGTTGCGATTGGTTGGGCGCAAATCAAACAGAGAAAAATTGAACAGCATAAGAAAACGATGTTAACGGCAGCTGTTTTTGCGCTGATCTTTTTCATTATTTATGTGAGTCGGACAGTTTTTGTGGGGAATACGGCATTTGGAGGGCCGGATGAGATTAAAATATATTATACAGCCTTCTTAATTTTTCACATCATTCTAGCGACAACAGGTGCTGTTTTTGGCATTGTAACCCTTCTTACGGGTTTAAAAAATAATTTAATTAAGCATAAAAAACTAGGACCGATCACTAGTGTCATTTGGTTTTTTACAGCGATTACAGGTGTTGCCGTTTATTGCCTTTTATATGTTTTTTATAAAGGTGGAGAGACAACGTCGGTTATTAAGGCAATATTAGGATTTTAAGCAGGGGGAATACTCCTGCTTTTTCTATTTGTTTAAAAAGAAAAAGCGCTAGGGGTTTTTCCTAGCACTTTTTAAAAATGGAGTTAAATAACGAAGGGAGTAATTTCGTTTTTAATATCTACTAGTAGTTTTTCGCAAGTTTCCACTAGAGATTTCGGGAAGTGTTCATTGTCGCCATACTCTATTCCATGAGGATAATAATGCTTTCCTAATAAAGGAGTCATTAGTTGAACAACAGCTTCTCCACCGTCGATATCACCTTCAGTAGCGAAGCCTAAGACACGTAAATAGTATGTACCTTCTTTTAATTCAAATTTGCGATCAAACGTGACTCTTTCATAATCCCATTGCCCAGCATGAACCAATCCATGTGAGCTTAAAACATACTCTAAGCGGTTAAAATCTAGTTGTAAATTTTCCAAACCAGTATTTTCAAATTTCATAACAGATCCCCTCCTGAGTTTCTTCGCATATACCCTTATACATAGCTTACTTACGCACTTACTTCATTTTAATAATAGTCTAAAAATAAGTTTCTTGCAATGTATTGAAGGGGATGAAAAGGCTCATTTTCCCGCGATTATTTAAAGCTTGTTGAAGGAGAGACTTATGGGCGTGGAAACAGATCACCTTCTGATGTGGTTATTATCTTCTCGTATGCTTCTATTTAGATAAAGTGTTATAATATCAGTATAAAATGGGGATTCTGTTTGTATAGATGAAAGGAAGGGAGGGGTATATCCTGAGGTCAGCAATTAGAATATTAATCGTGATGTCTATCATCTTAATTGTTGGTTTATACACGAATCAAGCGATGGAAGAAAAGAAATTCCTTGAAAATTCAACCAATATCTCTCCTCCAAAGCCAGATTATAGTATAGAAGAAGAGTCGAAAAGTCAATCAGAGCCTGCTCAGGGGGCTAAGAAACCTGAAACAGGAGTCGGAGCGCTTTTAGGAAAAGAAGCTAACGTATTAATTAAGACGTATGGTGAGCCTATCCGAAAAGACTTGTCTGCTTACGGATACGAGTGGTGGATTTATAAAAAAGATCATCAGTATGTTCAATTTGGTGTAGAAGGAAATAAGATCGTAACGGCTTTTGCTACAGGTGAAACAGATGTGGCTCCTTTCAAGATCGGACAACCATCGGCTGAAATTTTTCGCACTAATTTATTGAATACAGAAATTGTTATTAATATGAAAGAAGGAACGTACCGTTTTGAATTGTCGGAGGAGGACTTTAACATTCGTCCACTGATTCCGTTAGGCGATATTTACGCGCAATTATATATTGATAAATTTACTGGAACGCTTTCTAGTGTTCGTTTTTTAACAAAAGATAGTTTGCTTAAACATCGACCATATGAAATGGTCTATCGTGGGGATTTGCCAGTTGTTCCTGAACCACCATCGTCTGCATGGGCGAAGATTCAAGCAGGAAGCGAACAACAAATATTAGACTTAACAAATATGATTCGTGTTCGATTCGATCTCACTCAATTGATGTGGGCGCCAGATGTAGCAGATGTGGCTAGATCACATAGTCAGGAGATGTTTGAAAAGCAATATTTTGCACATGAATCTCCTTCTGCAGGTGATTTAGGTGACCGGTTAACGAAAGCGAATATCGCATTTCAAACAGCGGGTGAAAATATTGCGGCTAATTATATAGACGGACCAGCTGCTGTGGAAGGCTGGCTTAATTCGGAAGATCATCGAGAAGCGCTATTAGAAGAAGAGTACTCGCTTTTAGGAGCGGGCGTTTATCGCAAATATTATACGCAAAATTTCGTCACGAAAAGGTAGCCATTTAGGCTGCCTTTTTATGATGAATTCTTTTTCACTTTTTATCCTCTAGCCCATAAAGTAATAGTAGCAAATTTATTGGGCGAGGGATGCTACATGGGGAAGAATACATTACATCCAGAAGTACAACGATTTAAAAAGTATATGAGTGAGCAACCAAAATTAAAAAGAATGGTAAGGGAAAGAAAGAAAACGTTACAACAATTGTTTGAAGAGTGGTATGAAGTTGGTGAAGTGGTTGATGAAGAAGGACAGGAGAGAGAAACAGAAGTGGCTTCTAGTTGGAGCGAAAAGATAGTGGAGACGATTGCGTCATTGGATGCAAATAAGTGGAATAGTTACGTGGCTGAATGCCAATCGATATTGGAAACGATTCAGTTAATACTTGCTGACTTGGTCGATCAGCGGAAAGGTAAAAGTGATCCACTTTGGCCTTCGAAAAGGAGGGATTTAGATTGAGGCAGGGAGTTATGGAAAAAATCAATAACAATAAAGAGTGGTTAGCTTATTTAAGGAAAGAGCCTATTTGGTATCGACTGTTAAGTAGAAATCCGTACGATTTGGAGAAATTTGAACGGGCGAGCCTTCATTATTATAAAAAAACGTTTCCTCATCAAGTAGAACGAGTCAATGATGGGCTGTTATTAGCTTCAGCTTTATTTTCGATGATGAATTCGCAAATATCCACACCAACTACAAATTCGACAGAGTCACCAAAAAATGATCAATAAAAATACCTCCTTTTGTTCACACTAAAATAAAAAGATGAGGAGTGTAGAACATGAGGGTATGGATTGTAGCGATGGTTTTCATGATGTTAACTGGTTGTAAGCTCAATTTTCCTGAGCCAGAAGCGTTATCAACCGTTCCTGAAGTGAAAGAAGTGGAAGCAGAAGGGACAAAAAATCATAGTTGGACGGTCAGTCATACGTTAAAAGGACAACAGGTATTGGTTGAATGTGTTGTGGAGAATGTTTCGTTTTCAACTGAAGGAAGACAAGGTAAGGTAATCGGGCATGCAGCGGTTTATATAGATGGAGCATTTTACAAAAAATATGATACGGCTGCTTTTATCGTCAAAGGTTTAACTCCAGGTAAACATACAATCGATGTGAAGCTTGTAGATAAGAGCAATCAGCCTCTCGGATACGAGAAAACCTTTCAAGTAACCATTCCGTAAATATTTTTCTTTTGAGAGGAATATGTTAATATAATGGAATGGAGGTGGGCATATTGCTTACAACTACATTAGAAAAGATTCATACAATGGAGCAAGCGGAGCAGCTCGGCCAAATGGTCTTGCTTTCAGATATTGCTGAAAAGTATCGAGTATGCTATTCGCTTTTATATACAATCCCAAAAACACGGGAAAAGATACAAAGGTTCAGTCGCTTAAAAGACCTTTATGAGGAAGTCCAACGTTTCGGTCGTTATCATCCAGACTATAGCCGTGTAATGAAAGAAATTCGAGAGGCAAAGCGTGACATGGATTTAGATGAGAATGTGGCGGCTTTCCGCGTGGCAGAGAAAGAGTTGCAAACATTATTAGATGAAATAAGTGAGCTTTTAGGCCGGTCTGTGTCACAGTCGATTAAAGTGCCTACCGGTAACCCGTTCTTTTCCACAGGCTCTAGCTGTGGTGGAGGCTGTGGAAGCGGTGGAGGCTGCGGCTGTTCAGCATAGATGCGCTCGGATTCAGTGAATCGTAGTTGCTAATACTTTTCCTTCTGTGCTAGACTTAATGAAAAAGTACTTATCTGAGGGAGATTATATGTTTATCGAACGGCAGGCTGTGATTGTTTGGCTTCATCATACGAAGCCCGTTAAATCGTTGCGTAAATATGGAAATGTACACTATGTATCAAAGCGAATGAAGTATGCAGTCGTTTATTGTAACCAAGAAGAGATAGAGAAGGTTATGGAGAAATTGAACTCTCTTTCATTCGTAAAAAAAGTAGAGCCGTCTTTTAAACCATTTTTGAAAACTGAATATGAAAATTCTAAGCCAGATAAAGCGAAAGAATATGATTATAAAATCGGCGTTTAAAAAAAGCAGGAATCTTTCCTGCTTTTTTTAATTTAACGGTGGAATATAGTGATTTAATCTCAAGATTCCAATCAAATATTGATAATACAATGTTTTTTCTGCAAACACGGTAGAAGGCTTCACATCAAATTGAATGATTACTTTATTTAACGATTCAGCAACTTCTTGAAATAAATCAAAGCGCTGACTAGGGGTAGAAACCGGATGAGGAATTCCTTCTCGACAGATATACAGTGGTTGAAAGCTGCCTGGATTTGTCGGCTCTAGCACAACGATAAGTGAAGTGACAGGTCTGTCTTCTATAATCGAATGCAAGGCGAGCATATGGCGCAAACGGTGTTTATTATTTTGAGCGATCTCGATGAGTTCATATAAATCTGAATACCCCTCACCAAGCTCGATAAATCGCTGGATCAAAAGATACCCTCCATTCTTTTAAGAAAATTCCTTATTCATTGTACCGTTCTCTATCATAAAGCTCAACCAAAAAGATCGTTAAATCCTTTTTCTGGTAGGTGATTCGATGACCTTTCACGAAAAAGACAATAAATATGAATAAAAAATAGCTTTTTTAATCAGGAATTTGCTATCTTATAGTTGTGAATATATGACTAGTTAGGGTGAAATGGATATGGTGAAAAAATCCTTGTTATTTAGTTTACTTTTAATGATTATTTCCGGGGGAATAATATTTTTACAATGGAATGGATATAAAGGAAGTTCTAAAGTGCTTGATGACAATGAGCTTGAACAAGAAATTCAAATCGTTTATTCAGAGAAAGGGTTTGCTATTCAACAAACCTTTCATCATTTACAAATCGATAAGCCGCAAACGCTTATTTTTCCTATTGATGCTAAAGAGATGCGCTGCGAGACGAAGGAAGGGGAATGCTCTTTAAACGGACTAAGTGCCTTAATCACTCCGAAAGATCACACATTTACCGTTTCATATACGTTACATTCGCCTCCTGCTAAGTCTTCGATGTTATTGACGAATTGGTTTGTGAAAGTGAAGGAAGCAGAAATTGAAAAAACATCTATTTACTTAACAGATAAGAAATTGAGAACAGGTAACTGGTATTCAGGGTTGAAAGATACAGGCGGACAAAAAAAGAATCTGATCAACTATTATGAGTTTCAAGGAAATGGAGGAGCGGATGCACTTTATTGGCAATCAAGTCCGTTAGTTAAAGTGAAAGCAGGAGTAAATGTAGCTTTATATATGCCATCTGAAATAAAAGCTCCTATGGATTCATTAAAAAACTTAGCCATTCCTAAGCGAAAAACCATCATTGTAACGAATCAGCATCCGGCTTATTCATCTGATCATTTTCATATTTTAAACAATAGTAAGCAGTTGGCAGAGCTCATTAACACGATCCAATTAAACGATATGAAAAATAAGTATCGTTTTAAGGAATCGGAGGAGTGGTTGGCGGAAGTAATGATCTCCCTTGAACTGAACCATGCCTTTGGTTCTCAAAAATCACAAAAAATGTATCAGTCTTTGCAACAGCAATTAACACCTGAAGAACAAGCAGCATACAAAGCTGAGATTTTGCAGATGAAGGACGAGGCGATGACAGCAGAGCAATTAGATCGAATGTTGTCTAGGGTGAAAGGGCTAGAAACGCATTTCTTTCAGGAAAACCATAAGGCGAAGGATGTAACTAAGTCGTTAGTTTTTAAAGATACTCGTTCTGTCATAGTGAATGGAAAGGTAATGACATTTAAAGCGATTAATCAAAAAGGAGCCTTGTTATTTCCGTTTCAGCCGACATTACGTCAACTTGGATTTGATGTGAAGGTACTTTCTAATGGTCGGTCGTTACTTGTTAACAAAGGTGCAGATACGTATCGTTTTGATCTTGATCACCATCGTTTTATTGTGAATGAGGAGGATTATGGACTATATGAGAATGCGCTAGTTACTTATAACGGTGAACTATACATTGAAGATAGTTGGCTTCAAAAAATATTTTTAGTTGCTGTTAGTGAACAAAATGATCAAATTCTCATTGATTTGCTTGATTTGTAAAAAAACAAAAAACCTGCTGAGAACATTCAGCAGGTTCCTTCTATTGTCAACAGTTAGACAGAAGGAAAAGGGAGAGGAGAAACCGGAGAAAAGGCATATGGGGAATTATGCTTTCTCCGTGATCGACAACATCCCGAGTGATGTTGTTGTTAATAGTATGACCCGCTTTCCGTTTTTTAAACTAGTAATGAAAGAAATTAGTCAAATACGAAGAAATGGAAATCATCTAGATTCAGTCATAGAATTGTGTTAACATGGATGAGAAAATCTTTATGAATGGTGAATGAATGATGAGAGTTATTTCAGGTGAGCAAAAAGGAATCCCATTAAAGGCCGTGCCGGGTCGAGATACGAGACCAACAACGGATAAAGTAAAGGAAGCCATATTTAATATGATTGGTCCTTATTTTTCTGGTGGACTCGGGCTTGATTTGTTTGCTGGTAGTGGCGGATTGGGGATCGAAGCATTAAGTAGAGGTTTTCAGAGCATGATCTTTGTCGATCGTGACATGAAAGCGGTTCAAACGGTGAAGGGGAATGTAGAGAAGTGCGGCTATGCTGATTGTTGTGAAGTGTATCGAAATGATGCCGAGAGAGCGCTTAAAGCGATTACGAAACGAGAACTTGTTTTTGATGGAATCTTTTTAGATCCGCCATACAAAAAACAGCAACTAGAGAAGCTTCTGAAATGGATTGAAGAGAAAAGGTTGTTAAATGCTGGTGGGTTTATCGTTTGTGAGCACGGCTCTGATATTTTTTTGCCGGAGATGATCGGGCAATTGCAACAAGTAAAAATAGAGACATATGGTATCATTCGTGTGTCAATTTTTGAATGGTCAGATAAATAAGGGGGAGCGTTAATGGCAAGTATTGCAGTATGTCCGGGAAGTTTTGACCCAATTACAAATGGACACTTAGATATTATTCAAAGGGGAGCGAAAATTTTTGATAAGATTTACGTGGTCATTTTAAGTAATTCTTCTAAAGCGCCACTTTTTTCAGTGGACGAAAGGTTAGAACTCATTAAGACAGTTACAAAGCATTTGCCGAATGTAGAAGTGGATCACTTCAACGATTTGTTGGTAGAGTACGCAAAAAGCGTAAATGCCAATGCTATTTTGCGCGGTTTGCGAGCTGTATCAGATTTTGAATACGAAATGCAAATTACTTCCATGAACAGAGTGCTAGATAATCATGTGGAAACTTTTTTCATGATGACCAATAGTCAATATTCCTTCTTAAGTTCAAGCATCGTCAAGGAAGTAGCTAAGTACAATGCTAATATCTCAGACCTAGTTCCAAAAGAAGTGGAAATCGCGTTAAAAAAGAAATATCAACATACTTAACATAAACACCTAGTTTCTCTAGTCGATCGCCGAGAAACTAGGTGTTTTTTTATTGTTTTTTTGTACGTATGTACAAAATCGTATACGTTGTTAACATCATAATCGTAATTAGCGGCCCGTATTGTTTGAGTAAAATGATCATGTCGTTCACAGGTGACTGCTGGAGGTTCATGACAGGTAGAGAATGAAGAGTTCCGCTGTTTTTAACTGAACGTTCATAAACAGGCTGCCAAAGAATGAAGGCGATAAAAGCAGAGTATAAGCCGTGAAGAATTCTAGCAAAAAAGAATGGACGAAAACGAATATCTGATTCCGCTAAAATACTTGCCACTTGTGCTTGCACGCTTAACCCGCTAAAGGCCAAGATAAAGCTTGTGACAATACTTTGTTGTAAAAGGGTACTATCTTGAACTTGGCTAATCATTTGACTTCCAAGTGTAATTTCAAATATACCAGCAACAAAAGGAATGGTGAGCTCAGAAGATAGCTGAAGCCATCGGAAGACTTCCGATATTCCAGCAGCTAATAAAGAAGTAATATGCAAATGAAACAATAGCTTGTTAATGACAGAAAACAGAATAATAAATCCGCCAATCATGAGCAATGTTTGAACAGAAGAAAGAACAGAGTCCCCCATTAATTGCCCGATCGGCCGCTGATCCTTTAGGCGAGCTTGATGCATAGCAGAAAAGGCGTTGTAGAAAGAGAAGGGGCTAGTATCCCCTGCTTTTTTCTTTTCGTTCCCTCCGTAGAATCGCATCGTCAATCCGACAAGGAAGTTTCCTAAATAATGAGCACTGGCAAGCAAAATACCTAAATGAGCGTTGTAAAAAAAGCCAATAGACACCGCTCCGAAAATAAATAAAGGGTTAGAAGAGTTCGTAAAGCAAACGAGCCGTTCAGCTTCTAGTTGAGTTAGTTCTCCGTTTAGTCTTAAGCGTGTGGCCAGCTTAGCTCCTGAAGGAAAACCAGAAGCCATGGCCATTGCCCAGACAAATCCACCTGCTCCTGGCACTTTAAACAGCGGACGCATCAGCGGTTCAAGCAACACGCCAATAAAGCTGACAACTCCAAGTCCAATCATCATTTCTGATAAAATAAAAAAAGGAAGTAACGAGGGGAAAACGATTTCCCACCACATATTTAATCCTCTAATTGATGCTTCGAAGGAGACCTTTGGGAATAGGATTAACGAGAAAGCAAACAGACTAATGAAAAATGCTAAAAGCAGGGTTTTTATTTTGGAAGCGGTCAACCTTCATTCCCTCCTATCCTGTACATAGACAGCTCCACTCTGGGATTCACGATATAATTCAGGTACAATATGATTAATTCAAAACCATTTATACACTTGTCCTGTTTTTTTCAATATACTCATATCATTTAGAAATAGACCATAGCTTATTAGGAAATCCTGAGATGGAGGGGAAAAATTTGCAACAACCAAAAATCGGAGTAGCTCTTGGCTCAGGGGGAGCTAGAGGGTTTGCCCATATCGGCGTTTTGAAAGCATTAACAGAGGAGAATATTTCAGTTGATATGATCGCAGGCAGCAGCATGGGGTCGCTTGTCGCGAGTTTATATGCAGCAGGGCAAGATATGGAGCAGCTATACAAACTATCGAAAGCGTTTAAAAGAAAATACTTTCTTGATTTTATCTTTCCAAAAACGGGGTTCATTGCTGGAAAGAAAATAAAAAGCTTTATTCAAGTATTGACTCATGGGAAAAATATTGAGAATTTAAATATTCCTGTGGCCATTGTCGCAACAGATATTCGAATGGCGGAGAAGGTCGTGTTTAAGGAGGGGGCTGTAGCAGATGCTGTTCGAGCTAGCATTGCGATTCCTGGGATCTTTGTTCCTGAAAAAATAAATGGACGCCTGCTTGTTGACGGCGGTGTGATTGATCGCGTACCAGTTTCCGTTGTGAAAGAGATGGGGGCAGACATCGTGATTGGAGTAGATGTCTCTTCTGTCAAAAAAAATGCTGAGATCCAAACCATTTTTGATGTGATTATGCAAAGCATTGATATTTTACAATTGGAAATTATTGAAAGTAGGCAAATTGCTTCGAATGTGATGATTCGTCCACCTGTAGAAATGTATAGTTCGAAAGCGTTTACGAATATTCAAGATATTATTGCCGCAGGAGAGCAAGAAGCAAAAAAGAGAATGCCTGATATTATCGAACAGATTGAGAAGTGGAAGGAGTTGCATCATGAACAATAAACGAACTTCAGTGACCTTTTTTTTGTTATTAATTATTATTGCGATTTCCTTCATTGAGCTTCCCTATTATGTCATGAAACCTGGGGATGCTCATGAGCTGGCGCCAATTGTGAAAGTAACGGGAGGCAACGAAGCGGAAGGTGCGCTCATGTTGACGACAATTAAAATGGGAGAGGCGACACCGATCTCTTATGCGCTGGCTCAATGGCTTGATTATGAAGAAATAGTTCCCATCGACAATGTCCGTAGTCCTCACGAATCAGATCAAGAATATAATATTAGACAAACGTATTTAATGGATAGCTCTCAACAGCAGGCAATTCAAGTTGCTTTTGATGCGGCGAACAAGCCTTATAAATACATTTATGAAGGAATTTATGTGTTGAGTGTTTTTCCGGGAATGCCAGCAGAAGGAATCGTTCAGGCGGGGGATAGGATTGTAGCTGTTGATGGAAAGAAGCTCGAATCATCTAAGCAGTTTACCGATTATGTGCAAGCTAAACAGTCAGGTGAGGCAGTAACGATCCAATTTGTGAGTGACGGGAAAGAAAAAAAGAAAAAGATTGCATTAAAAAACTTTGCCAATAACAGCAACAAAGCAGGTATTGGGATTAGTTTAACGGATCAAAAAAAATTAATTAGCACACCGGAAGTACAATTGAAAACAGAATCAATAGGTGGGCCTTCAGCCGGTTTAATGTTTAGTTTAGAAATTTATAATCAATTGACCGAGCAAGATATTACGAAAGGTAGAAAAATTGCTGGTACAGGCACGATTGACTCAGATGGGAACGTCGGTCGTATTGGTGGAATTGAACAAAAAGTAGTGGCTGCTGATCGTGCGGGAGCGGAGATGTTTTTTGCACCAAATGATGAAATCACAGCGGAATTAAAAAGAAACATTCCCGACATTAGGCCTAATTACGATGAAGCTGTTGAAATGGCGAAGGAAATAGGAACAGATATGAAAATTATTCCTGTGAAAACCTTTCGCGATGCCTTAGACTACTTGATAGCTAGTTAAAATCAATGAGCTGACCTTTATGAAAAAAGTGTCAGCTCATTTTTTTATGGCAGCAAAATAGGAGGCTGGGTAAATTCGCTATTTAAGAGATGAGGCGTTTGCACACCTTGCATATATACATCAGATGCTTTTATATCTAAAGCGAGTAACTTTTTATGAGAAGCCGCCCGAGCAATAAGAGGGAGTGAGAGTTCTTTTTTGACGCTTTTCATATACTCACGTCCCCGTCCATTCATTCCTAATAGGCGAATATAACGGACAGATGCCATCGCTTCTTTCATTTCTTCTTTCGTTGTGTTCGTAAGGATGTGGACGAGCATTCGTTGAATTCGTGTCCAAGTGTAGCGTTTTGTTTTAACTTGTTCCATAAAATCGATAAAGCTAGTTGCATGGCGAGCGGTTTCTTTTAAACGGAATTCGATCCCTTCTGTTATTTCATAAATCGATTGTAGCTCCTCGATAGAAGCGGATAGCAGCCGATATTTTAATAACGGCCAGTACATGTTCCAGCTGTGGAAGATATGATGTTCATGATGATATTGTGTCAGTTCCATCAATGTACTTTCAGGGACAAATTTCTTAATCGCTGATACATGTTTAGAATCTGCTATTTCTTTACGTATGCCTGTCGCACTGGCGATGCTGTCAAATGCTAAGCTTTCATCGTGGTAGCCAGCTTGCTGGCGTTTAATCGTAAGCGGCTGCATTGGATCTGTCAATCGATCATTCGCTTGTACATAATGATAACCTAAAATATTGTTAGGCATCGATAAATCAAGTGGTAGAGAATCGTGAAATAGTTGTTCTCTTGCTAACGTCTGTGCTTTCGGAAAGCTATACCCTTCCTTCATATAGGAATGAATCAATGGATTTAAAGCTGGAGACGCCGACTTGATCATTTCTAAAGTATCTAGAAAAGGCTCAACTTGCCCATTTTCACTACCGAAGCAAAAGGAATCACAAGCTAATTCCTTTAAAATCGAAATGGCTCCAAAAGAAAAAATTTCAGCTTTTTGCGTCGAGAAGGCATAAGGTAATTCAACAACGAGGTCAACCCCATTTTGAAGTGCCATTCGGGTGCGCGTCCATTTATGGATGAGGGCGGGCTCTCCTCGCTGCAAAAAATGTCCGCTCATCACAGCGATCACGACATCAGCGTTGGCTGCTTCTCGTGCTTTTTGAGCATGATATAAGTGGCCGTTATGAAAAGGATTATACTCAACAACAATACCAACTGTTTTCATTTAATCGTTCCTCTGTTATAGTTATTTAATATTGATAATGTTATTATTGTCATTTACTGTGTTTTAGTTGTCAATAGCTCAGCTTTTCGTGTCTAGCTCCAGGCGCTATCGGCTCGAGGTCAAAAGCCAATCCGTCCAAAAGGTTAAAGAGCAACCTTTCAGCCGACTTGTCTTTTGCTTGTCGCCGATGGACAAGCGCCTTCCGCTTTTCGGTGTTGTCTAGCTCCAGCGGACAGACTCTCGGACATAAGCCGTCCCATCTGTGTGGCAAAGAGCGCCACTTTGACGGTTCGTCTGATGTCGTCGAGTCTAAACATCCGCTTTCGCTTTTCGGTGTGTAAAGAAAATATATTGACAAACGTTTTTGTGAAAGCTATAATTACTTTTGTTGCCTTGAGGTGATAGTGATGAAATGGTCGATTATTCAATTACAAAAGTTTCGTGATAAAGGTTTGACTCTTGATGAGCTTGTAGATATGAGCGTTTTGAAGAGTCGAGATCCTCAAATTCGAAATGTAGCTCCTGTTCATGTAACAGGGCGTGCGGACATCAGTCCAGAGAAAGTTACATTTCATTTGCGAGTGAAAGGTCAAATGATTTTACCTTGTTCGCGAACACTTGTTGATGTGCAATACCCGTTTGATTTTCAAATGACTGAAACATTTTTATTGAAGCCATCTTTGTTCAGTGAATATGGGGATGAAGATGAGATTCATAAGGTGCAAGGAGATGTGATTGACCTAGCACCAACTTTGGAAGAAGCGATTCTTTTGGAAGTACCAATGCAAGTGTTGAGCGAAGATGCTGATCAGCATGTGATTCCATCAGGGAAAGGCTGGGAGTATCATAGCGAAGAGGAGCTTCCGAAAGAAGAAAAAAAGGTCGATCCGCGATTAGCAGGTCTGGCTGACTTTTTCAAATCAAATGAGGAATGAAAATTGAGAAGTACCAGCTAATTCTGGCTTCATATACTTACAATCTCTTTTAAGGAGGTGGAAATAATGGCAGTACCTTTTAGAAGAACTTCTACGACTAAAAAGAACAAACGCCGTACGCATTTCAAATTACAAGTACCTGGTATGGTAGCATGCCCGAACTGTGGTGAAATGAAATTGGCTCACCGTGTTTGTAAAGAGTGCGGAACATATAAAGGAAAAGAAGTTGTAAGCAAATAATTTTGTTTACTTATTCGATCCTAATAAAAAAACGTGAAGAGACCATGGCTCTTCACGTTTTTTTATTGAAGACTTTACTAGATGGAGGCTACAATGGGTGAAAGGGGAGGGAAAGTGGATGGATTTTCAAATGAAACGATTACATAATGGCATTTTAGAATTTACAATCACACGACCAGAAAAAAGAAACGCTGTCAATTTCGAAGTGATGGAAGGGTTAGATCGAGCGATTGAACGTGCGAAAGAGCCGGATGTGCGAGCGTTAGTCATTACAGGCGAAGGAGAGCAAGCCTTTTGTTCAGGTGGAGATTTATCGGTTTTTCATGCGCTACGAACAGAAGAGGAAGCATACCGCATGCTTTCAAAAATGGGCAAAATCTTGTATAAACTAACGATTTTACCAAAGCCGACGATTGCGTTAATTAATGGGACAGCGGTCGGTGGAGGCTGTGAAATTGCGACTGCTTGTGATTTCCGAATTGCTAAGGCAGGAGCGAAAATGGGCTTTATTCAAGGAAGTTTAGCGATTACAACCGGTTGGGGTGGAGGGACGTTACTGTTTGAACGAATCGCTCCTTATCATGCCTTAAAACTATTATCGGAAGCAGCTATTTATCGGGCCGAGCAATTAGCCGATATTGGCTTCATTCATCGAGTGGTTGATAAAGTCAATGAGGAAGTTGTTGAGCGTTTTTGCAGAATGAATCTACTATTCATAGCTCGGTATTATCTGCCTATAAGCAAATACAAATTCGGAAATGGGCATCTAGTGACCTATCGGAGAGAATCGAACAAGAAATTAGGCAATGTGCGATTCTTTGGGAGGCAGAAGCTCATCATGAGGCTGTCGCTAGCTTTTTAAACAAGAAATAAAAAATTGGACCATAATGGATGAGTATCCGATATGGTCCAATAACGATTTAACTAATTTTTTGTGTGATGATAGAGTTTGGGTCCCAAAGTAAACGGGAACTAGTCTCTGATAAGGGTACAAAGTTCATTTTTTGCCAGAAGCTATTGGATTTCACACGTGCCTTAGTTAAAATCGGCAAATTAAAGGATTTAGCAAAGTCGACAAGCTGTAAGCCGAGGCCTTTATGCTGAAATTGAGGTAGTACCTCTAGTTTCCAAATTTCAAGGTATCTGTCTGAAATATCTTTCAGTAAGTTTTCTCGATCTTGCTTCACATATAAACACATGCGAGCAACAAGCTTATCTCCGTAGTAAATACCGTAAAATGGGGAGGTTGCATTATCCTCGACCATAGTGATTTGAATCTCTTCTAACATGGATAGTTCTTCTAATCCATACTCTTTAAAGCTTTTAAATTCTTCTATCGTTTTGAAATTTACTTTTAAATTTTTAACTGATAATTGCATGTTATTTCCTCCTATAAGTATTGAGAATTGCATAATCAATTTTATATTTTTATTATATAATATAAATTCAGATAAATGAATAGGCTTCTTGATAACGCTTTCATTTTTTGTGGAATTACTAAAAGAAACGATCATTCTATTGTGAAAGAGGTAAAAAGTTGTGGGAATTGGAATCATTGGAGGCGGCGCTATAGGCCTTTTGTTCGCCACGCAAATGACAGAAATGGATTCAACGATCGTATTTACTAAAACGGTTGAACAAGCAAGGACGCTCTCTGAACAAGGGATTACACGTATCGAAGACGAACAAACAGTCACCCGTTATGTTCAAGCAGATATAACAGAACATATGAGGGATTATCAGCTCGATCTTTTATTTATTGCTGTGAAACAATATCAATTGCCAAACATTCTTCCTTATCTCCAGCAAATAAGCGATGATGTCCCATTTGTGTTTTTGCAAAATGGGATGGGACATTTACAAGAATTAGATCGTTTGACTCATAAGCATCTGTATGTGGCAACCGTCGAGCATGGAGTGCTTCGTACAGACATGACGATGATTGGCGTGAGAGGACGAAATCGAACAAATATTTCTGTTTATCGAGGGGAAGAGCAAAAGTTATCTCCGTTTTTGAAGTTGTTTGAGGAAACGTTTCCGTTCGTGTGGAGAGAGAACCCAAGAACGATGCTACTTGAGAAGTTGGCGGCGAATGTCGTAATTAACCCATTAACAGCGGTATTAAAGGTCACTAATGGAGAGTTGATGACCAACTCCGCTTTTTTGAAACTGGCTCAAACTATATTTATTGAATTTTTAGCGGTATTTCAAAATGATGTCCAAGAAACACTGTGGACGAACATTGAGCAAATTTGTTTAAAGACCGCCAATAATCGCTCCTCGATGTTAAGTGATTTAGAAAAAGGGCAACAGACGGAAGTAGAAGCGATTGTAGGCTATGTGTTGAACGAAGCAGCGAAGAAAGAAGTAGATGTTCCATTGCTACAAACCCTTTATTGGATGATCAAAGGGTTAGAGAAAAAATCATTCAATTGAGTCGCAATATTTCTTCTTATTTTCAATAGATGGTATACTCAAACAAGTAAAAATGTATGTAGAAAGGAAGTTCATATATATGGAACTGGATCGGATTTCCCTTCCGGCGATTAATCAATTTGCTTCTCTTTACTTAAAGCAAGAAGCGCCTGTAACGGACTTTTTTCATTATCAATTAACGGAAGAAGATGTGTATCAACAGCGAGTAGCTGACTTAAATAACAGAAGCTTTATGAGGGACTCTCTCGTAGATTGTATTGAGAGTTATATGGGAACATTACCAAAGTCTGAAATGGTCGCGACCTCCCTTCGAAAATTAAAGGATGAACGGTCGACTGTAGTGATCGGTGGACAGCAAGCGGGCTTATTAACGGGGCCGCTGTATACTATTCACAAAGTTATTTCGATTATCAAATTAGCAGAGCAAAAAGAAAAGGAACTCGGTATTCCTGTTGTTCCTGTTTTTTGGATTGCTGGGGAAGACCATGACTTTTTAGAAGTGAATCATGTTTATGTTAAATCTGATGAAATGATGGAGAAAAAAACGTATCCAGAAAAAATGTTAGAAAAGCGAATGATATCTGATATTGAATTTGATCATCAGCAAATGAAGCATTGGGTGGAAAAGTTATTCGCTAATATGGAAGAGACGGAACATACGAACCAGCTGTTACGTTTCGTCCATGAAGCGATCGATCGCTCTGTGACGATTACCGACTTTTTCACGAGTTTGATTCATTCCTTATTCAGTCAATATGGACTACTTTTGGTTGACGCAGCTCATCCTTCATTAAGGCGATTAGAGTCATCGTTTTTCAAACAGATGATTGAGCGGACGGAAGAAATTACGGCGAGCGTGCAAGAAGCGCAACAAACCGTGACAACTCATTCGTTTAAGCAAATGATCGAGTTATCTCCTCAAGCAGCCAATCTGTTTATTTATGAAAATAATGAACGACTGTTGCTAGAATATGATCGAGCTAGAGAGTTATTCATCAGGAAAAGTGGAGGTATTCAATATTCTAGAGAAGAACTGCTTCACTTATTGGAGTGTCATCCAGAAAAATTCAGCAATAATGTAGTGACGCGGCCATTGATGCAGGAATGGTTATTTCCTACGCTTGCTTTTATTGCTGGTCCGGGTGAAATTGCTTATTGGGCGGAGTTAAAGAATGTCTTTGAATTATTTGAGATGAAAATGCCGCCGATTGAAGCTCGTTTAAACATGACTTTAATTGAACGAAACATTGTGAGCGACTTACAGGAGTTAAACATTTCGCTAGATTCTGCTTTAATTCATGGAGTAGAAAAGGAACAAGAGCTGTTTTGGCAGTCGGTTAGAGATGATCATTTTCATGAGTTGATTGCGTCCGTTCAAACCTCTTTAATGGAACACTATGATATGTTTGAGGAAAGAGCAAAGCGATTGCATAAAGGGACACTACCGATTATCGAAAAGAATCGTCAGTTTCATTTGCAACAGCTGCAATTTTTAGAGAAAAAAACAGATGATATGTTGAAACGTCAGCATGAGGATGTACTAAGTAAATATGTTCGTGTGCAGCAGGCATTAAAGCCTGGAGGAGCCCCTCAAGAGCGGATATGGAATGTTTTCTACTTTTTAAATAAATATGGTCTTGATGTTGTTGATGAACTAATGAAACTGGACTATGTATTTAATGGGGAACATCAAGTGGTGAAAATTTAACATGTGAACCAGATCTTTTCGTAAATAGTGAGAGATCTGGTTTTTTATTATGTTTGGAAATTGAATAAATTGTAAGATTCACCCGTAAAAAGAACGGTTTTTGTGAATGAAGGCGATGTGATTACTGGCTAATTCAGAGAATATGGTGAGGGAAAGTGGTTTATGAGCGAATTTAGCGAAAGAAAGAGATGAAAAGTTTTGTTTAAAAGCAGGGATTTAATGGTTTGGGCAGAAATCAAAAATAGTGGAGAAAAGCGGGTGGTTGTGGTAGAGTTAGGGAAGAAAATCAATCGCTAAAATTGTCGAGATTAAGGTTGATTTTGATATTTATGAAATCGATTGGAATGGTGATTCTTGAACTTTGAACATACAACCGTATTATTAAAAGAAACAGTAGACGGATTAAACATCCACCCGAATGGAATTTATGTAGATTGTACACTTGGCGGTGCTGGACATAGCGAATATTTATTATCTCAACTAGGTGAAGAGGGAAAGTTATACGCTTTTGATCAAGACGAAACAGCGATCAAACATGCGAAGGAAAAACTTGCTCGCTTCGGGGATAAGGTTGTATTCGTGAAAAGCAATTTTAAATATATACGTGAAGAGCTTCAACGTCTCGGTGTCGACAAAGTAGATGGTATTTTATATGATTTAGGCGTTTCATCCCCGCAACTGGATACCCCAGAAAGAGGATTTAGCTACCATCACGATGCCCCGTTAGACATGAGAATGGACTTAACAGGCGGTGTCACTGCCTATGAAGTGGTCAATCATTGGCCATATGAACATCTCGTCAGAATCTTTTTTCAGTATGGAGAGGAAAAATTTTCAAAGCAAATTGCTCGTAAAATTGAAGCGGCTCGCGAGAAGAGCCCGATTGAAACAACGGGTGAGCTTGTCGAGTTAATTAAAGAGGGCATACCAGCGGCAGCTAGAAGAAAAGGGGGTCATCCGGCGAAACGAATTTTCCAAGCGATTCGAATTGCAGTGAATGATGAGCTAGGTGTGTTCGAACAGTCAATAAAGAACTCCATTGAATTACTGAATTCAAAAGGACGGATTAGCGTCATTACGTTCCACTCATTAGAGGATCGAATTTGCAAAACAATTTTTAGAGCAGCAAGTAAAGGGCCGGATCTTCCGCCTGGTTTGCCTGTGATCCCTGAAGAGTATCAACCGGAACTAACGTTAATTACTAGAAAACCAATACTACCTTCAGAAGAAGAGTTGCAGCATAATAACCGTGCGCGCTCGGCAAAGCTTCGTATTGCTGAGAAAAGATAATCGAATGAACAGGGGAGGAGAAGATGAATAATTTAGCGAAAAAGCAAGTCGTACATTCGAGTAAGCAAGCCACTATTAATAGAGGTGAACAACGACAAAAACGTTTTTTGTTTACGCCAGGAGAAAAAATTCTATTTCTGTTATTCGCATTGACCATTTGTTTCATGGGGGCACAAATTATTTCTACTCAAACAGCTGTCTATGAAGTGAATACAGAGATTCAACAGATTGAAAACAAGGTTAAAGAGCAACAAAGGGTAAACAATGACCTTAAAGTTCAAGTAAGTGAAGAAAGCACTTATGAGAAAATATGGAAACGAGCGAAAGAATTGGGGCTTAATTTGAGTGAACAAAATGTTAAGGTTGTGCAACCACAATGAACGCAAATAAAAAAAATATGAACAAAGGAGCAGCGATATTATTTTCAATATTCGCCTTGCTCTTTTTTGTCTTATTCGTTCGCTTTTTAACGATTCAAGTGTCTGGAAAAGTGGATGGGCACTCATTGAAAAATGAAGCGCTTCAAAAATATTTACGGACGGATGTTTTAGAGGCGAAGCGGGGAACGATTTATGATCAAAAAGGAGACGTCATCGCTGAAGATACAAGTTCATTTACCCTTGTAGCTATTTTAGATCAGTCCATGACGACCGATCCTAAAAAACCTAAGCATGTGACGGACCGAGAAAAAACGGCTAAAGTATTGGCTAAGTATATTGATCTTGAGACGGATGAAGTTGAAAAGATATTAAACAAAAAAAAGTCAGATGGAACCCCTCCTTTCCAAGTTGAATTCGGCAAAGCAGGTCGGAACTTATCGAATAAAACAAAGAAAAATATAGAAAACGAAAAGTTACCTGGAATTGTCTTTATGAGAGATTCAAAACGTTTCTATCCCAATGGAAAGTTTGCCTCTCACTTAATCGGTTTTGCCCAAAAAACAGATGACGCCAACCATTCCATGATAGGAAGAATGGGGATTGAAAAAGCGTACGAAAAGTATTTACAAGGTACCAATGGAAAAATACAGTATAAAAGTGATTTGTGGGGATACTTATTACCCGGAAAGAAAGAAATGGTTAAAGATCCAGAAAACGGAGATAACATTCACTTAACGATTGATACGAAAATACAAACGTTTTTAGAAGATGCTCTCAATGAAGTGGAGCAGCAATATAAGCCGGGCAAGGCATTTGGTATTGTGGCTGATGCGAAAACAGGAGCGATCTTAGCAATGAGTCAAAGACCGTCATTTCATCCTGGAACAAGAGCAGGCTTAGATCAAAACTGGCAAAATGATTTAGTGGAATATTCATTTGAACCAGGATCGACGTTTAAAATGTTTACCTTAGCTGCTGCGATCGAAGAAGGGGTGTTCAACCCGAATGCTTTCTTTAAATCTGGTAGTTATAAAGTTGGACCAAATGTCATTCGAGACCATAATGGTGGAAATGGTTGGGGGAGTATTAGTTATTTAGAAGGGATGCAACGATCCTCCAACGTTGTGATGGCTAACTTGCTAGAAAAAATGGGTCCGGATGTCTTTAGACAATACTTGGATGATTTTCATTTTGGTCAAAAGACGGGCATTGATTTACCTAATGAAGCGACGGGTAGTATTCTTTATCGCTATCCGATTGAAAAAGTGACAACATCTTTTGGACAGGGAACAACTACTACTCCTTTGCAAATGATTCAAGCCGCAACGGCGATCACCAATGAGGGAAAAATGATGAAGCCTTATGTCATTGATCAAATCGTTGATGATCAATCAAAAGAGGTAGTCGTTGATCATAAGCCAAAAGTGGTAGGCGAACCGATTTCAAAAGAAACCGCTCAGCAAGTGTTAGATGTATTAGAAACAGTCACTAGTTCTGAACATGGAACGGGAAAAGCGTATCAAATTCAAGGATATGAAGTAGCTGGAAAAACAGGAACAGCCCAAATGCCTGACCCAAAAGGAGGGTATTTAACAGGGCGAAACAATTATATTTTCTCCTTTTTAGGAATGGCTCCTAAAGATGATCCGAAATTAATTGTTTATGTGGCGGTGGCTCAACCTCAATTAGAAGAAGAAGGTGGGTCTGCTCCTGTTTCTAAAATATTCAATCCTGTTATGAGAAATAGCTTACAATATTTGAATATCGAACCGAAGCAAGGAGTTACTGTGAAAACAGTGAAGCTACAGGACTGGACGAAGAAAAAGAAGGAAGAAGCAGTCAAATCCTTATCAAAAGACGGCGTAAAGCCGGTTGTTATAGGGAAAGGGCGAAAGATCGTTGGACAGCTTCCAGAAACAGGAGCTAAGTTGCTGCAAGGAGAGAAAGTGATCTTAAAAACCGACGGCGAATTAACGATGCCTGATCTAAAAGGATGGTCGTTACGCGATGTGACGAAGCTTGCAAACCTTGCAAACCTTCGGGTGAGCTTCACGGGAGAAGGGTATGTACAGAGCCAAAATATTCAACCAGGTACCGTGTTAAAATCGAATCAAAAGCTAATTGTGACATTGAAGAAACCAAAAGAAAAATCGAAGAAATAACAGAAAGAAAGCTGCTCAGCTAGGCAGCTTTCTTTTTTTCATAAAAGCAATTGTTTTGCATATATTGGATTGAGAATGGAAGGGGGGGCTTGGTTGAAAAGGGCATCGGCTGTTACGGTAAGGAAACGGCTTATTTTTGTCTTGTTATCTGGGTTAATCATTTTCTCCATCATCGGTTTTCGTCTGGCATATGTGCAGTTTGCCTTAGGCGATGATTTGACGAATAAAGCAAAAGACTTATGGAGTAGAAATATCCCTTTTGAGCCAGAGAGGGGAAAGATTGTGGATAGAAATGGGGTCGCTTTAGCTGACAATAAAAGTGCACCAACCGTTTACGTCGTCCCTCGACAAATTGAAGATCCAGTCAGTGCCTCTAAACAATTAGCTTCGGTATTAAATATGTCACCGACTAAGGCATATCAACATGTTACAAAACAAATCTCTATGGAGAGAATTCATCCAGAGGGGAGAAAAATCTCTTTTGAAAAAGCAGAACAGGTGAGAAATTTAGAAATCAAAGGAGTATATATAGCGGAGGATTCGAAAAGGCATTATCCATTTGGCAAAAGCTTAGCTCACGTTTTAGGTTTTGCCGGCATTGATAATCAAGGGTTAATGGGATTAGAAGCATTTTATAATAAGGAGTTAAGTGGTCAAAAAGGCTCCATGAGTTTTTTTTCTGATGCAAAAGGAAAAAGAATGCCGCAAATGCCAGATGGTTATACTCCCCCAACTGACGGACTGAATTTAAAGTTAACGATTGATTCAAAGATCCAAACGATTATGGAAAGAGAATTAGATTTAGCAGAAGTGAAGTATCAGCCAGATGGAGCGGTTGCTATCGCTATGAATCCTAACAATGGAGAAATTTTGGCGATGGCGAGTCGACCTTCTTTCTATCCGGAGAAATTCCAGGAGGCATCTCCGGAAGTTTTTAATCGAAATTTACCGATTTGGAGCACATATGAGCCGGGATCTACGTTTAAGATCATTACGCTTGCCGCAGCATTAGAAGAAAAGAAGGTGGACTTGTATAAGGATCACTTTCATGACCCCGGATTTGTCAGTGTAGGGGGAGCGAAATTAAGATGTTGGAAGAGAGGAGGACACGGTCATCAATCCTTTTTAGAAGTCGTTGAAAACTCTTGTAACCCTGGGTTTGTTGAGTTAGGGGAACGATTAGGGAAGGAAAAACTTTTGTCTTATGTTCGGTCCTTTGGATTTGGTGAGAAAACTGGAATTGATTTACAAGGGGAAGCGAAAGGATTATTATTTAAGCTAAATCGAATGGGACCAGTGGAGCAAGCGACGACCTCTTTTGGACAAGGGGTGTCCGTCACGCCGATACAGCAAGTAGCAGCGGTTTCTGCGGCGGTGAATGGTGGCACGTTATATGAGCCATATGTAGCGAAAGAATTGGTGGACCCTGTTAGTAGAGAGGTAGTGAAAAAGAAAACGCCTGTTGTCAAAAGACGGGTCATTTCTGAAGAAACATCCAAACAAATTCGTTTTGCTTTAGAAAGTGTTGTCGCACAAGGAACCGGAAGAAATGCCTTTGTGGAAGGCTATCGAGTGGGAGGCAAAACGGGAACGGCACAAAAAGCTCGTGATGGAGTTTATTTAAAAAATAATCACATTGTCTCCTTTATTGGAGTAGCACCAGCGGATGATCCGCAAATTGTCATCTACACAGCGATTGACAATCCGAAAGGAACGATACAATTTGGTGGGACGGTCGCGGCCCCTATTGTAGGGAAGATGATGGAAGATAGCCTGCAAATATTAAATGTTCAACCAAGAAAGAAGCAAATAGAGAAAGAAGTGAAGTGGGATGATCCGCAAATTGTGAAAGTGCCAAATTTAATTGGCTTATCAAAGAAGGAGTTATCTGTACAGTTAGAAAATTTAAAATTAGAGATTTCGGGAAGTGGTCAAAAAGTAGTGCAGCAATCACCGATGCCTGGTACAAAAGTCGAAACAGGCTCAGTTATTAGGATATATTTAAATTAACAGCTTGAAAGAAACCTATTTCCCGTCATATAATTGGCGGGGATTTTCATTTATTCATGAAAGCAGTCGCATCTATTGCTTTTTTTAGTTAAAATAGTAAAGGTAATTAAAAAGCAATCAATACATAGGTTGGCAATAAAGAAAGGATTGAAAATAGTGAAATTATCAGACTTATTAAAGTCACTTCCTTATTATAAAATGGTAGGCTCAGCGGATCCTGTAGTGTTATCGATTGAAAATGATCATCGTCAAGTCATGGATGGCACTTTATTTCTTTGTATAAAAGGATATACGTTTGATGGACATTCCGTCGCGCAAGAAGCGATCAATAAAGGAGCGGTCGCGATTGTCGCAGAGCAGCCGATTGAAGTAGAAGGAGCACCCGTTATTCTTGTATCGAGCACGAAACGAGCGATGGCTACGCTTGCGGATTGTTATTACGGCTCCCCAACTAAGCATATGAATGTCATCGGTATTACAGGAACGAACGGCAAGACAACAACGAGTCATTTGTTGAATGAAATATTTGTAGAAGCAAAAGAGACGACAGGCTTAATTGGTACGATGTATATGAAGATCGGGGATGAAACGATAGAAACGAAAAATACGACGCCTGAAAATTTGACGCTACAAAAAACATTTAAAGATATGTATGAGAAAAACGTGACGACAGCCATTATGGAAGTCTCCTCGCATGCTTTATTAGAGGGGCGTGTCTGGGGTTGTGATTACGATATTGCTGTATTTACTAACTTAACGCAAGATCATTTAGACTATCACCATACGATGGAAGACTATCGGGCAGCGAAAGGTTTGCTTTTTACAAGGCTTGGTAATACATTCTCGGCAAATAAACCGAAATTTGCTATTTTAAATGAAGATGACGAAGCGTCGGCGATTTACAAGCAAGAAACAGCCGCTCATCTTGTGACATATGGGATTGATCACGAGGCGATGTTCCGAGCGAAAAATATGAAGTTGACAGCTAGCGGAACGGAATTTGACTTAGTGTTTCCAGAAGGTAGAAAAACCGTTCGTACTAATTTAGCTGGGAAATTTAATGTGTACAATGTTTTGGCGGCGATTGCAGCGGCTTATTCTAAAGGGATCTCAATCGATACGATTCTATCAGCGATTGATAAAATCAAAGGTGTAGCTGGCCGGTTTGAGCTAGTGCCGAACGAAGAAAATATTTCCGTCATTGTTGATTATGCACACACGCCAGATAGTCTAATCAATGTATTAAAAACGGTTAAAGAGTTAGCGACCGGTCGTGTATTCGTTGTTGTTGGTTGCGGGGGAGACCGCGATAAAACAAAACGACCGTTAATGGCTCAAGCAGCATGTGAATTCGCTACGAATGCAGTATTTACTTCTGATAATCCTCGCAGTGAAGATCCTTTAGCTATTTTAAAGGATATGGAAGCAGGAGTGCATGGAGAAAGCTATACGATCATTGCCGATCGAAAAGAAGCCATCTTCTATGCGATCGAAGCAGCCCAGCCAGGAGATATTGTCGTGATTGCTGGAAAAGGGCATGAGACCTATCAAATTGTAGGTGATCGCGTATTAGATTTTGATGATCGTGCGGTGGCGAAAGCGGCGCTTGTAAACAGGAAAGAAGAGGAGAAATAATATGCTAGAGAGAGATGTCTTTTTAACGATGGCGATGGCTTTTGTCATTACTGTGGCGATTGCACCGTTGTTCATCCCGTTTTTAAGAAGGTTGAAGTTTGGGCAAAGTATTAGAGAGGAAGGGCCTGAATCCCATCAAAAAAAATCGGGAACACCGACGATGGGTGGGATCGTGATCCTGCTATCGATCATTATTACCGCGCTATTTATGGCGCAAATTTATTCAGGGATCGGCACAGAAACGGTTTTGCTATTATTAGTGACAGTTGGATTTGGGTTACTTGGCTTTTTGGATGACTTTATTAAAGTGGTCATGAAGCGAAATTTGGGCTTAACATCGAAGCAGAAGCTTTTAGGTCAAATCGTGATCTCGATTATTTTCTATGTTATTTATACGAATGCGAATTTATCAACGGAATTAACTTTCCCTTTAACAAATATTACAATTGATTTAGGAATATTTTATGCCCTCTTTTTAATTTTCTGGTTAGTCGGCTTTTCGAATGCGGTGAATTTAACAGATGGCTTAGATGGACTTGTATCAGGTGTGTCAGCGATTGCTTTCGGTGCCTTTGCTGTCATTGCGTGGAGTCAAGGAATGGATGAAACAGCAATATTTGCTTTTGCTGTTGTTGGGGCGGTATTAGGATTTTTAGTCTTTAATGCTCACCCTGCAAAAGTGTTTATGGGAGATACGGGTTCTCTTGCTTTAGGTGGAGCGATTGCGACCATTTCCATTTTAACGAAAACGGAATTTTTACTGTTAGTGATCGGTGCGGTGTTTGTGGCAGAAACTTTATCTGTCATGATTCAAGTTGTTTCTTTTAAAACGACAGGGAAACGTGTATTTCGTATGAGTCCGCTTCACCACCATTTTGAGCTTGGCGGTTGGTCTGAGTGGAGAGTAGTTGTCACTTTTTGGACGGTCGGTGTGTTATGTGCAGTGATCGGAATTTATATCGGAGCGTGGATGTAATTGAAAACAATAACAGATTTTCAGCATAAAAAAGTTCTTGTACTTGGATTAGCAAAAAGTGGAGTGAGTGCTGCTTTGCTTTTACATAAGCTCGGTGCTTTTGTGACAGTGAATGACCAAAAGCCGTTAGATGAAAATCCGCAAGCTCAACATTTACTTGAGCAAGGGATTACAGTGATTTGTGGCAGTCATCCGATTGAGTTGCTTGAAGAAGGGTTTGAAATGATTGTAAAGAACCCTGGTATTCCGTACTCTAATCCGCTTGTCAACGGAGCGGTTGCTAGAGGCATTCCAGTATTAACAGAAGTAGAGCTTGCTTATTTAATTTCAGAAGCTCCGCTCATCGGTATTACCGGAACAAATGGGAAGACAACGACAACAACCCTTATTTATAAAATGTTTGAAGCAGATCGTAAAAAAGCGATTATTGCGGGGAATATTGGTGAAGTAGCTTCTCAAGTCGTTCAACAAGCTACGGAAGAAGACCATGTCGTCATCGAGCTTTCCTCGTTTCAGTTGATGGGCATTGATCGATTCTGCCCGCATATTGCCATTATTACGAATATCTATGATGCTCATCTTGATTATCATGGAACGAAAGAGGAATATGTAAAGGCAAAACTAAATATCGCAAAAAATCAAACAGAAGACGATTTCTTTATTGTTAACGCCGATCAAGAAGAATTGTTCCAGTTCGCTAAGCAATCAAAAGCAGTGATTGTTCCGTTCTCGACGAAAACAAAGGTTGCTAATGGAGCCTATGCAGAGAATGGTGAGGTGTGTTTCCGTGGAGAAAGTATTATGAAGCTTCAAGATATTGCTTTACCTGGTATGCACAACTTAGAAAATATTTTATGTGCGATCTCAGCAGTGAAGTTGGCGGGTGTGTCGAATGAGGCGATTCAAGAAGTGCTATCTACTTTTTCGGGCGTCAAACATCGGACGCAATTTGTTCGTGAGCTGAATGGCAGAAAATTTTATAATGATTCGAAAGCGACGAATACGTTAGCGACGAAAAGTGCTCTGTCTGCTTTTGCAGGTCCCACTATTTTGCTAGCTGGCGGGTTAGATCGCGGGAATGGTTTTGATGATTTGCTTCCGTATTTACACAATGTGAAAGCGTTAGTGACATTTGGGCAAACGGCAAATAAGCTAGCTGAAACCGCTCGTAAGGCAGGAATTGTCGAGGTAGTGAAAGTGGAAGCTATGACAGAAGCAGTTACTAAGGCGTATCAGTTGTCGCAGTCTGGCGATACGATTTTATTATCTCCTGCTTGTGCTAGCTGGGATCAGTATAAAACTTTCGAACAGCGCGGAGATATATTTATTGAGGCGGTGCATACACTTAACTAAGAGCCTGTCTTAGTTTAAGTGAGAGCGTGATGGACAAGGCTCTGATTCTATGAATTAGAGGTGTTTGTCATTGTCGGTAAAAAAGTCTGCACCTGATTATTTGTTGCTCATTGTTATTTTGTTATTGCTTACTATTGGCATCACGATGGTGTATAGTGCGAGTGAAGTGTGGGCTAAATACAAGTTTGATGACCCTTTCTTTTTTGCTAAAAGGCAGTTGTTATTTGCTGGTGTTGGCCTTGTTGCAATGTATTTTATTACAAATGTGGAATATTGGACTTGGAGAAGACTTTCAAGGCTTGGGATCATCATCTGTTTCATCCTGTTAATTCTAGTTCTTATTCCCGGCGTTGGAATGGTTCGGAATGGATCTCAAAGCTGGATCGGAGCTGGGGCCTTCTCGATCCAGCCTTCGGAATTTATGAAGCTTGCAATGATCATTTTCTTATCTGGATATTTAGCAAACAATCAAAAATATATGATGGAGTTTCGTAAAGGATTAGTGCCTGCTCTCGCACTCGTGTTTACTGCTTTTGGATTAATTATGTTACAACCAGACCTTGGGACAGGAACGGTCATGGTTGGCACTTGTGTCGTGATGATTTTTGTGGCAGGGGCAAGAATCTTTCACTTTGCGATGCTCGGCATGGTCGGTTTGGTGGGGTTTGTCGGTTTAGTGTTATCGGCCCCCTACCGGATGAAACGGATTACTTCGTTTTTAGATCCTTGGTCTGATCCGCTAGGCAGTGGCTTTCAAATTATTCAATCCCTCTATGCGATCGGACCTGGTGGATTGTTTGGGTTAGGAATAGGCGAAAGCAGGCAAAAGTATTACTATTTACCTGAACCACAAACGGACTTTATTTTTGCTATTTTAGCAGAGGAGCTTGGTTTTATTGGCGGCGTGTTTCTGCTGTTGTTATTTTCTCTTTTGCTTTGGCGGGGGATTCGCATAGCGTTAGGAGCCCCTGATTTATTCGGTAGCTTTTTAGCGGTAGGGGTGGTAGCTATGGTTGCCATTCAAGTGATGATCAACGTCGGAGTAGTGACGGGGCTGATGCCAGTGACGGGTATTACGTTACCTTTTCTAAGCTACGGTGGGTCATCGTTAACATTGATGCTTGCTGCTATGGGTATTTTATTAAACATCAGTAGATATTCACGATATTAAAAAAGAAGCCTTTTAAGGTTTCTTTTTTTAGGGAGGAGCAGTTGATTGGATTATTATTCGTTCAGTTAAAAAGATCCAATGATTTCGCTTTCTTTAAAGGATATTGATTGATTATCGCGAAATATTGATTTAATATGAGAATGCACGAATTGTGATATGGCTTATTTTTTGAGCGATGGAAATGTAACAATTAGATGAAAATTGCTACATTTTTTTTGATTTATTTTCAATTAGACTAAAGCTATATTTATATAGTAAGAAAATGTAGTATGATAGTAAAAGCTTTCAAGAAGTTATTTTCTTGAAATGTACCAATACTTGAGAGGGTATATATTAATTTGAGGTGAAAAACGATGAAGGTTGTTGTTAGTGGCGGGGGAACGGGAGGCCATATTTATCCGGCTCTTGCTCTTATTCGAATGATAAAGGAAAAACATCCTGAAACATCCTTTTTATACATTGGAACAGAAGCGGGATTGGAATCTAAATTAGTAACAAGAGAAGCTATCCCTTTTCGAACAATCGAAATCACTGGTTTTAAACGTTCGATATCGATGGAAAATGTAAAGACTGTGATGCGCTTTCTAAAAGGAGTTAGCGAGTGTAAGAAAATGTTGCGGGAATTTAAACCAGATGTTGTCATCGGTACAGGAGGCTATGTTTGTGGACCTGTTGTGTATGCAGCTTCAAAGCTTGGAATCCCCACAATTATTCATGAGCAAAATAGTGTACCGGGCTTAACGAATAAGTTTTTGAGTAAGTATGTCGACAAGATCGCTATTTGCTTTCAGGAAGCGGAAACGTTTTTTCCAAAAGAGAAGGTTGTGCTGACAGGAAATCCTCGTGCCTCAGAAGTGGCGAATGCGAAACCATCTGGGATTTTGAGTGAGTTTGGTTTAACGAATGATAAGAAAACGGTATTAATTTTTGGTGGAAGTCGAGGAGCACGTCCAATTAATGAAGCGGTTATTCAAGCACTACCAACTATTGCTGAGCGAATGTATCAAGTGCTTTATATTACTGGTGAGGTTCACTATAATCAAGTGGAATCAGAAATTGAGAAGGTAGGAAAGCCGAAAAATGTAGCGATTGCTCCATTTATTTACAATATGCCAGAGGTGCTTGTTGAAAGTGATTTAGTGTTATCTCGAGCAGGAGCAACGACCTTAGCTGAATTAACGGCTTTAGGTGTACCGAGTATTCTTGTACCAAGTCCTTATGTGACCAATAATCATCAAGAGAAAAATGCTCGTTCACTTACTGACCACCAAGCAGCTAGTTTATTACATGAAAAAGATTTAACAGCAGAAACGTTAATTAAACATTTAGATGACATATTATTAGATGAAACTGAATTAGAAACGATGAAACAAGCGGCTGGAAAATTAGGAATTAAAGATGCATCCGATCGTCTATATAAAGTGATGCTCCAATTGACAGGAAGAAGCTGAGAAAGAATCTAGCAGCTAATGCTATTTTGTATAGTAATATTTAATGCGAGATGAGCTATGTCGTTTCTATATTTATAAACAGTCCGTTTGTCGGGAGGAACAGGCATGGAAAAGGGAAAGATCATTTCAATTGAAGAGCGAATTCCACAGCTGAAAAAGCTAAAAAAACGCAAAACGAATCGGCGCCTTGTTAGTATCGTTTCGCTCTTTTTTCTAATTGTGATTACCATTGTCTATTTTCAGTCTCCCCTTAGTCGAGTGCAGCAAATTGATGTAATTGGTAACCATTTTCTATCTAAAGCTGAAGTGATTGAAACAAGTGGGCTTCGTGAGGAAAGTAGCTTGTGGCGTGTAAACAAACAGGGGGTGGCTGAGCAATTAAAACAGCATCCGAAAATTAAAGATGGAGCAGTCACTTGGTCCTTTCCGAACAAATTAGTGATCAAAGTAGAAGAACGGGCTAAGCTTGCTTATTTGTCAAAAGGAAAGAGTTTTTATCCTGTTTTAGATAATGGAACGGTGTTGAAAACAGCTACAACACAAACATTAGATGAGCTTCCGGTACTCCATGGATTTAAAGAAGGAAAAGTGTTAGATAAAATGATGCAGTCTTTAGGAGATTTACCAAATGAAATTACTAATTCAATCTCTGAAATTTATTATCAACCTAAAAAGACAGATTCCTATCATATTCAATTATTTATGAATGACGGATTTGAAGTATCCGCTTCATTGAAGACATTTTCTGACAAGATGGTGTATTATCCATCGATTGTAAGTCAATTAGACCCCAATGTTAAAGGGGTTATCGATATTGAAATAGGCTCCTATTTCAGGGCATACGACGCGAAAACTAGTGGCCAAGAAGAACAATCACCACTAGATCCATAAAAATTTGAGGTTTTGATCGTTCAAAAACAAAATTTTGTTTGTTCTTCCTCTTTATTGAGCGAGGTTTGGCTTTTCTAGGTGTACATCTTAGTGTAGACTGATAGGTAACAGTTCTTCCTTTAAAGGGGTTAAAATCAGTTATTTTGTTTTCTGAAAATAAAAATGGAAAAGACTGAAAAAACGATGAATATTAAAAGGGAAATTTGTTCAAAATGACGAATACTCTCTGTATAAAAATGAATAATGAGTAGTTCTATTGTTGTTCGATCAAAGAGTGGTTTTGGAGGTAAAGGAGGTGCCAAAGAATGAACAGCAATGAAATTTTAGTTAGCCTTGACATCGGTACATCCGCCATAAAGGTCATTATTGGGGAAATGGTTAATGATTCTTTAAATATTATCGGTGTTGGAAGTGTTAAATCTAAAGGCATTCGCAAAGGTTCTGTGGTGGACATAGATGAAACCGTTCATTCTATTAAAAAGGCCATTGAGCAGGCTGAGAGAATGGTGGGCATGGAGATTAAGCAAGTGATTGTGGGGATCGCTGGTAATCATGCGGTTTTGCACCCATGCAACGGTGTTGTTGCTGTATCTAGCGAAAATAGAGAGATAACAGATGAAGATATTATTAGAGTAATGGATGCTTCTCAAGTGATGTCTATTCCTCCTGATCGCGAAATCATCAATGTTATTCCTAAGCAGTTTATTGTAGATGGCTTGGATGAAATTATGGATCCAAGAGGAATGATCGGAGTCCGTTTGGAGATGGAAGGTATTATTGTAACGGGTTCTAAAACATTTTTACATAATACGTTGCGTTGTGTAGAACGGGCTGGCCTAGAAATTATGGATATTGTGTTTCAACCACTAGCTGCTGGGGAAATTGCTTTATCAAAGGATGAACAAAACTTAGGAACCGTGTTAGTTGATATCGGTGGAGGGTCTACGACGGTCTCTACCTTTAATCAAGGCCACTTAAAAGGAGCGGTTGTTTTTCCAATAGGTGGCGATCACATTACAAAAGATTTATCCATCGGGTTGCGGACTTCGACGGAGGATGCCGAGCAAGTAAAGCGAACCTATGGTCATGCTTTTTATGAGCTCGCTTCTGAAGAGGAAGTGTTCAGTGTTCCAATCATAGGAAGCGATCAGCATCAACAATTTAACCAGCTTGAAATTTCTGATATCATTGAGGCTAGGTTAGAAGAAGTGTTTGAAATGGTGATTGAGGAATTGAGGCATCAAGGAGTTCACGATGTACCTGGAGGCTTTGTTTTAACTGGAGGAACATCTGCTATACCAGGTATCCTTGATTTAGCGCAAGATGTGTTCCAAAACCGTGTTCGCGTGGCTATTCCTGATTATATCGGGGTAAGGGAACCGCAATATACGGCAGCGGTTGGTTTAATTAAATATGCGTACAAAAATGCTAGATTGCAAGGAAGAAATGTAAGCACAACTCTAGAGCCAATGACTGTAACTGAGACGCAGCCGAAAGAAGCACCTAAGCCTAAAAAGGTGAAACCTGAGAAGACAGAAGATCAAAAATTGACTTCGAAAGTAAAAAAATTCTTCGGCTACTTTTTTGAAGAATAGTCATCATAGAGAAATAACGACGAATTAGGAGGATTTGTCATGTTGGAGTTTGATACTAATTTAGATTCATTAGCAACAATTAAAGTTATAGGTGTAGGTGGCGGCGGAAATAATGCTGTGAACCGCATGATCGAGCATGGGGTTCAAGGAGTAGAATTTATTGCTGTTAATACGGATGCCCAAGCATTAAATCTGTCAAAAGCAGAAATAAAAATGCAAATTGGTTCAAAGCTGACTCGTGGACTTGGAGCAGGAGCGAATCCAGAAGTTGGGAAGAAAGCAGCGGAAGAAAGCAAAGAGCAAATTGAAGAAGCATTACGTGGAGCGGATATGGTATTCGTTACAGCGGGAATGGGTGGAGGAACAGGAACGGGAGCAGCCCCTGTAATCGCTCAAATTTCTAAAGACCTTGGAGCATTAACTGTGGGGGTTGTTACACGTCCTTTTACGTTTGAAGGTCGTAAGCGTGCCACACAAGCAGCAGGTGGAATAGAAGCGATGAAGGCTGCTGTGGATACGTTAATTGTTATTCCAAATGATCGTTTATTAGAAATTGTCGATAAGAGCACACCGATGCTTGAAGCATTTAGAGAAGCGGACAATGTTCTTCGCCAAGGGGTTCAAGGTATTTCAGATTTAATTGCTACTCCTGGATTAATTAACCTTGACTTTGCTGATGTGAAAACGATTATGTCGAATAAAGGATCAGCACTAATGGGGATCGGGGTAGCTTCTGGCGAAAATCGCGCAGCGGAAGCAGCAAAAAAAGCGATTTCTAGTCCATTGCTTGAAACATCTATCGATGGTGCACAAGGTGTGATTATGAACATTACTGGCGGCACAAATTTAAGCTTATATGAAGTTCAAGAGGCAGCCGACATTGTAGCTTCTGCTTCTGATCAAGAAGTGAATATGATTTTTGGTTCTGTTATTAACGAAAACTTAAAAGATGAAATCGTAGTAACAGTGATTGCAACCGGATTTAAGGAGTCTGCTATGCAACCACCTAAGCAACCGCGTACTGGACTTGGCCAAGCAAAGCCTCAACCATCGACGGTCACTCCGGCGCCTAAACGAGAAGTGAAGCGGGAAGAGCCTGTTCAACAAGAAATGCCACCAAGGCAGCATTCACAGCCAGTAGAAGACACACTTGATATACCAACTTTTCTTCGTAATCGTAATCGACGTCGATAAGTCGAGAGTGTTTTCATTAATAATTAAATATCATTTGAAATTAACGGAAAAGAGTAGTAGTAAAGATGCTACTCTTTTCTTTTTTATTATAGGACAATAGTTCTAATTGTGCAATTTATAACTAAAATCGTTTGACAAACTTCGAAAGCTTCCATGAAAAACTTTTCTTTTTTTCTTCCTAATTGTGACAGACTTTTATTATTGTGTCCTCTATACTTAAATCAACTTAACTGCTAACAATTTATTTGCCAGGAGGAGGACGGTATGATCCTTTATTTAGATGCCTTATGGTTATTGAATTTTTTAGCGGATTGTTTATTGCTTTGGATGAGCGCTATATTTTTGAAACGTTCAGCCAAATGGTATCGTCTATTGTTAGGTGGGTTGGTCGGATCGATCAGTGTCTTTTTCATCATCAGTCCTTGGACAGAATTGACTGGACATCCAGTGTCTAAGTTGGCTTTATCTATTAGTATGGTACTTGTTGCATATGGTTTTAAGCGTTGGAAATTTTTCTTTACTAATTTAATGACCCTTTATTTTTCTACTTTTTTAACGGGAGGCATGCTTTTAGGGGCCCATTATTTTATCCGATTCGATATGGATATTGAGTCTAACGTATTTTTGGCAAGCTTACGCGGTGTTGGTGATCCGATTAGTTGGATATTTGTGATGTTTGGTTTCCCATTAGCATGGTATTTTGCTAAAAACAGAATGGACGACTTTCAAACAGCGCAAATACAGTATGATCAGTTGATGGATGTGACGATTGAGATGAACGGCTTAGTTTTATTCGTTAAAGGGTTAGTGGATACCGGTAACCAATTACAAGATCCGATCTCGAAAACGCCGGTGATGTTAGTGTCAACAAAAGGGATAGAAGAAAAATTCCCAAGCGAGATTATTGTCAGCTCTGATCAACCAGAACGATTATTACTAGATGACGGGCGTCTTCCGAATGAATGGCTGGAAAAAATGAGAATTATTCCCGCGAAATCTGTGGGAAAAGCTCAACAGTTGCTACTTGCTTTTAAACCGGACAAGGTGCAGATCAGCAATGGGCATAAGCGAATTGATGTAAATAAAATATTGGTAAGCTTTACGACCGTACAATTGTCTTCAGATGATCAGTTCTCCTGTATTCTACATCCTAAAATGGTCCTTGCCTTTTCCTATGAAGAAGTTTCTTAAGGTGGTTTCATTCTGTCTATATCAACTTATTAAGAGGGAGGTTGCTTTATGAAAACTTTACGAATAAAAATGGCGTATTACTGGTATAAGCTTCTCATTAAACTAGGTTTGAAGACCGATGAAATATACTATATTGGCGGCAGTGAAGCTCTCCCGCCACCTCTTTCGAGAGATGAAGAAGAGAAGTTGTTATCTAAACTGCCAAACGGAGATCAGGCTGCTAGAGCGTTGTTGATTGAAAGGAATTTGCGATTAGTCGTTTATATAGCTAGGAAGTTTGAAAATACAGGGATCAATATTGAAGACTTAATTAGTATTGGGACGATTGGGTTAATTAAAGCCGTCAATACATTTAATCCCGAAAAGAAAATTAAACTAGCTACTTACGCTTCTCGCTGTATTGAGAATGAAATCTTAATGTATTTAAGACGGAATAATAAAATTAGATCGGAAGTTTCCTTTGATGAACCATTAAATGTCGATTGGGACGGAAATGAACTATTACTTTCAGATGTTTTAGGAACCGAGAACGACGTCATTACGAAAGATATTGAAGCAGGAGTAGACAGAAGCTTGCTATTTAAAGCGATGGAGCAGCTCTCAGATCGGGAAAAACAAATCATGGAGCTAAGATTTGGCTTAAGGGGTGGTGAGGAAAAAACTCAAAAAGATGTAGCGGACCTCCTGGGGATTTCGCAATCATATATTTCTAGGTTAGAGAAACGAATCATTCATCGACTGCAAAAAGAATTCAATAAGATGGTGTAGAAGCGGAGTATTCCGCTTTTTTTTCTTTTTGTCCAGCTCCAGGAGCTAGCGACTAGTGGACTTCCACAATCCTCCTTGCGATAAGTCAACATCGATTCACTGTCGTTCATCGTGTTTCCTTTATCTCGATCGGCTCGTTCCAGTCCATACGTCGCTGAACAGCGCCTTCCGCTTTTCTTGTGTCCAGCTCCGCCTCCTAGACACTCGAGTCAAATGCCAGCCTGACTGCATGGCTGAAGAACGCCATTTCGTCATTCTGTCATTTGCTTGTCGTGTCTGGACAGTCGGCTCCGCTTTTCTAGGTGTCCAGCTTCAGCGGCCAGACTCTCGGACATAAGCCGTCACGCCTATGTGGCAAAGAACGCCACTACGGCGGTCCGTCTTATGCCTGCCGAGTCTAAACGGCCGCTTCCGCTTTTCTTGTGTCCAGCTCCGCCTCCTAGACACTCGAGTCAAATGCCAGCCTGACTGCATGGCTGAAGAACGCCATTTCGTCATTCTGTCATTTGCTTGTCGTGTCTGGACAGTCGGCTCCGCTTTTCTAGGTGTCCAGCTTCAGCGGCCAGACTCTCGGACATAAGCCGTCACGCCTATGTGGCAAAGAACGCCACTACGGCGGTCCGTCTTATGCCTGCCGAGTCTAAACGGCCGCTTCCGCTTTTCTTGTGTCCAGCTCCGCCTCCTAGACACTCGAGTCAAATGCCAGCCTGACTGCATGGCTGAAGAACGCCATTTCGTCATTCTGTCATTTGCTTGTCGTGTCTGGACAGTCGGCTTCGCTTTTCGATTTGTCCAGCTCCAGGCGCTAGCGACTAGTGAACTTCCGCCATCCTCCTTGCGATAAGTCAACATCGATTCACTATCGTTCATCGTGTTTCCTTTATCTCGTACGGATGGCTCCAGTCCATACGTCGCTAAACAGCGCCTTCCGCTTTTCTTTTTATGCATAGTTTTCTTTTTGCAGGGAGATACTGTGGTTGTACAGCAGTTCCTGCGAGGAGGGGATTTTTCATAATGGCGCGTAATAAAGTTGAGATTTGCGGTGTGGATACTTCGAAGCTCCCTGTGTTAAAAAATGAAGAGATGAAGGTGTTATTTAAGCGTCTTCAGGCGGGCGAGTGGTCAGCGCGTGAGACACTTGTGAATGGGAATTTGCGACTGGTGCTAAGTGTGATCCAGCGCTTTAATAATCGCGGCGAGTATGTGGATGATTTGTTTCAAGTAGGCTGTATCGGTTTGATGAAATCTATAGATAATTTTGATTTAAGTCATAATGTGCGATTTTCTACTTATGCAGTACCGATGATTATCGGTGAAATTAGAAGGTATTTGCGGGATAATAATCCGATAAGGGTCTCTCGTTCTTTAAGGGATATTGCTTATAAAGCATTACAGGTGCGGGAAAGGATGATGACGGAGACGTCTAAGGAGCCGACAGCGGAAGAAATTAGTAAGGAGCTCGGTTTGACAAAGGAAGAAGTTGTTTTTGCGCTTGACGCGATTCAAGATCCGGTCTCATTATTTGAGCCTATTTATAATGATGGCGGAGATCCAATATTTGTGATGGATCAATTAAGTGATGAAAGCCACAAGGATACGAATTGGATAGAAGAAATTGCTTTGAAAGAAGGATTGAAAAGGTTAAATGAACGCGAAAAAATGATTATTCGCAAACGGTTTTATCAAGGGAAAACACAAATGGAAGTAGCTGATGAAATTGGTATTTCTCAAGCTCAAGTTTCTAGGCTTGAAAAAGCAGCTATTAAACAAATGAATAAAAATATTAATTAATATTCTCTGTATGACTCTGAAGCGACCTACGCAAGAAGAGTCTTATTTTTTTATGTCCGCATATAATGAAAACAGTAAATAGATGAGCGGGGGGACAAACAAGTGAGTAGAATATCAGAATTCCAGCTTAAAGACATTGTGAACGTCGCCAACGGAAAGAAGCTTGGAAATATTACAGATATTCATTTGAATTTGACAGCTGGTACGATCGATTCTATCGTCATCAGTAGAGGAGGAAAGATGTTTGGCTTTTTTGGCAAAGAAGAAGAGATTGTGATTCCTTGGCCGCAAATTGTTAAAATTGGAGAGGATGTCATTCTCGTTCGTCACTCTGCTGCTATTAATTCTATTGAAGTGACATCAAAAGAGGAATAATTTCTTTTTTCCTTGACATGTCGAACGTGATTTTATGTTAAACTAGAGGAAAATCATCGGGAGTATGAAGAATGAAGGAACCATTTGTTTCTGTTCATAATAGTGTGTATATCATTAAAGAATGGCAAGACATTGACGCAAACCTTGTCGCTGGCTTTACTACAAAAGAAGGCGGACTAAGTCAAGGAGCTTTTAACAGCTTGAATGTCGGATTTCATGTTCATGACTGTTTAGAAGATGTATGTGGAAATCGTCAACTATTAGGTAAGGTTTTGAACTTTCCAGCATCCAATTGGGTAGGAGCTGTTCAGACGCACGACCATCGAATCGTTGAAGTTGGGAAAAAAGATAAAGGAAAAGGTGCACTCGATTACGACACAAGTTTCGAAGCAACAGATGGCTTCTTTACAGATGAAAAAGGGATACTGTTGACGTTATGCTATGCCGATTGTGTACCTCTTTACTTTTTTTCAAACAAGTCTAAGAGAATAGGAACGGCACATGCTGGTTGGAAAGGGACAGTGTTAGGAATTGGATTTGACATGGTGAGGAAATGGCAAGAAGACGGTATTCAACCAGAAGACATCGAGGTGGTCATTGGGCCATCGATATGCAAAGAATGTTATGTCGTTGATGATCATGTAATAGAGAAAGTTCGTCAATGGGTAGATTCAGAAAAGGAAATGCCTTATGCGGCAGTTGATGGAAGTAAGGGTCAATATCATTTATCGTTACAGCTACTCAATAAATTGATTGTTATGAAAGCGGGCATTCCGCAAAAAAATATTAAAATAACTCATTATTGTACAAGTTGTCAGAATGAATTTTTTTCCCATCGTCGTGACGTTGGAAAGACAGGGCGAATGATGGGGTTCATTGGTTGGAAGGAGAAATAAGTACGATGAAAGTAATAGATAATTTAAAAAATATTCAAAAGAATATCGAAAAAACTTGTCAAAAAGTAGACAGAGATCCCGATGAAATCAAACTGATCGCAGTGACTAAGTATGTATCAACAGAGCGAGCGCAAGAAGCTCTTGAAGCAGGTATTGTTCATCTCGGTGAAAATCGAGATGAAGGACTGTTGAAAAAGTGGGAAGTGTTAAAGGACGAGCCTGTTTGGCACTTCATAGGTAGTTTGCAAACAAGAAAAGCAAAAAATATTATTGACCATGTATCATACATACATTCTCTCGATCGTTTGTCGCTTGCTGAAGAAATTAATAAACGGGCGACTCAACCGATGAATTGTTTGATTCAAGTCAATGTATCCGGAGAAGAGTCGAAGCATGGCCTGCATCCGGAAGAGGTGATTCCTTTCGTTCAGCAACTAGAGCAATTGGAAAAAGTGAACGTGTGCGGCTTAATGACGATGGCACCTTTAACAGAGGATGAAGACTTGTTGCGCAGTTGTTTTAAACAATTAAAGCAGCTACAAGAACAGGTGCAAAAACTAGGTTTAACGTATGCGCCGTGTCAAGAGTTATCAATGGGAATGAGTAATGACTATACAATTGCCGTTGAAGAAGGAGCAACAATGATTCGGGTCGGTACGGCTCTTGTTGGGGAATAGAGTCCGGGAGGTGGAATGATGGGAATCAAGTCTAAATTTAAAGAGTTGTTTTTTTTGGATGATGAGGACTATCAGCTAGAGGCAACGACAGATGAAGTAGAGCAGGAAGAGGTTAAACAACCTAAGTCCGCTAAGAAAAATGTAGTGAGCTTGCAAAGTGTACAAAAGGCTTCAAAAGTGATTCTTTTTGAACCGAGAGTATTTGCAGAAGCACAGGAAATTGCGGATCATTTAAAGAATAGAAAAGCAGTGATTGTGAATTTGCAACGTATTCAGCATGATCAAGCGAAGCGAATAGTTGATTTTTTAAGCGGTACCGTCTACGCTATTGGTGGGGAAATTCAACAGTTGGGTCCGAAGATTGTTCTTTGTACACCTGATAACGTGGAAGTTACAGGGAATATTTCGCAATTTTTACCCGAAGAAGATACTGATAATTCGAGGTGGTAGTAAACAATATGCAAATTGTTTTTAGTTTTTTAATGGGAGCTATTCAACTTTATTCTTGGGCATTAATTATTTATATTTTAATGTCTTGGTTTCCAAATGCACGAGAAACGAGTATTGGGCAATTTTTAACGAAAATATGTGAACCGTATTTGGAGCCGTTTAGAAAAATCGTTCCACCACTGGGCATGCTTGATCTATCCCCACTTGTTGCTTTTCTTGTGCTAAAATTGGCTACGGCAGGAATAGTTCAATTACAATATTGGATGATTACATTATTTTGACCAAAAAAGAGGGAGACGTTGGCTCCCTTTTTTGCATCGATCAAAGGAGTAAAGATCATGTCCATTTATCAGCATTTTCGCCCGGAAGAAAAAGAGTTTATTGACCAGGTGCTACAATGGAAAAATGAAGTAGAACAAATGTATGCGCCAAAGCTGACAGATTTTCTAGATCCTAGAGAGCAGGAGATCGTGCAGGCGGTCGTCGGTCGCCATAGTGAAGTCAAAGCTGTCTTTTTCGGTGGAGCAACGAATACCGAAAGAAAACGAGCGTTAATTACACCAGAATACTTCCAGCCTGAAGCGGAAGATTTTGATATTATACTATATGAAATTTCTTATCCAGAGAAGTTTGCCTCGATCGAGCATTCGCAAATTTTAGGAAGCTTAATGGGAGTCGGGTTACGCCGTGGGAAGTTTGGCGATATTTTAACAGACGGTCAGAGATATCAATTTTTAGTGGCGAAGGAAGTCAGTAGCTATATTCAGGTAAATGTGAGCCATATCGGAAAAGTAGCTGTTCGTTTGCAGGAGAAAGAATCTGACGAGGCATTAACGAAAGTGGAAGAATGGAAAGAAATTAATACAACCGTTTCCTCCTTGCGACTAGATGCGATGATTGCAGCACTTTCTCGGTTATCGAGACAAAAAGTGCAAACTTTAATTAAATCAGGTATGGTAAAAGTGAATTGGAAAAAGGTTGAAGACCCTGCTTTTGAATGTTCAGTAGGTGATGTGTTTTCTATTAGAGGAATAGGCAGAAGTAAATTTTTAATAAATGAAGGAAAAACAAAGAAGGACAAATGGCGGATTATGCTAGGTCTTTTGAAATAAATTATGAAAATTTCACGATTTTTATCACAAGTAGCCAAAAAAGCATTATAATATGTAGCATGATGAAAAAAGCCAGTTTTAGATCTGTAGTGGAGGTGGGCGAATGCCTTTAACGCCGTTAGATATACATAACAAAGAATTCAGTCGAGGCTTCCGTGGATACGATGAAGATGAAGTCAACAGTTTTCTCAATCAAGTGATTAAAGATTACGAACTGATTATTCGTGAAAAGAAAGATTTAGAAGATCAGCTTGCTGCACAAACTGAAAGGCTTGATTATTTCTCTAATATTGAAGAGACATTGAATAAATCGATTGTTATCGCTCAGGAAACTGCGGAAGAAGTGAAAAGAAATGCTCATAAAGAAGCGAAGTTATTAATTCGCGAAGCTGAAAAGAATGCTGATCGCATTGTAGATGAATCTTTATCTAAAGCGAGAAAGATTGCGGTTGAAATTGAAGAGTTGAAAAAGCAATCTAAAGTGTTTCGGATGCGTTTTAAAATGTTAATGGAAGCCCAGCTTGATTTATTAAGCAATGATGACTGGGATGCCTTGATGGAATTTGAAGTGGATGCCGAAGAACTAGAAAAGTTAAGTGAAGAAGGCGTCTAAGCTTGACGAGAGAGCATTCAATTTCTATAATTGAAACATTATCAACTATATATTTATGCGATGATAGGGAAAGTACATGTCTGTAGCTTTTGCAAGCGAACTAGGGACGGTGGAAGCCTAGTAAAAGCGGGAAATGGAAGATCACCCTGGAGCCCTCAACTCGAACGGTCGTATCTTAGTAGAGAAGAGCGAGTCATTCACGATACGAATGTTCAAGTGAACAAGTATAACAGCTTGTTAAGCAGGGTGGTAACGCGGGAAACCTTCTCGTCCCTTTTTAGGGGATGAGAAGGTTTTTTTGTATTATTTAAGTAGTGATGTGTACATGAAGGAGGATAAAAAATGGAGTATAAAAATACGTTATTAATGCCAAAAACGGAATTTCCGATGAGAGGGAACTTACCAAAGCGCGAGCCTGATCGGCAGCAAAAATGGGATGAAATGGACATCTATAAAAAAGTACAAGAGCGGACAGAAGGACGCCCGATGTTCATTCTTCATGACGGCCCTCCATATGCCAATGGTGATATTCATATGGGGCATGCGCTTAACAAAATTTTAAAGGACTTTATCGTTCGATATAAATCGATGAGCGGCTTCCATTCTCCGTATGTTCCAGGGTGGGATACGCACGGTTTGCCGATTGAGCAGGCGCTAACAAACAAAGGCGTGAAACGTAAAGAAATGACGGTTGCTGAATTCCGTAAACTTTGTGAAGAATATGCGTATGAGCAAATTGAACGTCAAAGACAGCAATTTAAGCAGTTAGGTGTACGTGGAGATTGGGAAAACCCATATATTACATTAAAGCCAGAATACGAAGCGCAACAAATTAAAGTATTCGGTGATATGGCGAAAAAAGGCTATATTTATAAAGGAATGAAGCCGGTTTATTGGTCTCCATCTAGTGAATCAGCGTTAGCGGAAGCTGAAATTGAGTACAAAGATAAGCGTTCCCCTTCGATTTATGTTGCCTTTGCTGTTCGCGATGGAAAAGGTGTGCTTGAGGAAGGAACAAACATCATCATCTGGACAACGACACCATGGACAATTCCAGCAAACCTTGGGATTTCTGTTCACCCTGACTTGACGTATGTTGTAGCAGAAGAAGCAGGCAAAAAATATGTCGTCGTTGAAGAATTGCTAGAAGAAGTGACGACAAAGCTTGGATGGGAAAATCCAGCAGTAACGAAAAAGGTCAAAGGGGCAGAGCTTGAGCATATTTTAACGAAGCACCCTCTTTACGATCGTGATTCATTAGTGATGTTAGGTGAACACGTGACAACTGATTCAGGTACAGGCTGTGTTCATACGGCACCTGGTCATGGGGAAGACGATTTCCTTGTTGGAAAGAAATACGGTTTAGACGTTCTTTGTCCAGTAAATGATCGTGGTGTGATGACAGCGGAAGCTCCTGGGTTTGAAGGCTTGTTCTACGATGAAGCAAACAAGCCAATTACAGAAAAGCTAGAAGAAGTTGGAGCGCTATTAAAGCTAGAATTCTTCACTCACTCATACCCGCATGATTGGCGTACGAAGAAGCCCGTTATTTTCCGAGCAACAGCTCAATGGTTTGCGTCGATCGATAAATTCCGTGGAGAGTTACTTGAAGCGGTCAAAGAAACAAAATGGGTGCCAACATGGGGAGAGACTCGTTTATTTAATATGGTTCGTGACCGTGGCGATTGGTGTATTTCTCGTCAGCGTGCATGGGGTGTGCCGATCCCAGTCTTTTATGCGGAAAATAATGAGCCGATTATTACAGATGAAACGATTGCGCATGTATCAGATTTATTCCGCGAGCACGGATCGAATATTTGGTTTGAAAAAGAAGCGAAGGAATTATTGCCTGAAGGCTTTACGCACCCAGGAAGTCCGAATGGTGAATTTACAAAAGAAAACGATATTATGGATGTGTGGTTCGATTCTGGTTCCTCCCACCAAGCTGTACTAGAAGAGCGTGATGACCTTGTTCGTCAAGCAGATCTTTATTTAGAAGGGTCTGACCAATATCGTGGTTGGTTTAACTCTTCCTTAACAACGGGTGTCGCTGTCACAGGAAAGGCACCGTATAAAGGGGTATTAAGCCACGGATTTGCTCTTGACGGTGAAGGACGTAAAATGAGTAAATCATTAGGAAATGTCGTTGTTCCTGCGAAAGTGATGCAGCAGTTAGGTGCTGATATTTTACGCTTATGGGTCGCTTCTGTTGACTTCCAAGCAGATGTTCGCGTATCGGATGCGATTTTAAAACAAGTAGCTGAAGTCTACCGTAAAATCCGTAACACATTCCGCTTCTTGCTAGGGAACTTAGCTGACTTTAACCCGGCAGAGCATAAAGTTTCTTATAATGACTTACGTGAAGTCGATCAATTTATGCTTGTGAAGTTAAATGATTTAATTAAAGAAGTACATCACCATTATGAGAATTATGAATTTGCAGCGATTTATCATGCGATCAATAATTTCTGTACGGTTGATTTAAGCTCATTCTATCTAGACTTCGCGAAAGATATTCTTTATATTGAAGCGGAGAATCACGAGGATCGTCGCGCGATTCAATCGGTATTATATGATACATTGTTAACTTTAACGAAAATGCTTTCTCCAATTTTAGCGCATACAGCGGATGAAGTATGGGCATATATCCCGAATGTGGAAGAGGAAAGCGTGCAGCTAACAGATATGCCGACATATGAAGAGTTAGAGCGGGCGGAAGAGTTAAAAGCAAAATGGACGACATTCATGTCTGTTCGCGATGATATTTTAAAAGCGTTAGAAGAAGCCCGAAATGCAAAGGTGATCGGAAAATCGTTAACAGCGAAAGTTACTTTATTTGCGAATGAGGAAACGAAAACGTTGCTTGATTCTATTCAAGAAGACTTAAAACAGCTATTTATCGTTTCTGCCTTTGAAATGGCTGGCTCTCTCGAAGATGCTCCAGAAGCGGCGATGCAGCTTGAGCATGGAGCAATTGTCGTAGAAAAAGCGGAAGGTGAAACATGTGAACGTTGTTGGGTTGTGACACCGACAGTTGGTCAAAACGACGCTCACTCGACGTTATGCCCACGCTGTGCAACTGTAGTAGAAGAGAATTATTCTCAGGCTTGATCTGATAAGCATACCTAGAATGGATGGTTAAAAAGGTTGTCCTGCTCGTGTTTGTTTTCTGATATATTAGACCAGTTTGGAATAATCATCGGAAGCGAACCTCACTGCAGGACAGCTTTTTTGTTGAAAAGATAAGGGAGCGTGACTCATCTTGAAGAATAGAGGAAATCTCTTGTATTATTTACTAGCACTATTTGTCATACTGTTAGATCAATGGACGAAGTGGCTAATTGTAAAAGGAATGAGCATTGGAGAAAGTGTGGAAGTGATCAAAGATGTTCTTTATATTACTTCTCACCGGAACCGTGGAGCTGCTTGGGGCATGCTTGAAGGTCAAATGTGGTTATTTTACATCATCACGGTTGTTGTCGTAATTGGAATCGTTTATTATATGCAGACTGAAGCGAAAAATAAACCGCTGATGCAAGGAGCACTCGCTTTTTTATTAGGAGGAGCAATCGGCAATTTTATCGACCGTATCTTTCGTCAAGAAGTGGTCGACTTTATTAATACGTATATTTTTAGTTATGATTTTCCGATTTTCAATATTGCCGATACAGCGTTAACAATGGGAGTGATCATGTTGATGATTGCGATGTTGATTGAAGAGCGGAAAGAAAAGGAGATGTCAAATGGAAAAGATGGAGCACAGCGTTCTTGAAGAGGAAAAGAATGCGAGAATAGATAAAGTAGTAGCTGGACTGAATGAAGAATGGTCACGTACACAGGTACAAGATTGGATTAAAGCAGGGCTAGTTCAAGTGAATCAACAAGCGGTGAAAGCCAATTATAAATGTACACCTGGTGATCAGCTAACCATTGAGATTCCTGCACCAGAGCCGCTCGATATTGAAGCGGAGGAAATGAATTTAGATGTTTATTATGAAGATGGGGATGTCCTTGTCGTTAACAAACCTCGAGGTATGGTTGTTCACCCGGCACCTGGACATGTAACGGGAACATTAGTGAACGGCTTGATGGCTCATTGTAAAGATTTATCGGGTATTAATGGTGTGATGCGCCCTGGAATTGTCCATCGAATTGATAAAGACACATCAGGATTATTAATGGTCGCTAAAAATGATTTAGCCCATGAAAAGCTCGTCCAACAACTCGTTGATAAGTCTGTGACAAGAAAATATAAAGCGATTGTGCATGGAATCATTCCTCATGATCACGGAACGATTGATGCGCCGATTGGACGTGATCAAAAGGATCGACAAAGCATGGCAGTCGTTGATGGAGGGAAGCAAGCTGTTACTCACTTTCAAGTGCTCGAACGATTTAAAGATTTTACGTTAGTGGAATGTGAGTTAGAAACAGGCCGAACGCATCAAATTCGTGTGCATATGAAATACATCGGCTACCCGCTAGCGGGCGATCCGAAATATGGACCGAAAAAAACGTTAGATATGGAAGGGCAAGCTCTTCATGCAGGTATTCTTGGCTTCGTTCATCCTCGAACGGAGGAATATTTGCAATTCGAAGCGCCGTTACCTCAGGAATTTGTAAATCTTCTCGACTTTTTAGCGAAAAATAATTGACAAACTCGAAAAGAAACGGTAAGCTGTTAACAGTTAAATAAGACCTTTAAAAAACAGTCCCGTGAGGCTGAGAAGGTATCGGATTGTAAGAATGACATAAGGATAAGTTTGTGTCTTTCTTATGCAAAATTTGACCTCTCACCTACATGGCGAGAGGTTTTTTGTGTGAGGAAATGCTCGAGAGGTGAGATCAAATGGAAAAAGCAGTAGTTATGGATCAACAGGCCATTCGTCGTGCTTTAACTAGAGTAGCTCATGAAATATTGGAGAAAAATAAAGGAATCGAAAATTGCATTCTCGTCGGTATTCGAACGAGAGGAATCTTTTTAGCGAAGCGTTTAGCTGATCGGATTAAGCAAATCGAAGGAGAAGAAATTCCTGTTGGTGACTTAGATATCACCCTTTACAGAGACGACTTGTCCGTTAAAACGGAGAGTAAAGACCCTGAAGTAAGAGGTTCTGACATTCCGACAGATATTACAAATAAAACGGTTATCTTAATAGATGATGTTCTTTATACAGGCAGAACGGTGAGAGCGGCTTTAGATGCTCTAATGGACATCGGCCGTCCATCACAAATTCAAATGGCAGTATTAGTCGATCGAGGGCATCGAGAGTTGCCAATTCGAGCAGACTTTATAGGAAAGAATATTCCTTCCGCTAGTAGCGAAAGAATTGTTGTGACTTTAGAAGAAGTAGATAATATAGATAAAGTAGTGATCCATGAATAAGTAACCTCTTTAATTGCTGTCCAGAGAGACTGGCAAAGAGAAACGAATGATCGAAACCTTTGATGAGAAATATACAAAAAAATGAATAAAGACCTTTTAATAATGTCCAGAGAGGCATTCAAGGGTAGAGAGACAAAAGGCGGTGTAGAACTGTGTGCACTTTTGTCTCTATGCAAAACACCCTTGAAAAAAAAAGGGTGTTTTTTTTGTGGAAATGGAGGCGGATCGACAATGATGCAAAATTTAGTTTCAATTAAAGGTATGCATAAAGATGAGATTTTGTTAATATTAATGCAAGCGGAAAAATTCGCTTCAGGGGAAAAATGGCATCCAGAAGAACAAACTTTCATCGCTAACTTGTTTTTTGAAGCAAGTACGCGGACGAAAACAAGCTTTGAAGTAGCAGAAAGAAAGCTTGGTCTTGAAGTCATTCCATTTGAAGCAGGAAGTTCAAGTGTGCTGAAAGGGGAAACGTTATACGATACCGTTCGCACGCTTGAATCAATCGGTGTCGATGCAGTGGTGATCCGCCATGAAGAAGAGGCATACTATGAACAATTAATAAACAAGGTGAACATCCCGGTCGTGAATGCTGGTGATGGCTGCGGACAACATCCGACCCAATGTCTACTCGATTTATTCACAATCCAACAAGAATTTGGTCGCTTTGAAGGCTTGAAAGTAGGGATTGTTGGAGACGTTCGTCATAGCCGAGTGGCAAGATCGAATGCAGAGGCATTAAGGAAGCTAGGAGCTGAAGTTCGCTTCTCAGGTCCATCAGAGTGGTTTGAACAGGAGTATTTAGAAGCAGGACAATTTACAGAATTAGATCAACTAATCGAAGAAGTAGATGTCCTTATGTTGCTTAGAATTCAACACGAGCGCCATGGAAGTGAATCATCGATGACAAAAGAACAATATCATCAAATGTATGGCTTAACGGTCGAGCGTGAGCGAAGAATGAAGCCAGGAAGTATCATTATGCACCCAGCTCCGGTGAATCGCGATGTAGAAATTGCAGATTGTCTTGTCGAGTGTGAACGCTCTAGAATTTTTAAACAAATGGAAAATGGTATGTACGTCAGAATGGCTGTGTTAAAACAAGTGTTAGAAGGGAGAATGTCAAATGAACTGGCTAATCAAAAATGGAAATATTCTTACTGATAATGGAGAAATGATCCAACAAGATATTCGTATTCAAGAGGGGAAAATCGCAGAGATGGGTGATCAACTCCCAACAAACGGTGAGACTGTATTTGAGGCGGACGGTCAATTAATTGTTCCAGGATTGATCGACTTACATGTTCATTTGCGTGAACCAGGCGGCGAGCATAAAGAAACGATTGAAACGGGCACATTAGCCGCAGCAAAAGGTGGATTTACAACGATTGCACCGATGCCTAATACTCGTCCAGTACCGGATACAGTGGAGCATTTAACCGCTTTAAATAACCGAATTGAAGAAACGGCTCATGTTCGAGTTCTTCCGTACGCATCGATTACGATTCGAGAAGCAGGTAAAGAGCTAACGGATTTTAACGGATTAAAACAAGCAGGTGCCTTCGCTTTTACCGACGATGGTGTTGGGGTACAAGAAGCAGGTATGATGTATGAAGCGATGAAACAAGCAGCCGCAATTGATGCAGCAGTTGTAGCCCATTGTGAAGACAACTCACTGATCTATGGTGGCGCTGTTCATGAGGGAACCTTTGCTGAAAAGCATAATATTCCTGGTATCCCATCGATATGTGAATCCGTACATATTGCAAGGGATGTCTTACTAGCAGAAGCAGCCGATTGCCATTATCACGTTTGTCATATTAGTACAAAGGAATCGGTAAGAACGGTGAGAGATGCGAAAAAAGCCGGCATTAAAGTGACAGCGGAAGTAACACCACATCACTTATTACTGTGCGATGAAGATATTCCTGAAATCGATACAAACTATAAAATGAACCCACCGCTAAGAGGAAAAGCGGATCAACAAGCTTTATTAGAAGGACTGTTCGATGGCACGATTGATTTTATCGCGACGGATCATGCACCTCATACAGCAGAGGAAAAAGCAGCGAAAATCCAATCCGCTCCATTTGGGATTGTTGGTCTAGAAACAGCGTTCCCGCTACTATATACAAACTTAGTAAAGAAAGAGATTATCAGTTTAAAGCAGTTAGTCGATTGGATGACGATCAAGCCAGCAGAAGCATTTGACCTGCCATATGGCAAGTTAGCAGTTGGAGCTGTAGCGGACTTAGCGATTATCGATTTAACAACTGAAAAAGAAATTAACCCAGATGAATTTGCATCCAAGGGAAAAAATACACCATTTACTGGTTGGGCATGTAACGGTTGGCCGACAGCGACATTTTTAGAAGGAAAAATGGTTTGGCAGGAAGGAAAGGTGCAAGCATGAAAAAACAATTAATCTTAGAAGATGGAACCATTTTTATCGGGAAAGGCTTCGGAAGCGATCAAGATACGACTGGAGAAATTGTCTTTACAACAGGAATGACTGGCTATCAAGAAGTGCTTTCTGATCCTTCTTATTGTGGACAAATTGTCACATTCACTTACCCGTTAGTTGGGAATTATGGAATTAATCGCGATGATTTCGAAACGATTCATCCAGCAGTGAAAGGATTAATTGTGAAAGAAGCAGCGGATTCTCCATCTAACTTCCGCAGTGAAATCACGCTAGATGCCTACTTGAAAATGAAAGCTATCCCGGCTATCGCTGGTATTGATACAAGAAAATTGACAAGAATTATTCGTCAATACGGTACATTAAAAGGTGCGATCGTTTCAATAGAAAAAAATGCACAAGACGTCATTCATCAACTACAGGCAACTGTGTTCTCGACGAACCAAGTCGCTCAAGTGTCAACGAAATCAGCTTATCCTAGTCCAGGACGTGGCTACCGCGTCGTATTGATGGATTTTGGTATGAAGCACGGCATTTTACGCGAACTTAACAAGCGTGATTGTGATGTGATCGTCGTGCCGCATGATACAACGGCAGAAGAGATCCTTCAATTTAACCCAGATGGAATTATGCTCTCTAACGGACCTGGAGACCCTAAAAGCGTGCCGCATGCAATTGAAACGATTAAAGCATTAATCGGAAAAGTACCAATCTTCGGAATTTGCTTAGGTCATCAGCTGTTCGCTCTAGCGTCAGGTGCGGATACATTCAAGCTAAAATTCGGTCACCGTGGATCGAACCATCCGGTGAAGGATTTAGAAACAGGAAAAACAGCGTTAACTTCTCAAAACCATGGCTATGCCGTAAGCGAAGAGTCGATTGCTCAAACCGAATTAAAAATTACTCACATTGCGTTAAATGACGGAACGGTTGAAGGTTTAGCTCATAAAGAATTCCCAGCCTTCTCTGTTCAATATCATCCAGAAGCATCTCCGGGACCAGAAGATGATAACCAACTATTTGACCGATTTATCAACATGATGAAAGCAAACGCAGGAAAGGAGCTTCAAAATGCCTAAACGTACAGATATTAAAAGCATTTTAGTTATCGGATCTGGCCCGATTGTGATCGGCCAAGCAGCAGAATTTGATTATGCCGGCACACAAGCGTGTCTTGCTCTTAAAGAGGAAGGATATCGAGTCATTTTAGTTAACTCCAATCCAGCGACGATCATGACGGATACGGAAATTGCAGATGCCGTTTATATTGAACCAATCACACTTGAATTTGTCAGCCGCATCATTCAAAAAGAACGTCCAGATGCTGTTTTACCAACATTAGGTGGGCAAACAGGTTTAAATATGGCTGTTGAACTGGCGAAAGCTGGCGTGCTTGAAGAGTATGGAGTGGAAGTGTTAGGGACGAAATTATCAGCGATTGAGCAAGCAGAGGATCGTGACTTGTTCCGCCAGCTGATGAACGAGCTGAGTGAACCCGTTCCTGAAAGTGAGATCATTCATACACTTGAAGAAGCGTATGCGTTTGTTGAAGAAATCGGCTATCCGGTTATCGTTCGTCCAGCTTATACGCTTGGAGGAACAGGCGGAGGTATTTGTACGAACGAAGAAGAGCTGATCGAAATCGTAACGAGCGGATTGAAATACAGCCCAGTAACGCAGTGCCTATTAGAAAAAAGTATCGCTGGTTATAAAGAAATCGAATATGAAGTCATGCGTGATTCGAACGATAACGCAATCGTCGTTTGTAACATGGAGAACATCGATCCAGTTGGTATCCATACGGGAGACTCGATCGTTGTGGCACCTAGCCAAACGTTAAGTGATCGTGAATATCAAATGCTACGAAATTGCTCATTGAAAATTATTCGTGCCCTTGGGATCGAAGGTGGATGTAACGTTCAGTTAGCGCTTGATCCACATAGCTTCCAATACTATATTATCGAGGTTAACCCACGTGTAAGCCGTTCATCTGCTTTAGCATCGAAAGCAACAGGCTATCCAATCGCGAAGCTTGCGGCTAAGATTGCCGTTGGTTTAACACTAGATGAAATGAAAAACCCGGTGACTGGAAAAACTTACGCTTGCTTTGAGCCAGCACTTGACTATATCGTCTCTAAAATTCCAAGATGGCCATTTGACAAGTTTGAATCAGCTAACCGTACACTAGGTACGCAAATGAAAGCGACTGGAGAAGTGATGGCGATTGGCCGTACACTTGAAGAATCTTTACTAAAAGCGGTTCGTTCACTTGAAAGTGGCGTCTATCATCTTGAACTTGATGAAATTAAAGAGATGGATGAGGCGATCATCGAAAAACGCATTAGAAAAGCAGGGGATGAGCGTCTCTTCTATATCGGTGAAGCGCTACGTCGCGGAGTAACAATCGAAACGATTCATGAATGGAGCGAAATCGACCTCTTCTTCTTACAAAAGTTCGCTAATATTGTCGCGTTTGAAAAAGACGTGCAAGCACAGCCGTTTAACGCAGAAGTAGCAAAGACAGCGAAAGAAATGGGCTTTGCAGATTGTACAATTGCGAAATTATGGGCGACTAGCGAGAAGGAAGTGTACGACTGGCGAAAAGAAAACGGCATCGTACCAGTCTTCAAAATGGTTGACACTTGTGCGGCAGAATTCGAATCTGCTACACCATATTATTACGGGACGTATGAAGAAGAAAATGAATCGATTGTCACTGATCGTAAAAGTATCATCGTTCTAGGCTCTGGACCAATTCGTATCGGTCAAGGGGTAGAATTCGATTATGCAACAGTACACTCGGTTTGGGCGATTAAAGAAGCAGGCTATGAAGCGATCATCGTCAATAATAACCCAGAAACCGTTTCAACTGACTTTAGTATCTCTGACAAATTATACTTTGAGCCGCTGACAGTGGAAGACGTGATGCACATCATCGATTTAGAGCAGCCAGAAGGTGTTGTCGTACAATTCGGTGGTCAAACGGCGATTAACTTGGCAGAAAAATTAGTAGAGCACGGCGTGAAAATTTTAGGCACAAGCCTTGAAGATTTAGATCGTGCGGAAAATCGTGATAAGTTTGAGCAAACGTTGCAAACACTTGGCATCCCACAACCGCTTGGAAAAACAGCCTTTTCAGTAGAAACAGCGGTGAAGATTGCTGATGAGATCGGCTATCCGGTACTTGTTCGTCCGTCTTACGTACTAGGTGGACGCGCGATGGAAATCGTCTATAAAGAAGCGGAACTATTGCAATACATGGAGAACGCAGTAAAAATAAATCCAGATCATCCAGTGCTCATTGACCGCTACTTAACAGGAAAAGAAATCGAAGTAGATGCGATTTCTGACGGAACAGACGTTGTCATCCCAGGAATTATGGAGCATATCGAACGTGCGGGTGTTCACTCAGGTGACTCAATCGCCGTTTATCCTCCACAGCAATTGACGCAAGATCAAAAGGATAAAATCATTGATTATACGATCAAGCTAGCAAAAGGCTTGAACATTATCGGGTTATTAAATATCCAGTATGTTGTATCAAAAGGCGATGTGTTCGTCCTTGAGGTGAACCCACGCTCAAGCCGTACCGTTCCATTTTTAAGTAAAATTACGAATGTCCCAATGGCGAACTTAGCAACGAAAGCGATCCTTGGTCATTCATTGAAAGAAATGGGGTACTCGACTGGACTCGTGAAAGAAGAAAAAGGAGTATTCGTAAAAGTTCCTGTCTTCTCATTCGCGAAGCTGCGTCGTGTTGACACAACACTCGGCCCTGAAATGAAATCAACGGGTGAAGTGATGGGGAAAGATGCTACTTTAGCGAAGGCTCTTTATAAAGGGTTAGTGGCTTCAGGAATTAAAATCCCGACAAAAGGAGCTGTCTTAATGACAGTAGCCGATAAGGATAAAGAAGAAGCATTGGCACTAGCAAAGAGATTCCACAACATTGGCTACCGACTATTAGCGACACAAGGAACAGCCCAATCGTTAAGCGAAGCAAACATTCCTGTTGAAGTGGTATCGAAAATTGGAGCTAAAGGACCAGATATGCTCGACATTATCCGCTCTGGTCAAGCACAATTCGTCATCAATACATTAACAAAAGGAAAGCAACCAGCTCGTGATGGCTTCCGTATTCGTCGAGAAACAGTAGAAAACGGCATTCCTTGCTTAACTTCATTAGATACAGCGGAAGCGATCTTACTTGTACTTGAATCGATGATCTTCTCTGCTGAAGCGATGCCAAAACCTGAAAATTCACCTGAAACTGAGGCGGTGCTTTCATGATCAAGAAAGAACTAATGACGGTTTTGTCCCAAGAAAAGATTGCTAAAAATATTTACGAGCTCACTCTTCAAGGTGAGCTTGTGAAGGAGATGAACGAACCAGGTCGGTTCGTTCATCTTAAAGTAAATAGTCAAATGATGCCGCTATTAAGACGCCCAATCTCGATTGCTAACATCGATCAAGAGAAACAACAGTTTACGATGATTTATCGTGCAGAAGGAGACGGGACGAAATTATTAGCGGAGAAAGCGGCAGGGGATGCAGTTGATGTGCTTGGTCCGCTTGGACATGGATTTCCGTTAGAAGAAGCGACAGCCGGTGAAACAGCTATTTTAGTCGGAGGCGGTATTGGAGTGCCACCTTTGTACGAACTATCTCAACGATTAAACGCTCACGGAGTGAAAACGATTCATGTACTTGGCTTCCAAGATAAGGACGCTGCCTTTTATATGGACAAGTTCTCTCAACTAGGCGACACGTATGCCGCGACAGTGGATGGCTCACTCGGTACGAAAGGCTTTGTTACAGATGTGATTAAGCAACACGATTTGAAGGCAGATATTTTATATTCTTGCGGTCCGATTCCGATGCTAAAAGCATTAGAAGCGATGCAGCTAACGAAAAAAGGATTCATCTCATTAGAAGAACGGATGGGTTGCGGAATTGGCGCTTGCTTTGCTTGCGTTTGCCATACACAAAATGATCCAACAGGTGCGGAATACCGCAAAGTATGTAGTGATGGTCCAGTATTTCCTATCGGGGAGGTGGCTTTATGAGTCGATTGAATATAGAACTTCCAGGATTAACATTAAAAAATCCAGTCATGCCAGCTTCAGGTTGCTTCGGTTTCGGTCGTGAATATAGCCAGCTTTATGATTTAAGTGAGCTGGGAGCGATCATGATTAAAGCGACGACAGAGGAGCCGCGCTTTGGAAACCCGACACCAAGAGTGGCCGAAACACCAGCAGGGATGCTGAATGCCATCGGTTTACAAAATCCAGGGTTAGAAAAGGTCATCGAGAATGAACTTGCTTGGTTGTCCCAATACGATGTGCCCATTATTGCGAACGTAGCTGGTTCTCAAGTAGATGACTACGTCGAAGTAGCGAAAAATATTTCGAAAGTGGACAATGTCCATGCATTAGAGTTAAACATCTCTTGTCCGAACGTAAAAACAGGCGGCATCGCTTTCGGAACGATTCCTGAAACAGCGAAAGAGCTAACGAAAAAAGTGAAAGAAGTGTCAGAGGTTCCTGTTTATGTGAAGCTATCTCCAAATGTAACGAACATTGTTGAAATGGCGAAAGCGGTAGAAGACGGTGGAGCCGATGGATTAACGATGATTAACACATTGATCGGTATGCGAATAGATATTAAAACAGGCAAGCCAATTATCGCGAACCGAACAGGTGGCTTATCAGGTCCAGCGATTAAACCGGTAGCGATTCGCATGGTCTATGAAGTAAGCCAGCAGACGAATCTCCCAATCATTGGAATGGGCGGGATTTCAACGGTAGAAGATATTATCGAATTTTTCTATGCAGGTGCGGATGCCGTAGCGATCGGAACAGCTAATTTCGTAGATCCATTTATCTGTCCAAATTTAATTGCAGAGCTAGATCAATTTTTACAAGTAAACAACATCGATCATATTAGTGAATTAACGGGAAGGAGCTGGAGTGAAAGTGGAAAGAGAACCTATTATTGCTCTTGATTTCCCAACTTGGCGAGAAACTGAAGCCTTTTTACAGCCGTTTGAAGGTGAATCATTATTTGTCAAAGTAGGAATGGAGCTTTACTTACAAAATGGACCTTCAATCGTTGAGCAGTTAAAAAAGATGAATCATCGTATCTTTTTAGACTTGAAGCTTCATGACATTCCTAACACGGTTCAGCACGCGATGAAAGGGTTAGCTAATCTTGGAGTGGACATGATTAATGTCCATGCAGCAGGCGGTCAAAAAATGATGGCAGCGGCTCGGGAAGGCTTAGAGCAAGGAACGAACGGTCAACGTCCAATTTTACTTGCCGTGACGCAATTGACGTCCACGTCAGAAGAACAAATGCAAACAGAACAGCTGATACCGGTTTCTTTAGAAGAATCGGTGCTTCATTATGCCAAATTAACAAAAGCTGCTGGCTGTGACGGAGTCGTTTGCTCTGTTCATGAAGCCGCAAAAATTAGTGAAGTATGCGGGACGGAGTTTTTAAAAGTGACACCAGGTATTCGCATGAAGGATGATGACGCGAATGACCAAAAACGGGTGGCTGATCCGCAAATGGCGAGAACACTCGGTTCATCAATGATCGTCGTTGGTCGCTCGATTACGAAGGCTGATCAACCGCTTGAAGCTTATCAAAAAGTAAAACAGCTCTGGGGAGGAATGTAACATGTTAAATAAACAAATTGCAGAACAATTATTAGAAATTAAGGCGGTATTTTTGCAGCCGAATGAGCCGTTTACATGGTCTTCAGGCATTCAATCGCCCATTTACTGCGATAATCGTTTAACGCTATCTTACCCAGAAGTGAGAAAGACGATCGCTAAGGGACTTGTGTCATTGATTCAAGAGCATTATCCAGAAGCGCAATTGATTGCAGGAACGGCGACAGCTGGTATTCCTCATGCGGCTTGGGTGAGCGATGAAATGGATCTCCCAATGTGCTATGTGCGCTCTAAAGCAAAGGGACATGGAAAAGGTAATCAAATCGAAGGAAAAGCGGAGCAGGGAACGAAAGTCGTCGTAGTTGAAGACTTAATCTCTACTGGTGGAAGTGCGGTAACGGCTGTTGAGGCTTTGCGTGAAGCAGGCTGTGAAGTGCTCGGAATCGTGTCAATCTTTACATATGAATTAGAAGCTGGCAAAGAAAAGTTAGCCGCTACTAACGTCTCTTCTCACAGTTTAAGTGAATACTCTACTTTAATCAAAGTCGCGGCAGAGAAACAATATGTACAAGAAAGCGACCTTGAAACATTGCGTAAGTGGCAGGAAAACCCTGGCGACTGGCGTTAATAGGGAATAAAAAGTGTCTTCTTTTTAGGAAAACAAGAGGCTGCTCAGAAAATCAGTTTTCATGACTTTCTGAGCAGCCTCATTCCTTGGTATTAAGTTATATAATATTTTTTTCTTTTAGAAACTTTTTGAAGAGTAGTGCGCCATATTCATAAGTCATATCATCTTCTTTAATGTTAGACTGATTGATCAACAGACCAAAATCCTCATATTTTTGATAGTGCTCCTCATCTTTCACTTTAAAAAATACAGCCTCTAAATCATACCCATCTTCATAATATCCTACATTTAAATGGTATTTTTCATCAAATTTCATCACTTCACTACTTAACTCCTTAAAAACTGATTACAATGATCATGTAGCCCCAGCCATTAGTCTATTTCGTACTTTTCATCTTTAACACTAAGTCTTCATTCGGTGTGACGTAGACGGTTTGTTGATTATCGTAAATAACAAAGCCCGGTTTGGCGCCGTTCGGCTTTTTGACGTGTCTCACTTTTGTGAAGTCGACTGGGACAGAACTAGAAGCTTTTGCTTTACTAAAATAGGCAGCGAGGTTCGCCGCTTCCAAAATTGTTTGCTCGGACGGTTCTTCGCTACGGATGAGGACATGGGAGCCAGGGATGTCTTTCGTGTGCAGCCAAATTTCATCGCGGCGAGCGAACTTATTCGTTAAATAATCATTTTGTTTATTATTTTTGCCGACAAATAGCAAAGTGCCGTCACTGGCAGTAAACGTTTCAATGTCAGGTTTTTTATTGGCGGGCTTTTTCTTTTTTGTCGCTTTTAATTTAATATATCCTTCCTCAGCTAGTTCTTCTCGTATTTCTTCAATGTCTTTTGGCGAAGCGGATTCAAGTTGTTGGAGCAAGTTATCGAAATAAAGGATTTCTTCGTTTGTTTTGTCAATTTGCTCCTTTACAACTAAGATGGCATTTTTCGCTTTTTGATATTTAGAGAAATATTTCTGCGCATTTTCCGAAGGGATTTTTCTCGGATCGAGTGCAATCGTTATTTTTCCACCTTCTTCATCGTAGTAGTTAACGACTTCAATTTCTGTCATTCCTTTTTCCACCGCATATAAATGAGCAGTTAGCAGCTCTCCCATCAGCTGAAACTGATCGGCATTTTCGGCTTCTTGAAGCGTGCGTTGTAGCTTCCCTAATTTTGTTTCGTTTTTCTCTTTTTCATTTTTAATGAATCGTTCGAGATCATTCGCTTGCTGTTTCACTCGATCGCGTGCCGCTTTGCCGACATAGTAACGATCGAGCAATTCACTCAAGGTAGCGAAGATTTTTCTTTCTCCTGCTAAATGACTCAAATCTTTCATATAAAAAAATGACTTTTGCTCCTGTTCAATGAACGTTGGCGTATATTGATGCTGCTTGATCGTGCTCATTTCGTTCACAAACGCATTTGGAAGCGTGTCGTGATTCGCCATGCCACATGTCGAAATAATTTCTTTCGCTATCAGCGGAGAGAGTCCAGCAAAGCTAGACACAAGCTGCCGGTCGAGACGACCGCTATTAAAGTCGATGTTTCGCAACACTTCTTCTGTATCGGCCTCTAATGGATTGGTTTTATGTTGTTCAGGAGGAGCGATGTACTCATATCCGGGCAAAATCGAACGATAGCTATTTACAGCTGCTGATATATGTTTAATGCTATCGATAATCGTTCCTTTTTGCTTGTCGACAAGGACAATATTGCTATGTCGTCCCATAATTTCGACAAATAGCTGTTTGTAAGATATATCTCCAATCTCATTTTTACCTTTGAACTCAAAAATGAGCAATCGATCGAGGCCTACTTGTTGAATATCCTCTAGTACCGCTCCTTCTAAATGTTTTCTCATCATCATACAAAAAAGTGGAGGCTCTTGCGGGTTTTCATAGGCTTCATTTGTAAGCTGAACGCGCGCATAGCTAGGATGGGCAGATAATAGTAGCTTATGGTTGCCTCCTTTAGCACGAATCACTAACACTGTTTCATTTTTGTATGGTTGATGAATTTTATTCACACGGCCACCTTGTAGCTGTTCTCGTAATTCTTTTGTAATTGCTCTTGTAAATAAACCGTCAAATGACATAGGCTGTCTTCCTTTTCTTCATATAAATTTCCTGCTTTCAAAAACTTATTCAAATCATATCATGTTTTTGCGTTTCACTGAATAATCTTGCTATGAGAAGGACAAGTTTGTTCGCTAAGGGGAGTGAGTAGATGAATTTTCATCAGCTGAAACAAGAGGAGGTTGAAAGCCAGCTTCAAACGAGCGTTCAGCGCGGATTAACAAAGGAAGAGGTGTCAAAAAGGAGGAAGCATTCGGGGTTTAATGAATTACAAGAGGCCAAGCTTCCTTCTGCTTGGCTTGTTTTCTTCCAGCAATTTAATGATTTTATGGTGTTTGTGTTAGTGGTGGCAACGGTTATATCAGCGATAATGGGTGAATATATTGATTCGATCGCGATCCTTGCGATTATTTTTATTAATGGGGTATTAGGTTTTTTACAAGAAAGAAAAGCAGAAAAGTCACTCCAAGCGTTGAAGGAATTATCTGCTCCACAAGCGCTTGTATTGAGAGATAACGAGTGGGTGAAAACCGCTTCTAAAGAAATTGTTCCAGGCGATATTTTGAAATTTTCCGCTGGCGATCGGATTGGAGCGGATGTGAGGCTTTTAGAAGCGGTCAATTTAGAAATTGAAGAATCGTCGATGACGGGAGAATCCGTACCTGTGGAGAAGCATGCGTCGCCAATGCAGGGAGAAGCGATCGCCCTTGCTGATTTGAAAAATATGGCGTTTATGGGGACGTTGATCACACGTGGAAATGGAGTCGGTGTGGTCACAGCTATTGGGATGAAAACAGCGATGGGGAATATTGCTGCGATGCTACAGCAAGCTGGAAAGACAGAAACGCCGTTGCAGCGCCGCTTAGAACAGCTTGGAAAATATTTAATTGTCGCCGCTCTCTTATTAACGATGCTAGTTGTTATTCTCGGAGTTTGGCAAGGGCATGAACTATATACGATGCTACTCGCAGGTGTGTCTTTAGCAGTCGCCGCGATTCCTGAAGGGTTGCCGGCCATTGTGACGGTGGCGTTGTCGTTAGGTGTTCAACGGATGATTAAACAAAAAGCAATTGTTAGGAAGTTATCTGCTGTTGAGACGTTAGGATGTACAACGATTATTTGTTCCGATAAAACAGGGACGATGACGCAAAATCAAATGACGGTCACCGATGTATGGAGTGGGGGAAAGCACTGGCTCATCAGTGGCAAGGGGTATGAACCTAAAGGGAAATTTTTTGAGGATCAGCGGGAAGTGCCAGCATCCTCTGAAAAAAGTTTGTATCAGTTGCTGACATTTGGATTGTTATGTAATCATGCGGAAATCAAAGAGAAGGAGAAAGAATATATCGTTCAAGGAGACCCAACGGAAGGTGCGTTAGTGACGGCGGCCTTAAAAGCAGGATTAAGCCGCAATCATCTTTCTTCTCAGTTCGTGATTGAAGAGGAGATTCCCTTCGATTCCACGAGAAAAATGATGACAGTCATTGTGAGAGATTCCAAAGGACAACGGTTTGCGGTAACGAAAGGAGCACCGGATGTATTAATGCGCCGTAGTCATTATATTTTATGGGAAGATCAAAAGCAGTTGTTGACAAAGGACTATCGTGAGCAAACAGAAGCTGCGATGGACTCATTAGCCTCTCGAGCGCTTCGGATGATTGCCATTGCCTATAAACCAATTTCTTCTGTAAACGGCAAAGGAACAGGTGTAGAAGATGGTCTAACATTTATCGGGCTACAAGGGATGATCGATCCTCCACGTAAAGAAGTAAAGCAAGCGATCACTGAATGCAAGCAAGCTGGAATTAAAACGGTGATGATCACGGGCGATCATGCTCAAACGGCTGCGGCGATTGCGGCTGATTTAGGCATCGCAAAAGAGGCATCGAAAATATTGGATGGACAGGCGCTAAGTCAAATGACAGATGTCGAGCTAGCGAAGGCAGCGGAAACGACGACCGTCTATGCAAGGGTTTCCCCAGAAGATAAATTAAAAATCGTCAAAGCGCTACAGAAAAATGGTCATATCGTAGCAATGACTGGTGATGGGGTCAATGATGCACCAGCTATTAAGGCGGCTGATATTGGGATATCGATGGGGATCACTGGCACAGACGTGGCAAAAGAGGCATCTTCTTTAGTGTTAGCAGATGATCATTTTGCGACGATTAAAGCAGCGGTCGAGGAAGGAAGAAGTATATATGAAAATATTCGTAAGTTTATTCGCTATTTATTAGCTTCGAATGTCGGGGAGATATTAGTGATGCTATTTGCGATGCTGTTAGCTCTTCCGCTCCCGCTAGTGCCAATTCAAATACTATGGGTTAATTTAGTGACCGATGGTTTACCTGCGTTAGCGCTAGGGATGGATCGATCAGAAGAAGATGTGATGAAACGGCCGCCAAGGCATCCGAAAGAAGGCGTGTTTGCTAGAGGGTTAGGATGGAAAATCATTTCTCGAGGATTTTTGATCGGGGCTGTGACATTAGCGGCTTTTATGATCACGTTAAACGAGCATCCGAATCATCTCGCTTATGCTCAAACAGTCGCCTTTGCTACGTTAGTGACGGCTCAGCTCATACATGTATTTGATTGCAGAAGCGAGCATTCCGTGTTAGCTAGAAATCCATTTGGAAATGTACATTTGATCGTCGCTGTTCTGTCGTCTTTTTTATTAATGGTCGCGGTTATTTATATGCCGAGCTTACAGCCGATTTTCCATACCGTGCCGTTACAAATGAGAGAATGGTTGCTGATCATCGGGATGTCAGCGATCCCAACATTTTTGTTAGCGGGTTCATTTTTTGCAAGAAAAAGCCGATGAAATATGGTACAATGAAAAAGGTAGTAGAGCAACCTCTATTGCCTTTTATTTTTTTGAATGGGAAGTGAGTGGCTGATGGTTAAAAGTATGACGGGGTTTGGCAGAAGTAAACTTAAATCAGCCAATCACGTAATAACGGTCGAAATGAAGTCAGTGAACCACCGTTTCAGTGAATTTCAAATACGAATGCCCAGACAATTAATGAAAATAGAAGATAAAATAAAGAAGAAATTGGCACAATATATACATAGAGGTCGAGTGGAGCTGTTTATTACGATCGACGGTGAGGGATTCATTCATCGAACGCTCCAAGCCGATTGGACGCTTATTGAAGAATACATTCAATTGATGGAAGTGATTTCGGATAAATATCAACTCGCAGGCCAGCCAGAATTAAAAGATTTGCTACAACGTCCGGATTTCATTACAATCGAGGAGAATGAAGAAGAGAACATTGTGGTGGAACAGCTTGTTCTTAAAGCGGTTGAGCAGGCGGTCGAACATCTTCATGACATGAGGTTCGTTGAGGGAGCTGAGCTAAAGAAAGATCTAGTACGCTTACTGAACAGCCTGGAACAAAGGCTCAACGAAGTGAAGCGGTTCGCTCCGTTAGTCATACAATCATATCGTCATCGACTTGAACGAAGATTAACAGAACTGACAGCCACTCCATTTGATCAAGATCGAATCTTAACAGAGGTAGCGATCTTTTCTGAGAAATCAGATATTCATGAGGAGTGTACTCGGCTTGATAGTCATATACAACAATTTCAGCAGACGCTGGAGTTATCGGAGCCCATTGGTCGTAAGCTCGACTTTATGATTCAAGAGATGAATCGAGAAGTGAATACAATAGGTTCGAAAGCGAATGATTCAAAGATTAGTTCCGCTGTTGTTGAACTTAAAACAACTCTTGAAAAAATGAGAGAGCAAGTTCAAAATATCGAATAACGTCAGAGCAAGCTGTTAAGCTATAGTTTGGGGGGAATTTATGTCCATTCGATTGATCAATATAGGTTTTGGAAACATTGTTTCTGCCAATCGAATCATTTCTATTGTCAGCCCGGAATCTGCGCCAATTAAACGGCTCGTGCAAGATGCAAGGGATCGTGGAACATTGATAGATGCTACGTATGGAAGAAGAACGAGAGCGGTAATTATGACGGATAGTGATCATGTGATCTTATCCGCTGTTCAGCCAGAAACGGTTGCTCAGCGCATCGTTTCGAAAGAGGAAGAGACAGAAGAAGGGTAGGGAACGTTATGAAAGAAAAAGGGTTACTGATTGTCTTATCAGGACCTTCAGGTGTGGGGAAAGGAACCGTCAGAAAAGAGATTTTTTCACAGTCCGATTTAAACTTTGAATATTCCATCTCAATGACCACTCGTGCTCCCCGCGAAGGAGAAGTAGACGGAGTGGATTATTTCTTTAAATCGAGAGAAGAGTTTGAACAGCTAATCTCTGAAGGGAAGCTGCTTGAATATGCTGAGTTTGTTGGCAATTATTATGGAACGCCAGTTGATTATGTGCGTGAAACCTTAGATGCTGGAAAAGATATTTTCTTAGAAATTGAAGTGCAAGGAGCTAAACAAGTTCGTGAAAAGTTCCCGGAAGGTCTATTTATTTTCTTAGCGCCGCCAAGTCTTTCTGTTCTTCATAGCCGAATCACCAATCGCGGGACAGAAAGCGATGAAGTCATTCAAGGGCGAATGGAGAAAGCTCGCAAGGAAATTGAAATGATGGAGCTTTATGATTACGTCGTTGAAAATGATGAAGTAGAAAAGGCTTGTAGTCGTATTCAATCAATCATTGTGGCAGAACATTGTCGCTTAGAGCGAGTGCAGCACCGTTATCAAAAAATGTTGGAGAGTGAATAATATGTTATACCCATCAATCGATAATCTTTTAACTAAAATTGATTCAAAATACTCATTAGTTAGTGTCGCAGCAAAGCGTGCTCGCAGCTTACAAGAAAATAGCACGACTCAAATGCTTGATTCTTATGTTTCTCACAAATTTGTGGGGAGAGCGCTAGAAGAAATTTATGCCGATAAATTGTCTATGAAAGAAAAGGATGTCAACGAAACATACTCTGACGAAGTGTAATGTAAACTGAACGAAGAGGGTGTCCCTTAAGTGCCTGGCTTCTCCACTTTAAAGCTAAACGTATAGTGGCTTCATTAACTATATATGGCGGTGGAGGTGCCTGGCTCTTTGCTTTTGGGACACCTTATTTTTTCATTCAAATGAGGCCGATCCTTTTTAATAATTGGAGGTTTTTTCTATGTTAAATGGAAAGAAAATACTATTGTGTGTAACTGGCGGAATTGCTGTTTATAAAGCAGCTGCTTTAACGAGCAAATTGACTCAAGGTGGAGCTTTAGTGAAGGTGATTATGTCTTCTTCTGCTCAAAAATTTGTGACACCTCTTACCTTTCAAGCCTTGTCTCGACATGATGTTTATACAGACACATTTGATGAAAAGCATCCGGAAGTGATTGCTCACATTGATTTAGCTGACTGGGCCGATTTGATTTTAGTGGCACCGGCTACAGCGAATATGATCGGGAAGCTAGCCAATGGATTAGCAGATGAGATGATTTCGACGACGATTCTCGCCTCAACTGCTCCTGTCTGGATTGCTCCAGCGATGAATGTTCATATGTATGATCATCCTGCCGTTAAACGGAATATTGACACGTTAGCGAGTTTTGGCTATCAATTCGTGGAGCCGAGTGAAGGATATCTTGCCTGCGGCTATGTAGGAAAAGGTCGTCTGGAAGAACCGGAGAAAATCGTTACGTTAATCGATCAATTTTTTCAAAAGAAAGAGCATCAGCCTTTGAAAGGGAAGAACGTGGTGATCACAGCGGGTCCGACGAGAGAAGCGATTGATCCTGTTCGATTTTTAACGAATCATTCATCAGGAAAGATGGGCTATGCTCTGGCCGAAGTAGCTAGAGAGCTAGGAGCGAATGTGGAGTTGATTTCTGGACCGGTGTCACTACCGAAACCAACGGGGGTTCAATTTACTCAAGTGCAAAATGCAGAAGAGATGTATCAAGCGGTGATGGCGAAATTTCAAGAAGCAGATATTGTGATTAAAACAGCCGCCGTTGCGGATTACCGCCCGAAAATGGTTCACTCTGACAAAATGAAGAAAAAAGAAGGCGACCTCGTCCTTGAAATGGAGCGGACAAAAGATATTTTAAAAACATTAGGACAAGAGAAAACACATCAATTACTGATCGGATTTGCCGCTGAAACCGATCGCGTAGAAGAATACGCCAAGCGAAAGCTCGAAGTGAAAAATGCCGATATGATTGTGGCTAATAATGTGAAAGCCACAGGAGCTGGTTTTGGTGGGGATACAAACATTATTACAATTTACAAAAAAGATGGCTCAAAAAAAGAGTTAGACTTAATGACGAAAAAAGAGGCAGCCTATGAGATTTTGGCAGAGGCGGTTGCTGAATTAACAAAGGGTGAGATCGAATGCAAGTAGCGAGCGTCATCGTCGACGTAGCAGCTATGCAAACGGATCGTTCATTTGACTATTTCATTCCAGATCAATGGTCTGGGATAATCGCACCTGGTATGAGGGTCATTGTGCCTTTTGGGCCGAGACATATTCAAGGTTTTGTGACAGAGGTGAAGAATCGTTCGGAAGTAGATAAGTTAAAGCCGCTAATTGAGCCGATGGATTTATTGCCCGTGTTAAATACAGAATTATTAGAGCTTGCCGATTGGTTAACGGAAACGACGTTATGCTTTAAAATATCTGCCTATCAAGTGATGCTACCGGCGGCGATGAAGGCGAAATACGAAAAAGTGTTTCGTTTCATTGATGGGAAAGAGCCAGCGACAGAAGAAGTAGTCGAGTTATTTCAACAGCGAACAGAGATTGGGTGGGAAGAGGTCGCAAAAGCAGGGCTACTGACGGTTTTTCGTCAAGAGGTAAAAGCTGATCGGATTGAGTTAGTGTATAAAGTGAAAAGTAAAGGCAACAAAAAAATGATTCGCATGATTGGCTGTGCACTTCCCGCGGATCAAAGCAAAGAATATGTAGATAAGCTTCCAGCGAATGCACTGAAACAAAAGCTCGTTCTAGACTATTTAATCCAGCAAGCATCTACATTTGTGTCAGCGAAAGAAGTGATGGAGGCAAGTGGTGCTTCGAGTGCGACGTTAAAGAGTTTAATTGAAAAGGGTCTCATAGTAGAGACAAAGCAGGAAATGTATCGAGACCCTTATGAAAATCGTGAGTTTCAAAAAACGGAACCATTGCCGTTAACAGAATTACAAGAGAAAGCGATCATTCCTGTTCTGCAATCGATTGAACAAGAGCAGCATGACACCTTTTTACTGTATGGAGTGACCGGCAGTGGAAAGACAGAAATTTACTTGCAATCGATTCAAAAAGTGCTTGAAAAAGGGAAGGAAGCGATTGTGCTAGTTCCGGAAATATCGCTTACTCCGCAAATGGTTTACCGTTTTAAAGGGCGCTTTGGGGATGATGTTGCTGTTTTGCATAGCGGCTTATCGACTGGAGAGAAGTATGATGAATGGCGAAAAATCCAGCGCAAGGAAGTGAAGGTGGTCGTCGGTGCGCGGTCAGCTATTTTTGCTCCTTTTGAAAACCTTGGCATTATTATTATCGATGAAGAGCACGAAACGAGTTATAAACAAGAGGAGAACCCTCGTTATCATGCAAGGGAAACGGCCATTAAGCGAGCACAACATTATCATTGTCCGGTGATTTTAGGTAGTGCTACTCCGGCGTTAGAAAGCTTTGCTCGTGCGCAAAAGGGAGTATACAAACTGCTGACTTTATCGAAACGGATGAATGATCAAGCGTTGCCGGAAGTTGAAATTGTCGATATGCGCGAGGAGCTAAGAGATGGGAATCGGTCGATGTTTTCTAGGTCTTTATTTGAAAAGCTAGAGGACCGATTGCAAAAAGGTGAACAAACGGTGCTATTTTTAAATAAGCGCGGTCATTCTTCCTTTATTATGTGTCGCGATTGTGGGTACGTATCTGGTTGTCCTCATTGTGATATTTCTTTAACATATCATCGCTATCGTCATCAGATGAAATGCCATTATTGTGGCTATGAAGAGCCGGTTCCAAACACCTGTCCAGAATGTAATAGTGAGCATATCCGCTATTTCGGAACAGGAACCCAAAAAGTAGAAGAAGAGCTTGGGAAGCTATTACCTCATGCGAAAGTGATCCGAATGGATGTGGATACAACGAGCAAAAAGGGCGCTCATGAAAAGCTACTGCGGCAATTTGAAGAGGGCAAAGCTGATATTTTATTAGGGACACAAATGATTGCGAAAGGATTAGATTTCCCTAATATTACGCTCGTCGGCGTCCTTACGGCTGATACGATGCTTCATATTCCAGATTTTCGCGCATCGGAAAAGACGTTTCAATTGTTGACGCAAGTAAGTGGGCGCGCCGGTCGTCACGAGCTTCAAGGGGAAGTAGTCATTCAAACGTATACACCAGAGCATTACAGCATTCAGTTGGCTGGAGCGCAAGATTACGATCAATTTTATCAACAGGAAATGATGATTCGCAAGATGGGGCATTACCCACCTTTTTACTTTTTAGCGTTAGTGACGGTAAGTCATTATGATGTGCTCACGGCTTCATCGATTACCGAAAAAATTGCGGATTATTTACGATCTCAATTGTCTCGATCAGCGATTATTCTTGGTCCAGTCGCCTCTCCCATTCCGCGGATCAATGATAGATATCGTTATCAATGTTTGATAAAATACAAACGGGAACCGAAACTAAATGAAGGATTAAAAACGATATTGGAGCATTACACGAAACAACATAAAGATAAGCATTTACAAGTAGCTATAGATGTCAATCCATTTATCATGATGTAAAGTGAAATGTTACAAGAAGATTAAGGAGGATGTTGTTTGGCCTATTTACCGATTGTAGAGGCTCCAGCTAATATTCTTGAAAAAGAGTGCGCACGTGTAACGGAGTTTAATAAAAAGTTAAAAAAGCTAGTGAATGATATGCATGAAACGATGATTGAAGCAGACGGAGTCGGACTAGCTGCTCCGCAAGTTGGTGTCGATCTGCAAGTAGCGGTTGTCGATGTAGAAGACGAGAATGGCTTAATTACCTTAATTAACCCCGTTGTTGTAGAGGAAAAAGGAAAACAGACAGATGTAGAAGGGTGTCTTAGCTTTCCTGGGTTATATGGGTATGTGACTCGACCTTCTTATGTCAAAGTGAAGGCGCAAGATATAAAAGGGCGCTATTTCTTAATCGAAGCACGCGACTTTTTAGCAAGAGCGCTCTTGCATGAAATCGACCATTTACATGGTGTATTATTTACGTCAAAAGTAGAGGAATATATTTCAGAAGAACAATTAGAAAAGGAGGGAGCAGAATGACGAATATTGTCTTTATGGGCACACCTGATTTTTCTGTCCCTGTATTACAAACGTTAATTCAAGATGGTTATCATATTCAAGCGGTGGTGACACAACCAGACCGTCCAGTGGGAAGAAAGCGGGTGTTGACTCCGCCTCCGGTGAAAGAAGAAGCGTTAAAGCATGACATTCCCGTCTTTCAACCCGAAAAACTACGCTCATCAGAAGAGCTTCAACAAATCATTGATTTACAGCCCGATGTTATTGTGACGGCTGCTTATGGACAACTGTTACCGAAGAAGCTATTAGAAGCCCCGAAACATGGATGCATCAATGTTCATGCCTCTTTGCTTCCTGAGTTGCGCGGTGGCGCCCCGGTTCATTATTCCATTCTACAAGGAAAAGAAAAGACGGGGATCACGATTATGTATATGGCGGAAAAATTAGATGCTGGGGATATCATTAGTCAAGCGGAGGTCATAATAGAAGAGACGGATCATGTCGGCAGCTTGCATGATAAGTTGAGTGCGATTGGCTCTAAGCTACTATCAGACACGCTTCCTAAATTATTAGCAGGTGAAATTCAGCCAATTAAACAAGATGAGCAGCAAGCCACATTTGCTTCTAATATTAAAAGAGAGCAAGAAAAGGTTGATTGGTCAAAAAATGGGGAAGAAATCTATAACCATATTCGTGGACTTCATCCGTGGCCAGTCGCTTATACACAGCTAGATGGAAAAGTAATGAAAATTTGGTGGGGAGAAAAGGTCGCTACTAATAAAGAAGCGCCAGCGGGTACGATCCTTTCCATTGAAGATGATGGCTTTATCGTGGCGACAGGAAATGAAACAGCGATTAAAGTGACAGAATTACAACCTTCAGGGAAAAAGAGAATGTCTGCCCAGCAGTATTTACGAGGAGCCGGTGCAGATTTACCGATCGGCAAGCAGTTAGGAGAATAGGATGACAAACAAGAAAAAACAAGTGCGTGAAATTGCACTCGATTTGTTACAATCAGTAGAGAAAAATCATTCCTACAGCAATCTGTTACTGCATTCAGCGATAGAAAAAAATGCCCTTTCAGGAAGAGATGCTGCTCTACTAACGGAGATCGCTTACGGTACGATCCAACGAAAAATGACGCTTGATTTTTATTTAGCTCCGTTTTTGAAGAAGAAAATTGAGCCGTGGGTGAAACAGCTGTTACGTATGTCGGTTTATCAAATAGTTTATCTCGATAAAGTGCCGGAGCGAGCAGTTATTCATGAAGCGGTTGAAATTGCAAAGACAAGAGGGCATAAAGGGATTAGCGGTTTAGTTAACGGAGTGCTTCGTTCGGTTCAGCGAGAAGGATTGCAGGATTTGGGTCAAATTACAGATGAGGCAGAACGCATCTCGATCGCGACCAGTCATCCTCTGTGGCTAGTTCAAAGATGGGTGGCCCAATTTGGAGCTGAAAAAACGAAAGCGATGTGTGAACTGAACTTAATTGCACCAGTGCAAACGATTCGGGTAAACGCAACGAAAGCCAGTCGAGATGAAGTGGTTCAAAAGTTACAAGAAGAGGGATTTCAAGTAGAACCGAGTCCATTTATTCCAGAAGCGATCCGAATTTTGAAAGGCAACATCGCTCGCTCGGAAGTGTTTGCAAAAGGACTGGCTACGATTCAAGATGAAAGCTCGATGATTGTTGCTTATGCACTTGATATTCATCAAGATCAAGCGATACTCGATTCCTGTGCAGCTCCTGGAGGGAAAACGACGCATATAGCAGAAAAGCTGCAACAGACAGGGAAGGTCATCGCCCTTGATTTACATGAACATAAAATTAAATTAATTAAAGAAAATACTGAAAGACTAGGGTTAGAAAATGTGGAAGCACAAGCGCTTGATAGTCGAAAAGCAGGAGAGATGTTTCCAAAAGAAAGCTTTGATCGGATTTTAGTCGATGCTCCTTGCTCTGGCCTTGGCGTTCTTCGCAGAAAGCCGGATATTAAATACGCTAAGAAGGAAGAAGACCTTCTTGCTTTGCAAAACGTGCAATTAGCTATTTTACAGGCAGTCACACCACTGTTAAAAAAAGGCGGAGTGCTTGTGTATAGTACATGTACGGTCGATCGTGAAGAAAACGAAGGGACAGTAGCGAAATTTCTAGCTTCTAACTCTGAGTTCGAACCAGTGGCATTGGATCATTTACCTCCTAAGATTCAAGCATTAACAACGGATCATATGTTACAAGTATTTCCGCAAGACTTTGGCGGAGATGGGTTCTTTATCAGTAAATTTAGAAAGAAGGTATAATAATGGAGCAGACAAAATCACAAAAAGATTCATCAGCAAACGAGCCGCAGCTCCCATCGATTTATTCTTTGCAGCTGGCAGATTTGAAAGATTGGTTAAAGGAACAAAAGGAACAGCCATTTCGGGCAGAACAAATTTTTGATTGGTTATATAAGAAAAGAGTAGCTACTTTTGAAGATATGTCGAATGTATCTGTAGCATTAAGAGAGAAGCTAGCCGCCCATTTCACGCTCACTACATTAAAAACACTTATCCAGCAAGAGTCGGCAGATGGAACGATCAAATTTTTATTTGAGCTTCATGATGGCTATTCCATTGAAACGGTTTTAATGCGTCATGAATATGGCAATTCTGTATGTGTTACGACTCAAGTAGGATGCCGGATTGGCTGTACATTTTGCGCCTCTACCCTTGGAGGATTAAAGCGTCACTTAGAGGCAGGAGAAATTGTCGCTCAAGTGGTAAAGGTTCAGCAGGCACTTGATGAAAGCGAAGAACGCGTAAGCTCCGTTGTCATTATGGGAATCGGTGAGCCATTTGATAACTACGATCAAATGCTTGCTTTCTTAAAAATCATCAATCATGACAAAGGGCTCAATATCGGTGCTCGCCATATTACGGTATCCACTAGTGGAATCATTCCGAAAATCTACAAATTTGCTGATGAGAATATGCAAATCAATTTTGCCATTTCTTTGCACGCAGCTAACAATGAATTACGAACAAAATTAATGCCAATCAATAAAGCGTACAAACTCGCTGATTTAATGGAAGCCGTTCGTTATTACATCGATAAAACAGGACGAAGAGTCAGCTTTGAGTATGGTTTGTTCGGTGGGGAAAATGATTCCGTCGAGCATGCAGAAGAGCTTGCTCGATTAATCAAGGGAATCAAATGTCATGTCAACTTAATTCCAGTTAATTACGTCCCTGAACGTGATTACGTCCGAACACCAAAAAATCAAATTTTTGAATTTGAAAAGACATTGAAAAACCACGGAGTTAACGTCACGATCCGCCGCGAACACGGTCACGACATTGATGCCGCCTGTGGCCAGCTTCGGGCTAAAGAGCGAAAAGAAGAAACGAGGTGAGTAAAGATGGATTCCGTCTTTCGGACAGATAAAGGCCGAATTCGAGCTCATAATGAAGATAATGGTGGTGTATTTATCAATGCAGCCAATGACTACCTGGCCATCGTAGCAGATGGCATGGGTGGTCATAACGCTGGTGATATTGCGAGCCAACTCACAATTGAGTCAATGAAGTCGATGTGGAAAAGTGTAGACAAAATTGAAAGTGCCACTCAGGCCGAACAATGGTTGGAATCGACGATCGGTCAGATCAATGAGCAAATTTTGTCCCATGCAAACAATCATCCAGAATGCAATGGAATGGGGACAACGCTTGTTGCGGCCTTATGCACGACTAATTTTTGTACGATTGCCAATATCGGAGACAGCCGCTGTTATCTACTCAATGATGATGGCTTTAAACAAGTGACAGACGATCACTCGCTTGTGAATGAGCTCGTCAAATCAGGAGAGATTACGAAAGAAGAAGCAGAACACCATCCCCGGAAAAATGTGCTAACTCGTGCTCTCGGTACGAATGCACATGTAACGGTTGACTATCACACCATTACCTTTGAACAAGGAGATTATATGCTTCTTTGTTCAGATGGCTTATCTAACAAACTGGCACAGCAAGAAATGCAAGCAATTTTGAACAATGACCTTTCCTTATTAGAAAAAGCCGATTCATTTATTCAATTGGCAAACGAAAAAGGTGGGGAAGACAATATTACACTTGTGATTCTCAAACATTCTGCTGGCCTTGAAAGTGGGTGAGTAAGAGAATGCTAATAGGAAAGCGATTAAATGGCCGCTATAAAATCATTAAAATGATTGGCGGCGGTGGCATGGCGAATGTCTATTTAGCGAAGGACGTGATCCTAGAGCGGGAAGTAGCGATTAAAGTATTGCGCTTAGATTTTGCCAATGAAGAAGAGTTTCTTCGCCGCTTTCAAAGGGAGGCGCAGTCAGCTACGAGCCTTGTTCATCCAAACATCGTTAATATTTTTGATGTTGGTGAAGAAGAAGGGATTAATTATATCGTCATGGAGTATGTCGAGGGCATGACGTTAAAGCAATATATTCAGCAATTTTCACCGATCCCGATAGAAAAAGCGATCGATATTATGAAGCAACTTTCAGCAGCGATGGCTTTTGCTCATCATAACTCTATTATTCACCGTGATATTAAGCCACAAAATATTTTAGTAGATGCTAACGGGAATGTGAAAATTACTGACTTCGGTATTGCCATGGCGTTAAGTGCTACCTCCATTACTCAAACAAATGCGGTGTTAGGCTCTGTTCACTACATATCTCCAGAGCAAGCGCGTGGTGGTATGGCAACGAAAAAATCAGATATTTATGCTCTTGGGATTGTGATGTTTGAATTATTAGCTGGACAATTGCCTTTTTCAGGTGAGTCGGCTGTTTCGGTTGCGTTGAAGCATTTGCAAACGGAAACGCCTTCGCTGAAAAGGTGGAATCCATCTATTCCGCAAAGCGTGGAGAATGTCGTGTTAAAAGCAACGGCGAAAGATCCATTTCATCGCTACCATTCGTTAGAAGATATGGAGCAGGACTTATCAACGGCGCTTGGTCCTGAACGAGCCAGTGAGCCAAAGTTTACAGTGCCGCTGGATGAAGATGAAACGAAAGCACTACCGGTTATTAAACAGATAGAGCAAACAGAAAATACGCAAACGACAATGATTCGACCAACACCTGAATCGCAACAAGAAGTGGTGACTAGTGAATCTGCGGACAAGAAACCGAAAAGAAAATGGCCAATTATGTTGTTAATTATGTCTTTTCTTATTGTTTTAGGCGGGTTAGTGGCGGTGTTAGTTCCTAGTATGCTAGGGCCACAAGAAATAGAAATTCCAGATGTTAACGAGAAGAAATTAGATGAAGCGGTGTCAGAATTAGTAACAAGCGGCTTCGTTGTGAAGGAAACGCATGAGCAATTTAGCGATGAAATTCCTGAAGGAAAGGTTATTAAAACAAATCCTCGTGCAGGACGAATCGCTCAAGAAGGATCAAACATCAATATTTATATAAGTAGTGGAAAAGAAACATTTACGCTCGATGATTACGAAGGTAAACGATACGAAGAAGTAGCTAAATCACTCGATAAGCATGAATTTAAGGAGATTCGTAAAGAAAGCGTCTATGATGAAAGTGAAGCTGGAACGATTATTGACCAAAATCCTGAAGCGTCGGACGAAGTCATTCCAGAAGAGACGGAATTATCCTTTACCGTTAGTCTAGGCCCGGAGAAAATTTCATTAATTGACTTGACGGAATATAACGAAAAAAGCTTAAAGGATTATGCCGAGTCTACAGGATTAAATATTGTCATTGCTAGTGAAGAGTATTCAGATAAGATCGGACAAGGACTCGTTTTATCGCAAACGCCAGGGCGAGGGACGAAGCTAGAAAAAGGAGACAAAGTGGAAGTGGTGCTTTCAAAAGGAGCAAGAGAAATTCCACCAGTCACTGTGACGAAAGAAATTACGATTCCATATGAGCCGGATGAATTCGGAACTCCTCAAGAAGTGCAAATATATATTGAAGATATGAATCACAGCATGACCGAGCCTTATGAAGTATTTTCGATTCAAGAGGAAACGAAGAAAACATTGGAATTTATTGTTTCTAAAGGGAGTAAAGCAGGCTATAAAGTAATTCGTGATCAACGGGTGATTTTTGATGAAACCATCCCATACCCAGAAAATGAGGGAGAGAACCAAGGAGGAATGTAATGCCAGCAGGAAAGATTATTAAAGCTCTAAGCGGTTTCTATTATGTTTTAGATGGTGAACGTCTTGTTCAATGCCGAGGGCGAGGGAATTTTCGCAAAAAGAAAGTATCACCACTCGTTGGTGATTATGTAGAATACCAAGCAGACAATGACCAAGAGGGATATATTCTAGCTGTTCAAGACAGAAAAAATGAACTCGTTAGACCGCCTATTGCCAATGTCGATCAAGCGATTCTTGTGTTCTCAGCTGTTCGTCCAGATTTTAGTACCGCTTTATTAGACCGTTTTCTAGTATTAATTGAATCGAAGCAAATTGAACCGATTATTTGTATTACGAAAATGGACTTGTTAACCGAGCAACAAGCGGAAGCGATTCAGCAATTCGCTGAACAATATCGAGCTTTTGGTTATCGTGTGGTCGTAACTTCTTCCGAAGAGGAAACGAATTTAGAAGAGGTTCGTTCTTTTCTGCAAGGAAAAACGTCTGTGTTTGCCGGTCAGTCAGGAGTGGGGAAATCATCCTTGCTTAATGCTCTTCGCCCAGAGCTTGGATTGAAAACCGATGAGATATCGGATTCTCTTGGGCGTGGGAAGCATACGACAAGACATGTGGAATTAATTCATGTGGACAACGGTCTTGTTGCTGATACACCAGGCTTTAGTTCGTTAGAGTTTACAGAGATAGAGGTAGAAGATTTGCCGTTTTGTTTTCCTGAAATGGTCAAGCTTAGCCAAGAATGTAAATTTAGAGGCTGTTTACATGCGAATGAACCAAAATGTGCTGTTAAACAGGCGATTGAACATGGCGACCTTCCCGCTTACCGCTATGATCATTATTTGCAGTTCATGGAAGAAATAAAAGAGAGAAAGCCGAGGTATTAATTATGGTCAAAATAGCACCGTCGATTTTATCCGCTGACTTTTCCCGGTTGGGAGAGGAAATAAAAGATGTAGAAATGGGAGGAGCTGACATTATTCACGTCGATGTGATGGATGGTCATTTCGTTCCGAATATTACGATCGGACCGCTTATTGTTGATGCTATTCGCCCGACTACGAAGCTACCACTTGATGTTCACTTAATGATCGAGAACCCAGATCAATATATTGAAGCGTTTGCTAAAGCAGGGGCTGATTATATTACTGTTCATGTGGAGGCATGCCCTCATCTTCATCGCACGATTCAATTGATTTGTTCTCATGGGGTCAAAGCAGGAGTCGTGCTTAATCCAGCAACGCCTGCTCATATGATTGAACATATTTTAGAAGACATCGATATGGTGCTACTTATGACGGTGAATCCTGGATTTGGGGGACAATCGTTCATTCACTCCGTCGTTCCGAAAATCCGTCAAGTGAAACAAATGATTGACGAGAAAGGATTGGACGTTGAAATTGAAATTGATGGCGGCGTCAACGTCGAAACAGCGAAGCTTTGCACAGAAGCAGGAGCGAGCATTTTAGTGGCTGGTTCTGCTGTTTATAATAAGGAAGATCGCAAACAAGCAATTGAGGAGATTAGAGCAGCTGCTGACTGATGTGAGCAACTGTTTAAAAAGAGAGGAGCCGTTTCATTCGGTTCCTTTTTTCGTACGGAGGAGGCTTTCATATGAGAATTGCTGTAGTTGCCGGTGGGCCAGAAAGAGAACTGGCGGATTTACAAAGCTATTATACAGAAGATACCGTCTTTGTAGGAGTGGATCGCGGGACGATCTATTTATTAGAAAGAGGCATTACGCCGAAAGTGGCGATTGGTGATTTTGATTCCATTACCGAAGCGGAGTGGCAAACGATTGAATCCAGTATGGAACAAGCGTGTATTCAACGCTTTCCTGCTGAAAAGGATGAAACAGACTTAGAGCTAGCTATTGTATGGGCGTTGAAGCAGCAGCCGGAGTCGATCATAATTTTTGGTGCGACAGGTGGAAGACTCGATCATTTCTTCGGTACGATTAGCTTGCTTATGAATAAAGAGATCCTAACAGCGACAACAAAAATAGAGCTAGTAGATAAACAAAATTGTGTATCTCTTTATGGACCAGGTACATATACTGTGTTTGGAGATATCGGAAAGCCATACTTTTCTTTTTTTGCGATTACGCATGAGGTGACTAATTTTACATTACAGGGATTTAAGTATCCGCTAAGCAACCATACCGTTCAGCCAGGTTCAACCTTGTACGTTAGCAATGAGCTAGACCAAGAAAGTGGTACTTTTTCTTTTGCTTCTGGCATACTTATGGTGATAAGAAGCTCTGATGGTTGAAGTTCTATATTGGAGGGGTGGCACTCATGAAATTTTATACCATTAAATTACCTAAGTTTTTAGGTGGGATCGTTCGTGCGATGCTTGGAACATTCAAAAAGTGAAGTCGTCCAACGCTAAGAATAGATGAATGGGGTAGAATAGAAAAAAACCAGCTGCATGCAGCTGGTTTTTTTCATTGAAAAGTATTATACACGCTCAACTTTTCCGGATTTTAATGCTCTTGCAGAAACCCAAACACGTTTAGGTTTTCCATCTACTAGAATGCGAACTTTTTGAAGGTTAGCACCCCAAGTACGCTTATTAGCGTTCATAGCGTGGGAACGAGCGTTGCCGGAACGAGCTTTACGACCAGAAACAACACATTTTTTTGGCATATTATTCACTCCTCACCATTGAAGCTGAAAAAATTTGTTTCAACACTTCGTTATATTCTAAAAGATACTTTAATAATTTACCACACAACTTTTTTGAATGCAATAGTTCTTCGCAAGTCTTTCAAGAAAAAAACCTTGACATCATATCCTATCCTTTGGAATGATAGAGAATGGTGATAGCATTGCTTTTAAAAAAGCAGCAAGTATAGTAAAATAGAATTAGCTTATCGACATTTATAAGGGGGGTTCACATTGGCTATTGAGCTTAAAACAAAGTATGGGCAAATTGATATCTCAAATGATGTGATTGCTATGATTGCTGGCGGAGCTGCGGTAGATTGTTATGGCATCGTTGGAATGGCATCTAAAAATCAAATTAAAGATGGAATTACGGACATATTGCGCCGAGAAAATTTCACTCGTGGTGTCATCGTACGTCAAGAAGAAGATCAAGTAAACATCGATATGTATATTATTGTTAGCTATGGAACGAAAATTTCTGAAGTGGCGAACAATGTTCAATCAAAAGTGAAGTATACGCTCGATCAAACAGTTGGACTAGCTGTTGACTCAGTTAATATTTTTGTTCAAGGAGTTCGAGTGACGAACTCGTAGTGTGAGGAGGAAAGATTTGTGTCAATTACTTCGTTAGATGGGAAAAAATTTGCCGACATGGTAAAAATGGGAGCTAATCATCTGTCAGTGAATGCTGATATGGTAGATGCGCTCAACGTTTTCCCTGTTCCTGATGGTGATACAGGGACAAATATGAATTTATCAATGACTTCTGGAGCAAAGGAAGTTCAACAACAGTCAAGTGAGCATTTTGGACAAACAGCTGCTGCATTATCTAAAGGTTTACTAATGGGAGCTCGCGGTAACTCAGGTGTGATTTTGTCGCAATTGTTCCGAGGGTTCTCCAAAGCAATTGAACAACTATCTGTCGTTGATAGTAAGCAATTGGCTGCTGCGTTTGAAGCGGGTGTCCAAACCGCGTATAAAGCGGTGATGAAGCCGGTAGAAGGAACGATTTTAACCGTTGCGAAAGATGCTGCCAAAAAAGCGGTAGCGGTAGCGAAGAAACAAAAAGATATTATTGTAGTGATGGAAGCTTTAGTGGAAGAAGGTAGAGCTTCATTAGAACGTACCCCTGAATTTCTCCCTGTATTGAAAGAAGTAGGTGTTGTCGACAGTGGAGGTCAGGGACTTTTACTTGTTTATGAAGGGTTTCTTGCCGCTTTAACAGGAGAAACCTTACCTGATAGTCCAGGTCTTGCTCCTAATATGGAAGAGTTAGTGAATGCTCAGCATCATCAAAGTGTTCAAGGATTTATGAATACAGTGGATATTGAGTTTGGCTATTGTACGGAGTTTATGGTCCGCTTTGAAGACGAAAAAGTAGCTAAGCATCCATTTTCGGAAGAGAAGTTCAGAGCAGATTTAAGCGTGTATGGTGACTCACTTCTTGTCATTTCAGATGATGAAATTGCCAAGGTTCATATCCATTCAGAACAACCTGGAGAAGTACTGTCTTACGGGCAACAATACGGTAGCTTAATTAGCATGAAAATCGAAAACATGCGAGAGCAACATAGCAATATTGTCGGTGGGGACACACCGAAACAGCCAGAGGTTAAGAAGTCGGAAGTGCAGCAAGAATATGCAGTTGTGACAGTAGCTATGGGTGAGGGTATTTCACAATTGCTGCAAAGCATCGGTGCTTCAACGGTGATTGAAGGCGGACAAACGATGAATCCTAGCACGGAAGATATCGTTAAAGCGATCGAAGAAGCAAATGCTAAAAAAGTGATTATTTTACCTAACAATAAAAATATTGTAATGGCAGCTGAACAAGCGGCTGAAGTCGTTGGTGTTGATGCAATGGTTGTTCCATCTAAAACAGTTCCTCAAGGAATGGCGGCATTGCTTGCTTTCAATCCTGAAGCAACGTTGGAAGAAAATAAAGCGGCAATGACGGAAGTTCTCTCTCATGTGAAGACGGGGCAAATCACTTTTGCTGTTCGTGATACGAATATTGATGGAGTTGAAATTGCCAAAGATGACTTTATGGGGTTAGCTGATGGGAAAATTGTGTTAACGAATCCAAATAAAGTCGAAGCGGCGAAAGAATTACTTCAGCATTTAATTGATGAAGAATCTGAAATTGTAACGATTATTTATGGAGAAGATATTGATTCGAATGAAGTAGAAGAAGTATCTTTGTTTATAGAGGAGAATTTTGAAGAGGTGGAAGTAGAAGTTCATAACGGAAAACAACCACTGTATTCTTTCATTTTCTCAGTTGAATAAAAAAGAAGGGGAATTCCTCTTCTTTTTTATTTGTGCATTTTTTTCTTACGTATACTAAAATATAGTTATTAACGTATGTAAAGTAATCTAATGACCAGAGGGGGCGGCATCATGAAATATAAAAGCGTGTTTGATATTATTGGGCCAATTATGATTGGGCCTTCCAGCTCACATACAGCTGGTGCAGCGAAAATCGGTCGTTTAGCTAGAACTTTATTTGGGAGAGAACCGAAGTGGGCGGTTGTTTCTTTTTATGGCTCCTTCGCACAAACGTATAAAGGTCATGCGACGGATGTTGCAATTATTGGTGGGCTGCTTGATTTTGATACATTTGACGAACGAATTATCGATGCGATAAAGATTGCGGAGAGTAGAGGAATAAGCATTCAATTTATTGAAGAAGTGGCTGTTCCCACTCATCCAAATACAGCAAAAGTGCGCATTGGCGATGAAGCAGGTGAAATGGAGCTTGTCGGCATTTCCATCGGTGGTGGCAAAATTGAAGTGACGGAACTAAACGGATTTGAGTTAAAGCTTTCTGGTCAGCACCCGGCGATCTTAGTTGTTCATAATGACCGTTTTGGCGCGATTGCGACGGTTTCCAATGAATTAGCTAAACATGAAATTAACATTGGTCATATGGAGGTTTCTCGTAAAGCGAAGGGTGAAATGGCATTGATGATTATCGAAGTGGATCAGACTATCGATGATGATGTGATTCAAGCAATCGAGCATTTGCCTAATGTCATTCAAGTCGCACGAATTGCTGATTAGTTGAATGAAGTAGGAAAATCGACAGGGTTTATTTAAATGATCACCAGAAGAACAGGAGGGAACAAAATGTTTAAATCAGCAGCAGAACTCGTCAATATGGCCAATGAGCAACAGAAAAAGATTTCAGATATTATGATCGAACAAGAAATGACCATTACCGGTAAAGCATTTGATGAAGTCGTGTCTTTGATGGAGAGAAATTTAGATGTGATGGAGCAAGCAGTAAATAGAGGACTAAGTGGTGTCAAGTCCCTTTCTGGATTAACGGGTGGAGATGCTGTTTTACTGCAAGACTATATTGCTAAAGGTCAGACATTATCAGGCCCACTATTATTAGACGCTGTCAGTAAAGCGGTTGCGACAAATGAAGTGAACGCCGCAATGGGAACGATATGTGCGACTCCGACAGCCGGCAGTGCAGGTGTTGTACCGGGGACGTTATTTGCGATTCAAGACAAGTTAAATCCTTCGAAGGAAGAGAAGGTTCGCTTTTTGTTCACGGCTGGTGCCTTTGGATTTATTGTTGCCAATAATGCTTCCATTTCTGGAGCGGCGGGTGGCTGTCAAGCAGAGGTAGGGTCTGCATCGGGAATGGCGGCAGCCGCTATTGTAGAAATGGCTGGTGGGACGCCTGCGCAAAGTGCGGAGGCGATGGCGATTACGTTGAAAAATATGCTCGGGCTTGTTTGTGATCCTGTGGCTGGATTAGTGGAAGTTCCTTGTGTGAAAAGGAATGCCATGGGAGCGGCTAATGCTCTTGTTGCCGCTGATATGGCTCTTGCTGGTGTGACGAGTCGAATTCCGTGCGATGAAGTCATTGATGCTATGTACAAAATTGGGCAAACGATGCCTACTGCTTTAAGAGAAACAGCAGGTGGAGGATTAGCTGCAACACCGACCGGGCGCAAGTTGGAGGAACAAATTTATGGATCAACAACCGAAAGTACAAGTCAATGATTCCCCCTTGTTACAACAAACGAATAATTTAAAAGGGGTCGGGAAGGAAACGGCCGCCTCTTTAAAAGAGCTTGGTATAGACACGATTCACGATTTATTGTCTTACTTTCCTTACCGCTATGAAGATTATCGTTTAAAGGATTTAGCGGAAGTCGCTCATGATGAACGTGTGACAGTAGAAGGAAAAGTTCATAGCGTCCCGTCACTAATGTTTTATTCGAAGAAAAAATCACGTTTAACATTTAAATTGCTTGTAGGTCGTTATTTAGTTAGTGCCGTTTTTTTTAATCAGCCGTATTTAAAAAATAAAATAAACATTAATGAGACGGTAACCATTACAGGGAAGTGGGATAAAAACCGGCAAACGATCACCGCTCAGCAATTAGATCTTGGCCCTCATCAAAGGCAGGGCGATTTTGAAGCGGTGTATTCACTGAAAGGAGTCGTGTCTCCTAAATTATTTCGTAAATATATTGGACTGGCGTTGTCGCAATATGGAGATTTAATTGAAGAAACGTTGCCGGCTCGTTTTTTACAGCAATATAAACTATTACCTGTCCGCGATGCTTTACGTGCGCTCCATCTTCCGGCAAATGGAGAAGAGATGAAGCAAGCTAGACGGAGGTTTGTGTATGAGGAGTTTTTAGCCTTTCAATTGAAAATGCAAGCTCTTCGCAAGTTTGAAAGGGAACATTCGAATGGCATGAAGCAAAATTATGACGTTCATCAGTTAAAGCAATTTATTGATTCGTTGCCTTTTACAATGACGAACGCTCAAAAACGGGTGATCAATGATATTTGCGCCGATTTAAAATCTCCTTATCGAATGAATCGCCTTCTTCAAGGGGATGTAGGTAGTGGCAAGACAGCAGTGGCGGCTGTTGCTTTATATGCAAGTGTAACGGCGGGATATCAAGGGGCGCTAATGGTGCCGACGGAAATATTGGCGGAACAGCATGCCAGCTCTTTAAGTGAAATGTTCGAGCCGATGGGTCTTTCGCTCGCTCTTTTAACGAGCTCGGTGAAAGGGAAACGTAGAAAAGAGCTATTAGCTCGACTTGAAGCAGGAGAAATTGATATTGTTGTTGGTACGCATGCGTTAATTCAAGACGATGTTCATTTTCATCGTCTTGGGCTCGTGATTACCGATGAACAACATCGCTTCGGTGTGAATCAGCGGAGAGTGTTAAGAGAAAAAGGAGAGAGACCGGATGTGTTGTTTATGACGGCTACTCCGATTCCTAGAACGCTAGCTATCACTGTTTTTGGCGAGATGGATGTGTCGATTATTGATGAAATGCCTGCGGGGCGAAAAGCGATTGAAACGTATTGGGCAAAAGAAGAAATGCTTGAGCGTGTGCTCGGCTTTATGGAAAAAGAATTAGTAAAAGGTCGACAAGCTTATGTGATTTGTCCGTTAATCGAAGAGTCAGAGAAAATGGACCTGCAAAACGCTTTAGATGTCCATTCACAGCTCGTTCATTATTGCCATGACCGTTTTCAAGTCGGTTTAATGCATGGGCGACTGCCTGCTGAAGAAAAAGATCAGGTGATGAAAGCTTTTTCAGACAATCAGATTCAAGTGCTCGTTTCGACAACAGTCGTAGAGGTGGGGGTTAATGTACCTAATGCGACGATGATGGTCATTTATGATGCAGAGAGATTTGGATTGTCGCAACTACATCAGCTCCGAGGTCGTGTCGGTCGGGGGAGTGAGCAATCGTATTGTATTTTACTCGCTAACCCGAAAACAGAAGTGGGTCAAGAGCGGATGAAGATTATGACAGAAACGAATGATGGGTTTGTATTAAGTGAAAAAGATCTGGAGCTTCGCGGGCCAGGAGATTTCTTTGGGAAAAAACAAAGCGGCTTGCCGGAATTTAAAGTGGCTGATATGGTGCACGATTATCGTACGTTAGAGGTTGCTAGAGAAGATGCAAAAACGTTAATCGAATCGGAAGAATTTTGGCAGAAAGAAGAGTTTGTTAAGCTTCGGGAATCGCTTCATCAATCCGGTGTTCTGTCAGGAGAAAAGCTAGATTAATTGTGAATGCAAGATTTTCCTTGCATTCTGTTTTTTTTGCTTTTATACTACTGTTAGTACCTAGTCCTAATATCGGATGGTGTAATATAATGAGACGTTCAAAAAAAGAGAGACAAGCACAATTACAAGAAACAATTACTAACAATCCATTTATCACAGATGAAGAGCTAGCAGATCGCTTCGGCGTGAGTGTGCAGACGATTCGTCTAGATCGAATGGAATTATCGATACCAGAATTGCGTGAAAGAATTAAACATGTAGCAGAAAAACAATTAGCCGATGAAGTTCGCTCATTGCCAATCGAAGAAGTGATTGGTGATGTAATTGATATTGAGTTAGATAAAAACGCCATCTCCATTTTTGATGTGCAGAAAGAGCATGTCTTTACGAGAAATGGGATTGCACGAGGGCATCACTTGTTTGCACAAGCTAATTCGCTCGCTGTAGCGGTCATTAACGATGAACTCGCATTGACAGCAAAAGCGAATATTCATTTTAAACGTTCCGTTCGTGAAGGGGAACGAGTAGTAGCAAAAGCGAAAGTGATCGATGTGAATGTAGAAAAGGAAAGAACGATCGTTGAAGTACATAGTTATGTTGGTCATGAATTAGTGTTTCAAGGAGATTTCATGATGTATCGTTCCAATATATGAGTAAAGGATGAAACAAAATGAAAATAGCGGTAGATGCGATGGGCGGAGATCATGCGCCAAAGGAGATTATTTTAGGTACGAATCGAGCGTTAGAAGAACTCCAAGATCTCGAAGTATTGATTTTTGGTGATGAAGAGAAAATAAAGCCGCTCTTAACTCCAACGAGTCGCGCAACCATTATTCATTCCGAAGAAGTCATTTCGGGAACGGATGAACCCGTTCGCGCTGTACGTCGCAAAAAGAAAGCATCTATGGTGATGATGGCTCAAGCTGTTGCGGATGGCGAGGCAGCTGCTTGCGTATCAGCAGGGAACACGGGAGCATTGATGGCGGCTGGTTTATTTATCGTCGGGCGAATTGACGGTATTCAGCGTCCTGCCTTAGCACCGACTTTACCAACGATTGATGGCCGTGGCTTTGTGATGCTAGACCTTGGAGCCAACTCGGATGCGAAACCAGAACATTTAGTGCAATATGCGCTTATGGGTTCAATCTATGCCGAGAAAGTTAGAGGTATTGAAAAGCCTAAAGTAGGTCTGTTAAATATCGGTACCGAAGAGAAAAAAGGGAATGAATTAACGAAGGAAGCATTCGGATTGCTAAAACAGCAAACGAATATTCATTTTATCGGCAATGTAGAATCTAGAGATTTATTGAATGGCGTAGCTGATGTCGTCGTTACAGATGGCTTTACCGGTAATATGGTTCTTAAAACGTTAGAAGGTACAGCAATTTCGATCTTCTCAATGTTAAAGTCTTCTTTAACCTCTTCATTGAAGGCAAAGATCGGTGCAGGCTTACTGAAATCTGAGCTATATGGATTGAAAAATAAAATGGACTACACGGAGTATGGTGGTGCTGGATTATTCGGTTTAAAAGCGCCGGTCATTAAAGCTCATGGTTCATCGAATGAGAATGCGTTTTATAACGCGTTAAAGCAAGCGTATACGATGGCACAAGCAAACGTGCCAGCGAAGATTCAAGAGGCGGCGAATCTTTTAGTAGATGATGAAAAATAAGGGGGTAACAAGATGGGGAAAATAGCATTTGTATTTCCAGGTCAAGGATCACAAGTGGTCGGTATGGGGCAATCACTAGCGGATCAATATGAAGATATTCGACAATTATTTGTGAAGGCAGATGAGAGGCTAGGCTTCTCCTTAAGCGACATTATCTTTCATGGCCCTCAAGAACAGCTAACGTTGACGATGAATGCCCAGCCTGCTTTATTAGCTACTAGTATGGCGGTATTACAGCGTTTTGCTAAAGAAGGAATTGTGGCTGATTATGTCGCAGGCCATAGTTTAGGAGAGTATACAGCTTTAACAGCAGCTGGTGCTTTATCGTTTGAGGATGCTGTGTATGCCGTTCATAAGCGCGGTCAATTTATGGAACAGGCAGTACCAGCGGGCGAAGGAACGATGGCGGCTGTATTAGGAATGGAGAGAGGCTTGTTACAGCAAGTAGTAGATGAAGTAACAGCTAATGGACATGCGGTTGGCCTTGCTAATTTAAATTGTCCTGGTCAAATTGTCATCTCCGGAACAAAAACGGGAGTGGAACAAGCTTCTGGGCTAGCGAAAGAAAAAGGAGCGAAGCGTGTTCTGCCGTTAAATGTGAGCGGGCCATTCCATTCCTCTTTAATGAAGCCAGCAACGAAACAGCTTGAGGAAGTATTGAATGAAATTGCGCTATCTGATAGCCAAGTACCCGTGATGGTGAACGTCGATGCGAAAGTCGTTCAACAGGCAGATGAAATTAAGCAAAAGCTACTGCAACAGCTATATTCTCCTGTGTTGTGGGAAGATAGTGTCGAAGCGTTAATGGCAGAAGGTGTAGATACATTTATCGAAATTGGTCCAGGGAAAGTACTTTCTGGCCTGATTAAAAAAATTAATCGCCAAGTGCGCACGTTTGCGGTTCAAGATGAAGAGTCGATTCAGACAGTAGTAGCACAATTAAAGGAGGCCTCTCAATGAAGTTAGTAGGAAAATCAGCTTTAGTAACAGGTGCTTCTCGCGGCATTGGTCGAGAAATTGCACTTGAACTTGCTCGTCAAGGCGCGGATGTAGTTGTGAACTATTCCGGTAGTGAAGCGAAAGCGAATGAAGTGGTAGAGGAAATTAAAGCGCTCGGTCGTCAAGCGATAGCGGTTCAGTGTAATGTGTCAAATGCTGAATCTGTGCAAGAGATGGTGAATGAAACGATCGAAACATTTGAGAAAATAGATATCCTCATCAATAATGCCGGCATTACGAGAGATAACTTGCTGATGCGTATGAAAGAGCAGGAGTGGGATGATGTCATTGATATCAATCTTAAAGGTGTATTCCTTTGTACAAAGGCTGTTACTCGCCCGATGATGAAGCAAAGAAGTGGTCGTATCGTGAACATCGCTTCGATCGTAGGAGTTAGTGGAAATGCAGGTCAAGCCAATTATGTAGCGGCTAAAGCAGGAGTCATTGGCTTAACGAAAACGACAGCGAAAGAGCTAGCGACAAGAGGGATTACGGTCAATGCAATCGCTCCAGGCTTTATTACGACAGATATGACCAATGCTTTGCCAGAAGAGGCGAAGCAGGCGATGCTAAGTCAAATCCCGCTTGCTCGCTTTGGTGAACCAGCAGATATTGCAAAAACAGTTGTCTTTTTAGCATCGGAAGATTCAAAGTATATGACGGGCCAAACATTACAAATTGATGGCGGCATGGTCATGTAAGAGAAATTTTATTTAATCTTGACGAGAATTCGTCTATAATGACTTGAGGGGAGGTGAACGAGCATGGCAGACGTATTAGAGCGTGTAACGAAAATTATCGTAGATCGTCTTGGAGTAGAAGAATCTCAAGTGAAATTAGAGGCTTCTTTCAAGGAAGATCTTGGTGCAGATTCTTTAGATGTAGTTGAACTTGTAATGGAATTAGAAGATGAGTTCGATATGGAAATTTCTGATGATGATGCAGAGAAAATTGCGACAGTGGGTGACGCTGTGAATTACATAAACAGCAAAAACTAAGTCGTTTAAAAGATGTAGGCTCCGTTATCTAAACGGAGCTTTCTTCTTTTGCGATTTTTTTCATTTTCGACTAAACTGTCTTTGAGTGTAAATTTGTTATATAGAGAGGGAAGTCTCATGAGGAAAGCAAATAAAGAATATCGAAAACCATCACATAGAAAAGACGAATCCTTTAAACGGTTGCAGCAAAAACTAGGTATTCAATTTCATGACGAAAGTTTATTAAAGCAAGCATTTACCCATTCATCCTATGTGAATGAGCATCGGAAAAAACCATACGAAGATAATGAGCGGTTAGAGTTTTTAGGAGATGCGGTGTTAGAATTAACCGTTTCCCAATTTTTATTTAAAAAATACTCGTTATTGACAGAAGGTGATTTAACGAAATTAAGAGCAGCCATCGTTTGTGAACCTTCTCTTGTGACATTTGCTAATGAGTTACAATTTGGCGAAGTGGTGTTGCTTGGAAAGGGAGAGGAAATGACAGGTGGTCGGATGAGACCAGCTCTTTTAGCTGATGTATTTGAAGCGTTCATTGGTGCGCTGTATTTAGATCAAGGAATGGAGCAGGTCATTTCATTTTTAGAAGCGGTCGTTTTCCCGAAAATTAATTCCGGTGCTTTTTCTCATATGATGGATTACAAAAGTCAGTTGCAGGAGTTCGTGCAGCGACAAACGAAAGGTCAGCTTGAATATCGCATTCTTGAAGAAAAAGGACCTGCACATAGCAAGGAGTTCGTTGCTCAAGTTGCGCTTAATGATGAAGTGCTTGGAAGTGGCCAAGGGAAATCGAAGAAGGAAGCGGAACAATATGCTGCTCAAATGGCTTTAGCAGCGTTGCAACATAAAGAATAGAAAGTAGGAAAGACATATGTTCCTGAAAAGATTAGAGATATTAGGCTTTAAGTCTTTTGCCGAGCGAATCTCTGTCGATTTTGTTGATGGGGTTACCGCAGTAGTAGGCCCAAATGGATCTGGAAAAAGCAATATTACAGACGCAGTTCGCTGGGTGTTAGGAGAACAATCAGCTAAAAGTTTGCGCGGTGGAAAAATGGAGGACGTTATTTTCGCAGGGAGTGATACTCGCAAAGCGCTCAATTTCGCTGAAGTGACGCTCACTTTAAATAACGAAAAGCAAGTTCTTCCCATTGATTATAATGAAGTGAATGTGACAAGACGAGTGTATCGATCAGGAGATAGTGAATATTTCATTAATAAACAATCTTGCCGCTTGAAAGATATTGTCGAATTATTTATGGACTCTGGCCTTGGGAAAGAAGCCTTTTCGATCATCGGGCAAGGAAAAGTAGAAGAAATATTAAACAGTAAGCCAGAGGATCGACGGGCGATTTTTGAAGAAGCAGCTGGAGTGCTGAAGTATAAAGTGCGCAAGCGGAAAGCGGAGCAAAAGCTGACTGAAACGCAGGAGAACTTAAATCGTGTCCAAGATATTTTATACGAGCTTGAAAGCCAAGTAGAGCCGTTGCGGATTCAAGCTTCCATGGCGAAAGATTATCTCGAAAAGAAGGAGGAGCTCATATCCTATGATATCGCCTCCATCGTTTATGAAATTGATCAACTTCATGCAGAGTGGCAAAAGCTGAAGGAAAGCTTTTCATTGCATCAACAGCAAGAAATGCAGCTATCGGCTAATTTGCAAAAGAAAGAAGCTGAAACAGCGGCGTTGCGGGATCAAATTACAGCGATCGATGAATCGGTCAATGATTTGCAAAATGTTTTGTTAGTGGCTAGCGAGGAACTTGAAAAGCTAGAAGGTCGTAAGCAAGTGCTCAAAGAACGCAAGAAAAACGCCGCTCAAAATGAAGGCCAGCTAGCTGATTATATGAAAGAAACGAAAGCGAAGATAACAGAGCTTTCACAGCTAGCTGAAGAATTGACACAACAGGTTGAAGCAGATCAGCTAGAAGAGGAACAATTACGCTGTCAGCTTAGCGAAAAACAGCAAGAACTGCAAACCTTGTCGAAAGATTTAGAAACAGAGATCGAGTCATTAAAAGCGGACTACATCGAAGGACTAAATGAGCAGGCCTCGGCTAAAAATGAGCTGCACAATTTAACGCAACAAATAGAACAGCTGACTCGTCGTCGCTCAAGAGTCGATGCAGAAAACGAAAAGCAAGTAGCTGAAAGACAACAAATTGAAACGAACAAACAACAAATTGAAGAAAAGTTAGCTAGTGCTCAAAGAGAGCTTACTTTACATGTAGAAGCATTTCGTAGCGGGCAACAAACGTTAGAAGCATTGAAGTTGAAATATACAAAACAAGAATCGAACTTATATCAAGCTTATAAAATTTTGCAAGAAGCCAAGTCAAGGAAAGAAATGCTTGAATCGTTAGAAGAGGATTATTCCGGCTTTTTTCAAGGAGTTAAAGAAATATTAAAAGCTAGAAGCCATACACTTTCAGGGATTGAAGGGGCAATAGCTGAAGTGATTGACGTGCCCAAACAGTATGAAACAGCGATTGAAATCGCCCTCGGTAATAGTATGCAGCATATTATTACGAAAGATGAAGCATCTGCTCGAACAGCGATTACTTATTTAAAAAAGAATCGTTATGGTCGTGCGACTTTCTTACCTTTAACGGCAATGAAAGAAAAAACTTTCCCGGCAGCCACTCTCGCTCAGTTGCAAACCGATCCTCGCTTTATCGGGATTGCTTCCGATTTAATCCAATATGATGAACGATACAAGCGAGCGATGACAAGCGTATTAGGGCTTGTCATTATTTCAAAGGACTTAGCAGCTGCAAATGAACTCGCTAAAATGCTCGGTTATCGTTATCGGATCGTTACTCTAGAAGGGGATGTTGTCAACCCTGGAGGTTCAATGACTGGTGGAGCTATTCAACAAAAAACAAATTCGTTATTAACTCGTAAAAACGAATTAGAAGATTTAAAGAAGAAGCTCGCTTCTATGGAAGACAAAACAGCTAAGGTCGAGCGTGAAGTAAAGAAATTGAAAGAAACGATCGTAAAAAATGAAAGTCTATTAGAGGAAATGCGGTCCAAAGGCGAACAATTGCGAGTGGCAGAACAGCAATGGAAAAATGAGCTACTTGAATGGCAATTTTCTTACCAAACGATTAATGACCGTCTCTCACTATACGATAGGGAGAAAAAAGAGTTTCAAGAAGAAAAAGAACAGCTAGCTAGTCGCTGTCAATCAGTGGAAGGAAAATTAGCTAGAAAGCAAAAAGAAATAGAAGCATTAAACGTTGAAATTACAAGCCTGACAGAGAAGAAGCAAAAAGAAAGCTCACTAAAAGAGTCTTTAATGCAGTCGATCAGTGACATGAAATCGATGTTTGCTGTCAAGAAAGAACAGTTAAAGACAGGTCAAACTCGGTTAGCGCAAGTACAAAGAGAACTGGACGAGGCGACAAAGAAATATCAGCAATGGCAAGAAGAGCTCCATTGGCTGAAAAACGAAATGTCTTCTAGTCATCAAGGGGAAGAAGAGCTTGAACAAGCGGCACATATCAAGCAAAGAGATAAAGAACAAACCGTTAAGTTAATTTCCTTGCGTAGAGAAGAGCGTTTAGAGAAACAGCAAAAACTAGAAGATGAAGAACTAGAATTAAAAGAGCTTAGAAGACTTCATAAAGCGATGAGCGAAGCGATTCAAGATGAAGAAGTAAAAATCAATCGTCTCGATGTCGAAATGGAAAATCGCTTAGAGCAATTGCGTAAAGATTATTCGATGTCCTATGATTATGCTAAAGAAACGTATCCGTTGCCGTTTTCTATAGAGGAAGTCCGCAAAAAAGTGAAATTGATTAAGCTGGCAATTGAGGAGCTTGGCAACGTCAATATCGGCGCCATTGATGAATATGAACGTGTGTATGAGCGATATACGTTTCTTGAGGAGCAGCGGGTAGACTTGCAAGAAGCGAAAGATACACTCGTTCAAGTGATTGAAGAAATGGACGTAGAGATGACAAAAAGATTTAAAGAGACATTTCAAGCGATCAGCTCGCACTTTTTACCGGTATTTCAGGCGCTATTTGGTGGAGGCAGAGCTGAATTAAAGCTGACAGAGCCGAACGATTTATTGAATACAGGCGTGGATATTGTTGCGCAGCCTCCAGGTAAAAAACTGCAAAACTTAAGCTTGTTATCTGGTGGGGAACGAGCGCTTACAGCAATCGCTTTATTATTCTCGATTTTAAAAGTGCGCCCCGTTCCGTTTTGTGTGCTTGATGAGGTTGAAGCAGCATTGGATGAGGCAAACGTTCATCGTTTTAGCAAGTATTTAAAGCAGTTTAGTGAGGAAACACAATTCATCGTCATTACCCACCGCAAGGGCACGATGGAAGAAGCGGATGTACTATATGGAGTGACGATGGAGGAATCAGGTGTCTCTCGATTAGTATCTGTTCGAATGGAAGACACACCACAAATACAGGAGGAAATCGTGAAATGAGTTTCTTTAAAAAATTAAAAGAGAAATTTACAACTACAACTGATCAAGCAACCGAAAAATTTAAGACAGGATTGACGAAAACGCGAGATAATTTTTCTAATAAAGTGAATGACTTAGTGGCTCGCTATCGCAAAATTGATGAGGACTTCTTTGAGGAATTAGAAGAGATTCTAATTGGGGCGGATGTCGGCTTTGACATCGTGATGGAGCTAATAGAACAGCTTAAATTTGAAGTGAAGCGTCGCAATACGCAAGACCCAGCGGAAGTTCAAGATATTATTACAGAGAAACTAGTAGAGATTTATCAAGCGGGTGAAGATACACTAAATGAAATGAATCTTCAAGAGAATGATTTAACCGTTATTTTATTTGTCGGTGTCAATGGTGTAGGGAAAACGACAACGATCGGAAAGCTTGCTCATAAGTATAAATCAGAAGGCAAAAAAGTCCTTCTTGCTGCTGGAGATACATTCCGTGCCGGCGCGATTGATCAATTAGAAGTGTGGGGCGAAAGAACAGGCGTGGACGTCATTAAGCAAGGGGAGGGGTCAGACCCGGCCGCTGTGATGTATGATGCTGTTCGTGCGGCTAAATCGAGAAATGTAGATATTTTACTTTGTGATACCGCGGGACGCTTGCAAAATAAAGTCAACTTAATGAATGAGTTAGAAAAAGTGAAGCGAGTTATTGAACGTGAAATTCCAGGAGCTCCGCATGAGGTATTGATCGTGCTTGATGCAACGACAGGACAAAATGCGATGGTTCAAGCGAAAACATTTAAAGAAGCAACGGACGTATCTGGTATCGTATTAACAAAGCTAGATGGAACAGCAAAGGGTGGAATTGTTCTTGCGATTCGAAAAGAATTAGACATTCCAGTGAAGTTCGTTGGCTTAGGAGAGAAGATGGATGACCTTCAGCCATTCGATGCTGAAAAATATGTTTATGGCTTATTCTCAGGCTTGAAGATGGAGAAAGAAGAGGAATAAGTGCTTTCCGCTTTTTGGTGGATCAGCTCCAAGCGCTAGCGACTAGTGAACTTCCGCCCTCCTCCTTGCGATAAGTCAACATCGATTCACTACGTTCATCGTGTTTCCTTTATCTCGATCGGATCGTTCCAGTCCATACGTCGCTGGGCAGCACCTTCCGCTTTTCGGTGTTGTCTAGCTGCAGCGCCTAGCCCCTCTAGGTCACAAGTCAATCCGTCCAAAAGGTTAAAGAGCAACCTTTCAGCCGGCTCGTCTTGTGCTTGTCGGGGCTGAACAAGGCGTTTCCGCTTTTCGATGTTGTAAAGGTTTTTTCTTGACATTGGTTTTGTTTGTGGGTAAAATAGTTGAGTGTAAAGGTTTTTGACTTAACAAAGGAGGGCTCTGTGTGCTTGAGAAGACGACGAGAATGAATTATTTGTATGATTTTTATCAATCGTTGTTAACTGAAAAGCAACGTAGCTATATGTCCCTCTATTATTTGGATGATTTCTCTCTCGGTGAAATTGCGGAAGAGTATGGAGTGAGCCGCCAAGCGGTTTATGATAATATTAAACGCACGGAAGCGATGCTAGAGGAATATGAAAGTAAATTGTTTTTATTTAAAAAATTTCAAGAGCGCACGAAGCTGTTGCAGAAGTTGAAAGAAATCGCTTCTGACGAACAATGGTCGATCGTTGAAGCGCTCGAGAAGTTAGATTAGGAGGCGGCACAGATGGCATTTGAAGGATTAGCCGACCGACTGCAAAATACGATGCAAAAAATCCGAGGCAAAGGAAAGGTAACAGAAGCGGATGTAAAGGAAATGATGCGTGAAGTGCGTCTTGCCCTTTTAGAAGCGGATGTTAACTTCAAAGTTGTCAAGGATTTTGTGAAAAAAGTCAGTGAGCGCTCCGTCGGTCAAGAAGTCATGAAAAGCTTAACTCCCGGCCAGCAGGTCATTAAAGTAGTTAAGGAAGAATTGACAGAGTTGATGGGGGGAGAGCAAAGTCAAATTGCGGTAGCTAAGCGCCCTCCAACAGTCATTATGATGGTTGGTTTGCAAGGTGCTGGTAAAACAACGACGACGGGAAAGCTGGCGAATTTGCTTCGTAAACGCTATAATCGCAAACCGCTATTAGTTGCTGCCGATATTTATCGACCAGCTGCTATTAAGCAGTTGGAAACTCTCGGAAAGCAATTAAATATGCCCGTGTTCTCATTAGGCGATCAAGTGAATCCTGTAGAAATTGCCAAACAAGCAATTGAAAAAGCGAAAGCTGATCACCATGACTATGTCTTGATTGATACAGCCGGACGTCTTCATGTTGATGAAAACTTAATGGATGAACTAAAGCAAATTAAAGAGCTAACGAATCCTGATGAAATCTTCCTTGTCGTTGATGCAATGACGGGTCAAGATGCTGTCAATGTAGCTCAAAGTTTTAACGATCAACTGGGAGTAACAGGTGTCGTTTTAACGAAGCTTGACGGTGATACGCGTGGAGGGGCTGCTTTATCCATTCGTGCCGTCACTGATAAGCCGATCAAGTTTGCCGGAATGGGTGAAAAGCTAGATGCGTTAGAACCGTTTCACCCGGAACGAATGGCTTCTCGAATTCTAGGCATGGGGGATGTGCTCACCTTAATTGAAAAAGCACAAACCAATGTCGATGAAGAGAAAGCGAAAGAGTTAGAACAGAAAATGAGAACGATGTCGTTCACATTTGATGACTTCCTTGATCAATTAGGTCAAGTTCGTTCGATGGGACCTTTAGATGAAGTTCTTAAAATGCTTCCAGGAGCGAACAAAATTAAAGGCTTGAATAATATTCAAGTCGATGAGAAACAAATTGGTCATATTGAAGCGATTATCCGCTCGATGACGAAAGAAGAAAAGCAACATCCAGAAATCATCAGCGCAGGTCGCAAAAAACGAATTGCTAAAGGGAGCGGTACATCCATTCAGGAAGTCAATCGCCTCTTAAAGCAATTTGAAGAAATGAAAAAAATGATGAAACAAATGTCTGGTATGCAACAAAAAGGCAAGAAAAAAGGCATGCCATTCAAATTTCCATTCATGTAAAGAAAAAACCCTTTACAAACAATAGTGTTATTTGCTATTATACTATCTTGTGTAAAACTATTCGGAGGTGCTTTAAAAATGGCAGTAAAAATTCGTTTAAAACGCATGGGTGCAAAAAAATCCCCATTCTATCGTATCGTAGTAGCAGATTCTCGTTCTCCTCGTGATGGACGTCAAATCGAAACAATTGGAACATACAACCCAGTTGTTCAACCAGCTGAAGTAAAAATCAACGAAGAGCTTGCTCTTAAATGGCTTCAAGACGGTGCGAAACCATCTGATACGGTTCGTAACCTTTTCTCTAACGAAGGCATCATGGAAAAATTCCATAACGCTAAATTAGGCAAATAATTTCAAACTGTAGGCAGTAAACATCAATTAGGGAGGAGAAAACCTCCCTTTTTGTGTATATAATTATAAATTCTTCCCTAAAATGAATGGGAGGCTCTAATCATGTACATTTTACAAACGGTAGTCGTAAAACAGGTATTAACTGAAAAGATGAAGCGCCAGCTGCTCCTTTCATATGAAGAGCAAAAGAATCAGCTCCAAAGAGAATATGAACAGCTTCGCTTCGAGCAAAAGAAGGCGGAGAAGAAGTATAAACATATCAGAAAAGAAAGTGCTGAGTTGTATGAAAAGGAAATGCAAAAGCGTTTAGAGAAGATACAAAATATCGAATTTCAGATAAACCAGCTAAGTCTATTACCGCTTGGAAGTGAACTAAAGGAACGAGAACTGCAAACGATGACGGAGATCCAAGTAGGCGATCGCTGGAGCGACATCGAAAAGGAGAAAACAATCGTAATTAAAGATGGCATAATCATTGATATTCGATAGAGGTGAAACACAAGGTGGAAAAATGGTTTAATGTTGGAAAGATAGTGAACACTCATGGAGTCCAAGGAGAAATAAGAGTGATTTCACGAACAGATTTTCCAGATGAAAGATATAAGGTAGGCAATGTTCTTTACTTGTTTATGTCAGAGGAAACAGAAGGGAAGCCTGTCATTATTACTTCTCACCGTAAGCATAAAAATTTTGACTTGCTGACGTTAGAAGGGTTTCACAACATTAATCAAGTAGAGCCGTTAAAAGGTGCTCTATTAAAAATTAAAGAAAGTCAGCTCGGTGAGTTACCAGAGGGAGAATATTACTTTCATGAAATCGTCGGTTGTACTGTGGAAACGATCGATGGTGAAGAAGTCGGTAAAGTGAAGGAGATTTTAACACCGGGTGCCAATGATGTGTGGGTCGTTAAAAGGGAAAAAGGAAAAGATCAATATATCCCTTATATCGAACAAATTGTCAAAAAGGTAGATATAAAGGAGAAAGTGATCATTATTGAGCCAATGGAAGGGCTTTTATCATGATGAATATTGATGTCTTATCACTTTTTCCGGAAATGTTTGAAGGTGTTTTTCATTCTTCGATGTTAAAAAAAGCATCTGAGAAGGGAAAGGTTCAATACAACGTCGTGAATTTCCGTGAGTTCGCTGAAGGGAAGCATCATACAGTTGATGATTATCCGTACGGTGGAGGAGCAGGGATGGTGTTGAAGCCGCAGCCGGTCTTTGATGCGGTTGCTCATTTGAAAGAGCAAGCATCCTCCTCTCAACCTCGAATTATATTAATGTGTCCGCAAGGAGAGCGATACACGCAGCAAAAAGCGGAGGAGCTCGCTAAAGAAGAGCATTTAATTTTTATTTGCGGTCACTATGAAGGCTATGATGAGAGAATTAGAGAGCAACTTGTTACCGATGAAATTTCGATCGGTGATTACGTTTTAACGGGGGGAGAGCTCGGTGCGATGGTCGTTGTGGATAGCGTCGTTCGCTTGCTACCTGATGTGTTAGGTAATGAAGACTCGCCTGTATTAGACTCTTTTTCATCCGGCTTGCTTGAGCACCCTCAGTATACAAGACCAGCCGATTTTCGAGGACTTAAGGTTCCGGATGTTCTCCTGTCAGGCAATCATCGACTCATTGAGGAATGGCGCGACCAGCAATCGTTAAGACGTACATGGGAGCGGCGACCAGACCTATTGGAAAACTACTCGTTAACAGACCAGCAATTAACTTGGATAAAAGAATGGAATCAGCAAAAAAAATCTTGATTTATTCGTTTGATTTTGATAGAATTTACAAGTGGTTTGTAGCGGATGCTACAGCCCATTAAAACGGTGTTCCGCTGGGGTAAATAAAGCCGATAAGAGCATCTGTTAGAAGGAGAGGAATATAATGCAAAAATTAATTCAAGAACTTACTCAAGAACAACTTCGTTCAGATTTACCATCTTTCCGTCCTGGAGATACAGTTCGCGTACACGTGAAAGTTATCGAGGGTACTCGTGAGCGTATTCAGGTATTCGAAGGTGTAGTAATCAAGCGTCGTGGTGGCGGAATTAGCGAAACATTCACTGTTCGCAAAATTTCTTACGGTGTTGGTGTGGAACGTACATTCCCACTTCACACGCCAAAAATCGCTCAAATCGAAGTGACTCGTCGCGGTAAAGTTCGTCGTGCGAAACTTTACTACTTACGTAACCTTCGTGGTAAAGCTGCTCGTATTAAAGAAATTCGATAATAAGATTTGCAGAAGGAGCTTGGAAACAAGCTCCTTTTTCAATCCCATTACTTTTCTTTATCTGTTTTTACATGATATGATTGTAATATAAAAAATAGGTGGTGGTTATTTTGGCGAAGGAAAAGAACGAGTTTTGGGAATGGACGAAAGCTTTTTTAATTGCAATCGGACTTGCAGCTATCATTCGATATTTTATTATTGCACCGATCGTTGTAGATGGAGAGTCGATGATGCCAACTTTACATAACGGAGATTGGATGATTGTCAATAAAATTGGTGGTCCAGAACGATTCGATATTGTTGTCTTTCATGCTCCTGAAAACAAAGACTATATTAAACGAGTCATCGGGCTTCCAGGGGACACGGTCGAATATAAAGACGATAAACTATACGTTAACGGTAAATACTACGAAGAGCCTTATTTAGATGAATATAAGAAGCAAGAGCCAGGCCCGCTCACCCCTGATTTTACTTTAGAAGAAATCACAGGGCGTAAAACGGTGCCAGAAGGCGAAATCTTTGTTCTTGGTGACAACCGTCTCTATAGTAAAGATGGACGACATATTGGAACGGTAAGTATGGATGAGGTCGTCGGAGATACAAATGTTGTTTTCTGGCCTTTAGGAAGCATGCGCTTAGTCGATTAAATGAAACCCACATCTTAGAGCGGAGGTGAAGCTTTTGACAATCCAATGGTTTCCTGGTCACATGGCAAAAGCAAGAAGAGAAGTAACTGAAAAATTAAAGCTGGTAGATATTATTTTTGAATTAGTAGATGCTAGGCTTCCGCTTTCATCTAGAAATCCAATGGTTGATGAAATTATCCAGCAAAAGCCGCGGTTAGTTTTACTCAATAAGGCAGATTTAGCGGACCCGGCAATGACAACTAAATGGCTAGCTTATTTTGAGAACGCAGGAATTAAAGTGTTACCGATCAATTCACAGGCTGGTAGTGGACTGCAAATGATTAGCAAAGCAGCGAAAGAAGTGTTAAAAGAGAAGCTGGAGCGCATGAAAGCTCGCGGCATTAGACCGAGAGCGATTCGAGCGATGATCGTCGGTATTCCAAACGTCGGGAAATCTACGTTGATTAATCGATTAGTGAAAAAAAATATCGCGAAAACAGGAAATATGCCTGGCGTAACGAAAGCTCAGCAATGGATTAAAGCAGGGAAAGAGATGGAATTGTTAGACACACCGGGTATCCTGTGGCCGAAGTTTGAAGATCAAGAAATCGGATATAAACTAGCATTAACTGGTGCCATTAAAGATGCGATTTTAAATTTGCAAGATGTAGCGATGTTTGCTCTTCGCTTTTTAGAAACGCACTATCCTGACCGATTGAAAGAACGATATGAGATGGATGAACTATTTGATGAAGTAGTTGATGTCTTGAATCATATCGGAAAATTAAGAGGTTGTTTGGCGAATAAATTCGAGGTCGATTATGATAAAACGGCTGAAGTTATTATCCGTGATATTCGTGGAGAAAAACTAGGTCGATTAACTTTCGACGATCCTGACTATACATTCCCCCATAATGAAAATTAAAGGTCCTTACAAAAGGGCCTTTATTTCATTCCTAAACATCCGATATAAATAGAAAATGTAGTCGAGCAATCAATTAATAAGTGAGGAAAATGATATGGACTTATCTGTCTCTGAAGTGAAAATATTATTGAAAGACATTCAATCAAAAGAAGATCCGCGGCTGCAATCGTTTGAAAACGATTCACGTAAAGGTGTCCAACAAGCTGTCAAGCAATGGTATAAAGCGCAGGAGAAGCTTGAGAAAGATCGCCTAATTTATAAAGAAATGCTGCAATACGAGCAACCACTCATAGACAAAGGAATGACGTACATAGCAGGAGTTGATGAAGTCGGACGAGGGCCGCTAGCGGGTCCAGTCGTAGCCGCCGCCGTCATCCTGCCTTTGCATTTTTATTTACCGGGATTAAATGATTCAAAGAAATTAAGTGAAGCGAAAAGAGAGCAGTTTTATGATGTGATTATAGAACAAGCAGGTGTAGGCGTGGGGATTATATCCTCTGAAGACATCGATCGTTTGAATATTTATGAAGCGACAAAACAGGCGATGAAAGCGGCCGTTGCTGCACTAGAAACACCACCGGAGCATTTGTTGATCGATGCGATGAAATTAGATGTACCGATCGATCAAACATCGATTATTAAAGGTGATGCGCATAGCGTTTCGATTGCAGCTGCTTCTGTCGTAGCAAAAGTAACGAGAGATCGATTGATGAAAGAATATGCACTAATTTACCCGTATTATGGCTTTGAAAAAAATATGGGCTACGGTACGAAAGAACATTTAGAAGGCTTGCAAGCATTTGGGCCGAGTCCGATTCACCGCAAAAGCTTTGCGCCTGTGAAAGAAATGGTCAAAACGGCGAAACAATAGGAGGGGTGTGCCTTGAATATTGAGCTAATGGCAACGAATAAAAGTGTAATGAGCAAGGGACAGCCCTTGAAATTAAGTGAGGGGCAAATTTTTTCTGGAAAAGTGGTAAAAGTTCTTCCTAATGATATGGCGGAGGTGATGGTGGGCTCTAACAAGCTAATTGCTAAGCTAGAGACACCGTTACAAGCTGGAGAACGTTATTGGTTTAATGTGACCTCTGTAGAAAACGGTCTTGAGTTAAAGGTAATGACTGCTCCTAATTCATCGAGAGACGGTATACAGCAAATGGCGGAGTCGATTTTAAAACAGCTGATGCTACCGCCCTCAAAAGAAAATAAGGCTTTTGTACAAATGATGATTAAAGAAGGGTTGCCGCTGACGAAAGACATGATCGTGAAGGTAGGAGAATGGTTAGCGAAATCAGGAATTAACGAAGGGATTCAAGCGTTAAAAGTGATGATTGATCGTTCGCTACCGCTGACGAAAGATGTATTTCAAGCATTAGTCAGCGCGCAGTCGCCAGTCAGTTTTGGCAAGTTAACGGAACAGTTAGCAACAAACTTGCAAAACTTCCCCAATCTACCTGAGTCTGCTGTTCAATTGTTAAAGGCTATTAAAGAGTGGCAACAACCAGTCACAGCACGTACCGTTCAGCAGACATTGACAACTTTAATTGACAGGGCCACTCAATCAACTTATTCGAGCACGGAAAAAAATCAGGCTCTTCTTGTATTAAAATCATTAGGGCTTATGCCTGGCTCAGCAGCGACGATACAAGACGCTTTAGAAGCCGTTGTTCAGCAATGGAAGACCAATGATACAAAGGCGGCTGATATGGGGGGGAATGCTCAGAAACTGCCGCTTCCTGCAGCCGTTAATCAATTACAAACAGCGATCACTCAACTGATGACCGAACCTAGTAAACAAGCGGTTGACAAATTACGACAAGCGCTGTTCAATGTTTCTCAGCAGCCCGCTATCCCACAAGCTGTCGTTGAGGAGATTGATTTACTTGTAGCGGCTTTAAAAGAAAATAAACGGCCGCAAGAGCAGCTTCCAGCCATTTTTAAATTAGCAACGAAACTAATGGCCTTCAATGATAAGCCGGCAGAAGCGTTGAAGGGGCTAGCATTACTTCTCAATCAAGAACAGGAGCCTATGCTCCAGAACTTTCGACAAGAGGCGGCGGCTATTGTCGCGAAACCGCAAGTAGCATTGACTTCAGAAGAAGCATTGTTTCAACAAGTCCAGTCGTCGGTCGATAATCAAGCGAAAATGCAAATGATGGGAAAAGAAGCCTATGTGTTAATGAAAGAAGCTTTTATTTCCCTAGGGATCGATTTAGAAGCAATCCTTAGCTCAAAAAAAATAGGGGACGTTAATGTAGAACAAATGATGAAGACGCAGCTATTGAAGTTGTTGGGAGAGGAAATCCCATTATCGACAAGAGACCTCGCTGAGAAACTGATTGGCCGAATAAACGCTCAACATATTTTATCCGCTGAAAATGGTCCGCTGCAGCAGCTAATTATGCAAGCTCCCTTAAATTTATTCGGATTTCAAACAGATGTAACGTTGCAATGGTCAGGAAGAAAAAAAGAAAGCGGTCAGTTAGATGCCGACTACTGCCGCGTATTATTTTACTTAAATCTTGAACATTTACAAGAAACGGTGATTGATATGCAAGTGCAAAACCGAATCATTAGCTTGCAAATCTTCAATGATGTTCCGGGGATTCAAACGATGGCTACTCCGTTGTTGCCCGTGCTAAAAGCAGGAGTGGAAGCGAAAGGATATCAATTGTCAACGGTGCAATTTAAACAGTCTGAGGAGAAAAAGGTGCTACCTTTCGTTCAAGCTATGAATGAACAGGTTTATGCAGGAGTGGATATTCGAATATGAAAAAAGAAGAAAAAAGAATGCAAGCGGCCGCTTTATCTTATCAGCCAGGGCAACAAGCTCCGACACTGTTAGCAAAAGGAAAAGGGAAAATCGCTGAAAACATTATTCTAAAAGCGGAAGAACATAATATTCCCATCCAAGAAGACCCGAGCTTAGTTGAAATTTTAGGTAAGTTAGAGATCAACGAGTCGATTCCCGAAGAGCTATATCAAGTGGTAGCTGAAGTGTTTGCCTTTATTTATCGATTAGACCAGCAGAAAAAATAACAAAAAACAGGTGTAATCTTTTCGATCCGGGACAATATAAAAAAGGGCTGCGTGACTCATATTCCGTTGTTGTAGAAAAAGTTCGGAAACAACGGAATAATATGAAAAAATAAAAAATTTAAACTACAAACAAAAATATGTACAAATTGTAGACATCAATACCGACTTTATATACAATGAAAGCGCAGTCTACTTTTTTTGAGATTGATAGGAGGATCAGTATGAATATCCATGAGTATCAAGGTAAGGAAATCCTCAGAAGTTACGGGGTAGCCGTTCCAAACGGTAAAGTTGCTTTCTCTGTTGAAGAAGCGGTTGAAGCAGCGAAAGAATTAGGTACAGAAATCTGCGTCGTTAAAGCGCAAATTCATGCAGGTGGCCGCGGTAAAGCAGGCGGAGTAAAAGTAGCAAAAAATCTTGAAGAAGTGCGTACATATGCAGAAGAAATTTTAGGCAAAACGCTTATCACGCATCAAAATGGTCCAGACGGAACAGAAGTAAAGCGCTTACTGATTGAAGAAGGCTGTGATATCCAGAAGGAATATTACATCGGTCTTGTTCTTGATCGTGCGACTTCAAAAGTTGTGTTAATGGCTTCTGAAGAAGGTGGAACGGAAATTGAAGAAGTGGCAGAAGCTACTCCTGAGAAAATTTTCAAAGAAGTAATTGATCCAGTAACAGGATTAATGCCATATCAAGCGCGTCGTATCGCGTTTAACATTAACATCCCTGCGAAGCTTGTGAATAAAGCAGTGAAATTCATGATGGGTCTTTACGCAGCATTTGTTGAAAAAGACGCTTCAATTGCTGAGATTAACCCATTAGTGGTTACAGGTGACGGCAATGTTATGGCACTAGATGCGAAATGGAATTTTGATTCTAACGCATTATACCGCCATAAAGATATTCAAGATTTCCGTGATTTAGCAGAAGAGGATCCGAAAGAAATCGAAGCATCTAAATACGACTTAAGCTATATCTCTCTTGATGGTAACATCGGTTGTATGGTTAATGGTGCAGGTCTTGCGATGGCAACGATGGACATCATTAAGCATTACGGTGGCGACCCGGCCAACTTCCTTGACGTTGGGGGCGGTGCAACAGCTGAAAAGGTAACAGAAGCATTCAAAATCATTCTTTCTGACCAAAACGTTAAAGGAATTTTCGTTAACATTTTCGGTGGAATTATGAAATGTGACATTATCGCAACTGGTGTCGTAGAAGCGGCGAAGCAAGTTGGTCTTTCAGTACCATTAGTGGTGCGTTTAGAAGGAACGAACGTTGACTTAGGAAAGCAAATTTTGAGTGAATCTGATATCAACATTGTGGCAGCTGAGTCTATGGCTGATGGCGCACAAAAAATCGTTGAACTTGTTGGCAAATAATTTCGGAGAGTTGACAATAGAAAGGCAGGTATAGGCATGAGTGTATTTATTAATAAAGATACGAAAGTAATCGTTCAAGGTATTACTGGTTCTACTGCTCTTTTCCATACAAAGCAAATGCTTGAGTACGGCACGCAAATCGTTGGTGGAGTAACGCCTGGTAAAGGTGGAACAGAAGTAGAAGGAGTTCCTGTATTCAATACAGTAGCAGATGCTGTGAAAGCGACTGGAGCAAACGCTTCTGTTGTTTACGTTCCAGCTCCATTTGCTGCAGATGCGATCGTTGAAGCAGTAGACGCTGAACTTGATTTAGTTATTTGTATTACAGAGCACATTCCAGTTCTTGATATGGTGAAAGTTAAACGCTATATGCAAGACAAGAAAACTCGCTTAGTTGGACCGAACTGTCCTGGTGTTATCACGCCTGGCGAATGTAAAATTGGTATCATGCCTGGTTACATTCATACAAAAGGTCACGTTGGCGTTGTTTCCCGCTCTGGTACATTAACTTATGAAGCTGTTCATCAATTGTCACAAGCAGGCATCGGTCAAACAACTGCTGTTGGAATCGGTGGAGATCCTGTAAACGGAACAGATTTCATTGATGTATTAAAAGCATTCAATGAAGATCCAGAAACAAAAGCTGTGATCATGATTGGTGAAATCGGTGGAACAGCTGAAGAAGAAGCAGCATTATGGGTGAAAGAAAACATGACGAAGCCAGTTGTTGGCTTTATCGGTGGACGTACAGCACCTCCAGGAAAGCGCATGGGCCATGCTGGTGCGATTATCTCTGGCGGAAAAGGTACAGCTGACGAAAAAATCCGCGTAATGAACGAATGCGGTATTAAAGTAGCTGAAACACCATCTGTTATGGGTGAAACGTTAATCGAAGTGATTAAAGAAAAAGGTATTTATGACGAGTGTAAAACTCATTAATTCATACTTAATATAACGACAGTAGATCGCAGCCTCATATCATAAGACGTGAGGCTGTTTCTACTATTAAGATAGCGTTGCTTTTTGGCTCATTGAAATAAGTCAAAATAAAGGAGGAGTTCATCCTGGACCTGTTCACCCAAAAGCTTATTCACTTACAGCATTGTCCATTGATTGGCTGGAAATCGATTTATTTATTACTAAAGAAAGATCCAAATTTAGACAGTTTGTATAATTATTCATCTTCTTATTGTTCTTCGTTATTAAACATTTCAAGCTCTCAAGCCTCTCAGCTTATTAAACATCTACAACAACCTATTGAACCTACTCTCCAAGCGTATGAATCTAAAAAAATATCTTTTATTCCCTTGTATAGTGAAAAATACCCTAAACTTTTATCTCACCTTCCACAACCGCCTTGGGGCTTATATGCATTAGGGGATCTCTCCTTATTGTCATCTGAACGAAAGTTAGCCATCGTTGGTGCTAGGAAAGCGAATGAATATGGATTGCAGTCGATTCAATTACTTATGCCGAAACTTGTCGAACAGCAATGCGTGATCGTGAGCGGTTTAGCGAAAGGAATCGATATATTTGCCCATCAAGAGGCGATGAAGTTGTCAGGTCGGACGATCGCCGTAATCGCTGGGGGATTTCAGCATCTTTATCCAGCAGAGCATATTTCATTTGCCCGTGAAATGGCGAAAACTCACCTGATCTTATCCGAATACCCTCCGAATACCCGTCCGCAAAAATGGCAATTTCCGGCGAGAAATCGAATCATTAGTGGACTTTCACTTGGTACATTAGTCGTGCAAGCGGGGAAAAAAAGCGGCTCTTTAATCACAGCATATTGTGCTTTAGAACAAGGAAGAGAGGTTTTTTGTATCCCAGGGAAAATTAATGATCCCTTGTCAGAAGGAACAAATGATTTAATAAATGATGGTGCCAAATTAGTGAGAACGAGTGAAGATATTTTAAATGAAATCATTAAAAGTGGATGAAAATATAATGAAGAAACTCGGAAAAACCTCCCCTTCCGTCGATTCTTTTTGGAAAGTTTTTTAAAAAAAGGTTGCAATTCTTCGTAATCTGTATTAAATTTTGCAAAAGAATCATCATTTTTAACTATAAGGCAAAAGAAATATTTATACAGGGAAAACGAAATAGAGAAAATAAACGCGAATTGATTGACAATCTTTATGAAGACAGATAATAATGTTTGTTACATCTATTTATTTTCACCTCTAGGGGAGGTTTAGGCATGTCAGATTATTTAGTAATAGTAGAATCCCCTGCAAAAGCAAAAACGATTGAACGTTATTTGGGGAAGAGATATAAAGTGAAAGCATCCATGGGCCATGTACGTGATTTGCCCAAAAGTCAGATGGGTGTAGATGTAACCCATCAATACGAACCGAAATATATAACGATTCGCGGCAAAGGGCCTGTTTTGAAAGAGTTAAAGACAGCAGCGAAAAAAGCGAAGAAAATTTACCTTGCATCGGACCCCGACAGAGAGGGAGAAGCGATTGCTTGGCATTTAGCACATAGTTTAAATCTCGATATTACATCTGATTGTCGAGTGGTGTTTAATGAAATTACCAAAGATGCGATTAAAGAATCGTTCAAACATCCAAGACCGATTAATATGGATCTTGTTGATGCTCAGCAAGCACGTAGAATATTAGATCGTCTTGTTGGTTATAACATAAGTCCGCTTTTTTGGAAGAAAGTAAAGAAGGGGCTTAGTGCTGGAAGGGTCCAGTCGGTTGCCTTAAGGTTAATTATTGATCGCGAAAAAGAAATTCAACACTTCCAACCAGAGGAATATTGGACGATTAATGCGAAGTTCTTGAAAGATCAAGACACGTTCCAAGCAACCTTTTATGGAAAAGCTGGAAAGAAAGTGGCATTGAAATCTGAAGAAGAAGTGAAAGCGATACTTTCAGCAATTCAAGGCAACGAATTTCAGTTGGCGAATGTAACGAAGAAAGAGCGAAAAAGAAATCCAGCTCCACCTTTTACCACGTCATCTCTTCAACAGGAAGCAGCGCGCAAATTAAATTTTAGAGCGAAAAAAACGATGATGCTTGCCCAGCAATTGTATGAAGGGATCGATCTTGGAAAGGAAGGAACGGTCGGTTTAATTACGTATATGAGAACCGATTCAACGAGAATTTCCGAAGTGGCTCAAAAGGAAGCATATGATTATGTGAAGACAACTCATGGTGAAGAATTCACAACAAAAGCCGTAGAAAAGAAAGAGAAAAAACAATCGAATGCTCAAGATGCACATGAAGCTATTCGTCCCACTAGTATTTTGAAAGAACCGAGCAGTTTAAAAAATTCCTTATCAAGAGATCAACTTCGCTTATACAAATTGATTTGGGAAAGGTTCCTTGCTAGTCAAATGGCTGCTGCTGTGATGGATACGGTCAGTGCGGATGTCGTTAATGGGGAAGTGACTTTTCGTGCAACCGGTTCCAAAGTTAAATTTCCTGGGTTTATGAAAGTATATGTAGAAGGATCAGACGATGGACAAGAAGAGAAAGAAAAGCAACTGCCAAATTTAGAAGTGGGAGATCAAGTGAAGGCTGAAGAAATTGATCCGAAGCAGCATTTTACGCAACCGCCACCTAGATATACAGAGGCTCGTCTTGTGAAAACACTTGAAGAACTTGGTATCGGTCGCCCGTCTACTTTTGCTCCGACGTTAGATACGATTCAAAAGCGCGGCTATGTATCGCTAGATAATAAGCGTTTCGTTCCGACAGAGCTAGGTGAAATCATCCATGAATTAATGGTTGAATTTTTCTATGATATCATCGATGTAGAATTCACAGCGAAAATGGAAAGAGATCTTGATAATGTAGAAGACGGACAAGTAGAATGGGTTCAAGTGATTGATGAATTTTACAAAGGCTTTGAAAAGCATTTAGTCAAGGCAGAAGCTGAGATGGAACAAGTAGAAATCAAAGATGAACCAGCAGGTGAAGATTGTGAAAGTTGTGGTCATCCGATGGTCTTTAAAATGGGTCGCTATGGCAAATTTATGGCTTGCTCCAATTTCCCAGACTGCCGAAACACAAAAGCGATTGTGAAAGAAATTGGTGTGAAATGTCCGAAGTGTAGTGAAGGCAATATAATAGAAAGAAAAAGTAAGAAACGACGAATTTTTTACGGTTGTGATCATTTTCCGGAATGCGATTTTCTATCGTGGGATAAGCCAATTGAAAGGAAATGTCCGAAATGTGAACAACTGTTAGTGGAAAAGAAACTGAAAAAAGGTGTGCAAATCCAATGTACCGGTTGTGACTATAAAGAGGAACCACAGACGTAAAAGCGGGGAAAACCCGCTTTTTTCTGTTTTTTAATATATAATACTTTTTTTATAGGAACGTCTGTTGTACAATGCTTTAGGGATATACTTGTACGTACCAATAATTGTTCGGGAGGTTGTGATAGATATGGAACAAATAGTTAATGTCATAGGTGCCGGTTTAGCGGGAAGTGAAGCGGCATATCAAATAGCAGAAAGAGGCATCAAGGTGCATTTATATGAAATGCGTCCAGTGAAGCAAACACCTGCTCATCATACTGATCAATTTGCTGAACTAGTATGCAGTAATTCCTTGCGTGCGAATGGATTAACAAATGCGGTCGGTGTACTGAAAGAAGAAATGAGAAACTTAAACTCAGTGATTATTTCCGCTGCAGACGATTGTGCCGTGCCAGCAGGGGGAGCATTAGCTGTTGACCGTCATGAGTTTGCCGCAAAAGTGACAGAAAGAGTGAAGAACCATCCGAATGTCACTGTGTTTCATGAGGAAGTCACGGAAATTCCTGAAGGCATTACAGTGATTGCGACAGGACCATTGACAAGTCCAGCACTATCTGAAAAGTTAAAAGAATTAACCGGCCAAGATTATTTATATTTTTATGATGCAGCTGCTCCTATTATTGAAAAAGACAGCATAGATATGAATAAGGTGTATTTGAAATCTCGTTATGATAAAGGAGAAGCGGCTTATTTAAACTGTCCAATGACAGAAGAAGAATTTGATCGTTTTTATGAGGCGTTAATTTCAGCTGAAACGGTGCCTTTAAAAGAGTTTGAAAAGGAAATATTTTTTGAAGGTTGTATGCCAATTGAAGTGCTAGCTAAACGTGGTAAGAAAACGATGTTGTTTGGGCCGATGAAGCCTGTTGGGTTGGAAGATCCGAAAACAGGAAAAAGACCATACGCTGTTGTGCAGTTAAGACAAGACGATGCAGCCGGAACTTTGTATAATATTGTTGGGTTTCAAACTCACTTGAAATGGGGTCCGCAAAAAGAAGTGATGAGATTGATCCCGGGCCTTGAGCAAGCGGAAATTATTCGCTATGGAGTGATGCACAGAAATACATTCATTAATTCACCAAAAGTGCTAAAGTCAACTTATCAATTAAAAGATCAGGAGCGTTTACTATTTGCTGGTCAGATGACCGGAGTTGAAGGATATGTTGAATCGGCAGCTAGTGGATTAATGGCGGGGATCAATGCTGCGAGATTAGCACAGGGGAAAGATCCATTAGTTGCCCCTGCTGAAACAAGTATTGGCAGTATGGCTCGCTATATTACAACCGCTAATGAAAAGAACTTTCAACCGATGAATGCCAACTTTGGTTTATACCCTGAGCTTCCCGTCAAGATTAGGAATAAAAAGGAGCGTTATGAAGCGCACGCTACTCGGGCATTAGATAAAATTCGAACTTTTGTGAAAAGCTTGTAAACTTTATTGCATGGGCTACAGTAGTGTGCTACTATTTAGTAGCCTTTATGGGGTGTATTGATGTCGAAACTTTTCAATAACTACTTACGAAGCTTTATTGAATATTTACGAATCGAGAAAAATTACTCTGCTTATACAATAGAGGGGTACGAAAGAGATATTGATGATTTTTTTACGTTCACTAATGAACAAAGTATTGTGGCGTTAGAGCATATTGAATATTTTAACGTTCGTTTGTATTTAACAGAACTTCATGAAAGGCAGCTGGCTAGATCATCCATTGCCAGAAAAATTTCGAGTTTACGGAGTTTTTTTCGCTATTTAGTTCGAGAGAAGGTCGTGGAAGAAAATCCTTTCGTCCTCGTTCAACATCGAAAAGAAATGAAGAAGTTACCTTCCTTTTTTTATGAAGAAGAAATGGAGGAGCTTTTTGCTGTGTGTGAAGGAGAAAGCGCATTGCAAATACGTAATAAGGCGTTGCTAGAGCTTCTTTATGCAACGGGCATGCGCGTGAGTGAATGTACAGCAATCGAACTAAAGGATATCGATTTCGAAATGTCGGTCATGCTTATTCATGGAAAAGGTCAAAAACAGCGTTATGTACCTTTTGGAAGCTTTGCTCATCAGGCGCTACAAAGATACATAGGTGAACCGAGAGAAACGTTAATGAAATCAGTCAAGAAACATGATTATTTATTTGTTAATCATAGAGGAGATTCGTTGACACCACGGGGAATCCGCTATATATTAACGAAGCTTATTAGTCAGGCTTCGTTAACAGGGAAGATTTATCCACATATGTTACGGCACACGTTCGCTACTCATTTGTTGAATAACGGAGCGGATATGAGGACGGTGCAGGAGTTACTCGGTCATACTCACCTGTCTTCCACTCAAATCTATACGCATGTTACAAAAGAGCATTTGCGAAAAACGTACTTATCACACCATCCGCGTGCCTAAAGGAGGAGTCTATAGTAATGGGACAATTTCATGCAACGACTATATTTGCGGTACAGCATAAAGGAAAGTGCGCCATGTCAGGAGATGGTCAGGTGACATTTGGAAATGCTGTAGTCATGAAACATACCGCTCGCAAAGTGCGTAAGTTATTTAATGGAAAAGTACTTGCTGGCTTTGCTGGATCAGTAGCAGATGCCTTTACTCTTTTTGAGCTATTCGAAACTCGACTTCAAGAATATAATGGTAATTTACAACGTGCAGCTGTGGAGCTAGCGAAAGAGTGGAGATCAGATAAAGTATTGCGTAGGTTAGAAGCGATGCTGATCGTGATGGATGAACAAAATCTTCTGTTAATTTCTGGGACAGGAGAAGTGATTGAACCTGATGACGGCATATTAGCAATTGGTTCTGGTGGCAATTATGCTTTATCTGCTGGAAGAGCGCTAAAGAAATTTTCTGGTGAACATTTAACAGCAAAGGAGATTGCAAAAGCAGCTCTTGAAATTGCTGGTGAAATATGTGTGTATACGAATGATCAGGTCATTGTGGAAGAACTCGACTGAGGAGTGAAGAGACATGGAGAACAAATCATTACAGTTAACACCTAGACAAATCGTTGAACGCTTAGATCAGTATATTGTAGGACAAAAGGATGCGAAAAAGGCGGTAGCTATTGCATTAAGAAATCGTTATCGTCGTAGCTTCTTGCATGAACAAATACGAGATGAAGTCATCCCGAAAAATATATTAATGATCGGTCCAACCGGAGTAGGTAAAACGGAAATTGCTCGTCGAATTGCTAAGCTAGCAGGCGCCCCTTTCGTAAAGGTTGAGGCGACGAAATTCACAGAGGTCGGCTATGTTGGGCGTGATGTGGAATCTATGGTACGTGATTTAGTTGAAACAGCTGTTCGAATCGTGAAAGAGGAGCGAATTGAGGCTGTACAAGAGCCTGCAAAAGAAGCGGCAAATAAACGATTAGTGGAATTGCTAGTACCTTCAAAGAAGAAAGGTACTACGATGAAAAATCCGTTTGAAATGTTATTTGGCGGCAATGGAAACCAAGTAGATACGAGTGCGGACGATTCAACGGAAGAAGCGACGATGCGTGAACAGCGACAAATGGTTGCTGATCGCTTGGCGCGTGGTGAGATGGAAGAAGAAATGGTGACCATTGAAGTGGAAGAACAACCGCCATCAATGTTCGATATGTTCCAAGGCTCTGGAATGGAGCAAATGGGAATGAATATGCAGGATGCACTCGGTAGCTTAATGCCTAAAAAGAAAAAGAAAAGAAAACTAGCGGTGAAAGAAGCTCGGAAAGCTTTAACGATGGAAGAAGCGCAAAAGCTTATTGATATGGATGATGTGACGCAGGAGGCTGTAAATCGTGCGGAACAAACCGGGATTATTTTCATTGATGAAATCGATAAAGTAGCTGCTAAAGGTGCAACTGCTTCTTCAGGAAGTGTTTCACGAGAAGGAGTTCAAAGAGATATTTTACCGATTGTTGAAGGATCAACAATTGTCACGAAATATGGATCAATCAAAACGGACTTTATTCTTTTTATTGCGGCAGGGGCTTTTCATATGTCAAAGCCGTCAGATTTAATACCAGAATTACAAGGTCGTTTTCCGATTCGAGTTGAACTACAAAAGTTAGCGGTGGAAGATTTTGTTCGCATCCTTGTTGAACCAGATAATGCATTGTTAAAGCAATATGAGGCATTATTGGAAACGGAAGGTATAGAAATTGAATTTTCTGACGATGCTATTCGTAGAATTGCTGAAATGGCTTTTGAAGTGAATCAAAATACTGATAATATTGGTGCGCGTAGACTTCATACAATTATGGAAAAGTTACTTGAAGATTTATCCTTCGAAGCGCCTGAGATCACAATGGAAAAAATCACAATTACCTCTCAGTATGTTAATGAAAAATTAGAGGCTATTTCGCGAAATAAAGATTTAAGTCAATTTATATTATAATGTTTCGAAATGCCTACAATATGGGTAAGAGAAAATATACTAAAAAATGAAATATTAGGATCGACTGTAGAGTATTCAGTCATTTGTAGGAGGACACAATAATGAATTTATTAGATAAAACAAGAAAAATTAATAAAATGCTGCAAAACGCAGCTGGTAAATCAGTTAACTTCAAGGAAATGGCAGATTCTCTTTCTGAAGTAATTGAAGCGAATATTTTCGTTGTCAGTCGTCGTGGGAAGCTATTAGGATTCGGGGTTAACCAACAAATCGAGAATGATCGCATGAAACAAATGTTAGCTGAGCGCCAATTTCCTGAAGAGTACACAAACAATCTTTTCAACATTCAAGAGACTTCTTCTAATCTAGATGTAAACAGTGAGTATACGGCATTCCCTGTCGAAAATAAGGAATTATTCAAAAATGGCTTTACGACAATTGTACCGATTAGCGGTGCTGGAGAACGGTTAGGAACATTGGTTCTTGCTCGTCTTGAAGAGCAATTTCATGACGATGATCTCATTTTAGCGGAATATGGTGCTACGGTCGTTGGAATGGAAATTTTACGCGAGAAAACAGAAGAAATCGAGGAAGAAGCAAGAAGTAAAGCGGTTGTTCAGATGGCGATTAGTTCACTGTCTTATAGTGAGTTAGAAGCAATTGAGCATATTTTTGAAGAACTAGATGGAAAAGAAGGACTATTAGTTGCATCTAAAATTGCTGATCGAGTAGGGATTACACGTTCAGTTATTGTAAATGCGCTTCGCAAACTAGAAAGTGCGGGCGTTATTGAATCTCGTTCGTTAGGGATGAAAGGAACGTATATTAAAGTCCTAAATGATAAGTTTTTAATGGAATTAGAAAAACTGAAATCAAACTAATCTATAATAAAAAAACAAAAACCGTCTGTTTTCGACAGACGGTTTTTGTTTTTTTACGAAATTTGTGCTTTTTATCATTTGTTGTTCGTATATATTTGTGATTAAATAAGGATATATGTTTTCGGAAAAAGTGGATTTTCATGACATATAACCTATTTCTAATTTCTTTTATCCGAGCTTTATAAAAAAATGTTTAGTTTTTGTAAAGTATAGTGTGTATTAGGTGGATTTGTAGTATATTTAATTGCAGAAATTTAAAGGTATATGTCGATTAGTAATGATTGTTGGTAATTTAATAATAAAGTTAAATCTGGAGTGATCGTAAGTGAATTTATTTAGTGGTTCTTTTGTAACTTTGGAGAAGGGGTTGAATTATTCAGCATTAAAGCAAAAAACATTAGCGAACAATATTGCTAATGCAGATACACCGAACTATAAAGCGAAAGATGTTAGTTTTAAGAAGATTTTTACAGACGAACTAAATGATGTAATAACCTCCAATCGCACCGATTTGCGTCATTTTGAATTTCAATCGAATAGCCATCATCCAGCTGTTGTAACGAAACGAAATGTTTCTTATAACCAAAATGGAAATAGTGTGGATGTTGATAAAGAAATGTCTGACTTAGCGACCAATCAAATTTACTTCAACGCGCTTACTGATCGAATGTCTGGGAAATTTAATTCTCTTAAAAATGTAATAAAAGGAGGAAGATAATATGTCCATGTTTCAAAGCATGAACATCACGTCATCTGCCTTAACAGCCCAAAGGTTGAGAATGGATGTTGTCTCTTCGAACATGGCGAATATGGAATCGACTCGTGCTAAGTTAGTCAATGGAGAATGGCAACCATATCAACGGAAATCTGTCGTGTTACAACCGAAACAAGGTCAATTCGCTAGCTTTTTAAATACAGCGATGGGCAGGGAAACAAACGGAGTAGGTGACGGAGTCAAAGTGACAAAAATTATTGATGACAATGAAACTCCATACAAAATGGTATATGATCCAAGCCACCCAGATGCGAATGAAGAAGGGTATGTACAAATGCCTAATGTTGACCCTTTAAGGGAAATGGTGGATTTAATGTCAGCAACTCGGTCTTATGAGGCGAATGTAACAGTATTCAATTCAGCTAAATCAATGATGATGAAAACATTAGAAATTGGCAAATAACGGAGGTGAACAAGGTGGCTATTGAATCAATTCAGGGAGTATCCCCGTTTATAAAAACAACTGCGATAGAAAATAGCAAAAAACTGTCTCCTAGTGAAGCGCAAGAAAATTTCGCTAGCATGCTGAAGAATTCAATCAATGAATTGAATAAAGTAGAGACAAAATCGACACAAATGACAGATAAATTAATTCGCGGAGAAAATGTCGACCTTCATCAAGTGCTCATCGCAAGTCAAAAAGCGAGTGTTTCCATGCAGTTGACGATGGAAGTCAGAAATAAAGTGGTTGAAGCATATCAAGAAATCATGAGAATGCAAATGTAATAGTATATGAGAAAATTTGCAACTAGTAGTGAAATAACCGGGGGATTGTGATGAATGATAAATTTAGTCAGCAAGTACATAACTTGAAGGAATACTGGAACAGTCGAACGAAAAAGCAAAAGATAATTGGAATCGGTGCCTTTTTACTATTTATAGTGGCTATCACAATAACAGTTCTGTTTGCAACAAAAAAGGATATGGTTCCACTATATAGTGATCTTTCCCCTACTGAGATTGGAGCAATTAAAGAAAATCTAGATGGGCGAGGAGTTACATATGAGATTACGGAAGGCGGAACAGGAATTCTTGTTCCAACAGAAGCAGTAGATACGTTAAAAGTAGATTTAGCAGCTGAGGGACTTCCGAAGTCGGGTAGCATTGATTATAGCTTTTTTAGTGAAAATGCTGGTTTTGGTATGACAGATAACGAGTTTAACATTATGAAACTCGATGCGATGCAGACAGAACTAGCTCAGCTCATGACAGGAATTGAAGGAGTCAAAGATGCAAAAGTAATGATCACCCTTCCAGAAAAAGATGTATTCATCAAAGAGAACGGAGAGAAAGCCTCTGCTTCTGTCGTCTTAAATACAGAACCGGGATACCAGTTTGATGAAAAGCAAATTAAATCTTTATATCATTTAGTGTCTAAAAGTGTATCGAATTTACCGACAGAAAACATCGTCATTATGAATCAAAACTTTGAGTACTTTGATATTCAAAATGGCAGTTCAGTTTCTGGAAATAGTCTCGTTCAGCAAATGGATGTGAAACGACAAATTGAACGTGATATTCAACGTCAAGTTCAAAGCATGCTTGGTACATTAATGGGACAAGGGAAAGTAGTCGCATCTGTTACAGCAGATATTGATTTTACACAAGAAAAACGAGAAGAAAATCTTGTCACTCCTGTGGACGAAGATAACATGGAAGGAATTCAAATTAGCGCTCAAAGGATTACAGAAACATTTACTGGTGATGGAGCTGCTGCTGGTGGTGTTCCTCAAGGAGAGGACCCTGCTGATGCTCTAGGTTCTACTTACATGCAAGGCGCGGGTGATTCGGGAGATTATGAACGAACAGAAGAAACGATTAACAATGAAGTGAATCGAATTCGAAAAGTCATTACGGAAAGCCCTTATAAAATAAGAGATTTAGGTATCCAAGTTATGGTGGAACCACCTAAACCTAACGATCCAGAATCACTTCCGCAAGAGCGGGTAGATGATATTCAACAAATGCTTGGGACAATCGTGCGCACATCTATTGACAAAGGATACGGGGCGGAGCTGACTGATCAAGATTTAGAGAATAAGATCGCTGTTTCAGTTCAACCATTCAATGGAAAAGTTGATTTTGAAGAAAAAGAACAACCGTTATTACCGTGGTGGGCTTATGTGATTGGTGGAATTTTACTAGTTGTTATTGGTTTATTAGCTTTCTTAATGGTTCGCTCTCGTAGAAATAGGGATGAAGATGAGGAAGAGTTAGAAGACGATCTAGAAATCCTTGAAACGATTGCTGACATTAAAGAAGTAACAGACGAAGGATCTGTAAAAAGAAAACAGTTAGAGAAAATGGCAAAAGATAAGCCGGAAGAATTTGCTAAGTTATTGCGGTCATGGTTATCAGAGGATTAGGAGGGATTAGAAGTGGTCGTTAGAGAGAAAAAATTAACAGGTAAACAAAAAGCAGCCATACTTCTCATTTCTCTTGGCCCTGACGTTTCAGCGTCAGTGTACAAACATTTGTCTGAGGAAGAAATCGAACGTTTAACTCTAGAAATTTCGGGTGTTAAGAAGGTCGAATCTGAAATAAAAGAAGAAGTATTTGAGGAATTTCATAACATTGCCCTTGCGCAAGACTATATTAGTCAAGGTGGGATTGGCTACGCGAAGACAGTTTTAGAGAAAGCGCTTGGTCAAGACCAAGCGCAAGCAATTATTAATCGACTGACTTCGTCTTTGCAAGTAAGGCCATTTGATTTTGCAAGGAAAGCGGATGCTAACCAAATACTAAACTTTATTCAAAATGAACATCCACAAACGATTGCATTGATTTTATCCTATTTGGACCCACAACAAGCGGGGCAGATTCTTTCTGAATTGCCTCAAGAGGTACAGGCGGATATCGCTAAACGGATAGCAATCATGGATAGTACATCTCCTGAGATTATTAATGAAGTCGAAGCTATTCTTGAGCGGAAGCTGAGCGCGACTGTTACACAAGATTACACACAAACAGGTGGCGTAGAGGCGGTTGTGGAAGTGTTGAATGGCGTCGATCGCGCAACAGAGAAAACGATTTTGGATGCACTTGAAATTCAAGATCCAGAGCTTGCAGAAGAAATCAAGAAACGGATGTTCGTCTTTGAAGATATCGTTACATTGGATAACAGATCGATTCAGCGTGTTATCCGTGACTGTGAGAATGAAGATCTATTGCTTTCACTGAAAGTATCTAGTGAAGAAGTGAAGGATGTTGTATTCCGCAATATGTCTAAACGGATGGTCGATACGTTCAAAGAAGAAATGGAATATATGGGGCCTGTACGTCTTCGCGATGTAGAAGAATCTCAATCCCGCATTGTAGCTACGATTCGTAGGCTAGAGGAAGCTGGGGAAATTATCATCGCGCGTGGCGGAGGAGATGACATCATTGTCTAGACTGATTAAATCACAAAGAACAGACATGCCAAGTGAACCTCAAAAAACGATCCAAATACAAGTAATTCAATCGGAGAAAGAGTTAATAGAGGAGCAAAAAAAAGAAGAAAGCAGTCAGAAGGCTTTATTGGAAGTAGAAAGGAAGAAACAATTAGATGAGGTCTCTATAGAAGCTGATTCAATTGTCCAAAAAGCTAGAGAAGCAAGTGAAGAAATTAGAGCGCAAGTGAACGAGGAAAGACAAGCGTGGAATGAAGAAAGAAGGCTGTTAATAGAGAAAGCTCATGAAGAAGGTGTAGCAAGCGGTCAGCAAGAAGGTCGACAACTAGGCTATGGCGAGTATGAACAATTAATCGAAGCTGCTAAACAAACAGTAGTTAGTTCGCAACAAGAGTATCAAAATAATGTCCAACAAGCGGAAAAAACGATCTTGCATTTAGCTATGCAAACAGCTGAGAAAATTTTAGCACAGGTGTTACAGGAACATCCAGATATGTTTCTTCCTGTTTTACAGCAAGCATTGAAGGAAGTATATGCTCAAAAAGAAATTCAAATTCATGTTCATCCTGTTCATTATCCACTTGTTGTTGATCAAAAAGCAGAGCTTGCAGCAATGTTTCCTGTTAATACTCTTATGTACATCTATCCAAACGAAGAGCTTGAAGAAAATGGCTGCTATATTGACACGAAACAAGGAAGAATTGATGTAGGTATTGATAGTCAGTTATGGCAGTTAAGAACACAACTATTTGAACTTCTTGAAGGTGAAGAGCAATGAATGTAACGACGTTGTCATCCAAATTGGAACAATTAGATACATATAAAAGATACGGTCGGATCAAGCAAGTAGTAGGGCTTATGATTGAATCCCAAGGGCCGAAAGCTTCAATTGGCGATGTTTGTTACATTTATCCGAACAAAGAGGATCAACCTAAGACGTTTATCCCAGCCGAAGTAATTGGATTTAAAGAAGAAATGGTTGTTTTAATGCCTTATGGAGATATTAATGATATTTCCCCTGGGAGCTTAGTTGAGAATTCAGGCCGATCGCTTGAAGTGAAAGTAGGACCTGCTTTAATAGGAAAAGTTATTGACTCTATGGGAGAACCTTTAGATGGTACAATCTTTCCGAAATCATTGACAACCGTTGGGACAGAAAAAAAACCTCCTAATCCGTTAAATAGACCACCGATTAGTGAGAAATTAGAAGTAGGCGTTAGGGCAATTGATAGTTTACTAACAGTTGGAAAAGGACAGCGAATCGGGATATTTGCAGGAAGTGGTGTTGGAAAGAGTACTTTACTCGGAATGATTGCTAGAAACACAAATGCAGATATTAACGTGATTGCTTTAATCGGAGAGCGTGGAAGAGAGGTTCGTGAATTTGTGGAAAGAGATCTCGGTCCTGAGGGGCGAGCGCGCTCCATTATCGTCGCTGCTACTTCTGACCAGCCTGCGTTAATGAGAATTAAAGGAGCGTTTACGGCAACAGCTATTGCTGAATATTTTCGAGATAAAGGATTAAATGTCATGTTAATGATGGATTCTGTTACTCGTGTGGCGATGGCGCAACGGGAAGTAGGCTTAGCAGTCGGAGAACCTCCAGCTACGAAAGGATATACCCCTTCTGTGTTTGCAATTATGCCTAAGTTGCTTGAGCGAACAGGAACGAATCACCAAGGGACCATTACGGCTTTTTATACGGTATTAGTAGATGGGGATGATATGAATGAACCAATCGCTGATGCCGTTCGCGGAATTTTGGATGGTCATATTGTCTTAGATCGAGAGCTAGCCAATAAAGGGCAATACCCAGCGATTAATGTCTTAAAAAGTGTTAGTCGATTGATGAGCCATTTAGCATCAGAAGAACATAAACAAGCAGCCGGCACGATAAGAGGATTAATGAGTACGTACTTGAATTCGGAAGACTTGATTAATATCGGTGCGTATAAAAAAGGATCATCCGCAGAAATCGACCGAGCCATTGACTATTATCCGAAAATCCTCTCGTTTTTAAAGCAACAAACGGAAGAGAAAGTGACATTGGACAATAGCATTCAATCCCTCATTCAGTTAGCTGAAAAAGGAGAGTTATAATGGGAGCTTATCACTATAAATTTGAAAAAATATTGCAGCTAAGAGAACAAGAAAAAGAGGAAATGCAAAATAGCTATATGGAAGCGATGAAGAAGTTTGAGGAAGCTGCTGAAAAGCTTTATACACTTTTAAAGAAAAAAGAAGAGTTAATCGATCATCAAGAAACAAAAATGGTCAGGGGCTTTTCAATATATGAAGTGCAGCATTATCAACAATTCGTTTCTAATCTTGAACAAACGATCTCTTTTCAACAGCAAATTGTCATCCGAGCTCGCAATAAAATGCAGTGGTGCGAACAGCAATTACAGGAAAGTAATATTGAAGTGAAGAAATATGAGAAAATGAAAGAAAAAGACTTCAAGAAATTTAATGCAAGTTTGCTCGCAATGGAACAACATCAAATGGATGAAATTTCAGCGATTCAATTTATGAACCAAAGAAATTAGGTGATAGCAATTATGGCACGAAAAAAGAAACAAGAAGACGGAAATAAAACTAGCAAACTACAATGGTTTCTTTTTGCTATTGTAATTCCGATCCTTTTTGCAATCACGGTCGCACTTATTGTCATGACAGTCGCTGGTGTGAATATTTTTGATAAGGCAAAGGAGATTGGAGCGAGCATTCCTGGTGTATCTTCGATGATGGATAGTGAGACATCGAAAGACGAGAAAGTAGCAAAGAATCGACTCGTTTCATTACAAGCAGAAGTAGAAGATCAAAAAGCAGAAATCGAGAAGTTACAAAAAAAACTCGAAACTTCTGATCAAAAAATAGAGAAGTTATTAACAGAAAAAGACCGATTAGAGATTGAAATAGAACAACAGCAAAAACAAGAAGAAGACAGTAATACTAGTAAGAGAGATAATAAAAGCGAAAATCCAGTGATTGATACATATGAATCAATGGCACCGAAGAACATCGCTAATATCATTGTAAATTTATCTGATAAAGAAGCAGTGAATATCATTTCAGCGATGAGCACAGACAAACAAGCCCAGATCTTAGAGAAACTCCCGCCGGAAACAGCTGCAAAATATACAAAAATGCTCACTCAATGAGAAAGAAATACGTAGAGGTGACAAATAAATGATAGGTGTAGGAAAGATATTTTTGGGGGGCTTGCAAACGAACCAATCTGGATTACCTAAGCAAGCAGGACTTGGAGCCACATTCCAATCCATGTTAAATGCTGAAACAAGTCAAGCTAGTACAGCGATGCCCAATGAAGCGTCACAGTTGTTAGAAGCAATCAAACAAATCATCTCTGCGAAAAACATAGATGAATTAGCCGATATGTCTCCTGGAGCGAAGAAAGTAGCGAAAGAATGGCTGTCTGATGGAAAGATGCCGTCCTTTGAAGAAATAGCTCTGTTTCTAGGAATGAATACAGCTGATTTACAAAGCGTGATAGCGAAACTGATGACGCAGCTCACCACTGAGGTGAATGAAAGCGTCGAGGTAGGACAAGAACTGATGAACGGGAATAGTTCTAAAGATGCAGAAAATTTAACAGATATGAGTCAACTACTCAATATGATCCAGTTGTTAACTATGACTCCCCCAAACGATTGGCCTAAAGGTGAAGGGAAATTAGTTCACACATTATTACAAGCAGCAAAGATTTGGGAGTTGTTTGGTGAAAAGGCAGATAGCAACGTCACCGTGCAAGAACAACAACAAGCATTAAAAAGTATGTTGAAACAACTTTCAAGTAAATTAGAAGGGGTTTTACAACAAGCATTTAAAAACTATCAACAGGCAAGCGAGGAGCAATTACCACCTGTTGTTGCCAAAACCAATCAAGCCATGCCTAAAGAAGGAGTAGTTCTTCAACCTATTTTTCAACCATTATCAAAAGTAGAATCCTTTACAATGATGGTGCCAACCAACCCGAAGCCAATGAATATGGAACAGTTTATGGAAAAGTTTTCACAAATCCTTAACAACTCCAATTTAATGAAAACACCAAATGGCAATCGATTGCTAATTAAGCTTTATCCAGAGCAACTCGGTAGCTTAAGAATTGAGCTATTACAGCAAAATGGTGTGATGACGGCGAAGATTCTTTCTTCGACTTCTATGGTGAAGGATTTGTTTGAACAGCATGTCCATAGTTTAAAACAGGCGTTTAATCAACAGAATATCACCGTGGACAAAATTGAATTGACTCATAGCCAAGCGGACCCGCAAAAGTTTGATCGTCCATCTCAGCAGGAACAACAAACGAAGCGTGAGCAGCAACAGTCACAGCAACAAGAAGAAACGGAAGATCAACCGGTAGAACAATTTAAAGATGTACTAGAAAATATGGAAGTTTAGGTGATCGCATGACTAAAATCGACCCGAGTCTATATTTACCTGATAAGTCGAATGAAAGAAAGACAGGAAATAGCAGCCTTGGAAAAGATGAATTTCTGAAAATACTAATGGTTCAATTGCAAAACCAAGACCCATTAAGCCCGATGGAAGATAAAGATTTTATCGCCCAGATGGCTACCTTCTCATCCCTTGAACAACAAGTCAACATGACAGCAGCTCTTAACCAAATGGCACAAGTTCAATATTCCTCGCAAATGATTAGCTACAATTCATTTGTCGGGAAAGAAGTAGTTTGGCATAAAATCGAGGAGAATAAAGAGGAGCCAAATGAAGATGGTACAAAGCCGGAGCCTATTATCACGGAAGGAACCGGCAAAATCGTTTCCGTTCAGTTTAAAGACGGTGGTGTCGAGTTTACGCTTGCGGATGGTACGAAGCTAGAACCAGGCAACATTTCTGAAATAAAAGGTGGAGCTAGTTTAGGAGGGAATTCGCTCGTTGAAGCAAGCCAGTTAATCGGTCGTAAAGTGACATGGCAGCAGGAAGAAGCTGAACAAACCGCAACCGTTCAATCAGTGTCGATTAAAGATGGAACTATTTGGCTCCATTTAGACAATGGTGAAAAAATTTCTTCATCCGCATTAACAAAAATTGAATAAACACGAAATTAAAAAACATTTCGAAAATCGAAAGGGGAAATTCAATTATGCTACGCTCAATGTACTCAGGAATCAGTGGAATGAAAGGTTTCCAAACGAAACTAGATGTCATCGGAAATAATATTGCGAATGTCAATACGTATGGATTTAAAAAAGGTCGTGTCATTTTTAAAGATATGGTCAGTCAACAAGTGTCAGGGGCAAGTGCTAATACAGCTACTCGTGGTGGAACAAACCCACGTCAAGTAGGTCTAGGTTCACAATTAGCTGCTATTGACACGATGCATACTCAGGGTAGTACGCAAACAACGTATCGTCCGCTAGATTTAGCGATTTCGGGTGAGGGTTTCTTTGTTGTAAAAGATGGGAACAACTCCTTTGTGACACGTTCAGGTAACTTTTATTTAGATATAAAAGGTGATCTTGTCACTAGTGATGGATTATACGTTCAAAAAGCAGGTGGAGGAAAAATAAATATTCCTGCTGATGCAAAAAGTTATAGTATTGGTTCGGACGGTAAGGTAGTAATTGTGAAGGCAGACGATTCTCGAGACGAAACACAAACGATTGCCCTTGCAAAATTTGTTAACCCTGATGGTTTAGAAAAAGTAGGAGGTAATTTATTTAGAGCGACTACTAACTCAGGTCCAATGCCTCAAGATAATGCTTTAACTGGACCAGGAACAGGAGGCACTGGTACACTTGTTGCTGGTACGCTAGAAATGTCCAACGTTGACCTTTCTGAAGAATTCACAGAAATGATCGTGGCGCAACGCGGGTTCCAAGCAAATACACGTATTATAACGACGTCTGATGAAATTTTACAAGAATTAGTTAATTTAAAACGATAATAGATCATTTTTACACATAGGGGAGGGGCCAGGGTTGGAGTGTCGCTTCAACCCTGAATTATATTGATTAATGTGACGAGATTGAATGGCAAATCCTTTTTATTGAACGCTATTTATATTGAGATGGTGGAAAGCTTTCCAGATACGACGATTACGCTTTCAAATGGAAAGAAGTTTCTCGTTCGTGAGTCCGAGGAGGAAGTGAGAAAGCGGATGGAAGAATTTTATCGTCGCGTTCATCTTTTGGGGAAAATAGACATAGGAGAGGGTCAGGATGGAGACTGAAACACAAGAAGTACAAGGCAAAAATAAGCTTCTAACCATAATGCTTGTTCTCTTAACGGTTATATTATTAGTAGGTACGATCGCCATCATTATTATTTTGAAATCTTCGGGTGAAGGCAGTGCGAAAGAACCGACGATCGATGAAGTAATTGAATCATCGGTTGATATACCTGAACTGACAACGAACTTAGCATCAGATGATTACATTCGCATTTCTTTTAAAATCCAAACAGATAGTAAAGATGCGATGGAAGAAATGACAAAGCGTGATTTTCAAGCAAATAATATTATTATTAAACAGTTGTCTGAAATGAAGGCAGAGGAACTAAAAGGCAGTAAAGGGAAAGAGCAATTAACGGAAAAATTAAAAATGGAATTAAACGAAATTATGCAGGATGGAAAAGTTCTTGAAGTGTATATCACCTCTTATATCATCCAATAATTTATTCATTTAACGGAGGTGAGAGCATGTCGGGAGAAATATTATCTCAAAATGAGATTGATGCCTTATTGTCAGCTTTATCGACTGGTGAAATGGATGCTGATGAGTTGAAAAAAGAAGAAGCAGAGAAGAAGGTCAAAGTGTATGACTTTAAACGGGCGTTGCGTTTTTCGAAAGATCAAATTAGAAGCTTAACGAGAATGCACGATAATTTCGCTCGCATTTTGACAACTTTCTTCTCTGCTCAGCTTCGAACATACGTGCAAATTGCCGTTGTCTCAGCTGATCAAATCCCTTATGAAGAATTTATTCGCTCTATTCCTAACCAAACAATTCTGAATGTATTTGAGGTTCCTCCGCTTGAGGGAAGAATTTTAATGGAGGTTAATCCGAATATAGCGTATTCGATGCTCGACCGATTGTTAGGTGGAAAAGGGATTAGCGTTAATAAAGTCGATAATTTAACAGAAATCGAAACGAAAATTATGTCGAATATGTTTGAGAGAGCCTTTGAAAATTATCGAGAGGCATGGGTGAATCTTGTCGACATTGATCCTTTAATGGCTGAATTTGAAATAAACTCTCAATTTTTGCAGATGGTATCACCTAATGAAACAGTAGTTGTGATATCATTAAACACGACGATCGGTGAAACGACGGGAATGATTAATATTTGTATTCCACACGTCGTATTAGAGCCGATTATTCCTAAATTGTCCGTTCATTATTGGATGCAAAATCCAGATAAAAAGGAAAGAGCGCCAGGTGAACTGGAGAAATTAGAAAGACGTATTAAAAAAGCAGATGTATCTGTTGTCGCAGAGCTTGGACATTCGGCTATTTCAATAGAAGAATTCCTAACGCTTGCAGTAGGAGATGTTATTGAATTGAAGCAGCGTATTAATGAGCCCCTGTCTGTCAAGGTTGGTCAGAAACCAAAGTTTACGGCACAGCCGGGTAAAGTAAATAAACAATTGGCTGTACAAATTCTTGATCACATAAAGGGGGGAGAAGACGATGATGAGTGATGATATGCTATCTCAGGAAGAAATTGATGCTTTGTTGAAAGGACCTGGTGGAGACGATACAAAAGATGAGGTTTCAAACGAAATGTTAACGAACGTGGAAGATTACTTGGATTCGTTTGAACAAGATACGCTAGGTGAAATAGGAAATATCTCATTTGGTAGTTCAGCTACAGCTCTCTCTAGTTTATTGAACCAAAAGGTGGAGATCACGACACCGACTGTTTCAATCATCGAAAGAAAAAAATTAAAAGACGAATTTCCACATCCGTATGTAGCCATTGAAGTGGAGTATACAGAAGGATTTTCTGGTGCGAATTTGCTCGTTATTAAGCAAACAGATGCAGCGATTATTGCCGATTTAATGCTCGGTGGCGATGGAACTTCCCCTAACCCAGATTTAGGAGAAATACAACTAAGCGCCGTACAAGAAGCAATGAATCAGATGATGGGATCGGCCGCGACTTCAATGTCTACAATTTTTAGTAAAAAAGTAGATATTTCCCCTCCATCCATCGCTTTGATGGATTTACAGCATGGAGAGGGCGCTAACACAATTCCGGAACTAGACTTACTTGTTAAAATCTCTTTCAGGCTTACGATTGGTACATTAATTGACTCTAATATTATGCAACTATTGCCATTAAACTTCGCTAAAAGCTTAGTGCACGAGTTGGTTAACCCTTCTGAAGAAGTGGCCTCTGCTACCCAACCGACAGAAGCACCTCCAGTGATACCGTCACCGGAACCGCCGAAACCAGTTGAGCAGTATCAAGAACAGCCGAGCGCACCTGTTCAACAGGCGCAAGAAGCGGTACCACTTCATATACAAGAGAAGCCAAAGCAACCGAATGTGAATGTTCAATCTGCTTCTTTTGCTACATTTGAACAGCCTACGTTGCAACAACATGAAGCACGTAATTTAAATATGCTTCTTGATATTCCATTGCAAGTAACTGTTGAATTAGGAAGAACGACTCGTTCTGTTAAAGATGTCCTTGATTTAACATCTGGTTCGATTATTGAGCTTGATAAATTAGCTGGAGAGCCGGTAGATATTCTTGTCAATAGTCGGTTGATTGCTAAAGGCGAAGTAGTTGTTATAGAAGAAAACTTTGGTGTTCGGATTACAGATATTTTGAGTCAGAGCGAACGCTTGAATAATTTGAAATAAGGGAGACATGATGATGGGAAAGCGTATTTTAATTGTAGATGATGCAGCATTTATGCGAATGATGGTTAAAGATATTTTAACGAAAAATGGTTTCGAAGTAGTCGGTGAAGCGGCAGACGGCGCTCAAGCAGTTGAAAAATTTAAAGAGCTTCAGCCAGACTTAGTCACGATGGATATTACAATGCCTGAAAAAGATGGTATTACGGCATTGAAAGAAATTAAGGAGATCGATCCGAATGCAAAGATTATTATGTGTTCAGCGATGGGTCAACAAGCGATGGTGATTGATGCGATTCAAGCAGGAGCGAAGGACTTTATCGTGAAACCGTTCCAAGCTGATCGAGTGATTGAAGCCATTTCAAAAACTTTAGCGTAAGCTTAAGAAGGTGCATCCTTTGATTAAACAAGTCAAGAAATCTATAGTTTTTATACTATTTAGTATGGCTCTGTTCACAGGCAATTATTCTGTTGCCTGGGCAGAGCCATTTAACAATAATGTTAAAGATTGTATTAATAACCCGGAGAAATGCCAGCCGGATGTTGATGAAAAAGAGCAGAAACCATCAAGTAAAGGCAATGAAAACGATCAAAAGGTTGGACTATCCATTGGGGAGTTTATCAAAATGATCGGAGCGTTAGTGTTTGTTGTGGCACTTATTTATTTGTTGTTGCGATTTGTCAATCAAAAGAGTCGTTCTTATCAGAAGACAAAGTTGATCCAACATATTGGTGGCACGCCTCTGGGAGGGAATCGCTCCGTACAGATCGTTAAAGTGGGAGATCGCTTGCTCGTACTTGGTGTAGGTGAAGACATTCAATTATTGAAAGAAATTAGCGATCAAGAAGAATATGAGCGTTTTTTGCAACAGTACAGTGATCAAGTGGATCAAATGCTTCAGCCGCAAGACATAGTGTCGAATGTCATGAAAAAATGGAAACCTGATCGAACAAACGCGGATGAAGATCAGGAGAAATTTAAACAGGTGTTTGAAGACAAACTTAGTCATATGAAACTGTCAAGAGAGAAAGCGATCAGGAAAATGAATAGCAAGGAGAATGGGCAAGATGAATGAGTTTATCCAGTTATTTAGCGATAGTTCACCTGATCAAGTGACAACTTCCGTTAAGTTATTGTTATTGTTAACGGTCTTATCTCTAGCACCTAGTATTTTAATATTGATGACCTGTTTTACGCGTATTGTCATCGTTTTGTCGTTTGTGAGATCAGCGCTTGCTACTCAGCAAATGCCGCCAACTCAAGTATTAATTGGGCTTTCTCTGTTTTTAACGTTTTTCATTATGGCGCCTGTCTTTCAGGAGGTCAATGATGAGGCATTGACACCGTTATTTAATGATGAAATTAAGCTTGAGGAAGCGTATGACAAGGCGAGTTTGCCATTGAAGGAATTTATGAGCGAACATACGAGACAGAAAGATTTACAGCTATTTTTAGACTATGCTCAGGAAGAGCAACCGAAAACGGTCGAAGATATTCCATTAACTGCGTTAGTTCCAGCCTTTGCGCTTAGTGAAATTAAAACGGCTTTTCAAATTGGGTTTATGATTTTTATCCCATTTCTTGTCATTGATATGGTCGTTGCTAGCGTTTTAATGTCAATGGGGATGATGATGCTACCGCCAGTAATGATTTCGTTGCCGTTTAAGATTTTGTTATTTGTTCTAGTCGATGGTTGGTACTTAGTCATTCAATCTTTGCTGCAAAGCTTTTAAGTAGGTGGAACAATGAATTCACAAATGGTTATTTCTTTAGCAGAAAAAGGAGTTTATACGACGATTATCGTATGTGCTCCTCTGCTTATTTTAGCCCTTGTTGTAGGGCTTGCCGTCAGTATCTTTCAGGCAACGACACAAATACAGGAGCAAACACTAGCATTTATTCCGAAAATTGTCGCCGTATTAGTCGGGTTGATTTTTTTCGGTCCTTGGATGCTTAGTCGTATGCTGTCTTATGCATTGGATATATTTACGAATTTAACGAGATTTGTAGGGTAGATGTATGGATGAATTACTACCGAAGCTATCGGTATTTTTATTAATAGTTGTACGAGTATCAGCATTCTTTGTCACGATGCCATTGTTTTCTTATCGAACGATCCCGGCAATGCACCGAATAGGATTTGCGGTTGTACTGTCGTGGATGATGTATTATACGCTCGATGTGCCATTGCTAGAAATAAACGGTGAATATTTTATTTTAATTATAAAAGAAGCATTAGTTGGTTTATTAATAGGATTAGTGGCTTATATGATTTTAGCTGCGATTCAAATTGCGGGAGGCTTTATCGATTTTCAAATGGGCTTTGCGATTGCGAATGTGATAGACCCGCAGACGGGTGTCCAAAGTCCACTTATCGGTCAATATTTGTATATGTTTTCCTTGCTTTTATTGCTAGCGCTCAATGGGCATCATTTGATCTTAGATGGCATTTTCTATAGCTATCAGTTTATTCCGATTGATCAAGTGGGTCTTTCTTTCGGCAATGGACAGCTAGCTGATTATGTTAGTCGGGCGTTTAACTCAATGTTTGTCATTGCTTTTCAAATGGCGATGCCAGTGGTTGCTTGCTTATTCTTGGTGGATGTAGCGCTCGGAATCGTAGCAAGGACAGTTCCGCAACTTAACATTTTTGTCGTCGGTTTTCCGATCAAAATCGCTGTGGCATTTATTGTATTAATGATTGTGCTCGGCGTCATCTTTACAGTCGTTCAGCAATTGTTTGAAATGATGCTTTATACGATGCGTGATGTGATGACATTGTTAGGAGGGAGTTAGCTTGAAAAGGTTACAGTTAGATCTTCAGTTTTTTGCCGGAGAAAAAACCGAAAAAGCCACTCCTAAAAAGCGTCAAGATTCTCGAAAAAAAGGGCAGGTTGCGAAGAGTCAAGATGTGAATACGGCTATTAGTTTGCTTGCTGTTTTTGGCTTTTTGTTTATCGGTGCTTCTTTTATGGGGAAACATATTTTGGAGTTTTTTCAGCAATCACTGCAAAGTTATATGTTAATGCCTGTGACAGAGGCGAATTTAAAGGTGATTGTATTTGAAGTGATGCAACGGCTCGTATACATTCTTGGTCCGGTCATGTTAGTGGCACTTCTTGCAGGGGTGGCGGCCAATTACTTGCAAGTTGGCTTCTTATTAACAGGTGAGCCGATCAAGCCGAAGTTGGAAAAGATCGATCCGATTAAAGGATTTAAACGGATTTTTTCGTTAAGAGCGATTGTAGAATTATTGAAGTCGATGTTGAAAATTTCGTTTGTTGGAGCGGCTACTTTCATCGTGCTTTGGTCGAACATTGAAGATGTATTAAAGCTGTCTTTTAAGTCAGTCGCGGATGCGTTACAAACAGTAGGTGTACTAACCTTGAAAATGGGCCTCGTTGCCTCTTTAGCCCTACTGTTTCTCGCTCTTCTCGATTATCTTTATCAAAAGTATGATTTTGAGAAAAACATCCGCATGTCTAAACAAGACATTAAGGATGAACATAAGAATATCGAAGGGGACCCGCTGATCAAATCACAGATTAAACAAAGGCAACGTGAAATGGCGATGAGAAGAATGATGCAAGAAGTTCCTCAAGCGGATGTTGTTATTACGAACCCTACTCATTATGCCATTGCCTTAAAATATGATGAAGACAAGCTAGATGCTCCCTATGTGGTTGCCAAGGGAGTTGATTATTTAGCTCAGAAGATCAAGTATGTCGCAGGTGAAAATGAAGTCACAATGGTGGAAAATAGACCGCTTGCTAGAGCTTTATATGATCAAGCGGAAATTGGGGATCCGATACCTGAAGAATTTTTTAAAGCCGTTGCTGAAATTTTAGCTTATGTGTACCGAATGAAAAATAAACTGTAAGTTTCGTTGTTAGGAGAGAGAGAAATGCGAGCAAGAGATATCTCCGTGTTATTAAGTGTTATTTTAATTGTCGCCATGTTGATTATTCCGATGCCATCATGGTTATTAAGTGTATTAATCATTATGAATATTTCTCTTGCACTTTTAGTTTTACTCATTTCGATGAATATGCGAGAGGCATTGGAATTTTCCATTTTTCCATCGCTATTACTATTATTAACTTTATTCCGTTTAGGACTAAATGTGTCTACCACCCGTTCGATCTTAAGTAAAGGTGAAGCAGGTGGCGTAGTTGAGACATTTGGAACATTTGTTGTTGGAGGAAATGTAGTTGTTGGGATGGTTGTCTTTTTAATCTTAATCATTATTCAGTTTATTGTTATTACAAAAGGATCTGAGCGTGTGTCTGAGGTAGCAGCTCGCTTCACTCTCGATGCAATGCCAGGGAAACAAATGAGTATTGATGCTGATTTAAACGCAGGAATGATTTCTGAACAAGAAGCAAGAGAACGCCGCGAAAAGGTGAGCCGTGAAGCTGATTTTTATGGAGCGATGGACGGTGCAACAAAATTTGTCAAAGGTGATGCTATCGCCGGTATTATTATCGTGATCATTAACCTGATTTTTGGAATTATCATTGGTAGTGTTCAGCAAGGCTTGCCGTTAGCAGAGGCTGCCACTCGGTATTCCCTATTAACAGTGGGAGACGGAATCGTTTCACAAATTCCGGCACTGTTAATTTCAACCGCGACAGGAATTGTCGTAACAAGAGCCGCTTCTAAAGGAAATTTAGGCGAAGACATTATGTCGCAGTTGCTTGCTTATCCGATGATGTTATATGTCGCAGCAGGAACGATTCTTTTGTTAGGAGTTGCGACACCGATCAATGATTTATTAACGATTCCGATTGCGGGAATGTTAGCGATAGGAGCCTTTATGCTACAAAGAACGCCAGAGAAGGATGAAGTAGACTTGATCGAAGCGGAAGAAGAAATTGAAACTGCCGAGTTAAAGAGTCCTGAAAGCGTCGTGAACTTATTAAATATCGATCCGATTGAATTTGAATTTGGCTATGGGTTGATTCCGTTAGCGGATGCGACACAAGGCGGAGATTTATTAGATCGAGTGGTCATGATTCGCCGCCAGCTTGCGATTGAGCTAGGTTTAGTCATTCCGGTCGTTCGTATTCGTGATAATATTCAGCTTCAACCGAATGAATATCAGATCAAAGTTAAAGGTAGTGTTATGGCACAAGGAGATTTACTATTAGACCATTATTTAGCGATGAGCCCTGGTGAAGAAGATACTTCTATTGAAGGAATTGATACGATTGAACCTTCGTTTGGTTTACCAGCTAAATGGATTACAGAAGAAATGAAAGAGCAGGCTGAAATATTGGGTTACACGGTAGTAGATCCTCCGAGTGTGGTATCGACACATTTAACAGAAGTGATTAAAGCAAATGCTCATGAATTGCTTGGTCGTCAAGAAACTCAACAACTGATTGAACATTTGAAAGAGGCATATCCAATTTTAGTAGAGGAGGTCACGCCGAATCCACTGTCTGTTGGAGAAGTGCAAAAGGTATTGGCTAAGTTACTGAAAGAGAATATCTCGATTAGAAATTTGCCGATCATCTTTGAAACGCTCGCTGATTTTGGAAAAATGTCATCGGATACCGATTTGTTAACGGAATACGTCCGTCAAGCACTCTCTAGGCAAATTACGAGACAATATTTGGAGGATAATGACTCCTTAAAAGTAATTACTTTGTCTGGAGGAATTGAAAAGTTAATTGCTGATAGTGTTCAACAAACTGAACACGGCAATTTCTTATCGTTAGACCCGATGGATTCTCAAAGAATTCTAGAAGCGATGGCTACGCAAGTGGAACAAATTACGTTTATGCAGCAAACGCCAATCATCCTCTGCTCACCAGCTATTCGCATGTATATGAAACAATTGTCTGAGAGGTATTTTCCACAACTACCGATTCTTTCTTATAACGAGCTTGAGCCGAGTGTTGAAGTTCAAAGTGTTGGGGTGGTGAGTATTGATTGAAAGTAAAAAAATATCAAGCTTCTTCCATGCAAGAAGCGATGAAGAAAGTTCGAGCGGATCTAGGAAAGCAAGCGGTCATCCTTCAATCAAAAACAATTTATACTGGCGGATTTTTGGGCCTATTTAAAAAGAAAGCGATTGAAGTCGTAGCTGGAATCGATCCGAATCCACGTCCGGAAGTGAAAGAAAAGCTTCGAACTACGCCAGTGGTTGAAAAAAAACAATCGGCAGTTCCGGCAATCAACAACGCGGAGGTACTGGCGAAAGAAGTAAAAGAGCTAAAAAAAATATTGGAGCAGTATTCTCGTAACAATAAAATCACTTTCGAAGGCATACCGGAAGAATTGAAGCCACCATTGCTCACCTTAAAAGAGCAGGAAGTGTCAACTGATTTAATTATCGAGTTGAAGCAAGCTCTTTTATCAAAATGGCAGGAATCTAAGGGACATGTAGATCAACAACAGTCAGTTATATGGGCGAAAGAATGGTTATTAAACAAAATTAAGCCACTACAAGAAAGCCCGTTGCAAAAGAAAAAATATATTAATATTATTGGCCCAACAGGTGTAGGGAAAACAACTACCTTAGCAAAAATGGCGGCTGATAGTGTATTAGAAAAAGGGAAAAAAGTTGCTTTTATCTCTACGGATACGTATAGAATTGCCGCTATTAACCAATTAAAAACGTATGCCGATTTACTGAAAGTACCGATGCATGTTGCTTATAAAGCAGAAGACTTTCCAGAAGCGATCAAACAATTGGAAGATTACGACACCGTTTATATCGATACGGCAGGAAGAAATTACCGTGATGAAAGATATGTAAAAGAATTAAAAAATATGATTTCCTTTGAAGAGGAAGTTGAAAGTTATTTAGTGATGGCTCTTACGTCGAAAGAAAATGATTTGAAGGAGATTATTGAAAAGTTTTCTCTTATTCCGATTGAAAAGTTCATTTTTACAAAAATGGACGAGACGAAAACACACGGTACTCTGCTTAATTTGATGTGTCATTGTCAGAAAGGTGTTGCCTTTATGACAAATGGGCAAAACGTCCCAGATGATTTAATGGAGGTCGACGCGGAAACAATTGTTGATATTATGTTTGGTGAAAATGTATGACGTATGACCAAGCTTCAGGGTTGCGAAATAAGATTAATCGGTTAACCGGGAAATTAGCAAAAACAATTGCTGTCGTTAGTGGAAAAGGTGGCGTAGGAAAATCTAATATTTCTATGAATTTTGGCTTGAATTTAACACAACGTGGTAAAAAAGTGCTAATATTTGATATGGATATCGGGATGGGAAATATCCATGTGTTATCAGGCCTAACAGGAAAACGTTCCATTGTTGAATTTTTTGAAAAAGGACGCACCCTTGAAGAGTTGATTATGAAGGGAACTGAAGGAGTGTCTTACATATTAGGAGGCTCTAGTTTAAGTAAATTAATCGAATGGGATCATTATCATTTAGAGCGATGGATCTTTGAGATTGAGGCGCTACAATATCAATACGATTATTTAATTTTTGATATGGGTGCAGGAGTGACAAAGGAATCTTTAGAGATACTGATGTCAGTGGAAGATATTCTAGTGGTGACTACACCCGAACCTACTTCGCTTACCGACGCTTACTCGATGATTAAGTTTATTCACCTTCGAGGAGGAACGAATACGTTTTATCTTATATGTAATCGAGCGGAAAGTCTGGCAGAAGGTAAGGGGGCTAACAGGCGGCTGAAAAATGTAGTTGACAGTTTTTTGCAACGAGAGGTCATTGAACTTGGCATATTGCCAGAAGATCGCTATGTGAAGCAAGCCGTCACGAAACAAAAGCCTTTTCTCCTCGCCTTTCCACAGGCTCCGATTTCTATCGCATGTAAGACGCTTACGGATAATTATTTGACAGGCGCAATCAACCCTTCATTTAATGGAAATTCATCTAAATTTATAGAAAAGCTTCGTCATTTTTTCATGAAAGGCAGGAGCGAAAATGAAAAGTAAAAAAGTACTTGTAGTAGATGATTCAGCTTTTATGAGAAAGCTTATTACCGATATTTTAAATTATCACCCCGAGCTCGATGTAGTAGCGACAGCACGTAATGGCAAGGACGCAATTGCGAAATTTGAGAAATATAACCCGGATGTTATGACGATGGATGTCGAAATGCCTGAGATGGATGGCCTAGATGCATTGAGCTACATTATGGAGCACAAACCGACACCTGTCGTTATGCTTTCGAGTTTAACGAAAAAAGGGACGGAAACGACGATGCTAGCTATGGAGAAAGGTGCAGTTGACTTTATCGCTAAGACTTCTGGAACCATTTCTGTTGATTTATACAAAATTAAAGATGAATTGATTGAAAAAGTACTAGCGGCGAGTCGCGCGAATGTCCGTCCACTTTCTTTATCTAGTAAACGAAGAATTCATAGAAGTACAAGAGTTGGAGTAGAAAAAACCATCTCAACCAATAGGTTAGAACGCTCAAAAATTAATGGTAAAACATTAATTGTGATCGGAACGTCAACAGGTGGTCCGCGTGCACTTCAAAGTGTAGTAACTAGACTTCCAGCCGATCTTAACGCACCTATATTAATAGTCCAACATATGCCAGCTGGCTTTACTCATTCACTTGCTCAAAGGCTAGATTCACTTTCAGCTATCTCTGTGAAAGAAGCTGAAGACGGTGAAATTTTAAGGAATAATACAGCGTATATTGCGCCCGGGAATTATCATCTGAAAGTGAAGAGAGTTGGCGCTTCTTTAGCTGTTCATTTAGATCAAACTCCCGCAGTAAGTGGGCATCGACCTTCTGTTGATGTGCTTTTTGAGTCAGTAAGCGAAATGTCAGATTATAACAAAGTGGCTGTCATCATGACAGGTATGGGGACGGATGGCGCCAATGGTTTGTTTAAGATGAAAGAGATGAGAAATGGGAATGTCACGGCGATTGCTGAGTCGAAAGATACTTGTGTAGTGTTCGGGATGCCAAGAGCAGCGATTGCTACACATGTAGTAGATGACGTAGTGCCAGTGGATCAAATTGCAGAAACAATTGTTAAGTATATACCTTAGAGAGGGATGAACGGCTAATGGAAGTGAATCAATATTTAGAAATTTTCATTGAAGAAAGCAAGGAGCATTTGCAGGCAGTAAATGAAAATCTTTTAGTTTTGGAGAAAAATCCAGAAGATATCTCAGTTGTTAATGAAATCTTTCGTTCAGCCCATACGTTAAAAGGGATGTCCGCAACGATGGGATATGAGGATTTAGCCAACTTAACACACAAAATGGAGAATGTGTTAGATGCGATTCGAAACCATAAAATCCAGGTTACTGCGGAAATATTAGATGTTGTTTTTGCTTCAATTGATGATCTAGAGGCGATGGTTAATGATATTGCCTCTGGTGGAGATGGAAAAAGAGATGTCGCAGCCATTGTTGAGAAGCTATTAAAAATTGAAAATGGCGAAGAATTATCAGCTGCTTCTGAAGAGGTTGCTGTAACAGTGTCTGAGTCAGCACCTCAAACAGCATATGCCGCTGAATACGATGAATTTGAACGCACGGTAATTGGACAATCTAAAGAGCAGGGATTTTCTTGCTTAGAAATTGAAGTTCAACTAAGAAGCGATTGTGTTTTAAAAGCAGCTAGGGTATTTATGGTTTTTGAAGTGCTAGAGAAATGCGGAGAAGTCATTAAATCAACTCCTTCAACAGAACAGTTAGAAGAGGAAAAATTTGATGAAAGATTCGTTGTCACCATTATTACGAAAGAACCTGCTGAAGAAATTGAAAGCAAAGTCAAAAAAGTATCAGAAGTTGTCAACGTCACGATTACTGATGTAGAGTTAGAGCCTTTAAGCGCGGATATAGCACCGCAAGAAGAAGTGCAAGAAGAGGTTCAAGTAGAAGTTCACAAACCAGTTGAAAATAAAGAAGTGAAAGAAACGAAGCAAAGTAAGCAGCAAGCTGTTGCAAACAAAACCATTCGCGTGAACATCGAGCGTTTGGATATTTTAATGAACCTGTTTGAAGAGCTAGTGATCGACCGTGGAAGGTTAGAACAAATTTCTGGGGATCTTAATCATCCGGAGCTTAATGAAACGGTAGAGCGGATGTCAAGAATTTCTGGTGATTTACAAACTATCATTTTAAACATGCGAATGGTTCCAGTAGAAACTGTGTTCAATCGTTTTCCACGAATGGTTCGCCAGCTTGCCCGAGAGTTAAACAAGCAAATTAATTTGGAAATTATCGGGGCAGATACAGAGCTTGATCGTACGGTGATTGATGAAATTGGCGACCCGCTCGTTCACTTAATCCGTAACGCGATTGACCATGGCATAGAAAACCCAGAAGATCGTAAAGCGAAAGGGAAACCTGCCGAAGGAACAGTTAAGCTAAAAGCCTACCATAGTGGAAACCACGTATTTATTGAAATTGAAGATGATGGTGCAGGTATTAACAAAGACAACGTGTTAAGGAAAGCTCTATCAAAAGGTGTTGTAACAGACGAGCAAGCTTTGACGCTCTCAGATAAGCAAATTTATGAGCTTATTTTGGCCTCGGGTTTCTCAACTGCCGAGCAAGTCTCAGATATTTCAGGTCGTGGTGTTGGCTTAGATGTAGTTAAAACAACGATTGAATCTCTAGGTGGTTCAATTAGTATCGATGCTAATGAAGGAAAGGGTTCCATCTTTTCTATTCAGCTTCCATTAACACTATCAATTATTTCTGTCATGCTAGTGGAAGTAGAAAAAGAGAAGTACGCCATTCCGTTATCTTCTATTATTGAAACAGCGATTGTCAAGAAAACGGATATTTTAAAAGCGCATAATCAACAAGTCATTGATTTCCGTGGCAAAGTCGTTCCACTCGTTTTCTTAGAACAAATTTTTGAAGTGCCAGCTGTTGAAGAAAAAGATGAATACTATTCGATCGTTATCGTTCGAAAAGGAGACAAAATGGCCGGACTTGTTGTCGATTCCTTCATTGGTCAACAAGAAGTTGTCTTGAAATCATTAGGAAACTATTTAACAAATGTTTTTGCTATTTCAGGTGCTACGATTTTAGGAGATGGCCAGGTTGCTTTAATCGTAGATTGTAATGCCTTGATTAAATAATTGATGGAAGGAAGGAAAATGATGAGTAATATGAGTGCTCCGTCTACAATAAAAGTGATTGCCTTTCAATTAATGGATAAAGAGTATGCTTTCCCAGTCCATCAAGTCCATTCTATAGAGAAATTAATGCATATTACTCGAGTTCCGGGTACAGTCCCTTTTATTAAAGGTGTAATCAACTTACGCGGCGTTGTTACGCCAATTATTGATTTACGTAATCGATTTAATCTTCCCGATGAACAATATAATGAAAACACGAGAATTATCATCGCCTCCTTAGATGAGATGGAAGTGGGATTAGTCGTTGATGGAGCGAATGACGTGCTAGATATTCCAAGCGATATCATTGAACCTCAGCCCAACGTGGTAGGTTCTATTGAAGCGGAATATATTGTTGGCGTAGCTAAATTAGAGAAAAGGCTGTTAATTTTATTAAGCTTAGAAAAAGTGTTTAAGTAAAGGGGAAAAGACATGAACTACATCGATCAGATTCAAACTCTCCACTTAGACATTTTAAAGGAAATTGGAAATATCGGAGCGGGACATGCAGCGACGGCGCTTTCTACCCTTTTAAATAAAAAAATAGATATGAAAGTACCTAGCGTACGAATTGCTAGCTTTAATGAAATGATGGAGATGGCTGGTGGTCCGGACCAAGAAGTGGTGAGTGTTAGCTTAAGGATAGAAGGAGAAGCAAGTGGAAATATGTTTTTCATTCTGTCTTTGGAACAGGCGGAAAATTATATTCGCAATATGACAGGTGATAAACAATTTTCTTTTCAAGAAAGGAATAGCGAAGCCATCGGTTACTCGGCTATGCAAGAGCTAGGAAATATTTTGTCGGGGTCTTATTTGTCAGCCTTAAGTGATTTCACACGCTTGAAACTTTATCCATCCGTTCCTGAATTAACGATTGATATGTTTGGTGCCATTATTAGCTTTGGTTTAGTAGAAGCTTCTCAATATGGGGATTATGCAATTGTGATTGACACGGTACTTAAAGAAAAGGAGACAGGTAAAGAAGAGGAAGTGAAAGGACATTTCTTTTTGCTTCCTGCTCCATTTTCCTTCCCTACCATATTCCGCGCCTTGGGAGTCGAGATGAATGAATAAAGTCCAACAAATTGTGAAAGTAGGGATTGCTGAGCTAAATATCGTTCGTTCCCCAGACACTATTCGGACATCGGGGTTAGGGTCTTGTGTTGGAGTTGTCATTTATGATGAACAGCAAGCTCTTGGAGGAATGGTCCATGTGATGTTACCAGACTCAGCTCTCGCTAAAACCGGTAATATAAATAAAGCAAAATTTGCAGATACAGGGATTACCGAGCTACTTCATATTTTAAAAAGAGAAGGCGCTCACATGTATAGATTAAAAGCTAAACTTGCTGGTGGTGCTCAAATGTTTCAATTTAGCCCTCAAAGTGATTCTATGAGAATAGGTCCAAGAAATGTTGAAGCGGTTAAACGTAAACTGAAAGAAGAAAACATTCAGATTGCTGCTGAAGACGTTGGTGGTAATAACGGTCGAACCATTGAATTTGATCCACAAACGTGCCGATTAATGATTCGAACTGTGAATAAAGGAGTTCGAGACATATAATGAGAGGATCAATTTTGTGGAATATTTGGATGATGATTGCAGGATTCACTCTTTATTTTCTACTTTCATTTTCTGATGGAGAACCGTTGCCTGTTATTTTAGGTTCATTTATTGTGGCTGCTGTGTTTTTCATATTGATGTTTGTTATTCGTTTCATGTTGTTCATCGCTTTTCCTCCCGATAGTTTTGCTACGGAGCATATAGAGGAAGAAGCATCTACTCAAGAAGAAATTCATGAAGAGAAGATTCCTATTAAGGCTGAGAAAGATGATCAAGCCAAACGACCAGAAATGACAGACAGCGAGAAAACGGCGGCGATCATTCGTGAAATGATTAACGAATGAAAATGAAGCTAGAATAAATCATGTAGAAATAAACTTCTCGACGAGGTTACCCCGAGGAGGAGAGATAGAAAATGTCTAGAATGAACGTTAATGAAGAAGAAAAGTTATGGGATGCTTGGTTAAAGGATCATGATAGCCAGGCAGGAAATTTGCTTGTGGAAAAGTATATGCCTTTGGTTTCTTTTCATTCGCAGCGAATTTCGGCGAACTTGCCACGGAGCGTCAATAAGGAAGATATCAAAAGCTTAGCCTTAATGGGGTTATTAGATGCGTTAACTAAGTTTGATCCATCTAGGGATTTAAAATTTGACACATATGCTTCCTTCCGAATTCGCGGTGCGATATTAGATGGTCTAAGAAAAGAAGATTGGTTGCCGCGCGGTACGAGAGAAAAAGCGAAAAAGATCGAAGCGAAGATCGAGGAGATGGAACAAACATATTTGCGTCGCGTCACAGCGGTTGAAGTAGCGGAGCAGCTCGATTTAAGTGAAGGTGAAATCCATCAAACGATGACGGAACACTTATTTGCCAATGTGCTTTCCATGGATGAACACGTACAAGATTCGGATCATTCTGATGCCAAAGGGTTTATCCTAAAGGATGAGAAAACGATCTCACCTGAAGAGGAAGTAGTGAAGGGAGAGCTCATTCAAGAGTTAGTGCAAGAAATTTCTAAACTAACAGCAAAAGAGCAAATGGTGCTGAGTTTGTTTTATCATGAGGAACTAACCCTTACTGAAATAGGTGAAGTGATGAGTTTATCGACATCAAGAATTTCCCAGATTCATTCTAAAGCTATCTTCAAATTAAAAAACCAGCTGATCAAGGTGAATGGAACAACGCCTTCATTAAGGAAAACAAATTGATTCTAGAGGATAAGAAGGAAACATGACAACACTTTTCATAATGATTTCGCTTATATTAAATGCGGTCGCCCTATTTGCCATCATCCTTCTATTTCTGAGACAAAACCGCTTGTTTGATTTAAAAAATCAACAACAAAAAATTACTCAAGAAATGGAAGGGATGATGGATGCCTATTTGTTAGAAATGAAAGAAGAAAATGAGAAATTTATTGAACAACTTTCACAGAAAGCGCCAGTAAACGAAGCGAAGCCGTCACCTGTTCAAGAGCAGGAGCGACTGATCCCAAATTTACAGCGAGCGAGAGCGGTGAAAGGATATAAAGCGGCTAGTTCAACAAGTGATCACACACCTTCAGCAAAAGAAAATCCGTTTGAGGATGAAATTGCTCTTCTTCATAAACAAGGCTTTACTGCTGAAGAGATTGCCAAAAAGTTAAAGAAAGGCAAGACTGAAGTAGAGCTAGCCTTGAAATTTTCAAACATTGGGGAAAATAGTTGATTGCTTTAGAAGGATATGTTATAGTTACTAACGGTGTTAATACACACGCTTGCGGATTTGGACAGATGGTGCTGTGATAACAGTTTCTGTACAGAAATGAGGCGAGCGGAGGAAAATCAAACCATTAGGAGGAACAAAATATGTCAGTTATTTCAATGAAACAATTACTTGAAGCTGGTGTGCACTTCGGACACCAAACACGCCGTTGGAACCCGAAAATGAAAAAATACATTTTCCAAGAGCGTAACGGGATCTATATCATCGATCTTCAAAAAACAGTTCGTAAAGTCGAAGAGGCTTATAAATTCGTGAAAGAATTAGCTGAAGACGGCGGAAAAGTTCTTTTCGTTGGTACGAAAAAACAAGCTCAAGAGTCTGTGAAAGAAGAAGCAGAACGTTCTGGTATGTACTTTGTTAACCAACGTTGGTTAGGTGGTACATTAACAAACTTCTCTACTATTCAAAAACGTGTACAACGTTTGAAAAACATCGAGAAGATGGAAGAGGATGGAACTTTCGAAGTTCTTCCTAAAAAAGAAGTAGTTCAATTGAAAAAAGAACATGAGCGCTTAGTGAAATTCTTAGGCGGAATTAGAGATATGAAAGGTCTTCCAGATGCGTTATTCATCATCGACCCACGCAAAGAGCGTATTGCGGTTGCGGAAGCTCGTAAATTACACATCCCAATCGTAGGTATTGTTGATACAAACTGTGATCCGGATGAAATCGATTATGTAATTCCAGCGAACGATGATGCGATTCGCGCAGTTAAACTTTTAACTGGAAAAATGGCAGATGCGATTTTAGAAGCGAAACAAGGCGAAGAAACAGTTGAAGTTGCTGCGACTGAAGAAGTAGCTACTGCTGAGTAATAGTCTTGATGAAAAGGTGATAAGACGAAAGTCCCTTATCACCTTTTTTTAAAGAGAAAAAGCCAGAAAAGTTGTATAGTCAGCTTTTCTGTGCTAATCATATATTTGATAGTTACATACAATTAAAGGAGGAAGAATACTTATGGCAGTTACTGCACAAATGGTAAAAGAACTTCGTGAAAAAACAGGCGCAGGCATGATGGACTGTAAAAAAGCTTTAACAGAAACAAACGGGGATATGGAGCAAGCTATTGACTTCCTTCGTGAAAAAGGAATGGCGAAAGCAGCTAAAAAAGCAGATCGTATCGCTGCTGAAGGTACAACTTTCATCAAAGCTGAAGGTAACGAAGCTGTCATCTTAGAAGTTAACTCTGAAACAGATTTCGTTGCGAAAAACGAAGGCTTCCAACAGCTTGTAAAAGAATTAGCCGATCATTTATTAACAAACAAACCAGCTTCTGTTGAAGAGGCACTTGAGCAAGCAATGAGCAACGGTAAAACAGTTGCTGAGTACATCAATGAAGCAGTAGCTAAAATTGGTGAGAAATTAACGTTACGTCGTTTTGAAGTAGTAGCAAAAGGCGATAATGATGCATTTGGTGCTTACCTTCATATGGGCGGACGTATCGGCGTATTAACACTTGTAGAAGGTACAACAGATGAAGAAGCAGCGAAAGACGTAGCAATGCATGCAGCTGCTTTAAATCCAAAATACATTTCACGTGATGCTGTATCTCAAGAAGAAGTAGAGCGTGAGCGTGAAGTATTAACTCAACAAGCATTAAACGAAGGCAAGCCAGAAAACATCGTTGCGAAAATGGTTGAAGGCCGCATCAGCAAATTCTTCGAAGAAATTTGCTTAGTCGATCAAGCATTCGTTAAAAACCCTGACCAAAAAGTAGGTCAATTCGTAGCATCTAAAGGTGGAACAGTAAAAGCGCTTGTTCGTTATGCTGTTGGTGAAGGAATCGAAAAACGTCAAGATAACTTTGCTGAAGAAGTAATGAGCCAAGTAAAAAAATAATTCCTTACTATTGCTTCATCGGAAAGAATGTATGGAAAATTGGAAATCCCTTACCGCTTGTTGGTGAGGGATTTCATATAGAAGTTTCGGTAAAACCGTAATTAAAACCATTACATATGGAGGTCTACATGAGTGTTCCAAAGTATAAACGCGTTGTCTTAAAGTTAAGTGGAGAGGCATTGGCAGGAGATGCTGGATTCGGTATTAACCCGACAGTCATTAAATCCATTGCAGAACAAGTGAAAGAAATCGCAGAGTTAGATGTGGAAGTAGCAGTTGTTGTTGGTGGCGGAAATATTTGGCGAGGCAAGATCGGTAGTGAAATGGGCATGGACCGTGCTACAGCCGATTACATGGGGATGCTAGCAACAGTTATGAATTCAATGGCTTTACAAGATAGTTTAGAACAATTAGGTATTGAAACTCGTGTTCAAACATCTATTGAAATGCGTCAAGTGGCCGAACCTTATATTCGTCGTCGTGCGATTCGTCATTTAGAAAAGAAACGCGTTGTTATTTTCGCAGCCGGTACAGGAAACCCTTACTTCTCTACAGATACAACTGCTGCATTAAGAGCGGCTGAAATTGAAGCAGAAGTGATTTTAATGGCGAAAAATAATGTAGACGGTGTCTATTCTGCGGATCCGCGTGTTGATAAAGAAGCCGTCAAATATAACGAGCTTTCCTATCTAGACGTGTTAAAAGAAGGTTTAGCAGTTATGGATTCTACAGCTTCTTCTTTATGTATGGATAACGACATTCCATTAATCGTGTTCTCTGTAATGGAAGATGGAAATATTAAACGTGTGGTCATGGGAGATAATATTGGAACAATTGTTAGGGGGAAAGAATAATGCCAACTAAAGTAATGGAACAATTAAATGATAAAATGACAAAAGCGATTCAAGCTTTCACAAGAGAGTTATCTTCAATTCGTGCGGGGCGTGCAAGCGCGCAACTATTAGATCGCATAACAGTTGAGTATTACGGAGCGCCAACACCAATTAACCAACTGGCTTCTGTTTCAGTACCAGAAGCTAGACTGTTAGTTATTCAACCTTATGATAAAACAGCGCTAGGCGATATCGAAAAAGCGATTTTAAAATCAGATTTAGGGTTAACACCGTCTAATGATGGCTCTGTCATCCGTCTTGCTTTCCCTGCTTTAACAGAAGAGCGTCGTAAAGAATTAGCAAAGCTAGTAAAGAAAGAAGCAGAAGAAGCAAAAGTTGGGATTCGTAATATTCGTCGTGATGCCAATGAGGACTTTAAAAAGCTTGAAAAAGCAGGCGAGATTACTGAGGATGCTTTACGTGGTCACACGGAAGATGTTCAAAAGCAAACCGATCAATTTATTACGAAAATTGATGAAATCGCCAAAGACAAAGAAAAAGAAATCATGGAAGTTTAACGATTATAAACCCTCTTCTTTGTAAGGGGGTTTTCTTGTTTTTACGAAGAAAAATGAAATACATAAAATTCTACAAAGTAATCATCGAGAGATTTTGGTATTATAATAGGTAGTGTTTTTAATTATATTGATGAGGTTACATTTTGGAGGATATTTTATGATCAACAAAAAGAAGTTGTGGGGAAGCAATCAAGTCCATCATACTGAAGATAAGATTGAACAAATCAAAAAAGAGTCAATTCCGGAGCATATCGCCATTATTATGGATGGGAATGGAAGGTGGGCGAAGAAAAGAGCTCTTCCTAGAGTGGCCGGTCATCATGAAGGAATGAAAACCGTTAGAAAAATCACGAGATTAGCTAATCGTTTAGGAGTAAAAACGTTAACTTTATATGCTTTTTCGACGGAAAATTGGAAGCGTCCTAAGCTAGAAGTGGATTTTTTGATGAAGCTTCCAGAAGAGTTTCTCGGCACATTTTTACCTGAGTTAATTGAGGAAAATGTCCGGGTAGAGATGATGGGAGATCGAGAGCAAGTTCCCGCACATACATTACGTGCAGTCGACAAAGCGAGCAAAAAAACGGAACATAATGATGGACTCATTTTAAACTTTGCTTTGAACTATGGGAGTAGAGCGGAGATATTAGATGCCGTGAAAGGTATTATGCATGATACCAAAAAAGGTATACTAAAGGAAGAGGACTTAAATGAAGAAGTCTTTTCCTCCTATTTAATGACGAAGCATTTAAACGACCCAGACTTGCTGATTAGAACAAGTGGAGAAATACGCTTGAGTAATTTTATGCTTTGGCAGCTCGCGTACACTGAGTTTTGGTTTTCTGATGTGCTGTGGCCGGATTTTAATGAAAACCACTTGTTAGAAGCCGTTGAAGCTTATCAGCGACGCTCTCGTCGATTTGGTGGCTTACAATCATAAATTTGAATTTCGATGAAAGTTAGGAGTTTATAAAATGAAACAACGTATTATAACAGCTGTCATTGCTGCCTCCGTTTTTTTACCAATTGTCCTTTATGGTGGTTGGCCATTTTTGCTACTAGCCTTTTTGATGGCCGTCATAGGACTCGGAGAAGCATTAAAAATGAAAAAGATTCCGTTGGCTTCTATACCAGGCATTTTATCAATAGTCATGTTGACTGTACTGTTGATTCCTAATAAGATGAGCGGTGTTATTGAACAGGCAGGCTATGACAAATTGCAGCTAATGTTGCTTGTCGTTCTATTGTTATTAGTCTACATGGTCATGTCTAAAAATCGCTTTACATTTGAAGATGCCAGCTTTTGCACCCTTTCTGTATTATATATCGGGTTTGGTTTTTACTATTTTATGGAGACGAGAGAAGCGGGTATCGTGTTTGTCTTCTTTGCTTTATTTATTACATGGGCAACCGATTCCGGAGCCTACTTCATTGGACGTTCTTTCGGAAAGAACAAATTATGGCCAGACATTAGCCCGAAAAAAACAGTGGAGGGTTCTTTAGGAGGTATCCTTTCAGCTGTTGTTGTTGCCTTATTGTTTTATTTCTTTGCCGATATGAATATCGCATTAGTACAGCTATTGATCGGTACGGTCGTGCTGTCGGCGTTTGGGCAGATGGGTGACCTTGTTGAATCAGCTTTAAAACGTCATTTTGGTGTGAAGGATTCAGGGACGATTTTACCTGGGCATGGAGGAATTTTAGATCGTGTCGATAGTTGGTTGTTTGTGTTCCCGCTTATCCACATTTTACAAATTGTTAGTTAGAGTTTGGTTGAGGAGTTGAAGGAGTTTGAAGAAGATTAGTCTATTAGGAGCGACGGGCTCGATTGGACAGCAAACACTAGATGTGATTAAGCATCATAGCGACGATTTTACACTAGTTGCTTTTTCTGCTGGGAGAAATATAGAGGAAACAAGAAAAATCATCCACGCGTTTCAACCGGAATTAGTGTCGGTTCAGGAAAAAGACGACGCTTTGCGTCTCCAGGCAGAGTTCCCCTTCTTAAACATTAAGTATGGGGAAGAAGGGCTTGTGGAAGTAGCTGTCTTTCCTAAAGCAGAAGTATTGGTCAATGCTGTACTTGGCAGTGTCGGTTTGTTTCCGACGATGCAAGCGATTGAAGCAGGTAAGACGATTGCAATTGCGAACAAGGAAACATTAGTGACGGCGGGGCATTTAGTGATGGAAGCTGCTAAAAAGCATCATGTCCGTTTATTGCCTGTCGATAGTGAACACTCGGCTATTTTTCAATGTTTACAAGGTGAGCAATCAAAAAATATTGAGCGTTTAATTTTGACGGCATCTGGAGGGAGCTTTCGTGATCGCTCTCGAGAACAATTGAAAGATGTGACTGTGAAAGAGGCACTCAACCATCCGAACTGGTCAATGGGAGCCAAAATTACCATTGATTCGGCGACGATGATGAATAAAGGTCTAGAAGTGATTGAAGCTCATTGGTTGTTTCATTTGCCATATGAGCAAATAGATGTTATTTTACATCGTGAAAGTATGATTCATTCGATGGTCGAATTTCACGATAGCTCCGTGATCGCTCAATTAGGAACGCCGGATATGCGAGTGCCTATTCAATATGCCTTAACGTATCCAGATCGTTTCGTGCAACCAGGTTCTAAACGCTTAGACTTAGTAGAAATAGGGAAACTCCATTTTGAAAAAATGGATATGGAGCGCTTTCGAATGCTAGCGTTAGCTTATGAGGCAGGTAAGGCTGGCGGAACGATGCCTACAGTATTAAATGCTGCCAATGAAGCAGCCGTCGCCGCTTTTCTTGCTGGCAAGATTTCGTTTTTACAAATCGATGAATTGGTGGAGCGTTCGTTAGAGAACCATAAGCAAATTTTGCATCCGGATTTAGAAACGATTCAGCGCACGGATCAAGAAGCAAGGGATTTCGTCCATTCACTTTTATAAAAAAAAGGTGGTTATCTATTTGAACACAGTGATAGCGTTTATTGTTATATTTGGCGCGCTCGTTTTTTTCCATGAATTGGGGCATTTTATTTTTGCCAAACGAGCGGGTATCCTTTGCCGAGAATTTGCGATTGGTTTTGGACCAAAAGTATTTGCTCATAAAAAAGGAGAAACGATTTATACGCTTCGTCTCTTACCGTTAGGTGGTTATGTTCGTATGGCTGGTGAAGACCCGGAAATGGTCGATTTAAAAGCCGGTCATCGAATTGGTATCGTCTGTAATGAGCAAGAGGAAATTGTGAAAATTATTGTTAACGGAAAAGACCGTTATCCAAGAGCGCGTGTGATTGAAGTGGAGCAAGCGGACCTTGAACATCAGCTACTTATACGCGGCTATGAGGATGGAGAAGAGGAATTGAAATCTTTCTCGATTCATCGGGAAGCTGTCATTGTCGAGGATGGAATGGAAACACAAATTTCTCCATGGGATCGTCAGTTTGCGTCAAAAACACTTGGGCAACGGTCGATGGCGATTTTTGCTGGACCGCTGTTTAACTTTATTTTAGCTTTCTTCTTATTTGTCATTATCGCTTGGATTCAAGGGATTCCGACGAACGAAGCAAAGTTAGGCGAATTAACAGCAGATGGCGCCGCACAAGAAGCAGGGTTAGCCGAGGGAGACCAAATCATCAGCATCAATGGTGAAGGGGTTTCAAGTTGGGAAGAAATTGTCAGTTTGATTCAGAAAAATCCGCAATCAGAACTGGACTTCACAGTAGAAAGGGATGGAAATACGCTACAAGTTCCTGTAACACCAAATGTCCGTGAAATCGAAGGAAAAGAAATGGGTGTAATTGGTGTTTACAGTCCAGTTGAAAAAGATTTCTTCGGTTCCATTGTCTATGGAGCGAAAGAAACGTACCAATGGACGATAAAAATCTTTCAACTGGTTGGTGAACTAGTGACAGGTCAATTTTCCATCGATATGCTTTCTGGACCAGTTGGAATTTATGTTTCTACAGAGACCGTTGCCGAGTCTGGTATAATGAATTTAATGAGATGGGCCGGGCTATTAAGCATCAACCTTGGGATTATGAATTTATTGCCGCTTCCAGCTCTTGATGGTGGTAGATTGTTATTCTTCCTAGTAGAAGCAGTTCGAGGCAAGCCGATCGATCGCCATAAAGAAGGAATGGTCCATTTTGTCGGATTTGCATTATTAATGCTGTTAATGATCGTTGTTACTTGGAATGATATTCAACGATTCTTTTTACAATAATATAGTTTGAGGTGTATGTCATGAAACAAAGCCAAACGTTAATTCCTACATTAAGAGAAACTCCTGCTGATGCAGAAGTGAAAAATCACCAGCTATTATTAAAAGCTGGATTCATTAGACAAAATGCGAGCGGGGTATACAGCTATTTACCGCTCGGCAAAAAAATGTTGCGCAAAGTGGAAGAAATTGTCCGCGAAGAAATGGACGCTGCTGGAGCAGTTGAACTGTTAATGCCTGCTTTACAACAAGCAGAGCTGTGGCAAGAATCAGGCCGCTGGTACACGTATGGTCCAGAATTAATGCGTTTAAAAGATCGTCATGATCGTGAATTTGCTTTAGGAGCGACTCATGAGGAGGTCATCACTAGCTTAGTTCGTGATGAAGTTAAATCATACAAGCGTTTGCCGTTAACGTTGTATCAAATTCAAACAAAATTCCGTGATGAAAAGCGTCCACGTTTTGGCTTGCTTCGTGGAAGAGAGTTTGTCATGAAGGATGCCTATTCTTTCCATGCTTCTCAGGAAAGTCTAGACGAAGTGTATGACCGTTTATTTACGGCTTATTCGAATGTGTTCCGTCGCTGTGGCTTGAATTTCCGAGCGGTCATTGCCGACTCTGGAGCGATGGGTGGTAAAGACACACATGAATTTATGGTGTTATCCGACATTGGAGAGGATACGATTGCTTATTCGGATCAGTCCGATTATGCAGCGAACATCGAAATGGCTCCAGTTGTGACAACGTATGAAAAGAGCGGCGAAGCAGAAAAAGAGAAAGAAAAAATCGCTACGCCTAATGCGAAAACGATTGAAGATGTCTCTGCTTTATTGAATGTCTCAGCAGAAACATGTATTAAGTCTCTTTTATTTAAAGTAGATGAAGAATACGTGCTTATCCTTGCAAGAGGGGATCATGAAGTAAATGATATTAAGCTGAAAAACTTACTGAATGCTGAGCAAGTCGAACTAGCTCTTCCAGAAGAAGTGAATGAAGTTTTAGGCTGCTCCATTGGATCTCTTGGCCCTGTCGGGGTGAAGGGGGATGTGAAAGTCATCGCCGATCATGCCGTACAAGCGATAACAAATATGGTGTGTGGTGCGAATGACGAAGGCTTCCACTATATTAATGTGAACGCAGAAAGAGATTTCGCGGTCGATCAATATGCCGATCTTCGCTTTATTCAAGAAGGAGATGCTTCTCCAGATGGACAAGGTACGATTAAGTTTGCAAAAGGAATTGAAGTCGGTCATGTCTTTAAATTAGGCACTCGCTATAGTGAAGCGATGAATGCGACGTATTTGGATGAAAATGGACGCACGCAACCGATGATTATGGGATGTTACGGCATTGGCGTATCACGTACGTTAGCTGCCGTTGCTGAACAATTTAATGATGAGCAAGGCTTTGTTTGGCCGAAAGCCTTAACTCCATATGATGTGCATCTCGTACCAATTAATATGAAAGATGATCACCAACGCGAATTAGCGGAAGAATTGTATGGCTCACTACGTGAAAAACGTTTTGACGTGTTGATGGATGATCGTGCTGAACGACCTGGTGTTAAATTTGCTGACAGTGATTTAATCGGTTTACCGGTTCGAATTACAGTGGGTAAAAAGGCAGCAGAAGGAATTGTAGAAATAAAGGTACGAGTGACAGGAGAAATGATAGAAGTGGCTAAAGAACAATTAGTTGCTACATTAGAGGAATTGTTCGGTACATTAGCTTAATGGATAAATGAAATTTACTATCAAACTTCTAGATATAAACGAGAGGTTTTTGGTAAAAGAGAGAAAAAGGTGCCTGCTTTAGGTGCCTTTTTCTGCCGATTATAAAAAGTTGGGAGGCGTAAAAATGAGTGAAGAATCCCAAGGGAAGCGACAAAGGTTTCAATTACTATTACAGCAGTTACATTTAACAGACGATGCCATCGTCAAGCACTTTGAAGGAGCAGAAATCGCTAAGCTGACCGTTGAGCGCCAACAGAGAAGATGGCATTTTTCATTTTTAGTGGAGCAAATAGTTCCTAGTCAAGTGTTAGAGCTGTTTGCGAACCAGTTAGCGCAAACTTTTAAAGAAATTGCGACAGTCACATTTTCAATGAAAGCAAGAAATCCGGAAGTGTCCGATGTGTTGATCGGACAATATTGGAACTTATGCATTAAGCAATTAGAAGGTATCTCACCGCCGATGCTTGCTTTACTAACGAAGCAATTACCTGCTATCAAAGGCAATAAGCTTGTCGTTGCAGTCAATAATGAAGCGGAAGGGATGGCATTAAAAAATAAGTATGGAGACTGGGTCGTCCAGGTGTATCAAAATTATGGCTTCCCTTCTTTTTCTTTTGATGTTGAAGTAAGTCAAGCAGAAAAAGATGAAGCTTTTCAACAATTTTTAGAGGCGAAGCAAAAAGAAGACGCTGAGCGAGCGATGCAAGCGGTTGTTGATATGCAAAAACGAGAAGCAAGTGCCAAAGAAGAAGGGCAGGAATTTGATGGCCCATTAATGCTTGGATTGAAAATCAAAGACGATGCTGAATTTAAAAAGCTCGAAGAAATTCAAGATGAAGAGCGCCGGATTGCGATCGAAGGATATGTATTTGATGCGGAAACAAAAGAACTTCGCAGTGGTCGAACATTGCTTACTTTTAAAATTACCGATTACACCGATTCCTTGCTAGTAAAAATGTTTTCTCGGGATAAAGAAGATGCGGCTCTTTTCAACAGAGTGAAAAAAGGAATGTGGGTAAGAGCACGAGGAACGGTTCAGAATGATACATTTGTTCGAGATCTCGTGATGATTGCTAATGACGTTAATGAAATTCCTCCAGTTACTCGTCAAGATCTAGCGCCAGAAGATGAAAAGCGAGTCGAGCTGCATTTGCATACACCAATGAGCCAAATGGATGCCGTGACGTCAGTAAGTGAACTGGTTGCCCAAGCAAGTAAATGGGGCCATAAAGCGATCGCGATTACCGATCATGCCGTCGCTCAATCTTTTCCAGAAGCGTACAGTGCCGGAAAGAAAAATGGGATTAAAATATTGTACGGTCTTGAGGCAAATTTAGTTGATGATGGCGTACCGATTGCTTATCATGACGCTCATCGGTTTTTACCAGATGAAACGTATGTCGTCTTTGACGTGGAGACGACAGGATTATCGGCTGTTTATGACACGATTATCGAATTAGCGGGTGTCAAGATTAAGGATGGAGAGATTATTGATCGCTTTGAATCGTTTGCCAATCCACACCATCCGTTATCCGCGACTACAATTAACCTAACTGGAATTACCGATGATTTAGTGGAAAATGCGCCTGAAGTGGAAGAGGTATTACAAAAGTTTAAAGAATGGACAGCGGATGCGATTTTCGTCGCTCATAACGCTTCCTTTGATATGGGCTTCTTGCAAGCTGGTTATGAACGATACAACATTGAAAAGGCAACAAATCCGGTCATTGATACGTTAGAATTAGCGCGTTTTTTATATCCTAGTATGAAAAACCATCGCTTAAATACGTTAGCTAAGAAATTCGATGTCGAATTAACTCAGCATCACCGGGCGATTTATGATGCCGAAGCGACAGGCTATTTAATGTTGAAAATGCTTCAAGATGCCGCTGAAAAAGGGATTACGTATCATGATCAATTTAACGATCATATGGGTGAAGGAGATGCTTACAAGCGAGCGCGTCCTTATCATTGTACGATTCTTGCCCAAACTGATGTCGGCTTAAAAAACTTGTTTAAATTAGTATCGATTTCTCATATTAATTATTTTTATCGTGTGCCACGAATTCCACGTTCGTTGTTACAAAAATATCGCGAAGGCTTGATCATCGGTTCAGCTTGCGATAAAGGCGAAGTATTTGAGAGCATGATGCAAAAAGGAAGCGAAGAAGCGGAGAAAAAAGCGGCTTTTTACGATTACTTAGAAATTCATCCGAAAGAAGTGTATGCGCATTTACTAGAGCTTGAACTTGTTCGTGATGATCATGCACTTGAAGACATTCTTTCTAACATTGTCGAGATCGGTGAAAAGATGAATCTACCTGTTTGTGCTACAGGAAATGTTCATTATTTAAATCCTACAGATAAGATTCATCGCAAAATTTTAGTCAATTCTCAAGGGGGAGCGAATCCGCTCAACCGCCATCAATTGCCGGATGTTCATTTTCGAACAACGAATGAAATGCTCGATGCTTTCGGTTTTTTAGGTAAGGAGAAAGCGAAAGAAGTCGTCGTAGTTAACCCGAATAAAATTGCGGATCGTTTAGATGAAATTAAGCCGATTAAGGATGATCTATATACCCCTAAAATTGAAGGGGCAGATGATGAGACGCGTGAAATGAGTTATGACATGGCGCGCAGTATATACGGAGAGGAACTTCCAGACATCGTAGAGGCCCGTTTAGAAAAAGAGTTAAAAAGTATTATCGGGCACGGTTTTGCCGTTATTTATTTGATTTCACATAAACTTGTAAAAAAATCACTGATAGATGGCTACCTTGTTGGTTCACGTGGTTCGGTAGGGTCATCCTTCGTTGCGACGATGATGGAAATTACTGAAGTCAATCCATTGCCACCGCATTATGTCTGTTCGAAATGTAAGCAGTCGGAATTCTTTAATGATGGTTCCGTTGGTTCTGGTTTTGACTTACCTGATAAAGAGTGTCCAACTTGCGGAATTCCATATAAAAAAGATGGCCATGACATCCCATTTGAAACGTTTCTTGGGTTTAAAGGGGATAAAGTCCCGGATATTGATTTGAGTGTGACACGTTCTTAACTGAAAAGGTTAAGCACTAGTATTTGCTAGGAGAACTGCTATTTCGAAGTGTGGAATGATGGGGTAACGTCCTGAAACGCACTCACTGAAGCTACGGCAAGCGATGGAGATATTGCAAACATCAACATCGTTTGAAGCCCGTTAAAGCAGGCTGAAGTTCACCCTAACGTTTAAGACGAGGAAAGGAAGGTATTAACTTTCTGTGAATGATAGGTCTGGTGTCTATAAAATTCCTATGGTTAGAATCAGTAGAATCACTGGGACGAACCCTCGACTGACTTTTCGTGAATGTCACGTAGTAGAAATGTTACGGAGTCCATGTTAGGACTTCTGAGTGTGGATGAGTAAGCGTTTGGTTATGAAAATCCATATTGTGTTACAGGCACAATCAAGCTCAGCGGAATTTAGGGGGAGCCTAAGGGAATATGTACAGATAGAAATAGTGGAACGTGTGAAGCTCTCGACATATAGAGAAGGTTGCACTTCGATGACGATGGTATGTGGAAAGGCAAATTGCTATAACACATTTTATGAGAGTGGCAGTAGTGCTGTAGTACCGATGAAGAAATGCCGCTGATGACTGAATACTCAATAGGTCGGAGGATAAAACATTTCAGAGGGAAGGGCACAAGTCGTTAATGTTGAAACTAAACCTACAATAAGTCAGATTCGTGTATGACTAAAGAGAACGAAAACTTCGCAAAGGAGTGATTAGTTGGCTGACTTAATGATTCAAAAGCTAAGAAATAACGAATATTTTGGCTTACAACCAATTTTCGATAATCTTTATGAACAGAGCAAAAGTGATCGCTATTTTACAGACATTTATAAGCTGATTATTTCTGAAGAAAACATTTTATTAGCCTTTCGAAACTTGAAAAGCAATACGGGCAGTAAAACGAAAGGTACAAACGGACATACGATTAAGCATTTGAATAAAATGGATGCCGATGAATTAGTTAGACTAACAAGGAAAAGACTTGAGAACTACTCGCCACATGCGGTTAGGAGATTATTCATTCCGAAGCCAAATGGCAAGATGAGACCACTTGGTATTCCAACAATTGAAGATAGATTAATACAACAAATGTTCTTGCAAGTGCTTGAACCGATTGTGGAAGCGAGGTTTCATCCTCAGAGCTATGGATTTAGACCAAAAAGAAGTACACATGATGCACTAGCAAGATGTTATCACATGGTCAATCATAGTCATCAGCACTTCGTGGTTGATGTAGATATCAAAGGATTTTTCGATAACGTGAATCATAAAAAACTAATAAGGCAGCTATGGACGATAGGAATAAGGGACAAGAAAGTTTTATCTATTGTTAAAAAGATGCTTAAAGCTGAAATTACAGGTGAAGGCATTTCTACAAAAGGGACTCCACAAGGTGGTATTTTATCGCCACTACTTACCAATGTAGTGCTGAATGAATTAGATTGGTGGGTTTCTAATCAGTGGGAAACAAAGCCGACTAGAGTACCCTATAAACTGAAACGAAATAAAACGGATGCACTGAAAAAGACAAGGCTAAAGCCAATGTATCTTGTTAGATACGCAGATGATTTTAAAATATTCACAAACTCTTATGAAAATGCTAGGAAGATTAAAATAGCAGTGGAAAAATGGCTCAAAGAAAGATTAGGGCTTGAGATAAGTGAAGAAAAAAGTAAAATCACTAATTTGCGTAAAAACGGTACAGATTTTTTAGGTATTCGATTTAGAGCAGTTCAAAAGGGAGATGCTAAAACAGGTTATATTGTAAATTCAAAAATGGACCCAAAAGCAAAACAAAAGGTGCAAGGGGTCATAAGGCATCAGTTAGTAAAACTTCGAAAAAGTCCTACCCCAGAAAAAGTGATGAATTTCAATGCGAATATTCTTGGGTTGCATAACTATTACAAGATTGCGACAAGGATATCTCAAGACTTCAATGAGATAAGACATCAAGTTCATCCGAATATTAAATCATTGATATTTAGAAATATATTCGTGAAAACGAAAGAAACAAACAATGTCATTGATAAATTTTATGGGGACTATAGTTGTCCAAGATTTAAAAGCAATGGATTGCTGGTATATCCTATTGAAGCGATTCGGCATGATATACGAGGACAGAGAAAACCTGAATTTACGATTTACAACGAGAATGACAGGTCCTCAATTCATAAAGATTTGAAACAAGTGTCTGTTCGTGAAATTGAAATGTTTCGTAAGGGAATATATAAAGCGAAAAGTATATTGTATGAAAACAACCGTTTAAGCAAATATGTGGCTCAAAAAGGATGTTGCGGTATAACAGGGGAACGTTTGACGCCCCATAATGCAATCTGCCACCATATTAAGCCAACAGCACAAGCTGGAAGTGATGAGTATGACAATTTGCTTATTATTAATAAGAAATATCATATGCTTATTCACAATAAAGACCCGATTGTGAATAAAGATTACGAAAAAATGTTAGCTAAGTTCGAAAAGAAAGCAATAATAAAGCTAAACAGGCTAAGAACGGAAGTAGGAAATCCAAAGCTTAGCCTATAACCTTCAACAAAATTAACGATGGAACGCCGTGTGAGTGTGAAAGCCTCATGCACGGTGTGGAGTGGGGGAAAAGCTAGAGATAATATCAAAGGTTTACCTATCACTATACTTCTCTGGTGAGTATCAACCGAGAGCGCATAACTATACAAAAGTACTGTTTGGTGAAGAGAATGTGTATCGTGCGGGAACGATCGGTACCGTCGCTGATAAAACGGCCTTTGGATATGTAAAGGGCTACGCTGCGGATAATGATTTGCAAATTCGTGGAGCGGAAGTCGATCGTTTAGCAAAAGGCTGTACAGGAGTAAAGCGGACGACAGGCCAGCATCCTGGGGGAATTATCGTTGTTCCTGATTACATGGATATTTATGATTTTTCACCGATTCAATACCCAGCTGATAGTGATAAATCGGAATGGAAAACGACCCACTTTGACTTCCATTCTATCCATGACAACTTATTAAAGCTTGATATTCTTGGACACGATGATCCGACTGTGATCCGGATGCTTCAGGATTTATCGGGAATTGATCCGAAAACGATTCCTACCGATGATCCAGAAGTGATGAAAATTTTTAGCGGAACGGAATCACTCGGTGTGACAGAAGAACAAATTATGTGTAAAACGGGAACGCTTGGCATTCCGGAATTCGGAACAAGATTCGTTCGTCAAATGCTTGAAGATACGAAACCGACGACGTTTTCAGAGCTTGTACAGATTTCTGGATTATCTCATGGGACGGACGTTTGGCTTGGCAATGCGCAAGAGTTGGTTCACAACGGCATTTGTGAATTGAGCGATGTAATCGGCTGTCGTGATGATATTATGGTGTATTTAATTTACCAGGATCTCGATCCAGCCTTCGCCTTTAAAATTATGGAGTCCGTTCGTAAAGGAAAAGGACTAACGGAGGAAATGGAAGAGGAAATGCGCAATAAAAAAGTTCCAGAGTGGTACATTGATTCGTGTAAAAAGATCAAATACATGTTTCCAAAGGCTCACGCTGCTGCATATGTACTAATGGCGGTGCGGATTGCTTATTTTAAAGTACATTTACCGCTACTTTATTATGCTGCCTATTTTACTGTGCGTGCAGAGGATTTTGATATTGAAGCGATGGTAAGAGGCTCGGCGGCGATTAAATCGAAGCTAGAGGAGATCAATGCGAAAGGACTCGATGCTTCACCGAAAGAAAAGAACTTACTGACCGTTTTAGAGTTATCTCTTGAAATGAGTGAGCGCGGATTTTCTTTTCAAAAAGTGGATTTATACCGCTCAAGTGCCGATCAATTCGTGATAGATGGCCAATCTCTTATCCCGCCGTTTAATTCGATTCCAGGTTTAGGAACGAACGCTGCTTATAATATTGTTAAAGCGCGTGAAGAAGGAGAATTTCTCTCGAAGGAAGATTTACAGCAACGAGGCAAGGTATCGAAAACCATTATTGAGTATTTAGATAATCACGGCTGTCTCGCTTCACTACCTGATCAAAATCAATTGTCATTATTTTAGCCTTGACATACCTTAGTTGCATATATGCGATGGATGTGGTATATTTTTAATGGAAATACTAATTGATAACTCTCTGTGAAAGAGTGGGGCATCCCCACTCTTTCGTGTTTGTATAGAGTTTCATTTCTTGGTCCGGAAAGCTAGTCAACCAGGAGGTATTAGATGAGCAAAGTAATGGAAATCGTAGAAGAGCTAGTAACACCAATCACAGAAGATTTAAACTTGGAATTAGTCGACATTGAATACGTCAAAGAAGGTAAGAACTGGTTTTTGCGTATTTATATCGACAAAGAAACGGGTGTGGATATTGAAGAATGTGGCATCGTGAGTGAACGTTTAAGCGAGCAACTAGATGCGAAAGATCCTATTCCATACAACTATTTCCTTGAGGTATCTTCGCCAGGAGCGGAGAGACCGCTGAAAAAAACAAAAGACTTCGAAAGAGCCATCGGCAAAAGAGTACATGTGAAAACGTATGAAGCGATTGATGGTGAAAAAGCTTTTGAAGGCACATTATTATCCTATGACCAAGAATCATTGACCGTTGAATATATGGTCAAAACAAGAAAAAAACAAGTGGAAATTCCGATGGAGAAAGTAGCGAAAGCACGCCTTGCTGTTTCCTTCTCTTAAATGATAGAGGAGAGTGGAGGCCCACCCTCATTTTTGCCGAATGAATCGGCTTTTTCAATGAAATGATGGATGAAAGGGAATTTGTTTTTGAAGAACTTTCCATAAAGGATCGTTTGAATTAATTTAAGGGGGCGGAACGTTCGATGAGCACTGAATTATATGATGCTCTTTTGTACTTAGAGAAAGAAAAAGGAATTGAAAGAGATGTGATCATTGAGGCAATTGAAGCAGCACTTGTTTCTGCCTATAAGCGCAACTTTAATCAAGCGCAAAATGTTCGCGTGGATTTGAATTTAGCCACAGGTACAATGCGTGTATTTGCACGTAAAGAAGTGGTAGACGAAGTATTTGATAGTCGCTTAGAAATTTCAGAAACGGATGCGCGAGAAGTAAATCCAGCCTATGAAATTGGCGATATTGTAGAGTTAGAAGTAACACCGAAGGACTTTGGTCGCATTGCCGCTCAAACGGCGAAGCAAGTAGTTACTCAACGCGTGCGTGAAGCGGAAAGAGGAATTATTTATTCCGAATTTATCGACCGTGAAGAAGATATTATGACTGGGATCGTTCAACGTCAAGATTCTCGTTTTATCTATGTGAGCCTCGGCAAAATCGAAGCTTTATTACCGTTATCTGAACAAATGCCGAATGAAAGCTATAAGCCACATGACCGCATTAAAGTCTTTATTACAAAAGTAGAGAGAACGACAAAAGGCCCACAAATCTTTGTTTCAAGAACGCATCCAGGCTTATTAAAGCGCTTGTTTGAAATTGAAGTGCCGGAAATCTTCGATGGTACGGTTGAAATCCGTTCGGTTTCACGCGAAGCAGGAGATCGTTCGAAAATCTCTGTCTATGCAGAAAATCCAGAAATTGATCCTGTCGGTGCATGCGTTGGTCCAAAAGGGAACCGTGTACAAGCGATTGTCAATGAACTAAAAGGCGAGAAAATTGACATTGTAAAATGGTCGGAAGACCCAGTCGTTTTTGTTGCTAACGCTTTAAGTCCATCGAAAGTGGTCGATGTACAAGTAGACGAAGAGAACAAAGCGACAACAGTCGTTGTACCGGATTATCAGCTTTCTCTTGCAATTGGAAAAAGAGGTCAAAATGCTCGTTTAGCTGCCAAATTAACGAACTGGAAGATCGATATTAAGAGCGAATCAGATGCTCGCGAAGCCGGGATTTATCCGCGAGAAGACATCGTGATCCAATCTGTAGATGAAGAAGCTTATGACTTTTCCTCCGAAGAAATTGAATAAGAGGTGAAGAATGATGGCTAACCAAAAAAAAGTTCCATTAAGAAAATGCGTAGCAACAGGCGAAATGAAATCTAAAAAAGAAATGGTAAGAATCGTCCGTTCGAAAGAAGGAGACGTATCTGTTGACTTAACGGGTAAAAAATCTGGGCGTGGAGCTTATTTATCTAAAAATAAAGAAGCTGTTGAATTAGCGAAAAAAAGAGGGATCTTATCCCGACATTTAAGTGCAGAGGTACCAGATGCTATTTTCGAGGAATTGTGGTCTCTTGTGGAAAAGGAGAATCATTAATTGATGAAGCAACCTCAATGGGTAGGATTACTCGGATTAGCTAACCGTGCAAGAAAAATTATTTCTGGTGAAGAACTGACAGTAAAGGAAATTCAAAGAGGCCAAGCGAAGCTGATTTTGCTGTCGATGGATGCTTCACCTAATACAAAGAAGAAAATTCAAGATAAAGCAAATTTTTATCGAGTGCCCGTAAGATGGGTAGATGATCGATATGTTCTAGGTCAGGCAATTGGCAAAGAGGCTAGAGTTGTTTTAGCGGTGCTTGATTCAGGCTTTGCCAACAAGCTTTCTACCCTCCTTGATGATTATACGCAAGGGTGAACATATCATGGCTTAAAAAGTGTATGAATATGCGAAAGAAAAAAACGTGTCAAATAAAGTAGTCATTGATAAGTTGAAAGAGTGGAATATTGAAGTCTCTAATCATATGACTGTTATTGACAAGGGGGCTACACAAACATTGGATAAATCATTAAATCAATCAAAAACAAGTAATACACAAAGTGCTGGTAAAGGTTCTACATCGAAACCAAAACAGGGAGCAAAATCTCAAGGTAATAAGAGAAATCCTCATCAAAAAGGAAATAATAAAGCTCAAGGACGTAATAGACAAGGCAACAAACAAAAAAACGTCAAACCTGCTGTACCGACTCCACCTAAAGTGAAAGAATTACCAGAAAAAATTACATTTACTGAATCATTAACAGTAACGGAATTGGCTAAGAAATTAAATCGTGAGCCGTCTGAAATTATTAAAAAGTTGTTCATGTTAGGTGTAATGGCTACGATTAACCAAGAATTAGAAGGCGATGCGATTGAATTAATTGCTGGTGAATACGGTGTGGAAGTAGAAGAAGAAATCTTAATTGATAAAGCAGATCTAGAAGTGTATTTTGAAGTTGATGAAGAAGAGGAAGTAATTGAAAGACCAGCAGTAGTAACGATCATGGGACACGTCGACCATGGGAAAACAACGCTTCTTGATTCTATTCGAAACACGAAGGTCACTGAAGGAGAAGCTGGCGGAATTACCCAGCATATCGGTGCGTATCAAATTGAGGAGCAAGACAAAAAAATCACGTTCCTTGATACACCTGGACATGCGGCGTTTACAACGATGCGTGCTCGCGGAGCGAAAATTACAGATATCACAATCCTTGTTGTGGCTGCGGATGATGGAGTTATGCCACAAACAATTGAAGCGATCAATCATGCGAAAGCGGCAGAAGTACCGATTATTGTTGCTGTCAACAAAATTGATAAGCCAACAGCGAACCCAGATCGCGTAATGCAAGAATTGACTGAGCATGGTCTTTTACCAGAAGCTTGGGGCGGCGAAACGATTTTCGTTCCTCTATCAGCGAAACACGGTGAAGGAATTGACACATTGATTGAAATGATTCTACTTGTTGCTGAAGTAGAAGAGCTGAAGGCGAATCCAGATCGTCGTGCGATTGGAACAGTGATCGAGGCTCAGCTTGATAAAGGCCGCGGTTCTGTTGCGACGTTACTCGTTCAAAACGGTACGTTAAATGTAGGAGACCCAATCGTTGTTGGTAACACGTTCGGTCGTGTACGTGCGATGGTCAATGATCTAGGACGTCGAGTGAAAGTAGCCGGACCTTCTACACCTGTAGAAATTACCGGATTAAATGATGTACCATTAGCGGGAGACCGTTTCGTCGTGTTTGAAGATGAGAAAACAGCTCGCCAAATCGGTGAATCCCGTGCTCAAGAGGCGTTACAAGCGCAACGTAGCGAGAAATCACGCGTGAGCTTAGATAACTTGTTTGAACATATGAAACAAGGGGAAATGAAAGATTTAAATATCGTATTAAAAGCCGATGTTCAAGGGTCGCTTGAAGCCGTTGCTGCTGCCCTGCAAAAGCTTGAAGTAGAAGGCGTAAATGTGAAAATCATTCACACAGGTGTTGGAGCGATTACTGAGTCAGATGTTATTCTTGCCTCAGCTTCTAACGCAATCGTTATTGGCTTCAATGTACGCCCAGATGTGAATGCGAAACGTGCAGCGGAAGCGGAAGAAGTAGATGTACGTCTTCACCGCATCATTTATAAAGTGATCGAAGAAATTGAAGCGGCGATGAAAGGAATGCTTGATCCAGAATTCCAAGAAAAAATTATCGGTCAAGCAGAAGTCCGTCAAACATTTAAAGTATCGAAAGTCGGTACCATTGCTGGATCTTATGTGACAGAAGGAAAAATCACTCGCGATAGCGGTGTTCGCTTAATTCGTGATGGCATCGTAATTTTTGAAGGGGAAGTGGATGCACTAAGACGCTTCAAAGATGATGCGAAAGAAGTCGCTCAAGGTTATGAGTGCGGAATCACGATTAAAAACTTCAATGATGTGAAGGAAGGCGACATTATTGAAGCCTTCATTGAAGAGGAAATTGAGCGTAAATGATTGGTTGCGTTAAAGTAGAATATGTCATTCATGAGTCCCATTCTTTAAAAGAAAAGCGGGCCGTGCTTCAACGTACAATCACTCGCCTAAAGCAAAAATTAAATGTGTCTGTTGCTGAAACGAACCATCAAGATGTTTGGCAACGGACGCAGCTTACCATTGTCACCGTTGCTTCCTCCAAACAGGCAACTGAGAGGGAACTAGAAAATGCACTAAAATTTCTAGACTCTTTTCCTGAATGGGAGCGGCTGATGACATCTTATGAATGGTTATAAAGAGGTGAACAAAGATGACGCTTCGTTCGAATCGTGTCGGAGAACAAATGAAAAAAGAGTTAACGGATATTTTAAACCGTAAAGTGAAGGACCCTCGCATTGGCTTTATTACAGTGACAGATGTAGAAGTCACTGGAGATCTCCAACAAGCGAAGGTTTATATTACTGTGCTTGGCGATGAGCAAAAACGGGAAGAAACGTTAAAAGCTCTTGCTAAAGCGAAAGGATTTATCCGTTCTGAAGTTGGACAGAGAATCCGTCTTCGTAAAACACCAGAGTTATTGTTCGAATTCGATGAATCGATTGCTTACGGAAATCGAATTGATGCGCTGCTAAGAGAAATTGACAGCGAATAATAAAAGGAAGGGTCTTTCGCTTCTTCAATTGAATGCCTATAGACTTTTTTCTATATTTCATTCATGAAGAGGCTTAAGACCTCTTTTTTTTACGAAGAAAATGAACAAGGAGAGAATCAGGATGAACGGTATATTACCACTTTGGAAAGAAAAAGGAATGACCTCTCATGACTGCGTTTTCCGCATTAGAAAAATTTTGCGTACAAAAAAAGTCGGGCATACAGGTACGCTTGATCCTGATGTTGAGGGAGTTTTGCCCATTTGTATCGGTCGAGCAACGAAATTATCTGAGTATATCATGAATTCAGGGAAAGAGTATGTTGCCGAAGTGATGATCGGTCACTCTACAACAACAGAAGATGCTTCTGGTGAGACTGTGGAACAAAAAACGATAACGGAATCATTTTCGAGGGAAGATGTTTTACGTGTATTGCAGTCTTTAACGGGGGAGATTGTTCAAACTCCACCGATGTACTCAGCTGTCAAGGTTAATGGAAAGCGATTATATGAATACGCTCGACAAGGAATCGAAGTGGAACGTCCTTCTAGAAGGGTTGTCATTGAAGGTATTGAACTTCTTGATGATCGAGAAATGTTTACTGGCGAGTCGATTCGTTTTTCAATTAGAGTAGCTTGTGGGAAAGGAACGTATATCCGTACCCTTGCTGTCATGATTGGAGAAAGACTAGGTTATCCTGCTCATATGTCACACTTGGTGAGAACTTCATCCGGTGGATTTACTCAAGCCGACTGTTTAACTCTTAAGGAGCTAGAGGAGAAGCAAGAAAATAACGAAGTCGAGAGTTGGTTACACCCACTTGAAAAAGGAGTTTCCCATTTGCCGAAATGGGAGATAAGTGATACATTAGCAGAGAAAGTGAAAAACGGCGCTGTGCTTGATCAGCCAAATGATTGGCCAGCAGGAGAAACAGAAGCTGCCGTCATTGTTCATGGGCATTTACTAGCTATATATGGTCTACATCCGACAAAGCCGGGAAAGATCAAGCCCGTCAAAGTATTAGGTGATTGACCAGGAAGAAGGGTGAAAAAAGTGGAAATGATCATGTTGCATCATCCTCATCAATTACAAAGAGAAAGCTTACCACCGCTCGTTATGGCTCTTGGTTTTTTTGACGGTGTGCATAAAGGTCATCAACAAGTGATTCAAACAGCCGTGAACAAAGCACGAGAGTTAGGTATCAAAAGTGCAGTCATGACCTTTGACCCGCATCCCTCCGTTGTGTTAGGTCGAAAGCATAAGCAAATTAAATATATTACGCCATTACAAGAAAAGAAGAAAGTCATTGAATCGCTTGATGTGGATTACTTATTTGTCGTGCGGTTTACTTCTGATTTTGCTGCTTTAGAACCGCAACAATTTATTGATAGCTATATTATTGGTTTACATGTCGTACATGTCGTAGCTGGTTTTGATTATACGTACGGTAGATTAGGTAAGGGAACGATGGAGACGATTCATTTTCATTCTCGAAGTCAATTTGATTATACGACGGTTGATAAATTGGAACATGAAGCAGAAAAAGTGAGTTCCACAAGAATAAGGACACTGCTTGAAGAGGGACAAATGGAGATGGTAAATCAATTAGTTAGTCGACCATATGAAGTGAGAGGGACCGTTATTCATGGAGATAAGCGCGGAAGGAAAATCGGCTTTCCGACTGCCAATGTTGAAGTAAGTACGGATTTTATCATCCCGAAAACAGGTGTGTATGCGGTGAAGATCAAAGTGAAAGGTCAGTGGTATAAAGGGGTTTGTAATGTTGGATACAGACCAACATTTAAAAATCCGGATGAACCTTCACTATCCATTGAAGTACATATTTTTGATTTTCAATACTCGATTTACGGAGAGGAAGTAACTATTCAATGGTTTGTCCATATTCGAGGAGAGCAGAAATTTAACGGCATTGAAGCGCTTGTCCAGCAAATTGAACAAGATAAACAAATGGCGATGGATTACTTAGCTAAGCAATCATAATGTGACCCTTCAATCAATGAAGGGATTGAGTCTCGTTAATACGAGATAAAAAGCTTGCATTTTGATAGAGTATCCGATACAATTGAGACCGTATAAATTGAACCTTTGCTTGGCATCGCGCCACTCCGACGCATGCTCAGTAACAGGGGATTTTAAAATTTAAGGAGGAATTACAAATGGCATTAACTCAAGAACGTAAGAACGAAATCATTAACCAATTTAAAACACACGAGAGTGACACTGGATCTCCAGAAGTACAAATCGCTGTACTTACTGAGCAAATCAACACGCTAAACGATCACTTACGTACTCACAAAAAAGATCATCATTCACGTCGTGGTCTTTTAAAAATGGTAGGACGTCGTCGTAACTTGTTAACATACCTTCGTAACAAAGACGTTTCACGCTACCGTGAATTAATTCAAAAACTTGGCTTACGTCGATAAGCAATGCGAGAAGCGGGATTTTTTCCCGCTTTTTTATTACGTTTAAAACATTTGGTATTTACTTACATTTGATGTTAAAAATAAATGCTTAACGAATGTGTTTTCAGTAAATAATACATAAGATAGGTAATTTAAAGGTTATGTCTTTGCAGAGCATTCAACGAATGTTATGCTATTATGTAGGATTGCAAATTATTCATCATTTTTATTGATATAGAGAGGGGTTCATTTATGGAGCAAGGGAAACAAGCATTTTCCATAGAATGGGCAGGCCGAACGCTGACTGTAGAAATCGGCGAGGTCGCTAAACAAGCAAATGGAGCAGCACTAATCCATTATGGAGATACGGTTGTGTTAAGCACAGCAACAGCATCAAAAGAAGCAAAAGCAGTAGACTTTTTCCCACTGACAGTCAATTATGAAGAGCGTTTATATGCGGTAGGGAAAATTCCGGGTGGATTCATTAAGCGTGAAGGTCGTCCGAGTGAAAAAGCGACGTTAGCTAGTCGTTTAATCGATCGTCCAATTCGTCCGTTGTTTGCAGACGGATTCCGTAATGAAGTACAAGTTATTAGTATTGTCATGAGTGTCGATCAAGATTGTTCTTCTGAAATGGCAGCGATGTTTGGTTCTTCTTTAGCATTAAGCGTTTCGGATATCCCATTTGAAGGCCCGATTGCTGGAGTTGTGGTAGGTCGCATCGATGGTGAGTTCATCATCAATCCATCTGTTGAACAAATGGAGAAAAGTGACATGAACTTAACGGTTGCTGGTACGAAAGATGCGATCAACATGGTTGAAGCTGGCGCGGATGAAGTACCTGAAGAAGTAATGCTTGAAGCGATTATGTTCGGGCATGAAGAAATTAAACGACTGATTGCTTTCCAAGAAGAAATCGTTCAAGCAATTGGCAAAGAAAAGCTCGAAATAGAGCTATATGAAATTGATGTAGACATTGACCAAAAAATTCGCGCTCTTTGCGAGCAAGAGATGGTTCAAGCGATTCAAGTGCAAGAAAAGCATGCGCGTGAAGAAGCGATCACAGTAGTGAAAAATGCAGTGAAAGAAAAGTTTGTTGAAGAAGAAGCCGATGACGAAACGATGAAACAAGTTGGTCAAATGCTAGATAAGCTTGTGAAGGAAGAAGTTCGTCGCTTAATCACGGTTGAAAAGATTCGACCAGATGGACGCCAAATCGATGAAATCCGTCCACTCGCTTCAACGACTAATATTTTACCACGTACGCATGGTTCTGGTATGTTCACGCGTGGACAAACACAAGTACTAAGCATTTGTACACTTGGTGCTCTAGGCGATGTGCAAATTTTAGATGGACTAGGTGTAGAGGAATCGAAACGCTTTATGCACCATTACAACTTCCCTTCCTTCAGTGTCGGTGAAACTCGTCCGCTTCGTGCGCCTGGTCGCCGTGAAATTGGACATGGGGCTTTAGGAGAAAGAGCGCTTGAACCAATTGTTCCTAGCGAAAAGGACTTCCCATACACAATTCGTCTTGTGTCAGAAGTATTGGAATCCAATGGTTCTTCTTCTCAAGCAAGTATTTGTGCAAGTACGATGGCTATGATGGATGCAGGTGTGCCAATTAAAGCTCCAGTAGCTGGGATTGCAATGGGACTTGTGAAGTCTGGTGAACATTATACGGTGTTAACAGACATTCAAGGGCTAGAAGATCACTTAGGTGATATGGACTTTAAAGTGGCAGGAACATCTAAAGGGGTAACGGCGCTTCAAATGGACATTAAGATTGAAGGACTTAGCCGAGAAATTCTTGAAGAAGCCTTGCAACAAGCAAAAGTAGGTCGAATGCAGATTCTAGATCATATGATGGCGACGATTTCTGAGCCGCGTGAAGAATTATCTGCCTATGCACCGAAGATTTTAACAATGAAAATTAATCCAGATAAGATCCGTGATGTGATCGGACCAAGTGGAAAACAAATCAACAAAATCATTGATGAAACAGGCGTTAAGATTGATATCGAGCAAGATGGAACGATCTTCATTTCTTCTACAGATGCAGCGAAAAATAATGAAGCAAAGAAAATTATTGAAGATATCGTTCGCGAGGCGGTAGTTGGTCAAATGTATTTAGGAACGGTGAAACGCATTGAGAAATTCGGTGCCTTTGTTGAATTATTCCCAGGTAAAGATGGGCTCGTGCATATTTCTGAATTAGCAGAAGAGCGTGTTCGCAAAGTAGAAGATGTTCTTTCCCTTGGAGATCAAGTATTGGTGAAAGTCATTAGTATTGACGAACAAGGACGAGTGAATGTTTCACGTAAAGCGGTATTAAAAGAGCAAAAGGAAGCCGCTGAAAAGCAGCAAGAATCTTAATAGTAAAGTCTGTCATAATGGGGTCTGTCTCTCATGAACTTTACCATACCTAAAAAGCTATCCATGGTAGATTGTAGGTATTGTATCATGAGAGTCGGCCCTTTTTTAATGAGTACAATGGGCTCAGTTCTACTTCTTTTCGTTCATTCATAATGTTAAATGAATGAACAACGAGAGGAGGAAGAGCTCCCATGTCGGTAGCAAAAAAAGTTACTAGTATAGTCGCCATGGCGATGATCACCTTTACGATGATCAATTATACATCTATTAATACCTATATAAATCGTCTAAAATATGATACGATCACTGTACAAAAGCCAGCTCAATCGTTAGAGGATCAAGTGAAGGATGAAGCAAAAAAACGTCGCAAAGACCCTCGAGATGCCGTTATCGATCGTGTGTGGAAAAAGACTCCCGGATACAACGGGGTTGAAGTCGACATTGAGAAATCTTTAAAAAATATGAAAAAAGATGGAATGTTTGTTGAAAAACATTTAATATACAGGCAGATACCTCCGAAAATACATTTAAAAGACTTGCCACCAGCTCCCATTTATCGGGGACATCCGGACAAGCAAATGGTGAGCTTTGCGATAAATGTAGCTTGGGGAGAAGAATATTTACCTGAGATGCTGTCGATATTGAAGAAACATCATGTTCATGCCACCTTCTTTTTTGAAGGCCGATGGGTGAAGAAACATCCCGATCTTGCGAAGATGATTAGTAAAGCTGGACACGAGGCGGGAAACCATTCCTATTCACATCCCAATATGGCGATTTTGAGCACGAGTAAAACAAATGAAGAAATAGTCAAGACAAATGAAGTGATTGAAGCGGTTGTAGGTCACACTCCTAAACTGTTTGCTCCGCCTAGCGGAAGCTTTAATGAACATACCGTACAAGAAGCTCATAAGCTTGGAATGTTGACCACGTTATGGACTGTGGATACGGTTGATTGGAAAAAGCCAATGCCTGGAGAGTTAATTGATCGAGTAATGAACAAAATTCATCCAGGAGCCATTATTTTAATGCATCCGACACAATCTTCAGCCGCTTCTTTAGACACTCTCGTTAAAGAAATCGAGGCGAGGAAGTTTAAAATAGGTACAGTGTCTAACCTATTAAGTGAGACACGGGTGTTATCGAGTGATACGAAATAGACATCGTATAGAACTTGTTTTTTTGCTGCAGCTAGAATAGGAGGATTACATTGATAAAGAAATTCACTTGTAACAATGGAGTTAGAATCGTATTGGAAGAAATTCCAACTGTTAGATCCGCGGCGATTGGAATTTGGATCGCCACAGGTTCAAGAGATGAAACGCCTGAAAATAACGGGATTTCTCATTTTCTTGAACATATGTTTTTTAAAGGAACAGAAACAAAGTCCGCGAAAGAAATCGCGGAAAGCTTTGATAGCATTGGTGGACACGTTAATGCATTCACATCAAAAGAATATACTTGTTACTATGCGAAAGTACTAGATAATCATGCTTCTTATGCGTTGTCAACGTTGGCGGATATGTTCTTTCATTCGTCATTTGATCAAGAAGAGATGGACAAAGAGAAGAACGTTGTAGCAGAGGAAATTAAAATGTATGAGGATACACCGGATGACATTGTACATGACTTGTTAAGCCGTGCTGTGTATGAGAATCATTCACTCGGTTATCCGATTCTTGGAACGGAAGAAACGTTGTCAACGTTTACGAGAGATACATTAAAGCAATATATGCACGATATGTACACACCAGATCGAGTAGTCATCTCTATTGCAGGAAATGTGAGCGAAGAGCTAGTCAAACAAGCAGTGGAACTGTTCGGAAGCTATGAAGGTGGTAGCCGACCAGCGAACGGAATGGCTCCTGAATTTTATTGCAATAAGCTTTCTAGAAAAAAAGAGACAGAGCAAGCTCATCTATGTTTAGGATTTCAAGGGCTTCCACTAGGAAGTGAAGACGTCTATAGCCTTATTATATTAAATAATATCGTAGGAGGTAGCATGTCATCTCGTTTGTTCCAAGAAGTCCGTGAGCAAAGAGGACTAGCTTATTCAGTCTTTTCTTATCATTCGTCTTTTCAAGATAGTGGACTTGTCACGATTTATGGAGGAACGGGAGCGAAACAACTCGACCAATTGTTCGAGACGATTCAAGGTACATTGAGCTCTTTGAAACGAGAGGGTATTACAACGAAGGAACTACACAACAGTAAAGAACAGTTAAAAGGTAGTTTAATGCTTAGTCTAGAGAGTACAAACAGCCGAATGAGCCGAAACGGTAAAAACGAACTCGTATTAAGAAAGCATCGTTCTTTAGATGAAGTTGTTAGCTTGATTGATCAAGTGACACTTGATTCAGTTAACAATATGTCTGAACGCATTTTTACGAAAGATTATTCTGCGGCACTTATTAGTCCAGACGGGAAACTGCCGAATTCTATGAAGTAATTCAAGTGATCTGCTCCTATCAAGGATGCCTAGTATAAAGAGGGATTTACACTCTTTATACTAGGCATTTCTTTAATAGGGCAGTTTTTTGTTGTTGAACATCACATTTTATTTCACCGATGAAAAACTTTCTCATACAATATAGAAGTGAATCGGTGCCACACATAAAAAGGATGGTGAAGGTTATGCTGACAGGGCTTCAAGTCGCAGTGTTAGGTGGAGATGCTCGTCAACTTGAAATCATTCGAAAATTAACAGAACTGGATGCAAAAATTTATTTAGCAGGATTTGATCAATTAGAGCAAAGCTTCACTGGAGCGGTCAAAGAAAATATGGAAGACATTCCTTTTGAACAAATCGATGCGATTGTCCTTCCTGTGGCTGGTTTACAAGCGACTGGTGAAGTAGAAACAATTTTTTCAAAAAGCAACTTGCGATTATCAAAAGATATTTTTGATAGAACACCTAATCATTGTGTCATTTTTACCGGCATTAGTCCGCCTTTACTAACAAATATGGCTGAAAAAGCAGGAAGAAAACTTATTCGTTTGTTTGATCGAGATGATGTAGCGATCTATAATTCGATCCCGACGGCTGAAGGAACGGTGTTGATGGCGATTCAGCATACTGACTTTACGATTCATGGATCGACAGTTGCTGTGATCGGAATGGGGCGGGTGGGTATGACGGTAGCTAGTACCTTTAAGGATCTCGGCGCGAACGTTTGGCTTGGGGCGAGACGAAGTGAACATTTAGCGCGAGCGATTGAGATGGGATTAACGCCATTTAAAATGGATGAATTAACAGCGATAGCTGAGAAAGCAGATATTATTATTAATACGGTTCCTTCTTTAGTTGTGACGGCGTCCGCCATCGCTAAAATGCGACCGCATACACTCATTATTGACCTTGCTTCAAAGCCAGGAGGAACAGATTTTCGCTATGCAGAGAAAAGAGGGATAAAGGCGATTTTGGCACTTGGGCTTCCGGGTCTTGTTGCTCCGAAAACGGCAGGACAAATATTGGCCAATACGCTCGCGGAATTGTTAAAGAACGATGCGACAAAATGAAAGGGGAGTAAGATCATGACTTTAAAAGGACGACGAATTGGTTTTGGAATTACCGGCTCACATTGTACGTACAGTGAAGTTTTCCCTCAGATTGAAAAGTTAGTTCAACTCGGAGCAGAAGTCGTTCCAGTAGTTACAGGAACAGTTAAAGGCACAGGAACCCGATTTGGAGAAGTGGGAGAATGGGTGGATAAAATTGAAAAAGTAACAAACACGACAGTCATCGATTCCATCGTAGCAGCAGAACCTCTCGGACCAAAAATTCCTCTCGATTGCATGGTCATTGCCCCGATTACCGGTAATTCTCTTAGTAAATTAGCCAATGCCATGACGGATTCCCCTGTATTAATGGCCGCAAAGGCGACGCTTCGTAATCATAAACCAGTCATTCTTGGAATATCGACAAATGATGCTCTCGGATTAAATGGAATGAATATTATGAAGTTAATGCCTGTGAAGCATATTTATTTTGTGCCATTTGGTCAAGATGATCCAGTGAAGAAGCCGAACTCCATGGTGGCGCGGATGGATAGCTTAATTGAAACAATTGATGCCGCTTTATTAGGTAAACAGCTTCAGCCGGTTATTATTGAACGATTTAGGGATGGGAGTTAACCTTCCCTTTTTTTCTCTTTTTTAAATAACTGAATATTTTCTTCTGCTTTTCAAACTTTAATGTGTTAAAATAGTAGCTATTAAAAAGTGTTGGTACATTTTTTTTACTATTTTTTATTATTAGAAAACGTGTTACATATACACGAGTACTTTCGTTTAGGGAAAGGGGAAGCAAAAATGAGTAATCAAGGATTTCATGTAGCAGTAGTAGGGGCAACAGGTGCAGTAGGACAACAAATGTTAGAAACGTTAGCGAACAGAGACTTTCCAATTCGTGAGCTTACATTGCTATCATCCGCGCGTTCAGCTGGAAAAGCAATTTCATTTAAAGGTGAAGAAGTAATTGTACAGGAAGCAAAACCTGAAAGCTTTGAAGGTGTGGATATCGCTCTTTTCAGCGCGGGTGGAAGCATTTCTAAAGAATTAGCTCCAGAGGCAGCAAAGCGCGGCGCTATTGTTATTGACAATACAAGTGCATTCAGAATGGACCCTGAAGTACCGCTCGTTGTTCCTGAAGTAAATAAAGAAGATTTAAGACAGCATAAAGGCATCATTGCGAATCCGAACTGCTCAACGATTCAAATGGTGGCAGCACTGGAACCGCTACGTCAAGCATACGGCTTGAAAAAAGTAGTAGTATCTACTTACCAAGCTGTATCAGGAGCAGGTACGAAAGCCGTTCAAGAATTAAATGATCAAACAAAAGCAATTGTTGAAGGAAAGGAATTCCAACCAGAAATTCTTCCTGTAGGCAGCGATAAAAAGCATTACCAAATTGCGTTTAATGCGATTCCTCAAATTGATAAATTCGAAGACAACGGATTTACATTTGAAGAAATGAAAATGATTAATGAAACGAAGAAAATTATGCATATGCCAGAATTAAAAGTAGCAGCGACTTGTGTGCGCCTTCCAATTGCCACAGGACATTCTGAGTCTTTATACTTTGAAGTGGAAGCAGCAGATGTTACAACAGCAGATGTTCAAGCGAAATTAAAGGACGCACCAGGAATCGTATTAGAAGACAATCCTGCGGAGCAAGTGTATCCAATGCCAGCTGATTGCGTCGGCAAAACGGACGTGTTTGTTGGACGAATTAGAAAAGATTTAGATGAAGATACAGGCTTCCATATGTGGGTAGTATCTGATAACTTATTAAAAGGTGCGGCTTGGAATTCCGTTCAAATTGCTGAAACGCTAGTCGAAATGGGTCTAGTTGAAGCGAAATAATTAATAGATGAATTCTCACCGAGGAAATGCAGAGGTGTAAAACAGTGAAAATGATCATTCAAAAATTTGGCGGTACATCTGTACGCAATGAAAAAACGCGTCAAAATGCTAAACGTCATATTGAAAAAGCTATGAAAGAAGGATACAAGGTCGTCGTGGTCGTTTCTGCTATGGGACGAAAAGGGGAACCTTATGCGACGGATACCCTTTTATCTTTAGCTAACGGAGAAGATATGAAATTATCCGCAAGAGAGCAAGATCTGCTTCTTTCTTGTGGAGAAGTGATTTCCAGCCTTGTGTTTACGAATATGTTACTTGATAGTGGTATTTCTGCTTGTGCCTTAACTGGAGCTCAGGCTGGTTTTGTCACAAATAGCGACCACACGAATGCAAAGATTTTAGAGATGAAATGCTCACGGATTCGTAAGGAGCTAGAGGCGCATGACGTCGTTGTTGTTGCTGGTTTCCAAGGAGCGAATGCACAAGGCGATGTGACAACACTTGGTCGAGGAGGCAGTGATACGTCTGCCGCTGCTTTAGGATCGGCTCTTGGCGCTGATTGGATTGATATTTTTACTGATGTAGAAGGGATTATGACAGCTGACCCTCGAGTGGCTGATAAAGCGAGACCTCTAGCTGTCGTCACGTATAATGAGGTTTGCAACATGGCTTATCAAGGGGCGAAAGTGATCCACCCTCGAGCGGTCGAAATAGCGATGCAGGCGAAGGTTCCTGTGCGCATCCGGTCAACTAACTCCGATGGTTTAGGGACGCTTGTTACGTCTATATCCAAGCAAAGTCAAGGCTCTGACATTAGAGAACGCCTAGTGACGGGAATCGCTCATGTCGCCGATGTTGCCCAAATTAAAGTGCAGGCAAAAAAAGATCAATACAATTTACAGGCTGAAGTCTTTAAAGCGATGGCTCAAGAGAAAATTAGTGTAGACTTCATTAATATCTCTCCGACAGGTGTTGTTTATACGGTAACAGGCAATGCAGTTGATCGAGCGGAGCAAGTATTAAAAGAGATGGGGTACGCCCCTGACGTTGAGCGAGACTGCGCCAAAGTATCGGTTGTAGGTGCTGGCATGACAGGCGTGCCAGGGGTAACATCGAAAATTGTGCAGGCTCTTGCTGAGGAAAATGTGAGAATCTTGCAATCAGCGGATAGTCATACAACGATCTGGGTACTCGTGAAAAACGAAGAGCTCGTCACAGCGGTCAATGCTTTGCACGATGCGTTTGAATTACATGAAGACCATAGCGAATATGAAATGAAGAAGTAAGCTTGACAGAGGAGGAATCAGTATGATTTCATTCGGACGGGTGTCCACTGCCATGGTGACACCTTTTGATTCAAAAGGAAATATCGATTTTGAAAAAACAAGCCAGCTTGTGAACTATTTAATTAACAATGGGACGGATTCCCTTGTTGTTGCTGGAACAACAGGAGAATCTCCAACCTTGACTGCGGAAGAAAAAATTGCTTTGTTTCGCCATACGGTTGAAGCGGTAGCCGGACGAATTCCGGTCATTGCAGGGACAGGGAGTAATAATACGAAGCAGTCGATTGAACTAACGAAAAAGGCGGAACAAGTAGGCGTAGATGCGATTATGCTCGTCGCTCCTTACTATAACAAGCCAAATCAAGAAGGTCTTTATCAGCATTTTAAAACGATTGCTGAATCGACTTCATTACCAGTTATGATCTATAATATTCCTGGTCGTGCTAGCGTCAACATCACTCCAGAAACAACGATTAGACTATCAAAAATAGCGAATATCGTGGCCGCGAAAGAAGCGAGCGGAAATATCGATGCAATGACTGAGATCATTGCAGGAACAGCAGATGATTTCCTTGTTTATAGCGGAGATGATGGCTTAACACTTCCTATGCTTTCTGTCGGTGGAGATGGTGTCGTTTCTGTTGCTTCTCATATTGTTGGTAATGAAATGCAACAAATGGTTTCCTTCTTTTTAGAAGGCAAACATCAAGAAGCAGCGAAAATTCATCAGCAACTATTACCTGTCATTAGAGGATTGTTTGCTGCTCCAAGTCCAGTACCAGTTAAAACTGCATTGCAATTAAAAGGAATGGATATGGGAAGCGTACGCTTGCCACTTGTTCCTCTTTCAGAAGCTGAGAGAGCGGATTTAATGAAATTGTTATAAGTTATGTTAGTACTCTGTTCGGTTGAGATGAGCTTAGCCGGACAGTTTTTTTATGCGTTCAACCATTGACCGTATAGACGTTCTTCTTTAAAAGAGTGAGCAACCTTCAAATGATGAAAAGATTGTATTGGATTTACTTTCCTTCATCTATTATAATAAGAACAATGGTATGGGACGGGCTGGTCTTTATATAGGAGGAAGAATACATTGGGTAAGAGAAAAAATGAAGTGATTAAAGTCATTCCACTTGGTGGAGTCGGAGAAATTGGAAAGAACATGACGGTCATTGAAGTGGACCAAGAAATTTTTGTAGTAGATTCTGGTTTAATGTTCCCTGAAAATGAAATGCTTGGAATTGATATTGTTATTCCAGACATTACATATTTAGTGGAAAATAAAGAGCGGGTAAAGGGGATTTTCCTAACACATGGGCATGAAGATGCGATTGGATCTTTAGGCTATGTTTTAAAGAAAATTAAAGCGCCCGTATATGGAAGTAAGTTAACGCTTGCTTTAGCAAAAATGAGACTTCGTGAAGAGAACGTCAAAGAAGAGGTTAAATATTATACCGTCCATTCTGATTCTCGCTTGCGTTTCAATGGGGTCGATGTCACATTTTTCAGAACGACGCACAGCATTCCAGATTCATTAGGGGTGGCGATTCATACGTCAGAAGGAGCGATCGTTCACACCGGTGAATTTAAGTTTGACCAAGCAGCTAAAGGGTTGTATGAACCTGATATTGGTAAGATGGCTCAGCTCGGTCAGAACGGCGTGTTTATGTTATTATCTGATTCAACAGAAGCGGAAAGACCTGGGCACACTACTTCTGAAGCGGTGATTGCGAATCAATTATCGGATGCCTTTCATTCAACTAAAGGTCGAATTATTGTCGCTTCCTTCGCATCAAACATTGTTCGTATTCAACAAGTATTTGATGCAGCCTATCAGAATGGTAGAAAAGTGGCTGTTAGCGGAAAGAGCATGCAGCGTGTGAACGATATAGCGATTAAACTGGGCTATTTAAACGTCCAGGAAGATATTCTGATTAGCCTACAAGAGATTTCTGAATACCCAGATCATCAAATTGTTATTTTAACGACGGGTGTGCAAGGAGAGCCGATCGAAGCATTGCAAAAGATGGCAAAAGGGACGAATAAATTAGTTAAAATTAAACAAGGCGATTCGGTATTAATTACAGCTACTCCTTCACCGGGGTTAGAATTGTTGCTTGCTAAAACGGTAGATCTTTTGTATCGCTCAGGTGCCAACGTTCTCACTGGCAAGCGAAAAGTGCATGTGTCTGGTCACGGCTTCCAAGAAGATTTGAAATTTATGCTAAATTTAATGAAGCCACGATATTTCGTGCCGGTTCAAGGGGAATATCGCATGTTAAAAGCTCATGCGAAGCTTGCTGTTCAAGTGGGCATGTCTTTAGATCATATTGTCATCCCAGAAAAAGGGGATGTCATCGAGTACAAAAGTGAAAAACTGCGCGTAACTTCAAAAGTACCTGCAGGCAATGTACTAATCGATGGAATTGGCGTAGGAGATGTCGGTAACATCGTGTTACGAGATCGAAAGCTACTGTCTCAAGATGGGATCTTTATTGTTGTCATTACATTAAGCAAAAAAGAAAAGCGAATTGTTTCCGGCCCTGAAATTATTTCGCGTGGATTCGTTTACGTGAGAGAATCGGAAAAGCTAATGGAACAATCGACGCAATTAATTACCGATATTGTTGAAAAAAATATGGCCGGAGAATCATTTGAATGGTCAAGCATTAAACAAGACGTTAGAGATCAACTTAACGCCTTTCTATTTGAAAAAACAAAACGCCGCCCAATGATCCTACCAATTATCATGGAAGTATAGAAAAGCGAAAGGCGCTTGTTCAGCGCGCTAGCGGATTTCGGCTCTCGACTGAGGGTTCACGTATTTGGAACCCGATTGAGAGAGCAACAATCAGCGTACGCGCTAGCGCCAGTAGCTAGACAAGAAAAGCGAAAGGCGCTTGTTCAGCGCGTTAATTTTAAAAAGTGAACCTTAATGGTTCATTTTTTTTGTATAATTTCGGGAAAAAAGAAGAAAATATTCATATTCGTTCTTGAAAGGAGCAAAGGAGTATGAGTATTGAGAAGAAGCTGACTGGAGAAGAAGTCGAGCCGATGAAAGAAGAAAAACCAAAGACAGAGTCCTCTTTAATGGAAAATATTCAACAACTCGGACAGACGAATGTACCTCAGCTTCCTAAGGATACATCGGTTCATTGTTTAACGATTGTTGGCCAAATTGAGGGGCATATACAGCTTCCTCCGCAAAACAAAACAACGAAGTATGAGCATGTCATTCCACAAATTGTAGCGATTGAACAAAATCCAGATATTAAAGGGCTTTTAATCGTATTAAATACAGTCGGAGGAGATGTAGAAGCGGGGCTAGCGATCTCTGAAATGCTTGCTTCTTTATCAAAGCCAACGGTATCGATTGTACTGGGAGGCGGGCATTCGATCGGTGTGCCAATCGCTGTTTCTTGTGATTATAGCTTTATTGCTGAAACAGCGACGATGACGATCCATCCGATTCGGTTAACAGGACTTGTTATCGGCGTTCCGCAAAGCTTTGAGTATTTAGACAAAATGCAAGATCGAGTCGTGAAATTTGTCACAAGGCACTCGACCATTCAAGAGGAAACATTTAAAGATTTGATGCTTGCAAAAGGCAATTTAACGAGAGATATCGGGACTAATGTTGTTGGTGAAGATGCCGTCGCTTGCGGATTGATTGACGAAGTTGGAGGGATCGGTGAAGCGATGAAAAAATTAAATGAATTGATCAAAGAGACCGAACAGAATGGAAAGATGATTCAATGATTTTATATACGATGATGCCGAGGGAATATATTTTTCCTCATCCGATGATAGAAGAAGAAACGGAGCTGATTGATTGGCAAGGCGTCTCTTTATATGCTCAACGACAAGATCATCAATATCGTGTTATTCGAATTGCAAGTACGAACCCTAACGATTTTTTAAACGAAAAAATTACTCCTGGTAGCCTGATTTCTCTTAGATGAATGCGAACAAATATGCTATAATAGAAAAAGCAGCCAAAACGGCTGCTTTCTTATTTTTGTGAAATCTATAGAGTAGGTGGTTGCTATGGCTAGAAAAAGAAAGAAGACGTCCCGTAAGACGAAAAAAGCGCCACAAATAAAAGAAACGATCAAACTTGAACTGATAGGAATTGTGATCATTGCTTTAAGCTTGATAGGGATTATTCAGCTAGGGGCAGTCGGAAAAGCCTTTGCGTATTTTTTTCGCTTTTTCTTCGGACAGTGGTATATGGTTGGATTTATTAGTTTGATGGCCTATGCTAGCTACACTATGTTTAGGCGAGAAAAGCCATTTTTCTTTCAACGAAGGTTAGTAGGAGTATACATCGTTTTCGTTAGTATGTTGCTACTGAGCCATGTGAAATTGTTTGAGTTGCTTGGAAATAATCGCTCCTTTGATCAGCCGAGTGTATTGATCAATACATGGAACTTATTTTGGATGGAAGTCAAGGAGGGTGCTGGGGCATCAAGTGATCTTGGTGGCGGAATGGTTGGCGCTTTACTGTTTTCTATCACTTATTTTTTATTTGATACGTTAGGAACGAGAATATGCAGCTTCGTTCTTATTTTAATCGGTATGATCTTAATTACTGGGAAATCATTCAGCGAATTATTTGGCAAGTTGTTTGTCGTAGTGAAAGGATTTTTCAGTCAACAATGGTCTGCTTTTCTACAAGATATGAAAGAATGGAAAAGTGAAAGGAAAGCGAAAAAACAAGCAGAAGCAGTTGAACATCCAGTGAAAATCACCGATCATCAACAGGTGGAAATAGAAGCAGACGAAGCTCCGTCTCTTTCAGACGAACCACTTATTTCGAGCTTTACGGAACGTGCTTACGTAGAAGACCCGCCAGAAAATCCATCTTCGGTAGAGCAAAAAGAGGTGGTAGAGGAGAGAGCTCCGGCAATCACCTTTACAGAAGTGGAAAATAAAGATTACAAGCTTCCGCCTCTTAAACTATTAAAACGGCCGAAGCAAACAGATCAAAGTCGAGAATATCAACTGATTCATGCGAATGCGGCGAAGCTTGAAAGGACGTTTCAAAGCTTTGGTGTAAAGGCGAAAGTGACACAAGTGCATTTAGGTCCCGCAGTAACTAAATATGAAGTGCATCCAGATGTTGGGGTGAAAGTGAGTAAAATTGTTAGTTTAAGTGATGACTTAGCGTTAGCGTTAGCCGCGAAAGATATTCGAATGGAAGCGCCAATTCCAGGGAAGTCCGCTATTGGAATCGAAGTGCCGAATTCAGAAGTGGCGATGGTGTCACTACGTGAAGTAGTAGAAGCGAATGTGAATGAAAAACCAAACTCTAAATTGATGATTGCCTTCGGACGAGATATCACCGGTGAAGCGGTGTCAGCAGAGCTGAACAAAATGCCTCATTTACTCGTTGCTGGAGCGACGGGTAGCGGGAAAAGTGTTTGTATTAACGGCATCATTACGAGCATTTTAATGAGAGCCAAGCCGCATGAAGTGAAGATGATGATGATTGACCCGAAAATGGTAGAATTAAATGTGTACAATGGCATTCCACATTTGCTTGCTCCGGTTGTGACAGATGCCAAAAAAGCTTCTCAAGCATTAAAAAAAGTAGTGGGTGAAATGGAACGTCGCTACGATTTATTTTCGCACAGTGGTACAAGGAACATTGAAGGCTACAATGAACATATTAGACGAGAAAACGAAGAAACAGAAGAAAAACAGCCGTTTCTCCCTTATATCGTTGTCATTGTTGATGAGTTAGCGGACTTAATGATGGTGGCATCGAATGATGTGGAAGATTCGATCACTCGATTAGCTCAAATGGCAAGGGCTGCTGGTATTCATTTGATTATTGCGACTCAAAGGCCATCCGTCGATGTCATTACTGGAGTCATCAAAGCGAACATCCCATCTAGAATCGCTTTCGCTGTATCCTCTATGACGGATTCGAGAACGATTTTAGATATGGGTGGGGCAGAGAAGCTGTTAGGACGAGGAGATATGTTGTTCTTCCCAGTTGGTGCTTCGAAGCCGGTTCGTGTACAAGGTGCCTTTTTATCTGATGAAGAAGTAGAGGAAATTGTCGATTATGTGATTTCTCAGCAAAAAGCACAATATCAAGACGATATGATCCCAGAAGATGTGCCGGAAAATACATCACAAGTAGAGGATGAACTATACGAAGAAGCGGTTCAGCTCATCGCGGAAATGCAGACTGCCTCCGTATCAATGCTACAGCGTCGTTTTCGGATCGGCTATAGTAGAGCGGCAAGATTAATCGATGAAATGGAGCAAAGAGGCGTAGTAGGGCCGTATGAAGGTAGTAAGCCACGACATGTATTAATTCCAAAGCCGGAAGAATGATGGAGAAAACGCCTAAATGCAATGTTTTGGGCGTTTTTCTTTGTGAATAAAAGGGTAAATAATAAAGAAGCCTTTTCTGGTTTGTCAAGGGAGCAGGCATAAATAGACAAATAATTTTAAACAATTTTTAATAATAAGCCAATACATCTTTTCAAGAAGGATAAAAAATGCTATGTTAAAAGAAATTAGTAGAGATGTTACACTTCAGAGGTCTGATGTCTTCTGGAAGAGGGTGGTTGTTGAATGTCGATTAAATCGGATAGCAGACATCTATACCTGCAAGTCATTGATCATTTAAAACGTGATATTGAAGTAGGTATTTACAAAGAAAAAGAAAAGCTTCCTTCTGAGTTCGAATTGGCAAAGCAATTAGGTGTAAGCCGAGCAACGTTGAGAGAAGCGTTGCGGATTTTGGAAGAAGAAAATGTGATTATCCGCAGGCATGGGGTAGGGACATTTGTGAATGCGAAACCGCTATTCACATCAGGAATTGAGCAGCTGACGAGTGTGACCGATATGATTGTTCAAGCGGGAATGGAACCTGGAACCATCTTTTTAAGTTCTAGTAAACAAAGCCCGACTGAAGAAGATCAACGACGATTTCATTGTAGCTTAGAAGAAGAAATCGTTGTGATTGAACGCGTCAGAACAGCTAATGGTGAGCCGGTCGTCTACTGTTTGGACAAAATCCCTGCTCGGTTTTTCCCAGAGAATTATGATTATCAAGATGAATCGTTATTTGTCTTGTTAGATCGAGTTGGGAATCGAAGAATATCCCACGCGGTGGCTCAAATTGAACCATTTGGATATCAAGAAAAGGTATCCCCTATTCTTGAATGTGATCCTGAAACCGCTTTACTTTTGTTGAAACAGCTGCATTATGATGAATTGGACGAGCCTATTTTATACTCCATGAACTATTTTAAAGCGGATAAGTTTAGCTTTCATGTGTTAAGAAAGCGGATTTAACAGAGAACTAGTGAGAAGCTGTCCATTGCGGTGGGCAGTTTTTTTCTATTTAAAAAAATAGCGTTTTGTTTTTCAATGATTAGTTGCTCGTGTATAGTTAAAGTAAGTTTTTATGAAAAAAAAGCATGAAGCGTGCGATATTCGGATAAAAATATAGACATAGCAGCACCGTAAAGGAGGATGTTTCAGTGACATTAGTAAACGAGATAATCAAAACGAAAAAAGGGTATAATCTTCATATTATCAAAACAGATAAATACAAAACGAATACGATTGTATGGAAAATGAAAGCACCGCTTGAGCAAGAAACAGTAACGATGAGAGCGTTGCTTCCTTATGTCCTTCAAAATGGGTCGGCTTCATTTCCTACTTCTACCGCTTTACGCTCACATTTAGATGATTTATATGGAGCTAGTTTTTTTGTAGATTTAGCGAAAAAAGGTGATTATCATACGATGAGCTTTTCGCTTGAAATAGCCAATGAGAACTATTTGAAGAAGGAAGATTCATTATTAGAAAAAGCGTTTCAATTTTTTAATGATGTGCTAACAAACCCACTTGTGAAAAATGGGGCATTCGATCAGGAGATTGTTGAAAGTGAAAAGCGGAATTTGAAGCAGCGTATCCAATCTGTGTACGATGATAAAATGCGTTATGCTAGCATGCGCTTACTTGAAGAAATGTATGAAGAGGATCGTTATGCCCTGCAGCCTAACGGACAACTAGAAGCGGTCGATCCGATTGGGGCGGCGGACTTATATACTTACTATAAGAAAGCGTTCTCAGAAGATGAGATTGACTTATATATTGTCGGAGATGTTAATGAGCAACAAGTAGAGGAGGTTGTTGACCGTCTGTTTACGATGGATGATCGCCAACCGTTAATGGTCAATTCCAGCGACGTTCCTCTTCGTCAAGGTGAACCGAAACATGTGAAGGAAGAGCAAGAGATCAATCAAGGAAAGCTCCATATCGGCTATCAGACAAAGGTCAAATTTGGTGATCCAGACTATTTCGCTCTTCAAGTATTTAACGGGATATTTGGCGGGTTCTCTCACTCTAAGCTATTCACAAATGTGCGAGAGAAAGCGAGCCTTGCTTATTATGCGGCAAGTCGTGTAGAGAGCCATAAAGGATTCTTAATGGTGCTCTCCGGCATTGATAGTAAAAATTATGATCAAGCGGTACAAATCATTAATGAGCAGCTACAAGCGATGAAACAAGGAGATATTTCTGAAAATGAAATTTTGCAAACGCGAGCGGTGATTCGCAATCAGTTGCTTGAAACGATTGATACCGCGCGAGGGTTGATTGAGATTTTATACCATAATGTCGTCGCAAAACAAAATGTAACCATCGATGACTGGCTCGAAGCAGTGGAGCGGACAACGATCGAAGAAGTGACAGCGGTCGCGGCTAAAATTGAGTTAGACACGATCTACTTTTTGTCAGGGGAGGGAGTTTCATGAGGAAAATCGTATTTGATCAACTACAAGAAGAACTATATTATGAAAAAATGGACAATGGTCTAGATGTGTATGTGCTACCGAAAAAAGGATTTAATAAAACATTTGCTACGTTTACAACAAAATATGGTTCCATTGACAACGACTTCATCCCGAAAGATCAAGAAGCATTCGTTCGAGTTCCAGATGGTATTGCCCATTTTTTAGAGCATAAAATGTTTGAGAAAGAAGATGGCGATGTGTTTCAACATTTTAGTCGTCAAGGTGCATCAGCCAATGCTTTCACATCTTTTACTAGAACGGCCTATTTATTTTCAAGCACAGCAAACGTCAAGCAAAATTTGGAGACGTTAATTGACTTTGTGCAAGCTCCTTACTTTACAGAGAAAACAGTTGAAAAAGAGAAAGGCATTATCGGACAAGAGATTCGTATGTATGACGATAACCCGGATTGGCAAGTGTATTTCGGGGTGATTCACAATATGTATCATCAGCACCCGGTCAAAATTGATATTGCAGGAACAGTCGAGTCGATTGCTGATATTACGAAGGATCATTTGTATGAATGCTACCATACGTTTTATCACCCGAGTAATATGCTCCTATTTGTTGTTGGTTCCATCAATCCGGAAGAAACTATGACATTCGTTCGCGATAATCAAGCGAAAAAGCCGTTTACTGATCAGCCGGAGATTAAGCGTCGCTTTGAACAAGAGCCTGAAGTGGTGAAGGAGAAGAAGCGAGTACTTGCGATGAATGTCCAATCGTCAAAATGTGAAGTAGGGTTGAAAGCGGTTGACACCGACTTACAAGGTAAGGAATTATTGAAAAGAGAATTAACGATGAATATTTTGCTCGATATGCTCTTTGGAAAAAGCTCTGAGCTCTACTATCAAATGTATCGTGAAGGGTTAATTGATGACACATTTGGTTATGACTTCACTCAAGAAAAGGGCTTTGGTTTTGCGATGGTAGGAGGAGATACGGCTCGTCCGGATGAGCTGGAGGAACGAGTACAAAAAATTCTCCTAGAGGCGAAAGAAGGCAAGCACTTAACGGAAGAAGCATTGAAACGATCCGTCAAGAAAAAAATTGGTGCTTTTTTGCGCGCAGTCAATTCGCCTGAATATATTGCTAATCAATTTACGCGCTATACCTTTAATGAGATGGATTTATTCGAAGTCGTTCCGATGCTTGAAATGATTACGTTTGCCGAGGTGCAAGCTGTTGCCGCTCATATGATCGCGGAGGAACGTTTAACCGCCTTTCATATTGTGCCAAAGCAATAAGTATAGAAAGAAAAAGCCGGCTTTAGCTTCTTTAGAAGTCCGGCTTTTCAAGTTTAAGAGGAGAATGGGGAATTATGAAACGATTTGCTTTAGTCGTTGGAGCAAGTGGCGGAATTGGTCAAGAAGTCGCCAAAAAACTAGCGCTTGACGGTTGGAATCTATATCTACAATACACAAATGGAGAAGATAAAATAAAAGCATTACAAAAGCAAATAGAAGAAATGGGAGTCGAGAGCTTGTCTGTACAGGCAGATTTATCTTCATTGGATGGAGTCGAGAAACTTCTTCAGCAGTTATTTTCTGTTGAAGCGGTTATTTTTGCTCATGGAATATCTCACTACGGCTTATTTCAAGACGTAAAAGAAGAAGAAATGGATCTGCTTTGGACACTTCATGTCAAAAGCCCGATGATGATCAGTCAAAAGCTCATTTCGAAGTTGCAAAAAGGTGCAACGCCGTCGATTGTCTTTATTTCTTCGATTTGGGGGCAAACAGGCGCGGCTTGTGAAGTCGTTTACTCTACAGTGAAGGGGGCGCAAATTGCATTCGTTAAGTCATTAGCGAAGGAGCTGGCTCCTGCTCGTATTAAAGTGAATGCGGTCGCACCTGGTGCAGTAAACACAAAAATGATGGCGCAATTTTCTAGCGAAGAGCTAGACGAAATAGCAGAAGAGATTCCAATGGGGAGGCTGGCGGAACCGACAGAAATTGCAGCAGTCGTTAGCTTTCTTTGTTCGTCAGCTTCTTCCTATCTCACTGGACAAGTCGTGTCAGTGAACGGCGGCTGGTACACGTAAATATTTATTGAATAAGTTTTTTAAATCGATGCAAACTATGATTGTAACTCAATAAAGGGAGGGACAATAAGATGTCAGTACTTGAAAATTGGCACGAGTGGAAAAACTTTTTAGGAACAAAGCTCAACCAAGCCCAAGACCAAGGCATGAACAATGAAACAATCGGTAATGTGGCCTATCAAGTGGGTGATTATTTAGCAAAAAAAGTTGATCCGAAAAATGAACAAGAGCGTGTGTTATCTGATTTATGGTCTGTCGCTTCTGAAGAGGAACAGCACGCAATTGCCAATGTTATGGTGAAATTAGTTCAGAATAATGGGGTGCGCTAAAAGAGAGGGAGGAAATTCCTCTCTTTTTTCTTTTAAAAAGCGCATAAATCATTTATGATAGAAAGTAGATATTATTTATTTATGGGCATGATCAAGGTCAAGTCACAAGGGGTGTTTGTATGTCCAAAAAAGTTTGGTATTTAGAGTATAAAATTATGAAAAACCGTCCTGGATTATTAGGGGATGTTTCTTCATTATTGGGTATGCTTTCCATTAACATTATTACTATTAACGGTGTAGATGATGGTAGCCGGGGATTGTTAATACGGGCTCAAAGTGAAGATCAGATTCGAAGGCTTGAATCGATTCTTGAAACGATTGATACGATTCAAATTATTAAATTGAGGGAACCGAAATTACGTGATCGAATGGCTGTGAGGCATGGTCGATATATCGAGCGAGATGCCGATGATAAGAAAACTTTTCGATTCGTGAGAAATGAGCTTGGACTTCTCGTTGATTTTATGGCAGAATTGTATAAAATGGAAGGGCATAAATTAATCGGTATACGGGGGATGCCTCGAGTGGGAAAGACGGAGTCAATTGTTGCGGCTAGCGTCTGTGCGAATAAGAGATGGCTGTTTATGTCTTCCACTATGATTAAACAAACGGTTCGTGATCAATTGATTCGCGACGAATATAATGCCAATAACATTTTTATTATGGACGGTGTTGTATCAACACAAAGAGCGAGTGAAAAGCATTGGCAGCTCGTTCGAGAAATTATGAGGCTGCCTGCTGTTAAAGTAGTAGAGCATCCAGATATTTTTGTTCGAAACAGTGAGTATAAAATAGAAGATTTTGATTATATCATTGAACTTCGAAATCATCCTGAAGAAGAAATTACATATGAGCCTGTGGAAAGGAATAGCTTTTTTCAGGATTCAAACTTCGGTGGTTTTGATTTTTAATTATGGAAGGTGTTATTGTTGACTGAACTAGGAAATCGCTTAAGAGAAGCGCGAAAAGCAAAAGGATTGTCATTAGCCGATGTACAGGAAATGACGAAAATTCAAAAAAGATACTTAACAGGCATCGAAGAAGGAAATTATGACATGATGCCAGGGAAATTTTATGTTCGAGCATTTATTAAACAATATGCTGAAGCTGTAGGTTTAAACCCTGATGAATTATTTGAGGAGTTTAAAAGTGAAGTGCCATCTTCCCATGAAGATGAAATTCCTCAAAGGGCGACAAAGGTTGAGCCAGTGAAATCAAAAGTTCCTACTGAGCCATCTAAACTTCTTGAACATTTACCGAAAATATTAGTAACGACTTTTGTCATTGGGGCTCTGTTCTTGGTTTGGGTACTAATGCCTAAAAACGATGCAGATGAGAAGCAAGTGGTAGAAAAACCTGTTGTTAAGGAATCTACGGAGCAAAACAATGAAGATGAAGGCAAGGAGGAAGCTCCTGCGAAAGAAGAAAAAGAAGTAAAAGAGGAACCGAAAGTAGAAGAGCCTGCTAAGCCAGTATTAACAGCTGTTGGGGCAAGCGGAAGCGATTCCACTTATGAACTGAAAGAAGCTGAAAAGTTTGAACTAACGATTTCATCGAAAGGAAGCACTTGGGTCGGTGTCAAAGACGGAAACGGGAAGAGCCATTTCGGTGATATGATTCCAAAAGGTCAAACGCAAACATTTGATTTAACGGGTCAAACAGAAGCGAAGATTAGAGTAGGAAATGCGGTAGATACGGAAATTAAAGTAAACGGTGAAGTAGTTACGTATCAAATTCCTGCAGCTAGTCAAGTAACGCAAAACATTATTATTCAAAAAAAGTAAGCTTCTAAGTAAGGAACGGTTTGAATGGTGAGGTGCCAGTTAAAAGGCATCTCATCTTGATAAGTGGAGGGACAATTGTGAATTTACCTAATAAGATTACTGTATCGCGAATTTTGATGATCCCCATTTTTTTAATCGTCATGGTGGTCGATTTTAATTGGGGAGAGATCGAATTTTTAGGCTCAACTATGCCGATGACCCACTTTGTAGGGGCGCTAATCTTTATTATTGCAGCAACAACGGATTGGATCGATGGTTATCTTGCAAGAAAGTACAATCTAGTGACGAACTTAGGGAAGTTTTTGGACCCGTTGGCAGATAAATTACTCGTATCTGCGGCACTCATCGTTTTAGTTGAGCTAGGGTTTGCTGCCTCTTGGATTGTCATCATCATTATTAGCCGCGAATTTGCTGTCACGGGGCTGCGCCTTATTCTTGCTGGTGAAGGCGAAGTGGTCGCTGCGAATATGCTTGGCAAAATCAAAACATGGACGCAAATTATTGCGATTTCCGCTCTATTGCTCCATAATGCGCCATTTGAAAGCTTGTCGATCCCATTTGCTGATATCTCACTATGGGTAGCGACATTCTTTACGATATGGTCCGGTTGGGATTATTTCTATCTCAATCGTCACGTATTTAAACATTCAAAATAATAGATAGGAGGCTGACTTAAGCAAAGAATCAGACACACTCTTACTATCATATAGTTGTTATAGTGGATACTATATGAGCGCTAAGGGCAGTCATTCAATGTTTTTGTCAGCTTTTTTAGAAGTAGGGGTGTTAGTATGAACGCTGAAATTATTGCTGTAGGATCTGAGTTGTTACTAGGACAAATTACCAATACGAATGCACAGTTTCTTTCTCATCATTTAGCCGAAATCGGCATTAATGTATACTATCATACAGTTGTGGGAGATAATCCGACACGACTGGTTGATGTGGTGAAAGAAGCGGAGAAGCGTGCCGATCTGTTAATTTTCACAGGCGGACTTGGACCGACAAAGGATGATTTGACGAAGGAAGCGCTTGCCAAACATATTGGGTGTGAACTTGAATATAATGAAGTCGCCTTGAAAAGTATAGAAGCGTATTTTGTCAAAGTGAACCGAACAATGACTGAAAATAATAAGAAACAAGCTTTAGTGATGAGCGGAAGTACAGTATTACCAAATGATTATGGCATGGCTCCGGGGATGTTACTTAAAGCAAGTGGAAAACAGTATATGTTATTGCCTGGACCACCGAAAGAAATGCAACCGATGTTTTTAAACTATGGAAAAAATGAGTTGATCCAACTGTTAGAGAAAGTCGAGCGAATCGAGTCTCGGGTATTGAGGTTTTTCGGAATTGGTGAATCGGCTCTTGAGGTTGAAGTGGAAGACTTGTTACTCAATCAAAAGAATCCAACGATTGCCCCATTAGCAGGAGATGGAGAGGTCACGCTTCGAATTACAGCGAAGCATGAATCAGAAGAAGAAGCTATTGGCATGATTCAGGAAGTAGAAGCTGAAATTCTCCGACGTGTCGGTCCATATTTTTATGGGTATGACCAAACAACGATTGTGGAAGAGTTGGCGGAATTACTGAAGGAAAGAAATTTATCGATTGCAGCTGCTGAGAGTTTAACAGGTGGTCTTTTCCAAAGTGAATTGACAGCTGTCGAAGGTGTGAGTGCGATCTTTAAAGGCGGGATCGTTTGTTACTCCAATGATGCGAAGAAGCAACTTGTTAATGTGAAAAAAGAGACTATTGATACATATGGAGCTGTCAGTGAACAATGTGCACTTGAACTAGCAGAAAATACAAGAGCGATTTTCGATAGTGATTTTGCTATTAGTTTTACTGGAGTGGCTGGTCCTGATGAAATGGATGGCCAAGCCCCTGGCACTGTTTGGATTGGCCTGGCCGAACGTTCTCAAGAGACGAAAGTTTATCAGCTTAACCTTGTGGGAAGTCGAGCGGGGATTCGTAAGCGTTCAGTTAAATATGGCTGCCATTATTTACTTCACGCTCTCGATCAAAATAAATAAAAATATTCAAAATATTATTGACCATTCTGATTGGATTATTATATAATCTTTTTAAGAGTTTACTGGCTTATTGAATTTAATATTGACACTCTTATTACGAGCGGCGGAGGGATTAGGCCCTATGAAGCCCGGCAACCTTCAGGCGATATTGTCTGAAACGGTGCTAATTCCTACAGACTTTTTTGTCTGGAAGATAAGAGGAGGACCTAATCATTAAACCCTCTTCTTTTTGATAAGAAGAGGGGTTTTTTATCTTCCTCTAGAACATCATAAACATTCATTTAGGAGGGGTTTACACATGACAAAAGAAAATTGGGATCAAGAGACATTGTTATTACACGGAGGCCAGGTGCCAGATCCAGTGACAGGAGCTCGTGCTGTACCGATTTATGAAACAACTTCGTACGTATTTGAAGATACAGATCATGCGAACGCTTTATTCGCGCTACAAAAGCCTGGAAATATTTACACCCGTATTACGAATCCAACGGTTGATGTATTTGAAAAACGAGTGGCATTGCTTGAAGAAGGAGCTGCCGCAGTAGCATTATCTTCCGGAATGGCAGCCATCGCTTTTTCTATATTGAATTTAGCACATGCGGGCGATGAAATCGTGGCAGCGAGTAATTTATATGGTGGTACATATAATTTATTTGCTAACACGCTTCCGAAGTATGGCATCACCGTTAAATTTGTTGATTCGACGGATCCTGAGAACTACCGAAAAGCGATTACACCGAAAACGAAGGCTCTTTTTGGAGAAATTATCGGAAATCCATCTCTAAATGTGTTGGATGTGGAGAAAGTGGCAGATATCGCTCATGCGAATGGTATCCCGCTAATTATCGATAGCACATTCGCATCACCGTATGTTTGCAAGCCGCTTACTTGGGGGGCAGATATCGTCGTCCATTCTGCGACGAAATGGATTAGTGGCCACGGTACAGTGATTGGTGGTGTCGTAGTAGATGGTGGGAAGTTCAATTGGGACAGCGAGAAATTCCCTGGTTTTACAGAGCCTGACGAATCTTATCATGGGTTGAAATATGCTGACATTGAAGGATCAGCATTTGCTGTGAAGCTACGAGTGCAGCTGTTAAGAGATTTTGGTCCGGCTTTAAGTGCCAATAGTGCTTTTTTATTGCTGCAAGGACTGGAGACGCTTCATTTGCGAATTCAACGTCATCACGAAAATACATTAGAAATCGTGAACTATTTAAACAATCACCCTGGTGTGGAATGGGTTTCCCATCCGAGTTTACCAGAACATCCATCACATGATTTAGCTAAAAAATATTTGAACAATAGCAACGGATCGATCGTCGTTTTCGGTATTAAAGGTGGTCGAGAAGCAGGGAAAACAGTAATTGATAATGTGCAATTATGGTCACATGTTGCCAATGTCGGGGATGGAAAGTCATTGATCATTCACCCGGCTACAACGACGCACCAACAGTTAAATAAAGAGGAGTTAGAAAAGTCTGGAGTGAAAGAAGAGTTAATTCGTTTATCGATCGGACTAGAATCTACAAAGGACTTAATTGTTGATTTGAATCAAGCGATTGAAAAAGCAACAGGAGTTACCGTAGAGGCATAAAAGAAAAAACAAAAGACTGGCGCTTAGATGGAATATCTATACGGTATAGGTTAGTTACTGTATATTCCATTTTAGCGTCGGTCTTTTTATGATGAAAATAGCGTATAAGTTGATTGAAATCAGTCATTAAAGATACCCTTCTTGATAAAGTCTGTGGTAATATAGATAGGCGGATGCTTATCAGTTTTTTCCTCCAACTTTTCTCCAAACGATGTCCTTCTTCAGATTGTGTGGTCTTTTTTCTCAAAACATGTAAATATTAAAAAAGCGAATAAATGTTCGCTTTTCACTTGAAATTGTCTCATAAAAAGGGTATAGTAATGATAGATTTTGAAACAGGAAATTCAATAATTAATTTTTTAATAGATTTGTTATTTTAAGGAGGAATTTGAATGAACGATCGTCAAGCAGCATTAGATATGGCTTTAAAGCAAATTGAAAAGCAATTCGGTAAAGGGTCGATTATGAAGCTAGGTGAGCAAACTGATCGCAAAATCTCAACGATCCCAAGTGGATCCCTTGCTCTTGATGCAGCGCTTGGAGTAGGTGGCTATCCACGTGGGCGTATTATTGAAATATATGGTCCAGAGAGTTCTGGTAAGACGACGGTGGCTCTTCATGCGATTGCTGAAGTACAAGCAAGTGGTGGTCAGGCAGCGTTTATTGATGCGGAGCACGCGCTCGATCCAGTATACGCTCAAAAGCTAGGGGTCAATATTGACGAACTTTTACTATCTCAACCAGATACAGGGGAACAAGCATTAGAAATTGCGGAAGCACTTGTGCGAAGCGGTGCGATCGACATTCTTGTCATTGACTCAGTCGCAGCTTTAGTACCGAAAGCAGAGATTGAGGGTGAAATGGGTGATGCGCACGTTGGTTTACAAGCGCGTCTTATGTCACAGGCGTTGCGTAAGCTTTCAGGAGCGATTAATAAATCGAAAACGATCGCCATCTTCATTAACCAAATTCGTGAGAAAGTAGGTGTCATGTTCGGGAATCCTGAGACAACACCAGGTGGACGTGCGCTTAAATTCTACAGCTCTGTGCGTTTAGAAGTTCGTCGTGCAGAAACGTTGAAGCAAGGAAATGAAATGGTCGGTAATAAAACGAAAATAAAAGTAGTGAAAAACAAAGTAGCTCCTCCTTTCCGCGTGGCAGAAGTGGATATCATGTACGGAGAAGGTATCTCTAAAGAAGGAGAAATCATTGATTTAGGCTCAGATGAAGACATTATTCAAAAGAGCGGTGCTTGGTACTCTTACAATGAAGAACGCTTAGGACAAGGGCGTGAAAATGCTAAGCAATTTTTAAAAGAGAACCCGGATATTTCGCAAGAGATCATGCTGAAGATTCGAAAGCAATATGGGTTAGATGAAGATGTAACGGAACCTGTAGAAGAAGGTACATCAGACGAATTTAATCTACTAGATGAATAAAATCTGTTGAAGCAGTGTTTTGTTACACTGCTTCTTTTGTATATATGAAAGAATTAATACGGTGTCTAAGATGAAAGGCTTGACAACGAATTTCTGCACCTATAAAATTAGTATGTATATTTTACATTTTTTTCTCTTAAAAGTGGAAGAATTGATGCTGTATATTGAAATGTTGAAACAATGTATCAGCCGACATGTTAAAAACATGACAACAGATCATAGCAAGGGGAGGTGAAATCATGGATGCTATTACAATCATCTCCATTTTGCTTGGCCTAATCGTCGGTGTAGTTGTTGGCTATTTTGTTAGGAAATCCATTGCGGAGTCGAAAATTGCAGGGGCAAAAGATGCGGCAGAACAAATTATTGAAGATGCCAATCGAGAAGCGGAAGCGCTGAAAAAAGAAGCCCTGCTTGAAGCAAAGGATGAAATTCATAAACTTCGTACAGACACTGAATTAGAGCTTCGTGAACGAAGAAACGAATTGCAAAAACAAGAGAATCGTTTATTACAAAAAGAAGAGAACCTTGATCGTAAAGATGAGCAATTAGATAAACGTGAGGCTCAGCTTGAGCAGAAAGAGGAAGCTCTGACTAAGAGACAACAACATATTGAAGAGATGGACAGCAAAGTGGAAGAGATGGTGAAAGTACAGAAAGCTGAACTGGAACGAATCTCAAGTCTCACTCGTGATGAAGCTCGTGCGATCATTTTAGAACGCGTCGAACAAGAACTTGCACATGATATCGCTGTGATGACAAAAGAGCAAGAGAATCGCGCGAAAGAAGAGGCCGACAAGAAGGCGAAAAATATTCTTTCTCTAGCTGTTCAGCGCTGTGCAGCAGACCATGTGGCAGAAACAACGGTTTCAGTTGTAAACTTGCCAAATGATGAAATGAAAGGCCGTATCATTGGTCGTGAAGGACGAAACATTCGAACACTTGAAACGCTTACAGGTATTGATTTAATTATCGATGATACACCAGAAGCGGTCATTCTTTCAGGCTTTGATCCAATCCGTCGTGAAACGGCTCGAATTGCACTTGAGAAGCTTGTTCAAGATGGACGAATCCATCCAGCTCGCATTGAGGAAATGGTTGATAAAGCTAGAAGAGAAGTGGATGAATACATCCGCGAAGTGGGTGAACAAACTACATTTGAAGTTGGTATTCATGGACTTCACCCGGATTTAATCAAGATATTAGGACGTTTGAAATTCCGTACGAGCTACGGTCAGAACGTGTTAAAACATTCAATGGAAGTAGCCTTTCTTACAGGACTTCTGGCTGCTGAGCTTGGTGAAGATGAAACCCTTGCTCGCCGCGCCGGACTACTTCACGATATCGGAAAAGCGGTAGATCACGAAGTAGAAGGAAGCCATGTGGAGATCGGTGTAGAGCTTGCGACGAAGTATAAAGAACACCCAATTGTTATTAATAGTATTGCGTCGCATCATGGAGATACAGAACCGACATCCATTATTGCTGTGCTTGTGGCCGCTGCAGATGCTCTTTCTGCTGCTAGACCAGGTGCTCGTAGCGAAACGCTCGAAAACTATATACGCCGTCTTGAAAAGCTGGAAGAAATTTCAGAATCCTATGATGGAGTAGAGAAGTCATTTGCGATTCAAGCAGGACGTGAAGTACGTATTATGGTGAAACCTGATCAAATCGATGATCTTCACGCTCATCGATTAGCACGCGACATTCGAAAACGGATTGAAGGGGAACTGGATTATCCAGGCCATATTAAAGTGACAGTGATAAGAGAAACACGAGCTGTGGAATATGCGAAATAAAGCGGTGTGAGTCCTTCACACCGCTTTCCCTTTGTAAAAAAACAAATGACGGAAAGGAAAGAACGATGAAAATATTATTTGTAGGCGATGTGGTTGGCTCACTAGGCCGAGAAATGGTTAGTGAATATTTACCGATGCTTAAAAAGAAATACCGACCTGAATGCACAATTGTCAACGGTGAAAATGCAGCTGCTGGACGAGGAATTACCGAGAAAATCTATCGTCAGTTTTTAAATGATGGAGCGGACGCCGTTACATTAGGGAATCATGCTTGGGATAATAAAGAGATATTTGAATTTATCGATGAAGCGAAGCAACTTGTGCGACCAGCAAATTTCCCAGAAGGTACACCTGGAAAGGGCTTGATCTTCGTGAAGCAAGCAGGGGTAGAAGTTGCGGTTATTAATATTCAAGGTCGTACATTTATGCCGCCGTTAGATTGCCCGTTTACCGAGGTCGAAAAATTGGCGGAAGAAGCGAGAAAACGAACGCCGTTTATCTTTGTCGATGTCCATGCAGAAGCGACTAGTGAAAAGCAGGCGATCGGTTGGTTTTTAGATGGGAAAGTATCGGCCGTGGTTGGTACACATACCCACGTTCAGACGGCTGATCATCGCGTGTTGCCAAAAGGAACCGCTTATTTATCCGATGTTGGAATGACGGGACCTTATGACGGCATTTTAGGAATGGAAAAAGAAGCGGTGTTAAAAAAATTTCTAACGAGCTTACCGGTTAGATTTGAAGTACCGAAAAGCGGCCGTACTCAGCTGAGTGGCTGCCTGATTGAATTAGATCGAAAAACAGGTTTAGCAAAAAAAATTGATCCAATTTTAATCAACGACGATCATCCATTTATTGCAGAATAATAACCAGCCCCTTTTGTTAAATAGACAAGTAATACGCGAGCCATTCCGCGAATATAGTAACAATGGAAGACTAGCGAAAACTGTGTTTGATGGAATGAGCATTCGGTATAGTTTAATAAAGGGGGCCATGAAATGGAAGTATTAAAAGTTTCGGCAAAATCCAATCCTAATTCTGTAGCTGGTGCACTTGCCGGTGTTCTGCGTGAAAGAGGTGCTGCTGAAATTCAGGCTATTGGGGCTGGAGCGCTTAATCAGGCAGTAAAAGCAGTCGCCATTGCCAGAGGGTTTGTTGCTCCTAGTGGAGTCGATTTAATTTGCATTCCCGCTTTTACCGACATCTTGATCGATGGAGAAGAACGAACCGCGATCAAATTGATTGTCGAACCAAGATAGAACCAATTGTGAAAGTCAGACTCAAGCACTGAAAAGGGAGTAGCATTTTGCTCTGCTCGGTGTCGGAGGCTGACTTTTTATTTAAATAAAAAATATTTGCAATTTTTCGTTAGATCAAATATAGTAAATATATTAATCCGACTAAAATAATCGGTTTTAAGGAGGAGGTCAGATGATTTTTGATGCTCATTGTGATGTCCTATATCGACTTCAAAATGAAATGGGTGTAAGCTTTCAACATAACCAAAATTTGCATATTACGTATGAACAGTTAAAGAAAGCGGGAGGCAAAGTACAATGCTTTGCTATTTTTATCTCTCCTACACTAAAACCATTTGAACGATTTCGAGCAGCATTAGAGCAGATTGATTTATTCTATGAGAAAATCATCAAGCCTTATCCAGATATAAAAGTAGTTAAATCAAGGAAAGATATATTTCGTTTAGCTAAGGGAGAAATAGGCGTCGTATTAACGCTCGAAGGCTGTGAAGCAATTGAAGAAGATGTTCTCAAGCTAAAGATTCTTTACTACCTTGGCGTTCGCTCTGTTGGATTAACTTGGAACAATGCCAATGCGGTAGCAGATGGAGCTTTAGAAAAGAGAGGGGCTGGCTTGTCCGCTTTTGGTCGGCAAGTAGTTGAGCAGCTCAATGATCTTGGCATATGGACAGATGTTTCTCATCTATGTGAACGAGCATTTTGGGACGTCATAGACATGGCTCACCTCCCGATAGCGAGCCACTCCAATTGTTATCAGCTTTGCCCTCATCCGAGAAATTTAAAGGATGACCAGCTCAAGGCAATCATTGAAAAAGATGGGGTGATCGGCCTGACATTTGTTCCTTTTTTTGTGAAGAAAGAAGGGAAAGTCACTATCAATGATGTATTAAAGCATGTAGAGCATCTATGTGAGCTCGGGGGAGAAGATCACCTTGGGTTCGGGTCAGACTTTGATGGGATTGATGAAACGATTTCAGGATTAGATTGTTATCAAGCGTATGAACAATGGGGTGAATGGCTGAATAAGCATTATTCATCTCTTCAAACAGAAAAGTTTCTTTATTACAATTTCGCGCGTCGGTTTCCGAACTAAATCAGCAAGTATAAAGTTAGTGATTTAGCCTCAAAAGTGATACACTAGTTGAGTGGAGAAAGAAGCGTATTAAAGGAGTGTAATGGTCAATGATAGAGCAGCTTTCTTGGAAAGTTGGAGGACAACAAGGAGAAGGGATTGAAAGTACAGGAGAGATTTTCTCTATGGCTTTGAATCGCTTAGGCTATTTTTTATATGGATATCGCCATTTTTCATCAAGAATTAAAGGCGGACATACGAACAATAAAATTCGCGTAAGCACGACACCTGTTCGTGCGGTAGCGGATGATCTAGATATATTGGTGGCATTTGATCAGGAGACCATTGATGTGAACTATAAGGAATTACACGATAAAGGTATGATTTTGGCGGATGCGAAATTTAATCCAGTCAAACCGGACGATACAAAGGCGGAGTTGTATATCGTGCCGTTTACAGAAATGGCAACGGAACTAGGAACATCGCTAATGAAAAACATGGTGGCTGTAGGAGCGACTTGCGCCGTCATTAATCTCGATGTTCAAGTGTTTACAGGAGTCGTTCAAGAGATCTTTGGACGTAAAGGTGAAGCGGTCGTTCAAAAAAATATGGAAGCTATTCAAGCAGGCTACGGTTATATGCTTGATCAATTAGAGGGCAAAGCAGATGCACTGGAGCTTCAAGCAGCGGATGGCAAACAGCGGATGTTTATGATCGGTAACGATGCGATCGCTCTAGGAGCACTCGCAGGCGGTGTTCGTTTAATGGCGGCTTATCCGATTACACCGGCTTCTGAAATTATGGAATATTTAATTGAAAAATTACCAGACGTCGGTGGAACGGTTATTCAAACGGAGGATGAAATCGCAGCGGCCACGATGGCCATCGGGGCAAACTATGGAGGTATTCGTTCATTTACTGCCTCTTCAGGACCTGGTCTTTCCTTAATGATGGAGGCGATCGGCCTTGCGGGTATGACGGAAACGCCACTCGTTATCATTGATACACAGCGTGGAGGCCCGTCAACGGGATTGCCGACGAAACAGGAACAATCTGATTTAATGGCGATGATTTATGGAACGCATGGAGAAATTCCAAAGATTGTTCTTGCACCAAGCACAGTGGAAGAAGCTTTTTTTGATACGGTAGAGGCTTTTAACTTGGCAGAGGAGTACCAATGCCCAGTCATTATTTTGTCTGACTTACAATTATCATTAGGAAAACAAACGGTTGAGCCGCTCGATTATAGCAAAGTGGAAATTCGTCGCGGGAAGTTGCTTCAAGATGAACTGCCTGAAACAGAAGCGAAGGCGTATTTTAAACGCTATGCAGTGACGGGAGATGGTGTCTCTCCTCGTGTGATTCCTGGCATGAAGCACGGTATTCACCATGTAACAGGTGTGGAGCATGATGAAACAGGTAAACCATCAGAGTCTCCATCTAATCGTCAAGCGCAAATGGATAAGCGGATGCGGAAGTTGAATGACTTGCCGTTTAACACGCCAGTTTATAAAAATGCGAAACATGAACAAGCGGATTTGCTGCTCATCGGATTTAACTCGACTCGCGGGGCGATTGAGGAAGCGATCAATCGACTAGAGCAAGAAGGAGTGAAAGTGAATCATGCGCATATTCGACTGATTCACCCGTTCCCGACAGAAGAAATTTTGCCATTGATTGAATCAACAAAGAATGTGTTAGTGGTAGAAAACAATGCAACAGGTCAATTAGCTAATATCATTAAAATGAACGTAGGCCACCCGCAAAAAATTAAAAGTTTGTGTAAATATGACGGAAACCCGTTCCAGCCACATCATATTTATACAAGTAGCAAGGAGTTGTTTTAAATGGCAACGTTTAAAGATTTTCGAAATAATGTAAAACCAAACTGGTGCCCAGGTTGCGGTGACTTTTCCGTACAGGCGGCGATTCAGCGTGCGGCAGCGAATGTCGGCTTAACACCTGAGAAGCTCGCGGTTATTTCGGGAATTGGATGTTCTGGTCGTATTTCGGGATATATCAATTCTTATGGCCTCCATGGTATTCATGGTCGAGCTCTTCCGATTGCCCAAGGGGTGAAAATGGCCAATAAAGATTTAACAGTCATCGCTTCGGGTGGAGATGGTGACGGCTTTGCCATCGGTATGGGTCACACGATTCATGCGATGCGCCGTAATATTGATTTAACCTATATCGTTATGGATAATCAAATTTATGGCTTAACGAAAGGGCAAACATCGCCGCGTTCTGCGGAAGGCTTTAAAACGAAATCGACGCCAAAAGGGGCGATTGAAAGCGCGCTTTCACCGATGGAGTTAGCGATCACAAGCGGAGCAACATTTGTTGCCCAAAGCTTTTCAACCGATCTGAAAGAGTTAACAGCAATCATTGAAGCAGGGATCGCGCATAAAGGCTTCTCTATTATCAATGTATTCAGCCCATGTGTCACTTATAATAAAATTAATACGTATGACTGGTTTAAAGAGCATTTAACGAAATTATCAACGGTTGAAGAGTATGACTCTTCTGATCGTGAATTAGCGATGAATACGTTAATGAAGTATGACAGCCTTGTCACGGGGATCATTTATCAAAATAAAGAGAAACCGTCCTATCAAGAGCTTGTATACGGCTATTCTGATGAGCCGCTAACTGTCCAAGATTTGAAACTAGAAGATGCTTATTTTGATAAGCTTGTGAAAGAATTTATGTAATGAAATGACCAAGAGGATGACGCTTAAAAACGACTTTTTAAGTGTCATTCTCTTTTTATGTATAAAGAGAAGTTAAATAACAAAGATGAACCTTTTCCGATAAAATCTGGGCGTATTTTTGACATATGGTCTATTTTATTGTTTAGTGTAATTAAACGGTTTATAATGAATAGTTGTATATCTAAATTAAGCAATATATTTTGTTTTCTTTTTATAAAAAGAGAGGGGATTTCAATGAACGAAGAACAACGAAAGCATGGACAACAAGTGAACGAAAATAATCCAACGGACAAAAAATCCGAAAAGGATTATAGTAAATATTTTGAATCAGTGTATCAGCCACCATCCTTAAAAGATGCCAAAAAGCGCGGAAAAGAAGAAATCAACTATCATAACGATTTCAAAATTGATGAGAGGTTTCGTGGATTGGGTGAAGGTCGCAAATTCTATATCCGCACATATGGCTGCCAAATGAATGAGCATGACACAGAAGTCATGGCGGGGATCTTTTTAGCATTAGGCTATGAAGCTACAGACTCTGTGGACGACGCCCATGTCGTTTTATTAAACACATGTGCCATTCGTGAAAATGCCGAAAATAAAGTGTTTGGCGAATTAGGCCATTTTAAAGCTTTAAAGCAAAAGCGACCAGATTTATTATTAGGTGTTTGTGGATGTATGTCTCAAGAGGAATCAGTTGTAAATAAAATTTTAAAAACGTATCACCATGTCGATATGATCTTTGGTACGCATAATATTCATCGTTTGCCACAAATTTTGGACGAAGCTTATAAATCGAAAGAAATGGTCGTTGAAGTGTGGTCTAAAGAGGGAGATGTCATTGAAAATCTTCCGAAAGTGCGCCGAGGCAATATTAAAGCTTGGGTGAATATTATGTACGGCTGTGATAAGTTTTGTACGTATTGTATCGTCCCTTATACACGAGGAAAAGAAAGAAGCCGTCGTCCAGAGGAAATTATTCAAGAAGTGCGTCTTTTAGCGGCTCAAGGTTATCAAGAAATTACATTGCTTGGTCAAAACGTCAATGCGTACGGTAAAGATTTTGACGATATTCAATACGGCTTAGGTGATTTAATGGACGAAATCCGCAAAATTGATATTCCACGTATTCGTTTTACAACAAGCCATCCGCGTGACTTTGATGATCATTTAATTGAAGTATTAGCGAAGAGAGGCAATTTAATGGATCACATTCATTTGCCAGTACAATCCGGTTCTTCGGAAGTATTGAAGATCATGGCGCGTAAATACAATCGTGAGCAGTTTTTAGAGCTTGTTCGTAAAATTAAAGTGGCGATTCCAGATGTCACATTAACAACCGATATTATCGTTGGTTACCCAAATGAAACAGACGAACAATTTGAAGAAACGTTATCGCTTTATCGAGAAGTAGGCTTTGAAGCGGCCTATACGTTCATTTACTCTCCGCGTGAAGGAACGCCAGCGGCAAAAATGAAAGACAATGTTCCGATGGAAGTGAAAAAAGAGCGTCTACAACGATTGAATGCGTTAGTGAATGCGTCATCAGCTGAAGCGATGAAATCGTATAAAGGTCAAATTGTTGAAGTATTAGTAGAAGGTGAGAGTAAGAACAACCCTGACATTCTCGCTGGTTATACGAATAAAAGTAAACTTGTGAACTTTAAAGGGCCAAAAACAGCGATCGGAAAAATTGTTAAAGTGAAGGTTACTGAAACAAAAACATGGTCTTTAAATGGTGAAATGGTAGAAGAACATACAATGGCAGAGGTGAACTAAGATGGCGTCATATACGAAAGACGATATTTTGGCACGTGCGAAAGAGTTAGCTCACATGATTTCTGAAACAGAGGAAGTAGCCTTCTTTAAGGAAGCTGAAGCGAAAATTCATGAAAGTCAAAAGGTGCGCGAAAAAATCGCTAGTCTAAAAAGCTTGCAAAAACAAGCAGTGAACTTTCAACATTATGGAAAAACCGAAGCCTTAAAAATGGTAGAAGAAAAAATTCAAAAAATCGAACAGGAATTAGATGAAATTCCTGTTGTTCAACAATTTAAAGAATCACAAGTAGAAGTAAATGAGATTTTACAAATTGTCGCATCTGCTATTTCTAATACAGTGACAGATCATATTATTGAATCAACGGATGGAGACCTACTTCGCGGAGAGACGGGTGCTCAAGTGAAAAATAGCCAGCCTGGAAGTTGTAGTTAAATAGCGGAAACAATGGAAAAAGAGACTTGTTGCTAAAAAGCAAAGTCTCTTTTTCGTTTAAATAATTTTTATTTTCACTAGGCACATGTCTTGCTTTTAGTGCATAGGATAAATGGAGAACAAGCGAGGAGGTACGCTCGAATGGCAGAATATAGGGAGATTATAACGAAGTCGGTCGTTGCCAAAGGCCGTAAGTTTACACAGTCTCATCACACGATTTGTCCGCCGCATCATCCATCGAGCATTTTAGGCTGTTGGATCATTAACCATGAGTATAAAGCCAAAAAGGTCGGGAAAACAGTAGAAGTGCACGGCACGTATGACATTAATGTCTGGTATTCTCATCACGATAATACAAAAACGTCAGTTGTCACAGAGAAGGTCGACTATAAAGATGTGATTAAACTGAAGTATCGTGATGAAGATTGCTTTGATGATGATGAGGTCATAGCGAGAGTATTGCAGCAGCCAAATTGCTGTGAAGCTGTCATTTCGAAGCACGGAAACAAAATCGTGGTGCACGTAGAAAGAGAGTTTTTAGTTGAAGTGGTTGGCGAGACGAAAATTTGTGTAGCCGTTCATCCGCATGGCTGTGATGACGACTGGGATTGCGATTTCGATGATGAGGATGACTATGAAGAACTGGATACATCATTTCTTGATGATGGACATCACCATTAATCATCCGTGCGGGCCGAAAGAAATGGCCGGCACTTTTTTTCTGCTTCCACATAAGGGGTATGATATAATTATAATTTGAAAATAGATAGGCAATGTGGAAAGGGATTGGAATGTAATGAAGCAATATACCCCAATGATCCAACAATATTTAAAAGTCAAGGCAGAGTATCAAGATGCCTTTTTATTTTTCCGTTTAGGTGATTTTTATGAACTGTTTTTTGAAGATGCGACGAAGGCGAGTCAACTGCTTGAAATCACGTTAACGAGCAGGGAGGGAGGGGGAGCAGAAAAGATCCCCATGTGCGGCGTTCCTTACCATTCAGCAGCAGGCTACATCGAACGGCTAATCGAGCTAGGTCATAAAGTGGCTATTTGCGAGCAAACAGAAGATCCGAAACAAGCGAAGGGTGTCGTCAGACGTGAAGTCGTCCAGCTGATTACTCCTGGAACGGTCATGGAAGGCAAAGGGCTTCAAGATAAAGAAAATAACTATTTAGCTGCGTTATGCTCGTTCGATAACGGAGCGTATGGATTAGCAGCTAGTGATTTATCAACAGGAGAAAATAAAGTCACGTCTTTAGCTTCATTAGATGAAGTAATGAATGAATTAGCTACTTTACAAGTGAAAGAAGTCGTCATTGAAGCAAATCTTGATGGGGCAATTCAACGTCAACTGACAGAGCGGTTATCCGTGACGCTGTCTACAGAAGAGGGAAGCGTTGAACAAGAAGTTTTTCTTCCACTGATGCAACAGGTGAATCAATCAGAGCTTAGACAAGTCGTTTCTTTACTATTCTCGTATTTACATCGGACACAAAAGAGAAGCTTAGATCATTTGCAGCCAGTTGAGCCATATCACGTCCATCAGTTTATGAGAATTGATCAATATTCAAAGCGCAATTTGGAATTAACGGAAACGATTCGATCGAAAGGCAAGAAAGGCTCACTGCTTTGGCTTCTGGACGAGACGATGACAGCGATGGGCGGACGACTATTAAAGCAATGGATCGACCGACCACTTATCCAAAAAGATCAAATTGAGCGGCGCTTAACGATGGTGCAAACGCTCATTTCCTCCTTTTTTGAGCGCCAGGAACTTCGCGAGCAGTTAAAGGAAGTATATGATTTAGAGCGTTTAGCTGGAAGAGTGGCTTTTGGCAATGTGAATGGGCGCGATCTCGTTCAATTAAAAAAATCGTTACAGCAAATTCCGGTATTAAAGCAAATTCTTTCGCAAATCAATAGCGAAGAAATCCGGAAGTTAATGAACAACATCGATCCTTGTGAGGAACTGACTGATCTGTTAGAAAGAGCGTTAATTGACCATCCTCCATTGACGATTAAAGAAGGCGGCATGATTCAGGAAGGCTTTCATGCAGAGCTAGACACGTATCGTGATGCTAGTCGCAACGGAAAAACATGGATTGCCAACTTAGAACGTGAAGAAAAAGAGCGGACAGGCATTAAGTCTTTAAAAATCGGCTACAATCGTATTTTTGGCTATTATATTGAGATTACAAAAGCGAATCTACACGCATTAGATGACAGTAGATACGAAAGAAAACAGACGTTAGCGAACTGTGAACGGTTCATCACGCCCGAGTTAAAAGAAAAAGAAGCGATGATTTTACAGGCGAACGAAAAAATGGTGGAGCTAGAGTACACACTATTTTTAGAGCTAAGAGAAAGTGTCAAAGAGTATATTCCACGTTTGCAGCAACTTTCGCATTTAGTTAGTGAGCTAGACGTTCTGCAATGCTTTGCGACGGTGAGTGAAATGCGTCATTACGTCCGTCCAACGTTAACGAATGGACGAGAATTAGTTCTTGAAGATGGCCGCCATCCCGTCGTTGAGAAAGTGATGGATTCGCAACAATATGTGCCGAACGATTGTCAGATGAACGAAGAAAGAGAAGTGTTGCTGATTACGGGACCGAATATGTCCGGGAAAAGCACGTACATGAGACAGGTGGCGTTAACAGCGATTTTAGCGCAAATTGGCTGTTTCGTGCCAGCTACGAAAGCCGAGCTTCCTATTTTTGATCAAGTCTTTACGAGAATCGGAGCGGCTGATGATTTGATTTCCGGACAAAGTACGTTTATGGTCGAAATGCTAGAAGCAAAAAATGCCATTACCCACGCCACGAATCAATCGTTAATTTTATTTGATGAAATCGGGCGCGGAACATCTACGTATGATGGAATGGCACTTGCTCAAGCGATCATTGAGCACATTCACGATAAAATTGGCGCAAAAACATTGTTTTCAACACACTATCACGAACTGACCGTGCTAGCAGAAGAGTTAACTCAATTAACCAATGTCCATGTTCAAGCCGTTGAACAAAACGGAAGAGTCGTCTTTTTGCATAAAATCAAAGAAGGAGCGGCCGATAAAAGCTACGGAATTCACGTAGCCGAGTTAGCTGAGCTTCCGAAAGAGTTAATCAAACGAGCGAATGAAATTTTAACAGGATTAGAAGAGAAGGGACAGCAAGAAAGTAAACCGGCTAATCATCAAGTAAAAGAAGAACAGGCAACGGTTAAAGTAGAAAAAACAGCGGCTCAATTGTCACTTTTCCAAGAGGAAGAAGTGGAACCTAAGCCTTCAGCAAAAGAAAGCAAGATCATTGATGAGTTGAAGAAATTTGATTTGCTAGAAATGACGCCGTTAGATGCGATGAATGCTCTTTATGCCTTGCAGAAAAAAGTCAAAAAATAACCGATGAGAGAGGGTGACGAAGATGGCGAAAATCATGTTGTTAGATGACTTGCTATCCAATAAAATCGCGGCTGGAGAAGTGGTCGAGCGCCCGGCTTCTGTTGTAAAAGAACTAGTAGAAAACTCAATTGATGCCAATAGCACAGTGATTGAAATCGATGTCGAGGAAGCAGGACTTGAAAGTATTCGAATCGTTGATAACGGTAGCGGTGTTGAGCCGGAAGATGTACTCACCGCTTTTGCCCGTCACGCCACGAGTAAAATTAAAGACGAAAATGATCTGTTCCGTATTCGCACCCTCGGCTTTCGGGGAGAGGCTTTACCGAGTATCGCTTCGGTTTCAGAGCTCGAAATGACGACGAGCACTGGGGAGGGAGCAGGTTCAAAAATCATTCTTTCAGGTGGCGTAGTACAGGAGCATATTCAAGCGAACAGCCGTCAAGGAACAGATATTAAAGTATCGGGGTTATTTTTTAACACACCTGCCCGATTAAAATATATGAAAACGATTCATACTGAGCTTGGAAATATTACCGATGTTGTCAATCGATTAGCGTTAGCTCATCCGGAGGTGTCTATTCGTCTGCGACATAATGGCCGCGAGCTATTGCATACAACGGGAAGCGGCGATGTCAGACAAGTATTAGCCGCCATTTATGGAGTCAATATCGCAAAAAAAATGGTTCCGTTAAATGCGTCTTCCCTAGATTTTGAAATCGACGGTTGGCTCGCTCTTCCGGAAATCACAAGAGCTTCAAGAAATTATATGTCATTGATGGTGAATGGTCGTTTCATTAAAAACTATGGGTTAGTGCGAGCGGTGTTAGAGGGGTATCATACCCTTCTTCCGATTGGCCGTTATCCGATTGCCCTCGTTAATATTAACATGGACCCGCTGTTAGTTGATGTCAATGTTCACCCGTCTAAATTAGAGGTTCGCTTTAGTAAGGAGCAGCAGTTAATCGAATTAATTACTTCGGCTGTCCAACAAGCCTTTAAAAAGGAAACGTTAATTCCGAGTGCCGCTCCGATCCAAAAAAAGGTGCGAGTTGAATCCGAACAGCAAACGTTGACACTCGATCATCTGGCCCCATCTCCACCACCACAAATAGAAAAAACGAAACCTAACTTTTCGTTTGTAGAAGAGCGAAATTGGCCGGAAAATGAGGCGGTGGATTCATTGAATCAAGAGCAAACAGCGAGTGTAGCTCCGCTTGTAATAGAGGAAGAACCTAGCTTTTTGATTCCTGATCACGGGGATGAAATAGAGGAAGTGGAGGAGGTGGGAGTAGAAAGCAAGCCCATCGACAGTCGCATTCCGCCGCTTTATCCAATCGGTCAAATGCATGGAACATATATTTTCGCTCAAAACGAAAAGGGGCTATATATGATCGACCAGCATGCCGCTCAAGAAAGACTTAAATACGAGTATTTCAAAGAAAAAGTAGGACGAGTCGAAAAAGAACTGCAAGACATGCTGATGCCACTGACATTAGAATATTCCGCGGATGATTGTATCAAAATTTCACAGTATACGGAGCAGTTAGAGGAAGTCGGCATTTTCCTAGAGTCGTTTGGAGACCGGGCGTTCATTGTTCGCTCTCATCCGCAATGGTTCCCAAAAGGAGAAGAGCAAACGATCATCGAAGAAATGATCGAGCAGCTATTAGCGATGAAACAAGTCGATATTAAAAAATTGCGGGAAGAAGCGGCAATTATGATGAGCTGCAAAGCATCGATCAAAGCGAACCATCACTTAAGGCAAGATGAAATTCAACAATTGCTCGATGACTTAAGAAAAAGTTCTGATCCGTTTACATGTCCGCATGGTCGCCCGATTCTTGTTCATTACTCTACTTATGAGCTGGAAAAAATGTTTAAGCGGATTATGTGAGTTAAATTTATTTTTAATGAAACTCCAAAAAATCATGAATTTTATAATTACGTAAAAACAAGTCCTGGTATGATGTGGTTTGAACCGACCCACTATTATTACGGGACTGGCACAATGGTATGTACAATTAAAGCAACTGGATATCCAGATACTATCGTAACATTTGTAGTGCAGTAACAATAACGTTTAGAGCATCCAATAGGGTGCTCTTTTTCTTATTGACGCATTCGGACGATAATACACCACAGTAAGCATCAAAGGGTTCTCCTCCCAGATGTCGAATGATAAATGAGGGGGAGGAGATTCTACGATGAACAGAAACGTGATGAAAACAATCTTAACAGCCATTGCGTTAGGAATGGGTGTAAGCACATTTGTTTTAAGTGTATTAGGGGAAATAACTGTGAATAGTGCAATAAGTTTACTATCAATTGGTGTTATATGTTTAGCAATATTAAAGCTACAAGAAAAGTAAATGCTTTTTACATAGGCGTCCTTCTGGGCGTTCTTTTTATCTTGTTTCCTCATAATTAATGCCACACTTTACTCCATTAATAGTAAATACATATGTTAAAATATAGAATGATTACATATAAAATAAGCAAAGAGGAGAAATCATGATTATTCGAAAGCTATGGTTCATCAGCAGTGTGCTCGTATTAGTAGTACCGATCGGCTTATGCATCTATTACTATCAGCAAATGAAAGCAACCGCTGCTGAAAAGCCTCCAGCCAATGTGGGACATGTTATTGTACTAGGGGCGAAAGTAAACGGGATAGAAATGTCATTAAGTCTGCAATATCGTGTGAGTAAGGCACTAGATTATTTGAAGGAAAATCCGGAAGCGAAAGTGATTGTATCTGGCGGGCAAGGCTCTGGAGAAGATATAACAGAAGCGGAAGCGATGAAACAGTTTTTTATTGAAAATGGAATACCGCAAGACCACATATTAGTAGAAGACGAATCGACATCGACCTATGAAAATATCATTTTTTCCAAACAGAAATTTAAGATCAAGGAAGCGGTTATCGTCACAAATGATTTCCATCTATATCGAGCTAAAAAGCTAGCAGAAAAACAAGGGATCAAAATATATCCGCTTGCCGCTCCTACACCGGAGATCACGAAAGTGCAAGCATACATAAGAGAGTTTGCCGCGATTACGAAAATGTTTCTGACAGGAAAATAACAGCTAAAACGCAGTGGGGACTCTCCCCACTGCGTTTTAGCTATTAAATTGTTGATTCGCTAATTTGCGATAAAGCGGGTGCTGATCGTGTAGTGTATCATGTGTACCTGTTCCGGTGATTTGCCCGTTTTCGATAACGACAATTTGATCGGCATTAACGATCGTCGATAGGCGGTGAGCGATGACAAGTGTTGTTCGTCCGCTCATCAATTGATCCAACGCTTTTTGTACAAGCCGTTCAGAGGCGCTATCTAGGTTGGAGGTCGCTTCATCAAGAAGCAAAATTTTCGGGTTTCTCATAAAGGCGCGAGCGATAGCAATTCTTTGCCGTTGACCGCCTGACAGCTTCATCCCACGCTCGCCTACTTCCGTATCATATTGATCGGGCAAGCGTTCAATGAATTCATCAGCATTGGCGAGCTGCGCCGCTCGTTTCGCCTCTTCTAACGACACGTTATTTTCCATCCCATAGCAAATATTTTCAAGAATCGTTCCTGACATAATCGGGCTTTCTTGTGATACATAGCCGATTTGATTTCGCCAATCTGCTAGTTGAAACTCATCGATTGGGTCCTCTCCTAGTAGAATTTGTCCGTCATCTGGATGATAAAACTGTTCTAACAAAGCAAATAGCGTCGTTTTCCCACTTCCGCTCGGTCCGACAAAAGCCGTTGTTTTCCCAGCAGGTATATGAAGGTTAAAGCGCTTTAACACTGGCTTATCTCCACTATAACTAAATGACAAATCTTTCAGCACGAGATCCGTTGAAGCCTCTTTTACCGGACGGCCTGCATCTTCTGTTTCCGTCGGTAAAGATAAAATTTCTTGGATTCTCTCCGTTGCGCCCATCGCTTTTTGAAACGAAGTAAAGAAAGAAGCCATTTGACTAAATGGGATGATGATTTGAAACATGTAAATGATGATGGCGACAAGCGACCCAGCCGATAGCTCTCCAGAAGCCACTCGAACGCCACCGTAGCCAATTAAGACAACGAGAACAAGCATCATAATGACCGTCATGAAAGGGGAAATGATCGCTTGAATTCGCGCTTCTTTTAAGCCGAATTGAAATAAACCTTGGATGCGATTCGATCCTTTTCTTTTTTCAATCGGCTCAGCGTTGTAAGCTTTCACTAGACGAATATCGGAGAGGACTCGCCCAAGATCTCCTGAAAATCCAGCCATTTCTTCTTGCGTATTTTTAGAAATGCGATACATTTTTTGCCCTAATGGAACAATCATTAAGATGGCAAGCGGAACGGCGAGTAACATGATCACCGTCATTTTCCAATCGATGAATAATAGAATGCCAACGGCTCCAATCACCGAGATGATCCCTGTGACAAAAGAGACGAGATGCTGTGTAATTAACGTTTTGACAATGTTTGTATCCTGTGTGATTCGGCTCATCGTCTCGCCCGATTCATGCTGATCAAAATAATCAACAGGAAGAGTGAGTACTTGATTCCATAAGCGCTCTCTAATCGAGGAAACGACGTATTCGCCAATATAACTCATCAAATAAAAAGAAAATCCACCTGAAATGGTTTGCAATAAAAAGCTACCGGCTAAAAAAACGATCACAGATGGCGGCAGTTGGTTTTGGGCGAGCCCATCTACTAAATTGCGGGTAAACAAAGGAACAACTAATCCGGCAGCGGTTTCGATGATGCTTAAAGTAATCGCGACAACAATTAGCCATTTCGGTATGTTGCTCTGTATGAATAATTGAAAAAAGGTTTTCCATTGTTTCGTATCGTTATTCTTCGGCATGATTTTTCTCCTCTTTTTCCATGTAGTAAGTCATCACTTGCTCTAACCATTTCTCTTCTTCAGGTGAAAACGGGTTAGAAAACAGCCAAGGGTCTAACGGGATATCTTCGACTGGTAATGTTTCTAGTGATGAAAGGTTTTCCCCCGTTAATTCTGTTGCCATGGCAAGTAATTCATGAACGAGCTTTTCCACTTGAGGATTCGGAAAATCAGAAAACATGATTTCTTTAAATCGAGAAAAAAGATCCATCATTTTTTTCTCATACTCCTCTTGATCTTCTTTCACTCTGTCATAAATCTGTTCAACAAATTCTTCGGGCCAATAAGATTTCATCCATTCTTTATGCTCTTCTTCCATTTGGACACTGTTAATAATGGAAGTGAAAACTTGTGGGTCGAGCTTGTAGTTATGATCAATTCGTTCGATCGCTAAATTCAATAATCGAATGGAATCATCTAACTGTTCTCGTTTTTTCTTCATCATATCTCGTTGAAAGACAAGGGAATCCTTCATATCCCAATTTTCATTGCGAAGATACTTGGCTGTTTCATCAAGGGAAAACCCTAAAAACTTTAGAGAAATAACTTTTTGGAGCGTAAAAAAGTCTTGCTCCGTATAGGAGCGATGTCCAGCTGCGGTTCGCTCTGCTTTTAGTAGACCGATTTCATCATAGTATTGTAACGTCCGAGCGGATGTACCTGTCAGTTTACCAAATTCTCCAATCGTATATTTTTTCATCATTGATCTCTCCTTCAAAGTAATTATTCTTATCATAAAACATCACGTAACGTGAAGAGCAAGAAGAAAGTGAAAAATAGGCTACAAAAAGTATTCTGTACGAAAGCGTCTCGTTCACTTACAATGGTGAGTAAACAATTGGAAAAGTAGTGAGGGTACAGATGATACAAGTAAAGGAACGATATCGCTTTTGGATATTAGTTAGTATCGTGGCGATCTCTGGATTTAGTCAAGGAATGTTACTTCCGGTCATTTCTATAATTTTCGAGCAAGAAGGAGTGTCTTCGTCTTTAAACGGCTTGCATGCGTCGGCTCTTTATATTGGGATTTTATTCGTTTCTCCTTTTATGGAAAAGCCGTTAAGACAATATGGCTATAAGCCGGTCATTATTAGTGGCGGGTTGCTCGTGATCATTTCTTTATTATGCTTTCCACTATGGAAGTCTTATTGGTTTTGGTTTTTGTTAAGATTGTTGATTGGGATAGGCGATCATACGCTTCATTTCGGTACACAAACGTGGATTACCTCGTTTTCACCAGCACATCGCCGTGGGAGGAACATTTCCTTATATGGTTTATTTTTCGGTGTTGGCTTTGCGCTAGGTCCGCTAATGACGAGCTTCATCAAGTTTAATGAAGCCTTGCCTTTTATCGTGTCGAGTATACTTTGCTTATGTTGTTGGGGATTTTTATTTTTGTTGAAAAATGATTTCCCAGAGCAGTCCATTCAAACGAATTCATTTATGGAGACGTTGAAACGTTTTCGAGAAGCTTCTCGTTACGGCTGGATCGCTTTTTTGCCGACTTTCGGGTATGGATTTCTTGAATCTTCGTTGAATGGTATATTTCCGATATATGGTGTTCGTAATGATTTATCGATTCAGCAAATATCTGTTTTGCTAATGACCTTTGCTCTTGGAGGGATTATTTTTCAATTTCCGCTCGGAATGATGAGTGATAAATATGGGAGAAAGCGAGTGTTAGGAGTGATCTTAGCAGTAGGATGCGGTTTGTTTTTCGTATCTAGTTTGATTATGGAGCATTATTATGTTCTTCTCTTCATGTTGTTCGTTACAGGTATGGTCGTCGGTTCTACCTTTAGTACTGGAATTAGCTTTATGACGGATCTAACACCGAAACACTTGCTTCCGACAGGGAACTTATTATGCGGTATGAGTTTTAGTGTCGGTAGTTTAACAGGCCCATATGCAGGAGGATTAATGCTGCAAATGTTTGAGGAAATCAACTTTTTTATGATGATCAGCGTCATGTTTTTCTTTTTGGCGGCGATATTTATGATGTATAATCTTCAACAGACAGAAAAGAAAACAATAGGCACATCAGAATAAAGGAGGGAGGGAAAGAATGAATTTTCATGGTCAAAAAATTTTGCCTGCTGTGCGAACGATGAAGGATTTTGATAAGATGCTAGATACTCCATTTGAGTATGGAGTGTTCCTTGATCTTCATGTCGGTATGGTCAAAAGTGTATTTGAATATGCCCAACAACAAGGGAAAAAGATGTTTCTGCACTTAGATTTAATTCATGGGCTAACGACCGATGAGCATGCGGTTGAATTTATTGCGCAGTATGTGAAACCATATGGAATTATTTCAACGAAAGGAAATGCACTCATTAAAGCGAAGCAAAAAGGCTTATATGCGACGCAAAGAGCCTTTATTATTGACTCTAGCGCATTGAACCGCAGCATTAAGTTGATTGAAAAAACAGATCCAGACTATATTGAAGTCTTGCCAGGTGTTGTGCCGAAAGTCATTAAAACGTTGCATGAGCAAACAGGCAAACCGATCTTTGCCGGCGGGTTAATTGAGAAACAAGAAGAAGTAGAAATGGCGCTTGAGGCAGGAGCGTGTGCGATCACGACCTCTAATCGAGAGCTGTGGAAGCTTTATTATTAAGCATATATAAATAAGCCTGTCCCTTTATTCGGGGGACAGGCTTATTAGCAGTTAATTATTCAAATAATGAGTAGTCTGGTAGTTTAATACCTCTAGCGGTTAAATTATTTTCGATATCTTCGACGATTTGCTTTGCGACAGCGACTCTTGCATATTTTTTATCATTACCAGGGATGATATGCCATGGCGCCGATTCGACACCTGTTTTTTCAAACATGTCTTCAGCCGCTTTTTCATACTCCTCCCATTTTTCACGATTACGCCAATCTTCATCGGTAATCTTCCAGCGCTTCAGCGGGTTTTGTTGTCTTTCAGCAAAGCGGTTCGCTTGTTCATCCTTACTAATATGGATCCAAAACTTCGATACAATATAACGGTCATCTGTTAATTCTTGTTCAAAATGATTGATTTCTTCGTAAGCTCTTTTCCATTCGGCTTTTGTCGCAAAGCCTTCGATTCTTTCTACTAGGACTCTTCCATACCATGAGCGGTCGAAAATCGCAATTTGCCCATACTGAGGAAGTTTTCTCCAAAAGCGTTGCAAATAGTGGTAGCGCAGTTCGTGCGGAGCAGGTGCAGCAATAGGGTGTACTTGAAGACCACGAGGATCTAGTTTTTCAGTAGCGCGCTTAATTGCTCCGCCTTTCCCAGCCGCATCCCAGCCTTCCATGACAAGGATTAAGCCAATCTTTTCTTTGAAAATTAGCTGTTGTAAGCTTAATAAACGTTGCTGATATCGCTTTAACTGCTCTTTGTATTCCTTCTTATTTTCTATCTTTTTTGTTAAATCTACTGCAGTAAAATATGTATTCATCTATCTTCTCTCCTTCTTTAATCATAGGAATATTATAACATTCTCAAAAGAGAAGTTCAAAAAAGTCCTTTTTTGTTAAAAAAATGTTGACAACGCTTTCAATGCAATTTAATATAAAGCCAAGTTAATAATTTGTGAGAGAGAACATTGAGAATCACAACTGAATCCTGCAATTGGGGAGAGTTGTGTTTTTTTGTTCTCTTTTTTTTCATTTCATTGAAAAGGGGAGGTATTGCCATGACTCCATTTATGGGGGAATTTATTGGAACGGCTCTATTAATTATTTTAGGAGCTGGGGTTAACGCGAGCGTTAACTTAAAGAAATCGTATGCTTTCGGTTCAGGTTGGATTGTGATTGCTTGGGGATGGGGTCTTGCTGTAGCGATGGCTGTTTATGCTGTTGGCCAGTTCAGCGGAGCTCATTTGAATCCCGCTGTTACGATTGGTCTCGCGTTTACAGGAGACTTTGCTTGGAGTGATGTCCCATCATACATTTTAGCGCAAATGATTGGAGCAATCATTGGAGCGATGATTGTTTATCTGCATTTCTTACCTCATTGGAAAGCAACAGATGATCCGGGAGTGAAGCTTGAAGCTTGGTGTGTTTGCGACAGGTCCAGCGATCAAGCATTCATTTTCAAATTTAATGAGTGAAATCATTGGAACGTTTATTTTAGTCGTTGGTATTTTATCGATTGGAGCAAATGAGTTTACGGAAGGCTTAAATCCCTTTATTGTAGGATTATTAATTGTAGCCATTGGTTTATCCCTCGGTGGAACGACAGGTTATGCGATTAATCCGGCGAGAGATCTCGGCCCACGAATTGCTCATTTTTTATTACCGATTCCAGGGAAAGGCCCATCAAACTGGGGGTATTCATGGATTCCTGTGTTAGGACCTGCTTTAGGAGGCTCATTAGGAGGGCTTTTCTATAAAGGAGCTTTTCAAGGGGAGTTTGGTCTCGCTTTTTGGGTTGTATGTTCGGTAATTGCCATTATTTTATTAGCGGCTTTGCTGTTAGATAAGGAAAAACAGGTAGGAGCAAGCCAACTCGATGTGAGTAAATAAACATAAATGGAGGGGTTATAATGGAAAAATATATTTTGTCTTTAGATCAAGGAACAACGAGTTCAAGAGCGATTCTTTTTAATAAACAAGGGGAAATTGTTCATGCTGCTCAAAAGGAGTTCACGCAGCATTTTCCGCATCCAGGCTGGGTGGAGCATAATGCCAACGAAATTTGGGGAACGATCCTTGCTTGTATGGCGACTGTGCTTTCTGAAAATGGAGTGAGCCCTGAACAAATCGCTGGAATCGGCATTACGAATCAGCGTGAAACAACACTCGTTTGGGAGAAAGAGACGGGGCGCCCGATTTACAACGCAATCGTGTGGCAATCTCGCCAAACGGCAGAAATTTGCGAAGAATTGAAAGCTCAAGGGCATGATTCTTTATTCCGTGAGAAAACGGGATTGTTGATTGACGCTTACTTCTCCGGTACGAAAGTTAAATGGATTTTGGACAATGTAGAAGGAGCACGAGAGAAAGCGGAAAGAGGAGAACTTCTTTTTGGTACGATCGATACGTGGTTGATTTGGAAATTGTCTGGAGGGAAAGCTCACGTCACAGATTATTCCAATGCGTCACGAACATTAATGTACAACATTCATAATTTACAATGGGATGATGAAATTCTCAACATTTTAAACATTCCAAAAGCGATGCTTCCAGAAGTGAGACCTTCTTCTGAAGTGTATAGCTTAACAGCTCCACATCATTTCTTCGGTCATGAAGTTCCGATTGCAGGAGCAGCTGGAGATCAGCAAGCGGCATTGTTTGGACAAGCTTGTTATGAAGAAGGAATGGCGAAAAATACGTATGGAACAGGCTGTTTCATGTTAATGAATACAGGTGAAAAAGCGGTAGCTTCGCAAAATGGCTTGTTAACGACTATTGCGTGGGGCATTGATGGAAAAGTAGAGTATGCACTAGAAGGAAGTATCTTTGTCGCAGGCTCGGCGATTCAATGGCTTCGAGATGGGATGAGAATGATTAAGCAATCTCCTGATAGTGAAGAGTATGCGAAAAAGGTCGAGTCAACGGAAGGAGTCTATGTCGTCCCTGCCTTTGTTGGACTTGGAACGCCTTATTGGGATAGTGAAGTACGTGGTTCCGTGTTCGGATTGACGAGAGGAACAACGAAAGAACATTTTATTCGTGCGACGCTTGAGTCATTAGCTTACCAAACGAAAGATGTGCTCGATGCGATGGAAATAGATTCGGGCATTTCTTTAAAAGCGCTTCGTGTCGATGGGGGAGCGGTGAAAAACGATTTCTTAATGCAATTCCAAAGTGATATTTTGCAAGTACCGGTCGATCGCCCAATTATTAATGAAACGACAGCGCTTGGTGCAGCTTATTTAGCCGGATTAGCTGTCGGCTTCTGGAAGGATCGCAGTGAAATTTCTGCTCAATGGAAGATCGAGGAGAAATTCCAGCCGGATATGGAGTTAAGCCAACGAGATCGCCTCTATCATGGCTGGAAAAAAGCGATTGAAGCAACTTTAGCTTTTAAAATATAAATAAGTATAGTATAATAGAGACAAGTTAATAAATTGTCTAGAGAATGAGAGAGACCTGTCTTCATAGCATCTGTTTTGCTATGTTTCGATAGGTCTCTTTTTGCGTTTTTATCGTCAAATAATGGAGGGAAATCATCATGAATTTTTCAAATGTACAGAGAAAAGAAATGTTGCATCATTTACAATCAACAACCTATGATTTAGTGGTGATCGGTGGAGGGATTACAGGTTCAGGGATCGCGTTAGATGCGGCGACACGCGGCATGAAAGTAGCGGTAGTGGAAATGCAAGATTTTGCAGCTGGGACATCTAGTCGCTCAACGAAGCTCGTGCATGGTGGTCTTCGTTATTTAAAACAATTTGAAGTGAAAATGGTAGCTGAAGTCGGAAAAGAGCGAGCGGTTGTGTACGAAAATGGCCCGCATGTGACGACGCCAGAATGGATGTTGCTTCCATTACATAAGGGAGGCACGTTCGGCAAATTTTCAACGGGTATTGGTTTGCGAGTGTATGACTTTTTAGCAGGAGTAAAGAAGTCAGAAAGAAGAACGATGTTATCAACTAATGAAACATTAAATAAAGAGCCGCTAGTGAAAAAGGATGGGCTAGTAGGTGGCGGCTATTATGTAGAATATCGCACGGATGATGCGCGACTCACGATTGAGGTCATGAAAAAAGCGGTAGCGGAAGGCGCGCTTGCCATCAACTATATGAAAGCGGAAGACTTCATTTACGATCAGAAGAAAATCGTTGGGATTCAAGCGAAAGATTTATTGACAGGCGAAATGATCGACATTCATGCGAAGAAAGTTGTCAATGCGGCAGGACCGTGGGTAGATGCGGTTCGGAAAAAAGACTACTCGACTAATAATAAAAACTTACGATTAACAAAAGGTGTGCATATTGTCATTGATCAGTCGAAGTTTCCGCTTCGTCAAGCGGTCTACTTCGATACGCCAGATGGTCGAATGATTTTTGCGATTCCGCGTGACGGCAAAGCGTATGTAGGCACAACAGATACGTTTTTTGATAAAGATACGACTAGTCCTAAAATGTTAGCTGAGGATAGAGACTACATTTTACAGGCGATCCGTTACATGTTCCCAGAAGTAAAAGTAGAAGCAAGTGATGTAGAGTCCAGTTGGGCAGGAGTTCGCCCTCTTATTTATGAAGAAGGGAAAGATCCTTCTGAAATTTCCCGTAAAGATGAGATTTGGGAAGGAGATAGCGGACTCATCACGATTGCTGGTGGGAAGCTAACAGGATATCGTAAAATGGCGGAAATGGTCGTTGATCTAGTGGCTCGACAATTAACAGCGGAAGCAGGGAAATCCTTCAAAGCTGTTCAAACGCTCCATATGCCGATTTCAGGAGGAGACGTGGGCGGTGCTAGTAATTTTGAATTTTTCATTCATAAAAAAGAAAATGAAGCAATTTCCTTTGGTTTAACGAAAGAACAAGGAAGAAAATTAGCTCAAATGTACGGCTCTAACGTAGATGAATTGTTCAAGATTGCCGCTACTAACGAGCAACAAGCATTGCCGACAGATATTTATGCCCAAATTGTGTATGCAATCAAGCATGAGATGGTCGCGAAACCAGTAGACTTTTTCATTCGTCGTACGGGTGCTGTGTTCTTCAATATTGAATGGGCGAAAACATATAAAAAGGACATCATTCAACTAATGGCGGAATGGCTTAGTTGGGATGAACAAACAGCGGCTCGTTATGAAACAGAGTTAGATCAAGAAATTAAAGATGCTGAGACACCTGTAGAAGTACAACCATAATGACGTAAATAAAAAGAACGATCGAATGGAGTGAGTGATACTTTATTTTTGGATCGTTCTTTTTGATGTTTAGAAGTGAAAAAAGTGGTGAGAATGAATTATTATCCTCAACAAGTATCCAAACATATGATACGATAAGAAAAAAGCATAAAAGGCAGTGAAGAGATTGCAACATCGAGAAAAATTGATCGTGCTGATCGGTCCAACGGCCGTTGGCAAGACCGCTCTCAGCATCGAGTTAGCCCACCGCTTTAATGGAGAAATTATTAGTGGGGACTCCATGCAAATCTATCGTGGAATGGATATTGGTACCGCCAAGATTAAAGAAGCTGAAATGGAAGGGATTCCTCACCATTTGTTAAATATTAAAGATCCAGACGAATCTTTTTCAACGGCTGAGTTTCAAACGATTGTGCGAGAGAAAATTGCAGATATTTCATCAAAGGACAAGCTGCCAATGATCGTTGGAGGAACGGGTCTTTATATACAATCGGTTATTTATGATTACCATTTTTCTGATAAAGGAAAGGACGATCAGCTTCGCTTAGATTTGGAGAAGGAAGCGGACAGTCGTGGTAAACAAGCGCTGTATGACGAGTTATTATCAGTCGATCCGGAGGCCGCTAGTCATATTCATCCTAATAATGTTCGGCGGGTCATTCGCGCGCTGGAAATTTATCGGACAACCGGGAAGAAAATGTCGGAGTATCAGGCCGAACAACAGCCAGATCTTTTATACGATATCGTCATTATCGGCTTAACGATAGATCGAGCGCTTTTATACGAGCGAATTAATGATAGAATTGATCAAATGATGGATGAAGGCTTGCTTGAAGAAGTCAAAGGCTTGTGGGATAAAGGGATTAGAGAAGGACAAGCGGTTCAAGCGATCGGTTATAAAGAGCTATTTAGCTACTTTCGCAATGAAGTAACGTTGGAAGAAGCCATCGAGCAGTTGAAGCAAAATTCAAGACGATATGCGAAGCGTCAATTAACTTGGTTTCGCAATAAAATGAATGTCCATTGGTTTGATCTGTCGGAAGAGGAAAGCAGATCAAAAAAAATTAACGAAATTTCGGATTTCATAGCAGGAAAGCTGCATTTGAAATAGAATTATACTAAAGTATAGATAGAAAGAGGAGGATTGAACATGAAACAAGGCATCAATATCCAAGATCAAATATTAAACCAATTAAGAAAAGACGCTACAATGGTGACCGTATTTTTGTTAAATGGATTTCAATTGCGTGGGTATATAAAGGGCTTTGATAATTTTACGGTATTATTTGAATCAGATGGTAAGCAACAATTAGTGTATAAGCATGCGATTTCTACTTTTGCTCCTCAAAGAAACGTACAAATTTCTTTAGATGATCAAGAATAAACAAATAGAGGCGTGTACATTTACTATGTACACGTTTTTTATTTGGTCAAAATCATGTAAAATAGATAGACAACTATGGTAAGGAGCAGATTACATTGGATTTGTTTAAAGCAGTATCAGTTATTAATGAATTTTTATGGGGATGGGTATTAATCATCTCTCTACTCGGAACAGGCGTCTATTATACGATCAAATTGAATTTCATTCAGCTGACGCAAATTTCCCGTGCGTTTAAAGTCGTGTTTAAAAAAAATACGAAGAATGAAAAAGGGATTTCCTCGTTTCAAGCTCTATCAACGGCAGTAGCTGGACAAGTAGGAACAGGAAACCTTGCTGGTGTGGCAACCGCGATTGCAGCCGGTGGTCCGGGAGCGATCTTTTGGATGTGGGTGAGTTCCTTTTTAGGAATGGCGACGATCTTTGCTGAAGCCGTGCTTTCCCAAAAATATCGTGAAGAACGAAATGGAGAGTACCTCGGTGGTCCGGCTTATTATTTAGATAAGGGAGTCGGCAGCAAAAAACTGGCGGTCTTATTCGCTATTTTTATCATATTGGCATTGGGTTTTATTGGGAACATGGTGCAATCGAATTCCATTGCGGCAGGATTTAAAGATGTGTTACCGATCCCATCTATTTATATTGGGATTATTGTCGCTTTGTTCGTTGGTTTCGTTTTATTCGGCGGAATTAAAAGAATAGCTGCTTTTGCCGAGAAAACGGTACCTATTATGGCGCTCCTATACATTATCGGGAGCATTATTCTACTATTTCAATTTAAACATGAAATTATCCCAGTGTTTGAACTGATCTTTAAATCGGCCTTTCAATTAGAGGCAGCAGGTGGCGGAGTGCTTGGAGCGACGATTAAGGAAGCGATCCGTTACGGGGTAGCAAGAGGGCTGTTTTCTAACGAAGCTGGGATGGGGTCCACTCCTCATGCTCATGCGGCAGCGAATGTTCGTCATCCAGCAGAGCAAGGTTTAGTAGCAATTTTAGGAGTACTCATTGACACGATCATTATTTGTACAGTTACAGCGTTAGTGATTTTAGCTTCGGGTGCTTATCAAACAGGAGAAACAGGCGTTGCTTTAACGCAACAAAGCTTTATCACCAGCTTCGGTACGACTGGACAAGTATTTATTGCGATTTGTTTATTGTTTTTCGCTTTCACAACGATTCTTGGCTGGGCGTATTTCGGAGAACTAAATATCAAATACTTGTGGAAAGATAAAGGTGTCGTACCTTATCGGGTGATCGTATTATTATTTATTGTGATTGGATCAGCCATTCACCAAGTGGACTTAGTTTGGGAGTTGGCCGACTTTTTCAATGGTCTAATGATTATTCCGAACTTAATTGCCCTATGGTATTTGCGCAAAACCGTTCAACAATCCTTATTAGAGTATAGAAAGCTATATTAATGAAAAGACAGCTTCGGCTGTCTTTTATGTATGGTTTGCATTTTTCATGAATAGAATGGGGAGAGGGAAGTTATTTCTCGGGAAAGCGCAAATTATGACGTATTTCGACGGATTACGTCAAAGTGTATGGGGTGGTCAAGATGAAGCAGCCAATACGAATGAAAGAGAACGGGCAAATTAAGGTTGTGCTGCATACAAAAAACGATCGTATCGAACAACAACCAACGCGCCAAGAAAAACCGTTTGAATGGTCGAATTCTCATGAACATGCCGTCTTAAAAAGTATTGAAAATGAATTGGATGCCTTAATAGGGCTTGATGAGTTGAAGAAAATGATTAGAGAAATATATGCCTGGATTTATATTAATAGAAAAAGGGAAGCGAGCGGCTTAAAGTCTGGAAGCCAAGTGCTTCATATGATGTTTAAAGGCAATCCAGGTACAGGAAAAACAACAGTCGCTCGCATTATTGGCCGCTTGTTTTTCGAAATGAAAGTGCTATCTAAAGGTCATTTAATTGAAGCGGAACGAGCGGATTTAGTAGGTGAATATATCGGGCATACGGCACAGAAAACAAGAGATTTAATCAAAAAGGCAATGGGAGGCATTTTATTTATCGATGAAGCTTATTCGTTAGGAAGAGGTGGAGAGAAAGATTTTGGGAAAGAGGCGATTGATACGCTTGTGAAGCATATGGAGGATAAACAAAATGATTTCATTCTCATTTTAGCTGGTTATCCAAAAGAAATGGATCATTTTTTCACCTTAAACCCAGGATTAGAATCTCGTTTCCCATTTGTCTTTCCATTTCCTGATTATGAGCCGGATCAACTGATGGAAATTGCCGAGAAAATGACAGCAGAAAAACAATATCAATTAAGTCCCGAAGCCAAAATCAAAATGCGAGAACACTTTATGTTTATTAAAGAAAAAAAACCGTCTTCTTTTTCAAACGGAAGGTACGTCCGAAATTTGATAGAAAAAGCGGTACGCTCACAAGCCGTACGATTACTAAAAGAAAGCAATTATCATTACCAGGACCTCATGTTAATTCGTTCTTGTGATATTAGCTATTGATTAGTGAAAAAGGTCTGGCTTCATCCGTTCTATCGGTACGGTCAGACCTTTTATGTTCTGAAAGAAAAATAAATAGATAGATAGTAGGATAAAAGTATAGGCTTAATCACTTATTATTTTTTATTTTCTGATAAATAGTTTGTCAGTAATATGACGACTATGGTAATATACAGTTAAAGGATGGTCTTTATGCCAAAAAAAACTTTGAAACAAAGAATTGTTGATACTTCTCTCGTCATGTTTGAGAAGCATGGGTATCATGGAGTAACAGTAGATCAAATTGTGGAAGAATGTGGAACATCGAAAGGGGGATTTTATCACAATTTCAAATCGAAAGATGAATTGTTGTATCACATTCATGATGTTTTTATTTCTTATGTGTTAGATCGAGCGAAAGAAGCATATGATAATTACAACACGCCTGTTTCTAGGTTATGTGCAATCATTATGTCTTTTACGAAAGTATTTGATCTTTATAAGCCACATATCACTGTTTTCTATCAAGAGAGTACGTATTTAAAAGGGGATTTTGAACAACAGATTAACGAAAAACGCGATGCATATCGCCAAGTGATTTTGCAAGTGATCCGAGAAGGGCAAGAAAGCGGCGATTTTCGTACCGAAGTGTCTGCAGAAATATCGACGATGGCGATCATCGGTATGGTGAATTGGACATATAAATGGTTTAAGAAAGACGGAAAGTTAACAATGGAGCAAATTGGGGAAATGTTTAACGATTTACTGATTCATGCTTTAATGACAGAACAAGGAATGAATGATCCAAATATTAAAAAATACTTACTTAAAAGTCAGCCGGTGAATTGAAGCTGGCTATTCATTCGACAAAAAAAGACCGACTAGTCTGTACGATTTTTCATTGTGAAAAACAAAGGGGGAGCAATTATGAACTTTGAATTAACGAAAGAACAACAAATGTTAAAAGAAATGGTGAAGGACTTTGCTGAAAAGGAAATTAAGCCTCATGCTCAACATTTGGATGAAACATCAGAATTTCGCTATGAAACATTTCAAAAAATGGCTGAGCTTGGATTGCTAGGTATTCCATTTCCTGAAGAATATGGTGGAGTAGGCGGAGATACTATATCATACGCAATTGCTGTCGAAGAGATTGGTAAAGCTTGTGGCGGAACAGGTTTAAGTTACGCAGCAGCTATTAGTCTTGGAGCGAGCCCAATCTATTATTTTGGAACGGAAGAACAAAAGCAGGAATGGCTCGTACCGATGGCGAAAGGAGAAACATTAGGTTCTTTCGGATTAACGGAGCCTAACGCTGGTTCAGATGCTGGCGGAACTAGAACGAAAGCGGTTCTAGAGGGGGATGAATACGTCATTAATGGCGAAAAGTGTTGGATTACGAACGCTGGTTACGCTCGTCAAATTATTGTAACAGCGGTTACAGGCAAGAGAGAAGATGGGAAAAACATCGTATCTGCTGTCATCGTTCCGACGGATACACCAGGAGTTACGATCTCTTGTAATTATGACAAAATGGGGGTTCGAGGGTCCAATACTTGTGAAATTGTTTTGGAAAATGTCCGTGTGCCAAAGGAAAACTTATTAGGTGATAGCAAAAAGGGATTTAGCCAATTTTTGTTTACACTAGATGGCGGTCGTATTTCCATTGCAGCTCTTGCGGTAGGTATTGCTCAAGCAGCTTTTGAGAAAGCGTTGCAATATTCAAAAGAAAGAGTGCAGTTTGGCCAATCAATCTCTAAATTTCAAGCGATTCAATTTAAGCTTGCTGATATGGCTACTGAAATTGAACTAGCTCGTACGCTTGTACATAAGGCAGCTTGGTTGAAAGATCAAGGAAAACCGTTTGGTAAGGAAGCAGCGATGGCTAAGCTTTTTGCCTCAGAAACTAGCTTCCGTGCAAGTAATCAAGCGATTCAAATTCATGGCGGATATGGCTACATGCGTGAATATGACGTTGAAAGATATTTGCGTGATGCTAAACTGCTTGAAATCGGAGAAGGCACTTCGGAAATTCAACGATTAGTCATTGCTCGTCACCTAGGCTGCTAATTGAAAAGAGGGGGAAGGATGTTATGGCGGAATTGATTCACCAAACTGTAGGGGAATTATTGACTGAAAGAGCAAAACAACTTCCACACCATGAAGCGCTTGTGTACTCTGATCGTAATCTGCGCTATACGTACAGTGAATTTGATGAGTTGTGTAAAAAAGTAGCAAAAGGATTAATGGCTCTTGGTATTGAAAAAGGAGAGCATATGGCTATTTGGGCGACGAATGTGCCTGAATGGGTGACACTTCAGTTTGCTACAGGCAAAATGGGGGCTGTTCTTGTCACTGTGAATACGAACTATCGAACAGCAGAGCTTGAGTATTTACTCAATCAATCCGAGAGTAATACATTAATTTTAATTGAAGAATATCGTGGGAATTCTTATGTGGATACCATTTATGAACTTTGTCCAGAGCTTCATACTTGTGAACCTGGAAAGCTACAATCGAAGCGGTTACCATTGTTGAAAAACGTCGTCATTTTAAGTGAGCAAGAGTACAACGGTGCTTTTAATTGGACAGATATTTTAAATATGGCTGATCAAGTAAGTGAGGGTGAGTTGGACGAACGAACGAAATCTCTTGATCCTCATGACGTCATTAACATGCAGTATACGTCAGGAACGACAGGTTTTCCTAAGGGAGTCATGCTGACGCATAGCAATTTAATTAATAACGCCTTTAATATTGCTAGTTGTATGGAGTTAACGAAAGAGGATCGTCTTTGTATTCCTGTGCCGTTTTTCCATTGCTTCGGCTGTGTAATCGGGACGCTTGCCTGTGTGACGGTAGGGGCGACGATGGTTCCTGTTCAAGAGTTTGATCCAGAAGTTGTTTTGCGAACAGTAGAGCAAGAAAATTGTACCGCACTTCACGGGGTGCCAACGATGTTTATTGCTGAGTTGAATCATCCGAATTTTCAAAATTACAACTTATCTCATCTGCGAACAGGAGTCATGGCTGGTTCCAACTGTCCGGTAGAAGTTATGAAATCAGTGATGGATCAAATGAATATGACACAGATTACTATTTGTTATGGACAAACGGAATCTTCACCAGTGATCACACAAACACGTGTGAATGACCCAGTTGAGCTTCGAGTAGAAACAGTTGGTCGTGCGCTTTCGGATGTCGAAGTAAAGATTGTTGACCCAACGACCAATCAAGCAGTTGCTCCGATGGTACAAGGAGAATTGTGCACGAGAGGCTACCATGTAATGAAAGGCTATTATAATAATCCTGATGCTACTTATGAGGCCATTGATGAGGAAGGTTGGCTTCATACGGGAGATTTGGCAGTCATGGATGAAACGGGATACGTTCGAATTACTGGCCGTTTAAAAGATATGATTATTCGTGGAGGAGAAAACATTTATCCACGTGAAATAGAAGAATTTTTATACACACACCCAAAAGTTCTTGATGCACAAGTTATTGGTGTTCCTGATATGAAGTATGGTGAAGAAGTGATGGCGTGGATCATTTTGAAAGAAGGCGAAGCAGCGGATGCGGATGAGATTAAAGAATATTTCAAAGGAAAGATCTCGCGCTACAAAATTCCAAAGCATATTGTGTTTACGAAAGAATATCCAATGACAGCATCAGGGAAAATCCAAAAGTTTAAGCTGCGAGAAGAATCACTTAGCTTATTATCGTAGGGGAAGGGGCGGTTTAGATGTTTTCAAAAATTATTATTGCTAATCGTGGTGAAATTGCACTTCGAGTGATTCGTACTTGTCAAAAGCTTGGCATTCAAACGGTGGCTGTTTATTCAGAAGCAGACGCAGACTCTTTATTTGTTCGACAAGCAGATGAAGCGTTTTGCATCGGAAAGCCCCCGGTTAATCAAAGTTACTTAAATGCTGATGAAATCATTCGTGTAGCGAAAGAAAGTGGAGCGGAAGCTGTTCATCCTGGCTATGGACTACTTTCTGAAAACGCCACATTTGCAACAAAATGCATCGAAGAGGGTTTGACTTTTATCGGTCCCTCACCAAAGATTATCGCTTCTATGGGAAGCAAAATCGAAGCTCGTAAAACGATGAAAGAAGCAGGTGTTCCGATCATTGAAGGTGTAGACGTTCCGCTTGAAAACGAAGAGGAGGCAAAAACGGCAGCAGAAAGAATTGGCTATCCGTTAATGTTAAAGGCTTCTGCAGGCGGAGGCGGGATTGGTATGCAACTGATTCATTCTCCAGATGAGCTTGGGAAAGCGTTTGAAGGCAACAAAAAGCGTGCTGAATCTTTCTTCGGTGACGGAGCGATGTTTTTAGAGAAGTATATACAAGAGCCTCATCATATTGAAGTGCAAATTCTCGCTGATTCACATGGACATATTATTCCTTTATGGGAAAGAGAATGTTCAATTCAACGACGAAATCAAAAAGTAGTTGAAGAAGCGCCGTCTCCGTTTATTAGCGAAGAAACGCGTGAGAAAATGCTAGATGCTGCCGTTAAAGCGGCTGAGCATATTGGCTATACAAATGCTGGAACGATTGAGTTTTTAGTAGATAAAGAACAGAACTTTTATTTCCTTGAGATGAATACAAGATTGCAAGTGGAGCATCCAGTAACAGAAGAAATCACCGGCTTAGACCTTGTTGAAGAGCAATTGAAGGTGGCAGCTGGAGAAAAGCTTTCTCTTACTAGGGAAGAGGTAAAGCGAAAAGGTCATGCGATTGAAGTACGAATTTATGCGGAGGACCCAAAAACCTTCTTTCCTTCTCCAGGAAAAATTACGACTTTTAAGCTTCCAGAAGGGGAAGGGATTCGTAATGAATGTGCCATCGAACAAGGTTCACAAGTTACACCGTTTTATGACCCAATGATCGGCAAATTAATCGCTTGGGGTGAAACGCGGCAAGAAGCTTGTGAACGTTTAAAGCAGGCGCTTGAAGACTATGTGATCGAAGGGATCAAAACAAATATTCCGATGCTCATTCAAACGATCAGTCATGAGCAATTTTTAACGGGATATACAACAACTCAATTTGTGAATGAATATTATTTGCCAGAGTTAACATCAGCAAAATAAGGGGGAGTTTTATATGACAACAATCCAGGCAAGTATGGCAGGGAATGTATGGAAAGTATTAGTGAGCGAAGGCGATGAGGTAAAAGTTGGGCAGGATGTCGTTATTTTAGAATCAATGAAAATGGAGATTCCGATCGCTGCTGAAGAAGATGGAAAGGTTCAGAAAGTTCACATCCAAGAAGGAGATTTCGTGAACGAGGCAGACGGACTAGTCGATATTGAATAGGAGGCGGATCATTTGAAACTGCCGAACAAAGTAACGATCAAAGAGGTTGGACCGCGTGATGGGCTTCAAAATGAACCCCATCACGTGAGTACAGAAAATAAAGTTGCATGGCTGAATCAATTGTCAGAAAGTGGTCTTTCTTATATTGAAGTCACTTCTTTCGTTCATCCGAAATGGATTCCGCAGCTGGCAGATGCTTCTGACATATTATCGGCTATTAAGAGAAAATCTAGTGTTACATATGCGGCGTTAGTTCCTAATATGAAAGGACTAGAAGCCGCCCTGAAAGTTGAAGTGGATGAAGTCAGTGTATTTATGTCGGCGAGCGAATCTCATAATAAAAATAATATTAACAAAACTATTGATGAAACGTTTCCTGTGCTAGAAGAAGTCGTCAATGAAGCGAAGGCAGCAGGAAAAACGGTTCGTGGCTACTTATCGACTGTTATTGCTTGTCCTTATGAAGGTTTGGTGAATCCAGACCAAGTCGTTAAGGTAGCGGATCGACTATTTTCAATGGGGATCGATGAATTATCTCTAGGCGACACTATTGGAGTGGGAGTACCAACTCAAGTTGAAAGATTACTAGAAACGATGTTGCCTATTTTTCCAGCAGAGAAATTAGCGATGCACTTTCATGATACGCGTGGAACGGCTTTAGCCAATGTTCTTAAATCGTTAGAGATGGGGATTACGACATTTGATAGTGCGCTAGGTGGGCTTGGTGGTTGCCCATACGCTAAAGGTGCTTCTGGAAATGTAGCGACAGAAGATCTTCTCTATATGCTTAATGGAATGAACATTGAAACAGGAGTGAACATGGAAGCGCTATTACGTGCTGGACAGTTATTAGAAAACATATTAATGCGTCCGCTTAATAGTAAACAAATGGATATTTGCAGAAAATCGTGAAAGGGGTGAGCCGTTTGGGTGAAACGATTGGATTTGAAAAAAGAGACGACGGAATTGCGATCGTTACGTTGAATCGACCAAATGCAGCCAATGCCTTGTCTAAGCAGCTTTTATACGATCTACATGATACTTTGCATCAAATTAAGCATGATCGTGATGTTCGTGCCGTCATCATCACAGGTGTGGGAGAAAAGGCATTTTGTGCTGGTGCTGACTTAAAAGAACGAAAAGGTATGTCCGATTCAGAAGTGAAACAAACGGTTGCTCTAATTGGGTCGACGGTGAGTGAAGTCGAAGCGTTACCGCAGCCGGTCATTGCTGCTATGAATGGCGTCGCTTTTGGTGGAGGCCTGGAATTAGCATTAGCTTGTGATGTTCGTGTTGTGTCAAAGGATGCGAAGCTAGGGTTAACCGAAACGTCACTCGCGATTATTCCTGGAGCAGGTGGTACTCAAAGGTTGCCAAGATTAATTGGTCTTGGGAAAGCAAAAGAACTGATCTTTACGGCGAAGCGTCTCACAGCTGACCAAGCTGAGCAAATTGGATTAGTGGAATATGCTGTACAATCAGCCGATGTGATGGAATGGTCGTTAAACTTAGCGAAACAAATGGTCAAAAATGCCCCACTTGCTTTAATCCAAGCGAAAACGGCGATCAATAACGGTATGCAAGTGGGACTTGCGACTGGACTAGAAATCGAAAAGCTTGCTTATAACTCGTTAATACCTACGGAGGATCGTTTGGAAGGGCTGCGAGCTTTTGCTGAAAAACGTCCACCAGTATATCAAGGAAAGTGAGGAGAAGCAGTGATGAATGAAACAGAAATGAAAACACCTTATGAGGAAAGAAAAGAATCCGTCTTAAAAGGTGGATTAGAGAAATACCATGAGAAAAATAAAGAGCAAGGCAAATTATTTGTTCGTGATCGTCTTCGGTTATTGTTTGATGATGATCTGCAAGTAGAAGATGGCATGTTTGCCAATGTCATGGCCGGCGACTTGCCAGCAGATGGTGTAGTAACAGGTATCGGTAAGATCAACGGTCGTACCGTTTGCGTCATGGCTAATGATTCAACCGTGAAAGCGGGATCATGGGGCAAGCGTACAGTAGAAAAGATCATTCGTATTCAAGAGACAGCTGAAAAGCTTCGTTGCCCAATGCTGTATCTTGTCGATTCAGCGGGTGCGCGTATTACTGATCAAATTGAAATGTTCCCAGGAAGACGAGGAGCAGGCCGAATCTTTTATAATCAAGTGAAAATGTCTGGAAAAGTTCCTCAAGTCTGTTTATTGTTCGGTCCATCCGCCGCTGGAGGCGCTTATATCCCGGCCTTTTGTGATATCGTTGTTATGGTGGAAGGAAATGCGTCAATGTACTTAGGGTCTCCACGGATGGCTGAAATGGTCATCGGAGAAAAGGTTACACTTGAACAAATGGGCGGTGCAAAAATGCATTGTTCGGTTTCTGGCTGTGGAGACGTATTAGCCAAAACAGAAGAAGAAGCGATTGAGTATGCTCGTAAATATTTAGCTTATTTCCCAGAAAATTATACACAAAAGCCAGTTCCGGCTTCACCGAAAGCTCCCGCGGCTTTTGAAAAGACCATTGAAGAGCTTATTCCCAAAAATCAAAATGCGCCTTTCGATATGTATCAGCTGATTGATCGCTTAATTGATGAAGATAGTTTTTGTGAAATCAAGAAATTATTTGCGTCCGAACTGATTACAGGATTAGGCCGAATCAATGGTCAGCCGGTCGGCATTATTGCCAATCAACCACGTGTAAAAGGTGGCGTATTATTCCATGATTCTGCCGATAAAGCAGCTAAATTTATTAGTTTATGTGATGCTTTCCATATTCCATTATTGTTCCTTGCCGACGTCCCAGGATTTATGATCGGTACGAATGTGGAAAAAGCGGGGATCATCCGTCACGGAGCAAAAATGATCTTTGCGATGAGTGAAGCAACAGTGCCTAAAATGACCGTTGTTGTTAGAAAAGCATACGGTGCCGGACTTTACGCAATGGCGGGTCCAGCCTTTGAGCCGGATTGCTGTATTGCGTTGCCGACTGCACAAATTGCCGTCATGGGTCCAGAGGCAGCGGTGAACGCCGTATATGCGAATAAGATTGCGGCTCTTCCGGAAGAAGAACGTGCGGCCTTTATTAATGAAAAACGTGAAGAGTATAGAAAAGACATTGATATTTATCATTTGGCATCAGAATTGATCATTGATGATATCGTCGAACCGAATCAGCTTCGAGATGAGCTATCTGTTAGATTAGAAGCTTACATGTCGAAATATTTAAACTTTACTGATCGCAAGCATGGGGTCAACCCAGTATAAGAAAAGGGGGGATAAGGCGTGAAGAAAATCTACACAGATGCGAATGAAGCGGTTTCTGAAATTAAAGATGGAATGACGTTAATGGTTGGTGGTTTTGGATTATGCGGCATTCCTGAACACTTAATTCAAGCTCTTGCTCGTTCAGGAGCCAAGGATTTAACGGTAATTTCTAATAACTGTGGTGTTGATGATTGGGGGCTTGGACTGCTGTTAAGAAATAAGCAGATTAAGAAAATCATCGGCTCCTACGTTGGAGAAAATAAAGAGTTTGAACGGCAAATGCTTGCAGGTGAAATTGAAGTCGTATTAACACCGCAAGGAACTTTAGCGGAAAAAATACGTGCCGGTGGAGCGGGCATTCCAGCATTTTTCACTCCAGCTGGTGTTGGAACACCGATCGCTGAAGGGAAAGAAGTGCGCGAGTTTAATGGAAAAGAATATTTACTAGAAGAAGCTTTAGTGGCGGATGTAAGCTTAGTCCGCGCTTATAAAGCTGATCGCATGGGAAACCTTATTTATAATAAAACAGCTCGTAACTTTAATCCGATGATTGCCGCAGCTGGTAAGGTGACGATTGCGGAAGTGGAGGGAATTGTGGAAACAGGTGATCTAGATCCTGATTCGATTCATACTCCTGGTGTTTATGTCCAAGCGCTTATTCAAGGAGAGCAAGAAAAACGAATTGAAAAAAGAACCGTTCGTACGTAAGGAGGGGCAAACATGAACAGTAGAGAAAAAATTGCAAGGCGTGCCGAAAAAGAAATTGAAGATGGCAACTATGTAAATTTAGGGATCGGGATACCAACTCTTGTCGCTAACTATATTTCTGATGATAAACAAGTCGTTTTGCAATCAGAAAATGGTCTGCTGGGTATTGGCCCTTATCCTGAAGAAGGACAGATAGATCCCGATTTAATTAACGCCGGTAAAGAAACAGTAACGGCGATACCAGGGTCATCATTTTTTGATAGTGCTGAATCCTTTGCGATGATTCGTGGCGGACATATTGATGTAGCCATTCTTGGTGGGATGGAAGTCTCTCAAACTGGCGATCTAGCTAACTGGATGATTCCGGGCAAAATGGTCAAAGGAATGGGTGGTGCGATGGATCTTGTTCATGGTGCAAGGAAGATTATTGTCATTATGGATCATGTCAATAAGCATGGGGAATCTAAAATCCTTAAAAAATGTACACTTCCGCTTACCGGAAAAGGTGTCGTTCAACGCATCATTACCGACCGTGCCGTTATGGACGTAGAAGGATCGCATTTGAAGTTAGTCGAAGTGGCTAGCGGTTACTCAGTTGAGGATATTTTAAACTGTACAGAAGCAGAAATATCCGTGGCTAGTGATGTTATATTAAATGCCTACTAAAAATAAATGTAAACAGTAAAAAAAAGAGGGGATTCCCCTCTTTTTTTTACTGGCGAATAGCTCTTGTGGGCAGCTTCCATTGAAACTTATAAGACGCTACGCGCAGACAAGTGATGAAAATAAACAATGTAATTAAGCTAGCTGGAGAATTTGTCACGTTTAATCCGATGAAAACACCAGCTAAAGCAGCCCATACACCATATATTTCATTATGTAATAGCGCTGGATTTCGTCTTGCTAATATGTCACGGACGAGCCCGCCTCCACTTCCAGTTAACACCGCCGCAACAATAACGGCACTTAGCGGATGAGACATATTAGCTGCGTATAAAGCCCCTTGAATGGCAAAAGCAGATAAGCCAATTGCATCAAAGAAATTACCCCAAATATGCCAATGTTTTAATAAATTGTTAGGAAATAAGATCACAGCTGTAATGGATAATAAAGCGACTTGAAAAAAGTCTCCTTGCTCCCAGAGAGCGGATACAGGTATGTCAATTAATAAATTACGAATAGCTCCTCCGCCAAAAGCGGTGATCATCCCTAGTATATATACCCCAAATAAATCATATTTCTCTTCCATCGCTACAATCGCTCCCGAAATAGCAAACGCAATCGTACCGATAATAGTGAAAACATCCCATGTCATCCCCATTGTCTAGCTCCTTTACACGGAAGTGATTTTACTAATAATTCATTATATTATGAATATGGATTAAATGCTAGTTCTTATCAAACGGCTTTTCTTTTTCTCTGCATAGTTTTTTGATGGTATTTTTGTTAAGATGAAGGATAGAACATTTGATGAAAGTAGGAAAATCATTGAAAAAAAATGAACTAGAAAAAGTGATCCTTGTCGGCTGTCAGCTAAATAATAGCGATGACATTCATTTTTTTTACTCCATGGATGAATTAGAGTCGCTGACAGGAACAGCTCAAGGGAAACCGGTTGCTACATTGACACAAAAAAGAGAGCGGATTCACCCGAGTACATATATAGGAAAAGGCAAGGTGGAGGAGCTTCATCGATTAGAAGAGGAGTTTGAGCCGGACTTAATTATTTTTAATGACGAATTATCTCCTAGCCAAATTCGGAATTTATCTGCCCAATTAGATGCGCGCGTTATCGACCGGACACAATTAATTCTCGATATTTTTGCGAGACGAGCCCGTTCAAAAGAAGGGAAGCTACAAGTGGAATTAGCTCAACTTCAATATTTGCTTCCGAGGCTTGTAGGTCAAGGGATTGCACTTTCGCGCTTAGGTGGAGGGATTGGGACAAGGGGTCCTGGTGAAACAAAATTGGAAACCGATCGTCGGCATATTCGAAGACGGATTGATGAAATTAAACGACAGTTAAAGATTATCGTTGAGCATCGAGAACGATATCGAGGTCGTCGCAAGAAAAACAAAACGTTTCAAATCGCTCTAGTAGGATACACAAATGCGGGTAAATCGACGCTGTTTAATCGATTAACTGCCGCTGATTCTTTAGAGGAAAATCAATTGTTTGCTACGCTTGATCCGATGACGAGGAAGTTTATTTTACCGAGTGGCTATCAAGTGATATTAACGGATACGGTCGGGTTTATTCAAGATTTGCCGACGACTTTAGTGGCGGCGTTTCGTTCAACTTTAGAGGAAGTAAGAGAAGCGGATTTGCTTCTTCATGTCGTTGATAGTTCTAACCCTGACTATACACAACATCAAACAACAGTAAGAGAGTTGTTGAAACAATTAGAGATGGATCATTTGCCGGAATTAACGGTATATAACAAAAAGGATATGGTTCATCCAGAATTTGTCCCTTCTTCGCACGCGAAGCATTTATTGATCAGTGCTTTAAGCCTTCAAGATCAAGAGGAATTGAAGAAGCAAATAGAAGAAGTGGTCAAACAGCAAATGAGTATGTACTACGCTCGCATCCCTTCTTATGAAGGAAAGCTGTTGGCTCAGTTAAAAACGGAGACCGTGTTAGAGGAGACAAGCTTTGAGGAAGAGGACCAAAAATACGTAGTAAAAGGTTATTCGTTTGTTGATCATCCGATTTTTGGAGAGATCCGTCAATACACATTACACAATTAAGGGAGAGTATTATGTTTGACTTATTAAAGCATGGACAGCAAATACAACCAATGGTAGAGGAGGTAGAACGTCAAGTTCGTGAGGTTCATTACGCCATTGAACAGCAGGCGGAAAGCAATCAGTTCCGTGTGCTACGAAGCTTTCAAAATCACCAAGTGAGCGACTTTCATTTCACGCCTTCTACAGGCTATGGGTATGATGACACAGGTAGAGATACGCTTGAAAACATCTATGCGGAAGTGTTTGGTGGGGAAAGTGCTCTTGTTAGACCACAAATCATTTCGGGTACTCATGCAATTTCAATTGCGTTGTTCGGTGTATTAAGACCCGGAGATGAACTGCTTTATATTACGGGAAATCCATATGACACACTTGAGGAAATTGTCGGCATTCGCGGGAATGGAAATGGCTCGTTGAAAGAATTTGGCATCAGTTATAACAGTGTACCGCTATTAGATGATGGCTACCCGAATTATGACGCGATTAAAGCGGCCATCCAACCAAATACAAAAATGATCGGCATTCAGCGTTCGAAAGGGTATGCCGTTCGTCCTTCCTTTACGATCGATGAAATAGCAGAGATGATTCGTTTTGTGAAAGAAATAAACCCGGAAATCATCGTGTTTGTCGATAACTGTTACGGTGAATTCACCGAGGATCGTGAGCCTTGTCATGTCGGCGCCGACTTAATCGCAGGTTCTTTAATTAAAAATCCAGGCGGCGGCTTAGCGAAAACAGGCGGTTATCTGGTGGGGAAAAAAGAAGCGGTAGAAAGCTGCTCATATCGCATGACCTCCCCGGGGATTGGAGCGGAAGCGGGGGCAAGTCTGTATAGTTTGCAGGAAATGTATCAAGGTTTCTTTTTAGCTCCTCACATCGTGGCACAAAGCTTAAAAGGGGCAGTGTTTACAGCTGCTATGCTTGAAAAGCTCGGGATGAAGACGATGCCGAAATGGAATGCAAAAAGAACAGACTTAATTCAAGCGGTAGAGTTTCATGATCGTGATAAAATGGTTGCGTTTTGCCAAGCGATTCAATTTGCTTCGCCTATCAATTCTCATGTCACACCTTATCCGAGCTACATGCCCGGGTATGAAGATGACGTCATTATGGCAGCTGGTGCCTTTGTACAAGGTGCGAGTATTGAATTATCGGCGGATGGGCCATTGCGTCCTCCGTATGCAGCTTATGTACAAGGTGGATTAACGTACGCTCATGTAAAAATAGCTATATGCAGTGCGATCGATCATTTAATGGAGAAAAACTTAATATAGTCCATCAGTAGGCTAACCTCAACAGATGTGTTTTGAGGTTAGCTTTTTTTAAAAAGTTCATGTAAGAAAACCTAACATCTGTTTGACAACTAATATAACATCATATATAATTTTCAACAGAAAGAGAAAGGGGGATCAAGATGAGTAGTCATATTAGGCGTTCGATGCCGCTTTTTCCAATAGGGACAGTGATGAAATTGACAGATTTGTCCGCTAGGCAAATTCGCTATTATGAAGAACATCAATTGATTCAACCAGAACGAACAGATGGGAATCGTCGTCTCTTTTCTTTGTATGATATTGATCGCTTATTAGAGATTAAAGATTTAATTGACGAAGGGATTAATATGGCAGGAATAAAGAAAATTCTGCTAGATGAAAAACAGTTTGAACCACATCAGGATTCAAAAGAGCAAGGAGAAGAGCAGAAAAAGAATTTCACAGATGAGGAGCTAAGAAAATTGTTGCGTAAAGAGTTAATTAATGCGGGACGTTTTCATCGAAATGGACATCCTTATAGTGAGAGGAATCGCTTTTTTCATTAATCTTTTGATATACACTTGTAGTTAAAAATGAGGAGGAATTATTTTTTATGGGAAAGTATACTCGTGAAGACATTATGAACTTGGCAAAAGAAGAAAATGTTAAATTTATTCGTTTGCAGTTCACAGACATTTTAGGGACAATCAAAAACGTGGAAATCCCTGTTAGTCAGTTGGAAAAAGCTCTGGATAATAAAATGATGTTTGACGGATCTTCTATTGAGGGATTTGTACGAATTGAAGAATCTGATATGAATCTTTATCCGGATCTTGATACATGGGTAGTCTTCCCTTGGACGGCAGAAAAAGGAAAAGTGGCTCGCCTCATTTGTGATATTTACAAGCCTGATGGAACTCCATTCGAAGGAGATCCACGAAATAATCTAAAAAGAATTTTAAATGAGATGAAAGAATTAGGGTTTTCTAATTTCAATCTAGGACCAGAACCGGAATTTTTCTTGTTTAAACTAGATGCGAATGGTGAACCAACTCTTGAATTAAATGATAACGGTGGTTATTTTGACTTAGCTCCGACAGATCTTGGTGAAAACTGCCGTCGTGATATTGTATTAGAATTAGAAGAAATGGGATTTGAAATTGAAGCGTCTCACCATGAAGTAGCTCCAGGTCAGCATGAAATTGACTTCAAATATGCAGATGCTGTAACGGCATGTGATCACATTCAAACGTTCAAGCTAGTTGTTAAGACGATCGCTCGTAAACATGGCTTGCACGCGACATTTATGCCGAAACCATTATTCGGAGTAAGTGGTTCGGGTATGCACTGTAATATGTCTTTATTCACAGAAGGAAAAAATGCCTTCTTTGATGAAAACGGCGAGCGCCAATTAAGTGAAACGGCGTACCAATTTATTGCGGGTACAATTAAGCACGCGAAAGGATTTACAGCAGTTACAAACCCAACAGTGAACTCTTATAAGCGTCTTGTTCCTGGTTATGAAGCACCTTGTTACGTCGCTTGGTCTGGTCAAAACCGTAGTCCACTTATTCGTATTCCAGCTTCTCGTGGTATGAGTACACGTGTGGAAGTGCGTAGCGTAGACCCAGCAGCGAATCCGTATTTAGCGATGGCGGTTCTTTTACAGGCTGGTTTAGATGGTATTAAAAATAAAATGACACCACCTCCAGCGGTTGATCGTAACATTTATGCGATGAACCAAGAAGAGCGTGCACAAGAAGGTGTAGAAGACTTACCGTCAACACTTGCGGAAGCTCTACAACTTCTGAAGAAAGATGAAGTGATTCAATCAGCTCTTGGTGCCCACATTTTAGAGCATTTCATCGAAGCGAAAGAGATTGAGTGGGACATGTTCCGTACACAAGTACATCCTTGGGAGCGCGAGCAGTATATTCAAATGTATTAATTAAAAAAGTCAGGGTTGTCCCAAAAGTCATTGAAATGACTTTTGGTGGCAGCCTTGTTTTCGTTGGTTTATTAGAAGTTTTATTTGATATTTTTTATGAGCAATCCAAAGATTACTACTAACCGTTATAACACGCAAATGAATTTTCCTCTAGAGATAAAAGAAGAAACTTCTGTTTCCAAGCGAACGCTTTCTCCCACATTTAAACCGTATTATTCCTCTCGAAGCTAAGCGATCTTTGATGAGCAATTGTTTGCCTATTATTCAGGTGGAGGTTGACGCTCGTACCATCCGAAAATAATGTTAAAAGTGAGTTTTATATGGATATTCCCAAAAGGTGTACTCGTTTCGTGGCATTGAAAAGCTCACCGAAAGTGAGTTCGATCACATCAAGGATAATCGGTCGTTCCGCAGATTTTCCTTGCGGGGGATCGACAAGGTGCACGTGGAATTACAGATTCCACAACCTCCTGAAAGTAGCCGGCATCCGCTAGCTACTTTCGGAAACATATAAGAAACTTATAAAAAGAGGTAGAGAAAAAAGATTCGTTTTTCTCTACCTCTTTTATTTTAGGGACTTATTGGACAGCCCCTAGTGATGGTAAGCGAACATGATTATCATAGTCAAGTTGATGGGGATAATTGTATTAATTTTATGCATATATTCGTAGAGGGAAAATTCTGAAATGGAATACTATTGTTTCTTTAGGTAAATATTGGGTTGACAATGATAATCATTTTCGTTTATTATTAATTTGAATGAAAATGATTATCAATAAGGAGGTTGTGAGTACGAAGGGGTTAGTGGATACATAAGTGGATTTGAAAAAGTGTTCAAGAAAGTGCGCGAAATAAGAAGTAAATATTAATTAGCCGTATGATGCTTGAGTGTCAACCTCATTGACCTATACATCTACAAAGGGACTATCTTATGAATTCTAGTACGAATCAAAAATTAATCCAGCTTCTGAAAATACATTAGTCATCGCGATCGATATTACCAAGCATAAACATTACGCTTGTGCGATTGATGAACGAGGAGGTGTGCTCCAAAAATCATTTCCTATCGGACAAGCGCCTGCTGGATATACAGCGTTTTACAAGCAGCTCTTAGCGAGGGAGGAATTCTAAAATGATTGTAGTATAAACATTCTCTAAAATAAGATTGGTGTTCAGAAATCAAAGATAATTAGAAATAAGAATTATAAGTAGGAGGAAGAAAATGAAGTTAAAAGATGTTGTTCAAATTGCAGTGTTAACGGTTATTGGATTTGCTATAGGAATGGTAATTTCTATGTTTACTGGAACTATGGGATCAATCGCTCTATATGTGTCAGCGGGACTTGCAGCGTTCGTGGTAGGACCAGTATTTGTCATAATGGCAAAAAGGGTTAAAAAAAGAGGCGCGGCTTTTTTGTTTTGGATTATATATGGTCTTCTATATGCAGCTATGGGTTATTGGATAATGATTCCGATTTGTTTAGTTTCGGGAATATTAGCAGAGTTAATTATTGGCGATTATACAAAGAATTCAAAAGTTTCAATAGCTTTTGCTGTTGCGATGTTTTTAGTTGCAATGCATCCAATCCTATTTGTTAAACTGCTTGGTACCGAAGGAATTACCAAATTCGCTTCGTCCATCACACCAGAACAAGCACTGAGTATGGTAGAGTTTTATACAGGGACAGCCATTACTATAGCTGTTATAGCCAATATTATTTTGGAATTGTTAGCAGGGCAGTTTGGAGTTTATATTAATAATAAATTTTTTGATAAAAGAAAAGAAAAAGGGATATTGCAATGACTTCAACAAGAAAAGATCAAGAAGGAATGGTAAATCCAATAACTCTTTTCATCTTAATCATAATTATCTCCTTCTTGATTTTTCTTGCAGATGAAAAAGTATACTATGCACTTTTAGGAATGAGCTTTCTGGTAGTCTTTTATTTCTCATACTTAGAGTGTATAAAAAGAGTTGTGGTTTATATTATCATGTTACTTTTGGTTAAAGCACTCGCATATATGGACCTAGGTATTACAACGGGGGCAATTATAGGATTAATTGCCTTAATATTAAAATTATATCCTATTTTTAATATTGGCAGAGTTCTTATCCTTACGAGTCCGCTAAAAATCATGAGTGCATTAAGGTATGTCAAAGCTCCAAACACTATAAGTATTGCTCTTGTTACGGCTTTAAGATATCTAGGAGAATTAAATCTAAGAATGAAAGAAATTAAAAGCGGCATGAAAGTAAGAGGACTAAAGAGCAGTCTATTTCATCCTATCAGGACTTTTGAATTACACTTAATTCCCCTCGTCTATAAGTGTTTACATGTTAGTGAAACTTTAACCTCTTCAATTATATCGAGAGGTATTGAGTATGAAGGAGAAAAAACAAGTTATAAACCGATTTATTTTCAATTAAAAGATGTTCTATTAATTGGAGTTACTTTTATTTTGTTGGTGGTGGTTATATGGAAGAAATTTTAAATGTTAAAATTAACAACTTTCGATACGAAGATAGTGACGTGATTTTAAAAAACATTAATTTAAGTATAAAACAAGGGGAAATAATAGTTTTAACAGGATTATCAGGATGCGGAAAAACAACTTTGACAAGATGTAGACGTCAAGTCGATTTTTACACTTTTTGCTCGTTTCCTTTTTACACTTCTGCTGAAAAAATGCTTTTCCGATTTTTCATCCGATGACTGTCCTCATCTTCCGCACCACGTATAACTTCCACACGATGAAGTAAGCGATCTAAAATAGCTGTGGTGATTCCTTGATCTCCAATTAAATTACCCCATTCATCTGGACTTTTATTTGAAGTTAGGATAATCGAACTTCGTTCGTATAAATGATTAATCAAATGAAAAAATAAGTTTGCTTCTCGCTGATCCATCGCCATATACATTAAATCATCGATAATCACGAGATCGGCATTCCTAATCCGTTTGAGCTGAACTTTGGATTTATTCAGATATTCTTCTGTCTTTAAAAGCTGCACAAGCTCGCCCATTGTAGCGAAGTAAACATTGAATCCTCTGTATACGGCTTCGAGTCCCAGTCCAATGGCGATATACGTTTTCCCAATGCCAGGAGGACCTAGGAGAATTAAATTGTACTGTTGCTCTAGCCAACTTAATTCTCTAAGTTGAGTAAGTTGACGGGCCGTCAGAACGTTTTGACCTTTCAGTTCGAATTCATCTAATGACTTCACGAAAGGGAAGCGTGCCCATTTCATTCTTTTTTCAAGGCTTTTCGCTTCACGTTTTCCTAATTCATATCGTGTTATAGATGCTAAGAATTCTAAGTAGGTCCACGATGCTTTTTCCGCTTCGCGAAGAAGCTGTGGCAGCTCCTCCGCAGTCTCTGATAAGCGTAACTGACGAAATTGATCTTGTAATTCATGCACAGTCCTGTTCATTATGCCCGACCTCCTAAAATACTGGTATACGCATTTAAAGAACGGGTGGAAGCCTTAATATGAGAATGTTTTGGCGAATTATTATGAAAAGATTGTACTTCTTTCATCGCTTCATCATGCAATGTATCAAGGTGGTGAGCGATATCACGAAAATCATTCGCATTGTATAGTTTCTCTGTCATGCATTTAGTCAACACGGTATCAATTAATACTGGATACTGTTGAATCACCTTCTGGATGATCGCAAACTGGTCTCGACGATACCTCGGGTATCTTTGGCTGATCTTATTAAAATAAGCAGCTGCCTGTGTCGGATCTTCAAAGTAAGAGATTAGACGTTGCTTAAGTTCTTCAATCCCTTTCGAACGATCACGGGTATGATGGCGGTTTTGAATAAGTTTTCCTTTTTCTGAGCTAATAATGTGTTCGGCAATGATTTTACCATTTGCTTCTTTTCGTATCACGAGTGTTTGTTGCTCGTCGCCTATCACTTCAACCCATACAAGATTTTCAGTCATTGTTTGATAAGTCCCAAGTGGGACGGAATAACGGTTTGACTTATAACGAATCGTGTTGTCCTTACTTACACTTCTTGTTATACTTTGTTTGTTGCTACTTTCATATGAAAGTAACGAAGGGACTGGCTGTAAGTGTTGCTTTTCGAGGAGAAACACTTCTACTGGTCTTTTTTTCGTTGTTTGGTGAACCTGATGGTTCCCGGTACGTTGAAGCCACTGTAATGCTCGATCATTCCAATCTTCTATGTTGCTAAACACCCGACTGTCTGCGAAATTGCCTTTTATGTATTTCACTACATTTTCAATCATCCCTTTAGATTCCGGATCGGCTCTTCTGCACAAGTAGATTTTGAATTTTCGTTCATTCACATAACTTTGAAACTCAGCTGTTAAAAGTAGCTGTCCTGCATTTTCACTCACTGTGATTAAATGATCCTGATCATAGACGATTTCTTCTGTTCGTCCTCCGTAAAACTGGAATGCATTTTCATGACATCGAATCGCATCTCTTGTGGTAAATGGACGTGCCTGCCATTCCATATATTTATGCCTGGAATGAGCGAGTACAAAGGCAATAAAGTACAGTTTGATTTCTTTGTTGTCCATTGTCTTCTGTTTTGTTTCGCCCCAGTCTACTTGAAGTTGTTTTCCCATTGGTTGTTCAGGAACTGCTTCATATTGACGTACAATAACCTTTTTCTCAATCTGATAAAATTCACGAATGTCTTTCACATAAGATCTCACAGTACTTCCACCGACCAATAGGTCGGGATATCTCTCCAAAAGCCAATCATGAATTTGAGCACTACTCAGGTGAGGATACTCTTCTAGCCAGGCAAGTATCCAGTCTTTATAGGGATCTAGTTTTTTCTTCTTCCCCAAAAGTTGTTCAGTGTAAACTCTTGCCTCATCAAATGTCATTTCTAAATATTTATAAACAGTTGGTCTTGAGATCTTAAGCTCCTTAGCGATTTGTGCTACTTTAAATTTTCTTCTATGCAGTTCATGAATCTTTATATACAACACTAACTTCTCCTCCAAAACCCTAACCTCCAGTAAAATAGCGTTAACATCTATTTTACTAAAGTAATAGGTTGATAGAGCAAAAGTGTAAAATCCTATCAAGCGAAAACTGTCAACTTTATTCTAGCGTTTACACAAGAATTATGAATGGCTTAATTCCATATCATTATGAAGGAAAATTAGAAGGTCAAGTTAGATTGTTTGGCAAAGATTTGTTGAATTACAAGAAAGGAGACATTGCCAAATATATAAGTAATGTCTTTCAAAACCCTTCAGATCAATTTTTTGCAACTATAGCAGAAGATGAAGTTGCTTTGGTTGGAGAAAACTTAGGAATGGATTATGAAGTTCTTGTATCTAGAGTGGAGAATGCTTTTGAAATGATGGATATAAAAGATTTGAGAAAAAGAAAGCTCAATGAATTATCTGGAGGACAAAAGCAAAAAGTAGCAATAGCTTCTACACTTATCTACGATACAAATATTATTTTTTTTGATGAACCTTCAGCTAGCCTAGACTACGAAGGCATTATGCAGTTTAAGAAGACGCTCAAACAATTAAAAGAAATGGGAAAGACCCTAATTATAGCAGAACATAGGTTGTTTTTTTTAAAAGATCTTTACGATCGAATGATTTTTATGGAAAAAGGTGGGATCAAAAAAATCTTTGAAAAAAATGAGTTGACGGAAACAAAGTGTAAAGAGTTAGGATTGCGAACTATAACCTATGACAATTTACAAACTGAAAATACAATTAATTTAAAAGAAACAACTGAAGAAGTACGCAATGTGGATATAAAAATCGGTTCATTAAAACTAATTAAAAACCTTAGTTTTGATTTGCATCGTGAAGAAATTATGGCTATTATAGGCGTTAATGGAGTGGGGAAAAGTACTTTAGGAAGAGTTTTAACCGGATTATTAGGTGGGAGAGAACAAATTTCTTTTGGGGAAACTAAAAGAAAGAGACTTAAAAACTCTTACTATATGATGCAAGACGTAGACTATCAAATATTTTTTGATACGGTGGAAAATGAAATGATACCTGCTATAAAAAAATCAGATGCAGAATTTTTAAATCGTGTTAAAGAGATTCTTTTTAAAATAGATTTATGGGAAAATCGTCTGCAACATCCACAAGAATTATCTGGTGGACAAAAACAAAGACTTGCTTTAGCTAATGCGTTTTTAAACGATCGAAGAGTCATTGAATTAGATGAGCCAACTTCAGGGCTCGATTTTAAACGTATGGAAAAAATCGCTGAGTTAATAAAATTATATGCTGAAAAACGTCCAGTAATTATTATAACTCACGACTTAGAATTAATATTTAAAATTTGCAATACAGCTTTATTGGTTGATCATTCTGGATATGAAAAAATATTTTTAAAAGGTAACGAAAAGAAATTATTGAATTTTATGACAGATAAAATTAAGATTTGAGTCAATTTCATAATTCTTTGAGACGTGTGTACTTAAGTATTTTGTAATGTAGTGTTGAAAGTTGAACACGTTCATGAATTCCTTTTATACGAAATGTTCATACTTCGGCAGAAGGCGTCAATCAACGCCTTTGTAACCTGTATCGTGCAGGTCCGAAATAATCCGGCATTTATGGGCTGTTGATCTCCTACCTACACGTCTGCGCTTTTTCTCCCGTGTTGAGGTGGGAGATTAACAGCTTGTTAACTCAGGATGAATATGGAGATAAGTCTCAACAGAGGCTTATTTAGTCGTGCGTAAAAATAAAATTTATCAAAGTGTGTTTACATGAAAGAAAGCATCTGTCCTTCTTTTTTTACAAAGAATGGACAGATGCTTATCTAAAGTTGCTGGCTATGGGGAGGTTCCTCGGTCTACTTGTTGTAATATCTTTGTTAAAACATGAAAAGCCACCAAGAGAGCGTTGGAGGTTAGTCACCTCCTCCTACTCGATTTATGCTCCAACTAGTTGCCGATCATATAGCTTTTCGACGAACACAGCGTGCCAAATCATGAAGATGAGAACCGTCCAGATTTTGCGACTGTAATCTCCTTTGCCTTGGCAATGGTCATCTAATAATTGTAGAACATATTGCTTATTGATCAGGTGATCAGTTCCGCTCGTCTTAATGATCTGAACCGCCCAATCATGCATTTCATCTTTTAACCAATGTCTAATTGGAACAGGGAACCCTAATTTCTTTCTATTTAACACATGGTCTGGCACAACCCCTTCAGCCGCTTTACGTAAAATATATTTAGTTGTACCGTTAGCGGTTTTCAATTCGGTAGGGATTTGGGAAGCCACTTCAAATACACGTTTATCTAGAAAAGGTACTCTCAACTCCAACGAATGCGCCATCGTCATTCGATCAGCCTTTAATAAAATGTCACCGCGCATCCACGTATGGATATCGATATATTGCATGCGATCTACATCGTCATAACCAATCGTTTCGTCATAGAATGGTTGGGTAATGCTCGTATAATTCATACCAGATTGATAGTTTGGTAGTAAAATTTGTTTCTCTTGCTCCTCGAACATTTTGGCGTTTCCGATATAGCGCTCTTCCATCGGAGTAACTCCACGTTCAATAAAGCTCTTTCCTTTCATTCCCTCAGGCATCATTTGTGATACTTTCTTAAGAAGCGCTTTAAACATAGAAGGTACATAGTTAAAGAGCTTTAATGATTGAGGTTCGCGATAAATGTTATAGCCACCGAATAATTCATCTGCACCTTCGCCAGACAACACAACCGTGACGTGCTTTCTCGCTTCTCTAGCGACGAAGTAGAGCGGAACACAAGCAGGGTCAGCCAATGGATCGCCCATATGCCAAATGATTTTAGGAAGTTCCTTCATATATTCCTCAGGAGAGATAACATAACTAATATTTTCTAGTCCTAATTTTTCAGCGGTTTCTTTAGCCACATCGATCTCGCTAAAACCATTATGTTCAAAACCGACAGAGAACGTCTTAATATTAGGGTGATACGTTTTGGCAATCGCCGCAATAATGGAGGAATCGATACCTCCTGATAAAAACGAACCAACCGGTACGTCGCTTCGCATATGAACATTAACAGAATCGAACAGCACATCTTGAACCATTTTTACATAATCGGTTTCAGAGCGTAAGACAGGAGAAAAAGCAGCTTTCCAGTAAGGTTGAACCTGCATTTTTTCTCCGATTTTCTTCGTGAAATAATGACCAGGCTCCAATTTGTATATATCACGATCCATCGTTTCCGGTTCAGGTACATACTGGTAAGTTAAATAATGCTGTAAGGCATCATTATTTAACCCGGTATCGGACATCGCCTGTAAAATACTTTTCTTTTCAGAAGCAAAATATGTTCGATTTCCGTCTTGTTTATAGAAAAAGGGCTTGATGCCGAAAGGATCTCGTGCGCCGAAAAGCTCCTTACGTTTCTTATCCCAAATAACGAAGGCGAACATTCCTCGTAGTTTGTCCACAGTTTTCTCTTTGATGCGACTATATAAAGCGATAATTGTTTCTGTATCTGAAGACGTATTAAACGTTACGCCCTCTTGTTCTAACTCTTCTCTCAGCTCTACATAATTGTAAATTTCACCATTAAAAATAATCCAATAATTTTCATTTTCAAAAGATAACGGTTGAGTACCGCTCTCGATATCGATAATGCTTAGTCGTCTAAAGCCAAACTGAACATAATCGTCTTGATAATAACCTTCTTCATCTGGACCTCGATGATAAATAATATCATTCATATTTTTAAATTGCTGATCTGATAATCGATTGACAACGTTTATTTCATCGTAGGCACAGCCTATAAAACCACACATATTTTTCACCTTTCCATTTTTAATCGTTAAAGCTTTAAGTTGAAGCTTTTGGAATAAATTAGCTCCTTATTTAAGGTAACATAGTTGCATACAAACTGGAAATGATATGTATGCAGTTTTTTAAATTTGTTATAGAAATAAAAAAGCTTGCTCACAAGAGGGACGCCTTTCATGAGCAAGCTTTAAGTTTCTAATGAACTTGGCGGAAGACACCAATTACTTTTCCAAGAATGGTTACTTTTTTTAAGATGATCGGTGCCATTGTAGAGTTTTCCGGTTGTAATCGAATGTAATCTTCTTCTTTAAAGAAACGTTTAACTGTCGCTTCATCTTCCTCGGTCATAGCGACAACGATATCGCCGTTTTTCGCTGTCTGTTGTTGGCGAACAACTACATAATCGCCATTTAAGATGCCGGCTTCGATCATGCTATCACCCACGATTTCTAGCATAAACACATGCTCATCCCCTGAGGCAAGTCTTTCAGGCAAAGGAAAGTATTCTTCTACATTTTCAATCGCTGTGATTGGAAGTCCTGCTGTTACCTTCCCTATTAACGGTACGTTAATTACATTTTGTTTCGGGACTGCTTCATCAATTTCAAGTACTTCAATGGCTCGTGGCTTTGTAGGGTCTCTGCGAATATACCCTTTACCTTCAAGACGTGCAAGATGTCCATGCACAGTTGAACTGGAGGCAAGGCCAACCGCCTCTCCGATTTCTCTGACGGAAGGGGGATATCCTTTAGCTCTTACTTCTTGCCTAATAAAATCTAAAATATCTTGTTGCCTTTTCGAAATTTTCGTCATCGTTTACACCTCTTTAATTCGACTTTTTTCTTTATTATACCATGTTTGAAAATCAGGTACAAACATAAGTTCGAAAATACACTTGACACAAACGGATGTTCTTAATAAAATAAAAATGAGATTACGAACAAATATTCGGTTAAGGGGTTGTTCCAATGCAAACTTTCATAAAAAATTATTCTATTGTGTTATTATTTATTGTTATTACGATAGTCGCAGGTACTATATTGATTTTTAGTCTTGACGAAGAAAGCAACCAATATTTAGAGGTCGTTGTACAAGAGGGAGATTCATTATGGACGATCGCTGAAAAATATCATAAGATGAACGGCATGAAGCAAGAGGATTTTATTCTTTGGGTTCAAACTGAAAATCAACTGAATACTGCGATGATTCAAGTTGGGGACGTTTTGGTCCTTCCGCTGAATTCAGCTGATCCGGCCTATTCCGATAATCAATTAGCTTTTAGAAAGGATTAATGATGTATGAAAGCAATTATTTATTGCAGAGTGAGTACAAAGAAAGACTCACAAGAAACGTCGCTTGAAAGACAAGAAGAGGAATTGTTGAAGCTAGCGACAACATATGGATATGAAGTAGAAGCGGTGATCAAGGATCAAGCTAGCGGCTATGAACTTGATAGAGAAGGTGTATTACAACTATTGGATAGTGTAAAAGAGGGACTGGCTGAAGTTGTACTTATTCAAGATGAGACGCGGATTGGGCGTGGTAACGCTAAGATTGCTCTTTTGCATTCTTTATTTAAAGAAGGGGCGAAAGTATATACGATCGCCGATGAAGGGGAATTGCAGTTATCTGAATCTGACTCAATGGTCATTAATATTGTTAGTATGGTGGAAGAATATCAAAGGAAGATACATAATTTAAAAATAAAACGAGGCATGAAGCGTGCTGTAGAAAATGGATATCAACCGGAAAAAAACTTAAAAAACCGAGGGAACCTTTCTGGCCGCGATCGTAAAGAAATACCTATAGAAGAGATTGTTCAATTGCGCCATAACCAGCTAACGTTCGGTGAGATTGCAGCCACATTAAGAGGGTTTGGTTTCGATGTTTCAAAAGCGACTGTGCATCGACGGTATAAGGAGTATATGGAGAGCCAACAAGAGATGAATGAGTAACATCTCGCTTGTTTGACAGCTGTTTCTTTAGTAGAATAGTGTGCGAAGTTGTCAGGAAAAGAGGGAATAGCATGCTGTCTGCAGAAAAAATCGCTAGAATTAATGAATTGTCTAAAAAGTCCAAGGCACAAGGGCTAACCGATGATGAAAAACAAGAACAAATGAATTTACGCCAAGAATATTTAAAAGCGTTTCGTAGTTCTATGAAAAATACGGTTGAAACGGTTAGGGTTTTTGACCCGGAAGGCAATGAAGTGACACCTAAGAAAGTTAAAGATATACAAAACCAAAAAAGAATGCACTAAGGCTGGGATTCCCAGCTTTTTGTGGTTATACAAGAAAAGTAAAGAGGAATTCAGCTACTTCTTGTATATTTGGACAAAGACCTATAATATTAAGGATGACTATTATGCGTGGAAGAAAGGATGTTTGTGATGTTTGATAAAGTAGATCAATTAGCAGTAAATACGATTCGCACACTTTCAATTGATGCAATTGAAAAAGCTAACTCTGGTCACCCTGGTTTACCGATGGGGGCTGCTCCTATGGCATACACTCTTTGGAGCCGTTTTTTGAATCATAACCCTAAAAATTCAAAGTGGTTTAATCGCGATCGCTTTGTGTTGTCAGCTGGTCACGGGTCGATGTTATTATACAGCTTGCTTCATTTATCCGGTTATGATCTTTCAATGGAAGAAGTCAAAAATTTCCGTCAATGGGGAAGCAAGACACCTGGACATCCGGAATACGGTCATACAGACGGAGTAGAAGCAACGACAGGACCTCTTGGACAAGGAATTGCAATGGCGGTAGGAATGGCGATGGCTGAACGCCACTTAGCAGCCGTTTATAATAAAGAGGACATCGAGGTTATTAATCATTATACATATACATTATGTGGAGATGGCGATTTAATGGAAGGTGTTGCAGCGGAGGCGGCATCTCTAGCAGGTCACTTGAAACTAGGACGTTTAGTCGTGCTTTATGATTCCAATGATATTTCTCTTGATGGCGACCTTGATAAATCGTTCTCTGAAAGCGTAAAGGGCCGTTTTGAGTCATACGGCTGGCAATACTTGCGTGTAGAAGATGGAAATGACATGGAGGAGATTGCGAGAGCGATTGAAGCGGCACAAAAAGATACAGATCGCCCAACTATGATTGAAGTAAAAACCGTTATCGGTTACGGTTCACCAAATAAATCAGGTAAATCGGATGTTCACGGTGCCCCACTAGGTGCGGATGAGCGGAAATTAACGAAAGAAGCTTACGAATGGACATTTGAAGAAGATTTCTATGTGCCTGATGAAGTATATGCTCGTTTTGAAGAAGCGATCATTCAACCAGGACAAACGAAAGAAAACGAGTGGAATCAATCATTTGCCCAATATAAACAACAATATCCTGAACTTGGTGATCAGCTTGAGCTTGCTATTAAAGGAGAATTAGCTGAAGGATGGGAAAAGGATATTCCTGCTTATGAAGAAGGTAAAAGCATTGCTAGTCGCTCGTCTTCAAGTGAGATTATTAACGCGATTGCTAACAACCTTCCAACATTTATTGGTGGGTCTGCCGATCTTGCTGGCTCCAATAAAACGATGATTAAAAATGCTGAAGATTTTTCAGCGTCAGCTTATGAAGGTCGTAATATTTGGTTCGGTGTTCGTGAATTTGCGATGGGAGCGGCGATGAATGGAATGGCGCTTCATGGAGGCCTTCAAGTGTTTGGTGGAACATTCTTTGTTTTCTCTGATTACTTACGTCCAGCGATCCGTTTAGCAGCTTTAATGGGTCTGCCTGTTACTTACGTCTTCACTCACGATAGCATTGCAGTAGGAGAAGATGGACCGACGCATGAACCGATTGAACAATTATCTGCCTTGCGTTCCATTCCTAACTTGAATGTATTACGTCCGGCAGATGGAAATGAAACAGCGGCTGCTTGGAAATTAGCCATTACATCTAAAGTGACTCCGTCTGTATTAGTGCTTACTCGTCAAAACTTGCCAACAATTCAAGGAACGACTCAAACAGCGGAAGAAGGAGTGGCAAAAGGAGCGTATATCATCTCTGCTTCTGAGAAAGAAACACCAGACCTTCTTCTCCTTGCAACAGGTTCTGAAGTTGGCTTAGCTGTGGAAGCGCAACAAGCTCTACTTCAAGATGGCATTCATGCATCGGTTGTGAGCATGCCTTCGTGGGAACTATTTGAACAGCAAACAGAAGAGTACAAGCGCTCTGTCCTTCCGAAATCTGTGAAGAAGCGACTTGCTATTGAAATGGGAGCTTCTTTAGGTTGGGAGCGTTATACGGGTGATGAAGGAGATGTGATTGCCATTGATCAGTTCGGTGCTTCAGCTCCAGGTGAATTAGTAATGAAAGAATACGGATTTACGGTAGACAATGTAGTCTCACGTGCTAAATTATTATTAGAAAATGTGTAAGACCGATCAGCCAGCTTCTCTAAGGAGCTGGCTTTTTGATGATTTTTCACATTGATTAGCCTAATCGACAAAACTAGTGGTGTTTTTTTTCAAGCTTCAACAAGCTTACGTTTATCTATTGACTATAATAAAATGAAAAGGCTTACAGGAGGGTCAATAGATGAGAAGTTATCAAATATACTGGATCACGGAAGAGTTTGCTCACTATTTTTATGGACGAGAACAAAACTTTTTTCAACTATTTTTTGAAAGCTCCTGTGGGGAAAGCGAACAGCAAGGAATTATTGAAAAGCAAATTCAATACATTACAAACAAGTTTTTTATTTCTCAAGTGAGGGAAATGCTTTGTGAAGCATTATCCGCAAGAAGTTGGTTTAATATACAAAATGACCATTTATTTCAAATCGAACTTCCGAATAATAAAGGACAAGCCGAATTGTTGGCCGATGAGCAATGCTTATATTTAAAGGCTTCTGGAAGTTATGAATCGGAAGCGATTTTTTTCCACGCCTTAAAGAAAATGAAGGCTTACCTGTTTGCTGTTGACTTTAAACGAAAAAATTATGGCTGGCTTGAACCGATAAAAAAAGAAATCTTGTTTAGATAAAGAAAATTTTTCTTTCATGTTGTATAATGACTTGTGGTTTAGTAAACTTTTAGTAGACAACATGAAGGAGGAAGTATTTTATGTGGTATGTGCTAGTCGGAATTCTAGCTCTAATAGCTGGAGTTGCACTTGGGTTTTTCATTGCTCGTAAGTACATGATGGATTACTTGAAGAAAAATCCACCAATTAATGAACAAATGCTACGCATGATGATGATGCAAATGGGAATGAAACCATCCCAGAAGAAGATAAATCAAATGATGGCGCAAATGAACAAACAAATGGATGGGAAGTAAGAATCGTTCCAAGGCTTCATCTACATTTGAACGGAAGTGATGTTTGCCTTCTGTGTGGTTCGTCAAGCCTTGTAGCGATTGTCTACTGATCTAACGAATGGAACCCACTTATTTCTGTTGAAAAGAACAGATGTAAATAAGTGGGTTTTATGCTACGTAAGTATTTTCAATCAGCTGTTTCTCGGGAGTAGAGACGTTTCTTACAAAACAAAAAGTAAACAGGATTGGTTGAGCTTCCTGTTCGTATTAGTTGAGCATTTTATTTTTATAAACTAATGGTTGAATATAATGGCGATCGTAATCGTTTAATAACGCGTCTAACTCTTGGCTATATTGAATAGCTAAAGGAGAATTTAATCCCTTCATGGTTACTACTTCAAATAACTCTAATCGCTTTTTTTCAATCGTATCTAATAATTTCTCTTTAGACACATCAATAGTTCCTTTCACGCTTTTTATTTATTAGGCTAATGATAGTATACCCAATTTTTTTCTTTTTTTCAAAATACTTTTTTTGATCCATGCCTCATTTATATAAGCGTGAGTACTCAGACAGAGGTCAAGTTTCGTTTTGTCACAAAGTATTCATATAATATTTTTTCGCTAAACTTTAAAAACTTTGTTACAATAGCAAAAGAAAGGCAGGGATCTCTATGGGTGATGTCAATATTTTTCTCGCATTTGGAGCTGGCTTTTTAAGCTTTATTTCACCTTGCTGTTTACCGCTTTATCCGGCATTTTTATCATACATAACAGGAATGAGTGTCAATGAATTAAAAAATGACAATGCGATGCTGCAAAGAAGGAGCATGCTTCACACTCTTTTCTTTTTGCTAGGCTTCTCTATCATATTTATTGCGCTTGGGTTTACGAGTTCGTTTGTAGGGAACTTTCTTTTCCAATACCAAGATCTAATTCGCCAAATAGGGGCGATTTTTATTGTCTTTTTCGGTTTGGTTGTTACAGGTATCCTTCAACCTAAATTTATGATGACAGATCGTCGGATTGAGTTTAAAAATCGTCCAAGCGGTTATCTTGGTTCGATGTTAATCGGACTCGCATTTGCGGCAGGGTGGACGCCTTGTACAGGGCCAATATTGCTATCTGTCTTCGCCCTTGCTTCCTCGAATCCAGGGTCAGGGCTGATATATATGATCGCTTATACGCTCGGTTTTGCGATTCCTTTTTTTGTGCTTTCTTTCTTTATTGGCCGTATGAAGTGGATTCGCACACATAGTGCGAAGATTGTGAAAATTGGTGGCTATGTTATGATTCTTATGGGGATTGTTCTATTTTTTGACTGGATGACGAAAATTATTTCGTTGTTAAGTCCCATTTTTGGAGATTTCACTGGATTCTAACATGCATAGCGATAAACAGAAGGTAGAATAAGGAGGAGCTTAAGTGGCAAGGGTTTTGATTGTGGATGATGCAAAGTTTATGAGAGCGACTTTAACGGATATGCTAATAAAATTAAATCATGAAGTAGTCGGTGAAGCTGAAAACGGGGAACAGGCCATTGAACTATATCGAACGTTTCAACCGGATGTCGTGACAATGGATATTACAATGCCTGTGATGAACGGCATAGAAGCAACAAGTGAAATTAAAGCTGAATTCCCTGAAGCAAGCATCATTATCTGTTCCGCTATGGGACAACAAAAAGTGGTGATGGAAGCAATTGAGGCGGGAGCGAAGGACTTTGTGACCAAACCATTTGATGAAGCGCGCGTAGATGAAGCGTTAAGACGCTTGCTAGGCTAAAGTGTTTTTAAGTGGTTTATGAAAATTTATTTTAAGATAAGGATTGATGAAGATGCTGTATATAGCTTCATCTGTTTTTGCTATTTTGATGGGGATCGGTGTGATTTTCATCCGAATGAAAGCTTCAAAGAAACCAACGTCAGTGAAAAAGATTATTTTGCCTCCTTTTTTTATGAGTACTGGAGCATTGATGTTTATTATTCCTGAATTCAGGATTAGTTTAATGGAATTATTAGAAGCGATGACTGTCGGGATGTTATTTTCTATTTTATTAATTAAAACGTCTAATTTTGAGATTCGGGATGAACATATTTATTTAAAACGTTCGAAGGCCTTTCCGATTATTTTAATCAGTTTACTTATTGTCCGAATTATCGGTAAAGGGATTTTGAGTTCTTCCATTGATCTTGGTGAACTTAGCGGCATGTTTTTTATTCTCGCATTTTCAATGATTGTTCCTTGGCGGATTGCGATGTATATCAAATATCGAAAATTAAGTCAAGAAATGATCAAATAGGTAATGTATGATTAAAAAAGAGGCACCCATATTAAATTGGGTTAGCCTCTTTTTAGTCATGTATTAAAATAAATGTTCATATGGAGTCATATCAATGTTCATTTCGGTTAGCTTCTTTCGTAAAAACTTATGGTCGCGTTTCGGTGTAGCGATGATGTACCCGCGGATGACTAAGTCTTGTGTTACTACTTTGGCGTTTTCCTTTAATGTGATTTCACCGATTTTTCCAGCAATTTTATGGCGAGCCACATCGCGGAATAGTTCAGGTACCGGGCTTACGAGTTCTTCGAGTAAATCTTTCTCTTGTTGCTTCCATAGATGTCTCGTTTGTTCGACATAGTATTCTTCCCAGTCCATATCAGAACGACCATCTTCTTTTGGAAAGCGTTTCAAAAACTTTCTAAACATAAAGAAGCCTCCAATAGCAAAGCTTCCCATTAAGATAACGACCCAGAATAAAATGAAATAAGAAAACCAACCTTCTAGCATTATGTAACCCCCAGCCATCACTTACTTTCGTTACTATTATAGACAATTGATGGAGGTGAAACAATAGATAAACTAGCAGAGATCGTTTTCTAGTAGGTTCTATGAAAAGTATTATGGAAGACGAGTTTTCATTTTCGTCATTTCTGTGAGGATTTGTTCATAATGATCATCGTCACATGAAAATAATAAGCAGGCGGAATCAGGGATTCTATCATTTCGTTTTTGAATCACACTCATATCTCCTCGATCAGAAATGAGATTCGCTCCTCGTATTTCTAACCATTCATTGACTTCTCCATAAGTAGCCCAAAGGTTTTCCGGTCGAATTTGTCGTAAATCATGCCCCGCTTGATCGTTTAACAATTGGAAAAATAGCTGATTGGATCCTTCTACGACAGCCGCTTTTGCCATCATGCGAGCGATTGATTCGGTAGAGAGAACAATTTCATCAATATTTGCTTTTTCAAAACTTGCTCGATGACTTTCTTTCCGCATTTCCGCAATTGTATATAGTTCGATGCCATGTTTAACCGAAAATGCCTCGATGCTAGCTGCAATCAATAGTGTATGACCATCAGCTAATGTGGAATCATGAATGTGAGAAGGGGAGAAAATAGAGATGCGACGGCAATGCCGAATATTGGCTTTGTCTAGCGTACTTTCTTCCGTTAAATTGCCTTGAATATAATGGAGACGTTCATGAGCGATTGGGCACTTCTCTAGCGTGTCAATAAGCACGATTTCAGCTTCTGGATAGTCAAATAAGACCGATGAAATCGCCTCTTTTGATTTCTCTTCGCACCAGCCGATAAAAATGTAATGTCCTTTTTTATGATAGCTCAACTTTCCTTCCTCCTTATATTGTTGGTAAAGAGAAAAAAACTGAACAATTTTTCCGATTACCATCCCTAATATGCCGATGCCTAGTAAATATAGAAAAATAATGGCGAACAATCGTCCACCCGTTGTTTCGGGAGAATAATCACCATATCCAACTGTTGTTACGGTCGTCATTACGTACCAGAAACTATCAAACACAGTTGGAAAAGTATCCGGTTCTAACCATCTCATGACGAAAGCGGAGAGAAAAAGCAATCCGCCCGCCCAAAAAAAGAGATGACGAAATCTCGTTTTTTGAACCATTCCTAACATTTTTAAAAAGAATTGCATGTAATCACCTTCTTTTAAAGGATTCATTCTTTTCAGTATACTATATTATTGTTTGACGTTTGCATTCATATAAGAATTCGTTACTATTAAATATATAGACTATGACAGAGGTGAGAGCAGTGAAGTTTATTCATACAGCAGACTGGCATTTAGGAAAGCTCGTTCATGGAGTATATATGACAGCTGAACAGAGGGAGGTACTTCGGCAATTTGTCGAAATGGTTAAACAAGAAAAACCGGATGCGGTCGTGATCGCAGGGGATTTGTATGACCGTTCGGTTCCGCCTACAGAAGCTGTTGAGCTACTAAATGAGGTGATGTTTCAAATCAATGTCGAGCTTGAGACGCCGATTGTCGCGATTGCTGGAAATCATGACAGTGCAGAACGGTTATCTTTCGGTGCTTCATGGTTTAAGCAGAGCAACTTTTATTTAAAAGGAAAGCTCGATCAAGACTTCACACCTGTATCAATTAACGGTGTAAATTTCTACTGTGTTCCTTATGTAGAGCCTGGAGTCGTTCGCGAGCTATTAGGCGATGAGTCGATTCATTCTCATCAAGAGGCAATGAAAGCGATCATCGGAAAAATAGAAGAAGAGATGAATCAAGATGAGATCAACGTATTTGTTGGGCATGCGTTTGTTCTTGGCGGTCAAACGAGTGATTCCGAACGAACGTTATCGGTCGGCGGCTCAGGCTGTGTAAGTATTGATTTGTTTGAGCCTTTTGATTATACAGCTCTTGGGCATTTACATAGTCCTGATGCGATTCGCCATGACGCCGTCCGCTATTCAGGGTCGCTATTAAAATACTCTTTCTCTGAAGCGAAACAGCGGAAAAGTATTTCGATTGTTGAGATTACAGATGATGGAAAAGTGACGATTGAAGAACGAACGCTCATTCCAACAAGAGATATGCGTGAAATAGAAGGGACGCTTGAAGAATTACTAGATCCAAGTCGCATTCAAACAGAACAAGTAGAAGACTATTTAAAAGTTACTTTGCTCGACAAAGGTGCACTCATTGATCCGATGAATAAATTAAGACAAGTATATCCGAATGTGTTACATCTTGATCGAAAAATCGAACTTACGGATCAAAAAAAGAAACAAAATTATACGTCAGTACGTGATGAGAAGAAAACCGAACTGGATCTCTTCTCGGACTTTTACACACAAATGACGACGGAGCCATTTACGTTAGATAAGAAAGAAGTAATGGAGAAAACGATCCAAGAGGTCAAATTGGAGGTCGAGCAAAAATGAAGCCGTTAAAATTAACGATGCAAGCATTTGGTCCGTATGCCCAAACAGAAGTCATCGATTTTGGTCAGCTAGAAAATCATACGATGTTTGTGATTTCTGGTCGAACAGGATCGGGAAAGACGACGATCTTTGACGGGATCAGCTTTGCGATTTATGGGCGAGCGAGTGGGGAGGGGCGCACAGGTTCCGAACTTCGCAGCCATTTTGCTAGCGATGACATGTTAACAGAAGTGAAGCTTCAATTTTCGTTAAAGGGTCATACATATGAAATTCATCGTTCCCCTCAACAAGAAAAAAAGAAAGAACGTGGGGATGGTTATCGAACGGTAACGGCAAAAGCAGAGCTGTATGAATGGACAAATAATGGAGAAAAAAAGCTTCTAGCAGCCAACGTACGAGACGTCGATGAAAGAATTAAAGAAATCGTTCAATTAGACGCCAATCAGTTTCGCCAAATATTAATGATTCCTCAAGGAGAGTTTAGAAAATTACTCGTTTCTGATAGCAAAGATAAAGAACAAATACTGCAACGATTATTCCACACACAATTTTACAAAAAGATTGAAGAGAAGCTAAAGATAGAAGCAAATGCTTTAAAACAGCAAGTGCAATCGGGTGCTGAGGAACGAACGCAGCTATTAAAAAGTATTCAATCACCTTCCGAAGAAATGGTTCAATTACTTGAAGCGTCACCTTTAAATGAAGCAGCTGTACTTACTCAGCTTGCAAAAGACATCGAAGACTTGACGGCTCAATCGGAGCATATTCAACAGACTCTTTCGAAGCAGAGCGATTTACGTGATGAATGGAACAAAAAGCTCGATCAAGCTGAGCGAATCATGATTCAAATCGAGAAAAAAGAGCAGTTGGATAAACAACTGCAACAATTGCAGGCTAGACAAGAGGAGATTTTACATAAACAAGCGGAAATCACTTGGGCCGAAAAAGCAACGAAGCTTGAGCAACAGGAAAAAGAGTGTAAGACGTTAAAGAGTGAACTTGATCGGCTTCATGACAGAATGGAACAGACGAAAAAGGATTTAGCTTTAAAGCAGGAAGCTTACATTCAAGCGGAAAAGGTATGGGAAGCAGAGAAGTCAAAAGAAGACGAACGACATCAGGCGACTGAGGAAGTCAGTAAATTACATGCGATGAAGGCAGCTGTTTATTCACTAGATGATGAGCAACAACAGCTAAAACAATGGGAGAAACAAACGGAGCAATTAGAAGATCGTCGTTTGCAATTATCTGATCATTACGAGAAAGTTGAGCATCAAATCGATCAAGTCGAGACAGAACTCTCTTCTTTAGATCATTGGCAAAGTCAGCTGTATCAAGAAGAAACGAAGCTAACAAAAGTAAACAGCCATATTCAGCTGAGTCATGACATAGCAACGAAACGAACGGACATTTCGCTACTTCAACAACAGCATCGTGAGTGCAAAGAGCAAGAGAAAGAAAAAGGTGAACAGCTTCTTCAAGTTCGAACTACACTAGCGGCGTTAGAGTCAGGGTGGAATAAGCATCAAGCGGGGGTACTAGCTGCGACATTAATACATGGAGAAGCTTGTTCGGTTTGTGGTTCTACCCATCATCCACACCCAGCTTCAGAAGTGTTAGAAGGACCTGCGAAAGAGGAAATTCAATTAGCGAAAGCGGAGCTAGAGAGGCTAGAACAGGAGCACCGTACAATAGAAAAGAGCAAACTCGAGAAGCAGACCCGTCTTGAACTTAATATAGAAGCGTTAGAGAAGCTGGAGCAAGAAGCGAAAGCGAGTGGTTTAGACAATGACTTCTCAGCTCAAGAACTCTGGAAGCAAAAGCAAGCGAGTGAAGCGATCATTCAAGAAGCGCAGGAAAGACTGAAATTAAAAACAAAATGGATGGAAACGAAGGAAGAGTTGAAACGATCGAAACAGAAACTGCAACAAGAGATCAATGAGCTGAATACGAAGATAAGTCACTCTCAAGAACGATTTTTCACAAAGCGCGCAGACGTGGAGCAATTATTGAAAAATATTCCGGTTGCTATTCAGCAGAAACTAGCTTTTGATCAAGCACTCCAACAAGCTGAAAAAAGGAAACAACAACTGCTTGATCAATTCGACCAAGCAGTGCAGCAAAAACAGTTACACGAAAACAATGTCGCGACAGTAGCCGCCACTCTTCAAGAAGTGGAATACATGCATCAAGGGAAACAGGAGCAACTAGCAAAAGAGCGTAACGTGTTTCTAGAGTTAATGGATCAGTATCAGTTTAAAGATTATAAGCAATATGAAAGCAGCAAGCGATCGGAAGCGGCCGTTAAGCAACTACAGCAAGAGATTATGAGCTATAACGAGGATTTACGATCCGTCTCAGATAGAAGGCAAGAACTCATCCAACTGTTAGAGGATGTTGAAAAGCCGGATGTGGAGCGAATCAAGCAGGAATTAGCATCGATCACGGAGCAAATGACCGCCGAGCAGGAGAGATGGGCTGTGACATCCGCCCTCATTCGTGATTGTCAGCGAATTAAAGAACGAGCAGAGGGACTAAACGAAGATTTAAAGGAACTAGAGGAAAAATATCGATTAATTGGGCATCTGTATGACATGGCACACGGAAACAATGTTCATAAGTTAACTTTTGAAAGATACGTACTCGCTTCATTTTTAGATGATATTTTAATGGTCGCCAATGAGCGTCTCATCAAAATGACCGCAGGGCGTTATTATTTACTTCGAAAAACAGATCGAGCGAAAGGCAATGCACAAAGTGGTCTTGAATTATTAGTGTTTGATCAATATACAGGACAAGAGCGCCACGTCAAAACATTATCTGGTGGAGAAAGCTTTAAAGCCTCTTTAGCGTTAGCGCTCGGCTTAGCAGAAGTCGTTCAACAATATGCGGGGGGTGTATCGTTAGAAACGATGTTTATTGATGAAGGTTTTGGTACGCTCGATCAAGAATCACTCGACCAAGCGATTGAAGCATTGATGGATATTCAAAGCAGTGGTCGATTAGTGGGAGTGATTTCTCACGTTCCAGAATTGAAAGAAAGAATAGAAGCGCGCTTAGAAGTGATTTCTACTCAAAGCGGTAGCTACACGGAGTTTCAGTTTTTTGGATAATATGATTTGAAATTGGGGGCGTTGCTAAATGGCACGCCCCTTGCGATTGGCACATATTTTCTAATATGAGCATATAATCATATACAGAACTTAGAAAATATGTTACCATCAACTCAAATGATATTAAAGAAAAGGGGTGGCCTTGTATGGCGGAGTATCGATTGAAAGGCCTTTCATGTGCGAATTGTGCTCGTGAAATGGAAGAAGAAATTCAAAAGCTCCCAAATGGAGAGGAAGCTAGAATATACTATAATTCAGGTAAGTTGGCTGTACCTGAAGGCGTCGATTTGCCTAATGTTGAAAAAATATTAGCAAAAGATGGCGCAGTTATCATTAAAGAACAGGACGGCTCTGATGAAGAGGGACATCATCATGCGGAAGCCCATAGCGGTCCTAATTGGAAAATGTTGATTTCTATTTCGACGATCTTGTTTGCTTCTGCTTTCCTGCTTGAAGATTATCTGTCTATGGCTGTAATCATATCTATGTACGTTGCTGCAACAGCAATTAGTGGTTATCAGACGTTTATTAAAGGGATGAAAAATCTTTTTCGTCTTAAGTTCAATATCGACACGTTAATGACGGTTGCTTTAATTGGTGCGTTCGGTATTGGTGAATGGCGTGAAGGAACGCTAGTAGCAATTCTTTTTGGATTAAATGAATATTTAGAAGGATTGGGTATGGAAAAGGCTAGGAAGTCGATGGCTACTCTACTTCAAGTCGCTCCAAAAGAAGCTGTCTTGATTAGTGGAGGCCATGAAAGAGTAGTTCCCATCTCTGCTTTGGAAATTGGAGATATTGTTCTTGTTAAGGCGGGAGAAAAAATTCCTTCTGATGGAAAAGTAATCGAAGGGAAAAGCTCAGTTAATGAAGCGGCGATTACAGGAGAATCGATGCCTGCCGATAAACAAGTAGGAGACGATGTATTTGGCGGTAGTGTCAATAATGAAGGTCTATTAAAAGTTGAGATCATGAAAGCTTACGAGGATTCTTCATTAGCTAAAATTTTACATCTCGTCGAAGAAGCTCAAGAAACGAAAACACCTACTGAATTATTCATTAATCACTTTGCTAAATACTACACGCCTGTGATCATGCTGATTGCAGCTATCGTTATGGTAGCACCACCACTCATCTTTGGAGCGGATTGGGGAACTTGGTTTTATCAAGGGCTCGCTGTATTAATTGTTGGTTGTCCGTGTGCGTTAATCTTATCTTCTCCGATCGCAATTGTATCAGGAATTACGAGAAATGCTAGAAATGGTATTCTTGTAAAAGGTGGAGTCCATTTAGAGCAATTAGGAAAAATAAAGACAATTGCTTTTGATAAAACAGGGACGTTAACAAAAGGTGAACCTCATGTGGAACAAACGATTGTCTATGAACCGAATTTTTATCAAGTTGCTGGGGCTATCGAGAAAAATTCTTCCCATCCATTAGCAGTTGCTGTTGTAAAAGAAGTAGAAAAAAGTGTATCTCAAATAGCAGATGCAGCTGATGTTCAAACAATTGTGGGTCAGGGAGTGTCTGCACAAGTTGATGACAAAATGTACTTTTTAGGAAATGAAAACAGTTTGGCACATCTGACATTGCCGAATAAAGTGAAAGAGGATATCGCACAACTAAAAGGAAGTGGGTACACGTTAGTAGCGGTAGCGGATGAAGACAAAGTACTTGGCTTGTTCGGTATTTCCGATCAAATTCGTCCAGAAGCTCATCAGCTAATGAAACGCCTTCAAGAAAATGGGATCAAACAAACGGTCATGCTGACGGGCGATCATCACAAATCCGCTGAAAAAGTCGCAACAGCCATTGGTTTAACGGACTATTATGCAGGGTTACTTCCGGATGAAAAAGTGAAAAAAATCAAAGAATTAACGGAAACGTCTGCGACAGCAATGGTAGGTGACGGTATTAATGATGCCCCCGCACTAGCGACAGCGAACCTTGGTATTGCGATGGGGAAAGGAACGGATAGCGCGATTGAAACAGCGGATATTGTGTTAATGCAAGATCATTTAGGCAAGCTTCCTTCCGCTATTTCCATTAGCCAAAGGGTGAACCGAATTATCAAGGTGAATATTGCTTTAGCTCTTGGTTTAAAATTAATTGCGTTATTGTTAACGATTCCGGGCTTGCTTACTCTTTGGATTGCGATTTTGTCTGATATGGGGGCAACGATCATCGTCACGCTCATTAGCTTAACGATTTTGATTGAAAAGAAACAAGAAAAAGTTGATATATGAAAAACACTTAAAGAAATGGAGATTTCCTTGCCTCTTCTTCATATATGTTCATAAATTGTTCAGATTCATTCACTCTATTTAGTTGAGAAATTGAATGAGATACCATACCATTGAATTATCACAGCTTACATACATGTAGGAGGGGACTTAGTTGAAGTTATCTCGTTTAATCGTACTTATGATCATCACATCACTCATATTGATCACAGGATGTAGCAACAGCGACTTCCAAGGCAATATGAATGTAGAGCTGCAAGATTTCACTCATATCAATCAAGATAATAAAGAAGTAAGCCTTAAAGATTTAAAGGGTACCGTGTGGATTGCTGACTTCATCTTTACTAACTGTACAACGGTTTGTCAGCCGATGACAAAGAATATGTCTGACCTACAAAAGATGCTGCAAGAAGAAGGCATAGAAGATTATCGCATCGTTTCTTTTAGTGTCGATCCTAAAAATGATACACCTGAAAAAATGAAAGAATATATTTCTTATTTTAACGTTGATGAAAGTAAATGGGACTTATTAACAGGTTATGATGATGAATACATTAAAAAATTTGCAGAGAAAAACTTTCAAACTTTAGCGATTCCAGAACCTGATTCCGATCAAATTTTGCACGGAACAAGCTTTTATTTAATTAATAAAGAAGGCACCGTTGTGAAAAGCTATAGTGGCAATGAAGACGTGCCGTTTGATGAAATGGTGCTAGATATGAAACAACTAATTAAGGAATAAAAAAGTGGCTGTCTAACGATGCTATGTTTAGACAGCCACTTTTTCTTTGTAAAATAAAAACAAGACTTGACTTTGATAAAAAATTAACAAAAAATTCACACATTTAAATTGAAATTCCTGCTTGTATTGTGTAATATTAGACTACGGAAAATATTCTGAAAATTTATTTGAGAGGTGAATGTTATGAATTATGGTGTATATAAGTTTGGTTCTTTTAACAAAATTAAGTGTGATTGTGGATGGGAAGGTGTTCGTGCCGATTTACGAAAAGCGTTAGTCGTTCTTGAGCAAACAAAATGTGGAACGATCTTCGATGCAGAAGATGTATATGTTTGCCCGAATTGTGATTCTAGAAAATATTAACTACCTCTTATAGCCTTCTAAATTTTTTCCTGCTTGCCTACAGTCAATTTTGCTCGTCTGCAAATTTTAAAACCTTTCAGCTAATTTATAAAACCAAAAAGGAAGTGTCCGAGTTAAAGCGGATACTTCCTTTTGTTTAGCTTTGTTAAACAATGATGTTGTATAATAAATACATAATGGAGGGGAATGATGATGAAACAAATGAGAGGCCATCATCTTCTATGCGTTCATGGATTTAGAGGGATGGGATATAGTAAAGAATTTATTGAGACGATGACAGAAATTGTCAAGGATATAAGAAATGAACAAAAAGATTTCATGATTCGAGTGGTGGTCGGATTTGATGAAGCTTGTTTTTCTTGCCCTAATAAAGGAGACACGATATGTGAAGCATCACCCACATCACAACAGCATGTGACAACTCTTGATCAAAAGGTTATTCGCCATTTAGAGTTGAAAGAAAATCAGGTATATCGAAAGTCTGATATAATAAAACGAACAGCGGAAAGGGTAGACCCAGAAGATCTAGATTTTCTTTGTGAGGGATGTTCTTGGCTCAGTGCGGGTGTATGTAAAGAAGGAGTTCGTCAGTTGAAGGAGAAAAATGAGTGATTTCAGTAAGGATGACAACAATATTTCGTGCATGAAATTAATGGAGGAACAACGTTTATATGGCAAATGCAACAGGGAATTATTTTGCGAATGATTATGAATCAATTGAAGTGTTAGCTGATCGAATTAGTGAAGAGCTAGAATGTCCGATTACGATAGAAGATGCGAGTCATCGCATTATTGCTTATAGTAAACATGAAGATGAAGTCGATTCGGTGAGAATTGCGACGATTATGGCGCGGCGAGTGCCAGAGCATGTCATCAATAGTTTATGGAAAAGTGGCGCGATTCCGAAGTTGTTTGAAACAGAAGAACCTGTCATTATTTCACGGATTGAACAAGTATCATTAGGGGAGCGAGTAGCCATTTCTGTCCGTAAACAAAATCAAGTAGTTGGCTTTATTTGGGCGCACCCTAAAAAAAGCTTTACCGATGAAAAATTAATGATTTTACAAGAAGCTGCCAAGGCAGTGAAAAATCAGCTGCTTCAACATCAAAAAAAGAAAAAAGAAACAGAGAAAAGCTATCAAGAATTTTTTTGGAAGCTATTGACGGGCCACTTTTCAAAATTAAAAGAAATAGAAGCGATGAATCAGCATCATCATTTACAGTTAAAAGGTCCATTTGCGGTGATTATTTTTGATTTTCCTCAACCGATCAATCCATCCGTTGAGCGACAAACGGATTATTTAGTAGAAACGATTCAACAACTTCCGATCGTAGCGAGAACGTTTGATAATACCCAATTAATTTTATTGGCGAAAATATCTGAAAAAGATCATATGAGTAGTTTAGAGGCCTTTATTTACAGTTTTATTTCGAAAATCAATGAGCGTCAACAAATTGAAGGGATCACGGTAGCCGTCGGTGCTGTAGCCGATCAACCATTACATATTTGTCGAAGCTACCAGGAAGCACTATTTGTATTAAAAATTAAAAATCAATTCCCCAAGGTCACAAAATCGATTTGTTGTTATGAAAAGTTAGGGGTGTTTCAGTTTATTGAAGATTTAGCAGCTATTCGAAAGCAAACTGGATTTCAAAATCCGATGATTATGAAACTAATGAAATATGATCGCGATCATCATTCGAATATGCAAGAGACGATATTTGTCTTTTTGCAGCATGATGGCAATATGAACGAAGCGGCGAAAGCGTTGCATATACATGCGAATACATTAGCCTATCGGTTAAAAAGAATATCAGAAATAGCTGACATCAACTTGAAAGATGCGAATCAAAAGATTACGCTCTATTTAGATTTGTTGATTGAAAAGTTAGAAGAGGCTGATTTGTAAGAATTCACAAAAAACTCTCCCTGTTTTTTTTATTTGTAATGATGAAATGTTTTGAAAATTGTCATACTATAGACATATAATAAAAAACAGGGAGATGGTCATCGTGATTATTGGGATTCCTAAAGAAATTAAAAATAATGAAAATCGTGTAGCAATTACTCCTGCAGGCGTTAGCGCATTGGTTCGTGCGGGTCATAAAGTGTTAGTAGAGAAAGACGCAGGAATTGGAAGCGGTTTCAAAGATGGGGAGTATCAAGCATTCGGAGCAGAAATTATTGATTCAGCTGCTAATGTTTGGGGACAAGCAGAAATGGTCATTAAAGTTAAAGAGCCGATTGAATCAGAATATCAATATTTCCGTAAAGATTTGCTTCTTTTCACTTATTTACATTTAGCGGCAGAGCCTGCTCTTACAAAAGCTCTTGTTGATCATGGAGTGACAGGAATTGCTTATGAAACGGTTTCAGTGAATCGTACGCTCCCTCTTCTTTCGCCAATGAGCGAAGTCGCAGGTCGTATGGCTACTCAAATTGGTGCTCAATTTTTAGAGAAGAATAAAGGTGGCAAAGGCGTTCTTCTTGGAGGAGTACCTGGCGTAAGAAAAAGTAAAGTCACTGTTATTGGTGGTGGAATGGTAGGAACAAACGCGGCCAAGATCGCTTCTGGATTAGGGGCAGATGTCACAATTATTGACTTGAGTGCGGATCGTTTACGTCAATTAGAAGATGTTTTTGGGTCAAGCGTGCAAACATTAATGTCTAATCCATTTAATATTGCTGAAGCAGTGAAAGAATCAGATCTTGTGATTGGAGCGGTATTAATTCCAGGAGCAAAAGCACCGAAGCTTGTTACCGAAGAAATGGTGAAAACGATGTCACCGGGATCTGTCGTTGTTGATGTAGCGGTTGACCAAGGCGGTATTTTTGAAACGGTTGATCATATTACAACGCATGATCATCCAACATATGAAAAACACGGTGTTGTTCATTACGCTGTTGCCAACATGCCAGGGGCTGTTCCACGTACATCAACAGTTGCTTTAACGAATGTGACGATTCCATACGCCCTCCAAATTGCTAATAAAGGATTTGAAAAGGCAATAGCTGATAATTCAGCTCTAAAGCTAGGTGTAAATACACTAAAGGGCTTCGTTACTTATGAAGCTGTAGCCACTGATTTAGGTTACGAGTTTAAATCAGTGGATGAGTTAATCTAAATGATAAATAGGAATGTCAGAAAGACCAGGTATTTTCCATATCGGAAAGACCTGGTTTTTTTGCTTTCACTTATATTTTGTGAAAATCACAAAACTTTTTTACTTATTCAAACGTATATATAAGCGAGTGATGAAATGCGTATGAAAGCTCAAATACATATGTTTACGCATATAGTGAGGACGGGTAAAGAAACCTATGAACAAATCTACCTTACAGTTAATACGTTTATTAATGATTTTAGTCGGTTGCTTATTTTTGTTAGCTGGAGGCTTCTTTTATCAACAGCATAAGCAACAAAAGGAGAAAGTGACATACGCAAGAAAAATGCAGAAAATTTATCTGTTGATGAAGGACCATTCAATAGCTGCGCAAAAAATGGTGGCAAATCAGTCCGAATGGCGAGCTACCTTAAGTGTTCAAAAGGAAGACGCTGTTAAGAACATGGAGAACGAAATGGAAATATGTCAGGTGATGCTGGCTGAATTGCCTGCTCCACCGGAGTCGATGCTTAAGGAATATTCCGCCTTACTGGATATCCACATTGCTTACAAACAGTACATGAATTTAGCCATTGGTCTGCAAGAGGTGTCTAGTTCTTTTGCTAATAAAGAAAAGAAGTTAAAAAACGAACTGAACACTCGTTTAAGCGATTTTGATGAAATGACCGATCAGCAACGGGAGAAGAAGGGCTAAAACGATCAAACTTCTCCACTGACCATTAGTTAGCGGAGAAGCGAAAAGAATCGATTTAGCCTTTATATCCTGTATTTGCTTTGACAGTTACTTCAGCAAACTTACGGGTATCGGCTTTTGCAGAAGACAGTACAGTGGCGAGATATCCAGCAATGAAACCAGCAGGAACGGACACAATTGCTGGATTGGTTAATGGAAAGAGTGGTTCACCAACGAAAATAGCTGTACCTTCAGGGTCGAGAACATTTGGACTGATGGATACAAGTATTAAAGCAGAAGCAAGGCCTGTAATCATTGCAGCTAATGCTCCAGTCGTATTAAAGCGCTTCCAGTAAATTGTATAAATGATCACCGGTAGATTGGCGCTGGCGGCTACACAGAAGGCAAGTGAGACTAAGAAGGCAACATTCATCTTCTGAGCAAAAAGTGCGAGTACGATGGAAAACACAGCGACAGATATCGATGCATAGCGAGCAGCGAGCATTTGCTGTTTTTCTGTGATCTTTCCTTTCTTAATAATTTCTCCGTAAATATCATGAGCAAATGCTGATGCGCCTGATAACACGAGCCCGGCTACAACAGCGAGGATGGTTGCAAAAGCTACAGCAGATACAAAGGACATCAGCATGTCTCCACCGAGTGCTTGAGCGAGTAGAGGAGCGGCCATATTCCCTGCTGCGTTGGCTGCAATAATATTATCAGAACCGACAAAAGCGGCAGCTCCAAACCCTAAGAAGATCGTTAAAATATAGAAAATCCCGACAATCCAAGTAGCTACTACGACAGAGCTTCTAGCTGTTTTCGCATCTTTTACTGTAAAGAAACGCATCAATATATGTGGCAATCCTGCCGTGCCGAGAACGAGAGCAATCGTGATCGACATCGTGTCGATTGGATTTTTATATTTTACTCCGGGGTGTAAAAAGCTTTCGCCTAGTGGGGTAGCGGTTTTCATCTGTGAAAACATCTCAAAGATATTAAAGTTGAATTTAGCTAAAACGAGAAAAGAAATAATCACCGTTCCGATCATCAGTAGCACAGCCTTCACAATTTGCACCCAGCTAGTGGCCGTCATTCCCCCAAAAAGAACATACACGGTCATCATTACACCTACGATCAATACCGCAATCCAATAATCAATCCCCAATAATAATTGAATGAGTGCTCCTGCTCCAACCAATTGAGCAATCATGTAAAAAATAACGATGGTGATCGTGCTCATCGCCGCTGTGGCGCGAATCTTTTTTTGATCGAAGCGAGCGTTAATCATATCAGCTAGTGTGTATTTACCGAGGTTGCGCAGTGGCTCAGCCACGATATATAAAACGACTAAATAAGCAACGAGGTAGCCGATACTAAAAAAGAAACCATCAAATCCATTTAAAGCAATGGCTCCTGCAATTCCGAGAAAGGAAGCTGCTGATAAATAGTCTCCAGCAATTGCTAACCCGTTTTGCCAGCCAGTCAGTCCTCCGCCAGCTGTATAAAATTCACTAGCAGAATTCGTTCGTTTGGCAGCCCAATACGTGATTACAAGTGTTAAGCCGACAATGACAACAAAGAAGGATAAACCTAGTATACTCATAAGCTATTTTCTCCTTTACTTTGTTGATTTACATCGTCTAAGATTTCATTTGCCATATGATCAAACTGGTTTGCTTTTTTAACATAGAGCATACATAGTACCCACGTCATAATAAATTGAGCAAAAGCAAATAACCAAACCCAGGAAATGGAGCCGATCGCAGAGGTGTTTAAAATAGTTGTGTAGGAAGTTAAGAGTGGCAATGAAAAGTAAAAAATTAAGAAAAAAACCGAAACTGGAACAATAAACTTGTTTTTTGCTTGGATTAAATGCTTGAAATCACGTCTTTCTGCAATTTTTTCATATTTCGTTTTTGGCCCTGGTGATGTGGAATGTAAAAGTGGGTTTTCCATACAACATCCTCCTTTTTATTTCTTAAAAGTTGTCAATTTTAAGAATTATATGTCAATTCTATGGAATCGATAGAGATTTCGCAATAAAAAGTTCATAAAATTGTCAGGAAAATTTCAGACATGTTTCGACAAACCGATCGTAATAGGAAATTTTTATCTTTCTATGTTTTGATATATAATAGAATCATAGAGATTAAGTAGATTGGACGGATGAGAATGAAGGAAGGAAAACAATTAGCGCAATCACTCGTTTTCTTAACGGGAAGACATTTGCGTTTTGTCTATGTTTTGCTTAATGATGTGAATCTTTGGGACATTATATCTTCAAAAACGAAGGATGTTGTTTCTAAGGAGCGTTCAGCTCATTTTTATACATGGCTAAGTAAAGAAGCAGAAAAGTTAAATGGAGTGAGTGATCGAGAGCTTCAGCTAGATTTGTTGTTGCATTTGAGCAAAACGTTGAAATTACCTGGAAGCTTATACAATGAATTCTATGAAATTGAAAAGCAATGTGCCAATATTGTGGAAGAAGTATTCAGCATGTCACAAAAAAAATACAAGCAATTTTCCAATGTGTATGATCAATTTTCTAATAAAAATAAATTGGAGTTTTTAATTCATTGGGAACTAGCTGAAATGTACACTCACTTAGATGAACAAAATCAAGGTGAAGAGCGATCAACTATGCTTTGGACAGAGGAAATCGTAGCGTTTCTACAAGCTATGCCTAATTATCAACAAGAGCAAGTGAGACAGCAGCTCAGTTTACATGCGTGTACAGTGAATGAATTATCGGGGGCTCTACAAAAGGATGTATTTGCTGTGTTTACAGCGATATGCGAACGAGCGGGCTTTCGTTTTTATCAAGAACTTCTCCAAAGCTTCTCAAGAAAAGAAGCGGTGAGCGTTCACGATGTTGCTTATTTTTCTTGGATGACTCATCCTAGTTTATTGCTATCGTTAATTTTTAAAGGGGGAGGCATCCTTTATCGGTACCAGCATTTATTGTTTAATAAAGGGTTACTGCCGATCGTTCTTCTGCAAACGGCATTGCCATTTCTTTCTGAAGGAATAGAAAAACAAAATGATTTATCGCCGTTGTCAACAGCTTGGCAACAGCGTTTTGAACATTATTGCTCTCTATTAAGATCAGTGAATGAACTGGTGAAAAAACGAAATGACGGTCAAACGGCTTTAGATATTCTTTATCAAGAACAAAAAACGCTAGAAGGGACAAGTGGCCAAACGACTAATTATTACGAGCAAATGCTTCAGAAACTCACTCAACTTTTGAAGCAAGATCCATCGAGACCTTATTTTGGAGAATTAAGTGTAAAACAAAATCGCTTGCAAGAGAATTTAAGAAAAGTCGATGAGAAAATCGAGGCTCAGCAAGCGCCGACAGGAGGAGTGCTTGGTAAAGTCTCTTCGTTTGTGAAGTCGAGCTATTATGGAACTGAAAAGGCGCAATTAGAAAAGAAACTAGAGAAGGTGTTCAGCGAGATCACAGAAACGGTATTAGAAAAATATCCTGATTATGCACCTGAAATCACGCAAGAAATTATTCTTTTAAGAGAACGGCTAGCTGTGAATGAGCAAAAGTCGATAGGAATAAAGAAGAAAATTCATGAGCTAGAAGAAAATTTGCTACATTTAAAAAATAATGAAAAGGAAGAACGAGAAAAAATAGCCATTGCTGAAAAACGGACATATGGTTTGACAGAAATGTATAAACTAGTGATGGAAAAAGAAAATAGGCAGTCGATTCATTAAATAAACCTCCGCCAAAAACGGAGGTTTTTGAGTGAAATAAAAGTATGGAGTTTCAATTCCTTGATTGTGGGGTAGATATTTGTTAGGGTTATATAGAGCTTCCTAATCACTCCCAGTGCAAGTTGATACTACCCATTCCCATGTGCACTAATTAGCAATTCAACTAGAGAGGAGAATTTTGTGAGGAGAATTTCTAACGTATTTTGGTATGCAGCTGCACTTGTTTTAGTAGCTGTCATCTTTGGTGTCGTTGCACCAGAGTCATTTGAAACAGTAACAGCTAATCTTCAATCATTTTTTACATCAACATTTGGATGGTATTATTTAATTTTAGTCTCTGTGATCGTTCTGTTTTGTTTATTGTTAATATTTAGTCCAGTAGGAGCGATCAAATTAGGCAAACCTGATGAGAAGCCGGAATATTCTACACCGACATGGTTTGCTATGCTATTTAGTGCAGGTATGGGAATAGGTTTAGTATTCTGGGGTGCTGCTGAACCATTGAGTCACTTTGCGAAAAGCCCCCCTTTAGCAGAAGCGGGTTCGAATGCAGCTTTAAAGGACGCCATGAGGTATTCGTTCTTTCATTGGGGCATTCATGCTTGGGCTATTTACGCTCTCGTGGCGTTAGTATTGGCTTATTATAAATTCAGAAAAGGCGAACCAGGGTTAATTAGTGCGACATTAACCCCTATTTTAGGGCGTGCAGCTAGAGGGCCATTAGGTACTTTTATCGACGTCATTGCCGTATTTGCTACCCTTGTAGGGGTTGCGACAACACTCGGGTTTGGAGCAGCGCAAATTAATGGAGGCCTTTCTTATTTACTTGGTATTCCAATTAACTTTAATGTTCAGTTAATCATCATTGTTGTTGCGACAATTTTATTTATTATATCAGCGATGAGCGGATTAGGTAAAGGAATTAAAATTTTAAGTAATACAAATATGGTTCTTGCTGTTGTATTGCTCGGGCTAATGCTCATTATTGGACCGACGTTATTGATCTTTAATATGTTTACAGATACGATTGGATCATATTTTCAAAACTTAATTACAATGAGCTTTCAAATTGCTCCGTTAAATGATGAACATCGCTCTTGGATCAACAGCTGGACGATTTTCTATTGGGCATGGTTTCTTTCATGGTCTCCTTTTGTCGGGATCTTTATTGCTCGAGTTTCGAAAGGGCGAACGATACGGGAGTTTTTAATCGGTACGCTTTTAATGCCAGCTATCGTAAGCTTTCTATGGTTTTCTGTGTTCGGTGTATCGGCGATGGACTTGCAAATGTCGGGGGCAGTGGATTTAACGAACAATGCAACCGAGACAGTTTTGTTCGCAGTCTTTAATGAGTTTCCTTGGTCGTCTGTACTATCAATCATTGCGATTATTTTAATCAGTACGTTCTTTATTACCTCTGCGGATTCTGCGACGTTTGTGTTAGGAATGCAAACAACTTATGGCTCGTTAATGCCACCGAATCGTGTCAAATTAACTTGGGGAATCGCTCAATCGCTGATCGCTATTGTTTTATTGTATAGCGGCGGATTGCAAGCGCTACAAAATGCATTAATTATCGCGGCACTCCCATTTTCTTTTATTATAATTTTAATGATGTTGTCTTTATATAGATCTTTATCGATAGAAAGAAGACAATTATTAAAAATGTTAAGACCTCAGAAAACGACTAAAAAATAATACAATAGTCGGACCACCTTTTCAAACAAAAGGTGGTTCTTTTAGTGATAGGAACTAGTTTTACTTGCAGTTTTGAGCAAGCTTATCTAATATAGATTCGAACCTATTTTTTATACTCGAGGAGATTAATATGGCTAGAAGAAGGTTAAAAAAATCAGTGAAACGAGCATTATTTTTGATTCCGTTATTCGGTTTTGCTCTCTATATGTTTATCATTCAAGATCAATCTCAATGGAAGGTGATTTCAAATACTTCTATTCCAGAGGAGTTTATTCCAATATATAAAGCAGCAGAAAAAGAGTATGGTGTACCATGGGAGCTTCTCGCTGCGCATCATCGTGTCGAAACGAAATTTTCTCAAATGGACACGTTAATTTCTCCGGCAGGAGCAGAGGGCCATCTTCAATTTATGCCATGCTCATTTGTCGGTTGGGAGCATCCAACTTGCTCAGGTCTTGGAAAAGGAGATATTCCTGAAAAAGACAAAACGAACCCTGAAGTCATTGGGAAATATGGCGGTTATGGGGTGGATGCCAATGGAGACGGGGTTGCTGATCCCTTTGATATAGAAGATGCGATCTTTAGTGCTGCTTACTATTTGCAGAAGCATGGAGCGGCAGAGGGAGAATTGGAAAAGGCGATTTTTTCCTATAACCATAGCGATAAATATGTGGATGATGTCATGTATTATTTACAAGAATATAAATCGAATAAACAATAAAAGGAAACAAATATATGTGGTTGAAAATAAAAATTAGTTTATTGATGACGGGGATTCTTTTGCTCGGTGGTTGTTCAGTTGAAGAAGAAAGCCACGATGCAAAGAAAGAACAGACAGTTAATAGTGAAAACAATAGTCATACGGGAGAGTCGTCTGCTGAACATGAGAAAGTGAAGGGGACGGTGTCTTATGTAGTGGATGGCGATACGATGGATGTTTTGTTACCGGATAATACTACAGAACGTGTGCGGATGATTCTTGTGGATACGCCGGAGACGAAGCATCCTCGTTTAGGTGTTCAGCCGTTTGGACCTGAAGCATCAGCTTATACAAAAGAGTTATTAACGAGCAAAGAAGTAGAATTAGAAGTGGATGTTCAGGAACGTGATCGATATGGAAGAATGCTTGCTTATGTTTGGTTAGATGGACAATTAGTGAATGAACAATTAATTGCTGAAGGATTAGCTCGAGTAGCGATTTTTCCGCCTAATACGAAATATGTAGATCGCTTTGAAAAGGTTCAAACAGAAGCTCAGCAGCAAAGAAAGGGCATTTGGTCAATAGAGGATTATGTGACCGATCGAGGATACAATACCGATTCTCAATCAGAGCCTACGGAATCGAATGCTGAATGTGAAATAAAGGGGAATATCTCAAGTTCAGGCGAGAAGATTTATCACGTGCCTGGTGGTCAGTCCTATAAGGCAACGAAAGCGGAAGAAATGTTTTGTACAAAAGAAGCGGCAGAAGCAGCTGGTTATCGGGCAGCGAAACGGTAAGAAGAGGAACTTTTCTTAATGGTGTGCATAAAATATGGTGTCAACCATTATGGGAAAGGAGTTTCTGCTCATGGATAATGAAAAGCAACCAGAAAAAAGAAGGGAAATGACAGAGGCAGAACGTGAAGAAATGATGAGACGTCGTCATGAATTTTGGTGGGGGAAGCCTCGTCCGAACCGAGACGAAACAGAAAAAAAATAAACCAGCGTCGCATGGTCGATCCATGCAAAAAAACGATCCCTTTGTGTCGGATCGTTTTTTTGTATTGGAAATATTTTTATTGAATTTTCTGAAAACACTTTACATTATAGTTCGCTTGTTATATGTTTATTCCTATAAAACAAAGTTTAACTATCGGAATTATAATATGAGGAGTGAAGAAAAATGACTGATGTGAAATCACTAGTAAAGTTGACAACGAAAGGTGTTTGGAATGAAGGAATGAAGACATCTGTTGATATTAGAGACTTTGCACCGATTATTATGGATGAATCTGAAAGTTTAGGCGGGACGAATCAAGGAGCAAACCCAATGGAATATGTGCTTGCGGCATTAACAGGTTGCGCATCCTTTATGATTTCGATTATTTCAAAAGAAAAGAATTTTCAATATAGTGGAATGGAATTTGAGAACAGCGGCGTGTTAGATGTAAGAGGTCTGATGGGAGTTCTGGATGTGTCTCCACATTTTCAAAGAGTTCGCTATCGTGTTCAATTAACAACTGAAGAAAGCATTGAGCGGGTGGAAGAGCTGAGGCAAGAAGTTGAAAGAAGGTGCCCCGTATATAATATGCTGAAGGACTCTGGAATACAAATGGACTCAATTTGGGAGATTAAATAATACAAAAACACACGTGAAAGAGAACCACTCTCTTTGCGTGTGTTTTATTTTTACCGAGTCAAGATGATTGGAAAGTGGTTTTTATTGAGCTTGGGGTTGGATGACGAAGCTATATTGGTCCATATAATAAATCGGTTTTTGAGCTTGACGTTGATCGAGTTCATAAAAAAGCCTTTTATATTCTTTTATAGTTAAATCTCCATTTAAATAATTTGTTTGGATAAAGTCCAGCAATTCGTTCGCATGAGCCGGTTGACGTTTCTTTAGTAAAATAAATTGATAAATTAATTCTTTCATGACCATATCTTCCCCTCCCGATAGTTGTTGTATAAAAAATGATAACATATATATCCGGTTTGATTCCTTGGAATCGTTCAACATTTTCCACCAAATTTCTTATGATTATTTTTTTAGAAAAAGGGGAGGATAAATGTTGTTCGAATGATGATAAGGAGGAGTATCATATGCCAAATCAACCAAAGCCAGATGATCGTGCTGATAATGTGGAAAAGCTACAGGATATGATCGAAAACACAGAAGGAAATATTGAAAGAGCGAAAGAAACGATGATGAATGTCGAAGGGGAAGAGCGCGCAGCTATTGAAGCGAAAAATCAACGTCGCGAAAACAGCATTGCAGCTTTTCGTGAAGAAATGCAGGATGAAGCGCATGCACGGGAAAATGGATATTTAAATCAATAGAACGAGAAAGGGACGTGAGACAATACGTCCCTTTTCTTATGAGAAAATGATAAAATAGTATGATGTATCATTCTTGTTGTTATGTCAATTGTAAAGCTTTATAAAAGATTGCTGTAGTATAACACCGCTCAATGAGAACGGTGTTATACTGTTTTAAGTAATACATGCAACGATAGGGAGAGGTAGAATGAAGATTATCATTGCGGAGAAGCCAGACCAAGGCCGTACGCTCGCTTCACCATTTCAAGTGAAGAAGAGAGACGGTTATTTAGAGATTGAACCGAACCAGCTATTTCCTAAAGGAGCGTATGTCACTTGGGCTATTGGTCATTTAACTCAGCTTTGTCCACCAGAAACGTATGAAGCATCTTGGAAAAAGTGGGCACTGGATACTTTGCCGATCATTCCAGAGAAATTTCAATACGAAATCGCTAAGTCCAAATTTAAACAGTTCAACCTTGTGAAGAAGCTGTTGAGAAGTCCGGAAGTTACCGAAATTATTCATGCCGGTGATGCTGGACGTGAAGGGGAATTAATTATTCGCAACATTATTCATTTAAGTGGAGTTAATAAGCCGATGAAACGATTGTGGATTTCTTCGTTAACGAAAAAAGCAATTGAAACAGGTTTTGAACACTTATTGGATGGAGAAAATACGAAGAATTTATACTTTGAAGCTTACACAAGAGCTTGTGCGGATTGGCTCGTTGGTATGAACGCATCGAGAGCTTATAGTATTTTATTGAAAAAGCATGGAATCAATGATGTCTTCTCGGCAGGTAGAGTGCAAACTCCTACCCTTGCCTTGATCGTGAAACGTGAACATGAAATTGAGAAGTTTCGTTCAGAACCATTTTGGGAAGTGATCGCTCAATTTAATATCGATGGAAAGCGATACGAAGGCAAGTGGGAAAAAGATGGCGAGTCTCGCTTAAATCAACAGGAGCTTGCTCAAAAGATTGCTGCTTTTTGTCAAGGTAAACGCGCGGAAGTAACAGAATTAAAGAAAGAAAGAAAAGTGTTTCAGCCCCCGCTTCTATTCAATCTTTCCTCCCTTCAAGCGACCGCTAACAAAGCCTATAAGTATTCTCCTAAAAAAACGCTTGATCTTGCTCAATCACTGTATCAAAAGGGAATCATTTCTTATCCTCGTTCAGATTCTACTTATGTTACTCAAGGGGAAGCAGATACGTTTCCAGAAATATTAAAGAAGCTCGCTACGTTTTCAGCATATGAGCAGTTTTTCCCAACACCTCATGCTTCGATTGCTTCTAATAAACGATTTGTCAATGAAGAAAAGGTATCTGATCACTATGCGATTATTCCGACGGAGCAGGTGAAAGACCCCGATAAGCTGTCGGCAGATGAAAGAAATATTTATGATTTAATTGTGCGGCGCTTAATTGCGGCTCATTACGATCCAGCGATTTTTGACTATACGACAGTGCAAACGAAAGTAGACGGGCGAGCGGATTTTATCTCAAAAGGGAAACAGCAAATTCAAGAAGGGTATCGTAAAGTGATCTTTCAAAAGGATGAGGACAAGGACGTGATTTTGCCGCCTCTTGTTGAAGGAGAATCAGGAATTGTAGAAGAAGTAACAGTGAAGGAAGGAAAAACGCAACCGCCAAAGCGTTACACAGAAGGTCAATTAATTACATTAATGAAAACAGCAGGCAAGTATTTAGAGAATGATGAGCTAGAAAAAGTACTCAAAAAAACAGAAGGTCTTGGAACGGAAGCGACACGAGCAGGTATTATTACGATGCTGAAGGATAGAAAATATATCGATGTCAACAAAAATCAAGTGTATGCAACCGATAAAGGAAAAGTGCTAATTAAAGCAATCGGTGATAAAATTTTAGCATCTCCAGAAATGACAGCGAAGTGGGAACAGCGATTAGCGGAAATTGGCGAAGGACAAGCCTCTCCTGCTGTTTTTATGGAGCAGACGAAAAAGCTAACAGCGAAAATCATTTCTGATGCTATTGAAACTTCCGACAATTGGACATTCGAAGAGTTCGATACAAGCTCGATTCAGCGAAAAACTAGCAAGCGATCTGTCGGGAAGCCGGTAGGGAAATGTCCGAAATGCGGAGGACAAGTCGTTGATAAGAGCACTTTTTACGGGTGTGGCAATTACGCCAAAACGAAATGCGATTTCACCCTTTCGAAAAAGATCCTTGGCAAAACGATTTCACAAGCGAACGCCAAGAAGCTCTTAGAAGGCGGCAAAACAAGCGTCATCAAAGGCTTCAAAAAAGGGGATAAAACATTTCAGGCAGCTCTTGAATATAAGAGCGAGGAGAACAAAATTAATTTCATTTTTGAAAATGACTGAGTCAAGTTTTGGAGGGGTTCCTGTGAAACTAGATTTTAAAAAGAAAAAGGTGCAAATCAAGTATAGGGAAAAATTACGAGAGAAGCATGATCGGAATTTTAAGAAAGAAATCCTCATTGTTTCGATCATGTCAGTTATTATTCTACTTTCGTATCTTTTGTTTAAGGATACTTTATTTAAACCGCAGCAAGATCCTTTAATTAAAATAGAAAAGGTCAAATAAGGTGTAATTGAAGTTGATGAAATCAATGATCAGATTAAAAGGGGAAAAGACGAGTGAAAAAGATGATAAATAACCCGGAACATGCAGTAAAAGAGATGTTAGAAGGGTTTGCTGTAGCCTATCCTGATGAGGTTGAGCTTTTGGCTGATTGGTCTGTCATTAAGCGCAAACATTTGAAAAGAGGGAAGGTAGCCATTATTAGTGGTGGGGGAAGCGGACACGAACCGGCTCATGCTGGCTATGTAGGCGAAGGTATGTTGGATGCGGCAGTAGCAGGTGAAGTGTTCACTTCTCCTGCTCCAGATCAAATTTTAGCAGCTATGAAAGCGGTTGACACAGGGGCGGGCGTGTTATTAATTATTAAAAACTATAGCGGCGATGTGATGAATTTTGAGATGGCTGCTGAACTAGCTGAAATGGAAGGTATTTCAGTAGAAACAGTGATTGTGAATGATGATGTCGCAGTAGAGGATAGTCTTTTTACGACGGGACGAAGAGGGGTCGCTGGAACGGTATTTGTACATAAGATTGCCGGTGCTCTCGCTGAACGAGGAGCTTCTCTTTCGGATATTAAACAGGCTTGCGAGCGAGTGATTGAACGGATTCGCTCGATGGGCATGGCATTATCTCCTTGTGTGATTCCGATGAGTGGGAAACCGAGCTTTTCGATCAGTGACAATGAAATGGAGCTAGGAATGGGCATTCATGGAGAGCCTGGTTTAGAACAAGAGCCATTAAAATCCGCTGCGGAGATTGCTGAAGCGTTAGTGGAAGCTGTGTTACAGGAAAAGGTCTTTCAAGCGGGGGAGGAGCTAGCGGTGATGATCAATGGGCTTGGAGCGACGCCGATGATGGAGCTTTATATCGTGAATCGCACCGTTCAGCAATTGCTGACAGATAAGGGGTTTCAAATCGTAAAGACCTTTGTCGGTGAATATATGACATCACTGGAAATGGCCGGTTGTTCACTTACTTTATTTCAGTTAGACAAGGAATTAAAGGAATTGTTACTAGCGTCTAGTGATGCGCCAGCATTTAAATGCTAAAGGGAAGGGGGGCCTAGGATGACATTAACAACAGACTCGGTTATTTTGTGGATGAAACAAGCAAATGATGCGATTCAAGAAAATCACGAGTATTTAACAGATCTTGATCAAATGATCGGTGATGGCGATCATGGAATTAATATGGCACGCGGTTTTCGAGCAGCTATTGAGCAGGTGGATAGCCGAACATACGAAACACCTGGAGCGGTATTAAAGGATGTAGCGATGGTGCTTTTATCGAAAATTGGCGGAGCGGCTGGTCCGTTATACGCGTCTGCCCTATTAAAAATGGCTACAGCGATGGCAGATGAAAAAGTGATTCCCTTTTCCCTGTTTCAGCAAGCAGTCAATGAAGCGGTCAAGGCCTTACAGCATCGGGGAAAATCGACCGAAAATGAAAAGACATTGATTGATGTCTGGGCCCCGTTTGCTCGTTACTTGTCAGCTCAAACAGATTGGAACGTGGAAGAGTGGTCTGATGTATTAACCGAAGCGAAAAACAAAACAAAGACGATGCAGGCCACAAAAGGAAGAGCCGCTTACTATAAAGAGAAGTCGATCGGTCATCTAGATGCAGGAGCGACTTCCTCTTACTATCTTTTGATGGCGTTGACTGATGTGTTAAAGGAGCAAGCGATATGAGCAAAGTAGGCATTGTGTTAATTTCACATAGCAAGCAAATTGTAGATGGTTTATATGAATTGATTCGACAAGTAGAAAAAGAGGTCGTCGTTGCTTGCGCGGGCGGAACAGAGGATGGAAGAATTGGCACAAGCTTAGAGAAAATACAACAGGCGATTGCGGAGGCAAACAGTGAAGCAGGGGTTTTAATGTTTTATGACCTCGGTTCAGCAAAAATGAACGGCGAGCTAGCGGTAGAACTTAGTGGCGTTTCCAATGTGTATCTTGTAGATGCTCCGCTAATTGAAGGTAGCTATATCGCGGCTGTAGAAGCGGGCTTAGGAAAACGAGCAGTAGCCATTAAAGAAGAAATTGAAAGTTATTATTTACGTTAAGTATTAGTACTGGAGTGACAACATGAATTTTCAAAAGGTAGTAGAGGAATGGGGCGATGCCCTATCACTAGAGATAAAAGAATTAAAAAAACAAGGGGGAAGAGGTATTCCCTTAATGGAGGGAGAGTGCATCGAAAGTTCTTCAGACAAGGCAATTTATCACTTTAAAAGTCTGTTAGATATGCGATTGCCAGAAGGAGTGCCGGTTCGAATAGAAACGGCCAATGAACAAATAAAAGGAACCGTCATTGCTTGTTACGGGAAGGAAATCACGATCGAATTACAAGCCTTTCTCACTGACAACATTGAAGAGGCAGAGTTATTTAGTGAGCCATGGGAATTGTTACAGAGGCTATCTGACCGCTTACAGGAAGCAAGTGAAACTGTAAAGGGTGTTTCTCGTATGAAACAACTGCTTCACCCATCAATGCCTGATCAGCATCCGAAAGAAAAGGTGAAGAACTCGGTCCATGAAGCGGCTTTACGGGCGCAGTATAACCCTGTTACTTACATATGGGGCCCACCTGGTACTGGAAAAACGTTCACACTAGCAAGAATTGCCGCTAGACATTATGTGAATAAAAAGAAAGTGCTCATTGTTTCACATAGCAACGCCGCTGTGGATGTCGTTTTAATCGAGCTGATGCATTTTTTGAAAAGTAGAAATAAATGGCATGCAGGAGATATTATTCGTTATAGCCATACAAGTGCATCGCAAGCCACTGAATTAAATGAAATGCTTCCAGATAAATTAGTAGAAGAGCGACACCCTACTTTGTATGGACAATATGTACAGCAAAAAATGAGCAACCGAATGCGTCACAATGAAACCGGCGAAAGAGATCAGAAGCAAGCGATCAAAGAGTGGCAGGAAAAGCGTGAACAAACGATTGAGAGAGCTGCTGTGATTGGTGTGACGTTGTCTAAAGCAGCGATTGATCCGTTTATTTATGAAAATGACTTCGACCTCGTCATTATCGATGAAGCGAGTATGGCGTTTACACCGCAGCTTGCCTTTGCTGCTACGCTTGGACAACATACCGTTGTTTGTGGAGATTTTAAACAGCTACCTCCCATTGCCGTAAGCTCGCATCCACTCGTGCGTAAGTGGTTAAGGCACGATATTTTTTATCATTCCGGCATTGAAAAAAGCTCGACTTCTAGCCAAGGGCATCCCCATTTATTTATGTTGAACGTTCAACGGCGCATGCATCCTGATATTTCAGCCTTTACGAATAAAGAGTTTTATAATGGGAAAGTTAAAGATGCTCCTTCCTTAGAAATAGAAAGACAATCGATCACCTTGAAAGCGCCATTTCCAGGAGAATCGATCGCTTTTGTTGATACGAGTCGCTCATGGCCAACGGCTTTAAAAGAAGAGTATTCTACATCGAAATACAATCTCACCTCGTTATTCATCGCCCTTCAACTATTTGCAGAAGCTAAGGCCTCAGGAATTCAAACGATTGGATTTATTTCCCCTTATCGTATACAAACTCAATTAATGAATGCTTGTTTAGCAGAGCTCTTTAGTGAGGAATGGGCCGATCAATCATTCACAGCTGCTACTGTTCATAAATTTCAAGGCTCTGAACGGGAAATGATTATTTTTGATGCGGTAGATGCTCCTCCCCAGCTCATTTCAGGAGGATTGCTTAGAGGAGAAGAGAGTGAGAGATTAATGAATGTGGCGATGACGCGAGCGAAAGGGAAATTTATTTTATTAGCCAATCAAGCCTTTTTTCAAAAAACGATGGCTCCTCATGAAAAGTTAAGAAGACTCATTCACTACCTTAAAGCGACAAAACAACCGTGTCAGCCCGAGCAATTGTTTAATAAGCGACATGAAGTCATTACGCAGGCATTAAATAACGAGGATGCCCTTTGGCTAAAAGATATGCTGAAGGCAAAAAGATCGATTGTTATTGGATTGCCACCGAAGTCCAAACCGGATAAACAGTTTTGGAGCGTCATTAAGAAGCAACAATCCAAATGTTCCATAAAAATAATGTGCAAGCTAAAAAAAGTACCCTTTTCCAATGTAGAGCTAGTTGCAGAAGCCGTTCCTTTCCCTTTCATGATCATTGACTCCAACATTTTTTGGCTAGGGGCTCCCCTAAGGAAAGAACAGACACCCAATATCCGTTTACAATGTCAATCCTTTATTCAGCATTTTTTAAAAGTTTTTAGTATGAAAAATAATCGTTCGGAGTTAAAAAATTTATTCCGATCAACAAAAGAACGGTCATTTATGTTAGCGAAAGAACAATCATTAAATGAGTATATCGATCTATATACTCGTTGTTCTATCTGTTCAAATAAATGGACGCTTCGAACGACGAAGAAGAAATATATTAGGGTTGAGTGCAGTCAGTGTGAACACGGAGAGTTTCTTTCTAAACAGATGCTGCAAGCTTATTTGTCAGCGGTTGACGCCAAGTGTAACACTTGTCAATCATTGCTTCGTGCGGAGTGGACTGGAGAGAAAATAGCAGCGGTTTGTGCAGTGTGTGATCAAGCGATTCTTCCTTTTCAATTTTTGGAGTAATCGACAGACTGATAAGAAATATCACTGTTTCCTTTAATTTGATATAAGTAAAACTTATCAATTCTGATTCAATTCTTGTTATTTACTTATGTAAATGATTGTATTATGATGAAATTGTGTGAAAAGTTTTGACTTTACGCTAAACTTTTCTACCATTGTCTACATATTTGAGAAAAGAGGGGGAATCGGGATGACAAAAAATGATGTGTTCAATGCCCGTTCTAGTTTTGAGCTTGAAGGAAAGCGTTACAACTACTATCGCTTAGCTGCTTTAGAAGAAGCTGGTGTGGCGAAAGTTTCTCGCCTGCCTTATTCAGTGAAAGTCCTTTTAGAATCAGTACTTCGCCAACATGATGGCTATGTAATTAAAGATGAGCACGTTAAAAATTTAGCAAACTGGGGCTCTGCCGATGTGCAAGAAGCAGAAGTGCCATTCAAGCCTTCACGCGTAATCTTACAAGATTTCACTGGTGTTCCAGTTGTTGTTGACCTTGCTTCTTTACGTAAAGCAATGGCCGACATGGGTGGCAATCCAGACGTCATTAACCCAGAAATCGGCGTGGATTTAGTTATTGATCACTCCGTTCAAGTTGATACTTATGGTACACCTGAAGCATTAGATAAAAACATGGAGCTTGAGTTTGAGCGTAATGCCGAGCGTTACGAATTTTTAAGCTGGGCTCAAAAAGCATTTGATAACTATCGTGCGGTTCCACCAGCAACGGGTATCGTTCATCAAGTCAACCTTGAGTATTTAGCGAACGTTGTCCATGCGGTAGAAACAGCGAACGGTGAATTTGAAGCGTATCCAGATACGTTAGTAGGAACAGACTCTCATACAACAATGATCAACGGAATCGGTGTTCTTGGTTGGGGTGTTGGTGGAATTGAAGCGGAAGCAGGTATGCTTGGTCAGCCTTCATATTTCCCAATTCCTGAAGTCATCGGAGTGAAATTAATCGGGGAGCTTCCAAACGGAGCAACTGCGACAGACTTAGCGCTTAAAGTGACTCAAGTGCTTCGTCAAAAAGGCGTAGTTGGTAAATTCGTTGAATTCTTCGGCCCTGGTGTTTCTCAGCTTCCATTAGCTGACCGTGCGACAATCGCCAACATGGCACCAGAATACGGAGCAACTTGTGGTTTCTTCCCAATTGACTCTGAATCATTAAGTTATATGCGTCTAACAGGTCGCGAAGAAAGTCATATTAAAGTTGTAGAGCAATATTTGAAAGAAAATGGTATGTTCTTCACAGCTGATAATGAAGAGCCTGTTTACACAGATGTTGTCGAATTAAACCTTGCTGAAATTGAGCCGAACTTATCTGGCCCGAAACGTCCACAAGATTTAATCCCACTATCCGGTATGCAAAAGGCATTCCAAGAAGCTGTAAGTGGTCCAGCTGGCAACCACGGTTTCGGATTATCTGCAGATGAATTGGATAAACAAGCAGCAGTGAAGTTTGCTGACGGTGAAGAAGTGGAAATGAAAACAGGTGCGGTGGCAATTGCGGCGATCACATCTTGTACAAATACCTCAAATCCTTACGTATTACTTGCTGCTGGTTTAGTAGCGAAAAAAGCTGTTGAATTAGGTCTTGAAGTGCCTAAATATGTAAAAACGTCTTTAGCTCCTGGTTCTAAAGTTGTAACTGGCTATTTACGTGATGCTGGACTATTAGGATACATGGAGAAAATCGGATTCAACCTAGTTGGTTACGGCTGTACGACATGTATCGGTAACTCAGGTCCGTTGAAAGACGAAATCGAAAAAGCGATTTCTGATTCAGATCTTCTAGTAACATCTGTTCTTTCAGGTAACCGTAACTTTGAAGGACGTATTCATCCACTAGTAAAAGCGAACTACTTGGCTTCTCCGCCATTAGTTGTTGCTTACGCATTAGCTGGTACAGTGAATATCGACTTTGCTAAAGATCCGATTGGCAAAGATAAAGAGGGCAATGATGTCTTCTTTAAAGATATCTGGCCTGAAACATCAGCAGTGAAAGAAGTTGTTCAACGTGCGGTTACTCCTGAAGTATTCCGTAAAGAGTATGAGCGTGTATTCGACAGCAACCCAAGCTGGAACAAAATTCAAACAAGCAATGAAGCTTTATATAGCTGGAATGATGATTCCACATATATTCAAAATCCTCCATTCTTTGAAGGATTGTCTGCTGTACCTGAAAAAATCCAACCACTTACAGGTTTGCGTGTAATGGGTAAATTCGGTGATTCCGTCACAACAGACCATATTTCTCCTGCGGGGGCAATTGGTAAAGATACACCTGCTGGTAAATACTTACGCTCAAAAGGTGTAGAACCTCGTGACTTTAACTCTTATGGTTCTCGTCGTGGAAACCATGAAGTGATGATGCGTGGTACATTTGCCAACATCCGTATTCGTAACCAAGTGGCACCTGGTACAGAAGGTGGATTCACTACGTACTGGCCTACTGATGAGATCATGCCAATTTATGATGCGTGCATGAAGTATCAAGCAGATGGTACAGGTCTTGCTGTTTTAGCTGGTAAAGACTACGGAATGGGATCTTCTCGTGACTGGGCGGCGAAAGGTACGAACCTTCTTGGCGTAAAAACAGTCATCGCAGAAAGCTATGAGCGTATTCACCGTTCAAACTTAGTGATGATGGGTGTGCTACCACTTCAATTTAAAGCAGGCGAAAATGCGGAAACTCTAGGCTTAACAGGTAAAGAAGTGATCGAAGTTAATTTAACAGATGATGTGAAACCTCGTGATATCGTTACTGTTACAGCTACAGATGCGGAAGGCAACAAGAAAGAATTCCAAGCACTTGCTCGCTTTGATTCAGATGTAGAGGTAGATTACTACCGTCACGGTGGTATTTTACAAATGGTACTTCGCGGAAAATTACAAAATATTAACGCATAATTGTCTATAGCAACACAAGAGATCAGTATATATACTGGTCTCTTGTGTTTGCATATGTAAATTTTTTATTAAAATTATTTGAAAATTCCGTATAAATCCTTGCGTTTTAGGTTAAAATGCTCATAATAGGACTTGGGAAGGAGGTGTGCCGTCTATGAGAAAAGCGAGAAAAATGACGTTTGCTGACTTAGTGAAAGAAAACAAACGTGAGCTGATGAGCAATCCAGAAGCGATGAAAGCGATTGAAGACAGACTAGCAGAAAAACACGAAAGAAAGCTATTGTCACGAGCTAAATAATACGATATCAAACCGAGTGATTTTGTTACATACATAAAAAAGACCAGCAGGCTGCTCTAGCGATGTCTAGTAATTACTAGTACATTACATAGGGCAGCCTTTGTGCGGGAGCTAAGTGAACTCCCCCGTACATGCCTAATTTGTTCGAGCTGGAACGCGGCAAGTTTACTTTATTTTAATACGGCACTCAGATATACTGAGGATGCAGAGTGTTTACAGCTTCCAAACAAAGAGAAAAGGGAGATAATGAGATGTTAATATCTAAAAAAGAAATACAGGTGCGCTATGCAGAAACGGATGCGATGCAAGTCGTATATCATGGCCAATATGTCGTTTGGTTCGAACTTGGGCGGACTCAATTAATTGAAGATTTAGGATTTAACTATGCAGAGATGGAAAAAGAGGGATACGTATCTCCGGTGCTTGATATTCAGCTTTCATATAAGAAGCCTTTTAAATACGGTGATTACGCATGGGTGTATACATGGATTGAAGAATATTCAGGCGTCCGTACAACTTATGGTTATGAAATCAAAAATGATCAAGGGGAAATATGTGTGACAGGAAAGAGTATACATACGATCGTCAAAAAAGATACCTTTAGGCCCGTTTCCATGAAAAAAGTATTCCTAGATTGGCATCAAGCTTATGAGGCTAATCAAAAGAAGAATACGTGTGAAGAGAAGAAATAATGGCGTTTGGTATAACAAGGCAAGACGTATTAGAGTGGAAGCGAGCGATTGATCGGGGAGAACTTGCGTTTCTAACTCATTACTGGCTAGATGATCGCTTTCCGGATTGCAAAACAGTCACCAAAGTTGGCTGTCGCAATGTGAATCAGCTAGCTGAGTGGGGAAAGCAATACGGACTTTCAAAAGAGTGGATTGATAATCGAAAAGCGAATTATCCCCACTATGATCTATTAGGAGAGCGTCAAAAAATCATATTAGAAAAAGAAGGATTAAAAGATCATATTACTAAGTTTCAATTATAAAGCGAAAAGGAGTATCGTATCCTTTTCGCTTTTTTCATTCAGGCTTCACGTATGTATATTCGGGCTCATCTAGCTGCTCGTTATAATGTACATGAAGGTCATGCTCGTCAAAAAACCAAAGATCTTTTTGTTCAATGAAAAAGGTAACACCATCATATTCTTGCTTCGCTCCAACCTCTATAGGTTCTTCTTTCGTTAAACCTAATGAAAAACTATCATGGAGTGGACTTGAGCCTCCATATCGAACGAAAAAGCGAATAAATTCTCCTGATTGGACTTCTACTTCCTGTTTAAACCAAGACAGCGCTTGTGAATCGATAAAGATGTTCATAATCATTTCACCTCAAGTTTTAGTTTATCACGTTGAGAAGAAATTTGATTATTATTTTATAGTTATAAAGTAGTGTTTTGAAAATTATAACTAATACGATGGACACAGATGCCGATATAAATAATAATAAGCTGAAGAGGTGTATTATGTTAAAAACGATCAAGAAAAAGGCAAACACAGTAGAAGAAGCCATTCAATTAGCTTTAGCTGAATTACATGTATCAAGAGAGCAAGTAACAGTAGAAGTGTTGCAGCAACCTACTTCTAAATTATTTGGATTAAAGCAACAACAAGCCATTGTTAATGTGACGGTTCGAGAAGAAACAGCGGTGACAGAAGAACAGCCATTACAAAGGTCTTTAGCGGGCATTGAAAATGAACAATTTGTCATTCATTCTTCAGGGTCTGAAGATCTCGTGCTCGTTCCTCATCCGAAACTGCAAGTATACATAAATGATGAATTAATTGAGAATACGGCCATTGTTTTGTCAACCGATCAAGTGACGATCAAGTCGATTGTTGAAAAGAAGGCCCCTGTGTATAAGTTTACAGTCGACAATGACAAAATGAAGGCAAGGGTTCTCATAGAGCCTGGAGAACAAGTTATATATAAAGTTAACGATCACTCACCGAGTTCGACAGTTCGTTTATCGGTCTATGAGGAGGTCAGCTATTTTAATGAATTAACGAAAGAAATGATTACTCATGAATTAGAGCACCAAGGCATTACGGTCGGTGTGAACGAAGAAAATATATTGTATGCGATAGACGTATTGACCGACGAGGAGGTTATATTAGCAACAGGAGAGAAACCGACAGAGGGGACAGACGGTCAAGTAGATTTCTATGTTGATTATAAGATTGGTATGATGCCGCCTGAAATTGATCAGCTTGGAAAGGTTGACTTCCGTGAAACGCGATCGATTCCACAAGTGAGAGTGGATCAGTGCGTAGCTACGATCTTGCCACCCAAGCCAGGTACACCTGGAATGGATGTAAAGGGAAATGTTATACAACCTAAGCCTGTGCATGAAGTATCTGTCCACCTTGGTAATGGGATGTATCAGCAGGAACAAGATATTTATTCTTCTATGTCTGGACGCTTACATGTAGAAACAAGAGGAATGACAGTCAAAATGGAAGTGTTAGATCGCCTTTTGCATGAAGGTGATGTTAATATTTCTAGTGGAAATTTGCGTTTTCAAGGAGATATCGAAATTTCTGGAAAGATTGAAGAGAAAATGAAAGTGGAAGCAGCAGGAGATATTGAAGTGCAAGGGCAAGTATCTGGAGCTTCTCTATTTGCAAATAAATCGACAATTATTCAAAAGAATGTATTTGCAGCGGTTGTGAACTCGGGAAATACTCATCTCATGGCCGAGGTCTTATTACAACAGCTTGAAGAAGTTGTGGAGCAGCTAATTGTTTTTGATACGGCGGTACAAGCGGTTTTACTAAGGCTCAAGCAAGTATCTAAAGAAGCTAATGAAGAAGCTATTCATCAAGCCGTTCAATTACTAATCGAGAATAATTTCAAACAGCTACCTATAGCGATTAAAGGGTTTGTTCGAGAGACTTCGAAGCATCAAAATGCGCTTTCTAAAGATTGGATTCAGTTAGCCAATCAATTATATCTTACTTTCATGACGAAAAATATGAAGAACATGTCTCCTCATCGAATGAAACAAGTGACTAAAGAAGCGGAACATTTACTTCATTATTATTCTACGCCGACAGAGGAGAATGTATTTATTTCTATTCCTTATGCGATTAACAGCCAAATATCCTGTAGTGGAGATATTAAGATTTGGGGGCAAGGTGTATACAATTCCACGTTAAAATCAGGTGGAGATATAAATATTACTGGTTATATTAAAGGGGGAATGGTTGAAGCCGAGAATATTGTACAAGCAAAAGAAGCAGGTTCGGAGTCTGGTGTGCCTACCGTCATCAAGGTTTCTGAAAAAGGTCGGATTATTTTAAATATTGCTCATATCGATACAGTGATTTATGTAGGGAAGAAAAAGCATATATTTTTAAAGAAAACGAGTCTAGTCAATGCTCATTTAGATGAAGAAGGAGAGCTAAAGATAGGGATAAACTATTAAAAAAACTGCACCAAAAGGATCTGTTTCCTACCTTTGGTGCAGTTTTTTTATGTTACATCCATTTAATTTTAGGTTCCGTTTTGTTGATGATTCGTTTAATGTTTGCTCGATGTCTGAAAATAACAAAAAATGCTAGTGTGGCAACGATTATAATTAGTAATGTATTCCCTAGAATCAAGGAATAGATAATAGCTGTAATAGCTGCAATAATCGATGATAACGAGACATATTTTGAAAAATATAAAGTACTAAAAAAAGAAAAGACTAATACTAAAAACATTATAGGCTGAAGGGCAAGCAGAATTCCTCCTGATGTGGCAACCGCCTTTCCACCTCTAAACCCTGCGAAAATAGGAAACATATGCCCAACGACGGCAATAGTACCTGCAATAAGCGGATCTAATGTAGATCCTAGCCATAAAGGCAACAACGTAGCGACCGTTCCTTTTAAAATATCCGCGAAAGTGACAATCAGTCCGGCTTTGACACCTAATGTGCGAAAAGAATTTGTCGCACCGAGGTTTCCGCTTCCATGTTCCCGAATATCGATTCCGAAAAAACGTTTGCCGATAATTAATCCTGATGGGATGGAACCGAGCAGATAAGATAGTATAATAATCATTCCGGTAAGCATAGATCTACCCCTTTTAAACACTTATCATGATAAAAAGTAACACATGTGCTTTTTATTTTACCATGCATGCAGGCAGAATAGGAGAACTTTTCGTTGCTTGATTGAAAAATATGGCGTACCCTTAATAATTGAATAGGTTGTTACTGTTAATTTTTTTAGAAATAGGTGGAATGATGAGATTATTAGTTAGTGGATTACAATGGGCGGCCTTTATGCTGGCTAGTTCCCTCGTCGCACCGATCGCCATTGCGGGATTGTTCGGTTTCTCTGAAGTCGATACGGCGATGTTTGTGCAAAGAACGATGTTCGTGCTAGGCGTTTCGGGGTTGATTCAAGCGTTATTTGGACATCGCTTGCCGATTAGTGAGGGACCAGCTGGGCTTTGGTGGGGCGTATTTGCAATTTATGCCGGCTTTGCAGGCACCATCTATGCATCTGATACAGAGGCATTACGAAGTTTAGAAGGCGGGATGATCGTCTCAGGTATTTTCTTTATTGTGCTGGCAGCATTCGGTCTTTTAAACCGGATGGCCACTTTATTTACACCGACCGTTACGTTTGTGTATTTGTTTTTGCTCATTTTGCAATTAAGCGGTTCGTTTATGAAGGGGATGCTCGGTTTGCCGAATGAAACTGGTGTCATTCAACCGATGGTCATGGTGGGAAGCTTGATTACGCTTGTGCTCGCGTATTATTTTTCTGCTCATAAGCTTAGTTGGATACGGCAATATTCCGTCATTGTGTCTTTCGCTTCTGGGTGGCTGATCTTTATTGCATTAGGGCAAGCTCCTGCTATTACAGATTATGGACAAGGTTGGATTCAACTTCCGCAATTCTTTGTTTTCGGCTCACCTTTATTTGATTCAGGAACGATTGTCACGGCTTTGTTTATTACGTTATTATTGACAGCAAATATGATTGCCTCCATCAGGGTGATGGAAGAAGTAATCACACAAGTGACAGGAGCCAAGCAAAAAGCAAGCTATCGCGGCGCTGGTTTTGCCGCTGGCGTGAATCAGCTTATCGGCGGAAGCTTATCTGCTATTGGCTCGGTTCCAATCTCAGGAGCAGCCGGCTTTGTGGCTCAAACGAGAAATGCCTCGATTCAGCCGTTTTTAGTTGGTTCCTTATTTATCGCTCTATTAAGTATTTGTCCGCCAGCGATGAATGTTCTCGCCTCATTACCAGCACCTGTCGGCTATGCGGTTACCTTCGTTATTTTTTCGAAAATGGCCGGCTTTGCCTTTGCTGAATTAGATAAGGCAAAAAACAAAGAACGCTCAAGAATGATCAGCGGTATTGCTTTATTAACTGGTGTAGGTGCGATGTTCGTTCCCGCCGCTGCATTTACGGAATTTCCTGTAGCTGTGACCTCCGTTCTAAACAATGGTCTTATCTTCGGGACACTTGTCGCCATCATTGTTGAACAGTGGTTAATCTTTTTTCATAGAAAACAATCGAAAGCAGGAAATGAATAGAGAAATAAAGAAATATGTCATTATAGGGAGGGGAATTACATGATTGAAAATCCATCAAGAGCAGAAATGGGACAGTTGTTGAAACAAGCAAAAACCATTGCAGTAGTAGGATTAAGTAACAACCCAGAAAGAACAAGCTACATGGTATCTGAAGCAATGCAAAAGGCAGGCTACAAAATCATTCCGGTCAACCCAAGCATAGACACGGTACTCGGTGAAAAAGCCGTCAGCTCACTGAAAGACATCACAGAAAAAGTCGACATTGTTAATGTCTTCCGCCGTTCAGAATTTCTGTTTGACATCGCGAAGGAATTTGTTGAAATCGATTGCGATATCTTTTGGGCTCAGCTTGGTGTAGAAGATGAGAGAACATATGAGTTTTTGAAGGAAAAAGGGAAGACGGTTATCATGGATCGGTGTATAAAAGTTGAACATGCATTAACAAAATAAATTTGAAAAACAACAAGAAAAGGCTCGCCTTTGGAAAGAGGTGGCCTTTTTCTTGTTGCTTTTCAATTGGCATCAATTTATCATCGTAAAATCGGATCGTCGATAAATACTCATATACATACTGTAGACGTCAAGTCGAATTGGCTCTTACACTTTTTTTGTGATAACTTCACCACTATCCTTCTAACAATTGGTTTTATTTTTTTAATATAACTTATAATCCCGATAAGGCTCGAATTCTTAAAAGAGGAAACTTTGCTCGGCCATACATCATTCGTTTGATAGTTTTTTAGCGATTCACATGTCCTTCGGTCACACCATTGCTTGAGGGTTCCTGAATATTGTTTGAAATAGCCGGAAGGTCTTTCTTCAGTTCCTCTATGAAAGAGCAGATCAATGGAAACTTGCTTTTTTTCATGTTGATGGATCCATTCCATCAAGAATTGTGGGTCCTTAGAGTAGAAAAGCTGACGAAAAAAAGAAACGATTTTATCCAAAAGCAGAATGTCTGGAAAAGCCGACAATAATTTCGAATGAATGTGCTTAAAGCAGTCTTCATGGGGAGGACCATGAAAATTCCATATTATGTGAAGTAGCCTTTGATGGAGAAACAACGGCTTGTTCCCATTATTTTTGCTGTTTCTTCCTTCCCTGGCAATCATCGTGTTCAATGTAGAAACCGAACCGTCATATCCCCTTTCACGACAGACTTCTTCAATCTGTTTCGCCGTCTGCTGTTTTTGAATCAGAGAGCGAATTAGCGAACGATAATCATAAAAACGCATATGAGTGGGGGAAGAGTAGAACTGGACTATTGACGAATCGTCCATAGTCTAGTTCTACACAACACCTTTGATAACACCTATTGATATCATCAAGGACTAGAAAGTCTATATACCAGTTACACTCAATTGCGTCAAAATTAATCTGAGCCGCCGTATACGGCACCGTACGTACGGTGGTGTGAGAGGTCGGAGGTTAGTCACCTCCCCTACTCGATTAACTAACAGACAGTGATCTAATTACTTGTTATTACAGCAATTGTGTATCTTCTTATCATTTTTATTTCCATCTATGAATCCTCCGCAAGCCATACAACGCGGAATTTCTGAGATGAATGCGCTATAGTTTTTTTGAATAGTTTTTTCTTTGGAAGTAAGGTGTTTATTCTCATCAAAATCTAAGTAATTATATCTTGATTTAAAATCAGAGAAATCGTCATTTTTACATGATATTAAAAGTGTTTCATAATAACGACTCACTTCTTCATATGCTTTTTTAGCTTGTCTCTTTTTACGGGCTATAGTTTGTATATGTCTCTCGTTATTAACTAAAAACTCTTCAAAATTTTTTCTGTTTTTAATAAATATATCTTTTAAATATGAGTCTTCATTTAATTTAACTGCAAAGCGTATGAATCCATAGAGCGAGTTAGTTTTAAATTGCTTTGTAGCTCCATAAAAGTAAGCTTTTTGACTAATATTTAAATAATCTTGAACAAAAGTTAGAAGGCTAATTGCTTTGTCTTCTAACAAATTAATGTCTAATTTCTCATTATCGTCTATAATTTTAACTACATTATAGACTTTAGAAATTACAAAATCTTGATTTAACGATCCGCATAAAGGATAATTATTTAGTTGATGAGATAGAAAAGGCATAAAAAATCGATTGAAAAGGAGCCGCGTTCTTTCATTTTGATTTTTAGAAACCTGTCCTAAACCCTGTCCCAATATTGCGCGACTTAACTGTGATGTAGGTAATTGATCATTTTCAATCAATTCTTTTTCGTCTTCTGTTATTTCCACACCTTGTTCATTTATTCTTATAAATGACTCTTTGACTTTATCATAATCTCCAGTCACCCATTGAACAGCGATAGAACGTTTAGCAATTATTTGTTTAGAACGTTTATACTTTTCATCAGTAGAACTTTTTATTTCTGAGTAACTTCCGATTTGTTGATTAATGTATGATTCTATTGCTTTGTGATTACTATCATTAATTTCGTTTTTTTTACCGTAGTCAGAGTTAACCCAAGCTATTAGAGAGCTAATTCTGTGGGCGCCATCTATGATGTAAATATTTCCTTCTGTATCTTCCCATAGGATGATAGCTGGAATTAAGCCATCATCTAAAAAGGTATTAATTAATTTTTCTACCCGTTCAACAGTCCATTGATTTGTATCTCTTTGGAAAATAGGTTTTTTTAACTGTTGGTAAAAAAACTGTCCTTTTTCTAAGTCGGTTAAGTTAAAGCTACTTCTTCTGTCAGATTGAGAACTAATGTATGGATTATCCGAATCATCAATATTACTTCTAGGTATCAAATGTTCTAGGTTGCATTTTAAATTAGTTTTAAACACTTTCTTTTTCACCTCGTAGTAAATTATGTGTCTAAACTCTTCAGGAGTTATTTCTTTTTCTAAATATAATATTTGGGAGTCTTGGATTGTAATAATGTCTTTAATTGCAAATGTTGTGAACTTGTGAATCAAGTCAATAAAGAGATTTAAAGCTGTCCGTTTATTACCATCATCAAATGCATGAATATTATGATGAGAAATAAAAAGGTTAACGATGAACTCCAATTCAGAATTATAGTATCCTTTTTTTGCAAAGGAAGATTCATAGGCGTTTCTTTCCGCGAATCGCCCAGGATTGAAATCAGAGTGTTTTTGATTCAATATTTGAGCGTAGTCAATGTACATATCTATTTCTTTTTGTGTAATCTCAAGCGCTTTAGGTCTGTATTTGGGTATTATCAAATCTGTACTTAGTATTTTTTTTATTTTTTTCTCACTCTTAATATTATAGGTTCCACTGTCATATGATTTTAGATTCTTATACGCTTGCTTTTCAGCGGGAGTTGTCGTTCTATTGAATGTTGATGTTTCCAGGTGTAAACGCTAGAATAAAGTTGACAGTTTTCGCTTGATAGGATTTTACACTTTTGCTCTATCAACCTATTACTTTAGTAAAATAGATGTTAACGCTATTTTACTGGAGGTTAGGGTTTTGGAGGAGAAGTTAGTGTTGTATATAAAGATTCATGAACTGCATAGAAGAAAATTTAAAGTAGCACAAATCGCTAAGGAGCTTAAGATCTCAAGACCAACTGTTTATAAATATTTAGAAATGACATTTGATGAGGCAAGAGTTTACACTGAACAACTTTTGGGGAAGAAGAAAAAACTAGATCCCTATAAAGACTGGATACTTGCCTGGCTAGAAGAGTATCCTCACCTGAGTAGTGCTCAAATTCATGATTGGCTTTTGGAGAGATATCCCGACCTATTGGTCGGTGGAAGTACTGTGAGATCTTATGTGAAAGACATTCGTGAATTTTATCAGATTGAGAAAAAGGTTATTGTACGTCAATATGAAGCAGTTCCTGAACAACCAATGGGAAAACAACTTCAAGTAGACTGGGGCGAAACAAAACAGAAGACAATGGACAACAAAGAAATCAAACTGTACTTTATTGCCTTTGTACTCGCTCATTCCAGGCATAAATATATGGAATGGCAGGCACGTCCATTTACCACAAGAGATGCGATTCGATGTCATGAAAATGCATTCCAGTTTTACGGAGGACGAACAGAAGAAATCGTCTATGATCAGGATCATTTAATCACAGTGAGTGAAAATGCAGGACAGCTACTTTTAACAGCTGAGTTTCAAAGTTATGTGAATGAACGAAAATTCAAAATCTACTTGTGCAGAAGAGCCGATCCGGAATCTAAAGGGATGATTGAAAATGTAGTGAAATACATAAAAGGCAATTTCGCAGACAGTCGGGTGTTTAGCAACATAGAAGATTGGAATGATCGAGCATTACAGTGGCTTCAACGTACCGGGAACCATCAGGTTCACCAAACAACGAAAAAAAGACCAGTAGAAGTGTTTCTCCTCGAAAAGCAACACTTACAGCCAGTCCCTTCGTTACTTTCATATGAAAGTAGCAACAAACAAAGTATAACAAGAAGTGTAAGTAAGGACAACACGATTCGTTATAAGTCAAACCGTTATTCCGTCCCACTTGGGACTTATCAAACAATGACTGAAAATCTTGTATGGGTTGAAGTGATAGGCGACGAGCAACAAACACTCGTGATACGAAAAGAAGCAAATGGTAAAATCATTGCCGAACACATTATTAGCTCAGAAAAAGGAAAACTTATTCAAAACCGCCATCATACCCGTGATCGTTCGAAAGGGATTGAAGAACTTAAGCAACGTCTAATCTCTTACTTTGAAGATCCGACACAGGCAGCTGCTTATTTTAATAAGATCAGCCAAAGATACCCGAGGTATCGTCGAGACCAGTTTGCGATCATCCAGAAGGTGATTCAACAGTATCCAGTATTAATTGATACCGTGTTGACTAAATGCATGACAGAGAAACTATACAATGCGAATGATTTTCGTGATATCGCTCACCACCTTGATACATTGCATGATGAAGCGATGAAAGAAGTACAATCTTTTCATAATAATTCGCCAAAACATTCTCATATTAAGGCTTCCACCCGTTCTTTAAATGCGTATACCAGTATTTTAGGAGGTCGGGCATAATGAACAGGACTGTGCATGAATTACAAGATCAATTTCGTCAGTTACGCTTATCAGAGACTGCGGAGGAGCTGCCACAGCTTCTTCGCGAAGCGGAAAAAGCATCGTGGACCTACTTAGAATTCTTAGCATCTATAACACGATATGAATTAGGAAAACGTGAAGCGAAAAGCCTTGAAAAAAGAATGAAATGGGCACGCTTCCCTTTCGTGAAGTCATTAGATGAATTCGAACTGAAAGGTCAAAACGTTCTGACGGCCCGTCAACTTACTCAACTTAGAGAATTAAGTTGGCTAGAGCAACAGTACAATTTAATTCTCCTAGGTCCTCCTGGCATTGGGAAAACGTATATCGCCATTGGACTGGGACTCGAAGCCGTATACAGAGGATTCAATGTTTACTTCGCTACAATGGGCGAGCTTGTGCAGCTTTTAAAGACAGAAGAATATCTGAATAAATCCAAAGTTCAGCTCAAACGGATTAGGAATGCCGATCTCGTGATTATCGATGATTTAATGTATATGGCGATGGATCAGCGAGAAGCAAACTTATTTTTTCATTTGATTAATCATTTATACGAACGAAGTTCGATTATCCTAACTTCAAATAAAAGTCCAGATGAATGGGGTAATTTAATTGGAGATCAAGGAATCACCACAGCTATTTTAGATCGCTTACTTCATCGTGTGGAAGTTATACGTGGTGCGGAAGATGAGGACAGTCATCGGATGAAAAATCGGAAAAGCATTTTTTCAGCAGAAGTGTAAAAAGGAAACGAGCAAAAAGTGTAAAAATCGACTTGACGTCTACACCAGGTTTTTCATAGCTACCTCCTTGATTGTTATAATATTTATTAAGATAAGAAAAATAACCAACTAACTCAAAAAGCCTATTTTATAAAAGTAGAAGTTGTTTAACTAAATTGGTGGTGTAACTTCTTGCAAATAACAAACTTCAAGAGGCCGATCTGTACTCACGTAATTCATCTGAACACTTTTGTATTTTCGGCGATTTAGCTATCTATCCAGACATTGGTTCGTTATCATTAAATTAGGTTATATTTCCTAATTCAAAGATTATCAGTTTTGGATATTGATTGTAAATAGCTAAATCAATACCAAGTATGAGGACCTTCACATGCAGCCGATTATCTCCTATACTATAAGAATGTTTCTTTGAAAAATTAATTACTTACTATGATAAAAATTCACATGATACAAGAAGAAGCTATCTCGATTGAAGGAATTTTTGGTTATTCGTGGTATTGTTTTTATTATAGAAGAAAAGGGTCGCCTATGAAAAAGGCGGCCCAGTAATTTTTATGTATATAGCCTGGTTGTATTCATTTGTCTGTACGTAAGTCAATTGAAAAATTTTGTTTCATTAAAATATTCATCAGAATCGACTTGTCGAGCATTTGGTTGATTGGTAAAAGAACCGTTTCGTTTAGCATGAGGTACGTGCTGTTCTGCTTCGAAAGCTGTAGTTGTAAGTTGTGTTCGATTTGTATGCAAGTTATACGATTTTCGAACGGCCATTGCTCCTTGAAAGGTAATGTAGCTTTTCATCATATGGATTACCTCCAACAATTCATTTCCTTATACCTAATTATACCATGTTTTTTTGCTTCACATTTGTAAAAAAGATGTGATATTTTTTTGTCTTTTAAAAAAATGGGTCACTTTTCAAAAGCGGCTCATTTTTTCGATTTTATTTTTTATTGCAATGTAATTGATTTAAATCGGCGCTAAACATACAATAAGTCATAGTTATTTTACATAAAAAGCGCGCCGGTTCAACGTGTGTTAATCTGATATGTCCTTTTTATGAAAAATATGATAAGATAAAAACGAACATTTGTTTGTTTTGCTTTTCCCCATGGAAAGGCTAGAAAGGGGAATATTTGTGTCAAGAAAAAAAACAATGATTGAATATAATGATGATGCTATTCAAGTTCTTGAAGGGCTTGAGGCTGTGAGAAAGCGTCCAGGAATGTATATTGGTTCTACGGATGCAAGAGGGTTACACCATTTAGTTTATGAAATTGTCGATAATTCAGTCGATGAAGTACTCGCTGGATATGGCAATGAAATCAATATTACGATTCATAAAGATCAATCGGTTAGTGTACAAGATCATGGGCGAGGAATGCCTACTGGAATGCATAAGATGGGTAAGCCGACACCAGAAGTGATTTTAACGGTTCTCCATGCTGGCGGGAAGTTTGGCCAAGGTGGCTATAAAACGAGTGGGGGGCTTCACGGAGTGGGTGCGTCCGTCGTGAATGCTCTATCTGAATGGTTAACAGTGACGATTCATCGTGATGGTTTCATTTACGAACAACGTTTTGAAAAAGGTGGAACGCCCGTTACGACGTTAGAGAAAATAGGGAAGACAAAGAAAACAGGTACGATTATTCATTTCAAACCGGACGCAACGATTTTCAGTACGATTAATTATAATTTTAATACGCTCGGTGAACGGTTACGAGAATCTGCTTTTTTATTAAAAGGGATGAAAATCACGTTACGTGATCAGCGTCATGGAGAAGAAGAGATTTTCCACTATGAAAACGGGATTGAAGAGTTCGTTAAATATTTAAATGAAGAAAAGGACACGTTGCATCCAGTTGCTTCATTCGATGGAGAGCAAAGTGGTATTGAAGTCGAGTTTGCTTTTCAATTTAATGACGGTTTTTCAGAAAATATTTTGTCATTTGTCAATAATGTTCGCACAAAGGACGGGGGGACTCATGAAGCGGGTACTCGTACAGCGATGACGAGAATGTTTAATGAGTATGCTCGCAAAGTGAGTTTATTGAAGGAAAAAGACAAGAATCTGGAAGGTACCGATATTAGAGAAGGTCTATCAGCGATTATCTCTGTTAGAATTCCTGAAGAGCTTTTACAATTTGAGGGGCAGACGAAAGGGAAGCTAGGGACGAGCGAGGCTCGTTCGGCTGTGGATCAAGTGGTCTCTGCTCAGCTGTCTTATTTTCTTGAAGAAAACCCTGATATTAGCTCTCTCTTAATTAAAAAGGCGGTAAAAGCCGCTCAAGCGAGAGAAGCGGCCCGTAAAGCGAGAGAAGATGCCCGCAACGGCAAGAAACGCAAAAAAAATGAAGCGGTTCTCTCAGGGAAATTGACGCCGGCGCAATCAAGAAATCCTCAAAAAAATGAATTGTACTTAGTTGAGGGAGATTCGGCAGGTGGTTCGGCGAAGCAAGGTCGTGACCGTCGTTTTCAGGCGGTGTTGCCACTTCGAGGGAAAGTGATCAACACAGAAAAAGCGAAACTCGCTGATATTTTTAAAAATGAAGAAATCAACACGATCATTCATGCGATTGGCGCCGGAGTTGGGCCAGAATTTGCGGTGGAAGATGCCAATTACGATAAAGTGATCATTATGACCGATGCCGATACAGATGGCGCCCATATTCAAGTGTTGCTGTTAACGTTCTTTTACCGTTATATGAAACCTTTGATCGAAGCGGGGAAAGTGTATATTGCCCTTCCGCCACTTTATAAAGTAAGTAAAGGAAGCGGCAAAAAAGAAGTCGTTGAATATGCATGGACTGATGATGAACTAGATGAAACGATGAAAAAAGTAGGCAGAGGCTACATGCTTCAGCGTTATAAAGGTTTAGGTGAGATGAATGCCGATCAACTATGGGAGACGACGATGAACCCTGAAACGAGAACGCTGATTCGTGTCTTAATTGATGATGCCGCTAGAGCTGAACGTCGGATCACTACGTTGATGGGTGATAAAGTAGAACCGCGCCGCAAGTGGATTGAATCGAATGTTGCGTTTGGCATGGAAGAGGACGGCAATATTTTAGAAAACGAGAATCTTTCAGTCGGCGAGGAGGAATAACTAAATGGAGAAAGAAAAGTTTCAAGATTTACCATTAGAAGAAGTGTTAGGTGATCGTTTCGGTCGCTACAGTAAATATATTATTCAAGAGCGTGCCTTACCGGATGCTCGCGATGGATTAAAGCCGGTTCAACGCCGGATTTTATATGCGATGTATGCAGAAGGAAACACGCAGGAAAAAGGATTTAGAAAATCTGCGAAGACGGTTGGTAATGTCATCGGTAATTACCATCCGCATGGCGATATATCTGTCTATGATGCGATGGTGCGTCTTAGTCAAGATTGGAAAGTGAGGAAATTACTCGTTGAAATGCATGGAAACAACGGATCGATCGATGGCGATCCTCCAGCGGCGATGCGTTACACGGAGGCGAGACTTTCTTCCATCGCGGGTGAATTGTTAAAAGATATTGATAAACGAACGGTTGATTTTATCCCAAACTTTGATGATACGACCGAAGAGCCGACTGTGCTGCCATCAAGGTATCCCAATTTGTTAGTGAATGGAGCGACGGGAATTTCTGCTGGGTATGCAACAGAAATTCCTCCTCACCAACTTGGAGAAGTCATTGATGCGGCTATTTTAAGAATGGACAAGCCGAATTGTACAGTAGAGGAGTTAATGACGGTTATAAAAGGCCCGGATTTTCCGACTGGAGGAATTATTCAAGGGATTGATGGCATTGAAAAAGCGTATAAAACAGGTAAGGGAAAAGTAGTCGTGCGCGGCAAAGCTGACATCGAAGAGGTTCGAGGCGGTCGCAAGCAAATTGTGATCACGGAAATTCCCTATGAAGTGAATAAAGCGAATCTCGTCAAGAAAATAGATGAGCTCCGCTTAGATCGTAAAGTAGAGGGCATCTCAGAAATTCGCGATGAAACGGATCGAACAGGGTTAAGAATTGTCATCGAGTTGAAAAAAGATGGTGATGCACAAGGAATCCTTAATTACTTATATAAGGCGAGTGATCTGCAAGTTAGCTACAATTTTAATATGGTCGCTATCCATAATCGTCGTCCTACGTTAATGGGGCTTACTCAGTTGCTCGATGCCTACATTAGCCATCAAAAAGAAGTGGTGACGAAACGTTCTGAATTTGAATTGGCAAAGGCAAAAGCGAGAGCGCATATTGTCGACGGTTTAATAAAGGCATTGTCTATTTTAGATGAAGTGATTGCAACGATCCGAGCATCTAAGGATAAGAAAGATGCGAAACAAAATTTAATGCAATCGTTTGATTTTACCGAGCCACAAGCGGAAGCGATTGTTAATTTGCAGCTCTATCGATTAACGAATACTGATATTACAGCTTTACGAACAGAAGCCGAGGAGCTAGCTGCTTTAATTGATCAGCTAACGGCTATTTTAGCTAGCGAGAAAAAATTAGCAGCTGTCATTAAAACGGAGCTTCGAGCCATCAAGAAAAGTTACAACGATGAGCGCCGAACGGTTATTGAAAAAGAAATCGAAGAAATTAAAGTGAATTTAGAAGTGATGATCCCTAGTGAAGATGTGATGGTGACGGTCACAAAGGATGGTTATATGAAGAGAACGAGCTTGCGTTCTTATTCAGCTTCTGGTGGGGCGGACCTTGGCATGAAAGAAACAGATCATTTGCTTTATCAAGCGGAAGTGAACACAACCGACGTCTTGTTAGTGTTTACGAATAAAGGGAACTACTTGTATGTGCCAGTTCATGAATTGCCAGATATTCGTTGGAAAGACTTAGGGCAGCATATTGCGAGTCTTGTATCGATTGATAAAGAGGAAGAGGTTATTTCTGTATTCTCGGTGAAGGATTTTAATCAGCCGCTCTTCTTGTTATTTATGACGAAAAACGGGATGGTTAAGAAAACAGAGATGTCACAGTATAAAGTTCAGCGTTATTCGCGTGCATTAGTCGCGATCAATTTAAAGGCGGATGATGAAGTCGTTGATGTTCATTTGACGGATGGAGAAGGCCATGTGTTCATTGCGACACATTTTGGTTACGGTTTATTATTTACTGAACAAGAAGTGAATATCTTCGGTCCACGAGCAGCGGGAGTCAAAGGGATTAATTTAAAAGAAGGCGATTTTGTTGTTGCTGGTCAAGCAATGAAAGAGTCATCCGGTCAAGCGATCGTTTTAGTTACGCAACGAGGAGCTGTCAAGAAGATGGACATGTCTGTATTTGAAGTGGCTACTCGAGCTACTCGGGGAGTCGTTATGCTTCGCGAGTTAAAAGCGAACCCTCATCGCGTCGTCGGAGTGGAATTGGTCGAGTCCATAGAAAAAATGGTGTTACAAACAGAAAAAGGTCAAACCGAAACATTTGATTTTCACTCGTTAAAAAAGAGTGATCGTTATTCTAACGGGTCCTTTGTTGTCGATGAAAAAGAAAGTGGTGTAGTCACAAGAGTGTGGCCGTTGATTGATCCACAACAATAAAAGAGTTCCACAGGAGGGCTGTGTATGATTATGCAGCCCTATTTCTCAATGGTGTTTAAAAAATCCATTTGATTGGAATCTATCTTTTTGATAAGGTAGTATAAGTTAATTTTAAGTTGAATGCAGGTGAAAGGGAGGGTGATTTTATATGGAGTTTTTAGATGTTATTAATCAATATGTATTGACAATTAATGATTATTTGTACACCTATTTAATGATTGCTATGTTGATAGGTTTAGGTCTATTTTTCTCATATAAAAGCAAGTTTGTTCAGTTTCGTTATTTCGGGGAAATGTTTCGTGTAATTTTTGAAAAATCAACAATCTCAACCGATGGAAAAAAAGGGATCTCTTCCTTCCAAGCGTTTACGATTAGTGCGGCTTCACGAGTAGGAACAGGAAACCTTGCTGGAGTTGCAACAGCGATTGCAACAGGTGGACCAGGAGCTGTTTTCTGGATGTGGGTCATTGCTTTTATTGGAGCGGCGTCGAGCTTTGTTGAGAGTACACTTGCTCAAGTGTATAAGGTAAAAGATAAAAACGGCTTCCGTGGAGGTCCTGCCTATTATATGGAGAGAGGACTTAATAAAAGATGGATGGGAATTATCTTTGCGATTACCATCACTTTTTGCTTCGGATTAGTTTTTAACGCCGTTCAATCGAATACCATTTCAAATGCGGTTAATCAAGGATTTGACGTATCTACTTCTACGATTGGACTGATTCTTGCGGGATTAACAGCTGTCGTTATTTTCGGTGGAATTAAAAGAATTGCCCATGTGACACAAATTCTCGTCCCGGTGATGGCCATTATTTATTTAATTTTAGCGATCGCTATTGTATTCATGAATATTACGGAAGTGCCGGCGATGTTTATGTTAATTTTTAAGAGCGCTTTCGGTTTGCAAGAGGCAGCCGGAGGAGCATTAGGGGCTGCAGTGATGAACGGAGTGAAGCGAGGACTCTATTCAAACGAAGCAGGTATGGGTTCCGCTCCAAATGCCGCCGCAGCAGCAGATGTCAGTCATCCGGTGAAGCAAGGGTTCATTCAAACATTAGGTGTATTCGTCGATACAATCTTAATTTGTTCGGCCACGGCTTTCATCATTCTCTTATCTGGTGAGTATACAAAAGAAGGACTTACTTCTATTAATTTAACCCAATCAGCACTTAGTGTTCATATCGGTGATTGGGCGAGTATTTTCATTGCTGTAGCCATTTTTCTATTTGCCTTTAGTTCGGTTATCGGAAATTATTATTATGGAGAAACAAATATCGAATTTATTAAAAATTCACCGACAGCATTATTTGTATATCGCGTAGCTGTCGTTGGAATGGTTTACTTTGGAGCAGTCGCTAAAATCAGTTTAGTCTGGAACTTAGCAGACTTATTTATGGCGATTATGGCCTTTATTAACTTAGTGGCGATTGCGATGTTATATAAAATTGCCATGGCGGTTCTTAGCGATTATCAAAAGCAACGAAAAGCAGGAAAAGAACCTGTTTTCTATGCCGATTCTATTAAAGGGATCAATGGAGTTGAATGTTGGGAACGAAAAGCAGAATAACTAAGAAAAGCTCATGACGTACTCGTCATGGGTTTTTTTGTGAATTCGCATAGAGATTTAGTAAAGAAACCGGTACATTCCTACTCTTTTCTCGTATTATCTAGTCATTTCATATGCAAAAGTGTTAATCTTGAATTAATTCTAATTTTTATGGGATAAAAATTCGTTTTTTAAAGAGGTATAGAAAATGGCGAATAATTTTTTTAATTCTGCACTTGTTTCTCCTAAAGAGGTCGAGTGGTTTATACAAATGAAAAAAGAAATGTTTGCAGCTACGGATCATGATGGAATTATTCAATTTGTTAACCCGGCATTAACCTCGGCGTTAGGTTATGATGAGAAAGAACTTATTGGAAAGAATTTCTTAGATTACATTCACCCATCCGACCTTGAAAATACAAGAGATAAATTTGAAGAGGTTATACAATGTAGCAAATTAGTAACGGTTGAAAACCGGAGTCTTTGCAAAGATCGTAATTACATTTGGATGTCTTGGAGTGGGGCTTCAATGGCTTCGCAAAAAATGGTTTTAATGGTTGGACGAGATATGAGCCGACAAAAGCGATTAGAAAGTGAACTTATTCAATCGAATCAATGTTTCCAATCGTTTTGGGAGAATACAGATGACGCAGTTGATATTATAGACTTAGAAGGAAATATGATTGCTGTCAATAGAGCTTTTGAGAAGATTTTTGGATGGACGAATGAAGAAGTAAAAGGGCGAAAGCTACCTGTTATTCCAGACTCTTTTTACAGTGAATTTCAACAACTCAAGGCAAGAGTGTTGTCTGGCCAAAAAATGGTCAACTATGAAACGATGAGATTGTGCAAAGATGGGTCGATGATTCCTGTGAGCATCACTGCTTCACCGATCCGAAATGAAGCAGGAGAAATCGTAGCGTTCTCCGGTATTAGTAGAGATAATTCTCTGCTTGTGGAGGCACAGAGAGAGCTTATTAATCAGAAAAAGGAATTGAAAAAAGCAAATGAGCGTCTAGAGAGTATATTACAGAGTATTATTGAAGCGTTTTTCTTTGTAGATAACAAGTGGAATATTGTCTATGTCAATGATGTGTTTGCAAGTATGTGGGAGCAAAAACAAGAAGAGCTTGTCGGCAAGAATTTATGGGATACGTTCCCTGAAGTGAGAGGGACGATTTATGAATATTATTATAAGCAGTCTATGAATACGCAAGAACCCCAACGTTTTCAAGTATATAGTCATCTTTACAAAGGCTATTTTGAAATTTGTACGTTTCCATCCTCAACAGGGCTTGCGGTAAATATACGTGACATTACAGACTATCAAATAAGTTTACAAAAATTAAAGGAAAGCGAAAAACAAATAAGAGAGATTACTGAAAACATTAATGAAGTATTTTGCGTGCATAATGTAGAGGGATTTGAACTGCTTTATGTAAGCGCTGCATTTGAGAAAGTATGGCAACGTTCTATATCTGATTTATATCAAAATCACTTTCAATATATTGAAACGATTCATGAAGAGGACCGTGAATATTTCATGTATCAAATTACTCATTATAAGGAAGCACCTGATGAATTTGAGTTTCGTATCATTCGACCGAGTGGTGAAATTCGTTGGATCAGATCAAGACAAACCGTCATTTATAATAAAGCAAAACAGCCGAAGCGAATCATTAGTGTGTTGGAAGATATTACTGAATTGAAGGAGAAAGATATTTTAATTCGTAAAGGTGATAAGCTTGGGGCTGTCGGACAATTAGCGGCTGGGATCGCTCATGAAATTCGCAATCCATTAACGACGATTAAAGGGTTTGTTCAGCTTTGGGGAAAGGAAAGTCAAACGAAGTATAGCGACATTATTTTGTCTGAACTACAACGAATTGAATTTATTATGAATGAATTTTTAATGCTGGCGAAGCCTCATCAAGAATTACAAATGGAAAAACTTAATTTGAATAAAATACTAAATGAAGTGATTATTTTTATGCAGCCTGAAGCGTTACTTCATAATGCGAACATCGTTAGTACACTTGATCCTTATTTACCAGCAATATTTGGAGAAATGAAACAAATTAAACAAGTCGTTATTAATTTAATTAAGAATGCTTTAGAAGCAATGCCTAATGGCGGTGTTATTACTATGATAACGAAGCATGACAATAAGCGAGTGATCATGGAATTGATAGATGAAGGGATTGGTATTCAAAAGGATCGGATTGCTAGACTTGGTGAACCGTTCTATTCTAATAAAGAAAAGGGGACGGGTCTTGGCTTAATGGTCAGCTTTAAAATTATTCAAAATCATAAAGGAACGATTTCTTTTGAAAGTGAGGAAGGAAAAGGGACAAAGGTGACGATTTCTTTGCCTATATATGAAAAAGAAAAGGCTAAAGGGAGTGGGCAAAAATGAATATAGTGAGTAGTTTGATGCAATTATTTGTGTTTGCTATACCCGTTTTTTTTATCGCTCTATTGACAGGGTTGTTTTTTTCAGAGAAAAAACGCAATGAAAAATTTAGAAGAATAGAAGAGAGAATGAAACAAAATCATGAATGAAAGCAGGATGACGTCTGCTTTTTTACTTTGCTGCACATAGAGAATTTTTAATAAAGTGAACCTTCAATCTGTGGGGGTTTTCTTCATCCCCCACAGATTGTTAGGTGAACAGATCGGGCTTTTACGGGCTGTTGATCTCCCACCTACATGCCTGCGCTCTTTCTGTCATGTTGAGGTGGGAGTCTTACAGCCCGTTAATGCGGGATAAATATTTTTCTTTACCTTTCATTATTTTTTGTTATAGTTAGAGAGAAATTATTATTGAATGGAGGGGCTTTATGCTAAAGGAATTTAAAGAATTTGCGATGCGTGGGAATGTTATCGACCTAGCAGTCGGAGTGATTATTGGTGGAGCTTTTGGTAAGATCGTAACATCGCTTGTTGAAGATGTAATTATGCCGTTAGTTGGATTACTTTTAGGAGGAGTCAATTTTACGGATTTAGCCTTTACCTATGGAAAGGCGACGATTAAATATGGGGCGTTTATTCAAACGATTGTGGACTTTTTAATTATTGCTTTTTCTATTTTTCTTTTTATTAAGCTGTTTAATAAACTAACCACTAAGCGAGAAAAAGTCGAGGAGCCAGTAGCACCGCCAGAGCCTTCTAAAGAGGAAGTACTATTAGCGGAAATTCGAGACTTATTAAAAACACAAAAATAATTGGACTTGGATCATTGGGATATAGGAGCGGGGAAAAGCGATTTTTCCTGCTCCTTTTTAATGAATAGCGGAAAACTTGTCTTTTATAGTATTTGTTTGTCGTATTAATTGACGGAATATTTCGAATAAGATACCCTTTATGTAAGTACATAGCATGAAAAAGGAATGATAAGAGGAGGGCATTTAGAATGAGGAATCATCATTTTCGTTTAGTTAATCAAGAGGTACCGCAAACGATTATGGAGTCTTGGAAAAGAAGTCGAAAAAGCAAAGTATTAGAAACCCTTAATTCTGCACCTCTTGTGTTAAGCGAGGAAGATGTAAACAAAATCAAACAACGTGATCATCTTTATCAATCTTTTTCAACAGTCTATTCTCGCATGGAGAAGGAGATTGAGGACTGCTATGCTTTTGGATTAGCGGATGAATGTGGCAGAATGATTGGTGTGAGGATGAAAGGGAAGTTGCATGACCAACTACGAGAAGCCAACTTTTATCCGGGAGCGAATTGGCATGAAGAAGTGACAGGAACGAATGCGATCGGCACAGCGTTAGCTGCAAAACAGCCGGTGACGATTCATACAGCGGAGCATTTTTGTGACGCTTGGAAAGTGTTTTCCTGCGCAGGTGTGCCTATTGTTCATCCTGTTAAAAAGAAATTAATAGGCGTCCTTGACTTGACGAGCAACGATGAACATTTCCATAAACAAAGCTTGCTACTAACAAAGGCGATTGCGGAGGGGATTCATTTAGATATGTTAAATCGTGTTCATAGAAAAACAAGTATATTGAAAGAAGTTTTCATGAAGAAAAAGCGTGAGATACAACAAGACTGGTTACTTGCGATCGATGAGGATGGGGACATGCTTGCTTCTAATCACTCATCTAAATCTTTTCATTATATATGGAAACCTGCTTTTGATTGGAGTTCATACTTCCAGCAGCTACAGAATAAGAAAAGGACAGTTAGCGAGAGTGCGTCCTTGCCTTTTTTACACGGGCAACCTGAAGGAAAAGTGCATCAGGTTATTGATAACGAGCAAATCATCGGCATCATCGTCCAACTCCCTAAACATTCATCTCAGCAACCTACTACAAAGATGTCCACTCAAACCTCACAACTTGAAGATGGAGTAATCGGACAAAGCGCTCCGTTCCTATCTTTCTTTTCAAAAATCAAAAAGGTGGCCCCAAGTCATGTACCTGTATTGCTAACTGGAGAGAGCGGCACGGGAAAGGAGGTGTTCAGTCAAACGATTTATCGATTAAGTGATAGAAGTGAGAAGCCTTTTGTTACATTTAATTGTTCTTCTCTTAACCATGAGCTCGCAGCAAGTGAATTGTTTGGCTATGCACCAGGCTCTTTTACAGGAGGATTAAAAGAAGGAAAGAAAGGGTTATTTGAAGCAGCGAATGGCGGTGTATTGTTTTTAGATGAAATTGGGGAAATTCCGCTAACCGTTCAACCATTGCTACTGCGAGTGTTACAAGAAAAAGAAGTGCTTAGAGTAGGGGAATATAAACCGAGAAAAGTCGATGTTCGAATTATTGCAGCGACAAACCGTGATTTAAAACAGATGATTCAAGAAGGCACTTTCCGGGAAGACCTTTATTATCGATTAAGTGTGATTAACTTACCGATTCCTCCGCTTAGAGAAAGAAAAGAAGATATTCTTCCATTAGCCCATTATTTTTTAGAGCAGTGCCAGCTGGCTGGACGTATTCAATTTAGTGAACAGGTCGTACAATTACTGCAAACGTATGACTGGCCAGGCAATATTAGGGAGCTTCGTAATACGATTGAATATAGTGTATTATTCGTGGATGAAGACATCATCGAAATCCATCACTTACCCGATTGTTTACAAGAGCTTAGATCTCCTCCATTTGTGTTAGTGAATAATTTACTAGACATCGGAACGGAGAAACATGAACGAGAAAATATTATTCAAATGTTAAAGAAAACTAATTTTAATGTAACAAAAGCTGCTAAGATGCTCGGCTTTTCGCGAGGTACATTGTATAATCGTCTCAAAAAATACAATATCTCCTACTGAAAATAAACAAACTGTTCAATTGCCGTTGAACAGTTTGTTTATTTTTTTGAACAACTGAACAGTTTTCTAGTCAGAAAATATATAATAGTATGTGTTTTTATCTTGGCATCAAATTTGCATTTATATAGGTAAGCTCATAGACATTTAAGGATTCGCTTCTAGTAGATGAGTTTTCAAAAAACTTGAGGAGGAGATTTAAATGGAAAAAACAATCAATATCTCACCACGTATAGAGGAATTTCTAAGAGGGACGAAAAAGCTTTTCATTAATGGAAAATGGGTCGAGTCTGCTTCAGGAAAAACGTTTGAAACGTACAATCCAGCAACAGGTGAAGTGCTTGCTGTTGTCAGTGAAGCGATGGAGCAAGACATTGAACAAGCTGTTCAAGCCGCAAGACGCGCATTTGACAGTGGTCCGTGGTCAAAGATGAGTGCAGCTGAACGAAGTCGTCTCATTTATTTATTGGCGGACAAGATGGAGGAGCATAAAGAAGAATTAGCGCAACTCGATACGTTAGATGGCGGGAAACCAATTCGTGAATCCGCAGCAGCAGATGTGCCGCTTGCGATTGAACATTTTCGTTATTTTGCTGGATGGGCGACGAAGATTATGGGACAAACAATTCCGGTTACTGGCAATTATTTAAACTACACTCGTCATGAGCCGGTAGGGGTAGTCGGACAAATAATTCCTTGGAATTTCCCATTATTGATGGCGGCTTGGAAATTAGGAGCGGCATTAGCAACAGGCTGTACAGTCGTCTTAAAGCCGGCAGAACAAACGCCGTTATCAGCTCTTTATTTAGCTCAGCTTGCTCAAGAAATCGGGTTTCCTGATGGTGTCATCAACGTCGTTCCTGGCTTTGGAGAAACAGCAGGAGCGCCATTAGTAAACCATCCGCAAGTCGATAAAATTGCTTTCACTGGTTCGACACCAGTTGGAAAATCGATTATGAGACAAGCATCAGAAACATTGAAACGAGTCACGCTTGAGTTAGGAGGGAAATCACCGAATATTATTTTACCAGATGCCGACCTTAGTAAAGCGGTACCAGGAGCTTTATTCGGTATCATGTTTAACCAAGGTCAAGTGTGCTGTGCCGGTTCTCGACTGTTTATTCAGAAGAAGAAATACGATAATTTCCTAGCGGATATGGTGAGTCATGCGGAAAAAATTCAGCAAGGTCAAGGGATCAACCCAACAACAGAAATGGGCCCACTCGTTTCAGATGAACAGCAAAAACGTGTCATGTCCTATATTCAAAAGGGACAAGAAGAAGGAGCGGAAATTTTGACAGGTGGAAAAGTGCCGTTTGATCAAGGGTACTTCGTTCAACCGACTATTTTCGCTGATGTAAACGATTCCATGACCATTGCTAAAGAAGAAATCTTTGGCCCAGTTGTTTCTGCTTTACCATTTGACGACTTAGATGATTTAGTAGAGCGTGCAAACAACACGAATTTTGGATTAGCGGCAGGCGTATGGACAGAAAACTTAAAAAGTGCTCATTATTTAGCTCAGCGAATTAAAGCCGGAACAGTTTGGGTCAATTGCTATAACGCACTTGACGCAGCGAGTCCATTCGGTGGCTTTAAGCAATCTGGCTTAGGAAGAGAAATGGGGTCTTACGCCTTGAATGCTTATACAGAAGTAAAAAGTGTATGGGTGGACTTAAACGAATAATTTAGAAAAAAAGAGCACCTTTCTTTGCAACAGGTGCTCTTTCTTGATCTACACTTCTCGCTGAAAGGTCTCTTTTACCTTGACTGTTCGTCTCTTTTCCCTAAATACAAGCCAAATGATTACACTTAATCCGAGAGTGAGAAGTTCTAAGGAGACGATATACCAAGGATAAGGACCTAATAGGTCGAGTAGGCTCGTCCCTTTTGGTTTATGATGTAAGTATAAATAATTGCCATCGACGATCTCGTTCAGAATCATAATAAAAGGCATGAGTATATTTAAAAAGATCAACATTTTGAAAACGGAATAAATGGTCGGTCGATAGTCTTTAACCCATGTAAAGTAAAGCGGCGTACAAAAAATCAACATATGTGTGATGAAGAAATGGAAAAAACGGAAATGCGGAAAATCAAATGTTAAGAAAGGAGTTAGCAATGCTTGTGACGCCCCTAGTAAACCAGTAAATAATAAGATTTCATAGGCGATTTTTTTCTTAGTGATTAATAACCAAATGGTTAAAAGTAAACTAATGCTGCATAATTCTAAAGGAATGGAATGGCTAAGTTCCCAGCTATCGGTTGTAAGCATCCAAACATGATAAATGATTTCTAATGCTAACAAAAAAAGTGCGACTCCAATTTCAACGTACTGTAGCTGCAGTGTTTTTAAGTAGTTTTTAAACATATACATAAAAATGACGCCAAAAAGTACAATAAGTAAAATAGCTATATGACTAGTTGAAAACATTTGAAAAGGAAATTGTTCATTATTCCCACCGAACCAATCCATATTGTTCTCCCCCCCTACGGCAATAGTTTAACATATTTTGTTAAGGTTGTTGTTGAATAAACTGTCTGTATGTGAGTGTTAATACGCGAAGGTTCAACACATTTGTTAATTGATTGTTAATTAACAGTGGAATCACTGTGCATGTGCTGAAATATTGATATAATTGAGGAAAAGTGAAGTAATCTAACAAGGAGGGGTGACGGATGCCGAAGTATGTTGTATTTGATTTTGATGGAACATTAGCGAACTCGTTAACGCTTTTTATTGAAGCTTATAATGAAATGGCTGCGCAGGAAGGGTATCGAATGGTGCAAGAATCAGATTTAGAACCTTTGAGTAAGATGTCTATTCCGGAAAGATGTAAATATTTGAATTTTCCTTTACGAAACATCCCATTTGCCGCTCCGAAGCTTTATCGTTACGTGAGGGAGTCAGGTGTTGGTTTTCAGTTTTTTCCAGGTATTAAAGAGCTTTTAGATGAATTAAAAGAAGAAGGATATCGACTAGCGATCATTTCCTCGAATGCCAAAGATATTATTAGTCAATCGCTAAAAGCACATCAAGTAGACTATTTTGATGAAATTTTATGCTCTAAATTTATTTTTAGCAAAGATAAAATGATTAAAAAGCTGTTGAATAAGTATAAGCTGACACCGGCTGACGCATTGTACGTCGGTGACGAAGAGCGGGATATTACCGCTTGTAATAAAGCGGGCATTAAAGTAGTTTGGGCTGGATGGGGCTATGACGATGCGGAAGTGGCCTTAAAGGCTAACCCGGATTATATTGCTGAAAAGCCGACAGAAGTATTACCGATTGTTTCTAAGTTGAGTGTGAATTGAATCATTTTAATCAAGGAAAAAAGGATACTCATTCAATGGGTATCCTTTTAATAACTCACTTGTTTAATGATTGTTTTCGGCTCGTTTGCGGGCTGTTTCTTCAACCAAGTAGGGTACCAGCTGTTGATCATTAGCTGCATCTCCTTTGAACTAAATTGTCCTTTCCATGATTGTACTTCTTCCCCATCAATATAGAAGCTTAATTTATTTGGTAGCACATCGAACCGATAGCGGTGTACACCTTTTGTTGGATCAAAAGGTAATTGATGAGTCGCTTGTTTCGCTTGTTTTCCATCTTTATAAACAGTAAATAACACCTTTCCGCTAGAGTCGTTCCATATTTCGATGTCAATTTCATGGTAAAGGTCAGGTGGGGCATAAAGAAAAAAACCGGTGATTGACCCTGGAGCATCGGCTACTTGAATGTCGGCTTCAAACCGGCCATACTGAAAGGTTTCTCTCGTGCGAATCTCCCCGCCATTTCCCTCTTGATCAGCAAGTGATAAAATGACTTTTCCACGTTCGTGGTTCACTTGATCAGCTAATAATAAGCCATGACCGAGCGGAAACTCTTTTCTTATTTCCCACTTGTCATGATCAAAAGTATCAAATTTGTCCACTGTTCGATTAAAAGTGTGAAGAAGGCCAGTATTTTTGATCCAATAAGAGCTGATGGTAATACTAGTGATAATTAATAGAATAAGCAATAACTTGGATTTCATGATCATCCCTAACTGTAAAATGTATTTTCAGTAAATATAATATAACGGTAAACACTTTTCAAGCTGATCCTGTTTCTGTATAGTAATATAAAAGAGACATTAAAAAAGAAGGAAGAGTTTTATTTATGATTATTAAAAATGATGAAGAGCTTCAAGCACTAAAAAAAATTGGCAAGATTGTGGCTGAAATACGAGATGAAATGCGTGCAGCGACAAAGCCAGGTGTAACGACAAAACAACTAGATGTATTAGGTGGAGAACTATTTGCTAAGCACGGAGCCATTTCTGGTCCAAAGGGTGAGTATGATTTTCCTGGCTTCACTTGCATTAGTGTGAATGATGAGGTGGCCCATGGAATTCCGGGAGAACGAGTCATTCAAGAAGGAGATCTTGTGAACATCGATGTTTCGGGTTCTTATGATGGCTATTTCGCAGACACGGGTATTTCTTTCGTTGTAGGTGAAGGGGACCCTGTTTTAACAAAATTATGCCAAGCGGCTGAAATGGCCTTTGAACATGGATTAACGAAAGCGAAGGCGGGCTCTAAGCAAAATCAAATCGGAAAAGCGGTTATGAATACTGCTCGTCGAGAAGGATTTACAGTTATTAAAAATCTAACAGGGCACGGAATTGGACGCTCCCTTCATGAAGCACCGGATCATATTTTAAATTATTTTGATCCGTGGGATAATGCGCTATTAAAAGAAGGCATGGTCATTGCTTTTGAGCCGTTCGTTTCAACGAAAGCAGATATGATTGTCGAAAGTGGAGATGGGTGGACGTACAAAACTCCTGATGGCAGTCTAGTAGCCCAAATTGAACATACGATTGTGATTACAAAAGGCGAACCACTAATTTTAACAAAATAATGAAAAGAGCTGAATCTGACACATATTAGATTCAGCTTTTTTATTGTAGCGAGTAATAAAATAATGTATTCTTAAAGGAATCGACGGCTTTTCATTTAGTAAAGGAGTTAAACGTATTGTTAGATTATAAGTTATATGAACATGCGAATTCGGATAAATATGTAGTGCTTATTCATGGTATAGGTGGGAATTCTAGCATCTTTTATAGCAACCTTAAATCTTTAAAAAGACATTTTAATATACTCGCTGTCCATCTTCACGGTCATGGAAAAAGTCCGAGTGTAGAGGAGGAAAAGAACTTTAGTATTGATGTGGCCGCCAAAGAAGTGCTGCATTTACTCGATCACCTGTTTATTAAAAAAGCTCATTTTATCGGCATTTCTTTAGGGACAATTGTGATTCATTCGATCTTTAAAATAGCGCCGAAACGGGTGTATTCAGCAGTGATGGCTGGAGCGATCACGCATTTCAACCTCTTCTCAAAGCTTTTAATTAGAGTGGGAAAGGCGATTAAATCATTCACTCCTTTTCTATGGATTTATAAGATTAGTGCTTATATCATTATGCCAGGGAAAATGAACCGAAAATCACGTTCCTTATTTATTAGCCAGGCGACAAAAATGAAGAGATCGGATTTTCTCGCTTGGTTCAGCTTAGTAGATACGGTAGAAGCGGTGTATAGAGGGGTGTCGGAAAGTTCAAAAGGTGTGCCTAAGCTATACATCTCTGGAGCGGAAGACCATTTGTTTATTAAGCAGCTTCAAAAAGATATTGCAGAAGACCCATATGCGACACTTACGTTAATTAATGACTGTGGTCACGTATGCAATGTCGAAAAGAGCAAAGAGTTCAATGAGATTTCGGTTGACTTTTTACTGAATAGTGGAAAAGAAATTAAGGAAGCGCAATAATAAAATAAATGTAGAGCTTCTTCACAAAGGTGGAGGAGCTTTCGTTTTTTTATTAAATCGTAACAATTACTATTTACAAAACGGAATCATTTCGATATAATTTCATACAGTTAGCAGTAGAAATTGAGGAGGAGAATGGATGAAACGAATATTTTCAATGATCGTCATGCTATCAGCGATCATACTTATTATAGCTGGATGTTCAACTGAAAAAGCGGAGGAACCGAAGCGAGATAGTAATCAATTACAAGTGTATACAACGATCTATCCTTTAACGTTCTTTACGGAGGAAATCGGCAAAGAGTTTGTTGAGGTGGAAAGTGTGTTACCTGCTGGGGTAGATGCTCATACATATGAGCCGACACCGAAAACGATGATTGATATTGCGCAATCCGATTTATTTATGTATAACGGCCTTGGACTAGAGCCTTTTGGAGGTAAAATACAAGAGTCGATGAAAAATGAAAAAGTCAAAGTGATTGAGGTTGCTAAAACCCTCGACCTAGATGCTCATCAACAAATGCATGCTCATGAAGAAGAAGTAGCACATGAGGATCACGGCACGCATGAGCATGAAGAGCATCGTCATGATGATGGTCATAATCATGGAGATATCGACCCTCACGTATGGATTGATCCAACGTTAGCGATACAAATGGCAGAAGTAGTGAAGAATCAGTTAGTAGAGCTTCAACCTAAACATCAGTCCGAGTTTGAAAATAATTTTGATGAGTTAAAACAAAAATTATCGACGTTAGATGAACAATTTCATGAAATGGCCGATCAAGCTAAGCGTAAAGAATTCCTTGTGTCCCACTCAGCTTTTGGCTATTGGGAAGCTAACTATGGGTTAAAGCAAATTAGTGTAGCCGGTTTATCCCCAACGAATGAGCCTTCACAGAAGCAATTAAAAGAAATGGTGGAAACGGCGAAAGAGCATCAGATTAAATATGTAATTTTCGAACAAAATGTGACGCCGAAAGTGGCTAAAGTCGTACAAAATGAATTAAATGCCGAAGCGTTACAAATTCATAATTTGGCGGTATTAGCAAAAGAAGATGAAGCGAATAAAGACAACTACATCACTTTAATGGAAAAAAATATTGAAACATTGAAAAAAGCAACAGAATAAAAATTAGAGCTTTGCCTCGAAAAGAGGTGAGGCTTTTTATTATGTAAAAAATCTCCCTTATTGTTTGGCATACTTTTCCTCGGAATTTGGCATGATAATAGATAGCCAAACGGAATAGGGGGAATCACATTGACTAGAAAAGCATTATGGGAACAAGAGGTGAAGCTACCTTCATTTCCAGCTCTCAATCAGCCGGTATTTGCAGATACCGTCATTGTCGGTGGTGGTATTACAGGGATTGTCACTGCTTATTTATTAACAAAAGCAAAGAAAAAAGTCGTTTTAATCGAAGGGTCACAGCTCGTAAACGGAACGACAGGCCATACAACCGCTAAAATGACGGCTCAGCATCAGTTAATTTATTATGAACTGCTGCAAAACGTTGGCAAAGAGCAGGCGAAGCTATATTATGAAGCGAATCAAGAAGCGATTGCTTGGGTGAAACAAACGATCGAGGAAGAAGCGATCGTTTGCGACTGGCTGGATGAAACAGCTTACGTATATACGAACGCAGAGAAAGAAGTAGAAGCGGTGAAGCAAGAGGCACAAAGCTATGAAGCGCTAGGGATCGATGGCTCGATAGCAATGACGTTACCTTGGAAGACCCCTTTTAAACAAGCGGTGCAAATGAACGGTCAAGGCCAGTTTCATCCACTTAAATTTTTGCTTCCATTAATACAGTTTATTAAAGAGCATGGAGGAGAAATTTATGAGCATACCGTGGCGAAAGATATAGAAAAAGGAGAAAGGCCCACTGTCATTACGACCGAGGGAGTGAAAGTGGTAGGCAATGAAGTGGTGATTGCGAGCCATTTTCCCTTTTATGATAGCGGTTTTTATTTTACGAAAATGCATGCGGAACGTTCTTATATTATTGCGATCAAGCCACAAAAAGCAGTTCCAGGCGGGATGTATATAACGGCTGAAAAACCGATCCGTTCTGTGAGAAGTGCGCTGTATCATGGAGAGGAAGTATTGCTCATCGGTGGAGAAGGACATAAAACAGGGAAAGGACAGCCAACAGAAGCGCGGTATCAAGCATTAATTGATTTCGCAGAAAAAGAGTTCGGAGTGAAAGAATTATTATTTACTTGGTCGACACAAGATTTAATGACGCTAGATAACCTTCCTTACATTGGTAAGGTGAATAATGCCGAACATATTTACACCGCCACTGGCTTTAAAAAATGGGGGATGACCTCAAGTGTTGTTTCGTCGTTGCTCATTTCAGATTTAATTTTAAATAAGCAAAATCGCTATCAAGAATTATTTTCTCCACAACGATTTAAAGCGGCTTCTAGTTTGGGGGAGTTTGTGAAGCAAAATAGCGATGTAGCCGCTCAATTTGTCAAAGGCAAGCTTGATTATTTTCTACAAAATAATGAGGAGTTACCCGCTAATACAGGCGTAGTGATCAATTGGAATGGAACGAGAGCAGGGGCATTTAAAGAAGAAGATGGGACAGTCCATCTTGTCGATACGACATGCACGCATTTAGGCTGTGAATGTGAATGGAATGATGCTGAAAAAACATGGGATTGCCCATGCCATGGCTCGCGGTTTTCTGTATCAGGAGAAGTGATTGAAGGGCCAGCGATCGAGCCATTAAAGAAGTTGAAGGAATGAAAAAAAATCGTCCTCTGTATGAAGGACGATTTTTTTACTATTAAATAAGGCCAATGACATCAAGAAAGACGATGATAATGATGATCGGTACAACAAAACGTAATAGTAGTAGCCATAAAGCGAACCAACTTTTTACGTTTCCTGCGCCTTTAGATAACTCTTCAATGAGCAGTTGTTTATCCATCTTCAACGGGACAAAGATCGCGATTAAAAAAGCACCTAAAGGCATTAAAATATTACTAACTAAAAAGTCTGCTGCATCAAAAATGCTTTTATTAAAGAAGGTGATCTCACTAAGGACACCGAATGATAGAGCGGAAGGAATACCAGCGATAAAGATCAATAATCCAATGATCCAAGAAAGGTTCTTTCGTTTCGTTGAATCTCCTTTGGCGATCGAAGCAACGATAATTTCGAGCATCGAAAAAGCAGATGTCAGTGTAGCGAATAAAAACAGCGCTAAAAATAAGATTAAAAACACTGAGCCGAAAGGGATTTGCTGGAAAATGGAGGGCAAGACGATAAATAATAGTCCTGGTCCTGCTGCTGGTTCCACATCTAATGCAAACACAGCTGGGAAAATTGCTAATCCAGCAAGTAAAGAAATAACGATATTTAAACTAACGATAGAAACAGCTGATTTAGGTAAATTTTGTGTTTTATCTAAATAAGAGCTGTACGTTACCATGACCGAGACCCCCACACTTAAGGAGAAGAATGATTGCCCCATAGCAAACAGTACACCTTCAGAGGTAAGCTTTGTAAAGTCTGGTTTTAAGAAAAATTCCACTCCGCTCATCGCTCCATCTAATGTTAATGAGCGAATGATGATCGCAATAAAGATGACGAAAAGAGCGGGCATTAAATATTTGTTTGCTGCTTCAATTCCATTTTGAATACCACGTGAGACAACGGTGACCGTAATGAGTAAAAACGCTAATTGAGCGCCTATTGACCAAAGCGGGGATGAGATCGTTTCTCCAAACAGCGCAGCAAAGTCGCTCGTTGCTTGAAGTTTACCAGTTGCACCAAATAATAAATACTGTAAGATCCAACCACCAACGACACTATAAAAGGATAAAAGGATAAAGCATGTAATCACGCCAATATATCCAGTCACTGACCAAAACGATTTAGGAGCAATATGCTCATAAGCCCGAATCGCTTCTTTTTGCGTGCTTCGACCAATGACGAACTCCCCAAGTAACAAAGGAAGCCCCACTAATGCAGTAAACAAAAGAAAGAGAAGGAAGAAAGCTCCACCGCCACTCGTGCCAGCTACATAAGGGAGCTTCCAAATTGCTCCAATACCAATAGCAGAACCGGCCGAGGCTAGAATAAAGCCAATCTTTGATGTCCATTGTTCGGTTTGATTCATTGTTAAATCTCCATTTCTCTTCTTAATATTTAATCATCATATACTACTTTAATTAAATAGAAAAGAACATAATCGAATTTTTAGAAAAAACCTTGCACTCATATCATTGGGAAAAATAAAAGGAAAAAGGTAAAGTGATAGTAGGTGAGGGAGGTAATTTTATGAACGAACAACAAATTTATGAGACAATTAATAGCCAAAAACAGTTTTTTCATACAGGAGAAACGAAAGATCTTGCTTTTCGATTAAAGGTACTTCAGCAATTAAAGGAAATAATTGTACAATATGAACCGCGAATTATGGAGGCGCTTTATCAAGATTTACGAAAGAGTGAATTTGAAGCGTATGCAACAGAAGTCGGCTTAGTATTAGATAGCATTAACTATGTATTAAAGAATCTAAAAAAATGGGCGGCGCCAGTGAAAGTAAAAACACCTGTCCATCAATTGCCGGCCAAGAGCTGGATTCAGTCAGAGCCGTATGGTGTTGCTTTAATTATCGGTCCGTTTAATTATCCGTTTCAGCTTGTGATTGAACCATTAATTGGAGCGATTGCAGCTGGTAACTGTGCGGTCATTAAGCCGTCCGAACATACACCTTACACATCTGCTTTAGTGAAAGAAATGATTGAGCTTACATTCGAATCAAACTATATTCAAGTGATTGAGGGAGAGAAAGAAACGACATCTACGCTTATTCATGCTCCATTTGATTATATTTTTTTCACAGGGAGTGTACCAGTAGGGAAAATTGTGATGGAAGCCGCAAGTCGAAACCTCGTCCCATTAACGCTTGAGCTTGGGGGGAAAAGCCCCGCTGTGATTGATCGGACTGCTGACTTACAAACAGCAGCGAAACGAATTGTTTGGGGAAAGTTTGTCAATGCCGGACAAACTTGTGTTGCACCTGACTATTTACTCGTTCACCACAATATTAAAGAAGAATTTCTAAAACAATTGAAGAAAGAAATCATTGATTTTTATGGGAAGAACACTCAAGAAAGTCCAGATTACGGTCGCATCGTGAACGGAAAACAGTTTGATCGTTTAGTGGAGATCCTCGAAAAAGATCAATCTAAAATATTTTACGGTGGTGAGTTTGATCGAAACGATTTATTTATCGCACCAACGATTTTGGATTCGGTTGATTGGACGGATGCTGCGATGCATGATGAAATCTTTGGACCGATCTTGCCGGTGTTGAGCTATCAAGAGCTAGATGACGTCATTACCGAAGTGAATAAACATCCGAAACCGTTGGCGTTATATGTATTTACGGAAAATGAAGCGGTAGAGGAGAAAATTTTATCTGCGATTTCCTTTGGGGGAGGGTGTGTGAATGACACCTTGTCTCATGTAGGAAGTCCGTATTTACCGTTTGGTGGAGTGGGGCCTTCAGGTATGAACAGCTACCACGGAAAGCATAGCTTTGACACCTTTTCTCATCAAAAAAGCGTAATGAAAAAAAGCACGAAACTCAGTCATTCGATCGTTTTTCCGCCATATGGAGATAAAGTAAAATGGCTGAAAAAAATTATGAAATAAAGATTAGTTAAAGGGAAAATATTGTCCACGTCGAATGACATTAATAAAGACAAGACTTTAACTGAGGTGAAGAACATGCCGGTGAGCATAGCGGATTTAAAAGTGCCAGATGAATGTATACTGAATCAAGAAGAAGTGATTGTAGCAGCGGCGGATTATTTTGAGCAAATGGGTTGGCAAGTGGAACACGCCCTCTCACCAACGGAGCCGGATGTAGTGGCAAAAAAAGATCATTGGACTATCGTTGTCAAAGCAAAAGGATCAAAAAGTAAAAAGCAAAAAGCGGACGTTGTCTTCGATAATAGTCAGCTAAGAACTCACGTGGCTGATCAAATGGAAAAGCTGATGCGGTTTCAACAAACAGCAACAGCCCCAACTATTTTTATTATGGCAAATCCTAACGTTTATCGAATCAAATCCATTACGAATCAAGTATCATTAAGCTTGGATAAGCTCGATATTGTTAGGATGTGGATTAATCCGGGTGAAACACCTGATTTTGATATCCCGAAGCATCTGTATGCGATTGTTGAACAAGTTGGTTTATAGAAAAACAAGGGTTGACTCTTTTAAGTGTCCTTAACACTTAAGAGTCAACCCTTGTTTCGTGTAATAGAAATATTATTCATCCCTTTTAGATAGACAACGATCGCACTCCATCAAGTAAGATTCGGCTTGCTCATGCATATGCTCACCGCACTCTGGGCACATTTTTTGAGGCATTGTTCTAAAAAATTCTACTGGATTCATCATTTCACTCTCTCCTTTTATAATACAGTATTTTTAATTATCCTTGTGTTATAATACAGTATACGTACGGTTGTTAGTTTTGTAAACAATTAATTTAAATTTTCTGAAAATTAGTCCGATAGTACTGCTTTATTGATGATCTAATCTTTAATATATTCAGTGCGATCTTAAGCAGGGATCATTAGAAAATCAATGATATAGAACAATTCTCCTTGCTTTATTCTATGCGAGGTGTTATTATTGAATCAGTTGTTTAAGTTCGTTTCAAAAGAGAGCATTGTTTCAAATTGTTTTCGTCTTGAAATAGCAATAAACAGCAAGAAATGAATGAGCGCATTTGCGCGAGGAGGAAATTACATGTTACAAGGTAAAGTAAAATGGTTTAATGCAGAAAAAGGTTTCGGATTCATCGAAGTTGAAGGACAAGACGATGTATTCGTACATTTCTCAGCTATTCAAGGCGAAGGCTATAAATCTTTAGAAGAAGGTCAAAGCGTATCTTTCGAAGTTGTTGAAGGACCACGTGGACCACAAGCTGCTAACGTAGAAAAACAATAATAAATGCATACAGAAAGAGGCTGATCCTTTGGGTAGCCTCTTTTTTGTGTGTTTTCAAAAAAAGACTAATTATTTGGAAAATTATATATATTTTTCGGGTTTTATCTTATATAATGTAATTATTATGAAAATATCTAAAATGGAGGGGAGGATTTGGAGTTTGTTGTTAGTAAAAAAGCAAAAAAGGTTTTAGCGAGGTGTCAGTCATGAAGGGAACAAAGGATGTCCAGAAGGTCGTGCATGAATTAGCTAATATATATGTTCCTTTTTTTGATGTGGAACGAGGAGGGAAGGTTGGTAGCACGGAAATCGCCTTTTCAGCTGTTTATAATCGAAGAGATGAGCGTTATATGTTTACGAAGAAAATCAAAGTGTGGGGAGTGGATAATCAACAAGTTGTTTTTGTGACAGCTCCTAATTTACAAGTAAGTGAAGGATACATTGATCAGATGATGAACGATATGATCGATTGTATACAGGAGTATGTGAAACCGCATGGAGAACATATGTCTACTGTGTTTACAGGCGTTATTATTACCGATCAGCCTGTTACATCAGAAGTCATTCATGCGATTGAAAAAGTCAGAAAATTAAAATTTTTGAAATTTGGTACTCAAGGTTGGACGGAACTGTATATAGCAATTCTCGATCTTAGTAAAAAAGAACTTTATATGCATAAGAAAGGAAAATCATTTATCGAGCCTTTATATCATTATTTGAAGGAGGTAGAAGAGAAATGAGTTTATTAACATTGTTAGCTATTGCAGGTATCATTTTTATCATTGCCTACTTTACGTATGGGAAATTTCTTGACAAGAAATTTGGCGTAGATCCGAATCGGCCAACACCAGCGATTACAATGGCCGATGGCGTTGATTATGTGGCGGCACGAAAACCGGTATTGCTAGGCCATCATTTTGCAACGATTGCTGGAGGAGGCCCGATTGTCGGTCCAATCACGGCCGTTGTTTTCGGATGGATTCCAGCTGTTATTTGGATCATTATTGGTAGTATTTTTATCGGTGGGGTTCATGACTATGCTTCATTGCAAGCTTCTTTGCGTCATCGAGCGGAATCCATTGGCTCGATTATTAAAGAATACATGGGGAAAAGAGGACAAACTTTATTTTTGGCCTTTTCGATTGCGACATTAATCTTAATTGTTGGCGTGTTTATTATTCTTGTAAAAGATACATTTGTCGCCGTCCCGCAAGCAGCTACTGCCTCGGTTTTATTTATCGGAATTGCCATGGTTTTCGGATTTTTAGTCAATCAACTACGAATGAATTTCGTACTTGCTAGTATTTTAGGTGTTGCGGCCATGTTTTTTAGTATTTGGGCGGGAATCAATTATCCACTTGAGTTAAGCGGTGGAGCTTGGGTTGCTATTCTGCTTCTATATGCATATGTTGCTTCTGTTATGCCGGTTTGGATGCTCTTGCAGCCTCGAGATTATCTTAATTCCTTCTTATTATATGGAATGATTGGTGGAGCGGCGTTAGGAATTATTTTAGCGAACCCAGAAATCAAATTGGCTGGTTACACAGGCTTCTATAATGAAACATTAGGATTTTTATTCCCTATTCTCTTTATTACGATTGCGTGTGGAGCAGTTTCGGGGTTCCATTCTCTCGTTTCATCAGGGACAACGGCCAAACAATTAGATAATGAAAAGAATGGACGATTTATCACGTATGGAAGCATGCTGCTGGAAGGGTTTTTAGCCATCATTGCGATTGGAGCAGTGGCGTATTTATCACAAGCAGAGTTTACGGCTAGAATGGCTGAGCTTGGAGGGCCTATTGGTACCTTCTCGGCTGGTGTCGGTTTCTTTATGTCTCATTGGGGGATTCCTGAGGTGACAGCCACTACATTTACAGCTCTAACGGCTTCCGCCTTTTTAATGACGACGTTGGATTCAGCAACCCGCCTTGGAAAATATGCGGTGCAGGAGTTTGCAGAAAGTCGATCGGCCGTTTTTACTAACAATCATGTCGCAACCATTGTAGTGGTCGTCGGAGCAGGCGCTCTCGCTTTATCAGGTACTTGGAGTGCGGTGTGGCCTTTGTTTGGTTCAGCGAATCAAATGCTTGGAGCGATCGCCTTGCTTGCGGTGAGCGTTTGGTTAATTAAAGCGGGTGTGAAGGCTTGGTTCATTATTGTGCCGATGATTTTTATGTTTGTTGTCACGTTGGCCGCTCTGATCGTGCTAATGCAGAAAAACTTCATAAGTGGTAACTATCTTTTAGCCTCCGCTTCATTTGCTTTATTCGTACTTTGCATCGTCCTTGTAATTGAAGCTTGGCGATCCTTAACGACGGTGAGTGATGATACTTCGGTGAAAATTTAAACAGAAGTCCCCTTTGCAATAAAAAGGGGGCTTCGCTATCAAATTAATTTATAGTGTATTTTTCTATATTTAGATTCTTTTGTTTTTTAGTAAATAACATACTATAATAAGTGGAAAAGGAGGAATACTGATGATTAATGAACTTTTACCACCGAAACGGATTTTAATGGGACCTGGTCCAAGCGATGTTCATCCGCACGTATTAAAGTCGATGGTTACACCGTTACTAGGGCATTTAGATCCGGCATTTTTAACGATTATGGATGAAACGATGGATTTGTTGCGCCAAGTCTATCAAACAAATAATAAAGCAACGATGGCGATGTCTGGAACGGGAAGCGCCGGGATGGAAACGGTGTTTGTTAATTTAATAGAGCCTGGCGACAAAGTCGTTGTTGGGGTAAATGGACTTTTTGGAGAGAGAATGGTCGATGTAGCTGAGCGTTGTGGGGCAGAAGTCATTCAAGTTAAGGCACCATGGGGACAAATCATTGATCCTGAGCAAATAAAAGAAACGTTGCAACAGCATAAAAATATTAAAGTAGTTGCTGTCGTTCACGCGGAAACTTCTACTGGTGTGAGACAGCCTTTAGAAGAGATTAGTCAAATCGTTCATGAACATGAAGCATTATTCGTATGTGATATGGTGACAAGTCTTGGAGGTTGCCCGACGGATATTGATCGTGTGGGTGTGGATGCTGCTTATAGTGGAACACAAAAATGTTTGAGTGCACCTCCGGGATTAGCTCCTGTTACGTTCAGTACCCGTGCAGTTGATGCTATGGCGAAACGGACACAAAAGGTACAAAGTTGGTATTTAGATTTATCGATGATTCAAGCATATTGGAGTGAGGATAGTGAGCGTTTCTATCATCATACAGCTCCGATTACGATGATCTACTCTTTACGTGAAGCGTTAAGATTAATCGTGAATGAAGGGGTAGAAAATGTATTCGCTCGTCATAAGCGGTATGGGGATTCCCTTCATGAGGGCCTTGAAGCGATGGGCTTAAGTCTTCTTGTCGATAAAGAGCATCGATTATCGCAATTAACTTCGGTCAATATTCCAGAAGGTGTAGATGACTTAGCTGTTCGTAAGCGACTGTTGGAGAAATACAGCTTAGAAATCGGTGGAGGTCTAGGTGAATTGAAAGGGAAGATATGGCGAATTGGCTTGATGGGTTACAATGCTCGCCAAGAAAATGTTACATACATGCTAGCGGCTTTAGCGGATGTGTTAAAGGAACAAAAATTGTAATACTTATTGATAGACAAAAGATTATATTTTCTTGACAAATAGTCTTATTTACAAAAGGATTGAAAGCTGATACCGTAGAGTTGTCAAAACACTTACCGAATAAAGGGGTATTCAAATGGCGATTTTTACGGATGAAGAGAAAGCTTTAGAATGTACCGTGACAGATACAGAATGTTCATGGAAAAAGAATGTGATTAAGATTGAGAACGGATATGTAGTAAGTAAGGGATTAGTGACAAATGTTCGAATTCCATTACATCATATTGATACAGTCGTCTATTCTATGAATCCTAAAAAACCAGCGCTTGCACCGGGTTTAAAGATTGTTGGAAAAGGTGTGATTTTAGCTGAAATGGACATTTCTGTCGAGTATATTGAAACGGTGCAAGATTGGCTTCTTCAAGTAGTTGAAAAGAAATAATGATTGTCAGGCTTCTCCGTAGTTCTTCATCGTTTCTTGGGAGAGTTTGCGGAGGTAGAGCCTGGCTTTCTGTTCATTAAATACTGAATATTCATTTTTTTGAAGGGGTGATTGAATGAAGCGGCCTTCTCCCTATCTTCTCCTCGTATTGGCTACTCTTTTATGGGGAGGCAACTTTGTCATTGGTCGAGCAGTCGCGAGCAATGTGCCGCCATATACGCTCTCTTTCTTGCGTTGGTGCACAGCCTTTCTCGTTTTTTATCCTTTTGTCAGGAAGAACTTGCCGGCAGATTGGCTCGTTATAAAGCGGCATTGGAAAATCGTGATCGTAATGGCTGTAACAGGCATCACGGGTTTTAACACTTTAGTATACATATCGCTCCATTATACGACATCGATTAATGCATCGTTAGTGAATTCATCTACTCCCATTATCATTTTTATGTTGTCTTTTGTCTTTTTTAAAGAGCGGCTTCATCGCAATCAATTGATAGGAACGCTTATTTCTCTTTCTGGTATCCTTTTTATTTTATCGAAGGGTGATTGGACGAATTTGTTGTCGTTCTCATTTAATCAAGGCGATTTGCTCGTAATCGTGGCTGTCCTCTTTTGGAGTGTTTATTCCGTTTTAGTGAAGCAATATGCGAATAAGCTACCTGGGTATAGTACGTTTTTTGTAGCGATCGGTCTTGGTCTCATCGTTTTATTTCCTTTTTCGTTAGTGGAGTTATTGATCTATAAAGAAACGGTGAGCTGGGACATCACATCAATAAGTGCAATCGCTTATATTGGCATTTTTGCTTCGATTGTTGCTTTCACTTCATGGAATACAGCGGTTGCTGCGATTGGTGCTAATAAAGCTGGCATCTTCTTAAATTTCATTCCCGTGTTTGCTTCTTTATTTGCGATTATATTTCTTGGAGAAACTATGACCTCGTATCAAATGATTGGCGGATTATTTGTTGTTCTCGGTGTGTATTTATCAACGAAAGTACCGAAAAAATCTCATTTCATTAGTAGAAAGAATGCTGTCTCTTGAAAAATTGAGAGATAGCTTTTTTTTGATAGAAAAGAGAACGTTTGTTTGTTATAATGAGTCGAAATGATAAAAGAAGGGAAGGATCTTTCATGAATGGATCAGCTCATTTAGCCATTGGAGGGGCTACAGGGTTAGTAACAGCACTCTATTTACAAACGGATCCGCTCTCAACAGCGTCGCTTATTAGTATTGGAGCAGTTGTGGGGCTTGCACCAGACCTTGATGTAAATGGTAAGTTAGCTAATCGAATTACCATTTCGAAAAAATGGCTTATTTTATTTTTTGCTGTATGTGGCATGCTATTAATCGGCTATAGTTATGTTCAGTTAGTTGGATTGATGAAGTTAGCTGGCTTTGGGATCGGGATCGGGTTGTTATTGCTTCCGAGATTGTTTATTAAGCAGCGAACGATGTTATTTCTTACGGGAGCGATATTAGCTTATGTCGGTTGGCATACTAATATTTATTGGGTCATGCTTTTAAGTGGCTTCATTATGATTTCTTCCTTTTTAGCGCATCGCTCATTAACTCACTCGATCATCGGTGTCGTTTACTTCGGTTATATTGCTTGGCATTTTGAGCAATCGGTCGCATTAGAAGGAAGCTTCATGGCAGCGGTACTCGCTTATGTGAGTCATCTAGTCGCTGATATGAAAATGTGGTCCTTTAACAAAAAAGGAGTCAAATGGTTCCAACCAATATTTAACAAAGAATTTTGAGTAATTTTTACAAAGATCACTATGTGCAAAATTCAAAATTAAATGTTTAAAAGGATTACACTCCTTACATACGAAAAAAGCATAGTAAATTCCATGAAGCGTTGCTAAATATAGTGCAAAAGGTAATAAGGGAAAGGTATGATAAAGTGAAACTTCAATCAGTAGGGTTTTCTTCATCCCTCACTGATTGTTAGTTGAACCGATCGGGCTTTTACGGGCTGTTGATCCCCCACCTGAACGTCTGTGTTTTTTCTGTTATGTTGAGGTGAGGGTCTTACAGCCCGTTAATGCGGGATATAACGGAAAAGTCATTACTCATGTGTGAAAGGGATGGGAAAGAATGTGGAAAGAATTTTTATCTAGTATAGGAATTGGCAGTGTAAAGGTTGATACTGTTCTTGAAAAAGGCCAGTTTACACTTGGAGAAGTGGTTGAAGGGAAGGTAGTCGTTACGGGCGGGAAGGTAACGGTTCCTATTCAGTCCATCATGTTGCAGCTTGTGTATCAATTTGAAGAGGTTCGTGATGATAGCGATTTCTCAAGTCATGAGAAGGAAATGGATCGCTTAATAGTGGACATAGATAGAGAAATTCTTCCTGGAGAAACACAAGATTTCCCGTTTGAAATAACTTTGAGCAAAACTCATCCTGTAACGGAGGATAAAAAGCAAACATTTTTAAGAACGACGGTGATCATTCCACAATCGGTTGATGCAACGGACCAAGACGAGATTATTATAAAAGGATAACTCATCACTTATGAACATGATCACCCTAATTGTTAGTGGGTGTGGTTTTTTATGGAACTATTGACAAGATATTTTCAACGTATATGATAAAAGAAGGGGAGAATACCTCTCTTAATAGAACAGACTTATCTCATATAAGTCAGTAAACAGTCGAACAAAGGGGTTGTCATTTTGTGGATCAGACAAAACATTACAGTCAGCTATTAACAACTGCTGAACAAGCAGTTGCTTGTATTGAAGCAGGAGAGGATATTATCGTTCCTCTTTTGCCTGGTGAACCACCAAGTTTATTAGCAGCTTTAGAGAAGCGAACAGATTTGGAAAGAAATCGACTTTTTCAGTTATTGACAGCTAGACCTGCGATCAAGAAGCATCCAGATGAATTAAAGGTCATCTCTATGTTTTTATCAGGGGGAGATCGCAAGGCGTTTCATGAAGGGGATATCGATTTATTGCCTAATCATTTCTCAGATGTACCAGCGCTATTAGAGGAAATAACGAATGAGCGTGTCATTATGGCAACGGTTTCGCCGATGGATGAGAATGGTTATTTCTCATTAGGGACGAACTGCGATTATACTGCACCGCTAGCGAAACAAGCGAAGAAAATCTTGCTTGAAGTAAACGAATATATGCCTAGAACATACGGCATAAATCAAATTCATATTTCCGAAGTGACGGCACTGATTGAAAACCATCAACCGCTTCTTGAAGGCCCGACGCCGGAAGTAACGGAAAAGGATAAGAAGATCGGAAGCTATATTGCCGACTTAATTAGCGATGGTGATAGCTTGCAAATTGGCTTCGGAGCGATTCCTAATGCTGTGATGGACTCATTAACGAACCATCGTGATTTAAATATATTTACAGAAATGATTCCTGATAAGCTCGTAGATTTAGTGAAAAGCGGGGCAGTGTCGAATATCGGAAGAAGCGATTATCCTGGAAAGACGACGGCTACTTTTGCTTTTGGCACACAAAAGCTCTATGATTTCTTGCATGAAAACGAGGAAGTCTATATGCTACCCGTCGATCAAACAAATGATATGACTCTTATTTCTGAAATTGATCAGATGATTGCTATTAACGCTACGATTGAAGTCGATTTTTTAGGACAGTGTAATTCTGAAAAAGTTGGTTCACTTTATTGGTCTTCTACAGGAGGACAAGCAGAATTCGGTATTGGAGCAAGAAGGTCTAAAGGTGGAAAAGGTATCATTTGTCTACACTCAACAACGAAAGACGGCAAAATATCGAAAATTGTCCCAACATTAGCACCGGGCATTCCAGTCACCACTTCCAAAAATGATGTTGATTACATCGTCACTGAATTTGGAGTAGCGAAACTGCGTGGCAAGACGATTCGTGAGCGGACAGCTGCACTCATTGATATTGCTCATCCAGATTTTAGAGAAGAATTAACGATACAAGCGAAAGAAATGGGTTATCTTATCTAAATGATTAAATAGGACTAGTCTAAGCGACAGCTTAATTTCTATCATTAAGTATAGTATTCATGATCCATGAGAATACTATACTTAATGAAGAAGGTTGTTCGTGAAGACTAGTCTTTTTTTATATGGTTATATTTCAGAAAATTTTATTTTTTCGTTGTATTATATGATTGACATAGGGGAAAAACTGTTATATATTATGTTTAATAAATTAATTTTGTTATATAACAGAAGGGGGAGCAAACAATGGAAATGTATCGTATCGCTTATCAATATTATATGGAGACTTGTGAGAATTATGGAATGGAGTCGATCAACTTTCACCACTTTATTAAGCATTTAACAGAAGAGCAATTGCAGGAGTATATGAAAAAAGCCAATTAACGAAAGGGTGTGTTGATCACGGAGGCTCAAGCAGATCATCATAAAGACTAACCCCGCTTAAGTAACAGAAAAACTGTTCATAGGCGGGGTTTTTGTGTGCTTATGACTCTTGATCAGCTTCACGGTAATGATCACGGCAATAAACAGAGATCATTTCCACTTCATCATCTTCTAATTCAAAATCGAGCACTTCGTCTGTTGCCCGGTCATAGAGATGGTGGTGAATGACTTTTTGCTGTTCACCATCTACCATATATAGAACACGAATGTAAAAGCCGGACTCAGAATACAATTCATCCTCTTCATCTACTTCCGCGTACAAACGAAATTCGTACCGATCACCTGATAATAGCCCAAATGGATCTTTCAGCCATTCTACTGTATGTTTAGTTATATTCATTTCTACGACCATCCTTTTAAGAAATATCTTTCTTATTTTAACACAACTGAAGAATGAACGAAAAAAGTAGAGAGAAAAAATTATTTTTCGTATGTTTCTTTAGAAAATCGTACAAAATAGTCTAATAATACTTTGGCTGATCACTTCATTAATTTGAGAAATGATTCGTTTTCAATATAATGAAGTTAGCGTTATATAAAGGAGGCTCGTATGAAGAAATTTTTCCTGTCGCTATTAGCTCTTCTAGTTAGTGTCGTCGTTGGATTCTCTATATGGATTTATTATCCAAAATATAAAATTAATCAAATACAAGAACAGTCAGTTACAGTAGCTTCACAACAAGAGCTTACCTACATTGATCATTTCCGTATGCTTGACCAAACCTATTTAAACCATTTAGCGATTGGTGATTCGATTATTACTGGCATTGGTGCGGAAGGAGAAGAGAATTTGGTTGATCACTTTTCAAAACAGTTAGAGCAGCAAACGAATAAACATGTCGTTACTCAAAATGAAGGAATTCCTGGTGCGAATAGTTCGCAGCTACATGCTGTCGTGCAAAAAGGAACGTTTGATCAACAAATAAAAGATGCAGATTTAATTACCATTAATGTAGGTGGGAATGATATTTTGCAAACGATGGAAGGGCTAGACTATAATAAAGTATTTCAATCGTTTGACTCGATGCAATCAACTTTTATTAATAATTTGACCGAGATTTCTAGAAAAATTAGAGAAACGAACAAGGACGCTACTATCGTGTTTTTAGAAATGTATAACCCTCTTGAACAAGAGCATGAGTTTTATGAGATTGCCGATCAATTGCTGCCAAAATGGAACGTGAAAATTTACGAATTAGCCAGTAGCTTAGATTATTCACTAGTGATGCAGACAACGAAAGTTATTAATAGTAACCATCAGCAATACTTATCAGCAGATGGGGTTCACCCGAATTCATTAGGCTACGTAGCACTTTCGAAACAAATGCTTGAGCAATTAAGGAAGAAGCCATTTGTGAAGTCGGCTTAAGATAAAGCAGCAAGAAGTTGTCAAGGATTAATTAGATGCTTGGCGGTTTCTTGCCGCTTTTTTATGGAAGAAAAAAAAGTGAATAAACTGAAGTTGTTTTTCAGTCGTTACCAAGAGTTGAAGAAAACGCTGCTCAAATAAATGATAATCAATCTCATTTATGTTACACTAGTTTATAGATCCTTTACAATTTTAGAAAGGACAGGAAGAAATGATGAGTAAATTAGTGGATGATTTTTATAATTATATTGAAGACCATTATTGTTTAGCTACAATGGACGAACTATTAGGGAAGAAGTATGTGATTGGCAAACAAAAAATGATAGGAAGTCTATCAAGAATGATTATAGAAGAGGGAGTGGAGATAGCGAAATCTCAATTTCAGGGGAATATGATGTTAGATTTTGATAATCGTCAAGTAGTCGATGATATTTTTGAAATCGGATTTTGTTATAAAGGTACGTTAAATATTCTAGCATTACCTGAGCATGAAGAATACAAACTATCACCAGGTGATCTGTTCATTTATAAAACAATGAATGATGTTCAACAATTTCAGTTTGATTATCGAGAGTGTGAAATACTGTCTGTTCATATTAATTTTAATGTGATCAAAGGCGCTTTTCATCCTATTTTGGGGGAAAAGCTTTTGGCGGACTGGCAGAAACGCTTAAATTATATCTTCAAAGAACAGGTCCTCATTATTGAAAAGGCCAACTATCAACTAGAGAAAATCGCCCATGATATTGCCGATATTTCCGTTGATGATGTGATGGCGTATATTAAACTAAAGCAAAAGACGATCGAATTTTTAGTGACGTATTTTGAAGATATGTATAAAGAGAAAATCATAATGAATAAAGGCAATGAAGAAAAAGAAAGAGTGAAGAAGGCGAAAGATTTAATTGTCGGAAATTTGGGGAATCCTCCATCAGTAGCGGCTTTAGCGGCGCAATTAAATGTGACGATTTATAAATTGCAACAAGCTTTTAAAAAACATACAGGCAGCACCGTGTATGGATTTATTAAACGAATGAAGATGGATAAGGCTAAATCTTTATTAGAACATACAAATATGTCAGTTATGGAAATCGCCAATGAAATCGGCTATGATAATCCGAGTAAGTTTGCGTCTACATTTAAACAAATCTATTTTTTTACTCCCCTTCAATATCGAAAACAGCAACGAGATCTTTCATAGAGTTTAAACGAACAATGCTCCAATAAAAACAAACAGTGTTTTGTTTTTTGGAGCATTTTTTGTGTGTTATCGGAGTGGATGGTGAGAATGATTGTCAATTATAATGATTTCAATAAAGAAAGGATGGTTTTTATGGAACAAAAGTCAAACTTGCGTTTTCTTTTAGACGTATCTGGGCGTGAGAAGTTCAAGCTGTACTTATCAGCGGTATTAAGTGTGATTAGTTCTTTGCTTGCGATGATACCGTATATTTTGATGTATTACATCATATTAGAGCTTTTTCAAGAATCGGTTGATTTTGAAAAAGTGAAATCGTTAGTCATTGCTGTAAGTATAATGGTAGCGGTGCGGATGGTCGTCTTGATCGCTTCAGCCGTTTTTTCACATGTTGCCGCATTTACAATTCTGTATGAGTTGAGAATGAAGGCGATTCGCCATATGTCCAAGCTTCAGATGGGATTTTTTAAAGAGCGTACGATTGGGAATATGAAAAAGACGATTAATGAAGATATCGAGAAATTGGAGAATTTCTTGGCGCATCAAATACCGGATCTAGCGTCAGCGATTGTGACACCGCTCTTTATTTTAGCTTATTTGATTTATTTAGATTGGAAATTGGCGCTCGTTTTATTTATTCCGATCATTTTAGGCATTATAGTACAGTCAGTCGTTTTTAAAGATATGAAGCACAGAATGGCTAAATATCACCAATTACTGAACAATCTTAACTCGACGATTATTCAGTACATAAATGGAATGAATGTGATGAAAGCATTTAACCTGTCTGCTAAATCGTTCAAAAATTATAAAGAAACGACGAAAGAATATGCCGATTATTGGGTAGGAATCACGAGGAAAAATGCCCCAGCTTATAGTGTGTTTTTATCTTTGGTCGATTCAGGACTGCTATTTATTATTCCAATTGGCGGTGTTTTATTTTTAAGTGGAAGTATCGATGCCTCCGTCTATGTGTTATTTCTAATTTTAAGTGCGAATTTTCTTGCGTCTTTCAAAACGGTGTTGGAATTTGGAGGAGAATTCTCGATGTTACTAGAAGGGGCGGGGGAAGTAAGGAAAATCATTGAACATGAGACACAAGTAGATGGGGATTTGACGTTTACAGGGGATGTAAAAGGAAAAATTGAATTTCAAAATGTGTATTTCAAGTATGGCAAAAATGAAGTCTTTCATAATCTATCATTAACGATTGAGCCACAGTCGACGGTAGCACTCGTTGGACCATCCGGGTCAGGAAAAACGACATTAGGTCTACTTCTCGGACGATTCTGGGATATTAATAACGGAAAAATTTCCATTGATGACATCGATATAAAGGATCTTCAAATGAAAGAGCTGATGGATAAAGTGTCATTTGTCTTTCAAGACGCATTCATGCTCAATGACAGCATACTAGAAAATATTAAAATGGGTTCGACTAAAAGTATAGATGAAGTTATGGAGGCGAGTAAAAAAGCACAAATCCATGATTTTATTATGAGCTTGCCAGATGGCTACGATACGTTACTTGGGGAAGATGGTATTAAGCTGAGTGGAGGAGAAAAGCAAAGAATTTCCATTGCAAGAGCGATCTTAAAAAATAGCCCCATTGTTGTTCTTGATGAAGTGACCTCCTATTCTGATATTGAGAATGAGAGTAAAATCCAAGAGGCGCTTAGAAGTTTATTGAAAGGCAAAACAGCGATTATTATTGCCCACAGATTGTATACGATCAAAAATGCCGACCAAATTGTCGTTTTAAAAGAAGGAGAGATCGTTGAGAAAGGGGATCATTACTCGCTCATGAAAAAAGAGGGGTTATATCAAACGCTTTGGGATATGTATGAATACGAAATGGCTGAAGAAGGGAGGGGGGCTTAAGGTGCTGACTAATATTAAATTGTTATTAGGTGACGAGCGAAAAAAACTTAGAAAGCCGATTCTTTTATTAAGTGTCGATACGATCTTTCAAATGTTTTTCTATGCGATGCTATTTTTCGTGTTGTTAGATTTAATTAAAGAGCAGTTAACGATGTCGAAAATAATGACTTATACGAGTGTGATGGTTGTCGTTTTTATTTTAAGAATTATCGTCAACGTAAAAGGGTATACGGGTATACAGGAAGAAGGAGCGAGAGCGATCGAAAAGATGCGTATCTCTTTAGGAGATCACCTGAGTAAATTGAATCTAGGTTATTTTAATAAGAATAGTATCGGTACACTCTCGAACATTATGACGAACGATCTACAGGATTTTGAGAAAGTACTGACCCACTCGACGAGCGACTTAATCAAAGCGGTTTTTCTAAGTGTTTATCTTTTAGCTATTACTTTCTTCGTTGATGTTCAGTTGGCATTTATTCAGCTGATCGTGATCTTACTAGCTTTACCGATTATTTATGTGGGCGGCTTGAAAGTGGCGAAAATAGGGAACGAAAAGAAGCAAGTCATGAGTGAAGTCATCTCACGAATGGTCGAATATCTTCATGGAATTCAAGTGTTTAAGGCTTATAACATCGCAGGAGATAAGTTTGATCGATTGGAACGATCATTTCGAGACTTAAAGAAAGAAAGTATACGAACAGAAGTATCAATTGTTCCTTATGTGCTTATTTTTCAGATAATTGTTGATGTCAGTTTTCCGATTTTATTATTGATCGCAACAGTTAGGCTGAGTGGAGGAAGTATTGATAAAGTTGAATACTTAACGTTTATGATCATCAGCATTGCATTGACGAATGTGTTAAGAGCGTTTTCAGTGCAATATGGAAGCTTCAAATATTTAAAGCTAGCTTCTGAAAAATTAATTCAAACGCATAATCAGCGACCGATGCCATATACACATGAAGAAACAGATTTTGAACATTATGATATCGAATTTGATCATGTTAGTTTCGAATATGTTGAAGGAGAGCAAACGCTTAATGAAGTGACATTTAAAGCGAAAGAAGGAACAATGACAGCTTTAATTGGCCCTTCAGGTTCAGGGAAATCAACGATTATTAGTTTGATGGCACGATTTTGGGATGTGAAAACAGGAGCGATCAAAATCGGTGGCAAAGATATCCGAGCAACGAACCCAGAATCATTGCTGAAACATATTAGTATGGTCTTTCAAGATGTCTATTTATTAAATGATACAATCTACAACAACATTCAAATTGGCAATCCAAATGCGACGAAGGAACAAGTGATTGAAGCGGCTAAATTAGCGAATTGTCATGAATTTATCGAGCAATTGGAGCAGAAGTATGACAGCATGATCGGAGAAGGTGGTTCCACTTTGTCCGGTGGAGAAAAGCAGCGGATTTCTATTGCTCGTGCGATCTTAAAAGATGCTCCTATTATTTTACTAGATGAGGCAACGGCTTCTCTTGATGCGGATAACGAATTAGAAATTAGAAAAGCGATCAAAAAACTGACTGCCAATAAAACAGTATTCGTTATTGCTCATCGATTAAATACGATTAAAGACGCCGATCAAATTGTTGTCTTAAACGAGGGAATGATCGAAGAGATTGGTACACATCATGAATTAATAGAAAATCAACAAAGATATTATCATATGTATAACGAAATGGAAAAAGCGAAGCAGTGGGCGATTTAAAGAAGCCATGTAGAAAGGTATCCAAATGCCTTTTTACATGGCTTTTCTCTTTACTTTAATCAATAGTCGAAATTTTTAGTTGATATTTTTTTGTATATTGTCAAATTTTCTTTTTATTATTTTTGATAAATGTGTTACATTATATAAAAATAAGTATAACACTTTGTGGAATGTGTTATACAATATAGCACACTTATTGCTAGAAAGAGGGTGGTAATGATTAAACTATCCAATCGTCAAGATGAGATTCTTCAAATTGTAAAGAATAGCGGCCCGATCACAGGGAGTGAAATTGCGAAGAAACTTTCTGTTTCAAGAGCAGCGTTAAGGTCCGATCTGGCGGTTTTAACGAGTTCAGGCAATTTGGATGCAAGGCCGCGAGTAGGCTATTTTTATAATGAAGAATATAAAATGATGCGCCAGGCAGAGCCGTTTATTCAACAAAAGGTGAATGATTTCAAAGCAAACCCAATTGTTGTTGAGAAGTCATCTTCTGTATATGATGCCATCGTTCAATTATTTTTAGAGGATGTCGGCACGCTTTATGCAGTAGATTCAGAGGGCTATTTGGACGGAGTGATTTCACGAAAGGATTTATTAAGAGCTTCACTTGGAAATAAAGATCTCCAAGAATTGCCGATTAGTGTGATTATGACGAGGATGCCTAATGTTACGACGATTCGCCCTGAAGATACTTTGTTAGAGGCGGCTAAAAAAATGATCAGCCTACATATTGATTCTTTGCCTGTTGTGAAAGAAGTAGTAGGAAAGAAAAATAAGTATTCTCTACTAGGCCGAATCACGAAAACGACGATTACAAGAGCCTATTTAGAAATTATAGAAGGACGATAACATTTAAGGGGAGTTGCTGAAGTATTGGAAAGAAAAGAAGTGGTCTATGTTGTTTCTGACTCCGTTGGAGAAACGGCTGAGTTTGTCGTAAAAGCCGTAGCAACGCAGTTTAACGGCAGTAGAGTAGACATCCGTAGAAGTTCATATGTAGATGACATTGAAGACATTGAAGATATCATTATGTTAGCTCGTAAAGAAGTTTCAATCATTGCTTATACGATTGTGATTCCTGCTTTAAAAGAGTATTTAGACCGAAGAGCAAATGAAGAAGGAATTATTGCCATCGATTTACTTCATCCATTAATGAATGCTTTTCAGACACAGTTCAATAAAGAACCTCATCATAGTCCAGGAGAGATGAGAAAGTTAGACGAAGAGTATTTTCGGAGAATTGAAGCAATTGAATTCGCCGTTAAATATGATGATGGCCGAGATCCAAGAGGCATTTTGCAAGCGGACATTGTGTTAATTGGTGTGTCACGTACATCGAAAACACCGCTATCGATGTATTTAGCACATAAACGGTTTAAAGTGGCCAATGTCCCACTGGTTCCCGAAGTATCTCCGCCGGATGAGTTATTCGAAATTCCAAGAAAAAATTGTATTGGTTTGATTATTTCTCCGGGTCAATTAAATGAAATACGCAAGGAGCGGCTCAAGGCATTAGGTCTAGGGTCAAAAGCGAATTACGCAAGCTTTGAGCGGATTCTTGGTGAACTAGATTATGCTGAAAAAATTATGAAGCGTGTCGGTTGTCCGATCATCAATGTATCCAATAAAGCAGTAGAAGAGACAGCAGGATTAATTTTAGATGTGTTGAAAAAAGAGAGGAGCTTTTAATGATGGAGAAGTTTGTATACTTATTTAATGAAGGTCAAGGAAATATGAAGGAATTACTAGGAGGAAAAGGAGCTAATTTAGCGGAAATGACAAGTATCGGTTTGCCCGTTCCGTTTGGCTTTACGATTACAACAGAAGCTTGTAATGCTTACTATGAATTTGGTAAAGCGATTCCTTCAGTTGTAGAAGAGCAAACACTAGAAGCTCTCAATCATTTAGAAGAGAAAATGGAGAAAAAGCTTGGAGATGCTGAGAATCCATTGCTTGTTTCTGTCCGTTCTGGTTCTGTGTTCTCGATGCCAGGCATGATGGATACAGTTTTAAATCTTGGGATGAATGATGAAACGGTCGTCGGCGTGGCAAAATTAACGAATAATCCGCGCTTTGCTTATGACTCTTATCGTCGTTTCATTCAAATGTTCAGCAATGTTGTGCTTGAAATTGATACTTACTACTTCGAACAGCTATTAGAAGAAACACGTGAACAAAAAGGCTACTCCTCTGATCCAGAATTAACAGCGGAAGATTGGAAAGAAGTCATTGCTGGCTACAAAGACATTGTGAAAAAGCATACGAAAAAAGCGTTCCCGCAAGATCCAAAAGAACAGCTCTTCCTTGCAATCAATGCAGTGTTCAATTCTTGGAACAATCAGCGCGCGATTATTTACCGTCGTCTGAACAAAATTCCAGATCATCTTGGAACAGCGGTGAATATTCAAAGCATGGTATTTGGAAACATGGGAGATGACTCTGGTACGGGAGTTGCTTTCACAAGAAATCCATCCACAGGTGAAGCGATTCTTTACGGTGAATATTTAATCAATGCTCAAGGAGAAGACGTTGTTGCGGGAATTCGTACCCCACAGCCGATCGCTACTTTAGAGCAAGAAATGCCAGATGTGTATAAGCAATTTACAGCGACATGCCATCAATTAGAGCAGCATTATCAAGAAATGCAAGATATCGAGTTTACGGTAGAGCGTGGAAAACTATTTATCTTACAAACACGTAACGGAAAGCGTACGGCACAAGCAGCCATTCGTATAGCTGTGGAAATGGAACAAGAAGGAATTATTGATAAAAATACAGCTCTTCTTCGAGTGGACCCTGATCAATTAAATCAGCTACTTCACCGTCGAATTGATGACTCAATCAAGAAAGAAGTATTAGCTAAAGGATTACCAGCCTCTCCAGGTGCGGCGACAGGTCAAGTTGTTTTCGATGCGGATGAGGCAGAGCAATTAGCTAGTCAAGGAGAAAAAGTGATTCTTGTTCGTCCTGAAACGACGCCAGATGATATTCACGGCATTGTCACAGCACAAGCGATTATTACAAGCCGTGGCGGAATGACGAGTCATGCTGCTGTTGTTGCAAGAGGCATGGGAAAAGCGTGTATTTGTGGCTGTGAAGAATTAAAAATCGATTTAAAAGCAAAGCAATTTGTTGTAGGTGACAAAGTTGTCTACTATGGAGAGATCATCACAATTGATGGGGCAACGGGTGAAATCATGCTTGGAGAAGTACCGATGATTGATCCGGAGCTATCCGAGGAGTTTCAGCAATTGCTTACTTGGGCAGACGAAGTACGTCAAATGAACGTTCGCGCTAATGCTGATACACCAGAAGATGCGAAGAAAGCTTTTGAATTTGGAGCGGAAGGGATTGGCCTATGCCGTACAGAGCATATGTTTATGGATAGTAAACGCATCCCAATTGTGCAAGAAATGATTTTAGCGGAAAACTCAAAAGAGAGACAGTCAGCACTTGAACAATTATTACCGATGCAACAAAGTGATTTTGAGGGTATTTTTGAAGCAATGCAAGGTCATCCGGTCACCGTTCGTCTACTAGACCCACCACTTCATGAGTTCTTACCTAATAAAGAAGAACTTCTAGTAGAGGTCACTAAGCTACAAATGGTCGACCCTAAATCGGAAGAACTAAAAGAAAAAGAGCAGTTGCTGAAAAAAGTACGCCAATTAGATGAACACAACCCGATGCTCGGTCTTCGTGGCTGCCGTTTAGGAATGATGTATCCTGAAATTTATGACATGCAAGCGAAAGCAATTTTCTATGCGATCGCTCAATTAGCTGAAAAAGGCATTCCAGCTCAGCCAGAAGTGATGATTCCACTTGTTGGACATGTGAATGAGCTTAAAGAAATGCGCCAAGTTGTCATTGATGCGGCTAATGCGGTTCAAGAAGAAACAGGACAAACGATTACGTACACGATCGGTACAATGATTGAAATTCCTCGTGCCGCTTTAACAGCCGATGAAATTGCTGAGGAAGCAGACTTCTTCTCCTTCGGTACGAATGATTTAACGCAAACTACATTCGGCTATAGTCGTGATGATGCAGAAGGGAAGTTCCTACAGGCGTACATTGAAAATAAAGTACTTCCAGAAAATCCGTTTGCTGTGCTTGATCAAAACGGCGTTGGGAAATTAGTCGAAACAGGCGTGAAGCTAGGACGTGCAACAAAAGCTAAGCTGAAAACAGGTGTATGTGGAGAACATGGTGGAGAAAAAAGCTCCGTTGACTTCTTCCATAAAACCGGTTTAGATTACGTTAGCTGTTCCCCATACCGTGTACCGCTAGCTCGTTTAGCAGCGGCTCAGGCGACAATTCGTCATAATCAATAAGAATATACAGTATAATTTTAACTAGAGAGCTGTTCCATAAGTCTGATTGGACTATGGGGCAGCTTTCCTATTTTTATGAAATAGTACTAGTTATTACTTGAACTATAATTTTATTACTATTACAATAAAACGAGAACGTACATTCTTGTTTGTCGTAGTGTTGAATGAATGCTGGAAAGGTCTGTTAACCTTTAAATTTCGCTTTCATATCTCGATAGATAAAAATTAGACAAAGGTAGTGATAAACATGCAAACATCCGAAAGACTGATTGATAAATTAGTAGAAGCGTTACAAGTTTTCAAATTACAACAGCCCATCATCGACTTATTGGAAGACTATTTACTTGGCGAGCGAAATGATGCAGAGATTGAAAAAGTATTAAACGAGCTAAAAGAAGAGAAGGAGTATGACATAGAAGATTATAGCTCTTCATTTCGTCAAGCATTTTATGCACTAGATGATTATGAAGGAGAGGAGATCTATAATCGATTTCTAAAGATTTGTCTTTCAATTGGAGGAGAGAGCGTATTAAACATTTGGCCATTTCGAACTTGGATGAGAAGAGATTATAAAAAGACATTTGCCTACTTCAAGCAAGCTGACATCCCATTTGAATATTACATATTAAATTATGGGAATCAGATGATGGGATGGGATGAAATAGGTGACCAAAAGTATTTAAATCGTTTAGAAAATTTATGTGATCTAGATGGTGATGCGATGAGCAGAGCCTTTGAAAAAGCTGACCATGCACCGAAAATTCTTATCGGAGCTGTTTTATGGAAAAAAGGAATGAAAATAGATGGGCTAGAAGAGTGGGTCGTGTCTTGCATCACGCATAACTTGTCTATTTTTCTTAAAGATGAAATGCAGTTTACAGAACAACAATTAAAACAGGTTACAGATTGGTTACAAGAGGAAGAGCTCACTTCTTTATCTATACATAAAAAATGTGTGGAGAGTTTTACCTTTCAATTCTTAATTAGTTTGAACTACTATATGAAAGATGATTGCACGTTAAGTTCACGTGTGTTGAAGTTGTTGCTGGAACTTGATAGTATTGCAAGCATTCATCGTTTATTTGATTATTTTGAAAGAACATTCGAATATCGTTCGGTCCCACCAGTAGGGTTTTTCCAAGAACTAGAGCGTTTAGTGAACGATCTTCACATACCGAAAGAATATTATGTCGCTTGGTTGGCCGAGCAAACGTTACATTCGGATTATGAATTATTTTCGAAACGACTTCGTTTATTTCGACAAAGTCCGGACATTTTTGTTAAAGCATTACAATTACCTGATCCTCAGAGCAAAGCTGTGTTAGCTTCTTTGCTTTGTGAGTGCGGACAATCAGAGACATATTTACCTATATTAGAAGATGAAGTGCAAACTTTAATGATTACGGAATTAAAAGATGATGACATGAGTGAGGAACAACTACTTTCGTTTGTTCACTATATTGAAGGAAAAGTGGAAAGGCCAATTGTTCCAAAGCTTGAATGGTTGCGATTATCGGGCCATTTGATTCGAAGCATTTTGCTTTTAAAGGGAAAATCGCCATTGTTTGAGAAGTATGTCCATTGTGTGACTGTACTTAGTAGTAGTGATCCTTATATTTTTAGAAGTTTCACTCGATATTATGAAGAACTAACGAACGGTACATTACAGGAGATTATCAATATATTAGACAAGCTGCAAGTAGAGGCGACAGTAACAGTACCTGCGATCGCGAATATTGGTAATTATGATGATAAATACGAGCCAATTGTTCGTGCGTATATTGAGGAGCATATTGAGGAAGTCATGGAAGGTATTTCAGCTTGTGACGTTGATGGTAGAGAATTAATTTTAACTGAAGCGAAAGAAATACAATGGGAGGCGGATCAGTTTGATGTGTTGCTCATTCAGTTAATGGGAGACTCATCGAAGCGAATTCGTCAACTAGTCATCGACTTATTAAATGAACGTCCAAACAACAAACAATTAGTACTCCCATTGTTGCAACATAAAAAAGCTGTCGTACGTGAGCAAGCAGTCATTCTACTGTCTAACCACACCGACCAGAAAGTGGTACATGCACTCGAAGAAATGTTTGAGAAAGAGCGTTCGCATAAGGTGAAGGAGCTTATTTCAAAAGCAATCCATGTAGAAGAATTAGAAGAAGAGCAAGATATCACTTCATTAGCTAAATATTGTGAGAAACATTTAAATAAACGAAAAAAAGCGAAAGTAGAGTGGGTGACTCCAGAGACTCTTCCGGCTTTAATGGTGAAAGACCCTACAGAGGATTTGACAGACGATGTCGTTTATTTACTTTTAACGATGTTTGCTGATACGGATGAAGTTACTTTAAATAGCTTTGCAAGAAAGCTAGTGGAATGGATTGAAGAGAAAAGCTTACATGATATCGCATATGAAGTATTATTGCGCTGGGTTGCTGACGGGGCACAAGCGAAGCGCAAATGGGTGTTATCATTAGCGGCTCAATTTGGTGACAGTCGAGTCATTCATGAACTTTCATCGTTAATTGCTGATTGGGTGAAATCTTCTAGAGGAGCTATTGCCAGCTTAGCTGTGAAGGCATTAGCCTTGCAAGGAAGTGACGAGGCGTTACTAATAACTGATGGAATCGCGCAAAAGATTAAACATAAGCAAGTAAAGCGAGCAGCATCTGAAGCATTAGAAGCGGCAGCAAAAGAGTTTGGCATTACGCCGGAAGAATTAGCGGATCGTCTCATTCCAACTTTAGGATTCGATCAAGAAGGAAAACGAGTGTTTGATTATGGTCCGCGTTCCTTTACGGTGGAGGTGACACCAGAACAAACGTTACAAATCTTTAAAGAAGACGGCAAGAGTGTGAAAAATTTACCTCAAGTTGCTAAGAGTGATGATGAACAAAAAGCAACTGATGCGAGAGAGCAGTTCAAGTTACTGAAGAAGCAATTGAAAACAGTCGTGACGAATCAAAAAACGAGACTAGAAGCTGCGTTGTCAAAAAACCGCACGTGGGAAGCAGAGAAATGGGAGAAGTTATTTGTTGACAATGTGATTATGCAGTCATTTGCCATTGGCTTAATTTGGGGTGTGTATGAGGAAGGTGAGCTTGTCCAAAGTTTTCGCTATATGGATGATGGCACATTTAATACGATTGATGAAGACGAATACGAGCTTCCAGAAGGAGCAAACATCGGGCTCGTTCATCCACTCGATTTAGAAGCAGACGAAATTGAGCAATGGAAAGAACAGCTTGAAGATTATGAAATCATCCAGCCGATTGCTCAGCTCGATCGCCCAATTTTTATCATTACAGAAGAGGAGAAGAATCAAAAAGAGATCATTCGCTTTGCTGGTAGACAAATGAGTGATTTAGCTCTGCTCGGTCGAATCGATAAAGCGGGATGGAGTAAAGGCTCCGTTCAGGATGCTGGTGGCTTCTATGAGTTTTATAAAGAGATTGGAGAGTACGGTGCGGAACTGCATATGACAGGTATGTATGTAGGCGGCGGAATGGATGACGTTGTTGTGAAAGAAGTTATTTTTTATAAAGCTGGAACGGTGGAACGAGGAAGCTACGTGTATGATGAAGTAACGGACAAAAATCGAATCATGCCGAATAAGGTACCAGAAAGAATATTTAGCGAGCTCTTATTGGACGTTTCCAAAGCAACAGAAAAGTACGATAAGCTGATTGAAAAGTGGCGAGAAGCTAGCTGGTAAGTATGACTAATTAAAAAGATGAGTCGAATAAACGATATAGTTTGACTCATCTTTTTTACTCAGAAGCAGAGAGGACTGGAAATGATGACGAATCAAAATATGTTGAAATTACCTCCAGAGCGTCAATATGAAAAAGAATTGTTAGCTTTGAAGGAGAATGACCAAGGTGCGAAGCCTGAAAACTGGGAGATGTCGCCTAAATCTGTGCGTGCGTTTATTTTAGGGAGCGACAAGCCTTTACATTATAACGGTGAAGAAGTAACGATCCAGAAGAAATTCTTTGGGGATGATGCTTTAATTGAGCGTTGTATTATTACGTTAGCGGGAAATCGCGGATTGTTACTGGCGGGAGAGCCAGGTACAGCAAAGACGATGCTTAGTGAGTTGTTAGCCACAGCCATTTCCGGAACGAGTACAAACACTGTGCAAGGTACAGCAGGGACGACAGAGGATATGATCAAATACTCTTGGAATTATGCGCTGTTGTTAGCGAAAGGGCCGTCCGAAGAGGCACTTGTCCCTTCCCCTCTTTACACTGGAATGGAAAAAGGCAGAATCACGAGAGTAGAAGAAATTACTCGCTGTCCGTCTGAAGTACAAGATAGTCTCATTAGTATGATGAGTGATAAAGTGTTAACCATTCCTGAATTAGGAGAAGAAGGGGTGTTATTTGCTACACCAGGTTTTAATATTATCGCTACTGCCAACATTCGCGATAAAGGCGTAAATGAGATGAGTAGCGCTTTAAAGCGCCGCTTTAACTTTGAAATTGTTTCTCCTATTAAAGAATTAGCGTTAGAAGTTCAAATTATTGAGAAGGAAGTTGAAAAATTAATTGCGCAAACGAATATAGATGTTGAACTGGATCGTGATTCGGCGCACTTATTAGCGACCACTTTTCATGAATTGCGTGAAGGTCAAACAGCGGACGGCAAGCGTATGGACCAAATGGAAGCAGTGATGAGTACGGCAGAAGCGGTATCGGTCTATTTCCAAAGTGTGATGAGTGCGTATTATTATGACGATGGTTATTTAACGATGGATCGAGTCGTGCAAAACATGTTAGGTACGGTCATCAAGGATCATGATGAAGACCGGAAGAAACTAAAAAACTATTTCTCTACGATTGTGAAAGATCGCAGTATGAAAGAGGGCGGATTATGGAACGAGTATTACCAAGCCAAGAAATGGATCAAATAAATGCTCTATATGAGCAAGCGTTAAATTACAATCAGCAAACGATCTATTTTCCTGTACGCCACCATAGTCCAGCTTGCTCCTATCACCTGCAAAAAGTGATCGAAACGTACCAACCTGAAGTGATCTTAATTGAAGGGCCGACGAATGCGAATGAATTGCTTCCTTATCTTGTTCATGAAAACAATCAAGCCCCTTTTGCGGTTTATTATTCCTATGCCGATCAAGCGGCATTATTGGATGAGGACAAAGGAAAATATACGTGCTATTATCCGTTTTTAGATTATTCACCGGAGCTAGTAGCGTTGCGACAAGCGCATAAGCTCGATATCGAAGCGAAATTTATTGATTTACCGTATGAACAAATTTTATTGAATAGCGAACGTGGGAAAGGCCTGCATGAAAAGGATCGTAAAAAAAATTACAATGATGACTATTTATTAGATCGCAGTCGATTTATCCAATCACTATGCCAAAAAGAAAACTGTCGCAGTTTCAACGAACTTTGGGAAAAATTATATGAAATCGATGGGCTTTACCAGTCAACAGAAGTATTTGTGAAAAATATGCTCGCCTATTGTTATTTATCGCGCTATGACTACACGGAAGATATGCTAAAAGCGGAAGGCTGCTTAGCTCGGGAGCAATTTATGGCGCAGGAAATTCAACAAGCGATGAAGCAATATGAAAGAATTCTCGTTGTAACGGGTGGCTTTCATACTTCAGGCCTGATTGGATTACAGTCTGAATCACTGCCTAAGCTCTCATTGCCAAAAGTGAAGGAAAAAGACACAGGGACATACTTAATGGCTTATACATATAAGGAATGCCATCAGCTTAATGGCTATGCAAGTGGTATGCCTTACCCGTCCTATTATCAAACGGTTTGGAAAAACATATTGAAAAGAACGAAGCAACCACTTGAGGCATCAGTTCAATATTATATAGCGAAGTTTGGTAAGAGACTAAGAGAAACAGAAGACGGTGTTTCAACCGCCGATTCCATTGAAGCGATGCGGATGGCGATTGGTTTAGCTGGATTACGAGACAAGCTAGAATGTAGCCTTTATGAGCTAACGGACGGGGTGAAAAGTGCTTTTACGAAAAATGAGCATTCCCGCTTGTTACAAATGTTAGATCAGTTATTAATAGGCGACCAGGTCGGTCTCGTTAAAGAAACGCTTCATATGCCTCCGATTGTTAATGATTTTCACTCGATATGTAAAAAATATAAGCTGTCTATTCAAACGGTGCAAAAGCAAGAGAAAGTGCTAGATTTGCTAAAAACAAAATCTCATCGTGAAATCAGTCGCTTCTTTCACGCGATGAATTATTTAAATACGGACTTCTGCGTCAAGAAAAAGGGTCCGAATTATGTGAAACGTATCGATACAAATTTAGTACGAGAAACGTGGGAATACCGCTGGAATCCGCATGTGGAAACGGAATTGATTCAGCATTCTGTCTATGGAGGAACGATTAGCGAAGCGGTATCTGAAATGATTATGGAAAGAATAAAAAAAAGTTCAAGTGAGAGCCACGTGGCGTGTGAGCAACTCGTCTATGCTGCATTAATCGGGCTTGAACCGCTAATGAAACAGGTTTTACCAACAGTTGAACAAATTATTCAACAAGATGGAGATTTCTACTCTCTCGTAGATGCTTGTCATCATCTTCATTTTCTCGTAAAAGAACCGTATTTATTTCATATCGAACAAAGTCCATATATCAAATCGTTGCTGATTCAAGCATTTCAAAAGGCTGTATCTTTAATGACGGCCGTAGCTAACGTCCCTAAAGACGATGAAAATCGCGCGGTAGAAGCGATGAAACAGTTCTATACGCTAATCATTGATCGTGAGTTATCGGTACATACAGAATTATTTATTGTGCAGTTGAAGGAAATCTTAGCCGCCAAAGAACAAAACCCGGCGATAGCCGGTGCGGTGGTTAGCATGCTTATCGGATTAGAAGAATGGACGGAAGAACAAGGTGTAGAAAAAGCGATGTCGTATTTGTTTGCGACGGGAGAAGCTGTGACAGAAGCGGCCGCCTTTTTAAAAGGGTTGCTGACGGTTTCGAGAGAGATGATGTTGTCTAATCAAACGTTATTAGACGGAATTCAACAAATGCTTAGTGACATTAGCTATGAGACGTTTTTGCAAGTGTTGCCTGAGCTTCGATATGCCTTTAGCTCATTCACTCCATTAGAAATTAACATGATTGCGAAACGAGTGGCTCATTGGCACGACACAAAAGTGGATTCCGTATTGGAGCTGCCTGCCATTGATGAAGCGGTCATTCGTCAGGCTAAAAATTTGGATGAGGAAGCTCGACGACAATTGCTTGATTGGGCGATATTGAAGTAAGGGGAGGCATTATGACTACAAATAGAGAAACGTTGAATCGTTGGCGTCTTGTACTAGGAAAGTTTGCTGAAGAGCAATTGCCACTTGAAGGTAACCATGCTGAATTCAAAGAAGTAGATGATGTACTCGACTTTTTATATCATCGTGAGTATGGTGAAGACGGTGAAGTTCGGCAAAGACAAGCTGGTCAAGGTTCGTCCGTTTTAACGGTGCCGGCATGGATTACCAAAATACGCGAGCTGTTTCCGAAAGAGACAGTGGAAATTTTAGAAAAGCAGGCATTAGATGAATACGGTTTAGTAGAATTACTAACCGATAAGGAAACGTTAGAGAAGCTTGAGCCTAATATGCAATTGCTGAAAAGTGTTCTTCAATGTAAACATTTATTAAAAGGAGAAACATTAGAAACAGCAAAGCAAATTGTCAAGCAAGTGGCGGAAGAGATTCAAAAAAAGCTTGAATCCGACGTGAAAGCAAGCCTCGTCGGTAAATTAAATCGTCATCAGCGTGGCTATGTGAAGTCTATTCGCAATTTAGACGTCAAACGAACGATTCAACTAAATTTGAAAAATTATGATCAAGAACATAAACGATTGGTGATTGATCAACTATATTTTAATTCAAGAGTGAGGACGTTTAATAAATGGCGTGTCATTATTGCTGTAGATGAAAGTGGAAGTATGCTAGATTCGGTCATTCATAGTGCGATTATGGCAGGGATTTTTGCGAAGCTACCGATGTTAAAAACGAACTTGATCATTTTTGATACAGAAGTGGTTGATTTATCTCATGATTTGGATGATCCTGTCCAAACGTTAATGAGCATTCAGCTTGGTGGAGGGACCCATATTGCGAAAGCGCTTCGTTATTGTCGCGGTTTAATAGAAGAACCTTACCGGACGATCGTCGTTTGTGTCACAGATCTCATGGAAGGATACGGGAAACATTCGATGTATGCTGAAGCGAAAGAAATTCTCGATACGGGTGCGAAACTAATTGTATTGCCTGCTTTAGATTATCAAGCTGTACCTGTTTACGATAAAGAAGCGGCTCAACAGTTGAAAAATATGGGAGCAAATGTCGCTTTACTTACACCGGAGGGATTGTCTAAATGGATAGCAACGGTCATATCGTAAATGAATGGAAAGAATTCATTCAATCCTGTGATGAAATTTTTCTAACTAACAAAGCGAATAAAGGATTATATAAAAGGGCGTTAAAAGATATTGATAACGGAGTCACTGTTACAGCTGAACAGCAAAAAGAAGAACTTATTTGTCGCCTTTCAGATGAAACTGTTTGTTCTTTTACGCTGGGGTTAACCGATTTCACATGCAGCTGTCCCTCGAAGAAAATATGTAAACATGTGTTGATAGCGATTATTAGTTTGCGGCAAGAGAGATCAGATGAGGGCGCCGAAAAAGCTGAAGAAGCAGTGGGTGATTTCACCTGGGTATTGGAATGTGACTTGGAGGAACTTCGAAAAAAACTGACGGATAAACAATTCCATGACATCGTGTTTCGAGCGAAATTTGGCATTCAAGCAACGATAGAAGAACAAGAAAACTTGACGATCGATTTTGGTGAGATGAACGAAAATATTCGCTTTTCATCTAATCCATCATGGAGCTGGACTGTGTGCAGTTGCAAAGAACAAGAGTTTTGTATACATCGTGCCGAGGCGGTCATTCATTATCAATTATTTAAAGATGTGTTGAATGTTCAACAGTTAGAACAGTCTCGAACTAGAAAGGTTTCTAATAGTGCGATCCGAGAAGTGCAAGAGTTATTGCAAGAAATCGCTGTGACGGGCCTGACGAAGCTACCAGTCACAATCAGTGATCGTATCGAGCGTTTAGCGGTCTTTTGCCATAGCGAGCAAATGCCTAGATTAGAAAAACAATTGCGAAGTTTAAGTACGCTTTTATCGAAATATTTATTAAAAAATGCACCGGTCTCCCAACGAACGATTCGTCAATTAATGACGAAAATCTATTTAATGACGCAAGCACTTCAGCATTCTGTGTCCCAATCATTAAAAGAAAAGTTGATCGGTGAGCACCAAACGACTTATACAGATATCCAAAACCTACATTTAATCGGTGTCGGAGCAAAACGTTGGCAAACTAGTTCTGGTTACGAAGGGATTACAGCTTATTTTTTCAATGAGCCGAAGCAATGCTGGTTCACGTATTCAGCGATGCAGCCTACATATTATAGTAGTCAAGCTTCGCTCAAAAGCGTTCAGTCATTTTATAAGACAAAAGTCAATTGGGATATGAATGCTTCTTTAGAAGACCTTTCAAGGCATACGTTTACGTTGCAACGATGCAAAGTCAATGAGCAATATCGTCTTTCCTCTTCTGAACAAACGACGGGTACAATAGATGCCCGTACGAATGTGAGCGATATTCGTTTTGACAGCTGTTCCTTCGACCATTGGGAGGCATTACGGAACTTCTATGAAACTCATCACTCGTACCAATTAGTAGAAGACAATCAAGAAGGGAACCTGTTCTTTTTTGCCGTTCATGCCTGGGGAGACAGTGAGTTTAATGACGTGACCCAAACACTACGTATTCCGATTTACGATAAAAATGAAGATCGATTGATCGTCTCGATTGCTTACAATCAAGAAACAAAGTATCTTATTAAAGTATTTGAGCGGTTAACGAGAAAAAATCGTTTACACCACGCTTTATTAGGTAAATTGTATAAAACAGATGGAGAGTATCGAGTAGAACCAATCACACTGTACAGCCCTGATGGCGAAATAACGAATATCACATTAGACTAGGAGGGGAAAAGAATGAGTCAAATGACCATTGAGTCCGTAGTGATGGAACTAGAAGAATTTCTAGATGACGTTTGCTTAAGCGGCTGTCATTCAATGCCTTCCTACCGTATGGCTAATATGAAAAGCTTAGCAAGCTCCTGTCAAGAATTAGGTTTGCAGCTAGCAGAACAAACGTTACACAACATGATCGATGAAATGGCGAAAAAGAATAATCAGCTGCAGTTTAATTATGAAGCTTTCATTCACCACTATTTTACTTTGAGTGGATATGTAGAGATTATTAAAAATAGATTATGATGGTAGATGAACAAAAAACACTTCTGGTATAATAAGAAAATAATGTAAGAGATATGAACTACCTATAGTTTTTTGGGTGCGAATGTATAGCTCACATGAAATCCTTGGGATATTCGCACCGATATTCCAGCTTTTTATTTACTATTTTTGTAATTTTTATCGATTTGTTCTTTATTTTATAAAGAAAATGGCGTGTTTTTAGTCTATAATCGCTCTATTTTAAGGGGTTTTTACTAAAAATCGCTGTCGCACTCTATATGGGTGCGTGGATTGAAATATAAAAGGTGAAGCATACCGAATGATGGAGTATACGTCGCACTCTATATGGGTGCGTGGATTGAAATCCAGATGTGCATGATTATAGTTATGTTACTAGCGCGTCGCACTCTATATGGGTGCGTGGATTGAAATATCTTTCGCTGGACCAAACATGCCCATTACTTCGGTCGCACTCTATATGGGTGCGTGGATTGAAATATTACGATGTGCAAGAGATCGAAGGGATGGAGAGTCGCACTCTATATGGGTGCGTGGATTGAAATCAAACTCACCTGGAAGGCGGCGCTTTTCTTTTCAGTCGCACTCTATATGGGTGCGTGGATTGAAATCGTGAAGCTCAAAAGTGGGTGAAGGAGAACGGCGTCGCACTCTATATGGGTGCGTGGATTGAAATAGTGTACAAAGTCAACGATATGTCCGTATGGGTGTCGCACTCTATATGGGTGCGTGGATTGAAATTAGTAAAAGATGCAGCCATTAAACAATTGCAAGGTCGCACTCTATATGGGTGCGTGGATTGAAATATAATTTGTCTTCTACACGACTCACTAAATCGTTGTCACATCAATTCAGGAATAATAAAGTTGTTGAAAATAGTGGAATTGTATTCTCGTATCATAATTTATTTTTATCTTCCTAAAATAAGGAGATGTTTTAGATGGATTTCATTAAGCAGTTTCTTGATTCAGAAATAATGGATTTAGAAACTTACAAGGTGATTTATGATTTTATTGCATTAGGTAATTTTCGCTATGGTGAATACGAAGGGAACCAATATGTGATTAGAAAAATAAATAATAACCACGTGCAAATTGAAGATGAGGCAGCAACGAAACATACGGGCATTCCTCGTTTAGAAATATATCGTCGAGGGAAGCTTCTGCATATTTTAGAAAATTATAAAGATACGATTGAGGAAGATGAATGACATATACGAAATAAATACAACCGCTAATTCATCTAAAATCGGCAAGGATACCCCTTCTTCAATCGTGTGAAGGGCGATAGCCCAACGATAAGTGGGGGGGGAATTGCCGTCAGATACGGTATGGTATGTTAAAATCGTAAGGTTTCATACCATATCAAGTATCTGACCCTTCCACCTTGCCACCTCCTTTCTCTGTTTAAGTTGTTTACTTTCACTAAAAATTTGGTATAATCTAGTTAGTGAAAGGTGGTGAGGATAATGACTACGATTACTGCAAAAATACAGATATATGTTTCCGATAATCAAGCTGAAAGTCTAAAGATAACAACTAATGCTTATCGTAAAGCTTGCAATTGGCTATCAAAACATGTTTTCGAAACAAAAATACTGAATCAAGCAAACCTTAATGACTTGTATTATTCTGATTTACGAAATCAATTTGGACTAAAAAGCCAAATGGCTCAATCCGTGATGAAAACTGTCATCGCTCGTTACAAGTCAGCTAAATCAAATGGACATGAATGGTCTTTAATTGAGTTCAAACTTGCAGAATATGATTTAGTCTGGAATCGAGATTACTCGCTAACCCAAAGCCAATTTAGTGTAAACACGCTTGAAGGTCGTCTAAAACTAAATTATGAGCGTAAGGCTATGAAAAAATACTTTAATAATACTTGGAAATTCGGTACAGCTAAATTAGTGCATAAGCACAAGAAATGGTTCTTACACATCCCTATGACAAAAGAATACCAAGAGTTAGACTTTGCCGATGTAAATCATATTGTCGGCATTGATTTAGGAATCAACTTCCTTGCGACCACTTATGACAGTAAAGGTAAAACCACTTTCTACAACGGAAACGTTGTTAAACATAAGCGTGGTAAATTTAAAGCTACTCGTAAACAGTTACAAATGCGACAAACACCCTCTGCTCGTAAGAAACTAAAACAAATTGGCTCAAGAGAAAACCGTTATGTAACTGATGTAAACCATCAAATTACAAAGGCACTCGTTGACAAATACCCTAGAGGTACTATGTTTGTTTTAGAAGATTTAACAGGTGTCCGCTCCGCAACTGAAAAAGTACGAGTGAAAAACCGCTATGTTTCTGTTTCTTGGGCTTTCTACCAATTCCGTCAAATGCTTGAATATAAAGCTGAATTGAATGGGCAGAAGGTAATTGTCGTAGACCCAAAATATACTTCTCAAACTTGTCCTAAATGTGGGCATATTGAGAAAGCCAATCGAAACAAAAAACTACACATCTTTAAGTGTAAAAATTGCCAATACGAATCAAATGATGACCGTATTGGTGCAATGAACCTACACCGTAAAGGCATTGAACATATTGGTGTGGTTACTACAGGAGCATGACTCTTGTAGTAAGGGCGAAGTCAACCGTCCTTATGTTCCACCACTCTAAGGTAGGAGGTCTCAACAACCGTTCGCACTACTGGGTAGGAACAAGCGTAGTTACCGTCTATGAGGGTAGAGGTACTGTCGAACTTTGGCAGACGCAAGCCCCCGCTTCAAACAGACCGTAAGGTTGTTAAGTGGTGGGTTGTTGACTGAAAGAGTTAGCGGTTTTTAATTCTTTATTGGTAATTAAAAGGGGTTTCTTGTTCTGTTGTCTTTTCTTTAGCAAAATTATAAACGAGCATTTCTTGTCTTTTATTGAACAAGGCTGTTAATGGGCAAAAGCGCAGAATGCCTTCACCTATTTTCATTCCACCCAACATGGCCATGACTAGATAGGAATTTCTCCAAGGGTGATTGATGAGCTTTGAAGTGCCCCAAGCAAAAATAGTAAAACCGGCCGTGATCCGAATTAACGCGTTAATGATCCCGATGTTTGATGTGACTTTCATTTAGCTCGCTCCTTTAAAAAGATGTTATTACAGCGTTATAATCTCCATTCGTTTGCATCTTATGCATAAAAAAGGCTATCCACAAGCCGAAATATCGACTTGTGGATAGCCCCGAGAAGGATTTGAATTAATCTGTTTGTAACAATGAGTACATATTGATGTCATTAAACGTTCCTTTTGACTTTTCGTACTGTCTTAATGTTCCCTCAAAAGTGAAGTTTAATTTTTCGAGAAGTCTTATAGAATTCGAGTTTTCTGGTTCTACTTTTGCTTCAATTCGATTGAGCTTCAAAGTTTTAAAAGCATAATCTAACAAAGAATGGATGGCTTCTTGAGCGTATCCTTTACCCCAAAATGCTTTCGCTAACTCATACCCTATTTCAGCTTTCACATGTTCAAAGTCAAGGGAATTAAATCCACAAGAACCAATAATTTTTTGAGATTCTAATTCGATGATAGTGAAACGAGTAGCTTTGTTATTTTGATCTAAATCATTCAAAAACTCGATCATTTCTTTTGCTTGATTTTCATCGGTAAAATTAGTGATGTTCATAAATTTAGTAACGTCAGGGTCCGACCAAATGTGAAACAAGCTAGAAGAATCAGATACTTTCATTTTTCTTAAACGTAATCTTTCGGTGTGTAGATCTGTAGTCAATATTTTTACCTCCATTATTGTTTTGGTAACTGGATTAAAAATATCGCCATCTGTGCATAGTTCAGTCCCTTCATGTTCGTATGTGCTTATTATACAGAGGTTAGGTGTCAGAGGAAATAGCTTTTATGTAATAATCGAAAGAGGGACCTGGAAAAAACTTTATAAACTTCTTTTGTTTGATGAAAAAAGTAAAAAAATCTTGTCAAAAGTATGGAGAGTATAATAATATTGGATTAACCATTCTTATTATTTTGAATATACGCAAATATTATTGTGTATACCCCTTATAATATCAGTAATGGCAGGAGGAATTTTAGTGTTTCACAATGATACTATATATGTGATAGGGGATTCCAAGACAGCATCCAATAATCCTATTACACAACAATTTAATTCTTTTTTTATTGGTCTTGTGATTGATCGTAATACTCATGAGATCATTGATGCTGACTGTTCAGCTACTATTTCACTAACCTCTCGTTTTGTACATTCTTTACTTGTAGGAAAATCTATTCTACAAATAGAAGAAATTGTGTATGGAATTGAAAACCGTTATTTTGGTTCTTCACAAAAGGCTCTTATTGTTGCATTGAAGAATGCAAGTATTAAATATCATCAAATAAATAATTAGCTGCTTCTTTTGTTAAACGCAATTGAAATCCGGCTGTTAGAGAACGTTTCTTATTCTCTGGCGGTCGGTTTTTTATTTGATATATTCATTCAAAGGGGGAACAATAAATGATTCAAGATGGTGTTATGTTTATTTGCTTTTTGCTAGCGTTTACTGCAGTAATAGCACTCGCGGAGAAGAGAATAGGAGGAAAGTTTTTTCAGTATGTTCCAGGAATCGTGTTGATTTACCTTGGGGCAGCTTTAATGAAGACATTCGGTGTGTTCTCTAGTAGTGAATCTATTGAAAACGCTTACTCAACGGTTAGGGGATTATTACTGCCAGCAATGCTAATGTTGATGTTGTTACAATGTGACTTAAAGAAAATTATGAAACTTGGACCTAAAATGTTGTTAACTTTTTTAGCTGCGTCTTTAAGCATTGTTGGTGGGTTTGCGATTACCTACGCTTTGTTAAATCACTTTTACGTAGAAGGTACATGGAAGGCATTTGCCGCTTTAAATGCTAGTTGGACAGGTGGTTCAGCTAACATGGTAATCTTACAGGATATTTTAGATGTACCAGAAAACATTTTCGGTTATGTCTTAATTATGGATACAGTAAATTATTCTTTTTGGGTGATGTTGTTATTCTGGCTAGTTCCGTTTGCTACTAAGTTTAATAAATGGACAAAACCAGATACATCTTATATTGATCAAATGACCGCTGAACTAGAAACGGGTAATGGTCAAAATAAAAAAGAATTCGGCTTTGTAGAATTAATCGGGTTTTTAGGGCTTAGTTTAATGGTATCGGCACTCGCTATTAAAGCAGGGGAGAAGTTGCCTGAACTTGGAACAGCGGTAAATGCGACAACATGGACGATTATAATTGCTTCTGTTGTAGGATTAATATTAGCGATGACGAAAGTTGGGCGTATGCCCGGATCGATGGAAATTTCTAAAGTCATGCTATACATCATTATTGGATTAATCGCTTCTCATGCAGATTTCTCACAATTATTTCAAGCACCTGTATATATCATATCCGGCTTTATGATCCTTTTATTCCATGGATTAATTATGGTGATATTGGCAAAAGTATTTAAGTTAGATTTATTTACAATGGGCATTGCTTCTCTTTCGAATATTGGTGGAGTAGCTTCCGCGCCGATTTTGGCTGGTTCCTTTCACAAGGAGCTCATTCCAATCGGGATTCTAATGGCTGTACTGGGAAGTTTGTTAGGGACTTATTTCGGGATTTTATCATCATATATTTTACAAGTATTATAAGAAAAGGGTGTCGTTGTGAAAATTCAAGAAATGATTGTATCAGTAAAGAAATTGCCTTTAATTAAACCATTTAAGACAGCATTAAGGACAGCGGTCGAGATAGAAAATATATATGTATCTATTGTTTTAGAAGATGGAACAACAGGAATTGGTGCAGCGGCTCCTACAATTGCGATTACGGGTGATTCATTGACAAGTATTACAGGGATTATTAAAGAAGTAATAAGGCCACAATTGATAGGGAAAGAAATTTTTCAGATCAATGAGTTATCCTTAGCTATTCAGAGATCGTGCGTAGGAAATACTAGTGCAAAAGCTGCTGTGGAGATTGCTTTGTATGATGCAGTTTGTCGCTGTTTAAACCTCCCTTTATACCAATTACTTGGAGGGAAAACAAATAGATTGCAAAATGATATGACTGTCAGTGTAGGAGAACCACAAGAAATGGTTCAAGATGCTCTTAAAATTGTCGATGATGGATTTTCTATTGTAAAAGTGAAGGTAGGAAAAGAGTGGAGAAAAGATATTGATAGAATTGCCTCTATTCGTGAAGCTATTGGAGAACAGATGCTGATTAGAGTGGATGCTAATCAAGGATGGACACCAAAACAAGCTATTTATATCATTCATGAACTTGAGAATCGAAAGCTTAACATTGAGTTAATTGAACAACCGGTTCAAGCAAATGATATTGAAGGGTTAAAAGAAGTGAAGAACCAGGTGAATACACCTATTATGGCAGATGAAAGTCTATTCTCTCCTTATGATGCTCTGCACCTACTATCAGAACGGGCTGTGGACTATTTAAATATTAAGTTGATGAAAACAGGAGGCATTCGTCGTGCATTACAGGTTGCCGATATGGCTGAAGCAGCCGGAGTGGAGTGTATGATTGGTAGTATGATGGAATCTTCTATTAGTGTAGCGGCGGCGGTTCATTTAGCAATCGCTCATCCAAATATTACAAAAGTTGATTTGGATGCTCCCCTTTGGATTAAAGATGAACCGGTTTCAGGAATTCGCTACGAAAAAGACCAAATTACTATTTCTAATAAACCGGGTCTTGGTATTGAAATAAAATAATAGTGAAAGGAATGTTTCTATTGAAAAAAACTTTATTTTGTTGGTCGATATTTACAATGATGAAACTAATATACCGACACCGACTGGACAAAATATTTTAAATGATGGAAAGAAGTTTTTAGGACTTCCGTATTTATGGGCTGGTATGTCTGGATTTGGGTTTGATTGTTCAGGATTTACCTATACAATGTATCATGCCAATGGAATTACTATTCCAAGAGATTCATCCGTTCAAGCTAAGCATGGGACGCCGGTAGAGAAAAAAGATCTCCAAATTGGAGATTTAGTATTCTTTGCCTATGATCAAGGAAAAGGCAAAGTACATCATGTAGGCATATATGCTGGAAATGGAACAATGATTCATTCACCAAATACATCAACTCATGTCCGTATTGATAATATTGACGCATCTGGCTATGGAGAAGAATATGCCGGTGCTAGACGTTACATTCAATAGAAAAGCATTTTAGTTTTGGTAACATAGAACTTATTCTCGGTTTTATGTTACCATATTTTATATAAGGAAATTTTAAACAAATTAAATGGGGAGATGGTCGAATGACTTTTCACATTGAGACAATTGATCACATTCAACTGGCAGCACCTAAGGGGAGCGAGGAAGAAGCAAGAAAGTTTTTTAGAGATATTTTACGATTTAAAGAAATCGAAAAGCCGGCTGAGTTGCGAAAACGAGGCGGGGTCTGGTTTGAGTGTGGCAAAATCCAACTACATATTGGCATTGAGGAGCCTTTTTCTCCAGCGAAAAAAGCACATCCTGCGTTCGAAGTGAAAAATATTACCGAATTGATGGAGCACTTAGTTTCGTGTCAGGTTGTTATTACTGAAGATGATAAGTTACCAGGAGCAAAGCGTTTTTACACTTTTGATCCGTTTGGAAACCGCTTAGAATTTTTAGAATGGATAGAATCCAGGTGAAATCTGAGAGTATCGAGCTTCATTTCAATACTCTTGAACAACAGAGAGAATTCCTGTTTCCGACATTCGAATCTTTGACAATGCATCAACTGTGGGAAAGACCTAGTGAAGATAAATGGTCTATTGGTGAGTCAGTTTATCATTTATATTTAATGATGAAGGTGCTACGAGTAGCAGCAAATATAACGATTCCGTGTACAAAGTTATACGCGAAAAGTGTAAGGAAGAAATCCTATGCTACGTCTATTCATGACATCTATCAAGAATATGGAAACAAACGCAAAAAGAGTATGAAAGCACCGTTTGTATTAAATCCACCTAATAATATTCGGCTCAATTTAACATTTGATGATATAAATGATTTATTAGTTAACGAAACTAGACGAGTCAAAAAGCTTGTTGAAGAAATTGATGAGGAGACTGCTGGACATATCATCTTTTTAGACCCAGTAGCAAACCACCCTAATCTCATTCAAGCGATTCAATTATTAGCTATTCATGAAGCACACCATTTTCGAATTATGAAACGAGATTTGGGAGAGTTCAAGTGAATGAGTCTCCGTTTGATGTTATACTGAAAGAAATATTCGAACGGTTGAAAGGGTAATCTGAAATGACGGTAAAAGAAGATTTTTTTGTTCGCAAGAAAAGTGAATTAGGTGTTTCTTTAAATCAAATGCAACGACAAGCGGTGCTTCAAACGGAAGGACCGCTGTTGCTGTTGGCTTCTCCAGGATCGGGAAAAACAACAACAATGATTATGCGGATCGGTTATTTAATTGAGGAAAAGAGGATAGCTCCGGCGCGGATTAAGGCGATTACGTTCAGTCGGGCAGCGGCTCACGATATGAAGTTGCGTTTCGAACGTTTTTTTCCTCACCTTCCAGTCGTTGATTTTTCTACGATTCATGGCTTGGCCTTTGAAGTTGTGCGCGAGCATTTTCGTGAAACGAGAACACCATATCAAATGATTGAGGGTGATAAAAGCCCATTGCATAAAAAGATCATCTTACGAAATTTATTCAAGTCGATTGTCGGTGAGCATATTACTGAAGATCAAATGGACGAGCTGACGACGTATATTAGTTTTATGAAAAACAAGATGATTCCTGAGGACAAATGGTCAACCATTAAAGTCGATGTTCCAGAAGCTGAGCGGATTTTTCGCGAGTATGAGTCCTACAAGAAAACAGGCACGCATCAACTGTTACTTGATTATGATGATATGCTGACGATTGCTAATGAAGTGTTTGAAGAGAATCGCGAGCTTCTTAAGCGGTACCAACGTCGATATGATTATGTATTGACAGACGAGAGTCAAGATACGTCGATGGTGCAGCATGCGATGATTGAAAAGCTCGTCCAACAGCATAAAAACCTTTGTGTGGTTGCAGATGATGATCAAGCGATTTATAGTTGGCGAGGAGCCGAGCCATCATATTTGTTGAATTTTAGGCAAGTCTATCCGAGTGCTACCGTTCTGTTTATGGAGCAAAATTATCGCTCATCTCAAGAGATCGTTGATGTAGCAAATCAATTTATTAAACGAAACAAGCAGCGCTACGATAAAAATATGTTTACAGCCAATCCCTCCGCTGAGCCGATTAAAGTGAAGGATTTAACAGATTACAAGTATCAAGCGAAATATTTAGTAAAAGAAATGAAGAAAACGGAACAGCTTGCTGGAGTGGCCATTCTATATCGCAATCATTCTTCTTCCATTATGTTAATGAATGAGTTTGACCGTGCTGGGATTCCTTTTTATATGAAGGATGCGGACAATCGCTTTTTCTCACATTGGGTCGTGGAAGATATTTTAAACTTCATGCGGATGACGTTTACCGATAAGCGCCCCGATATTTTAGAAAAAATTCACCTGAAGTTTAATGGCTATATTAGTAAACAGCAAATGGCCGCACTGAAGCAAATTCGTAATAACGAATCGGTTTTTGATAACTTATTGAATCATGTTCAACTAAAAGACTATCAAGTGAAACAATTAAAAGCATGCAAAGAAACGTTCCAGCAAATGAGCGGCATGCCGCCATTGCATGCGATCCGTGTGATTAGAGATCGGTTAGGTTATGAGAAAGCATTGGAGAAGACGTGTGAACAACTGGGTTTTCGTAAGGAATATTTATTTGGTATTTTGAACACACTTGAAGAAATTGCCGACACGTTAGAAACGATGGAGGAGTTTGCAGGGCGGCTCAAGCATTTAGCATCTGTTCTAAAAACGGCTAAAACAAGAAAAGGGCAAAATGCCGTCACTTTTTCGACGTTTCACAGTGCGAAGGGGCTAGAATTTGAACATGTGTATATGATTGATGTAGTGGAAGGCGTGATTCCATCCTCTGATGACGACAAAAGAGGGGCAGAAGAGAAAATGGAAGAGGCCACTCGCCTGTTTTACGTCGGAATGACACGAGCAAAACGCCATTTAGAGCTGATTCATTATAGAGTGCGTGATGGGAAAAGGACAATCGAATCTCGTTTCGTCACGGACGTTAAAAAAATAATCAGTCCGAAAGAGGAAAAATCTCATGAGAAAGCGCTCGTGCAAAACCCGAATGCAATCCGAAGCAGAAGTGACTTAGCAGTAGGAAAATTGGTGAAGCATCGAGTGTTTGGGAATGGGGAAATTGTTCAACTTACCGAAGAGATGATTGAAATTCAGTTTCGAGAAGGGGTTAAAAAGCTGGCTGTGGCTACTTGTTTAGAGATGGGCTTATTAGAGAAAGTTAAATAAATCAATCAAAACCGCTCAAAGTGAAGAAGCTTTAGAGCGGTTTTGATTTTGGTGCTTTTTATTATGTGTAGCAATAATAAAGGGATTCACCTCGGGAAGCGAATCGTTAATTTTTTTCATTTAAACATTGTATGGTTGTATATGGCATCCCCAATTGTAGACGAAAGTAAGGGATCTTCTGGCATGCCGATTTATGGATTTGATCCGTCTGATTCGCCAAAAGAAGCGTACGATAGCTTCATTGATGCACTTAAACAATATGATGCAAATGGTAATCACCAAGCAATCCAGGAGTTTTTCAAATTAAATAAAAATAAACAGTTTGATGAAGTGAAAATTTTAGGAGTCATGCTGACTGGCCAAACCTAAAATTTCAAAGCTTTAGAAAATCAAGATTTTATTCGAGGTGCTTCTGTAGGAGCTACTGCACCAATCGTCCCTTATATTAAACCGGAGAAATAATAAGCAAGGGGCCGTCCAAAAAATAGTGACGTTATATTCAATAGCATGCGTTGGTAGAGAAGATAGAAGCTTTTCTCGCCAGCGCATTTTGTTTTAGAATGTATTTAATACGTAAGGTATCATTTATTATGTTATTATTCCTAGGTATATTGACATGGTTTCATTAGATATGTATAATTTTAAATAGAATACAATAAATTTTTATATTTAAAATGTTCGAAAAATAAAAATGGTAAAGGCAAACTCATCGAAAGGTGAAGGCGCAAAACTATAGGGGCTAAAGTCGTGAGATTATGTCAGCCAGTTGCCGATTTATCTTGATCAACAGTAGGCTAATTGGTATAAAATAGCCTATTTTTTATGGGGACAAAGTTAAAATGGTATCTTTATAAAAGTAGATGAGGTCGCTCATAATAAAAGGGGAATTGCTAATGGGGTTTATTCACTTTTTGCTAGGTTTCATTTTAGGAATTATAGTTTTCAGAATATACTTAATATCCAAAAAGAGGAGTCGGAAAGCAGAATTTGAAAATAAAAATCGGATATTTCAATTAGTGGAAAATTCAAAGGATGTTATTTATTACTACGAAGTAAAGCCAGAGTTCAAACATAGGTATACAAGTCCTTCGGTTGAATATTTTTTAGGAGAAGGAACGTTAGAGGCGCTCAACAATAGTTCACAAACACCTTTTGAAATGATTCATCCAGATGATTATGAAATTATGCTTAACAAAGTAAGCAGTAACATTGATTACAGTAAACCAATCATTCAACGACTTAAAGATAGGCAAGGGAATTATAAATGGTTTGAAGAGTATACGACGCCTATTTATGAAAATGGTGAATTAATAGCAGTTCAGGGAATTATGAGGAATATCGACGACAAAATAAAATTACAACAAAGTCTGGAATATAGAATTACTCATGATGCTTTGACTAATATTTATAATCGAGAATTTTTTGAACAGAGTATGGAGAAGTATAATAGACATATAGATGCATCTGTCGGTATGCTCTTATGTGATTTGGACGATTTGAAATATTTGAATGATCATTATGGTCATAAAAAAGGTGATATTTTACTTCAAGAATTTGCTAAACTATTAAATCAATATTTTTCAGGAAATGCGATTGTTTCAAGGATTGGTGGAGATGAATTTGTTATCATTATCATAAATACAGGTAAAACATACGTAGAATCCTTGTGTGAAAAACTTTCTGAAGAAATTAGCGAGTATAATAGAAACAGTGAGGACTTAAAGATCAATATGTCAATGGGATATGCTTTTAATAAGCATTCCATAGGAAGAATGGAAAGTCTATTTGCTGAAGCTGATAAAAAGATGTATCAAAATAAAAGAGAGAAGAAGGGCCAACATTTAATGCAAGTGAGTCGATGACGACAGAAAGTTTGGGTCATACCAGTATCATCATCTTAAAGTATGTTAAAAAATTCGACATGGACTGTTTGTCCGTGTCGAATTTTCGTTTGATGTTGATCATTAGAGGTAGTAGGAGAGCACATTAATCAAGATAATTATATACTTGTACTTACTCTCTCCCATTCTTCCGTTCAATCTTCTCAATCACCTCATGCAGTTCATCCGGCTTATGAAACTCAATCGGCGAAAAGCCTTTTTCAAACACAATCGAGTCCGCTTCCATTAATAAAACATAACGGTCGCCTAGTTTAGCTAAGTGGACCGACTCACCGAAGTCAGAAAGCATAGCGTTAACGCTCATATGATCGAGCTTCATCTTCAGCTCTAGTTCAGGCGTATGCTCAACCATGCGAGCGGAGGCTTCGACAACTTCATCGGTCGTAAAGCGTTCTTGCAGTTCTCGCTTCGGACTGTCTGCCCATACTTCCATCGCTTCTTCAAATTGTTGAAATTCTGGGCTTTCTTCTTCTAGTTCTTCAATTGTGTATTCTCGTACCATATCAATGACTTGGGTCTTGACGATTTCCGGCATCGATTGTTCGTAGCCGACGTATTTTAAGAAGTCCTCGAAATAGCGAGCGTGGGAGGCTTGGTGAATTTTTAGTTCGCCTTCTTCAACGATGCCTTCTTCGGGCATGTATGGGTATTGGATCGACTTCATGTTTTTCGTTGTGATCGCTAGTTCGACATGTTGGATGAGCGAAGAAGCGTCCGTAATGGTCGCTACTTTTGGCTCGAAGTCGCATTTTAATAGGAAGACGAAGGCGTCATCAAAGTATTTTTTAATCTGCGCTTTAGCGACGATGAATACGCCGCCTCTAACGGCGCTTGTTTGTGTATAGAGTGTAGCGAATTGCTCGCTTGCTTCTTGGAATTCTAGTACCGAGTAGGCAGCACGTGCTTTGGCGAACAAGTTGTAGTTCGGATTAGACGTTAAATCATGTCCGGGTTCAGCGGTGAAGTAACCGATTTTTGTTGGGACTTGTTCAGCTTTCGGGTGCCGGTCGGCCTTTCGTTTAGCAATCTTGGTGAATTCACCATCTAAGAAGTCTTTGAGTGGATTGTTTTCGTACTCTTCTTCACCGAGCGTTTGATAATGCTGGGCACGTTTCACAGCATCGTCACCTTTGCCGTCCACATGAACGACAAAGAACGATAAATAATTGATTGTAAAATCCAATGAACATCACCTTTTTTAACTATTTTCTAACATAATTTCTCGTAATTGTTTGATGCCTTTTTCAAAATCCTTCATCGACGCGTAGCCGTAAGAGAGGCGGATAGCCTGAGTTGATTCTTCTGTATAAATAGTGCCGGGATTTAACAGAATACCTTGTTGGTAGGCTTTTGTATATAGCTCTTTGTATGGGATTTTCACTTTTAATTTGAGCCATATTAAGAAGCCGCCTGATGGTACGTCCCATTCTGCAAGGTCAGACATATATTGATCAAGAATATGCAAGGTTGTTGCTCGGCGCTCCTTTAGTTGTTCGCGTACGAAAGATAGGTGGGTTTCGTAAAGGCCGCTTGAAATCCATTCCGCTGCTACTCTTTGAGACAAGGAACTTGAACCATAGTCGGTTTGCTGTTTAATTTCAGCTAATCGATCAATGACTTGTTCTGACCCTGCAATCCAGCCGATGCGAAGGCCTGGACTTAATGTTTTGGACAGGCTACCTAAATAAAGCACATGACCATATGGATCTAATGATTTTAATGAAGGAGGTGGGGGGGTGTCAATCCAAAGCTCCCGATAAATATCATCTTCAATCACAGGTAATCGCAATTGTTCGCACACATCGAGTAATTCTTTTCGCCGTTGTTCGGTCATTAGAGTTCCCGTCGGATTGTGAAAGCAAGGAATCGTGTAAACAATGGATCGTTCGCTTTCGTAATGCTTTTTAATGGCTGCTGCATGTAGCCCTTCCCGATCCATCGGTAATCCACATAGCTTCATTCCAGCTGATTGAAATACTTGCAGGGAATACAAATAGGAAGGCTTCTCTAATAAAATAGTTGACCCTCTATGTAAGAGCCCAGCTGAAATCAATTGCAGTCCTTGTAAGGCACCGGATACAATTAAAATAGAGGACGGAGACACTTCCGTTCCTTGTCGACTCATATATTCGCTAATGGCTTCTCTTAAAGGTAAAAATCCTTTCGGTTCCTCGTAACCAAATGGTTCTAAATTATCTGCAAGTCGCATCATCACTTGTTGCATATGATCAGTAGGGAAGATGTCTTGTGCGAGTTCGCCTTTGCTTAGTTGAATAAAATGATCTTCGTTTTCAGTTGCTCCTTCTACACTAGAAGATGAGTGAGCTTTCAACCAGTTAGAAGCGGTGGTTTCATTCCAATCAGCAGGGGGAGAGGTAGCGAGTAACGTCCAAGTGTTATTGACCACAATCGTTCCTTTGCCCATTACCCCTTCTAGTAGCCCGTCTGCTTTTAGTTCTTCAAGAGCTGTGACAATTGTGCTGCGGTTGACACCGAATAGTTCAGCTAATTTGCGTTGACTCGGGATTTTGCTGCCAATTGGCCATTCGCCATTAAAAATATTTCTTTTTATGTAATTAATTACCTTTTCGTATTTTGCTTGATTTTGCATCATTGCTTATTTTCTACTCCCTATATTCATGCTTTGCCTATTATCGTTTATTATTATTATAAACGATAAATAGCAACGGTTCATGTGAAAAAGAAAAAGGTGTGATGAGATTTCGTAATTTAACGAAAATAAAGTGACTTTATTGGCGAGAATAGTTTATTATAGTAGTTAGAATTTTCGAGTCATGAAAGAAGGGCAGTTGATGTTTTTTTGTTAAAGAAATGGATTTTACCTGTAGCGATTTTACTAATTATTATATTTTTGATCCCATATTCGCTACCTTTTATACTTGCCTTAGTGACTGCTATTTTATTAGAGAACTCTGTAAAATGGTTTATAACGCGATTTAGATGGCAACGGTTTAGAGCGGTTCTTGTGACTTTTATTTTGTACCTAGTATTTATCGCTCTATTTGTATGGTTTGTTGTCAATCTCGTGATCGATCAAATCGTGACGTTAGCGCAAAAAGGGCCGTCATTTGTGACGAACTTCTATAAGGAATCATTGATTCAGTTCGTGGATCAGTTCCAGCATTATTTTAAGTCGTTACCACCAGATGTGATTCGCTCCTTTGAACAAACACTTGAAAACTCAATTGATTCTGTGACTCAAATGGCTCAATCGATACTCGAATGGTTATTTAGCTTAGCAACCGCTATACCGGGATTTTTAATAGAGTTTTTAGTATATTTAATCGCCGTCTTTTTGTTCAGTCTTGAACTCTCTCGATTGAAAGTAAAAACGGATCGGCATTTAAAGGACGCAACAAAAGAGAAACTATATTTAATTACTGGTCAATTAAATAAAGCAGGGATTGGCTTTATTAAAGCGCAAATTTTCTTAAGTGCGATTACTTTTTTCATGGCGTTTATCGGCTTATCTATTTTACAAGTACCGTATGCCGTGTTACTTTCGATATTAATCGTTTTCGTTGACGTGTTACCGATTTTAGGAACAGGGTCGGTACTTGTTCCATGGGCGATCATTTCCTTTTTCCAAGACAAACAATTTCTTGGCATTGGGCTCATTCTTTTGTTTATTGTAATTACAGTTGTGCGCCGCATTATAGAGCCGAAAGTCTTTTCATCCAACATGGGAATTTCTCCATTGGCCGCTTTAATTAGTTTATTTGTCGGCTTTAAAATATTAGGGTTTATCGGCTTATTCGTTGGGCCAGCGATCGTCATTGTTTACGATACGCTACGAGAAGCGGGCATTTTGAAAAGTAGATGGAAAATTTAACAGTGTCAGCCTTCTAATAGAGGGCTGATTTTTTTATTGGAAACGAGTGTAATAAATGTTGTGTTGATACAGTAGTATGTAACAAAATATGAAAAAGAATGAAAATCATTCTTGACTAAAGTTTCTCTATGTTATATTTTTTGTATATAGGCAACTTAATTAGTTCTGGGCATAAAACATTTCTTATGTTCATACATAGCATAGAAAAGGAAAGGAGTTTTTTTAGGTTAAAAGTTGCGTTTGGGCAAAAAAATAGCATAGAACAAAAAGGGAGGATCATAAAATGAAAAAAATGTATGTCATGTTTACACTTATACTAGCGATGATGTTAACGGCTTGTTCGTCATCTAATAGTGAAGGGGCAGCAAAAGAGGAGAAGGATCAATTAGTGGTCACGACAACGATTGCTCAAATTGGTGATATCGTTAAAAATGTAGGTGGAGAGCATGTGAAAGTGGAAAGCTTAATGGGACCAGGAACAGACCCCCATCTATACAAAGCGACTCAAGGAGACATTGCAAAGTTAAGTAAAGCAGATATCATTTTTTATAATGGCCTACATTTAGAAGGAAAAATGAATGATATATTTGAAAAAATGAGAAAAGAAAAGCCAACATATGCCGTTGCAGAAAATATTCCAGAGGAAAAATTACAAGCGGATAGTGAAGATAAAACGATTGTTGACCCTCATGTGTGGTTCAATGCTCAACTTTGGAAGTATGCGGTTGAAGAAGTAGAAGCTGGATTAATCGAACAAGATCCAGCTCATAAAGAAGACTATGAAAAAAATGCTAAAGAATATATTGCGATGCTTGAAGAATTAGATGCTTATGGAAAAGAGCAAGTTCAAACGATTCCAGAAGAAAGTCGAGTATTAGTCACGGCTCATGATGCGTTCGGTTATTTCGGTACTGCCTATGGTTTTGAAGTAATGGGCTTACAAGGGTTAAGCACAGATTCAGAATACGGACTAAGAGATGTTCAAGCATTAGTAGATACTCTCGTTCAAAAGAATATTAAAGCTGTTTTTATTGAAAGTTCGATTTCAGATCGCTCCATTAATGCGGTAGTAGAAGGGGCAAAGAAGAAAGGGCATGAAGTACAGATTGGCGGGGAATTATTTTCAGATGCTATGGGAGAAGAGGGGACACCTGAAAGTACGTATGAAGGAATGTTTAAGCATAACATCGATACCGTTGTATCTTCATTAAAATAAACAAGCAGGAGGTAGTAACATGAATCCGTTAAAAGTAGATAATCTGACGGTTGCTTATCAAAAGAAGCCCGTTTTGAAAGAGGTAAGCTTTAAAGTACCTGAAGGAAAGTTAATCGGTATTATCGGCCCGAATGGAGCTGGAAAATCAACATTGATTAAAGGAATTCTAGGTCTAATACCGAAAGCTTCTGGAGAAGTTAGCATATATGATAAACCATATAATAAGCAACGAAAGCTGGTCGGTTATGTTCCACAACGTGGATCGGTAGATTGGGATTTTCCAACGAATGCCATTGATGTTGTCTTGATGGGACGATATGGGCATATCGGATGGGTGAAGCGTCCGAAAAAAGAAGATATTGAATTTGCTTATAGCTGTCTTGAAAAGGTTGGAATGAAAGAGTTTGCTAATAGACAAATTAGTCAGCTTTCTGGTGGTCAGCAACAACGGGTCTTTTTAGCTAGAGCTCTTGCTCAAGATGCTACTGTTTATTTTATGGATGAACCGTTCGTTGGAGTTGATGCCGCTACCGAAAAAGCGATTATCTCGTTGTTAAATGAGTTGAAAGCGCGGGGGAAAACAGTACTTGTTGTTCATCACGATCTCCAAACTGTGAAAGAATATTTCGATTGGGTCATGTTATTGAATGTGAAATTAATTGAAATTGGACCGGCAAATTTAGTGTTTACTTTAGATAATCTTCAAAAAACATATGGTGGACGATTAGCTTTTTTAGAAAAAGGAGCTTTTCTCACCGAAAGCCAAACGAGGGAAGAGTAACATGGAACATCTTATAATTATGCTGAAAGATGCAAACACTCAATGGGTATTACTAGGGTCTCTTCTTTTAGGTGCCGCGAGTGGGGTACTTGGTAGCTTTGCTTTACTTAAAAAGCAAAGCTTGATCGGCGATGCAATGGCTCATGCTGCTTTGCCTGGCGTGTGTATCGCTTTTTTACTTACAGGAGAAAAGTCGTTACCTTGGCTATTGTTAGGAGCTACGATAACAGGATTGCTTGCGACTTATTGTATTCAAGCAATTACAAGACACTCGCGTTTAAAAACTGATACAGCTATTGGTTTAGTATTATCTGTCTTCTTTGGTATTGGGATTGTACTATTAACAAAGGCCGCACAAACTAGTACTGGAAATAAAAGTGGATTAGATGATTTTATTTTTGGGCAGGCAGCATCAATGGTTGGGCAAGATGTGAAAATTATAACATCTGTTTCTGCCCTACTGGTTTTTATTATCTTTCTATTCTTTAAAGAGTTTAAAGTATTAACGTTTGATCCTGATTTTGCTCAAGGGATCGGCTTTCCATCTAAAACATTAAACTTATTGTTAATGACATTAATAACAGGAGCTGTTGTTATTGGTATTCAAGCTGTCGGTGTTGTATTAATGGCTGCGATGCTTATAACTCCTGCTATTTCTGCTAGATATTGGACGGAAGATCTAGGGCATATGGTTGTGATTGCCGGAGTGATCGGTGCATTTTCAGGAGTGACGGGAACTTTAATTAGTACGATGGCTGTCGGTTTGCCGACAGGCCCTCTTATTGTTTTAGCTGCTACGTCTACTTTCGTTGTTTCATTGTTGTTCTCACCGAAGCGAGGCTTATTAATGAAATTGATCAAGCTATATCGTTTACGCAAATCGGTGGCTAATGAACAATCACTAAATACTCTTGTAAGAAAGCACGAGAGGGGGTAGACGGATGAGTTATGAAGCTTGGATTATTCTAACAGGCTCTTTAGTAGGGATTACTTGTGGTGTTACTGGTTGTTTTTTGATCTTAAGAAAAATGGCGATGTTGGCTGATGCTATTAGCCATACAGTATTGCTTGGGATTGTACTCGCATTTTTAGTTACTCATAGTCTTGATGGGGTTTACATGTTTATTGGAGCAACCATTGTCGGACTATTGACCGCTTTTTTTGTTCAATTATTAGACTCGAGTGGCGTGCAGTCAGATGCGGCAATCGGGGTCGTTTTCACTTCTTTATTCGCAGTAGGAGTCATATTGATCTCGTTGTTTGCTGGAAATACTCATTTAGACGTCGATCATGCGTTAATGGGTGAAATTACGTTCATCCCTTGGGATACAGTGGATCTTTTTGGTATGACGAGTGTTCCGAAGGCCGTTTGGATGCTTGGAGCGGTTCTTATATTTAACTTAACGGTTATTACGTTATTTTATAAAGAGCTAAAAATCAGTTCTTTCGATCCAGCCTTAGCATCCGCAATTGGTATACCGGTTCTTTTTATTCACTATTTATTAATGGGGATGGTGTCAGTTACCACTGTTGCTTCTTTTGATAGCGTTGGAGCGATTTTAGTCGTTGCGATGTTAATTGTTCCGGGAGCGACCGCTTATTTATTAACCGATAAACTAAGTGTGATGCTCATTTTAAGCGGTGTGATCGGTGTAGTATCGGCCGTTAGCGGTTACTATGCGGCGACGTTTTTAAATGTTTCCATTTCTGGAGCGATGGCGACAATGCTTGGATTAATCTTTGTGGTAGTATTCGTCTTATCTCCAAGTCATGGTTTGTTATCAAAGTGGATTATGAGAAGGAAGTATATTCAATCGAAGAAACAGCTCCAACAGTCATAATAAAAAAGCCAGGATGCCCTGGCTTTTTTATTATGGTCATTAAACGATTTCTGCCTTCTTTATAAAGTCTTCTTGTTCATAATAGGCATGCTTGACTAAAATATTCGGTCCGAGACATTGGACGCTTGGGCAGTGGCAGTTTAATTGAGAAGCGAGGGAGGAGTTCATCCAAGTTTGATACGCTTCTTGCAAAGTATTCGTTTGAATATTTCCTAATGATGGAGCATCTCCAAAGTCTGTCACAATAATCTCTCCATTAAAAATATTAATATTGAGTCTAGAACGTCCATCTGGGTCATTTCTCACTGTGACCATATGTTCGTTTTGCAGTCGTTTTAATAATTTTTGATCCTCTTCTTCTTGACTGCATGAATAAAACGGAAGGGTCCCGAACAGCATCCAAATGTTTGGGTCACGAACATCAAGTAAATGATGAATCGCTTCCCGCATTTCTTGTAAAGAAAGGGATTCTAATGCACTAGCGAAATCACTGGGGTACATAGGATGAACTTCGTGGCGAGCACAGCCCATTTCATCGATGATTTGGCGATGAATTTTTTCTAAATAGGGAAGTGTTTTTTTATTTAACATCGTTTCCGCTGAGACCATAACGCCCATTTGCGACAATGCTTTGCTATTATCGATCATTCTTTGGAAAAGAGCTTCTCTTTGGGCAATCGTTGGTTTTCGTCCCATGTTTGCGAACCCGGTTTCCACAAATTCTTCTGTTGTTCCCCAATTATGTGAGATATGCAGTACATCTAAATAAGGGGCGATTTCTTCATAACGAGACAATTCAATCGTTAAGTTTGAATTGATTTGTGTGTATACATCGCGTTCATGGGCATATTTTAACAGTGGTAGTACATAATTACGAACGGAAGATTTAGATAGCATTGGTTCTCCACCTGTAATACTAAGTGCTCGTAAGTCGGGCACTTCCTCTAGCCTGCGAATGAGCAGATCAAGCGGCAAGGCTTTAGGGTCTTTTGTTTGCAATGTATAGCCAACTGCACAATGCTCACAACGCATATTACATAATGTTGTTGTCGTAAACTCAACATTTGATAGCTGCATGCGACCTGCTGTTTGGATATCCAAATAAGATTCCCATGGGTCAAATTGTGGATGAATCACTTGTTTCATTGTAAAACCTCTTTTCTATAGACATTAATATTATACCTCTTTTAGAAAAGAAATGGCTAGGAAAAAAACGGATTTAAGCCAACCATCTCTTCGTTTTTATTTGATAAAATGTGACATTTATAGTATCAATCTTGAGACCTATTTTTCTATTTTTTAGTGTCATTCCTTTGGAAACAATTTCACGTGTGATACAATGTAGGCATGTTAATTAGTAGTTGGAGGGAGAGATACATATGAAAAAAATGACAACTGTCATGGGAGCCGTATTATTAGCTGGGGGCGTATTAGCTGCGTGCTCGGATACAGATACGACGAAAAGTGAAGAGACTCCTGAGAATGAAGAGGTAAAGCAAGCAGCGGATTCAGCGGTAGAACCTGAACAAAATACAGAGGCTGAAACGTCTGAGCCTGTAGAGGAAGCCGAAGAAAGCGAAGTGACAGTGGAAGAAGTAGAAGCTAAAGGCATTTACAACGGCATGGCTGACCTTCATACGGTTGAGATTAATGTAGATGGGGAAGACAAAGCGTTTCAAATTGATCCTGCTGGCGAAGAAGTGAAGAAATTTGAAGAGTTAGAAGAAGGATCAGAAGTGACGTTTGTTTATCAAGTAGAAGGCGAACAAATGACGATCACGCAAGTAAAAGCAATGGAACCTAAGCAAGAAGTTGAAAGCGAAACGACAGAACCTACGGAACCTACAAAGGAACCTACAGAAGAATCTACGGAAAATGAAACAGCAGCAGTAGAAGAAGTAGAAGCAACAGGTATTTATAATGGCATGGCTGATCTTCATACAGTTGAACTGAATGTAGATGGGGAAGACCGAGCGTTTCAAATCGCCCCTGATGGTGAAGAAGTGAAGAAATTTGAAGAATTAGAAGAAGGATCAGAAGTGACATTTGTTTATAAAACAGAAGGCGAACAAATGACAATCACGCAAGTAAAATAAATGAAATAACGGAACGAAAGAGAGAAATTTATCTTTCGTTCCGTTTTTTTTATTTAGCTGTTTATCCCGCATTAACGGGCTGTAAGACTCCCACCTCAACAGGGCAGAAAAAGCGCAGGCGTGTAGGTGGAAGATCAACAGCCCGTAAAAGCCCGATTGGTTCAACTAACAATCAGTGGGGATGAAGAAAACCCCCACTGATTGAAGTTTCACTTTATCTTGCTATTTATGAGCGGATTTGTCCATCTCCCTTTACTAATGATTTAGTCGTTGTAATGGCTTTAAGTCCCATTGGCCCGCGAGCATGAAGTTTTTGTGTACTAATGCCAATTTCAGCACCAAGTCCGAATTGCTCACCGTCCGTAAAGCGAGTAGAGGCGTTATGATAAAGAACAGCTGCATCAATGGCTCGGAAAAACCAATCGACGTTTTCCTTTGTTTCTGAAACGATAGCTTCTGAATGTTTGGTACCAAACGTACTGATATGAATGACGGCTTCTTTCACATTCGCTACCGTTTTTACAGCGATAATAGGTGCTAAATATTCAGTGTCCCAGTCTTCATCCGTTGCTTCCTTCACAAAAGCAAATTCGTTTGCTAACACTTGATCTCCTCGAAGCTCTACCCCTTGATTGTGTAAAGCATGCAAAATAGCCGATCGATGAGGCCAGTCTTGGTGGATTAGTAATGTTTCTGCTGCATTACAAACCGATGGTCGATGGGTTTTGGCATTGACAGCAATGTCGATGGCCATTTGTTCTTTGGCACTTTCGTCAATATATACGTGACAATTTCCGACTCCAGTTTCAAGTACAGGAACTGTAGCTTGACGAATGACCGTTTGAATAAGCCCAGCGCCACCGCGTGGAATTAATACGTCTAAGTATTCATTTAACTGAAACATTTTAGAAGCTGTTTCCCGACTCGTATCTTCTAATAGTTGGAGAGCATCCGTTGGAATAGGGGACTGCTGTAAGGCTGTCTTCATCACCTTTACTAACGCTTGATTGGAATAAGCGGCGGAGGAACTTCCTCGTAATAGCACGGCATTTCCTGCTTTTAAGCATAAAGCAGCAGCATCTACGGTCACATTCGGACGAGCTTCATAGACCATACCGATCACGCCAAGCGGCACACGAACGGTTTCAATTTTTAAGCCGTTATCAAGTGCCCATTCATCGGTCACTTCTCCAACTGGATCTTTTAATTGAATCAGTTGGCGGACACCAGCAGCGATTTGTTGAATGCGTTCCTCTGTCAACTGCAAGCGATCTAAAATGTTAGGAGAGAATCCTGCCTTCACTCCATTTTCGATATCCTTCGCATTTTCTTGCAAAATAAAGTCGGATTGTTGCACAAGGGCATCAGCCATTTTTTCTAATCCTTGATTCTTTTCATTTTCACACAGCAGACTCATTTGAAGAGAGGCTGCCTTTAGTAGTTTGGCTTTTTCAATTAACTCACTCATGTTTTTATTCTCCCATCTTATTATTTAATGAAGTTCGTAGTTACCCAATTGTCGCGATGAATGACTTCGGCTCGCTCATTAATCGAGTACACTTTTGCTTCTGAACTAGATAAACCTTTTATTTTTTCAAGATCTACAGAGGAATAGAATACTTGACCTCTGCCAATCACCTCTCGTGTTTGATTAATGACATTGACGACATCCATTGGATCAAATACACCTTCTACTGAGATGACGCCGGCCGGAAGCAAGCTTTTTCCTTTTGATAAAATAGCTACTTCAGCTCCTTCGTCAATCATCACGTTTCCTGAGATTTTTGCGTGATGAGCAATCCATTGTTTCTTCATTTGCATATGAGATTTAAAAGGAGAGCCGATATACGTTCCACTTCCTTTTCCAGCGAGTGTATCTAGTAATTTATCTGTCCCTTTCCCAGTGCCGACAAATACAGGAACGCCAAGAGATAATGCTTTTTCAGCGGCAATTAGCTTAGATTTCATCCCGCCAGTTCCAATCGATGAGCCACTGTCACCTGCATAACTAAGCATTTCTTCTGTGACTTCCGGAATAAAATGAAATCGCTTCGCTTCAGGGTTTGTTTTCGGGTTACTGTCATACAATCCGTCAATATCCGTTAAAATAATTAGGGCATCAGCTTGAACAAAGCCGCTCACTAGGGCAGAGAGCATATCGTTGTCTCCATACGTTAGCTCTTCAATCGAAATGCAATCATTTTCGTTAATAATCGGGATCGCACCGGCTCTTAATAGCTCTGACATCGCCGTATAAAAATTTTGAAAGCGTCCGCGATTGTAAAAGTCTTCTCGGGTTAAGAGCATTTGTGCGACCGCTAGCTGAAAAGGGGCAAACAGCGAAATATACTTTTGAATGAGCAGACTTTGACCTACTGCGGCGGCGGCTTGTTTGGCAGCGACTGTTTTTGGCCTTGATGTATAGCCTAATGATTGAAATCCTGCCGCCACAGCACCAGAAGAAACGATGATGACTTCATGGCCTTTTTGTTTCATTTTGGCAATCGCCTGAACGTGATCCCATACTTTTTCTTCGACAATATTTCCTTGTTCATCCGTTAATGAACTGCTTCCAATTTTCACAACTACTCGGTATTTTTTCACAACAAATCATCCTTTTATTAAATTAAAAAAAGCATGCCCCTCCTATCCGTAAAAGGACGAAGGGCATGCTAATCCGCGGTACCACCTTTTTTGGCGCAAATTGCGCCCGCTCAATCCCGTAACGAGGGAGACGGCTTATGTTTCCATAAGCGATATTACAAAGGGCAGGTTCAACCGCTTCCTGTGAGGAGCCTTACAGCCGATGGACTCCATTCTCTGACACACTTCACGAATTTACTAATCCCTTTATCGTTCAATTATTCATAATTATTACAATTATCTATATATATTCTAATTTGTCAAGACTAAATAAGTTAAATGTTTTTCAAATGGGCGGGTTAGCTTTTAATTAAGTCGAGAAAATGCTTTAAAACTCTTGCGGTTAACCCCCAAATAATTTTGTCTTCATAAAGATAAAAATACTCATCCATTTTTCGTGTTTGCCAATTGTAGTTTTCTCCTCCAACGATTAAATCGAAGGGGAAATTTTCTTCCGGCTCTACTTTAAAATGAATGTCATATTTTTTCGGAGAGTAGTGAAGTAAATAATCAAGCGGCACAGTAAATATTTGTTCTACTTCATCACGGTTCGGTAACAGTTTATCTTCTGATGGTAAAGAGCCAACGAACGGATAAATGATCGTGCCAAACGGAGAGACGATAAAGTCCAGTGGGAAGGTTTGTGTAATGTCTGATTGCTGGATGCCTAGTTCTTCCGATGTTTCACGAATGGCTGTATGCAACTCATTTTTATCCAATTCCTCAATTCTCCCACCTGGAAAACAAACTTCACCTGGCTGCTTTCTCATTTGAAAGGAGCGTACTTGAAACAATAGATGGATCTCGTTCTCTTTTTCTATTAGTGGAAGGAGAATAGCGTATTTAGAGAAATGTTCATTGCCTAATATAGCTGAGGTTCGATCGTGAAATTGATGAAATAATTGGTCTCTTCTCATAAACTCCCTCTTTTCTTTAACCATTTTTCCTATTATAAAGCAATGGCGGGAATTTGTGAAAAAGAATCGGTGTAAATAGAATAAAAGAGAGGGGGAAAACAAAAAAGCTAGAGAGTTAACATCTCTAGCTTTTTGTCAATCGTTTGTAAGAAATTTTTACCATAAGGTGCTGTCGGAGTAGCCGCAGTTTTGGCAGACTCGAACAAAAGTTTTTCTTTCAAACTGGTGATCACAGTTTTGTTGTAGTGAAGAAAGTTCTTGTTTCAATTCTGTGAGCCTTTTTTCTAATGTCATAATTTCACTTTTTAATTTGCTCACTTGTTCAATTCTCATTGGTAAATCATAGCTCCTGTTTGACGGAATTCATCGGCTTTTTCTTTTAACCCTTTTTCCACTTCCATTTCACGAATGTTATGGGAAATTTTCATACTACAAAACTTAGGTCCGCACATCGAGCAAAAGTGAGCCGTTTTCGCTCCCTCTGCTGGAAGGGTTTCATCATGATATTCAAGTGCTCGCTCAGGATCAAGTGAAAGGTTAAATTGATCATGCCAGCGGAATTCAAACCGAGCTTTAGAAAGGGCATCGTCACGCAAGGAAGCTCGTGGATGACCTTTGGCTAGATCGGCTGCGTGGGCGGCAATTTTATAGGCAATGACTCCTTCACGCACATCTTCTTTATTCGGAAGCCCTAAATGTTCTTTCGGTGTGACGTAACAAAGCATCGCCGTTCCATAGGAAGCAATCATCGCTGCTCCGATGGCAGAGGTGATATGATCATACCCTGGTGCGATATCGGTTGTTAAAGGACCAAGCGTGTAAAAAGGAGCTTCCATGCATATATCTAATTGCTTATCCATGTTTTCTTTAATTTTATGCATCGGCACATGTCCCGGGCCTTCGATCATCACTTGTACATCATGTTTCCAAGCGATTTTCGTTAATTCTCCTAACGTTTCTAATTCAGCAAATTGTGATTCATCATTGGCGTCTGCAATCGAGCCAGGGCGCAATCCATCTCCTAGTGAAAAAGCAACATCATACGTTTTCATAATTTCACAGATTTCTTCAAAATGCGTATATAAAAAGTTTTCTTGATGGTGAGCGAGACACCATTGAGCCATAATCGAGCCTCCGCGCGAAACGATGCCTGTCATTCGTTTAGCTGTCAGCGGAATGTACGGAAGGCGAACACCGGCATGAATCGTAAAGTAATCAACGCCTTGTTCTGCTTGCTCAATTAACGTATCGCGGAACACTTCCCAAGTTAAGTCTTCGGCAACACCATTCACTTTTTCTAGCGCCTGATAGATCGGAACGGTACCAACAGGAACAGGACAATTACGAATGATCCATTCTCTTGTCGTGTGAATGTTTTTTCCGGTAGAGAGATCCATCATCGTATCGGAGCCCCAACGAATCGCCCATGTCATCTTTTCGACTTCTTCATAAATCGAAGAAGTAACGGCTGAATTCCCGATATTGGCATTAATTTTCACATGAAAGGCGCGACCGATAATCATCGGTTCACTTTCAGGGTGATTAATGTTAGCGGGAATAACCGCCCGACCTTCTGCTACTTCTTTGCGAACAAATTCGGCATCCATTCCTTCTCTTATGGCGATGAATTCCATTTCCGGTGTAATGATTCCTTGACGAGCGTAATGAAGCTGAGTCACATTTCGCCCTTTCTTTGCTTTTAGAGGTTGTCTTTTTAACCCTTGAAAAACGAGCTCCTCATTCACTGGTTTCTTTTTATACCCATTGTCTTCAGGGCGGATCGTACGACCTGTATATTCTTCTGTGTCCCCACGCTCATGTATCCATTGATGACGAACGGTTCGTAGTCCATTTTCAATATCAATGTCTACTTGATCATCCGTATAATAGCCGCTCGTATCATATACACGAAGAGGAGCGTTTGGCTCTTCATGTAAAGAGGTGATGGTAGGAGACAGTTCAATTTCGCGAAAAGGCACCTTTATATCCGCTCTAGAACCCTCTACATACACTTTTTTACTGTTTGGAAAATTACGGACTAAATTCAGTTTTTCATCTGGTCTTTGTTCTTTCATTGTTTTTTCCTCCTTTGTCAATGAAAGGACGAAACCCGATTCTACCATTGCATGAAAAAAACCGAGCCATATAAACATACGGACCCGGTTAATGATCAGTTAAGTAGCATAAAAAATACGCTAATAAACAGATATAAACTTCCCCACGCTGGTATGAACCAGATCAGGTCCTGAGGGTTAAGAAACTTCGTTGCGCTTCTCTCTCAGCCCAAGCTTGCTGGACACCCCTAGTTTGAAAAATATTCAATTCACTCTTCCACTTTATACTAATTTAGTTAGAGTGTAAACAAAAAAATCTAATTAACTGTTATAATGTTCTGTAATATTCGGAGGTGTTTTGATTGAATCCACTATTAATTGATTTTCCAACAGAAATTTTCACTGAAAGATTGCATATTCGCATGCCTTTACCGGGAGATGGGGTAGCTGTGTATAAGGCAATCCAGTCCTCGTTGAATGAACTGAAACCATGGCTTCCATTTGTTCATTATGAACAATCACTTGAGGGAGCAGAAGCGAATGTCCGAGAAGCTTATGCCAAATTTATGACGCGTGAGGATTTAAGGCTACATATTTTTCATAAAGAGACAGGAGAATTTATCGGATCTTCCGGTTTGCATCGGATGGATTGGAAAATTCGTAAATTTGAAATCGGCTATTGGTTAGATAGTAAATTTTCTGGCTATGGTTATATGACAGAAGCGGTGCAGGCGATTACTAGCTTTGCCTTTGAGCAGTTAACAGCTAACCGAGTGGAAATCAGGTGTGATCCTGATAATCAAAGGAGTCGTGCTATTGCAGAGAAATTAGGTTTTGCTCTTGAAGGCATACTAAGAAATGATCAATTATCTGCTGATGGTAGTCAAATTAGAGATACGTGTATCTATGCACGGATAACAAATGAATAAAGGTATTATTTCTTTTTAGATGCAAAATTTTTTAAGACGAAATTCTTTTTCTTACCTAAATTATTGTCGGAAAAACTCATCATTTGTTGAACGGTTTTTGCTGAAAAAATATGAATATTTCGACATAGTAGAAAGGGGGAGAGGATTTTTGGTGAACAATAAAGCGATAATGAATACGATTAATGATAGACATATAGAATGGTTTTGGGAAAACAGCTCGGATCTAGTTTGTTCAATGAATTTAAAAGGTGTTATTTTGAAGGGGAATCCTGTATTTATTAACGTGATAGGATTAGATCCAAAAGAGGAAACGATTTCAATATTTGATATTTGGAGCAGTAAATCATATAAAGAAGTAATTGAACTGATAAAACGAACGATAGAGAGTTCAAATTCTATTGTGACTACTGAAAAAACTAGGCATAAAAATGGCGCTTTGGTCATCTGTAAATGGAGCATTATGTACGATCCGCACTATATGCTGTTTTATTTAATTGGGAAAAAGGAAACTACTAGTTGTTTAGGGTGGTGTGAGGCATTTTTGTCCACTACTAATGATCCCGTCTATATTTTAAATCATGAAGGAAAAATTATAAATGTAAATGAGGCGTTTGCGAAGGTTTATGGATGGAGTTTAGATGAATTGCTAGGGACAGAACTGCCAACTATTCCTCATCATTTGAGAGGGGAACGCACAATATTCTCGGAAATACTTCAATTAGGTAGTAGGGTCCGTAATTATAAAACAATTCGTCAAAAGAAAGATGGATCTCTCATACATGCGATCATATCAGTTACACCTGTTAAGGATAGCAACGGAAAGGTTGTTGCTATTGTAGGAGTTACTAGAAATATTACTGATAAAGTTGAAGCAGCCTTATTATTAGACCGAAAAGTAAAAGAATTAAAAGAGCATGAAGTAAAATTTTTGGAAATATCCGAAAATATAAATGAAATATTTTGTGTGTTTGATTTTTCAATGAATGAAGTCGTGTACGTTAGCCCATCTTACGAGAGAATTCTCGGTCATTCTAAAGAGGCCTTTTATAAAAACTTTCACATTATTTATCAATTAGTTCATGAAGAGGATCTAGAAGCATTTAAACATTTTTTAAAATCGACGGATACCGATTCAGAAATAGAATATCGAATTTTTCATAAAAATGGTAACATCAAGTGGTTAAGGTCAAGAAAAACACCGATAAAGGATAAAAAGTATCTTCATCGTGTAGCGACAGTGACACAGGACATTTCTAGTCTAAAGGAAAAAGAGCTATTACTAAATAAACAAGATAAGTTAGGAGCGATTGGTCAATTAGCCGCTGGAATCGCCCATGAAGTGAGAAACCCTTTAACGGCTATTAAAGGGTTTGCACAATTGTGGGGACAAGAAACTCACAATAAATACAGCGAGATTATCTTATCTGAGCTTGAGCGAATTGAATCGATTATGCAAGAGTTTTTAATATTAGCTAAACCTAATCAAGAAACAAAGTTCGAAGTGCATGATATCAATCGATTAGTCAATGAAACCATCGATTTTATGCATCCGGAAGCCTTGCTTCATAAGGTTGAACTGATGACAGATATCACTCAAGAGTTGCCACTTGTCAAGTTAGAGAAAAAGCAAATAAAACAAGTAATGCTTAATTTGATTAAAAATGCGATTGATTCCATGCCAAATGGAGGGCACTTATTAGTTAAAACAAAACATTTAGGCGAAGAATATATATGTATCGAAGTAATTGATGAGGGAATCGGCATAGCTCAAGATCGCATCCCTCGACTAGGAGAACCTTTTTACTCTAATAAAGAAAAAGGGACTGGTTTGGGCCTCATGGTCAGCTTTAAAATCATTGAACACCATAAAGGGAAGATCATATTTGAGAGCGAAGAAGCAAAGGGGACGAAAGTACAAGTTCGATTACCTATTAATGTAAATTAAGCATAGCGATGAAGCAGGGTCTGCTGGATTTACTAGCAGGCTCTATTTCTGTTCAATTTTATAAAAATACATTATGTGCAAAATTCAAATTATAATATTAAAATCAAATAGCATTTAAAATAAATATACTTATAAAATTTTATTTTTTTTAAAATAACTATTGTGTAAAGATTCTAAAAAATTGTAATATAATAAGTATACATTTATTCATTGGGGAAATTTTCTAAACCAAATATTTATTCAGCAAGGAGTTATGCGAAATGTCAGAAAAAACAATTCAAGTCAACTTAAGTTCCGAAAGAAAGCCAAAACCAGAATCTAATCAATTAGAATTTGGAAAGATCTTTACTGATCACATGTTTGTGATGGATTATACAGAAGGGAAGGGATGGCATGATCCTCGTGTTGTTCCGTATCAGCCACTTACGTTAGACCCTGCTGCAATGATTTTTCACTATGGACAAACAGTTTTTGAAGGAATGAAGGCTTATTTAACAAAAGATCAACGAATTTTATTATTCCGTCCAGAAAGAAACATGCAAAGGTTAAATCACTCAAATGATCGATTATGTATTCCGAATATTGATGAAGAATTAGCTTTAGAAGCATTGAAAAAATTGATTTTAGTCGAAAAAGAATGGATTCCTACAGCGGAAGGAACATCGCTGTATATTCGTCCATTCATTATTGCAACAGAGCCTTTCCTTGGAGTTCATGCGTCAAGCAGCTATAAATTCATTATTATTCTTTCTCCGGTAGGTTCGTATTATAAAGAAGGAATCCAACCAGTAAAAATTCTTGTCGAGAGCGATTATGTTCGTGCGGTAGCGGGAGGAACGGGTGAAGCTAAGACAGCAGGCAACTATGCTTCTAGCTTGAAAGCGCAAGAGGTGGCGATCCAAAAAGAGTACTCTCAAGTTTTATGGTTGGACGGAGTAGAAAAGAAATATATTGAAGAAGTCGGTAGCATGAATGTCTTCTTTAAAATCGATGGAGAAGTTGTTACACCAGCATTGAACGGCAGCATTCTTGAAGGGGTAACGCGCAATTCTGTTATTCAATTATTGAAGTATTGGGGAGTACCAGTTTCAGAACGAAAAATCTCCATGCAAGAAGTATATGATGCGTATCAAGCTGGAAAGTTAGAAGAAGCGTTCGGTACCGGAACAGCTGCCGTCATTTCACCGATTGGCGAGTTTTTCTGGAAAGATGAAAAACTTGTCATTAATGAAGGAGAAACAGGAGAAATTTCTAAACAACTATATGAAACGATTACGGGGATTCAAAATGGAACAGAACCAGATCCATTTGATTGGCTAATGGAAATCAATCAAGAGCCTGTAACAAAATAAATAAAAAGACGTCTGCCAATTGAGGCAGGCGTCTTCATAGTAAAAAACTAATAATGAATGTTTACTGCGGTGCCAATGGGAACTGTTCTGGCCAATTGTTCGACATCATGATTGTACATTCGAATACAGCCTTTTGATACATATTTTCCAATCGAGGAAGGGTTATTTGTCCCATGGATTCCATATGATTTTTTCGATAAACTCATCCACATCGTACCATACGGACCGCCGGGATTCGGCGCTTTATTAATAATCACAAAAGTGCCAGCCGGTGTTTGAGTGAGCATTTTACCGACACCTACTGGATAAACGTGTACGACTCTTCCTTGATATGTTAATGTCAATGTTCTAGCAGATAGAGAAACGGAAATTTTGTAAGGAATTGTTTCAGGAGCAGGTAATCCTGGAATGACAATCTTTTGACCAACATAAATGAGATTTGGTTGAATTCCAGGGTTAGCTTTGATCAGCTTTGATAAGGAGATCCGATAATCTTCAGAGATAGACGTTAGCGTTTCACCTGACTTCACCGTATGGATAATGGTGATCACCACCTTTGCATAGAAGGCAAGTTTCATTAATAAATTGTATGCCCACCTGTAATGAATATGTTAGTTAGCAATAGAAAAAGTCGATGAATTAATCAAAAAGGGGGAAAGCCCTTTTTGATTTGAAAAATAATTAAACGTAGGAGTCAATCATCCAACTATGCTCCACTAAGCTATCATTTTCTGTTGTTAGTAAAAGCTGAATAAACTCCTCTACGACAGGGGGAAGATATCGATTTTTGATGGTCATTAAATTAATGGTTCGGAAAATGGACTCATCTTCAATCGGTTTGTAAATAATGTCATCGTTTCGGTAGCTTTTAATTGAATTAATGGGGAGCAAGGCAATTCCAACATTATATTCAATTAGACGGCAAGCCATTTCAAACCGTTCGATTTCAAATTGAATTTTTAGAGATAAATTGTGACGTTGAAACATTTGAATTAAATTCTGTCTCGTTTGCAACCCGTGTGTACTGACAATGAAAGGTTCTGTAGCAAGATCCTCTAAATACAGCCGTTGGTAATTAGCTAATGGATGATGTCTATTCATCGCCACAACGAGAGGCTCCGAGTACAATTCTTGCACGTGAATTACATCTGATTTGATTTGGTGATTTGAAATAACGAAATGAACATCTGAACGATTTAATGCTTGAATAATCCCCTCTAATGTTAACATCTCTTTCAATTCCACTTTTAATTTCGGGTGTTGCTTCGTATAGTCCGCAACCATTTTAGGAAGCCAATTTCGAACGGACTCAATTAAGCCGATTGATAATTTCCCTTCTCCCATTTGTTGAATTTCTTCAATTTCCATTTCTACATTGTGTACATGCTCTAGTATTTCTAACGCGCGATTATAAAAACGTTTTCCCGGCTCTGTTAACTCTATGCCTTTGGCTGTTCTTTCAAACAACAAAAATTTTAATTCTCCCTCTAGTTTTTTGATCGAATGGCTCAAGGAAGGCTGTGAAATATGGAGAAGAACAGCTGCTTTTGAAATACTCTGTTCTTGTGCGGTTACGACAAAATATTGCAATTTACGAAAGTCCATGAGATACTCCTTTTTATTATGTATAGAAAAAAACTATATCAGTATCGAAATGTAATATTAGTATATATACATTATATTTTGTATACTATACTATGGCAAACGCTTACAGCAAGAATAACTAAGGAGTGTTTATATGGAGTTTAATCAAGTAACAAGTTTGTTTTTAGCCGTATTTGTATTTATGGTCGGTTCTTTTTTAATTAAAAAAATCTCATTTTTCGATAGATTTTGCATACCAGCCCCGGTTGTTGGTGGGTTGTTCTTTGCTATTATCGTGACTCTTTTAAATAAATTTAACATCGTTGAGATTACAATTGATACGTCACTGCAAAGTTTGTTTATGTTAGCATTCTTCACGACAGTTGGTTTAGGAGCCAGTACAACTTTAATCAAAATCGGTGGGAAATTATTACTCATTTATTGGGGAATGTGTACGGTATTAGCATTTATGCAAAATGCTATCGGGATTTCTTTAGCTAAAATAATGAACATCGACCCATTAATCGGTATTTTGACGGGAGCAGTTTCCATGTCAGGTGGTCACGGAGGAGCGGCTGCTTACGGTGGCACGATTGAGCAACTCGGACTGACAACGGCAACTACGATCGGATTAGCCGCGGCTACATTAGGTTTGGTTTGTGGTGGATTAGTTGGTGGACCAACAGCAGGATACTTAATGAAAAAGTACAATTTAGCATCAAACGACAGCAAAGTAAATAAATTAGAAGAACCGAAAAAAGAACATCTCGTTCGACTAAGCGATGAGAAAACTTGGATGCGTCAAATGTTTTTAGTTACATTCTGTATGGCGCTAGGATCATATTTCAGTGAATGGTTTGCAAGTACAACAGGTTTAACATTACCTGGTTACGTTGGTGGGATGATTGTAGCTGTCATTGCTCGTTTCATCATTGACAAAGTAAATGAAGATTTCATTAACATGCCAACTGTTCAAATCATCGGTGATATTTCTTTAAATATCTTCCTAGCTATGGCATTAATGAGCATTAAACTATGGGAAATTGCAGACCTTGCGTTACCAATGCTACTCATTATTGCAGTACAAGTTATATTCGTCATGCTGTTCAGCGTGTTTGTTGTTTTCCGAGTACTTGGGAAAAATTACGATGCGGCAGTGATGATCAGTGGAATGTTAGGTCATGGTCTTGGAGCGACTCCAAATGCGATGGCGAATATGTCTGCTGTGACTGCAAAATATGGTCTGTCTAGAAATGCCTTTTTAATCGTACCGATCGCTGGTTCATTTTTAATTGACATTGTAGCTATGCCAATCATTTTAACAAGTATCGAATTATTTAAGTAATAATAAAAGAAAAACAGCCGGCGAATGATCATTCGCCGGCTGTTTTTCTTGTTATATGTTCATATTTATACCAATCACACTGTTGTAATAGGAAAAAATATGATATATTAAAATAATACAAGTCCACTAGGGGTGTCGATTGACTGAGAGAGGAATATTCCTCAACTCTTTGAACCTGAACTGGGTCATACCAGCGTAGGGAAGTGCGGATATGTACCATTATTTGAGATGCTTTTCTTACTCAAATGTCGGTACTTACACCCCCTGGATAAAAAGAAAGGGGATTTTTTTATGGATAGAAACAAGCTAGTGACGATGATTGAAATCGCGGTCATGGCTGGGTTAGCACAGATTTTAAGTCTATTTGAATTTGGAGCGTTGTGGGCATATGGAGGCTCCGTTTCTCTTGTGATGGTTCCAATCTTTTTAATGGCTTTCCGTCGCGGTTTAAAAGCAGGAGTTTTGACAGGGCTCATTGTTGGGCTATTGGGATTGGTTTTAGGTGGTACAATCGTTCATCCTGTGCAGCTAGTGCTTGATTATCCATTAGCATATGCTGTGCTTGGCTTAGCAGGAGTGATGTCCGTTGCATCAGAAATGAATGTCAGTCGAATTATAAGTGGATTGATGCTTGGTACACTTCTACGATTAGCCTGTCATTTTATTTCTGGAGTTGTTTGGTTCGGTCAATATACTCCAGATGACTGGCCAGTTGCTTGGTACTCAATCGTTTATAATGCATCCTACTTAATTCCAGAAATGTTGATTACAACGCTTGTTCTAGTGTTTCTTTATAAAACATCACCAAGCTTTTTTAAACAATCAACTTCGTCGGTACAAAGTGTCACTAGTGTGAAAATATAATCGTAAAAGGTCTAGATCATAACAGATGGTCTAGACCTTTTTGTGTTGTAAAAAAACAATGCGGGTTTTGTTTGCTAAAAATCCTCTTGATTTGTTTACAAATAATTAAAAATACAGAAAGCAGATTTTACATTTGATTAATATTGGCTTTATTTTTGAATTCTATAATTCTATTTGTAAAACAAAACGAAACAAAAATCAGGAGGATCAACATGCGTGTAAATTTGTCGGTTTTTAAATTATCTTGTGTTGGGCTATTATCTATTCCTTTAATGTTTGGATGCTCAGGTGAATCAGAGAAAGCTGCTAAATCGGAAACGAATTACAATGACTTATCTGTAGAAGAAGTGGAACAAAAGGCGAAAGAAGAAGGAGAAGTAAATTCAGTCGGAATGCCAGACACATGGGCAAACTGGGTAGGGACTTGGGAAGATTTAAACACAAAATATGGTTTGAAACATACGGATACAGATATGTCAAGCGCCGAGGAATTAGCGAAATTTGAATCGGAAAAGGAAAATGCCACAGCGGATATTGGAGATGTTGGCGTAGCATTTGGTCCGATCGCAGAAGAGAAAGAACTGACGATACCGTATAAAACTTCTTATTGGGATGAGATTCCTGAATGGGCGAAGGATGATGATGGGGATTGGATCGTGGGATATACAGGAACGATTGCCTTCATTAGTGATAAAACAAAAGTAAAGGAAATTCCGAAATCATGGAAAGAGCTTAAAGAAAGCAAGTATTCCGTAACAATCAGTGACGTACCAACAGCAAATCAAGGACAATTTTCTGTATTAGCTGCTGCTTATGCGAATGGTGGAGATGAAAAGAACATTGAGCCAGGCTTAAATTATTTTGCTGATTTAGCGAAGGAAGGAAGAATCGGCGGTGGTGATGTGAGTGTGGCTTCTTTAGAAAAAGGTGAAGTAGAAGTCGCTATCGTATGGGATTTTAATGCATTAAACTATCGTGATCAAATCGATCCAGAACGTTTTGAGGTTATTATTCCAGAAGAAACATCTGTTATGTCAGGGTATGCGACGGTCATTAACAAGTATGCGAAACATCCTCATGCCGCAATGTTAGCGCGCGAATATATTTTATCCGATGAAGGTCAAATGAACTTAGCAGAAGGGTATGCCCGTCCGATTCGTGAGAAAGCTGAACTTTCGGAAGAGGTAGAAGCAAAATTATTACCTGATGCAATGTACAAAAATGTTCGCCCAGTCGAAGATGATAAAGCTTGGGAGGAAACAACGAAACAATTACCGCAATTATGGGAAGAAAAGGTGTTAGTACATGCAAAATAAATTGATTTTTATTACGATTGACGGCCTAAGATTTGATACGGCCGTCTCGCAAATGGGATATATTAATCACCTTGTTGAAAAAGGGAAGGCAGCGCGATATAAAGTACAATCAGAACTTCCAAGCATGTCTCGTCCATTGTATGAAGTGTTGTTAACAGGAACACCTGCTTATCAAAATGGGATTACGCATAATGGAGTCGTTCGATTATCTCATGAAAAAAGCTTATTTCATTTAACGAAGGAACAAGGTAGAACGAATGCGACTGCTTCGTATTATTGGGTTAGTGAGTTGTATAGTCGTGCACCCTTTCTTCCAGAACGAGATCGTTTCCAGTTTGAAGGTACTCATGCGATCGAAAAAGGGATTTTCTATTGGGAAGATCATTATCCTGATAACCATTTATTTGCTGATGCGAATCATTTATTACATACGTACAAACCGGATTTTCTTTATATCCATTCGATGAATGTCGATGACGATGGCCATAAATTTACGTCTGATTCCAAACAGTATCGAGGCAGAGCTATTGGTGCAGATATCATTTTAGCGCATGCTTTACCACAATGGCTCAAAGAAGGTTATCAAGTGATCGTTACCGCTGATCACGGGATGAATACAGATGGAATGCATGGAGGAACGACGTTTGAGGAACGCTCTGTGCCGTTGTATATCATCAGTGAAAAAGTAAAGCCGCAAATTGTAGAGGAAGAAATCCCACAACTTCAATTGGCTCCTTTAGCTTGTCATTTATTAAATATTCAACCTTCATCAGCGATGCAGCCGTTAACAATTCCAGGTATAGTTGGGGCGTCTGAATAAGACGCCTTTTTGTAAGAAAGGAGCTGGTTAGTTTGAAGCGTATAAATGGAATGGTCATCGCTAGTCTTGTTCCATTCTGTCTATTGATTGTCTGTTTTTTATTTATTCCCTTTGTCTCGATGATCATGGCGAGCTTTCAAAGTGGCACAGGGGATGGATTGACTCTTGATCAATATAAAGAAGTGTTCGCTAGTGTGTATTATCATAAAGCCTTTAAAAATAGTATATTGATTTCGTTTGTCTCTAGCTTAGTTGCGATTGCTGTTGGTGTGTTTGCTTCGTATGCTATCACGTTATTTTCTTCCAAAATCCAAGAAAGAATTTTAGTCATTACGAACCTTACATCTAATTTTGCAGGTGTTCCGTTAGCCTTTGCGTTTATCGTTCTGATCGGCAATAGCGGAGTGTTTACTTTACTTTTACATAAGTACGGAATCAATTTATTAGAAACATTTCATCTTTATTCATGGTCTGGGCTCGTTTTAATTTATATTTATTTTCAGCTACCGCTTTGTGTGATGTTTTTATACCCGGTGTTTTCGGGCATTCAAGTGCAATGGAAGGAAGCAGCTTCTTTGCTTGGCGCGTCAACGGCCCAATTTTGGTGGAAGGTCGGCTTGCCTTTTATGCTACCAAGTTTAGCAGGAACCTTTAGTATTTTATTTGCGAATGCGATGGGCGCCTATGCTTCTGTTTTTGCTTTAACAGGTAGTTCATATAATTTAGTGACGATTCGAATCGGTGCTCTTGTGTCAGGTGATATTTTTGCGCGTCCAGAGCTTGGAAGTGCCTTAGCGGTCATCTTAGGGTTGATTCTTGTCGTTGCGATGTTGATCAATGAGTGGTTAACTCGAAAAGTTCGGAGGGATTTATCGTGAGAAAGCCGCTTCTTCCTATGATTATGGCCGGCATTGCGGCGATTTATTTAGTGCTACCATTGTTCGCTACTTTGCTGTACTCTTTCGCTACCGATTGGAACGCAACAGTTTTACCAGAGGGGTATACGTTAGAGTGGTACAAGACACTGTTTCAAGATTCACGATTTTTTGAAGCGTTAGGCCGTTCCTTATCGTTATCACTTATTTCTACGCTTCTCGGTTTGGTCATTATTGTTCCAACGGTATTTAGTATCGTCGTCTATGCACCGAGGTTAGAAAAGTTTATCCAAGTATTAGTCGTTATGACGTATGCGATGCCAGGTGTCATTCTTGCTGTTGGATTAATTAGAGCGTATGCGGATACGAATCTATCGATGACTTTAGTGGTGATCGGTGCCTATTTTGTTGGGATTCTACCGTTTATGTACCAAGGAACGCGAAATAGCTTACGAACGATTCATGCGGTTTCATTAATGGAAGCAGCTGAGTTATTAGGGGCCAGTCGTTGGACTGCTTTTCGATCGGTCATTATACCGAATATATTATCAGGGTTATTAGTTTCTTCCTTACTATCATTTTCGATTTTGTTTGGAGAGTTTGTTCTCATTAATTTAGTTCTTGGTGGCCGATTTGAGACTGTTCAAATCTTTCTATATCAACAGTTAAGTAAGAGTGGTCATATAGCGAGTGCGATTGTCGTTTGTTATTTCTTGTTGATGTGCATCGTCTCGTTCATCATTATCCAACTCACCAAAGTGAAAAAGGAGCACGTGTAGCATATGAGTTATATTACCATTCAAAATATAAATAAGTCATTTCATGATAAAGCAGTTCTGCAATCACTCAACCTTTCTTTAGAAGAAGGAGAATTTGTGACTTTACTGGGACCGAGCGGATGCGGAAAAAGTACGTTACTACGAATACTCGCTGGATTAACTACTCCAGATGCAGGGAGCATTATGATGGATGGGAAAGAGATCACAAATGTAAAAGCGAAAGAAAGAAATGTTGGAATGATCTTTCAATCTTACGCTCTATTTCCTAACATGACGGTCGAGGAAAATATCTCATTCGGTTTGAAAATGAAAAAGGTCAACAAAGATACTATGAAGCAAAAAGTTCAGCAGCTCATTAAAATGGTTGGTCTTGAAGGAAAGGAAATATCGTATCCGAGGGAATTATCAGGAGGTCAGCAGCAAAGAGTCGCCTTGGCTCGTGCCTTAATTGTAGAACCGAAAGTGCTTTTACTAGACGAACCTTTAAGTGCCTTAGATGCTCAAATACGAAAAAGTTTGCAAAAGCTACTTCGACGCATTCAACAAGAATTGAACATGACGACGATTCTTGTGACACATGATCAAGAAGAAGCGATGGCTATGAGCGATCGAATCTTTTTATTAAATAACGGGCAAATTGTGCAAAGTGGGACTCCTCATTCGATCTATACAAAGCCGAAAAATGAATTCGCTGCTCAATTTATCGGTAATTATAATATTTTAACCGGACAACAGTTAAATACATTGATGAAAGAGGAGCATTTTTCTTCCAACAAAAAATATGCGATTCGACCTGAAGCATTTTCTTCGATTCCAATGGAAGGTGGGTTCGTTATTGCTGGAAAAGTGAAGGATGTGCAGTTGCTTGGAAATATTGCTCGCTATGAGCTAAAGCATCATCAAATCACCTATTTCGCTGATTTTCTGCATCAATCAAATGAACTTGAGCGCCTAAATGAAGTCGTCACTTTATATGTACAGAAAGAGGATGTCATTGAGCTATCATGAGTACATTACAGAAGGAACGATACGTCTATATTTTGAAAGAAATTGAAAGTGTCGGGAAGATCATGGTCGCGGAGATGGCTCATCAATTACAAGTGACGCCAGAGACGATTAGGAAAGACTTAGATGTATTAGAGAAAGAGAAAAAGTTAAAAAGAGTCCATGGTGGAGCGGTGAAATATGGACAAACACAGAAAGAAGCACATTTTAATAAAAAAATGAATGATCAATACTACCAAAAAAGAGAAATTGGCAAAAAAGCAGCGGAAATCATCGAAGACAATGACACGATCATGATTGACGTCGGCACAACGACCGTTCATATTCCTGAACATATCGTTGGCGTGCAACGATTGACGGTTGTGACCAACTCTTTAGCGGCTGCGGATCTATTGAATAAACAAATTGAGAATCGTTTTTTTGACGGCAAAGTGATTGTGCTTGGTGGCGTGGCTAACCCTGAACAAAAATCGGTTGCGGGCACATTAACATGCAATATGTTAAAGCATTTTCAATTTGATAAAGCATTTATTTCTTGTGGAGGCATTACAACTCAAGATATTAGTGATTTTGATCTAGAAGAATCGATCGTTTCTGCTCAAATGATCAAGCAAACGAATGAAGTCGTTTTGTTAGCTGATTGTTCCAAGTTAGGAAATAAATCATTTTATAAGATTTGTCCTACGAAAGAGGTTCATTCTATTATTTGTGATCAAGCGATGCCAGCCGAGTGGAAACAACATAAAAATTTACAACATATCAAATGGATTGAAGCTAAAGGTAGGGGAGCAATATGAAAATAGATTATCATGTTCACTTAGAAGAAGGACCATATTCATTGCGATGGTTAGACCGAACGAATCAAGCGATCTCACATTTTAAAAAAGAGGCACCGATGAAACATACGAAAGCATGGCTTGCTCATAGTATGGATCAGTTGAGTTTGAGACTATCAGCCAGCGCTTATTCAAAGGAATGGCTTCGCTTTTACTTAAAGAAAGCAAAAGAACTAGGGATTCAAGAAGTAGGAATTGTCGATCATCTGTATCGATTTACAGATACTCGCCCTTACTTTGAAACCTATATGACAATGGATGAAACGGAATTAGGGAAGAAGCAACGGTTTTGGCTAGATCAAGTCATGACGGAACATATTGAAGAGTTTGTACATACGATTGAAGAAGCGAAAGTAGAGTGGGAGCAAGAAGGTGTCGCTTTAAGACTAGGAATTGAAGCGGATTATTTTCCAGGAGGAGAAAAGTGGTTAAAGGCCTATTTAGATCGTTATTCATGGGATTATATTATCGGCTCCACTCACTTTGTGGAAGGATGGGGATTTGATAATCCAGACACGAAAGAAAAGTTTAATGAATACCATTTACTAGAGTTGTATGAACGATTCTTTGGAGCGGTAGAGCAATCGATTCGCTCTCGTCTATTTGATTTTGTCGCTCATTTAGATAATTTAAAAGTGTTTAACCATCGTCCACATGAAAGTGAATTGCTTTCATTTTATGAACGAATCGCTCAAGCGTTAGCGGAGACCGATACAGCGACAGAGATCAATTCCGGCTTATATTATCGCTACCCCGTAAAGGAAATGTGCCCGAGTCCGACCTTTCTATCTATTTTGATTCAGCATGGAGTGAAATTTACGACTTCATCGGATTCTCACTTTCCAGATGATGTAGGCTCTTATATTGACGAAGGGAAGAAGATGCTTGCCCAATATGGGGTGAAGGAACTGTGTACGTTTAAGCAACGTCAAAGAATCATGAAACCAATTATTGAATAAAGTGAGCCTCTGGATGTATGTGGCATCTAGAGGTTCTTTGCTTTTCTGAAAAATGATATAATGAAAGACTATCTAACAGGGTAAGGAGACGAATAAAATTTGATGAAATTAGTTTCTTGGAATGTCAATGGCTTGCGAGCTTGTGTGAAAAAAGGGTTTTTAGATTACTTTCATGAAGTCGATGCGGATATTTTCTGCCTGCAGGAAACGAAATTGCAGGAGGGACAAATAGATTTAGAGCTTGAAGGGTATGAACAGTATTGGAATTATGCAGAGAAGAAAGGGTATTCGGGAACAGCGGTATTTACGAAACAACGCCCTTTGTCTGTTTCATATGGTATAGGGAGTAATGAAGATGAAGTGGAAGGCAGAATTATTACGTTAGAATTTGAAGAATTTTATCTCGTGAATGTCTATACACCTAATGCGAAGCGCGATCTTTCACGTTTAGCTGAAAGACTAGAGTGGGAAGATGAGCTACGCGCGTATTTAAAACAATTAGATAAGGTAAAGCCTGTCATCTTATGTGGGGATTTAAACGTTGCTCATCAAGAAATCGATTTGAAAAATGACAAAACAAACCGAGGAAATTCTGGATTTACAGATGAAGAACGAGGGAAGATGACTAGACTACTTGAAGCTGGCTTTGTTGATAGTTTTCGCTATCTTTATCCAGATACGACAGATGCCTATAGTTGGTGGTCGTATATGAATAAAGTAAGGGAACGAAACATCGGCTGGCGGATTGATTATTTTATCGTGTCAGAGCGATTGACATCTAGGTTGCAGGAGGCTTCGATTCATGCTCATATACTCGGAAGCGATCACTGCCCGGTGGTTTTGGAGCTTCAGTGAAATCATCTCCTTTCCTTGCAGAAGATAGTTAATGTTGAGGAAAAGTAAAAAGAAAATTAAAAATTATAAGATAATGTAAATGATTTGTTAAAAAAAGGAATGATCACTTCTATTTTTCTCTAAATCTAGTATGATTAGTTATGTAATATTGATTGCTACTTTAAAGGAGGAAAAGAGAATGAAAAGTTTAAAACAATGGTTTATGTTATTATTAGCTTCTCTAATGATCCTAGGTGTTGCTACAGGTTGTAGTGACGACGCAACCAATGAAGAAGATACGAACACAGAGGAAACGGAAACTGAAGAAACAGAAGATACAAACACTGAAGATACTGAAGAAGAAACAGAAGAAGAAGGTCAATAATAATTGTGAAAAGCCTAAGTCCATTTGGATTTAGGTTTTTTAGTTTCTGAATTAATAATGTATTTTTGTTTTACTAAGTTCTGCTTGTACAATTTTTAGATGTAGAGTAATATTTTTATTGCAAAAAATATATGTGTGAAAAGCAAACTAATTGAAAGATTAGGACGCAAAGCCAACAGGTCTAAGATTAAGTAAATGGATTATGATAGCTGGGCTGCCTCAAAAATGAGGAATAAACTAAATGATGAATGTAAGCACTCAAGTATTAGACGAAACATCTGTCTTATCTGCGTTAGAATCAAATCTAGCAATGGTAGAGTTCAATCTAGATAGAAAAGTTATTTGGGCAAATGAAAACTTTGCAAAAACTTTAGGCTATACAGTGAATGAACTGAAAAACATGCGCCATGAACAGTTCTGCACGATGGAATTTAGAAACAGTGAAAAATATACAGATCTATGGAGTAATCTGATTAAAGGCCATAAGTTTCAAGAAAAAATTCAAAGGCTTGATAAAGGCAATCATATAGTTTGGCTTGAAGCTACCTATATTCCAGTCCGAAATGAACAAGGAAAAGTGAATGCCATTCTTAAAATTGCGACCGATATTACAGAACGTGAAAATAATACGAGAAAAATTATCTCTCAATTAAAAGATGTGCCTGTAGAATTAGTAAATATCGTGGTTGTAAATTCTACTGAAAAAATACAAGCGATTGAATCGTTAAAAAAACAAATTGATTTAATTAATGAAATATCTAAAATGATACGTAATATTTCTTCTCAAACGAATATGTTAGCTTTAAATGCAGCTATTGAGGCTGCTCGTGTAGGAGAACATGGACGAGGTTTTAAAGTCGTAGCGGATGAAGTTCGAAAATTGGCAGGTAACGCTGAAAATGCAATTAAAAATGTGAATTCAAACGTAGAAAATATTAAATACGAAGTAGAAAGAGTTAGCAAAATAACAGATCACTTACAAGAAACAATTATAGAAACTCAACATCAATTCAATAAGAATATTGAAGAATTTGAGCTTGCTACTAGTGTTTTAAAGTATTAGATCGTCAAGCAGTAATTCCTGTGAAAAGGAATTACTGCTTTTTCGTATTATGGGGAATATCGGCCCTCGAATTTTAACATCCCACATAAATTTTGGATATGTCTTCACTTATATGAACACAACAAAGAATGGCTATGCAAACCATTTGGTAGAAAATGATTTTCTTACTTATGTAATAGAATCTCATCATCATTTGAATCTTGGCGATCGAGTAAAGATCAAGGGGATGGAGCTTGTAGTGGCTGAATCAATTGCCACAATGAAACAAGGTATACTAACTTATAGTTATCTTTTAACCTTGGAAGAAGGTATTCGACAAGAGCCGATTTACCCTGCCTTCCTTGCTGGAGCAGCGTTGGAAGGGAAAATAATTGATGTCCACAAGACTATGGTTCGAGTTCACCTAGTTATTGATGAAGAACAAAGCAAAGAAGAGGCAACTTGGTTTCCATGTAATTCATTGTATACTGGAGAAGGGCACACTGGCTTCTACTGTATGCCAGAAATAGGGGATACCGTTCACCTTTTCTTTCTTAATTCTAAGGAAGAAGAAGCGGTCGTTTATCGTGGATGGCGTAAAAGTGGGGAGACGAACTCGAAGACTGGATAGGCTACACTAAGTTAGACAACTCTTATAAGGGGTAGTACACTAAAAGGACTAACCTTAAGGAGCGGGTCAAAATGAGAAGAGAACGTCGAACGTTTACAGCCGAATTTAAACGGCAAATGGTGAAGCTCTATGAAAACGGAAAATCGCGAGCGGATATTGCGAGAGAATATGAGATTACGCCTTCTTCATTAGATCGTTGGATTAAAAATCATCAGGAAACAGGATCTTTCAAGGCAGAAGACAATCGTACGACAGAAGAAACAGAATTGCTTGAACTACGCAAAGAAGTGCAACGCCTACGAATGGAAAATGATATTTTAAAGCAAGCCGCGCTGATCATGGGACGAAAATAGATGTGATTCGTAACAACGCTCACAAATATTCGGTATCAGCCATGTGTGACGTCCTACAAATTCCAAGAAGTACTTACTACTATCACCTTCACAAGCGTGAAGATGACGAAAAACAAGCGGAGGAAGCAGACTTACAAGAGCGTATTTATACGATTTTTAAGCAAAGCCGCAATAACTATGGGACACGTAAAATTAAGAAAGAATTAGAGAAACAAGACCTGACGGTTTCTAGACGACGTATAGGTGGAATCATGAAGGATTTAGGTCTTGTCTCGAATTACACGGTTGCTTATTACAGACCACAAAAGAAACAAAGTAACGAGACGGCAATCGCCAACGTATTAAATCGTGAATTCCAACAAGAGAAGGAATTATCGGTATTAGTTAGTGATTTAACGTACGTGCGTGTCGGGAAAAAATGGCACTATGTGTGCTTGTTTGTCGATCTTTTTAATCGTGAATTAGTCGGTGCCAGTGCAGGTCCAAGTAAAGACGCAGCACTTGTCTACCAAGCTTTAAGTAACATTAAAGGTAACCTGACAAACGTACAATTATTCCACACAGACCGTGGCTCAGAATTCGATAATCAACTAATGGCCGAAGCAACAGAAGCATTTGGCATCCAGCGTTCACTTAGTGCAAAAGGATGTCCGTATGATAATGCCGTGGCCGAAGCGACATACAAGAGCTTTAAGATCGAATTTGTGTACCAACGCACTTTCCATTCCCTTGAACAACTAGATCTTGAACTACGGGATTATGTGAACTGGTTTAATCACATTCGAATTCATCAAACACTAGGATATCTGACACCAACTGAATTTAAGCAGCAGTCCTTATAAAGATTGTTCAGGTTAGTGTTGACATTCCAGACATCTAACCCTGCCATCAAGTATTGGGGGACCCCTCATCGAAAAGAGATAAAGTTCAGCACTAACGATATGGTCGTTACAGCTAAAGAAGGATCTATTTTCCTTAAACTTCATGAGGAAGAAGGTATTGAACTGCATAGTGAGCAGGCCCTTGCTTGCCAAGCAGAAAAAAACTTATCCTTTTCCAGCAGACAAAACTTAACCATCCAAGCAGAAAAATCGATCTTTTTTACATGCGATTCCAGTAGCCTTGTGATGGATGGAATTACCGATATTCAAGGTTCACAAGTAAAGATGAGAGGTTCTGTCAAAGCGCCTGTGTCTGTGGCAAATGAAGAAGAAGGAATCGATGAATTTCAATTAGGCCTAGACGTCACTGGTATGATCCCTATTTCAGGGGGTGGCTACGATGGCTAAAAAGAAAAAAAGAAGAAGAAAAAAGGCATATTTTCTCGTCTGTTAGGGAGTATTCCCTTTGCTGGATCGGTTCGTCGACGTGCGAGGAAAGTCAGAAGAAAAGCCAAAAGAGCCAAAAGACGCTTTAAAAGAAGAGTGAGAAGAAGCAAACGAAGATTATCCACTCGTCTCCGTAGAACGAGAAGAAGGCTGAGGCGAAAAGTCAGGCGAAGGATTGGAAAAGTCTACACAAAAGCAAGACGACTCAAAAATAATTTATCGAAAAGAAAATTAGCAAAAAAATATAAAAAAATTATAAAGAAAACCGTCGTTCGCGCCAAAAAAGTCGTTAAAAAAACGGTGGCGGCTGCTAAAAAAGTAACAAAGAAAACAATTTCAACGGCTAAAAAAGTAAGACAAAAAGTCCACAATGTCAAAAAGACGGCCGTCAAAAAAGCCATAATCTTAGCAAAAAAGACCACCTGGAAAGATGTGGCTTCATTGACGCTGGATTGCATCCCTATTATAGGAAATGCTAAAGCTGCCTATGAAGCAACAACCGGAAAAGATCCAATCACTGGCCGGAAACTAGCAGATTGGGAACGCTCATTAACAGCTGCCGCTATACTGGCAGGCCCTGTAGCTAAGGTTGGGGCACGAGGAGTCAAGTTGGCTGGCAAAGGCACGAACGAGCTAGTTACCTCTTTGAAAAAAGTCGCTTCCCGTGTGAAGAATATCAAAATCCCATCTATTCATTTAGGCGAAGAGCTTGCTACTTTAGGTCCTGCGGTGGGCAATGAACCTACGAGACTTGGTGATTTATTTAGCAAGATTAAGGTTAAGGGGAAAGATACGAAGAATAAGAAAGATAATAAGGCTGATAAGGGTGCGAATACCGAAATTACTATTAAGTATGATAAACAAATGCCAAAACGTGAATTTGAGAGAAAAGCTAATAAATTAAAAGAGTTAGGTGATAAGGGCTTATTATATAAAGCACAAAATCCAGTACCAAGAAACCCAGCAGTTACAAGAGCCTATAGGCAAGACATGATAAAAAGAATTTGGAATCAGTATGGAAAAATAAATCCTGAATTTGGAAAGAAATTAATTCACAGGGTAACTAAACGTATGCAACCTGATCATGTTTGGGAATTACAATTAGGTGGACCAGATTCAGCTGAAAATTTAAAATTCCTTGATTCCTTTACTAACTGGAATATTGGTACTCGGCAGATTAGACCACAAATTAGAAAGCTACCCACTGGTACAAAGATTAAGGTTGATTGGGGGAATATAGATGAATGAGTTATTAAAATCAATAGTAGAGAAAGTAAAAGAAGATTTGATATCTGAACCTGATAGTATAATTTATGGTGAATTAAATGATGGGAACAAAAATATAAACTCAGACGATAACCACCTTAAAGAACATTATGACTTCTTAAGAATTTGTGATGGAGCAAGATGTGGAGCAATTGATTTATGGTCATATGATGAGTTATCTTTACATCAGTCTCGTGTTTCTAATTTTTTGGGAGGAACAGAAAAATGGGTTGAAGTTGGACAGGTCTTATATGAACCTTTAGTAATTGAAAAGGAATCAGGTTTAATCTATTGTTTTCATCAAGGCCATCCAGCAAAAATAGGACAAACTCTAGGGAGTTTTAACTATTTCATGCTCAATTATGTTTTTGGTAAAAAGTATGAAGAGTTGATTCCTGATTCTCATTTAGAAGATTGGTACCAGTATCTCAAAAGAATTGGTTTAGCTTGATTTTTTAAGTAGTTTGAAAATCGACAACTCATGGCAATACTGAAGTAGGACGAAAAGAGCAAGAATTAGAGAGATGACATTTTACTAGGCAAGGAAAAGGCATAAGTAACAAACTAACGAGAGCGAACAAGCTCATAGGTTTAAACTTAACACCTGTCAATAAGTAAAAAAGATGTCATACTGTCGATATACAAAATGTTAAAATTACAGCTAACAGCTTAAAGGTATTAATAAATTTAAAGCACTTGATTGTCTACTTTTAGGCAACAAGTGCTTTTTGTGTTATAGCATGGATATCGAAAAATGCGTCATGATTTCATAAGTGTTAAAATCAAAAAATATCATCTTTTTACTAAGTCATAGATTTAGTAAAAGCGACAACCTGGAAAGATGCGGCTTCATTGACACTGGATTTGATTCCTATTATAGGAAATGCTAAAGCTGTCTATGAAGCAACAATCGGGAAAGATCCAATCACTGGCTGGAAACTAGCAGATTGGGAACGATCATTAGCAGCTGCCGCCATATTGGCAGGCCCTGTAGCTAAGGTTGGTGCACGAGGAGTCAAGTTGGCTGGCAAAGGCATGAACGAGCTAGTCACCTCTTTGAAAAAAGTCGCTTCTCGCGTGAAGAATATCAAAATCCCATCTATTCATTTAGGTGAAGAGCTTGCTACTTTAGGTCCTGCGGTGGGCAATGAACCTACGAGACTTGGTGATTTATTTAGCAAGATTAAGGTTAAGGGGAAAGATAGAAAGAATAAGAAAGATAGTAAGGCTGATAAGGGTACGGGTGAAGCTCTGGGTAATAAAGAAGTAGCAGTAGGAGAAGAGATTATTGCCCAAAGGGTACTGAAAGCAGAACTTGATTTAACACCAAAACTTACACCATACAAATCTTTAAGTAGGGATCAGCAGAAAAAAATAAAAGAAAAGATTGAAAATCGTACAGTAACAAAAGAAGAATATAAAAGATATCAATGGGATAAAAGATTTTCAAAAAGAAGAGCTGCAGGGGTTAATGAATTTTGGAAGCAAGAAAAGAAAAGGATTTTAGATGGAGAACCTACAACAAGGGATTGGACTAATGAACAGATACAAGAGATTTTAAGAGGAAAAAAACCTCAATATAATGGGCAATCAATAATTGGACATCATACTTACAATGCTATGAATTACCCACATATATGTAATAGAGGAGAATTAATTTATCCTGTAACTAGCAGGGAACATTTAAGGGGTTGGCATGGCGGAAGCTATAGTAAAAATGCACCTGGTAGACCTGTTAATCCAAATTATTTAGAAGAATTTTAATGGAAAGGAGAATATATAGATGAGTAAAATGGCAATTACAATAAGCTCTAATGGTCCATTTAGTAAATGTGTAGTACCATTAAGAAAGTACACTGGTTTAGGAATTACAGAGATAAAAAATAAAATTGAAAACAAAGATTTTTTTGCCGAAACAGATGCAAATGATATTGATGATATGGAAAATTTAAAGGGATTAGTTGATAACTTGTTGAAGTTAGGTGCGGAAGTGAAAATATTTGATAGTGATGAATACGGTGAAGGGATTTTCGATTACCAAGAAATTTCTTACGGCGAATTTATAAATAATATTGACCGGTTAAAAGAAATTATGGAAGAATTACAGGATTACGATGATGCTTTGTCTGACGAAGTTTAATTGGTCTTAATAATTATTATTTTAAAAATATATGTTAAGAGCTTGTGTTAGTAAAGCAACATAAGCGAGTGATAAAGCTCATGGTTCTAAAACGATAAATACAAAAGCACATAAGAAAAATTGATGAAAAAGAATGTATTTTTGAAGTGGATAGAAAAATATATGGTGTTTGAAAATATATACTCCATGATGGTTGTACCATCATGGGGTACTGTGTGCAATGATAGAATAGAAAACGAAGTACGAGCTTAGGCGAAATGACATTTTACATGGCGGTGAATATAAACACATGGAATGGGCATGAAACTAACGAACTCGTACAAACTCGTAAGTTTTAACGTAGTAGTTGTCATGACATACAAAAGGTGTCATACTGTTACTACAAAACTTACAAATTTATGCTACTTAAAAACATATGAACTTAAAGCACTTGATTGTCAATTAAAGGCAACAAGTGCTTTTTTGCGTTTTAGGATAGAAATGAGTAGACACATTATAATTTTATAAGTGCGCTAAGTGTTAAATTTTTATAGATTGTAATGGCTATGTACAGTGTACGACGATAGTAGAGGGGAAAATAAAGGGTTGTGTTATTTTTTGAAGTCATCGTAAAGTACGTTTTAACGGATGGACGTTATGCATACGTTATCCGCAAAAACGGGTAAACGTTACAGGGACTTTAATTGCTGTAACGGGAAGGGACTCAATATGGAAGAGAAAGTAGTTGGTTATGTACGAGTTTCAACAGAAGGACAAGTACGTGAAGGGTATAGCCTAACGTATCAAGTAGAAGAAATTGAACGGTACTGCATTGAAAATAAACTACAGCTGCTTCACATATACGAAGATAAAGGAATTAGCGGAGCGACAGTAGATGAAGATGGATTAACAGTTGAACGTGAAGGCTTACAAGAATTACTGTCAGATATGACGTGTCATCAAGTAAGCAAAGTTATTGTACTAAATACATCTAGGTTATGGCGCTCTGATATGGCAAAAGTGTTAATACAAAGAGAACTAAAGAAACATGAGGTTGATGTAAAAGCAATTGAACAACCGAATTACAGTATATATACACATGATCCCAATGACTTTTTAGTAAATGGCATGTTAGAGCTATTAGACCAATATCATGGATAGGCTACACTAAGTTAGACAACTCTTATAAGGGGTAGTACACTAAAAGGACTAACCTTAAGGAGCGGGTCAAAATGAGAAGAGAACGTCGAACGTTTACAGCCGAATTTAAACGGCAAATGGTGAAGCTCTATGAAAACGGAAAATCGCGAGCGGATATTGCGAGAGAATATGAGATTACGCCTTCTTCATTAGATCGTTGGATTAAAAATCATCAGGAAACAGGATCTTTCAAGGCAGAAGACAATCGTACGACAGAAGAAACAGAATTGCTTGAACTACGCAAAGAAGTGCAACGCCTACGAATGGAAAATGATATTTTAAAGCAAGCCGCGCTGATCATGGGACGAAAATAGATGTGATTCGTAACAACGCTCACAAATATTCGGTATCAGCCATGTGTGACGTCCTACAAATTCCAAGAAGTACTTACTACTATCACCTTCACAAGCGTGAAGATGACGAAAAACAAGCGGAGGAAGCAGACTTACAAGAGCGTATTTATACGATTTTTAAGCAAAGCCGCAATAACTATGGGACACGTAAAATTAAGAAAGAATTAGAGAAACAAGACCTGACGGTTTCTAGACGACGTATAGGTGGAATCATGAAGGATTTAGGTCTTGTCTCGAATTACACGGTTGCTTATTACAGACCACAAAAGAAACAAAGTAACGAGACGGCAATCGCCAACGTATTAAATCGTGAATTCCAACAAGAGAAGGAATTATCGGTATTAGTTAGTGATTTAACGTACGTGCGTGTCGGGAAAAAATGGCACTATGTGTGCTTGTTTGTCGATCTTTTTAATCGTGAATTAGTCGGTGCCAGTGCAGGTCCAAGTAAAGACGCAGCACTTGTCTACCAAGCTTTAAGTAACATTAAAGGTAACCTGACAAACGTACAATTATTCCACACAGACCGTGGCTCAGAATTCGATAATCAACTAATGGCCGAAGCAACAGAAGCATTTGGCATCCAGCGTTCACTTAGTGCAAAAGGATGTCCGTATGATAATGCCGTGGCCGAAGCGACATACAAGAGCTTTAAGATCGAATTTGTGTACCAACGCACTTTCCATTCCCTTGAACAACTAGATCTTGAACTACGGGATTATGTGAACTGGTTTAATCACATTCGAATTCATCAAACACTAGGATATCTGACACCAACTGAATTTAAGCAGCAGTCCTTATAAAGATTGTTCAGGTTAGTGTTGACATTCCATCAACGTCTTGAAATTGCATTAAAGCTAAGTAGAGGCAGAAAGAAGAAAGCGGAACAAGGTGGATATGCAGGTGGCGGTGTGATGTTTGGTTACACGGCAAAGAAAGGTCAAAAAGTACTAGAAGTAGATGCGGAAAAAGCAATGATTGTACGTAGGCTATTTGAGTTACGACACTTTTTTAGGCATTGGTCACTTGCTCAATTAGCGGAACGACTTAATGTAGAGGGCTATCGTACAGAGAAAGGAAAGCTGTTTACGAAAGTACAAGTGAAACGCATGTTAGACCGAGAAAACTTTTATCGAGGGGTATATACATACGGGCAAATACAAACAAACGGTAAACATTCAGCAATTTTATAACAGTCGTACTTAAAAAAATCGCTCATTTTACTATATGTACTTATGAAGTTACGAAAATGGATAGGCTTGCGTACCTATGCGCATCGGAAGATGAACGCTCGAACTAAGGTTGCCGACATTTTTATATATGACTAAATTATTGAATAGAGGGATGAGTTATGCATAATAGGCAGAACTATTTGTATGTAGGAGTAGATTTACATAAGGAGCATCATACGGCTGTTATAATTAATTGTTGGCAAGAGAAACTAGGAGAAATACAATTTGAGAATAAACCATCTGCATTTTCGAAGTTCTTATTAGAAGTAGAGACATATGTGTGTGATGGGATAACTGTTGTATTTGGTTTAGAAGATGTTGGTGGTTATGGAAGAGCATTAGCGAAATATTTAGTAGACCATGAACGAGTTGTGAAAGAAGTAAATCCAGCTTTATCATTTTTAGAACGAAAAAGCCAAATGATGATACAAAAAAATGATAGTTGGGATGCAGAATGTGTAGCACGCATATTGGTAAACAAATTTAATCAATTGCCAGATGCAAAGCCAAACGATTTATTTTGGTCGATACAACAACTAGTATCAAGAAGGAATGCATTAGTAAAAGCACAAAGTGCGTTAAAGAATCAACTACATATTCAATTAAACCATCATTATCCAAGCTATAAAAAGTTTTTCTCAGAGTTAGATGGGAAAACAGCATTAGCGTTTTGGCAGCAATATCCGTCACCCTCTTGTTTAGAGGGGGCGAATATAAAGTAATTAACAGCTTTTTTATTAGATGTTAGCAACAATACATGTTCAGTAAAGAAAGCAAGTGACATATTAAAACTTGTAAAAAAAGATGGACAAACAATGAAAGAGTATCAAGAAATGCGAAACTTTTTAGTAAGAAGTATTGTACGGGAGATTGAGTTTAAAAAAAAGGAAATGAAATACATCGAAAGAGAATTAAAACAGTTAGTAAATCTACTAGATTATCAATTAGAGACGATGCCGGGAATAGAACTTGTGACGGCATCAGCATTAATTGCAGAAATTGGGGATGTAAGACGATTTCCAAATGCCAATAAATTAGCACGATTTGCGGGGATTGCGCCTGTTTACTTTGGTTCTGGTGGGAAAGGTAAGACACACAAAAGCAAACAAGGAAACAGGGCGCTACACGCTTTATTTTATAATTTAGCAGTACAGCAAGTGCAAGTAGCAAAAGGAAGTAAGAAGCCACGGAATCCAGTGTTTCATGCGTACTACCAAAAGAAATTAAAAGAAGGAAAAACAAAAGGACAAGCATTGGTATGTATTATGAGAAGGCTTGTAAATATTGTATAAGAAGTAGTTTAATAAGGTTTTACATGGTTTGTTTTTTTATTGTGAGGGTTTAAGATTACAACATAGGGTACGGGTGATATTGGAACACCTCCACGTTATGGTGAGAGAAGGATTTCTCAGAATTTATATAATAAATTAAGAGATAAATCGCCAACAGATGCTATAAGAAAAGAAATTAATAAAGATTTGAAGGATAAATTAGGACAGCCCGATCCTGCTCTTCCTGGTAAGTATATTATAGATACACTTCACGCTGATCATATCGTGTCTATGAAAAACATTGCACGGATGGAGAATTTTGATAAACTTACAGAAGAACAACAACTAAAGGTTTTAAATAATCCAGAAAATTTTATAGGACTAAGTGAAACAGCCAATAAATCTAAAGGCTCTAAAACTTATGCTGATTGGACAATTTTTAAGAAAGAAAATATTAAAGTTGATTCTAAATTTAGGGAGGAAATGATGGAGAAGGAAAAGGAATTAGAAATGAAGTTACAAAAACAAATTGACGATTTTATTGAAAAAGATAATACAAATATAGATAAATGAGGGGGTTAATATAATAGTATGGAACAAAAACTTGATTTTTTAAGACAATACTTCAGTGATAATATAAAACTTATTTCTCACAGTGAAATTAATAATATTAATAATGAAATAATGCCTAGTTTATGGTTTAAACTGTTTAGTGAAAAAAATGTAGAGAAGAGAATTGATTTTATTTTATCAATATGGAAAGAATATGTAGGGGAAGAATTAAGGAACACTATCTCTTATTTATCTGAGCATCTAGAAGAAGTAGAATTAATGGATATAGATGGTAGATACTCGATTTTATATACTATTAAAACAGATAGCGGAAAAACTTTATTCTATGAAGGAAGAAATCCAAAGGGTGTATTTAACAATGAAGTATTAGAAAGTTCTTGGAGTAAAATTCCTTCATCAATACGAATTTTTTATCAAAATATTCACAATGGTTTTTATTATTATGCAAGTCGATCTATGGGCTTAGTTCCACTGGAAAATGTCACATATTTTGATGATGATGAGTGGGGGATTATTGAGGAGCTAGAAGAACCTATACAAATTAATTTAAAAACTACTTTTGGTTTCTTTAAAAGTGGCATGGGTGGTTATGTTGCAATAGATTATGATAATTGTGACAATGATAATGCAACTTTATGGTGGACGAATGAAGAGCCTACATATAATATTAATTTTTGGGACGTAGTTGACGAATGGATAGTAATTGGTTTTGAGGTTTAATTTAGATATTAGTAGAACTGGATAAACTGCATTAATTTAAGCAACTCTTATAAGGGGTAGTATATATAAAACTAACCTTTCGGAGCGGTACAAAATGAGAAAAGAATGTCGAGTTTTGTAAATTTAAGCTACAAATGGTGAAACACTAGGAAAACGGCTGCCCTCTCGAATTTAGATAGGTTAAAGCCTTTACAGTATAGACAGAAGCTGTTATAGCTATTGAACTGAATTCCGAATAAGTCCACTTTTTTAAGTGTCTACTATTTAGAGTTCAGTTCATAGTGGTTTATTCACCCCTTTTTATTATAGTTCTAGCACTTGGAGCACTGGAATGTCAACACTAACCTGAACAATCTTTATAAGGACTGCTGCTTAAATTCAGTTGGTGTCAGATATCCTAGTGTTTGATGAATTCGAATGTGATTAAACCAGTTCACATAATCCCGTAGTTCAAGATCTAGTTGTTCAAGGGAATGGAAAGTGCGTTGGTACACAAATTCGATCTTAAAGCTCTTGTATGTCGCTTCGGCCACGGCATTATCATACGGACATCCTTTTGCACTAAGTGAACGCTGGATGCCAAATGCTTCTGTTGCTTCGGCCATTAGTTGATTATCGAATTCTGAGCCACGGTCTGTGTGGAATAATTGTACGTTTGTCAGGTTACCTTTAATGTTACTTAAAGCTTGGTAGACAAGTGCTGCGTCTTTACTTGGACCTGCACTGGCACCGACTAATTCACGATTAAAAAGATCGACAAACAAGCACACATAGTGCCATTTTTTCCCGACACGCACGTACGTTAAATCACTAACTAATACCGATAATTCCTTCTCTTGTTGGAATTCACGATTTAATACGTTGGCGATTGCCGTCTCGTTACTTTGTTTCTTTTGTGGTCTGTAATAAGCAACCGTGTAATTCGAGACAAGACCTAAATCCTTCATGATTCCACCTATACGTCGTCTAGAAACCGTCAGGTCTTGTTTCTCTAATTCTTTCTTAATTTTACGTGTCCCATAGTTATTGCGGCTTTGCTTAAAAATCGTATAAATACGCTCTTGTAAGTCTGCTTCCTCCGCTTGTTTTTCGTCATCTTCACGCTTGTGAAGGTGATAGTAGTAAGTACTTCTTGGAATTTGTAGGACGTCACACATGGCTGATACCGAATATTTGTGAGCGTTGTTACGAATCACATCTATTTTCGTCCCATGATCAGCGCGGCTTGCTTTAAAATATCATTTTCCATTCGTAGGCGTTGCACTTCTTTGCGTAGTTCAAGCAATTCTGTTTCTTCTGTCGTACGATTGTCTTCTGCCTTGAAAGATCCTGTTTCCTGATGATTTTTAATCCAACGATCTAATGAAGAAGGCGTAATCTCATATTCTCTCGCAATATCCGCTCGCGATTTTCCGTTTTCATAGAGCTTCACCATTTGCCGTTTAAATTCGGCTGTAAACGTTCGACGTTCTCTTCTCATTTTGACCCGCTCCTTAAGGTTAGTCCTTTTAGTGTACTACCCCTTATAAGAGTTGTCTAACTTAGTGTAGCCTATCCACACCCAAAGCTATACTCACTAACAACAAATAATTTCCTTCCTCATAATTTGTATATATAATAGAAGAAACTGATCATTTTTCATAGATTGGAGTCGTTATACAATGGAAGAAAACATCGAGTTTTGGATTGAACGTTATCAGCAAGAAGGTGATGAGGAAGCGTTGGAGCAGTTGAAGGTTGCTTGTTGGCCGATGATCGAGCCGCTTATTGAGGAGTTAACGAAAAAGCATGGAGCGGAAGTAGGGGAGCTTCTTCGTGAAAAGGGGCTGGAGCGCTTTGCGTTTATCTTTAGCAAATATCAGTTAAATGTGCAGCTTCCGTTAGAGACGTTTGTTGCGAATACATATCGGTTTTATTTTATGCAAGTATTGAAAGAACAGGCATAAGAAAAAGGTATCCGAACAAGTTTTGTACTTGTCTAGGATACCTTTTTTAGGATTAATGATAATGAATAATATCTTCTGCTAAGCTAGTAAAGGCTTCACCGACGATTGATTCTTCATCATATACAGAAGTGCCGGTATTTTCTTCTGGTTGAGCGAATGGTACTTGGGCAATGACGGCTGTTTGTAGTTGTTCAGCTAGCGTATCACCGCCACCTTGGCCAAATAAATATTTTCTTTCGCCGTTTTCTTCGTAGTAAGCCATGTTTTCGACGACACCCATAATGTGATGTTTCGTATGTTTAGCCATCACGCCTGCTCTTGATGCTACATGAGAAGCAGCATTGTGAGGGGTCGTAACGATAATTTCTTTCGCATGAGGGATCATTGCGGCTACATCGATCGCCACATCACCTGTCCCTGGAGGAAGGTCTAAGAGAAGGTAATCCAACTCTCCCCAATGCGTATTGACTAAGAAGTTGCGAATCCATTTGTTTAACATCGGCCCACGCCACATGACCGGTTGGTTATCCTTAGAGTAAAAGCCCATCGACATTACTTTTACGCCGTGGCTAGTAGAAGGAATCGCCGTTTGATCAATCATCGTTGGCTGTTGCTCAATTTGCATCATCGCTGGAATGCTGAATCCGTAAATATCTGCATCTAAAATGCCTACGCGTTTTCCTAAGCGAGCAAGGGCAGCCGCTAAGTTGATTGTTACTGTTGATTTACCAACGCCGCCTTTACCGCTCGTTACCGCAATAAATTTAACTCCGGAATCTGGACGTAACATTTTTGGCATGCCCGTTTCCGTTACAGCTTCTGCTTTCAGTGATTTCGTTAACGCTTGACGTTCTTCATCAGTCATCGCACCGAAAGTTAAAGAGACACTTACAGCACCGATATGTCTAAGGGCGTCCTCAATATCTTGTTGGATTTTTGCTTTGAGAGGACAGCCTTGAATCGTTAATACGACTTCTAGTTGCACATGACCATCTTGAATTTGGATGTTTTTTACCATGTTTAATTCAACAATACTTTTATGAAGCTCTGGATCATTGACTTTCTCCAGAGCTTGTAATACTTGTTCGTTTGTTAGCATCGTGTTTATCCCTGCCTATTCTTTCAATCCTTTGCCGAGACCTTTCAAGAAGTGAATACCGAAGTTCACTGCACGGTTCACGTCTGGGTCCTTCAATACTTTCATTAAGTCGAACACACCGACTTTTTCGTCGTTATTGATCTGTTTCGCTTCATCCATTCCAGAATTTAAACTACTCACAAGTTTTTTCGTCATTTCAGGGTCCATAGCAGTGAGTACACCTGCGACACCCAAAAAGTGATTGATTAAATTCGTGACTGGTTCACGAGAGACTTGATGCAGAACAATGCCTGCTACTTCTTCTTTCGCTTGAAGCAGCTTCGTCGCTGCTTCAAGTGCTCCTACTTTATTTAGTTCTCCGACAATCGAAAAGATTTGATTTAACGCTTCTTCATTTTCTGAAAGGAGCGTTTTTAAATCTTCTAGTTTTTGTTCTTTCATTTGTTCTTCTGTTAATTGTTGTTTTTGAATCGTTGTAATAGGTGCTGCCATCGATTACACTCCTTCCATTATTTCGTTGTTAAGTGAACGTAGCCTGGACGTTTCCATTTACGGTCTGCTTCGACACCATTTTGTGGGTGACGTTTTTTGTAACGTGGATTTGTTTTTGGTAATGGCGCTTTTCCACCATCGGCTTTTAATACTTCTACACGTATTTTCGTTTGTTTATAAGCAGGTGTAAATGTACAACGGTCAACGGCTGGACCTGTTAAGAAGTTAATCGCCGAGTCTTTGCTTACAGAGTTCATCGGTAAGAATAGTTCATTCTTTTGGACGCGATCCGTTACTAATGCACTTAATTTTAACGCACCATATGGAGAGATTAAGCGAACGAGGGACCCATCTTTGATTCCACGTTCCTTCGCTAACTCTGGTGATACTTCTACGTAAATTTCTGGTACTTTGGATTGGATACCTTCTGATTTATTTGTCAGGTTTCCTTCATGGAAGTGCTCAAGTACACGACCGTTGTTAATATGACAATCGTATTCTTCAGGGAATTCCACTGGCTCTACCCAATCATATAACGAGAAACGAGCTTTTTTATCTGGGAAGTTAAAGCCATCTACGTATAAAAGCGGTGTGCTCTTACCGTCAAGGCTACCCCAGAAAAAGCTATTCCAGCCTTCAAGAACTTTATAGTTTGCTTCTCCGAAAATAGGGGAGAGGCTAGCCATTTCATCGTAAATTTCACTTGGATGGCTGTAATTCCAATTCGCACCAAAACGGTTCGCCACATCTCGAAGGATTCTCCAGTCTGGTTTGGCATCTTCAAGTGGTGGTAATACTTCATATAGTCTTTGAACACGACGTTCTGTATTTGTAAATGTTCCATCTTTTTCAAGAGAAGGAGCACCAGGTAACACAACATCGGCATATTGAGCCGTTCTAGAAAGGAAAATATCTTGAACGACTAAGAAGTCAAGTTGAGATAAAACATCATGTACATGGTTGGCGTTACAGTCGACTAAAGCCATATCTTCTCCGACAATATACATCGCTTTCATTTTACCTTCTTCCACGGCTTGAAGCATTTGAATATTATTTAAACCTGGTTCTGGTTTGATTTTCACACCGTAAGCTTTTTCAAACTTCGCGCGTGCTTCATCATTTGCAACACTTTGGTAACCAGGAAGTAGGTTTGGTAGTGTACCCATGTCACAAGCACCTTGTACGTTATTATGACCACGAAGCGGGTAAGCACCAGCACCCGGACGACGGTAGTTTCCTGTTGCTAACAATAAGTTAGAAATCGCAGCGGATGTATCAGAACCACCAGTGTTTTGAGTGACACCCATTCCCCAAAGGATACAAGTACCATCTGCATCACGGATCATTTTCGCTACTTCAATTAGTGTTTCTTTAGAAATACCTGTGTGTTCCTCTGCATACTCTAACGTGTATTTTTGAAGCACAGCTTTGAAGTCTTCATAGAAGTTGACGTTTTCTAGAATGAATTTCTCATCATGCCAACCTTGGTCGATCATGTATTTCGTTACAGCCATTAACCAAACTTGGTCTGTTCCTTGCTTCGGTCGCATAAAGATATCAGAACGCTCAGCCATTTCATGCTTACGAATATCTGCCACTATTAGTTTTTGACCATGTAATTTATGCGCACGTTTGACACGAGTAGCTAATACAGGGTGTCCTTCCGCTGGGTTAGCTCCGACAATAATAACAAGACCTGATTTGGCGATATCTTTGATTGTTCCAGCATCTCCACCCATACCAACTGTACGGAATAGACCGTCCGTTGCAGGGGATTGGCAATAACGTGAACAGTTGTCGACATCATTTGTTTCAAAGACTTGTCTAGCTAGTTTTTGAATTAAATAGTTTTCTTCATTGGTAATTTTAGAAGAAGAGATAAAACCTGTTGATCCTGAACCGAATTCTTTTTGAATCGCACCTAATTTAGAAGCGATTAAGTCAAGTGCTTCATCCCAAGAAGATTCAACGAATGCACCATCTTTACGAATTAGTGGTTTCGTTAAGCGCTCTTTTGAATTGACGAAGTCCCAACCGAATTTTCCTTTTACGCAAGTAGAGATTGCGTTTACTGGTCCTTCAGATGGCTGAACTTTCAAGATTTTACGATCTTTCGTCCAAACTTCAAATGAACATCCGACACCGCAGAACGTACATACTGTTTTTGTCTTTTTCGTACGTTTGTCACGCATGGCTGCTTCTACTTCCGATACAGCCATAATCCCGCTGTAGCCTGGTTCTACTTCTTTAATTAGGTCGATCATTGGGTCAAGCATATCTTGCTTTAGGCCTGTCATAAATCCAGCTTCGCCTAACATAGATTTTTCCATTAAGGCATTACATGGGCAGACAGTGACACATTGGCCACAGCCGACACAAGAAGAATCATTGATCGCAACGCCTTCGTCCCAAATAACACGTGGACGTTCTGCTTCCCAATCAAGTGATAATGTTTCGTTGACTTGTAAGTTTTGACACACTTCTACACATTGACCACAAGCGATACATTGGTTCGGATCATAACGGTAGAACGGGTGAGACATGTCGACTTCTGTTGGATCTACTTTTGGTTCATACGGATACTTTTGATGCTCAATGCCCATCATTTCTACTGTATTATGCAACGTACAGTTCCCGTTGTTGTTATCACAAACTGTACAATAAAGTAAATGATTTTCTAATAAACGATCCATCGCTTCCGTTTGCGCTTCTTTCGCTTTAGGGGAAGCTAGTTGAATGTTCATGCCATTTTCCGCTTTTGTTGAACAAGAACGGACTAACTTTCCGTCGATTTCAACAATACAAGTATCACAGGTTTGAAGCGGATCGACTTCTGGCACGTAACACACTTGTGGATGTGCAATTTTGTTTTCGTTAATGACTTCTAGAATCGTTTGTTCTGACTTCGCTGAGTATTCTTTTCCGTTGATTTTAATTTCAGTCATTTTTGTTTACCTCCCTTTTAAACACACAAAAAAATCCACCACGAATCGACATGTTGACTAAACATGTAAAAAATTCATGGTGGATAAGCTTCTTAGCAGATCTTACTAAAAGACCAATCCAATTTTTATTTAATAAATCGATAGACCTAAAACATTAGAAAATATCTCGGACCCATCTATACCACCGCTTATTATAGCTCTTTCCCCAAAAAGACACAATATAAACTATAAAATTTCTTTAATGAGAATGATTATCAAAAAACTTCTCCTTTAAATTTTGACAAAGTTGATTTATCATTAACAAATTGTAAGGGTGAAATCGCTTTATCGAAAATAACGATAGTATATTTTACGATGGGAGAATGTCCATTATGTCGAAAAAAATTCATGAATTTAATGACATCATTCGAAAACTTCGCAAAGATTTATTTGGGAAAGGCCCAGAACGAATTCATACGGTGTTCGTCGAAAAAATGGCTGTATCCACACTTTATGGGAACTTAACGCCGACAGAAAAATTCATTGCTAGCACGTCAGAAGGAGTAGCAATGGTTCATGCAGCTAGAACGAGAATGATTCAAGAGGTGTATTCGAAAGCGACTCCTGATGGTATGGAAGAATTAATGGATGCGAAATTAGTCCATTTATTTTCCGATATCAAGATCGAAGAAGATATGGCGGTTTCCGTATTTATTTTTGATAAAAATATAGATTAGGAGGTCAAAAATGAGGGAAGCGGAAGTAAAGAGAGAGATTATTCGTGTAGACAATGGCCAAGTGAAAACGATAGAAGATGTGATTGTGACAGAGTACCCAGTTACTGTGAAAATTAACCAAGAAGAATTCGTCACAATGGTTTGTACCCCTGAGCATATTGAAGATATGGTGATTGGATATCTTGCTTCGGAAAATATTATCCGCAAATTTGAAGATATTGAAGATATATCGGTTCAAGAAAAAGATGGTTTTGTTCATGTAAAAACAAAGAGAGTAAACCCTTACTATCAAAAGTTTCAAAACAAGCGATATATCACGTCATGCTGTGGAATGAGTAGACAAGGGTTTGTGTTTGTTAACGATGCGCTAACAGCGAAAAAAATGGATCAAGTCCGTGTGGAAATCACGCCAGATGATTGTTTCCGTTTAATGAATGACATGCAAAACTCAGCCGTCACGTTTCAACAAACAGGCGGGGTTCACAATGCCTCTCTATGTGACGTAAATGGAGCGATCTTGAGCAGAATGGATATTGGTAGGCATAATGCGCTCGATAAAATATACGGATATTGCTTAAGAAATGACATTTCCATAGGGGATAAAGTATTAGTTTTTAGTGGGCGAATGTCATCAGAAATCTTGTTGAAAGTGGCAAAAATCGGATGTGAAATCGTACTTTCGAAGTCAGCTCCAACAGAATTAGCTTTACAACTAGCGGAACAATTAGGTATAACAACTGTTGGGTTCGTTCGCCAGCAATCGCTAAATATTTACACTTGTCCTGAAAGAATTAAACTGAACTCATAACTTGAAAAAATAGCTAACGATGAAAACCACTAATTGAGGAAAAGAGGTGAAGAAGATGAATACGGAAATACAGGACAAGCTACATCGCCCTTTAAGAGATTTACGAATATCGGTTACTGATCGTTGTAATTTTCGCTGTCGATATTGTATGCCTGAAGAAATGTTTGGACCCGATTATTCTTTTTTACCTTCTGATAAAATTTTATCCTTTGATGAAATGGAAAGATTGACCAAAATCTTTGTTTCTTTTGGTGTGAAAAAGATACGAATTACCGGTGGAGAACCGCTATTAAGAAGGAATCTGCCAGAACTAATTGAACGGATCAGTCAAATTGACGGAGTAGACGACATTGCTTTAACAACGAATGGATCGCTGTTGAAGAAGCATGCGGCTAACTTAGCAAACGCGGGTTTATCGCGCGTGTCTGTTAGTTTGGATTCCTTGAACGAAGAGCGTTTTTTAGCGATGAATGGTAACAGAGGAAAAGTGAAGACGGTGTTAGAAGGCATTGAAAAAGCAGCAGAAGTAGGGATGAAAGTCAAAGTAAATATGGTCGTACAAAAAGGAAAAAACGACCAAGATATCATTCCGATGGCTCGCTTTTTTAAAGAAAAAGAGCATACTCTTCGCTTTATTGAGTACATGGATGTAGGTAATTCGAATGGATGGCGTTTAGATGATGTGACGTCTAAGCAAGAAATATTGAATCAAGTGAATCAATTTTCACCCATCGAACCGATGGCACCTAATTACCGTGGAGAAGTAGCGACTCGTTATCGCTACGTCGATAGCGATCAAGAAATTGGGATCATCTCATCGGTAACCGATTCATTTTGCTCCACTTGTACAAGAGCGCGGATTTCTGCTGAAGGAAAGCTGTATACGTGTTTGTTTGCTACAACTGGAACCGACCTTCGAGAACTGCTTCGTTCCGGACAAAGTGATGGCGCTATTGCCGAAACGATCGAAAGCATTTGGAGTAACCGAGGCGATCGTTACTCTGATGAACGGGCACATCAGACTCGCCCACGGACAAATGCAAAAATAGAAATGTCTCATATCGGTGGATAACAAGAAGAAAAGATAACAAGAGGTAAATTGGGGGAATATAGTTATGGCTTTTAATAAACCAGATAAAATTACAGAAATAGCCATTGAAGCAGGGGTTGGTAAGGTGAAACTGCCGATAGTACCGATGCTTATACTTGGGTTTTTAGGAGGAGCTTTCATTGCGTTAGGGTTTCTACTTGATATTCGAGTGATAGGAAGTATGCCGCCAGAGTGGGGGAGTTTTGCCGGCTTTTTAGGAGCAGCGGTTTTCCCATTGGGTCTCATTTTAGTCATTCTCGCTGGTGCAGAATTAATTACTGGAAACATGATGTCTGTATCGATGGCTCTTTATGCTCGGAAAATTTCAGTAGCAGATGTAGCTCGTAACTGGTTTTGGGTAACGTTAGCGAATCTAATTGGCGCTTTATTTGTCGCTTACTTTTTCGGTCATATTGTCGGTTTAACAGAAACAGGACCATTTTTAGATAAAACGGTAGCGATCGCTGAGGCAAAAGTTGCTGATTCGTTTATGCAAACGTTTATTTCTGCGATTGGTTGTAACTGGCTTGTTTGTCTAGCCGTTTGGCTAGCTTACGGAGCGAATGATTTTGCTGGGAAAATCATCGGTATTTGGTTCCCAGTTATGGCGTTTGTTGCGATTGGATTCCAGCACGTTGTTGCCAATATGTTTGTTATTCCAGCTGCCATCTTTGCGGGACATGTAACATGGGGCGAGTTTTTAGGAAATGTTGTTCCTGCATTTTTAGGAAATGTTGTTGGAGGAGCTGTATTTGTTGGGATGGCTTACTTCACGTCTTTCCAAAAACAACAAGTGCAACAAACTAAGTTACAAAAAATTTCTTAATCCGAAAGCGGAGCCGACTGTTTTGGAGCTAGACGATCCGAAAGCTCGAAAGCGGAAGGCGCTCGTTGAACGATTTCATAACGGACAAATCATAAAAAACCCAGCAAATGCCGGGTTTTTTATGTACGTTCGTGGAAGAAGTCACCGTTTTTTCCACCAGTTTTTTGGACTAAATGAGTTTCTTTAATGACCATCGATTTGTCAACGGCTTTGCACATGTCATAAAACGTCAGAGCAGCGACAGATACAGCTGTTAAAGCCTCCATTTCAACGCCGGTGTTTCCTTGACATTTGACGGTTACTTGCATATGTAATTCATAGCCTTCAGCCGTTTGTTCGTAATCAAAGGTAAAATCGGTCCCTTGAAGCATGATTGGATGACACATCGGAATGAGATCAGCCGTCTTTTTCGCTGCCATAATTCCTGCGATTTGAGCGACTTGTGTTGGATCACCTTTTTTGATCAGTCCTTGTTGAATGGCTTCGTATAATTCATTCGACATAGCGATCGTGCTTTTAGCGATGGCCGTCCGTTTCGTGACGTCCTTTTGTGAGATATCGACCATCTTCGGTCGACCGTCTTGATTCCAATGGGTAAAGTTACTCATAATATCCTCCTGAAGTATGTATTATTTAGGCCAATCTTCTTTCGAGTTGATGTTAATAAACTCCTGTTGATCATTGGCGAAAGGTACGTAACGTACAGTTAATTGATCTAATAACGCTTGCATGCTTTTTTTGTTTTTTTGTAAAAGCTGTTCAGCTTTGTTTAGACTTCTTCGGTGATACAGTGCCGAAAGCGGTTGAATTCGATCCGACTGGGTGGGTACGATTGCATCATATTGATCTTCTGTGAAAGACATCATCGTTTCGACGAAAGCAGAAGTCATAAAAGGTAAATCACTAGCGAGGACAAAAAACCATTCGCTATCTGGCACTGAAGACATGATATAGTGCAAGGCGAATAATGGCCCTTGATAATTTTGTTCTTCTTCAATGACAAAACGGACGTCATTTTGTTGAAATTGTGGCAGTAAGTTTCTGTTGGTGGAAATAACCAAAGGATGAAGCGCGTGGTCTCTTAATGCATCTAAGCTATATTCATATAAGCATTTTCCTTCGTATAATTCAAACATTTTCGGTTTGCCATAACGAGAGGATTTGCCACCTGCTAACACAACACCGGCTATCGTCATTGTCTGTTTAACTCCCCGATAAAATGCTGGACAGTGGGGATAATGAGTTGATTCATTCCTAATTTGACGGCATTGGTAGACCCTGGCAAAGCGTAAATAGCTGTTTGGTTTTTACAGCCAGCAACCGCACGACTGAACATCGCTCGTGGGCCAATTTCCGTATAACTCAAGGAGCGAAATAATTCTCCGAAGCCTGGCATTTCTTTTTCAAATAGGGATGTGAGCGCTTCATAGGTAACATCCCTTGGAGTAAAACCGGTTCCGCCGGTGACGATAATCGTATTGATGCTTGGGTCCTCACACCAGGCTTGAACTTGATCCGTAATAGCTATTTGTTCATCCTTCACAATGCGATGTTGAACAACCTGGAATGTGGCGGCTTCGAGCAATGATTGAATCTGTTGACCGCTTTGATCATTTTCTACGGTTCTCGTGTCGCTAACGGTTAAGATCGCCGCAGAGACCGATGTACTTGAATGAGTTGGATGCATCCATATTCCTCCTTTTCATAGTCATAAAATCAATGACTCAATTATAATAGCAAAAATAAAAACGTCAAATGAAAAGTTACATAGAGAAAGGAAGGTCGTTCCATGAGCGAAAGATATTCAAGACAGCAGTTATTCCAGCCAATCGGAAACTTAGGGCAGGAAAATATCCAAAAGAAGCACGTGTTAATTGTAGGGGCAGGGGCTTTAGGAAGTGCTAGTGCAGAAGCGGTCGTCCGGGCTGGCATTGGTAAGCTGACGATTATTGATCGAGATTACGTGGAGTGGAGCAATTTACAGCGCCAGCAGCTCTATAGCGAGCAGGATGCAAAAGATCAATTGCCAAAAGCAGTTGCGGCAAAAAATCGATTAGAGAACGTTAACTCTGATGTCGACATCCAAGGACTAGTTATGGATGCGCGAGCTGATACGCTAGAGCCATTACTGACAGACGTCGATGTGATGATAGACGGGACGGATAACTTTGATATTCGTTTCATAATCAATGACTTGTCGCAAAAGCATCATATTCCATGGGTATATGGCTCTTGTGTAGGGAGCTATGGAGCGACCTATACGATTATCCCAGGACAAACGCCTTGTCTTCACTGTCTCCTTCAAAAGGTGCCTACTACAGGAGCTACTTGTGATACAGTCGGTATTATTAGCCCAGCCGTTCAAATGGTCGCTGCGTATCAAGTGGCAGAAGCTTTAAAGATTTTAGTTGGAGATATTCAAGCTGTCAGAGAGACGTATTTAACGTTTGATTTATGGAAAAATCAGCACTATGCGGTAAAATTAGATAAAGTAAAAGATACCCATTGTCCATCTTGCGGAGAAGCTCCAATGTATCCGTATTTAGCTTATGAAAACCAAACGAAAACGGATGTTTTATGTGGGCGTAATACGGTGCAAATTCGGCCGGCGAACGAAATGAACTATGATTTCGATCGTTTAGAGAAACAGTTAAGACATCATGGAGCGATTCAACGAAACCCGTATTTGCTTTCTTGTCAATTAGACGATTATCGCCTCGTCATTTTTCAAGGTGGCCGCGTATTGATTCATGGAACAAATGATATTCAGCAAGCTAGAAGTCTTTATTATCGTTTATTAGGATAAAAGGAGTGGTTGACGTGTTACAAAAAAGAACCCCAATCGCCGTAGAAGAAGCGGTGCGTAGAGTAATGGAATTTGCCCAACAAGGAAAAAAAGAATTCGTGTCCCTACCTTCAGCATACGGTCGTTTTTTAGCGGAAGATTTGATAGCTGATCATGATGTTCCATCCTTTGATCGCTCGCCTTATGATGGATTTGCGATTCGAGCGGAAGACAGTATTTCAGCGAGTGCAGAACAGCCAATTTCGTTTGAAGTAGTTGGAGAAATTGGCGCTGGATTTGTTTTTAGTGAGCAAGTGAAAGAGAGACAAGCGGTAAGAATCATGACAGGCGCTCAAATTCCGCAAGGCTGTAATGCTGTCGTTATGCTTGAGTTGGCTCGGGCCTATGAAGAGAACGGTAAAAAATATATGGAGATTAAACGTCCTTATCAAAGCGGCGACAATATTTCTTTTCAAGGGGAAGATATGAAAAAAGGAGCCGTCTTAGTCGAGAAGGGAACGTACATCAATCCAGGTGTTTCGGCATTGCTTGCGACATTCGGCTATCACGAAGTACCAGTCATGAAGAAGCCTGTAATCGGTGTGTTAGCTACAGGTAGTGAACTGTTAGATGCTAATGAACCGCTGCAACCAGGAAAAATCCGTAATAGCAATGCTTATATGATTCTTTCACAAATTGAAAGAGCAGGTGGAGAAGCGCGTTACTTCGGTAAATTCAGCGATGATTTGGATACTTGTGTGACCGCTGTCAAAGAAGCGATCGAGGAAGTCGATTTTCTGATTACGACTGGTGGCGTATCGGTTGGAGACTATGATTATTTGCCGGAAATCTATGAACAATTAGGGGCAAACGTATTATTTAATAAAATTGCGATGCGACCAGGCAGCGTCACGACGGTTGCTCAGTTAAATAACCAATTATTATTCGGACTTTCTGGTAATCCATCTGCTTGTTATGTCGGCTTTGAATTGTTTGTGCGCCCGATCATTCGTACTTTCTCATGGAATTCCTCGCCTCATTTACGCAGAGAGCAGGCCATTTTAGGAGAAGATTTCAAAAAGCCGAACCCTTTTACGAGATTTGTACGCGCGAGTCTATCCTTTAATGATGGTCAACTAGTTGCGTCGCCATCCGGCTTTAATAAATCCAGTGCGGTTTCATCGCTGGCGGAAGCCAATGCCTTCATCGTGCTCCCAGGAGGAACAAGAGGGTACGAAAAAGGAATGGTCGTTGATGTGCTGTTATTAGAAGACCTTCAAGGAAGTGAGTGGCCTTGGCACGAGATTGTTCCATCCTACAGGTAGTCGGCTTTCAAAATAGCGGAAAAACAACGTTAATGGAAAAATTGATTCACCGTGCAGCAAGTGAAGATCTTCTCGCCGCTTCTATTAAGCATCACGGTCATGGGGGAGCTCCTCTGAACGAATCAGCATCGAAGGATAGTATGAGGCATCATCGAGCGGGGGCAGTCGTTGCGGGCGTAGAAGGAGCTGGTGTGCTGTCTTTAACGGTTCAACGAGAAAAATGGAGTTTACAACAATTGCTGACGTTGTATCAAGCCTTTGACATCGATGTGATTTTTGTGGAAGGCTATAAGCGAGAAAGCTATCCAAAAGTCGTTTTATTACGTAGTGCTGAAGATATTCCATTGCTTCATTCGTTATCTAATATTCAATGTGTAATCTATTGGGAGGCCTGTCATTTACCCGCTGACCTACCGTATCCGGCTTTTCCGATAGTAGATGACAAGCCATATATTGATTTTTTAATAAGAATAGTGAGGGAACAAGATGGAACAAACGTTATTTGAAATTACCGATCAACCGATTGTGACAGAGGAAGTGACGAAGAAAGTCGCTAGCAGAAATGCGGGAGCGACGACCGTTTTTATCGGCACTGTTCGTGAGTTAACGAAAGGGAAGAAAACGCTCCAGTTAGAATACCAAGCCTATCCTTCAATGGCCGTGAAAATGCTAGCTCAAATTGCCGAAGAAATAAAGGAGAAATGGCCAGATGCAAAAATTGCGATTACTCATCGTACAGGACGATTAGACATTTCCGATATTGCTGTTGTGATCGCGGTCTCATCGCCTCATCGCAAAACAGCCTATGAAGCGAATGAATATGCGATTGAAAGAATTAAACAAATTGTCCCAATCTGGAAAAAAGAGTTTTGGGAAGATGGAACGGAATGGGTTGGCGATCAGCTTGAAAATGTTCCTTATCCAGATGGCAAACCAGAAAAAGAAGGAGGATTTCAATGATTACTGTTCTATTATTTGCTCATTTACAAGAAGAAATTGGAGAGAGTCAATTAACGATTGAAGCATCAGAAATGACAGTTTCGCAAGTGAAGAAGTGGATAGAAAAGCGTTATCAAGTTTCTTCTTTACATCAAGTCATGGCCGCTGTGAATGAAAACTTTGCCACGGATGAAACGGTAGTCAAAGAAGGAGATACGATTGCTTTTATTCCGCCGGTGAGTGGTGGGTGAATACGACTGTCAACCGCTTCAATGCCTTGGTGCATTGGAGCGGTTTTTTATTACTGTCAATCAACAACAGAGTAGGAGCTTTAAAATCATTTCATACTAATTTCGTGTACTGGCAGTTGATTCATGTTAAACTGAGGAGTGGCGAATTTTCAACATTCCCATGATAGAAACAACGTACAGGATGAGATGAATACTTCACTCATTCTCTCTATAGAAGTTTGAATTAGTGAAAGGAAGAGGACGTTTGAATATTTTTATTACAGGTGGAACGGGTTTTCTCGGTTCTAATTTAATTAAAAGATTAGTAGAACAGGGGCATCATATTTATGCTTTAGTACGAAATGTAAAGAAGTTTAATGCGCTTGTGCAAGCATTAAAAGTCGAGCATCAAGCAAATGTGCATCCGATAGAAGGAGAATTAACGAAAGCGCTTTTAGGGATCGAAACATCCAAGCTGCAATCATTGATCGGACAAATCGATGCGGTGTATCATACAGCGGCTCTTCTTTCTTTTGATGAAAATGATCGCGAGGCATCCTTTGAAATGAATGTAGAAGGAACGAAGCGGGTGCTAGATTTTGCTGAGCTCGTTCAAGCAAAGACATTCTTTCACGTCAGTACGGCCTACACATTAGGGAATCGGACAGAAGGAAGAGAATCTCTTTATCCCCTTCAATCGACGTTTATTAATTCTTATGAAGAAAGCAAATGCCACGCCGAGCATCTAGTTATGTCGGCTAGCGATCGTTTCAACGTGATGATTATGCGTCCAGCGATCATCATTGGTGATTCAGAGACAGGGGAAGCGGAAACGACATTTGGCCTTTATGGCATTTTACGCACGATTGAATTATTAAAGAAAAAAGCGAAAAGAAAGCCAGATCAAGAACAAGAAATCTTCCATTTGTTAATGGAAGAGGACGCTGTTTCCAACATTGTGCCTGTTGACTACGTCACGAAAGTATTGGCATTAGGTTTAGTTTACGGAAAAAATAATACGATCTACAATATTACAAATCCCGCACCACCAGCCAATAAAGAAGTGTTAGACACAGTCAAAGAAGCTTTTGACTTTTATTCGGTTGAAATCACTCCGTATGAGCAAAAGGATTGTCTGTCGAGTCGAGAACAAAAAATGAATGAGCCGTTAGAAGTATTTAAAGACTATTTAAATCGTTCAATTGTTTTCCAGGATGACAATACGAGAGAGTTGCTACAACAAGGCGAAGAAGAGCATCTTCGCATGGATAAAGATATGCTTTTACGAATCATTCACGGTTTTCAAACACGCAAGGAACCGTCAGTGAATCAAGTAGTAGTTAACCAGTAGTTGAAACGAGGCGCCTCCGCAAGTGAAGGAGGCGTTTTTGTATTTCTTATAAGAAGGGTGTAAAGTAACAATCAAGTCGTTTCTGTAGTTTTTAACGCAGTTCGGGACATTCTTGTCGAAAGAAAAAAAGGATAAATTTTTCTATTTGATCTTGATAAGAACATACATTCGTTTTATAATGATAACAAGAAAGAAGATCTCATGTATCTTACGTTGAAAACGAGCTTTACGGCCTCTCAGCTAACTCTTCAATAGTTGTTTCACTGCAGATGTCTCTCGGTATTATTACCGGATTCATGGCGCTTGAGTCAATAAAAGCGAGATTCATTGGTAAGATTGAGAAGTACGGAGGACTCGATAAAGAATACAAATAAGTTAGTTGTTATAATAAGGAAGGAAGTGCGGAATGATGGATGTCGAAACAGTTATGCAGGAGCTTGAAGCCCTCGGTAAAGAACGGTCTAAAAAAATGTATATATCTAACGGTGCACATGAGCCGGTTTTTGGTGTGGCTACAGGTGCTATGAAACCAATCGCAAAGAACATCAAAAAAGATCAATGTTTAGCGGAAGAACTTTATGCCACAGGTAATTATGATGCCATGTACTTTGCGGGCATTATTGCAGATCCAAAAGCGATGACTGAATCGGATTTTGATCGTTGGATGGATGGAGCGTATTTTTATATGCTGTCTGATTACGTGGTGGCAGTCACTTTATCCGAGTCAGATATTGCACAAGACGTTGCTGATAAATGGGTGGCAAGCGGTGAAGAGCTGAGAATGTCAGCGGGCTGGAGTTGCTACTGCTGGCTGTTAGGGAATCGCAAAGACAATGAGTTTTCCGAAAACAAGATTTCCGATATGCTTGATATCGTGAAAAATACGATTCATGATTCACCAGAACGAACAAAATCGGCTATGAATAATTTTTTATATACCGTGGGGATTTCCTATTTACCGCTACATGAAAAGGCAGTTGAGACCGCCAAGGCAGTAGGTACAGTAGAAGTCAAACGGGACAAGAAAAAAAGCAGTTTCCTCAATGCTTACGAAAGCATTCAAAAAGAAATAGATAGAGGAAGACTTGGTTTCAAACGAAAATATGTAAGATGTTAGTTGCGTGTCGGGGTGTTGATCTGAGAAGGATTGACGCTCTTTTTGTTGAAATTACTTCAATGAGGAACGTGACAAGATAAAAAAGGAGAGACAAAATGGCTAAATGGATTGAACTATATGAAAAAGCGGTGAAGTTAACGAAAAATAAAGTTCGTGAAGATATCAATCAGTATATTGGCAGAGAAGAAACACCTCTAACCTTCGAAGAATATTTACTAGAAAGAGGGGTATTTGTCGAACAAATCTGGCTGAATGTCTGGGTTAGTAAAGCATCGAATGAGATATCGAGAAAAGAAAAAAGAAAATATTTAAACGAAAAAGGGATCGTTGTTGAAGAAGGGAATCGCCAGCTAGTGAATCAGCTATTTCGCGCAGAGATTAGAAATCGCGAGCCTTTTGATGTGATCAGCTGGTTGAAGCATGAGTTTGAGAACGAACATACATGGTCCACTACATACGATAAAGCGAGAACAGCCTATTTAAAACAGCAACAAAAATTGCGTCAACAAAGAAAACAACGAGAAATGCTTCAACAAATGGCGCCCATCATCGAACGTATTTTAGACGAACAGGAAGGTTATTTATATTTAAGCTTTCGACATCTATTTGCTAAGCAATTAGCTAAAGATTTGCAAGAAACAAAATATAACCTTGTGGAGATTTATCCTTTTGAACAGGAACTAGTGGAAGATGGTCACTTTGATTCAGAAAAGTATTCAAGCTTAGAAGAATTTTCGTATGAATGTACGGGTAAATTTCAACGAACATTCGATTGGGGAAGAGAGGAGATTGAATACGAAACGTATAATGACCGCTATATTGAATTTTTTGAACAGGAGTGGATTGATCGCGCATTAGAGCTGATGATAGAGCATATCCCGACTTCTGTAAAAACAGAATATGCAGAGGTATTCCAACAATCGCTAACAGAAAAAGCATTACTAGATTATTATGACCATCCGTTGGTTGATAGTGGAACGCTCGCTTTTGACCGACTATTAGAAGAATACGTGGTAGATTTGTTAAGTATTGCGGATCTGCCATTTGATGAGCAAATTCATCAAGAAATATATGAACGACATGTCCAAGAAAGAGAAGAACGAGAAGCATTTGAACGAGCAGAACTTGAGCGGAAAAAAGCAGAAGAAGAGCGGTTGCTGTCAGAGCTTTTTGGTCAGGAATATCAGCCTTCCGTCGAGAGAAATGTTCGGTATGTGCTACATATTGGTGAGACAAATACAGGGAAAACACATAGGGCCTTACAAAGGATGAAACAAGCGAGCAGTGGCCTTTATTTAGCTCCGCTTCGTCTATTAGCTTTAGAAGTGTACGATAAATTAAACAAGGACGGAATCCCTTGTTCTTTGAAAACCGGTGAAGAGGAGAAAAGTCCACCTTCTGCCCACCATGCTTCTTGTACAGTTGAAATGTTCCATGAAAAAGATGTTTATGAGCTAATCGTTATCGATGAAGCACAAATGTTGGCCGATAAAGATCGCGGATTTTCTTGGTATAAAGCGATTACGAAAGCGAATGCGAAAGAAGTTCATATTATTGGTAGTAAAAACATTAAAGAGATGCTCATTCAGCTTTTAGGAGAGAGTGAGTATGAATTGATTGAATACGAGCGTGAGCTTCCGCTTCAAGTGGAAGCCAAGCCATTTAAGCTTTCTAAAGTGGAGCCTGGCGATGCTCTCGTTTGTTTTTCGCGAAGAGAAGTGTTGGAAACAGCGGCTAGTCTAAAAAGAAATAAGCATGCGGTTAGTATGATTTATGGAAGCATGCCACCGGAAACGAGAAAGAAGCAAATGCAGCAGTTTATCGATGGAAAAACGAATGTAATTGTGTCTACGGATGCGATTGGCATGGGCGTGAATTTACCGATTCGCCGCATTGTCTTTTTAAAAAATGAAAAATTTGACGGGACGAGAAGAAGGAGATTAATGTCACAAGAAGTGAAACAAATTGCTGGTCGGGCAGGTCGTAAAGGAATGTATCCTGTCGGAAAAGTGGCCTTTACTTCGGATATTAAAAAAATGATGAGTCTTTTAGAAAAACAAGATATTCCTGTTAGTTCGTTTGCTATCGCTCCAACACCGAGCGTGTTTGATCGATTTCAAACGTACGATCGCCATTTAGGTACGTTTTTTGAACTATGGGAAAAATTCAAAAGCCCAAAAGGAACGAAAAAATCGGCGTTGACACAGGAGAAAGAGCTATATTCATTAGTGGCTGGGAGTGACATTGAAGCGAGGCTTTCGATGACGGATTTATATAGCTTTTTGCATTTGCCATTTTCAACAAAAGATGCCGGTTTAACGAAGCAATGGCTAATGACGATGAAGGCGATTGTGGAAGGAGTGGAACTTCCTGAGCCGAAATGGACAACGAACAGCTTAGAAGAATTGGAGCTTGCTTATAAAGCGATTGGTCTGCATTTACTGTTCTTATACAAATTAAATAAGCCAACAGAAGCGATTTATTGGGAGCGAATGCGAGAAGAAATTAGTGAGCGAGTGCATGAGAAGCTACAAACAGAAGTGAAACATATTCATAAAACATGTCGGAAATGTCAAAGAAAGTTGCCGGCAGATTTCAAATTTCCAATATGTGATTCATGTCATCAAAGCAGGCAAGAACAATATTGGGGTAGGTGGTAATTCAATAAGCAGGCTGTCTCAAAAATAAATCATCTTTTTATGAGACAGCCGCTGTATGTTAGCTCTTTTTTTGTCGAGCAGCGATTTCCTCAGTGACAATAAACGCAAGCTCCTCGTTTCCGTATAGCGAAAGAACATTTAGTAAAGTGTCATCGTGAATGTCGCCCGCTTCTTCTTTCGGTACGGTTAAATCGATGGCTTGTTGTAAGGCTGGATTAGCCGTTTGTTGTGGGTAAGCACGCCCATATAACTCTTCCGGGTTAAGATCATGGTTTACACACCATTGAGCAAATACTAAGATCATCATTTGCTCATCTCGTTGATAATTTTCTATGATTTGTTTTTCTAATTCTTTTTGATTCATCATTAAATCTCCTCAATCCTTTATTTTTTTATTTTAAAGGGAACCATTATAGATGTCCATCCGTATATAAGGATAGAACTAGTCATTCAACGTGTTCTATGATGAAGTAGAAAGGGGAAATTTTATGTCTATCGCTATTTGGATCGGCATTGTCGTATTATTTATTGCAAGCTTTGTTGGGTTGATTTTCCCGATCATTCCATCTGTTTTAGTCATATGGGGAGGGTTCCTTCTCTATCATTTCGGGATCAATAATGATGAGCTGTCCATCTTGTTTTGGATTGCGATGGCGGTATTTACAGCACTAATATTTGTAGCGGATATGCTCGCCAACAGTTATTTTGTCAAAAAATATGGGGGTTCCAAATGGGGCGAAGGGGTTGCAGCCGTCGCCGTCATCGTTGGATCGTTTGTTATACCGCCTTTTGGCATTCTAATTGTTCCGTTTGTAGCTGTATTTGTGACGGAATACATCATTTTAAAAGATGTCAAACAAGCATTCTTTGTAGGGTATGCAACATTCGTCGGCTTTTTAAGCGGCACCCTTGCAAAAGCGTTAATTCAAGGGATCATGATTATTTGGTTTGTGATTGAAGTAATTATTTAATCATAATAAAAACGTCCTCCATAAGAAGGACGTTTTTATTATGATTCTAGAAAGTTTCATAAATGATCGAGCCTGTTTGGGAAAGGTCATAATCTCCAAGTGATTGGATTTCTGCATGAAAAGATGTAGAGGTAAGTATCTCCTTCACTTGATCAATGAGCTGTTTGTTTTCCGGTGTTTTTAAGATGACGATATCATACCGTTCAGTAATCAATGGTACAAAATCGACACCGACGATTTTAGCGGCTTTTTCAATCCCTACTCCGACATCAGCCGCGCCTGTTGCTACAGCAGAAGCAATACCGATATGATTCGTTTCTTCCTTATCATATCCCCTAATCTCTGACGGAGAGATTTGCTGGATGCGAAGCTGTTCATCTAGCAGAATTCTTGCGCCTGACCCTTTTTCTCTATTGATAATCGTCACATGCTCTTGATTTAAGTCAGCCCAAGTTTTGATGTTTAAAGGGTTCCCTTTTTGAACGTAAAGACCAGCTTTTCGCGAAACTAAATTCAATAAAATATAAGGGTGACTGACTAATATCTTTTTTACGTAAGGTAGGTTATATTCACCAGAATCTCCATCAAACATATGTAAACTAACGATATCGCATTCTCCATTGTACATCGAGATCAAGCTGTTGAAGCTGCCAGTATTCGAGCGCAGTGTTTTATCATGCGAATTTTTTTCAATATATTTTCCTAATAAATCAAGCACGAGGTCTTGTCCACTAATGACGATCGCTGCAGTTTCTTTCGTTGGTGGTTTAGGAGACGTCATCGCAGGACTAGGAGATGATCCAGTTTTCTGTTTTTTAATGTACATCTCCAAGTCGTTCGCATCCATCCGCATTTGTCTACCGACACGGAATACAGGTAATTCTCCTTTTTTAACAAGATCATATATTGTCAATTTTGATACCTTTAATAATTGTGCAACTTCCTCAATCGTATAGGAAAGCTCTTTTGGCATATCCATCCCTCCATCCTTCTATCATATCTCATTCGTCCGTGCTTTGTCACAAATCATTTCTTATTAAGCCTTTCCTTTTTCGTTATAAATAATTATAATTAGTTATGTCTTATTATGATTAGTTTAGGAAGGAAGAAAAAAATGAAAAAGTTTTATAGTGTAATTGTTTTAATGATGCTCACGCTTAGCATCATATCCGGATGTTCTTCTCCGGAAGAGAACAAAACGGAAGAAAAAGTGAAGCAAGAATCAGTCGAATTAACGATTTCTGCAGCTGCTAGCTTACAAAACGCATTAAATGATATTAAGGCTGCTTACGAAAAGGAACATCCAAACGTGAAGATTATTTACAATTTTGGAGGTTCAGGTGCCTTGCAACAACAAATTTCTCAAGGAGCACCGGTCGATCTCTTTTTCTCAGCAGCAGAGGATAAGTACGATCAGTTAGTGGAAGAAGGAATGATTGAGAAGGATAAGGGAACAGACCTTCTTGCGAATGAACTAGTATTAATTGTGCCAAAAGAGACAGAGAACAACATTCAAACATTTGAAGATTTGAAAGAAGTAGAGAAACTGTCGATCGGTACACCGGAATCCGTACCTGCTGGAAAGTATGCAAAGGAATCGTTAGAAAACTTACAAGTATGGAAAGACGTTGAACAGAAGATCGTTTACGCCAAAGATGTTCGCCAAGTGCTTACATATGTGGAAACGGAAAATGTAGAAGCTGGAATTGTTTATAAAACAGATGCGATGGTTTCAACGAAAGTGGATCTCGCAGCTACAGCTAAAGAAGAAACACATACACCGATTATTTATCCAGTGGGAGTGATTAAAGATAGTGCTCATCAAGAAGAAGCACAAAACTTTTACGAATATCTACAAAACTCAGCCTCCATGGAAACATTTGAAAAGTATGGTTTTAAAGGGGTAAATTAATTCAATGGCCACCGATTTTTGGTCACCGGTCAAGCTCTCTATTGAAATTGCCGTCGTTTCAGGCTTCATTGTATTAGTGACCGGCATTTTATTGGGAAAGATCATGGCGAATCGCTCATTTAAAGGCAAGGTGGTCTTGGAAACCATTTTGCTATTGCCTTTAGTGCTACCACCTACTGTCGTCGGTTTTTTATTAATTATTGTGTTCGGAAAAAATAGCGTTATCGGACAAGCGATCGAATGGTTATTTCATCAGCCTGTCATGTTTACTTGGTGGGCAGCTGTCATTGCTTCGACTGTCGTTGCGTTTCCGCTCATGTACCAATCGGCCAAAACTGGATTTGAAGCAGTCGACCATGATATAGAAGATGCTGCCCGTGTAGACGGGGCAAGTGAATGGAAAATTCTATTTTTCATCTCGATTCCACTCGCTTTAAAAGCGATCATTTCGGGTGGAATCTTAAGTTTTACTAGAGCACTGGGAGAGTTTGGCGCGACGTTAATGTTCGCCGGAAATCTCCCAGGAAAAACGCAAACCACACCGTTAGCTATCTACATTGCAATTGATTCTGGCAATATGGAGATGGCTTGGACGTGGGTGATTTGTATGGTGAGCCTTTCGTTTTTGCTGTTGCTTTCTGTGCATTTAATGAAATCATGAAAAAAGTCGTTTCGGTGAAGGACATCGAAGCGGCTTTTTTATTGACTAAAAAATTTAGTTATTTCAGTTGACTCTAACGTTACGTCATACTTTATTGTTAATGGTGAAGGGAGGTCAATAAGGAATGCGAGTCAAAGAAGTATCTGATTTAGTTGGGGTTAGTGTGCGCACACTACATCATTATGATGAGATCGGATTATTGGTTCCTGACGAGGTGACCGAAGCGGGATATCGCGTGTATTCCAATGATAATCTGGAGACGTTGCAACAGATTTTATTTTTCAGAGAGCTAGATTTTCCTTTGAAAAAGATTAAAGAAGTGATTAACAGCCCTTCATTTGATCGAGAAGAGGCTCTTCGGCTGCATCGAAAAATGTTGCTGGAGAAGCGTCAGAGAATTGATCAAATGCTTGGGACGATTGATCAAACGATTCAACATATGAAAGGGGAAATTAAGATGTCTAACAAAGATAAATTTGCAGGGTTTGATTTTAGCGATAATCCATACGAACAGGAAGCAAGGGAACGCTGGGGCGATCAAGCGGTGGATGAATCTAAAAAGAAAATAGGGAATATGACAAAGGATGAACAAAAAGAAATGTCTAAGGAATGGGATGCCATCTATAAAAAACTAGCCGCTCTTCGTCATCATTCTCCAGCAACTCAGGAAGCACAAGAAGCAATTAAAGAATGGTATGACTTTTTGAATAAAATGGGGAACTACTCGCTTGAAGCTTTTAAAGGATTGGGACAAATGTATGTCGATGACGAGCGCTTTACGAAGAATATTGATCAATATGGAGAAGGATTAGCTCGATTTATGCGAGATGCGATGGCTGTGTATGCAGATAATAATAAGTAAACGATAATTTTATTATGTAAACTTATTGAAACAGTGATATCCCAAAAGTCTATGGAAAAAAGGACTTTTGGGATATTCTCTTTGTTCTAAAGATCTTTTAAATGAGTTACTTCACCAATTGACGAAGCGAATGCTCATATAAAAGATGAATCTTTTTGAAAAATAACACTTAAATCATCCGTTTAAACCCGCGTCCAGTCTAGCTTTTTCAGTGGGACATGACATTTATCATACTCCCTATATGACGGGTGCTACTTCAAAGAATTATTTTCCTTCTTTACAATGATGGTATCAAGGAAAGAAGGGGAAAGACATGACGATTCAACAACAAAAACAATTAAGAAAACAAATGGCTCCGTTTGAGAAGTCGAGTACGAAAGATAGTGTACGACAGTTGTTTAACACGATCGTTCCTTTTATTCTCATGTGGATTTTGGCTTACCAAAGTCTCGAGATTTCATATTTACTCACTTTAGTTTTTGCTACACTTGGCGCTTTTTTGATGACAAGAATCTTTATCATTTTTCATGATTGCACCCACAATTCATTCTTTAAAAATCGCAAAGCGAATCAAATTGTTGGTACGATTACCGGTATCTTGACGTTCTTCCCGTTTTATCAATGGCAGCATAGCCATTCTGTCCATCATGCGACAAGCAGTAACTTAGATAAACGAGGAGTGGGTGATATTTGGATGTTAACGGTGGACGAATATTTAGAAGCTCCACTATGGCGTCGTATTGCGTATCGTTTGTATCGTAATCCAATTGTGATGTTTGGGATTGGGCCGACGTATGTATTCTTGATTACGAATCGTTTTAACCGAAAAGGTGCAAGAAAGAAAGAAAGATTAAATGTATACTTAACGAATGTCGCACTTGTGGCGATCATTGCTTTACTTTGCTGGACGTTAGGTTGGCAAGCGTTTCTATTAGTACAAGCGCCCATCTTTTTAATCGCTGGTGCGGTCGGTGTATGGCTGTTTTATGTACAACATACATTTGAAGATTCTTACTTTGAAGAAGATGAACATTGGGATTACGTGAAAGCGGCGGTAGAGGGAAGTTCTTTCTACAAGCTTCCGAAACCACTGCAATGGTTGACAGGGAATATCGGTTTCCATCATGTTCATCATTTAAGTCCAAGAATTCCGAATTATAAGCTGGAAGATGCTCATAATCAAACTGAGCCTTTGAAAAATGTCCCAACGGTTACGTTAGCGACGAGCTTAACCTCGTTGAAATTCCGTTTATGGGATGACAAAACTGATGAATTTATCGGTTTTAAAGAATTAAAACAATATGCTAAAAATCGAAAGAACAAACAGGCATACGTTCCTGCAAAACAAAAATAAACACTTTATCTATAAAAACCATGTGTCTTTCCTCTTTTACAACATTTCGTTATAGTGAGGATACATGGTTTTTCTGCTATTAGCTAGGAAGATATGGTAAAATAATAACTGAAATGATGTGAAGTGATTGAATGAGGGGTTAAGTATGTTGAAACGATTGAAGATTTTTCAAAAAGGCTCTGGAACGTCCCCTTATATATGGAGTATTTTGAGCTTTCTTCCTTTTTATTTTATTTTTCAATCTTCTTCTACGGTTGAAATTATTGTTGGAATTATTTTAACGGTTTTGTTTTTTGTGTCTTTACGGTTTGCGTTTATTTCGAATAATTGGCCTGTTTATTTGTGGTCCTGTATTCTGATCACGATATCAATCACGATGACGATTCTGTTTCAATTTGTCTATTTTGCATTTTATATTGCTTATTATAATGGACATATCAAGAAGCGCGGTGCTTTTATTACACTATATGTGATTCATCTAGTCGCCACGACGATTTCGATTAATTATAATATCGTTCTGCAAGATGAATTATTTTTAACACAGCTGCCGTTTATTATTATTATTTGGATTAGTGTCATTCTCCTTCCATTCAATATTTATAATAAGAAAAAGCAGGAAGAGCTTGAAGTGAAGTTAAAGGATGCCAATGATCGAATTTCAGAGCTGGTTAAACAGGAAGAGCGCCAACGAATTGCGCGAGATTTGCATGACACATTGGGACAAAAGCTGTCATTAATTGGACTGAAAAGCGACTTAGCTCAAAAATTAGTGTTTAAAAATCCAGAGCAAGCTCGCAATGAAATGACAGATGTGCAACAAACGGCTCGAACTGCATTAAAAGAAGTGAGAAAAATGGTGTCTTCGATGCGTGGTACTCGCTTATCAGAGGAAATGGTTCTTGTGAGACAAATTTTAAAGGCGGCTCAAATTGAATTAATTAGTGAATCAGAATTGAAATTAACGAATGTATCTTTGTTCTTAGAAAATATATTAAGTATGTGTATGAAAGAAGCGGTGACGAATATTGTGAAGCATAGCCATGCCTCTACTTGTCACATTCGTGTGGAACAAACAGCCGATCATGTTCGATTGCTTATTCAAGATGATGGTGTCGGTCTTGTGGAAGAAAGTAGTGTCGGTAAAGGTAGCGGGTTGTTAGGGATGAGAGAGCGGCTAGAGTTTGTGAACGGGACATTAGAAATTGTAAAGGATCATGGAACGACTCTAATTATGAAAATCCCTAATCACATTCGGCAGAGAGAGAAGGAGGAACTGAAATGATTCGAATAGTGATTGCTGAAGATCAGCGGATGCTGTTAGGGGCCTTAGGTTCCTTGCTCAACTTAGAAGATGATATGGAAGTGATCGGACAAGCGGCGAATGGGGAAGAGGCGATCACTCTTGTGCAGCAATTAAAGCCAGATGTCTGCATGATGGATATTGAAATGCCAGGGAAAAGTGGGTTAGAAGCAGCAGAAGAGCTGAAAGGGCTTGACTGTAAGGTAATCATATTAACGACATTCGCCCGTACAGGATATTTTCAACGAGCGTTAAAAGCGAAGGTGAGCGGCTATTTATTAAAGGATAGTCCGAGCGAAGAGTTAGCTAGCTCGATTCGCAGCATTATGGCAGGCAGTCGAATCTACGCTCCGGAGTTAATGGATGACTTTTATAGTGAAGAGAATCCTTTAACAGAGAGAGAAAAGGATGTATTGGCTCTTGTGGCTGATGGAAAAAGCACAAAAGAAATTGCGACAGAGCTTTATATTACGACAGGAACGGTTCGGAATTATATTTCCACTATTTTCGATAAGCTGGAAGTGAAAAACCGAATTGAAGCGATCTCCCAATCAAAGGAGAAGGGCTGGTTTAAATAAAAAAAGGGACGGTATGTGCATACCGTCCCTTTTTTTACATATCGTGGCTACTGTGCTTCTTCTGGCGGGAGTGATTTTTGTTTTTCACTTTGTGAGAGCCACTTAACGGTTGAGGTTGAGTGGTTTCCGTTTTTTCTGATTTTGAGGCACTTTTTGTCATGATTCCTTCGCCCCTTTACATAGTTTGGTGATTGTCATGTTCAACTTGTCTTAGTTGTTCTTGCATTTCGCTTAACTGTTCTTGCTGAGCCAATGTAGAATTGGCAAAAGCGGAGACGAGACTATTTTTCGCTGTTGCGATATTTTCTTCTGTTGAGTCCGTCCGTGCTTGATTAACAAATCGCCTCGCTTCTCGAAAAAGCTTTTGTCCCATTTAAAATCCTCCAAGTGTTAGATCAGGATTTTCTTCTGTCTGTTCATTTGTATAACGAGCCTCTGATTCCGAGAAGGTTGTCCGATAAGGGAAGCGTTCATCATGCTTAGAAACAGCATCCTTTCCTTGTTGGACAAAACGTTTCGATTTGCTGTTTTTTCCCATTATGAATCCCTCCGAATAATGAGTTCACAGAAGATATCTGTGTCCTTATTATTGTGACTTTAAATCAATGGATTATGAACAAAAAAATTTTTGTTTTTCATGTATAAATGTTCAATCGAGTGGCTATTATAAATAAGGCAAGGGACGAAAAACTCCAAATGGGGTGATGGCTTTGGACAAATATTGTGCTAACCCAGATTCGGGAATCTCGCTATACATCATCATGTAAATGAGGTGTTTGTCGGAGAGCAGGTACATGTTGTAGAAACCATTTGAATTTCTTGCATAATGACGGTGCGCCGAGTGGCGTGCCGTTATTTTTTAACAAAAAAAAGACTAAAACCACCCTTGAGTTTTGGCCAGCTCAGGCGGTTTTAGTTCGTCTTTGTGCCGATCCCCGATAGGGAACCCGCTATTGTATCGCCGTTTCCGATGTTACAGCATCGAAGCGGCTTTTTTAATATATGGTTATTTGTTTTTATTATACCTGAAAATGAGGGGTTTGAAAACATAATACAATAGAGTTTTAAACCTTTCACTTTGTCGCTGTTATTATAATGTAAGAAAGGATATAATAAGGAAGAAATTTATGCTGCTTCAACTAGAAGGCAACATCTGTTGTTGATTGCAGTTGTACTTTATCGTAAAGGTGGTTTTTGCATTGACGAATAAACATGAAGGTTTGCCTCCAAAGACTTGTACGATTGAACGCCTTGTGACGATCAAAGAAGATGTAGAAAAGGTGCTGAATGGACAAAAAACAGCTACACGTCGTAATGGGAGATATGCGGACGTTGGAGAGATCATGACGTTAGAGAATGTTGATTTTGTTGTTGAGCGTGTGTATCATCAGACGCTAGGCGAGTTGACGGATGAGCATGCTAATCAAGAAGGGTATGCAAACGTTGAGGAATATAAACAATCAATTTTAGCGATTCATCCTAAGATGCCGTGGCTTCCGCATATGAAAGTATGGGTTCATGAATTTCGCCAAGTGTAACTTCAGATGATGTATCAGCTTCTCGTATATGTCCATGTTTTTAGTGCCATTTTGTCGATTGGTCCGTTTTTCGTTTTATTCCCTCTTTTGAAAAAATTACGTCTAGCAACACTTGAGACTGAACAAGCCTGTATCGATGTCTTTCAATCCGCGATTCGCCTTGTTAAGCATGCTGGTCATGTGTTAGTCGGATCGGGGATCTTATTGATGCTGATAGGCCCGTGGCCATGGACTACTTCATGGGTCGTGATGACGATTGTGGTCATGGTCAGTTCGATCTTTTTCTTAGCACGAGCCTTTACGCCCACATTAAAACAGTTTAATGAGCCGTCAGCCAACAAGCGGCAACTTGTTGATAAGCTTTATCGCTCTCTCTGGATTTATATTTTCTTATTAACTATTATGCTATGGTTTATGGTTGTTAAGCCGGTACTATGGTAACAGTTCAATGAAAAAAGCAGGCATGTATCGCCTGCTTTTTTCATTGAACTTGTTTTTCTTTCATCACAGGTGGCTCAATTAAAAGACTGCCAGCCGCTGCAATGATTAATAAAACACCAGTAAAGAGAAAGCCTTGCAATGGAGTGAAAGCGAATAAGCCTGTCAATCCTGAGCCAACCACGACACCTAAAGAGAAAAAGGCATAGAAGTAGCCGTACGCTTTGCCTCGGTGAGCGGGAGTAATCGCTTGAACGAGTAATGAATTGAGCGACGGAAAGAGAAAAGCAAATCCAACGCCATACAGGATCATACATGCGTATAGAAGAGAAGTATGATCTAGCTGACTTAGTAAAATCAAGCTCAGTCCCATCGCACTCATACCGAACGCTAACGTTGATGTCGGTTTAATTAGATCAAATAACCGATTGGTTGGTAATAGGAAAACAAGGATCGCTGTTATACCAAACGTACTTAATAGCATCCCACTTGTTCGAGCATCGAATCCTAGATGGATCACTTTCAGCGGTAACATATAAGCGAGAACACCTTGAGAGAACATCAGTAAAAAAGCGCCAATAAAAGCTTTTACCACGTTTGTTTGTTGGAAAAAAGCACGTATAGGCATCGCTTGCTTTTCTTCTCTTTCTTCAAGGGAAGTAGGGACATTGTTTCGCAAAAGAAAGAGGGAAACAATAGCTAAAAGAAGCATACAAGCAGCGGTTACTGTTAATACCGTTACTTCGTTTGTTTTGCTAGCAACAATCCCACTAAACGCAGGCCCGATGACAGCGGCCAATCCAACGAAAGCTCCAGAGATTGCGGAGCTTTTTCCTTTTTTCTCTTCTGTCGCTACATTTGCTAAATAAGTAAACGCAGCAGGAACAATCAATCCAGCAAGAAAACCATGTAAAAACCGAATAGCTAGTAAAGACCAAGCATCAACCGCCAATCGATAAAATAAAAGCGAAACACCTGTTAAGATTAAACCGATCACTAAAATTCGAAAGGCTCCTTTTCTATCCGTGAGAAACCCAGAGATCACATTTCCAATCGTATTAGAAAAGGAATAGGTGCCAACGACCAAGCCGGTTAATAAAGGTGTGGCCCCTAGCGATTCCGCAAACGGACTCATAATCGGTAGCTGAGTAAACAAATCAAAAAATGAAAAAAATACAATGATATAAACAAATATTCTCATGAGGAAATACAGCCTCCATCTAGTTGTCTTGCTTTCTATTGTTCTTTTTATTGAAGCATTTGTCAACGACGATTTGGTGAATAATCATTGACGCCTATGTGTCTAGGAGGAAAGAAGACGAGCCACTTTATTTAGTGATGTAATAACAGATAGAAAACTAATTACCTTGATTATTTTCTAACTAGTTTGACATGTGATTTTATTCAAGTTATAATTATTTCCAATTAAAGCACACAAATTCGATGACGAGAAAAAGTAATTTATGTGGCTGTTCCACAGAGAGCCGGTGGTTGCTGAAATCCGGTGTTTAGTTCATAAGTGAAAATCATCTCTGAGAAGTTAAGCTGAACATTAGTAGGCTTGAACGGGTGTCTACCGTTAAAAGGAACGCGTATGATTGTACGTGGCTAAGTGCTATTGAGAAGTTTTTCAATAGAATTAGGGTGGTATCGCGGTTAAACCCGTCCCTTTCTTCAGGGGCGGGTTTTTGTGTGCTTTAATAAAAACTATTAGGAGCGATATCATTATGAAAAAAGAACAAACAAAAGAATCGGTTCGTCAACGTGAAGAGCGGATTCGAGAACAATGGTTACACAATCACACCTTTCAACAATCGATGACAAACAGAGAAGGTAGTCCTTCATTTGTCTTTTATGAAGGTCCACCGACAGCTAACGGATTGCCTCATGTCGGTCATGTATTAGGCCGAACCATTAAAGATGTGGTCGCAAGATATAAAACGATGACTGGACATCAAGTCATTCGCAAAGCCGGCTGGGATACGCATGGTTTACCTGTAGAACTCGGAGTAGAAAAGCAATTAGGGATATCTGGGAAAAGTGAGATTGAGAACTATGGTGTAGAAGCTTTTATTGAGAAGTGTCGTGAAAGTGTGTTTATATATGAAAAACAGTGGCGAGAGTTTACAGAGCAGCTAGGTTATTGGGTAGATATGGATGACCCTTATGTTACATTAAATAATTCGTATATTGAAAGTGTATGGCACATCCTTGGTACGATTCATGAAAAGGGATTACTCAATAAAGGTCATCGTGTGTCTCCTTATTGTCCGAGTTGCCAAACATCTCTTAGTTCACATGAAGTGGCTCAAGGGTATAAAATGGTGAAAGATTTGTCTGTCACAGCAAAATTCAAAGTTCAAGACCGTGACAATGAATATTTTCTTGGATGGACGACAACACCTTGGACATTACCTGCGAATGTGGCGTTAGCTGTTCACCCAGAGATGACATATGTGCGCGCAAAGCAAGGAGAAGAAATCTTTGTTGTAGCTGAATCATTAGTGGAGGCTGTTTTACAGACGGATTACGAAATTTTGTCTGTTCATCAAGGTGCGGATTTGATTGGTCTCTCTTATGTGCCTGTATTTGATTTTGTGGATGTGAAAATAGGTCATCAAGTGATAGCAGCCGATTATGTAACAGACAATAGTGGAACAGGGATCGTGCATATCGCACCAGCATATGGTGAAGATGATTATAAAGTTGCACAAGAAAATGGTTTGTCGTTTGTCAATGTCGTCAATGAAAAGGGAGAATATACAGCAGAAGTTCCACTATTTCAAGGGCGCTTCGTCAAAGATTGTGATATCGATATTATTCGTGCGCTTGCTGAAAAAGAATTATTGTATAGTAAAGAAAAATACGAACATAATTATCCTCACTGTTGGCGTTGCGATTCACCGCTTTTGTATTATGCAAATGAAAGTTGGTTTATTAAAACAACTGCATTGAAAGAACAATTCATCAAACATAATGAAGAAGTTACTTGGTATCCAGATCATATTAAGCATGGTCGCTTCGGCAATTTTTTAGAGAATATGGTTGATTGGAACATTAGCCGCAAACGCTATTGGGGCACGCCGCTGAATGTATGGCAATGTGACACATGCAGTCATCAACATGCACCAAAAAGCATAGCTGAATTAAAGCAATCGTCTATCCATCCAATGAATGAGGGCCTCGAATTGCATAAACCTTATGTGGATCGAGTGAAACTTCGTTGTTCTCAATGTGAAGGAACGATGACACGAACACCAGAAGTGATTGATGTTTGGTTTGATAGCGGCTCGATGCCATTTGCTCAGTATCATTATCCATTTGAAAATCATGAGGTTTTTTCAAAACAATTTCCAGCGGATGTTGTCATCGAAGGAATTGATCAAACGCGTGGCTGGTTTTACAGCCTGCTTGCCGTATCAACGTTATACACAGGAAAAGCACCATATAAACGGGTGTTATCCCTTGGGCATGTGTTAGATGAAAAAGGACAAAAAATGTCTAAAAGTAAAGGGAACGCATTAGATCCAATGGATTTAATGCAAAAATACGGGGCAGATGCGTTGCGATGGGCGCTATTAGTGGATAGCTCTCCATGGAACCCAAAACGTTTCTCGGAACGAGTGGTGCAAGAGGCTAAGTCGAAGCTAGTCGATACGTTTATGAACGTCCATAGCTTTTACCATCTTTACGCCGAGTTAGACGGTTTTGATCCAAAGCAAGAGTACACTAGCAAGAGAAACAAATTAGATGAATGGATTCTTTCTAGATTAAACAGTACGGTGAAAGTAGCGAAAGTTCATTTAGAAGATTACCAATTGACGAATGCTACGAGAGAAATTGCTAAATTAGTTGAAGAGGTGAGTAACTGGTACGTTAGACGCTCTCGAGAACGTTTTTGGTCGAGCGGCATGAATGAAGATAAGGTAGCTGCTTATCAAACTCTGTACGATGTACTAACAACTATTAGTCAATTATTAGCTCCATTCACTCCTTTCGTTGCGGAAGAGGTCTATCATCATTTAATGGGAGAAAGTGTACACTTGGCAGACTATCCAACTTATGATGAAAAAATGATCAACGTACAACTAGAAAAAGAAATGGGAGCGGTCTTACAGGTGGTGGAATTAGGGAGAAGTATTCGAAATACGACTTCTTTGAAGGTGAAACAACCGTTATCCAGTCTTTTCTTGTTAAGTACAGGTGAAGAAATCAATTGGTCTCTTTATCAAGACATTATTTTAGATGAATTAAATGTGAAGCAGTTTCAAGAGGTGGAGAAAGAAGAGCAATTTTCAATAATTAAACTAAAATTAGACTTTAAAAAATCAGCGGCTAAGTTTGGGAAACAAGCAAATGTAGTGAATACATGGCTCCAGCAATTAACCGATGAAGAGTCGAAGCAATTTTTAACAGTAGGTAGTGGGGAAATATCCCATGAAAACATTCAAGTAATGACGGATGATGTGATCGTCGAAAAAACGACGAAAGAAGGGTACGCTTCCGCCACAAATGGCGAATATACGGTCACTTTAGATATCTCTTTAACGGAAGAACTTGTACAAGAAGGAATGGCGCGAGAGTTCGTTCGGGCGATACAAGATTACCGGAAGAAACTGAACTTATCTGTTAACATGCGCGTCGATATTGCAGTCAGTACGGATGAAGAGTTAAATCAAGTACTTCAGGCGCATCAAGCGATGATACAAGAAAACTTGTTGATGCGAAACTTACACTTACAAGCGGATGTTTCAGAAGGGGCAGAGGTGAAGATAGGAGCTCATGTAGCAACTGTCCAACTTGTACCGGCAACTTAAATAGGTGAAATAAAATAAGGAGGCCAGCTCCCCAGTTCGTTAAGAAACTGGAGAGTTGGCCTCTTGAAGATGTTGAAACAATGTTCGTTTCATTTCGTTAAATGTTTGTGTGGTCATGACTTCAGGATCTCTCGGTCGTGGCAAATCGACGGTTAATTCATAAATGATTTGGCCTGGTCTGCTAGACATGACGTAAATGCGATCAGATAATAGTAACGCTTCATCGACATCATGTGTGACGAGTACAACTGAACGCTGAAATTGCTGCCAAATCGAAAGCAACCATTGTTGTAATTGCCTTCTCGTCAATGCATCCAATTTGCCAAATGGTTCATCTAATAGCATGACTTCCTTGTGACAAAGGTGGGTGCGTAAAAATGCTGCTCGTTGACGCATCCCACCTGAAAGCGTATGCGGATACGAATCCGCAAAACTTTCAAGTCCGAATAATGTGAGCAATGATTGGGCTTGCTCGCGAGCTTCTTTTTTATTTACACCGGCCACCTCTAGCGGGACAATGACGTTATCTAGTATCGTCCGCCAAGGGAACAGCACATCACTTTGCGGCATATAACTGACATGCCCTTTTTGATTCGTAATGTCCGTGCCATTCAACGATACCGTTCCTTCATCAGGGTTCGTTAATCCAGCGGCGATATCTAAAATGGTACTTTTCCCACAGCCACTTGGTCCGATCAGTGAAATAAATTCCCCATCTTTTACTTCAATACTCGCCGTGCGAACAGCCTCAATTGTATTTTTAGTTGTATAAAACGTTTTTGAGACATTGCTTACGAGCAACTTGGCTGTTTCCATCACACAATCTCCCTTATAGAGGTGTTTTTTATTTCTTTGGCAAAAATTCGTTCGTAAAAGCATCCTCTGTCTTTAGTTCTTTATCGATCAATTTTTGTTCATACATCCAATCAGCAAAACGTTGCCATACGTCTTCTTTTTGTACACCCCATTGTGTAGCATCTGCTTGATATTGTTCACTTACCCATTTCTGACTCGCTTTCACTAGATCAGCATTCAGTTCAGGTGCGTGTTTTAATAAAATATCTGCCGCTTCTTCATGGTTTTCGATCGCAAATTCATAACCTTTTGTTGTAGCGGCCATGAATTTTTTGACCATTTCATTCTGATCAGCTATGTGCTTTTCATTCGTGACAATCACAGGTGTGTAATAATCTAACGCTGGATCAAGATCCTTTAACATCATATAATTTACGTCCATGTTACGACGCTCTGCTTCCACACCGTCCCAACCGTAATACACCCATTCAAAATCAGCATCTTTTCCGATAGAAGTGAAGAAGTCCGTTTGACCTAACGTAATGTTTTCCACTTTGTTATAATCCGCATCATTTTTCTTCATGACGGCTTTAATGACAGCCTCTTCAATTGGCGCGCCCCAACCACCGTAACGCTTGCCTTCAAAATCTTTCGGTGTGCTAATGTTCGCTTCTTTTAATGAAGCAAGAGCGGATGTGTTATGCTGAATCACTGCTCCGATCGATACGAGCGGGATATCACTGACTCTTGCATAGGTCACACCTTCTTGATAACTCACACCAAAATCAGCTTTTCCTGATGCCACTAATTGATCAGCCGTCGATCCTTCACCTGGTTGAACAATTTCAACATCTAAACCTTGTTCTTCATAAAAGCCATTTTCTTTTGCTACATAAAAGCCAGTATGATTCGTATTCGGGAACCAATCAAGCATTAGTGTCACTTTTTCTAATTCTTTATTGGCTGTATCTTTCGTTTGTTTATTGTCTGTTGTTTCTTCTTGCTGTTGGTTGCAGCCGACTAGCAAGATGAGCAATAGCATAGATATGATTGGCCATTTTACCCATTTCATATAGTTGATTCACTCCTTAAGATTCTTGTTGATAGTGCCAGGAAATTAGTAGCCTTGCGATCACTTCAATGAGGAAATATAACAACAAACTAAGTATGATCACAACAAAGATCGTGGCGAATACTTGAGCCGTTAAAAATGATTGCGTCGATCTCGTCATTAATATTCCTAATCCTTTGCTCGCTCCTAGCCATTCACCGATCACAGCACCCATGACACTATATGTACCCGCAATTCGTAACCCAGAAAAGAAAAAGGGAAGTGCTCCTGGAAGCTTTACCATGCGAAAAATTTGTCGTTTCTTTGCTCCCATCGATTCCATCAATCGAATCATATCGCGATCAACTAAACGATAACCGTCAGCTAAGTTGACGGTTATCGGAAAGAAGCAAACGAGAGCAACAACGATCACTTTCGGTAACAATCCGTAGCCGAACCACATCATAAATAAGGGGGCAACGGCAATGATCGGTACGGTTTGCGAAATAATAAGCAGCGGGTAGACCGATTTTCGTAGCCAGTCGTTGAGATCAATGACCGTAGCAATCATTACACTTACGATGACCGCTACACTAAAGCCGATCACCGTCTCATAAATCGTTTGACCAGCATGCATCCAAATCAGTTCTCGTGCGTCCCATAGCGCCTGCATGACAGCGGAAGGACTCGGCAAAATCCACTGCTCAATTTGGGAGATGCGAACACCAACTTCCCATAAAAGCAGAAGGATGACGAGTGTAAGCGCAGGAAGAAATAAAGATGACCATCGCTTGAAGAAAACGGTCACGCCTGCTCGCTTATTTTCTGTATTTTGCTGTTTTTTCATCCATTGTTACTCCTTCAGGTCGGTAATGGATTTTAATATTTGTTAACACTTCAATCGCTCCAGCATCAAGACAGGCTTGCTGTGCTTTTTTGACGATGTCTAACAGCTCGTCTAATTGACCTTCCATTACAGTTTCCAACGGACCGACTTCATACTTCACACCTGATTGTTGAACGACTTCAATCGCCTTATCAACTAATTCATATGTATTTCGCTCCGTTGACTTAGGGATGACTTGAAACCCGACATTTGTTATGGACATACTTGTTCCTCCTCCTATGTAATGGTGTGATGAGTGGTGAGTGACGCTATGAAAAACGAAAAAAGCTGCCTATTTTGGTAGGCAGCGAGTTTTTAGCTAGCGTCATTCATCTTTCACTCATTCCCTACGCTGGCATTACCCAGATCAGGTTCAATGGTCGATGCGTTTGAGGCATCCTCTCAGCCGGACGGACCCAGCTCCCATATACACTATTAAAATTTAAATACTTATTCTACTATAGCAAATAAATGACGGAAAAGTAAATAAAAATACGGGCAGAAGTTATCTAAAAAGATTCACTTTCTGCAGATGAACATGCGTGTTGTCTTGGTTAATTCGCTCTAAATACATATTCGTCGTCGAAATATCAGAATGCCCGGCCCAGTCTTTCACAACGGCAAGCGGCACATCATTTTCTAGCAGCATCGTCACAAATGTATGCCGAAACCAGTGAGGGGAGACGAGCGAATTTTTCCCAGCTAACTGAACGGCTTCTTTTACTATTTTATAAAGGCTCGGATACGTTAATCTTTTTTTATTCACATACGGCTCTTTCTTATTGTATAGAGCGAAGAAGAGTGGAGTCGTATCATCCGGATCGATCTCCGTGGACTCTCCAAGACATTTTCTATAATCAAATAATAATTCACTCGTTTCTTCTCTGACCGGAATCGTTCGTGCTTTTCCACCTTTCCCGATAACATCAGCAAATAGAAACCCTTGACGGTTGTAACGAAAGCTTCCCCAGTTCAAACTAAGCAACTCATTCGCTCGAAGCCCTGTCGTATAGAGGAGGTAGCCAATCAATAGATTACGTTTTTGCAGCTGTTCGCGATTTCGCTCGGCCTTGACGATTTTAGGAAAGCAAGCAAGAAGGTTTTCGGCATCTCTCTGATTTAATTCTCTTACTTGGACTCGTGTTTGTCTTGATTCTTGACGAGTTTCTTCTATTATATAGTGTCCTTTTTTCGCTGTTGGTTTCGAGATCCACGTTGAAAGATGAGCTTTGTAAAATTGCGTTTCATACCCGAAGTCTAATAAGCGACGAAAAAACTCCAATTTTCGGATGGCTGACTTAGAGGCATATTTGTCTTTAATATATTTATTGTACGCTTTCACCTCTGGAAAACCGATGTCTCGAAAGGAAAGAGAATGCTCCATTAAAAAGGTGAGCAGTGTTTTGGCATCTGAACGATAAGCTTTCAACGTATGCGGAGAAAGCTCACGATCCGCCGAAAAAATTTTCTCAAGAAAAAACACTTCGATAAATTCTTGCTCGGAACAATCTGCTAAGGAAAGGTTGCGATGTTCATCCAAAAGCTGGCGTTGTTCTAATTCTGTTTTTAATTGCGATAAATATTGTTCACTCGTTATCTGATTCAAAAGGGTCAAATCATTCATTAGGAAGCACCTCTATTAGTTTAAAATAATATTATTATGTATAGTAAAGATAAGTGCTAATTATCTTTACTTCTATTCTATCATAGAATACTTGTTCTATATAGTGGGATGGAAGATAAAATTATAGCTGTGTCGGGGTGCTTCTGAGAACCTCTGTGGCGCATTTAACTTTCTTTTCGTGTATGATGGTTCATTCGATTTGTTGTAGAGGCTATTTCGAATGAAGGGCTAAATGTAAGCATTTTAATTGTCTTTTCAATGAAATCTAGCTATAATAATCATCATCAAATAGATGAGGAGTGTTCAATTTGGCACAATCATTACAAGGGAAAAATGCAATTATCACTGGAGCAGGAAGAGGTATTGGTCGTGCGATTGCGATCGCTCTAGCGAAAGAAGGAGTAAACGTCGGTTTATTAGGACGTTCTGAAGAAAACTTAAAAAAAGTAGCGAAAGAAGTAGAAGCAGAAGGTGTGAAAGTAGCTGTTGCTACAGCGGATGTCGCTTCTAACGAAGACGTCGTGACGGCTGTTGCTACATTAACGAACGACTTAGGTTCAGTAGATGTGTTAATCAATAATGCAGGGATTGCAGCGTTCGGTAAATTTTTAGAATTAGATGTTAACGAATGGGAACAAATGATTAAAGTTAATTTAATGGGTGTTTATTATGTGACACGTGCTGCGTTACCTGGCATGATTGAACAACAATCTGGAGACATCATTAATATCTCATCAACAGCTGGTCAAAAGGGAGCGCCAGTGACAAGTGCTTACAGTGCATCTAAATTCGGTGTTATTGGTTTAACAGAATCGTTAGCGTTAGAAGTACGTAAACATAATATTCGCGTGAGCGCGTTAACGCCAAGCACTGTTGCTACAGACTTAGCGATCGATGGTGGTTTAACAGATGGCAATCCAGAAAAAGTGATGCAAGCGGAAGATATCGCAGAATTTATTGTCGCACAACTAAAATTAAATAGACGTACCTTTATTAAGTCAGCCGGATTATGGTCGACTAACCCATAAAGTGAACATAGCGGATAGACGTTCTCAAAAAGAGCGGATGTCCGCTATTTTTTTGTTGTAACATAGTAAGAGAATAGTAAATGTATTATAATTTGATGATACGATACAACATGTATAAGGATTATTTTGTTTGAAAGTCGGGTGAGTGCATGGGATTTGCATCAAAAGAATTGCTGATTAACTTTTTGTTCGTCCTGCTTCCGCTATTCTTTGTTCAAATGTTTTATTTAGTAAAATATACACGCCGATCTAAGAAATTAAAACATTGGATGGTTGCGATCTTTCCGATCATTTCTCTCGTGTTATGTATGTTATTCCCGGCGCCGCTAATGAATGGATTTGTGATGGATTTTAGGCGAATTCCTCTTGTTTTAGGAGTATTATACGGAGGACCTTGGTTCGGATTGCTACTATTAGCTCTCATTTTAGTGATTCGTTTTTTTCAAGGGGGTGACGGCTTTATGATTACGTCGATCATGTATCCGTTATTCACAGTCATTCTCATTTACTTATCTAAGTCGTATCATATGATGTCAATAAAAAAACGACTGCTAGTGATTGGACTTGTGTTGCCAGCCAGTGAAGCGGCTTTATTATTTACGATCACTCAATTATGTTCGATCAAGATCCCTGGCATGATACAATTGCAGCTCATTCTTCTGAATATGACCGCGGTCTTTATTGCCATGGTCATTTGGGAAATCATTCGTCAAAATTTTGAGTTGATGCGGAAAGTCGCAAAAGCAGAAAAGCTGGAAGTAGTGAGTCATTTAGCCGCAAGTATGTCTCATGAGGTGCGGAATCCTTTAACCGTTACAAAAGGATTTATGCAGTTGCTATATGAGGATTTACCTAAGGATAAACGGAAGGATTATTTAGACCTAGCGATTAGAGAGTTAGATCACTCAGTTGAAATTATTAATGACTATTTAATGTTTGCTCGACCGTCCGTTGAAACAATGGAAAAAATAGATATATGTCTCGAGACACAAAACTCGCTGAACATCATGACTCCCCATGCGAATATGCATGGGATTACAATCGTGTCTTTTATCCCACCCGCACCTATGTATGTAATGGGAAAAACATCTCAATTCGAACAATGCCTTGTGAATATCGTCAAAAATGCGATTGAAGCTATGCCTGACGGTGGTGAAATAAAGGTCACGATCCAAAGCGATCGCTCAACGGTTTCTGTAATGATAGAAGATAGTGGAGAAGGGATGACGACTGAGCAAATTAACCGCTTAGGCGAACCTTATTTCACGACAAAAAGTAAGGGAACTGGCCTTGGAATGATGGTTTCTTACAGTATCGTTCAAGGCATGAATGGTGAGATGGCGGTCAAAAGTGTCAAAGGAAAAGGAAGTTGCTTTACGATCACCTTGCCGATTTGTTATGAAAGAGAGAATTCTTGACTTTTAAGAAACGAAGAGTATGATAAATAGAAACATAGCAATGCTACAAAAAGCTGAAAGGAATAAATAATAATGAAGAAACTAGATGTACTACTAATGGTACTAAGTTGTCTCTTCCCGGTTGCTGGTGTGATGAAGTACATGTCTCTAGAACTGTCTTTATTCATGGGCGGCTTGTTATTTTTAACGAGTGTAGGAAGTTATTATGCTAAGCGATGGCACTCACGAATATTCAGCTGGATCGCATACACGGCATTTATCACCTTTTTGCTCGCGATTTGGGAGCAATACGCTACGATGAGTTCTATAGTAGCAAATGTAAAAATAGCGGCGTGTGTGGCGATCATTCCGCTCGTACTTCGATTTCGCACCTATGCAATTACAACGGGGTTACTTGGATTATGGGGAATACTGTTGTGGGATATAAAAGAAATGCAATCACTAGCAGTTCTGCCACGGATAATGAATGTATTTAAAACAGAACCATTATATTTCATCATTTTTGCAGCGGCATTCCTACTGGGCGGATGGTTAGCGAGTGCATTTCATCGGGGGAAGAACAAGGAAAAACAAGAGAAAGCGAACCTATTTGAGCAAAAAAAGAAACGGTTCAAGCCGACATTTAAATTGCCTATACCGCGCTTACCAAAATTAAAACTGAAGATGTTAAACTTCCGCAAGAAATCTTCAGAGACAAACGAACAACGTCGATACGAACCAATTCAAGAAGAACAGACAACTACTTTTTATCCAAACTTAGAGCCACAACATCATGAAATGGACTCCAAACCAGAAGCAATACAAGGCGAAACGAGAATGGAGCGGCGAAGAAATCGTTTGAAGGCATAGAGAAGATCGAAAAACCAGCAAAACTCTTATCCATTAGATAAAGATGCTTTGCTGGTTTTAGTTTGTGTCATTCAGTTCATTTTATCCCGAACAGCAGCGGGCATCTCATCCACTTGAACTTCTTCCCACGATTTCACGTAAGTTCTTTTTGTAGTAAGTTTTAAATAGGCGCCCTCACGCAGCTCTTTACTTGCTGTAAACGTGACTGTTGTTTCTTCGCCGTCTTCATTCACTCCTTGCAATGTGTATTCGAATGTACTTGCATCAACCTTTTCTCCCGGTTCGTCAATTTCAACAAAAACATCTTTTTTAGGAATGAAAGGGTTTAACATATCTGCTAGTTCGTTTTTCACGAAAAAGGTGAAAGAACAGACGATGATGGCGGCAACTATGACAGTCCCCATCGCTAATTTGAATACTTTCATTATTTTACTCCTCCTTATTTGCTTCTCTAGTATTCATTCTATAAGGAGCGGCCAGTGAAATCCCTCGATTAAGATGACAAATGAAACAGCGAACGTGACAATATTGTCACGTTCACTATATTTTGCTTTTATGTATAAATAGGTGGCGATTGGTCATATTAACATCGAGGTGATAGGATGAGTAAACGTAAAAAAGATCCATCAAAGGCGGGCTTAGGTTCATCAGAAGTAAAGGGTCAAGGCACAACGAATATAGAAACAGGAGAGAAAGCAATCTCTTCCGCACGGCATAAAAAACGGAAATAAAGTATGCATATTTTATTCGGATGTCGCCCTTTTAACAGGGGCGATTTTTTGTTCCTGAGATTATTAATGAAATTGCGGGACAAATTGATTTCATGTAGGAATCTTAGTCTAGTCACCTATTTTTTGTAGAAATGTGGAATAGAAGTTTGGTATGATATGAAAAAATAACCATAGAAATAGAAGTTTGGGCAGATCGACAATAGTATAGGAACCGATTTTAGCTTATTACAAATAAAACTAAGGTGAGGGGGAAGTCTATGACTATTACATGGGATGAAATTACATTTGATAATGTGAGTAATTTAGAAAAAACTTTAAAAATTTTTGATCAAGCATTTCCTGTCGAAGTGAGAGAATCACATGATATATTCTTAAAAAGTTTAAACTATGCAAAAACAAATAAACCAAATAATTTCCGATTCTTAATTGGTGTTGAAGGAGAGAAAATAGTATCTTTTGCAACAGGGCATTATTTAGCAGCTGTAAATGTAGGGTTTATCGTTTATATTGTTACCGACCCTTTTGTGAGAAGTAAAGGATTAGGAGCAAAAACATTATTGAAATTAGAAGAATTATTAGTTCAAGATGCTTCTCTTGCCGGAAACACCTCGCTGAAAGCAGTGATTTTAGAAACAGAAACACAAGAAGTGGTACATACAGAAACAGAAAAGCAAGATTGTATTAGAAGAAATAAATTCTTCGAAAGAAACGATTATAAACAATATAAAAATATAGATTACTTGCAACCACCTTTACATTTTGGAGCGAGCAATATACCTTTAAACTTATTTATTAAAAATATGCAATCAACTGGCGTTAACAAGGAAGAAATTAATCATATCATCAGAATTATTTTTAAAGAAAAATATTATATTGTGAATGAAATTGATAGAGATATTCTAAAGAATTGTCTTCAAACGATGGGGATCAATGGTGAATTCTTATTCAATTAATGGTTGTCCCATAGTATTTGTTATAATGAATAAAAGACTTGATTGGCGTGAAGACATGGATGAATACATTCGATTGGTGAACAAAACCGAAGATTATATTGAAAGCCATCTGAGCGAAAAAATCTCACTAGATGACTTAGCAAATCATGCAAATATGTCTAAATATCATTTCCATCGTATATTTAGTAAGTACAGTGACGAGACGGTGAAACAGTTTGTTACTAGAATAAAAGTGGAGCGAGCAGGGATATTCCTCGCAGTCCGCAATGATTTGAGCATCACAGATATTGCGCTCCAATATGGCTACAATGATGCGAGTACCTTCAACAAAGCTTTTAAGAAGTATTTTAGAATGTCTCCATTAGAATACAGGAAAGCAAGAAACGACAAGAAATAGCCGATCATCTTCCTTATACTTAAGTTAAGGGAGATGATATTAATGGAAAAACCAACGATCACAGTAGAAAATATTGAAATGAAAGTAATCTATGTACGCTTCAAAGGAAATTATGTCGAGTATAGAAAAAATAGTCGTAAGATGTTCGATGAACTATTCAAATTCGCAAAAAAATATGATCTTATCAAAGATAATGTTACAAAGGTAATGACTATATACCATGATAATCCTTTCGTAACTGATTCAGAAAATTTACGAACTAGCGTAGCAATGACGGTTCCATCAGATACTGCAATTGAAGAAGAAGGACAAATCGGTACGATGACTTTTGGCGGAAAATACGCAGTACTACATTATGATCTAACACTAGGTGAGTATGAAGAAGCTTGGAAATATGCTTATTCTGATTGGTTACTGAGTAAAGGTGAATACACACCGAGAGATTCATTCCCATTTGAATTATACGTTACTGAGCCACCAAAAAACTTCAAAGCTAAGAGTAAGACAGATATTTATATTCCGATTGAGTAAATTTAAGGCTTTAGGAGTAGAGTAATGAAAAGCGGCTGACCTAAAAGAGTGTTAAAACACAGCTTTAGGTCAGCTTTTTTGTCTATTGATGACACCAAGTGAATGTTTTCCAAATATATCATAGAACAAATGTTCCTTTTTGGGGTATAATAAAGCTAAATGGATGAATCATGTTATTATTTGGAGGGAGCTTGTATGCCAAGAGATCCGGGAATAACAGATGAAATGATTATTAAGCTGTACAAGGAGGGGGTATCTTATAAGGAAATGCTGCCTATCGTCGGTCTTTCTGATCGAGCGATTCGCAATGTGCTTTATAAGCATGGTAATGGGCAAATCAATCTAGTATTTGAAAGCACTGTTAATTTAAAAGAATTTATAAATAATCCTAAGTGGGATTATAAATTTATTTCTAAAAAACACGACATTTATTTTACTAATACGACTACATCCGAAAAGCCTGTGAATGCCGGTGTTAAATTGGTTCTTACGCATAGTTGGTGATTGTTTCTGTACTGGTTATACTAATTAATTCGTTGTTATTTCAATATAGTTACCAACGGAAAAGCAAACGGTTTCGTATGACTTCAAAACTGCCGCGACCGTACATCATACGCTTGATCATTTTCAAGCGGTTCACCTGTCCTTCTACAGGTCCGTTAGACCATGGGAGGATCGTTGCGTGCCATGTCGCTTTCAAATCACTCTTGATTCCTCTAATAAAAGATTGGAGATGAACGAAGTCCGTATTCCTATGTTTAATAAGCCATTTCCTTAAGCCAGAGCGTTCCTTCAAAACAAAGAGTTGCCGGAAATCTGAGACAAATGCGCGTAGTTCCAACAACTCCGGAAACCTCTGTGGCAATTTAGGATGAAGAGCGACCAAAGCGTCTTCAAACTTTTCATCTGAATTTTCCCAAATCGCGAGGAGTGCCTTTTGTCGAAGTGACAGGACAATCGTCTCCGACTTTTCCATGTTTCGCTTTTCATCCGAGATCAGATGACTCAATGTCGAATGCGAACCAGTGAATCCTTCACTTTGACATATCTCTGTGATCCTCCTCCCTGATAGCTTCTTCGTCAATAGGTTCCTTATCCTTGGCCGCCACTTATCATATTTCGAATGCCGTCGGTGCGAAGGTTTAGATGTAGTGTTCAGGTCAGCATAGACCGTTTTCCGGTCGATTTGGAGTTCATTCGCAATACTTTGTATGGAGGCACCTTCTGCACGCATCTTTTGAACGATTTGGATACGCTGCCATCTCTTCTCCTCGTTTGCTTTTCTATATCTATCTCTTTTGGAGAGTGGGCTTGTAACTGTATTATTCTTGCATGACCTGACCGGGCTTGTTTTCCATTTCGCAGGGAGAAGCAGGGGTAGTTGTTTCTTGATCGCTTCGAAAAGCTGGTGGAGAATATGCCAACGGTCTCCCACCTGAATAGCTTTCGGAATGGCATCTGAAGCTGCTCTTGCATAAGATGGTGAACCGTCACGACTAATGATTTGAATTTCTGGATGAGAGTGTAGCCACTCTGTCACTTTTATTCGATCTCTTGTAGGCAATATATCGATCGGCTGATGGGTAATCAAGTCAACGAAGATCGTGCCGTATCGGAAACGTTTCTTGAACGCGAAATCATCGATACCTACGAAAGGGATATGTGCCAAAGACATTAAAGCGCTCACGCTTAATTCTGCGTAAGATCGTATCATGGCTGATCGAGATATTCATGGAACGACAGACCTTTTCGGCAATGATACAGTTCGTTGCAAAGCCGATAGAGCGTATAATGGATTCTAGCCGCTCTGTCTTCCGTCCGTATGGTCGCAGCCAGTCTAGTCTTTCTGTGAAGACCTTGGTTAGGCAGCGTTGGTTTTCGCAGAACCACTTATGCAAATGAACATCTAGGTGGACTTGGTGTCCAGCGAGTGGCAAGTCATCAACTTTGCGGATATATGTACTGTGCTTCCGGTGGGTACAAGTTTGGCAGGCGGGGCAGGTTGCGTGACTAGAGTGAACATCAAGTACGAAAAATAACTTGTTTTCTCTGATAGATTGGTGGACAATTTTAACCTGATTGCCGAAGCTGAGAATACACTCTGTGACAGAGTTGGACATGATGAACACCACCTTTGGTATATTTAATTTTACTATACCCGGAAATGATCAATTTCTATCCTTCACCAACTATGCGTAAGAACCAATTTTACGCCAGTATTGACAAAGCCATTAGAATCTTTAAAATATGAATTTAAATTGCTAGTTAGGAAATCTTCATCCAATCAGTATAATTTAGATCACACTGTTTATCTCTTAGAGAAACGGATATTACAAAAACTCGAATCGTTCACCAATAAAATGATTATAGACAAAATTGGCCAAGTTTTATCTTTAGAACTATCAAAACAATATAGAGGTCGATTATATGCTTCACTTGAATTAAATAGGTTGGAGGCCTAAAAATGGGTTTCTTGTACATTCTATTGATAAGGTAAAAGGCTTAGAGTGGGAAAGGTGTTTATTCATTTTAACAACGGACCTTGCTGATTATCTTTTTAAAATTAAAACGGATCATAATAAAATGATGAATTATTTATATGTAGCTTTAACAAGATTCAAACACGAGTTAATTATTTTAATTACAAAAGAAGTAGAAAATAAATACGGGTCTGCCCTTATCTCTAGTTGGTATAGTGAAAATATTCTTAATAAATCTACGGAGGAGTGTAATGAAAAATTATAATAGTCCAGTAATTGAAAAAATAGCAGCAACAACTGTTATATCCTTGGCAGCATCTTTAAATACTTGCTTAGATCCCAATATTAATATGGGTGATAAAGGAATTTCTTATGACGGTACTATAGATATTTATAGTGTGCCTAATCTTATTAAAAAGAACTTAATAGGTTCAGTGCCTGTCCAGGTAAAGGGTAAAACTATTGATAGAGAGCAGCTTAATCGATGTAGTTACCCCGTTGATATGGATGATTTAGATATTTATTACGCTCAGAGTGGTGTCTTGTTTTTTGTCGTTTTAATTACTCCAAGTAACCAAAAAAGGATTTTTTATAGAATGTTACTCCCATTAGAATTAAAAGAGGTTGTTAAAAGAAAGTCGAGAAAGGCTACAAAAACCTTTAAATTTAACTATATAGATACATTGGACCATTTGACAAGAATTTGCCGTATATTTTTAGAAGAATCAAAAAAACAATCATTATCTCTAATTGAACATGAATATAAATTAGAGGAATTCCAAGATTTTAAACTAACTTTCCTTGATTTAGTCGAAGAAGATATTGATAAAATTAATGATTTTAAAAATATTCTTGGAAGTTCTGCATTTGTATATGGAGAAGAAAAGGGACGTGTATATCCAATTAACTCCATAACTATTTCGAGTGTTTTAGAAGAGGGCGTTATACAGAGAAATATAGGTAATGAAAGCATCAGTTTTACTTATTCACTAACAAGAAATTCATCAGAAACAATTATAAAAATTGAGGACCTCATTCTTATTAGCTGCAAAGACAATCGAAAAAGAAGTAATCTTCAGATTGAAGAACTAACCAACTTGTATGATATTAAGCGTTCTAGACAATTCTTGTCGTCTTTAAACGATGAGCAACAACCGTTTTACATAGGTGAAAAGTTATTTGAAAAGCCGAGTAAAAAAATACAGGAGAATGTAGAAAATCAATTAAAAACCGTTTTTCAATTAGAAAAACTATTTTCTATATTAGGTATACCATTGAAATATGAATTTAAGAATGAAGCTTTTGTAGATAAATTTTTAGAGTTACTTTTTATATTTAACAATGAAAGATATGAGCTGCTACAAATCCCAAAAGAAATTAAAGGGAACGGTTTGATATCCTTAAAAGTATTTGATAATTACGAAGTGTATCTTTACTTTAATTCTACTCAAAAAGAAAAGCTTACAAATATCTTTTCGGCAGAAATATCAAATAAAATATCAATGGGCCTAAAGGATAAATTAAACGAAACTAAAATTAGTTTATTTTTATCGATTCCTATTCAGGAATTATTGAATTATATTAACTATAATCAGACTATAGTAATTAGTTCATTATCAACCTCCAAAATGGATTATAATCATTTTACATTCGGGTATATAAATAACTATGCTTTGGATTGCTTAAAACTCTTCGATGAAACAGGAGATGCAAGGCTACTCGAGATTGCCTCAACTTTACTTAGCAATTGTTTATTAGTTGAAGATGAAAGGTCAATTGCATTTATTAATTTGTGTCAAACTAAGATGAGACAAGGTAAAAGGTTGAGTGAACAGGAACTGAATGAAATTATTAAAATAAAAAGAGCTGCAGTAATGGCTTCTAATACGTTATTAGAACTGTGTGCGAATCTAATGTTGAACAATAAATCAGAAGCAAAAGCTAATTTCAAATCTTTAGATCCTGAACAAAAGGAACAATTTTCGGCTTTTCCTATCAGAAAATTCCTTTAATAGAATTTAAAAATTTAAGTTCTTGTATATTGAAAAGATATAATACCGTTTACTGCGTATGAAAAAAAGAGCTGCGATGATGAGTAATGTTTCATTTTCTATAAATATACCAACTGATTCCGATGGTTATTTTAATTTATGTTGTCCTTATCAATGAAGCATGACACGGATTCCTTCTCTTGTCATCTAAACGCCAAATTGCTCAATAACGTATGTTGAGACACTTTGACGGTGAATATTCAACCTGGCGGCGACGTCAATCGCTTTATAACCTTCCATTACAAGATGAACAGCAGTAAGACGTGTACGGTCACCAGCTTCTTTTGTACGCTTTTCCATTTGGTGCAAATGATCTGTCGTTAACCCGTGAGTTTTTGTTATTTGTAAAGTTTTCATCTCATATCTCTCCTTTTTTCTACTAGGGGCAGTATGGGCACCTGAGATAATGTTTAAACATGTTGAATAGCTATCTTGGATTTATATATCTAGACTATGATGAAAAATGTGCAATTTCTCATCATGGTTCTAAGGTCCTATTAAAAAATAAATAGAAAAATGAGATTTCCTCTTTACTTTTTTCTATAAAAGTAATATATTGTATATAGTGGTTTGAGGAAGCCACTGTATCATATCATACCAAGATTTAATAGAGTTATTATGGTAAGGCTTTATGCCGTGGCGTTGGGGATCGCCTAACTCCGATTTTATCGGATTTCCCTATAAAAAAATGACTAACTTTGTTTAGTCATTTTTTTATACCCAAAACCCTGAATTTTCAAAAAGAGGTGCTGGCAGATGAAGTATAGTATTGGACTCGATATAGGAATAGCATCAGTTGGTTGGGCAGTCATTAATGAGGATATAGAACGAATTGAAGACATGGGAGTCCGCATATTTGATGCAGCGGAACATCCTAAAGATGGTTCTCCTCTATCTACTCCAAGAAGAGAAGCGCGTTCTACTCGGAAGCGATTAAGACGAAGACGTCACCGCGTTGAACGTATTCGACAGCTGATGATTCAAAAAGGTCTTTTGACACAAGTTCAAATGGAACAGTTATATGACTGGAAGGCGGAAGATTTAGATATTTGGCTTATAAGAGTGAATGGCTTAGAAAGAAAACTAACGGATCGTGAGTTTGCTCGCATATTAATTCATTTAGCTAAAAATCGAGGGTTCAAATCGAATCGTAAAAGCGAATTAAAAGAGGGAGATAATGGAGTGGTACTATCGGCTGTTCAAGAAAATAAGCAGCTGATGGAGGAGAAAGGCTACCAGACCATTGCCGAAATGCTCCTTTTTGATGAGAAGTTTGAGGGACGTAAAAGGAATAAAGAAGGCGACTATTCACATGTTATTGCAAGAAGTGACTTAGAACGGGAAATTCATCTTATTTTTGAAAAGCAAAGGGAGTATGGTCATGCTTTTGCGACGCTAGAAAACGAGAAAGCCTATATAAATATTTGGGCTTCACAAAGACCTTTTGCGACGAAAGATGATATCGCTAAAAAAATAGGATATTGTACATTTGAATCGAAAGAAAAAAGAGCCCCGAAAAGTACATATACGTTTGAACGTTTTCGAGCGATGGATAAATTAAATCGCTTAAGAATCCTATCAGTAACCGCTTCTTCAAGATCGCTGACACAAGAAGAACGGGATACGATATTAAATTCTCTCTTTTCTAAAAAAGAAGTGAAATATAAAGAGCTACGTAAATTATTGAAATTAACGGATGACCAACGTTTTAATGAAATTTATTACGACCCCAATGAATCAAACGAAAAAAATGAAAACAGAACATTCCTTTCATTAGAAAGTCAGTATAAAATCAGAACGATTATTAAAAAAGTAGAAGGAAAAAATATCAACGATTCATATCGGCCCGTTGATTTAGACACAATTGCATACGCTTTAACCGTATTTAAAGACGATCAAGATATTCGAGATTATTTACAAAATCGCTATGTATCTAGTAACGGAAAAAAGGTGTTGAATTTAGCTAATCGAGAATATACAGAAGAATTGACTGAAGAACTGCTCCAGCTTTCTTTTGCTAAATTTGGTCATCTGTCTTTAAAAGCACTTAAAAATATTTTGCCACACATGGAGCAAGGAATGCCTTATCATCAAGCTTGTGCGGAAGCGGGATATGCTTTTAATCAAAGGATAAATAAAGAAAAACAATATTTTTTACCTGTGATCCCAACGAAAGATATTGCTAATCCAGTCGTTGTTCGTTCTTTGTCACAAGTAAGGAAAGTTATTAATGGAATTATACGAAAATACGGATCCCCTTCTGCCATCTATATTGAGCTGGCGCGAGAAATGGGAAGAGTGTATAAAGAACGGAAAGAACTTGAAAAACAATATAACAAAAATCGAGAAATGAATGAAGGGACAAAAAGGCATATAGCAGAGTTAGGTTTATTAAAAGGCGATCCAAGAGGTCATGATATTTTAAAGTATAAACTTTGGAAAGAGCAAAATGAACGTTGTGCGTATTCATTTAAACCTATTTCAGTAGAACGACTATTTGATATTGGTTATTCCGAAGTAGATCATATCATTCCATATAGCCGCAGTTTCGATGACAGTAACAACAATAAGGTTCTTGTTCTTGCTGCTGAAAATCAAAATAAGCAAAATCGCACACCTTATGAATGGTTCGATCATGATGAAATGAAATGGCAACGATTTATGTCTTTTGTCACTACAATGAAAGTATCCAAAAAGAAAAAAAGCTTGCTGTTGAAAAAGGATTTTGATGACGAGCAAGCTGAAGAGTTCCGCTCTAGACACTTAAATGATACTCGTTATATTACTCGTTACATCAAATCATTTATTGAAGATCGTTTGAAATTTCGTACAGAAGAAGACAGAAAGCAATATGTACATACGGTAAACGGTGCATATACGTCATTGATGAGAAAGCGTTGGGGTTTTAATAAAAACCGAAATGAAAATGATTTACATCATGCACTAGATGCAGTTATTGTTGCAGTGAGTTTACCATTTAAACATAGAGTGAGTGCTTATTTCAAACGCCGCGAAGAGCATACGCATAATCAGTTAAAACGCGAACGTGAATTCTTCCCAGAGCCTTGGCCAGGATTTATTCATGAACTAGAAATAAGAATGATGCAAGATCCTGAAAAGCTGAAACTAGCCATGGAAAGTTTAAACTTAGAAACCTATGATGAATCATTCATAGAAGAACTGAAACCTATTTTTGTTTCGCGAATGCCAAAACTATCAATAAAAGGACAGATTCACGAAGAAACATTAAAACGGGTTCGGGGCTATACTGAAGATGGCTATATCCGTACAGTTAAAAAAGTCCGTTTAGATCAAATTCCGTTTGATAAAAATGGTGATTTCCCGATGTTCGGAAAAGAAACAGATAGGAAAACATATGAAGCGATTAAAAATAGATATTTAGAATATGGTAAAGATAAGAAAAAAGCTTTTCACACGCCGCTATATAAACCAGCGAAAAATCCAGCAAGCGCACCGATTATTCGCTCTGTGAAGATCGAGGATAAGGCGAATCGCGTCGTGATGTTAGATGAGAAAACAGCTGCTGATCATGCGAGTATTGCAAGGACAGAAGTGTTTCGGCATAAAGAAACGGGGAGATTTTTCTTGACGCCTGTTTATGTAGCAGATGTTTTAAGTAAGAGAGTTCCGGAGCGTTTTATTACGCCCGGAAAGCCATATAGTGAATGGAAAAAAATCACGGATGACTATGAATTTCTTTTTTCCTTGTATCCTAATGATTTAATTAAAGTTAAAATGCCTAAAGAAAAAGAAACGAAAACATACATGAAAGAAAAGTATGTATGGCAAGAGAGTTTGATGTATTTTAAAGGAGTGCATTCAGGCACTGCAGCGGTTAAATTAATAGATCATATGAATAGTTTTGAAGATGAGATAGGTACGCAAAGATTAGTAACATTCGAGAAATATCAAGTAGATCCATTAGGTAATGTGACTAAAGTACATGGAGAAAAGCGCCATGGCATTTAGACACATTGTTATTCGCAAACCAAGTAAGCTTTCAACGCGTGATGAACAATTACTGATCCAGCAAGAAGAGACAGCTCGCATTCCTTTAGAGGATATTTGTACAATTACAATAGAAGATCCGACAATTACTATTACAACGGCTTTATTAAGTAAATGTGTAGAATATCATGTGGAGTTAATTATTTGTGATCGGAAAAGGCTGCCTGCAGGAATTTTGCAGCCTTTCCATCGGCATTCTCGCCAAAAAGCGGTATTAGATGTTCAACTAAACTTATCAAAACCATTTAAAAAGAGAATTTGGCAACAAATTGTGATTCGCAAACTCGAAAATCAGGCCCGCTGTCTAGAGTTGATCAACAAAGGAGAAGAGGCGCAAAAACTATATGCAATTAGCAGAAGTGTAGAGTCAGGGGATCGAACAAATCGAGAAGCCTATGGAGCCAAAGTATATTTCACCGCATTATTTGGCCCTAACTTTTATCGCAGACAAGAGGACGTCCGTAATATTTCGTTAAACTATGGTTACAGTTTGGTTCGCTCGTTAACCGCTCGTGCACTTGTACGTTATGGCTTCACTCCAAGTATTGGTGTTTTTCATGACAGTCAAACGAATGCGTTTAACCTAGCAGATGACTTTATGGAAGTGCTAAGGCCATTTGTCGATGTGATCGTTGCGTTAAATGTATCAGATGAAACGGAATGGGATTCTACAATTAGAGAACAACTCTTTTCCGTGTTAAACATTGAGGCTATATGGAAAGAAGAAAGACAAAGTCTGACAAACGGTGTAGAGCAAATGGTAAAAAGTTATGTATCGGCATGCCGGCAAAACGATGCATCACTATTAGTATTACCAGAACTTATTACGTTAAGATCACACACATATGAGTAAATTTATGAGAATACTTGTTTTCTTTGACTTGCCGGTCATGACCAAATTAGAAAGAAGAGCCTATACCCGTTTCCGCAAATTTTTATTAAAAGATGGATATACGATGCTACAGTTTTCTGTTTACACAAGAATTTGCAATGGAGAAGAAGGAGCACAGAAGCATTTAAGAAGACTTAAACAAAATATTCCTAGTGTGAATGGAGCGATACGAGCGCTAAAAGTAACAGAAAAACAATTTGAAAGCATGGATATTTTGTTAGGGGTTCAAACGATTGATGAGCAACTAGGATCAAATAAAACGGACTTTTTCTAATGAAAAGTACTTGCAATTCTTGCAGGTGCTTTTTATTTTGGAGAAGTATTGAGAAAATTCAATGTGAAAGCCCGAAAAACAGCATATTTGAGAACGTTTTTTTGAAAAAAGAAACCCCGTGATATGAGGAGTATCAAGGGGTTTCGGGCCACGTATCATACCATACCAAGATTTATAGAGGAATTATGGCAAAGCTCCTTCTGCAATTTCTTCTACAAAGATCATACCATACCAAGATTTATAGAGGAATTATGGCCTTCAAGTAGCGCGCCACGGGATGCAGAATATCATACCATACCAAGATTTATAGAGGAATTATGGCGTCGAAAGCCCGTTTTCCATCTTCATCACAATCATACCATACCAAGATTTATAGAGGAATTATGGCCGTCTCGTTGGTACTCATCTCGTAGCTCTTATCATACCATACCAAGATTTATAGAGGAATTATGGCGCACTCTACGCGGGCATTTCCCCTTGTCCTATCATACCATACCAAGATTTATAGAGGAATTATGGCGACATGGGGAGCAGTGTCTATGACTGCAATATCATACCATACCAAGATTTATAGAGGAATTATGGCATATCATTAAACATTGAAAGTTGTTTAGCGATCATACCATACCAAGATTTATAGAGGAATTATGGCTCGAGGCGGCACGTTGATGATCAACACTTCATCATACCATACCAAGATTTATAGAGGAATTATGGCTGATTCTCCAGAAGTCATAATCGCTTGCGTATCATACCATACCAAGATTTATAGAGGAATTATGGCGATACTTATGGTCTCCTCTTAAAAATACGAATCATACCATACCAAGATTTATAGAGGAATTATGGCCCAAGTTCACCATATCTAATGTGATTGACAATCATACCATACCAAGATTTATAGAGGAATTATGGCGGCGTTTATACATGGTATCACCATCCCTTAATCATACCATACCAAGATTTATAGAGGAATTATGGCTCGAAGTCAGACTTATCAATTTGATCTAACATCATACCATACCAAGATTTATAGAGGAATTATGGCTGAACCCTTCATGGGATTCTTGGATTATGCATCATACCATACCAAGATTTATAGAGGAATTATGGCATGTAAGTGATCTTGTCCTCATAACCGATTATCATACCATACCAAGATTTATAGAGGAATTATGGCCAGTGTAGGGATGGAATTTAAGACAGCGGGATCATACCATACCAAGATTTATAGAGGAATTATGGCGATCCCCAACGTGTAATTTTCTTTTTTAGAATCATACCATACCAAGATTTATAGAGGAATTATGGCGTTTCATCAACTGATCTTGTGTTTCGCCTTATCATACCATACCAAGATTTATAGAGGAATTATGGCAATTCAGCTTCAGATAAATCGTTATCAGATATCATACCATACCAAGATTTATAGAGGAATTATGGCATCATGAGGAAAGTAGACATCCCGCTGTTTATCATACCATACCAAGATTTATAGAGGAATTATGGCAAAATCATCATTACAATCACAAGTAGTATAATCATACCATACCAAGATTTATAGAGGAATTATGGCGACATAGTAAATCCCTCCTATTATATTTACATCATACCATACCAAGATTTATAGAGGAATTATGGCCAGACAAATTATACGACATTGGACGGAGTTATCATACCATACCAAGATTTATAGAGGAATTATGGCGCGATGCAAACAGCAACAGTTATGATCGGCATCATACCATACCAAGATTTATAGAGGAATTATGGCTTCAAGTAGCGGAACTTCTCCGTTGCCGATATCATACCATACCAAGATTTATAGAGGAATTATGGCAACTCTTTACACTGTTTTTCATCAAGCATAATCATACCATACCAAGATTTATAGAGGAATTATGGCAGATCAGGATGAACCTCATCGCTTTCTATTATCATACCATACCAAGATTTATAGAGGAATTATGGCGATAGAGAGTTAACAGTTCTTAATTGTATGATCATACCATACCAAGATTTATAGAGGAATTATGGCGCGAGTGTAGCAGGAACCAGTCCGGCTGTCATCATACCATACCAAGATTTATAGAGGAATTATGGCGTTCCTTTGACTGTTAAATTTCGTTTCGCTATCATACCATACCAAGATTTATAGAGGAATTATGGCTCTTGCGTTGTAGGTGATGCGCTTGTTCTTATCATACCATACCAAGATTTATAGAGGAATTATGGCAAGTAGTTCCATACTTTCATTACACCTTCTATCATACCATACCAAGATTTATAGAGGAATTATGGCATTTTCATGTGTATTTCCCCTTTCACACTGATCATACCATACCAAGATTTATAGAGGAATTATGGCAGATCAATTACAAGGATACATCGAGAACGTATCATACCATACCAAGATTTATAGAGGAATTATGGCTTAAATTGCGATTCATTACTGTTTGTGTCAATCATACCATACCAAGATTTATAGAGGAATTATGGCCTTCACCTTAACTGTATGTTCCTTGACTAAATCATACCATACCAAGATTTATAATCGTTGTTTTGTTCATAGTCGATCATACTCCAACAACATTTAAAGAAAATTTATTCTGTTCGACATTTCTTCTTGCTTTCTAAGTTGGACAAGTAATAAAAACCAGCAATGTTTTCAAAATATTGCTGGTTTTTCTGTTTGTAGAGAAATTCCTTTTATTTGTAACCTTAAAGGGTTACAATAAAATCATCAAAAAGTGGACCAAAGGAATGTTGAAAAATGGTAAAAAAACAAGAGTATAAGTCTACAATTAAGTCCAGGCCCTTTCTTTTTTTAGAAACAAAAAAGGTCGCAAGCCTTTTATATCAAGGGTTAAAAGAATTTGAAGTGAAAGAGAAAGCAGTTGTAGAAAATATCTTTCAAGTGAATACAGAAGCGCGAAAAAAGGAAATTGCATCAATTATATTGGCTCGGTTAAAGGTGTTAGATGATTATTTAATTGACAAAGTCGCACATGGAGATGTTGAATCGGGCAAAGTGATTGTGCTGTATGCCATCATGAAAACCGATCGTTTATTTTTTGAATTTATGAATGAAGTGTTTAAAGAAAAATTTATGTTTCGAGAGACATATTTGACAGATAAAGACTTTAATGTGTTTTTTGAGTATAAACAGCAACAAAGTGATAAAATTGTCTCGTGGAATGAGTATACCTTTTATAAATTAAAACAAGTGTATATTAGGATTTTATTTGAGGCGGGTTTCCTGAAAAGTCAAAAAGGAGACAGAGAAATTCAAAGGCCGCTTGTTGATATGGAAACCGTACAACATATTCGAGATCTCGGTGATCACATATATATGGACATTTTAGTAGGTGAATAAATATGAGAACAATTCAGGATCGATTAGATGAGATTTTACCAAAGGTTATGAATCCGTCCTTTCGTGAAAATAAAGGATTAGGGAATGAGATTGGTTTTTATATTTTTGATTATCATCCAAAGGATGAAATGCTTGTGAGAGAGCATATTTCGTATATGAAAGAGCGGTTAAGTGGCGATCAGTCCATGACGATCCGCGAATTTGATTTATATGAAATTATGTTAGAACTACTGGATAGTAAAGGCTATCTTCAAAAAAACATTGATATGGAGCAGAAAAAAGGCAGTGAGTTCATTTTAAACGCGACAAGAAAAGCATTGCGTCTGACTAGTACTAATGACTTAGTCGTTAAGTATATTATAGAAAGAGTGCAACCGAATGACATTGTCTTTTTAACAGGTGTAGGTAAAGCGTTTCCGATTATCCGCTCTCATACAATCTTGAATAATTTACATAAAGCGATCGAGGACGTTCCATTAGTCATGTTTTTTCCTGGGACCTATGATGGACTGGAACTTGTCTTATTTGGAGAAATCAAGGATGATAATTATTACAGAGCCTTTCAACTGATTGATAAATAGAAAAGACGGTTTGGAGGAGAAATAGATATGCAAATTCAAAAGATGTTTGAAAAAGCGATTCATCGTGATATTAAAGGAGTTATTAAAGTTGGCCAAGATGATGAACAAAACGTTTATCAAGAATTAGACGAATATGTAGTGACGAATGAATTGCTACATCATATGGGTGAATTCTTTCAATCCTACAAAAAGGGAATCACTGGCCATACAGATAAAATGGGTGTGTGGATTTCGGGCTTTTTTGGATCAGGTAAATCGCACTTTTTGAAAATTCTTTCTTATTTATTAGAGAATAAAAAAGTAAAAGACAAAGAAGCTCTTTCTTTCTTTGACAAGAAAGTATTAGACCCAACGGTTTTGGCAGATATGAAACTAGCTGGGAACACAACTACGGATGTCATCCTATTTAATATCGATTCCAAAAGCGAGTCGGATTCAAAGTCGGATAAAAATGCGATTGTGAAAGTGTTTAACAAAGTATTTAACGAAATGCAGGGGTTTTGCGGCTCTATTCCTTGGGTGGCAGATTTAGAACGCCAAATGGTCAAGGATGGGTGCTATGAAGAATTTAAAGCAGCCTTTGAAGAATTGTCCGGCAATACATGGGAACAAGCACGTGAAGACTTTTATTATGAAGAAGACTCGATTATTGAAGCGTTAGCCAAAACAACGAAAATGAGCGAAGAGGCTGCGCGCAATTGGTATGAACGAGCTGAAGTCGATTACTTCATTAGTATTGACCGCTTTGCGAAGAGGGTACGTGAATATGTTGAATCGAAAGGGAGTAATCACCACGTTGTTTTCTTAATCGATGAATTAGGTCAATATATCGGGAATGACTCACAGCTCATGCTCAACCTTCAAACGGTGGTAGAGGATATTGGAACGCAGTGCGGTGGAAAGGTATGGGTACTCGTCACCAGCCAGCAAGACATTGATTCCGTTATCAATGTGAACGGAAATGACTTTTCGAAAATCCAAGGCCGGTTTGATACACGTTTAAGCTTGTCTAGCGCCCACGTAGATGAAGTCATTAAAAAACGGATCTTATTAAAAAATGAAGCAGGCAAGCAGACGCTAAAATTGTTGCACCAAGACAACAGTTCCATTTTAAAGAACTTAATTACATTCTCAGGTGATACAGCTGAGATGAAGACGTTTAATAATGAAGAGGATTTTGTGGATGTGTATCCATTCATTCCGTATCAATTTAACTTGCTGCAAAAAGTATTTACTGGCATCCGTATTCATGGGGCATCGGGCAAACACTTAGCGGAAGGAGAACGTTCTTTATTAAGTGCCTTCCAAGAATCAGCGATGAAATATGCTGAAAATGACACAGGTACACTCATTCCGTTTTCAGCTTTCTATGCAACGATTGAAGCCTTTTTGGATTCCAGCATTCGTACCGTCATTATTCATGCGCAAAATAACGATCGATTAACAGAATATGATGTAGAAGTGTTGAAACTGTTATTTCTAATCAAATATGTGAAAGAATTACCGGCGAATTTAGAGAACATCGCCACTCTAATGATCCAACATATCAGTGATGACAAAATTGAACTGAAAAAGCAAATTGAAAGCTCGTTAATTCGACTAAGTAAAGAAACGCTCATCCAAAAAAACGGACAAGAATACATCTTTTTAACGAATGATGAGCAAGATATTAACCGAGAAATTAAAAATATGCACGTCGATACAGCAGAAGTGATTCAAAAAATTGGCGATGAAATTTTTAATGGCGTTTATCAAGATAAAAAATATCGCTATTCATCGAAACATCACTTCAGCTTTAATACAGTGATTGATGATCGGCCGATTGGTATGCAGACGCATGATATTGGCTTAAAAATCATTACACCGTACTTCGATGCGGCAACAGAATTAAATGACGCCGCCTTAAAAATGATGTCAATGCGCGAAAATCATGTCATTTTAAAATTGCCACATGACACTTCTTACTTAGATGAAATGACAGAGATTTTAAAAATCCAAGCGTATTTAAAAATTAAGAGCGGCACTGCGGTCTCCCAAGCGATCGAAGACATTAAAGTACGCAAATCTAGAGAAGTGACAGAACGGAAAGAACGCGTACGGACGTATGTGACGGAAGCGTTAAAACAGGCGGATATTTTCGTCAATTCGCAGCTGCTTGATGTGAAAGAAAAGAATCCAGTTGATCGGATCAATGATGCGTTTAAAGTATTAATTGATACGTTATACAACAAGCTTCATTATGTGAAATCATTTATTGATACGGCTAAGCAATTAAATGAACTGCTAGCTGAACAGCCAAAACAGTTAACGTTAATGGATGAAGAAGACCCGAACGCTCTAGCCTTACAAGAAGTGAATACATATATTGAACGCCTATCGAACCGCAACCAGTCCATGACGGTCAAAAGCATAACAGCACACTTTGCTAAACAGCCGTACGGATGGAACGAACTAGATACCGTGGCACTCATGATCAAGCTATTCAAAGGGCAAGAAATTAAATTACAGCTCAACAGCAGCTATTTAACAACTGAAGAACGGGACTTAGTCAATTATTTAACGAAACGCGATTATGTCGAACGCGTGATTGTGAAAAACCGCGAACGCATTGCGCCATCGTTAATAAAAATAGTAAAAGATTTATGTAAAGAACTGTTTGAAATTACCGCATTACCAGCGGATGAAGACGGTTTAATGAATCGCTTTAGGGAACTGTTAACTGCCGAACAAAACAAAATGAACGTATTGCTGGCAAACTACCGAAACACCTTTTATCCTGGACAAGAGGTGTTACAGGATGAGAAAGATGCGATCGAACAACTATTAAATATCTCAGACACAGCGAGCTTCTACAATAAAGCGAAACAACTACAAGATGATTTCTTAGATTACGCGGAAGACGTCGAACAAGTGAAAGCGTTCTTTGAAACGCAGCGAGATATTTATGACGATGCCGTCAAGCGGTTAGATATTTTTGAAAAGAACCAAACCTATGTAACGGATCAGAAAGTCACAGGGGTGATTGACCGCATTTCTAAAATCGTCAAACATAAAGAGCCGTACAAAAATATTCATCAGTTACCTAACTTAATTAACGAGTTCAATGACTTATTTATTGAGCTGTTAGAAAAAGAATGCGAACCAATCAAAGAAGCAATTGAAGCGGATTATCACATTGTTTTAGAAGAATTAAATAAACACGAAGAGATTAAAAATGTGCTCTTCAATAAATTTAAAACAAGCTTTGATCGGTTGAAAGATCGCCTCAGTCAAGTGAATAACTTCTACGAAGCGATTGCGATGCAAACAGAAAGTGACCGTTTGAAAGTCCGTTGCATTGATGAAATCAGCCATGAACTAGAAAGAAGAAAACCGCCAGTCACATCACCACCTGTAACCAATCCTGGAACGGGCGGAACGACTGTCGTTGAGCCGAAAGAGAAATATGTGCCAAAAAAGAAAACCCTCAGCAAAAACACGCTCATTCGTGGGACGAAAACAATTGAAAGCGAAGAAGATATCGAAGCATTTTTAGATGAAATTCGCAAACAGTTGCAGCGGGAATTAGAGGATGTGGCAGTGATTAAACTCGTGTAAATAAAGAGGGAGGACCGCTCCTCCCTTTCAATATATAGCGACAGGCGTTGTAGTGCCTTTTGCTTTTCGATTAGTAAACGGAGGAAAACGAAATGAATAAAACAGCCATTAAAAACTTTGCCGTATCCGCTCGTACAAAATTAATCGATGCAGTCGAACAAAAAGCATACGAGCTCGGTATTACTAGAGATGAAATCAAACAACCGGAAACATACGAAGGTGGTTTTCGTATCAATGAAAAGTTCTTTAAAAGCTACGAACTAGAGCAACGTAATAAACTTATTCAAAAAATCGAGGAAAAAGGCTTCGATCAAGTGATGGAAGAAGTCGCTTACACATGGTTTAACCGCTTCATCGCCATTCGTTTTATGGAAGTGAATGAATACCTTCCGACGGGCGTACGTGTGCTTTCTTCTGTTCAAGAAGGGAAACATGAGCCGGATGCCATCGCAGAAGTCACAAACTTGGCAGATGAACTAGACTTAAACGTAGATATCGTGTATCGCCGGCAAGATGAAAGCAACACAGAAGATTTATTTAAATATATTTTAGTCAAACAATGCAACAAACTTGGCGAAATCATGCCGATGATGTTTGAGCAGATTCAAGACTATACAGAATTATTGCTACCGGATCAACTGCTTGCGGAAGGGTCAGTGATTCGTGATTTAGTTTCCGACATTGATGAAGATGATTGGAAAGAGCAAGTTGAGATTATTGGATGGTTGTATCAATACTACATTTCTGAGAAAAAAGATAAAGTATTTGCCGATTTAAAGAAAAACAAAAAAATCACAAAAGAAAACATCCCAGCCGCTACACAGCTCTTCACACCAAAATGGATTGTCAAATACATGGTTGAAAACTCACTAGGACGTCTATGGCTAGAATCGCATCCAAACGAAGAACTACAACAGCAGTGGAAATATTACTTAGAAGAAGCGGAACAAGAACCAGAAGTGCAAGAGCAATTAGAAAAATTAAAAAATAAAGAACTAAGTCCAGAAGACATTACTGTATTAGATCCATGTATGGGTTCAGGTCATATTCTTGTATATGCGTTTGATGTCCTCTACAGCATCTATCAGCAAGCTGGATATGCCGAACGAGACATCCCGCAGCTGATTTTAGAGAAAAACTTATATGGGCTAGATATTGACGACCGTGCCGCTCAACTTGCTTACTTTGCGTTAATGATGAAAGCGCGTAGTTACAACAGGCGTATCTTTCGTAAGTCAGTTGAATTGAATGTGTGCTCGATCCAAGAGAGTAATGGGATTCCGCAAGAGGCGATTGATTATTTCGTTGGGGATACGCTGGATCGAGAAGAAGTGGAGTATTTGATCGATATGTTTAAGGATGCGAAGGAGTTTGGGTCGATTCTTGATGTGAAAGCGGTTGACTTTGAGGTTTTACAAAAAAAAATAGTACAACTTCACGAATTTCAAGAGAATGGGGAGGTTAGTGATGTGTTCTTCTATCAGCATGAAGATTCGTTATTTAAGCAGATACCTTCTCTAATTAAGCAAGCAAAGATAATGAGTAAGAAATTTGATGTAGTGCTAACTAACCCTCCTTATATGGGTAATTCCAACATGAATAATAATCTGGACGGATATATAAAAAAATACTATCCAGCATCAAAATTAGACTTATATACTGTATTCATGGAAAAATGTATAGGGTATACCAAAGAAGGTAAATTACTATCAATGATAACTCAACACTCTTGGATGTTTGTGGTTAGATTTGAAAAATTAAGAAAAAAATTATTGCAGTATGTCAGTGTGAATTCTATGCTACATCTTGGTACAAGAGCTTTTGAAGAAATTGGGGGAGAGGTTGTACAATCTACTGCTTTTGTATTATCAAACAAACAAAATAGTAATTATTATGCTAATTATATAAGGTTAGTTAATTTTGAGAATGCCCATTTAAAAGAGAAAGAATATTTCAATAAGAGTAACCGATTTATATCTAATATGGATACTTTTCGGAAGATACCGGGATTAACTTTTGCATATTGGGTTGGACATAAAATACTTTCTTTATATGAAAAAAAAGAATTTTTGGGTGATCATGCTAAACCTAGAATTGGAATGGTCACAGGAGATAACAATCGCTTTTTAAGATTGTGGCATGAAGTTGATATAAACCTGTTAAATTTTAATGCCATTGATAGAGAAGAATTAAAAACAAGCTTAAAAAAATGGTACCCATATCAAAAAGGGGGTACTTATAGAAAGTGGTACGGAAATATAGAGTACGTTGTTAATTGGGAAAAAGATGGATATGAAATTATTAATGACAATTCAATTAATGGGAGAGTTAGGTCTCATAATTATAATTTAGATTTCAGTTTTAAAGAAGGAATAACATGGACTAAAATTACGTCAGGAGATTTTGCTGGAAGATACAGTCCAAAAGGTTTTCTCTTTGATGATGCAGGACCGATATGTTTGGTTTCTGAAAAAGAAAAGTTATTTTATATTTTAGGTATGTTATCCTCAAAAGTTGGTAGTTACTTTTTAAAATTAACTAACCCAACAATGAATTATTATCCAGGGGATATGATTAGTATACCTGTACCTAGTGAAATTTTTCAGATAGAAGAAATTGAGGAGATTGTTAAAGAGTGTATAACCATTTCGAAAGTTGAGTGGGAAAGCTATGAAACATCGTGGGTTTTTTCGAAAATATCATTTTTAAATCCTAATTTTTTTGAAAAAAAATTTAGTTGTGCATTTCAGAAGTGGAATAATTATACTAATGAGCAGTTTGAAAAAATTAAAGAAAAAGAGGAAAGACTGAATGAAATTTTTATTAAGATATATGAATTAGAAGGAGAAATAGTTTCACAAGTAGATGAAAAAGAAGTTACAATCCGTTTAGCCGATAAAGAACGAGACATTAAATCCTTCATCTCCTACGCAGTCGGCTGCATGCTCGGCCGCTATTCTTTAGATCAAGAAGGTCTTGTATTTGCAGGCGGCGAGTTTGATGAGAGTAAATATACAACGTTTAAAGCAGATATTGATAATGTCATTCCAATTACGGATGATGAGTATTTTGAAGATGATATCGTTAGCCGCTTTATTGACTTTGTTCGTGTGACGTTTAGTGAGGAAACGTTGGAAGAGAATCTAGACTTTATCGCAGAAGCGTTAAGTAAGAAAGCGAATGAGACGTCTCGTCAATGCATCCGCCGTTATTTCTTAAAAGATTTTTACAAAGATCATGTGAGAACGTACCAGAAACGGCCGATTTACTGGCTGTTTGATAGCGGCAAAAACGATGGCTTTAAGGCGCTGATTTATATGCATCGTTATGATGTAGGAGCGGTAGCGAAAGTGCGGACGGATTATCTTCATACGTTGCAGCGGAAGTATGAAGCGGAAATGGTTCGGCTCGATGTGCTATTAGAGTCGGATGTTTCTGCTCAAGAGAAGACGCGTGCGAAGAAAGCGAAGGAAAAGCTGCAGAAGCAGTTGCTGGAGTGCCAGCAATATGATCAAGTGATTGCTCATGTTGCCAATCAAAAGATGGCGATTGATCTGGATGATGGCGTAAAGGTGAATTATGCCAAATTCCAAGATGTTGAGATTCCTCAAGGAGAAGGGAAAAAGCCGTTGAAGGCGAATTTATTAGCTAAAATATGATGTTGTCTAATAGACTTATCTATCTTCTTGCCGCATGGTAAGTGTAAATCATCCCTACCTATTTTTACGGGTGGGGATGATTCGGGTTTACCTTTTATTGACTTATATGAGTGTGGCATGCTAACTTCATTTTATAAGTTATCGGATATGAAAAAATATACCAAAAGCAGGTGTTATACATGGCTATCAGCAAAGAAGAGTTATATCGGCTGATTGATCGTCTTGATCAGCAAGATGAAAAAGCGGCTTTTGACTTTTTAGAATTTCTTGTTCAACGTTCAAAAAAGCAAATGACAGGTTGGGAAAAGATTGATATGGCAGATCAGGATCATGAACCATTGTCTAGAGAAGAACTAGAACAGTTAAATAGTGAAGAAGGCTATGTGTCTGATTTACCACAGCATTTTAATCGCTAAAATGTGAGAGAGATATGATAAAATGGATTCATGTATCGGCAGTAGCGCCAAAGAATAAATAAGCTTAAAAATGGTTTAGTCTTCTTGGGCTAAACCATTTTTGCAAGAGGTGGTATAGATGAATACGAAAGAAATGAAGCGTGTCTTACAGGAGACATTTGCTCAAGAGTTAATAGAGGGAAAGAAACGACATATTGTCTTTTGGTATGATGAAGCGGGTGAATTTACCGAGGAAGTGGCTGAATTAGCGTTAGAAGGTGTGCGAGTTTGGAAGCTTACGACGCATAATATGTTTGCGACGAAGTATGAGTTAGAGAAAGTAGATACAACGTCTCATTTTTTGATCTATGCGAATATGGCTAAGCCTCCAACACGAGAAGATTGGCTATTAGATATTTATAAATATAGCCAAGAGTTTGCGACAGATAAGATGACGGTGATGATGCGTGATTTAGGTGTGACGAATGATGCGGTGTTACGGGATGTATTTAAGAAGTATACGAAGTTTTTTAATAATAAAGAGCGGTATGCGGCGTTTAAAGCGTATAACTTACAGGCGTATACGGAAGAGCAAGTCGATTTGGCTGTGTTAGCTGTTTTATGTAAATGTAGCGTAGTGAGCTTAGATGAAGTATTAAAAGCGTTGTTTCGTGAGCAACGGCAAGAAACGAAAAAATGCTGGGATAGCATTCAAAAGTTTGGCGATGAAGAGACGTTTTGGCAGCTTGTGGAGACAGCTTACGGCTATCGTTTACCAGACCGGTCAATTGAAACGTTGTTTATTTTCTTTCTGTTAACTTATACAGCGGAAACATTAGGCGGGGAGCTTCCGATGCCATGGCGGCCTTATATTTCCGCCAAGCCGACGAATTGTATCGTATTAATGGATCAGTTTATGAATCATAGCGCAGACGTTTTGATTTATAACGAGTTAGCAGACCAGGTTGAAGTGCGTGTGAAAGTTAGAGAGCATATGGAGAGTAAAGAAATGGCTGATTACATAACATCAGATACATTCCGTTACTTTGATGAAAGCATTATCAACTATATTACAAAGCAATTGTTAGCTGATATTCATGATTACGAGGCGTATACAGAGTTAATTACGGCTAGAAGAACGCTGCATTGGTTTCGTGCCTTGCAACATGAGTATGGAGCATTATATCAAGCGGTGCAGTTATTTCAACAGGCACATGAGCTTCATTACTCGATTGATGAGGCGCAATCATTGGACTTATTCCAAGGGTATGTGAGCAAATATTATCAGATTGATACCGCCTATCGGAAGTTTTATGTGGCGTTTGATCAAATAGAGAACAAAGAGCCGCTGATCGCGCTTCGGGAGAAAGTAGAGAATACGTATACGAATGGGTACATGAATGAATTAGCCATTAAGTGGTCGGATGCGATTGGAAGTGAAATGGAGTGGCCGATTGCTGGGGTGGACTCGCAGCACACGTTTTACCGCTCGTTTGTGCAACCGTTTGTGAATAAAGAAGAGCGAGTATTTGTGGTCGTTTCAGATGCCCTTCGTTATGAAGCGGCAAAGGAGTTATGTGATGTGTTAAATGTGGAACGAAAAGCTTCAACGGACATTGTCGCTCTGCAAGGGGTTCTTCCTTCGTATACAGATTTAGGGATGGCCGCTCTGCTTCCGCATCAAACGATTACTTTTAATGAGCAGACAGACGTGTGTGTGAATGGATATAAAGCATCTAGTACGGACAGCCGTCGTTTGATCCTTGCTGAACGTTGTAAAGATTCGATGGCGATCCAATATAAAGAGTTAGCTACCATGAACCGTCAACAATTCCGCCAAGCTTTTTCTGGAAAGAAAGTCGTTTATATTTATCATAATGTGATTGATGCTAGGGGGGATCATGCGGCAACTGAGCATGAAGTGTTTCAAGCGGTTGAACAAGCATTGAAAGAGATTCGTTTATTAGTGAATCAGCTGATCAATACGGTGAGTGCTTCGAATATGCTCATTACAGCGGATCATGGTTTTATTTATCATCGTGATCCGCTGCAAGCAAGTGATAAAGTAAGGAAAGAAGCGGTGGAGGATGGTATTCAGAAACGGCGATTTATTCTTTCAAATACAGCTCAGTCGTTAGAAGGAACAATGAGCTTTTCAATGGATGGTGTGTTAGGGGAAGGCTCGAATATGTATGTCACTGTACCAAGAGGAGCGAATCGTTTTGCTGTGCAAGGCGCAGGAGCGAATTATGTTCACGGTGGGGCGATGCTACAAGAAATTGTCGTACCTGTGATTAAGTTTAAAAATGATCGCAGTAAATCCAGCAAAAATGATGTAAAGAAAGTAGAAGTCAAATTAACAAGCTTAACCAGAAAAATAACGAACAGTATGACTTATTTAGAGTTCTTCCAAACGGAAAAGCTTGAGGATAAGAAGAAGCCTCTACGTTTAAATGTGTATGTCATTGACGAAGAGGGAAATCGAATTTCGAATGAGAATATTATCATCGCCGACAGTCCATCTTCTAAACCAGAAGATCGCACGTTTAAAGAAAAATTTGTCTTAAAAAGTATGACGTATGATAAAACAAAGAAATATTACTTAGTATTAGAAGATGAAGAAGAAACGGCTGAAAATATTTATGAAAAAATAGCTTTTACGATTGATATAGCGATTACCAATGATTTTGGTTTTTAGGATAGAATGACGAAAAGCGGCTGACCTAAAAGGGTGTTAAAACACAGCTTTAGGTCAGTTTTTTTGTCTATTGATGACATCGAGTGAGCGTTTTTTTTTTTTTTTTTGAATATTCTTTACTTTCATATAGAACAAACGTTCTTTTTAGGGTATAATAAAGCTAAATGGATGAATCATGTTATTATTTGGAGGGAACTTGTATGCCGAGAAATCCGGGAATAACAGATGAAATGATTATTAAGCTATATAAGGAGGGGGTATCCTATAAGGAGATGCTGCCTATCGTCGGTCTTTCTGATCGAGCGATTCGTAATGTGTTGCATAAACATGGAGTCAAAGTAAAATCCTCAGGGCAGCCTCGTAAGCATAAGGTCAATGAAGACTTCTTTAAAGTATGGACTCAAGAAATGGCATGGGTATTAGGGTTGTTTGCGACAGATGGGACAATTCATAGTAACACTCACAGCATTTCACTTACCCAAAAAGATGAAAGAATTCTCCGTCTAGTAGCAACGTGTATGGAAGCAGACTACGTACTGGCACCAGTAGCTCCAACAAGATCTACTCCAACTTTGATTATTAATTCCAAAGAAATAAAACAAGATCTAAAAAAAATGGGTATTACCCCAAATAAGTCATTAACTGTTCCATTTCCTCATGTGCCAAATGAATTTTTACCGTCTTTTATTAGAGGAGTTGTTGATGGAGACGGTTGGGTACAAAAAACTGGATATGTTATGAATATAACAACCGGAAGTAAACATTTTGCTGAAGGGCTTAATGATGTATTTAAGAAATGGAATTTGAATACCGAAACTACTTTAACAGTTAGTCAAACTGGAAAAACTATATATCGTGTATGGGTCAAAGGAAAATATGAACTTCCTAAACTAGCAGAAATCGTATATGCTAATGCTGGTGATCATTACGTCATATATAAACGAGAACGCATGATACAGCATGTGTTTAAAAATGAATAACTAAAAGCAAGGAGCGGTTTTTTATATGTGGAAATTATACAATGATAGATCCGTACACACGACGGACCCATCAAGAATCAAGTTTCGGACGAATATTAGCCAGTCGTTATTGGAGCGGCTCAGTGAATTAGCTGACGAGCATGATACCCATGTGAACTATTTGCTGGAGAGCGGCTTGGAAAATCTGTTGGCTGAAGGTGTAATTACTTTTGATAAAAAAACGAGGCCGAAAGATCGAGTTCAATATAAAACAACATACGATGAAGAGTTGCTAAATGATGTGAAAGAGTTTGCGAAGGAGCATGGTTTGTTTATTAATGATGTTATTGAATACAGCGTTCAATTTATTGACTTAGAGTCGATTAAAAATAAAAGCTATCGACATCGAATAGAGTAGAGTGTAAGTACTCTATTTTGTTTTTTAAAACAACGCCCCCGACATAATATAGATTATGAGAAGTTAATTAAAATATCATCATTCCGTCTCAATATAGAAGAATACTACTAATAATGAGACAGAATGAAAATTTTAAGTATGGATTCATTTAAATCAATTATTTCACGAATTTCATAATCAGTTCATGATTAATGATCTTAGCGTGTTTATACAAAAATTCCAGCAAGATATTTTTCATATATAAATTTACTGATTAATTTCATGAAAATGTTAAATTTGAGAACACGACTAATATTTGAATATTTATCCGTACATTATTCTATAAACACTGTATTTTTTGGAACAATATTATTTTTCATGAATAAAAATTCTTCATCTCCATATTTTGTGTACTAGATCATTCTAATGTTTTTTGAAAAAAACTATATTTCATTACCTCTATTCCCTTATAATGAGTATTAGTGGAAATTTAAGTTAGTATTTAGGAGGTGTTTTGTCTGGAGTCATCTAAGCATCCTTTAGAGGAAAAGGTTCTTCAGTTAGAATCGCAAATGAAAGAGCTGCAAGCCCGCATTGATGTATTAGAGAACAATAACACTGTGACGCAGCCGCTCCCGATCGAAACAAAAACAACAACAAATAAAAAAGTGGTTACTACTTCCCCATCACCAGCTACCGATCAAAATAAAGATGTTGATTCGGTCGATTGGGAAAAACTTTTATTTCAAATATGGCTGCCTCGCGTATTTATTTTTGTGTTTATTATCGGGGTTTTATGGGGATTTAAAGCCGCTTCCGACTATGGCTTAATGAATGAAACGGTGAAAGTGACGTTAGGCTTTATCGTCTCTTCCCTTCTGTTATTAATTGGTCAGCAACAAATGGAAAATAATCGTGAAAAACTAGGCTATGTATTGTTGGGCGGCTCCGTGCCATTACTGATGTTGACGACGTTTGCGATGCATGTTTTGTATAATATGGTGGGTCCTTCGCTCGCCTTTGTATTGAATGTGTCTTGGATCGCGGTTGGTCTATGGCTGACGAAAAAGCATCGATCAGAAGTGCTGGGCTTTATTAGTATGGTCGGTGGCGTATTAGTTCCTTTCTTAATTGAAAGTGAAACGCCAAATATGTATGTCTTTTTAGGCTATGAAACGCTGTTATACGTCCTGTTTTTGTTTCTATCTGTGAAGTTTCAGTTTAAATTCATTTATTACGGTTCCACGATTTTATTAAATCTTGCTTTATTTGTATTCTATGTTTCTAGTTATGTATTTGTGGAAGGTAAGTTTGCGGCTGAGTATTATGTCGCCTTCCCTATTTTAATCCAACATGGGTGTTTGCTGTATATTTATATAAAGGAAAAAAAACAAATCGATCTGCACGCAAGTATGGTGTTTGCTAGTTTGCTTGTGACATCGGCTTGGGTCTACTCTACTTTTTCTGAGCATTGGATTTCATTATTTTTTGTGATGATTGTGGTGATGTATGTTCTATTATTGAGCAAGTATCAGCAAGATGTAAAGAAGCGCCCGATATTTTTAACGAGTGTCATCATTGCACTCACTTTCTTAATTTTGCATGCGGTCAATGAAGATTTGCAAATGAGTTTCTTGTTAATTGAAGGGCTTGCCGCTTATTATGTCTCTTTAAAATATGGAAATGATTTGAGTAAAGGAATCGCGATCTTTATTTATGTCTTTACTGGTTTAGTGCTGATTGCTAATGAGGTTATCACTACTCCTTTATCTAATGAAACCGTCAATTGGCTCATTTTCTTAACGACTTTTGTTTTAGGGATGAGCATGACATATCAGCTTCACGCATCAGTGAGAGAGCGAACATTGAAATATGGCAGTGTCTTGTTGACGATATTAGTGCTTATATTCTCTACGGAATTGACGATGGCTGTCGTTGAAGGTTGGCCAGATAATAAGCAACGATTAGCGGTCAATGTCGTTTGGATCAGCTTAGCCGTTACAACGATTGCGATTGGTTTAAAGAAAACATTCAATTATGCAAAATATATAGGGGTTTCACTCTTAATTTTAACGTTATTGAAAATGGTTCTTTACGATATGCCGTATATTCCACTGGCCATTCGAGCGGGTCTCTTTATTGCTCTAGGTTTCGTTGGTCTAGTTGTTTCAAGAACATTTTATAAGAAGAAATAAACGAAAACATCCTGATGCCACTGTCAGGATGTTTTTCTTGACTTTAGCTGTTGAACTGACAGTTTCAATTGCTTCTCCTTTTGAATAGTAAGAAGAGCAATGTATCCCCAAATGAGGGCGATCATGACATAGATGATTGTCGTTATGTGACTTTGAAGCGTCGTATAACTGAAGATCGCTCTAACATTTGTAAAAATCAACATGCCACTCACGATCACCGCTAACACTTTTGTCGGCAAGCTTTTGACGATCCAAGCAGCGATGGGAGCGGCAATAACTCCACCAGCCATGATCGCTCCGACCCATAACCAGTGAATTTGAGAGGGACCTAAAGAAATCATAAATCCGATTGTAGCAGATAAGGCAACCGCAAATTCACTCGTATTGACCGTACCAATGACTTTTCGGGGAACCATTCCTTTTTGTGAAAGTAGAGTAGGTGTCGCAATCGGTCCCCACCCTCCTCCACCGCTGGCATCAAAGAAGCCAGCAACAAAGCCCAGTGGGACATAAAATCGATTGGAAAGCGCCTTATTTTCTTGTTTTCTTGCATCTTTCAGCCAAAGAAAGCGAAATAAAATATAGAGACCGAGCACAACTAAGAAAATCGATACATATAACCGGACGTGTTCTCCTGTTAAATGACTTAAAAAGGTCGCACCAGAGAACGCGCCGATTGAACCAGGGATAATCAGTCGTTTCAGCATTTGTTGATCGACGTTTCCGAATTTGATGTGGGAAGCACCTGATGCTGCGGTGGTGACTACTTCCGCCATGTGAACAGAAGCGGAAGCAACAGCTGGGGCGATGCCTGCTGTCAATAATAAAGTAGTAGATGTTAATCCATACCCCATGCCAAGTGCTCCATCTACAAGCTGTGCGGCTAATCCAACGAGCATTAAAATGATAAAGCGTTCCATTGTTGCTTCCCTCCATTTTTCATCATCCTATCAAGCATGGCGCCACCCTTTTTTTTCCTCCGCTTCTTGAATGCGGACCGCCATAATATCGCGTAATCGCGGATGATAACCGAGGTACTTGCATAAATAAATACGTTCGGCCGTTCGTAACGATTGAATTTCTTTTTCCATCGACTGCATTAAAATACCGGTGAATAATAGATAAGGAAGCACCCATAATTGGGACGGCTTTTTATTTGCTAGCCGCTTTAATTCCATTGGAAATTTAGGTGTTGCTGCTGCCAAATAGCATATATTCACATCGTTTAACTTGGTTTTAGAGCGGAACAGTTGTACAATTCGTGTGAAATCGGCCTTTGTTTGTGGATCGCTACTTCCTCGTCCGACAATTAGCACGGTTGCATCGGGTTCAATGGGCAACTGCTTTTCTTTCATCCGCTCGATTAAAATATCAACAATGGCTTCATGGACACCTAGCGGATCAGCGTAATGTATTCGCACTTGCGGAAACTGAGTCTGAATCCTATTTAGCTCCAACGGAATATCTTTTTTCGCGTGTCCCGCTGCCAGTAGCAAAAAGGGAAAAACAATGATTTCGGTGGCACCTTGCATTACGCAACGAGCAAATCCTTGCTCCATCGTCGGCTCCGCTAGTTCTAAAAAGCAAGCTTCTTGTATCGGTATATCGATCAACGGCTTTGATTGTTCAATAAAGGCAAGTGCTTCCTCTCTTCCTTTTTTGACCCGACTTCCATGACAAATATAGAGAACGGCTTTCATTGGACTGCACCTAAAGAGCCGGAAGTATTGTCAAACTCTTGAAACCATTGAATTTTCTCTCGTAGTTTGACGACATCGCCAATAATAATCATGCTTGGATTCGTCATTTCCGCTTTTTGAGCGACCTCATGGATCGTTCCAAGTGTACCAATTACTGTTCGCTGAATCGTAGTCGTCCCCCAATGAATCAGTGCCGCTGGTGTGTCGGTTGATTTACCATTAGAAAGCAGTTGTTCCTGAATGTACGGCAAATTTTTGACTCCCATATAAATGGCGAGCGTATCAATGCCTTTCGCTAATGCCGACCATTTGAGTTCTTCTTGTTCTCCTTCTTGGCGGTGACCCGTCACGATCGCAAAGGAAGCACTGTGATCGCGGTGAGTGACGGGGATTCCTGCGTAAGCGGAAGCAGCAATGCCCGATGTAATCCCAGGAACGATTTCAAAAGGAATATGATGTTTCGCTAAAAACTCTGCCTCCTCCCCACCTCGGCCAAATACAAACGGGTCGCCTCCTTTTAAACGCGTCACTTTTTTTCCTTTTTTGGCATGTAAAACGAGTAAGTGATGAATCGTTTCTTGTTGCAGGTGATGATGCTTCGGTTGTTTTCCACAAAAAATCAATTCCGCTCCTTTTTTCGCCTGTCGCAACAGTTCTTCATTGATGAGGCGATCGTATAAAATGACATCCGCTTCTTGAAGCGCTCGCAAGCCTTTCACCGTAATCAAATCCGGATCACCTGGCCCCGCTCCTACTAGCCAAACCTTCCCCATTTCTTTCGCCTCCTATTTATTTAGAAAAAGCGGGCACGACATACCCGTTACCATTTCCAATCCGTTTCTTCTCAAATAATACGATTTCTTCATAATCAGGCAAGACTAAAAAATATTTTTCTAATTCAATATCCACCTGTTCAAACGCTTGGTGATCATCTTTTGCTACGACGATGACAGGCGTCGTTTTTTCTTGATCTATCACTTCAAATCGATATAAATACAAAAGAGTCCCACCTTTCTATACAGAGGATTGAGCGGCCAGCCATTGATCGAGTTGCTGTTGGAGATGCTCAGTTCCTGTTCGGCTAATATAGTCATAAAACGTTTCCGCTGGTAATTTCGTTGCTTTAAAATACTCAAGAAATTGCTTTAAGATGATTGGAAGATCGTCACCCGGCACTTTTCCTTTTAACTTTTGATTAAACATGCCGTCATTCAGTAGTGTCCCACCTACATTGATCTCAAAAGCCTGCACCATTTTTTTGTCTTTATTTCGCACCATCACACCTTGTAAACCAATATCGGCAATTTGGCGCTGGCCGCAGGAATTCGGGCAGCCGACCATATGGATGCGAATCGGCACATCGATTTCCACTTCTTCATCAAGATACTCAGCAATTCGCTTCATTCGCTCCTTTGTTTCCGTCAAGGCAAGATTGCAATATTCGATGCCTGTGCAGGACACCGAATAAGCAGTAAACTTCGGTGCATCGACGCGAAGCCGCTTGAGAATCGGTTCGTTTAACACCGTCTCGACAAACTCTGTTTTTACATTCGGAATGATTAAGTTTTGTGAGCCACACGTACGAATCTCGCCATTGCCGTATGCTTTCGCAATGCGGGCAATATCCAACACTTCTTCTGCTTGGAGTCGACCGACCGGCACATTGACGCCGATATAATGAAGCCCTTTCTGGATTTGTGGCTTGACGCCATAAAAGTAGCCTGCATTCCAGCCCTTTGTTAAATCGGTTCCTGCTTCTGGTAGCGGTCCCGTGTATTCAAGCAGCTTTTCTTTAAACCTTTCTACGCCCCAGTCCTCTACTAAAAATTTCAAACGAGCGCGATGGCGTTTTTCACGATAGCCGAAGTCGCGGAAAATCGTTGCCACAGCGATGGTGACGTTTAATACTTCTTCCGGCAAGATGAAAACATCTAATTTTTGTGCCAACTTTGGCGCAGAGGACAATCCACCACCTACTTTTAAATGAAAGCCAATTTGTTTCTCCCCATCGATTTCTTTCGAAGCAGGTAGGAAAGCAACATCATTAATTTCGGCATTTCCGGCATTGTAAACATTGGCGTTCACCGACAGTTTAAATTTGCGAGGCAAGTTAGAAAAGTCACGATTACTTGTGAAAAAGTTGTCGATTTCTTTCACAAGTGATCGAGTATCGTATATTTCATCTGGATCAATACCAGCAAGCGCATTGCCGATGACGTTTCGCGGCACATCGCCACAAGCATTCGTAGACGATAAGCCGACCCGCTCTAATCGTTCAAAAATATCAGGGATTTGTTCAATCGTTAACCAATGAAACTGAACCGCTTGTCGCGTCGTAATATCAAACACGTTTCTGCCATAATCTCTTGAGATTTCTGCTAGTGTGATTAGCTGTTCATTCGTTAAAATACCTGTTGGAACCTTGACTCGCATCATAAAATAGCCGTCTTCTTTCGGTCGCTGCAAATAAAGACCCGCCCATTTAAATCCGTCCCATTCTTCCTTTGGGATCGAAGCAAAACCATTCGCTGCATAGTGAGGGATGTCATTGAAAATATCGAGGCCATCCTTCACTAATTTCTTTTTTTCTTGCTTGCTTAATTTGGGGTTGTCAGCCCAGCCTTTTTCATAGGTCATTTTTATGCTCCTCCTTTAGCCAATGTTTCTTTTTAATAAATGCTACTAGCTGTTCAACACATTCATCGACGGTATATTGCTCCGTTAGCAACATGAGTTCAGGTGCTTTCGGTGCCTCATAAGGGGAAGTTATGCCAGTGAATTGTGGGATATCTCCGCTCCGAGCTTTTTCATATAGTCCTTTCGGATCGCGTGCTGCACACTCATCAATCGGGCAGTTGACGAACACTTCCACAAATTCATCTGGCTGCAAAAGCGAGCGAACGATATCTCGATCTTCTTGAAAAGGCGAAATAAAGGCGGTAAAGACTAGTTGACCACTATCGACAAACAGTTTCGCTACCTCTCCAATCCGGCGAATGTTCTCTTTGCGATCTTGATCGGAGAAACCAAGGTCTTGATTTAAGCCATGACGAATATTATCGCCATCTAGGACATACGTTTGAACGCCTAACTCATATAGTTTTTGTGCCGCCGCATTAGCAATAGTTGACTTTCCAGAACCGGAAAGTCCGGTAAACCAAAAGACGGCGCTATGATGGTTATTTTTGTGCCGCCGTTGCTCTTTTGTTAATGATTGATCATGCCAAACGATATTCCCCATGTAAGTTCCTCCTATTGAACCGTTTCTTTTAATCCACGAATTAACACTTCGATCACTTCTTTGCGGCTAAAGGTGGAAGGCGGTATGTCTCCTGATCGCAACATTTCCCGCACCTTTGTTCCTGAAAGAATGACATGATGTTCCTTCTCATGCGGGCACGTTTTTGACGAAGCCATTCCTTCGCATTTTGTGCAGTAGAAGCTATGTTCAAAGAAAAGTAAGGTGATCCCGATGTCTTCTTCAGTAAATTGGTCAAATATTTTTTGTGCCTCATACGTGCCGTAATAATTGCCAACTCCTGCATGATCCCGACCGACGATAAAGTGCGTGCATCCATAATTTTTACGGACAATCGCATGAAAGACTGCTTCTCTCGGTCCGGCATAACGCATCGCTGCTGGAAAGACGGCAAGCTGGACTCGGTCGCCTGGATAATAATCTTTCAACAATACTTGATAACTTTCCATGCGCACATCCGCTGGGATATCATCGGCTTTCGTTTCTCCGACGAGCGGATTTAACAGCAGGCCATCGACGATTTCTAAGGCTGTTTTCTGTATGTACTCGTGCGCACGATGTACAGGGTTTCTCGTTTGGAAGCCAACGATCTTCCTCCAGCCTTTTTCTTGAAACAATTGTCTCGTTTCTGTTGGGTCAAAATAAAAATCGGCAAATTGTGTCCGTTCAATCCGACGAATAAGTCGAATTGGTCCGCCTAAGTAGACAGAACCTCGCTGTAATAGCTTCTGTACTCCTGGATGAGCGGCATTCGTCGTTTTATATACTTTTTGTGCTTCTTTTTGTTGATCTGGTCGGTACATATCCTCAATCGTTAAGACGCCATAAGCGACATTGTTATGAGTTAATACAACGGTTTCACCGATGGAATAACGAGTGGCTTCCTCTTCGTGTAACGGGAGCGTGATCGGCAAACTCCAAACCGTTCCATTTGCGAGTCGCATATGAGCAACGACGTTATCGTAATCATTTTGAGTTAAGAAGCCGGTGAGTGGACTATACGCTCCCGTAGCAATAAGCTCTAAATCGCTTAAAGTGGTTAAGTCGATCGAAAGTTGTTTTTGAATCGTTGTGAAATCGAAGTCGGGTTGATATAAATCAATGAGTGTACCCCCATGTGGCAAGATTGTAGACATCATAAAAACCCCCTAGTTTATTATTCATATATAATTACTTGGTTTTATTGATAAAAAAATTAGTCGCCGTGTAGGCCACACTCGGTCTTTCCAGAGCCAGACCATCTGCCGGAACGTAAGTCCTCGATCGAAATCGCTGGCTTTGTGCAAGGCTCACAACCGATGCTTGGATAGCCTTGATCGTGAAGTATATGATAGTCGAGCTGCTGCTTCGTGACGTAACGCCATACTTCTTTCCACGTCCAATGAATTAATGGACAAATTTTGATCTTTTTAAATTTATGATCTTGGTTGATGTAATCGGTATGCTTTCTCGTGTCAGACTGTTCTCGACGCAAGCCAGAAATCCATGCGATTGCGGGTTCGAGAGCTTCTTCTAACGGGATCATTTTTCTTAGTTGGCAGCACATATTCGGGTTATGCTTCCAGAGATCTTCTCCGTATGTTTCTGTTTGCTCCTCGATCGTAAGTGCAGGCTGCTGCAAATGAATGTGAAGCGCCGGATATCGTTTTTTTACTTTGTCAATGATGTCATACGTTTCTTGAAAGTGATAACCGGTATCGAGAAACACAATCGAAGCATCTGGACGAATGCTTGCAATCAAATCGATGAGAACGATCCCTTCGATCCCAAAGCTACAAGCATACATAAGCTGATCACCATAATGATCATATGCCCAGTACAACGTTTCTTTTGCCCCCTTCGTCTCGCTCGTCGATAAAATGTTTGGCAATGGATGTTGTTCCCATTGGTCATACGTCAGCACATCTAAAACCCACTTTCCAGATAGGAATTAATAATGTTTTATATTTTATCAGAAAATTCCTTTAAGTCAATCTTATTTTCCAGATAGGAATAGTTAAAATATATGCAAATGTTCTCTTATATGTGAGGAAAAGAACAGATCATGTTAATTTTTTACTCATTTACGATTGAATTCACTTCTTTATGGGTATATTAAAATAAAGTGTGTCTAAAAAGAAGAAAAGGAGGAATGGAATGGCCTATAGACGTATTTGCGAAGATTGTCATGGTCTAGGAAGAGTTCCTCTCATTCGAGGCATTCGTATGGAAAAAGTGTGCAAGCATTGCCATGGAACGGGAAGTCAGTTTAGTTATCGGCTACAAGACTTTCGGATCATCTGGGAGATTGGAGAAGAATTGATTTTTAAATAAAGAGGGGAATTTAACATGAAGGAACAGGATGTTATTTTATACAATGACAAAGAATATCAAATTATTCGCATGGATCAGGCTGGCTATTGTGATATTCAACAAATCGCTCCTCCTCACCAAGTGGAATTGACTCACGTCAAACATATAAAAGATTGTCCGACTATTTCTCGAACATAAATGAACCAGACGCCTCACGTCAATGGTTCTTTTTTTATGAAGTTCGCGGTTGTCCCTCCCTTTTCTTATTGTGAAATGGTATAATCAAAGGCGATTATGTATATATGGAGGACTGTGCACATTGATTACAGTACAAGACGTTAGCTTACGTTTCGGCGATAAAAAGCTGTTTGAAGACATTAACATTAAATTTACACCAGGTAATTGCTACGGATTAATCGGAGCAAATGGTGCAGGGAAATCTACTTTCTTGAAAATTTTATCAGGAGATCTTGAAGCGCAAACAGGTCATGTGTCCATGACACCTGGGGCGCGTATGGCTGTGTTAAAGCAGAACCACTTCGAGTATGAAGAGCATGAAGTGTTAAAAACGGTTATCATGGGTCACGCTCGCCTTTATGAAGTGATGCAGGAAAAAGATGCGATCTACATGAAAGAGGACTTCTCCGATGAAGATGGCATGAGAGCCGCTGAACTTGAAGGTGAATTTGCGGAATTAAATGGTTGGGAATCGGAATCAGAAGCCGCGATTCTTTTAAAAGGTCTTGGTGTATCAGAAGACCTTCATACGAAGAAAATGGCGGAGTTAACCGGTTCGGAAAAAGTGAAAGTGTTGCTTGCTCAAGCTCTATTCGGTAAGCCAGATGTATTACTTCTCGATGAGCCGACCAACCACTTGGACATTCAAGCAATTCAATGGTTAGAAGAATTTTTGATCAACTTTGAGAATACGGTCATCGTTGTTTCCCATGACCGTCACTTCTTAAACAAAGTATGTACGCACATTGCTGACCTTGATTTCGGAAAAATCCAAGTTTATGTTGGTAACTACGACTTCTGGTATGAGTCTAGCCAATTGGCGCTAAAAATGGCGCAAGATGCGAACAAGAAAAAAGAAGAAAAGATTAAAGAATTGCAAGCCTTCGTCGCTCGCTTTAGTGCGAATGCATCGAAATCAAAGCAAGCAACTTCTCGTAAAAAGTCATTGGAAAAAATTACGCTCGATGATATTAAACCTTCTTCCCGTAAATATCCATACGTTCATTTTAAACCAGAACGTGAAATCGGAAACGATCTTCTACGCGTAGACGGCTTAACGAAAACAATCGATGGTGTGAAAGTTTTGGATGACGTTAGCTTTATTATGAACAAAGATGATAAAATCGCTCTTGTTGGTACGAACGAATTAGCGAAATCAACGTTGTTTAAAATTTTAGCTGGTGAAATGGAGCCAGATAGCGGTACGTACAAATGGGGCGTAACAACAAGTCAGTCTTATTTCCCGAAAGACAACAACGAATACTTTGAAGGGTCAGAATTGAACCTTGTCGAATGGTTACGTCAATATTCTCCTGAAGATGAAAGTGAAAGCTTCCTACGCGGCTTCTTAGGACGCATGCTCTTCTCTGGTGAAGAAGCGTTGAAAAAAGCAAACGTGTTATCCGGAGGCGAAAAAGTTCGCTGTATGCTATCGAAAATGATGTTATCAGGTGCGAACGTTCTTCTTTTAGATGAACCGACGAACCACTTAGACCTTGAATCGATTACGGCTGTGAATAATGGATTAGACAACTTCAAAGGGTCGATGATCTTTGCTTCTCATGACCATCAATTCATTCAAACGATCGCTAACCGCATTATGGACCTTACACCAAGCGGTTTAGTTGATAAAGAAATGACGTATGATGAGTATTTAGAAGATACGGAGCTGCAAAAGCAAGTGAAGGAAATGTATCAAGTAGCGAAGTAAAATAAAACCGCTGGAGAGCCGATTCTCCAGCGTTTTTATTTTATCTGCTTATAAGCATCGATAAAATGGCTTGGGCTTGTGGTAATGATATAAGAAAATACCCCGCGAATCGTATGCAAATAGAAAAATCCATAATTAGCAGACAACAAGCGATACGACATATCGTGAACTTCTGTAATCGTGAACTCATAGGAAGCACAGGTCACTTTATCTTGATATAAATGGAGGTATTCTTCTGTTTGTGAAATCTTTTGCTGCTCCCATTCGATTTTTCGACTAGTGACAATGTATGGTTGAATTGCGTGAAGCATGAGTCCCTCCTTTTGAGTTTCCGTTTTTTAAACAGTGTAACAGAAGGTGGAGGAAAGGGACAAATAAAATTTAAATATTGTATGGGATCTCTTATCAATTAATATTTGATGTGTTCTCGGTTCACCTTTATTAAAGTAATATCTTTCGGGGAGTACTCCCTCTCTATACTCATAGTTTAGTTGTTCTAACCCTACAATACATTTCAAACCATCATCAATAAGAATTATTATCGTATACAAAGTGTTTATCTATATCAGCTATCACTTTATTTTCACAATAATTTTCCCCTTAGCTCTACCAGACTCAGCATATTCAAAAGCCTTTTGAATATCATCCATTAATACTATGCGATCAATAATAGGTACAATTTTTTTTGCTTCAATAAACTCTCGGATAACTTCTAATTGTATTCCACTCGGCTTCATAAATAGAAAATGATATTCTACTTGATACTGCTTTTCCAGAGCTGTCAGTTTTCTAGTAGCAAATTTGAATAGTAATGATTTCCAGTAATTCAAACCAGATGCTTTGGCAAAGCGATAGTTAGGTGTACCTGAAAGAGATACGATTTTTCCACCAGGTTTAAGAATTTTAAACGAATTTTTTAATACTTCTCCGCCTAATGTATCGTAAACATAATCATAATCGGACAATATATCTTCAAAATTTTCGTTTCTATAATTGATAACCTTATCCGCACCTAAACGTTTAACTAGTGCTTCGTTTTTACTGCTCGTAGTGGTTGCTACGTATGCTCCCATTAACTTTGCTAATTGAATAGCAAATGTCCCAACACCACCTGAACCAGCGTGAATAAGTACTTTATCATTCGGTTTTAATTGCATAATATCATGAAATGCTTGATAAGTGGCTAAGCCGACTAATGGTACCGCTGCCGCTTCTTCAAAACTTAAATTTTTCGGTTTTATAGCAATATCATCTTTATGAATGGCAATGTATTCTGCAAATGTTCCAATTCTAGACTTTCTTGGTCGATCATATATTTCATCACCTACCTGGAATTCAGTCACATTCTCCCCCATTTTTACAATAACTCCAGAAAAGTCGTTACCTAAAACTAGTGGCATTTTATAATTTAACAGCATCTTTACTTTACCATCACGCACTTTATAATCAATGGGATTTATACTTGCTGCATGGATCTCTACTAATACATCATCAGAAGAAATCTTTGGAATTTCTATTTTTGTTAATTCTAAATTTTTTTGACCATAGTGATTGATTACTGCGGCATTCATATATTTATTCATTGTTGTAACCTCCACATTCGGTTTAATCGTTTAATTATTTAAACTAACGAACATGTTACGGTGGAATATTTAAATTGTCAACCATAACATCATCTACTGATTTGTTGACAATAATAAAGAACGATGGTTTAATGGTTTAAAAATACAAACCAAGGAGAGTTTTTATGGAAGGTTTAGAACAATTAAAAAAAGAATTTAACGATATTAGTGATTTTCTGATTGCTTTAGGTGATGAGAAACGTCAATCTATTATCATTACGCTTTTACAACATAATTCATGTAAAGGGCTACGTGTCATCGATTTAACTGATGCGACTCAATTATCTCGACCAGCAGTGTCACATCATTTAAAAATTTTAAAACAAGTTGGGCTTATCGAAATGCGCAGTGAAGGAACTAAAAATTATTATTTTCTATCGCATAAAACTACTGAAATTGATAAATTAAAAAAATTATTAAATCACGTTACAACTATTATTGAAAAAAGTGAGGGGAAAAATGAAGAAAATTTTAGTAGTTTTAACTAATGTAGCGAGATACGAAAATACAACTGAGGCTACAGGATTATGGATTGGTGAAGCTACAGAATTTGTTGAGGAAGTAACCAAAAGTGGATTTGAAGTAGATTATGTCAGTCCTAGGGGAGGATTTGTACCTATTGATCCACGTAGTATGAAATATGTTGACGAATCTACTTTTTCTATCTATGAAAGTGAAGATTTTCAAAATCGAGCATTAAGAAATTCTATGCAACCTTCAGATATTAATCCCAATGATTATATTGCAGTTTATTATACTGGTGGTCATGGGGTTATGTGGGATTTCCCTAATAATTCTGAATTACAACAACTTAGCTTAGCTATTTATAATAACGGTGGTTATATTGTATCAGTTTGTCATGGTATAGCAGGTTTATTAAATATTAAAGATAAGAATGGTGATTATCTTATTAGAGATAAGAAGATTACAGGCTTTACTACAACTGAGGAAATTTTAAGTACTAAAAAATCTATTGTACCATTTTTAAACAAAGATATAGCTATAAAACATGGAGCGATTTTCCAGAAAGCTAGAGCCTTTCGTTCTTTTGTAGTGCAAGATGGCAAACTAATAACTGGTCAAAATCCTTTTTCCACTAGGGAAGTTGCTGAGAAGTTGCTAACTAATTTATAAATTAAGTGTCGAATATTTTTGTGTAAATGACTTTAAGACCTTTTCAAGCAGATTGTCACTTTGATATTCGATTGAACTTTTTCTGAAAATCAATTTCCAAAATAGGGATAAATCCTGAACACTCTATATGCTCAGGATTCTTTCATCATAAATTGAATAGTTTCAGTTAAGCCTTCTTCATAAGGGGTTTGTGGCAAGGGACCGATTTCTTTTTCGTATGTTTCCCCGGATACAATAACAGGGTCTTCATATAAATACATCATTTCGACCACTTCTCGCATATTGCGGCTAAATAAAGATAGGAAGCGGATCATTCCTTTGTTCACTTGGGAGAAGGAATGCGGACGATCCGTGATTTGTTCGAGTAACTGTTTTAATTGTTGACCGCTGAGTGTTCCAGCCCCTGGAATATTCCAATGTTTATGATAAGCATGGTCAAGAGTAGATAATTCGATTAATGCTTTCGCGCCATCTGGCGTATAAATAAATTCACGTTGTTTGCGAATGTCTCCCACATACATCGCTTTTTTTCCTTTAATAATATTTTGAAGCGTCGTATGCATCACTGTACTCGTTGCATTTGGACCATAAAAGTCAGGAAAATGAGCTTGGACAGTCGGCACTCCCGAATGAGTATATAATTCTTCGAGCTGAAGACGGATTTTTCCTTTTTTCGTATGTGGATGTTTTGGAGTCATCTCGGTGATTTTATGCCCAGGATTTCGTCCGTAGGCGTAAATATTATCAACGACAGCTAGCTTGCAATCATTCGTTTTCGCTGCCTCTATAATATGTTTATTCAGCATCACGAGCTTTTCTTCCCATAACTCATAAGGGATATTGACCGCATGATAAATAATATCTACTCCGTTGGCCGCTTTTTTCAACTCCTCTAGGTGAAAAATGTCACCTGCTATAATGTGGACGTTTGGTAATGCCTCAAATAATTGATCCAACTTAGCTTTCGTTCTAGCAAAGGCAATCGTTTCAATCCCTCTTCTACTAAGCTCTTTGACAATCGCATACCCCATTCCACCTGTTGCCCCTACTACTAAAGCTTTCTCCATATTCTCCACCTCCGAATTAATTAACCACTGTTCAATAAAAGGGTAAAAAAATTAGTTTGATTGGATTCCTTTTAATAAAAACTGTATATGAGCTTCTGCTAGTTCTCGGACATCTGCCATCGTTTGTCCGCTGCGGCAATACATCGTCACAAATCCATGAAGGCTAAGAAATAGTAACCAAGTTTCTTTCAGAGTAATTTGTCCAGGATATAGCTCCATAATGACAGAAGCAAATCGCTCATAGCTGACATCTGGCGCATTTTCTCTGTAGCTTTTTAATTCTTCGTCCTTGATCAAAAACATGATTTCATAATCACTTTGATTGTTCATACCATACTCGATAAAGCCAAGCAGTACTTTTTCTAGTTTTTCCTCTGGAGAAAGTGAAGAAGCGATTACCTCTTCAAGTACTTTATTCAGTTTAGAAAAATTAGCTTTCACTAAGGCAAAGAATAATTCTGCTTTGTTTTTAAAGTGATAATAAATTGCCCCGTGACTGTAATTTAGTTTTTTCGCGATTTGTCGCATGGAAGTATGTTGGTAGCCATTCTCTACAAACAAATCGCTAGCAGCTTCCATAATCATTTCGCGTGTCAATTCATTCTCCACGGCTTTTCTTGGTGTCATCTATACGTCTCCTTTCTTTTATTGACCACTGGTTAATAAAAGTATATATAATTATTTCATGCTCGTCAATCAGAAACTAGCTAATTAAGGCTATCTTATCAAGATGAGATAGCCTTAATGCTTAATACCACCCTTGAAACTGATACAACGCATGCGCTTGTCGTAAATACATCGCTTGTGGCGTATATTTCATGAATCGATTTCTTAGTGTAACTAAGAGCGGGTTGTCTAGTTGAGCCACTTTACCAAACATCCATGACTGATTAGATATTTTTTCAATTCTTTTTCTTCTCTTAGCTTCATATGCGACAAAGGCTTGATGGAAGTCTGAATGATGTTGCATACATTCTGCAATAATTCTAGCATCTTCAATCGATTGACAGGCCCCTTGTCCCATATTAGGAGTGATCGCATGAGCAGCATCCCCAATAAATAAAGTACGCTGGACAAAAAATTTCTTCAGCGGAACAATGTCTACAATATCACGGTGAATCATTTGATGATCCTTTGTAGTTTTTAATAGACTAGGGATCGGATCATGATAATCTTTGAAATGATGGTATAAGTCTGCCGCTGTATAACGAGAGTAATGCGTATCGTTTGCAGCTGCATTCACTAAAGCATACCAATAAATTTGATTATGAGGAAGTGGCACGATACCGAAGCGACCTTTCGTTCCCCATGTTTCTATGAAATCATTCATGTTTGAAAGGTTTTCAGCGGAAACAACACCTCGCCAGCATGTATACCCTGCAAAACGATAATCATCATTTTGAAATAGCTGTTTGCGAATGACCGAATGGATGCCATCAGCTGAAATTAGAATGTCTCCCGTTGTTTCACTGCCATCACTAAACTGAATGTGGACACCACTGTCATCTTGCTTAACCTGTGTGCAGTGTTTTCCCCATTCGACAGTACCAGGATGAAGGACAGAAAGTAATAAATGGTGCAAATCTTTTCTATGTATGGAATACATTTTTTGATATTTTTCTGGAACAGGTAATTGGTTAATAGCTTTCCCTTGATCTGTTAACAATCGAAAACCGTTACTTTGCTTTCCGCTACGGATTAATTGATCCGAGATTCCGTACGGCTTAAGAGCTTGTAATGCATTCGGCGCAATAATAATTCCGGCACCAGCAACTGTTGGCTCTTCATTTCTTTCGTATACTTTTACATCGATCCCTATTTTTTGAAGTCCAATAGCTGCACAAAGACCTGCAATTCCACCACCGATAACGATCACTTTATGTTTCATAATTTACCCTCCATATATAATCGCTACAATAAAAGCTAAAGATAAAAAAGCACAAAGTGGGATATAAAAATACGTATCCATCATCGAGAATTTTGTTTTTCTCTTTTTCTTACTGATTCCAAAGTAATTAAAATCACCAACGACTCTAAGAGCAAAAACAATCGCACAAACCGAAGCACCTACTTGAACAATCAAATACGTTTCAGATAAGTGAATGTGATTAGCTTGCAGAAGGAGAATAAATGCTGCCGCGCTTAACAAAAAGGCGACAACAAGAGTAATAATGACACTCGGAGAAAAGGTTCGTTCCCCCTCTTGTTCTGGGAGAACAGCGGCGATTCCCCACTTTCCACCAAATGCCCAAAAAACGTGAAGCAAGCTAACAGCAAACAATATACATGCAGCTAATAAAGTGATTGTCATCATCATGTTTTCTCTCCTATTCTTTATTAATTCCTTCCCATACGACATCCAAATGCTGTTGAAATAGGTCTCTAATATCGGATGTTTGAGGTTGTAATAACGACCATGACATCATTGTGTGGAAATAGGTGCCCATGATGGTAGAAGCAATGATATCCGTATCCCATTTACTTTCTAGTTGTCCATTTTGCTTTGCGTGATCGATGATGGAAGTGATCGTTTCTTGTAACTGATGGACACTTTTTGATTCGTTCTCAACTACATAAGCTGATTTTACGATTTCCACTAACACATGTTTCATTAGCTCCCCTTGTTCGATGTATCTAAACAATAAATCGTTTAGAATACATTGAATTTTTTCTTTAGGATGTTGAAGATGTTGGTGCTTTTCCATGCTGTCCTGTAATAACTCGATTTGTGAATCCCCTAAATACAATAAAATCTGTTCTTTCTTTGCAAAATAATTAAAAAATGTGCCTTTAGCAATGCCACATGCAGAAGCAATTTCTTGAACCGTTACCTTTTCATAGCCCTTTTCTTTAAATAGTTGGACGGCTCGCAGAAAAATTTGTTCTTTTAGTTCTTTTTTTCGACTTTCTCTAAGCATACGATCGACTCCTAACCGAAAATGACCTTGGTCATGTATTGACTAAGGTCATTTTAAAGTATATTTTCTTTTCTGTCAATTGAGGTGTTTATACTCAAATAGAAAGTAACGCTTTCGCAATACCAATGAAGTATTCAGATTCGCGGATGATATGATTAATGACGGTTTTAGCTACGGGATTTTTTTGAACAGCGGCACTGTTCTCTTTAATTTGTCGGCACAACTCAATGAATTGTTCGCTTTGCTTTAGGCAAAATTCGGTTAGCTTTAACACTTCTTGATAAAGTATCGCTGGAATATAGCTAGTTGAGCGGTTGATGGCTTCGATTACTCTGACGATCTTTTGATGTGTTGCTGATAAGGAGGCTTCCCATTTCTTTAAGGCTTCTACGTATTCTTTCTCTAAGTCTGGCAATAGTTCTCGAATGACGACGGTATGTTCTTCTTCTTGATGCTTCCAAAATTCAGCCTCGTCTAATATGCGTAGCGGCATTTGCGGGCCGTAATAAAATTGCACAAAATTCACCCTTCCATCACTTGTTTAGTACATGCTATGACTGCGAGTAAAGAAGTATGAGTAACTTACCCGCATACTTTATGCAAAGGCGGTCAGACTAACAGGGAATGTTGTTGAAAGGAGAATGATGCTGATGAAGCAGAAAAAAGAGCAAGGCATGGGATCTAGACTGATGAATGAAGAAGAAGCGATTCAAGCTGTACAGAAAGCGGACAGTACGGATAATGGGATGAGTATTACTCAGGAGCAAATAAACGACGTGTATAATGAAGGAACGATTGATCAGAGGCAAGAACGACGATAGGAAAAGAGGTTTTTTCCTCTTTTCCTATTTGCAGTGAAAATATTTCCACAAAAATTATTTCCCCGGCAAGCGCAGGATTTGACAAGAAGTTCTATTGTTTTTGAATAGTGTTCTTTTTATCATCGACAAAATTACGAATAGTATTTAAGTAAACCACTGTATTAATTTCTCATAATTTGTTCTTTTACTTCATTAATTATCCTATTTCTATTCTCAATTTCTTTAGGATTAATTCCTTGGTCTAACCAAATTGTTGGTAGATTACCCCTTTCTGTATATTTCAAGGCTGTTTCAAAAATATACTGAGAAGAACCACCTAAATCTAAAAGAACTTCAGCTATCAAAATGAAGAAGGTCATTTCCATTTCTTCTGACTTACTTCTACTATTTGAATAATAGTCTATCAGAAAGTGAGCACAGTCTTCTAATCCATTAGTATTATTGAGTGAAAAATCTTCCTTTAATTCTTCTCTTAAATTGAAAAATGAATAAAATTCTTTTTTCATGTCGTTCAAAATTTATTTAACCCCCTTCTCGATCCATGGATTATATTTATCTTTATTATAAAGACTGATCACTTACCAATCGAGTCAAATAGTATTGGTCATCCATTATATTGATGGGCATCTTTATGAGTACTTGATACTGTCTCAGCTTGCCGCTCTAACGTGTATGTTAGCCACCCTCTAATTCCCAAAATGATTTTCTTCATCATAGTATGGTAAGATAAAGGTAGATTTTTTGTACGGAGGAGAGGTTTGATGGCAAATACTCATATTTTTACCCGTGGTGAGGAGATTGCGAATTCGATTACTCATGGGGTTGGGGCCGTTCTTAGTATTGCTGCATTAACGTTATTAATTGTTTTTTCAGTTCTTTTTGGGGATGTGTGGCATATCGTGAGTTTTACGATTTTTGGGGTGACGATGCTGCTGCTTTATTTATCCTCTACGTTAGTGCACAGTTTTCCTCAAGGGAAAGTGAAGGATTTATTTGAGATTTTTGATCACGCATCCATCTATCTTTTCATTGCTGGGACGTATACACCCTTTCTATTTTTAGCGGTAAAAGGAACGCTTGGCTGGACGTTGTTTGCTGTCGTGTGGGGATTAGCAATTGCTGGTACAGTGTTTAAATGTTTCTTTGTGAAAAGGTTTTTGAAAACCTCCACCTTTTTATATGTGGTCATGGGCTGGTTAATTGTATTTGCATGGGATACTTTAGTGCAAAATATTTCGATGACTAGTTTAGTCCTGCTCGTTACTGGGGGCATTTTATATACGTTAGGTGCCATTTTTTACGTATGGCGAGGGTTTAAATTTCATCATATGGTGTGGCATTTGTTTGTGCTCGCTGGAAGTGTCAGTCACTTCTTTTCTGTGCTTTATTTATTGCCAAGTCACTAAAAAAATCGGAAGAGGCCTGTTACAGCCCTTCCGATTTTTCATTCTGAATAATAAATCACCACAAAAAAAGTCGTGATCCGCTCCGTCGTGTTTTTATATAAATGCCTGTCTTTTGCTTGAAAATGTAGGGCTTCGCCTTGATGCAATGAATATTCCTCTCCCTTGACTTCCACCGTAAGCTCGCCTTCGCTCACTAAAACATACTCTTCGCAAATAGGATGATGTTGATCTGCTTCATGGGTAAACCCTGGCTCTAGTTCAACAAAAAAGATTTCGAATTTTTTATCAGGATGAAAGGGGAAAAGCGAGTAAACTAAGTAATTTCCTTGGTCATCTATGAGTGGCTGGAGCTGGTCCTTCTTAATTTGAGTCACCTGTGCCGCTTTTTCCTTCATAAAAGTAGAAAACGAAACGTTGAGCCCATTCGCTATCTTCCAAAGCGTTGTCACAGTAGGGTTCGTGTTGCCTTTTTCGATTTGAGCAAGCATGGCTTTACTGACCCCTGTCAGTTCAGCTGTTTGATCTAAACTTAACCCTCGCTTCTTTCGAATTTCGGCCAAATTTTTTCCGATGATCTGCTGTAGAGAATTCATATTCATCCTCCTCTATTTTTCTTATTGATGATTATATCATACAAATGTATAATATATTAAACAAAAAAGGAGGGGTTATGTTGGAAGTCGCCCAAGAAGAACAGTTAACGTTTGTACAAGGAGTGAAAGATTGTGTCCCAACGTTATTAGGGTATATCAGCATTGGATTTGCGGCAGGAGTTGTCGGCGTGGCTTCGGGGCTAAGCGTTATGGAAATAGCTTTAATGTCTATGCTTGTTTATGCGGGAGCGTCACAATTTATTATTTGTGGTATGCTAGCGACAGCTAGTCCCCCGTCGGCGATTATTTTTACCACATTTATTGTGAACTTACGTCATTTTTTATTAAGTGCCACGTTGGCTCCTCATTTTTCGCAATATTCTTTACTGAAAAACACAGGCATTGGAGCGCTTGTGACCGACGAATCATTCGGTGTGGCTGCCAGCAGAATTTTCAGCTCTAAACCAGTCAATGACCGTTGGATGAATGGGCTGAATTTGACGGCCTATGTCACATGGATCGCCGCTTGTGTCGTCGGAGCCATTCTCGGAAAGTGGGTGTCTGATCCTGAAAAGTTCGGATTGGATTTTGCATTGACAGCAATGTTTGTCGCTTTACTCGTATTGCAGATTGATAGTTTAAAACGTTCACAGTTAATGCATTATTTATTTTTAATTTTGATGATGGTCGCTTGTATGTATGTGTTATCTTTTTTTCTATCGATTGATCTAGCAGTCATCTTATCGACTGTCATTGTCGCAACAATTGGGGTGGTGACGAGCAAATGAGTGTGAATTTAACGGTCTTACTTGTCATTATCGGCTGTGCCATCGTGACGTTCATTCCTCGGGTAGCTCCCTTCCTCATTGTTAGGAATGTAAAGCTACCTGAACCGGCGATGAAATGGTTATCTTTTATCCCGGTTTGTATTTTGACGGCGCTTGTTGTTGGCAGTGTCATCGAAGGCGAACCCGGTCAGTTGCCTCGTTTAAACAGTGAAGTCCTCATGGCGTTAATACCAACCCTTCTATTGGCCATTTGGACGAAAAGCTTGTTAGTGACGGTCATTGCTGGGGTCGTGTTGATGGCTTTTATTCGGGCATTTATGTAAAGGGGGTTTCATGAAATAATGGATTCACGAGCATTAAAAAGTGAGCCTACATGGCTACAAAGCTATATAGATTCTCCAGAAAAGCAAAAGCAGCTTTACCGACGGACGTTACTCATTGTGGTCATGTCGCAAATTTTTGGTGGAGCGGGACTGGCCGCTGGTGTGACAGTTGGTGCTCTTCTTGCGGAAGAGATGCTCGGCACTAACAGTTTAGCTGGGATGCCGGCTGCCCTCTTCACCCTTGGCTCTGCGTTAGCTGCCTGGCTTGTTGGGAGATTCTCTCAACGCTATGGCCGCCGCTTCGGTCTTGCGGCAGGATTCATCACTGGTGGGATCGGAGCGATTGGGGTCGTGACAGCCGCTGCCTTTGATCAGATCTTTCTGCTTTTTGCTTCATTGTTCATCTATGGCGCAGGCACAGCCACAAACCTGCAAGCTCGCTATGCAGGTACAGACTTAGCGGCGCCAACACAACGGGCCACTGCTATTAGTGTCGCGATGGTCTCGACCACTTTCGGTGCGGTGGCTGGGCCTAACTTAGTCAGTGTCATGGGCGAGTTTGCTACCTTTATTGGCATTCCAGCTCTAGCCGGTCCTTTTATTTTAGCGGCTGTCGCCTTTATTTTAGCTGGGCTCGTGTTATTGATTTTTCTCCGTCCTGATCCGCTCATTGTAGCAAAAGCACTGGCTGATGCGAAGATTTCGGACGATAGTAAGCAGTCAGTGCAAAAGGTTGAAGCAACAGCGATTCACAAACGAGGCATGATGGTTGGAGCGACGGTCATGGTGTTAACTCAAATTATGATGGTTGCCATTATGACGATGACACCTGTACATATGAAACATCATGGTCATGGATTAAGTGAAGTGGGAATGGTGATTGGTATTCACATTGCCGCCATGTACCTTCCCTCTCTTGTCACTGGTTTTCTCGTAGACAAAGTGGGGCGAACGATCATGGCGATTGCTTCTGGTGTCACTTTGTTATCAGCCGGTTTGCTAGCCGCTTTCGCCCCGACCGATTCTATGCTCGGATTGACGACTGCGCTCGCTCTACTTGGGCTTGGCTGGAACTTCGGCTTGATTAGTGGGACAGCACTGATTATCGACTCCACTTCCCCCTCTACTCGTGCAAAAACACAAGGAACCGTTGATGTTTTGGTCGCTTTAGCCGGGGCCTCTGGGGGTGCGATGTCTGGCATGGTAGTCGCTCACTCCAGTTACGCTACCCTCTCACTGGCAGGAGGAGTTCTTGCACTGCTTCTTGTTCCAGTGGTCATTTGGTCGAGGCGAAAAGTCAATACAGAGTAATATTTATAAAAAGCTCAATTTCTCAGTGTTAGAATGGAGAAATTGAGCTTGTTCGTTTATTTCAAACGATAGCAATTTTGGAATAGTTATCGCTTGACCATTTAGATTAAGCTAAGTTGTGAGAGGAGTTGTTTGATATGACGAGACATAAGCGGCCAGCTTTGCTATATTTATCCCAATCTTTTGCATCGCAGTTATTCTTTTGGATGGTTTTTACTGTGAATCTTTTATATTATGTACAAGTTGTAGAAATGAATGCTTTGCAATTGGTACTCGTGGGAACAGTATTAGAAATAACGGTTTTAATATGTGAAATTCCTACGGGTCTCATTGCTGACTATAAAGGGAGAAAATTCTCTATTGTTCTAGGTTATTCATTAATCGGACTGGGGTTTCTTATTGAAGGTTTATTCCCTACATTCACTGCCATTTTGATTGCACAAGTCGTTTGGGGGGGTGGATATACTTGCATAAGTGGTGCATTACAAGCATGGGTCACAGATGAAGTGGGGTTAAACAAAGTAGATAAAGTATTTATAAATAGTACAAAATACGAAAATGTAGGTAATTTATTCGGTATTTTACTAGCAGTAGTCATTGGATATATTTCGGTACAAGCTTCTATACTTATTGGCGCCATTGGCTTCTTACTTTTATCTCTTTATTTATGGAGAACTATGACTGAAACAAAAGTGATCGATGAAAAGAAAAAAGAGTCTCTTTCTTTTATACAAAATATAAAATCAATAGTATCTAGCGTCTTTTCTTCATTTAAAGCGAACATTATATTGCGTTATGTTCTTTTAATTGCTTGTATTGTAGGTATTTACAGTGAAGGATTTGATCGCCTGTGGATCTCACATATAGCCGACATAATAGAAGGAACTTTATCAGAAAAGCATATGATTTTCGTTGTTGGCGGTGTGCAATTTGTTACATCTATTTTTACGATTATTGTTTTTCAGTTTTTAAATCGAATGTCGGAGAAAATACAATTTAAAAGCCTATATAAAGGTTTACGATTAAGTTATTTTATCCTGATTCTAGCGTTAATTTGTTTTGCTTTTTCAACAAACTTAATCGGCTTAATTTGCTTTTTCATCATCATTCAAGTCATTCGAGAGGTAACGTCTACTTTTGAAAATATATGGTTTAATCAATTAATTACAGATTCTTCAAAAAGAGCAACCTTCTTTTCAGTCAAAGGACAGGTAGATGCTATTGGTCAAATTGGAGGAGGTCCTGTAGCTGGTTTGATCAGTCAATATACATCCATTAAAATTGGTTTAGCTGCAAGCGCCCTTCTACTATCACCTGTTCTATTTATCTATCAAAAATTGTTAAAAACGAGAGACTAGCTTTGTCTCTCGCTTTTTCTGCGAATCGGAATGTAGATCTCCATCATAACTAGGTGATGTTCCCACGGATGACATCTTTCATCATAAAATTCAAAATCATAGCTGGTCTCATCAATCTCATAACCAGACATCGGAAACCAATAGTTTAATATATAGTTCCAAGTACCTTTAACAGAATTAACAAAATCATTAGGCGGAACTAAAGGTGTACTAAAAACGGCAAAGGTAGAAGCTGGAATGGTTATTCTTTGGAAATCTTCTAATAAAGGTTTATCTACTTTTTCGTCTAATACTCCGAAAAAATAAGTGAATTTGGACCAATCATTTGTATGAGCGATATTCAAACAAAATTCTCCATGTGTGGAAGGTGAAAATGTGTCATAAAGTGTTCTCTCAATTTCACCATCAGTGAGCTTGTTATCATACCAATAAGTTGGTGCATCTTTTGTCGTTCTTACATCTTTCATTTCGATATTATAGGCTCTTCCGACAATTACGAATGAATCCTTTACAATCATTTTTGGCTGATAGATCATCCCACCCGTTTTATTTAACTTTAATTCTTCTAAATGAATGGCAGGTGGTTCTGCGTTTGGACAATGCATACGATAAGTAGCAGGTGATACGCCAAGCACTTTTTTAAATGCTTTGGAGAATCCTGCGTACGATTCATAGCCATAGTTAAAGGCAATATCATTCATACTTGTCTGTTTACTCATATCTTTCAAGGCAAATTGTAGTTTTCGCTTCGTCACATATTCCATCGGTGTTTCACCTACAACTTCTTTGAAAATTCTCGAAAAATGAAATGGTGAATAACCAATATGTTTGGCTAAGTCCTGTATCGATATTACTTCATGAATATGCTGATCGATGTAATCAATCACTTTTTGAAAAGTTATTATGTATTCCATATCGTCACCTAGTATTATTTAATTCATCATTTAGTAAACACTTATTATATCAAAAAAATACCATTATCACCCCTAGTGGGTCATCTTTTGTTTTTGTGATATATTTACACATTAATAGAAAGGTGTTATATACTAAAGGATGTTGCGATGATCGCCACAGAATTTAATCGATCAGCGAGATTTTTAACATAATCAAAGGACTGCTTTTCGCTATCCTTTTGGGGGGATATATATGTCATTTGAGCAATGCCAACGTATTAATTCGCTAATGGCTGGTTTTGATAGAACTTGGTTTTTTGTTGGCGGATGGGCTATTGACCTTTTTGTCGGTAAAGAAACAAGAAAACATCAAGATATAGAGTTTGCCATTTTTAGAAAGGACCAAATTTATTTAAAAAATTATCTCAAAGGATGGAAGTATAAAAAGGTCATTAAAGGTGAGTTTCATGCCTGGGGAAATGAGTTTTTAGAATTACCAATTCACGAAATACATGCTTCAAATGGTTTGAACGATGAAAACATAGAAATACTACTTAATGAAACGAAAGAAGATAATTGGACATTCCGACGAGATTTAAGAATTTCCTACCCAATAAATTCTGTTTGGAATATTACTAAAACAGGAATTCCATACTTAAAACCGGAAATTGTACTTTTATATAAAGCGAAAAACACAAGAGAAAAAGATTATCAAGACTTTGTTGCCGTAAAGGATTATCTTGAAGACGATCAAAAAAAATGGCTTCGAGATGCATTAGAAATACATGAACCAGAACATAGCTGGATTCAATTTCTGAGTTGAATGTTGGTTGACTTTAAGAACGTTTTTCACCAATCCACACAAAATCCCGTCGCAAAGCTGACAAACCAACTTTGCGACGGGATTCTCTTTTTCACTTTATTTAATTTCTATCTTTCTGCATGTAATCTCTTCCAATGCTTCCTTATCAATTTCAATTCCCAGCCCAGGCCTATCTGATAAGGTAATTGAATTTTTTGTAAATGGAAGTTGTGAAACATCCTTTGAAAACATCAAAGGCCCAACAAGCTCATGGCTTTGAATCGCTTTTTTTGCAGTGGCTAAGTGAAATCCTGCTGCACTTGCAATTGAGGATTCGACCATGGATCCGACCTGGCAGGTGATTCCGGCCATTTCCGCAATATGAACAAGCTGGCTTCCCTTGTATAATCCACAACATTTCATTAGCTTAATATTGATTTTATCGGCAGCTCTTTTCGTGATGACTTCGCGTATTTCCTTTAAACTGTGAAATCCCTCATCAATCATCACTGGAATCGTGGTTTTCGCTCTTACTTCCGCTAAGGCGTCGATATCATGAGCGACAACAGGCTGCTCCATCCAGTCGATCTCACAATCCTCTATTTTCCGAATAACCGAAAGTGCCTCTGATGCGGTTTGCCATCCTTGGTTGGCATCAACACGGAGAGGGAAATCAGGACCGATGGCTAAACGTACCGCTTGAATCCGTTCAACATCTTTTCTGGCATTGGTTCCAACCTTTAGTTTAATCGAGGAATACCCCGCATCCTTGGCTTCCTTTGCTTGCCTTGCCATTTCTTTCGGCTCTAAAATGCTTAACACTTTTGGTATATCCAGCTGTTCGTGATATCTTCCGCCTAATAGATTGAAAACAGGCAAACCTGCTTTTTTCCCCATCAAATCATAACAGGCAATGTCAACAGCTGCTTTTGCCGAAGGATTGCCTAACAGAAGCTTATCCATTTTTTCATGAATTACTTCAATGCGAAATGGGTCTTCGCCGATGAGGGCTGGTACTAGAAACTCTGTTAACGCAGAAATTGTGCTATCAAAGGTTTCGCCTGTCACATGCTCATCAGGTGTCGCCTCCCCATACCCGGTGATTCCCTCATCGGTATGGAATTCTAGAATCACAGACGGCATATTTTCATACGTGTGATAACTAATAATAAATGGCTCAGCAAAGGGGAGTTGGATCCCATATACTTTAGCAGATGTTATTCGCATGACTCTTCCTCCTTATGTAAAAATTCAATAACAGCTTCTGACAGCAATTGTACCGCCGGAACCATCATTGTTTCGTCAATATCAAACTTTGGATGATGATGGCCATATGGGGTGTCCTCTTTTCCTACCCCGATAAAGGTGTACATCCCGGGAATGCAGTTTGTATAATAGGAGAAATCCTCACTGCCAAGTTGTTGTTTAATTTCCACAATCTTCTCTCTGCCGAATAGCTTGGCCGCTTTTTCTTTCATTAACGAATACAACTCGGTATCATTCACAACAGCAGGATCGCCGTATGTATAGTCTAATTCATATTCTGCACTGTAAGAGGCCGAGAGCCCATGTAAGATTTCATCCAACCGTTTATGTACCTGCATCGAAACTTCTGTACTGAATTGCCGTACCGTTCCGGATAAGGTGGCACTGTCAGGAATGACATTATAGGTCGTGCCTGATTTCAGCTCTCCAATGCTGACAACGGCCTGTTCTAATGGATGCAGGGACCGGCTGATGATCGTGTGAATTTGGATGATTGCAAGCGATGCGATCAAGGTAGGGTCAATCGTTTCATTTGGCATCGAACCATGGCCACCTTTTCCGATAATCCGGATGGTGAATTTATCTGTACCGGCCATGACCGGACCTTGTTTAACACCGATCGTCCCTAGCGGAAGCGGCTGCCAAAGGTGGTAGCCAAAAATGCCATCCACCCCTGCAAGTCCCTGATTTGCGACAATTTCATTGGCACCGCCCGGAACGGTTTCTTCCGCATGCTGAAAAATAAACCGGATGGTTCCGTTTATTTTGTGCTGATGTTTTTTGAAAAAGTGAATCAGACCAAGTAAAATAGCCATATGCCCGTCATGTCCACAGGCATGCATCGTTCCTTTGCTTTTTGAAGCAAACGGTAGGCCTGTTTCCTCCTCCAGTGGCAGTGCATCCATATCTGCCCGGATGGCGGCTACTCTTCCCGGATTTGCTCCTTGAAGGTCAACCACTACATCTTTTCCCGTAAAGGAAAATGGCTTTAATCCTAATGATTTCAGTTCTCTTCTGATAAACTCCCGCGTTTTCACTTCTTCATGGGACATCTCGGGATATTGATGGAAATGGCGGCGGTAACTCACCATTTGTTCCTCTAAAATAGACCAATTCATATTGTTCCCTCCTTTGTACATCAATGAAAGCCAATCAAATGGGCTATCGATACAAAGATCGCACCCAGAATATAATTAATGAGAATCAGCGGCCAAATCCACTTCATCCATTTAATCCAAGAAACACCTGCAAGTGCTAACCCTGCCATGAAATAACCCGATGTTGGAGTGAAAACATTGGAAATACCGTCACCAAATTGAAACGCTAATACGGCTGTTTGTCTTGTCACGCCCACTAAATCCGACAGTGGTGCCATAATCGGCATTGTTAAAGCAGCCTGGCCGCTTCCAGATGGCACAATAAAGTTAATGAAACATTGGACAACATACATTCCAAGAGCAGTTAACTGTGATGGCAATGCCCCCACTACACCAGCAAGTGAATGAAGTATGGTATCCATGACCTTACCATCCTGCAGAATGACGAGAATCCCGTAAGCCACACCGACAACCAGAGCTCCTAAGACAAGGACGGAACAGCCATCAACAAAGGACTCCGCCATTTTGCTGAATGACATTTTCGCTACTATCCCTATGGCAATTCCCATGATAATAAATAGGCCTGATATCTCTGGTAGATACCAGCCGAACTTAATAACTCCGACCGCAAGTGTAATCAGTGAAAGAAGTAGGATGGCAAATGCTACTTTATGGGCGCGAGTGAATTCTATTTTTTCCTGTGTCCCCAGGTTTCTTAGCACTTTTCTACTTTCTTCATGTACAAGACTAATTTCTGGATTTTTCTTTACCTTTTTCGCATAGCGCATGACATACCAAATGTTGATGGCTAAGAAGATCGCCCAAAAAACAATTCGTAATGAAAGGCCTGAGAATATCGGTAGCTCGGCAATTCCTTGGGCCACACCGACTGTAAAGGGATTCATGAAGGCCGCAGTAAAGCCAGCTGATGTTCCTAAGAGCACAATCGCCGCTCCTACCATAGAATCAAAGCCAAGCATAATGACTAACGGCACAATGATAGTTATATATGGAATTGTCTCCTCCGCAAGACCCAGCATAGCGCCACCAAGTGCGAAGAATATCATCAATACTGGAATCAGGAAATGTTCCTTCCCCTCTAGTTTTTCGGAAATGGAATGCACCGCCCCTTCAATTGCTCCAGTTGCCCTTAAGATGCCGAATGTCCCGCCAACAATAAAAATATAAAAAATGATGCTGGCAGAGGACACCATCCCCTTATGAATCGATTCAAAGATGGCCAGAAAGGATGTAGGAGAACTGTTGACAATATGGTAACTACCATCGACTACAATCGTTCTACCGTCCTGTTCCACCCGATCGTACTCACCTGCTGGAATAAAATAAGTACTGATCGCTGCAATAATGATAACGGCAAATAAAATGACAAATACATGTGGGAACTTCCACTTTTTTTGCTGTTGGATCCCTGGTGTTACAGTTTCTACCTTGGATAACATGTGGCTCTCTCCTTTTTTATTGGCTGGGATTTTTGTGAAATGTCGGTAATGCGTCGGTTTAAGGAATGGGGAATTGCTTGTTTGTCGCCAATATGTCGCTTTTAGTTAGTTGAACTCCTTTCTACACCCATTTAGAACTTTCTTTGTGGGTTTGTTTTTGAATATTGAGAATTTTAAAATTATTATAAGTCTACATTTATGCTCTGTCAATATAAAAAAATAGCATCCTGCTGAATAGGATGCTATTTTAGTTGAAATGTATAAATGGACCGGGGCCTTCCATGCTCGTACAGCTGCTCTTCTCCGATTTTAAAAACTAAGTGTTGTTCTATTAGCTTTTTTAACAGTCTTTCAGCTGAACGCCTTGTCACCGAAAAGCTCTCTGCTAGATCTTCTGTTGTAAACTGATTGATAGGCAGGCTATCGACAAAGGACATGAATTGATTGAACTTCGCAACACTCATTCCCGCTTTTTTTGCCAAGTTCTGAATATTTTTATCATAGCTGTTTAAACGATATTCTTTGCTCTCCTTTTCCCCTAACGGTCCAATGATTGTTTCATTATCCGTTACAATGAACGCAATGTTCAGGTCAGCATACTTTTCCGTTCTCGATAATGCCACTTTGGCATTGCGCTTTGCTTCATTGGAAGTAAGACCAAATCCGATGCCCAGCTTGATGTTCTTTTTCAAAGAATGTTTGATCGGGAATAGCTTAAAGTGGTTCGTTGTCCGCTCAATTCTCCCTCTTGTATTATAAAAAATACATAACCCGTCATCAAGATATTGGGTAGAACACTTAAACTCGGCATCTACATCATTCACAATCTTCTGGATGATATCGGTGGTGAGATCAGTTGACTCTAGCAAAATATAGCCTACCGCCATCTGGGACTGCTTTGTTTGATAGATGTTTGATTGGACCACTGCTTCTTCAATTGCTTCTAAAATATTCTTTTTTGGGTCAGTCATTTTCCTGCAAGGAAGCCCCTTTTCCTGCAGGGCATCATAGACCGCATGAATACTGGTTAAGGTGATATCCACCCTCTTTTTACGATGAAGTTCCTCATGATAGTTCAAAATCTTACTAGTCGAAAAATGAGGTGTTTCCTTGTTGAAAATAAAGGGATAATCAATGATGGACACATTCTTGGGACTAAGTTGAATATCATCCAAACATTGCAGCAGGATGGACTGATCCGGCAAATCAATCGAAATCCGATCAAGCGGGTATCCCTCATTGTACAGTAATTGGAAAATAGAAATCGTCAGCATATATTCATTAATAGGGATATAAACACATGGCTTTTTGTAAGACTTTAATGGATCCTGCGCGAAATAATAAGGCAGCAATCCTGAAAAAAGCAGTACATCACAAAAGAAGGCCTGATCAAGGTGATAAATGACTTCTTCCGGTTTTTGATAAATAAATGGTGTAATCAAAATATCCGTCAAGTCTTTTGTAGATTCCTGCACTTGCTTCACCATAGCTGCAGAACCAAAAAATGCAATTTGTGTCGGCATTGTGCTATCCCCCCTTAGTTAGTGGAAATTTACAACTTAATTCCATACTCCATTCGTTTCGCTGTCTCTACAGCTACATCTTTCCCATACAATCGATATATCAGATGAAATGACATACAATGTCTTTCGTCATCCCAACCGTAAACTTTCGAAATCCAGCTGCCTCATAATAAGGTGTTAACTCGTTTGCACACATAAGCTGTGGAATGACACGATGCTTCTCACAATGCTCCATAATACGGTGCAGCAACTCTTTTCCGATTCCCTTTGACTGATAGTTTGGCGATACACAAAGACCACAAATAATACCTGTAATCACACCATCAGAAACAACGCGCCCCATGCCAATAAGCTCTCTTTCATGAAAAGCATATAAAGCGTACCAACTTTGGCTGCACATTTTTTCTAAATCATGCGCAGTTAAGCCGAGTGAATTCCAACCTAATGATTCATATAAATCACTTAACTGTTCAAACGTTCTTGGTGGTTCTGTTGTATAGACAATAGACATAGAAATAACTCCTATTTTATAAAATCGTTAATTAATTGCTCTGTTGTAAGTATTGTGGCAAATTCATCATGCAATGTAGCTAGAGATAGATTGTGTATAGTTTCTGCATCATAATATCTATCGTTTTGGTCTTTCAAACCAAATGCTGCGGTAGCATCTGAAATCAGGTATGTACTGAAACCTAAATTACCACTCATTCTTGCTGTTGTTGATACACAATGAGGTGTAGTCAATCCAGTGATTACAACGGTAGATATTTTACTTGCTTTTAATTGCTCTTCTAAATCAGTACCAATAAAGCTACTATTTACCTTCTTTGTAATAATAACTTCACCCTCCATAGGTGCCACGATCTCTTTAATCGCAAAGCCCTTATTCATCGGATGAAATACCGAATGAGGATTATCAGAAGTGTGTTGTATGTAGATGACTAACCACCCCTTTTTCCTCCAACATTGTAGTATCTTGCTGATATTTTCTTCTGCATTTAGGTTATTTCTCTCTCCCCATTTTTTATCATCGAAAGCCTTTTGTACATCAACTAAAATTAAAGCTTTTTTCGTTTCATTCATCAGATTTCCTCCAAATATGTTTTAAGGCCCTATCGATACCTATAACCCCATTTTATATGCCGATCATACTTTTGTACAAGTGTAGTATTCCCTCCTCCAACTTGCATCAACAGTATCGGGTGTCAACGCTGAAGCCCATCTATTAACATGAAAGGAATTTAAATGACCGTTTTTACTCCAAACCCTATTAACATTACTCCAGTAGATGTTTGAAATGCTTTTTGAAATTTAGGTTTTTTCAACCACTTTTTCACATGATCTAAAAGATAAACCAAGATCAAAAACCATCCCACTGCTATTATAGTAAGGATCAATCCTAGTCCAATCAGTTGTTGATTTGTGTTTCCAGTAAGATCAATGAATTGAGGCATAAAAGTTATGTAGACCAAAATAGTCTTAGGGTTAAGAATATTACTGATGGCCCCTTGTAAATAGGACTCTTTATAATGATGACGCAATGACTTATCCATCGAATGTTGACATTCAGCTTGAACAGCTTCCAATGAAAATGTATTTTTAGTAAAAAACACCCTTACACCTAAATAAAATAAGTATGCAGCTCCTAAATACTTGATCGCATTGAAAAGAAACACTGACTGGGTAATGACAACTGATAAACCGAGAACGGCAATAACAGTCCAAAAAGTAAGCCCTGTCGCCATCCCGAGTATCGTATAGCGTCCGGCTTTCGCTCCATAGTTAAGCGTATTTTTCATAATAAGCACCGTATCTGTACCGGGCAACATAGACATCATAAGGGCCATTAAGATATATGCAAGCAAGTTATCCATCTTACTCCTCCTCGTTTTTTATCTATTGTTCAAATCGGCTACCTATGTTTCTCCTTCACTTTCAAAAATTCTCATATACTGTTTTGGTGTTAAGCCAACGAGTCTTTTAAAGAATTTAGTCAAGTGGCTTTGATCACTAAACCCTGTTAAAAATGTCACTTCGATGGGCTTTACACCTTGTTCCAAAAGCTTTTTTGCATGATTTACTCGAATTGTTTCTAGGTAACTGTAAGGAGAGATTCCCTTTTGTTTTGTGAAGGATCTTAGTAAGTGATACTTGCTCCATCCCGTTAAGTTACTTAAATCATTAAGTGTAACCGTTTTTTCATAATTTTCCTCCAAATAGTTACACACTGTTTGGATTTCGTAAGTGGTTTCAGAAGCTGGTGAAAGGATTGTAAGGTCAGAATGCTTCTGAATGAGCTCTTCTAATAAATATAAAAATAACTCCTCCTTCATGAACTCACTCTCATTCTGCGAAATTTTTAACATAATCCGAGAGAAGTCCTCTTCCTCAAAGAACGCGAAGGGCAGAGCCCAGCGAGTAGGGAGGGGATGAATCTCGGTTCGGCACAGCCGAAAAGCGTTTCGTTAGATGACCTCCCGAACTTTGTCGAAAGAAAAAAGGATGGAATTTTCCATTTGCTCTTGATGGGAACGTGTATTCTATTTTATAATGATGACAAAGGAGGGGGATCTCATGTATCGCACGTTGAAAACGGGCTTTAGAGCGCCACAGTCCACGCTTCAACAGTTGTTTCACCTACGTCGGATCTGCGGAACAATTTGGAATGACTGCGTGCAGTTGGCTCGGTATTATTACCGGATTCACGGCAAGTGGATCAACAAAAACGACCTTCAAGCTGAATTAAAAGGCTTGTATCCTCTTCACAGTCAGACGATCCAAGCGGTGTGCCACAAGTTTTTGCGTGCCCGAGAAGGGGTTCGCCAAGCAAGAAAAATAAATAAGTCCATCCGGTATCCATACAAAGAAAAGTTCGTGTTCCATCCTAAATGGGTGGACAAATCCTTCGTGTTAGAAGGAAGGAAACTGATACTTAGCTTAGGAAGATGGCAAGGAAAACAACAGGCACCTCTCGTGTTGACGCTTGCCTCGGTTCCAACTGGTGTGGTTAAAGAAGTAGAACTCGTCTACGACGGTCGGTGGCATGCTTGTTTGTCGTATGAAGACGGTGTTAACCCTGTACCAATTCAAGACGGGCATACAGCCGCGATTGATCCAGGTGAGATTCATACGATCGCCGCCGTCAATACAAGTGGACAAGCACTGGTGATTTCGGGCAGAAAGATGCGCAGCATTCACCGATTGCGAAACAAAAAAGTGAGAGAGCTACAAATTCTCATGAGTCGATGTCAAAAAGGGTCGAGAAAATGGCGCCAATACAACCGGGCAAAAAAGTACATTCTCTCCAAAAGCGAACGACAGCTAGGGGATCTCCTGCATAAGACGACTCGTGTTTTTGTGAACTGGTGCGTGGAACAAAAGATCGGACATGTCGCTCTTGGCGATGTGGAAGGCGTCCAGCGACACACAAGCAAGCGAAACAAAAAACGAAAACATACCCGTTCCAAACAAATGAACCAAAAACTCAGCAACTGGAGCTTTGGAAAACTAACCAAGCAGTTGGCCTATAAATTAGAAGCGACTGGCGTCTCCTTATCAAAAGAAAACGAAGCCTATACGACGCAAGCATGCCCTGCTTGCGGAAAACGAAACAAAGTCCGTTCACGAAACTACCAATGCTCCTGCGGTTATGAACAGCATCGGGATGTCCACGGTGCAGCGAATATCTTATCCCAATATTTGCACGGGAAGTTTCGAGAAGTGATGCTGACTAACATCACGTATCTACGTCCTGTACAGGCGTAGTAGATGGGCAGAACCGCCCCAGAGGGAATGTTCTCTCTGTTGCTTACGGTGGCAGCAAGCCGTCGAGAGACATCTTGCGTCAAGACCACTGCTTCCGTATGGGAGCGTCAGTCCCCGAGAAAGACGAGGGTGTCGTGTACACCTATGGACATTGTCCAGCTTCTGATATCGAGGGGATCGACAAGAAACCCCCACCTCAAGTGCGAAGCAATAGGCGGGGGAGGTTCATCATCCAGCTGTCCTCCTATACTGTAATGACAATTATAAAAATATCATTTACTATAAAATTTTTCTTGTATGATATTGCGCTTGAGGTAGTAATTCCGTTGCCCTGAAATATACCAGTCACTAAAAAGTCGAATTCCTGCATGCTAAGGAATCGACTTTTTAAAATAGTGCTATTCTATGACATTTGTTGGTGTTGCTACCTTTACAATAATCATACTGTCATATGCTTTGTTAGGTGTCATTTCAATCGTGTAAAACATTTTTAAAGTCTTGTACCACCACCGGAAATCGTCCCCAATATTCGCCATTTTTTGTTCCCTCGAGATGATATCCAATAACTCATTCGACTTACTTGCTTTTTCAAAATCAACATAGAAAACATTTGGCTCCACTTCACTGAATGCATCAACTAAATCATTGTGATTCTCCAGTGTATGAATTTTTCGTTCACCAGAGCCATCATTTTTCGCCTGAAACTCGCTGCTAATAAAATCAGTACCAATTGCAAAGTATTCTTCACCATATAACTCATCTAAATAATTTCCCATCGATTTGTAACCAGCTAACGATGCAGACGTTTTTTCAATGTGCCCATTATGTCCGGTAATGAATATGTTATCGTGACCTTGCTCTGCTTCAAATTCAACAATCCATTGTAAATTATCCGCCAAATATTGATCACGAAGTTTCATATAATCTCCGTCGTTTAACAATAACTGTGTACGCTGTTTCATGATTTGTGCATATTGTAAAGCAAAGAGATAGGCTTCAGTAGACGATTGTTCCACATAAATCACTTCATTTGTTTGCAGGTCTAAAATGATATTTTCTATTGTTTCATCGATTTCGTTCAATTGCTCCGTCGTTAACTCATGCATTTTATCATTTGAAACATGTTCCAGCTGTAATGCATATTTTTTGAATGCATCTGCACTAACAACTTTATAATAGTCAAGCACGCCTTTCTTACTATAGTCATAGCGTTGCATATCATTTCCATAAAAATAAACTTTCTCGTCCTCGCTCACCGTCGCGTTATAATCATGCATCCATTGAACAAGATCAATCATTTGTTCTGTTTTATAAATACTATAATCAAGGGTGTTTACTACCTCTTCTGCAGTACCAGTGCCATTTAAAATGAATTGATTAATTTTCTGTCCGCCTCCAAAATCACCTTCTAAGACGAAAACACGGACATTTTCATTTTTCACCAATACTTCAAAAACGTCTTTTTTCAACTCTTGAAATTCAATATTCCCATGTGTTGCCTCACCCAATCCGATTATCTTTATATCGTCTGGAATATCGATTTGTTCAATGGTTGATATGTATTGATCTGCTTTATCAACTGTTTCACCAGTCCCGCATCCGGACAATAAAATAAATAAAGAAATTGCTACAAACAATAAAGAACTTTTTTTAAAAAAAGGCATAATTAACCCCCTCGTATTATTTTTCTTTTAACATTGAATACTTTTGATAGGCTTTATAGAAACTGCTACCAAAGAAAACACCCATAAGGACGGGAAGCAACCTCAAAAGGACAAACGAAGTCTCGAATAAAAATGCTTTCCAAAATAATGCACCTTTCATACTCCAAAGACCTTCCGTTAAATATAAACCTGAATCCTTGTAAAACATATAAGAAAAAAACAAGAACAGTATGCCTAAACCAGATGAATAACCCATTAATCTTTTATAATAATTACTCTTTGATTGGCGATCCGAAAAGATTTGATTTTGATCGTCATCTTCTTTTTGCCAATATTGAATTCCACCAAGCCAGGAGCCTTTTATATAATTCCAACCGAAGTCTTCATATATCTCTGTGTAATCTTTGAACTTTTTCTTTGGTAAATAATCTTGATAATCTAATCGCATCACATATCGCTTGTCAGTTTTTTCGAAAGTGTATATTCCTAATCCACTAATATTTGTACAACGGTAGCCTTTTTGTAATTGTTCGTTCAGCCATTTCTCCTCTTTTTCAATATCAAAAAACATTTTAAATTTCTTCATTCGATTCACTTCCTTCGTACAGGGATAAAATATGCAATAACCTGTTTTGTTCCATTTTCAAAATGGCGTTTCCTTCCGCAGTTATCATATAAACTTTTCTCCGACCTGACTCTCCAACAGGTTTAATCCAACCGTGCTTATTCAAGTTTTCAATCGCACCGTATAATGTACCAGCTGCTAAAATAACAGTACCATTACTTATTTTTTCTATCTTCTGCATTACGGCATAGCCGTGGAGTGGCTCACGTAGAGCTAATAAAATATAATGCATGGTTTCAGACAACGGCAATAATTTATGTTTCATATTCTCAACCCCTATTCAGTCTGACTATATAGTTCAACTTAATAATAACGTAATACAGTTCAACTGAATAGTCAACAACATTTTCAAAATCAGTCAAAGGAACTTAAAGTAGAAATCTTGATAACAAGGGAAAAATCAATCTAAAAAGCCGCTTTTCCTTACGTAAGGAAAAGCGGCTTTTTGTGTAGTCTTATTCAATTAGATGGCCCGTTTGTTCAGTAAGCACAATTTAAAAATACTGTATAAATGTTGATACTATACTGCGATCAATTAAAGGCGAGAAACATGCTAGATGTTATTCTCCCATTTCGGAGGATGTGCAAAAAAAGGGCCAGTCACATGCTCACCAAGCTAAAGAAACAAATCTCCCTAAAATTATTTTTACTTAAAACAAAAAAATACAATAAAAAATTCATCTAATTTAATAAAAATTTATTGTAAAACGATAAATTATATACTAAAATCAAAATCAGAATAAATAGGTGAGGTGCTTTTTATGGAAAAAGTAACAACGTTGTTTTTAAAATTTGCTGTTATTCTTTTAGGAATTCCAGTTCTTGCTCTATGCATCTTTTTGGTGCCTGAGATGGCGAATTTTGCAGCAAAATTGCTTCCAGAGTTTGCTTTTGTAAAATATCTCGTTTTCATCGCTTTTGATGCATCGACGCTCCCTTTTTACTTTGCTTTGTATCAGGCTTTCAAACTCTTACGTTATATTGACAAAAATAAAGCTTTCTCCGATTTATCTGTAAAAGCTTTAAAGAAAATCAAATACTGTGCAATCACCATTAGTATTTTGCATATGCTAGTTTGGCCGCTCTTCTATATCTTTGCAGAAGTAGACGACGCACCGGGAGTGATCTTTATCGGATTGGTTGTTCCTTTTGCTTCGATGGTTATCGCAGTCTTTGCGGCTGTTCTCCAAAAGCTTTTACAAGAAGCAATTGATATCAAATCAGAAAATGATTTAACGGTATGAGGTGAATAACAATGGCAATTATAATCAATATTGATGTGATGTTAGCGAAAAGGAAAATGAGCGTAACAGAACTTTCAGAGAAGGTTGGAATAACAATGGCGAACCTTTCTATATTGAAAAATGGAAAGGCAAAAGCGATTCGATTATCCACTTTAGAGGCAATTTGTAAAGCTTTAGAATGTCAGCCTGGAGATATTTTAGAATACAAAAGTGACGAAGACAGCTAAATATTGTGGAGGTATAACTATGGACAGTAACAATTTCATTATTGAAAATATCGCTACTCCTCATGAGCTGGAGAGAATGTATAGAAAAGATCCGAAAGCTTTTAAAAAGGCATTCTCACACGCATGGGAACAAAATCCTGATTCTCAGATTCTTGGCGTTTGGTATGAAAGATTACATTTCAAGGAGACAGCAAATACAGAAAAATCTTCCTTGTTTCAAAAAGGTTTTGGTTTTTTATTCATGGGCATTTTAGCCATTCTATCCGGGATAAGCACCAGGGGCATTTTCCATTTTGTCGAACAGGGAGCAATTGCTCCAATTAATCTGGTTTTTGGTATAATTCCCTTTATTGCTGCTTATTTTGTTTACAATAATATTCCGAAAAAAAGTGTTATTTATTCCCTTGCAGCGTTGTTCCTAATTTCCGGGTTGTATCTTAATATGCTGCCATTAGATTATAAAGACAGTATGATCCTTGCTTATTTACACCTTCCCATATTCTTATGGGTATTGGTAGGGCTTGCATTTACAGGAAATGAATATTCACAAGGCAGTGCAAGATTATCTTATATTAAATTTAATTTGGAATATTGTATTCTCTACGCCAGCATGGCAGTTAGCGGAATGATACTAGCAGCATTAACGATGCAGTTATTTAGCTTTGTTGGCTTGGATATAGGAGCCTTCTATTTTAGTAATATCGTTTTATTTGGTGCTGCCGCTCTCGCTATTGTGGCTGCCTATCTGGTATCAATGAATCTTAAACTTGCTAAAAATATTACACCATATATAGCTAAAATTTTCAGTCCTCTTGTCCTGATCACATTGGTGGTCTATCTTATAACGGTTATATCGGTCGGAAAAAATCCATTCTTGGACCGCAATTTCCTGATAGCCTTCAACGGAATACTCCTTGGTGTATTGGCCGTTACGATATTCTCTATTACTGAGAGCGATTCAGACAAGAAAAAGAACATTTCAGATTATATAAATGTTGCCTTAATTGCTCTTGCGCTTATCATTGACAGTGTAGCTTTGTCAGCTATCGTGTTCAGGCTTTCTTCTTATGGGATTACGCCTAATAGACTTGCTGTTTTAGGAGTAAATATACTTATCTGGGCAAATCTAATTTGGATTATGTTCTCCTATATGCGTTTTCTACAAAACAAATCCGGACCTTCAACTATCCAAGATGCTGTTACTAAATATTTGCCGGTCTACGGACTTTGGGCAGCTTTCGTTATATTTACTTTTCCTATCATTTTTTAATTAGAAAGGCTCTGTTAATGTAACGAAAAGCTAATCTTCTATAACGTATCAAATCCTTCAAGCCGATATTATGCAGCTTTTTATACAGAGTTGCATAGTATCGGCTTATTTCATTAGCTTACCCCTCAACTTTCAATGAGTGATCAGCCCCTAATTATTTATAATCTTTTCACATTCTCTTTCATCACCTCTGCTATTTGTTGAGAATTTAGATTTTCTTCCTCGTATAACTTATCAACGATGTTATAATAGTCCTCTTTATCACGGTTTTGACTTAATTTATAGGCGGCTTGAATTTCTTGTACTTTAATCTTAAATCCAACAACACCTTTTAGTTCTTTTTCTAATAATTGAGGAGAAAGATTGTCCCATAAAACTGGATTCCTACGATGTTTTTCATACTTTTGTAGCATTATTGTAAGATCTTGTTTTAATTCTTGTTCATTCAAAATGCTGGCTGTTCCATATACATGTATGGCCTGATAATTCCATGTTGGAACATTTTCATGCTGGTACCATGAAGAAGAAATATAAGCATGTGGCCCCTGGTATATAACTAGTACCTCTTCACGAGTTTCCAGTTCTCTCCATTGGGGGTTTCCATAAGCCATGTGCCCGGTTATATAGTAGTCTTCTCCTTTTTTAGTTAATCCAAAAGGTAAATGAGTAGCTATTGGCCTACCCTGTTTGGTTGTGACAAGCGTGCCAAATGAATATTTTTGAATAAACTCTTCAATTTCATGGATAGAAGTTACTTTAAAATACTTAGGAATATACATGATCGATCTTCTCCTTGTCTAAGTTAATTGAAAATAAAAGTAGTCATAAACTCCTGTTCAACTCACACGTAAATTTTTTAAATAGTAGTAAATCTCCGTTTGAAAAATAATATTATACAAACTGACATTTAAAAAGGTACAATATCAAACAAGTGTACATGTCAGAGGAGATCATAAATGAAAAACACCATTTTTACTTTTAAGGGTGATTCCCCAAAATATAAACAAATCTATGAGCAATTTAAAGTATTTATTGAGCAAGGTGATATACTTGCAAATGAGCAATTGCCTTCTATTCGCCAACTTGCAGATTCCCTTCAAGTAAGTCGCAATACGACATTAATAGCGTATGAACAGCTTGTAGCTGAAGGATATATTCGCGGAGAAGGACGGAAAGGGTATTTCGCAAATGAATTAGAGCCTATTTTATTTCACGAGGAGCTAATCCCCCAGGAAAAAAAGCAAACAGGATCAGAAGCATCTGTCCTCGTTAATTTCCGAGCAGACGCTGTAGATCAAACACATTTCCCTTTAAAAGTGTGGAGGAGGATAGCCAATCAAGTATTAACATTACAGGAGAGCTTTCTATACGGAGATCCTTTCGGAGAAGTACTTTTGCGGGAACAAATTGCTGCATACTTACTCCAATCACGTGGAGTAAAAGCAGACGCAAATGCTATTATTATCGGCAGCAGTACTCAGCAAATGCTCATATACCTTGGATATATACTGAAAGAGGATTTTCAACATATTATAGTAGAAGATCCTGGATATGATGGTGCTAGGGAAGCTTTTCAATTTCATCGCTTTGTACTTGAAACTTTACCAGTTTCTGAAACCGGTACTAATTTTTCAAAATTAGAACAAATGAGATCACGATTAAGCTATGTTACTCCTTCTCATCAAAGTCCAATGGGGGTAAGCATGTCTATCCAACAGCGACAAACGCTTATTCATTGGGTTAATAAAATAGAGGGGTATATTATCGAAGACGATTATGACAGTGAATTCCGTTACACACAACGACCATTTCCAGCTCTCGCTTCCATTGATTCCACAAGAGTGATTTATCTAGGAAACTTTTCGAAATGTTTCCTCCCTGGAATCCGTTTAAGCTATATGGTGTTGCCGCAGCCACTATTAAATCGTTATAAAAATCAATTTCGTCATTTCGAGAGTACTACTTCACTTCTTAATCAGCTTACAATGGCTAAATTTATGGAAGAAGGAGAATGGAATCGTCATATTAAGCGCATGCGCCTTGTGTATAAAAGAAAAATGCAGCATTTAGTATCTGCATTAAAAGACGAATTCAAGCAAAATATATCCATTATCGGTGAGCAGTCTGGTTTGTACTTATTAGTCAAAGTGCATATGAAGCATTCTGAGGAATGGCTCATTCAACAAGCCTCTTTTTATGGTATTAAAGTGTATCCTACTTCACTCTATGTTGTAAAAAACTATTCTGAACAACCAATCATTAAACTTGGCTTTAGTAATCTTTCTTGTGATGAAATTCAACTGGGTGTGAAGTTGTTAAAAAAAGCTTGGTCATAAAAAATACCCCGTAATTGTTAGTAGGGCCATTTTCCCTTATACTCTTGAATGTAAAAAGGTTGAGCACCTTTTAGACACTCAACCTTTTTGATTGACTCAGAGTTTTGTTTTAATCTGCAATATTTGCTACGTTATTTGGAATATCATTTAGGTGCTTATTAGTCGAAATTGGGATTTTTCTATTGGAATGCCTTATATATCCTGTTTCTCCTTATCCTCTATTTAATTTTTTCACCTTCTGATCCCCTGGCAACGCTAATGCACTCACGCCTAATAGCGGCAATAGACTAGCAAGAATCATCATAAATTTTAAGCTATAGTGATCGGCTAAAACGCCAAAAAATACAGAGCCAATTGCCCCCATTCCGAAGGCCAGCCCGACGATTAAGCCGGATACCGTCCCCACTTTTTCCGGTAGTAATTCTTGAGCGTATACAACGGATACACTGAAGCTAGAAAGTAAGATAAAACCAATTAGAAAGAATAGCGGCAATACGAAAGCGAGCGGTACATAAGGCAAGGCTGCGGCTAATGGAGCGGCTCCGAGCATCGAAAAGACGAGTAGGTTTTTACGGCCGAAGCGATCAGCTAATGGTCCACCAAGAAACGTACCCGCGACACCAGCAGCCATGTACACAAATAAGTATAGCTGTGCTTCTTTAATTGATAGTCCGTAATCTTCAATTAAGTAAAATTGATAGAAGTTTGTAATAGCGGCTGCGTACCATGAGCGTGCAAAGACAAAGAAGATTAATAGAATCATAGCCCATTTCACGCTTTTATGTAGTTTTTTCTTGATCGCCGCACGCTTATTTTTCCTTGCTCGTTCGTTCATTTGTAGTTGGTGCTTATACCAAGTAGAGACTCGATAAAGCAAAAGAACACCAATGGCGGTGATCACCGAAAATAACAACGCTCCTTTTTGACCTAATGGGACAAAGATAAAGGCTGTAAAAATCGGAGCAAGTGATTGTCCAGCGTTTCCTCCCATTTGATAGATCGATTGCGCGAGCCCTCTTTTTTGTCCAGCGGCCATAAAAGCGACACGTGAGCCTTCTGGATGAAAAACCGCTGAACCAAGCCCGATAAATAAAACCGCGAATAACAGTGTGTAAAAATTAGGTGACAAACCAAAGCCGATGACGCCTAACATCGAAAGCCCCATACCAATTGGCAATAAATATGGCTGTGGCTTCCGATCAGCAACGGCGCCAAACACAGGTTGCATTAACGAAGACGTAATATTCAGAACGAAAGCAATCCAGCCAAGCTGTGCGTAAGAAAGTGCAAGCGACTTCTCTAAAATCGGAAACATCGCTGGAACGACTGCTTGAATGGAGTCGTTAATTAAATGTCCACCGCTAATCGCAAATAAGATGCTATAGGTGGTCGCTTGACCGACAGATGATTGTTTGGCTGCCACTGACATGCTCTCCACTCCCTTCTTCTCTATTTCATCCATTATAGTCGATTTGCCACAAAAAAACAGATTTCATAGAAGTTTCGCTCACACTTCTTTAATATTTCACAATTATGTAGTACAAAAAGAAGGAAAGGATGTGGACCAATGAAAAAAGTGGTGGCACTGACTAGTTGGCTGTTCCTCCTCCCTTTTAGCTCTAGTATCGTGAAAGCGGACACAATAACCGATCTTCAATCGCTAATCGATCAAACTCCACCGAATTCGGAAATCCACTTAGAACGCGGAGTATATGAAGGTCCTGTCGTTATTGATAAGCCGCTAACAATCAAAGGAGGGCAAGGAGCGATCATTGACGGCGGAAAAAGTGATAACGTCGTCACGATTCAAGCAGATGATGTCACAATCCGTGGTGTGACCATTCAGCATTCGGGAAAAGGAGCGCAACAAGCAGGGATTTTATTAGATAAAGTAAAAGCAGCCACAGTCAGTGAGAGTACATTGACGAACGTTCATTATGGCATCTTAGTTCGAGGTGGCGGCTCTCATACGATTTCACGTAATCATTTTTCTAGTTACCCGGGGCATTTTTCTACTCGTGGAAATGGGATTCATTTATTAGCTACGAAAAATAACCGTCTAATTGAAAATGAGATGACGAACGTGCAAGATGGGATTTATTTAGATGAGTCCTCTAATAATGAGATGAACGGTAATACGATTAGTGAAGCAAGATATGCGACTCATTTTATGTTTTCTACGAATAATTCAGTAAAAGATAATCATTTTTTCGGCAATATTAATGGGATTATGGCGATGAATTCGAAAGGCATTGCCATTGAAGAGAACACTTTTGAAAAACAGTTGAACTACCGAGGGTTCGGCGTATTAATTTATGAAACAGAAGATGTTCAACTTGAGGATAATGAATTGCTTTATAATCACAATGGCTTATCGCTTCAATCTTCAAATAAGATTTTGATAAAGAATAATCTCGTCGCCGGTAATTATATCGGTCTGATCACAGAGGGAAAAAATAGCGACGTTCAAATGAGTGAGAATCGTTTAGAAGGAAATATTATTCAAACGAAGCTGACAGGTACGGCTTTCTCTCTTGATGATGGCGAAGTCGGCAACTATTGGGATGATTATCATTCTTATGATTTGAATGGAGATAGCATCGGAGAAATTGCTTATCATGGTGGATCTAGTTATAGCTCCCTTCTTCACCAGTATCCGCATTTGCAATTTTATTTTGAAAGTCCAGCGATGACGGTTTGGCAGTCCGTTGAGAAAATGTTCTCGCTTCAAAGCGATGAAGGAAATACGGATCGGTTTCCATTAGTCAAACAGGGGAAGCCACTCGATGTATCGTATGTATTCATAGTGCTGATTCCTCTAGGAGCAGTGCTGTACTTATGGATGAGAAAAAGGAGAGAATTAGAATGAAACGGATATTTGTTGGATTGGCGGCTTCTGTGATGCTGTTGGCCGCTTGTGGAAAAGAACAGACGTATGAACCGGTAGAAATTAATCCCGATATTGATGTATGTGAGGTTTGCAATATGAGTATTACCGAGCCTCAATATGCGACAGAGGTGATTCTAAAGGATGGCTCGGTTGAAACTTTTGATGATATCGGCTGTATGGTCGGATATTTACATAAGCAAGACGAAAAGGAGATTGGTGAGAAATATGTTCGTGATGCCCTAAGTGCTGATTGGGTAAAATTGAAGGAAGCGACGTTTGTATATAACAAAGACTATTGGACGCCGATGGTTTATGGTGTCGTCTCTTTTTCGGATCAGTCCTCCGCTGAAGACTATATGAAAAAAGAAGGCAAAGGGGAAATGATGACGTTAGATGAAGTTATGACGCATGATTGGGGTGGCCACCAGTGACAGCTTGGACGATTGCTCGTCATGAAATGAAGTTAGCTTTCAGAAGTAAATGGCTTCTTGTGTTTGCTGGATTGTTTACGTTGCTTGCAGGCATCATTATTTTCTTTACTGGACAAGCGAGCGGAGAATTTGATGGATTTACGCGAAGTACAGCTAGTCTCTTGAATCTTTCGCTATTTTTACTTCCGTTATTAACGCTACTTGTAGGTAGTTTACTTATTGCTGGTGAAAAAGAAGACGGTCGTTTAGGTTTACTGCTTACGTATCCCTTGTCTTCGATGGCTGTAATTGCTGGGAAATACATTGGTCTTGCGACATCATTGATTTTTATTTTAGTGCTTGGTTATGGCGTATCAGTCTTGTTATTTCTCCAATCATCCGGAAGTGATTTTTCGTTATTATTTGTCTTCTTCGGGATTTCAGTGTTATTAGTTTTGATGTTTTTATCTTTAGCAATATTCACCGGAATTATAGCAACAGGAAGGCTACAAGCATTAGGCATCGGATTATTTTTATGGGCGTTTTTTGTTCTTTTCTATGAATTTATCATCATGGCGGCAACGATGATCGCTGGACCGACTATGGTTTTACCGATTCTTACCGTCTCTGTTTTTCTGAACCCCGTGGAGCTCATTCGAGTCTTTACCGTTTTATTTCTCGGGAGCGGCACGATCTTCGGCCCTTCTGTCTATGATTTTACCGTTTGGGCAGAAGGCAGTGCTGGTGTCGTCATGTTCGTGACGGCTTGTCTTATTTGGACGGTCGCACCGCTATTGCTTGCTAACGTTCTCATGAATCGAGGGAAAACATTATGATTACCTTTCGTGAAGTCAGTAAATCTTTTCAAAAAAAACAAGTGATTCATCCGTTGTCATTTTCCGTTGATGCTGGAGAATGTATCGCTCTCTGCGGCGGCAATGGAGCCGGGAAAAGTACGATCATTAAAATGATGACCGGCATTTATACGCCTGATGCGGGAGAGATTCTGTTAAATGGTCATCGTTCAAGAGATAAAAAAGCGGATTTTCGCTCGCAGTTTGCTTATATGCCTGATGACTTATCTGCGCCTCCGTTATTAACGGGGCGGGAAACGTTAACATATTTTGCCGATTTACAAAAGGCGGATCGTCAACAAGTGAATGAATTGCTTGCGCTTGTTGGATTAAGCGAGCATGCCGATAAAAAAGTGAAATCTTATTCAAAAGGAATGCAACAGCGACTATCGTTTGCACAAAGCTTACTGTCGCAAGCTCCTATTTTAATCCTTGATGAGCCAACGAATGGACTTGATCCATATTGGGTGCATCGAATGAAGGAAATTATCGTAGAGAAAAAGAACGAAGGACAAACGGTTCTGTTTACGACGCATATTTTATCGGTCGTGGAGGAACTTGCGGATACGCTTGCCTTTTTACAGGATGGTCGTTTACTCGTTCATGAAAAGGTAGAGACACTTCTGCAGCAACATACTTCGCTTGATGAAGCTTTATTTAAAGAATACAGTAAATGAAAAAATCCGGTCAATTAAGCCGGATTTTTTACCATTTAATGAGCCTCGTTTTGCATTCCTTCCTCTTGTTTCATCTCGCCCTCTTGCTCTTGCATTTGTTTCTTTTTCATATAGCGTTCATGAGCGATATGATCGATATCTTCTACTGTTGCTGGTGTGGCATTTTGATGTTTGGTTGTAAATGTATTTAGACTTTCCTCATCTTTGAAAAAAGCGTATCCGTAGTTCATCGGTGTCTTCACGTCTGTTTTCATAATTTTTGCTTCATCAAATGACAGCCAATCTAATCCATTAAAGTCGCGAACAAAACGCTCTTTTGCGGGTTTTTCTGTATCGCGCTCATAGTTCAGCATACAACCGATATCGTCAAAGAAAAGTGTTTCTCCCTCTTCGGTTACCATTTTGGCAGTAAATTGCCCCATATCTTCACTCTTCATATACACTTTCATATCACAAAAAGCACAAGTTGCTTCCGCAGTAGGCTCGCCTTCCTCATGTTGATGAGTTGCTTCTTGTTTTACTTCTTCTGTTTTTGTTGTATCCGCTTGTTGTTCTGTTGCGGCTTTTTCTTCTGCCGGCTTTGACTCCTCTGCTTTTTCATTGCTAGAGCAAGCGGCTAAACTTAATGCTGCCGCAGCCGTTAAGATGTACAATTGTTTTTTCATTTTGTTTCCCCCTATAGTTTCTATACGTTCAGTATAAGAAGGAATTGTGATAAAAGAATGAAGAAAATGAGAGAATTCAATGAAATGGTAAAAATAAAAACCCTCAACGGTCATTTCCGTTGAAGGTTGTGTGCATAACTATGATCACTGGTCAGTTTCACTAGGCAGAGTCTTTCCTAATATAAAGTGCAGCTCGCCATTTAGATTGGATTGGTTGTAATTTTCTCATAAAACATTCTCCTCTCTTCCTTTCATATTTGGATTAAAACAAGTGATTCATTCTTTCGTGTTGCTTGTTTCGCATTTCGTCATAGATTTCTTCTACACGTTGTTCATGGATATACTCTTCCACGTTTTTCTCGCGTCGTTTAATCGTAATAATGACAAAAATAAGATTAATCGTCATTCCTTCTCACCTCCTCTCAGAGAGCAATAAAAGCTTCTGCCTCGGAAGTATGTGAAAGCTGACCAGTTCCAGAACACGTGTCTTTCCAAAATTGAAAACGAAATGGCTAGACAATTCTTACCTTTCTAATTATATCCAAACGATCATTAAAACTCCATTATTTTTTAAAAAAAGTTAGAGAGGGCTTTTTTGCCCTCTCTTCACTTTACTTCGATAATTGGTCTTTTATGAATGATGGAGCTTCTTCTTTGCTGATTTGCTCAATGGTAGGGTGATTTTGATTTTTCACATAATAAGCGATAGCGTAGGAGCTATCTTCTTCTCCTGTATGAGCAATCGGAAGTAATTGTTCAATTTGCTCTTTATCTTTTATTTTTATTTGTTTGATGGATGAGTTGATTTGGCCATACTCGTCAAGCGTATCATAAAGATCAGGATTACCTGCTGTTTCAAATACAATAGCGTAACTAATATCATGTGGCATCACTTTCACTTGTTCTAGTAATCCTTCATCGTCAAGCCACTTTTCTACCGATTGATACGTCTTTTGCCAAGGCGCATAGATCACTTTTTCATCTTCAAAGTAGATATCAATACTCCCCCAGCTATTTGTACTCTTTGTCAAATCTTCTTTTTCCATGTTTTCTTTTAGCAATGCGACTAGTTGTTTCATTTGTTTCGGATTGGTTAGCCTAAGTTGCTTGTTTTGAGCAGTATGTGAGTACAAAGTAATATTCTCAATATTTGTGTCATCCATAGTTAATAAAGGATATTGATTGTATTTGAACTCTTCTGAACTAGCAAGCTCATTGATCCATTGCTCGTATTGTTTAATAGGAATGTTGTATTCTCGTACTAAATTCTTTCCGTTATCTAGTTTATAGGCAAAGACAATTGGAGTAACGTTTTTCGTTTGCTGTGATTTGTTGTTGATCACTTGCTGATGCCATTCAGTGACTTTCTTTACATTCACTGGGTCCTTATAAAAGTGGGAAGAAGGAATTTCGTTCATGTTTCCAGAGTCGATATTATGATATCCATATATCCCATCAGAGAAATAAACTTCTTCTATTGTTGCGATAGCCGGTACTTTCTTTTCATACATGCCATCTAAAGTATGAATGGACAGACCTAGTAGAAGAATGCCTCCAATAAACGATACGTACCCTTTCCAATACATAAATACTCTCGTTGTTTTTTCCACAATCATTCTAGCAACAAAATAGCTCAAAAATGAGAAGATAAGTAGTCCAAACACAATCCAAGGTACGGTACGTTGGACACTACCAAAGTACAGACCACCAAATAACATCGCCAAAAACGTACAGCTGTAAACGAATAATGGACGAAGTTTCGGAAAAGCTAGAGCGAGTGTCGCTGTTTCAGTTGGCCGACGCTTATAGGCTACTAATGCGAGAAATAAGAATACAAGTGAAATAACACTATAAGTTAACCACTCCCACCAAAGAAGCGAAACTTCCATTGCAGAATAAATGCGAGAAAAGATAATAAAACGTTCAAGATTGAAATTTAAATAGTAGTTGGCTGGAAAACCATGTAGCAAAAATTCAATATTATAAACAGCTAACATGAGGAATCCAATAGGCAAAAGGAACAAGGCATAAGTGAATAAGATTTGCATAACGGATATCCCTGTGAGCATACCTGAGAACACGGCGGCTGCGTAAATCACAACGTTCCAAAATAGGGTAAAGCCGATCCAAATCAATATGTCAGAAGCTGAGAAATAGTGGACATCAAGCAGCCATTGACTCCCTGTGATGACTAGGGCAGTTGCGACAAGCGGAATCATCATGAAAATGAATCCACATACTGTATACTGGTAAAACAATGTCGACCGCGAAACCGGTAAGCTATGCATAAAGTCAGCAGCGGCTTTCACGTGTAAATAACGGAAAGCAAAGACAGCAAACCCAACTGGAACGGTCAAAATCAGCATTAATTGGATATCCGCTGATAATTGAAATACGGATGGAATGTCTCGAATAAACTGCCCTTCGTGATTCGAATGGTCCATGATCATCCGCAAAGGAACGATGAAGAACAAGAGAAGAAAATAAAGTAGACTGAGCCAGCCTAATACTTTCGCCTTCTGTCTCCAAATTCCTTGATTAAAAAACAAAATTGCCGACACCATATCCTGCTTCCTCCATTTCATATGAGAATATTTCCTCAAGCGTGATCGGTAGCACATCTAACAACAATGGCTGAAAAGCAGAAACATCAGCATGAATTTTTTTCTCTTTTCCTTTGACGATGAAAATATGGATGCTACCACGTTGTTCATGATGAATGATATTGAGCTTAGCCAAAAATTGTGAAGGAATCTCTCCGCGAAAAGCGACTTGAATTTTGTGTAAACTACTTTTCAATTCATCTAGTTCTCGTTCTAATAAAACATTTCCCCCATGCAAAATGGCTACATGATCACAAATATCTTCAATCTCTCGTAAATTATGAGAAGAGATGACGATCGTCATATTCCGCTCGGCGACGTCCTCCATTAATAACTGCTTAATTTTCTTTCTCATCACAATGTCTAACCCATCTAGCGGTTCATCTAATAGTAAATAATCGGGCATACAACATAAAGCGAACCAAAAAGCAGCTTGGCGTTGTTTTCCTTTTGATAATTGATGTAACCTCATATTCAAAGGAAGATCAAACACATGGCTTAGTTGTTCAAAGCGATGCTGATTCCATTTTTGATACACTTGTTGATAAAAGTAGGCCATTTGTTTAATTGTATGTTGAGCAAAAAAGTAAGGGATATCTGGTAGAAATAAAACTTCCTGCTTTAATTCCGGATGCTTATCTATTTCATTTCCATTTACACACACTTTTCCGCTGTCAGGCTTCATAATGCCTGCTATCGCTTTTAACAATGTAGTCTTCCCTGCTCCATTGGATCCAAGCAACCCGAAAATGGAGCCTTTATGCACAGTTAAGTTTACTCGAGTTAAAGCCTCTGAATCTTTAAAGACTTTTGTTAAATCACGAACTTTAATCAATTCCTTTCCCCCCTTTAACACTCTGTTCTGCCTTCTCGGCCAATTCTGTGATTTCTTTTTTACTAATGCCTAAATATAAAGCTTCTGAAATTAAGGCTAATAATTCGTTTTTCAATTGCTCCACCCTCTGTTTATTTGCCATACTCGTTTGTTCTTTAACAAAGCTTCCTTTTCCAGGAAGAGAATATATGAATCCTTCCCGTTCTAATTCTCGATAAGCCTTTTGAATCGTATTCGGATTAATAGCCAGCTCACCTGCCAGTTGCCGAACAGAAGGAAGTTGCTCGTCTGGCTGGAACACATCATGCATAATCAATTCCTTTATTTTCTCTGTCAGCTGTTCATAGATTGGTTTTCGACTTTTAATATCAAGAACAATCACACTCAAATGCCTCCTTTCACTGTATCAACTATATTAATTTAAATAATACACTTAATACACTGTGTTTTTCAATCCTTTTTTTAATTTAGGTGGAAAATTTTAAAAATAATTGGTCGTTGAGTTCTGAAAAGCTCACTGAAGATAAAAGAAAGAATGGGCTACCTAATTTCTCGGTAACCCATTCTTTCTTTTGGTGCAAAAACTATATTCTATTATAACGAGGAAGTATCTTTTATATACTTTTCCAACATGTTTTTTGTCTCTAAATCAGCAAAAGATGCTTCGACACTATTAAAATAAATTTGTTTATAATCCTCAAAACTAATATTGAATTCCTTGAATACAATATGACATTCATTTTCCATATTTGTAGCTGATACTGTTCTGTTATCTGTATTAATTGTTACTTTGATTCCATCCTGATGAAAATGATAGATCGGATGTTCATGATAATTGTTTACCGCTTTTGTTTGAACGTTACTTGTCGGACACATTTCAAGCACAACTTGTTGTTCCTTAACTATTTTGTATGCTTCATCGCAATCCTTAATAAATACTCCATGTCCTATCCTTTCAGCACCTAAAAGTTTAATGGCTTCTAGTACATTTTTACCTATGCCCGTTTCACCAGCATGAACCGTTACTCGATAGCCATATTCTCTAGCTAATTTTATCGGTTCGATGAATTTTTCACAAAATCCTTCCTCTTCAGAAGCACATAAATCTATAGCAACAACACCCTTTTTAAGGAATGTAGCTCCTCTTTCGACGACCTCAAAGGCACTCTTTACAGACATCGTTCTCATACATGAAAGTATTAAATTTCCTTTTATATCGTATTTAGCTTCTGCTTCCTTAATCCCATTTAAAACACTTTGTACTATTTCTTCTACACTCAAACCTTTCTGGGTGTGAAGTAAAGGAGCAAACCTGACTTCCATATATTTCACGTTTTCCTTTGCAGCATCTTCAAAAAGCTCAAAGGAAATTCTTCTTAGGCTTTCCTTTGACTGCATGACTAAATTAGGAATTGAAAATTTTTCTAAATATTCATCAAGAGATTCACATTCTAATGGTGCTGTAATTTCTCTCTGAATCTCTTCAATATCATAAGACGGTATATTAATATTTTCTCTCTTTGCGATGTCAATTATTGTTTCAGGTCTAAGACTTCCATCTAAATGGCAATGAAGTTCGATTTTAGGTAACGCTACAAAATTCATAAATTCCTCCTAGTTTTATATTATTTGAAAAATAAAAACAAAAAAATTCCTGATTACGAAGAAAATACAAGTACATGTACCTTCTTCGTAATCAGGAATTATTGGTTCCTGGTAGAAACCTCCAAACCATATTATTGGAGTTATACGAAAAGTTTTTTATTCGATTTCGTAAAAGGATAATTGAATTTATTTATATTGTCAAGTAAGGCTACGAACTTAACGAAGAATTTTATTAAATGTACAATCCCCTTATTTTTTCTTCACGTTAAAGAATATATGTAGCCAGCGCTCGCTGGACATCGAAAATGCTGTCGTCCTTCCTAAACTGTTTGGCGATCGGGTTCTCATTACCAGCAATCCAAATCAGTAATTCCGCTTCTAAGTCAAACGTTCCTGCTGTTTGTATGCTGAAAAGAGTAATACTTCGATACGGGATCGAAAGGTACTCCACTTTCTTTCCTGTTACTCCTTGCTTATTAATGAATAGTAGACGCTTGTTACTGAATACCATTAAGTCTTTTGAAAGTTCAAATGCCTTTTCAATAGACTCTCCTTCAGCGACGATGAGCTTTAGTGTTTTTTCTACGGTTTTCACATCCGCTTCTGTCGCATTACCAATTAAACCATCAAATAATCCCATATCCACACTCCTTAATACACATCTTCTAATGCTTTGCGAAGCAGTCCCATACTTCGATCTAAATCTGTCTTTACTTGTTTTTTATACAACTTGGCTTTTTCATAGTCATCAAACTGGTAAATGACGACTTCTTTGTATTTCGCTCCTTCTTGTAGCTTCTTATGCCTTTTTAAGATCCCATCATCGATTAACTCATGTAGTGAGCGATAAATCTCCGAATGGTTCGGTTCATAGCCGTACTGTTTAAAGGTCGCTTTTAATTCATCCATCGCTTGCATGCCATATAAACGATTTTCTTCGACGAACTTAATCATAAATAATTTTAAAAAAGCACGCTGTTTAATAAGGAACTTCCCTTCTCCTCTAGGCACTTTGCTCACCTCACTTATTTTAATTGCTTGGTTATTTACTTATTATTTATTTTAGCAAATTTATTGGTATAGAACGAATGTTTTATTTTAATTTGAATTTTGCACATAATGTAGTATTAAAATAACAGGCACCTGTTCAAAGGTACCTGTTACGCTTGTAAATATGGTTTTGTGTTTTTAATGATCGTTTGAATGGCTTTTGCGTTTGTTTCGTACATTTTTTTCGTTTTCGGACATTCAGTAGCAAGAGCAAATGATTCCATGTCGGCGACGAACTTTTTCAAATTAGCTAATAGTAATGGCCGTTCTTGCGGAGTAGCTGGCTGAAGAAGATCATCGAATAAATCAACGTGTAGCTCTCCATAAGAATTAATCTGGCCGATGAACACATTTTCAAGCGATACACCGGCTATTTCAAGCTGCTCATTTAACCATTCTTTCGTTTTCCCACTCTCAGCTAGCCTGTCATACAGCAATCGTCCATCCATAATAATGGTATGAGGTTCCTTTTCATTGATTGCTGTTAATTGCAAGTCACTTCTTGTCAGTGGGCGTTTATCTTTCTTTAATAAAGCATTTAAGCTACCATCTTGTTCTAGGACGGCATATTCTACATCAGCAATTGAAAAAATATTTTCTTTTCGTAATAAAGATAAGAGCTCATCAATCGTATACTTTTCTTTTTTCAAATTATCTTCTAATACTTTGCCATCTTTAATAAAGATCGTTGATTTTCCTTCGATGATACCTCGGATCGCCTTACTTTTTAATGCTAAATATCCAGCTAACAAAGGAATTAATCCCCAAACGCTAATAGAGATTAATCCATCGACGATCGATCTTTCTCTCACCGTTGATACTTCGGCTGCAATACTACCGATGGTAATACCGGTAATGTATTCAAAGAAGGATAACTGAGAAATTTGCCTTTTTCCAATGATTTTTGTGATGGCGAATAAGACAATAAGAAATACAAAGGATCGAATGGTAACATCTAACCATGGGGGCAAGGCAATCACTCCTTTTGTTAAAATCCTTGATATTGCGGTTCATGATTTTCAAGCTCATAAATGCGTTTGTTCATTTGCTCAATTACTTCATGAAGCGACATCATGCTTTCATGAAAAATTTCTTTAGATGTTAGATCATTTGACACTAGAGCCAACTTACTAAACACAGCCTCAGCATGCTTCAGACCAGCTGTGCAAGTCTTCACATCGGATGCGACGGTCATATTTCGCAGCTCCTTTACTGTATATATTCGATTGAAACGGCATGAGCGATACAAGGAATCGACTCATTTTGTTGGAAAGAAAGCGGGGAAAGCAGCGCCCCGGTTGCTACTAGTAGCATTCTTTTGAATTCGCCTCTTTTCATTCGCTTCAATAAATGACCGTAACCGACAACAGCTGAGCATCCAGCTCCGCTTGCTCCTGAAAAAACAGGTTGCGAATCTTTATAAATCATTAAGCCGCAGTCTTGCAATTGTTGATCGGTGATCGCAATCCCACGATCAGTCAGCATCTCTAGGACAATATTACGTCCAATCGCCCCTAAATCTCCGGTGACAATTAAATCATAGTAAGACGGATCGAGCTGTAATGACGTCAAATGAGCGATAATCGTATCAACAGCTGCTGGCGCCATTGCTCCCCCCATATTAAAGGGATCGGTTAACCCCATGTCGATCACTTTACCGATCGTAGCCGATACAACGACAGGTCCTTCTCCTTCTTGAGCGATTACGGCGGCTCCGGCTCCCGTTACCGTCCATTGCGCCGTTGGAGGCTTTTGCCCACCATATTCCGTCGGATAACGAAACTGCTTTTCAACCGCTGCGTTATGACTGGATGCCGCGGTTAAAATGTAATTCGCCCCTTTGCTGTTGACAATAAAGGAGCTTAAAGCAAGTCCCTCCATGGAGGTAGAGCAAGCGCCGAATAATCCCATATAAGGAATGCCTAATTGTCGAGCTCCAAAGCTTGTCGGGGTAATTTGATTAATTAAATCTCCCCCAAGAAAAAATTCAATATCCTCTTTTTGTAAACGGCTTTTTTCGATGGCTCGAAAGCAAGCTTCTTCCAGTAATTTACGATGTGCTTTCTCATACGTTTCCTGCCCAATCCATAAATCTCCGTGAAGAATATCGAAGTCATCGGCTATTTTTCCGTTGCTCTCAAAAGGGCCTCCAACGACACCAGTAGATAAGATGACAGGTTTATTTGAAAAGACCCATGTTCGCTGCTTTTCCACGTTTTCACCTCCTATTTAATTTGAATTTTGCACATAATGTTTTTAACTATTTTTATACTGCGGCTCTTCTTGCTCTACTTCTTGAATCCGTGGCTCGATCGAATCAATCACTACTTGCGTTTGAGTAGCCGCTGTTTGGTACAACTGCTTCGCTTGCTGATTGTCTGTCGCTAAACTAAAGCTTTCTAAGCTTGCTTGGGCGCTTTTTAATCCTGCTAATGTCGTTTTCAAATCATTAATAACAGTCATTTGTGTTTCCTCCCTTTAGTTAAATTCTTTACTAGCATGAGCTTCTTTTCAAAAAATATTTTTGGAAATTGTTACTACAACGCCGGAATTTTCGAATAATTCATCTATTCTGTATGTTAAAATAATGAATAAAAACTACATACATAGGGGGAAGATTTATCATGGAATTTCATCTTGCGAAAAGAATGGAAGCATTTGGTCCATCTATTTTCAGTGAATTAAAAGCTTATAAATTACAAAAACAAGCAGAAGGACAAAAGATCATCGATTTAAGCTTAGGCAGTCCCGACTTGCCACCAGCTTCTTTTGTTAGAGAAACGCTTGCCACATTGGCATCCGAGCCGGATCAATACGGCTACACTTTATCGGGTACGCAACCATTTTACGAGGCTGTGGCGAACTATTACCATCGGGCATATGGTGTAGAGCTTGACGCCTCAACAGAAATTGTTCATGCGATGGGCTCTCAAGAAGGGCTCGTTCATTTACCGCTCGTCTTTGCTGATCCTGGTGATATCATTCTTGTGACGGACCCTGGTTATCCTGCTTATGAAGCAGGATTAGCTGTCGCAGGAGCCAAACCGTACTACATGCCGCTCGTAAAAGAAAACCACTTTTTACCTGACTTACAGGCAATTCCTGCTGACATTGCCAATCAAGCACGGATGATGATTTTAAATTATCCGGGTAACCCTGTTCCAGGGCTAGCGACTGAGCCATTTTTCAGTAAAGTGATTGAATTTGCCAAAAAGCATCAGATTGTTGTCTTGCATGATGCGGCTTATTCGGAATTTTATTTCGATGATCAACAGCCGCTAAGCTTTCTAGCTGTTCCAGGTGCTAAAGACGTTGGAATGGAAATTAATTCTTTATCGAAAAGCTTTAGCTTAGCGGGTGCTAGAATTGCTTACATTGCTGGTAATAAAGAGATGATTCAAAAAGTGGCTCAATTGAAATCGAACTTAGACTATGGGGTGTTTGCTCCCATTCAAGCAGCCGGAATAGCCGCTCTTGATCGTGCAGAGGAGATTGGCCAGCTCGTTCGAACTATTTACGAAAGTCGTCGCGATGCGTTGATTGCAGCGTTAGAGAACATTGGCTGGATCGTCGATAAGCCAGCCGGCGGCATGTTTATCTGGGCGAAGATTCCGGAAGGCTGGATGTCGAAAGAATTTTGCTTTGCCTGCATTGACAAAGCAGGTGTCGTCATGGTTCCTGGACCGGCATTCGGAAAAAATGGCGAAGGATATGTTAGAATTGCCCTCGTTCATTCGGAAGAAATATTACAAGAAGCCGCTGAAAGGTTACGATCTGTGATTGAGATTTCAAAACTTTCCTAAAAACGATGCCCCTCATGATGGATTAAGATCATGAGGGGCATCTCATTCGAAGCGTTTAGCTGTTTTCTTTCAAATGTCTTGTCTATATAATATAAAACATGTATATTCGGATTACCGAATAGTGATTATGTGTAATGAGTAATGAGGGATGATATGAGAGAAACAACTAAATTAAAATCTTTAAAGCTGTCCACTTTTCAGCTGATTGTTGTACTTTATTTTGCAGGGGCACTATTATCTACCGCTTTGTTACTTCTTCCTGTAGCTCATAAACCAGGTGTGGACCTACCTTTTATTGACGCCTTATTTATTGCGGTTAGTGCTCTTAGTGTCACCGGATTGACGACAGTTGGCACTGTAGATACGTTTAGTACAGTCGGCTATTTTTTTATTCTCTTTATTTTGCAAGTTGGCGGCGTCGGCATTATGACGCTCAGTTCGATTATTTGGTTGCTCGTCGGTAAACGAATTGGGATGCGTGAGCGTCAACTGATTATGGCGGATCAAAACCGGACAGATTTATCGGGACTCGTCAAGTTGATGAGAGAAATATTTGTGCTCATTCTTTGTATTGAAGCCATCGGTGCGATTATTTTAGGAACGTATTTTCTACAATTTTATCCGACCGTCTCTGAAGCTTTTCTTCATGGACTATTTGCGGCCATTAGCGCAACAACAAATGGAGGGTTTGATATTACAGGGCAATCCCTCATTGTATATGCGAATGATTACTTCGTTCAGTTCATTAATATGATATTAATCGTTCTCGGCGCGATCGGCTTCCCCGTATTAGTGGAAGTGAAGGATTATTTAACGTATCGTGGTTCTCATAAATTTTCCTTCTCACTTTTTACAAAACTGACAACGACAGTATATGCCATACTAGCGGTCGTTGGAGCAATTGGGATTTACCTATTAGATCGCCATCATTTCTTTGTCGATAAATCTTGGCACGAATCACTGTTTTACGCTAGCTTTCAGTCGATTGCAGCCAGGAGCGCCGGGCTAACATCCATGGATTTAAATGAATTTTCAACTGCGACTTTGTTGTTGATTTCGACGTTAATGTTTATCGGAGCCTCCCCTAGCAGTGTCGGGGGCGGGTTGAGAACGACCACCTTTGCGATTGCCATGTTAAGCGTGTACTTTTTCGCTCGTGGTAAAAACACGTTAAAGATTTTTAATCGCGAAGTTCACCCCATTGATATTCAACGTTCATTTGTCGTGATCACGACTGGATTTTTTATTTGGGGCGGGTCGATTATTGTTCTTTCGTTTTTAGAGCCTAGCTTGCCAATTGTGAAAGTCGTCTTTGAAGTATCCTCGGCCTTTGGTACGACAGGGTCTTCATTAGGTATCACTCCAGACTTGAGTACACCAGCCAAACTATTATTAATTTCCTTAATGTTTATCGGTCGAATCGGGCTATTCTCGTTATTGTTCGTCATTCGTGGCCGTGAAATTAAAGAATCGTATCACTACCCGAAAGAACGTATTTTAATAGGGTAACTGAAAAACCAAGTGCTATTCCTCATAAGGAGCGGCACTTGGTTTTTATTATAGTAATGGAAATAGCCAAGGTAAAATAATCGATGTAACAATTCCAGCAAACCCCATCGCAGCTCCTGAAACCGCTCCTTGAAGTCGTCCTTCCATCACCGCCTGTGCCGTCCCAATACCATGAGCAACTGTTCCCATGGATAATCCTCTTGAAAACGGATCGGTTATTTTCGTAACATTTAAAATGAATGGCCCGAAAATAGCCCCAAACATGCCAGCAACCATGACAAAAGCAGCGGCAAGAGCTGGATCACCACCGATCACTTTGGCAACTTCGATCGCGACAGGCGTTGTGACTGCTTTCGTTGCTGCGGTGGCAGCAATTGTTTTTGATAAGCCAAATGCTTTCACAAGCCAAACCGCTGAAGCGATCGTTGAAATCGTTCCAATCGTTAAACCGATAAAAGCTGGAACGAGCCGAGACATAAACACCGCTCGATTATGATACAACGGAACCGCAAGTGCAACAGTCGCTGGTCCAAGCAAATACGTCATCATGTCTTTTGCTGGCGTATATTCTTCATAAGAAATTCCACTAAGTAACAAAACGACAATAATAACTGTTGTACTAACAAATACAGGGGTCGTAAATGGTGATGGGAAACGGAAGGATAACTTTCTAGATAGTAAATAAACAGCCACCGTCAAGAAGACACTAAATAATGTGATGCTGTTCATGACCTCTCTCCTCCCCTTTACTTGTTGCAGACAAAGCTTGAGTCACTCCACCTGTGATGACTAGCCCGATCGCTGAACTGCCAAAGATCACAACAGCAAGCATCCATCCACTAGCTTGAATCAAGCCACCAAACATCATCAAACCGACCGCAATCGGAACGAAAAAGAAAGACAGATGCTTATTTAAAAAAGAAGCCCCCCTTTCAACCCAATCGATTCGAATCACACCGGTGACAAGAAGAAAAAAGAGCAAGATCATACCAAACACATTCCCTGGTATCGGCACATTCAAAAAGTCCACTATATAATCGCTCACTTCATTAATGAGCCATAATAAAGCTATTTGCAGAATAAAAGTCATTCCATCTCTCATCGCTGTCCCTCTTTTCTTCCATCCACACTACTTTTGATTCAATATAGAACTATTTAAATGAGGTGGTGCTTGTAACGTATTCGGCTTAGCTGCCGTGAACACTTGAAGATCATTCCAAGGTGACTGAACAATCATTCGCCGTTGCTGATTATAAAGAGAATCCTTTAATTCACTGATTTCATAAATCGGCGCTAGACAACAATCAGTTTTCTCACTAAATTCGACCCAATCAGCAAATGACCTCGACTGAAATAATTGACGGACCTCTTCGTACATTGAATTTCCCTTTTCGGCCTTTTCCAAATGATAAGGGAGCCATTCTTGCTTTTGAACAGCTTCGCAAAAGTTCGACCAAAATTTCGGCTCAAGTGCCGCTAAGCTCACAAACCGCCGATCTTTCGTTTCATAAATATGGTAGGAGATAATATGTCCAGCTAATTCAGGTACACCGTTACCTTTAGGATACTGCATATGAGTCGTTAATAAGCTCATCACCGCATCTGTAATCGCTAAGTCAATATAGCTTCCCTCGCCCTCTCTTTCTCTTTTTAATAAGGCCGCAATGATCGCTTCAGAAGCTGCTAAACTGCCAATTAAATCAGCGAAAGTGAGCGTTGGATGAATGGGGCGCCCATTTTCATCCTTCAGTTGTGATAACATCCCACTCAATGCCATGTAATTTAAATCATGACTGCCAAGCGGACTCAGCTCCCCTGTTTGACCGTAGCCAGTAAGAGAACAATAAACAAGCTGAGGATGCAAGTGTTTCAACTCTTCATAACCGAATCCAAGGTTAGCCATAACTCCCGGACGAAAGCTTTCTACTAGTACATCAGCTGAGCGAATAAGCTTCCTCACTTTTTGTTGATCGTTTGGATGTTTCAAATCGAAAGCTAGGCTCCCCTTATTGCGATTGTTCCCTTGAAACACTTTCCCACCTGATAGCTCACGAGCTGGGTCTCCTTGTGGTCGCTCGATTTTGATCACTTCTGCCCCTAAATCACTTAACCGCAGAGTCGCATATGGTCCAGGGAGATATTGAGTAAAATCCAATACTTTTATTCCACTAAGCATAATTTTCTCCTCCTATTCAAATGAAAAAGAAGCTGTCCTGTAGGCAAGAAACCTCCCTCAAAGCAAGAGGAGGATCACGAACTAGCGGACAGCTGAATTTTGCGATTGATTTATAGCCTTTTAATTAACAAATCGCCCCGTTTTTCCTTTCTCTTTCCAATAGTCGTTACGAAGATGGATTTTTTGTATTTTACCTGACGCTGTTTTCGGCAACTCATCGACAAATGTCACACCTGTAATCGCTTTAAAGTGGGCTAAATGACTTCTTGAAAACTGAATTAAATCCTTCTCATTCACATCGGAAGCTTCACGTTTAACGATAAAAGCATGCGGTGTTTCTCCCCATTTTTCATGCGGAACAGCGATAACTGCAGCTTCTAACACATCTGGGTGTTCATATAACACACCTTCTACCTCAATGGAAGAAATGTTTTCACCACCACTAATAATTACGTCTTTTTTGCGGTCGACAATGTCAATATGACCATGCTCGTCAACTGTGCCCATATCTCCTGTATGCAACCAACCACTTTTTAAAGCTTGCATTGTTGCCTCTTCATTTTTCCAATAACCCTTCATCACACCATGGCTACGTACAATGACTTCACCAATGGAAATTCCATTTTTCGGAACCTCTTCCCCATTTTCATCAACAACTTTCACCTGACTGCCAATCATCGCATATCCAGCTTTTGCCTTCATTCGATATTGATCCTTTAACGGTACATCGACGAACGGTGAGCGAATGGATGAATATAAGCTTAACGGAGAGGATTCAGTCATGCCGTATACTTGGATAAACTCCCAACCTAATTCTTTCTCTACGCGAGCCACAAAGGATGGTGGTGGAGCTGATCCTGCAATGACGACACGAACACCTTTTCCGATCGATGGGACATTTTCTTCATAATATTGTAATAGGCTATTTAAAACGGTCGGTGCCATATGCATCACCGTTACGTGATCGTTGACTACCGCATCAAAAATGGCTTTTGGACTTATTTTTCTGAGGCAAATATGAGTCGTTCCATTCGCTGTGTAGTAGAAAGGAGAGCCCCAGCCATTGACGTGAAACATCGGTAAAATATGCAAATAAACATCTCGATCGGATACACGAAGTGCATGCATCGAAGACATAGCGTGTAAATAATTGTTGCGATGCGTCAGCATTACCCCTTTTGGATTACCCGTCGTTCCGCTTGTGTATAAAAGACTTGCAATATCGTCTTCTTCAAGCTCGACACGATCGAAAGCAAGTTCAGAGAAACGACTAAGCCAATGATCGTAACCGATTTCATTTGTTTCACTATTTTTATAATGAACAACAATTTGTTCAACCGTTGTTAATTGATCCTTAATTTCCTCTATGAGTGGATATAAATCTTGATCCACAAATAAAACTTTTGATTCGCTATGATTTAAAATAAATAAATAGTCATTTGGTTTTAAACGAATATTAAGCGGTACCATGATCGCTCCCACTTGATAAATTCCATAAAACCCTTCAAGCATCTCTAAGGAATTTGGTGCGAGATAGGCCACTTTGTCCCCTTTGTGTACGCCTAAGTCTATTAATCCCCTTGATAATTGATTCACACGAGCATTTAATTGGTTATATGTAAATTGACGATCTTCAGAAATTACGGCCGTTTTTTCCCCATAATATGTGACAGCACGATCTAAAAATTGCGTTAATAGTAATGGTACATTCATTTTCCATTCCCCCTTGTAGCCCTCTTTTTATTTTTTAAATTTTCTAACAATAAAATAGTACCACGAGACTGAGGGGTCATTCAATATATTTGTATGAATTTTGGAAAAAGTCACACTAAAAAGACTGACCAATTTCTTAGCCAGCCTTCGTGTTTTATACTACTTGTTCTTGTTTTTTATCAGCAAACTCTACTTCAAATCCCATCTCTTCAATCATTTGATGATCAGCTGTTGTTTCCTGACCAGCTGTTGTTAAATAATCGCCGACGAAAATGGAATTCGCTGCGTATAAGCCAAGTGGCTGCAAGGAACCTAAGTTCACTTCACGTCCTCCAGAAATGCGAATTTCTTTCGTTGGATTAATAAAACGGAATAAACAAAGCACTTTTAAGCAGTAGCGTGGATTGAGTTCATCTGTTCCTTCAAGAGGCGTGCCGTCAATTGCATGCAAGAAATTGACTGGAATTGAATCTGCATCCAATGCTTTTAAACTACGCGCCATCATCACGACATCTTCTTTCTTCTCTCTCATGCCAACAATTACACCAGAGCATGGGGAAATACCTTGATCTTTCACCTTTTCAATCGTGGCTACGCGATCATCGTATGTATGAGTCGTCGTAATTTGCTCGTGATGCTTAGCTGACGTATTAATGTTATGATTGTAACGATCGACACCAGCTTCTTTTAACTTTTCCGCTTGACCCGGCTTTAATAAACCAAGGCAAGCACAAATTTTCAATTGATACTTATCTTTAATTTCTTTTACCGCTTCAGTTACATTTTCTAGTTCTTTCTCACTTGGCCCTCGACCACTAGCAACAATACAATACGTGCCAGCCTGTAGATCATAAGCTTGCTTTGCTCCTTGAATAATAGAATCCTTATCCATCATGCGATATTTTTCAATCGGTGCCGAGGAACGAGTAGACTGAGAGCAATAACCACAGTTTTCCGGACAGATGCCAGACTTCGTGTTGATGATCATATTTAACTTTACTTTGTTGCCGTAGTAATGATGACGAATTTTATACGTTGCATTTAGTAAGGCAAGTAACTCATCATCTGGACAGTTTAAAATCGAAAGCGCTTCCGCATCTCCAATTTCATGCCCCTCAAGAACTACATCCGCTAATTCATCCCATTTTTTCACTGTATAACTCCCCCTGCTCTTTTTTCCATACTTTATCAATACTTCTATACTAAAGATAAAAGAAGAAAGGGTTTTTAGTCAACTTATTTTTAATTAAAGTTTACTAATATATATTTTTTTGTATAAAAAAGAGGCCTCTCCCTATGAGAATGACCTCTTTAACTCCATGTCTATACAATTAAAATGGCAATTGGTCTTGCTTCACTAATAAATAATAGTTAACATACTCTTCTTCCGCTTTAATTAGTTTAACTGCTACGTACCCTGCATCAAATAATTGATTAAATAATTTTCGATACGTCTTCTTCCACTGCAAAGCAACTTCTGGATTCGTTTTTCTAATTTCTTGGAAGCTTTTCGGCACAGGTACTAACCATTTTTCTCCCTCTAGTTGACTATTTAGCTCATCAATGAAAAGGGTGCCATCTTCATTCACTCCCCAAGAAGCAGCCATCTTCGCTCCTTCTTCACTCCACTCGTTCGGCTGATCTAAATAATCTTCTTTAATATGCCACTCGATCATAAATCGATCGGTTGGCATCCCTTCACTGAAGCTGTCCGGCATATCACCATAGCAATCTTCAATATATGTTCGACAAATTCCATTTAATTTAGATAGATTTAAATAGCCGTTAACACTTTCTAATGGATCGTACGTCCAAGTAATTAACGAATAGCCTAAGTTGATCGCTTCTTGGCGTTGCGCCTTTTTCAGCGCATCTCCTATTCCTTGCTTTTGATAGTCTGGATGAATTCCTAAGTTATGTGAGCATAAATAACTATGACCATTGCGAAAACCAGCAAAGCTATAACTAAACCCAATTAGCTGGTCACCTTGAAATGCCCCTAATGCTAACCCACCATTTTTGTGAGCAATCATCGTCTGATTTTCTGGAATCGGCTCAATTCCCCAAATCAATCTTTCAAGGTCGGCCATTTTCTTAAAATCTTCGTACGTTTCGAATAAACGAATTGTGTATGTATGGGACATGTCCTTCTCCTCTCGCTGTTGAACTCTAGGCTATTATATAAAAAATAATGTGAAATTTCAATTAGTGGGACAACTCTACATAAGCTAGTATTTCTTAAATTTTGAATGTTTGAACTCACCGACGTTTTAGGATATACTTTTTTTAGTTTTAAAAGCAATTTGCTTGTCGTTAAGGCAAATAGGAGGAACGACGTTGAAAAAATCATCTATTTTCATTTCTTTAATGGTCGCCGTGGTGTTTGTTTTATCAGGGTGCCAAAGCGCTGAACAAGAAGGGTACTTTTTTCATGATTATTTAGTCAACCCTTTTGTCCAGCTTATTCATACGCTAGGTCAATTTTTAGGTAACTATGGATTTGCTATTATTGTCATTACTTTAGCTGTGCGTTTAATTTTGTTACCACTCATGATGAATTCAATGAAAAAGCAACAAGTCATGAGAGACAAGATGGAAGTCGTTAAGCCAGAAATGGAAAAGATTCAAAAACGACTGAAAGAAGCAAAAAATCCAGAGGAACAGAAAAAAGTTCAGCAAGAAATGATGCAGTTGTATCAGCAGCATAATATCAATCCATTTGCGATGGGTTGCTTACCGGTCTTCATACAGATTCCGATCTGGATGGGTCTATACTATGCAATCCGTATTTCAGAAGATATTCAAACCGCTAATTTCTTATGGTTTAAATTAGGGCAGCCAGATATCACGATGGCAATCATCGCGGGAATTATGTATTTCTTCCAATTCAAAGTATCGATGATCAATGTGCCTGAACAACAAAAGCAGCAAATGAAGCTGATCGGTATGCTATCACCGATTATGATCTTATTCTTCTCTTTCACCACCCCTGCCGCGCTACCACTTTATTGGGCAGTAAGTGGATTGTTCCTCATCGGACAAACTTGGTTAAGCAAAAAATGGTATTCTACACATCCAGTAAAAGAAAGTAATGAATAAAAAGTAGGGAGCTGAGATAGCTCCCTACTTTTTATTTGCTATTTTATTAAATTTTTACATTAATCATCTTGTCTTTTACACTTCTTCTAGTACAATTACCTTCAATAAGACTTTTTTACTTATTACAATATACCGATATTTCTTATCCACTTATTGGTTTTTCAGGAGGTTGTTTTATGCTAAAAAATATGAGACCAAGAGCAACGACTTCTATGCTCACTCAATTTGGAACAGATTCTACTATACAAGGACGCTTTAGCAACACACTAGCTTACAATCATTTTAATGAATCAGATTTTATTCGAATTAAAGAAATATATGAAAGGCTAACTTTTTTAGAAACGGAAATGATAGAACTATTCCAAACATATCTTGCTAAATGTCGCGAACCGCATTCGAAAGAAATCCCACAGCAAGAGATCGTCAACTATCTTCGTAACTTCTTCACGAACAAACGTGATACTGACTATGTAACAAATACTTTATCCTTTTTCTATTTGCTAAGAAGTAGCCATTATAATTTAGGCAAATTAATTGTCATGTTTAATCAATTTAACTTTTATGTAATCACGAACACCCTTCACTTTCTCGGATTGAAACCATCCACGTGCATTACGTATATGCACTCCATCCAAAAAGCGATCAACATTGATCAAGAATTGCTCACTGAATGTTTTTCAGAGCAAATGATGGAACAAGTGATTCAAGAAATTGGTCAATTAATGGATGAAACAACAAAAATTATGTTTATTAAAGATTTAGTTCAACTACTCGATAACCAAAATGCTCAAGTGCAAACGTCGACTGTCGCAACGGATGAAATGAGAGCATCGATTAATGCCGTCGCTGAGTCATCATCTACTGTGTCTGAAAAAACAGGTATCTTAGTTGATCGAACTAACTATGGCCATCAAATTATTTCTGACGCTTTAGATGAAATTTTTAATACAGAAACGACTTTTTCAGATATTGTAGAGAAATTCTCTCGGTTGCAGTCGTACGTGTCAACCATTGAAAATGTTGTTCAATTAATTAATGATATTGCCGACCAAACTAATTTACTCGCTCTCAACGCATCAATTGAAGCAGCTCGTGCAGGAGAGCACGGCAAAGGATTTGCTATTGTTGCACAAGAAGTACGTAAACTAGCAGAAAACACGGTATCCTCCTTGCAAAAAGTCAATGAAAACGTCACAAATTTAAAGTCCTTTTCTCAAGACGTTTCTATTTCTATCGGAGATACAGCCTCTGTTATTAAAAAAGCGGTATCTGAAGCGAAGAACTCCTTGCCAGTGTTAACAGAAATTGTGGAAACAATTAGTGACATTAACGAAGATATTAACAGTACAGCAGCTGTGACCGAGGAACAGTCGGCTACGATGGATGAAATGGCCAATCAAATGCAACAGATTGCCATCCTTACAGATAACATACGCTCGTTAGGGGACGATACGGGTGCTGCGATCCATGGGCTTGGAAAACAAATAAATACATTCCGGTTAAACGTGATTGAAAAAAATACCATTGTTTTATCAACCAAAGCTTTACTAATGCTATCAAAAACCGATCATTATATTTGGAAATGGAGAATTTACAATATGTTTCTCGGCTTAGAGGATATCAACCCTCAAGATATTTCTTCTCATATAGACTGTCGACTTGGAAAATGGTACTACGAACCACAAACGAAACAGCGCTTTGGTCAATTTGATAGCTATAGAAAACTTGAAGCTGTTCATAAAATGGTGCATGAACAAGCGAAAGAAGCAGCAATTTACTTCCAACAAAATGAGCTTCAACAGGCGGAAGAGGCATTGGTACGCTTAGAAGAAGCATCTGAACAAGTTGTTCAATATATTGATGACATTTTATCTTCTTTGCCAACGAGATAATGAATGAGCAGAAGCCTTCTGGTTTCTGCTTTTTATTTGCATATATGTCCCATTCGCTTTAAAGTAAAGAGAGAGAAAAAATGCGATAAAATGAAACTTTTTTAACTATTCTTACGTAGAACAAGTAAAATCCTAAATGGAGTGAATCATATGAGAAACGCCAGCTTTATTCTATGGCGCGCATTGGTAGCGATCCCTATCGCTGCAGGAGGAGGCATTTTCGTTAGTAATCAGTGGGGCTTTTCTCCCCTTATTACTGGTATTGCGAGCTTGACATTAGGAATACTCCTTTTTTATAGCTTAGGACGCATAGCCGATGCCCGTCTGTACAAAAAATATGGACTTGCTAGAAAAGAGTATTACTTTATTCTCGACAACTTAAAAGATGCGCGTGAAAAATTAAGTCGATTGCAAAAAGGGTTTATTAAAGTTCGAAGCATCAGCTCTTTTAAACAGATGATTGAACTGAATCGGTTAGTGCGACGAATTTTTTCGATCGTAAAGAAGGAACCGAAACGCTTTTATGAAGCTGAAGCCTTCTTCTACTCGCATCTTGATTCAGTCGTCGAGTTATCCGAAAAACATGCTCATCTGAATGGGCATAAAATCAAAAATGAATCCGTCAAGCAATCATTACTTGAAACACAAGAAACATTAGATGATTTAACGAAAACGTTAGAAGAAGATTTGCATAAAGTACTGGCAAAAGATATTGAACATTTATCTTTTGAGCTCGATGTAGCCAAGCATTCATTAACAAAACAGAATTTGATTGACCCTAACGACAAAAGGAGATTGTGATCATGACAAACGAATCAAACGAAAAACAGCCTACTCTCTTTAAAGATCCTGTCAATGAACTTGACGACTTACTGTCAAGCCCATTCGGAGACAATTTAGCTCAACCTGCCGCCTCTTCCACACCAACGAATGCACAAGTGGAAAAGAAACTAATTGATGTACTCCCTGAAGAACACCAACTAAAAGCGAAAGAACTAGCCAAACAAATTGACCCAACCAATCATCAAGCGATTATTAGCTATGGTACTTCTGCTCAGACACAGTTATCTAGCTTCTCACACTCAATGCTAGATCATGTCCAACAAAAAGATATCGGCAGTGTCGGCGATATTTTGAACGACTTAATGAAAAGGCTACAAGAAGTCAACCCGGATGAATTGCAGCCTGAAAAGAAAAACATGTTTAGCCGACTATTTAATCGCGTGTCTAGTTCCATTCAAGAAGTTTTGTCTAAATATCAAAAGGTTGGCAGTCAAATTGACCGCATCAGCATTAAATTAGACCATTCGAAACAACTCTTACTTGAAGACATCGTCATGCTAGAACAGCTATATGAGAAAAATAAAGAATATTTTCAAGCGCTTAATATTTTCATCGCTGCTGGAGAACTGAAGTTAGAAGAATTACAAACTGAAACCATCCCGGCTCTTCGTCAAAAAGCAGAACAATCCGGTGATCAAATGGCGTATCAAGACGTCAATGATATGGTACAATTTGCTGATCGTTTAGAAAAGCGTCTTCATGATTTAAAATTAAGCCGCCAAATTACGATTCAAAGTGCTCCACAAATTCGAATGATTCAAAACATGAACCAAGCATTAGCTGAAAAAATCCAGTCATCGATTCTAACGGCGATTCCATTATGGAAAAATCAAATTGCCATCGCTTTAACACTCGTTCGACAAAAGAAAGCGATGGAGTCTCAAAAGCAAGTTTCACAAACGACCAATGACTTATTATTAAAAAATGCCGAAATGCTGAAAACGAATACGATCGAAACGGCGAAAGAAAATGAACGCGGTCTTGTTGATATTGAAACATTGAAGAAAACGCAATCGAACTTGATCTCTACATTAGAAGAAACGATGCGCATTCAGCAAGAAGGTCGAACGAAGCGCCAGCAAGCTGAGCAAGAACTATCTGCTATGGAAAACGAACTAAAACAAAAGCTATTACATTTAAAATAAAAAAACGGTGGGCTTCAGCGCCCCACCGTTTTTTTATTTTCTTTCTCCAATTTTACTAACGATCCATCCTACCATTCCACCAGCAATCGCTGGAAGTAACCATCCAAGCCCCGACGAAAAGAATGGGACCCAAGAAATTGCTTGATGTAAAGCTTCTATTTCTACTCCAAATGCCGTTAACCCATCATTTAGACTAAAGAGTGCAGTCGTCACAATCGCTCCGATATATAAGCCTCTGGGGCTATGAACGAAGCGTGTAACAAAGGATAAAAGCACTAGTACGATGGCAAAAGGATAAATCATAATTAACACAGGAACGGATATGTTAATTATTTGCGTAAGACCTAAATTAGCAATGGTAAAGCTAATAATAATTAATACTCGCACAAAGTTTTTATAGGAAATTGTTGGCCATCGTTCGTTAAAGTATTGAGCACAAGCAGAGGTTAGACCGATACAAGTCGTTAAACAAGCTAAAGCCACGATCGTTCCGAGCAATACTTGCCCTCCATCACCAAACAATAAGTAAGCGGCCTCCGTTAAAAGTGCTCCCCCGTTCTCATAACTTCCTGTCATCGTCATTTTCGTGCCAATCCAACCAATTGAAATATATACGGTCGCTAAACCGACACCAGCAATGATCCCTGCACTAATCGTTGCTTTAGTCAGACTTCCTCGATCGGTAACTCCTCGCTCAGCAAAAGCGGAAATAACTACAATCCCGAACGCTAACGCCGCAATCGTATCCATCGTCAAATATCCTTCAATAAAGCCAGCAATAAATGGCGACTGCGCATATTTTTCTGTCGGTGCTGTGAGCGGGGCATCAAATTTGAAGAAAGCCGCTACACATAGACCGGCAATCGATAGCAACAAAGCAGGTGTTAACCATTGACCGATCCGGTCGACGAGCTTTGATGGATTCAAACTAAGTAAATAGACTAATAGAAAAAAGCCTGTCATAAAAACAAAAAGTGAACCCTTACTAGATGCTTCTAAAAATGGCTGTATCCCCATTTCATATGCAACACTTGCCCCTCTAGGAATACCAAAAAATGGACCGATTGCTAAATAGACAATGATCGCAAATGCCATTCCAAATAATGGATGAACTCGACTTCCAATCGCAGCGACTCCCCCTCTAGTAAAAGAAATGGCCACTACCGCAAGAATCGGCAAGCTAACACCTGTAATGACAAACCCAATAATCGCAGGCCAAAACGAGCGACCAGCTTCCATTCCTAAAAAAGGTGGGAAAATTAAATTCCCTGCTCCAAAGAAAAGAGCGAAAAGCATAAGCCCCGTAAATAATATATCTTTCTTCTTCATGATGATCTCCTCTCCAACTGCCAGCAATAAACCAGATGATCTGATTAGTATCATTCACTGATTTGATAACCATTTTCATTTAATGTTTATTCCGAATAATATTCTACGCAATTTGACGAAAAATGTCAATTGAATTTTTAGAATATTTTATTTTTAAAGATAACACTTCGTTTGAAAAATTCGATGTATTCTGAAAAAACAAGAAATAAGAAGAAGCGGAGATACCCTTCCCCTTATGTCATACTTTTATATAATAATTTTTTCAAAAGCGGAAATAAAATAGCAGGTAATTCCTCAATAGCTGAGACAAACAGGCTATATTTCCCGTATATATTTTGAATCGTTTTTCTTTGAGCTTCCTCTATCTCTTCATTGGCTAAAAAGACATTGATCACTTCAACCCCTTGCTTTCTAGCTAGCAATACCGCCTCGTGTGTATCGATGACTCCTTGACGATCGTAATCATAAGCAGCTGGTTCACCATCTGAAAAGACGAGTAGAAACTTTTGTTTTTCTCTCCTTCGAAGGAGTTTTTCCGTTATGATTCGTATTGCAAAGCCATCACGATTATCTTCTTCCGGTTGCAACTGCAAAATTTCTGGCCCGCTTCTTTTTTGTAAAGAGCTGTGATAATTGACGACCGTTTGAAAATGATTCGGTTGATACGTCTCCGTCGCGTCATTCGTATCTTCCCAAAAGCCAATAATTTCATGAGGAACCTTGACAGATTTTAACGCCTCGTGAAACAGAACGATCCCTAGCTTCGTTTCTTCCATTTTATCTTGCATCGAAGCCGAACAATCCACGAGTAAAGTGAACACAGCATCAATTTCAACAGAAGGCTCCTGTTTTTTATAAAATAAGCGTGGTTGCTCTTCTAAGAAAAAACGCAATAGCTTTTTGTTTAACCGCCCTGCCTGAAGATCATTTCGTGGTCGAATTTTTTTGTGCTCTAATGTTTGTTCAATCATATTCGTTAATTTCTTTCGTAACGGAGCAATCCGAGCTTGTTTTTCTTTGTAATTCCTTATTTGCTCATGGCGAGGAGGCTGAATGACATCAAAAATAGGCATCGCAAAACGGTTCTCTTTGCCATATTTCGCTTCATGTCCGCCTTTATTGATCTCTTTTTTCAGTTGTTCCACTTGCAGGTTCGTAAAGTCGTTTCTGTTTGTTTTCTTTGCAGATCCTTGCACCATCGCTAGCGCTTGATCGCCTTCATCTCCTTCTCTTGCACCTTCGCCCATTATTTCTGTTTTAGAACCTTGATCGAGATCAAATTGCAAAAAGCTTTTACCTAATTCACTCGTTTCTCGATGCCACGTGCGAAACTCTTCATCTAATACTTCTTCCTCACCCGTTTTCTTCTCTTCTAATTGATCGTCATTCGCTAAAGGGTCTTGTCTCTTCATGTCTTGAAACGTTTCCTCTTCACCACTGAACCAATTTGTTACATCAGGTAAATGAACGTATTCATTTAACATATCTTTTGACAATAGTTCATCTAATACGTCTATCAGCAGTTCACAAATTCGAACGGTTTCTTTCGTCGATGTTGTTTCAAACAAGCGAAGCACAGATGATTGAATAAAGGGCATCGCTCGATCTAATTCTGCATTTATTGAAGGTGGCTCGATCGGTGCCTCCGCATTTAATAACAAAAATAAATAGTTAAATAAAGCGTCTGTATGAAGGCTCTTGACTAAATTTACATTTAGTTGTGTTTGAAAATATTGACGCAACATTCTTCTTCTTACGGCAAAGGCCTTCTTCGTACCCGGTCGCTCGAATTTAATGTTTTCTTCTATTCTTACATCTTCTGCGGTCACCAATAATTGTTTCGCAAAAGAAGGAATCGTCGTTTTCATAACCCTATCAACAAACGTCTTAACCTCATATTCGTCGACATATCGAAAATGACCGATAGCTCGTAAGAACACATCGGATTGATAGCCATTCCATGTGTCATCCGCTGAACGATGATGCCAAAAGTGACTGACGTAGATGATATGTTCTTGTTTATTAACGTAAGAATGCGGTCCATACTCTACTTCCATTTCTGGATTTTTCGTTAACGTTTTTGCTAAATCAGATAGCTGCATAAATAAAAAGGAATCAACCATTTCATCATTAAATTGGATAAATCTCTCCATAAAATCTCCTCATTCAAACATAGTTTCTGCGATGTTTTTGACAGCTGCTTGTTCCCTTTCATCTTCTAGCTTATCGATGATCGCCCGCTGAATCGCTCGTAGTGGAGGCATATAAGTCGCTAAATCACAAGCATCAATTAATGCTCTGACAGAAGCGGCTTCTTCTGATACTTGTCCATTTCTGACTTGTACAATTAAATCTTGTGATAAAGTAGTGAAACGATCAATCATTGTCGCATCGGTCAGACGGCTTTCCTTTAAAAGAATGGCTTTTAATGTGGCTCCTTTTACGTAGGACACTTCAATGACGATAAAGCGATTTTTTAACGCTTCATTCATCGGAACCGTTCCAACATAGCCTTCATTAATCGCCGCAATGACACCGAAAGTAGGGGCTGCTTTAATTACTTCATTCGTAAATGGATTAGTGATCGTACGGCGATAATCTAACACCCCGTTTAAAATCGGCAATGTTTCTGGCTTAGCCATATTAATTTCATCAATATAAAGCAAGTGACCTGTTCTCATCGCTTGAACGACAGGTCCAGGAACAAATTCAATATAGTTCTTTCCAGCTTTCTCGGAGATCGTTTTATAGCCAAGCATCGCTTCAGCATCAAGGTCCACGGAACAATTAATGCTATGCATCGGCTGTGCAAACATCGCTGATAACGTTTCAGCGAGCTTCGTCTTTCCAGAACCAGTAGGACCTTTTAATAAGATGTTTTTTCCCATCGATAAAGCAACTACCGCATCAAGTATAACTTCTTGCTCCTCCGGCTGGTATCCTGATTGACCGATCAAATCGCTTGCCGGATCATGAATAAATTGCTGTTTACGTTCTTCTATCTGTTGTCGGACGACAGCAGGTAATTCCGTCATTATCACTAACATCTTTCCTTTCCATTCGTTTTCTACCTGCTTTCTATCATACCTGTCCTGTTCGTTTTAGTACAACAATATGAAGCAGAAAAAAAACTGATTGCAAACGAACAATCAGCCTTCATAATCATATATGTATAATCCTCTTCCTAATTTACGGACACGCTGATTTTCACGTTCAAGCGCTACCATAAACGTCGTCATATTGGCAATTTTCTTCCCTGTGTTCTCTTCAATTTGACGTTGCAATTCCACTCCGCGAATGGGCGTGTTTTGAGTTTTCAAGACCGAAATCGCTGTGTTTCTCAATTCATCTAGGTTCTCACTTCGCCGTCCTCGCTTTTTCTTGTCTGGCAAACTAGTGATTGGTATTATTTCCTTTGGCATCTCCCTATTGCCAATAGCAGCAGCGTCTAACTCTTTTAATCGCTGAAAAATGACTTCACGTTCACGATTAAATTCACGAATGATCTTGAACTCAGAATCAGCAAGTTGTTCTAGCCTGATTTTCAATGCTACTCTCTCATCAAACACCTGTACTCCCCCTAAGTAAACATAGAAACTATTTTATATGTATGAAGATATTTGAAGGATTATGATACTATAGTCCCCAAAAACATCCTTCCTTGCCCATAATATTAACAAAAAAAGAGTAAAAAAACTAGTAAATATTCAAATTTATTAATTTATGCAATAATTCAAAGGAAAGGCTGTATATAGAGGAGTGAACTCCTCTATATACAGCCTTTTAATCAAATTATGCATCTTTAAAATAATCTTTATAGAAGCCGGAAATACTTCCTTTATTGTCGACAACAAAATAAAACTCTTCCGTTTCATTTTTAACATCGTATGTTTGACCAGCCGTTAATCGGTTATTCACCATATATTTCGCTGCATTTGTGTGTACGCATTCTACTTGCTTCACTGTTTCTTTCTTCGTCCATGTAAGATGATTCATAATATCCTCCTTTGGCGGTTCCACCTATGATTTTTTTCAAAGCGAACGGAAGTAGATGATTGATATCATCGATTGCCTACTGGTTTCCACCCATATATCCGCAACATGCTCGCTAATATCATTCCTGTCAACGTATCACCTGTTCTATCTTTAGCTAATGCTTCATTTCCGCTCATATTAATTATACCTGTCCCGTCAGGAAAGGCAATCACTGAATATGGTCCTTTTAACCTAACGATCACTCACTCTTTTTGTTTACATAATATTTTTATAATCAATAACCTTCATCTATTCAGCCCTTTTTCATGTGATAAACAAGCTTCCTTTTAATAGCGTTTACTTCCTGCGCACGACTTTAGATGGATTTCAATCATTATACTTTAAAACACGTTAATAAACATGTATAATACACAGCAAATAAAGAATACTCTTTATTTCTAACTTGCCTTATGCTCTAAGTAACCGAAAACAAAGGAGGATGTTTCATGAAAATTATGAGTAATGAAATGCTAGTCGCTGCTTATCGGGATGCAAAGAAGAAAGGTCAAGATCGAGATTGGATTCGCTTACTGCGAATGGAAGTACAAAAACGGGGCTTAATGATAAATAAATAGTTTAGAAAAAAAGGTGTGCCAGCTAAGGCACACCTTTACATATGATCTTTTGTGCTAAGAGCTGTCGAACTTACTCCTCGTATTAGCCTTCTAGTAAAAGATCTTCTGGGTTTTCAATTAATTCTTTAACAGTTTTCAAGAAGCCAACTGCCTCTTTTCCATCGATAATTCTGTGGTCATAAGATAATGCCACATACATCATCGGACGGTTTTCAATTGTATCTTTATCAATTGCTACCGGACGAGTTTGGATTGTATGCATACCAAGGATACCCGCTTGACGACCATTTAAAATTGGAGTGGACATTAATGAACCGAATACGCCACCATTTGTAATTGTGAATGATCCACCCTGAAGGTCGCTTAATGCTAATTTATTGTCACGAGCTTTTAAAGCTAAGCCTAAAATATCGCTTTCGATTTCAGCAAAGTTTTTGCGATCACAGTCACGTACAACTGGTACAACTAAGCCGTCTTCCGTTGATACAGCCACACCGATATCGTAGAATTTTTTCAAAACAAATTCATTGCCATCGATTTCTGAGTTCACATATGGATATTTCTTCAATGCAGCTACACAAGCTTTCGTGAAGAAAGACATAAAGCCAAGACGAACATCATGATCTTCGAAGAATTTGTCTTTTTTGCGTTTACGAAGATCCATAATCGCGCTCATATCAATCTCATTGAACGTAGTAAGCATCGCAGCTGTGTGCTGAACGTCTACTAATGTTTTCGCGATTGTTTGACGACGACGTGTCATGCGAACGCGCTCAACTGGTTTACCATCATCTTGCTTAGGAGCTGCTGCTTGTGGAGCTTTAGCTGCTTGTTGCGGTGCAGATGGTGCTGGTTGGTTAGAGAATGATGCTACATCTTGCTTGCGTACGCGCCCCATTGGATCTACTGTTGGTACTTCCGTTAGATCAATGCCTTTTTCACGTGCAAGCTTACGTGCTGCTGGAGAAGCAATTGGGCGTTGTTTTGACTCTTCTTGAGCAGGTTCAGCTTGTGGCGCTTCTTCTTGTTTAGCTTCTGCTTGAGGTGCTGCTTCAGCTACAGGGGCAGCTGCTGATCCACTTGCTCCTACTACCGCAATAACTTGACCAACTTCTACTGTGTCCCCTTCTTCTGCTTTTAATTCTGTGATAACGCCTGCTTCTTCAGAAATCACTTCAACGTTGACTTTATCTGTTTCTAATTCAACGATGAATTCTCCTTTTTCTACTTGATCTCCTGGTTGTTTCAACCATTGAGCAATTGTACCTTCTGTAATCGATTCTGCCAGCTCTGGAACTCTAATTTCAGCCACTTTCGTGTCCTCCTCTAATGTCTCATCAAATTTAAATGTAGTTTATTATTTAGAAGTGAGCGGAAAATTTAATCCGCCCACTCAGCTACTTACTTCGTTAATACTTCATTAAGAATACGTTCTTGTTCTTTCTTATGAACAATAGCATCCCCTACTGAAGGGCTTGAACGACGGCGACGACCGACGTAACGAACAGCTGTACCTTCTGGAGCCACATCGCGAAGTCTTGGATCAATATACGTCCAAGAACCCATATTTTGTGGTTCTTCTTGTAGCCATACTAACTCTTTCACATTTGTAAAGCGTGATAATAGAGCCGTGATTTCTTCTTTAGGGAATGGATAGATTTCTTCCACTCGAAGCACATGTAACCAATCAAGTCCTTCTGTTTTGCTAATTTGCTCAGCTAAATCGATAGAGACTTTTCCGCTACATAGAACGATTCTTTCTACCTTCTCTGGATTGCTTCCCAGTCTCGGCTCTTCCACTACTGGTTTAAATGAACCATTTGTGAATTCAGAAGCTTGAGACGCAGCTAAAGGATGACGTAGCAAGCTCTTAGGCGTCATAATGACTAACGGTCGCACTTCCTCTTTTTGAAGAATAGAAGCTTGACGACGAAGAATGTGGAAATATTGAGCAGTAGAAGAAAGATTCGCTACTGTCCAGTTGTTTTCCGCTGCACTTTGCAGGAAGCGCTCCATTCTTCCGCTTGAATGCTCTGGACCTTGTCCTTCATATCCATGCGGTAATAGCATAACAAGACCTGATTTTTGTCCCCATTTCGCACGACCTGATGAAACGAATTGGTCAAACATCACTTGTGCCATGTTAGCGAAGTCACCAAATTGTGCTTCCCAAAGAACTAACGTCTCTGGAGAGAAGACATTATATCCGTATTCATAGCCGACAACAGCTGTTTCTGTTAGCGGGCTGTTAATAACAACAAAGGATGAGTCCACACCTTCTAAATGATGAAGTGGTACATACTCTTCTCCTGATTTCTCATCATGTAAAACAAGGTTTCGATGAGCAAATGTACCGCGTTGAGCATCTTGTCCTGTTAAACGGATCGGCGTACCTTCTTTTAAAATCGAAGCAAAGGCTAACGTTTCCGCATGACCCCAATCGATATTTCCGTCTTTTTCAAATACATCTTCACGACGTTTTAAAATACGCTCTAGCTTTTTAAAGACATTTAAATCCTCTGGCCAAGTCAATAATTCATTGTTGACTTTATTTAGAGATTCTGTACTAACAGCTGTATCGCCTGTTGGAAGCTCTTTTTCAACGAATTTTGGCGGATTCATAATGATATCTGGATTTTCATCTTTTTTCGGAACCGTTTCGAATAAACCTTTTAATTTATTCTCGTTATCAATATTTAATTGATCGGCTTGCTCCTTCGTTAACACACCACGATCGATCAATTTATTTGCATAAATTTCTCTAGCAGTTGGGTGCTGACGAACCATTTGATACATCAGTGGGTTCGTTGTCATCGGCTCATCCATTTCGTTATGACCGAAACGACGGTAACCAATTAAATCAATCACAAAATCTTTTCCGAAGCGATTGCGGTAATCTACCGCCATAAGAGCAGCTGCTAAACAAGCTTCTGGATCATCTGCATTGACGTGTACAATTGGCACTTCGAATCCTTTCGCTAAGTCAGAAGCATAGCGAGTAGAACGTGAATCATAGCTTTCTGTCGTAAAGCCGATCATATTGTTGGCAATGATATGAATCGAACCGCCTGTTTGATAGCCAGGGATTCTACTCATATTGAACGTTTCACTGACGATTCCTTGTCCTGGGAATGCCGCATCACCATGGATAAGTACCGCAAGTGCTAGTTCAGTATTTTGCTCAGGTACACCGTTCTTTGTGCGCTCCTCTTGAGCAGCACGAGTGTATCCTGTAACTACCGGACTGACTACTTCTAAGTGAGAAGGATTGTTAGCCAACGTCACACGTGTAACAGAAGCATCTTCTTTATAATTGTGGTCTGCACCTAAGTGATATTTAACATCACCAGTCCAGCCATATGTAGTCATTTTCGTTGATCCTTCTGGAAGAAGATTTTTGCTTGGCGCATGCTGGAATTCAGCAAAGATCATCTCATAAGGTTTACCTAAAATATGCGCAAGTACATTTAGACGTCCACGGTGAGCCATTCCGATATTAATCGTCTTTGTTCCGTTCGCCGCAGAGGCGCGAACTACTTCATCAAGAAGAGGAACCATTGCGTCTAACCCTTCAATCGAGAAGCGCTTTTGTCCTACAAACGTTTTATGGATAAATTTCTCAAATCCTTCAACTTCAGTTAAACGATTTAACAACTGAACTTTTTGATCATTAGAGAATTTAGGATAATATTTTGTTGATTCAATTTGGTTTCTCAACCATTGCTTTTCTTCTAAGTCATGGACTTGGGCTAATTCAAAAGCTAGCTTATCTGTGTAGACTTTTTTCAAATGTTGGATTGCTTCTAATCCATTTGTCACATGTGCAGGCGCATCTGGACATAAGTATTTAACAGGGACATTTTTCAACTCTTCTTCTGTTAAATCGTATGTGCTTAATTCAATTCGCCGCGTGTCTTTGTTACGGTCATTTAATGGATTAATATCTGCCGCTAAGTGCCCAAAAATACGAATGCTATCCGCTAGTTTAATTGCGTTAAATAGCGTGTTTAAATCTCCTTGTGATGCAGGTACAGCTGTTTGACCACCTTCTGCCACTTGCTCATTAGCTACAGGTGCTCCCCATTCATCAAACATTTGTTTCAGCTCTGGATCCACTGATGTTGGATCCTCTAAATACTGTTCATATACTTCCATCACATATCCAAGGTTTGGTCCAAAGAATTTACTCCATGGATTCCCTTGGGCTGTCTGCATTTTCATTCTAAAAAACCTCCAACCATTTCGCCCATTAATTTTTACATTGAATAATTTTTTGTTCAGTTATTTTCTATGAATGAAGTGGCAGTAGAAAATAACGTTAAAGAAGTGAAAATAAAACCGCTTACAAGGACATCTTACCACTGAAGACTCATAAGTTAAAGTATTAACGCATAATTCAGCAATTTTTTATGAGATTTTCACACATACAAAAAATAGTGTCGAATTAAATATATTTACGAAACATTCGTTATATTAATATACTTTCTAATCCTACTGTTTTTTTGCTATTTCCCCGTATTTATAGAGCGGCATCTTTTTTTCATGTACCATCTTACTACTGTTGCTTAGAAATTCCAATCCTTTTTTATAAAAATCTTAAATTAAATCAGTAAGTTTTCATTTAGCTTGATTTTACCTGCTTTAAGGACGTTTTTTTCTGCTTTATACTCTTCACTCTATTCTTACTAATTTCCATATTTTCTAAACGTTTTCGTAAACAGCGAGACTTCTATTCATTAACTAAAAAAGAAGCTGCTCTAGAAAAGAGGACAACTTCTCTTTACAACTAAATAAACAAGTTGACGTTGGAATCTTCGGCTTGGCCGAGGTAAGCAGCGACACCGCCAATTTGAACGCCATCAATTAACTCATGTTCTCGAATTCCCATCACGTCCATACTCATCGCACAAGCTGTAATTTCAACTCCAAGTTCCATTGCTGTTGCCATTAGCTTCTCTAGACTGTCGACGTTTTTCTTCTCCATTACTGTACGAATCATTTTTGAACCCATTCCGCCCATGTTCATATTAGAAATCGGTAGCTGTTTCGGCCCGCGTGGCATCATTTTACTGAACATTTTTTCAATGAAGTCTTTTCCTTCTTGAGAAACCGCTTCTTCTCGGCGTAAAATATTTAATCCCCAGAAAGTAAAGAACATCGTGACTTTCTTGCCCATTGCTGCTGCGCCTGTAGCAATAATAAAGGAAGCAATCGCTTTATCAAGGTCTTGGTCAAATACCACAAGTGTCGCTCCTTTAGGACCGCTAGCTACTGATGGAATATTCGCTGTTTGCTCTTGATGAGCCGCTCCTTTTTGGACATATACGACAGTTGCTCCGTCCACCGTTTCATTTTTTAAGAAGGTGTTCCCTGTTTTACTACACCATGCTTTAATATCTGTAATGAAGCCTGGATCGGTTACTTTTACTTCTAACACTTCACGATCGTTCATTTTGTTCATCGTTTGGAACACTTGACTAATCGGTCCTGGACATTGAAGCCCCATACAATTTAATTGGACATCTACTTTAACATCACCTGTCATTGGCTGATTAGTTTGGGCCATCGGTTGTTGTTCACCTACTACTTTCGTTTGAATTGGTTGTTGCCGCTCTTCTTGATCGCGTTTCATGCTTGCATACATTTTATAGCCGCCGCTGACGTTATACACATCAAATCCATTTTCTTTTAATAGATTGGATGCTAAATATCCTCTTTGTCCTACTTGGCAGGAAACATACACAGGCTGATCTTTCGGAATTTCAATTAATCTCGTTTTCAACTCACCGAGCGAAATATTTTCACTTCCTTCTATATAACCCATTTCACGCTCTAACGGTTCACGAACGTCGATTACCGTTCCTTCTTTTGCAATAATCTCATCTACTTGCAGCACATGAGCAGGCTTTGCTTCTCCCTCTACAATATTGCCGGCTACATAACCGAGCATATTCACTGGATCTTTCGGCGTAGAGAAGGCAGGTGCAGAAATCAGCTCAAGGTCCTGTAGATCAAACACATTCATTTTTGCCTTAATCGCTGTCGCAATGACATCAATTCTTTTGTCCACGCCCGTTAATCCGATCGCTTGCGCACCGTAAATTTCTCCTGTTTCTGGATGGAACGTCATCTTCAATGTAATCGGGCTGCCCCCGATATAGTATCCTGCTTGAGAAGCTGGGTGAATATGCACCGCTTCATATGGAACATTTAGTGCTTGCAACGTCTTTTCGTTTCTACCTGTCGCAGCAACAGTTAAATCAAATAGCTTCGTTGCTATCGTGCCGATCGAGCCGCTATATGGCACGTTCTTTCCATAAATATGATCCGCTACAGCTCTTCCTTGACGATTCGTGAAAGAAGCAGACGGCAACTCACTAGCTTCAACCACATCACCAATGGCATAAATTACTGAATCCGTCGTTTGTAAGTGAGCGTTAACGTTCACTCCGCCATGTTCTCCTATTTCTAGTCCTGCTCGTTTCGCTAATTCACTTTCAGAGGTGAAGCCGATAGCGACGATCGTCATATCACTTGTTAGAACACTTCCATCCTGTAACGTTAATTGTTGCCCTTCATTGTCCATATGCTGAACTCGTTGACCTAAGACGACATTAATGTCTTGATCACGTAATTTTTGGTGTACAAGTGCGGCTATTTCTTCATCGAGAAATGATGCCAACTGCGAATGAGCTTCAACGACCGTCACTTGTAACCCACGCTTTTGTAAGTTTTCAGCGAGTTCAATTGCAGTCAAGCTTCCACCGAGAACGACAGCTTGAGTTGGTTCTTTTTCCTTCATCCAATTTTTAATCGCGTCCGCGTCGGGAATTGTCTTCAATGTAAATACATTGTTCGCTTGATCGATACCTGAAATATTAGGAACAATCGGAGTAGCACCTGTCGCTAAAATGAGCACATCATATGTTTCTTCATACTGCTTCCCCGTTTTCACATGTTTGGCCGTAATCGTTTGATTTGGGCGATCAATGTTTGTTACTTCTGTTTCAATACGAATGTCTAAATGATATCTTTTCGTCATTCCTTCTACGGTTTGGACCAGTAAGGAATCACGTTGTGGGACCATGTCACCAATATAATAAGGCAAGCCACAGCTCGCATAGGAAATGTATTCTCCTTTTTCAAACAAGATAATTTCTGCTTGTGGATCAATTCGACGCAAGCGTGCTGCCGCTGTTGCACCTCCAGCTGCTCCACCGATAATCACAATTTTCTTCATGTACGATTCCTCCATCCCTTTTATACATATAGGGGTATTTTAAATAACAAAAAAATTTCCCCTCACTTATTTTCTAATTGTATGTTAAACGCTTTTTTTGTTTTTGTCAAATACCCCATTGAGTATTTTTGTTTACAGATGTAACCTCGAAATAAATAAAAAGAATCCATTTCGAAAAAATCTTTGATCAAAATGGATTCTTCCCCAACAGATTTAAGTTTAGTTTTTATAAAAAAATTTGATTATTTCTATCTATGTTGTTCAACAATCACGCCCGATTATTGAAAGTACTCTAATGTAATCTATATGTTACCCATTATTGTTTTTTCTCTTCATAATTTCCCTTATGAAAAGTATTATAAATACAATGTACAAACAAATAGAAATTACACTAAACCAAGACCAATGGAGCAAAAAGTTATTTACGATGTCTAATACTATTAAAACTATAAATGCCTTTACAAACAATTTTTGATTCTTACTTTGACTGCTAGCTTTTTCAAAAAATAAGCCTATTATTACTCACCTCGATTTCTTCCCCTTACAAAAAGGTAGTCCCCAAACATTTGTGAAGTACAGACTTTCATAATCCTATCCCAACTTTAACATAAATATCTAATTTATTCTAAAACTACTATTCAATATTTTTACAAAATGGACCTTTCATCTTTTAAATAAAAAATGGAATTGGAGGGTAATCTCTTATATACAGCCACCCTCCAAATTCCATTTTAGATGAGATCATTCGCGCGCATACAAAGTCGGTTCCGGCAATAGTTTAGCAATCTCCTCTCGTCGCCCTTCATGAAATAGCTGAACAATTTGACTGCCAACAATTACTCCATCACCATGTTGCCCTAGCTCCTGCGCTTGCTCTTTTGAAGAAATACCAAATCCAGCAAGAACAGGTACTTTCGCTTCTACTTTAATGCGCTGCAAAAATTGATACACCTCCTCTTGAAAATTAGATCTTACCCCTGTAATTCCTTTAACCGTGACAGCATAAATAAATCCTTCTGCCCCTTCTGTGATGCGCTTGATTCGCTCAATTGGACTTGTTAAAGTCACTAAACGAATCAGGGCAAGATCATGTTGATCCAATGAAGGTTTTACTTCCTCCTCTTCTTCTAGCGGCACATCCGGAATAATTACACCGGATACTCCCGCCGATGCCGCATCATAAGCAAATTGTTCGACTCCATATCGGTAGACAGGATTGAAATACGTCATTAACACAAACGGAATGTGGAGATCATTTTTTATATTTCGTAGTTCATCTAATACTTTTTTCAAGGTCACTTGTTGCTGCAGGGCCCGTTTTCCAGCTTCTTGAATCACAGGGCCATCTGCTACTGGGTCTGAAAAAGGAATGCCTACTTCAATCAATGTGACTCCAATCTGTTGCAAATAAAGCATTTGATTCTTCAATTGATGTAAGCCGCCATCACCTGCCATAATATAAGCAACAAAGGCTTTTTTATTTCGTTCATTTAGCGTTTGAAAAGCGAATTTTATTTTTTCTTTACTCATTATATGATCCTCCTAATCTCTCTTGAATCGCTGCCACATCTTTATCTCCACGTCCCGATAAACAAATGACCACTGTCTCTTCTTTTGACATTGAAGCTACAAGCTTAACAGCATAAGCGACGGCATGAGAGCTTTCTAGCGCAGGGATAATGCCTTCTGTTTGCGTTAATAACTTAAAGCCATCTAGTGCTTCTTCATCAGCCACCGCTTCATAATTCACTCGGCCGATTTCCTTTAACAAGCTATGCTCAGGACCGACTCCTGGGTAATCTAATCCCGCCGAAATGGAATGCGCTTCTTGAATTTGACCAGCTTCATCTTGCAATACATACATTTTGCTGCCATGCAATACTCCGACAGAACCTTTCGTTAAGGACGCGGCATGTTGATCGGTTTCGATTCCACTCCCAGCAGCTTCCACTCCATATAATTGAACTTCTTTATCATCAATAAACGGGTAAAACATGCCCATCGCGTTACTTCCTCCACCGATACATGCGACGACCGCATTCGGAAGTCCATCTTCTTTTTCCAGCATTTGCGCTTTCGTTTCTTTTCCGATGACACTTTGAAAATCACGAACCATTTGCGGAAACGGATGCGGGCCAAGGACAGACCCCATAATATAATGGGTATCTTCCACATGAGAAACCCAATAGCGCAGAGCTTCATTCACTGCATCTTTCAACGTCCCGCTCCCTTGACTCACGCCAATCACTTTCGCTCCTAATAGCTCCATTCGGAACACGTTTAACTGTTGCCGTTTCATATCTTCTTCTCCCATAAAAATCACACATTCAAGATTCAGTAATGCACAGATCGTCGCTGTCGCCACTCCATGCTGGCCAGCGCCCGTTTCTGCTACGACTTTTCTTTTGCCCATTCGAAGCGCAAGCAACCCTTGGCCAATCGTATTATTAATTTTATGAGCCCCTGTATGATTCAAATCTTCGCGCTTTAAATAAATCTTCGCACCACCGATTCTTTTCGTTAAATTCCGTGCAAAATATAACGGATTTTCTCGGCCGACATAGTCTTTTAAGTAGCCGTTTAATTCTTCAACGAATGATGGATCTTGCTTCGCTTGTTCATACGCTTCTTCTAACTCAATCACTGCTTTCATTAATGTTTCTGGTACGTACCTTCCTCCAAATATTCCGAACTTCCCCTTTGAATCGGGTTGTGTATATACAGTCATCATTGACCTACTCCTTTCGCTTGATCGATAAATGCTTTCATTTTTGTCCAATCTTTCACACCGTTTGTTTCAACACCACTTGAGACATCAACCACCGCTGGATGAATCATTGTCATCGCTTCTTGTACATTATCAGGATGAAGACCACCTGCTAAAATGAGCCTTGTGCGATCAAAAGTTTCACTTGCAAGCAAACTCCAATTAAATGTCGTTCCATTTCCTCCTCGATACGGGCCTTTAGCGCTATCTAGCAATATTAAATCTGCTGGGTAAGCAAGCACCTCTTTCATTGAAAGCTGTGGTGAATAACTAAACGCTTTTATGACTGGACGCGTTAATTTTCTGGCGTATGCTGGTGACTCATCTCCATGTAGCTGAATGATATCGAGAGAAGCAGCCTCAGCGATTTCTTCTACTCGTTTGACATCCTCATTGACAAACACGCCTACTTTTAACGGTCCTTTGTATAAATGATTGGATATGGCAGCTGTTCGTTCAACAGACACTTGTCGCTTGCTTTCGGCAAAGACGAATCCAATATAATCCGCCCCTATTTGTTGGGCGTATATTGCGGTGTCCACGTCTTGAATCCCACAAATTTTCACCTTCACCTCACTCACCTCACAACCTAATTTTCAACTCATCGATCGTATGAGGAATGTCACTGCTTTTCATCAATGTTTCACCAACTAAAATCGCTCTTGCCCCTGCATCTCGAACACGCTCGACATCTTCCTTCGTTTGAATCCCACTTTCTGATACAAACACGATGTCTGGCTGATCATAAGCTTGAAGCAAGCGTTCAGTCGTCGCTAAATCGACTTGAAATGTATTTAAATCTCGATTATTAATGCCAATGATCTTGGCGTTGATGGCTAGTGCTCTTTCCATTTCTTCCTCATTATGCACTTCAAGCAGAACATCCAGCGCTCTTTCCTTCGCATACTCATATAGCTCCTGAAGTTGTTGTTGCTGAAGAGCTGCCGCAATCAATAAAATAACGTTCGCACCTGCTTGTTCCGCTCGATCGATTTGAATCGGATCGATAATAAAGTCTTTACAAAGAATCGGTCCATTCACCTTCTCACGAACGCTTCGCAAATCGTCCATCGTTCCTTTAAAAAACGGTTCATCGGTTAAAACGGAAATGGCATCTGCTCCACTACTTTCATACAACTGTGCCTGTTGTTGTGGATTAACATTTAAATTGATCGCTCCTTTAGAAGGAGAAGCTCGTTTAATTTCAGCAATCAGATTCATTGTGGTAGATTGCATACACGCTTCATACAAGGAAGCCTTTCTTCTATTTGAAGAGTTCACTTGTTTTTGAACATTCCCTTTCAACTGCTCAACTTCCTCTTTCTTTTTTGCTAATATTCTGTCTAATATAGTGATCGTCATCCTGTAATCCCTACTTTCTGCTGACGTTTTGAATGCTCAATTAAAAAGTGTAATTTCGATAAAGCCGCTCCTGAATCTATGCTTTCCTTCGCGAGCTGAATACCTTTTTGAATCGTTGATGCCTTTCCGTTCGCAAACAATCCAATACCTGCATTTAATAATACGGTATCGCGCGCAGCTCCTTTTTCCCCTTCTAGCACTCGTTTTAAAATATCCGCATTTTCTTTTGCTTCGCCGCCTCGAATCGCTTCTAAGTTGTATGTTGGTAATCCTACGTCTTCTGGAGTAATAATCATTTTTTTCGTTTTCCCTTCTTCCAACAACATCAGGTGGTTTTCACCAGCGAGGGAGGCTTCATCCATAAACCCTGCTCCATTAATGACCACTGCTCTTTTCCGCCCTAATCGATCGAGAACACTCGCCATCATATCAAGCATATCCCGGCGATAGATGCCGAGTAATTGCGTATCGAGCTCGACTGGATTCGTTAACGGCCCAATCAAATTAAAAATGGTTGGGATTTTCAAATCTCGCCGCACTTTCATCACTCGCTTTAACTTCGGATGAACATGAGGAGCGAACAAAAAGGCGATCCCATTTTCCTCTAATAAGTAATCAGTCTCTCCTTCTAAATAATCGAGGGAAATTCCTAAATGCTCGAGCACATCGGCACTCCCAGTTTTACTAGAGACGCTGCGGTTTCCGTGCTTCGCGACTTTCACTCCTGCCCCCGCAAGGACGAACGCCGATGTTGTGCTAATATTAAAGCTTTGTGAACCATCGCCTCCCGTTCCACAATTGTCCATCACATTCATGAACCGTTTGCTCGTTCCAAGCGAATTTTTTCTAAGGACGTTAACTAAAGAAGCGATTTCATCGACTGTTTCGCCCTTTGATTTTAACGCGACTAGAAAAGCGGCGATTTCTCCTTCCGTTGCCTCATCTTGTAAAATCTCTTCGATCGCATTCATCATTTCTTCTTCCTTAAGCGCTTGTTGATCGGCCAATTTGAGCAAATAGTTCTTCATATTTTTCTCCTTTCTGTACTGTTGAAAAAATTGCTGAACGAGCTCGCTGCCTGCTTTTGTCCCGATCGATTCTGGGTGGAATTGCAGTCCATACACCGGATACTCCTTATGACGAATCGCCATGATTTCTTCATCATCGGTAGAAACGGCCAACACCTCTAACTTTTGCGGTAAGGTCGCTTGATCGATAGACAAGGAATGATAGCGCATTACTGATAGCGGGCCATTAAAAGAGGAGAAAAGATCTTTCCCTTCGTGTTTAATCAATGACACTTTCCCGTGCTTGATCGTTTTCGCTTGCACGATATCCGCTCCAAACGCAGCCGCAATCGCTTGATGTCCAAGACAAATGCCTAAGATCGGAATGCGATGATAGAAGCTGCGAACGACTTCCATACAAATCCCCGCTTCTTTCGGCGTGCCAGGACCTGGTGAAAGCACAATCGCTTCCGGCGCCATTTTTTCAATCTCTTCAAGCGTACATTCATCATTGCGAATCACCCGTACATGCTTCCCTAAAGAAGCGATTTGTTGGTATAAGTTATACGTAAAAGAGTCGTAGTTATCGATTAATAAAATCATGATTTAACCTCCAATAATGCTTTCGCTTTATGCATCGTTTCTTCATACTCGGCTTTTGGGATCGAATCATACACAATCCCTGCGCCCGCTTGGACATACGCTTTATTTTCTTTGACAATCATCGTCCGGATCGCAAGGGCGAAGTCTAAATCGCCATTGGATGAAATATAACCGACCGCTCCGGCATATAATCCACGTTTCACACCTTCAAGTTCATTGATGATTTGCATCGCGCGAATTTTCGGAGCTCCTGATACTGTGCCAGCCGGTAAACAAGAGGATAGCGCTTCAACTGGGTGAATCTCTGCTTGAAGCGTGCCACTTACTTCTGACACGATATGCATCACATGTTTATATTTTTCAATCTTCTGATATTTCGTCAAATGAACGCTTCCGATTTCGCATACTTTCCCAAGATCATTTCGACTTAGATCTACGAGCATACGATGTTCAGCTATTTCTTTTTCATCATTGAGAAGCTCGGTTTCAAGCAATTGATCCTCCTGCTCGTTCGTCCCTCTTCGTCTTGTACCGGCGATTGGATTCGTGATCACCTTTTGACCTCTCACACTTATTAAACTTTCCGGAGAAGCGCCAAGTACTGTATAGTCTTTAAAATCTACGAAAAACATGTACGGAGAAGGATTCGACGTTCTTAGCTTTCGATACAAAGAAAAAGGATTGCCGGTAAATTCAGACGATAATCTTTGTGATAACACCACTTGAAAAATATCGCCGCGAATAATATGATCTTTCGCTTTGTTCACCATTTCGCTAAATTGTTGCTTCGTCAAATTGCCTTGGAACTGCAACGACTCGATTACCTCTACGGAAGGAGGGTTGGCCTGTATGCTGATCATTTGTTCATACTCAATGATCTCTTCTTCTAGTTCTGCTTCACTGCGATTACCGAAAAGATCAACGGCGACAATCGTCACTTTTTGCAGAAGATGGTCATACACCAAAAAAGTCGAATAAAACATAAAATGAACATCTGGCATCTGTAGCTCATCTTCCAATACATCACCAATCACTTCATCGAGAAACATGACATCATAACCGATATAACCGACTGCTCCGCCGAAAAAAGGAAAGGGTTGCGCTTCGTTTTGCACTTGTAGCATCTCTTTTAGCTGTTTCAAGCTATGGCCTTGGAATGGTTCGACCGTTTCTGATTGATGGTCAATCACCTCGATCGCTGTCCCTATCGCTCGATATTCTTTCGTTGGATTCATCCCTAAAAAAGAATAGCGCCCACTTTGTTCATGCTTATAAGAGCTTTCTAGTAAAAACTTTTTCTCCCCTTTCATTTGATGATAGAGCATAATCGGAGTTAACATATCTCCTTCAAGTTCTTTTAATTTATAATTCATCATCTTTCACCTCATTAATATTTGAAAATAAAAAAGTCCTCCATAGTCATGACATTTTCATAACTATGGAGGACGATCATACCGCGGTGCCACCTCACATTGGAGCGATATTGCTCCCTCTTTTACATCCCTGTTAACGGTGGAAACCGGGTAGTCATTTCCTTCTACCACTCACAAGTCCATTCAGTTAGCTTTCGCGTACCGGCTCTCACCTCTTCCGGCTCTCTGTTACGCATCTACCTAACTTACTCTTCTTGATCATCGAGTTATTATATTTATTAAAAAAACACAAAAAGACCCCCATCGCAAAGGACGGGAGCCGTGGTGCCACCTTTATTGATTGTTTACACAATCCACTCCATCTGCATCGAAGCTAAACGCTTATAATGCATGTCTTTTGTAACGATAAGACGTTCGCTAGAGCCTACTGCCAATACAGGGTTCGGTCTAGAAGCTCGGAAGGCCATTCACTATCACTCCTGCGCTGGTTCTCACCAACCACCAGCTCTCTGAAGCATTCATGATAACTACTCTTCTTCGTCAATGCTCATTTCATGTACGATCAAATTGTTGAAATAATCATATTACATAAACATTTAGGAAGTCAACTGTTTTTTCTAAAAAAATTATTCGAAATTATTCTTTTTTCGTGATTTTCTACAAAAAATGTATATCCTTAATACAAAATTAATAGTAAAATACACCTTATATAAGCGAGGTGTTTATATGACAGTTTATGTCGCTAGGCAACCAATATTTAATAACAATGAAGAAACGGTCGCCTATGAATTACTTTACCGCAATCAAAAGGGACAAGCATTTGCAAATATCACAAACGGTGATCAAGCCACATTAGAATTATTAAAAAACAGCTTACTCAATATTGGAATTGATCGATTATCTGAGGGCAAGATGCTGTTTATTAACTTTACCGAAAATTTATTGTTGATTGACCCGCCTTCATTTTTAGAAAAACGTAAAATTGTTATCGAGATTTTAGAGGATGTTGAATCTTCCGAAAAACTGATCCGATCTTGTCAGAAACTAAAAGAAAAGGGCTACACACTCGCCCTTGATGATTATGTTTTACATAAAAAAAACAAACAATTAGTTCCACTCGTTCATATTATCAAAGTCGACTTTTTGCAAACACCGAAACATGAGCGCCAACGAATGATGAAAGAATTGCAATCATATAATGTTCGTTGGCTGGCTGAAAAAGTAGAGACGAGAGAACAGTTTCAACAAGCAATAGAAGAAGGCTTCTCTTTATTTCAAGGATTTTTCTTTTCCAAACCCGCTTTACTTAGCGGAGATCCAATACCGGAATTTTATAATAATTACGCAGTAATTTTAAATGAAATGACTACGATTTCACCAGATATCAAAAAAATCGCTCAGCTCATTGAAGGAAATTTATCGCTGTCTTATCAGCTGCTCAAGCTATTAAATAAAACAGCCTTCATTCAAAGGGAAAAAGTCAAAACGATTCATCAAGCGATTATGCTCATCGGGTTAGACGAATTAAAAAAGTGGATTACTTTTATCATGATGAATGCGAATAAACAAATGTGTTCCGAAGAGGTGATGCGAACCTCTCTCGTTCGAGCAAAAACACTTGAACAATTAGCCAGGAATTATTTTCTAGATCAACCTGCTTCACAGTTTTTCCTGCTCGGTATGTTCTCCATGATCGATGCACTTTTAGGGAAACCGATGGAAAATATTTTAGCCGAATTACCGATCGACCTTGAGATAAAAGAAGCTTTATTGTTAAAAGAAAACCACTTTTCTAAAGCTCTACAGTTGATTAAATCTGTAGAAACAGGCAACTGGTTAGTAGCAAGTGACTTTTGCTCACAGCTACAATGGGAAGAAGATGTACTGTTCACCTGTTACAACGAAGCGATCCGATGGAGTGATCAACTATTAGAAAAAACACCAAGCTGAAATTAAGCTCGGTGTTTTTCTCGTTTCGTTGTCGTAAAAAATGTCACTAGAACAAATACAATGAATGAAATGAGGATAGGTAAGACGACCGTATGCATTCCTAACGCATTTGGATAAAAAGAATGGAATAAAATATAAGATAACATCCCTGAAATCATCGAAGCGACCGCACCTGCTCCATTGGCTCTCTTCCAATACAACGCAAAAATTATCGACCAAATAAAGACCGCCTCTAATCCACCAAATGAAAATAAATTTAACCAAATGATCAAATTCGGTGGATTCAAGGCCACAACAAAGACGATGATACCAATGATGGCTGTGACCCACAAACTAAGCGTTTTAATCTTCTTTTCCTCTGCGTGTTTATTGATAAAATGTAAGTATAAATCTTTAATAATCGCTGAAGAAACGAGCAAAAGCAAAGAATCAACTGTTGACATAATCGCCGCCATCGGAGCGGCAAGTACAATCCCCGCTAACCAATCGGGCATAATCGTCATCGCAAGCTCCGGCATGACTTTGTCACCGACTGTAATTCCTGGAACGATCGCTCGGGCCATCACTCCGATCAAATGCATCCCTAACATAATGACACCAACGACAACCGTTCCGATGATCACCGCTCGATGCATCGCCTTGGCATTTTTATAACTCATCGCTCGAACGGCCACTTGTGGGAGACCAACGACCCCAACACCGACTAAAATCCAAAATGAGGAGATAAACAATGGCGTTAAACTTTGATCATGTCCATACGGAGTAAGTAAATTCGGATTCTCCTCTCGAAGCGTCCCCATAATGTTCTCCATACCTCCACCTGCTTTTAAAGCCGCAATGAATAAAATGAACGTTCCTACAACCATGATGATTCCTTGAACCATGTCCGTAATCGCTACCGCTCGAAAGCCACCGATAATGACATAAATTAAGACCGAAACCGCAAAAATGATTAACGCGGTCGTATACGAAAGGCCTGTCATCGACTCGACTAACCGAGCACCACCAATCCATTGAGCCGCCATCGCCGAAAATAAAAAGATAATAATACTAACAGCCGCCAACACAACAACAAGTTGGCTTTTATAGCGAGCATAGAGAAAATCGACCAATGTAATCGCCTCATATTGCCGGGCCATAATCGCAAACTTCTTCCCTAAAATCATCAGCACAAAATAGCCAGTCGCTACTTGACTCATCGCAAGAAGCACCCAGGCTAATCCGTAGTTATAAGCCGCACCTGGACCACTTAAAAAACTAGAGGCACTTCCATACGTCGCTGCCATCGTCATCGCCAAAATAAATCCTCCGAGCTCCCTGCTTCCTAGAAAATATTCCTGAACAAACGAAGACGAGCTTTGCACATACTTCGACGCATAGATGCCAATGCAAAAGATAATAATTAAAAATAATAATAAAGGCAAAATGACCGCCATGTTCACAGTCGATCACCATCCTCATCAAAAGGCACTTCTTTAAAGAATACCTTTACAACAACCGTAACGAGCACCACCATTAGCACAAGTCCGACGACACAGCTATAAAAAAACCAAGCTGGTAATCCTAATACATATGTATACTCCTCCACTGGCGCTGCCCCAAGCCCAAACGCAAAGCCATACCACCAAATGAAGTTAATGATCACTAAAACGATCCCAATCCAAGCCTCTTTTTTAGCGATCACAAAACGTGGATCTTGTCTATTCTTCAATCCGTTTTCCCCCTTTTTCTCTCTAAAACAGTATGAATGACAGCCCTTTGTTTACCTTACGATAAGGATTTGTAGGATGCAATACAGTTTTTTGGAAACAGGGGAAAAATTCATCTCCATTGCTCGACAAATTCTGTAAGTAACGGATTGACTTCTGTCGAAAATTTCGATGGTAGCTGGTGAGTGGCTTGTTCAATGAACACGACCTGGCTGTTTGGCATCGTTCGATAGTAGCGACTGTACTTATTAACAACCGGTGATTTCCCTCCATACAATGATAATACAGGTAGCTGCCAAGAGGACAATTGACTCGTAAAGTCACTATGTAAAGACAATTGATAAAATCGTTTCCATAGATGACGATCCGCTTTCATCATCGCTTGATGCATCAACTTCTTCTCCTCTTTCCTCTCAAAATGGCTGCTTGAAATCATTTTTGCGAGTATTGAAGGAGCCTTTTCTGCAAGTTGAATACCGACTCGATGCTCCGCTTTAAATAAAAAATCAGCCACTTTTGGATATCCACTAGCAAGGATCAGCCCCTTCACTTTATTCGGATAAGCAAGGGCATACTGTTGAACGATCGTGCCTCCTGCTGAATAACCAAATAAAAAGATTTTTTCTTCTTTCACCGCCGATTGAACGGCTGAAATGTCTTGTACAAAGCTGTTCATATCGCCTAATACAGAGGATTCACTATGGCCATGCCCGTTTAAATCGATCAAGATCAACTTCATTTTCTCCTTTAAAGGATACTGTTTACAAAAAACGAACTGACTCATACCTGGTGGGTGAACGAAAAGAACCGCAGGCCCCTCCCCTGCTGTCTCATAGTAAATTCGGCGATTTTCGATTTCAGCATAAGGCATATAAAACACACCCTTTCCTTTTCTCTTAGTATGAACATTGCTTACTAGACGATACAAAAAAGGAAAAGCCCCTCATGGACTTTTCCTTTTTATACGTATTGAATGCCGTTCTTTTCAATTTGTAATTGTTGAACATCACAATCTTGAAACACCTGGCGAAAGATGTCAGCGACCTTTTTTCCTTTGCCGACTGGAGCAAAAGTTAAAATCGTCGGACCTGCTCCACTAATCACAGTGGCATAAGCCCCGGCTTCTTTCGCTAGCTTTCTAGCGTCTGTAAACTCTTTGATGAGCACTGTCCGATAAGGCTCATGAAAAAGATCTTTTTCCATCATTTGACCAGCCAATGGGTAGTTTTTAACAGATAAGGCTGCTAGCAATACATTAGCGACTGCACTTGCCTCCACAGCTTGCATTCTTGTAAAGGCATCGGGAAGCACCCGACGAGCATCCTCTGTTTTTAATTCATATGGAGGTATAATGACGACAAGATCCATTTCTGGTGCAGGAAGATGAACGATCTCTGCTTCCTCGCTAATGGATACACCTGCCACCATTCCACCAAATATAGAGGCACCGATATTATCTGGATGCCCTTCGAATCGATTGCCGATTTTTAATTTCTCTTCTTTTGACAGCTGCAAGTTCGCGTAACAATCAGCAATTTCAATGCCCGCTGCAATCGCTGCAGCACTGCTTCCTAACCCGCGAGCGAGTGGGATTTCACTCTCCATCACGATCTGTAACGGCGGTAAATCCGCACCATATGTATCAGCTGTTTGTTTCGCCACTTGATACACTAAATGACTTTCGTCGTTTGGAAGGCCCGCTAAAATCTCGGATCGATGTTCAAACGACCATGATTCTGCTGGAGTGATATGAAGGGTTAAATAAAGATTAAAAGCAAGGCCGAGGGAATCGAACCCCGGCCCTAAGTTAGCCGTGCTAGCCGGCACCTTCATCGTTACAGGTGCTACACTCATGCACGAACCACTCCTTCAATATAATCAAACACAGCTTTCTCATCGTTCGGAAGGACAACTGGCTTTTTCGTAATGCGCTCGATCGCTGTTTGTGGGTCCTTTAAGCCGTTTCCAGTTAACACGGCCGCAATCGTTGCGCCAGCTGGAATGTCGCCTGATTTACGATGCTTAATGATGCCGGCAATCGATGCACAAGAAGCCGGCTCTGCAAAGATTCCTTCTTCTTTCGTGATCATTTCAAACGCTTCTAAAATTTCTGCATCCGTCACTAAATCAATTTTTCCGCCAGACTCATCGCGCGCTGCTACTGCTTTATCCCAGCTCGCAGGGTTTCCGATACGAATCGCTGTGGCAATCGTTTCTGGTTGCTCAATCACCATGTCCTTCACGATCGCTGCTGCCCCTTCTGCTTCAAAGCCGTGCATTTTCGGAAGACCTGTGCCAAATTTTTCGTGATATTCTTTGAAGCCTTTCCAGTAAGCCGTAATGTTCCCTGCATTTCCGACTGGAATCGCTAAAATATCAGGCGCTTTTCCTAATTGGTCACAAATTTCAAATGCCGCTGTTTTTTGCCCTTCAATCCGATAAGGATTCACAGAATTTACTAGTGTAATCGGCGAATTTTCGCTAATTTGACGCACCATTTTTAATGCTTCATCAAAGTTTCCTTCAATCGAAACAATCTCCGCTCCATACATCATCGCTTGAGCGAGCTTACCCATCGCAATTTTCCTTTCAGGAATGACGATAATCGCACGCATACCGGCACGAGCAGCATAAGCGGCTGCCGCTGCTGATGTATTTCCTGTTGAGGCACAAATGACCGTATTGCTACCTTCTTCCTTCGCCTTCGCAACCGCCATCACCATCCCACGGTCTTTAAAGGAGCCTGTCGGATTCGTACCTTCTGTTTTTACATAAATGTTAACATCTAATTTTTTTGAAATATTCACTAGCGGAATTAATGGTGTATTTCCTTCCATTAAAGATAACGCTGGTGTATTTTCTGTTACAGGTAAAAATTCTTTATACTTTTTAATTAAGCCTTCCCACATCATTTTGCACCGTTCCCTTCGACTCTGTAAAAGCTCTCAAGTGATTGTACTACACCTAAATCCTTCATTTGATCTAATACGTTTTGATAGTTTTCCATAGAAGCTTTATGCGTAACAATCACAATTTCTGCCAAACCTTCTTCCTCAAGCGGTAATTGAAGAATTTTCTCAAAACTGATGGAGTTAGAAGAGAATAGCTTCGTTAATTCTGAAAAAGCCCCGACTTCATCACGCACATGTAAACGAATGAAATACTTTGCAAATCGTTCATTCGATGTTTTCAATTGTTTTTCAAATTGCGGTGCTAACGCACTATGTCCATTCACACCGAGACGCATATTTTTCACAACAGCAACGACGTCACTAACGATAGAAGTCGCTGTCGGAAGACTTCCAGCACCCGGTCCGTAAAACATCGTTTCGCCAACAGCTTCTCCATATACGTATACGGCATTATACTCATCATTGACAGAAGCAAGTGGATGATCATTTGATAAAAATGTTGGCTGTACACTAACTTCTGCGCGAGATTGATCTTGATCAGCGTAACCAATCAGTTTCATCGTATAACCAAGTGTATTTCCGTATTTTAAATCTTCCTTGGACACACTAGAAATACCGCTCACTGATACATCATCAAGCTCAATATTCATCGAGAAGGCTAAGCGAGCTAAAATCGCCATTTTACGAGCGGCATCTAGCCCTTCGACGTCAGACGTCGGGTCCGCTTCGGCAAAGCCTAAATCTTGAGCATCTTTTAACGCTGTCTCGTACGCTAAACCGTCTTTCGTCATTTTCGTTAAAATATAGTTTGTCGTTCCGTTGACGATTCCCATAATTTTTTGGATTTTATCTGATGCCAAACCATCAGCCAATCCTTTAATAATCGGAACGCCACCAGCGACACTCGCTTCATAAAATAAGTCGCAGCCATTTTCTGCGGCTACTTTTTGCAATTCAGAACCGTAAAGAGCAATTAAATCTTTGTTTGCCGTTACGACTTGCTTCTTCGCATTTAACGCATCGATGATATATTGGCGAGTTTCTTCCACTCCACCCATAACTTCTACGATTACATCGATCTCTGAATCATTAATTACTTCATATGGATCAGTTGTGAGGAGAGTTTGAGCTAATTCCACATCACGAGATTTTCCGATGTTTTTGACTAATACTTTTTTAATGGATACAGGGCATCCTACTTGATGAACAAGCTGCTCTTGGTGATGCTGAATCATCTTTACTACCCCTGTTCCAACCGTACCTAATCCTAATAAGCCTACCTTTACGTTGTCTTTCACTATTCCTCACCTCTGTGTATTTTTAAAGTGTACATTTGTTTTTCTATAGTAGACATTATATATGGATTACTTACCTTTGACAACCTATTATTTCAGTAAAATATAATATTTTGCTTTTTTCTAAATTTTATAGAAAAAACATTGGAGATTCAAGTGATTTCTAGCTAGTTTGATCACGTTTTTCACATGATGTTGATGATTCTTTTTTCCCTCAAAATGGATTTAATAAAATAGCGGCGCATAGACAATATAAAAGCGTACCATGACTACTTTCAAAAAGGGGAAATGACAAATGCCACAACAGCAAGCACAAATCGATATTAATCAATTGAAGCAAGCGAAAGCGAATGCCGCACTAACACAAGAATTACTGACACAAGCAATTGAAAAATCCTCCTCTGACGAAATATTAGCCCAAGAAGCGCTAAAACAGGCCGCTACTGAAATTGCTCAAGCTCAAACGACCATCAGCCAAGTACAAAGTGCCTTGTTAACTCAGGCAAATTCAAAATCTTAATGCTCTCTAGGCTGTCTAAAAAGTCCAATCTCGACTAATAAACACACAAATTAAACCTCAAGGATGTTGATTTAACAGTATTCTTGGGGTTTAGCTTCTTCACTTTTTGGGCTAAATCATCCCTTTTCGGACAGCCCCATCTTTTTTCCACTTTCAATCCTCTAACTTTTAGATCGCCCTTATCAAATTATTGATAAAGAGCAAACAAACATCGAACCCACATTGATAATCAAATAAAGCCTGAAGTAAGAAATTGAGTACAAAAAATATATTTTTGTGTATTATTACTAAAAAACATCTGTATTTTTGTACAGATTTCTATAGAATCGAAAAAGTTGTAGATTTATAATTTAAAAAATTCGCAAAATTTAAATATCATAGGAGGTTATGCGATGAATATTCTAGAAAAAGATAGGCAAGAGGTTACGTTAGTAGAAGGAAAGAAAAAGTTATCTGATCGGTTCTTAGATGCCATTGAACGATCAGGCAATAAACTTCCTGATCCAGTTACATTGTTTGTCATCATGTCTTTCATCATTTTAGTTGCTTCTTATTTTTTATCGAAATTAGGCGTTTCTGCTGTTACTCCTGGTAGTGGTGAAGTGATTGAAGCGGTGAATTTATTAAATCGCGAGGGACTTATTCAAATACTAACTAACATGGTTGGAAACTTCACATCTTTCCCGCCTTTAGGTTTAGTGATTGTCATTATGCTTGGCGTTGGACTCGCTGAATCAACTGGACTTATTTCTGCCTTAATGAAAAGAACCGTACTAAGTGCCCCTCCTTCTCTTATTTTACCGGTCATTGTATTTACAGGGATGATTGGTAATATTGCTGTAGATGCTGCGTTTATCGTTCTTCCTCCGATCGCTGCCTTGATCTTTATGAGCGTTGGCAGAAACCCGATCGTTGGACTAGTTGTCACATACGCTTCTGTAGCTGGTGGATATAGCGCTAATTTGTTAATTAACTCCCTTGATGTTTTACTAGCAGGATTAACCGAACAAGCAGCTAAAATGGTTGACCCTACTTATGTAGGCAATGCTACGATGAACTATTATTTCTTAATTGCCTCTAGTTTCTTCTTAGTCATTATAGCTACATGGGTGACCGTTAAATTCGTGGAACCTCGGTTTGGAAAATTTGCAGGAACTGTAGAAAAGCTTGAAGAAATTACTTCGGCAGAAAAGCGCGGTTTAAGATTGGCAAGTATTTCGTTTATTGTATATATCGGTCTGATATTAGTTTTAATCATTCCGGAAAATGGATGGCTCCGTGACGCGGAAACGGGCTCACTGCTAAATTCACCGTTTATGTCATCGCTTGTGCCAATTATGTTGTTCTTCTTCTTTATTCCAGCGTTAGCTTATGGCATTGGGGCAAAGACATTAAAAAGTGATAAAGATGTCGCAGAAAAAATGTTTAAATCCATTGCTGATTTAGCTCCTTTTATCGTACTAGCCTTTGTCGCGGCTCAAATGATTGCTTTCTTTAGTTGGAGTAATTTAGGACCGATCATTGCTATTAAAGGCGCGGAGCTTCTACAAGCGATGAATTTTACAGGTTTACCTATGATTATCGGTTTTATTATTATTTGCGCATTTATTAATCTACTTATTGCCAGCGCTTCTGCTAAATGGGCTTTGTTAGGACCTATTTTCGTGCCAATGTTTATGTATTTAGGCTATAGCCCGGCATTTACCCAAATGGCTTATCGAATTGGTGATTCTGTTACTAACCCGATTACGCCTATGCTAGCCTATTTTGCCATTTTACTAGCATTCGCACGAAAATTCGATAAATCGATTGGCATGGGAACGTTAATCTCCGCCTTATTACCGTACTCTTTTTTCTTTGCTATTGGCTGGATCATCATGTTTGCCGCTTGGTACTTTTTAGGACTACCAGTAGGACCAGGAGACCCAATTTTCTTAAAATAAAAATGATAAAGTGAACCTTCAATCTGTGGGGGGGTTCTTCATCCCCCACAGATTGTTAGGTGAACAAATCGGGCTTTTACGGGCTGTTGATCTCCCACCTACATGTCTGCGCTCTTTCTGCCCTGTTGAGGTGGGAGTCTTACAGCCCGTTAATGCGGGATAAATGAATGAAAGAGGGATTATAATGGAAAAATTAACTTTGTTATTAGAACAATACTATGAAGAAATGGTCTCTATTCGCCGTTATTTGCACGAAAATCCAGAACTATCTTTTCAAGAAGTGAAAACACCTGCTTATATCGCTGAGTATCATCGCCAATTAGGTCATGAAATGAGAACAGAAGTAGGCGGCCGAGGAGTCGTTGCGACCCTTCGCGGAGGAAAACCAGGGAAAACAGTTGCTTTACGGGCAGATTTTGATGCCCTTGCTATTCAAGAAGCAACTGACGTTCCATATAAATCTAAAGTTGACGGTGTCATGCATGCGTGCGGTCATGACGGTCACACCGCTACTTTATTAGTACTAGCCAAGGCACTTAACCAATTGAAAGAAGAGCTTGAAGGTACGATTGTGTTTATTCATCAGCATGCGGAAGAACTTGCCCCAGGTGGAGCAATTGCTATGATCGAGGATGGCTGCTTAGAGGGCGTCGATGTGATCTTCGGCACCCATTTATGGGCAACGGAACCAACAGGGAATATCATGGTCAAAAGTGGACCGATTATGGCAGCCGCAGATGGATTTGAAGTAACCATTCAAGGGAAAGGTGGCCATGGATCGGAACCACATTTAACAAAGGATGCCGTCGTTATCGGTTCTCAGTTTGTCACAAGTGCTCAACAAATTGTGTCACGACGGGTCAACCCTCTACACCCAGCTGTCGTATCCATCGGACACTTCGAGGCATTAAACCCTTTCAATGTGATCGCAGATACAGCTTATTTAAAAGGAACGGTTCGCACATTTGATGAGGAAGCAAGAAGTCTCATTGAACAGGAACTTGAGAAAGTATTACAAGCCGCTTGTTTGGCGCTGGGTGCGACTTTCGATTTCCATTATAAACGCGGGTATCCTGCTGTCGTGAATCATCAAGAAGAGACGGACTTTTTAATGGAAATAGCCAAAGATGTCGCTGAAGTAAAAGAAGTTCGTGTATGTGAGCCTTTAATGGGAGGAGAAGATTTTGCTTATTACTTACAGCATGTCAAAGGAACGTTTTTCTTTACAGGTGCTTGTGATCCACAATGGAAAGAAATCTACCCTCACCATCATCCGAAATTTAATATTGACGAACAAGCGATGCTCATTGCAGCTAAAACATTAAGTTTAGCAACCGTGCAATATTTAACAACCTAATGATTCAAGCGACCAATCCTAATTAGACAAAGGATGGTCGCTTTTCTATTATGAATTGTCGGTCATGTTTTTCCATTCAAGTAGAAAGAGTGCGGCTTGAATGTTAGTTAAGTCATTTAAGTTATCAAAACTACAATTTAATTTATCTTGTAATTGTTGCAAACGATAGTAAACTGTATTTTGGTGCAAATGTAAACGCTCGGCAGTAAGAGCAACATTTTTATGACACTTGAAGTAATTACGCAAAGTATTCAATAACTCATTCTGTACTTCATGCTCTGAATCCGGCAAAACCGGACCGAGAGTATCTTCTATAAAATAGTCTCTACTTTCTTCGTTTAAAGTCATTAAATAACGCTTAAGGCCTAGCTCCTTAAAAGTTCTTATTTGTACTTGTTCTTTTTTATAACTCTCTTCCATCACTAACAACTCAGCATCTTTATGGGAAATAAACACATGTTGCAACGTATGAACGGATCGACCAATAAATAATTGAGAATTTGGATAAACAAGGAGCAATCGATCCGCTAACAAAGTGATCGGATCAAGCCGATCCATTCCTTCTTCATTTTTTGCTCCAAGAAGAACAAATATCGCTTGATCATGAGGAAAAGTAACAACATAATAATCTTTAGAAAAAATCTCCGTCATTACTTGTTCAAAAGCGGCTATATGATGAACGTCTTCAACCCCAATATTTTTGTTTTTAACGGCTAAAAAACAATATGAATGCGCTTTTAAAATACCAAATTTCCTCAACGAGAATTGGACTTCTGATGTTAAATTTTGTTGGAGCAACTCAACTAGTAATTTCCCTTTCTCCTCCTTCTCATGTTTAAAATGTTCCTGAAATTTCATTTGCTCAATCGCAATAATAGAAGCGGCATGCTTAATTGTAAGCTCCTTTACTATATCTAAAGATAAGGTACGACTATCGATCACTAAGTATCCAATCGTACCAAACGAAGATTGAATCGATAAGGCATAGCCTCTTTTTTGCTCATCGCTGACAATCGGGAAAAGGTGTTGGGAAGTATTGAGCACCTCACTATACTCACGAAGCCACTCTTGAAAGAAAGGAACATCCTCATTCGAACGAGAGTAAGCTAGTTCTATTCGAAACAATGGATCAAAGTAGTAAATACGACTTTGTACAATTTTAGCTAACCGTTCGACTAGAGATTTTAATCCGTTGCCTTTCAGAGCCGCTTCATTTAATTGATTGTGAAGAGTCAAAGTCGTTTCTAACTGCTTTGTTCGAACCTGCTTTTCATAAAACGTTCGAGCATTTACGATAGAAATGGCAATTTGACTGCCAATCGCTTCAAGGAAGCTCAAATCATCTTGAGAGAAGAAGCCATTATTATGAAAATTATCAATCGTTAACACACCAATGTCTTTCTGTTGATGAATCAGCGGAACAGAAACACAACTCTTAGGGATATATGCATGAACAGTTGATTTTAAGTAGTACTGAAACGTTTTATTTCGCATATTTGACATGGCCGCTTGAATGTTACTTTCCCCATTAATTAATAAGCTCTTTCCTGTCGCAAATACCGTTCCACTAATGCCCTCACCAGAAAGCAGTTTGTTATTTAAATACATCTCTTCTTTAAAATTAACAGCCGCTTCAATATTTAATACTTGTGCTTCCTCATCCCATAAAAGCAAAAAACCGGCATCTGCTTTGTCGATCGCTTCAATGACCTCTTCAATAATCTCTTGGATTAACTGTGCTAAACTGCGATTGTTGGTAATGTTTTTAGACACTTGGATGAATGTATGTAGCTGACGTTCTAAATTGTTACTATTGTTCATTTTTCAAGCCTTTCCAAGTTAGTTTACTATCATTATATCTTTACGCAAAAAAAACAGAAAGACCAATATCGTCTTTCTGTTACTTTTACACTTTATTTCCCTACTTAGTAAAGAGCCTTTACATCATAGCCTTTCGCCGCGTAGTAATCTAATATACCATCATACATCGCTTTCGCCATAATATCTTGCCAGTAATCAGACTTTAACATATCATTTTCTTTCTTATTTGTGATAAAGCCGAGTTCTACTAAAGTAGCTGGCATTCTATTATTAGTCAAGACACCTAAATTTCTTCCTAGTTGTTCAGTACTCTTAATTTTACGATCTCTCGTTTTCAATGCCTTGATTAAACGGTTTTGAATTTTGGATGCTAACAGCTTACTATCAGCCACATAAGGGTTACCTCTTGTCGCATGATAAATCGTTTCTGTTCCATTTGCTGAAGGACTTGCAGCATTCGCATGAATGCTCACAAATGTGTTGCCTTTATTTTTAATCGCATACGATACACGATTATTAATTTTAATGTAACGGTCATCTGAGCGAGTCATTTTCACTTTAAATGGTGTTTGTTTAAATAATTGATTCAACTTCAAGCTAGTTGATAATACGACATCTTTTTCTTTTAGTCCAAATCCGATCGCTCCTGGATCATGACCACCGTGCCCAGGATCAAGAATAATCGTTTGATTTTTCAAACGAGCATCAACATTGCCTTGATCTGGTTTTTCTTTATCTTCGTCTGAATTATTACTTCCCGCAGCCGCGCTGTCTTTTAAATAATTCGTGCTGACGAAACCGACAGTATTACCAGATTTGATGTATGTCCAGCCACCGACTTCATGGGCAGCAAGCACTTTGTCATTAGCTTGAATTTTCCCTTTAATCGAGTAAGCCATTGACGGACCGGAACGAACGTTTAAGTTATTCGCTTTAGACCAACGCGTGTCATTGAATTGCATAGACGTGTGTAAACGAAATTCCGGTTGAATAGCACGAGCAAGAAATACAGCGAAATCTGCGCGGCTAAGAATCTTATCAGAACCGAACGTACCATCGAGCATACCATTGGCGATCCCACGAGACATTAACGCTTGTTCTGCTCCTCGTAAGGAACCATCAAATGAATAACCAAATGCCTTCGTAATCATCAAAGCCATTTCACCACGAGTAACGGCTTTATACGGTAAAAACAGACCATTGCCTTTTCCTGAGGTAATTCCTTTGTCTACAACCGACTGGATATACCCAGACGAAAAGCTGTTAGCATGTACGTCTTTAAAGTCTGTTGACCGCTTCTTCCCGTTTAGCTGTAGCGCTCGTCCGATAAAAACCGCAGCCTCAGCCCGGTTCACAGTTCTATTTGCACCGAACTTAGTTGGAGAAGAACCTTTAGCGATTCCCCCTTCAGCTAAAAAGTTAACTTCCTTTAATGCTCGACTTGGCACATCAGTAAAACCCGCCGCTTGAGCAGATGCCTTTACTCCAAACAAAGAAACGATTAAAGAAAATGCTAAAGCGACAATAAATGAACTTCTTTTCACTACTCTTCCTCCGTTCTCAACAAATAACTAACTTTCTAGACTTATACATTCATTATTTTACATCTATTTTTTTACTTTTCTACATTTTTTCTTCTTTTGTAATATTTCTGTTACATTCGTCATCTAATGAAATATACAATCGTGAATGACTTTCTTCTTATTGGTCATAATAAAAAGTGTTGATACAAAAGGAGGAAGAACCATGAATTCACAACGAGCCAAAGAAATTACTGCTTCACCAGAAATGATTCACGTCACATACAACGGCGTACCAATCTATATTCAAAATGTAGATGCCAAAAATGAAACGGCACGAATTTATCCGCTCGACCACCCGAATCAAGAGCAAACGGTTCCGCTACAAAGCCTGTCGGAACAATAGCATACCAAAGAGACCAAGTGTAGCAACCAACCACTTCGGTCTCTTTGGCATATTATTTCTCTCGGATCAGTTTTCGTTCTAATAAATCAACAAGTTGGTACATAATAGTTGCTAAGGCGGCAATTATGACAAGGCTGAGAAGAACAAGTGTGAAATTAAAGACTTGGAAGCCGTAAATGATCATATAGCCAAGCCCTTGCTTCGAAACGAGAAATTCCCCGACAATCACCCCGACCCATGCCAGCCCGACATTGACTTTTAACGTCGAAATAATCGTCGGAAAGCTCGCAGGCAACACCGCTTCTTTAAAGCAGTGAAATTTTGATCCACCAAATGTTTGAATGACTTTCACATAGTTAGGCTCGACATTTTTAAAGGCGGAATAAATGACAATCGTTGTAATGATGACGGTAATTAACACACCCATGCCTAAAATCGATTTAAAGTTTGGGCCAAGTGTGACAATTAAGATTGGACCAAGAGCGATTTTTGGCATCGCATTTAAAATGACTAAGTAAGGGTCTAACACTTTAGAAAGAAAGACATTCCACCATAATAAAGCGGCAAGTAATGTACCGAATAAAGTGCCTAGTAAAAAACCGAAGACTGTTTCAACTAGCGTGATGCCAACATGGGCAAATAGACTGCCATCCCTTACTTTTTCGATAAATAAATCCGTTATTTGTTGAGGAGAGCTGAATAATAACGGATTGATCCATTCTTGGTTCGAAGCTATTTCCCATAGAACGAGAAAGGCAACGAACATCAATAATTGCACGGCTCTTACATGGCGTTTTTCTGTTTTCATTTGCTGAAGATATTCTTCATGTGACTTATTTACTTTCCTTTTGTTCAATGCGCTCCAACTCCTCCCATATTTGTTGGAACAACACCGAGTATTCTGGATGTTGTCTAGCGGCAAACGGATGAAGGTTCCTCAATGTTTTCGGTACGAGAAAGATCCGTTCAATACGCCCTGGATTTTTTGAAAAAAGAATGATTTTTTCACTCATCGCAATCGCTTCACCGATATCATGTGTCACGAGAATAGCCGTTTTGTTTCGTTCAAGCAGCATTTTAGACACCAAATTTTCAAGCTTCAGCTTCGTCTTATAATCTAGTGCGGAAAATGGTTCATCTAGCAATAAGATTTTCGGATCAGTGGCCAACGTACGAACAAAGGCTACACGTTGTCGCATTCCTCCTGACAGTTGACTTGGGTATTGATTGATCACATGATCTAACCCTACTTCTTTCAATAGTGCCAACGTATATGTTTTATACTCTTCTTCTTTCATACCTCTTAGTTTTAATCCGAGAAAGATGTTTTCTTTCACCGTTTTCCACGGAAATAAATAGTCTTGCTGTAGCATATAGCCAACTTTCGGATGGGGCCCCTCAATCGGCTCTCCATTTAAAGTGACGATGCCTTTTGTTGGGGGTAACAATCCGGAAATGATCGATAACATCGTCGTTTTTCCGCAGCCACTGGGGCCAAGAAAAGAAAGAAACTCCCCTTCTTCTACAGTTAAATGAATATTTTGTAATGCCTTTGTCGCTGATTGCTTCGAAAAGTACGTTTGACTGACAGACTGCAACTTTAAAAGGACCACAACAAACCCCTCCCTTATTTATTCAATATATTGTAGAAAGAAAAAAAGGTGAATTGGGTGGACAAAACAATTTATGATTCTTTCTTTCATATATATAGAAAGATGAAAATCCGTTCTTCGAGGAGGGAATGAGGATGAAAAAGGTATCCTTTGTATTAATTGCTTTAGTCGTAGCGGCTGTAGGCTTTTTCATTGGGTGCTCCCCTGCAAAAGAGCCTGAAAAAATGGAAACCGTTCGCGTTGCCGAAGTCACCCGGTCTATTTTTTATGCCCCACAATATGTAGCGATTGAAAAAGGCTTTTTTGAAGAAGAAGGCATTAAGATTGATTTAAAAACGACTTGGGGCGGCGACAAAACGATGACGAATTTATTATCCGATAGTGCTGATGTCGCTCTCGTCGGCAGTGAAACGTCCATTTACGTAGAAGCGCAAGGAGCGAAAGATCGCGTCATTAATTTTGCGCAGCTCACTCAAACAGATGGAACCTTTCTCGTGGCAAGAAAGAAACCTGAATTTTTTGCATGGGAACAGTTAAAAGGAAGTACCTTTTTAGGGCAAAGAAAAGGTGGCATGCCACAAATGGCGGGAGAGTTCGCGTTAAAGAAGCACGGGATTGACCCACACAAAGATTTAAACCTTATTCAAAATATTGATTTTGCCAACCTTCCAAGTGCTTTCGCCTCTGGTTCAGGAGATTACGTCCAGTTGTTTGAACCACAAGCGAGTCTCTTTGAAAAAGAAGGGATTGGACACATCGTTGCCTCTTTCGGGAAAGAATCGGGGAAACTTCCATATACCACTTTTATGGCGAAAGAAAGCTATATTAAAAACAATAACGAAACACTCGAACGCTTCACAAAAGCCATCTACAAAGGACAGCTATTTGTCGATACGCATTCAGCAGAAGAAATAGCAAAAATAATTGCTCCTTATTTTGATGATACGCCTGAAGAGCTGATCGCGACTGTCGTTGATCGTTATAAATCGCAAAATACCTATGCGACAAACCCTTTATTAGATGAAGAAGAATGGGAGAACTTGCAAGCGGTGATGAAAAGTGCCGGTGAACTTCCCCAAACAGTTGATTATTCGCTATTAGTCAATACTGATCTAGCAACGAAAGCGATGAAATAACAAATCAAAGGCTTTCCGCTGGCAGATGATTGCCCTTTGGAAAGCCTTTGATGATTATTTTGGTTGAAATGGACACTTTCCCGTAATCGGTACGATGTCATCTCCAATAAAATATTGCTTCCACTCCCGATGATCCGGGTCACCGTAATGACTAACGTTCGGATGCTTCGGCAGTCGATCCCATTTTTCTACACGGGCTCGTACTTTTTCTCTCGATAATTGCCCATTCATCGACGTTCCTTCTAGGCCGTCAAAGATTCGTCTTGGCTGAAATCCAAGCACAAGGCTATTGCCTAAATCTCGCGTTTTCCTTTGCTTATAAGCAGGAGCATTGCCGAAAACGAAAAATGGCTCTCCAGCAAAAGAAAAGGCCCATAACGGATGATCCGGATCTTTTGGATAATTCGCTGGCCACGATTTTGGATCAACCTCATGTAAATACTGCAACAGCGCCCAAAAATAATGGCGGTAATACGTGAGCGACTTTTCTTCCTCTTCTGGTTCGACAAATAGGAAAAATCCGTGACGAATAAAAGGCTTGTCAGGATCAAATAACGCAATAAACGATGCCAACGCTTGTGGCAGGCCCGACCAATCATCATGCGTAATATAGGAGTAGCGCAACTCTCCTTTTCTCTCCGCCGTTAAGCCAAATGTACACGGGAACGTTCGATCCGTTACCACTTGGTGAAAGTGTTGATATTCATCCCTGACCCACTGCGGTACAAATTGTTCATTCGCCATCTCTTCTTGAGTGAATAAATGCTGCGTAGAAACACGCATGTCTCTCACCTCCAACAAATGAGATCAAGTGCTGCTCTTTCATATCTATTAATGAAAGGGAAGAAACATGCAAATAAATCTTTATCTGGCAACATTCAGCTAAAAAAGACGTTTCCACCGGATTGCGAAACGTCTTTTTCGATTATTCCACTTCATATTTTGTCCAGTCAGATTCTTTAATCTGATTCGATACATCGATAATTTTATTTTTGACTCTTACCGCTTCGTCTCCAGTTAATAATTTAGGCTGATAATTATTTCTCTCGGAAACAGAAGAAATCGAAAATGGAACGACTTTAATTTCTTTTTTATCGGTTAATTGGCCGTCTGTTAAATGAAAAGTTTGTTGGAATACGTAGGTGTCCTTATCATTTGGGTTTCTATTTCCGCCAAACATAAAGTTACCAAGGCTGTAGACGATAAACTTGCCATTGTATTCTTCAATTCCTTGGACGACATGTGGATGGTGACCAAGGACTAAGTCGGCTCCGCTATCGATCGTAAAACGTGCTAACGTTTGCTGGGACGAGGTTGGCACATATTGACGTTCAATTCCCCAGTGGAAATGAACGAGAACTATTTCTGCCCCTTGACTCTTCACCTCTTCAATTCCAGCCTTCACCTTCGCTCGTGTTTCCTCGGTATCATCCCAGCCCTCATAGCCGATCACACCGACTTTCACGTCTTTAATTGTTGTCACATATGTATGTTCATAGCCAAAGTAACCAACCTTATTCTCTTTTAATGTAGCGATCGTATCATCATATCCCTTTTGCAAGTAATCAAATGTATGATTATTCGCTAAATTGACGGATTCAATGCCTGCGTATTGTAAAATTTGCACATAAGAAGGATCTCCCTTAAAGCGAAACTTCTTCACCGCTTTTTCAGTCGCATTCGTCAAGGTTGTTTCTAAATTGACAGTAGATAAATCATCTTGCTTGAACACATCGCCAAGCTCAGCCGCGAAATAAGGTAGTCCATTTTTCTGTGCTTCATCGGGAAATGACCCTGCATATGTAAAATTCTCATCCGTTCCTAACGTGAAATCTCCCGCAGCACTAATTTTGATCGTTGTTTGTAGCGGCTCTTTTTTAGGAGCATCTACCTGTTGAGCCCTTTGTTTATGTTCGGTCTCTTTCGTGTATGTTTTATCTGGTTTGATCGTCAAATTATAAGAAACAAGCCCTACAATTAACACGCAGAAAATAATGAGCACATTTCGAACAGGCTTTTTCAATCGCCTACGCTTCTTTCTTTCTAGTCGGCTAGTCATGTTCCTCCCCCCTCACCTATTCATTACAAATATTACATTTATATTACTATGAAGTTACTTTACAGTCAATCTACCAAAAAAAGAAAAACTGCCTCCACATGAGACAGTCTCTTTACTCTTTGTTTCTTTTCCACCTTCGAACATTCCTTGACGACCGGAACTTCATCGCCGCTTCTTTCCCAACGAGCAACAACCCTAGCCAAAAAACGATTTCTGCACAGATGAGTGAACTGGTGATCAGTACGGCTTTCATTTTCGTCGTGAACTCTAGAAAAGGGACAATAAACGGAAAAATCCAAAAGATGGACGAGCCGATAATAAGGCCCATACCTATTTTATAGAGAAGCGGATATGTTGGTTTCTTTAATTTACTCATAATACCCTCCTCAAAAAGTGATTTTACACACGAATTTGTAACACAGAGTTTTTTCTCCTCATTATAACTTCTACTACTAATACCTCACAATATGAAAATAATAAATTAGAACTACCTCCCACCAATTATATCCCTAACTTCCAATAATTACTTTACAAATACAAGGATTTGATGTAACATAATCCCTGTATTGGTTTTAAATTGGATGATTGTATTCAAGAAGACAATTTCTAATGGTGTTTTATTGTAGTAGATTAATTGCTTTTTAATGCTATAGTCGCTCGTTTAACAATAGCAGCATTATCTTGAAAATCATGTTTTATAAACCATCAATACTTTTATTATGCTGAAAAGAGGAGTTCAAACTTGAAGAAAAAAGCAATCATAGGTATTTTGAGCGGAACTACTATTGCTCTATTACTATTATTTTCAACGGTTCTAGCAAATAATAGTCAATTAGTAGAAAAGCAAGGGGCCGAAACTAAAAATATCGATAACAAAATCAATAGTCAATCTGATCATCGTGCAGAAAACTCTAGAAACACTAATATTCATTCGAACCAGAATCCACAACTCAATAATGATGCTAACGCAAACACTCTAATGCCGAAAATCCCTGTGCTCATGTATCACCATTTCGATAAAAACAAAAACATACAAAACGGGATCATTGGAGATCCAACCGTATTTGAAGAACAAATGAGACTTTTACAGGAAAATGGATACACGACATTAACTACACAAGATGTCATCGATATAAAAAATGGAAAATCAACTATGCCAGCAAAGCCGATTATGATTACGTTAGATGATGGATATGAAAGCAATTATAATTATGTGTTTCCTGTTCTCCAAAAATATAATATGAAAGCTACGATATTTATTATCACTGATTATATTGAAAACCCACAAAATCATCCTAGTGAATACCCTAAAATGACTTGGGAACAAATGAAAGAAATGAGCGATAGCGGATTAGTCTTATTCCAAGCTCACACCGATATCCTTCATACAAAATATGCTAGTTTAACGAGACCAATCACGGTAGACGGTAAAGTAGAGACGGCTCAACAGTATGAAGATCGTGTACATAATGACATAATTAAAAATAAACAAATTTTAGAAACTCGTCTTGGAAAACCTGTAAATGCTTTTTCTTATCCAAATGGACTCTACAGTTCAAGTTCAGAAGAAATCATCAAACAAGCAGGTTATGAAATGACGTTGACTACTGATCCAGGACTACTAGATTTGCAAACAAATGACCCATTGTATTTAGTCAAGCGTATAAATATTCACGGAAAAGCGTCAGCAGATTCTATTCTGCAAAAGATCGCTGAACTGGAAGCTAAAGAGTGATAGAAATTTTTAATACATTTATACATAATCGTATAGTAAAAGCAGCTGTTTCTTCGAGAATCAGCTGCTTTTTTTAGTCAATTATCTTTTATGGCATATGCTTGGTCGTATCCTGTTGCCATAAATTTTTCTAGTTTAATATTCTCGCTCGCTACACTACAGCCACAAGTTCCATGAACATTCATAGCTACAACATGGCGAATGAATAAGTGTTGAATACCAGTTCCAATTACTAAGCCATTAGCAGCTGAATTCTTAATATATACGTGACAAATTTGCACATCGTCTGCTCGTTGCTCTCCACCAAAAATTTTAATATCACTGCCTGCCGTTCGAAAGCCCTGCAGGTTCACATGATGTAACAACACATTTCGTGAACGATATTGCACAGCGATAACAGGTTGGCGTCGATAATCATACTCCGGATCGCCAATAACACGAAACTGGTTAATGACCACATTTTTATAGGCAGAGACGACTAGTGCTCGCGGAGTAGAGTCGCGATATAAATCCGTTCGAACAGGAGCAATCGCTACGATTCGTGAAGCCGTAATATTATACGCCGTTTTTGATTCGGGGTCCTGTTTCTGATGATGACCAATATGGCGAAAATTGAAGGAACGATTGTCATTAACCGATAGATGACCAACAATATGAACATTGGTCGCTGCTGAAGAATTATGATGTGCCTTCACTTCCACTCCACCAAAACAGCGTGCCGTTGAATTATTGACGAGCAATACATTTTGCGATCCGTCATCTACTTCAATACCATTCGAGTTGGAAAATCCTTTTTTGTGAGCTTTCCCACTAGGATCACACATATGAGAATTGGAGATCCATATGTAATCACTATGATGAGTCGTAATGCCGTCATCCCCGAATCCATAGCCATTTAAGCCATCGAGCCAAATATATTGACTGCCCCCGCGTGCCCGGTAGCCATCACCCGAGTAGTTGTACAGCGTCGAGGATATATCGAAGCAATGAAGCCCAGGGTTGATCGCTTCGACATTCCTCACCCAACCGTAAGTAACGTTTGCATACGTTAAACAGCTTGAACGATTACCGCCTACACTCGTTCTCTCCACCTCTCCTAGTCGTTCCACATGCCAATCTAGACTCATCTCTTCTACAAACAAATGATGATTTCCTTTCTTATGATCGCTATTCGTCACTAACCAGCTGCTTTTAGGCGCATCTGGATGCAATTTCAATATCGTTTTCCCCTTGCCTTCACCAACGAGCCAAGTCCAGGACGGCAATTGAAGTTCTTGAACGATATACGTACCTGCTGGGATGATTACTTTTACCTTTCCGTTTCCGATTGCTCGTTGAAATGCTTTCGTACAATCCGTTTTCCCATCTCCTACAGCGCCAAATTCAGTTACTTGTACTTCGTGAACGTTCTTCTGGAGCTGAAAAAATTGCTGTTCCAATCGCTCCTTCCAATCCGGGCAGACCATTCCTTGCTCATCTACTGTAATAGCTACATCCCTTGGTGATTTTCCTTGTTTCTTTGGCATAAATACCCCGATCAAAAAAGACTTTATTTGCTCTAATAAATAAGTGAATGACCAAGGGTAACGCTTTTCTTTAATATTCGGTCGAGGATACCGCTGCTTATGCTCATTGAACAGAGCGAGCGTTTCTTCGACGACTTTGTTGGTTGGCCGCTCGAAAAATGAGTCAATCAGCTTCTCATTTTGCTGCGGATTGTGTTGATCGCTTAATTCGATTTTCAATGTTTATTCGCTCCTCTCTCTGACTACAATAGAATGAAAGCCCTGCTTTAAATACGCTCAAGAAGGTGTTCATCCAGATGAAGAAAATCTCTATCATCATTCCTTCCTTTAATGAAGAAGAAAATATTACATTAATTTATGAAAGTATAAAAAAAGAATTCGCACATCTTGCCTATGATTTTGAAATTGTATTTGTGAACGATGCTAGTACAGATCGAACGTTACAGCAAATCAAATTGCTTTCAGCTAAATCAACGAAAGTTAAATATATTTCATTCTCTCGCAACTTTGGCAAGGAAGCAGCGATCTTCGCTGGCTTGCAGCATGTAAACGGACAAGCCTGCATCATTATCGATGCCGATTTGCAGCACCCTCCTCATTTAATCCCTTCACTCATTCAAGGATGGGAAGAAGGCTATGATCAAGTAATTGCTCGCCGTAATCGGAAAGGAGAGCAGCGCCTTCGAACGGTTTTCTCCTGCATGTATTACCGTCTGATAAATAAAGTTGTCGATGTGAAGCTTGAAGATGGAGTTGGCGACTTCCGTTTGCTTAGTGAACGCGCGGTGATAGCTGTCTTGTCATTAAATGAAGGGCAACGTTTTTCCAAAGGATTATTTTCCTGGATTGGTATGGAGCAAAAAATCATTGATTATGAAAATGTTCTGCGTAAAAATGGTCAAACGAAATGGTCCTTCACTAAATTAATGAATTATGGTCTAGATGGACTAGTCTCCTTTAACAATCGGCCACTCCGTCTATGCTTTTATTCAGGTGCATTGATTCTTTCTCTGTCTGTTTTATATAGTATCATCACATGTATACAAATCATAAAGAATGGGATTGCTGTTCCCGGCTATTTCACGATCATTACAGCTATTCTACTTCTTGGAGGAATCCAGCTAGTAAGTCTTGGTGTAATCGGTGAATATATTGGCCGTATTTACTATGAAACAAAAAAGCGGCCTGCATTCTTAATTCAAGAAACCAATATTCGAAATGGGGTCACTTATGAGAAAAACCGGCCAAGAATTTATCAAGTTCGCCATCATCGGGGGAATTAATACCTTTCATTACTATGCTGTTTACTTCCTGCTTCATTCTTTATTGCACCAAAATTATATGCTGGCACATATAGTAGCTTTCATGATGAGCTTAGTCGTCTCTTTCTTCTTAAATTGTTATTTTACCTTTCAAGTGAAACCGACGTTATCGAAGTTTTTCACCTTTCCCTTGTCGCAATTATTTAACTTTTTTCTCACCTCCTTGTTCATGTATATATTGATTGAATATTTACATATTAGTAGTACTGTTGCACCGATTATTGTTCTATTTTTATCAGTGCCAGTGACATTTGTCGTGACAGGAAAAATATTAAAAAAAGAGAGTGTTCGTGCATGAGCAAAAAATCAATCAGGCTTCTTATCTTTAGCAGTCTACTCGTGTCGGCAGCTGCTCACTTTTTTTTCTTTCAAGAATGGTTAGACGAAAAATACATGCTGGGGCCAAATGATGGCTTGTCGCAAATGCTGCCGTTTAAGCAATTTATTTATGATCATTACACGGAAGGTAACTTCTTCTATTCTTTTCGCTTCGGCTTAGGAGGAGGATTTTATAGTCAGCTTGCTTATTATTTCTCAACATCTATTATCTTCTTACTGACAATCATCGTTGTGTATATGCTTGAAGTGCTTCAAGTCATACATTCACCTAATGTACAGTTTTGGGCGGATATCGCTATATGGGTGAGTATCATCCGGTTAAGTTTGATCTTATTTGTCACCACTTGGGCGTTTCGTTATTTGCACATTGAAAAGACAGCGGCGTTTACTGGCGCCGTCGTCTACGGCTTATCCGTCATGTATTTTCGCCACGTCGTTTTTTGGGAATTTTTTTCAGATGCGATGATCTGGATTCCACTGCTTGTGATAGCTACGGAAAAAATTATCCGCGAAGGTGCGCCTACGTGGTTCATCATTACTGTTGCGCTTATGCTATTTAATAACTTTTATTTTTCCTACATTAATCTTGTGTTCTTAGCGATGTATATCATTGGTCGCTCGTTCATCCCTTTAACGACCAATGAACGAGGAAAACTTGAACAGTGCAAGCTATTTATTACTTCTGGCTTGATTAGCTTTTGTCTGAGTGCCGTCTCTTTTATTCCGGCGGCGTATGGCTTTTTTAATAATTATCGTCCACCTTATGAAGTAGATCTTCCTTTGTTTTCTGTAGTTGATCAGCCATTATTCGCCAGTCGTTATATTATTGTTCCAGCTATATTTATTTTATTTATATGGACGAAATCACTTTACAACCACTCCTTGTTTCGCCTGTTTGCGTTTCTTAGCTTTAGCTTAATCGTTCTCCACTATAGTCCGGTTGCTGGCAGTGCATTCAATGGCTTTTCCGCTCCGCAATACCGCTTTGAATATTTATTATCATTTACTATCGCCGGCTGTGTTGCAATTGGCTTGCACCATGTAAAACACGTCTATTTGAAAGAAATGGTACTCGCAGTGATCGCTTCACTGACGATTTACTCGATTAGCTCGGCTTTCCTTGATCCCACAATGTCAGTTGCGATCATCAAAAAGGTCGGCTTCACGCTATTATTGATCACTGCGTTACTACCTGTGCTTTATCGCCAGAAAACATCCGTCGTACTTCTACGTTGTTTACAAGGGTGGCTAATCTTCTCTAGTTTACTAGTCGTCAATCTCTATCAGTGGACTTTATCGGAGCATGCTGGCGTAAAAACCGTAACGAAAGAATTTCTCGAAAGTGCTTCCTATAATAGTATTGAACAACAACAACTGATCGAACAAATTCAAGCAGAAACGAACGAACCGTTTGAAAGAATCGACTGGATGGTATCGATTCGCAATAATACTCCTATCGTGCAACGTTTTCATGGCACGAGTTTGTATTCTAGTATTTTTAATCAGCAACTATTGTTTTTTTATTGGGATGATTTACAAGTAGATATGCGGAGAGAAAGTGTGAGCCGCTATGCAACATTAGGCAATCGAACAAATTTGCATAGTTTATTGCAAGCGAATATTTGGGTGCGACCGAAAGAACAGCAAGCGAACGTCCCTTATGGGTTTAAAAAATTTCTAGAAACTAAAAACTATATCGCTTATCAAAATTCACTGCCTCTTCCTTTTGTTCGCACAACGAAGAAGGCCTTTAGTGAAAAAGAGTTACAACAAGGCTCTGTACTAGATCGTGAGCATGCGATGCTTCAAGGCATTGTGTTAAAAGCTGAAACGATTCCTTATCAATCTTGGGATACTCTCGTTAACAACCGAATCAATCAAGCAGAAATGAACCCGATTGGAGGGACGTATCAACATGACAAACTAACCATTAAAGAAAAAGTTGGAGGGATTAATATCATCCCTAACAAACCGAATAAAAACAGCGCTGATTATTACCTCGGCTTTCATATCGAAAATATCGATGGCTTACCTTTTAAATTAACCGTCAATGATTACAAAACAACTCGTAAAGCGTTCAAGTCTATCTACAAAACAAATGTCAATGATTTGATGATTCGAGTGCCAAAGAATGAAAAAATATCCATTCGAGTGCCAAAAGGAAATTATGTAGTGAAATCGATCACTTTATTGGAAGAAGATTATCAAGTATTGAAAGCAGTCGCCGCTAAAGAAAAACACGCTCCAAACATCAGTATAAAAAGAAATAAAGTAACGATCGATTACAACAATCAAACGGGCGAACGATGGATGGCCTTACCGATTCCTTTTGAAAAAGGCTGGCAGCTACGAATCAACGGAGAAAAACAGCCAATCTATGAAGCAAACTATGCATTTATGGGGCTCTCTTTGCAACAAGGAAGGAACCAAATTGAATTGACGTATACGCCCCCCTTCTTTTTCCTTTCGTTCATCCTACTTATCATTGGTTTAGTTAGTTTGTATTATCTATGGCATACAAAAAGAGGCTGTCATTAAGGAATACTCCTTATGACAGCCTCTTTTTTGACGTATTTGCGGCGAAAAACCATCTGGCCACATCCAGATGTTTAACCTCTAACGGCATGTGATTCGACTTACGCAAATTAGCTCATCGCTTGATTAATATAACATATAACTTTGCAAAAGAAAACATATTTTTCATTTCTTTTTTAAAAGTTGTCCAGAAATTTGCTCATCCCTTTCTAAATTGAACCCTCCCCCACCTATTCATTGGGCTGGGATTCTTCTCGCCTAAAAAAATAAAATATAAATAAGTAGGGTAAACTTAACAAAAGGGAGGTACATATGAATGATCCAAAAAAATGAGAGATCCTTGCGATTCGAAGTAGCATTTAACCGCATCCATCAGCAGTTAAAACAACTTATCCCCAAACAGGCTCAACATTCCTTTATTGAAATACTCCATACTTGCGCTCAACATCATGCATCCGTCCGCACACACTTAGACGAATTAAAGCAATTTGCCAAGCTAAGGAATGCGATTGTTCATCAGAAAACGGATACTCATTCTTATATTGCCGAGCCACATGAGGAAATCGTCGAACGAATAGAACAAATTGATGCGCTCATCTCCAAACCGGCAGATGCGCTTTCCATTGCTTCTAAACCTGTATGTACAGTGGAACTCCATACCTCTTTAATCGAAGTGTTGCAAATGATGAAGCAATTCTCCTATTCCGAATACCCCGTATTTGACAAAGGTGTTTGCCAAGGAATTCTTACCGGAAAAGACATTCTAAAATGGATGGCTCATCAACAAACAGATGGTTCCATCACCTTATTTGAAGTCACCGTTCAAGACCTTTTGTCTGAACAAAGTGAATCTAAACTAGCTTTCATCAAAAAAGACGCCAATATCTTTGACGTAGAATACTTATTTGAAGACTATCAACACAGCAATAAAAAACTAGAAGCCATTCTTATTACTCCAAACGGAACATCGAAAGAGTTACCCATTGGTATCATTACCTCCTGGGATTTAACGAAAACGAATGATCAAATCATTTAAAAAGCGAACAGGGATCAATCCTTGTTCGCCTCCTTTCAAAACTAGCTAATGACCGCTCTCTTTCTATTCTACAAAATCAAATTCACTTAATTGGTCAACATGACTAGCAATCATCGCTATAATCGTATTGGCTTCCTCTTTACTAAAGACAAAATTCGTAACATCCTCTAGCATCTCTTCGTCAATCGTTTGAATACGATTCGTTCGTCTCAACACCCCATCTCCAGTTTCCTGAACGACACCGAATTGATAAGTAACTTCCAATTCATCCTGATAGGCATAGGCCGTCACTTCTGGTGTTGTCCATTCCACGTCTATTTCCTCATAATCGTCATCATCAGGTTGGAAATTATCCATCACAAAAGAGTGATCGTCGATTCCTTCAATAAATTCATGGAAGCTTTCATGCACCTCATCAACGATATCTTCCATATCCGGCAAGATCGTTTTAGACATATAATCGACATCCAACTCAAACGTTTTTACATAAAACTCTTCATTGTACGGATCGAAAAATAAAGAACAGAAATATTCTCCTTCATTTTCATCCGTTTCGACAAAAAACTCTATTTTAGGATGCTTAGATGCTCGATCTACTGTCATATGGCCAATTTGATCATATTTTTCACAGATCGCCTCTAAATGTTCCTGCAATTCTCCACTGACTCGGTCAAACCATTCCAAAGACATCTTGCATCCCTTCCTTTCGAATAATCAACTTTTATTATGTCTTATTAGCGGTTAATTATGCTATTTTTCAACTTTATCTAAAATTTTCGTACACTCTCTTTCCACTATTGAATCATTTGCAGTAATTGTTCTTTTGTTTTTGGCATAGAGGCTGATTGATCCGAATGAGCCGCTTGCCATGCAGCAAACACCTCTACGATCCACGGTTGCTCTAAATGACATTTCTTTAACAGATCTGTTTGTCTAAATAACTCCTCTGGTGACCCAACTGCTTGTAATCTCCCATTATAAAGAATAATGATTTCATCCGCCCACTCATAAGCAAGATTGACATCATGAGTTGATAAAAGAATCGTTTGTCCTTCTGTTTGAAGCTCTGACACAAAGGCCATCATTTTTTTCGCATACAAAGGATCGAGCCCCGCGGTTGGCTCATCTAAAATAAGTAGCTTTGGATTCATGACGACAACTCCGGCAATCGCTACTCGCTTTTTTTGTCCCAAACTTAAAAAATGAGGCGGTTTATTTTTCAATTCCATTAGTTCCGTCGCTTCAAGTGTGGCTAATGCTGCTTGCTTTGCTTCTTGTTTAGAATAGCCTAATTGCAACGGGCCGTACATCACATCCTCTAGCACCGTTGGAGAAAAAAGCTGAGCATCTGGATGTTGAAACACAATCCCCACTTGTCTTCGCAATTCTTTCAGCTCTTTTCGTTTATAACTGAGCGGCTTGCCTTGAAAGCGAATCTCTCCCTCTGTCGGCTGAAGCAATCCGTTGAGATGAAGAAAAAGTGACGATTTCCCTGCGCCGTTATTGCCGAGAATCGCGATTTTGCGTCCGGATTGGATCGTTAACGTCAGCTGATCCAAAGCCTTTGTTCCATCAGGATACACGTAACTCACATTATTCACTTCTAACATGTTCGTCGCCTCCCTCCTAAAAAACATATACGACCACACATGAAATCAAAAAACACATAGTGATCGCCCCCCATAAATCTCGACGAGTTGGGTAAGAAATCATTTGTCCCGCTTCAACCTCACTCCCCCCTCGGGCATCGATCGCCATTTGTACCTGCTTCGCCTCGCGCATCGTTTGAACAAATAAATTGGCGACAAGCATCGAGATAGAGGAGAAGGTCGAACGAAGGCCACTGTAACCTGCGCGTGACCGTTGGGCGTTGTACGTTTCTGCCGCTTTTTCAATAAAGACGAAAATAAAACGATACGTTACGGCGGTTAGCTCAACAAACACTTCTGGTAATCGCAGCAGCCGAAGCAACGTAGCCATCCCGTGAAACGGCGTCGTTAAAATAAAGAAGTACATGCAACTAACCGCCGCATAAGCGGAAACACATAATAGAATGGCCTGCTGCAACGATGAATACGAAACATACATAAACCACCCTGCGACGCTTGTCGTTTGCACAAGGGCATCTACTTCTGTTCCTTCACGTGCAAACGACAGCAATAATGGAAACAGACTGAACAGTAAAAAAATCAGCGGCAACAATAACAACTTTCGATACGTTCGAAAGGGAATGTTCGCATACCACACGGACACAACACCCATTAACAGAAACACGTAGATGGACAAGACGATCTCTTTTGTGACCAGAACTAACAATAAATGCGAAAAAGCAAAAGCGGCTTTTTCACCTGGATGCAAGTGAGAAAGCCGGCTATGGTTGGCATAATAATCGATGATCATTAGCTTTTGTTGCTATATTTCTCTTCTAATTTTTTTCTCGCACGTCCTGCTCCAACAAAGTAGCCGATAAACAATGCTCCGCCAGCGGCTTGTAAAGCAAATAATAAGCTTTCCACTTCTCCACTTGGCGGCTCCCAAATGACATCAAACCACGGTTGATAATCTGGACTAATCTCCGTAATTGCTTCCTCTGCTTGACCGTCTGCTCCGAGAAATTCAGCATCTTTATTGATCACAAGTGGTACAACTGCAAGCAACACGACAATCGCAAATAATAGTACATTCTTCACGTTTACGCCTCCTTCACAGCTACACTTAATTGATTTAATTCATTTTTGTTATATTTCACAAGCCAATTCATGACGATCACGGTTAAAATTCCTTCTGCAATCGCTAAGGAAATTTGTGTCACAGAGAAAATACCAGCAAATTTCGCAAATGAAGCCATCACGCCACCTGTTTCTGCTGGGAAAGCAAGTGCTAATTGAAAAGAAGTGACTGTATATGTAGCTAAATCACCGATAAATGCAGCGAAAAAGACAGCTAAAATAAAAGAAAGTTTCATTTTTCTTCCAAGCTTATACACCGCATACGTCATCAACGGGCCGACAACCGCCATCGAAAACGCATTCGCGCCTAATGTCGTTAAGCCACCATGAGCTAATAATAACGCTTGGAACAGCAACACAATCGTGCCTAACACGGCCATCACGAACGGACCAAACAAAATCGTTCCAAGACCGACACCTGTTGGATGAGAGCTACTTCCTGTAACCGATGGAATTTTGAGAGCCGATAATACGAAAGCAAACGCCCCTGCTAAACCAAGCATCATTTTCGTTTCAGGATGCTCTTTAATCGTTTTTTGAATCGAGCGAATCCCAACCGCAATAAACGGAATCGTTAACGCCCACCAAAGAATGGCCCATTTAAGCGGCAAGAACCCTTCCATAATATGCATCGCAGCGGCCGGTTGAAATGAATTGATCCAGAAAAAACAAGCGAGTGCCAACATCACGACTGTTGTTCTTTTCAAAATGAACATAATTTCATCCTTCCACGTTTATTAATGTAGAAATATGTGGGTCCTGATCAAACCATCTAATCTTCTCTCGCTGTCCAACAACTTCTCCAACAAGTACAATCGCTGGATTAGAAATATGATAATCGCGTGCCTGTTGTTCAATAGAGGCAAGGTCGGCTGTAATCGTACGTTGGTTGTTTGTCGTGCCCCATTCAATGATCGCAACCGGTGTAGTGGCAGCCTTACCGTGTGCCATCAATTCTCCACAAATATGTCCCAGATTGCCTACACCCATATAAAAGGCAATCGTGTCTATCCCTTGAGCTAACGCTTGCCAATTCACAAAGTCTTGACCTTTTTCCGCTCGACCATGGGCTGTCACAATCGCAAAAGTGGTCGCATGATCACGGTGAGTTACCGGAATCCCCGCATAGGCAGGGGCGGCAATCCCTGCTGTAATTCCGGGAATGATTTCAAAGGGGATATCGGCGTTAGCTAACTGCTCCGCTTCTTCTCCGACACGACCGAATACACAAGGGTCTCCCCCTTTTAATCGAGTAACGATCAAACCTTGCTCTGCTTTTTCGACTAGCAGCTGGTTAATTTGCTCTTGAATGAGCGCATGTTTCCCTGGAAGCTTTCCACAGAAAATTAGCTCAGCTCCTTGTTTAGCATGTTGAAGCAACTCTTTATTAACTAGTCGATCATAGGCAATCACGTCGGCCTGCTGAATACATTCTAACCCTTTGACGGTGATAAGCTTTGGATCACCAGGTCCGGCTCCAACTAAATATACTTTGCCTTTCTTCACATTCATCCCCTCGAATCTATTAAGTTGTTAAACAAAGTGATTCGTTCTTGATCATCCGCATCTCTCATTTGTTCATATAGATCGGATTGAATCAGCTCTGTTAATAATTGTTTTCTTTTTACAGGGTCACTCCCTCGACTTTTTATTTGCTCACGACACTCCGCTAAAAAGTCTAGAAAACTAATAAACTGATCGTCATATTGATGGGTTAGTTCTTGAATAATTTTTTTGCTAAGTCCCGGGCTTCCCCCGCTTGTACTCACCGCAATCGCGAGCTTTCCTTTTTTCAAAGAGGCTGGCACAAAGAAGTTACTAGCATGAGGATCATCGACAATATTGACGAGCTGTTGATCGGAAGCACATTGCCCAATATATTCATTGACTTTCCGATCATTTGTTGCCGCAAAGACGACGAACGCTGCCTCTACATCTTGCTTTTGAAATGATTTCTGTTGCCAGTCAATCGGATGATGAGCAATTAATTCTGCCATTTCGGAACTTACTTCAGGGCTCACCACTTGAACGACCGCTTTTGCTTCAACTAAAGAAGCAACTTTACGAGCTGCGACTTTTCCGCCACCGATCACGACGACCTGCTTCCCTGCTAATTTAAGCATCGCTGGATAAAGCATGATTAGAAATCCTCTCTGCTTTATATTGCTCGGCCGCTTTCACAAAGCGATGAGCTAACGCTAAGTCGGAAGCAAAGTGAAAATGAGCGTAGCCAGCTACGACATGCGGCAATATAAATCCTTGTTCCTTCGTTCCGAAGCGTCCCTTTGTTTCATATGCGGCTACGATTGGTTCATTCGCTGTAAACTTAGAATAATGGAATTCATGTCCTCTCGCTTTCGCTCCTGTTGGCAACAAAAAATTAGGTGCTAAACCGGTAAGCTCACGATAACCAAGAGCGGCTAATTTTTTTTGCATCGTCGCTACGCCAGGAATGACCCCAACCATCGGATAAACCTCACCATTTGTATCTTCAATCGATTGTGTTAAATACATAAAGCCGCCGCATTCCGCTAATGTCGGTAATCCAGCTTCAATCGCTTGCTGAATCGACTGTTTCACTCGGTCATTCCTCGCTAATGTGGAGGCAAACTCTTCTGGAAAACCGCCGCCTAAATAAAGGGCAGAAGCGCCTTCAGGTAGCGGCTCATTGTTTAGCGGAGAGAAAAATTGCAGTTCCGCCCCATTTGCTCGAAGCAACTGTAAGTTTTCTTCATAGTAAAAGTTAAACGCCGCATCTTTGGCGACAGCGATCGTTACGGTCGCTTCTTTCGTTTCGGCAAACATTGAATGTTCGGACTCTTGAATCACCGCTGCCTCCGCTAGCTTCCAAATCGCTTCTACATCGACAGTAGCGGAAATCAATTGACCTAGTGTATCAAAAAAGCCGTCGAGCTCGCCTCTTTCAACAGAAGGAATTAATCCTAAGTGGCGTTCTGGGATGGAAATATCGTTCTCTTTCTTCAAATAACCAACGACCGGAATGCCACATTCTTGTTCAATCGCCGATTTGACAATGTTGAAATGACTTTCACTGCCGACGCGGTTAGCGATGACGCCGACAATTCTGCCGCTTGTCGCCATTGATTGAAAGCCTTTAACAATGGCCGCCGCACTTCTAGCCATGCTGGCACAATTAACGACGAGTAAAACCGGGCAATCAAGAATATCACTTAAGTCGGCAGAGCTACCGTCATTTTCCAACGGGTCTTTACCATCAAAGTAACCCATGACGCCTTCAATAATGGAAAGATCCGCATCCTTCGCTCCTCTTGCGTAAATCTCCTTCACCGTCTCTCGTCCCGTCATCCAGCTATCTAAATTTCTCGATGGTCGGCCGGTGACCGCCGTATGATAGGTCGGATCAATATAATCAGGCCCACATTTAAACCCTTGAACGCTCGCGCCTCGTTCTTTAAAGGCGGCCATGAGTCCAATGGTGACCGTTGTTTTTCCTGCACCGCTTCCGGTCCCCGCAATCATGATTCTTCTTTGGCTCATCTGCGTCCCTCCTCATTTATATGAAATCAGTCCAACAGATATCGTGACGTTACCTGATTTCTTCTTCACAAGCAGCAACTCATCATTTCCACTCGCTAGCATCGCCGCTGGTTCACTGACGCCATAAGCACTAGTGAATTTATAAACGGTATCAGACGGCTGGACTAACGTTTTCGTATTGAGTTCAGCTGGCGGGTAATATATAAACTCCCATTGATGTTTGCGGACGACTTCAAGCAAGCCAACCTCATCTTTTTTCAAGTCAATCGTCGCCACTGTTTTGACACTTTTTTTGCTAATTTTCAGCTCTTTTAACGTTTCTTCTATCACTTGTTCAATTTCCTCTGCGGCTGTTCCTCGATTACAGCCGATCCCAAGAACGATCACTTTCGGACGATATAACACACCGTTTGTTAAAATCGCCTCCTCTTGTGATTCAAGTAGGCGATGAGTCACAACGAGTGCCCCATCCGGTTGGAGCATCAATCCTTCGTCAATAGCGGAGCATAGATGAATATTCGCTGGCATCGCCGTCTCATGCATCCACCAATTACGCTCGCCTGACTCTTGCACAACGACCACTTTTTCTTCATTAACAACAGATGCGCTGACGGGCGTTAACTTTTCATCCGATTCCCATTCCCAGCCGAAGCGGCGACCAAATAAGTCAACAGGAATCGTTTTTTGTACATCGGAAGCGGTCGTTACCACCGGGTAGGCATTGAGCAAAGCAGCCACTTCTCTCGTCAGTTCGTTCGCTCCTCCGAGATGTCCTGATAATACACTAATGACGTGTTCCCCGCGATCATCAACGACAACGACAGCCGGGTCCGTTTTCTTATCCTTTAAAATCGGAGCAATCATGCGGACAACCGCCCCTAATGAAATAATGACAATCAACCCTTGATAATGAGTAAACAGGCTTGGAAGCAATATACGAACGGAGCCTTCAAACAACGTAATGCCCCGTTCCTCTTCATCACCTTGTTCGTGTTTCTTCATATAATAAAGGTCGCTATCAGGAAAGAGCTTAGCGATTTTTCTCGCCAGCTGTGTGCCATGCTTCGTAATCGCTACGACCGCATATTTGCCCTTAACGGTAAACTCCGGTGTAACATGCTCTTGTAACTGAATACTCATTGTTTCACCCCGCGACGGAACCCGTGAGTGAACTCTTTATCGTACAATTTCGAGCGAAAGTCTTTTTCGTGAATGTTTGGATCTAACGCCCAGCCAGCTAATATCATCGCCTGCTTGCGAATACCGTTAACGCGCATATCTTCATCCAATTTCTCGATCGTCGTGCGCACAATTTTTTCATCAGGCCATGTCGCTTTATAGACGACGGTGACAGGCGTTTCCGGTGACCAGCCAGCACTGACTAATTCTTTCATCACTTTTTTCGTTAATGTGGCACTAAGGAAGAAAGCGATCGTGCAATGATGCTCAGCTAGCTTTGCTAATTGCTCGCGTTCTGGCACTGGTGTTCTTCCTTCTGCTCTCGTTAAAATTACCGTTTGCGTTAAATCAGGAATCGTTAATTCAGCTTGCGCACTAGCCGCAGCGGCAAAGACCGAACTAACGCCCGGCACGATCTCAATCTCGACACCTGCTTCTTTTAATAACGCCATTTGCTCCATAATCGCTCCGTATACAGCAGGGTCTCCCGTATGAAGACGAACGACTTTTTTTCCTTCTGCTAGGCGTTGCTTCATCACGTCGACCATTTCTTCTAAGTGCATACCCGCTGTTTTTAAAATTTCAGCTCCGGGCTTTGCGATGTTAAAATGCTCTTCACTCACTAGCGAGTCGGCATATAAAATAACGTCCGCTTCTTGCAATAGTTGATGTCCTCTAACCGTAATTAAGTCCGGTGCCCCTGGACCTGCTCCGACGATATATAGCTTCATTTTCTCACCACCATTAACGTTAAATATTCCGGTTCTGCACCTTCAAGCTCCTCCATCGACCAGACAATTTCCTCTTCCGATGTGACTTTTGTGACAACCGATGCTTTATCTGTCAAATTCAATTCTTTTAAAATTTGCAGCATGAGGTCGATCACTTTGGCGACTTTAATAAAAATGACGCAAGCATGCTGTTCAATCGCTTGTTTCATCGCTTCGTAATTGTCATTGGCTGGCACAATGGCAACGATATCATCCCCATCAGCTAACGGTAAAGACAGTCTGGCAGCCGCCCCGTTAATCGAAGAAATTCCCGGTATAATCTTCATCGGCACATCGCCATAACGCTCCTTCATCACGTTCATCATATGTATAAATGTGCTGTACAGTAGCGGGTCACCTTCTGTAATAAAAGCCACATCTTTGCCTTCTTGTAGCTTCTCCCATACTAAATCAGCGGTATTCGACCATTCCCGTTCTAAAATAACAGGGTCTTTCGTCATTGGAAAGACGAGCCCAAGCATCTCTTTCTCTGCTGGATTAACATACGCATCAATAATTTTTCTTGCATAACTTTTACTGCCTTTTCTTTTTTTCGGATACGCAATTACCGGACATTCTTGTAAAGCGCGAAATGCTTTTACTGTAATTAACTCTGGGTCCCCTGGGCCAGCGCCCACACCGTATAAAATCCCTGTCATTCTTTTCCCTCCGCTCGCTTCGCTGTAATAATATAAACGGGGTTTAACCCTTCCATTCTCGTTAAATGTAAAATCGGTTTACTTCTTGCGATTTGGGCTAATGTAAGCTCGGTTTCAAAGCCTCTCTGCTTCAATGCTTGCACCGCTTCATATAAATTTTCAATCGTGACGACATTCATAACAATCATTCCATTCTCTTTCAAACGGGAACAGCATTCATCAAAAATGCCGGCGATATTGCCTGCTGTGCCGCCGATAAACACCGCATCTGGCGCAGGAAAGTCCGCTAAGCCGTCTGGCGCTTTTCCTTGAATCGCCGTGACATCTGTACGGAATTTAATAAAATTTTCGCGAGCATTTTCGAGATCCGCCTCATTTTTTTCAATTGCAAAAACGGCTCCATCGGTCGCTATTTTCGCCGCTTCAATCGCAATTGAGCCGGTGCACGTGCCAATATCCCAAACGACACTCTCTTTCTGAAGATTCATTTGCCCTAGCGTGAGCACACGAATTTCCTTTTTCGTTAATAGCCCTTTATCTGGCTTACGTTGAACAAATTCCTCATCTGGAATACCGAGCGACCACAACTTTGTATCGATCTCGCTTTTTAAAATGACGACGTTTAAAGCCGAGCATTCTGCTTGCTCCATCTCATCTAATGACAGCAAGCGACAGCGCTCATTTTCACCACCGAGATTTTCAGCGACAAATGCTTTATATTCCGTCATGCCAAATGTTTTTAAATATGTCGCAATGGCAGCGGGTGTATTCGTGACATCCGTTAATAACGCGACCAACTTGTTCCCATCGATTCGTTGGGCAAGTCCTGTCATTGGCCGACCATGCAAACTAATAATCGTGGCGTTTTGCCAAGCTTCTCCCATTCGAGCAAACGCTAGTTGTACAGAACTTGGTTGCGGGTAAATTTCCGCTTCCACCGACTTTGATAAATAACTGCCGATACCATAAAAGAGGGGGTCTCCTGAAGCGAGCACGACCGCTTTTTCTGGTTGTTCACTTAATCGCTCTTTCAACTGGCGTAAATTCCCTTTAATCGTGAACGTCTCGCCTTGATAATCGGGGAAAAAAGCGAGTTGGCGCTCACCCCCAGCAAGAAATTGCGATTGTTGAATCCATTGTTGATAGATTGGCAACAGCCCATTGCGGCCTTCATCGCCAATTCCAATAATTTTCACTTTAGCCATGACGCTCCGCCTTTCCTAAACATTCACCTTTTAACGTATATAAAGTCATATCAACGGTGAGCCCACCGTTAACTTCTTCGATCGCATGCTGACAGCAACTAGCACATAACCGATCAAAAAACGAATGATGACCGGCAGCAAGCATCATATCTGCAGCATGAGAAGCGGTGTTAGCGGACTTAATTTCTTCCACTAATTCTTCTGAAGCCCCTGAAAGACGGGCCGTTTCTGCTAAAAAGCCGAAATCGACCGGCGCACTTTTCGAATGAACCATCATCACCCCTTGAGCCACTTTCGAAAATTTGCCCATCATGCCGACCATCGATATTTTTTTAATGCCGAGCCGTTTGCAATGCTTTAACGTAAAGCCGACAAAGTCGCCCATTTCGATAAAAGCCTCCTCCTTCAAATGAGGAAGCTGCTTCATCGCATACTTTTCACTACGTCCACCGGTTGTGATAGCGACATGATCACAGCCACCTGCAATCGCCACACGAATCGCTTGAATGATGCTCGCTTTATAAGCGGCAGTTGAAAACGGCATCACAATTCCGCGCGTCCCTAGAATCGAAATTCCCCCAAGAATTCCGAGGCGAGCGTTTAACGTCTTCTTCGCCATTTCCTCGCCTCCTGGGACAGAAATAACGATTCTCACACCTTCTGTCCGCTGAAAATCCGCTAAAATTTTCTCTGCTTCTGACAAAATCATCTTTCGGGGAACAGGATTGATCGCCGCTTGACCAACTTCCACCTCTAAACCAGGTTTCGTCGCTCGACCCACTCCTTCGCCGCCATCCAGTTCAATCCCAGGCTCGACTTTTAACGTAACCTCTGCATAAATGATCGCTCCATGTGTGACATCCGGGTCGTCACCCGCGTCCTTTTTGATCGCTGCAATCGCTCGGCTCTCATCCACTTCACAATGCTCTACGGTAAAAGTCGCAAACACTTTTGCCGGAAGATAAATGGTCGCTTCTTCCTGTCTTTCTCCCGTTAATAAAGAGATCAAGGCCGCTTGAACAGCAGCCGTCGCACATGCACCTGTTGTATATCCTTTTCTGAGCGGTTTGTCTTGCTTGGTGTCCTGTGCTTTCATCATTATTCTTTTTCTGCAAGCAGAGAAAGGGCATTTAGAGCCGCAACAGTGACCGTACTACCACCTTTTCTGCCGATGTTTGTAATATAAGGAATATCTAATTTCGCTAACTCTTCTTTTGATTCCGCCGCCGAAACAAATCCAACAGGTAGGCCGATGACAAGGCTCGGCTTCGCAATTCCTTCTTTCACAAGACGGATCAATTCAAGTAGAGCGGTTGGAGCGTTCCCGATGCAATAAATACCGCCATCTGCTTCAGCTACCGCTTTTCGCATCGAAATAATCGCTCTTGTAGTGTTCAGCTTTTTCGCTTCTTCCATCACATCTGCATCAGAAATATACACATGGATGCTACCGCCATACTTTTCGATGCGCCCTTTACTAATACCGACTTGCACCATCTGTACATCACAAATGATTCGTTCGCCATTTTTAATCGCTCGAATACCCGACTCAATCGCTTTCGGATGGAGCAGCATACTTCTTCCGAGTTCAAAATCCGCTGATGCATGAATGACACGTTGAACGACTTTATATTCTTCATGAGAAAGATCATGCTCACCGAATTCTTCGGTAATCATTTCAAAGCTACGACCTTCAATTTCCATCGGTTGAACGGTTTCTGGCTTAAACTCTGTTTTAAAATCCATGTTTGATTCGCTCCTTTAAAGGTTAAATGTATGTAAATAATCAATGACTTCCTCGAAACTTGAGCACCGATTTTGATACTCCATTTCCGGGCGCTCGATCACAATCGTTTCGATTCCTAATTCCTTAGCGGCCTCTAGCTTTTGATCAACAGATCCGCGGGCACCGCTCGCTTTCGTGACCATACAAGTCACTCCGTATTGCTGATACAACGCTTGATCAAAAGCGGTTGTAAACGGCCCTTGGATCGCCACAATGTTTTTTTGTGGCAAGCCAAGCTGCTCGCATTTTTCCATATTATCCTTTCGCGGAAGCATTCTCGCGACTAAGCGAATGTCTGAACGAGACAATAATTTTTCGGTGAAAATAGCTAACGTTTTACTACCAGTCGTTAACATCACTGTCCCTTTTCTTTTGGCCGCTGCTTCCGCTGCTTCCTCATACGTCGATACATAAGTGATCAATGAAGAGTCTTCAAAGCTTTGTTCTTTTCTTTCAAATCGAATGTAAGGAATGTTAGCGGTAGCGGCCGCTAACATCGCATTTTTCGAGGCTTCTTCAGCAAATGGATGACTCGCATCAACGATTCCCTTTACACCCTGTTCCTTCATAAAGGCTTGCATTTGCTCGGCATCCATGCGACCAGCAACCGCTTTGATCCCCGCTTGAGTTAACTCCTTCAATGCATTTTCTGTCACCACGGTAGCGATTAACTCTCTTCCTTGCTCTTGAAGTGCGATCGCAAGCTCTCTCGCATCGCTTGTTCCGGCAATGAATAAAATCATTTCGTCGTTGTCACTTCCTCTTCATGATGATGATGGTCATGATGGTGATGATGATCAATATGCTCCATCGCCTCAAACCGATATTGACACGTATCACAGTTCATATACACTTCTCCGCCTAACGCTTCAGCTATCCGATCTTGAATGACCAATTCTAGCTTCGGATGGAAGCCGAAATATTCAGCCAATGCAAATTCGACTCCTGGATAAGCTGACTGAAATTGAGTCATCATTCCTTCTAAGCGCTTAATTAAAATGCCCGTAAAGAGGAAATACGGCAGTACAATCACTTTTTTGGCACCGAGACGAATCGTTTTTTCCACCGCCTCTTCTAACCTTGGAGAAGTCACACCGATAAAAGCAGGTTCTAAAATTGAGTAAGAAGCTTTTTCCCATAGTAATCTCGCAATCTTGTAAAGGTCACTGTTCGCATCTGGATCACTGCCTCCGCGTCCGAGTAAAATGACCGCTGTTCCTTCTTGTGGCTCGGCGGCATTCTCCCCTGTTTCTTCGATTCGATTTTTGCAAATTTCAATCGCTTCATGATGAATGCCGATCGGCTTTCCATACGTGAATTCAACAGTAGGATACTTTTCTTTCGCTTCATCAATCGCCGCTGGAATATGAATTTTTGAGTGCCCTGCTTGAAGAAGCATTAGCGGAATTAAAGCAACGGATGTTGCTCCTCTTGCGACACAAGCATCGATGCCTTTAGCAATATCTGGACGTTCAAATTCTAGAAAACAAGTTTCAATAATTAATTGATCATCTAGCTTAGGCGTTAATTGATTAACAAATATTCTAATTTGTTCATTACCTTCTGGGTCACGGCTGCCATGACCAACAAATAATACAGCTTTCATATTCGATCGTCTCCTTTAATCCCCGCACGGTGCAGGTTCAATCATAATTTTCGGTTCCATGTTGCGATACTCAAAGCCTTGAATATGTTTCACACGTTTGAAAAACTTGAACAAGCGCTCGTTCGGATGACCTTTTTCCTTATACTCAGCAACAATCCGTTCGATCAGTGGCACAATTTGATTTGGTTCAACGCCTTCCGCCACAGGCTGACCGGCATGAGCCGTTCTTCCAACTGGTTTCGCACCGAGGAATAAATCAAATTTTCCTTTTCTGAATACAAGCCCGATATCGTCATTGACCGCTTGATAACAAGCCATGCCACAGCCGTTGACACCGATATTCAGCGCTTTAGGCATCTCCATTCCACCGAGCTTTTGTTGCAGCTCTTCTGCGTATGGAATCGCATCCTTCTTTTCACCATCACAAAAGTCACATGCTTTAATCGCTAACACATCTCCAACCGGAGAAATGATAAAGCCAGCCTGTTGCAGTTGCTCTGTTAATTGTTGTGGCTCTTCCGTTGATACGCGTAAAATAATTTGGTGATGAGGCGTGTATTCAACAGAGCCTTCCTCTCCGGCAACAGCTGATAGTACAAGCAATTGCTGTGCAGAAAACTTTTTATTCGCTACCCCCGGACTAACAGCGACTTCAAAAATGGATTGGATCGGTGTGGGAAATACGACTTCTTTTGTCGGAAGCTCTTTGTTTTGATCGAGTAATTGCAACGCCTTCATGCCGAGTTCTAATAAAGGCGGAGCTTCTGCCTTCCCTTCATGAAGCGCCCACGGTTCGTTTTCACGCTTCAATCGTTCATGCGGCTTCAATGGTTGCTTCTCAGAAGTCAACGTATACTTTCGCTGATAGCCTCGTGGTGTGATCATTTTATTGTCATAAATAAACGTGGTAGAATTCCCGATCATAACCGTTGTCAACATCCCAATGTCATGCTCAAGCATGTCCGCTAACGTCGTTAAAATAACTTGTTCTCTATCCCGGTACGCACTTTTCACAAGCCCGACAGGTGTGTCAGGAGAACGATATTTTAATAGAATGCGCTGCGCCTCAACAATTTGTCTTGTGCGCTTTCCGCTTTTCGGATTATAAAGAGCAATAACGAAATCCGCTTGTCCTGCCGCGTCAATTCGCTTTTCAATTAACTCCCATGGCGTTAAGTGATCACTTAAACTGATCGTACAAGCATCGTGCATAACAGGCGCCCCGAGTAAAGAGGCACACGAATTAATCGCTGAAATACCGGGAATAATTTCTACTTCAACTCCATCCGCCTCTCTCCAGCCTTTTTCGACAAGCACCTCATAGACAAGACCTGCCATGCCATACACACCAGCATCTCCGCTCGAAATGACCGCCACTTTCTTTCCCTGTTCGGCATACTTCACCGCTGCCTGTGCACGACTCACTTCCTCGGACATTCCTGTACTGATCACCTCTTTGCCCTCGATAAAATTAGCGATCAATTCAACATACGTTTTATAACCGATAATGCAATCGCTTTCTTGGAGCGCTTCTTTCGCTCGTTCGGTAATATGCTTCTCACTGCCTGGACCGAAGCCAACTAGTAGTAATTTCCCTTTCATTGGACACCCTCCTCACTGAACAGCCTTTTTGACTTCACGATCTTTTTCAATCCCTTTTATGCGATCGTTCATAAGCTCCATTCCACTTCCATTATATGTATAAGTTAACGCTTCTTGCACAGGTTGACCGTTTTGTAAATGCTGATGGACAATCCTTTTGGCCATGAGCTCGTCCACCTCGTGATACCAAGCTCCTTCTGGATACACAACGACGACACAAGCATCTTTACAACGACCATTACATTTCGTTCTTGACGTATGCACACGAACATCGAGCTCTCGTTCTTTAATTTCCTCCCGAATCGCTTGCGTCACTTCTTCGCCGCCCTTTCGCATACAACTCGACCCATTACAAATCAACACGTGATGATTCATTTCTTTCAAATTCCAAGTCGTCATATGATCGCTCCTTTTCTATCAAAAAATCCTTAACTCCAAAAGAAGTTAAGGATTTTGTGTAATGATCCGTACGCTGCTCATGTGCAGCTCGTCCGCTCGATACAGCTATCCTACTCTTCCCTCCGAAGAATGATGAAAAAAAGGTAGAAGCAGGTCTCCTGGCTTACGGGTCTCTTTACTCTTGTCCCTTCCCAGCGCAACAAGCACCAGTGGTTATTGACAATTTCATCGCCGTTTACAGTAACGGGGGCTGCATCGGACTTGCACCGATTTCCCTATTATCCCTTGTGAATCAACAAAAGGGCACTCTTACCTTATTATTTAATTTAAATATGTCATTTATTTGAACAACTGCTTTAAGATTATCAGTAAACGCCTCATGTTGACAAGAATTTTTTTTATTTTTAGAAAATTATTAATGGATTCCACCCGGTTTCTATGCGAACCTGTTCAATGGCTTTTTGTCGCTTTTGTAAAAGAAAAGGGTCTTGTCGATCAAACAACAACCCGATCACAGTCCCGCTATGCCCAATAATTACTCCTCCCTGTAACTCGGTTGCCAAATCTACAAACAAACGAATCTTTGGCTTCGGTAAAAAACGTTCATTCACTTGCGAACTAGCTGTGGCAGCTCGCAAAATTTGTTCAACATTTCCGTCTGTAAGCCCTACTGTCATTTCGTAAAAAATCTGTTCTAATAATTGTTTTTCTGCTTCATTGTAATCCTTTTTATTACGGTGAAAAGCTCGCGTATTCACTCTTCCGCCACTATCAAAGCCGATGCAAACAAGCTCAGGCACGTGAGGAAATTCGTGCAAAAGCTCGCCTGTTTGCTGATTGATTGCTGTAATCCCTCGATGCATCACCCCATCTGTCGGCTCGATGTTCGCCGCGATCATCGCTTCCTCTTTCGCTGACAATGTAGCGCCGACACTTGCAGTGACCGCTCGAATCGTAGCGACGATATCGGCAGAACTGCTCGCCATCCCCTTTCCTACTGGAATAGATGAGGTAATAGACAAATATCCGCTTGGCGAGCGGCCCAACATTCGCAGCGTCTGTTCTGCGGCCATTAACGCTAATTTCTTTCCTTTCGTCTCTCCAATTAACGAACCTACTTGTGCAGGTGTAAATCTCGCTTCACTATATAAAGGACTAGGAAAGGTAAATAAAAATGGCTGCCCATCGATCTCCCCTTGCGCTAGCTCTCCAAATGTCCCAAAGCATTTCCCTATCCCTACTCGCATGTACAAACCTCTTTTCTACGCTGTCGATTGGCTAATATTTATAACAATTTATTATAATCTTATTCTTTTTTTCTTCCAAGCGGTTGTGATTTTGTCTCTTAATGACGAAATTTTAATTATTTTTATTTTGAATTTTGCACATAATGAAATAAGCGTGGTCAACCATAATAATATTTGGTTGACAACTTATGTTACCATTCATTAAAATAACGTTAACATTTGTTTTTATTTTATTGATTTGTTATTATAGGAGGTTGGAAAAATGAGTAAACAGCACGAGAAATTAAGAATGTTGATGACGACCGCTCTATTTGCGGCGATTATTGGTATTATGGCGCAAATTACGATTCCGCTGCCGTTAGTTCCGATCACAGGGCAAACGTTAGCTGTCGGTTTGGCTGCTACAATTTTAGGTTCACGATACGGCGCGTTATCAGCGATTGTCTATATGTTCATCGGCGCAGTTGGTGTTCCTGTATTCTCTGGTATGAGCGCTGGAATGGGCGTCATTTTCGGTCCGACGGGTGGGTATATTGTTAGCTTTATTTTTTCCGCTTTTATTATCGGTTTGTATATCGAAAAAACGTCGGCCACTGTAACACAAGCATTTATTGCGAATATCATTGGGATGTTAGTTAACTTAGCCATTGGAACCGCTTGGCTGAAAGTAATGGCGAACCTTTCTTGGATGGAAGCATTCGTCGGCGGATTTGCCCCATTTATTATCGGGGGGATCATCAAAGCGATCTTGGCGGCTTGGATCGGTATTCTCGCTCGCAAACGATTGCAATCAGCTCGCCTTTTACCGTCATCCGCGAACGCATCTATTTAATACAAAAATGAGGCTCATCCAAAAGGATTGGCCTCATTTTTTTCGATCGCAAACTGAAATGGTTCTTCCGCTGTATATCGTCCGTTCGTATACGTTCGCTCAATAAACTGCACGCGGTCATTGCGGTCAATCGTCAGCACCGTAGAAGAGCGTGTGCCATACTGCTCACTGTTAATAAACATCGAAGACAGCAAGCGTTCCCACTGTAAAGAAACACCGGTTTGCGGAAGTTCTTCATCCGCCGCTTGTTCCTCAGATTGTAAGGAAGCAAATAAACAATCTGTTTCAACGATCATTTTATTACGTACACACGCCTCTAAACTCTGTTTTCCTCGCTCCGTTTTTGGCCACGATGTGTTTAAAAAAGCGTTACTTAAGCTGTGGGTACCTCGCGTAACCTGAGTGACTTCATCTTGCCGATTATTATAGTACCATAGCGAATCAGCCGTTCCGACGATCACATTAAAGCTCGGATAGTTCTCCTTATCCTCACTTAACCGCTGCAAAAATACCTCCTCCTCCATTCGTCCAGTTAAAAACGAACGAACAATGTCTCCCCGCGACCACTTCCCTTCCGTTGATTCTGTCGGATCACGGAAATTGGTTAATGCGGCAAACCTCCCGGATGTCGTCACACCAAGCCATGTGCCCATTTTTTCTAAGTCTCGCCCCGCTAATATTTGAGGCTCATCTTCCCAAAAATGAGCTCGCTTTGTCGGACGTGCGAAAAATTCATCACGGTTAGCAGCAACGATTAATTTATAATTCGGATGCTGTTGAAACTGAAAATTAATTAAACACATATCATCATCCCCTAAAATAACTCGAATTTTATCAAAAACATAAAGGAATTTCGGTGATTATAGCGAATAAACAACGAATAAAAGGTAGGTGCTGCTAAGATGAACAAATTTGTGATGCCTGAAGTTATTTTTGGCAATGGCGCGATTCATCAAGCCGGAGAATGCTGCTCTCGTCTAGGCGCAAAAAAAGTGTTAATCGTCGCTGATGAAGGCGTTATTCAAGCCGGATGGCTAGAAATTGTCATTAAAAGCTGTGTTGATGCTGGTTTGAGCTATGCATGTTATCAAGATATTACCATTAATCCGAAAGACTTTGAAGCAGAAAAAGGAGCAAATGTTTATATACACAATGAATGTGACGCCCTTATTGGCGTCGGTGGCGGAAGCGTCATTGATGTCGCCAAAGCCGTAGCCATCTTAGTTTCAAATGGAGGGACTATTTCCGATTATGAAGGAGTCGACCGCATCGAACTTCCCCTTCCCCCGCTTGTGATGGTTCCAACAACTGCTGGGTCTGGGTCGGAAGTATCTCAATTTTCCGTGATCGTTGATTCAGAAAAAGAAAAAAAGATGACGATCGTTTCTAAATCACTAGTGCCGGATATCGCCTTGATCGACCCTGAAACATTAACAACGAAAAATGCCAAATTAACGGCTTCTACTGGACTTGATGTGTTGACACACGCGATGGAATCATTCGTTAGTTTAGCGGCGACGCCATTGACCGATGTGCAAGCAAAAAATGCGATGATCCTTGTCGCTCAGTATTTACGTCCTTCCGTTGCGTCTCAATACAATAAAGAAGCGAAGGAAAAAATGGCGATGGCTAGCTTGCAGGCGGGGCTCGCTTTTTCCAATGCTATTTTAGGAGCAGTACATGCCATGTCCCATGCGATTGGCGGGAAATACCCGATGCTGCATGGCGATGTGAATTCCGTCTTACTCCCATATGTGATGGAATTTAACTTCCTGGCTGCTCCAAAAAAATTTATGGAAATCGCTCAGTTATTAGGTGAAGACATCCGGGGATTGTCAGCTGAAGAGGCAGGAAGAAAAGCGATTGCTCATGTGAAACGGCTCTCTTTAGATATTGGCGCTCCTCAACGTTTATCAGATATGGGATTTGAAGAATCAGCTATCGAAACGATGGCGAAGGTGGCTTTACAGGATGCTTGTATGATTACGAACCCTCGGGATATTGATGCGAAACAAGTCGAGGAATTGTTAAAAAAAGGGTTTTAGGGAGGACACCTTGAACATGAACAGAAAAGAAATGATCGACTTACTGACGGGCGTTCAGTCCTCGAAAAAAAGCTATTATACCGAACTGAAAAAAACGGTCAATGAACTACAAAAGAAGAATATGCAGCTTGAGATCATTAACGATGTGACGAAGAGCTTTAATATCGATATGTCGATGGATGAGATGTTAAAGCATATTATGGATAAACTGCAAACGATCTTTCCTATCAAACGAGTCAGTCTGTCATTGTATAACGGCAATGACTTAGTGTTATCTAATGTGTATCCTGCTGATTCTGTCGTACTATCCCCCGATAGCATTTTACCAAAAAGCGACTCGCTGTATTGGTTAGCCCTAAAAAGCGGTCAACCTTGCTATTACGAAATAGACAACAGAAACGGTACTTATTTTGAAGAAGAAGCCTTGTCTTTATTACAGGTCGCTGGCGTTTGGGTATTCCCTTTAATTAGCAAAGGACATATTATTGGCGTGTTAACTTTAGGAGGAAAAGAAAAAAGATGGAATGACTCATCCGATCAAGGGTTTTTCGAACAGCTTTCTGACCAAATCGCAGTTTGTATTGAAAATGCTAGGCTTTACAACGAAGTACTTAGTAGTCATCAACAATGGGAAGAAACGTTCCGAGCCGTATCAGACGTCATTTTTGTTGTTGATTTAACGGGGCGAATTTTACAGTACAATCAATCGGCTAAGCAATTCTTTCAAGAAACATCGTTCAAGCAGCACTCGATTGAAGAGCTACTGTTCCCTTTCACAGACAGCAATTTTTTTAAACAATGCATAGAAAGTGGTGCTCCCGTCGACGGCGAGTTCACTTTACATGAAAAGATCATGGCATGCTCCTGCTTTCCCATTTTCAATGATTCTGGCTCCCTTTACGCTGTGATTATTTACTTGAAAGATTTCACCGAAAAACGTCGCTTTGAAGCACAATTGCTTCATTCAGGAAAATTAGCCGCTCTTGGCGAGATGGCCGCTGGAGTGGCTCACGAATTAAACAATCCGCTAACCGCTATTTTAGGCAATGCTCAGCTGCTGTTACGAAAGCAATCGGAAAATGATCGAACGTATCACCTGTTGACAGATATTCATCAATGCGGGATTCGCTGTCGAAATATTATTCGCAGCTTGCTCACCTTCTCTAGGCAAGATGAACTGCTGTTTGAACAATGCTCGGTAAATGAAGCGGTGGAACAAGCATTAAGCCTTGTCGGCAATCAAATTAGAAAAGAAAATATTTGGATTCAAACAAGACTACAACAAAAGTTGCCATTCATTGAAGGAAGTGTGCAGCAAATTGGACAAATTATCTTAAACCTTTTACTTAATGCGAAAGATGCATTCTCAGAAATAGAAAGCGAAAAAAGAATTCTCATTGAAACGAAGTTAACAGAACATGAAGGAAAACAGTGGATCTCATTGATGGTCAAGGATAACGGCTGCGGCATCAATCCGACGCAAATGACCGAGATATTCAATCCTTTTTTCACAACGAAATCAGCGGTTCATGGTACAGGCCTTGGCTTATCTGTCAGCCTCGGCATTGCAGAAGCTCATGGTGGAACATTGACGGTCACGAGTGAACTTGGGATTGGCAGTCGTTTTCAACTATTGCTTCCATGTACATAATCCCTTCTCATCTTTAGAAAAGCAGGTGAAACGATGGCACAGATTTTAATTATTGATGACGAAATAGAAGTAGGTCGCTTTCTCACTCATTTGTTCGAGGACAAAGGGCATGAAGTCACCCATGGAGTGAGCGGCAAACAATTTGATCAATTGATCATCGAGCGACGTTTTGATCTAGCCTTTATTGATGTTCGTTTGCCCGACCGAAATGGGTTAGATATTTTACGTACATTAAAGACGGCTCAGCCTCATTGTCAGTCTGTCATTATGACCGGATATAGCACCGTCAAAATGGCGGTCGAAGCGATTCAAATTGGAGCGAGTGATTTTATTGAGAAGCCATTTGAGGAGATTGAGGATATTGAGCGGCTAACCGAGCAATTAATCAACACTCAGCTTCCCTCCTCTCATCAAGATGCCCTATATATCGCGAACGAGCTAAACTGCTTTGTTGGAAATAATCCACAAATGAGACAGCTATTTATGCTCGCTTATAAATTCGCCCAGAAAAACATGACCGTACTCATTCAAGGAGAAACAGGCACCGGGAAAGAAGTGCTTGCTCATTTTATCCATGAGGCGAGCAAACGAGCGAAGGAACACTTTGTTGGCATTAACTGTGGCGCCATTTCCGAGCATTTATTAGAAAGCGAATTGTTTGGACATACGAAAGGTGCCTTTACAGGAGCGTTAAAAGATCGGAAAGGTTATTTTGAGCTCTCCTCCAAAGGAACGTTATTTCTTGATGAAATTGGTGAGGCCTCCTCTTCCGTCCAAGTAAAGTTATTGCGTGTATTAGAAACAGGTGAGTATATGAAAGTCGGAAGCGAAGTGACCGAGCGGACGCACACTCGTTTAATTGCCGCCACACATGTCGATTTACATGAAGCGGTTCAAGAAAAAAGATTCCGGGAAGACTTGCTCTATCGGCTAGACGTCATTAAATTGACGATTCCTCCACTAAGAGAAAGGATCGACGACCTCCCTAAGTTTATTGATTTTTATTTCACACAAGCGAAAGTTCCCTTCCGCTTTTCCGAAGAAGCAATGGCCATCCTTTGTGACTATGACTGGCCGGGAAATATTTGAGAGCTTGTAAATGTTCTCAAACGAACGATCGCCTTAGCAGATGAAGAAATGACGATCATTCCACCAGAACTGCTTCCGGAAAAATTGCTTTGCCGCCCAGTAGCTGCTTCTACTTCTATCCCACTGCCTACACCAAGCTTTGAAAGCTATGTGCAAACATGGCAGCAACAGCTATTAGACGCTTGGAACAGCCCGCAAGAAACAAAACTTGATGAAATCCAGCAGAAAATCAAACAGTTGGAAAGCGAAGCTATGAAAGCCTTTATTACGAAATCACTAAAAGACACACTCGGCAATCGAAAAGAAGCGGCGAAACGACTAGGGATCAGTACGAGGCAGTTGAGGTATTTGTTGAATGAGCGGAAGAAGTAGGCGGAGCATTCCGAAACTATGTTTTTTTACAGTATTATTGAGCTAGCAGAAAAACAATAATGAATCCTGCCCATTATTGTTTTTCTGCACGGTTTCTTAGCTCATTAATTAGTTCTTGAGCCACTACTCGCAAACGCTTCCCTGTATTTTCAACGCCCATTTGCTTTAACTCTTTCGTTGAAGATCCAGCTTTTTTCGCTTCATCGATTAACATAATGGGATGACCATTTATATCTTCCTTAATTTGATTCAGCGATCGCAAGCCTAAATGTCTAATCTTCACAACTTGAACAGAGGGATTCAATGCTCCTTCATTAGCTAATGTGAAAACGGCTGTCACTGCACGCTGGCCAGAGCAAATGATCGCCGTTTTCACATCTTTAATTTCTTCGGATAAGCGGCGAAGATTTTCTGCTGAAAGAACTTCTTTCACCGTTGCTTCCGTTCTTCCACTAAGTGCTTTGTATTCAACATGACTCCAAGCATTCGTGATTGTAATATCATTTCTTGTCCAGTTGATGGCTTGTCCGTATTCTTGATTTAAAATGGACAGCAAGCGCTCCAGATTCTTTCCTGTTCGTCCAGCAGCAGGCCTTCCTTCCATTTCTTCAATAGCTCCTGGACAAGAAAAGACAAAGGCGATATCGTCTTGTTTTCCTTTTTCATAATGGTACATGGCGAAATTCTCCGATCTTTATTTCGATGGTGTTGTTTTATCTTTCTCTTTTGGAGCACTTTTTAATAACCACCACCACAAAGCACGTTAACAAGTGACGAAGATGGAAAATACATTTTTGAAAGTGATTGAGTCATATACTTCATTAATATTTTTTCATTCATTTGATATTTATTTTTTTTCCATGACTGCAAAATAATTCCCTTCACTATCTGCGAAGTTAAATACTCTACCAGAAGGCATATTTACAATTTCTCCGACTGTAACATTTTTATTTGATAAATCGTTATATAATTTATCGAGATTTTTTGAGAAGAACATTAAAGAAGGTGTACCAACATTTAGTTCAGGTTCCATTTTAGAAATTAACTCCTTATTATGGAGTATTATACTTGTTTCAACATCATTTGTTGGAGCGATTTCAATCCATCTCATTCCTTGACCGTTATCTTCTTCAGAAATTATACTAAACCCTACTTTTTCAGTCCAAAAATTAACTGCCTCATCTTGATCATTTACATACAACATAATTTGACCGACTATATGAATCATTTATTTCACTCCTTTATATTTTGTATTTAAATTATATCACTTTAAAACTGTCGCAAAAACACTAAACACACGGGGTGTTCAGTATGCTTCCAATACATTGAGTTCTTCTATAATTCCAAGAGGATACAGTAACACTTGATTATCATACGCCTAATGTCAGACCTTAGCCTTAGTTTGTACTAATGTTTTTAGTCGAGCATCATATTAATTGCTTATTCAACTAATAAAAGAGGTAAAAGTACCATAGGAAATTACATAATAATTGTCGAAATAAGCAAAAGGATTGATTAGGTCATATTAGTTGGAGGAGATTTTATGCTGAGTAAAGAAGTGTTATCTCAAAAATTTACGACTTTTGGCGAATATGAATGTAGAGGCTCTAGCGAATTGTACGAATTTTTAGCATTAGAAATTGCACAAGATGATGAACTATTAGAGCTGTGCACGAACGCACGTAATGAACAACCTGTTCCAAACCTACTTTTTGGTGCAGTACAGTACCTCCTGTTCAAAGGAAATGAACACAAATTAAAAGCATTCTACTCTAGTATAGTAGTTGAAGCTAAACCACCTAATGATTCGTTTGAATACTTTAAGGAATTTTGCTTAATAAACAAGAAGGAAATTCTACATCTGTTACAAACAAAACTTGTTCAAACAAACGAGGTACGAAGATGTGCTTACCTTTACCCCACTTTTAGTTTTATTTATGAGAAAACGAAAAAGCCATTGGCACTTATCGAAATTGGAACTAGTGCAGGATTACAATTGTTATGGGATAAGTATGCCTATTCATATAACACAGATAAAATTGTTGGAAACAAACATTCAAGACTGCATATAACATCAGAGCTAAAAGGTGACATAACACCATTTCTACTCTCAACACCACCACCAGTATCAACAAGAGTAGGAGTTGATTTAAATACAGTTAATGTAACAGATGAGGAAGAAAATTTATGGCTGAAATCGTTAATATGGCCTGAACATAAAGAAAGACTGATCATGTTCGAAAAAGCTGCTAGTTATATTAATGAATATCCAATTCAATTGGTTGAAGGAGATGGAGTGTCTTTATTAACAGAGTTTGTTGAAAACACACCAAAGGATCATACAGTTTGTATTTTTCATACCCATGTTGCAAACCAAATGCCACTAGAAATCAAACAATTACTCTTACACCATGTAGAGTCAATAGGATTGAAACGAGATGTTTTTCATATTTACAATAATATTCAAGATAGAAATTTACATCTGGATTACTATTTAAATGGGGTTGAACATAAGCAAACCATCGCTGAAACAGACGGTCACGGTAGATGGTTTAAATGGTTGGTTCCATGGAATGCAAATTGAAACAATGAACGGATCGATGGCTTTAACTACATTTTATGATTATCAAGATAAGATTTGTAAAGACGTGATGAAAGGAATGAATTCTAAATTGAATCAATCAAATGAACAAAGTAGATTTGATTGATTCACAGAAAATGTGGTTGAGGTGTCAGGGCCATCTGCTCCAGCAGGCGCTGAAAAACTATATATCAGGAAGTCTATTTTCATACAAAATGAAGAAAACAAACCCCAGAATGCCGTAAAATGAACATTCTGGGGTTTAAATTTGAATACTTATTAGTCGACATAGGGCTTTTTAGACAATCCCCTTAAGATCAACGAATAATTCTAATGACAAATGGAATTCGATATCTTTTTCCTTCATAAGCTCGAATAGCCGCAATGATTGTGAAAACTAGTACGAGTATACCTAATATCCATAGAAACAAGGCACCAATTAAGATAATCACTAAAATAGAGCTGATGAAGGCATAAATTCCGTATGAAATAAGAAAGTTAAAATATTCTTTCCCATGGTAGTCCACAAATGATGACTGGTCTTTTTTAATCAACCAAATCACTAACGGACCAATAAAAACTGTAAATAAGCTCGATACATAAATCGCTGCTGCCAAAAGTCTTTCATCATTAGATGGCATTTTCAATCCTTCCACTTTCATCCTCTCCAATCACTAATAAATAATAAAATAATTTCACCTACTATTATTATGTACGTATGAGAGAGGATAATGTTTCAGATTATTTTACTAATCTTTTTCTGTTAAAATTTCTCTGGATAAAAAGCCTTAGCTAGCGTTTCAATGGCGGTTGGCCCTCTAACACCTTCCGCTCCCGCCGATAATGGCAAAGTGACGAAACGTTCGTTTTTAATGGCTTCGACGTCCTGTAATGCCGGTTGGTTTAATAAAAATTCTTTTTTCTGCTCGACCGTTGTATCACCGTAATCAATGATCGCAATGATTTCTGGGTTGCGGTTGACCACTTCTTCCCAAGAAGCGGTTGCCCACCCCTTTTCAATATCGTTAAAAATATTTGAGCCCCCGGCTAATGTAATCAGCTCATTTAAGAAGTTTTGCCCAGCTGTCATCGGTTCTTTTTCTCCGCCATCATAAACGAATACGCTAATAGGGTCTTCCACGTCTTTCACCTTTTCATGAACGGCAGTCATTCCTTCTTTCATGTTTTGAACTAACGTTTCCGCTCGATCTTCTACTCTAAAGATGCGTCCGATGTTTAAAATGTCTGTAAATACATCGGCCATCGTTGGACCTGACATACTCGAAGATTGTTGTGAATAAGATTTCACGCCGAATTGTTCAAGCTGTTCTACTGTTCCTAACGCCTTGTCTGTAAAGGCGCTTTGCCAGCCAGCATACGCAAAATCTGGTTCTACCCCTAAAAATACTTCTTGGCTCGGGTATTGATCAGATAGCACTTTGATTTTCTCATAAGCTTCTTTATACTCTGGCAAAATTTCGTCATCTAAATAGGCCGTGCCTACCATTGAATCTTCTAAACCGAGAGCAAGCATAATTTCTGTTGTGTGTTGATTTAACGTGACAGCTCGTTTAGGTGCTTCTTCAAAGGTCAGCGTTCGATCCATATTTTCAATCGTAACTGGCCCGGTTACTTCGGTATTCTTATCAGCTGGTTTCTCTGTTGGTAATGCGGATTGGTTACATGCTGTTGTGATTAATAACAATAAAGCGACCATACTCGCAAATATACTTTGTTTTAACTTTTTCATTTTTTTCTCCTTTTATTCTTATTTTTTAGCAATAATCGTCCAATATTCAACGGGAGCTGCATGTTTTTCTTCGATTAGCCCGCTGAATGGATATCCTCCATTGCTCCACACACTCTCTTTAAACTCGTGAACCTCTTCTTGTAAGCTTTCATTTGTTTTTAATAAAGGATAAGATGATTGCCACCCTTGTATATGATGAGATTGATAGTTATTCACCATCTTCACCACCTTAAATCCTTGGCTCTCTAATAAAAGCGCCGCTTCTTTAGGGAGCATGAGACTTAGCTCACGGTCCACTCGATATCGCTCTTTGCTTTGGCCTTGAACAAACTTTTCAAAGGTGGCTTCATAGCGGTAAATTTGCCTCGTCAAAGAGGTTTCTCCTTGAATGTCTACATGTATTTCTTGCTGATTCATTAATTTTTTTCGGTGACGAAACGTCCATTCTTTGCTTACGGGCGGTAAAATAATGTCTATAGCTATCATTCCATCTTGCCTTAAATGGGTATGTATTTTTTGTAAAATAGCCACTTGTTCACTCATGACAGTAAAATGCTGGAGTACACCATCAGGCAAAATAATATGTGAAAAGGGTTGATTAAGCTCTAGCTGCTGAACGTCCATTTGGATTAATTCAAGTAAATCGGGCTGATGTTTCAGAAACGCTTTCGCTTTTTTATTAGCGACCTTTAACATGTCACCACTATGATCGATGCCTGTTACGGGTATCCCTTTTCGGCAAAGTTCTACGGCAATTCGCCCTGTACCAACCCCTATTTCTAACACTTGTTGCTGAGGATCACCGTTTGCAAGGAAGTCGCAATAAAAGGAGACTCCTGACTTCCCTGCAAATTGATCATAATAATCTGCTTCCATGTTTTCATAAACAGCAGTTGGCTCTTTCAAATGCCTTTCTCCTTGCAGCCCGCATCTATTACACAAGCTGCCAGCCAACTCATATAAGGATGTCCCTTTAGGAACGCCATTTTTTGTATCTCCCGCCCATTCATCGTAAATAAATCCGCATACTTGACATGTGGTGATGGACATTAAATCACCTCTCTTTCCGACTGCTGGATCATCCCTTCCGATAAATAAGTAATATGGATTTTGTTCGTCAAAGGATGGACGATAATATCGGCTTCCACTCGAAAAACTTCCTTGAGCATGTCCGTTGTCAGCACTTCAGCTGGTGTACCCGATATAATCATTTCGCCGTTGTCAATGACATAGATACGATCGCAATAAGCCGCCGCTAAATTTAAATCATGTAAAGCGGCGAAGACCGTCATGTTCAGCTTGCGAACAAGGTCTAGTAGTTGGAGCTGATGATGAATGTCTAAATGATTCGTCGGTTCGTCTAATACTAGCACTTGTGCTTCTTGAGCGAGGGCACGGGCGATCATCACTCTTTGCTTCTCTCCACCTGATAAGGAGGAGAACGGTGTATGGATGAAATCCGTCATTCCCACCTTTTGAAGACAATGATCCATCACTTGATGATCCTTTTTTGAATCCGCTTCCAGAAACTTTTTATGTGGAGAGCGCCCCATCGAGACAATTTCAGCTACGGTAAAATCAAATAACGACGGTGTTTCTTGACTAACGACCGCTAATTTTTGGGCCACATTGCGCGAGGAAAGCTTGAAAATATTTTCGTCATCTAATGTGATCATTCCCGCATCAGGCTTGAGCACGCGATAGATGTTTTTCAAAAGGGTTGATTTGCCACTTCCGTTCGGTCCTATGAGACCAACAAACTCTCCTGAAGCAATATCCGCATGAACGTTTTTCAACAATGGTTTCTTTTCAATACTTGAGCTTATATTTTGTACAGAGATGTTCACCCTACTTCTCCCCTCCAAAAGCGTAATGGCTTCTTCTTAGCATCCATAGAAAGAATGGTCCACCGCAAAGTGCTGTCACAATCCCAATCGGCATTTCTTCTGGAGCAATCACTTGTTTGGCAACTATATCTGCCCACACGAGGAAGATCGCTCCGATTAAAGCGCTAATCGGTAACACTTTTTGATGATCCGATCCGACCATTAAACGAACAATGTGAGGCACCATTAGGCCAAGAAAGCCGATGGAACCGCATACAGATACGAGCACGCCTGTCATTAAAGCAGTAGTGACAATCAGAACTTTTCTAAACGTTTCAACATTCACTCCTAACGTGACCGCTGCCTCTTCCCCCATTAACAAAATGTTCAACGCCCGATATTGAGACCATAAAAATAGAAACCCTAAACATATGACAAGGGCGGGAATAGGAATATACTCCCACTTAGCACCTGCCAGGCTCCCCATCATCCAAAACATCGCATCTCTTATTCCTTCTTCTTTCGGTGCTGATATCACAATAAAGCTGGTAATAGCAGAAAGCACCATGGAAATAGCGATCCCCGCTAATAATAATCTCACTGTTGAAATCTTTCCGCCCACTTGAGCTAGAAAATACACAAGAATAATAGAAAGCAAGGAGCCGATAAAGGCAGCCGTGATTAGCGCATACTGTCCGAATATGGAAAAGGCCCCAAATATAATCACTAACGTAGCACCAACTGATGCGCCAGAAGATACACCTAATATGTACGGATCGGCTAATGAGTTGCGAACAAGCGCTTGAACGGATGTTCCGTTGATCGCTAAGCCAGCTCCAGCAATGACAGCTAATATCACTCTCGGAAACCTTAAATTCCAAACAATATTTTCTTGAGCGGCTGACCAGTCTTTTGTGATCACATGCTCAAGAGAAAAGGCTTTTGACAGAGCAATCTTCCATACAGTCAGCGGATGAATCGATACAGGCCCTACCATAATCGCGATCGTAATAGAAACAACAAGAACGCTAATTAAAAAAAAGATAAAAAAAGACAGCTTATAATTGACGCTCGATTTCTTTCTTTTTTCGATGGAAATTGTTTGTACTTGCTCGATTGGTAACTCCCCCTTCACATCAATGTCATATGTTTTTCTGACAAATAAAAAGAGCATTTAAACCCGTCGAGTTTAAATGCTCACAAAAAAGATTGTCTATGCATAAAACTAGCACAACGATCATACTTTCCGTCAACACCCCCTATATCCCGTAGGTTATTTCGTATTTACTAAACGGGCAGGTCTCCTGACTCATCTTCTACACTCCCTGAGCCTTCCCGTTATTCACAGTGGCATGTTTCAGGTCGCTCTGACTTACAGTGGCGGGAACCGTGCCGGACTTTCACCGAACTTCCCTTTTAAGCTATACATATTTTCGAGTAAATATAGCACCTGTCTAATAATAAATATGAACTTTTCTAAATATTACTACATTAAAGCTAAAAATGTCTACCATTATCAAAATAGTGGAAAGTTTAATATTTTGTCGCACTTAGTTCTTTCAAGTCAAAACCCCCTGCAGAGAACTTCTCCACAAGGGGGTGATATTACTGATTCAATTCTGCTCGTTCTTCTTCGGTAAAAACACGTGATCTAGTAAGAAAACGCTTACCTTCTCGTCCTTCTAATGAAAACATTCCACCTTGACCATCAACAACATCGATGATTAGCTGGGTATGCTTCCAATAGTCAAATTGAGCGGCATTCATGTAAAAAGGACAACCACCAATTTCCCCTAATAAGACATCGCTTCGGCCAGTTAAAAAATCTCCTTCTGGATAGCACATCGGCGAGCTGCCATCACAGCACCCACCGGACTGATGAAACATTAAAGGCCCATGTCTTTCCTTTAACTTCTCAATTAATTGTAAGGCTGCTGCTGTTGCGGTTACGCGTTCAACGATTGAAAATCCCTCCTTCTATTTAGAAGAATCCAAGAGCATCCTCGCTATAGCTGACGAGCAAGTTTTTCGTTTGTTGGTAGTGAGACAGCATCATTAAGTGATTTTCGCGTCCGATTCCTGACATTTTGTAACCACCGAACGCCGCATGAGCTGGGTACGCATGATAACAGTTCGTCCACACACGTCCGGCTTGAATACCGCGCCCCATTTCATAAGCAAGATTCATATTTCTTGACCAAACACCGGCACCAAGTCCATATAACGTATCATTGGCGATTTGCAGTGCTTCTTTTTCATCTTTAAACGTAGTGACAGACACGACAGGGCCAAAAATTTCTTCTTGGAAAATACGCATACTGTTATCTCCTTTAAAGACGGTTGGCTTCATGTAGTAGCCGTTTTCAAAACCGGCGAATTGATTGCGCTCGCCACCTGTTAAGCAAGCGGCTCCTTCTTGTTTACCGATATCAACATAGGAAAGAATTTTCTCCATTTGTTCATTAGAAGCTTGAGCCCCCATCATCGTTTCCGTATCTAGTGGATTGCCTGTTTTGATTTGCTTCACGCGTTCTAATGCTCGCTCCATAAATTGATCATAGATCGATTCTTGAATGAGCGCTCGTGATGGACATGTACATACTTCCCCTTGATTTAAAGCAAATAGAACAAATCCTTCAACCGCTTTATTTAAGTACGCATCATCTTGAGCCATGACATCTTCAAAGAAAACATTCGGTGATTTACCACCAAGCTCAAGTGTGACAGGAATAATATTTTGTGATGCATATTGCATAATTAAGCGGCCCGTCGTTGTTTCTCCAGTGAACGCAACTTTCGCAATTCGTGGGCTAGTGGCTAGTGGCTTACCGCATTCTAAGCCGAAGCCGTTGACAATATTCACGACTCCTGGAGGTAAAATATCACCAATCAGCTCCATTAATACTAGAATCGAGGCAGGTGTTTGCTCGGCTGGTTTAAGTACAACACAGTTTCCGGCTGCTAAAGCAGGAGCCAGCTTCCAAACTGCCATCAAGAGCGGGAAGTTCCATGGAATGATTTGACCGACAACTCCAAGCGGCTCTTGGAAATGGTAGGCGACTGTTTTTTCATCAATTTGACTTAAAGACCCTTCTTGAGCTCGAATTGCTCCGGCAAAATAACGGAAGTGATCAATCGCTAGCGGCAGATCCGCATTTAAAGTTTCACGAACTGCTTTGCCGTTATCCCATGTTTCAGCGACGGCAAGCATTTCTAAGTTCTCTTCCATACGATCAGCGATTTTGTTTAAGATAATCGCGCGCTCTGTTGGAGAAGTTTTTCCCCATGCTTCTTTCGCCGCATGAGCAGCGTCTAAAGCTCTTTCAACATCTTCTTCTTGAGAACGAGCGACTTCACAGAACGCCCCTCCCGTAACAGGTGTGACGTTGGAGAAATATTCCCCATTGACTGGAGGTGTCCATTCGCCATTAATCCAGTTGTCATATCTCTTCTTAAAGCTTACCTTCGCATCAGCTTGTCCTGGTTGAGCATAAATCATATGATTACCTCCCCTGTTCGTTCATACACTACACACATTTCGATCAAGCGGTTACAAAACTACATAGTTAGCACGATTCGACCATTAATTTTTCCTTGTTCCATTTGGTCAAATACGTCATTGATCGCATCTAATGGAGCCGATTCAATAATCGCACGAACTTTTCCGCGAGCAGCGAAATCGAGTGCTTCTTGCATATCTTTTCTCGTTCCAACAATTGAACCTTTCACAGCTACACCATTTAACACCGTATCAAAGATTGGAATCGGAAGTTCATCATTCGGTAAGCCAACAACGACTAAGCTACCGCCACGCTTTACGGATTGATAGGCTTGTTCGAACGCTTTTTTCGTCACCGCTACACTGATCGCTGCTTGTACACCGCCAACCGCTTTTTGAATCGCTTCTACCGGGTCCGTTTCCATACCGTTCACTGTATAATCTGCACCTAGCTTAGTTGCTAATTCTAGTTTTTCCTTTTGAATATCGACTGCTACGACGTTGAATCCCATCGCTTTAGCATATTGAAGAGCAATATGTCCAAGACCACCAATTCCATAAATCGCGACCCAATCTCCAGGCTTGGCTTCCGATACTTTTAATGCTTTATATGTCGTCACTCCGGCACAAAGGATAGGGGCAACTTCAACTGGATCTAATCCATCAGGAATTTTTGCCACGTAAGCAGCTGGCGCTTTACAATATTCTGCATAGCCACCGTCAACAGAGTAACCACCGTTTAATTGATCAGGACAAAGCGTTTCTCTACCACTTAAACAATATTCACAATCACCACAAGCAGAATATAACCATGGAATTCCCACTCGATCTCCAACTTTAACCGACTGAACATCACTCGCTACTTCTTCAATAATCCCAACACCTTCATGGCCAGGAATTAATGGTAGCTTCGGTTTGACCGGCCAATCACCGTGAGCCGCATGTAAATCAGTATGACAAACGCCACATGCTTCTATTTTCACGAGAACCTCTCCCGCATTTAATGTTGGTTTCGGTACCTCTTTCACCTCTAATTGTTGATTGAACTCATTGACAACAGCTGCTTTCATGTTTCATTCCTCCTTAATAGTAGTCATTCTCTATATGCAAGGAGTGTGCCAACGAAAAAAAAGCGTGAAATATTCAAAATATAATATTTTTTCTTAATATAACGCCGAAAAATCGGCTAACACATCCATTTTTTCGGCAAAATAGGACTATTTTTTGGCTTTGTGACATAAAACGTAATTATTACGATTTAATTATTAATCTATTTATTTTTGAATGATATGTCAAGATGTTTTGAATATAATTCATTCACTATATTGGGTGTATAGCTTCGCTCGCTTTTTTGCATACTAACATCGTTATTTAAAGAAAGGAGCGATTACATGAAAAAGATTATTTTGCTAACGATTTTAGCTTTTTCCCTAGTCTTCCCAAGTCTGTCGCACGCCCAAAGTAATTACCAATCGTATACGGTAAAGCCAGGTGACAGCATGTGGCGCATCTCCGTAAAGTTCCAGATTGGTTTACAAGAGATTATTAACGCGAACCCACAAGTGAAAACGCCTAGTTTAATTTATCCAAATCAAGTACTGAAAATACCGCGCTTAACAGGTGTGAAAAATTTCGAACAAGAGGTCATCCGATTAACGAACGCCGAACGGCAGAAGAACGGTCTAGCGCCATTGACAACCGATTGGGAACTATCTCGCGTTGCCCGTTACAAATCAGCAGATATGGCGAACAAAGGCTACTTCTCCCATACGAGTCCGACATACGGTTCGCCGTTTGATATGATGAAAAAATTCGGGATTAGCTACCGATCAGCCGGAGAGAATATCGCTGCCGGGCAACGAACCCCGCAAGCCGTTGTTAATGCGTGGATGAATAGTTCCGGTCATCGAGCGAACATCCTCAGCAAAGATTTTACACATATCGGCGTCGGCTATCATAAAGGTGGCAGCCAAGGAATTTACTGGACCCAAATGTTTATCCGCAAATAATGATGACAAAAAAAACGACGAGCCCCTACTACGTTATAGGTTCTCGTCGTTTCTTTCATGACGATTCACGAATGCCCGCCTGCCTCGCAAGATGAATCCGATCTTGATAATAATGAAAAGCGGCAATAGAGAAAATCAACCAAGCCGCTCCAATCGTAAAGCCGCCAATAACATCACTCGGGTAATGGACGCCTAAGTAAATTCGCGTGAGTCCGATGAGAAGAATGAGACCAAAAGCGGCCACTGTTCCCACTACTTTAGCCCAACGATGACGTAGCAGTTCAAATAATAAAAATGCGATCGCTCCGTAAAAAATAAACGAGCCCATTGAATGCCCGCTCGGAAAGCTGTATCCACCTTGCTCGATCAAGCGTAAAATCTCTGGTCGTTGCCGCCTAAATGCCTCTTTTAACAAACTGTTAAACGCTCCACCTAACGCCACCGTTAATATGAAAAATAAGGCGTAGCTAAATCTTCTTTTCACGAAAAGAATCGCCGCCACCAAAACCGTTCCTACTGTCATCCAAGAAACAGAGCCTAGGTCGGTAATGAAGATCATCTTTCTCGTTCGTTCCTCATTGATCCACGACTGCACCTCGTGAATAATCGCTAAATCAAACGCTTCAACTTTATCGGCTTTTAACGCAGCAACAATTTCGATAAACCCCCATGTAAAAAAAGCTAATAAAGCAAGCAGTAGCGCATAATACATCGTCGTTCGCTGTTTCTCTTGTTGATTCAAGCGCACTTCTCCTTCCTAATTCAAACATGAAAAAGAGGCTTACGGCCCCTCTTTCCATTAAATAATTCCTTTTTCACTTAACAGCCCCTTCACTGACTGTCCAAGCTTTTCATATTGAGCTTGCTCGTTGCGATCGCGCTTCTCTCCAATCGTAAAAGCTGTTGGATTGTTCACATCGACTGTGACATCGACATCATAAAGGTAAGTCGCATTGCCGATTAAATCGATATAAAATTCATCTCCGCCTTTTGGATGAGCGACACAGCGAACTTGCCCGCCGTTATTATAGACGTCAATCGGTTCGTCAAATTGATTAAAGCCTAATAAACAAGTCACTAAACTAGAAGCTGACATCGCTGTTCCGCATGCATTCGTGAATCCAACCCCACGCTCAAACGTACGAACATAAATTTGACCTTCTTCCATAAAATGAACAAAGCTAACATTGACCCCATCCGGACAAATCTCATTCGGACCATTCAATTTTTCACTTATTGTTTTTTGAACGTCAGAAGCTAGCTCCTCTCGATCGACCATCGCAATCAAATGTGGATTCGGCACAGCTGCTGCAGAAAACGGAATCGAATCAGATAATTCATGCACATATTCATTTAATAACGTCGTCTTCCCTTCTACCTTCATCGGTAAATGCTCCAATTCAAACAGCACAGGCGAAATTTCCACTCGATACGTCGGCACATTCTCATACAGCTCTTCTTCACGATTCACCCGCAAATCCGCCTTCATCGTCTCAACAACAATTTCATCTTTCCCAAGCAACTCACACACGTAACGGCCTAAACAACGAAGCCCATTACCGCACATCGACGCTTCCGACCCATCCGCATTAAAAATCCGCATCTTCGCGTCGGCATGATCGCTCTCCATCACAAACAAAATCCCGTCCGCTCCAAGACTTGACGATCGATCACATAACGCCAGTGACAACTCTCTTCTCTCTTCCTCTGTAAAAGAATACCCATATGTCCACTCATTTATTAATAAAAAATCGTTGCTTGACCCGTGACATTTCGTTACTTTAATCTCCATTTTTCTCTCTCTCCTTCGTTTGGCAAAAACTTTTTTATAGCATACCAAATGTAGAGGGTGATGGTCTATGAAAGAGATCAAATGTGACAAAAAAAAGTGGCGGAGTTTCCCCCACCACTTTCTACTTATATATAATGCAGCACGAAATTAAGAAAGAACAAGATCGCAATAACATACAATAGCCACGACACTTCTTTTCCTTTACCGGTGATGACTTTCAACAACGGATATAAGATGAATCCGATCGCCATACCGTCAGCGATGCTATACGTAAACGGAATCATCACGATAATGAAAATCGCCGGGAAGGCTTCGGTTAATTCCGCCAAGTCCAAATGACGAATATTTTGCACCATCAACCCGCCAATAATGATGAGGACAGGAGCAATCGCCATATCCGGAATCCATTTCATATAAGGAATCGCTAAGATCGACAATAGAAATAGAACTCCCGTCGTCAAAGGTGTCAAGCCTGTTCGACCTCCAGCAGCAATCGCCGCTGATGTCTCCACTGTCGCTACGGTTGGGCTCGTCCCGAATAAACCTGAAGTGAACGTAGAAGCGGCTGTCGCTTGAAGGCCGCGCTTGAACTTTTCAGGATGACCAGCAAATTCGTTATGTCCGTGCACAAGGCCGATGTTTTCAAACACAAGCACCATCGTTAGTGAAAAGACAGCTGTCCAAAACGGTATTTCCATCCAGCGACTGAATGAAAACGCACCGAATACGTCCTTATAGGTTGTAAAGGAAATAGATGTTTCACCGGCTTCCGGGAGCAAGCCACATACAGCCGTTAACAACGTACCGAACAGAATGCTCCATAAGAAGCCACCTTGTAAGCCTTTAATAAATACGAACAAGGCAAACAGTAACGTCACTAGCGTAATGATGACAGATAAGTCACTCAAATCTCCTAACGCTACGATGGCATTTTCGCCGCGAACGATCAAACCGCCTTTTTCTAACCCAATCAGCATTAAAAACAAGCCCAATCCTACTGAAATGGCTTCCTTTAATGTCGTTGGAATCGCCGCATTTAGCCAGTCCGCCATTTTCGTCAAAGACACAAGCATAAAAATAAGCCCTGATATCACAACTACTCCGAGTGCTTCCTGCCAGCTCAAGCCCATTGACTGAACGAACGTATACGCGAACATCGCATTGATTCCCATGCCCGGCACTAATAAAATCGGTGCATTCGCCCAAAAAGCCATCATCAAACAGCCAAAAAAGGCGCTCAAAATCGTGGCAACGACTGCTCCTTCAAACGGAATCCCCGCCTCCGACAAAATGAGAGAATTGACCGCCACGATATAAATGATCGTGAAAAAACCAATCGCTCCCGCTGTCACCTCTCTTTTGACCGTCGTGCCGTGCTCAACTAATTGAAAAAATCCTCCATTCTTCTTCATCTACATGTACCTCTCGTACAGCGCCCTCTCCCTACCCGCTATTTGCCTGCGCAAACAGCCACAAACTGTATTTTAACAAAGACATTCATGAAGAACAACGACGTTTTCTACCAATACAATTATCAGAAAAATAGTTTTTTTGTAATCTTCCATAGATTGCTATTTTAACAATAAAAAATATGTTAATATATACAGGATAAGTTATTTGTATCACACAAGGTAATCTGTACCATTACATAGCATTAAAACAGGAAAGTGGAGTGAGTTTCATTGAAAGCAAAAGAGAAAAGAAAGAATGGCAATATTCGATTGTTGATGGTGATCACTGGGTTATTATTTATATCTTTTAGCTTAGTAACTTATCAACTCATCCAAAAGAAACAAGCGGTTGCTTTAGCTCACCAAAAAGAGGTTGAGAAAAAAGAGCAAGTTCAAAAAGAGAAAGAAGAGGCGAAGCAAGCAGCAGTGGCCGCTCAGAAAAAGAAGGAAGAAGAGGCGCGAAAGCAATTCCCGCAAATCGCACCAGTTCCTGTCATTCCACCGGAAGAAAAAACCGTCTATTTAACATTTGATGATGGCCCTTTCCCTGTCTCGATGAAGCTACTAGATATTCTTGACCAATATAACGCAAAAGCTACCTTCTTCATGATGGAGCCAAATATTCGCAAGCATCCAGAAGCAGTAAAAGAAATGGTCAAAAGAGGTCATGCAGTCGGGATGCACGGCGTAACACATGATGTGAAACAAGTGTACCGCAACGCTCAAGCCGTTGTGGATGAAATGACAGCCGGTCAACAAGCGATTAAAGAAATTACGGGATATGAAACACATTTAATTCGGACACCTTACGGATCATTCCCTCATATGACACCAGAATATAAACAAAAGTCGAATGAAGCGGGCTTTAAGCTATGGGATTGGACAGTGGATAGTCTCGACTGGAAATTCCGCAGCCCCTCCTACGTCAATCATGTGGTAAACCATTTAAGCCCAGAGAGAGCGCAAGGCAATGGAGAAATCATCTTATTACACGAAAAACCAACAACCGCTCAATCTTTGCCTAATTTGCTAAAGTGCTTACAAGAAAAAGGCTACACGATGCGAGCGTTAAATGAGAATATGAAGCCTTATCAATTACGTCCATAACAAGTTTCACCCACCTATCGAAATCTAGATAAGTGGGTGAGACTTTTTTGCTTTCTATGTAACTATTTGTTTCGAATAGGGAGACATACTATACCATTCATTGACACCTTACATAAGATAATATATGCCAAACGGTTGGCATTTCCCCCTTAAATAATGGATAGATGAAAGGAGAAATGAGCATTGGGAATAAGTGATTTTTGGAAATTTAAGTTTTTTCGCAAAGAAAGTGATATGACCAGGGAACATTGTAATAACCATCCCCCTGATAAAGAAGCGAAAGAATCCTGTTGTGAAAATGAGAAAGAGCACGGTTGTAGCCATCAATCTCACAAAGAGCATTGCAACTGTAAACGCAATACGTGTCGAAAGAATCTTTGCGACAAGAATTTTAGCATTCGATTAGCAGGCTTACAAGATGGACTTAACTTTCGTTTGCGGCAGCTGTTAGGCTGTGAAGTGATGGTTGAACTAGATAATGAGGATCAAGTGAATGGCATCATTTGTCTAGTCGGATCTAACTTCGTTGAAATGTTAGTCAAAGACCCTTCACAACCAACAAGTAAAGAAAAAGAAACTCTCTGCCATATGTGTGACAAAAAGAAACTTCCTAAAAGTCATACATGGATTTTTTCTACCGATAAAATTGCCAATCTTCAAACGACAGATTCTTGTCCTCTTTATTGCACTTGTCATCATTAAGAACGATCTGTTTCTTCATTTGACTGCTCTTTTTTTCAATGTAATCGAGTGAATGATTCGCAAAATATTTGTACAAACTACAAACAAAGTCAGCTCCCCATCGAGCTGACTTTGCTTTTTATCACTTCATTGTAATTAATAAAACTTTATTAATCGGTATGATTTTACACTCTTCTCCAACTTCTAGTACGATCGTGTCTTTATCAACCTCTTTCATAACACCTTCATTCGTTGCTCCTTCGGTTTGAATCTCGATTCGTCTCCCTTCTAAAGTGAACAAATAGATATTTAATCGTATTGTGAAGAATATGTGGAGTAATTGGGGCGAAGATGAAACGATTTGACCGAAATGGAAAGTGAGCTCTCGTCGACAACAAAGTTCGATATCTATTAATTCCGGTTCATGATCAGGCTCTTCCAAACGGTCACAAGACGTAATGAATTGCACCTGCTCATAAGGTAAAATGAATTCTGTTTGTCCATTACAAAGACTGACAAAATCAAACCCAACGATCGCAACCTCTCCTTTGATCCTTTCTCCCGATTGCGTCGTCACCTCGACTTGTATATCTATTAACCCTTCAAACGCTTGTTGAAATATTTCATGGGGTGGTCGATGATCGGATAATGCTAGATCAAGTAAAAATTGATTTGTTTTGCGAATATCATCCGTTACTTGTGCTTGAAGTTTTTTTGGCAAGCAGCTAGATGGAGATGGGAATTGAGGAGAAGGAAAGCGATCTGGACAACACTCTTCAGGAATACAAAAATCATCGATTTGCTCTCTAACTGGTATATGTGTTGGACAACAGAATTTCTCATGTTTTTTTGTCATGTTTTCACCTCCTTTCATTTCAGAATGGTTATGTACAATGAGAAGAAAAGAAGACTCTTTTCTTCTCATGCTCAGTTATTGTTCTAACGGTGGCAAATGTGGCTGTGGCTGAGAATGCACTCTCATAATCCCCCACATGCCTTGCTCAATATCCCATTGAATATTACCGGAACGATACATAAAGTCGCCAGAATAGCCTCCAAACGCTCCCGCACCGCCAAAAAGCTCTAAATTGCGCTTCGCACCAGCCACATTGGAACCGACAAAGGACTCTACTCGCGAGTTAATATCCTTCACATCAAATCGAAAGCGATGTCCATGAAGATGGAAAGTGTGCGATCTTCGTCTTTCGGCTGGTGTGACAAGCCGGATCGTTACTGGATCTCCTACATAGCTTTCAAATAGCGGAGTTGCCGGATCTCCGAAAACAGTTGAATCAAACAGCTTCTGCAGTTCAGGACACTTTCGATAGCGATTAATTAGTCGTTCGCTTCGATAATTAAATCCCCTTGATCCTTCATCATACGTATCCACTTCATCTTCATTCACATCAGGTGGCGGCAATAAAATGCCCGCAATCGGATCGACAATCAACTGATCTTGATCATCTAACAACCTGCCCCCATCATGCATAATCATCACAAACTCTCTAATATTAGGTAAAAATGGGTTACGTAGTATAACATTCGCTCCCGTACATACCGGCGTGATCGTATAAGGATCTAAATACTCTGTTCCTCGAGGTTCAGCAATAAATGCCCCAAAAGCTCCCTGTGATTTATGATTACGGATGTCGGCCATATCCCACATACCACAAGCGCCTACTTGAGAATCTACATACCAACGATACGTTCTCGTTTCCCCTGGTCCAACGGTTTGATCTCCATTAAATCCAACCGTTTCCCCCGCGGAGGTATTGACATCATATTGAAGCAATTGAGGATGTAAAGAAATACGCAAAGACGGTGGATAAAAGGCTTGTTCTTTTACTTTTGGATACGGATAAATGCCATCTTTAAACGGAAACAATTCTAACTTCAACATGCTTGTTAGCGTCACTTCCACCGTCTGACCTACGTTGGCTCGAATAATTAACGGCTCTGGTTTTTTTGTTCCTTTTAGTAAGTCATCCATATCTTTCCTAAGAGCAAAGATAATCCCATGCGGATCATGATCGTCAAAATCGTTGTAAACGATCGGGAGTTGAAAGGCAACAATATCAAAATAGCGGACAGGTCCATCTTCAATAGGGACACTGCTTGGATCTTCCGCTGGCGGTGGTATCGCTTTGCTGCTCGGCTCTGGCAGTGGCTTCGTTCTTTTCAACGGCGCAGGTCTGTCAGATAGGGGAATCAAATCAGGTACACGTTCATCAAATGCACGAATCAGCCCCCAAAGGCCGTTCCACAGATCTTCTTCTGTTTCAAATGCCCATAAATAATCCCCAGCTTTCAGGATATTCGTTTCAAACGTGAATGATTCGGAAATGCCGATATGCTGCTGGTCTTCCAGTTTAGAATTTAAATCCCCTCGTTCCTTTAACCACCTCAATCCGTGGAGGTTAAAACTGTGAGATTCTTCTTGTGCTCCTTGAAGCAATCTAATCCGAATCGGGTCTCCTTCATACGCTTTGAAAATAGGTGTAATAGGATCTCCCTTGACAAAAGAGCTAAAAGTAAACGCTGGATCGCAGTCAGGACCTAAGCGAAATTGTAACGGTTCATTTTTATAATTGACCCCAAACAGACCTGGGTCATCTTGAGAGCCAGAAAACTTCGGCGGATTAAGCGGCTTTCCATCTTTATCAAACAGCAAGGTGAAGTCCTGGACAAATAACGCATAATCACGATAGTCAGGAATTAAAGGATTCTTTGTCGTGATTTCCGTTCCATAATCGACTGTCTCTCCTGTCTTTGAGTCTAAAAATTCTGTAAACCGAGGGTGAATCACCCCTGAAGCGAACACACCGTGCTGCTGATGATTAACCGGAAATAGATGATCATGAAAAAACCATGCTTTTAACTCCACGTCAGCATAATAGGAATAGCGGATCGTTTCATTCGGCAAAATACCCGAATCATAGTTCCAGCCAACATTCGCCCCGTCATTCACCAGCACATCAAATTTGACGAAATGAATATGCATTCCAGCTTCATACGTTCTTGTCACTAGTTGAAATGCATCCCCATCCAATATATGTGGCAAGCGATTCGTAAAATTAATCTCCAAACAAGTGTGGGCAGGGGCATGGATCACGAGTGGCTCCGGTTCTTTTCTCCCTGAACATACATCTTCTAGATCTTCATCAAGGACATAAATTCGTCCTTTCGGATCATGCCAACCTTGTTTGTTGTAAACGAGCGGCAACTCAATTAATGAAATATTAAATTCCTTTACGTTTGCATTATCGATACACGGATCTACAAACACCGCCCCTGGCCTTGGATTCTTAATAGCAGCATGTTTTTCTAATTCGGTCATTCCTCTGCCACCGACAATGCCAAGCGGCGGTCTTGGCGCTTTGCATCCTACTTTTCCTGGAATAAAATTAGGGAATCCTGGTTTTAACTTCGTTGGCTTTGGAGGTGCTACTCTGTCTGGCAATGGCTGCAACGGCTTGATTGAAACGCCGTTTGGATAGCATTGACTGCCATCTTGTAGCGTATCAAATATCCGATTCATTCCCCACATCCCCGCCATAAAATGAGGATACAGATGGCAATGAATAACGGCATCGCCCATGGCACCTTGTAAACTTCCTAACCCGTAGAGCGGTTCAATGTCATAGTGGGATTGGGGACTGATCGCTTGTGAATCAAAAATGTCCGAGTCGAGATTTTTCGGATCACTGAACCATTGATGAACATGATAGTGAAAGACATGCGTTTCTTTCACTCCTCCATGAACGAGTCGAATTCTCGCTGGATCACCCACATAGCCTCTCAAAATCGGTGTGGACGGATCTCCATAGACCCATGAATCATGATGGACCTCTTCTCCTTCACAATCCGGGCAAACCACTCCTTCTTCAATAAGCTGTTGCCGGCGATTCATCGGTTCATAACGATAATTGATTCCATGAAAGGATTCTTCTTCTTGATTAGTAAAATGATTAATGGGTCGGTTACCTGTTAAATCATCGACTTCCATTTCATCATGAAAGATCCACGCATATTCACGGAAAGATGGCAACAGCGGATGATGAATATCTGCAAATACACCGCTATTCATTTCTTCACCCGTTTCCGGATGCGTCCACCAGGAAAATCGTTTTTCTACAAATAAAGCACCGAATAGTCCATTAGAATTCGAACCATTCTCACCGCTAGATGGATTGCCTAAATCTGAAAAATGGTAAATCCCTTCTTTCACCGCAAAGATGTGATACGAAATCGAATCCCCTGGTGCGACGGTCGTGTCTTTATTGAAACCGACCTTCGCTCCATCTGATTGACAGACATCATACTCTGCTTCCTGAAAATGCATGCCCGTATGAAAGGGTAACTTGTTTTCAAATAAAATCTCCACTTCCTCGCCTTCATTCGCTCGAATCACTAACGGTTCTACAAGCTCAACAGGTGAGAATGGATTTTTTTTCACTAATGCTTTTACTTTCTCTTCATTTTCTTTTAACACATACATCATCGCATTAGGATTGTGATCGCCAAAAGTGTTTAAGACCATCCTGATTGGGATGGCAACCACATGGTAACATCTCTTCATGGAGTCTCCTCTTTTCCCTCAATCTTTTAAATCAGGTATTTTGGGGCCTTGCTCTGTTTCAATATAAAAAGTCTCGATCGAATGGATATGCACAAGCCATTCTTTATCTTCTAATGCTGGAATGGATGTCGTTTTGACTTTCAATACCGCCACATCATCAATGACATCTTTAATCTTTCCAATAAACATAAATGGAAATGCTTCCATTAATAGAAAGACTTTTTTTCCAATATTCGCTTGGAAATAATTCACTAAGCCTTCATCATGAATATCATTGATCAATAAGCCTTTTACGTTGTTCGTCTTCTTGTTATTCTTCACCTATATGACCTCCTTTGATTAGATTAATGGAAACACTTTGTCACACGGCACTTCCGTTGTAAAAGCTGCCACCCGTTCAAGAGGAATGTTAAGCGGAAACGGAAATTGATGAAACGGAGCATTAACCATTTTAATAATGACCGGTGAAAGGGTAAGATGCCCTAGTTGAACATCCGCCACTGTTCCACAAAAAATCGGACGAAACACTTGCCCAAGCAAATCAAGCTGTGTGGCTTGGGTAATCACCAATATCTCTTCTCCTTGTAACATCTTTAATTCACGGAATAAATGGTCATCAGTTTTCGACATAATCCTTTCCTCACTCTCTGCCTTTAATTTTTTAATAGCATCATTTTCATGATTTTTTTCCAAAGGGACACAAACCGAATGGTAGAAACATAACGAATATCGTTTAATGGAATAAGATGATCGGTGTTGAAGAATTGAAGGAACACTTCTTTATTCGTCGTTTGAGCGATCTTTCCAAAAAACGAGTGATCGGCTGTTTTCACCTCTATCCATATCCCTTTCCATGAATGAAGATTCGTTCGCAACGATTCTTCAAAAAACTGTTGAATGAGTGTGTCTTTTTTCGATACAGTTTCCCCGAATCGAAGGAGGAGTTTTTGCTGTAATTGATTATCGTATATATGGTGTTGATGAGGGTTGGAGTAGGTAGGGTATCCAAAGGGAATTGTAGCGGAATCAATGGATGAATAAGGAATCCAAATCCGCTCTTTTAAATTCGTTAGCATCACAAAATCTCTTCCAATAGCGGTGACCTTTCCTTCTGTCGTAATGACGGCATCATGATCAACGAAAGATGAAACCACTACTTGTTGATTTCGTTTCATTTTAAAAAACTTTTTCAATATTAATGGCTTCTTCCTTTTTTCATCTTGTTGCGTAATGTTAAATAAATTTTGTTGACTGATATATTCGGATAGAATTTTCGTTTCTTCCAAAGAAACAGCACTTGTCGGCGAAGAAAATGACGGAGATAGGTCCAGCATGTGTTCATTTTCTTCTGATGGCGGAAACCCTTCCTTCATAGTGACCCTCCTTCAACTATTCAATCTCTTTTAGACTATGAAAGTGGATATAATTGATGTAGTTGTTTTTACCAATAAATATCCATATTTTCATTTTAACCGCTAGAATTTAATCAATCAATTGAATGAGATGATCAGATACCGCCTCAATATTGACCTGTTTATCACCAACTGCCATATTATGATGAGCTCTTATTTGCTGATTGGAGTCCACGATATACATGCTCGTAGAATGAGTCACATATCCATCTTCATTTCTCTCATAAAACATGCTAAAATGATCGGCAAACTTTTTTGTTTCTTGATCAGACCCTCGTAAAAACAACCAATTGGAGCTAGAAATCTGAAACGCCTCTTTATACTGTAAGATTCGCTCTTTCGTGTCATAGTTCGGATCTAATGTGATCGCTACAATGAGATACTGATCTTCTGACACCCCTTTTTCTTTCAGTAGCTGTTGTAATTCCTTTACATCAGACATAGTGGTGGGACATATATCTGGACATTTTGTGTAAAAGAACATAATCAACTTCGGCTTTCCTGTAAAGGATTGCTCTTTTCCGCTTACTTCTGTGAGCACCGGCTCATGCACCTCTCCAAGCTTTGGAAAATCTACTGACTTGGGCCATAACCACCACACTAAAACAAAACCAAACGCAAATAAAATGCCAATGGTGAATACTTTCATCTCATCTCTCTCCTTCTTTGATGTGAATCGCTACACTCGAAACGAATAACGAATCATCACCATCGTTAACGTATGAAGAATTGTTGTGAAAAGAGCTAGACTGTATATGTTTGTTGTAAGCATGGCTTCTGAATCAATCGGGATATTGCACAGAGCGGGATTTTTCAGAACAGCAGCGAGCATCGTTCCCATAATCGCTCCCATCGCGCTGTTGTAAATGCTAATTAATTTCGCTGGATTCCTCATCATACCACCGAAATGCCAGCCAATAAATATCGACAGCAAGATGGGGATAAAATATAGGAAAGAACCCACCGAAGGCAACGACAGTTCAAAATGAAGGGCTAAAATAAAAGAAGAAGTCATCGTAATAGCCATACACATCGTCATCGAAAATCGTTCATCCAATAATAATTGTTTCTTTTTAAGCATACGATAAACGGAGTAAAGGGCGACAGCATTCCAAATAAATAACAGGATGAGCAACATGATTTCAGTTCACGACCTTTTAATGGAAATATGAACAAACAATAAGCTCACAACAAATAAACCGTGAATAAACCAGATAAACAGATGAGGTACTTCTAACACGCTTCCGATCATTGGAGCCATCAAGCCAATGACTAGACCATTCGTAAAACCAGTCACAAATGTTTGATAATCAAATAACAACCCAAATAACGCACCAACCGCTGCCCCTACTAATGTTGAAATCATAGTGATCAGCGTATAGTGAAACGGATATTGCAAAATAAGCAAAATGCCAAAAAGTAAGGCAGCCATCCCTCCCATTAAAATGCTAATATTCATCCCTAGTTGAAAACCAATGAGTTTCTTCCTCCGAAACACATAAAGATAAACCCCAAGACCGATACAAGCATCCGCATAAATGAGAAATAAAATGGTATATGGTGACATAAGCGCTCCTTTAAAGAATTGATGAAATCCGCTAATTACACATCTTCAACAATGTATGCACTGACCGAATCATTCATGAATGCCCAAAACGAAATGTCTCTTCAGCTTACAAATTGACTCTCATCGCATAAAAAAGAAGGTGGCCCTCGCCACCTTCTTTCTCTTTTACCCTTCGATTGACTTCACAAGATTTGCCATTTCAATCGCCGTAGCCGCTGCTTCCCAGCCTTTATTGCCAGCTTTCGTTCCGGCACGCTCAATCGCTTGCTCAATCGTATCGGTCGTTAATACGCCGAAGATCACTGGCACACCCGATTGCATCGCCGCTTGAGCCACTCCTTTCGTCGCTTCATTACTCACGTATTCAAAATGAGCAGTAGAACCACGAATGACCGTTCCTAACGTCACCACTGCATCGTACTTGCCGCTATCCGCCATCTTTTTCGCAATTAACGGAATTTCAAACGCGCCTGGCACCCAAGCAATCTCGACATCCTCTTCATCGACACCATGACGGCGTAACGCATCCTCTGCCCCGCTCAACAGCTTGCCCGTAATAAATTCATTAAAACGCGCAACAACGATTCCAACTTTTAACCCTGTACCAATTAAATTTCCTTCATATGTTCTGCTCATCTCAAAATCTCTCCCTTATTGTAAAGTGAAACTTCAATCAGTAGGGGCTTCATTCCCCACTGATTGTTAGTTGAACTAACCGGGCATTTATGGGTTGTTGATCACCCACCTACCTACAGCTACCATGTTGAGGTGGGGTCTTACAGCCCGTTAATGCGGGGTAAATGTAAGCATATGCCCAAGCTTCGATATTTTCGTCTCTAAATATTGCCGATTTTCCGCTTTTGGCGGCATTTCGATCGGTGCGCGCTCTACGACTTCAAGTCCATAGCCTTTTAATCCGGAAATTTTGCGCGGATTATTCGTCAACAGTCGCATCTCCTTCACTCCGAGATTGCGTAAAATTTGAGCGCCAATGCCGTAATCTCGCAAGTCATCCGCAAAGCCTAATTTTTCGTTCGCTTCGACCGTATCTAACCCTTGTTCCTGCAATTTATACGCCTTTAACTTATTCATCAGCCCAATGCCGCGACCTTCTTGACGCATATACAGTAAAATCCCTCGGCCCTCGACTTCAATTTGCCGTAACGCCGCCGCCAGCTGAGGACCGCAATCACAGCGGCAAGACCCGAACACATCTCCCGTTAAACATTCGGAATGGACGCGAACGAGCACTGCCTCGCCATCATTCACATTTCCTTTCACTAGCGCGACATGCTCTTTGCCAGACAGCTTTTCGGTAAAACCGACCGCTTGAAAATGACCAAAGTCCGTCGGTAAGTCGATCTCCACTTCACGAGTAATTAACTCTTCCTTTTTACGACGATACTCAATTAAATGTTGAATCGTAATTAGCTTTAAGCCTAGCTCCTCAGCCATCGTCACTAAATCCGGCAGCCGCGCCATCGAACCGTCCTCTTTCATAATTTCACAAATGACGCCTGCGCCTTTCGCTCCCGCAAGATGAGCCAAATCGACCGCTGCTTCTGTATGTCCCGCGCGCTTCAATACGCCGCCTTTTTTAGCGACGAGCGGAAAAATATGACCCGGTTGCTTGAAATCCTCTGGTACAGCTTTATCGTTTAACATTTCTTGAATCGTCGTCGCCCGCTCAAACGCACTAATGCCGGTATGCGTTGATTGGTGATCAATACTGACGGTAAAAGCGGTGCCGTGACTATCCGTATTGTTCGTCACCATCATTTGCAAGCCAAGCTTTTCAGCGATTTCTTCCTCCACAGGCACGCAAATCAAGCCACGTCCCATTTTCGCCATGAAATTAACCATTTCCGCATCGGCAAACTGAGCTAAACCGATAAAATCACCTTCATTTTCCCGATCCTCATCGTCGACAACGATCACGACTTTCCCTTGCCTTAAATCCGCTAATGCTTCTTCGATTGTGGCAAACATGTCCTTTTCCCCCTGTCTGTATTATGCAAATCCGTGCTTCGCTAATAAATCCATCGTAATCGTAGAAGTCTTCTCTTCTTTTTTATGACCAAGCATTCGCTCAATATACTTTGCCAATAAATCGCACTCAATATTGACCGGATCACCGATATTTTTCTCGGCTAAAATCGTTTCCTCCTGCGTATGCGGAATAAGCGAAATCGTCAACTTCTTATCATCCACCGCAAAAATCGTTAACGACGTACCATCTAACGAGACTGAGCCTTTGTGTAAAAAATAGTGGGCATACTCTTCAGAAAATTCAATGTCGATATATAGTGCGTTTTCTACTCTTTTTTTACTGACAATCGTGCCGACACCATCAATATGACCAGAGACGAAATGCCCACCGAAGCGACCATTTGCTGCCATCGCTCGCTCTAAATTCACTTTCGACCCACGAGCTAACACACGTAGTGACGTCGCATGAAACGTTTCTGGCATCACATCAGCGGTAAAATGAGTAGCGGTAAAACTCGTCACTGTCAAACAAACACCGTTGACGGCGATACTGTCACCGAGCTTCACATCTTCAAGCACCGTGTTCGCTTTGATCGCTAACTCTAGCGACTGAGCACCCGCTTTCAGACTTTCCACTGTGCCGATTTCTTCTATAATTCCTGTGAACAACTCGTTTCACATCCTTCTTTTGGCGACGCGGTTATTTTGATATCTTGTCCAATGATTTCAACTTTTTCGAACGTTAATGGCACCGCTTCATCCATGATCGCAAACCCTTGACCACCAACCGCTGTTGGCGCCAGCTTCCCGCCGATCACTTTCGGCGCGACATAAATTAACATCTGTTGAAACGCTCGTTTTTCAATAAAAGACGCATTGACTTCGCTTCCGCCTTCTACGAGAAGCGTCATAATGCCGATATCACCTAGCTTTTTCAATAAAAGTGGAATATCAATCTCTCGCGTTTGTAAGCGAATCACTTTCACCTCTTGTTCAATTAATTGCAGCTCTTTGGACTGAAGTGCCTCTTGGCCACAAACAACGATCGTTTCCGCTTGTTTATTTTTCACAACATGGGCGGTGAGCGGAATCCGCAAATGCGTATCTAATACAACTCGAATGGGGTGTTTACCTCCCTGGGGCAGACGGGTGGTTAAGATGGGGTTATCTTGTAAAACGGTATTGATGCCAACTAAAATCGCATCTTGCTGATGGCGAATATAGTGCACATCCTCTCTTGCTTGCTCACTCGTAATCCAGCGACTATGTCCGGTATACGCAGCAGTTTTGCCATCGGCTGTTATGGCTGTTTTCATCGTGACGTATGGTGTTTTCGTTTGAATAAAATGAAAAAATGGCGCTAATAATTCCGAAGCTTCCTGCTCGCAAATCCCGGTCTCCACTTCAATCCCGGCCGCTCGCAACCTGTCAATCCCTCTTCCAGCCACCGCCGGATTCGGGTCCTTAACAGCGATATACACTTTCTTAATCCCTCTCGCAATCGTCAAATCCGCACAAGGAGGCGTCTTCCCATAATGAGAACAAGGCTCAAGCGTCACATACAACTCCGCTCCCCTTGCCTCCTCACCAGCAGCGGCCAAAGCATGCACCTCCGCATGGCCCTCTCCCGCTTTCATATGGGCACCCATGCCAATCACACGACCATCCTTCACCACAACAGCTCCCACCGGTGGATTCGGCGACGTCTGACCTCGAACTCCTTCAGCGAGCGACAACGCAATCTTCATATAATGTTCTCGTAACATCGTCCCTAGCCATCGCTCCTCTCTTCTCCAACTCGTCCAATGAAACACATCAATTGACAGCCCATCAATCGACAAAAGCCCCTTATTTATAAAAAATAAGGGGCATAAATGGCATAACCAAATAAGCGTCTAAAAATCCAAGTTTTAAAAACGCCTCATCCTTTTCCCATCCAGACTATCACTGTCGGCTTCGGAATTTCACCGAATCCACCGCAAACGAAACCGCATGCGGGTCACGGACTAAGAGCATGAGCTCATCACCGCCGGTGGGGAATTTCGCCCCGCCCCAAAGGATCAATATTCAAGTTAATTCTTATTATTACCTTTGGAGTGTGATTGTGTCAAGGGTTTGGGTGTTTGTTGTTCGATTAATTTTGGTTGAAAATTAGAGCACCTACCTCCTCTAAATGTTTTTCGAAAGGTTCTACATCACCACCACCTCCGTAATTGAGTTGTTTTGGACATAGAAAAAAGCACCCATTTATTGAGTGCTTGAAATCCCTGGTATGTACCCATTTAAAAATGAGTAATATGCAGCAAGTAATAAAACTGCTGTTGCCAATAAATCAGCTATCATTTTAGGAATCTTAAACAAATTTAATATTATGCGAGTACCTACATAAGCAGCCGCACATATTAATGCAAAAATAAATAATTGAAATGCAAAATTACTTAAAGTTTCTTTTAAAGGATCTAAATTGATACTTTTCATAAAAACCCCATCTCAAGGATGGCGAAATTGTCCTTCTCATATATACGGCAGGAGTACGACAAAATTATTTAAAAAGTGCTGGTTCTCTATCAATAACATTTAGAAAAACATTTTTTATTTCTATTTTTTTCATGGTTGGAAACATTTTTTCTAAATCTGCAACTATACTATTTAACTTGCGGTCATTGAGATATATTTTGGGTTTTGGTGATGTGTTTAGGATGTCGTAAATAACCTCTTCTAGTATTTCTGTTTTTTGTTTTTCATATGTACTTTCTAATTTAACATTGTTCAATAAATCATTTACTTTCGACTCAATTCTTGGAATTCGAAAAACCATATTTCTAGTCACGCTCCACACATCGTCAACAGCAGATTCAATATCATCCACCCTGCTCTCTATATTACTCGAACTTGATTCAACATTATCTGCAATATCTCCGACTAAATCTACTCTATATCTCAAGTCTGATTCAAGCTCTTTAATATCTTCCACTATTTTTTTAGTTTGGATACTCAAATCATTCTTTAAATTTAATAATGTATCTTCCAATTCGATTGTAGCTTCTTTAAACTTCTCAATGAATTTTTCTCTTTCATTTTCCATAAATAAGCTAAGAAGCTGGTTTGGAGTAAGTGATTGATTCTGACCATCTCCTCTAATTTTATAGGTTCCACTTTTGGTACAGTAAGGTTTAAATAGACCAGTTGGTACATGTATTTTATAAACCTCTTTATCGGATAATTGAACTACTTCTACATTAACGTTAACTGGAGGTATACAGCTCTGTGCTTTATCCAAAATAGATAATTTAATTCCATCGTTAATCTTACACCCGACCACACGCCCCACTTGTTTTCCTTCTTGATTTTTCGCTTCTTCAACCCCCAAATAAATACAACCTCCATACTGAGAGTTTGCAAAAGAAACTAAATCTTCTGCGTCCAAACCTTTTACATTTAATTTATATTCCACATCAAAACTTTCTTCTTCAATGTATACTTCTTTAGACATGATTCCCTCCTAGAAAAACACTCTACTTTTTCATAATTATACATCAACATGAACTTTACAATCTTCAATTTTCCGCTCCGCTTGCTCTAAATAGATTTGAACAGACGACTAAGTGATCCTAAGTAACTCTGCTGTATACTCGAATGACAACCCTTCAGCTCTCACGAGAGTAAAACATCTTTCTCCCGCTTCGTTAAATCAGCTAGAACATTATCCACTGAATAGCATACTCCACATCACTAATCATACTGTTGATCATCGATTTGTCTTGTTGGTTTAACTCCGTCAATTCCTCTTTGTCTTCAATAGCGGTCTTCATTTTCTTCAGCTCTATTAATGATTATTTATATTCAAAAATTAGTTTTCGCATATTGATCCTCCTTATCGCTGTCAGACAAAGCCTCTGACTTCCTGGCAGACTGTTTCTTCCACTTCTTGATGCTGCTGTTTCCATTCCCTTAACTGTTCTTTCAAGCTTGGATTCGCCTTGATCACTCCTTAATTGCAGAATTAAAGAAAAATTGTATTTTAGTTGCAATGACACGAATAGTTGCCAAAATTATTGATTTTAGGTACTTTCGTTGCCTACTGAAAATATGGAAATAAAAAGGACACCAAGCTCTAAAAAAGCTGTAAAGCCACTCTAAAGTTTTGGTGTCCTCCAGTTGGCTGGTAGAACTTATTTTTTCTCGTTAATACATTCCTCAATTATGGCCTCTATTAACCTGACCCTTTTATTCCCTAAATATGTAAGATTAATTATAAATATCAAAAATATTATCACGGAGATAAATAACTCTACTGGAGAAAAAACGAGTAACCTTTTTAGAATTGGATTCACAAAAAGAGACTCCGGCGACCTTATGTAAAATAAGGTCAGTCCAACCAAAAAGCTAATCAATATTTTAAAGTACGTTTCTTTTTCCTTCTCTTCTTTAAAAACTAAAAAATAAGCCTTGAGTAAACGTAAATTATTCAAATCATGTTGAGTATAGACTAAGATCTTATTTTTAGCATTTTTTAGGTTTAACAATAAATTTTTTTCCACTTTTATTTCAGAAAGTAATTCGTGAATTAATAAATGTCCTCCATTTAAATCATTAAACCATTGATAAAGAGAGTTATATTTTTCTTTCTCAAACCTTAGCATATCTTTATTTTCTTTTCTTGTTTGGAGTCCAAAAGTCAGTAATAAACTTGACGAAACGAATATAACTCTAAAAATCTTTCCAATCGGAGATTCAAAGAAGTAGGTCATCATGAACATACTCAAAATAATAATTACTATGACTATTACTATTGGGCTAAAAATCTTCTCCCTCATCCCACTTCACCCTTTTCACCTTTCCGTTACAAATGACAATTGCTTTATTATTCATATTAATTATATCCAATTCCAGTAACATTGTACTAGTATTTATTTCTAATTTTTCAATCTCACAAAGTGGATTTCATCTACTTCACCACCTTCATAAAAAAGACACCAAACAGCGCTTAACGCGTCATTCAGTGTCCTTCAGATGGCTGAGAGAAGATCAAATTCTATTTAGATGAAAATATAGAGTTGTGCTTCCCAATAAATCATGACCTGGGCTTCTTTTTGCTATTATGAAAGAATCATCAGAAATAGAAAGTAAGTAGTTAAAATTATGAGCATTCCCTGCAAGATCCTTACACATAATTTTTATTTTAAAACATGGGGAAATAGCACTTGATTTTGATCCAAATATCTTACAATACATATATACATTACCTAACGCCATAAATACAGGTGGAAATTTTATTGTGAAAGCCGAATCATCACCTTCACCAGAAATATACAATGTTTCCTGCTGCGGAAAATCGGTTACTTGATAAGTACCAGCATTACCTTCAGTACATACCGTTATCATTTCTTTATTCGCACCCCACAGGTCCTCTCCTAATTTTATATGTATTTTTTCGTTTAGTTCACTGTCTGTTATATATTTTATTATCTTCTTATAATTTGTGAACTCTAAATTAATTTTCACTTCTTTAGCAATCCCTTTTGAAACATTCACTAAAGGCAGTTTAAACTCTTGTTCTTCAAGATCTGTATCTTGAGTTATCCAATTAAAAAAATGAAAACTAGGCTTCATATAATCAAGAGTGAATGTGTAATTTTTCATTTTGGGAACAATTAAAGGTTCAAGGCTTTTTTTGTATTGATCTTCCTGTCTCTCAATTGACTTTCTAGCTAGATACGCAGAATAAAAAGCAGCCCCTGCTGCTCCTACTGTGGCCATCATCCCAAATAAAGCTATTAATATGTCTACCATATCTTTGATTGTCAAAACTCTTCCCCTTCCTCCCGTCTCATCCGCTTCACTTTCCCCTGATGCGTGACAATTTTGTATTCACCATATGGTGGCAGCTCTCTGAGTTTGGCTTTGCCGTCACAGATCCACCACCACACAGCTATTTGGTAATTCCATTATATCCAATTCCAGTTTCATTGTGGAAGGATCGATCACAATTTCTTTAATAGTAGAGAAGTCCCCGATCTATTAAAATAATATTGTCAATAGTATTTAAAAGGACTGTAGCTTTCTCGGTTTTTTTGCATAGTTTTTTCTATAATGGGAAAACTTTTTATTAGGCGAAACCTCCTTTTTTTCATACAGTTGATGTGCAACCACTTAAGTCAGGAGCGATCCTGGCTTTTTTGATGTAATCCATTAACCCAAAAATGTGACAAAGTTACATGAGCGTAATCTCTCCACTTTTTAAAGACCACAGTATGGACCAATATGGAGCATGATTCTACTGGTGTCGTAGGAGAACCAACTCCTTTAGTGCTTGGATCACTACTTTTATGAATTGCGGCCAATCGAATGATAAGTCATTGTGTGTTACTAGTGTTCCTCCAAGAGAGCTAGCGAAATCACTCGGATATATCGGATGAACCTCATGGCAAGCGCAATTCATTTGTTGCCGCATTTTCAACGAAATGCGTAATAAATAACAAATCAAAAGTTGAAAAAATAAATTCTGTCTGTTAGCATTTAACAAAAAAAGTTTACATATAAAGAGGTGAAAGAATGTCTCCTAAAGTCCGCTTGTATATATCCGGCATAACTGCATTGTTATTTGTCATTCTAGTATTCATGAACTTTATTGGCTATTGGCAAGCTAATCCGACGATACAAATTCTTTTCTTTTTTATTATGGTCATCTCAATTTTTAATACAGGTATGGAAGCCGGTAAAGATTCAAAAATCAAGAGCTGATTGGTAGATTCCGATCGGCTTTTTTTGTTGAATAATCAACCTATTTTTTTATAAAAATAGTAAAACTTTGTACTCTTGTCCATTCAATATTTAAATACCAGCATACTTTATAGTAAAAGGGGGAAGGAGGGAATTTGAATGTTTAATGACAGAAAACGCCGTGATCGATTCGATGATGATGTAGCAGGTATTTTTGATCGTGATGATAGAAAAATAGTTCTTGATGTTGATAAAGTGATTATCCGCGCAGACGATGTAGTTATTGTGAAAAAAGATGACAGAAGACGTCGTGATCGATTCGATAATGATGTAGCAGATATTTTTGATCGCAACGATAGAAGAGATCATAAAAGAAAACGTTGTTGGTTTTAACCTCTTTCAGTGTCTATAAGTTCACTTAGAAATTTCAATCAGTGGGGGTTTTCTTCATCCCCCACTGATTAAAATAGGTACATAGAGGGTTGATACAATCACAAACGAATTCATGGACGTATCGGATATTTAACACTAGATACCTATGAACCTCCCCCACCTATCGCCTTCGCACTTGAGGTAGGGGTTTCTTGTCGATCCCCTTGATATCAGAAGCTGGACAATGTCCATAGGTGTACACGACACCCTCGTCTTTCTCGGGGACTGACGCTCCCATATGGAAGCAGTGGTCTTGACGCAAGGTATCTTCTCGACAGCTTGCTGCCACCGTAAGCAACAGAGAGAACATTCCCTCTGGGGCGGTTCTGCCCATCTACTACGCCTGTACAGGACGTAGATACGTGATGTTAGTCAGCATCACTTCTCGAAACTTCCCGTACAAATATTGGGATAAGATATTCGCTGCACCGTGGACATCCCGATGCTGTTCATAGCCGCAGGAGCATTGGTAGTTTCGTGAACGGACTTTGTTTCGTTTTCCGCAAGCAGGGCATGCTTGCGTCGTATAGGCTTCGTTTTCTTTTGATAAGGAGACGCCAGTCGCTTCTAATTTATAGGCCAACTGCTTGGTTAGTTTTCCAAAGCTCCAGTTGCTGAGTTTTTGGTTCACTTGTTTGGAACGGAGGCGTTTTCTTTTTTTGTTTCGTTTGCTTGTGTGCCGCTGAACGCCTTCCACATCGCCAAGAGCGACATGCCCGACTTCTTGTTCCACACACCAGTTCACAAAGGCTCGGGTCGTCTTATGCAGGAGATCTCCTAGCTGCCGTTCGCTTTTGGAGAGAATGTACTTCTTTGCCCGGTTGTATTGGCGCCATTTTCTCGACCCTTTTTGACACCGGCTCATGAGAATTTGTAGCTCTCTCACTTTTTTATTTCGCAACCGGTGAATGCTGCGCATCTTCCTGCCCGAAATCACTAGCGCTTGTCCGCTCGTACTGACGGCGGCAATCGTATGAATCTCACCTGGATCAATCGCGGCTGTATGACCATCTGAAATCGGTACAGGCTCGATGCCATCTTCATACGACAAACAGGCATGCCACCGACCGTCGTAGACGAGTTCTACTTCTTTGACTAGACCATTGGGGACGGACGAAAGCTTCAATACGAGAGGTGTCTGTTGTTTTCCCTTCCATCTTCCTAAGCTAAGTATCAGTTTACGTCCTTCTAACACGAAGGATTTGTCCACCCATTTAGGATGAAACACGAATTTTTCTTTGTATGGATACCGGATAGACTTGTTCGTTTTTCGCGCTTGACGAACGCCTTCTCGGGCATGCAAAAACTTATGGCATACCGCTTGGATCGTCTGACTGTGAAGAGGATATAAGCCTTTGAGTTCAGCTTGAAGGTTGCTTTTGTTAATCCACTTGCCGTGAATCCGGTAATAATACCGAGCCAACTGCACGCAGTCATTCCAAATTGTTCCGCAGATCCGACGTAGGTGAAATAACTGTTGAAGCGTGGACTGTGGCGCTGAAAAGCCCGTTTTCAACGTTCGATACATGAGATCCCCTCCTTTGTCATCATTATAAAACGAATATATGTTCCTATCAAGAACAAATGGAAACTTTCATCCTTTTTTCTTTCGACAAAGTTCGGGAGGTCCTCAACGAAACGCTTTTCGGCTGTGCCGAACCGAGATTCATCCCCTCCCTACTCGCTGGTCTGTGCCCTTCACGCTCCTTGAGGAAGAGGACTTCTCTCGGATTATGTTAAAATGGGGCCTCCTACCACCATTGCTCCTGCATAAGCTGTAATTAAATATCCAATAGATGAGACAGAAACCTGAAAAGCAAGAGCAAGTTCGTTCATCATACCTGCAACCATAAATTCTGATGTAGTCATACAAAAGATAGCTAAAGCTAGCAAATAAATCATCGATGGCATAAAAACACTCCTTATTTATTATTGTAATGATTGGTACAAAAATAGCGAGAAAAAAGAGCGCACTAAGCGCCGAAAATGGACTCCATTGTTCCTTTGATAACCTGTTCAGCCAACGTCCGATTTTGCATCGATACATTAAGAACACGGAACCCGTAATAACTGCTCAAAAAAAGACTAGCTAATTCCTCGGTTGATAGATTCTTTGAAATTTCACCCGTTCGCAATCCTTCCTCCATCACCTTTTCAATAGCTTGTTTAAGAAGCTCAACATGCCTTGAGAAAACTTCTTGAACCATTAAATCATTATTAGCTCGTTCCACGCTGGCATTGATCAATAAGCATCCTTTTTGATCAATATTCTCAAAGTCTTCCTTCAATGCCCATTCAAAAAAATTATTTAACCGTTCTTTAACTGGAATTGGAGCATTTAGCAGTTTCTTTTGTTCCCTAATCCCATTTTCATGATAGCGTTCTAATACTTGTTTATACAGTTCATGTTTGCTACCAAAAGTATTGTATAAACTTCCTTTCCCAAGGCCTGTATCACTGCATAAATCTTGTGTAGAGCACCCCTCATATCCTCTTGTCCAAAATGTTTTCATTGCAACATCTACAATTGAGGAATGATCAAACTCTCGGGGTCTGCCGCGTTTATTCAATTTTATCCTCCTCTCATTTTAAAGATCACATTAATAAAATATATTTTTTGTACCGATCAGTCAATAAAATTATATTGTATAAAAATTAACAAACTGAACAAGATGATAAAAGCAATAAAAAACAACATTGAAAGAGAGGAAACGAAAATGACTAAGAAGTGGTTACGTATACTACCTGTGTTTTTATTATTAGCGATGGTGCTGATAGGCTGTAATAATAATGATCCGGTAGAAGAAAATGATACGCAGCAAACACCTGACAACAACAATATGAATGAGAACAATGGAGACAATGATATCCTTCCTGATGATGACAATAATACAGACAGAGATAATGATATCGTTCCTGACGATGGCAATGATACAGACGGAAATAATGATATCATCCCTGATGGTGACAATGACATGAATGAGAATAATGATATGACGCCAGGTAACGATGAAAATAATGAAGATATAATTGAAGATAATCAAGATATACAAGATCCTGATAATAAAGATGAATAAAGTGAAAATTCGATTGGCTATGGTCTTGCAGGCTAAACACCTGCATTACTAAAAGGGCTATTTTCAATCTATCTGAATAAAAAACAATGCACAACAAAAAAGGAGCTATCTTAATGTATACCCTTCTAAGATAGTTCCTTTTATTTACTATTTCTTACCTGAACCTTTTCAAACTAACAGGACAGTATATTACTTCCCCCATAACCTTTGAAGATCTAATGGTACGTATACTTCACTTCCATGAATTTGTCTATGTATTAATGGATTCAAAAATTGTTCTGCCTGATGTGTTTCTTCTTTACTACGACAAAATTTTAAAAAGTGCAGGTGCTTTCATTGCAATTATCACCTAGAATATATCATTCATTTGTTCGACCAAAATGGTTCACAAAGGTTTATATCCAAGGAGAAGATGCTTATTTAAATTATTTTGTGGAGGAAAATTTTCGTTGTAACGTATTGAAAAGATTTAAAAAATGCTTTTTTTACAATGAACTTTATTTTACAGCCTTTCTTTAATTTTCGAGCCTGCTTGTAAGTAACTTGGAGAATTGTGATTGCCTGTCTCTCCATTCACTCTAAAATATCTTGCTTAATAAGCGTTTCTTCGTAAAACAGTTAAAAGAGCGAATTCAATTCATCTAAGATTGAATTTAAGGGAACTTCGGAAATGGAGGTTCCCTTAAATTTTCCCGCTTTAAATTCACCTTAATACTCAATCTCTTCGTAATCTTTAGGCTGCGGATGTGGCTGTCCTTCCTCATGCTTGGCAAACTCATTGATAAGTTGCTGTGCCTCTATTGGGTTACTTTTAGGCTTTTCATTACGCTGATCTTGCTTTTTCAACATGACATTCCCCTTTCAAGTGGTCTAACATTAATATGCTCACTTTTAAGGGAATCAACCAACCTCATCTGGCTTAATAAGAATCTATCCAGTATGCTTTATAAGTTCAGACGTTTTCGCATTTCCAACAGAATGTGCAATTAATTTCTAATGGTGATTTCTTTATTTTTCAGTCATATCCCAAGCAACATTACAAAAGAATGTATTACTTCAAAACCTCGAGCATAAGTTTAATGTGAATCTTCCTAACAATGTCAGAGGAAGGAGAAGATTATATGAATAACACCGATTCAAAGTCAGAACAAAATGAACAATCGCCAATAAGTTCTAGCCTCAGACTTGCTCTAATAGCTGCAATTCTTACTACTATTGCAGATGGGATGGCAGCGATAGCGGCTATATCGGCTATAGATGAGGAAATCATTAATGCAGAAAAAGAAAAACAAGAACAAAAAGAATTAGATGAGAAGCTTGAACAGATGCAAAAGCAAATTGACAAATTGACAAATGAATTAACAAAAATAAAATCCTCAAGATTTTAAATTATGCCTTATGGAATGTCCTCTCTTTTGATATTGAGAATACAGTACTTCTTTAGAAATGTTACTGTACATTTTACACCTAACCGAACATCGATTGAATAAGCATTTTCACCTCCCACACAAGACCTCTAATTTCCCTATCTTATTCCTGCAACACTCTCAAAGCAGACATTACTCACCCCCAATCAACTCCACAAATTTAGTGGAAGCTGGAGAGAGCGGCACACTTTTCAAAAAGCAGACGCCTACCTCTCTCTTTGGAATGTCTTCTGTTAATTTCGCTTCGTATAACAGTCCTTTACTTAAATAGTCTTTGGAAAATTCTCTCGTGACACAGGCGATGCCTAAGTTGATTTTGGCGAATTCGAGTAATAAATCATGGGAGCCTAGTTCGAATTCTGGTGAAAGTTTGACGCCTTTTGATAATAAATAATCCTCGACGTATTTTCTGGAATTGGATTTTTGTTCAAGGAAAATGAGCGGTAATTTTAATAATTCTTCGATGCTGACTCGTTTCGATAATAGCTTCTTAAATTTTTCACCGTACACGAAGATGTCTTGAACTTCAAAGCAAGGTCGTAATTCTAACGTAGAGTCGTCAATGGGAAAATTACAAAACACGATATCGACTCCGCCCGATTTTAAAACCGCAATGAGTTCATCGGTTGTTCCGTTCACTATTGTCAGCTTAATATTTGGATATTTATTATGAAAAGTTTCTAAGTAAGGCAGTAAAAAATATTTAGAAATCGTATCCCCTACCCCGATCTTTAGTTCGCCGGTCGTTAAATTTTTAAACTCTAACATTTTCTCTTCTCCGGCATCAATTAAATGAATGGCCGATTGAACATATTCAAATAGAAGACTTCCTTCATTTGTGAAGGAGACGCCTTTAGGTGTGCGATTAAACAGCCGAGTGTCTAGCTCCCGCTCTAATTGCATGATCGCTTGACTAACAGCAGGCTGCGTCATATATAACTCTTTAGCGGCCTTAGAGAAACTGGCACTTTTCCCTACGACACAAAATACTTTGTATAAGTCTAATTTACTTATCACATAACCACTCCTTATACCCATTATTAGATATATTAATTTTACTTATATCACAATTCCAATGTATAGTAAAAGTATCAATTCATTTACATAGTTAGTAAGGAGCGATTTAATTTGGAAAGAGTAGTAGGAACGGTTGTAAGAGGTCTGCGTGGCCCGATCATCAATCAAGGAGATAGCATTGAACAAATTGTCGTAGACAGCGTATTGAAAGCTGCTGAAGTGGAAGGTTTTCAAATTAATGATAAAGACATCGTAACGATCACTGAATCGATCGTGGCACGCGCTCAAGGGAACTATGCAACGATCGATCATATTGCAACAGACGTTCGTTCTAAATTCGGAGATGATACGATTGGCGTGATCTTCCCGATTTTAAGCCGTAATCGCTTTGCGAACTGTCTTCACGGGATTGCCAAAGGCGCGAAAAAAATTGTCTTAATGCTTAGCTATCCTTCTGATGAAGTCGGCAACCATTTAGTGGACATCGACAGACTAGATGAAAAAGGTGTGAACCCTTGGGTCGATGTGTTAACTGAACAACAATTCCGTGAGCATTTCGGCGATAACAAACATACCTTTACAGGTGTTGACTACATTGAATACTACAAATCCATTGTTGCGGAGCACGGTGCTGAATGTGAGGTCATCTTCTCGAACAATGCGAAAACGATTTTAGACTACACAAAGAGTGTGCTCACTTGCGATATCCATTCAAGATTCCGTACGAAACGAATCTTGAAAGAACATGGCGGCGAGAAAATTTATAACCTCGACGACATTTTATCTGAATCCATTGATGGCAGCGGCTATAACGAAGAATACGGTCTGCTTGGCTCTAATAAAGCAACAGAAGACAGCGTGAAATTATTCCCGCATACTTGCCAGCCGATCGTCGATAAAATCCAGCAAATGCTGAAAGAAAAAACAGGAAAAACAGTAGAAGTAATGATTTATGGCGATGGCGCGTTCAAAGATCCAGTCGGAAAGATTTGGGAACTTGCTGATCCGGTCGTCTCCCCTGCTTACACAGCTGGGCTTAACGGCACGCCAAATGAAGTCAAATTAAAATACTTAGCTGACAATAACTTCGCTGACTTACAAGGTGAAGAGCTAAAATCAGCGATCTCTGAATTTATTAACAATAAAAATGAAGACCTTGTTGGATCAATGGAAGCACAAGGGACAACACCGAGAAAATTGACAGACTTAATCGGCTCTTTATCTGATTTAACTTCAGGTAGCGGCGATAAAGGAACACCAATGATCTTTATCCAAGGTTATTTCGATAACTATACTCATTAATTTGAAAGACTCGCAGGAGATAATCTTCTGCGCGTCTTTTATTGTTTCTTTCACTTCATCTCAATAAACAACAAACAGAAAGAGTGTTAGCTGTTTGCATTATATTTTATTCCTATTCCTTCCTTGCGTATTCAGCAAAAAACAAACTCACCTTTTGGATAATATGAACATAGCCTAAAATGGATAAACTTAATAAAAGGAGTTGCTTTTATGAATAGTAATTCTTATCAATGGTATTCAAACCTTGGTCATTGGAATCAAGCCCCCTCCTATCACTATCAACAACAATTGAAACAACATACTCTTTCGACTGTCGAACCTATTGTTCAATACGGTCTTAAAGAAGCTCAAGTGACCTCTTATCAGCACGCAATGAGAGAGGTGGCAGCTATAAGTTATTTAATCGGAAGAGGATATGACTCACAAACTGCTCACCGAATTGTTGAATCCTGGGAAGTAAATGAAATGTTTTACCCCTAAGAATAAACATAAGGTTAATTAGATACCTATAAAGTGAACCTTCAATCAGTGGAGGTTTTCTTCATCCTCTACTGATAAAAAGAGGAACAAAGGCTAACGTCGCAACGTCCTGTTGCAACGCCTTTGCAACCTGCATCGTGCAGGCCCGAACGGATCGGGCATTTACGGGCTGCTGATCTCCCACCTGCACATCTGCGCTTTTTCTGCCCTGTTGAAGTGGGAGTCTTACAGCCCGTTAATGCGGGGAAAATTGAAAGGCAGGGGAAGATTTTCTCTGTCTTTTATTATTTTTATAAATAAATTCACTTTGTCTTTCAGTTGCTCAGTTTCATCAACACCTTAATTATCCAGAATAGTCCAGCACTCAAATAACTGGTATAATTAGGATTAACAAGATATCAATAAATGAACTAGTCAGTCCACCCAAATGGAGGATTTCCTATGAACAAAGATCGGTTTTATCAAGTGCTATGGGCACTCCCAATTATTTTTGCGATACATAATGTCGAAGAACTTCCCCAATTAGGAAACTGGGCGAATGAACATTTAACGGGCGAGTCTTTTATATTTTTACGAGAGTTATATTCTTTTCACTCGTTAACGTTTGCGATGATCTTATTAACAGTAGTTGTGACGGTAGTCGTTATTCTCGAATATCGATTTAGAAATAAGTTGACCTTCACTTTAACAACGCTAAGCACCTGTTTATTACTGATCAATGGATTGACCCACATCGTTCAATCGGTGATTTTTCAAAGCTATGTGCCTGGATTAATATCTGCCGTTTTGTTATTAATTCCATATATGTCCTTTGTATTGTACCTTTCACTGAAAGCGAATCGTATTCGATTAAAAATGATCGGTGTATATGTTGGGATAAGTATAATCGGGATGGTGCCGATTATTTTTGTTTTTCTAATTCTATCAAGGTGGGTCATGGGATGAATGAAAATGTAAATATACCAAACGAAGTAAATTCATTATTACTAGATTATACGAACTTGCTGGAGACTGAATTTTCTAATGTTATCTATGGTATTTACTTGTACGGTTCGATCGCTCTATCAGCATTTGATGAAAGAAAGAGTGATGTTGATTTTATAACGATTTTAAAAAGAAGTTTAACAAATACAGAGTTAGGTCGTTTAAGTAAACTTCATCAGAAAATGAAAAAAATGAATCCTCTTGCCGAGAGATTAGATGGAATGTACATCCATTTGGCGGACATCGGTAAAGAAAATAACGATTTACAGCCTTACCCTTGTTGTGCGAGTGGAACATTTAAGAAATCTCAATACTGGGATATGAATCATGTGACATGGTGGACATTAAAACATCATGGTATATCAGTAACAGGTGTCCATTTGGATGAACTAAAGATTCTTACAAGTTGGTGCGATGTTGAAAAGACAATGAGCTATAACTTAAATAAATATTGGGCTAATAAAGCCAAGAGCGGCTGGTATTTCCTGTTAGATGATTGGGTTGAGGATGCAGTATTAACGATGTGTCGAATCTATTGTTCGTTAAAGTATAAGAAGATTATTCCGAAAGAGAAAGCCGTCGAATATGCGCTACAAACGCTCCCAAACAAATGGAGTTTACTGTTTAAAGAAACTTTGCGATTACGACATGGAGACCATACGAGCTCGTTCTTTTCATCAAGGTGGAAAAGAGCGAAAGAAACAAAGAAATTTCTACTGTATATGATTAATGACTGTAACTTGAAATATATAAACAATAAAGTAAAGTAATAAGCTTTAATTTTGCATTTTTACAAGACTAAAAATGGAGCTTTTTTATTTACTAGAAAGGAAGAATGCAATTGTCTATTTTCGAAGCGATTAAAACAAAAGATTTGGAAAAAGTAATCGAGCTAGCAAAAGGTGAAGAGCGAAATGCTCAAGATACTTCTTGGCGTACGCCGCTGCATGTGATGATTACCCACAAATGTCCGGCGAATTGGATAGAAGCCTATCTTCAGCTGGAGCCTAACCTTGAAATAAAAGATAAACTTGGTGAGACAGTTCTTAGTAAAGCGATTAAGTTTAGAAATAGCGAGGTAGTCGAACTGCTCATTCAATATGGAGCGCAGTTAAATCATCCGAAAGGTATTCGTTATACCCCATGGTACCAAGCGCGCTATGATAAAAAGATAGCTGATCTTTTAATCGAGACAGAAGATGCCTTTCGATTAACTTTAACAAAACAAGAACAATCCTTGATTGATGAACTGCTATATGAGGAATCAGCGGAGATTCTTATGAGGAAATTAAAGTATTTGAATTCACCGGAGCTTATTCATGCTTATGTGACACAGTTTAATTGGGATGATGACTTATGGCCACTGAAATGGTTACTACATAACCGAACGGTTCACCTTGTGACAACGATGGAAATGTATGATCTTCTCGGAGTGAGTGAAATTTTAGAAAATACTGCTTACCGGTCAGAGGAAGCTTACCAGCTCGCTCTTAAAATCATAGACCAGCTTCCAAGGGGTGAAATAGGATGAGCATATGGGTAAAAGAGTGCCTGCAACAAATCGACGACATGGTGTTAGCGATGAAAGATGCAGGAATGGACATTGTTCGTTACGAAAAAGCGGAAGGAATGAGTGACAGTGAGCTGACAGAACTAGAACAACAGCTTGGAGTCACCTTGCCTCAACAGTTATGGGAGCTATTGCAAAGCTGTCGCCATCTCACTTATTTTTGGGATTTGCCAGACTCTATGATGGAACCGGATGCTTTACCAGCTATGAGTGGAGAAATGGGCTGGAGCTCCGTCGAAGTCGGCTGGTTTGAAGACCCTACAGATATGGAATGTGTGGGAGAATTGGATGATCGACGGTACCTTTCCTTCAGCAGCTCCAGAGCGGGTAACCCAGTGATGTTGGACGTAAAGAACGATTTTTCTGTTGTTTGTTTTTTACATGAAGAAGCTGAAATCGTCACTTTAGCACCGAATGTAGAAGCCTTTATTCAAACGATTATTCAACTGTATGGAGCTTGGATTTGGGAATGGACAAATGTAACAAATGAACATGGCATTGACTTAGAATGTGAAGCGCTGCAACAGTGGCGAATTTGGATAACTCGCTTTCTTACCATTTCATTAGAAGCAGCGACAAGCTTAGAGGAATTAATTGAGTACACGGTTTATCATGGCATTGAATTAGAGAAGGTTCAACAGGCGTATAAAATTTATGATCGATTCGACATTTTCAAAGCTTGGTATGATCGAATCGTGTGTGATCCTCCCCATTTCTCCTATTGGACAAAAATGATGGGAGCCACCGCAAAGGAAGGTGCTGCAGATTGGGTTCGAGCGTTATGGGAACCGGACGTGTTTGACATGTACTTAAATGCCGAGGCTCCATTTGTTCAAACGGAAGATGAATTAAGAAGCATTCGAGCTCGTTTAAGTTATGATGCTTTACCAGAGAAAGAAGCGCTTGATCGTATTTTTCAAGATTTAGAACTTCAAGCTTCAAAATATAACCAAAAGATCGATGGGTTTGACACGAACGCCCAATTAGCTAAATTTCATTCTCAGCGAGTCATTGCATGGATGAAACATTGGGTGCGAAATCCAATTGATGGTTGGGATTCTTTATTTGCCAGCTCGAAACCTACCTTAGCTCTATTGCTGGAATGGCTAGACGAGTCAGAAATCTGTGAAAAAGTTGCAATTAACGGCTTACTTATTATGTTAAAAAAAGATGACCTACCTACTATGAATGAAATAGAGAAAGAAGCACTAAAAACGAAATTAACTGCTATTCAAGACCAATCCATCTTACATACATATAAGCGGAAAATTGAGGAGATCGTCCAACATCTTTCTCATTAATTAAAAAAAGGACCCGAAGAAGATCACATTCCGCGGGTCCTTTATTTTTTCTCTATTCCTCTTGAACAAATTTCACCTCATCATACCCACAATGGTTACAGTACATTAAATGAGGACAAATCTGATCTTTAGTGGTATTCGGATAGCCGTCCCCCATTTTCACTGTTTCTTCATCGTTATAATGACCATAAGGGTCTAAAAAATCGGATACTTTACCTGTGTCGTCTAATCGGGAATTGCATTCTGGACAATGTACTTTCAACTCCTTAAATGCGTTACATAAAGGACAGATACTCATTCGGGTCACCTCTTTTTATTTTGTCTTCATTATTAGCATGACTATTACATAGATAAATTAAGAAGCATTCCATTTGTCCACACAAAATAAGAGAAAAATGAATAAAATAAAGTAAAGATGGATATCTTAATAAAAATGTCAAGAAGATTGAATAAAAATATTTTTAAAATTGACAATTTTGTGAATTTAGTGAATAATATAATTAAAGGAGGATGAGCGACATGAAATCTAAAGCGACTATTCTAAATGCTGTAAAAAATGTTAGTGGTGTAGTACTTTCAATGGGAATCATTACTTTTTTACTCGGATTTTTTGGAAGCGGTTTCAACTTTTTAACTCCAATTGGTATCGGGGCAGTTGTTGGTGCTGTATTCGTCTTTCTAATGGGAATCTTCTTTGTAGCAACAGAAGAAATGATCGATAAAACTTATAAAGGAATTAACGTAATTCCAATAAAAACGAAAATATGAATAGAAGTGTTTAGTTTGCACCGCATATGGACTTCGCCTTCTAGAATAAAAAACTCCATATTAAGAAATGAAAAAAACAGAACATAAAAAAACAAGACCGAAACGCTCGCTGGTCTTGTTTTTTTATGTTGTCATTATTTGATGAAAAGTGAATATAGAATTTCAAGTTAATTTGTAGGATGTGGATATTCTAGATCATCTTTACTGAAATCATTAATACTTTATTTCTTCTTGCAAAAGCCCTGATAATCCTTTAATTTCAATCAACTAGCCTACTACTTGAACCTAGAGGCTTAATTATTATAGGTTTTCTCTTTCGAATTTATTCAAAGGATATACTCTCACCCATTTCGAATAGAAAATCATGCTTTAACAAATACTGATATTGTATGAACTCCTTTGAGTGAAAAACTCGACAAGGAGCGTGATTCCAATGAATTTCACTAATAGGATAAGGAGCGTGTTTATGGGTATTTTAAGTGGCAACCCTCAAACAGAACCGATGCATTATGGAGAAGTATTTGCGACTTGGTCTTATTTGTTAACTGCGAAAGGGGCAGTAGCTGGCTTTCAAACACATCTGAATCATGTTGGGGATGAAGATTTAAAGAAACTGCTTCAGGAAAAGATTGAACAAGCCCAACAAGAAATTCAACAGCTGGAAACTTTATTAAAAGAAAATGGTGTTGGACTTCCACCAACCCCTCCAGAACGTCCTAACGCATGCCTAGAAGATATTCCAATTGGCGCAAGATTTACGGATCCAGAAATTACGGCTGGTCTATCGATGGCAATCTCTGCTGGATTAGTGGCTTGCAGTCAAGCGATGGGACAATGTATTCGCGAAGATATTGCGATGATGTTTGGTCAATTTCATATGCAAAAAGCGGCTCTCGGAGGAAAAGTGTTAAGACTGAATAAGGAAAAGGGCTGGCTTATTCCGCCTCCATTACATCACCATAAATCTGAAGACTGTTAATTGGACAAGTGCCTCTCGCGGGGCACTTGTCTTTTTTTGTTTTCAAAAGAAAAATCTCTCAAAAAATGATTGAAAACTTCTCTCAACTCCCTCATGATAAGATTGAATACTTCTGAATAGTTTATTAATTCACATCTTTCCCTATCAGAATATGTAATAATCTCTCTATTCGCCGAAAAACCGGCACCTAAATGACAAAAATTCAGCACTTATTGAACAATCAGCGTAAAAAGGAGAAAGTGAGATATGCTTGTAAATGTAACGGATGCAAAAGAAATGTTTGAAGCGATTTTAAGCACGATCGATGAAGGGATTCATGCGGTCGATGCAAATGGCATGACCATTTTCTATAACCATGTTGCGGCCAAACATGATGGATTAGAGGGTGAAGAAGTGCTCGGTAAACATTTGTTAGAGGTGTTCCCCTCTTTATCTATTGAAACGAGTACGTTGATGAGGGTGTGTCAAACGGGCGAGCCGATTTATAATCAGCATCAATCGTACCATAACATTCGTGGTGTATTAATCGATACAGTGAATACGACGCTCCCGATCAAAGTAGCTGACAAACTAGTCGGTGCTGTTGAAATAGCTAAAAATTTTACGAAGATTAAACAGCTGTCGGAAAAACTACTGGATTTGCAGGCAAAGGTCGAAACGACAAAACATCCAAAAAAGCCTATGAGTGACCACACCGGAGCAAGCTTTCAAATGACAGATATCATCACGAATGACGCAGCATTTAATCACTTAAAAGAGAAAGCGTTAAAGGTAGCCGCTACTACCTCGCCTATTTTGATTTATGGTGAAACAGGTACGGGAAAGGAATTGCTTGTGCAATCTATTCATAACGCCTCTCCCCGTCAAGCTCAGCCCTTTATTGCTCAAAACTGTGCAGCTATCCCTTCCTCTCTGCTCGAAAGCATTTTATTTGGAACCGCGAAAGGAAGTTACACAGGGGCGATGGATCGACCAGGTTTGTTCGAGCTAGCAGATGGTGGAACGCTGTTTTTAGATGAATTAAATTCTATGCCACTTGATGTTCAAGCTAAGCTGCTACGAGTGCTGCAAAATGGAGTCATCCGCAGAGTCGGTGGAACAAAGGAATTTGCAGTGAATGTACGGATTATTGCGGCGTTAAACGAACCAGCAGAACAATGTGTACAGGAAAAAACGTTGCGTTCGGACCTTTATTATCGTCTAAATGTCATTCACTTTCATCTTCCACCGCTGAAAAATCGAAAAGGCGATATTCATTTACTGATGGATCATTTTATTCAAAAGTATAATTTCCGCTTCGGTAAACTTGTGACGAAAACAACGGAGGAAGTGAAGGCGATCCTAACCGACTATCAATGGCCTGGCAATGTTCGTGAGTTGGAGCATGCGATTGAATCAGCGATGAACTTAGTAGATAGTGACACGATACGGAAAGAGCATCTTCCCTACCACATAGTTGAAAGCGATCTCAACATCATCAATGCCGGAACCTGCTCTGTACAGCCTTTACGACAAGCTTTAGCCGAAACCGAGGAACAGTTAATTCAGCGGGCGTTAGCCGAAACGAATGGAAACATTCAGCAAGCCGCTAAACTATTAGAAATCCCGCGACAAACGCTACAATATAAGCTAGCTAAATTCAAATCCTCTTAATAAACCGCCGAAAATCCGGCGGTTTATTTACTTTTCTGCTTACATTTTGTTGAAATCCCCTCTCGTTTGACATGATCACTACATCTCTTTCAGTTTTTTTCCGCGTCAGGACAAGCTTTTCTCCATTTGTGTCTAAATGATGGCATACAACTTGCTATTGAAAAATACGAAAATACTTATTCCAAATATTATTTAAGAAGGATACAGGAGGAAAAAATGATGAATAGTACATTAACTCTATTAAACCAAACCACTCGTTCGACATTAGACCATACGACAGCACCACTTTATGACGCACTTTGTTTATATGAGAAAAGTCAACGTACTTCTTTACACGTACCAGGTCATAAGGATGGTCGTGTGTTTGATGAAGAAGCACTGAAACGTTTTGCAAGTATTTTAACGATTGATGCAACGGAATCAAAAGGTATTGATGACCTGCATCATCCGACTGATTTTATTAAAGATGCACAAATATTAGCTGCCGATGCCTTTGGAGCAGACCACACCTTTTTTCTTGTCGGCGGCAGTACAATCGGCAATATTGGTGTCGCTCTTACTTTATGTAGCCCTGGTGATAAAATCCTTGTTCAGCGTAATATGCATAAATCTGTCTTTCACGGGCTAATGCTAGCAGGTGCTCAACCAATTTTTATCGCTCCAGCCATTGAATCAACTACAAAAGTCGCTAAAGTATCTGAGCTTGATTTTATTGAAAAAGCATTGCAGGACAATCCAGATGTGAAAGGCGTATGGGTAACCAACCCTAACTATTATGGAATGAGCCAAGACATCTCTCGTTTAGCCGACACCTGTCATCAAGCAGGGGTGCCATTAGTTGTCGATGAAGCTCATGGTGCTCATTTCGGCCAAGCCGATCTAGTCCCGCCTTCCGCTCTTTCAAAAGGAGCTGATATCGTCGTGCAATCCACTCACAAAATGTTAACAGCAATGACGATGGCCTCGATGCTTCATGTAAAAGGTCATCTAGTATCTCGCGAACGACTGGCGCAAGTGCTAGGCATGATTCAATCGACAAGTCCCTCCTACCCGCTTTTAGCTTCTTTAGATCTAGCTAGACGTTATTTAGTCACTACTGGTCGGACAAAGCTAAAAGAAACGATCGATCGCTTAGAAAAAAGACGGATGGAGCTAAACCCTGAATTGAAAACGCTTTCTATTTGGGGAGGCAGTGATGAAGTCGATTATCGCGATCCGCTCAAGTGGATTATTTCTAGTCATCATGAAGCGATCTCTGGTTACCAACTGCTCGACTTATTTTATGAACAAGGCTGTACCGCAGAAATTAGTGATCCACGCAATATCGTTTTCTTATTTTCTTTAAATGAAACGGAGGAAGATATTGAGAAAGTCGTCACGGCCATTCAAGCGATTGATGAAAAGCTACAACAATGCGCACAGACTGAACAATCAGAAACAGGAGAAGCGGTGTTGTTTGCGGAAGAAGGTACGCTTTACAAGCCGGAAATTTCATTGCGAGATGCCTTCCATATGCCTCGTAAAAAAGTAGCGCTGCAAGATGCGGTCGGTTCTCTTTGTGGGGAAATGATTCTTCCTTACCCTCCAGGTATTCCGTTACTGACACCTGGAGAACGAATCACCGCCACTCATGTCGAGACAATTAGCCAGTTAAAAGAAATGGGGGCCTATTTCCAAAGCCCTTCTGATGACACAATGAAATCCATTTATGTTTTACGCTAATTGGCGTATTCGATGAGACGATACATTAATCGGGGGATAGCTGCTAAGCAATGTGAAAGCTTTAGTTGAAATGAATAAGGGGGAGCAAAATATGCCAAGTAACGCCTCGCAATCAACGGCTTTAGTTTCAAATGAAACACACAACGAGATTAGCACCCAGACACCACAGGAATTAAAACGGCATTTAAAATCGAGACATTTAACGATGATCGCCCTTGGTGGGACGATTGGGACGGGGTTATTTCTTGCCAGTGGCAGTGCCATTCATACGGCTGGGCCAGGTGGAGCCCTTCTTGCTTATGCGGTTATTGGGTTTATGGTCTATTTTGTCATGACAAGTTTAGCGGAAATGGCCGCCTTTTTACCCGTATCTGGTTCATTTAGCACCTATGCGACACGTTTTGTTGATCCAGCACTTGGATTTGCTCTCGGCTGGAATTATTGGTATAACTGGGCGATCACGATTGCTTCTGAGCTAGCTGCTGTGGCGTTGCTGATGAAGTTTTGGTTTCCAGACAGCCCTTCTATTCTTTGGAGCGGACTATGTTTAATGATTATCTTTCTATTAAATTACTTGTCTGTGAAAGGGTTTGGAGAATCAGAATATTGGTTTGCGATGATTAAAGTAGTCACCGTTATCGTTTTTCTAGTGATGGGTGTGATGATGATTTTTGGCATCATCGGGGGCGAATACGTCGGCTTTAAAAACTTTACCATTGACGACGCCCCATTTCACGGTGGATTTATGGCGATTCTTGGGATCTTTATGGCCGCTGGCTACTCCTTCCAAGGGACAGAATTATTCGGAGTGGCAGCGGGTGAAACAGATAACCCGGGTCAATCAATTCCAAAAGCTGTTCGACAAGTGTTCTGGCGTATTTTGTTATTCTATATTTTCGCAATTTTGGTGATCGGTTTGCTAATTCCATATATGACACCAAGCCTTGCTAGTGACAATGTGACGATGAGCCCTTTCACACTCGTATTTGAACAAGCCGGGATCGCCTTTGCTGCCTCTGTCATGAATGCGATTATTTTAACCTCCGTTCTTTCAGCTGGAAGCTCTGGCTTGTATGCCGCTGCAAGGATGCTACGGGAATTAGCAAAGGAAAGAAAAGCACCGAAATTTTTAGCAAAACTCGATCACCGCGGTGTCCCTGTGCGCGCCTTGGTCATCACTTCGCTCGTTGGAACATTGGCTTTTCTCGCATCTTTCTTCGGAGATGGAGCCGTTTACATTTGGTTATTAAATGCATCCGGTATGTCCGGCTTCATCGCCTGGCTTGGTATTTCCATTAGTCATTACCGTTTTCGTAAAGCTTATATAATCCAAGGACGAGACTTTAGTGAACTTCCTTACAAAGCAAAATGGTTCCCATTCGGCCCCATCTTTGCTTTCGGGCTCTGTTTCATCGTCATTCTTGGGCAAAATTACAGTGCTTTCACTAGTGGAGCCATCGATTGGAACGGAGCCCTTATTTCCTACATCGGTCTTCCATTGTTCTTAATCGTGTGGCTTGGCTATAAATTTACGAAGAAAACAAAAGTTATTCCTCTAATCCAATGTGATTTTAAACGGGAATAACATGAAACAGGCTGCTCCAAAAGAATGAACTTTTGAGCAGCCTATTTTAATTGGGTAATCGGAAAATAGTGTGGAAAGAGGGTTAAAAAGAACCCTCTTTCATAGCCTTAATCAAATCCTCAAAATTGGATTCATAGATGTCAAAGAATTTCTCTTTCAACTCCATACTTGTCTGTGAAGGAAAGAACCATACAGCTCTTTAGTAACGCAATATTTGATTAACTATATTTTTAATTAATTTGCTAACACTAAAAATGCTACAAAAAAGATTGCATAAGACCCCATTAAACCAACTGATATTTTAGCTAATCTCGTTTTACTTGAAAAGGCTGGTATAACTCCAACTTTAAACATATTCACTATTAAAACAACAACTGCTAAGAAAAAAGATAACATAGCGACTATCAACGCAATTTGTTCCAACAAAATAACCTCCCTTAATGATATCAATTTCGAAATAATAAGGACATTAATTAAGCTAATTAAAGCCAATACCTGACTCAGTCGAAATCCATAGATTTCCTTTTCACTAAGTTCTATGTGCCAAGCATCAATTATACCTAAGAGCAAGTCAAATATTGTTTTGAATGACCTATCTGTTTGTTTTAATACCTCAATTAACTCATTGCCATATCGTCTTCTCCAACTTTTAGGATACAGGTAAATAAACCACTTCATACTAAACCAAGCCTTTTCATACCAAGTGAAGTAACTTTTTGAATTTCTTTAATTTGCTCAGTTAAAAATATTTGCCCTTCCTCTGTCAGCTTGTAAGGTTTTTTACGATCTTGTGATTCAAGGACACTTATATACCCTGCTTTCTCTAAACGTGAAATGGCTCCATATAATGTACCTGGACCTAGTTTAATGTCATAATTTTTTTCAATGTCCTCCATAATTGCATAGCCATGACGTTCTTTTTCAGCAAGACTTATTAGAATTAACAATGAGGGCTCTGAAAATTTACCTTTTTTAACCATAAATTCACTCCCTTACAGCAATTATTACGCTTTACGTTATATCGTATAACGTAATAATAAACTATATTTGGGATACGGTCAATAAAACAAAGTGAATTCATGTAGAGTCATCGGGATAATCTGTTAAAATAAGTGTCACGGAGGTGTACATATGGGGTTCTTTATAGGCATCATTTTACTCATCTTTTTATTTGACTTTACAAAGATTAGACAGCAAAACAAGACTATGATCGAACAAAATGAAAAGATCATTTCTCTTTTAGAGGAGATTAAAAATAAGCAAAATTAGCTTTTGAAAATCCACATATTTAGGAAAAAACAAGCACCACCATTCCAATTTGATCATATATGTAAAGTGGGAAAGCAACGATAATATATATTATCGATGATCTTCCCAGCCGTTTTGATTAAATAACTTCACTCTTGATGAAGGATCGTTCTTTTTCTCAATTCTTCTCCTTTTATCTTTGTCTATTAGCTTCTGTAACCTTTCTAAAGCTTCTTCAAATTCTTCCGTTGTCAGTTGTTTAGTCGCTAATAATGAACAGAGCATAGCATAAGCAACTGGCTTCGTATCCACTTCTACGTCTATATGGATATCTACATCTGAATTTCCGCTATGTCCAACCTTTGCTATTTCATGTTCCTGATCAAAGTTTTCTCTTCTGCCGAAAGGAAATCGCTGCAAAGATCCCATTCACGTTCCTCGTTTCTATTATTTTTTGAGGGAAAAGACGAAAAACCGCCCTTTCCCTCATCGGTTTTAAAAATCAAAATCCTGATCTTGATTTTGTTCCTGATCTTGATCCTGATCTTGATCTGAATTCGCTCTTGAGCGTACTCTCGCAACGGAATCTGAATCCACATCAATATCAAGGTGAATTTTCGCATTTCCACTGCGAATGACTTTAGCAATATTTATATTTTTATCGATGTTTTTCAATTCGTTGTCATTGTCGTTATCGTTGTCATTGCGTACATCAACGTCAACTTCATCATCAATATCTACTCTTACATCATTGTCGAAATTTGATCTTGAACGATCATTATCATCTCTGCGTCTTCTGTTTCTACCTGGAAACCACACATCGCCCATTGTTAGCCCCCCTTTCTCATGTCTTAATGTAGTGTATTCAAATCTATTCTATTTGTACGGACAAACACCACAGGACATTTTCTTTATTTATTTCCGATTATACACTAGGGGGTACATACAAGTTTAAAAAAACGGGTACAGTCATTATCCCTATATCGACAAAAAAGTGTGAAAGCATCACCCATCTTAAACTTTGCGTTTGAAAATAAGTATAAGACCAAACCACACCCAATATCGTTAAATAAATAAACACATGGTAATGAGCATTAGCAATAGAAAATACGCCCCACATCAAGGGATGACTAAGTACAAAGAAAATCGTTGAATATGCCACAGCAATCCATTTCGGAAACAGTTTCATAGCAGCATCTAATAGTAGACCTCTCCAATACAATTCTTCAAAAAATGGATTGATGATGGCAAACAATAGCCAAAGAGCGACTAGCCAGGTAGAGTTAAATAACTCATAGTTCGTCATAATCACAGACATCGGGAACAAGCCCAGAAGAAGGGTAAAAAACACGATAATTTTTGATGATTGCGGTTTTTTTAGCCAATCTTTAACTTGTTTATCTCCTTTAAAACACTTTATACATATACTAAGTGAACCCCAGTAAACGATAGCAAGTGGCACCCACGCCCATTCATCGATTACCTTTGAACATATTGTTGCTGTGATGAAGCCTAGTAAAATGACCACAATCGGTGAGATTAGAATGAAGTTCCTCTTCCTATTTGTAATGTTTAAAATCACTTTTACTCTCCCCTTTTTCGGAAAATGTTGATAATCATCATTGGATCAGGCATGGGGCATTCCTGCCATTGAATTTTATTAATCGCTAACCCTTGGATCAAAGCATAATAAGTAACAGCTAATTGTATTGGATCAGCTTGGATGATTTCTCCCTCTTTCTGTCCCGCAACAATTAAAGGAGCAGTTGCTTCCACTGGCGAGGATATTTTTAATATTTCTTTCACTTCTTCCGGAACCACATCTGACGTACTAGCTTGAATCATAATTAGGAAAAGAAGAACTTCCTCGCCGCTCCCAATACTTTCTATCATTCGTTCAGTCATCCGTTGTAACTTTTGTAAAGGCGTCCCTTCGTGTTGATTCGCTTGCTGAATGATACCTATTGAACTTTCCGATGCTTTTTTAACTAAAGTCGTAAAGATCTCTTCTTTTGATTTAAAATAATGATAAACAAGCCCATGACTTAAACCAGCTTCTTTGGCAATATCACTAATTTTTGTTGCGACCATCCCTCTGCGAGCAAATACTTGAGCCGCTGCTTGTAAAATTTGTTCACTTCTAGCGTCTCGAATTTGTTTATTTTGTTGATCCTGTCTTGGCATTATGCACATCCCCTTTTTTGATTGATTAATCAGTCAATACTATTTCTACGTATAATGATAAGCTAAATATTTCCTAAGTCAATCTTTTTAAGGAGTAGACTTTTTAAATGATAGGATCAATTGTAAAATATAAATGATCATCTAATCATTTTCCATGCGATCTTTCGGACGAGCCTTATCGAGTGTTTATCATTTACTGAAAAGGAGAGGAAACGATGAGCGAAAAGCTGCTGAATCAAATTCTAGATGCCGTGACTAAGGTGCAAAGTGATGTTTCTGATATTAGAGATGAAATGACTCATGTAAAAAATGATGTGTCAGACTTAAAAAACGATGTACTTACATTAAAAGGCGATGTGTCGGAGCTGAAGAACGATGTGTTTACGTTAAAAAGTGACGTGTCCCAGTTAAAGTCTGACATGCAAGGAGTAAAAGAAGAGCTCCACCAAACCAATTTATGTGTCGATCAATTAACCGAAAATATGAATACTCAGCTAGGGCAGATCAAGCAAGATACGGATATTATTAGAACACAAACCGCTCACAACAGCGAACAGACCCCTACTTTAGATAGTGTCATTATTAGAGTGAACAACTTAGAAACAGATATTCGCGTGATCAAAAAAGCAATTTCTTCTTAATCCCCTAAGCCAATCCTTCATGAAAACAAATCCATTTGACCGCATCACAATCGCTCCTGATTTAGCACCAGGAGCGATTGTTTTAAGTTCATCTCTTTGTCAGGATTGATTCCCCCATCGCTCTTTAAAAATCAACTCATCTATCGAGCGTCTTTTTTCCCATTTCGCGGTCTCAAGAATAGGCTGATCAGGGTAGTGATCGGTATAGCCGATGGACATTAACGCCACCGGATCAATATGAGGGGGAATGTCTAAAATATCACGAATATCGTTTTTCTTGTAAAAACTGACCCATCCCATCGCTAAGCCTTCTGCACAGGCAGCGAGCCACATATTTTGAATGGCGCAAGCAGTGGACAAAACATCTGTTTCGGGAATGGAATTACGCCCTAACACATGCGAGCCTCCTCTTGTCGGATCACATGTCACACAAATCGTAATCGGCGCTTCTTTCAGCCCTTCTACTTTCAAGCTTAGAAATTTATTTTCCTTTTCACCTTCATAATGAACGGCAAGCGCCCTTCTCTCTTTATCAGCCGCCCACGCTAATTGCTCCTTCACCTGTGGAGAAGAAATAATAATAAAGTTCCACGGCTGCATAAACCCAACTGATGGCGCATGATGAGCGGCTTCTAGTATGTTATGAATCAATTCAGTTGGAATCGGTGTTGGTAAAAAGCTTCTAATGTCTCTTCGTTTATAGATTACTTTATAAATAGCTTCCTTTTCTTCTTTCGTAAACATCTTTCTCTCCCCCTTTGTTTTGCTTTATTTCAATAGTAGCACAAAAAAGAGAAAGCGCTTATTAGAACTAAACGATCAAACGGTGTTCCAGTCAACAATTTTTACGATCGTGCTTGGCGATATACCGTGGTCCAACATGACATCCATTTTAAACATGATGGATTGATCCTTAATGATATAAAAAAAGTAAAGAAATTCTCCTTGACGCCATTTCCTCCACTGCTTTTCTGTAAAGCTAAATATGCTAGCAGACTCCGAGATTGAATACAGATGCTCATCCACTTCTTTGAGAGTGAGCGATTTCATATGTACCTCATCTAATTCACTACACACCCTATCCATGACTGCCATAGATACTCCCCCTTAAATACGACGATTCTATTGTCTTTAAGGGTATCAGCTCCACCTTTACAAAAACTAAACATTTACACTATCGGTATGATACATTCGTTTTATTGTTGAAATAAATCACACTTTTTCAAAAAATCTAATACGCTAATACAAGAAAGAAGGGATAATCGAAATGAATGAAGACCATATAATTGATTCCGCCATCACTTTATTGGATATTTTTGTTATTATACTTATTGAAGATAATCCAGTTCTGGGGATCGTTTTAGTAGCGCTTTTAAAAATAGTAACAGAAGACCGCCTCATACGAATTTTATTCATTTTGCTCATTATCGTTTTAAGTGAAGTTGTCAAAGAGCCAAGTGAGTCTTGCAAGTGAGAGCTACTTTTTTAATCTTCATACAAACAAAAGGGGGCTGATCACCGAAAAGTAATATCTATATGTAGATATCCTTATAGGTCTCATCCCCTTCTCTTATTTTACATTTTAAAGTACTGAATAGATTGATGTTCTGATTTTTCTTCTTACTTTTTCATCACCTTATTCGCCCGATAAATCATTTCCCACACTTCTTCTCTTGTCGCTGGTCGAAACGGATCTGTACCATCACTTATTCCCTGTTGCTTCACCCATTGTTGAGCCGCTTGAAATCGTGGACTAGCAAGGTCTGCTTTCTCATATAATTCTTGTTCTTTTCGTCCTAAGCCTGCTCCTTTAGCAATCCCTTCTGCATACGCTTGCGCTACTCCTGATAAAAACGATTGATCTTTCAGCAACTTAGCTTCTTCCGGACTACTAATGAATAGATTTTCCCCTAGAACCGCTGACATATTCGTCTCTCGTAATACAGCAAAATTCGATTCTTTCATTTGCCGATCTTTTATACCGTGGGACTTCATGAATGACATGACGGCTTCGTGAATAGCTGATTGAAGCTGTAATGTTTTTCCTTGTGTACCTGGATAGCGATACGATTCAAAACCATTTGCAGACGAATTTGTACTACTATTCACATGAAATGAAATAAAATAATCAGCTCCTGCCTCGTTAGCCATCGTCGCACGGTCTGAAAGCTCTACGAATGTATCTGTTGTGCGACTATAGCTCACCTTACATATATAATGATCAACTAAATACTTGCCTGTCCATAATGCGAGAGTTAAAGCAAATTCCTTTTCTAATGCTCCATTTCCGACAGCCCCAGCATCTCGTCCGCCATGTCCAGCATCTAGCCAAATATGAACCATCATATCCCCTCTTTTCTTTTATTTATCATATGTTTCAAATCACCATTTACATTCGCTACTAAAAATCCCCTCCTCCTAAAATAGTATATTCACGACTTGTTTACTAGAAACGGCATATTTATTAAATTTTCAACAAGTATTTCTCTAAATTATATTCGCTCTCTAAAGAAAAAGCCCTAGGAAAACCTAGAGCTTTTTTTTACATTTTAAAACGCTGTACAGACTGTTGTAGCGTTAACGCTAACTCACTTAATTGTTCAATCGCTTTCGTATTATCTTGTGAGGATTGTAATTGCTGTTCAGATAGTCGAACGACTTCGCTTGTCGCATTGGCTGCTTCTTTTGAAATATCCGCCATTTCTCCTACAGAAGCCGTCACCTCTTCGGAACTCGCTGACATTTCTTCTGCTGTCGCTGATACTTCTTGAATTTGCGCCGCTACCTGTTCAACCGAATGCAGAATGTGTATGAATGCTTCTTCTGCTTCAACTGTCAATTGAATGCCGCTTTCAACTTCGGTTTCGCTTTTTTCAATAACTGAAGCTGAGCGAGCAGTCGCCTGTTGCATCGTTGTAATGAGACTAGCGATTTGGTCAGCCGATTGCTTCGACTCTTCCGCTAGCTTACGCACCTCTTCCGCTACAACAGCAAAGCCTTTTCCATGCTCTCCTGCTCTTGCTGCTTCAATCGCTGCATTTAACGCTAGTAAATTCGTTTGCTCGGAAATTTGGGTAATGACCACAATAATTTGACCGATCTCGACGGAATGCCCGTTTAAATTTTTAATTTCACTGACGCCATCTTGAACGGATGTCCGAATAGAGTTCATTTGTGAAATAACGTTCTCTAACATGTCTCGTCCTTGTTGCGCTTCCTTCGTCGCCTGGACAGACATTTCTGATACATCGGCTGAACTTTCTGCGACACGCTGTATACCGCTTGAAATTTCCTCCATCGCTCGGGCTGTTTCTTCGGAGCTTTCCATCTGTCTATCTGAACCATTAGCAACATGATCCATTCGATGCGCTACTTCCGTTGTCGATTGTTCCGCTTGTTCAGAATGAGCGGTCATTTGTTCACTTGCTGCGGCTAAATGATTGGAGCCTTCACTAATATGACGCAATAATGTTTGCAAGGAATCCGTCATCTTATTAAAACTATTCGCTAAATCCGCAATTTCATCTTTTGAAGTAACCTCCACAGACTCCGTCAAATCACCTTCACTTACTTTTTGCGCAGCATGTATTAGCTTTCTTAATGGAACGGTAATGCTTCTTATAATGAACAACACGATGGTTCCACCAATGAGGATAGAAATGACGACTACGAGTAACGTAATATTGAAGATAGGCTTTGCTTGCTCATCGACTTCAGATAACGCATATGTACCTACGACTTTCCATCCTGTTGCTTCATTCGATTCAAAAACAAACTGTTGATCCTCTCTGTTTTCCGCTGCGGTAAAACTCCCCTTTGTGCCCGTTAACTGATTAGTTATTTTCTCATGTAACGAGTAGCGATCCTCTGTTTGCTCTGGGTGAAATAACACTTCGTTATTGGCATCTGTTATAAATAAGTAGCCTTTCTCACCAATCTGTTGGTTCAATACTTCTTCTTTTAAGTGATCTACCTTATAATCGAAGGCAATGACTCCACTGCCGTCTTCTAAAGAGTGAGCTATTGAAACGACCGTCACTTTAGACATCGCATCCTCATAGGGTGGCGTGACAATCGTTTCCCCCTTATGTTTCATCGCTTCTTTATACCACGGCCGTTCCGTTGTTACATAATCAGCCGGAATCTCTTCCTTCGGCTCACCGTGATACACTCCTGTCTCAAACCCAACAAAAGCTGACATAATATTAGGGTTTGACTTCTTGAACCTCGTTAATTGCGTTTGTAATTGTGCCGTAGCCTTTGTATTCCCCATTGACTTAGAGACAATTTTACTCAAAAAGCTCACTTTCTCTTTTTCTTTCAAAAATACTTGATTAATCAGTTCATTCGCCAGTTTCATTTGTGAATGGGCTTGCTTAGTCATTTGATCTTCCATTTGATTTTTGGCAGATAGAAAGGAAAAAACACCAATACTAATACTTGGTATGAGTAAAATAACAGTTGCAAAAATAATCAATTTTTTTCGAATAGACAATCGGGTCATCCAGTCATTCCTCCTAGTAGTAAATGTCTATTAATTAATAGTACTGAAGATCACCCGAGCTTACAATATTAAAAATTTATTCAATTATTCTTCTTTTCTTTTTTCTAGCATATTTTTAGAGCTGCTGTACAAACCAGAAGCTGACAACCCTAGCACCAAACCGATGAGGATTCCTTGTTTCATTCCTTGATCAAGATAAAAAACGCCAAATAATATTCCAAAAAATACGGCTACGATCGGGCTATATTTCTTAGGCAACCCGATTATTTTGAATAACTCCACCACACCTAAAATCAGTGGAATGATCATCACATTATATATGTCCAATATTTCTCACCTCCTAACATAGTTTATGCGTCGCTTAGTTAGGAGTAACGGCGTTTCCATTGCCCGATTTTATGGTAAAATACAATGTAAACGAATACATAAAGGATAGGGAAAACATATGACTAATCAAACACCAAGGAAGAAGCTTTTTATCGAATATGCATACATTGTGATCGGCTCCGTTTTAGTCGGTTTGTCGTATAATATGTTTCTGTTGCCGGCTAAATTAGCAGCGGGCGGCGTCTCCGGTATTAGTACGATTTTATATGAGGTCTACCAATTTAATCCTGCCTACGTCCAATGGATCATTAATCTCCCCCTATTTCTGTTAGGCATTCTCCTATTAGGAAAGGACTTCAGCTTTAAGACGTTAGTTGGCACTTTTTTCGTACCGTTCACAATTTGGCTCAGCACCGATATTCCGTTTAAAATTGACAATCCTCTCCTAGCGGCCATCTACGGCGGTATAATGTTGGGTGTTGGACTTGGAATTGTGTATCGCGGGAAAGGATCGACCGGAGGAACAGCGACACTTGCTCAGCTATTGAAAAAGTATACCGGTTTATCAAGCGGCTACTCACAGCTCATAGTCGATGGCTTCGTCGTAGCTGCCTCTGCGATCGTCTTTAACTTAGAACTCGCCTTATATGCAATGATGTCGATTTATGTCACAAGTAAAGTGATCGACTTCGTCCAGCTACAATCCTCTTCCTCTAAGCTCGTTCTCATCATTACCGAGCAAGAGGAATTAATTCAATCGATGATTAAAGATGAAGTGGATCGAGGCTTTACGAAAATTCATTCGTTTGGAGGATATTCCAACAAAGAGAAAGCATTAATTCTCTCCGTCATGGAACAGCAAGAAGCAATTTACTTAAAGAAATTATTACAAGAGCAAGAACCAACCTCCTTTGTCGTCTTCCTCAACGCCTCCGAAATTTTAGGGCGAGGATTCTCTTTATCTAAGATTTATGAATCTGGACAGTAACATCCAAACAAAAAACGCCGAGACACTCCAACTAGTGGTGACTCAGCGTTTTTTTCATCGTTTATAAAGAAATGATTTAGGTGGAATAATCGGAATAATATAGTTCAAACTCCTGTTTCGTCATTCCGTAACAAATCCCATCAAAGTAGGTTCCTTTCGTAAAGATAATATTTCTTAACTGCCCTTCTTTCACAAAACGCAATTTTTCATGTAAACAAATAGATGGTTGATTAAAAGAATAAACAGTTGTATTGACTTTTTGGTAGGCGAGTTCGGAAAAGTAATGCCCAATGACTAAGAGGATCATCTCCCTTGCATATCCTTTCCCTCGATAAGGTTCAAACACAGCCAAATAATAATCGAACGTACCATTTTTTCTGTCACAATCAAATGTTTCAATCATACCCACTATGTTATTTTGCTGATCAACAGCAATAAAACGAAATGCATCCTCTTCTAACTGTTCCTCCACCCATTCCTGCATTTGGGCCATTGATCGTGGAAAGTGAAGTGAATCCATATTTCTTAAAATATCATCATCTAATAAATCAAAAATGACTATATCATCAGGTTGAACAGCCCGCAGCGTTATATTCTTGCTTGTCCAGTATGCCATCGTCATATTTATATTTCTCTCCTCTCTTTATCACCATACCCCATTTTTAACCAAACAAAAAGTCCTAGGAAACCCTAGGACTTCATCTTATACTTTAAAGCGATGCACAGATTGCTGTAATTGTAATGCTAATTCACTTAATTGCTCAATCGCTTTCGTATTGTCTTTCGAGGATTGCAGCTGCTGTTCAGATAATCGGACTACTTCATCTGTAGTTTGCGCTGCTTCTTTTGAGATATCCGCCATTTCTCCAACGGACGCCGTCACTTCTTCAGAGCTAGCTGACATTTCTTCTGCCGTCGCTGAAACTTCTTGAATTTGCGCCGCTACCTGTTCAATAGCATCAAGAATATGAATAAACGCTTCTCCTGCATCCGTTGTCAATTGAATACCACCTTCTACTTCTTGTGCGCTCGTTTCAATGATAGAAGTAGAATGAGCCGTTGCCTGCTGCATCGTTGTAATCACACTTGTGATTTGGTCCGCTGATCGTTTCGATTCCTCCGCTAGCTTGCGCACCTCGTCCGCTACAACAGCAAACCCTTTTCCGTGCTCTCCTGCTCTTGCCGCTTCAATCGCCGCATTTAACGCCAATAAATTCGTTTGCTCAGAAATTTGAGTAATGACCGCAATGATTTGTCCGATTTCAACAGAGTGATTGTTTAAGTTTTTAATTTCACTCACACCCTCTTGAACAGACGTCTGAATCGAATGCATTTGCTCAATCACATCATCAAGCATTTCTCGTCCTTTTTTCGCTTCTTTTGTCGCTTGAACAGACATTTCTGATACATCCGCTGAGCTTTCTGCGACGCGTTGAACACCGATCGAAATCTCTTCCATCGCTCGTGCTGTTTCTTCGGAGCTTTGCATTTGTCGATCGGACCCACTAGCAACATGACCCATTCGACGCGTCACTTCCATCGTCGATTGTTCTGATTGTTCAGAGTGAGCAGCCATTTGTTCACTCGCTGACGCTAAGTGATCCGAGCTTTCGCCAATATGCCGCAATAGTGTTCGCAAGGAGTCCGTCATCGAGTTAAAGCTATTCGCTAAATCCGCAATTTCATCTTTAGACGTGATCGTAACAGACTCTGTCAAGTCCCCTTCACTCACTCTTTGCGCAGCCTGCATCAGCTTTTTCAACGGTGTGATAATACTTCTAACGAGAAAGAATACGATCATTCCACCAACAATGACCGAAATCACAACGACGAGTAACGTCATATCGAAAATCGGCTTTGCTTGTTCGTCCACTTCAGATAATGCATAAGTACCGACGATTTTCCAGCCTGTTGCTTCATTCGTTTCGAGAATAAATCGTTTTTCTTCTCCTTGTTCAGCAGCAACAAATGAGCCCTTCTCATGCTTTTTTAACTCGCTTTGCAACTCGCTGCTTAACGTATATCCATCTTCCCCCCAGTGCGGATGGAACAACACTTCATTATCCTTGTTAACGACAAATAAATACCCTTTTTTTCCAACCGTATTTTTTAGAATTTTCTCTTTCAAATGTTCAACTTGATAGTCAAAGGCAATAACGCCACTACCATCGGCTAACATATGAGCCACAGTCACGACTGTAGACTGAGTAAGTGCGTCAACATACGGTGGTGTAATAATACTTTGTCCTTTATTTTTCACGGCTTCTTTGTACCATGAGCGTTCCTTTGGTATAAATCCAGCAGGAGTTGCCTGCCTTGGTTCATTTCGATAAAAGCCGCTATCAAACCCGACAAATACCGCTAAAATATCAGGGGTAGACGCTTTAAATTTTTGCAAGTTCGCCTGAAGTTGTGCAGCTCCTTTTTCACTTCCCATCGACTTTTGAACAATTTCACTTAGAAATTTCGCTTTCTCTTTTTCTTGTAAAAAAGTTTGATCTAGCAACTGATTCGACAGATGGACTTGTGATTGCGCTTGATCTTTCATTTGCGAATCCATTTGTTTCTTTGCAGTTGAAAAAGAAAATACCCCAATACTACAGCTTGGAATCAATAAAATAATAACCGCAAATAGAATTAATTTCTTGCGAATCGTCAGTCGATTCATGATGCCACCCCTCCTAGTATAACCATTAGTAATTTGATACTACTGGAGGTCACCTAAGTTGACAATATAATAGATGGAAGTTCCTTAATTAAGTATATTCAGAACTTTCCAACACAAAATAAGAGACTCGTTAAACTATGTTGACAACTAACAGAGTCAGTAAAAAGCACACCGCAGGAATCGTACTATACAAGCTCACTTTTTTGCGCGCGTGATAAAAAGTGGGCTTCGTTTCATATTTCTTACTAATAGGATGAGAGAAGATGACTTGATCCCATAGGCTAATCATCCAGCCGCGAATAAAGAAGCTAAAGCCAATAAGGATCAGCACTTTAAATAAGACAGGTGGAACAACGACGATCGCCGCTCCCGTTACAGAAACTAAGCGAAAATAACCAGTTAAATAGGTAAAATTACGAATCAATATTTTAATGAAAAGCTCCATAAAGCCATGCTCTTCTGTTCGCTGCTTAAAGATGCGCTTGGAGCGACGGAATAGAAACGGCTTTTTCCGTTTGATCACTTTCGGCTTCTCCATATCGGGTGACAGTTGAAAAATAGAATTCATCATTTTCGAGCGTAATTCATTTTCCTTCCTAACTTCCTCATGAAAATAGGTAGTTGTCCTCGCTCTCGGCAATAAAAACGCCAACGCCACACCGATCAACAAAAGCGCTACGGCAATCGAATACATCGGTTGATAGATGATCATAGGAAAAATCGATAAATACCCAAACAGCAACACGATAAAAATAAGCACTCGATAAACCTTTTGCTTCCATCCTCCCTCTTTCAAAAAGAACACCGTTTGAATCGCCATAATGAAGGCAGTCCCTCCAATTAATAAAAGCAAAAAACCAACGATTTCACTTGTCGCTAGTGAGAAATGAAACGATAAAAAAGGCAGTAAAATGAGTGTCAACAGCAAGCTTTTTAGCACCGCTTGACCAACTGAATAAACCAACGCCCACTGCTTCATCCGCATAAACTTCTGCCGATGCTTCAGCAAAAACAGTCCATCGGCTTCTTGCACATATGTACGATTTTGCCCAAACCAGCAAAAGGTATAAGCGAGAAAATTTAAGAAAAAAAGGTTAAATTGATCACTCCATTCTGGTAGTTCGACCCACCATGAATGATAAATGATCCCGCCTGCGACCATAGCTGGAATGGCGATATACAGTAGCACCGTCCAATCCAAAATCGATTTCCACATTTTATACTTAGATCTACTATTTCTTTTGATCCGATCGAGCAACAGCTGCCAACTATACATGCCGCTCACCTGCAATCAGCTCATGGTAGCACTCAAATAAAGACGCTTCTGACTGCTTGCTCGTCGCTTGCAGCTGTGCTAATGTTCCAGTCGCTAACAGCTCCCCTGAATTAATTAATAAAAAGCGATCACATACTTTTTCCGCTGTGTCTAGAACGTGGGTACACATCAAAATCCCTGCCCCTCGCTCTTTTTCTTGTTGAATGAGCTCTAATAATATTTTCGTCGCGATCGGATCTAATCCGATGAAAGGTTCGTCAATAATCAAAAAATCGGGCTTCGTCATAAACGCTAAGACAATCATCGCCTTTTGCTGCATCCCTTTTGAATAAGTATTCGGTAGCTCATGAAGATGCGGGCTCATATGAAACAGCTCCAACAACGGCGTCACCCTCTCCGCTATCACGTCATCGGTCAACTGCTCCATCGCCGCAATAAAGTCAATATGCTCCTGCAACGTACATTCATCATAAAAGATTGGTTGCTCCGGCAAATAAGATATACTCATCTCCTCTTCTTTCACAATTTCCCCTTCAAAAAAAGGCATCAACCCAAGTATGCTTTTAATCGTCGTACTTTTCCCCGCCCCATTCGCACCAATCAGTCCGACTAACTCTCCTTGACCAATTGAGAACTGAACATCAGCAACCTTCGTTTCATTCGGTTCATAACCTGCTTGTTTAATATGTATTGATAATAATGACATGCTTACTCCACCTTTACTGCTTACTCTTCCACCTTATATACGGAAAATATTGATAAAAGTTTCTATTTTTTTCATATCCCTTTGCTATTTTCATGAATAAATGATAAATTTATTCATAAGTTCATAAAAAGGAGCTGTTAAACATTGGCGAAGTTCACAGAAGAGGAAAAAGAAAAAATATTTTATTCATTAATGGAACATGGAAGACAGTTATTTTCTACCCACGGTTTGAAGAAAACGAGTATTGGCGATTTAACGAAAGCCGTCGGAATTGCTCAAGGATCTTATTATTTATTTTTCCAATCGAAAGAGGAGCTTTATTTCGCGGTGTTAGGGCAGGAAGAAGAAGCGATTCGCACGTATTTGGTAGAGAAATATTTTGCTTCAGGAACATTTACTAAAGAACAATTTCGAGAATTTTTGCGGGAATCGTTTGCGATTATGGAGGAAAATCCGTTTATCCAGCAATTGCATCAAGATGGCTTATTAGAAACCTTATTCCGCAAGCTTCCTGCTGACAAGCTAGAACAGCATTTTGCTGATGACTCGGCGTTTTTATTGCCGTTTATTGAGAAGGCACAAGCGAAAGGCATGCTCATACAAACAGAGCCTGAAACGATTGTCAGCCTCATCCGCTCAATTGTGTTGCTTTCGTTGCAAAAAGAAAAAATCGGGGTCGATCACTACGAAGAAACGATTGAGTTACTGATTGAACTCGTAACGAATGGACTGATGAATAAATGATTCACGTTCAACAATTAACTTTTGCGTATCCAGGGAAAAAAGAGCTGACGATTAAGGGAATTGATTTTCAAATTGGAACAGGAGAAATCTTTGGCTTTTTAGGGCCTTCTGGCGCCGGGAAAAGCACGATCCAAAAGATTTTGATTGGCCTCTTGAAAAATTATCAAGGGCAGGTAACCGTTTTAGGAGAGGAATTGCGGGAAACAAAACATGATTATTACGAACAGATTGGTGTCGCTTTTGAATTTCCGAACTTTTACAGTCGGTTGACAGCCATTGAAAACCTATCTCTGTTCGCTTCCTTATATAGAAAGAAAACAGCCGATCCGCTTGAGTTATTGGGTCAAGTCGGTTTATTACAAGACGCCCATACAAAAGTAAGTGATTTTTCTAAAGGAATGAAAATGCGATTAAATTTGTGCCGAGCTTTACTGAATCAGCCGGACATTTTATTCCTAGATGAACCGACATCTGGTCTTGACCCGGTGAACGCCAAAGTGGTGAAAAACATTCTATTTCAATGGAAAGCCGCTAATAAAACAGTGATTTTGACGACTCATAATATGAGCGCTGCTGAAGAGCTTTGCGATCGAACAGCCTTTATTGTCGATGGGCACATTCGTCTCATTGACTCACCGCAAGCGTTGAAAATACAGTATGGGAAAAAGAGTGTTCGCGTAGGATACCGAGAAGAAAACGAACAAAAGATCAGCGAATTTTCGCTTGATCACCTCGGCTATAACCAAGCATTTTTACAGTTGTTGAATAGCCGTACGATCGAAACAATGCATACGATTGAACCGTCTTTAGAGGAGATTTTCATTCAAGTGACTGGGAGGGAGTTAACGTGAGGCTCGCTTCAGCCTTATTTTATGATGTGAAATTGCAATTCCGCCACGGGTTGTATATCGCTTATTTTCTTATTAGCCATTTCTACATTCTTTTATTATTTCAATTGCCTGCTTCCTATCGAGAAACAGCTAACGTGTTACTGACATTCTCGGACCCTAGCATGCTTGGCTTTTTCTTTATTGGCGGGCTTGTGCTATTAGAAAAAGGACAGCATATTCATGATCCATTGTTTGTCACACCGTATAAACCGGAGGAGTATCTTCTGGCAAAAACGATGTCGTTGATGATACTATCGGTCGTTTCTTCTTTGTATATTCACATCGTTACCTTTGGATTTTCGAGTTCATTATTTTTATTTACGCTCGGTGTTCTGTTGACTTCTATGATCTTTACTTTACTCGGATTAGCAGTGGCTATACGGTGTGAAACGGTCAATCAATTTTTCTTGCGATCTGTTCTCTACACAGTCGTGTTCTGTTTGCCACTTCTTTCTTATGTAGGAATATGGGAGGCTAACTGGATGATATGGCTACCTACCTATGCCTCCCTTCTATTATTGCGTTCGGCCTTTGAACCGATTAGTGTTTCTACCATTTTATACGGTGTCGTCACCTTATCGGGGTGGCTGGCCTTCTCGTTTTGGTTAGCCCGACGATCTTTTTATCAATCAATTATTCTAAAAATCGGAAAGGAGTGAACATGATGACCGCTATTAAATCGTTATTGCGCATGGACGCGAAGCAAATGTACCGCGATCCGATGTTTATGTTGATTTTCTTTGCTCCTTGCTTGCTGATTATGTTTACTCGCTTTGGCGTACCTTTCATCAATAAAGCATTGGGGCAACAGTTCAATTGGGAGCTAACTAATTTCTACCCATTGATTGTGAGCTTTACGATGCTGCTCATTCCATTTATAATTGGAGTCATAACAGGCTTTATGATGCTTGATGAACGAGATGAATCGATTATTCATTATTTCGCCGTCACTCCGCTCACGAAAACAGGCTATTTTCAATACCGTTTAGCGATCCCTATCACGTTAACGATCCTATTTAGTACACTGTTGCTTTTCTTTTCGTCGCTCGATGCACCGAACATCACCGTTATTTTGTTTCTCATTCCAATGCTCGCTTTAGAAGCGGCGATCATTACGTTATGTCAAGCCGCTTTTGCTGCGAATAAAATTGAAGGATTGGCTTTATCAAAAGGAATCGGCTTAATCGTTTTCGCTCCCTTTATTGCTTATTTTCTAGCGCTTCCGTGGCAGTTGATCGGCAGTCTCATTCCCACCTTCTGGCCAGCGAAGCTATACTTAATTGGGGTTGACCATTTGCCAACGTTTCTTCCGCTGTGGCTGATTGGTATGGTGTATCATGGTTTTCTTTTTCGGTTATTGATGAAGAAGTTTTTAATTCGGGTGGATTAAGAAGAGGAATGACTGAAAGGAATTTTGCGGATATTTGTTGAAATAATGTATAGAAAGGTGTGACTTCAATTGAGTGGAGCTATCGTACATTTAGTAATTGTAATCCCATTTTTCCTATTTGCGATCGTCTTGTCAAAAGGAAAAGGAGCCTTTCTCATAGCTGGATACAACACTATGCCAGAACATGAAAAAGAAAAATATAATGAAGAGAAACTTTGCCAGTTTATGAGCAAAATTATGTACGGCATTTGCTTTAGCCTATTGCTATGGGCATTCAGCGAATTATTCAATCAGCCATTTCTGTTTATCATCGGCCTGATTTTATTTATTAGCCTGATTGTGTTTACCCTAGTGTACGCTAATACGGGGAATCGGTTTGAAAAATAGATGGGGGACATTGAGTTTGAAGGTCAAGCCGAGGAGAAGAAGGATAAAATTGGAACGTTAAAAAATTATTAATTATTTTTTTGTATTTGTTTAGGAACTTTATTTGGTTATTCTGGCATCCCTTTAAGTTTTACGGCGGGCAAATCGCTCTAGACATCCAACAAGGAACAGGTCACGCTAAAGAAGGAATCATTTCTTTCTATCATGGGAAGAGAAAAAGAAGGAAACGTGCTTTAGGAAAAATAAAACAAAAGGACAAGGTACCTGTTCCTTCGTCCCATAAAGTTAATCTTTTTCAACTGTATATCTAACCTGTTTAAAGGTTACTATATCTCCATTTTCAGTATCATCTACAGTTTGCAAAAGTTGAACTTTTGGCTCGTAGTCCGTCCTATGAGCATCTTTAATACCCATAATGTTAAGTTTGTAGGATTCATCATTCTTTATTTTTTGTTCAAACACTTTTTTATTGGCAACAAAAATAAAGGTCACTTTATTTTCATCAATTCCCTCAGCCATAAATTCTAATTGATTATCTTTTGTTGTAATCGTTGGTGTTAATAAGTCAATACTTCCGTCGCCTGTTTCTTGTTTAGTAGCAATTTCATAATCAGCTTTATCACTTGAATCTAAAGAATTTTCTATTACACCTGAACATCCGAATAATGTGATACTAGCAAATAGAATTGAACTTAATCCAATTATCTTTTTCAAAAATAACCCTCCTTTTTTAGGTTATTATAACATAAATGGGATAATGAAGTAGTTCATAAATAGTGTGAGGGAGCTTCCATTTTTATGGAACCTCTATTTTTCGAATTAAAATTTAACAAAGCCTTCGAGAATAAAGTAACAGCAGTTTATTTTCACTTAGCCCCATGCGCAATGTAACAAGTCGCACATGGGGCATTTTTGTATTTTAAAAAAACAAATGCTTATATTTTTATTTCATGATAGCATTGAAAATGTAGTAAATATTGGTACAGAAAGGAAAATGAGAATATGAGTATTAAGATCGAAACCCTTCCAACATACCGTCTCGCATACGTGCGCCAAGTTGGGCCATATGGTTCGGCCAACATTCAAACGATGCAAAAATTAAAGCAATGGGCTGCAGCGAAAAATCTGTTCTCTCAAGCATCAATAATCGTTGGGATTTCACATGATAACCCAGAAACAACTCTCCCTGAAAACTGCCGCTATGATGCTGGCATCGTTATTTCAAACGATGCTCAAATCGATGAATTCGTCAGCGAAAGCGAACTTCCAGGCGGAAAATATGCCATTTACAAAGTTCAGCACACAGCAGAAGACCTGCAAAAAGCATGGAGCGAAATTTTTTATGAATTGTCACACCGTGGTTATCAGATAGACGAGCGACCAATTTTTGAAAGATACATTGGAGAGATGATTTCCAATCATTATTGCGAAATCTGTGTGCCTATCAAATAATTAATGGAGTGGTGAAAATGGAAAACACATTAACTATCAGTGATGAAATCTCAGAAATCATTGAAAAGAAAAGAGATAAATATATTCATATCGCTAACGAGATTTGGGATTATGCCGAATTACGGTTTGATGAACATCAGTCGTCAGCTCTTCTTATAGAAAGCTTGAAAGCAGAAGGCTTTGATATTGAAACGAATATCAGTGGATTGGATACTGCGTTTATTGGTTCTTGGGGAAAAGGCCATCCTGTTATTGCTTTTTTAGGTGAGTATGATGCATTATCTGGTCTTGATCAAGAAGGTGGTATAACGGAGAAAAAATCTGAAAATCCAAATGGAAATGGACACGGATGTGGACACAATCTGTTAGGAACAGGATCATTAGCTGCTGCAGTCGCTACAAAAGAATATATGGAACAGCATAATATAAGTGGAACTGTTCGATATTATGGCTGCCCTGCCGAAGAAGGTGGTTCTGGTAAAACATTTATCGTGAGGGCTGGAGCTTTTCAGGACGTAGATATCGCTTTATGCTGGCATCCTGCAGATGTGAATGTTATGTTGGCTTCAAGTTCACTGGCAAACATTCAAGCTACATTCAAATTTAAAGGAAAAGCTTCTCACGCAGCTACTGCCCCACATTTAGGCCGTAGTGCATTGGATGCCGTTGAGCTAATGAATGTTGGTACCAACTATTTAAGAGAACATATTATTCCAGAGGCTCGCATACATTATGCAATTACAAATTCAGGCGGCATTTCTCCAAATATCGTTCAACAAGACGCAACTGTCCTATATTTAATTCGAGCACCAAAAACAAATCAAGTGAATGAACTATATGAACGAATTTGCAAAGTTGCACAAGGAGCAGCTTTAATGACGGAAACAGAAATGGAAATTATATTTGAAAAAGCTTGCTCAAATATTGTGCCAAATCATCTAGTTCAACAAGTAATGTATGAACAATTTATTAAACTAGGTACCCCTTCTTATAATAAAGATGAAATAAAATTTGCTGACCAGATCCGTCATACTTTGTCTGTACAAGAGAAAAGTGGAGGTATGTATGCAGCCATTCCGTTATTTAAAGAAACTCTCGAAAAGGAAAGAAATCATGCATTAACAACGTCTTTATTTCCTTATCAAAAAGAGTTAACTAACGTTGTCATGCCGGGCTCTACAGACGTTGGGGATGTGAGTTGGGTTGTCCCAACAGCTCAGTGTACAATAACATGTTTTCCACAAGGAACACAATTGCATTCATGGCAAGTAGTTGCAACTGGCTGTACATCTATTGCACATAAAGGGATGTTACACGCTGGGAAAGTATTAGCTGCAACAGCCATTCAGCTTTTCACTCAACCAAAGTTAATTGAACATGCATCTTTAGAATTAAAAAACAGAATAGAAAACAATGCATATCAAAACCCTATTCCAAATCATATACAACCTCAACACATTCAAAATCAAATTACTGATTTAGAAATGTAAAGTAAACAAAAAGGTGACAATCAGATCAATGGAATGGTGATGGCTAGGGCGTTAGGAAGTGAAGGTGTCGGCTTAATGATGATGGTGGTGCCGATTGCTGGATTTTTAATAGCTATCACCACTTTGGGGCTTGACGTTGCCGTATCAAAATTAGTGGCAGAGCAGGATTTAAAGGGAAATAACAGAATGATCAAACGGATTTTAATTATTTCTTTGACGACAACTAGTGTATTAGCCATTTTATTAACAGCTAGTACACTAAGTTTCTCTAAAGTCTTGTCTTCTCTTATCCTTACTGATCAAAGAGCTTACTATGCGCTCATCTGCTCTGTATTAATTGTGCCGACCGTTGCGGTATCTGCTGTGATCAAGGGCTATTTCCGTGGCAAACAATATATGACTCCCATTGCTCTATCTCAAGTCATTGAACAAATGGTTCGAATTAGTTCAATATTTATTTTGGTACAGTGACTCTTACCGTACGGAATTGAGTTTGCCGTTGCTGGAGCCATTATAGGTGGGGTTTTAGGAGAAGTGGTTTCCTTATCCTTCCTTGGAATCCTCTTTAAAAAAATGAAGAGAACAAGCTTTACGTTGCACCGCTCTGTATGGAAAGAAATACAAAACGGAAAAAACACTTTAGTTGAGCTATTCCAGATTAGCCTCCCCATTACCGGAAACAACATTATCCGTGCCATTACACTTGTCCTTCAACCGATCATTATTGTACATAGCTTACATTTAGCAGGAATGGAAACACCGGAGCATTTATCAAAATGTTAGCACCTTTATTCCTTTTACAATATCTTCGTATTCCCTTTAGTTCCATTATTATTGGCTTAGGAAAAGCAAAAATCATCATGTTTAATAATATATTTTCCTCTTTCATTTTTCTGCTGGCGATACCGTTATTCTCATCTAATCTAAAGCTCGGAATATCAGGCGTTATTATAGCCTTAAATTTAGAAATTGTTCTAGCCACCTCTTTACATTACTTCACGATTGTTAAACTAACCAGCTTTCAAATGAATGTTTCCGATTTATTAAAAATTGTTACAGCCAGTTGTATCATGGTCACAGGATCAATTAATATATATCACTACTTATCCATTCAACATCTGAACAATATAATCGTCTTAATTATTTTGCTAACTCTTTCATGTTTAATTTATCTGTTGTTTCTTTTCATGTTCAAGATTTTCCCTATTTTAACGTCTGAATAAATGTTACAGTTTGTAGCTTCCCCCCTACTTTTTAGAAAATTCAATTCGTTTAATTACCTTTGCAGGGTTGCCACCTACAACTACATTATCAGGCACATCTTTTACTACGACTGCTCCTGAAGCAATAACTACATTGTTTCCTATAGTAACTCCAGGGTTTATTACCGCTCTTCCACCAATCCATACGTTGTTACCAATAGTTACTGGTTTGCCGTACTCCACTCCTGAATTACGCTCGAATGGATCTAATGGATGTGTTGCTGTATAGATATGTACACCTGGAGCCATAAAGCAGTTATCGCCTATTCGCACTTCACAAACATCTAAAATGACACAATCAAAATTCGCATAAAAGTTTTCCCCTACATGAATATTGTAGCCATAGTCGCAGCGGATATTTGGTTCCACGAATAAGTTTTCTCTAGTGGAACCGAAAAGCTCTTTTAAAAGTTTGGTGCGTTTGTCAATTTCATTTTCTAAAGTTTGATTGTAAACCCGAGTTTTTCTACGCGCCTCTTCTCGTTCTTTTACTAATTCCGAATCAGCAGCATAATATAGTTCCCCACTCAACATTTTTTCTTTTTCGCTTTTCATTTTATATCTCCCTCAACATAAAAAGATTAAGATTCGGAAGTGCTACACAAATCTATTTCATTGAATTCAATTAATCAAACAATTATAACATTCATGCTATAATTCCCTAAAAAAATTACAAAAAAAATCGAGCTACCCTTCAAAAAAAGTAGCTCAATTCCCCACCTGCCACGGTCGATTGGCTGTTTGTGGCTTTTTCTTCGTTTGCTTCGGCCCAAGTTGTTCGCGTGTCATCCTTTGCGGCTCCATTCCACGTTCAATGCGATTCATTAGCTCCTTTGAAGATGTGGATACTAAAGGAGGAGCATAGACACGCACCGATTCGTTTTCGCACTCTGGACAATCGGCTTGTCCTTTACTGCCGCTCATCGATTTAAAAAACAAAGTGAAATCTCCGCACGCTTGGCATCGAAAAGTGTAACTAGGCATGCTCCTCCCTCCATCCGCTTTTATTTCGGCAAAATATTTTTCTCAAAAATTTGAGTTGGAATCGCAACAGTACAGCACGCATTCGGAATGTCGACAATGCCGTTAATTCGTCCCTCGACCGGAGCAGAACTTAAAATCATATACGCCTGTTCGCCTGTGTAGCCAAGTGTTTTCATATATTCAATCGCGTTCAAACACGCCCGACGATACGCTAAAGTTGCATCTAAGTAGTGCTGCTTGCCGTTCTTTTCATCGACAGAAATCCCTTCAAATACTAAAAAATCATTGTAGTTCGGTTCAACTGGCCCCGGCTTAAACACTGGGTTTTCGGTAATATTATACTTCTCCATTCCCCCTTTGATCACATCTACCTTCAAGTCGATCCAGCCAGCCATTTCGATACCGCCGCAAAAAGTGATTTCGCCATCCCCTTGCGAGAAGTGAAGATCACCAACTGATAACTTTGCTCCGTCCACAAATACCGGGAAGAAAATTCGCGAGCCTTTTGATAGATTTTTAATATCGCAGTTGCCGCCGTTTTCCCTTGGCGGAACAGTTCTCGCCCCTTCCTTAGCCACCCGATCAAACTCGGCTCCTTTCAACGACCCTAACACCGCTCGCTCAGGATTCGGCAAATTAGCCAGCGTTGGCACTCGATCTGGCTCCGTCTCCAGTAGCTCTTTTTCCCGTTCATTCCATTTATTTAATAGCTCCATCGAAGGGGCTACACCAATTAACCCCGGATGAATGATTCCTGCGAACTTCACACCCGGCACATGTCGGGATGTCGTATAAATCCCTTCAAAGTCCCAAATGGATTTCGCCGCTTCTGGATAATGATCTGTTAAGAAGCTTCCTCCGTTTTCTTTAGAGAAAATGCCATTAAAGCCCCATTCTTCTCCTTGAAATGCCCCGATGTCCAAAATATCTACAACTAATAAATCACCCGGTTCCGCTCCATTGACATAGACAGGGCCACTCAACACATGTACCCGCGACAAATTGACATCACGAATATCGCTCGGATCATCGTTATTGCTAATCTGTCCATCTGTCCAATCTTTACAGTCCATTCGAAATGCTGTCCCTGGCTCTACCGAAAATGCAGCTGGAATATCCGGATGCCAGCGATTATGTCCTGGATGCGCTTGCTCCTCCATCGGCTTACTTAAGTCTAACTGGAACATCGTTTTTGGCATAACCATTCTCCCTTCGACTTATTTATTCATCAAAGTTGCTCATGGTAGCAGAATATGTATGCGCTTTCATTTTATCCAGAAAATTAATTATTGTCAATATATTCTGATATTATCAGTGATCGACCTTGGCGAAAAATGTGATGTGATTGAGCTACCGATTGATGATCTACTTAATATGGGTAGATGAGTTCAATGATATTATTGAATTAACGAAACGAATGATTAATCATTATCGAGTCTTTTGACAAATGTATAAAGCGCCAATAAAGTTATTTAGTTCTTAAAATCTCAAACAAGCATACCCCCCTCCTAAAATTAGAATGGAGTTATGCTTGTTTAATTTTTTGATATCTGTTTCGTCTTTAATTCAATTTCATTTTCTTGGTGAAAACAAGCAGTAATCCAAACAAATAATAAATAACGCTTACCACTATGACAATATAAAGAAACGCTGGGATCGTCGTTGGAGCCCATACTTTAATAAATCCCCAAGACAGCCCTAAAATTTTCGGAAGCATGATCATAAGTGTCAAGATCGCAGCTACAATCAATGTATGAATGGCTAATAGTAAGATTCTCTTGGCGTTTAATGATGTCCGAATTCGTTGTTTTCTAGCAATCTTCCTCATTGTTCTTAACGATAGTAGGACAACAAATAAACCAAAACAACCAACTACGGTATACAAGATCGTCACAATTCTATCTAAATTTTGATAGTTATCGGAATGATTATTAGTAACACTGTTTCCCTCCCATAGATCCATCACGCCTTGACCGATAGTGGTCGTAAAGCTGGTATTCATATTGGACAGAATTGCGACCCCTAATTGTTCATCAGGCTGCATGATAAAATACGAGGTAAATGTTGGGTTCTGTCCGGAATGAAGAATATATTGTTTTTCATGGTTTTTCATAACTATCCATCCGTTGGCATAATAGGTGTCCTTATCGAAAGGCTCCACTGACTGATCAGGGATATGCGATTCTTGAATGAGCTGCTTGTCGATTGCATTGTTCGAATCGTTTCCTAATTGTAATTTCATCCATTTCGCTATATCATTCGTATTGCTAATAAGATATCCAGCTGGTATGTTTCCTCGATAAATGGGTGGCGTGTAAGACTGCTCTTTCATAAATCCTATTTTATAACCGGAAGCCATCTCAGAGGACTGAACTTGATGCAGCCCAACGAATGAGTCTTTCATACCGATCGGCTCTAATATCTGCTTTTTCATATATGTATCATAGGGTTGCTTCGTTACGTTCTCGATAACGAGTGCTAGTACATCATAATTGATTGTCGCGTATTCATAAGAGCTGCCTGGCTTTCGATTTAATTGCTGATTCAGCAATTTTCTTACGGTCAACTCAAGAGCGTTAACTGCATTACTTTCAGGAATTTGTACTATAGAATTAGAAGCTATCCCACTAGTATGGTAAATCAGTTGATTCAAAGTAATCTCTTGCGACTCTCCATTATATGTTAACTTCAACCATGGAATATACTGCTGCACATTATCTGATCGTTTTAACAGCCCTTCCTTTTCTAATTGTAGAATAGCTAGGCCTGTAAATGCTTTCGTTGTCGATCCAATTTCAAATAGTGTATTAGAAGTCACGGGTGTTTTCGCCTTTACATCAGCGTATCCGAAGCCTTTTTGATAAACAGTCTTCCCCTTCTCTACAACAACTAACGATATCCCTGGAATTTTACTAATGCTTTTTTGCTTTTCAACAAACTGTTCGATCTTTCCAATTTTTTCACTTGAATCGGCGTTAGCTATTTTGGGTGTAAAACTACTAACCGCCAAAAATAGTATAATCATTAACAAGCACATTTTTGCCGATGGTTTCATGACGGATTCCCCTTGGTCAAATTTATACTTTTTATTTTGAACGTCCTCAACTGTACACGAAATATGAACATGACAAACAACATTTGCCTTGATGACTTGCTTGATATGAGCAGATCGTGTTATTCAAATAGCGAAACAACCGATTGATCATCATCGAACCTGTTAACAAATGAACATAAACGCTTAACAGAGAGTAAATATAACCGAATGCTTTACTGAATATCGATCTTCTCTAGCCTATACAATGAATAACTTAAAATGATAAGACACATTAATAAGAACTGTATATATTCTGATAAGGAATAATGTAAATAGGAAAAGCCATTATATAATTGATAAAATACAAAATATTGAGCAACTACTCCATCACTCGCTAACTCACCAGCATTAATAGAACCTGTTATAAGTTGTCCAAGGATAATAATGAGAAAAAAATTCACAAAAAAACTTGCGATTTGCCCAAAATTAAAACTCATTAGTAAAAACGAAAGAGATAGGACCACTAAGCTATACAGAATATAAATAGAGTCAATTATTACAAACGAATAGACAACATCCTTCCAATCGATTAGGATATGATTGAAATGAAATGCAATCCATCCACTCAAAACACTAATAAAAGAAAATAGGGTACAAATCACAATCCCAGTCACAATTTTAGAAAAATTGATTTTCATCCAAGATTTATAGTCTCCATACAAAAGATTCATCGTTTTTAATCGTTTTTCTTTGCCAAGAATTGTTGATGATATGTATAGAAGAAAAATTTGAAGATATAAGAGGGATAAGCCTATATTAATACTTACGATAAATCTTCCCTCTGAATACTTTATAGCGTATTCCTCCAAACCGCCCATAAATATCAAATAATCGATTACAGTAAAAAGTAAAAAGAGCACTATTAGCCCTAAAGTCATTATATTAATAAGTTTAAGTAGCTCACTTTTAATTATTTGGAAAAATGCCATCATTTTGTCCCCTCACTTTATATCCATGTTGTCAATCTTAATCATAGTAAATAATAATAGAAACAACGAGGAACTTATTATAATAAGCAGCGAGCCTACATCATAATCATTATATTGATAAATTTTAACTATTAAAGATAAAGGGTTTAACTCATATATTTTGTTAATCAAATCCCAGTGAAAATATTGAAGTATCGCTACAATGTTCCGTTCAAAAATAAAGGACACAAGAATAATTATTAATGTAAATAATTTATTCCATAGAAACAAAGCAATAAGCAAAGCAAATAACAAAATAAAAATGGAGAATAAACTACATCTGATCCATATACCACCAAAAAAAGAAGGGTGTAAATTAACTACTTTACCGAACTCAATCCATTCAACCAATACATTTGAAAAGTAGAGGAACAAACTCAAAAATAAACTATAGACGACGATTGTGATCAATTTTGTATAGATTAATACTCTTCTATTTTTCAAACTTGACAGTATAACCCCCATTGTTTTCCATGATATTTCCATCGTAGCTATATAAACACTTATCAAAATAATCGAATATTGATACAAAAAGTTAAAATATTTTACAACACTTTTAGAAAAATTAAGCTCTTCCTCAGAGAAAGCTTTACTTGTTATTAAAATCGTCGTGAAAATAATCGGAAGAAAAATAGATAAGAAAAACAAACGTGATGTAAATAATTTTTTGACATCTACTATGGCGAATTTATACATTATTTTCACCTTGTGCCCATTCGACAAATTGCTCCTCTAAAGATTGTCTTTTTATATAAATTTCTATAATAATAAGGTTTTCGTGAATAAAAGCTTGCAAAACTGACATTAAATCACTAGGCTTCAAATTAAATTCTAGCACTTCCTTAGATTTTATCTGTACATTTTTTACATAGGGCAATGTTTTTAATAATTGCTCTCCTTCAAATGCATGAGATGTAACACAAGTATATGTCGTTCTGTCTTCACTCAATTCATTTTTAACGTTCTTTATATCCTTTATTTCCCCTTGAGACATGAATAGAATTCGGTCACACATTTTTTCAATTTCTGATAAAATGTGACTAGAAATTAAAATAGACATATTAAAATCTTCCGAAATTTCTTTCAGTAACTCTCTCATTTCCATTACTCCATGCGGATCTAGACCATTCATAGGCTCATCTAAAATTAAAATAGACGGATGGTTGAGAAGGGCTTGTCCAATTCCTAGTCGTTGACGCATACCTAATGAGTAAGACTTTACTTTTTGATGAATATACCCTTCCATTTTAAGTCTCTTGACAATACTCTTTATTTCTGATTGATTGATGCCACCAGAAATCGCAGCGAAATACTCCAAATTCTTCTGCCCAGTCATGTCATTATAAAAATTGGGTGTTTCGATCATGCTTCCTATCAAACGGGTTATTTTACTGTCATAGTTATGGATGGTTACTTCTCCCGAATACTTTTTTGTAAGCCCAATTAACACTCTCATCAAACTTGTTTTTCCGGCTCCATTCGGTCCGATTAAACCGATAACTTCCCCTTCAAACATTTGCAAAGATATATTTGAAAGAATCTGCTTTTGTTTGATTTCTTTACTAAGCTGTTTAGTTTCTAAAACCAATCTTTTCATTCTTCATATCCTTCTTTCATCAAAATATAAAAATATAGATTGCTTGTTTTTCTGCTTGAAGATTATTTAGAATTTCCTTTCACTTGTAGTATCTAGCGAACTTGCTGCTTCATTTTTTACACATAATTCTTTTTTTGTAAAAAATAATCCAAACTATACAAAAACATATCATGCAACTAGGTCTTTTTCAACACATATTTTCATTTACAAAAAAATTGCAGTACTTTTAACCTACTCACCTTTTGATTTCTACACATTTAAAAATTTAATTATTCATAATATAACAGCAGAACAATTACTCACAACTGATTAGCCGACTTCTAATCCTCTGAGTTATCAGCCACTTATTAATTTTGGTCTGACAATCTTTCCGTGAGGTGTCTTTTAACTTTTTTCAGGATAATAAAGGAATTCTTAATGATTTCATGAATACCTACTTTAACATAAATATAAGGAGACGATAAAATGAAAGAAAGAATCTTATCAGCTATCAATGATATTGAAAAAGAGCATCACGTAAAAATATTATATGCGTGCGAATCCGGCAGTCGAGCTTGGGGCTCCCCTTCGAAAGACAGCGATTATGATGTGCGATTTATTTATGTACATAAGAAGGAGCATTATTTGAGCATTGATCCCGTTGGTGTTGGTAAAAAACGAGATGTGATTGAGCTACCGATTGATGATCTGCTCGATATGAGCGGCTGGGAGCTGACGAAAGCATTGAAGCTGTTTCGCAAATCGAATCCGCCGCTTTTGGAGTGGCTACACTCACCGATCGTTTACTACACTGCTTTTTCAACAGTAGAGCGCATGAAAGAACTTGAGAACGATGTATTTGCGCCGCACTCCTGTATGTATCATTATTTAAATATGGCGCGTAAAAATTACCGCGAGTATTTGCAGCGTGATCAAGTGAAGCTGAAAAAGTATTTTTATGCCCTTCGCCCCGTTCTCGCTACCAAATGGATCGAACAATTCAATGAATTTCCGCCGCTGGAGTTTCCAACATTACTGGAGAAAATGCTCCCCGAAAGCCAGATCAAGAACGAAGTAGAGACGTTGCTACAAAGAAAAATGGCTGGTGATGAACTCGATAAAGAACCGCCCAACTTATTGATTAATGAGTTTCTTAGTACGGAAATTGCTCAGCTTGAAGCGTACGCTAAAACGATGAACAGCGCTCTTTCCGATCCGACGGAAAAATTAGATGAGTTATTTAGGGAAGCATTGGATGAAGTGTGGGAAATTAAAAGTTCATCACGATTTTTTCTCTAAAAAGTAAAAGAAATACTAAACAAGACTGATTGGGAAAATAGCGAACTAAGTATGTCTCGTCCATAGAAAAATTATCAAACATCTTAACTTGCACCTTATGAACATTCATCCGAACTAAAAACCCGCTTATTTTCCAAAAAGAAAGTAAGCGGGCTTTTAGCGTTCTACAAACTCACTCCGATGTCGTCATGGACGCCTGAACATCTGGATTAATTTCCTGTTGAGGATAGTTAATTTGTTCCCCGAATTCTACCCAGTCGAGATTTGACATCAGCAGCAAGTAACGTTTGCCGTTGGCTGGGTCACTGATAATAATGTGGTCACGACCAGCTGTTTCTACGCGCCCGCGGTAAACCATTGCATTCCATTTGTCGTTACCTTGGTAAGTAAAGTAGAATGTACCGATCTTACCTTTATTGAAGCGTAGAATATTTTCAATAAATGATTCTTCCATCGCGCCTGTCGGAAATTGCTGCCCAGTACCTAGCGGGACCACTGGGACGGAAAACGAGGGGCCAGAATGCATATCCGCTGGGAAGCCGCCGCTAGGTTGCTGTGCGACACTGCTCCTCATCATGGAAGCTTGATGAAAAACAGGATAATAATTCATTGGATAATAATTAGAGTTTCCACAAGTCATAAGAAAATTCTCTCCTTTTTAATTTACCTATAAAACTCTGTGCAGTAGTCCGGTACAGCGACATAAAAACAATGATTCTTATGCGAAAAATCAAACTTTGTCATGGGGGATCTTGGCATCGTGGCAGTACAAGGTGCTCGGTATTTTTTCCCTGGACTTGGGTTAAAAAACCACAAATTCATTCTGGCCCGAGGGTCCCTATCTCCATGCAACAAATTCCTAGCCCTCTGGAGGTCAGCTTCTCTGGGACGTTGTGTATACAATGCTCCATTTAAGACGGGCTCGAAGTGAGGAATTCCAGTTCCAGGTATGGTTTGATAGATCGCATGCCTAATATTGCGCAACCCTTTAAAGTCAGGAGCACAGTCAGCCTCGACCCGATTGGCCACAACCGTTCCCACCATGTTCATCCCTTGGGCTCCCTCACCGATCGCTTCCGCCATCATGAGCCTCGCTAATTCCTCCACGTCACGTGAAGTATGTTTGATTCGTCTACCCATTTCCTCACCCCTTCAGCTTATACAAGTAACATATTGCCTGAAGCTCGTTTTGGTAACTTGCCCATCAGCCCAAAATTTGAAAAACGTGGTCAGTCCCCATTGGTGCTCCTCCTAACTTTTTTCAGTTAATAACTTCGCAATCATTTGTACACTCTCTTCACTCAACAAATAAGTTGGCTCATTCTCAGATTCTTTTTGAATTCTTCCAGCATTTCTCTCAGGGTATAGCCATAAGTGAAATGTCTGAAAAGATTCCTGCTGAGAAAAAAAGGTTAGGTTAAAATTGGCGCTTTCCGCAGTCATTGGGCCCGAATGAGCTGAAGAATCCTGTATAGCCTTTACGAACACTTCAATTTCTTCGGTTTGATCAAAAACAATCTCCCTATCCTCTAATTCCTTCGCATCTGAAAAAAACTGTTCCAATCCATTACCTGTGACTACGATTTTGCTACTATCATTTAGAGAATTCCAATCTGCTTTCTCTTCTGGATTACAACCGAATAAAACCATATTCAAAAGGAATATAACGGATAATACAAAAGTTTTTTTCACTTAAAAGCCTCCTCGAAAAAATAAACGTTTTATTTGATTTCATTACTCCACCTTCGGAATTTGAGTTACTTGCTCAACAGTGTTAAAAATATTTGTGTAAACACCTTGAACATCATGACCAAAACAGTTTTCTTCATTTAAAAATTCCCTCACTTTATTTTGGAATCCTTGCTTTTCTTTACAAATAAACCAGCCATGCATATAATAAAGATATACAGCAAGAATAAAGAAGGGACACTAGCTGGTAACTAGCATCCCTAATATACAAGCTACACTGCAAGAAGTGCAGCGACCCAACGGTGAAATAATCCTCCGCTTACTGGTCTAGGGCAGGGAGGGTTATTTCTTTTTATTTAGAGAAATAACAACGGCGATCACTGATACGATTAGGCTTGAAAACATAATCATCAAGACTATTGCTTCGTAAAAAGTCACCATTTAGCGTCACCTCCTCTCTATGAGGAAGTGGTCGCTACCCACCCTGCTTATGTAGCTGTACATCCTTATTATACCATAATCAATGTATAGCTAAATCCAAAAAAACACTTAATGACGACCTCTATTTTACAGATTCAAAAAGATACATAGAAACAATTACACAGATGGTTAAAAAACTAACCATTAACATTTGCTCTTACATAATGACTACTCCAACCATAATAAAAGACAAGCCGACCATTGCCACAAATCCTTTGACATATCGCCAAGGAAGTTTGCCGATCGCTTTCACGACTAACTCTATCTCCAAAAAGCCGCTCGCACCAAAGATTCCTTGATCGTTATAACCCTCTTTTTACAATTTAAAGAGTGGAATTGATGAACTTCTCAATATTTATTGTATAAATATGGTTTATATGTAAAAATAAAATTTCATAAAAAAGAAAGAGTGATACATGTGAATCAGCGTCTTTTGAAAGTAATTGTTTTTCTATTAGCATGTTTAACTTTCCTAAGTTCAATGTTTTTTTCTTGGTATGAAGGAAGTAATCTTATTGAAGATACGTTCGAGTGGGAATATACAGCGATTATCTCAAATTATTTAGGAGTAGTTAAAACTCCACACGATATTAACCAACTGGACTTCTTCATCTATGCAGCCAAATTTAAACCTTTTTTCCCCACTGTAATGATACTGAGCTTGTATATCCTTTTACTTTTTGTTATTGGTCGCTTATTTAAAGAAAAGAGATATATTAGTCATCTATTTTTAGGATTAATTTTATTGATGTCCAGTCTTTCTTTACTGTACGGAACTACAGAGGGTAGCACTGTATTTAGTGTGTTGTTTTTCATAATGGGTACTGCAAGCTTAATCATCTCTTACATGGCATATCAGAAAAGAAAGGTGATACCTTTCAAATTGATAACTTAATCACTATAAAAATTACTTTTGTATACATGAAACACCTTTGAGTTCAAAACGATTGTGCGACTTAAAGGTGTTTTTTGGCTTTATTCATTTTTATTCTTCTCTTTCAACACAAACATTTTGAACAGACTCACTCATCAAACTCCTCCTCACTAACTAATCCGCCCACAAACGTCTCAAAGTCTTTAGCCACAACCGTAATCGTTGGTTCATCAGCCCCTTCGACATCTACATGAATCACTCTCGGTTCGCCATTTTTTCCGCAAAGACTGTAATCAAGCATGACGGCATCATGGCCAGCTGATGGACAGTCACATATGACAAATCCAATGTCAATTGGATAGCCCCACTCCTCATCCGTACTTCTTTCATCTTCAGAATCGATTCCTCTATTTCCTCCGATTCCGCGAATGCCATCAATAGCGATATGATCTTCTGCCCAAGAAGTGGCGGCGGTCGTTAGATAACAAGTATGTACAGGGCTTCCCCCATTTTTCATCTTTATTAATTCAATATAAGAGTTTGGAAGTTTATAACCTAATGTTTGCTCTGCTTCACCAATCATCTCTTTCGTCACTTGAATTGGCAGGGTAAAATAATCCGATTCGTCCCAAAAACCTTGTACATAGCTTTTCATTTCTTTTCTCCCTCCTTATGTAAAAAACAATATGACAATTATAACCTTTTATTAGAGAAAGCTACATCTCTAATCTCCTACTAAGTTGACAGTTTTTTTGTAAAGCAAACTTGACATCCGCCCTTCATGTAAAGTATACTTTACGTAAAGTTACCTTTACAAAAAGGGAGTGATGGATTGGAAAATCGAATTAAGGAGTTGCGAGCAGCTCATCATTTAACCCAAGATGAATTGGCTGACCGTTTAGATGTCTCACGGCAAACGATCATTTCGTTAGAAAAAGGAAGGTACAATCCTTCGATTATGCTCGCGTATAAAATTTCGCGCGTGTTTCATTGCACGATTGAAGAAGTCTTTTTATTTGAGGAGGAAGAAAAAAATGAATGAGTTTATTATTAATGTATTCATGTGGCTAGCCATTGGCTTGTTTACGTTAGCTATTATTTTCTTGAACCGTCACTACTTAAAGAAAAAGAAAATGGTCGATGAACGCTTTGAAAAGATTCACCATATAGGAAGGAGCTATGCTTGGATCGCTTCCGCCGTCATCATTTTTATCGTTTGGTTCATCTCGCTTGCTATTTTCGAATCTAAGCTGGCATTTTTCCTTATTACCGCCATATGGGTTGGGCATAATATCTCCTACATGGTTGGTGCCGCTATTGCCCAAAGCAAAAACTAGTTTCATGCAAAAAAAGCTGCCGAGATGATGATCTCAGGCAGCTTTTGATTATTTCTTCTCTTCATCCGAACGACGATTGTAATCATAGTCGGACGGATCAACTGGCGTAAAGTCCTTTGGTTGATGGAAGCGCAACAAGTCTTTCGTTACGATCGCATCTGACATTTCTAAGCGCTTATCAACGGCTTCTTTCATTCGTTTGATTTCTTCCGTTTCTTCGATTAGTTCCCCAGTCGCTGTGTTGTAATACTTTCCTTTAATGCCCGTCACGTCTTTGCTTACGAAATCGCCATTACGGAATGGAACGATCGGATCATGATTTTTAGATAATAAATCTGTTCCTACATGAAGATAATCTTTCGTATCGACGCCAAGCAGGTGCATTAATGTTGGCATTAAGTCCACTTGACCACCATATTGATGCTGCACGCCACCTTTGACCCCTGGTACGTGAATCAATAATGGTACACGTTGTAGCTGTGTATTTTCAAACGAGCCAACCTCTTTATCTAATACAGTAGACATCGCTTTATTATGGTTATCAGAAATTCCGTAGTGATCGCCATACATCACAATCACTGAGTTCTCATATAAACCGGATTCCTTTAAATAAGTGAAAAATTGTTCCACAGATTCATCCAAATATCTCGCCGTTTGGAAGTAACCATCGACGGAAGCATCTCCTGTATGATGCTTTTCAATCGTCGCTTCCTGTTGATCCATCGGATACGGGAAGTGGTTCGATAACGTGATAAATTTCGTATAGAACGGCTGCGGCAACGTTTCTAACATTGGAATCGACTCTTCAAAAAACGGCTTATCCTTCAATCCGTAGTTCATGACATCGTCTTCATTCATATCGTAATAGCTAGAATCGAAAAATTGGTTCATTCCGAAAGCTTTATAGATTTCGTCACGATTCCAGAATGACTTAGTATTGCCATGGAAAGTCGCTGACGTATAGCCTTGCTGTCCTAAAATAGCTGGAGCAGCTTGATACGTATTTTGTCCTTTCATTGAAAAAGCTGATCCTTTTGGTAACCCAAACAATGAGTTTTCTAACATAAATTCTGCATCAGACGTTTTTCCTTGTGCCGTTTGATGGAAGAAGTTATCGAAATAGAACATATTCGGATCATGAGCTAATGAATTTAAAAACGGCGTCACTTCTTTGCCATTTAACTTATAATCTATTATAAAACTTTGTAAAGATTCTAAGTGAACATAAATGACGTTCTTTCCTTTTGCCTTCCCAAAATACTCTGGATTCGGCTCAGCATAGATCGATTTAGTATAGTTCTCGACCTCTACGGCATCACTGCTGTCCGCTAACACTCGCTGCGTTGATGCTTTCGTACTTTGAACCGCATCATAAATCGCGAAATTATACATTCCTAAATATTTCACAATATAATTTCGATCGAACGTTCTCGTTAATAACTGTGGACGATCGATTTCAGCTAGGGTTAAATTCACTGTAAACATCACAATCGCAGTTAAAAATACGGCCGCTCTTTGACGGCGCTTGATTTTCATCGGTTCTGGATTTACCTTTTTCGATAAAAATAGCACAAGCAAAATCAATGTATCTGCAAAATAAAGCACGTCATATGGCCTAAACAAAGCTCCCATACTATTACCGATACTGCTTACATTCGCTGTTTGCGTCAGTGTTGGCAACGTAATGAAATCGGTAAAGAAACGATAGTAGGCAATATTAGAATACAATAATACGGATAATAGAAAGTGAATTCTCACCATCCATTTAAATGCTTTTCTTCCTTTAGCAAATAAAGCGAACCCAATAAACAAAACGGCCGAGCTTATCGGATTGATAAATAACAAGAACTTCTGCATCGTATTTTCAATACCTAGTTCAAATTCTACCTGATAAGCGATATACGTTTTGATCCAAAGAAGTACGACTGCTAATGAGAAGAAAATGAGCGGCTTGCTAAGAAGCGAATTCTTCTTGGCTTCCTTCTTCATTTTACTTTCCCTCCTAAATTTTTTTACAATTATTATATAATCTTTACAAAAAAACAATATAGAAATAATAAATTCTTAGCAATCAAAAGTCAACTAAAATCATTTGGGAACGAATCTTTTACTCTAACATAGACGTTTCCATAAAGAAATCCCCTTTTTCAGAAAAAGGGGATTTCTTTAAACATTCGCTGCCTGTTTTTTCATGACAAATGCGATATGTTATCTTCTGTCATTGCTTATTTATTCATATGTACTTTAAGGTGCGAAAGGAACAAAATACCTAAACATAAATCCCATAAATGAAATACCTGAAATCGTACAAATGCAAATGAAATGCAGAACGATAAAAAGAAACTTAATAGGCCCCTTCATAAAAAAAGAATAGATGAAACCAACAACAGGAACCACAATTAAAAAAGGCAAAGCAACAGCAATAAAAACATTGGCAAACATATGTAAAAATTCGACATCATACTCAGGTAACCAGAACAATGCCTGTAAAGCAACGAATACAACAATCGTAGCAATCAAAGAAGCTACTGAAACTTTTTTAGCATCTCGGAAAAAATGCTTAATAGGCATAAATCCTCCTCCTTCCTATCACTATACTAAAAACACTTATAAATACACCACAATACATAATATACCATATAAGTTAAATTTGGAGGGTTTAATATGTATCTAAATAAAGTAACGAATCCCCCAACAACAAGCATTGGGAGATTATCATTCTATCTTTTTAAAGCTCTCTATTTACCACAGTCTGCTTTAAATGAGCGATAAACTCTTCTAATCCCAGTTCATAGGAAGCCGCTTGCCCATGTTTCCTCACGCTCACCGATTGATGTTCTCGTTCTTGATCTCCTACGACAAGAATGTATGGAATCTTCTTCATTTGTGCTTCTCGAATTTTGTAGCCTAGCTTCTCTTCACGTAAATCTAGTTCTACTCGCAAATTTTCTTGTTTCATCCGTTTGCCGATCTCTTCTACATACTCTTTATGAACGTCATTAGATACACCGATCACTTTCACTTGGACAGGTGCGAGCCATAAAGGAAACACACCGCCAAAATGTTCTATTAAAATACCAAGAAAACGATCAATCGATCCAAACACGGCTCGATGGATGACCACTGGACGAACTTTATTGTTGCTCTCATCGATATATGTGAGGTCAAACTTTTCAGGCATTTGAAAATCTAATTGAATCGTTGCACATTGGTGACTTCTCTTCAGAGCATCTTTAATATGAATGTCAATTTTCGGTCCATAAAAGGCGCCATCTCCTTCATTAATTTTGTATTCATAATTAAGGTTCTCTAATACGTTCTTTAAAGCTCCTTCTGCTTGATCCCATAATGCGTCTTCTCCCATATAATCATCCGGTCTTGTCGACAGCTCAATTTCATATTGAAAGCCAAATGTGCGGTACACTTCTTCAATAAGCTTTAATGCCGACCTAATTTCATCTTCAATTTGATTCGGTGTCACAAAAATATGGGCATCATCTTGGCAAAATGTCCGAACTCGCAACAAGCCATTTAAAGCCCCGCTAAATTCATGACGATGAACCTGCCCAAACTCCGCCATCCGAAGCGGAAGGTCGCGATAGGAGTGAAGCTTATTTCTAAAGATCAGCATATGCCCCGGGCAATTCATCGGCTTTAAGGCGAACTTTTGATGTTCCACTTCAGAGAAATACATATTCTCTTTATAGTAATCCCAATGCCCTGATTGCTCCCACAGCTGTTGGTTCATCATCATCGGTGTACGGACTTCCTGATAATCATGGATATGTTGCAACTCTCTTAAAAAGGACTCTAATTCTGTACGAATCACTTGTCCGTTAGCTAAATAAAATGGCATGCCCGGTGCCTCTTCAGAAAACATAAATAGTTCTAACTCGTTGCCTAATTTCCGGTGATTGCGCTTTTGAGCCTCCTCGATAAAATGAAAATAATCATCTAACTCTTGTTTGGAAGCAAAAGCAACACCGTAAATACGCTGCAATACTTGGTTATTACTATCTCCTCGCCAATAGGCTCCTGAAATATGAGTTAATTTAAACACTTTAATATGCCGAGTAGAGGGTAAATGCGGACCCCGGCACAAGTCAAAAAATTCCCCTTGACGATAAATTGTCACCACGTCTTCAGCTGGAATCTGTTCTAGCAATTCCAGCTTAAACGGATCGTGAGCAAACAGCTCTTGTGCTTTTTCTCGTGACACTTCCTCACGTGTAATTTCAAGATTTTCAGCGATAATTTTATTCATTTCTTTTTCGATCTTTGGCAGCTCATGAACAGCTAAGTGATGTTCCATGTCAATGTCATAGTAAAAACCATTTTCAACGACAGGACCGACACCTAAATAAACGTCTCCATATAGACGCTTGACGGCTTGAGCTAACACATGGGCCGTTGTATGCCTCATGACCTCTAGCCCTTCTGCCGAATGAAGATCATACAGTTCAACCTCTGCACTCTCTTCAATACGACGTGTTACATCATATAATGCTCCGTTCACCTGACCAGCAATAGACTTCTTTTTTAAACTCGGACTAATTGACTGCGCAATCTCTGCTAAAGATACCCCTTTTGCATACTTCTTTTCCTTTCCATCTGGAAACTTGATGACCACTTCATTTGCACTCATGTTCTTAACACCTCTTATCATTTTTTGCACAAAAAAACACACGCCTCCCTAAAGAAAGGGACGAGCGTGTGTTAGACCCGTGGTTCCACCCAGATTCCCATCATATTCCTTGCTATGATGGCTCCTTTGGCTGTATCGTAGCCGCTACGGTATTGATTACTATTCGTTCACCAATACAGCTCTAAGGGGGTAAGTCATTTTTTCGTGTTAGGAAGCTTTCACCCTGGGCTTCCCTCTCTGTGAACCGTAAAAAACGCTCATGTCCTTTTCAACGCTTATCTTTATAAAAATAAAAAAACACACATTCATCCCTAAAAAGGGACGAGCGTGTGTTAGACCCGTGGTTCCACCCAGATTCCCATCATGTTCCTTGCCATGATGGCTCCTTTGGCTGTATCGTAGCCGCTACGGTATTGATTACTATTCGTTCACCAATACAGCTCTAAGGGGGTAAGTCATTTTTTCGTGTTAGGAAGCTCTCAACCTTGGCTTCCCTCTCTGTGAACCGTAAAAAACGCTCATGTCCTTTTCAACGCCTCTTGTATATTGTTAATTACTATAACGGCTTTGGTAATTCTAGTCAATCAAAAGTTGAAATTTTCTTTTTGTTGGATTAATTTCCTCTAAAGCTAATTTTTCAGTCTCAACTATTGTCACCCCTAGAAAAATTGATTATGATTGATAACTAGACAGAACCAAATTTTTTCATTACAATGTAATTGATATTTATTCTCAATAAACGACGAGAACGTTATCACATTACATACAAAGGAGTTTTTACCTATGTTATCTACGACTTTACGAGATGCACTAATCGATCAAATGAATTTTGAGTTTTATTCGGCTCATACGTACATGGCAATGGCTGCTTATTGTACGGCTGAAAGCTACGATGGCTTCGCTAACTTTTTCCTTGTGCAAGCGGAAGAAGAGCGTTTCCATGCAATGAAGCTATACAATTATATTAACGACCGTGGCGAAAGAGCGATCGTGTCTGGATTCAAAGATCCAAGCAACGATTATGGTTCGATCCTTGAAGCTTTCCAAGTTGGGTATGAGCATGAGAGAGAAGTGACGAAGCGTTTCTATCACCTGTCAGACTTGGCGATGGATGAGCGCGAGCATGCGACAATGGCCTTTTTGAAATGGTTCATTGATGAGCAAGTGGAAGAAGAGGCTACATTTGATACGCTTATTAACAAGATTAAGCGCATTGAGAACGACTCCAATGCCCTATTTATGTTAGACAATGAGTTAGCTGCTCGTACATTTGTAGCACCAGCAGAATAAGCTTTTCTGTGAAAACAGCCGATGATTTCCCTCTTAGGAATCATCGGCTGTTTGAGTTTATTATCCAATTTCTGAAAAGCGTTGGATTCTGGCTTCAATTTCATCACGGACACGCTGGAAGAACGCCCATTTTTCTTCGTCGGTTCCTTCCGCTTTGGCTGGATCATCAAATCCCCAATGCTCACGCTTCACATGCGGTGGCGTGATCGGGCATTTATCAGCCGCATCTCCACATAATGTCACAACTAAATCCGCATTATTTAAAGTGTCAGGGTCAATGACGTCAGACGTTTGATTGGAAATATCAATATTTGCTTCCTCCATTGCTTTTACCGCATGAGGATTCAATCCATGCGCCTCAATACCAGCACTATAAACGTCCCATTCCTCGCCTAAATATTTCTTCGCCCACCCTTCTGCCATTTGGCTTCTGCAAGAGTTTCCTGTGCATAAAAAATAAATCGATTTTTTAGACATGACCTAGTTCTCCTTTTAGTAAAGTATTAATGTTACATATAGACCTAGTAACGTGATAAATAAAATCGGAATCGTTAAAATAATCCCCGTTTTAACATACGTTCCCCATGAAATCTTCACCCCTTTTTGCGATAACACATGGAGCCATACTAACGTCGCTAATGAGCCAATCGGGGTAATTTTTGGTCCTAAGTCTGATCCAATCACATTGGCATAAATCAGCGCCTCACGAATCGCACCCGACGTATTTGTTTCAGCAATCGCCAAAGCATCGATCATAACAGTTGGCATATTATTCATCACAGACGATAAGAAAGCGGCAATAAAGCCCATTCCAATCGTCGCCGCAAATAATCCTTGTTCAGCAACGGATTGGATCACGCTAGCTAATGAATGTGTGAGCCAAGCATTTCCTAAACCATAAACAACGACGTACATGCCGATAGAGAAAAAGACGATATTCCACGGAGCGCCTTTCATTACAGCTTTCGTATTCACCGCCTGACTTCTTCTTGCCATGAATAAGAAGAAAAGAGCGATCAAGCCGGCAACAATGGAAACAGGAACTTGAATGAACTCGCTGGCAAAGTAACCGATCAATAATACCCCAAGAACATACCAGGAGAGACGAAACATTTTTTGATCTTTAATCGCTTCTACGGGTTGCTTTAATTTAGATAAATCATACGTTTGTGGAATGCTTTTTCTAAAATAAATCAATAATACGGTAATCGTTGCGATCAATGAAAACAGATTGGGAATGATCATTCGTGAAGCATATTCGACGAATCCAATGTGAAAGAAATCGGCAGAAACTATGTTCACTAAGTTACTGACAACAAAGGGTAAAGAAGTGGTGTCCGCAATAAACCCACTGGCCATAATAAATGGAAAGATCATCTTTTCTTTGAACTCCAAGTGGCGCACCATTGCTAATACGATCGGCGTCAATATTAAAGCCGCGCCATCATTCGCAAATAGCGCGGCGACGATCGCACCTAACATACTCACATACACGAACATTTTGATGCCGTTTCCTTTGGCTGCTCTTGCCATATGTAAAGCTGCCCATTCGAATAATCCAATCTCATCTAATATTAAAGAGATCAGGATAATGGCAATAAATGATAATGTCGCATTCCATGTAATGTCGATCACATCAAGCACATCATCAAAGCCAACCACTCCTACTAAAAGAGCAAGAGCTGCTCCCCCACAGGCAGACCAGCCGATATTCAAGCCCTTAGGTTGCCAGATGACGAAAATTAGTGTTACTAAAAAGATGGCAGATGCCAATATTACTGTTGTCAATGTACATACCTCCATTAGTCACAAGAAATGCGAAGTCCTTGTTCTTCTAGTTGTTTTAATTGAAAATCTTGGCTCGGAAGATGCGAAAGCAAACTGTGAACGAAAGGATAATAAGTATTCTCTTTATTTAATGAATAAATCATCCATTGTCCTCTTCTCGTTTCCTGAACTAATTCCGCATCTCTCAACTTGCGAAGATGTTGACTAATAGCTGGCTGGCTCATGTTAAAAATCGCCACAAATTCACAAACACAATAATCATTCGTGTCCAACATTTTGACCATCGTTAGCCTTGTTTTATCACCTAATAACTTTAAGATCGCTGCGGCTTTTCCTATTTCAACCGTTGATTCTTGCATATAAACACCCCCTATACTCTGATTTACATTAATATATAATCATTTGCTTATATAATAGTATACTTATATCTGGATGGCAATAAAAAACCGCCGCTTCTTTCATGTAGGAATCGGCGGTTTTCTTTTCAGATTGCTTTTCTCTCCTCATCTAAGTAGTCGTTGAACAGCAGCAAACCTGCTACTACATCTTCTTCTATGAACCTCCCCCACCTATTGCTTCGCACTTGAGGTGGAGGTTTCTTGTCGATCCCCTTGACATCAGAAGCTGAACAATGTCCATAGGTGTACGCGACACCCTCGTCTTTCTCAGGGACTGACGCTCCCACACGGAAGCAGTGGTCTTGACGCAAGATATCTCTCGACAGCTTGCTGCCACCGTAAGCAACAGAGAGAGAATCGAAGACACGGTCATCTCTCTCTGGGGCGGTTCTACCCATCTACTACGCCTGTACAGGACGTAGATACGTGATGTCAGTTAGCATCACTTCTCGAAACTTCCCATGCAAGTACTGGGATAAGATATTCCCTGCACCATGGACATCCCGATGCCGTTCATAGCCGCAAGAACATTGGTAGTTTCGCGAACGGACTTTGTTTCGTTTGCCACAAGCAGGGCATGCTTGCGTCGTGTAGGCTTCGTTTTCTTTTGATAAGGAGACACCAGCCGCTTCTAATTTATAAACCAACTGTTTTGCGAGTTTCCCAAACCTCCAGTTGCTGAGTTTTTGGTTCACTTGTTTGGAACGGAGCCGTTTTCGTTTTTTGTTTCGTTTGCTTGTGTGTCGCTGGACGCCTTCCACATCGCCAAGAGCGACATGCCCGATCTTTTGTTCCACGCACCAGTTCACAAAGGCTCGGGTCGTCTTATGTAGGAGATCCCCTAGCTGCCGTTCGCTTTTGGAGAGAATGTACTTCTTCGCCCGGTTGTATTGCCGCCATTTTCTCGATCCTTTTTGACACCGACTCATGAGAATTTGCAGCTCTCTCACTTTTTTGTTTCTCAACCGATGAACACTGCGCATCTTCCTCCCCGAAATCACCAGTGCTTGTCCGCTCGTACTGACGGCGGCAATCGTATGAATCTCACCTGGATCAACCGCGGCTGTATGACCGTCTTGAATCGATACAGGGTTAATGCCGTCTTCATACGACAAACAGGCATGCCATCGGCCGTCATAGACGAGTTCTGCTTCTTTGATCACGCCAGTCGGAATCGAAGCAAGCGTCAACACGAGAGGTGTTTGCTGCTTTCCCTGCCATCTTCCTAAGCTAAGTATCAGTTTCCGTCCTTCTAACACAAAGGATTTGTCGACCCATTTAGGATGGAACACGAACTTTTCTTTGTATGGATACCGGATAGACTTGTTCGTTTTTCTTGCTTGGCGAACTCCTTCTCGGGCACGCAAAAACTTGTGGCACACCGCTTGGATCGTCTGACTGTGAAGAGGATACAAGCCTTTTAATTCAGCTTGAAGGTCACTTTTGTTGATCCACTTGCCGTGAATCCGGTAATAATACCGAGCCAGCTGCACACAGTCATTCCAAATCGTTCCGCAAATTCGACGTAGATGAAACAACTGTTGCAGCGTGGACTGTGGCGCTCTAAAGCCCGTTTTCAACGTTCGATACATGAGATCCCCCTCCTTTGTCATCATTATAAACAGAATGTACGTTCCCATCAAGAGCAAATGGAAAATTCCATCCTTTTTTCTTTCGACAAAGTTCGGGAGGTCCTCAACGAAACGCTTTTCGGCTGTGCCGAACCGAGATTCATCCCCTCCCTACTCGCTGGGCTGTGCCCTTCATGCTCCTTGAGGAAGAGGACTTCTCTCGGATTATGTTAAACTTTAATGCAATCTCACGCATAAACACTTGACCTCGCATCACTTTTCCTGTCTTCATATAGTAAACTTTCATCTGATGTAGCACTTCATAGGTATCTACCATTTTGTATCCTCCAATCTTTTATTGGGCTGGGAGCTTTCTTCGACCTTATTTGGTATTTCTTTGACTTTCTCGCACTTTCTTCAACCTTGCATGGTACTTCTTCGACTTTCCTGCGCTTTCTTTGATCTTACACGGCATTTCTTCCACTTTCCCGCGCTTTCTTTGACCTTTTACTGCATTTTTATAAAATTTATTATGCCCCATTCCTTGTACAATTATTTCGGCAATCTGTTGACCAACTGGCACTTTACCTATTCACCATCTATATAGAAAAAAAGCACAAAGAAAGACACCCCACTTGAAAATTTTTCATAAAAAAATAAAAGGTCTGACTAAAGTGGCTGTCAGACCTTGATAAGCACATTTCTTAGCGAAACATTATTCAGTTGACTTGTCTCTTTCTATTTCCTCTAGTTTGAAGAAGCTTACTAAACCGAACAACAAAGAAAATAATACGATGACCTTTAGTACACGGACGGGGTCCACACTCATTTGAGAGCTTAGCATAGCAGGAATGTTCGTGTTCATTAACACAACCGACAGTAGACCTAGTAAGATAGAACCCCACATCACTTTTCTTATATTCGATTGCGACAAAACCATTCACCCTCCTTCATTTATAATATTCTGAACATTACTGAGAATACCTGCTCTTTTTTCAATTCACAAAAAATAGGCTAATATACAAACGTCACCTGTATATTAACCTATCAATTTTATAATTTAAATTTGCTTACTTGATGGTACAGCTGCTCCGCAAGTAACGATAAAGAATGAGCGCTTTCTGCAATTTCTTCTACAGATGTCGCTGTTTGTTGGACGGAGGCAGATGTTTGTTCAGCCCCTGCGGCTGCTTGCTCTGATACAGATACAATCGTTTCAATTGAAGCGTTCATTCCCTTGGAGTTTTCTGACATACTCGCTAATCTTCGTGAAACCCTCCCTATTTTTTCGACAGTTATCGTAACCGCTTCATTGATTTTCTCGAACGTTTCTCCGGTTACTTGAATTTGACTTGAACCTTCTTCCACTTGTCTGTAGCCTGTTTCTAATGAATGGACCATTTCCTTTGCCTCATTTTGAATATTACCGACGATCGTCGTAATATCGGTGACAGATGCTGAAACTTGTTCAGCAAGCTTCCGCACCTCATCAGCCACGACCGCAAAGCCTTTACCATGTTCGCCAGCTCTTGCTGCTTCGATCTCGGCATTTAAAGCGAGTAAATTCGTTTGTTGGGCAATATCTTGAATTACATCGACGAGTTTCGACACTTCTTGTGACTGCTTATCGAACCCCTGTACTTTTTCGACAGATTCCTTCACAAGCGAATGGATAGAACCCATTTGTTGAATCGAACTCTCCATGAAATGACGTCCCTTGCTTGTCATTTCTAACACTTCATTAGATGCCTCGGCCACTTGCTCTCCTGCTTCATTCGCTTGCTCCATTTTAATAATAAAATCTTCCATGACTTGATCGAGATCATGCGCTATATTCGCTTGAGTGTCTGCCCCTCGAGCTAATTCCTCCATCGTCACAGCGACTTGCCCACTTCCTTCTTTCACTTCATCAGACGCTTGCGTTAGCTCTTCACTCCGACTAGATACTTCTCCAGCTGCATGAGAAACGTTTTGAAGCGTATGCCGCAGATGGTCGCTCGTTTGATTAATTGCGTGAACGAGTGCTCCGACTTCATCCTGTGATGTCGCTACCATGTTCTCAGCACTCAAATCACCTTTAGCCACCGCTTGTAACCTTGTCACGACGTTAGAAATCGGTCTAGTAATGCTATTCGCTAAATAAAACGAAACGACAATCGCAACGACAATCGTTCCAAGTATAATGATGATCGTTTCGACAAACAGGTTTTTCTCCATCTCCCGGATCGGTGTTACATCTTGTGAAATTTGGATCATCCCTTGTACTTGATCTCCTAAGGGGTTGTAGAGAGGATGATAAAAGTGGATGTGCTCTTCTTCCATCACTTTCACTTCTTGACCAGCTAACACTTTATTTGCAATGGAATCATCTTGAATCGGTTGACCCATTTCGCTCAGTTCTTCTTTTACTGTAGTTAACGCTAGTTTATCGTTCTCATAGAGTGAGATATTTCCAGCAATTGAATGACGAATATCGTTTAGCATCGTGTCTGTAAAGCCGAAGCCCACTTGAAACGTACCTATGACCTTGTTCCCATCCTTTACGGGCACAAACGCTCGCACAGCTAACCCTGATTGACCGAAAGAAAACCCTTTCACTTCTTCTCCTGATAAAGCAGTGGCAATGTCTTTACTATCACTCTTGTCATCACCAAATTCCGCTAAATTATGAGCGCGCGTAATGACTTTGCCTTTTTCATCACCGAATTCAAAAATGGAAAGGCCTTTTTCCTCCTTTAACATCTTGTATACCGGGATCATTTTTTGATTTAACTTCTCTCTATTTTTTTGTTTGAAAATAGAAATAATTTCCTCGTCATTTGCATAACGTTTCGCAACGACTAATGCTTCATTCGCTTTTTGTTCGAAATAATAATCTGATACCGTTTTCGCATGTTGGATATTCTCATCAATCATCCCATCTAATCCAGCGATCGACTGCTGATAAAGCAACGTCGAGCTGACCAACAACGGGATAGCAGATATTAAAAGGAGAATCGTAACTAGTTTTGTTTTTAAAGATTTTTTCAGCATATTTATAAACCTCTCCACAAATTTAAGATGACTCGCAAAAATAATAACTATTAATAGCTAATGTTCGTCTATATAAAATCAACCGAATCGCCCCCTTCTCTGCTCAAAAAAACAACACTTCGCAATAGGTTTTTATACCTATAACATTATAATGAATTTCCGACTGGAATACCAACTCATCCCGATCATTTTTACATTTATTTAACATTGACTAGTAAAATATCAATATTTTATTAACAATTTTTTGTTAATAAAAAAGATTAAGTGGTATTATTAATATAGTAATTATTTCTGACAAAGGAGTCGAAAGTAGTGGTTAAAGCTATTCTATCAAGCTATTGTCATACATCTAACTTAGATTCTGTCGCCTCACAATTTCAACAGGAGCTTCACGACAAGCCAACACTTGTCTTATTCTTTGCCAGTACAACTTATGACTTCGCCTCATTGTCTCATCTGCTACATGAGATGTTTCCACAAAGTGAAGTGATTGGAGTCACAACTGTGGGGGAGATTTCAGCGACTGGCTTTCAATCAAATGGTGTCGTCGCAATGTCGTTTAATCAGCAATTTCAAGCAAAAGCAGTACTAGTTGACGATATTGAACGCTTTCCGATTTATTCAAGAAAGCATTTAATAGAGGCAGCGAATAGCTTAAATATTTCGTTGCATTCTCCCCATCCTGAGAAGGAAGGATTAGGCCTAATATTTCCGAATGGTTTAGTAGCTGGGGAAGAAAAGATGCTTTCGATTGTCAACTCCTTATTTGAGCATGAAGGCTTTCCGATTTTCGGTGGAACAGCCGGAGATGATGCTAAATTCACCGAGACATTTGTCTCTGTCAATGGAGTCGTGTCTTCTAAAGGAGGCGCCTTTGTTTTTATCAAAACATCATTGGATTTCATGATCCAAAAAGAGAATATTTTCCGCCCAACCGGTAAGGTAATGGAGATGACGCGTGTCAATACCGAAGAGCGGATCGTCTATGAAATGAACAATAAACGAGCCGCTTCCGAATATGCACGACTTCTCGGAATTAGCGAGCAGCAGCTCCCTTCCTACTTTATGAAGAACCCTCTTGGTCGAACAGTGAATGGACAAGTGTATATCGCTTCCCCTTTTCAAGTGCTAAAAGATGGGTCGATTCAGTTTTATTGTCAAATTTTTCAGCATCAAAAAGTGGCCATGTTAGAGCCAAAAGATCCGGTTTCCACATTGCAGGAAAGCATTGCTCAATTAACCGCTTCATTTCATACAATCGAAGGAGTACTAGCTATTAACTGTATTTTGCGTAAGCTACAGTTTGAACAAGAGAAATTAATTCCAGCCTTAAATCAACAGTTGGCTGCTCTTCCTTCATTAGCTGGATTCAGTAGCTACGGGGAGCAATTAAATAAAACGCAGTTAAATCAAACACTCGTCATGCTATCTTTCGGAAAAAAATAACGATAGAAAGAAAGGAATTATCATGTGGGGAAAACGAAAACCATCAGTGAATGTGAGCGCAGAGCTCAAGGAGTTTCTAGCCTTAGACGAGCAAGAACAACGAAGAGTCATTGAAGCGATGGAAGAGCTTACGCAATTATTACGAAAAACAAGTGAGAAAAACTCGAAGCGAGACGCTGAAGTGACCGAGCATATTTCTCATATTCAAGAGAGCATTCATCAGCAAAATGATATTTTAAATGAATCACAAACGAACATTCGAGAAATTGTTCACTTAACCGACCAAGTACATACGCATACGAACCAAATAGAAACATCTGCTCATCACAATTTAGCCTTAATTGATCGTGGCTACGTACAAATTGATGAGCTGATCGAGCAAATGAACCATGTGCGAACACTCTTCTTTCAAATTAGCGACACGATTCAAAGCTTTCAAAATGATGTAAGAGATATTTCCAATTTTGCAGAAGTGATTCAAGGGATTGCCGATCAAACGAATTTATTAGCGTTAAATGCTTCGATTGAAGCGGCAAGAGCCGGAGAACACGGAAAAGGCTTTGCCGTTGTGGCGGAAGAAGTTCGAAAGCTCGCCGATCAAAGTAAACAGGCACTACAAGTGATCGATCAAAAAGTAGAGGAAATCATCAGCAAAGTCGGCGAAGTGTCAGCGAATGTTCATTCCAAAACGAAGGACATCGAAGTCGTTGAATCATTAACGCAAAACACAAAAGAAATGTTCGATGAAGTCGCATCCGCTGAAAAAATGTTATTCTCTCTCATTACCGACATTCGATCATCGACGAACACAACCGTCACTAAATTACAGTCTTTCACAGCCGACTTAGACCAATTTTATGAAAAAAACTCTGATAACCGCGAGCATATTGATCGGCTTTATCAATTTTCAGAAGAAAAATTCGCCCTATCCACCGACATTTACGCATTCATTAGCCAGCTCTCTCACCTAATTGCTGACTTTGAAAACAGAGGGAAGCATGTGAAGACGTGGGTGGAGAACAGAGAGTAGATTCATATAATTCCTCGCTCTAATGGCGAGGAATTGTATCTCCTGTTCATTTCTCCTCTATAGGAATCACTTTTTTCTGTGAATCTAAGAAAAATAACTCATCCATCGTGCTGCCCTCACCAAGTAAATAGGAATACCATAACTTCACATCTTGCAGCTCCGGATCATCAAAGTAGTCCTTTAATGAGAAAACTTTCATAGCGTTGTCATTGAGCTCTTTTGGTGTCTGCAAATACGATTCGTCAGCCACCACATATGCTACGTGTTCATTTTTAATGAGCCTACACGTTACCCCTTCTGTTTTCGGTACATGGGCATAGGCTATTTCATTTTCTTTTTTTACATCATTTATATTTAAATCGATAGGGTGAATAGCAAAGTCTTTATACCATCCAAAGGGATATATTATTTTACTAGAAGCAACCGACACACGCCCATCTTTCGCAATGACAAAGGCTAATGTAGAATCAGACAACGGAAGAATGTCCCCTTCCGTTTCTTCTCCTAACTCCTCTAGCGCTCCTTGGATCGTGCGATGATAATTTTGCCAAATGAAGCTAACAAGGGCTACAAAAAAGATAGCCATTATAATCATTGCTTTTTTCATCATACACCTCCAAATAAAAAGCGACTGCCTTCACAAAATGATGGCAGTCGCTCGTTGTATGTAGCCTAGTTAGCTAGTCAGCCATGCGGCAATCAAAACGGTCGATGAACAACCACCGTATAAGCCGAGCTCATGGATTTGATCGAACTTGTAAACTTGTAAGTCTTGAGCTTTGAATGATAAGAGTCTTGATTCTTGAGCTCTGAATGCTGAACGTTGAGCTTTAAGCTTTTATCCCATTTATCTCGTATTTCACTAAACGATTAGATTATGATAAAAGTTGGAGCGGCTGTAAGGTCAAAGCCGCGAGCACCTGTTCAGTTGCCTTGATTTTCGACTAATTAACTAGTATTCATTTATTCAGGGACTTCAATTTCTGTCAACGTATTGGACGTGGACAGAACGAAATCAACTTCTGTTAAAAACTCATCAATCTTTTTTTCTAACTGTTCGTATTCGTCACGTAACTTCAAAGGATCAACGATTTTTGCTTCGTGTTTTTCACGATAGCTTTTCGTCAACTCGTTGCTTTCTTCGACTTTCAATTTCGCTTCCCTGCCGTATAGCACTTCTAATTGGCGGTCTAGCTGTTCCTTAACCTCTGCATTAATCGCTTCCACATCATCTGTCACCGATGAGAACTCATGCTTCATTTTTTGTAGAAGCTCCTGCTCATATTGGATCGATGTTTTGCGTTCGATCGCTTCAGCAACTGTATATGTATGACCGGCAATTTCAACGTTCGTTTTCGCATTCGATAAAACAATCGCTGATTTAATCGCATTTCGGCGTTTAATTAAAGCTAACGTCGATTGATAGCTGGCACGCGCTTTCTCTTCAAATTCCTTCACAGAAGCAAAGCCACTGACCGGTTTATTACCGACATGGTATTGAATCAATGGAGTGGAATTCATCGTCGAATGAATCCGTTTATCTAATAGTTTCAACTCCGCTAAAGCTCTCGTAATTGATATTTTCATCTATAAATACCTCCATTTTTTATAACTATACCATAATAGTTTAATACATACATAGTTGGAAGACTTTTATACCTTTTTTTGAAGCTGCTTTTTCAATATTCGGATTTGGCCTCGATGATTGATCTCATCCTCCATCACGTGATACCAAAGATAGTAGTAATTATGAACAACACCATTAGACCAACGCTTCTCCTCATATAGCCACTGATCGTTTCTAGTTTTCAGCTGCTTCAATGTATCTTTTCTGACATCAGATAACACAGACAGATAACGTATTATGATAAAATAAAATTGAGCATTTCTCTTTATGCTAAACAAACGCATCCGGATCAGCTAGTTTCATAAACTGATATAGCTCCTCGCTCGTAATCTCTTTTCCAATCCGCCCCATCATAAAATTGTACGGATAGCCTGCGATGTCAGGTTCATTCGTTTGGATGTCCTCAAAGCGGCTCGCCTGCAACATGCGTTTTAGCAACTGTTTATATGCGTAAGCATTTCCATTCGTTATTTGTAAATCCCAATGCCAATAATATTCTAGTGAAATAATGATTTTACTTTCTAATATAGGGTTGGCGGTCACTGTTTGGACTAACTGCTTCGCCAGTCCTCTCCCTCTGAAATTTGGAGCGACCTCGACTACGCCTAGCGCACGAACGAAAGGTAGCTTGCTCCATCTTTCTTCTTTCTCAGGCGGCAATACGACAGTATAGCCGATAATCGTATCACAATCAATGGCTAAAGACATCGTTACTTCCTCATTCAGTGCCGCTCGCAACGTCGCTTGCTGACGATCAGGCTCACGAAATCGATTGAGCAAGGAATGAAATGTAAGCCTTTTCATATTGTTTTGAACTTGCTCTTGATTGGAAATAATTTTCATCATCTACATCCTCCATTCTCTTTTTTCCAAAACAAAAAACTCTTTCTTCTACGAAAGAGCTGAAAACGGCAGAAAATGGCCTAGGAAAGATCACTGCCGCTTCAATTTCTCACTCCCCGAAGAAATGAAACTTACGAAATGTATGGCAGGTCTCCTGACTCGTGCTTCGTTTTACTCTGAGCCTTCCCGTATAAGCAAGCTTACACAGTGGTCTTCTCATTTCATCCACACTTACAGTTGCGGGGACAGCTTTGGCTTCGAACCAAATTCCCTATTAAGTCGATATCGACACCGTTAATTCCGAATATTCTGTTATCATTTTATTATACAGGAAAAACAAAGCAAAATCAAAAGGCTGCCTTCTTAAAGACAGCCTTTTGATCTCTTTACACTTCCTGCTGTTGATTAGCGATATGTTTATCGTAAAAAGCAGCCATTGACGCTTGCACGTACGGAGCTAACCATAGATAACCGATTCCGAGTGTGAATAATGCTAAAAACGCCCAGCCGATAAAGCTTAAATATAATACAAAATAACTCCACTTATAACCCTTCATACGGCGTTTACTTTCCGTAATCGCTTCAAGCATCGATAGTTCAGGGTGATCTTTCATAATAAAATACGTTTGCGAATAAGACAGACTTTTAATAATTCCAGGAATAATCAACAATAATGACCATAAAAAGACGAAAATCCCGATTAAGATAGAAACAACAATTGTCTTAAACGCTAAACCGATATTGGCATAAATAGAAAATACATCCCCAACACTTTGACGCTTTCCTCGAACTAAATGTAAAAAGAACCAATACATTGCTGAAATAGAAAAAGGAATCATAACAAAGCTAATGAATAAACTAAAAAGGTCCCCTTCCATAGATGTACCCGTTTGATACACCCAATTCTCGAATCCTCCGACAGCTATAACATCAAAAATCATCGGTACGATCCCTGCGAAGACAAACATAATTAGCATTAGAACAACAGCAATGCCCCAATTCCCAGCTAAAGCATCTCTCGCATCTTTCTTAATGCTTGCAATACGAACATTCATTTTATTTTCTCCTTTCTTTTTATGGTTAAAGTGTAACATAAATATCTATTTTGGAAATTATTTTTTATAAATAAAATAATTAAGACAAAGAGATATTTTCTCCAAGAATTTCCACTGTTTGACGTAACGGGACAAGTTTCTGTCCATCCCATCCCCAGATATTGTTCACATACCCGAGCCGATCAGCATTATACTGACCTGCGATATTTTGAAACAAGACAAGTTCATAAGTTCCATCTCGATCAAAATCGGTTGGATAAATGCCTGCCAATGGCGAGACGAAACCTTGAATCGGTTGTTTTAATGTTCCATCAGCGTTATAAATGGCGGTTAAATAATCCTCTCCCCTATCTTTTAAACTGAGCGTGTAGCGTTTGGACGGACGAGAACTAATCACTTCTGCGACATATTGATCGCGATAATTCACTTCATATTGACTACTATTATTAAATACGTCTGAATCGAAAATAAGTTTCATTTTTCCTTGAATAAATGAATAAATGTACGCATAGACGATACCGCCGCTCCCTCCCGAATCAATAACGATCAGCACATCATCAACCTGATCTCCCGTCATATCACCTAAGAAGATCGTTGGATGATACCCTGAATTCTCTTGCAAACGAATTGTCGCCACTGACTGATCGCCATATTCAACGACCAACGTAATGTTTTGAACGTACGGGCTGTCTTCTCGTTTCGTTCCAACTAAATACACGGTATCCACTTGCCCATCTCCTGTAACGTCTCCTTGCTTAACATCGAGTATACGATCATCTCGCGGTAAAAAGGACTGCATTTGTTTGGTCATCTCACACCCCCTTATTCCAATTTATGCAAACGGTCTGTCCAACAATTCTTATATTGTATGTGAAAAAAGAAAACTGCTATGATAGACAAGAAAATGAAAAAAAGGGTGTCCATAATGAACAAATATTGTGTAATCGGCGCAGGCATTTTAGGCGCTTCTACTGCTTATCACCTCGCTAAAGCAGGAGCTCACGTAACGATCATCGACCGCAAAGACGAAGGTCAAGCAACAGATGCGGCGGCAGGAATTATTTGTCCGTGGCTATCACAGCGACGAAATAAAGCTTGGTACCGGCTCGCTAAAAGCGGGGCTCGCTTTTACCCTGACTTAATCGCTGAATTGGAGCAACTAGGTGAAACCGATACAGGTTATGCTAAGGTCGGAGCTTTAAGCTTACATGAAGACGAAGAAAAATTAGTGAAAATGAAAGAGCGTGCTTTAAAACGGCGAGAAGAGGCGCCAGAAATTGGCGAAGTGACGATTGTAAGTCCTGCGGAAGCGAAAGCTTTATTTCCGCTGCTTCGAGATGGTTATGGGGCGGTGCATGTGAGTGGAGCGGCTCGTGTAGATGGTCGAGCGCTTCGTGACGCCTTATTAAGAGCGGCTAAGAAATTAGGGGCCACTTTTATTGAGGGAAATGCCGAATGGACGAACAACCGCGAAATCACCGTCAATGAGCAAACCCTTACCTTTGATCAAACCATTATTACAGCAGGGGCTTGGGCGAAACCTCTACTCGCCTCATTAGACGTTCAAGTAACTGTCGAACCGCAAAAAGCACAAATTATTCATTTCGTGCTGCCGAACGCTACGACTAACGAATGGCCGGTCATTATGCCGCCGAACGATCAATACATGTTAGCGTTTGATGATCGTATCGTAGCGGGGGCAACTCATGAAAATGAAGTTGGCTTTGATACGCGCGTGACAGCCAGCGGGGTCCATGAAGTATTAAATAAGGCATTGCACATCGCCCCTGGATTGGCAGATGCCACGATCCTCGAAACGCGAGTCGGCTTCAGACCTTTTACTCCCGGATTCTTGCCGGTATTCGGCTCACTTCCTGGGCATGAAAACGTGCTTTTTGCTAATGGGCTTGGCGCATCCGGCTTAACGATGGGACCTTTTATCGGAGCTGAGCTTGCTAAGCTTGCTTTAGGAAAAGAAACGGACGTGCCACTTGAGGATTATGATGTTGCTAGCGCGTTGAGTTAAAAAAAAGAGGAAGAGCGAACAGGTATTACAATGACTCGTGTGAAGGAAATTGCCGAGCAATTATACAATCAACATGAAGAAATCTAAAATGACAAAGAGCATTGAATGTTGTCTTCAATGCTCTTTTGTTTATCTAAGCCGCTTTCCTCTTTTTCATATACCAATACAATACGTAAATAGCGACTAAGCCAATAAATACGTAGATCACATCGGAGTAAATTCCCATGTAGTAAAGGATAATATCCCATGATTGTCCTAATTTTGCACCGGCGTACACAAGAAGCGTATTCCAAATGAGGGTGCCGCTCGTTGTTAACAATAGAAATAACCACAATTTCATATTAGACATCCCGGCAGGAATCGAAATTAAGCTACGTATTAAAGGAATCATCCGGCAAAAGAAGACGGTCCAATAGCCTTTCTGATCAAACCAGTTATCCGCTTTTTGCACATCTTCTTGTTTGATTTTCAATAGATGTCCCCATCTGTCAATGATTTTCATTATTTTTTCCACATCGACAAGTAGACCAATGCCATACAAAATTAGCGCCCCTAACACAGAGCCTGCCGTGGCGGATAAGATGACACCGCCTACTGTTAATGTCGTGGTCGTCGTCATAAAGCCTCCGAATGGCAAAATCAACTCAGAAGGAATCGGGGGAAACACATTTTCTAAGCACATCAGCAAAAAAATACCGACATAACCAAACTGTTCTACTACTTGCTCTATCCATTGTTGCATCACAAGCCTCCATCAAAATAGTTACTTCATTGATATATATTTTTGAAAAAACTTCAATATTCTTCGTATTTTATAATAATTTTTTCAATAAATCCACAAAAAAACACCTGCTGTTACGCAAGTGTTTTAATTGATTCCACTTACTTTTATAAACTCCCATAAGTCTTCGATCGGACAGATTCCGTGGCGAGGCACATCTTTAAACTCATAAAAGGCATAGTCTTTCCACGAATGCACATCTACTTTAATCTCCATTTGTTCATCTTCTTTCCAAACAAACTGGCAATTTCCATTTAATAGGCTAAGCAACTCCACACTAGTTTTTACTATGTGCGATGTATCTGTCATTCTCTTTTCCCTCCTATTATTCACCCTCTTTTAACTTCTTCTTATTATACATTTTTTCCTCCTTAAACATTCATATTTTTTGAAAAGTTTAAATAAAGTGAAATTTTAATCAGTGGGGGTTTTCTCCATCCCCCACTGATTATTAGTTGAACCAATCGGGCTTTTACGGGCAGTTGACCCCTCACCTAATTTCTTCGCTTTCGCTGAATCTTGAGGTAGGGGTCTTACTGCCCGTTAATACGGGACAAATAGATTCAATAGTTTTTCACCCTTGTTGGAGTTGATACATCTGATAGTAGCGCCCTTGTTGGAGCATTAACTCCTCATGGTTGCCCTGTTCGACAATTTCGCCTTGATCTAAGACGAGAATTTGGTCAGCGTTTTTAATGGTCGATAGTCGATGAGCAATCATAAAAGTCGTCCGTCCTTTTTTGAGCACTTCCATCGCTTCTTGAATAATAGCCTCCGTTTCAGTATCGATAGAGGAAGTCGCTTCATCTAAAATCAAAATCGCCGGATCAAAAGCAAGTGCGCGCGCAAAAGAGATGAGCTGCCTTTGTCCCGATGATAGGGTGCTTCCTTTTTCAATAACAGGTTCATCGTAGCCGTTTTCTAAATGCTGAAATACTTGATCCGCTCCAACCGCTCGCAATGCCGCTTCCACTTTTTCTCTAGAAATACGTTCATCCTGCAAGCTAACATTCGAAGCAATCGTCCCGGTAAAAAGATATGGATCTTGCAGAACGATGCCCATATGCTCTCTGACCGTTTGATGAGCGATCGTCTGAATCTCTTTTCCATCAATCAGAATTTCCCCCTTGTTCGCATCGTAAAACCGAAAGAGCAAATTCATAATCGAGCTTTTTCCGGAGCCTGTATGACCGACGAGTGCTACTGTTTCCCCTTGCTTTGCTTCAAAGGAAATGTTTCTTAATACATATTCGCCTTCCTGATAACCAAAGTAAACGGAACGAAAGCTGACATCCCCACGATAGCGTTCGATTCGTTCGTCATTGACAAGCGTACCCGGCTCATCTAATAATTCAAACACACGCTCCCCCGCCACAAGGGCTTGCTCTAAACTGGCGAGCTGATTCACCATATTCGCAACCGGTTCAAATAGACGGTTAATATAATCGACGAACGCATACAAAAGCCCGAGGGAAACGATTGAACCGACGCCGAGAGAGCCGCCACCGAAGTACCAAATAAAAGCCACAAACGCTAAATTTTTAACCACGTCGACCAAATTATATGAAGTGAGGGCATTTAAATTTAGCATTTTCTTTTGAAACGTAAAATGAGCTTCGTTTAACTGATCAAATTGTTGAGTCACTTCCTTTTCTCGGCGAAAAGCTTGAATGATCGTCATCCCTTGAATGCTTTCATTGATCATCGCATTGATCTCACTTAATTTTGAGCGAATCCCGCGATTGTACGTCGAAGCAAACTTATGATATACCCACATCCAGCCAATTAAAATTGGAAGTAACAGTAAACAAATAGTTGCGAGCTTTGCATCTAAAATAAATAGCGCAATAAAAATTCCTGAAATATAGATGATACTTCTAACAAAAGTGGCAAGTACCGTCACATATAGCTCACGAATCGCTTCTGTATCATTCGTAATGCGTGAGACGACTTTCCCTGCTGGTAATTGATCAAAATACTTAATCGGCAATCGCTGAATATGCGCAAATACATCCGTTCGCATCCGTTGAATAATTCGATTGGCGGCTTTCTGTAGATAAAATGCTTCTCCATATTGAAAGATCGCACTAATGACTAGCAACCCAAAGTAACCGGCAAGTAACATCATGATTTTCGGGATTTCCGGCTCGTAAAAAGAGATCATCTTGTTAGCAGGAATGATGGTTGCTTGATAGCTTTTCACTTCATTTTCCTTTTCGATCGTCAACCGCCCAGCTTCATATGTTCTTACCCCATCTATGGCAATCGGTTCTGGAACAAAGATAAACGAACGGTCCACTTGCAAAATCCGAACTTCTTTTCCTTTTTGTTCATTGTCATCAAAATAGTCACTTCTTTTATACCAATGACCTTCGAAGAAAACGGCGTCTTTTCCTTCAACCGTTTCATACCATTTAGACTCAATCCCTAAAATATGATCATCAATCATCTTTTTCGCCACAAATGGTCCAGCTAACTCCGTCCCAACAGCAATCGTCAACATCGCTAATGCGATAAAAATCATTTTTTTATATAGTAAGGCATAGCGCCAAAGTCGTTTTCCGACACTCATTGAAACACCTCCTTAATCAACCTCTTGAAGTTGCTGGCGTTCATATTGCTCTTTATACCAGCCTTCTATCTGTATTAACTCATCGTGAACGCCTTCTTGAATGATGCGCCCATCCTCAAATACAATGATCCAATCGGCATGCTGAACCGCCGAAAGTCGATGCGAGGCGATCATCGTCGTTTTATCTTTGCGTTCCGTTCGAATATTTTCAATGATTTGTGCCTCTGTCTTGGCATCCACAGCGGAGAGAGAATCATCTAAAATTAAAATGTCAGGCTGTTTGATTAACGCTCTCGCAATCGAAATCCGCTGCTTTTGTCCTCCTGAAAGCGCGACCCCTTTTTCACCGACTAATGTATGTAATCCGTCAGGCAAAGTGGCGAGGTCTTTGCGTAAAGCGGCGAGATCAATCACCTTCTCCAGCTCCGCCTCTGTCGCATCTGGCTCACCGAATAAAATATTTTCACGAACCGTTCTCGAAAACAGCACATGATCTTGTGGGACATAGCCGATCCATTGCAAGACTTGCCCCTTCGCTTGCTCTTGAATATCAACACTACTAATGGCAAGCTGGCCGTCTGGGTGTGGATATTGCCGCAATAATTGCTTAATAAACGTCGTTTTTCCACTTCCCGTTTTGCCTACAATCCCGAGCGTCTCACCTTTTTTCAACTGAACATTGACCTTCTGTAAATTGTTCACTTGCGAAGAAGGGTATTGAAAGCTCACTTCGTCAAATTGGATCGATGACGGATCATCGACACTGATCGGCTGGATAGGATCGACAACATCCGCTTTGTAGCGAAGCGTCTCCTGTACACGATCAAGCGACGCATTTCCCCTTTGCATCATGTTCATTAGCTCACCAAAGGCAAACATCGGCCAAATGAGCATTCCTAAATACACATTAAAGCTCACTAGTTCACCGAGTGTCACCTCTTGTTGAAACACCAAATACGCCCCGTACCCTAGTCCAATTAAATAGCTTAACCCTACAAAAATTTTGATCGTCGGTTCAAACAAGGCATCGATTTTGGCGACCGCTATATTTTTTTCATACACATCGTTCGTCATTTGCTGAAAACGGCGCTCGTCCGCTCGCTCTTGTACATACGCACGAATGACACGAACGCCGCCAACCGTTTCAAGCACTCGGTCGTTCATCTCGCCAAAGGCATCTTGAGCTTTCGTAAAACGGTCATGAATCTTTTCACCATAGATGGTCATCAGCACCGCCATAATAGGTAGTGGCAAAACGGCTGCTAGTGTTAATTTCCAACTAATGAGAAAGCCCATCGTCAATAAAATCATCAGCATATAGATGGTGGAATCAACTAATGTTAACACCCCAAACCCCGCTGTCATCGACACGGCCTTTAAATCATTGGTCGCCCGAGCCATTAAATCGCCCGTACGGTTACGCTCATAAAAGGTCGGTGTCATCTTCATAAAATGAGCCATTAAATTGAGCCGCAGCTTCCTCTCCAAAATGAACGCACCGCCAAACAATAAATGCATCCAAACATACGTCAATCCATAGGACAACAACGTCACACCTAATAAAACCAAAATATATTGCCAAAGTGCGCTACTCGTTAAATTGGCCATATGAATATCATCAATGACGCTCCCAACGATTTTCGGTGGAATGATCACGAGCGCACTCGCCACAAGTAAAAACACAATCGCCACCGTATAACGCTGTCGATATTCTTTAAAAAACCAACGAAGCTTCCGTAACACGCTAAACACAAGCACTCCTCCTTTTCAGAAATAGCTAAAAAACAAAAAAACGCACTGTGCAAGGACAGTACGTCTCCAAAAGACAACGAAGGCACAGGGAGTCACTTCCCCCTGCGCCAACAGTTTAGCTTTATATCATAAATATAGGCAGGCTAAGTGATGAATATGAAAAAATTGAACATTTCCTGTTACTCGAATCATCAGTAGCCCCTCCTTTTTTAACCTTTAATAAGTTTCATTATATTACCATTTCATAGAGATGAAGTCAATTGTTTATTCGAATAGTAGTGTCTGCTTTTTCAATAATAGTTTTCCCTCTATAAACCTACCTCTTTTCCGATTCGATTATATTACCTTCTTTATCAAAATACACATCCATTAACGGATACTTCGCCTTTTTATTGGCTAAATCTAAGCTCATATTTTTATACGAAGCAAATACTCTCACTTCACTGGATGATTTTATATAGCTATAGTCATACTCGATCTCAGGGTCATCACTAAAGTAAATAAATTTGACCCAACACCCATTTTTGCTATCATACCCATCTACCGTCACCTTTCCATTATTTAATTTTGCTCCTTGAAAATCGATGACTTTTTCAATTCGATCATCCGCTAGCTTTTTGTAATGAGCAAAATATAATTTTTTTCCTATAATGCCGACTGTTATGATCAAAACCATCACAAGTAGTATGATCATCACCTTTTTTATTTTGGATGTTCTCTCCATCTCTACTCCTCCTTAATAACTCTTGTTTCATTTAGTGTAATTTTACACTAAATGAAACAAGACCTCAAGAAAATTTAACCAAAACTGAAAAACCCGCCCATCAAGATAGGCGGGTTCAATCTTTTATTAGCTCTGTTTCATAAAGTAATCTTCTAATTGGTCACGCAACGCTCGCTTTAAAAACTTGCCGACCGATGTTTTCGGGATTTCCTCCATAAAAACGATATCGTCCGGTAGCCACCATTTCGCAAATTGTGGGGCTAAATACTCGATTAATTCTTGTTTCATGATGGTTTGATCGAAGCCATCTTTTAACACCACACAGGCGACTGGTCGCTCTTGCCACTCTGGATGAGGGACGGCGATGACACTAGCTTCAAACACAGCGTCATGTCCCATTAATGCGTTTTCCAAATCTACAGAGGAAATCCACTCCCCACCACTTTTAATTAAATCTTTCGTGCGATCAACGAGCTTAATGACCCCTTCTTCATCGACCGTGGCGACATCACCTGTATAGAGCCAACCATCTCGAAATGCTTGTTCCGTGCGATCATCGCGATAATATTCATCCGCAATCCACGGGCCACGAATGAGCAACTCGCCCATATCCACTCCGTCCCAACTGACTTCGCCGCGATCGTTAATCACTTTCATTTCCAGACCGGGTACGATGATCCCTTGCTTAGCACGCTGATCCAATTTTTCTTCTTCTGACAAATCGGATTGATAGCTTTTTAGCCGAGCTAATGTCGCCAATGGACTTGTTTCCGTCATTCCAAAGGCATGGAGAAAAGGAACGTTAAATTTCGTTTCAAACGCACGAATCATTCCAGCCGGAGCAGCTGATCCACCACAAAGAACGGCTCGTAAGCTCGACGTGTCATAATCTCCTGCTTCTAGCTCTTTTAATAAACCGAGCCAGATCGTCGGCACACCGGCTGTGACGGTGACCCCTTCTTCAACAATTAGCTCTGCTAGCACTTTTGGCGTAAACTGCGGCCCTGGTAACACTTGTGTCGAACCGAACCAAGTATTCGCAAACGGCATCCCCCAGGCGTTTGCATGAAACATCGGCACAACTGGCATCGCGACATCGGATTCCGAAAGAGCCGCCGTATCCGCTAACCCGAGGGCGTAGCTATGTAACACAATCCCTCGATGAGAGTACACGACCCCTTTCGGATTTCCTGTTGTCGCTGATGTGTAGCACATGCCCGCTGGATCATTTTCATCAATGTCCTCGATAAAAGCCTCCTCGGGATTCCCTTCCTCAAGCAGCTGTTCATACGAATACACTGGCTGTAGCGTCGTTTTCGGAAGCTCTGCTTGATCCGTCATGATAATAAATGCTTTCACTTTCGGTAGTTGATCTGCAATTTTTTCCACGAGTGGAACGATATCTTCATCAATAAACAGCACTTGATCTTCGGCATGATTAATAATGTAGACGATATGCTCCGGTGACAAACGAATATTAATCGTATGCAGCACCGCATGCATCCCCGGAATGGCGAAATACGTTTCTAAATGACGGTGATGATTCCACGCCAATGTGCCGGCACGCTCCCCTGTTTGCAGACCGAGCTTTTTCATTGCGCTCATTAAGCGACGTGTACGCTCCCCGATTTCTTTATAAGTGAACCGTTGAATACCAGCATGCGTTCTCGATACGACCGTTTTCTTCGGAAAATATTTTTCAGCACGCTCTAATAATGACCCGACAGTTAATGGCACATTCATCATTTGGACATATCCCCTTTGTTTTTTTATTTTTTCGCCTGTTCTTCTAATTGTTGACGCAAAATAAATTTCTGGATTTTCCCACTGGCGTTTCTCGGAAGTGCTTCAACAAACATATACGCTCGCGGTCGCTTATAGTCAGCGAGTTTCGGGCTGTTTTTGCATAATTGCTCCAGCTCCTCTGCTGTGACAGCTTCCTCCTTCTTGACGACAAAGGCAATTACTTTCTCTCCCCATGTTTCATCCGGCTCCCCGATGACAGCTACATCTAACACACCAGCATGTTCAAACAGCACATCCTCCACTTCACGAGGGTAAATATTCTCACCTCCACTGATGATCATGTCATCGACGCGATCTGCAATCCATAGGTAGCCATCCGGATCAAAATAGCCGATGTCTCCCGAATGGTACCAACCTTGATTAAGTACGCGTTCCGTCACTTCTGGACGATTAAAATAGCCCGCCATCATACTCGGCCCACGCACAATAATTTCACCCGGTTCAAAAGGAGCGGCCAGATCATTTGGATCAGATGGTTGCCCTTCCTTCGTTCTGACAATTCGAATCTCATGGTTGATCAATGGACGCCCTGCTGAACCCGCCTTTGTGATTTGTTCATCTTCTGTTAAAAATGTAATCGCTGGTCCCATTTCCGTCATCCCGTACGCTTGGACAAACTGGACACCGACGCGCTCTTGGCAAGCTCGAACTAACGCAGGAGCCATCGGTGCGGCACCGTACAATCCGAGCGTTAAAGAGGACGTATCATATTGACTTAAATCTTCTTGCAAAAGCATATTCCACATCGTTGGTGCAGCGAAAAACTTTGTGATGTTTTCTTGTTGAATCAATGAAAGCACTTGTTGAGGGTGAAACTGATGAAGGATGACATTGCTTCCACCGGCATGAATGCGCGGTAAAAAAGCACAATGAAGTTCGGCGCAGTGAAACATCGGTGCGGTCACAAGTCCGCGATCGCGATCAGTTAGCTTCGTCGCGTGAATGAGCGCTTGTGATTGCTCAATCATATCGCGATGCTTATGCATCACTCCTTTAGGACGACCAGTCGTGCCACTCGTATACATAATCGCGTATAAATCATTTTCATCGACCTCTGCCACTGGCTTTTTCGCTGATTGATACTCGATTTTCTCTTGATAACTCACCGCATAGCTCGGAGTGTCCGCATCTGTATACCAAAACGCCATTTGTGGAAAACGTGACTCGATCGCTGTAATTTGATCCTGCAAAGCCTGTTCAAATAGCACAATTTTTGGCTTAGCGTCGTTTAAAATATAGGCCGTTTCCTCTGCCATTAGCCGAAAGTTAATTGGATTAAATACCGCACCGATTTTACAACAAGCAAAGTAAGCGGTTGCTAGTTCTTCGCGGTTATATAAATAGGTAGAAACAATATCTCCTTTTTGAACTCCTTCATGTAGAAAGGCATTCGCTAGCTTATTCACTTCCTCGTTCCACTCTCGATACGTATAGCGATTGCCGCTCCTCGCATCATACAACGCCTCTTTATCGGGATATTGATGAACCGTTAATTCAAACACATCACCAATTGTTACATACATATTGAGTCCCCCCTTTTTTTAGAAAACGGTTACATTTTTTGATGAAATTTTTCTCGCAACTGATATTTTAATATTTTTCCAGACGTATTTCTCGGAAGCTCGTCAACAACAATCACTTGACGTGGCACTTTATAGCCAGCGAGCTTTTGCCGGCAAAAACCACGAAACTCTTCTTCATCAAATGTTGCATTAGGCTTTAAGACAACAATAGCTGTCACCCTTTCTCCCCATACTTCATCCGGTAGACCAATAGTTGCCGCTTCTAAAATACTCGGGTGCTCATACATTACTTGCTCGACTTCAATCGAATACACATTTTCTCCGCCGCTAATGATCATGTCCTTTTTGCGATCCACAAGCGTCATATATCCTTCCTCATCAGCGACTGCTAAATCACCGGTATACAACCAGCCAGCCTGTAACGAACGCTTCGTTTCTTCCGGCTTCTTATAATATTCCTTCATCACCGTCTCTCCACGAATGACAAATTCACCGATCATCCCAGGAGGCGTCTCTTTTCCTTCTGAATCAACCACTTTCGCCTCTGTTAAAAAAATTGGCTTCCCGCCTTTACCGAGATGATACTTATGCCCTTCAGGATCGAGAATGATTCCACCTGGCCCCGCTTCAGTTAACCCGCATAAATTATAAAACTGATCTGTTTGAAAGAATGTCATGCTTTGTTTCACAATTTCAGGTGGCATCGGCGCCGCTCCGTATCCACATCTTTTAATTGAAGAAAGGTCGTACGCTTCCTTATTCGGCACTTGTAAAATGAAATTGTACATCGCCGGCACCCCGAAAAAATGGGTAATTCGCTCATCTTCAATCGCTTGTAACGTTTGAACAGGATGGAATTCACGGTGAATCACATGAGTAGCTCCTAAAACCACGCCAGCGACTAAAAATAAATTGAGCTGAGCCGAGTGAAACAAAGGAGCGAGATGAAGAAAACGGTCATTCGAGTTGATCCCCATCCCGACCATCATCGTCAAGCCTACGTTAAAAATACGACGATGATCGAATAGCGCTCCCTTTGGCTGCCCTGTCGTCCCAGAGGTGTACAAAATTTCAAGGTCATCACTCTCTAATACAACAACCTCTGGCTCGTCCTTCTTGTCAGAAAGAAGCGATTGAAAACTTACATGACTCGTCGTTTCTCCCACAACGATCACGACTTTCACAGCTGTTTGCTTCTTCGCCACTTGAATGATCGCTTCATATTCTTGATCACAAAAGATAAACTGGGTATCCGATTGGTCCAAAATGTAATGAACTTCAGGGACAGTGAGACGAAAATTGATGGGGACAACGACAGCCCCGATTTTCGCACTAGCAAAATAAGCAAATACAAAATAATCGGAGTTTTTCATCATGAGAGCGATTTTATCTCCTTTTTCTACACCTAGGTTTAACAGCCCATGAGCGAGCCGATTCACTTGCTCATTAAACGTCTCATACGTGTACTCTCTCCCCTCACAATGAATCGCTCGTTTCATCGGGGAATTTCTTGCATTTAACGTTAAATAGTAGCCAATGTCCATTTACTCCCCTCCTTTGTCGTTTCATCTATTACTAATGCAGTATTTGTGCCAACGACAAAAGAGCGTACTTGGGTAGAAATTTCAATCAATGACTGTCTCATTCATGAACAAACCGACGACAGCTGTACAAAAAATGGACAGTTTTACAGCTGATATCTTTTCAGCTTTTCATACAAGCCCGACCGACTAATCCCTAGCAACCTAGCCGCTTTCGCTTTGTTGCCATTCACCTCCTCCATCACCTTTTGAATCGCCGACATTTCAGCTTGTTCCGTTAATGAATAAGTCTGCTCATGAGATAACGAAGCCGTTTTTACTTTCGCTGTCATATATTCCGGCAAATCTTCCATTTGAATATTACCCGTTTCCGCAAATGTCATCGCCCGCTCTAAAATATTTTTCAACTCGCGAACATTCCCCGGCCAATCATAATGCAATAAACACCGAAAAGCATCGGCTTCGATCCCGGTGACGCTTGTACTAAGCACTCGGTTCAATTGTTTCATTATATGGTTGAATAATAGTTTCACATCTCCTCTTCGCTCTCTTAAAGGAGGAATATGTAGCGAAATCACATTCAACCGATAGTACAAGTCCTCGCGAAATTCGCCATTTTTGACCATCTCCTCTAACGGTCGATTCGTCGCCGCCACGATTCGCACATCGACATGCATCCGCTCCGTTCCTCCCACCCGGTAAAATTCTCGATCTTGAATCACTCGCAAAAGCTTTGCTTGTAACACTAACGACATATCCCCGACTTCATCTAAAAACAGTGTCCCACCATTCGCTAAATCGAACTTGCCAATTTTTCCTTTGCGATTCGCTCCGGTGAACGCTCCTTCCTCATAGCCGAAAAACTCGGATTCTAGCAATTGTTCGGGAATCGCGGCGCAATTCACTTCGACAAAAGGTCCGTCCTTTCGTGCGCTGCTGGCATGAATCGCATGAGCAAATAGTTCCTTCCCGGTGCCAGACTCTCCCCGAACTAAAATCGTTGAGCGACCTTTCGCAGCTTTGGCGGCACTTTTCTTCAATTTATCTACATAGCGATCCTCCGTAATAATTTGCTCCCACGTAAATCTAGCTTGCTCTGATTTTTTCAATTCATTTAAATAATAAGCGGCCTTGCTTTCTGCTTTTTCAAGTTTTTTAAACAAAATGCTGACTTCATTTAATTGGCGATACATTACTTTTCCGAGCACACCGATCACTTTTTGACCTTGAAGAATTGGAATCCGGTGGACAATATACTTAATGCCGTTCACTTCCATAAAGTCACTGAACTCCGCCTCCTCTGTGTGAAGCGCTTTCGATAGATGAAAATGAGGAAATACTCGATCGACAGGCTGATACAATACATCTTGCTGCTTTAAGTTAAATAGCTCTAGTAAAGAAGGGTTGACCATTTCAATGTTGGACTGCTCGTCGATCATAATAATGCCATCGTACGCATGCTCAATCGCCGTATCCAATTTCCGTTTGAACATCAATGCCCTCACGATATCCGTTTTCGTGGCAAGACCAACCACCTTCTCCTCTTGATCAAGCACAATCCCCGTTCCTACTTTACTTACTTTGACGACTTCTGCTACCTCTTCAAAGGGCATATTCTCTGGAAGTGTCACTGGCTGATCAATCACATAATCCTTTATGCTCGTCGACAAAGACTGCTCATTTAATACCATTCGATATAAAGAGCTCCGAGTAAATACACCGATCAATTGTCGATCGTCATTCGTGACAGGTAAGGTATTCCATTTATTTTCCTTCATCATCACGAGCGCCTCTTGTAACGTAGATGTTTCACGTAACGTTTCTGTGATAGGTGTCATAATATCTTTTATATGGGTCAAGGCGATGCTCCTTTCGTTGTGAATTTTCACAATATTTCAACTTCATATTAGCATGATTTGTTTGTCGAAGATACTTTTAGACAAAGGCTTTTATAGGCAAAATTCGTGTATGCCATGTTTTTTTGTAATTTTCCTAGAAGTTTTGTCGAACATCTTTCATTTTCTTAATAAAGTGGGCATAATACATACTGTTGTGTGGATTAAAATATGAATGAAAAATTAGGAGACTGAAAAAATGGAAAAAATGGAACCAGATTTAGTGACAGAGATTATGTGCAAACGTCATTTGATGATCCAGACGGGGATGACGAAGGGATTAGGTCATAGAGAGACGATTAAGTATAGCCAAGAATTGGACAAGCTCATTGCGAAATATCAAACGATCAGCAAAAGTTTCCACTCATTCAACGACTAATGTGAAATGAAACACAACACGAAAAGACAAGTCTTTCAAACAAAATAAACAGAAACTTATGAAATTGCATAAAAGTATGAGATAATAGCAATGAACGAAAATATGCAAATTAGGAAGTGACGAAATGTCTTACTACAATAACAGACGTACAGAACCTTTACCGAGTGAAGATGTTGCTACATGGGAATGCGTAGCAGACGACTGTAACGGCTGGATGAGAAAAGACTTTGCAACAACAGACGCCCCAACGTGTCCATTTTGCGGGTCAGAAATGAAAACCGGAACACGCCACATCACCGCCCTCAAAAACAACAATTTACATAAGTAACGAAAAGCGGAAGGCGCCGTCTAGCGACGTATGAACTGGAATGGGCCGATCGAGATAAAGGAAACACGATGAACGTTAGTGAATCGATGTTGACTTATCGCAAGGAGGAACATGGAAGTTCACTAGTCGCTGGCGCCTGGAGCTGGACAGCGAAAAGCGGAGCCGACTGTTTAGACACGACAAGCAAATGACAGAATGACGAAATGGCGTTCTTCAGCCATGTAGTCAGACTGGCATTTGACTCGAGTGTCTAGGAGGCGGAGCTGGACAACGAAAAGCGGAAGGCGCTTGATCATCGGCGACAAGCAAAAGCCGATAGCGCCTGCAACTGGACAATCGAAAAGCGGAAGGCATCGGTCAGCCATAAGTCTGGCCGATGCAACTACCGAACCGGGGAGGCGGTCTTTAGCATTCAACAGCAAGCCTGAAAATCGACATGATCTCAAAAAGCAATCAAAGGAGAGGCGGCTTAGATTTAATCCACCGCCTTCTCCTTCTCTGCTATGTACAAATGATACATCTTCTCTACTTCTTGTTGCACTCGATCTCTTAATGCATTCGGTTGCACAACTTCCGCTTGAGATCCGAAGTTGAGAATCCAATTAACTAATCCAGTACTGACGATCGCTTTAGTCGAAAGGATAAAATACTCTTCTCCATCTTTTTGAATATCTACCCCATGCCCAAACTTATCAATGATCACGTTGACTAGCTCGTTTTTAAAGCGAATTTTGATCCAATCAGCCTGCCCGGCAAACATATTGAATGTTGATTGCACATATTTGCCGACATCGAAAGCTTCATACGTGAACGACTCTTCAGTTGCTTGCACATTTCTCATTCGATCGATGCGATAATGTCTAATTTCATCTGCCTCAAAATAATAAGCAATCAAATAATAAAAATCATGTGCCCACGTTAAAGCGAGTGGCTTCACTTTATAGAGCGCTCCATCATGACTTAACATAAACTGTTTATCGAGATTATATCGTCCATATTGAAACGTCACGATTCGCTTCTCCGTAATCGCTTCGTGCAAATCATTAATCGCTAGCCGAACTGATCTGCTTTCACTTTTGATAGATGTATCAATTAAAAGTTCATTTTGCAGTCGTTTCGCTTGCGGCTGACTCGTTAATGTTTGGATTTTTCGTGTGAGACCTTTCGTTTCTTCTTTCGTAATGAACCTAGCTGAAACGACCGCGTCAATGAGCATCCTCAGCTCATAAGGCTCAAACAGTCGATATTGATGACTATAGTATTTCGGCATTCCTTCTTTTTCCTGATTAATCGTAATATCAAAATTGGCCTCTATTAAATTCTCAATATCATCTTTTAAAGAATTTTTATTCGGTTTATATTCTTCACCATAAAATACTTGAAATTTGCTAATGATGTCATCGATCGTCCACTCGTTACTTTCATCCGTCTCCTCTCGAAACCATTCCATCAACTTTAACAACCTTTGTTTATTGTTAACTTTAACCATGAACTAACTCCCACTCCTTCCTACTTTTATTGTATCAAAAAAATAGAAATCAACGCCTATTTATCGCGCCTATTTTCCTAAAAAAAAAATTAAAAAATATACAAAAAAACAGTTTCCAAACAAATTTTTTTTTTGTATGATAGTAGCAGAAAAGCAGATAATTTATGGTGATTTAGGGAAGGCAAATGGTGCGCCACCAGCTTCTTTAGCTGGTTCTAGTGGGTTCGATTCCCACCCCGAAATTTTTTATGAAAGCTATGAAAAATTTCGAGGGTGGAATTCGGGCGCGATAGGACCGAACTGCCCTCATTTGGAGGGATTATCATGTTAAAGAAGCGCGATGTACATGACAGCCATGTACTATTTGATTTGATGACGCACCCTGAAGTCTTCCCTTTCGTGCGTCAAAAAGCTCACTCCTACGAAGAGTTTGTCTTCGTTTCGAAACAAACAATCGAGGCGGAAGAGCGTGGGGAATTAATTTCACGAACGATTGTCGATGAGTGGGGTAATCCGATTGGAACGATTAATTTGTATGACATTAATGAACAGGCTGGTTTTCTTGGCACTTGGCTAGGCAAGCCCTATCATGGAAAAGGGTACAACGCCCCAGCAAAGGAAGCCTTCTTTCAAGAATTATTTTATGAGCTAGACATTGAGGCCGTCTTTATGCGAATTCGCAAAGTTAATACGCGATCGTTAAAAGCCGCTCAAAAACTGCCATATGCCATCTTAGCAAACGACACACGACCATCCATTTACGCACAAATCAATAAGCAGGAAGATGTGTATGATCTCTTTGAAATTTCTAAAGACTTATTCACTCTTTACATGATGCGTCAAATGAACGAAACAGCAGATGATCAAGCAATGGAAGCATAAAAATTTCCCCTCTGCCAAATTCATTATAAAAAAACGATTCTCATATCCTCTATTATGAGCTAACAAACAGGACCCTTCAGCATCCCGCTGAAGGGTTTTCCAATGGTTATACACTTAAATCCTTTTTCGTAAAAACACGAACAGCTAATGCAAATAGGATCGTTCCCGCTATTGCAAGACCAAACACAACCGAACCGAAAGCATAATCGGGTGTAATAATCTCAACCGGATTAAACACAGTAAAGATCGTCACATATTGTAGCCAATCTAGCTGATCACTAATCTTCGCTACTAAATCTAGCACATAAAACAGCAACACCAAACTAGCTGAATAAGCTAAAGCCTTCTTCTCGTCATTCATGATCGCTGAAAATAGAAAGGCGATGCCGCTAATGACATAAAAGAACAACAAAGCGATCAAATTCAATTTCGCAAAATCTCCGAACGCAAAGGGTTCATCCTTAATAAACAGAGCTGCTCCAATCATTCCGCCCAGCATCGTACAGCCGATGATGATCACAAGCCCTGATAACAGCACAAGCATTTGCGTTCTAGCAATCGCCGCTCTTGATACCGGCATCGACAGTAAATAAGCAATCGCCCCACGGTCGACTAAGCGAGCCATTAACTGTGAAGCGGTCATCATACAATACACCGCTAATATAATGACAAACAATACCCCATAAAATTTTCCGCTCATAAAATCAAGTAGCGTGCCCATTCCTTGATCTAAGTTAAACGCATCAATGAGCCCTTGTGGCATTTGTTCAATGAGCTGATCCATCTCCGCCCCTGAAACAGAAGGATAGACACTAATAATAAGCAGTAAGTAAAGAGCCGCTCCGATCCCATAGCTGAACATCGCTTTCGCATGAACCTTCATCATTTTTTGATACAACGCCCCATTCATGAACGTTCACCTCTTCGATCATAATAGTCCATAAAAATATCCTCTAAGCTCTGAGCATGCACATCCAAATTCAGCACATGATAATCCGCAAGAGTATGAATGAGCGAATCGAAGTCGCCTTTTACCGTCACACGAACTCGGTTTCCACCTGTGCGTTCCCCGCTCAATGCTTGCTGAAGTTGGTCTGCTTCCGTTTCATTTGCCACAGTAATCTCCATCACTTTCCGCTGGAGCGTTTGCCATTGATACACATCTTTTTCAGCGACGAGATACCCATCCTTAATGATCGCCGCTCGATCACACGTCCGCTCAATCTCTTGAAAGCTATGAGAAGAAAAGAGAAATGTCGTTCCTCTTTTCTTCTCTTCATTAACAAGATTAATAAACAGCTGTTGCATGAGTGGATCAAGTCCTGACGTCGGCTCATCCAAAATGATAACAGCAGGTCGATGCATGAAGGTGGCGGTGATCGCGACTTTTTGTTTCATTCCTTTAGACATTTTTCGAATGGGTGTAGTTGGGTCAAATTGGAGTCTTTCAATCAGTTCATTTTTTAAAGAATGATCCTTCATCCCTCGCATATCCGCTAATAATTGGAGAAACTCTTGGCCTGTCATCCCTTCAATAAAAGCAATCTCCCCTGGCAAATAGCCGGTAAATGTTTGAATAGCGGCGGCCTCTTTCCAGCAGTCTAGCCGTCGAATCGTCGCTTGCCCTTGATCCGCTTGAATAAAGCCCATCAATAATCGAATCGTCGTCGACTTCCCGGCTCCATTCGGACCAAGAAAACCAAACGCTTCTCCCTCTGCAATCGAAAAAGAAAGATCAAATACGCCTCGCCCATTGGAAAACTGCTTCGTCCATCCATTGACATCGATCACCTTGCCCACCTCCAATAAGTTTTGAAATGATAATAATTAAATATTTCATTTTTATTGTATGCCATCCTTTTTCTCAATACAATGATTTTTTTAACTATTCATTCTCTTTTATTTCAAAACATGGCATAATAGAAGGAAAACGAACGGAAATTAGGTGATTCTCGTGAATGGCTTTAATAAACGAACGGAAATGAAAAAACAACAAATTAAAGAAGCGACTTTGATATTATTGAAAACAAACAGAGCAAAAGCGATCACGATTAAAGATATTGCAAAACTTGCTCAAGTATCGCAAGTAACCATTTACAATTATTTCGAAAACAAGGATTCATTAATACGAGAAGTGATGAAAGAATACTTCATCAAGCAAGTACAGCAATCAAAAGAGCTCTTTCATAGTGAGATCCCTTTAAAAGAGAAAATCGAAGCGATTCTTTTTCAAAAAAAAGCAGTGATTCAAGAAATTGAACCAGCCAACTTTCAACAGCTATTGGCAGATGACGAGGAGCTACAACAATTCGCCGAATCCATCTATCAAAATGACATCATGCCTTTATTTATCAAGATGGTGGAACAAGCCCAAGCTAGAAACGAAATCGATCCAAACCTCTCCATTCAAGCAATTTTATTTCACTTACATACGTGGAAACAAGCAAATGACAAGCTGACTTACGAGCACTTCTCTCGCGAGGAGCTCGCTCTGTTTACGGAGGAATTGATTCAATTATTCTTTTATGGCTTATCTCCAAAAGACTAAAAGAACCCCTTTCTTATAAGAAAATATGTTATAATGCTTTCATTCTGCCAATTAGCAGCGAAAGGAAGAGTGGCATGAAACAGACCTTTACGAAGAAAGAAAAACTGAAGCAGCTTTTTTACATTATGCTTCCAATCTTGATCACCCAACTTGGAATGGTCTCGATGAACTTTTTCGATATTTTAATGTCGAGCCGCTATTCCGCAGACGATATCGCTGGTGTCGCAATCGGTTCTTCTCTTTGGGTGCCCGTATTTACTGGGCTAAGTGGGATTTTGCTGGCGATTACTCCGATCGTCGCCCAGCTTGTTGGAGCGGAGCGGAAAGAAGATGTGCCTTTTTCAGTGATGCAAGGGATCTATGCGTCCATTGCCCTAGCCTTGATCGTATTTGCGATCGGTAGCGTCACCTTGAATCCTTTGTTACAGCTAATGAAGCTTGAAGGCAATGTTCATCATATCGCTAAAGATTATGTGACGGCATTAGCTTTTGGAATCATTCCTGTCTTTGTCTTTACGGTGCTGCGTTGCTTTATCGACGCCCTCGGCAAGACGAGAACGTCGATGCTCATTACGTTAATTGCTTTGCCGTTAAATGTGCTATTTAACTATGTACTCATTTTTGGGAAATGGGGATTTCCTGCTTTTGGAGGCGTTGGAGCCGGCTATGCTTCAGCACTTACTTACTGGATCATCGCCTTCATTGCCGCATGGATTATCCACCGGGAACGACCATTTTCCGACTATAAAATTTTTCACTCCTTTCCAGCTATCTCTTTTCCTAAATGGAAGGAAATTTTGTTGATTGGGGTTCCGATCGGCTTATCGATCTTTTTTGAAACAAGTATTTTTTCCGCAGTGACGTTATTGATGAGTGAATACAGTACGAACGTCATTGCCGCTCATCAAATCGCTCTTAACTTTTCATCGATGCTCTATATGGTTCCGATGAGTATGTCGATGACCTTAACGATTGTCGTTGGCTTTGAAATCGGGGCGCAACGATGGAAGGATGCGAAAATCTATAGCTGGTTTGGCGTAGCGATCACTGTTTTTGTCTCCTTCCTTGCGACGATTTTATTATTTTTATTCCGAGATCAAATTGCTGGCATTTATACATCGCATCCGGAAGTGCTCAAGCTTGCGAGTCAGTTTCTGCTCTTTGCTGCTTTATTCCAATTATCTGACGCCATTCAAGCGCCTGTTCAAGGAGCATTGCGCGGCTATAAAGATGTCAACGTCACCTTTTTCATGACAATGATTAGCTATTGGGTGATCGGCTTGCCACTTGGCTATTATTTAGCGAATGAAACAGGGCTTGAAGCATTTGGCTATTGGATCGGCTTAATTTCTGGATTAACAGCCGGAGCACTCACCCTTTCTGCTCGACTTCTTATTATTCAACGGAAAAAATTTCAACAGACGACAACAACCCACGCCGCTTCCTGAGGCGTGGGTTGTTATCTTAACCGGTTAAAATATCTTCCGTTGGATATTTATATTTTTGCTCCTGCTTACGGGCTAGGAGATAAACTAAAGAAAGTGGCCCCACTTTCCCTGTAATCATAATCGCAATAATGACGAGCTTGCCAATAAGCGATAAAGAAGCCGTAACCCCCATCGATAAACCGACTGTGCCGAAAGCGGACACCACTTCAAACATTAACGGCAAAAATGGCAATGGCTCGGTAATATTGATGATCAGCACACCTGCTACAACAACAAATGTACTCACCATCGTAATCGACAATACCCGAAGAAGATGATCGGTGCGAACCGTTCGCTCAAACAGGTGGATATCTTTTCGCCCTTGTACATAGGTCAGCATCGTTACCAGCATGATGACAAACGTTGAAAGCTTAATCCCTCCTGCGGTCGACCCACTCCCTGCACCGATAAACATGAAAATCATGATCAAAAAAGCTGTAGAATTTTCCATCCCGCTTAAATCGACCGTATTAAATCCAGCTGTTCGTGTCGTGATCGATTGAAAGTAAGAAGCCCAAAGCTGATCGGACAGCGGCAATGCCCCCATCGTCTTCATATTGCCGGACTCTAAGAAGAAAAAGAACAATAAACCAATAATATTAATCGCCAGAGTCGCAACAAGCATCACTTTCGTATGTAAGGAAAATGTTCTCCACTTCCGCTTTTGCCACACGTCAACAATCACCGTAAAGCCTATTCCACCTAAAATGATTAAGGACGTAATCGTCAAATTGACAAGCGGACTCCCTACATAGCTTGATAAGTTGTCAGACCATAAAGAAAAACCGGCATTGTTAAAAGCGGACACCGCATGAAAAAAGGAGTAAAATAGCCCATCCTTCCAGCCAAGCTCCGGCACCCATTTCATCGCTAAAAAAGCGGTAGCTATCAATTCAATCGTTATGGAGAAAATAAACAAATATTTAACGAGTCGAATGACCCCTCCTACGTGTACATAATTGAGGACTTCCTGCATCATTACTCGCTTTTTCAAACCGATTTTTTTACCAAGAATCATAAAGATCAAGATCCCAAATGACATGATTCCTAAGCCACCTACTTGGATGAGGCTCATAATAATGAATTGACCGACTGTCGTGAAATGAGTTCCTGTATCGACGACTCCTAAGCCTGTCACCGTCATGGCTGAAGCGGAAGTGAACAACGCATCGATCCAGCGAATCGGCTCATTCGTTGCTATCGGAAGCTTCAATAAACAAGCACCTACAACGATAAAAAAACCATAGACGGACAAAAGCAAAGTAGATGGCGCCATTTTGATCCTTTTCATCTGACCAACCTTCTTTTCAGTCATATTTACATCCGTTATGATTTCAAATGAAATACTTTTCCTAAAACATCTTGTCCACCTGTGACAGGTATGATGCTTCCGGTAATAAAGCTAGATGGCTCAGATACGAGAAAAGTAATGACGCGAGCTAAGTCTTCTCCGGTTCCGTTACGACCGACTGGTGCCAGTGTATCTGTCTTCACAGCATCAACAATATTTTTTTCTTTCCACTCACCAACGATATCGCCGGGACATACCATATTCGCGGTGATGCCATGTTTAGCTTCTTCGATGGAAATCGTTCTTGTTAAGGAAGCAAGACCGGTTTTCGCCGCAGCAAAGGCCGAACGATAAATCCAGCCGGGAGCGGTTTCGACTCGATCAAAGCCGAATGTAATGATACGTCCCCAGCCATTCTGACGCATAAACGGTAAAGTGAGTTTCGTTAAGTAGAAGACGCTGTTTAAATTGCCATCCATCATGTACGTCCACTCATCCCATGTATACTCATCTAACGTTTTTCTCTCTTTTACGTAAGGGCCAGCGTTATGAATAAAAATATCAATGCCACCAAATTGCTTCAATGCCTGTTCAATCAGATCATCACAATCTTCTTTTTTCGAAATATCTCCTTGAATCGCGATGGCTTGTATAGCATAGTCTGTTGAGAGTTGTTCCGCAAATTGAACCGCCTCGTTTTTGCTAGAACGGTAATTAATGACAAGATCGAATCCATTCTCTGCTAAAGCGATAGCTGTCCTTTTGCCAATTCCGCGCGAGCCGCCTGTAATAAGCGCTGTCTTTGTCTTCATGACATCCTCTCCATTAATCAATAGTTATATTATCATATTAAGCATCTTGGTGTTATTATGCAATTATAAGTAGTCAAATAGAAAAAACACCGTGTTGCCACGGTGTTTCAGGAATTATTTTTTAATAAATTGTTGTGTCCAAATGGAGCCATTTTCTACATAGCCAACACCAATATGAGTGAAATCTTTGCTTAAAATATTAGCTTTATGCCCTGGGCTATTCATCCAAGCTTTGACTACTTCTTCCGGCGTACGTTGACCTTTAGCGATGTTTTCTCCAGCTGAGCGATAGGTAATGCCAAATTGCTTCATCATATCAAATGGAGAACCGTACGTTGGGCTTGTATGAGAAAAATAGTTGTTGGCTAACATATCTTCCGACTTTTTGCGAGCAACTTTACTTAATTGACTATCAATCTGCAAAGCTGGCAACCCTACTTTTGTACGTTCTTTATTCGTTAAAGTGACTACTTGCTGTTCAAAAGCCTTTAATGCAGAAGTATTCGGATCAACAGCTGGTTTTTGTTCAGGTGTTGGTTTTACCTCTGGTTTTGGTTGTGGCGTCGGCTTTGGTTTCACTTCCGGCTTTGGCTGTTGTGTCGGCTTTGATGAAGGCTTTTGACTAACGTTGCCGAACTGCTTAGTAAATTTCTCTAAGTCTTTCTTTCCTTGTAGTTGCTTCCATCCATCTTGAGAAAGAGTATATGTTTTATATTGACATGACGATTGATTCGCTACTTGTGTATTGTTAGTAGCTGCTTCTGACTTTGTTGCAAATGGGGCAGCCAAAAGGGTAAATGATGTAGCTAATGATACGATGACTTTTTTATTCATTGCTCGTTTTCCTCCTGGTTGTTTGATTTGACAACTACATCGTAACATGATTTTGTTGTCATAATAGAGGGAAATAGAAGCAAAAAAGCCAGTTGTCTCAATTGAGATCCACTGGCTTTTATTTTTTCGATATAAAATTCGATAACACTTGACCTTATCAGCGTTTAAAAGAAGTTCCCTTAACTTCCAATAAATTCCATAACCATCTAAACTATCACACGCTATCAAAAAATTGGCATGAATATTAGCTAGATTAGCGGAATAGACGCTCAACTAATGTAACAATTATGACAAATAACGAACAAAATTAACAGGCACTATTCATGCAAATACAGCCTTTGACTTCAATATCAAATCGTTTCAACAGCCGAACAGCAAAGTTACACTCCACCGTATTTCCAGCAGCGATATAGACCACCTTTTCATTCAAATTAGGGGCGTAACGCGGAATATAGCCACAAGGTATTTGGATCGCTTCCTGTACAGGTACTTGGTTCGCCTCCTGATAGTCTCTAACATCAATAATAGGATAAGATTTCACCTCGTCCAATTGAATTTTCTCGACTGAAACTGGCCAATAGCGATAAGAAATCCCGATGAAAATGAATGAGAATAATAATAACATAAGCACTATGAACATGATAACAACCCCCTTTCCGATTGTTATTTTATACTATAAGGGGTATGTGAAGCAAGGATAAAGCTTTTTTATTTTTCCAACGCCTTTAGTTCGGAAATGATCGCCTCTTGATTTAGGCCTTCGCCGATGATGACAACATTTGTCGGCATATTCATTTCTTCTGGCATCCATAAGGGCATACCATAAGAATATTGAAACAGCATCGGATATTGCCTATTGCTGACAGGTACGTATCCCTTCATTCGGTACAGTTGCTCGCTCGTCCCTCGTAACCATTGCTCAAATGCTTCGATATCGACACTGCCATGAAAGGTATGGCTAAAAACCGTTAAATGTAAGTGCTGATGAGCATGAACAGCCATTCTTTCACCTTTAGGGGACATGTTCATTTCACTTAACTGCTTCATTGAAACTTTAGCATTTGTCGTTAAACAAATCGATGCATTTCCATTAATTTGTTGAATATCATAGGTGATCATTCCCTGATCCATTTCAGAGACAAGATCGATTTTATTAATGACTAATAAGTCGGCATGCTTAATTTGTTCGTACATCAATTGCAGCACGGCTGGTGATAGGTTCGCCCGGTTTTTCCACGCAAGGCAATCAACGATCGTAATAATCCCTTTCCATTGTAGCTGTTCCGCAAACAATGGGGACATAATGGCGTCAATTGCTTCTACCGGATGCGCCGCTCCCGTCGTCTCAATAATTAAGTCATCGAATTCTTCTGTTACTAACAACTCCTGTAACTGCGCTTCTAGCTTGTCTTGAATCGTACAACAAATGCAACCGTTTAAGAGTTCTTTTAATGGCGTTTCTTCGTCAACTTCATCGGAATCAATCGAAATGTCTCCTAGTTCATTCATTAATACGGCCGGTCGGCGATCATTTGACTTTAAATGCTGTAATAACTGCTTTAGTAACGTCGTTTTGCCACTTCCTAAAAACCCTGACAGCACATATACTTGTTTTTTCATCCTGCTCACCCTTTTTTATATAGTTGCTCAACAGAAAAGGCTGCTTTCAAAGAGAAGAGACTCTCTTTGAAACAGCCTTTTTTTGCATTAGGAAGCAGCTGGAGCTTTCTGCTTCGTTAAAATCTCGATGGCTTTTTGTTTTTGTGTATCATTTTGTTCAATTTGCTCTCTTAGTTTCGCCATGAGTTCAAGTGATGTTTTACCTTCAATAATACCGGTTGTTTCAAGCCCGGTTCGTTCTTGGAATTGTTTCACAGCTGCTTCTGTTTGTTCATCAAAAAAGCCGTCCACTTTTCCAGGGCTGATACCGATCGCCTCTAGCATCTTCTCAGCATTCTTTACTTCATCTGATAATTGATCTAACTTCAATGGTTGATCTGGATTTAAGAAAGCTAAGTTGGCATAGCTCGGTAATTTCACGACTGTATCCGGTGTGACACCTTTCTTATGAATCCAGTTTCCGTTCGGTGTTAACCATTTCGCTGTTGTAAATTTCATATTAGAGCCGTCCTTGAATTCTGCGGATGTTTGAACGGTTCCTTTCCCGAATGTTTTCTCACCGATAATCGGAATACCAGCTGATTCTTTCATCGCTGCGGCAAAAATTTCCGATGCACTAGCGCTTCCTTCGTCGACAAGTACAGCGACTGGAAGATCAAACTTTGGCTTACCGTCAGACACAAACTTCTTACGTTTTCCTGCGTGGTCTTCCACTTGGAATAACACTTTGCCTTCTGGGACAAACATGCTCGTAATTTCTACTGCTTGGTCCAATAACCCTCCAGGATTTTGGCGTAAATCAAGAATCATCGATGTCATCCCTTGGGATTCCATATCTTTTATTGCTTTTTTCAATTCTTCTGCCGTATGATCGGAAAAGCTCGTAATTTGAATATGAGCGACTTTGTGATCATCCATTGTCGCATAAACTGTTTCGACTGGAATTTCATCACGTACAATCGTCATTTCGATTGGTTTCGCTGTTCCTGCACGTTGAATTTTCAATTTGACTTTCGTTCCTTTTTCGCCGCGAATCAACATGACCGCTTCAGAAGACCCCATGCCTTGAACGCTTTTGCCATCCACCGAAAGGACTTTATCATTCGGTTTAATGCCGGCCTTTTCCGCTGGTGATCCTTTAATTGGCGAAACAATCATAATCGCTCCATCTTCTTCTCTAATTTCAGCCCCAATTCCTTCAAAGGATGCTGAAACACTTTCATGAAAGCTTTTTGCTTCTTTTTGATCCATATAATCTGAATATGGATCATCTAGTGAGTCCAACATCCCATTAATTGCACCATCTATGAGCTGATCTTTATTTAAGTCCTTGTAATAGTTATTTTGTAGCTTGTCATATGCTTCATATAACTTGGTAAACTCATTACGAGGCGTCACGCCCACTTCCGCTGCTTTTTCATCGCCGAAAGCTAGAGCAATTGTAGTAATAGCTGCTGAGACAAAGACGAGAAAGAATACAAGCATAACGAAATGAAACTTCTTTAATCGAATATAATGGGTCTGCTTGTCACCAGATTGTTCTGATTGATTTTCTTCCATGTTGCTCACCGCTTTCCATCCTTTAATACAGTTATTTTTTCAACTCTTCCATTCTAACAGTTTTTCAAATAATAAAAAAGAAAAAACTCCCCATTTCGTGGAATGGGAAGTTTTTCACTTATTCTACATCATATCCTTGGTCTTCTCCTAGATTATGTTAAATTTTCTCTACATTGTTAAAATATTCTTCAAGCGTCCAGCCCTTTTCAAACATGTCCTTCGCCGCATCCTTTCCAACATAGCGGAAATGCCACGGCTCATACATATATTGTGTCACATCTTCCTTGTTTTTCGGATAGCGCAAAATGAATCCGAATTGGTGAGCGTTTTGCTCTAACCATTGACCTTCTGGTGTCGTTTCAAACGATTGCACGAGATCAAATTGTACACTTTCTGCGGAAATATCCATCGTCAAGCCCGTTTGATGCTCACTCGAACCCGGTGGAGCCACCGCTTCTAATGCTTTCTCTTCTCCTACTTTAGCGATTTGATTCGCCAAAATTTGTTGCTGCCGTTCATACGAGCGATAGCCAGAAACAGCAAATAAATAAATGCCATCTTGCTCTGCCGCTTGGAACATTTCTTCCATCGCTTCCGCCGCTTCTTTTCTCATATAGCTTTTTTCAATGTCTTGATTGCCAAAGGAAAAGGGCACGTTCGGACGCACTAAATCGGCCGGCTTATACTCTCCCGGCAAAGTAAATTCCTTATTAACTAACGCTAGCACATTCTCTGGATTGGCAATTACAGCTTGACCATCCACCTGTTTCACTTCATTGAAAAAAACAGCTTCAAGCTGTGGGCCAGATGGCTGGCTCACCTTCTTCTCTTCTTGAGTCGTTTCTTTCTCTACTTTCTTCTCTTCATCCGCTGACTGACAACCGCCTAATAATAATACGGCTGACAATAACAACCCGGTCTTCTTCATTTCGTCACCTGATTTCCCCATAATTTCATTTCACATAGGAAAGCCAGCCTTTTTTTATGCTAGGCTGGCCTTCTCGTGATTACTCTTGAATCGCTGCTTCTAAAGCGACTTCGATCATTTCATTGAATGTCGTTTGGCGCTCGTCCGCTGTCGTTTCTTCTCCTGTAATAATGTGATCACTCACTGTTAATACAGAAAGCGCTTTGCGACCGAATTTCGCTGCCAGTGTATAAAGAGCAGACGTTTCCATCTCAATCGCTAACATGCCGTAGTCAGCCCATTTTTGATGCTCGGCATTGTCGTTGTAAAACATATCTGCGGTAAATACGTTCCCTACTTTTAAATGAAGGCCTTTTTCCGTACCAGCATCATAAGCCTTCTTCAATAAATCCCAGTTCGCTGTCGGGGCATAATCAACACCATTAAAGGTGAAGCGATTCATTTGCGAATCCGTCGACGCACTCATCGCTAAAATGACGTCGCGTACTTTCACATCTTTTTGAAGCGCACCACAAGTGCCTACGCGAATTAAGTTTTGGACATTGTAGCTTTGCATTAATTCATTAATATAAATCGAAATGGATGGAACGCCCATTCCAGTACCTTGAACAGATACTCTTTTCCCTTTATAAGTACCCGTATAGCCGAACATATTGCGGACTTCGTTGTAGCACACTGGATTGTCTAAAAACGTTTCAGCGATATACTTTGCTCTTAATGGATCTCCTGGTAAAAGGACTGTTTCAGCAATTTCATGTTCCTTTGCTCCAATATGAATGCTCATCATCAAACCTCCAGTAGGATAGCTATTGCACCATTTATTGTAATGTTTTTATTTAGTCGTTGCAATTGTTACATATGAGCGGAAATGATTTGTGTAAGCTTCTCTCTTAGTTGTGGCAAGTCTTGCGCCGTCACACGAACATTGATCAAACTTTCGTCCATTTCAAGCGCCTCCGCAAGAAAACCACCTAATCCTCTCGCTTTGCGGTCGACTTCAATTAATAGTTGAGCGGACTGCTCTGCTTGGGAAATAAACATGAGTTCCAATTCGTCGAGGCGACCACGGAATACTCCTGTCGTTGGAACAAACTCAAATTCCTGAACGAACGGATAACGGCTTGCAATTTTTAATGAAGCCTGTTCACAATCGACTTTGCGTAAGCGAAAACCAAGTAGCTCGATTTCTTCCAAAATCTTCGTCGCAAGCGGCGTCGGACGCACTTCTATGTAGTCTTTATCCTCTGGGTCGACCGCATTTTTAATATCTAAACCCGTTTCGACCCATACGCGCGTCTTGCCATAAGTGATCGGTGTGTCCAGCGGCAATTCCAATTCAAACGGGATCACTTTCGTCTCTCCCGCCCCAATCGTAAATGGCTCATTTAACTTCTGCTTCTTCACTGCCGCATAATCAGTATATTTATGATCATCGGTTTCGCGTGTGTACGTTGTGTTTACCTTTAAGTAAATCGAGTCAATGTTTTGAGGAACATTCCCTCCGTAAATTTCCACCTTACCACGCATCAGCTCTCCAGCCGTATATTCCGAACGCTCTAGTTTCGTATCGACTCTCGCTCCACCTACACCAAAGCTCGCTAAAACTTTACCGAAAAATGACATAAAAAACTCCCCCTAAATTTTTTTGTTACCTAATGATACGCAAATGAAAAGCAAAAGGTTTCATTTTTTAATCTTTTTCTTCTTCGATGTATTTTTCCCACGCTTCATCAAAAACGGCCATGCTTCGTAAATAGAGTCCGTTCAGCTCTAAGTATCGGCTTAATTCATCATAGCTTGCTTCATGCTTCGGAAAGCTATGATCTTTAAACGCATGATTGGCAAAGTCCGCAATCTCATCGCGTGGAGGTTCTTCTCGATGTTTCATTAAATAATGAAAAAATGATTTTCGCACATGTTCTCCTCCTTTTTTTCCTCAATATAAAGGAGAATGATAGAAAATGTAAAGAAATTTCTACATAAAACAAGCCGCTCGATTACTGTTGAGCGGCTTCGTTGCTTCCTTCTTCTTCTAAAAGCATTAACGTAAATTGAATATCATCTTTTTTCAAATCAACGCGATCGGCACGCACTTTCATCTCGCTTTTCAACTCTAGCTCATTCAATGACAAATAGATCATTTGATCGTTCGGCATGAATTTCACCCACTTCGGAAATGGATAAGCATCTCGAGCCGTTTTCATCACATATGAAACAGGGAGATCTACTCGTCCCATCTTCATTTCTTTTTGCTTTAACACAATGTCGCCATTCTCTAATGCTTTCGGTTCAAACGTCAGCTTATAGTCAATCCCACTTGAAAACACCGGTATTTGTCCATACATGATCACTTCATCTTTTAAGTACATGTTCAATTCTATCGGACTATTTTTCGCTTCTTTTTCAATATAGGATTGTATCATTCTATTTAAATCCTCTTTGTTCGACTTCACTTGAAATTCAGCTACCCCTTCTAGAGGCGCATCCGTCGGCATCGCATCGTCCTTCATCGGAGAAAACAACATGACAGCGATCGCGATTAACACACATACGTTCACCACTACAATTCCGATACACGCATATTTCCAAAAATTCTTCATCATTCTTCCTCTTTTACATACATAATTTTCTTATTCGTCAATTCTTCTAGCTCTTCACCTTTAATTGTGTCAAAAATACGCTCGCCCATCAACTGATAACCTCGATCATTCGGATGAAATTGATCGACATATAACAATTCCTCTGTCGGATTAGTAAATAGGTCTTCTACCGATACAAAGGTCGTTCGATCGTATTTCTCTACTGTTTGCTTGCTCGTTCCATTCCATTCATTCAAAATCAATTCCACTTCCTGAACATCATGAAGCATATCTAAAAATGGGTTATACAATCCCACTAAGACGATTCCCGCTTCTTCATTGCTTCGCCTTACTTTTTGAATAATTTCATTTAAGCGCTTTTCATACTGCTCTCTTCCATCATCAAACTGATTGACCTTTAACTCGGTAAAATTTTCCCTCAACACTTTCATAATATCATTTCCGCCAATCGTAATGATAACAAAGTCCGCCTGCTCAATCGACTGCTTCACTTGTTGCTCATCTAACCGTTTAAGAAGCTGATCCGTTCGATTCCCTTTAATTCCATAGTTCGTGAAGGTGGCATCTTTCACTTCTTCTAGCTCCACTAGCTTGTTTTGTAAATAAGGGATATAGCCACCTGTTTTCGTGCTATCGCCCACACCTTCTGTTAAGGAATCCCCTATAGAAACCACACGTAAATCTTGTGGCACGACCTCTACCTTTTCTTCTTGAGCGGCACAAGCAGATAAGCTAAACACGAAAGCAACGACAAGAAGCCATGCTTTCTTCAAATCTCTCACCTCTCTGTCTAAACTACTGACATTATAGCATATTCATATGTAAGAAAAAGGATCACTCACTCCATAACTCCCATTGGTTTCACCCACATTGTTCATGTATAATAAATCATTATACAGAAAAGGAGATTTACAATGCGAGTATTAACTTACTTTGCCGTTCTTAGTAGTTTACTTTTGCTTATTGTCGGTTGCTCTTCTGTGTCTAAAGAAGAGAGTGAAGGGCATAAAGCTAGTGAATCCGAATCCCATACGGATCATATGCATACCCAGCCAAACGGTGACCTCCAAGAAGAAACCGCTTCCGTCAATGAAATACCAAACTTTTTACAAGATAAAGATGATCAAATGAAAACCATCTATTTAGCAGCAGCCGAAAATCCAGAAGTACTAGAATCGATGCCTTGCTACTGCGGCTGCGGCGATTCAGCCGGTCATAAAAGCAACTTAAACTGCTTCGTCGCTGACATCAACGAAGAAAAAGTCGTATGGGACGACCACGGCACACGCTGCGGCGTCTGCCTCGAAATCGCAGCCGAATCCGTCCTCATGCACAAAGAAGGCAAATCATTAAAAGAAATCCGTGACTACATTGATAACAAATATAATGAAGGCTATGCTGAGCCGACTCCAACGCCGATGCCTGCGTAATAGAAAAGCGGAAGGTGCCGTTTAGCGACGTATGGACTGGAGCCAACCGCATGAGATAAAGGAAAATGAAATGCGGAGCCAACTTGATCAGCCGCGACAAGCAAAAGACGAGCCGGCTGAAAGGTTGTTTTTTAACCTTTTGGACGGATTGGCTTTTGACCTCGAGCGGCTAGTTGGCGCAGCTAGACAACACGATGAACGATAGTGAATCGATGTTGACTTATCGCAAGGAGGAGGGCGGAAGTACACTAGTCGCTAGTGCCTGGAGCTGGACAACACGAAAAGCGGAGCCGACTGCCTAGATACGACAAGCAAATGTTCTGGCGCTGGAAAGACGACAGTCTTGTAAGCGACAGGTTATTTGACTCGAGTGTCTAGGAGGCGGAGCTGGACAAGAGAAAAGCGGAAGGCGCTGCTCAGCGACGTATGGACTGGAGCCATCCGCACGAGATAAAGGAAACACGATGAACGATAGTGAATCGATGTTGACTTATCGCAAGGAGGAGGGCGGAAGTACACTAGTCGTTGGCACCTGGAGCTGGACAAAGTGAAAAGCAAGTCCCAGTCCGACAACATAACATAGAGTCGGGCTGGGATTTTATTTATTAGGTGTATCCAATTGGTATAAATCATTCACAATTATTTCTTTTAACTCTTTATACAAAGTATTCAGTTCGACTGCTGACCCAATTAGTTTTACATTCCAATTAACACTAACCCTCTTCATTTACCAATCCCGAAACACTTCCACCTTCTATAACCCTGTTTTTAAATTTCTCATAACGTCTTTTAGAATTCATAGAAAGTGGTGAAGAAATGTATAGTACCAAACGTTATACCATTTTGGGATTCCTCTTCTTAATTTTGTTTGGTTTTGGTTTTTGGTTATTAGAAAGAATAGAAGGAAATAAAATTACAACGACTGAACATGTTGACTTTGGCCTGAATTTAATCTGGATTGGCGCTTTATATGGTTTTTTAATTTATATTTTATTGATACTACCACTTACAATTCTGATCGAAAGGTTCTTTAATAAATCTTTGTTTAAACTCTTTATTTTTACTTTTATTGGATTCTTCACAGGAAAAATAATTTTTGAAAAATTATTTTCTTTTTTCATTGAGAGATACAATTTAACTGATTTATCATCTATTGCAATATTTACAATCATTAGCTTGCTTTATGGAATTGCTGATATCTATACAAAAAGACTGCAATAACAAATTTTTGGCTCTTCGCTATTTGGCTAATTATTTGACGTTTATTATGGCAATGAATGCGAGGTAAGGTTATGAATTTAGAAGATTTTTTAGAAAACGAAAGCTACAATTACGATTTTAAGAATGAATCACCTACGGATAGAGTTAAGAATGAGGATAATCCAATAAAGAAATTTTTTGAATTCAAACTTGATTTCTCACAATCTAGTTTTGATTGTGATCGCTGTGAACTTGCAAAAGAAATATATGAAAAACTGTGGAGTTTGAGTGCTAAAGAATTAAACTTTTATGATTGCGATACAATGAATTCATTTTATAGAGTATACAGATTATTACTGAAATCTTATGATAGTGACTATTGGGAAAAGGCAGGAATTAATAATTATCCTACTCGGTACAAATGGTTACTGAAAGATGAAGTTTATGAACATTATAAAACAATCAATGAAAATGAAAGTGTAAAAAAGTTTGCTAAATTAACGCACTCAATTGGAAATTTCACTTTGGTTCCAAAAGGTTTCAATAAAAAACGAAATACCTTATTACATGACTATTGGGATTTAACTTTACAGTATTTTAAAAATTTTCTAGGAGAGACTGCTTTTGTTTCTTTAGTAGAAAAGTATTATTACGGAGATTACCTAAACGGGCTAAATGTTAATTTTTATTGGGATGACCATTCTTTGATTAAAAGAGCACTGCCAACACACTTATCCTATGAAAATATCATTTCTATCATTGGAAATATTAACAAATTAATTGAAGCTCGTGGAGAGAACATGCTGAACAGTCTGAAATAAAAATTGTGAGTGAGGTTGGGCAACTACCTCGCTCATTTTTGTGTTCCAAATATAAGGAAGTAAATAACAGTATAAATATTCCTATGGATTGTGAGATATCATATTCTCCTGTTATGCGGAGCCAACTTGATCAGCCACGACAAACAAAAGGCGAGCCGACGGAAAGGTTAAAGAGCAACCTTTCAGCCGACTTGTCTTTTAACTTTGAGAGAACCGTTTGTTAGGGTTAACCATTTCGTTTCTGACAGTTATTTTTGGAATAATCATTTTTTCATCTCTTTGCTATACGATTCATAGAATTCACGAAATGACAACAAGCGATCCTTATACATATTTTCAGCTAATTTTATTATACTGTTGGCTACATCTTCTTTTTTTATCGAAGTAGTAGCCAATCGTTTAATCTCATGTTCACCAACACAGACACTTTCAAGTGCATACTGAAATAATGAAGCATCATTTTGGTCATTTCCAAATGCAAAGTAAACAAAATAATTTTAGCCACGCATGTTAAATCATTTAAAGGTTTATTTTGAGCACCATGTTCTGTATTAATTCGTTCAAAAATCGGATGTGCTTCATCTCCTGTATAACTATAATGCCAATCACTATCCACTAAATAATTTAAAAAGGAGCAGAAACCTGCTCCTTTTATCATATATTTAGGTTTTCTTTATGGTAACTTGCCCCTCTTGGTTTTTCTCATTATCCCATTCAACCTGAATCTCAAAAGTTCCATCTTCAAAAAACAAAGGAAATCTTCTTCTTATTGAACCCTGCATAGGAAGATTAGGGATTTCATTGATATTAACCCAAACAGGTTTACCTTCGGGTGAGTCTTCCAACAATGTCCCACTAAAACAGTTAGTTATATAGTTGAAAATCATATACCTGTCATTTTTTTCTGGATTAACGTACTCATAAAGTCCTTTATAAACAAGGTTGCTTACTTCTAAACCTGTTTCTTCCTTAACCTCTCTAATGGCTGCTTCCGTAAAACTTTCGGGAAACTCCACTTTTCCCCCTGGAGGTATAAATCCCTTAAAATTATCGTGCTGTCTATTTAATAGCAGTACATAATCTCCTTTTTGAACCAAACAAACAGTCCAAAATTTATAATTAACACTCTCACTCATCTTTTTCCCCCTCAAAATATTGATATACCAATAAAGTGAACCTTCAATCTGTGGGGGGGTTCTTCATCCCTCACAGATTGTTAGGTGAACAGATTGGGCTTTTACGGGCTGTTGATCTCCCACCTACATGCCTACGCTCTTTCTGCCATGTTGAGGTGGGAGTCTTACAGCCCGTTAATGCGGGATAAATAATGGGAGTCCAATTCATATGTGAATTGGACTCCCATTTATATTACCTTTTTACATTTTATCCTCAACAACCGAACCCGTTATTTTTCTACACCGCTTTTATTTTAGGAACTTAGTTGAAAAATTTTCTATTTCGCCCAATACATAATCGCCAATGCGCCAATGCCGGTATGCGTGGAGATGATCGGTGTTGTTGTATCGATTTCAATATCTTCAAAGCCAGTCAATTCAATCACTTTGTCTGTTAGCTTACGAGCAAGGTCTTGTCCATCTGCGTGAGCAAGGCCTACTTTGATTAGCTCTTTGCCTTTGAGCTCTTCCGCTAGCTGCTTCGATAAAAATTTCACAACTTGTGCATGGCTACGAACTTTCGTCACTGGACTTAGTTCAGCAAGGTCCAAATTCAAAATCGGCTTAATATTTAATAAAGAGCCGATAAATCCAGTGGCTTTTCCGATGCGACCACCTTTAATTAAATTTTCTAGCGTATCAACAACAATATACAGCTTCGTTTGCGAGCGGATTTCCGCTAATTTCGCGACGATCTCGTCCATCGTGCGACCTTCCTCTGCCATTTTCGCTGCTTCGATTACTTGAAAAGATAAAGCTTTCGAAATATAGCCAGAGTCTAACACCGTCACTTTCGACTCACTCATTTCAGCAGCTTGCTGAGCAGAACGAACAGTTCCGCTCATCTTCCCAGTCATATGAATCGATAGAATCTCACTGCCATCCTTACCAAGCTCATCATATACTTCTAAAAAACGGCCAACAGGCGGCTGCGAGCTTTTCGGCAATTCTTTCGCTTGCTGCATTTTCACTAAAAATTCATCCGGTGCAAGTTCCACTCCATCTAAATAAGATTCACCGTCTATTAAAATCGTTAATGGAACTCTAGTAATTCCGTATTTCTCTAAATCGGCTTCCCTAATATCTCCGGTAGAATCGGTCACTATTTTGATTTTTTTCATACTTACACATCCTAACTATACAGTCAATCTCTTGTCATTATACCGCTAAATGCAAGGAAGTTAAACAATATTTACTTATTTCGACCGGCTTCAAACTTGAAAACGAGAGGTCTAATTTAGGATAATAGCTAATACACGTCAATATTTCAAATGGAATAGGTGGTTTATTATTGATGACAGATTATGCAGTAACATTTAAGCAAGTAGACAAATATTTTCAGAACGGTACACAAAAGGTTCTTCACCAAATGACTGCCGAAGTTCCTCAAGGCGTCATTTTAACGTTAGTCGGTCCTTCCGGCTCTGGAAAAAGCACGCTTTTATCTCTTTGCAATCTGATGCTGACGCCTGATCACGGAGAAGTGTTCATCGATGGCAAAGAAGTACGTAAATGGAACGTGAACGAGTTACGAAAATATGTCGGTCTTGCGTTTCAAACACCAACGATGCTTCCAGGAACGGTGGAAGACAACCTCATGTTGGCGGCTCGACTTCATCAAGTAGAGCTTCAAGATGCGGAGAAAAAATTAGAGTATGTCGGCTTGCCAACGAGCTTATTGACACGTAATGCCGCTGAACTTTCCGGTGGGCAAAAACAGCGAGTCGCTCTCGCCCGAACGCTCGTCAATCCAACGTCGATCTTATTATTAGATGAAGTCACTTCAGCTCTCGATATGTCTTCTGCACGTGAAATTGAACAATTGATTGTCAACATTCAAAAGCAAGAGAAAAAAACGATCCTATGGGTGACTCATGATTTAGAACAAGCGAAACGAGTCGGAGATGTCACATGGTTGTTAGTCGACGGTGAGGTTGTGGAAGCAACGGACACAGCTTCTTTTTTTCAACAGCCTAAGAACGAAATTACTCGCCGTTTTTTGAAGGGAGAATGGTCATAATGAGTTTACTCACTTTGTCTTCTGCCCTCGTCTTTGTCTTTTTAGCGATTATTTTATCCAAAAGTTTAAAGCTCGGTCTAGAAAAGGACCTATTAATATCAGCTTTTAGGGCGACCGTTCAACTTTTAATTATCGGCTATGTCCTCTCATTTATTTTTTCCGCCGATCATCCATTGTTTATCCTTCTCATGATTTCACTAATGATTGGTGTAGCCGCGCAAAATGTCGTGAAAAAAGGACATGGATTTCCTAACATTCATCTGCGCGTGCTTGCTACTTTAGTCATCATTGAAATCATTGCGATGACCTTTCTACTAGGGTTGAACATCATCCCACCCACTCCTAGATATGTCATTCCAATTAGCGGAATGATCATCGGAAGCTCGATGGTGATTTGTAGTTTACTGCTTAACCGGTTAAAAGCAGAGCTTCAATCAAGAAAGGCAGAAGTGCTTGTCATCTTGTCATTAGGAGGCTCGCCAAAACAAGCGATACAATCGATCTTAAAAGATACGATTCGTGCCAGCCTCATTCCAACAATCGATGGAACGAAAACGATCGGACTCGTTCAGCTTCCCGGCATGATGACCGGTCAAATTATCGCCGGTGCCGACCCCATCCAAGCGGTTCGTTATCAATTGATCATTGTGTTCTCCCTGTTAGCGATGGCCTCATTAACGAGCATTATTTTAGGATTACTACTTTATCCAAGTTTATTTAATCGACGTCAGCAATTAATTTTTGAAGAAACATGAAAAAGCTTGTAGAGAGGCGAGTCTCTACAAGCTTTTTCTATGCGAGCAACGAACGGTCGTTTAACATCGCTTCGCCACGAATTCGCTGGAATTCTGATAACAATTTCTCTACCGTTAAGTTCGGCTTTTCCTTTTCATTCGCTTCAAAAATAATTTGCCCTTTATCCATCATAATGAGACGGTTCCCAAGGTCGATCGCTTGCTGCATATTATGTGTCACCATGAGCGTCGTTAACTCGAATTTAGCAACAATTTCTTTCGTTAACTTCGTAATTAATTCCGCGCGTGCTGGATCAAGCGCCGCTGTATGTTCGTCAAGCAATAAAATATTTGGCTTCGTGAACGTCGCCATTAAGAGCGACAATGCTTGCCGTTCTCCTCCCGACAACAAACCAACCTTTGCTGATAGACGATTTTCTAAACCGAGGTGAAGCATTTCTAACTGCTCACGGAAAAAATCGCGCTTGCTTTTCGTCACACCAAAGGTTAACGTTCTCGTTTTCGTCCGATTGTAAGCAAGTGCTAAATTTTCTTCAATCGTCATCGTCGGTGCCGTCCCAGCGAGCGGATCTTGGAATACGCGGCCAATTTTTTTCGCCCGTTTATGTTCTGGTAACATCGACATATTCGTCCCATCAATCGTAACTGATCCCACATCAGGAAATAATTTGCCGGAGACAATATTCATTAACGTCGATTTCCCCGCCCCGTTACTGCCGATCACCGTCACGAAATCGCCTGGATTAAGCTGTAAGTTCACTTGATTGAGGGCGATCTTTTCATCGGGTGTTCCCTCATAGAACACTTTATAAATTTGGTTTAATTGAAGCAATCGACTCACCTCTTTTCTCGACAGCCGCTTCTAATTGAGCCGCTCGTTTCTTTTTGCGCAACGCTGACTTTTGTTTATCAATCAGCTTCGGCACAACCAAGGCAATAATGACGATCACCGCTGTAATTAATTTCATATCGCCAGTTTCTAAAAATTCGACTCGTAAAGCCAATGTCACAATGATGCGATACAAAATAGCTCCGATTAAAACAGCTAACGTCGCTCGCGCAATAGAAGAGCTTCCAATCACCGCTTCACCGATAATGACAGATGCCAAGCCGATAATAATCATTCCAATGCCCATGCCGGCATCACTAAAGCCGTTATATTGAGCAACTAACGCACCAGAGAAAGCGACTAACGCATTCGACAGGCCAAGCCCTAGCACTTTTAGCCAATCGGTATTCGCCGAGAAACTGCGAACCATGCCATCGTTATCACCAACCGCCCGTAAGCCTAAGCCGATTTCCGTCTTTAAAAACAGATCGAGCATCAGCTTAATGATAAATGCTAACAGGAACATCGAAAGTAAGATTTCCCAAGTGGCCCCTTCAAACAGACTAATGCCTAGTCCTTGCCACCAAGCTGAAATTTTCGTCAGTACCGTTTCTTCTGATAATAAGGGAACATTCGGCTTTCCCATAATCCGTAAATTAATGGAATAAAGAGCAATCATCATTAAAATACCAGAAAGCAACGGATTAATTTTCCCTTTCGTATGAAGAATTCCGGTTAAGCATCCAGCGATAAAGCCAGCTAAAAACCCGGCCCCTGTCGCCAAAAATGGATTGACTCCTGAAACAATTAACACAGAAGCGGTGGCCCCTCCTGTCACAAAACTTCCATCTACCGTTAAATCAGGAAAATCAAGAATTCGGAAGGATAAATACACGCCAAGTGCCATAATCGCATAAATCATTCCTACTTCAACTGATCCAAACAAAGCTGTCAACATCTTATTCCCCTCCTGTGTGACAAAAAGGAGCTTCTCGCCGAAAAGCTCCTTTTTCCATCACTTCACAAATTCCGCTTGTTCTTTCCATTCTTCTTTTATTTCAATATTCATTTCTTTCGCTGCTTTTTCGTTAATGAGTAACTTCAAGTTTTGTGGCGGTTGAACCGGTAAATCGCCTGGCTTTTCGCCGTCTTTCAAAATTTGTACCGCCATTTGACCAGCTTCATAGCCAATGTCGTAATATTCAAAGCCAAAGGCCGCAAATCCTCCACGTTTTACAGAATCAAGCTCGCCGACAAACATCGGAATATCCTCTTTATTTGCCACTTGAATGACTGATTCCAACGCGGATACGACCGTGTTATCTGTGACGATATAGATCATATCAGCTTTTCCAACGAGTGACTCTGCTGCTTGCTTCACTTCAGAAGATGTTGACACCGTCACCGGAACAATCTTCAATCCATTTTCCTTCATCACTTTTTCTACCGCTTCCACTTGTGCGACGGAATTTTGCTCACCGGCATTGTAAATGACACCGACGTTTTTCCCGTCAAATTCTGTCGCCATAAATTCAATCGTTTTCGGAATCGCTTCTGGGTGAAGGTCCGTTGTTCCGGTAATGTTTCCACCTGGACTGTTCGGGTCTTTCACTAAGCCACCAGCGACGGCATCTGTCACCGAAGTAAAGACAATTGGAATCTCCTTTGTCGCATTTAATGCGCTGGCTGCACTCGGTGTAGAGTTCGCAAAAATTAAATCGACTTTATCACTGACAAAATTATTAGCGATCGTCTGGTTATTATTTTGATCACCTTGAGCGATTTGCACATCATAATCGGCTTCCATGCCCGCATCTTCTAGCGCTTGTTGAAATCCTTTGTACGCATTGTCTAATGACGGGTGCTCAACAAGTTGAGTAACCCCAATTTTGACCGCATCTTCCTTTGCTGGACCTGCTTCTTCTTTTTTCTCTTCTTCGCCGCTATTGCCGCAGCCTGCTAGCATCAGCATGCTCGTCATGCCAATCGCTGCCATTCCTTTTACCCACTTTTTCACAATGACTCCCCCTAACATTTCACTCACTTGGTTTACCGCTGTACTCCATTAAAATAATAACATTATTATGCGATACTAATAACAGAAAAGCAAGTATTTTCAGAAAATTATTTTTTGTTAAAAACAAACGGAGCCACTTATACGCGGCTCCGCCCATTATGTATTCATTTGATCTAGCGCACCTTGAATCTTCTCCTGCACGATTTCCGCTACATCTTTCAACTCGTACTCTTCAAATATATTAAAAGAAATCGCTGGTAAGATTTCTATTTGTATCTGACCAGATGTCACCTTTTTACGGTTATTCTTCTCAAACATGTCGGATGTTCCTTTAATCGCTACTGGAACGATCGGTACGTTCGCATCTTTGGCGATTCGAAAGCCGCCTGATTTAAAGGGTTTCATCTCTCCCCCTAAGCTTCTCGTTCCTTCCGGGAAGATTAATAGTGAATGACCCGCTTTTAGTTTTCCCGCTCCCTCTCGAAGCATTTTCACCGCATCACGACGATCGTTACGATTAATATAAATGCAGCCGATCACATCCATCCAATCGCGCACGACCGGCACTTTCTTCACTTCCACTTTGGAAATAAATCCAAACGGCTTCTCAATATGTCCGAGTAAAGCCGGTACATCAAAGTCGCCTTCATGATTACAAATGAAGAGAGCCGGACCATTCGGAATATGTTCCTGACCTTTAATATCGACAGTTGAACCGGTCGATTTCACAACCGCTCGCGCCCATCGTTTCGGTAGCTGATGAGCTTGTTGATCACGCTCGGCAACCGTCAGCCCCTCATTCACTTTTTTATTTTTTCGCAATGTGGGCAAGCTCCCGATTAACGTCACGACTAAAAATAAGACAAAATACAGTAAGCGAAACATCTTTCTCCTCCTAAAAACAGAAAGAAAATAGCAGAGACTACCTGCTATTTCTTCTTTTCGTATATGCAAAATTGATAATCATACGGGTTTTTCTCATTTTTCACGCCTGGCGTGGCAGAAACCATCTCCCATTCGTTCCAATCCAGCTCTTTCGGGAAATAAGTATCTCCGTCAAACGATTCCTCAATGACCGTCACATACAAGCGATCCACAAACGAGAGCATTAAACGAAAAATTTCCGCTCCACCCGTAATAAATAACTGTTCTTCGTTTTCCGCTTTCTTGACTAATTCGTCCACGGAATAAACAACGGTACAGCCTTCTGCTTCATACTGGCGGTCGCGAGTTAAAATCACATTTTCTCGCCCTGGCAACGGCTTGCCGATCGATTCAAACGTCTTTCTCCCCATCACAATCGGATGGCCCATCGTCGTTTCTTTAAAAAATTTCAAGTCCTCCGGCAGTCGCCATGGCAGTTGATTATTTTTGCCGATAACACCGTTTTGATCCATCGCCCAAATAAATGAAATCATCGAATCACTTCTTTCCTTTATTTACACCGCTACTGGTGCTTTAATCGCCGGATGCGGCTCGTAGCCCTCTACTGCGATATCTTCCATATCAAAATCAAAGATATTCGTTTTCTCTTTATTTAACACTAATGTCGGAAGCGCTTTTGGCTCACGTTGTAATTGTGTCTTGACTTGCTCCAAATGGTTGATATAAATATGAGCATCACCAATCGTATGAACAAATTCACCTGGCTCTAATCCACACTCATGAGCAATTAAGCAAGTGAGTAAGGCGTAGCTCGCAATATTAAATGGCACACCTAAAAAGACATCGCCAGAACGCTGGTACAATTGACAAGATAGCTTGCCTTCTGCAACGTAAAATTGAAACATCGTATGGCATGGTGGCAAAGCCATTGAAGGAATATCTTCTGGATTCCAAGCAGACACAAGCATGCGGCGAGAATCGGGATTGTTCTTAACCAGATTAATTACGTCTTGCAGCTGATCAATCGTCTCTCCTTGCGTCGTTTTCCATGCGCGCCATTGGCTACCGTACACATCGCCCAGTTTGCCATAGTTGGCGGAAAAGTCGTCGTCCGTTAACACTTTCTCTTTAAACAGCGCCATTTGCTGGTCATATTCTTGTTTGAATGCCTCGTCTTCTAACGCCTGCAAACCAAAGTTAGTCATATCTGGTCCATGATAGTCTGCGCTTTCGACCCAATTTTTAAAAGCCCATTCATTCCAAATATTATTATTATGCTGCAATAAATAACGAATGTTCGTATCGCCCTTCATAAACCATAAAAGTTCACTGACAATTAAGCGAAACGGAATACGCTTCGTCGTCAGCAACGGAAACCCTTCTTGCAAATTAAAGCGCATTTGATGCCCGAATACAGAGATCGTTCCTGTTCCGGTACGATCTTCTTTCTTTACGCCTTCTTGCAAAATATGGCGACAAAGATTTAAATATTGTTGTTCATTTTGACTCATGTTGCCCCACTCCTTATTTCATACGCTACTTATCTTAACATAAGACTTCTATCGTCCCAAAGTGAAACGCCGATGTTTTGCGAATATGCTGTTTGAACCCAAGACGCTCGAACCGATCCGAGCGAAAATGATCCTTTAACACGACTCGCTGTTTCGCCACTCTCATCGCCTGTTCGATCGTCTCCCTCTCTAGCTCATCATAAATGGCAACATGCCGCAGTCCAGCGACCCCTTCTGACGTCTCGACTGTTTCTGTAAACATCGGATCAAAATACACGACATCAAAGGAGCGATCAGCAAACGTCGATAACAGTTGTTGATAGCGGCCTAACTTCACTTCAATTCTCTCCATCGCGGCCTGTAACTCCGGCAGTGGTGTTTGCCATTCCTTTAATCCTTGCTTCACGATATAGCCAAGTACCGGATTACCTTCCATGCCGGTCACTTGACCTGTTGGACCCGTTACAAAGCTTGCGACAATACTATCAGACGCCAGTCCAAGCGTGCAGTCTAATACAGACATTCCTGATTCTAGCTTAGCCGCTGACACAAACGGATCTTCTTCTCCGCGCATGAGCCGCTTCACGCGAAAGGAAGCGGAATTCGGATGAAAAAAGAAAGGTTCGTTTTCGTGAAGCGGATAGAGTTCCAATCGTTCTCTCTTCACAATTAAGCAATCGGATTCATGCTGTTTTTGCAAATCAGCAACGGAGCGCTTTCGTCTAGCGACATACGGAAACCCTAATTCTTTAGCCGCTTGCTTTGCCTTTTGTTCTAATGGTGGATTCACTCTACTTGCGGTTGAAATAATCATCTTTTTTCCTCGCTAACAAATAAATGCGGGATAAAAAGGATGTCGCGAGCGACATCCTTCTCTCTTATTTACAATATTGCTCAAAAGCCGTCGTTAAATTCGTAATGATCGAACCGATATCTTGTCCTTCAATTTGCTCACGCGGAATGAAGTGTACCACTTCTTTTCCTTTTAATACCGCCATGGAAGGCGAAGATGGCTCGTATCCATCAAAATAAATGCGCATTTGCGCCGTTGCTTCCTTATCTTGTCCAGCGAATACCGTCACGAAATGATCAGGTGCCGCATCATGCATCGATGCTTGCGTAGCCGCTGGTCGAGCAAGACCGGCCGCACAGCCACATACCGAATTGACAACGACTAGCGTTGTTCCTTCTACCTGTTCCATAAATTCCGTTACTTCTTCAGCTGTTTTTAACTCCTTAAAGCCTGCATTCGTTAATTCAGCACGCATCGGTAATACCATTTGGCGCATATATTCTTCATAAGCATTTGTCATATTGTTTCCTCCTCATTCTTCGCTCGCGCTTCGGTCATTTGCTTCCACACCGAGCCTTTCGCTTCCTCGCCATCTTCAATTCGTTCAATGGCCATTTTCACTTGCATTTGCACTTCAAATTCTGGATCATCGACCACCGCTTTTAAAGCAGGTAGTGCCGTTTCATCGCCCACCTCGTATAAAAACATCGCCGCTCGCCAACGAACGATTTTGCTTTTATCGTTAAGCGCCTCACACATCGCCGGGGCCGCTTCTTTAAATCCTAAATCAGACAAGCAGTCACCGGCTGTGCGGCGAACGGTCACGGTTGAATCCTTCAGCGCTTGCGTTAATAACGGCAATACTTGCACATCTTCAATCATGCCGATATAAACAACAGCCAATCGGCGAATCGCTGGCTTGCTATCTGCTAGTGCCAGCGTTAATACCGGAAGATCTTCAAGCGCTGGGTCGGCTAGTCCTTCTAGCCACTCATAGCGCTTCCGCCAATCATCCTCCGCTTGCCACATCGCTTCCGTCAGCTTCACTTGTGGGCGTTTCTCGACGAGTTGACCACTCGCTCCGCTTTCCGCTAAAGCGGCCAGCCTTTCTTTCGGATAAGCAGCGATCAGCTCTTCCACTGTCTCTTTGCCGATTTCCTCTAAATCACCGTAACGAATGCCAAAGTCCTGCCACTTTCTTTGCAGTACGTAATTATCGTCGCTAGACTGCGCCTGTTGAAACGCTTGTAAAAACTCATCCGGCAACGCAAAACGCTTCTCTTCGGTCGCTGACATTAATTTCAACTGAATCGGAATGCCTTTAAACACTTGAATTTGTGCTTGTACTTCTCCAAACGCCTCGTCCATCGAAGCATCGGCATCCTCCGTCCCTGTCGCTTCTCCAAATACTTGGCGAACTTGCGGCAAAATGATTTGCCAATCATATTTCCCGTTTCGCTCCACCGCAAGAAAATCGGCAACATGGTAAATGCCTTTCACGCCTTCGATCTGTAACAGTGATCGCAGCGGCTCGGATACTTCTTCTGCTTGCGCCGCTTTATAATTATTGCTTTTGCCAGCCGGAAGCTCCTCGTCTAACAACACTTTCATCGTGTTCGGACTAGGTGTTGGCTCGATTTTAATAATTTTCAATTTCCGTTTCTCCTTTCCTGTTGAGTCGTTGCTGTCATTGTAACATAGAAGAAACTTTTCCACGTGCTCTCCTGCTCATCACACAAACTCAGATAAATAACTCCATCGTTCAATTAAATGCTCCAATTCTTCATTCAATGTTTCTAACTCTTCGCTCAAACGCTGTGCTTTTTCAAAGTCGCTTCCTACTTGATCAAGCTCCTGCTGGGCCTCTGCGATGCGATCTTCCACTTGAGCCATTTTCGCTTCAAGTCCGTCCCATTCTCGTTGCTCGTTATAGCTTAATTTTTTCTTCGTTTTTTCTTGTGGCTTTTCTTGAACGACCTTTTTCACCGGAGCGGCTTCTAGCTTCTCCCGTGCCGCTTGTTGATCCAAATAGTCGCTGTATGAACCGTAATACGAATCAATCACACCATTTCCTTCAAACACGAGCAATTGAGTCGCTGTTTTATCAAGGAAATAACGGTCATGGGACACGGTGACAACGACACCTGGAAAATCCTCTAAATAATCTTCCAAAACCGTTAACGTCGCCGTATCTAAATCATTCGTCGGCTCATCGAGTAACAGCACATTCGGCTGAGACATTAACAATTTTAACAAATAGAGGCGGCGTTTCTCTCCACCAGATAATTTATAAATCGGTGTTCCATGGGCATGCATCGGAAATAAAAATCGTTCAAGCATTTGAGCGGCAGACAATTGCTCGCCATCCTTTGTCGTCACGACTTCGGCTGATTCTCGAATGTAGGCGATCATCCGCATTTTTTCATCCATATCGGTCCGTTCTTGCGTATAGTAAGCAATTTTCACCGTTTGTCCTGTGATCATTTCGCCTTGATCGAACGGAAGCTTTCCAGCTAACAGGTTCATAAACGTCGATTTTCCACTGCCGTTTTTGCCGACAATCCCTAACCGATCACCTGGTTTCACAAGCAAATTAAAATCTTGTAAAATCACTTTTCCATCAAACGATTTCGCCACATCTTTCAGTTCAAATACTTGCTTGCCGAGTCGGCTTCCCTTGACGGCTAAGTCGACTTGCTCTTTTTTCGGTCCTTGGCCAAGCGCACCTTCTAATTGCTCAAAGCGGTCAATTCTCGCTTTTTGCTTCGTCGTCCGTGCTTTCGCTCCTCGTCTCATCCACGCGAGCTCGCGGCGATATAAATTCCGACGTTTATCTTCAGCAGCCGCTTGTTGCTCCTCGCGCTCCGCCTTCTGCTCAATATAGCTTTGATAATTGCCTTTATACGTGTAAATATTGCCGCCTTCTAGCTCAAACATTCGATTCGTTACTCGATCAAGAAAATAACGATCATGCGTCACAAGCAACACAGCACCCACATATTTACTTAAATACTCTTCAAGCCAGCCGATCGTTTCATAATCGAGATGGTTCGTCGGCTCGTCTAAAATTAACAAATCTGGCGTTTCAATTAACACTTGCGCCAGCGCAACACGCTTTTTCTGTCCACCGGAAAGCTCGCCCATTTTGCGACTGAAATCAGAAATGCCTAGCTTCATTAAAATCGCTTCCGCATTCGTATTCGCTTCCCACGCATCAAGTGCATCCATTCTTTTTTGCAGTTCAAACAACTCTTCCGTCACCGCTTGATTATTCGGCTCCTGCTCTAGCTGCCTTAACGTTTGCTCATATTTTTTTAACAATTGAATGACCGGTGCTTCACTTAAAAATAGCTGATCCATCACAGACAGCTCCGGGTCTAGCTCCGGCTCTTGGGCTAAATAAGTAATCGAATAATCATTCGGCGCAATCATCTCTCCGCTATCAGGCAAATCTTTGCCTGCGACAATTTTCAACAGGCTCGATTTCCCTGTTCCATTGACGCCGATTAAACCGATGCGCTCTTTCTCACTAATTGAAAACGTTAAGTTGTTAAATAACTCTTTTTCTCCGTACGTTTTAGTCATTTCATTTACTGTTAACACTCTCATTCGTCGTTACCACTCCCGCGTTCCTCTATATGTCGCCTAGCTACTTAGTCATTGCTTGTAGCGTATCCACGATAAAACCGACTAGATCGGTCATTTCTTCGATCATATCTTCTGTAATCGTTCGCTGAAAGTCAAGCCGCCATTCATGCACCAGCTCTTGGCGATCCGATTCAATTTTTCTTCGTTCCACGAGACGTCCTTCGCCCCAAAGTCGGTCGAGTGTATCCATCATTTCCTCGGTGAAGTGCGGTGCCTCTCCCGAATAAATCACTTCAAGTAAGACACCTGGTTCAGCCTTAGGCAGCTGCATTAGTTCACCTGCTAATTGATGGATCGTCGACCGAATGCTGATCGCGACTTTCCTGTCTGTTTGCTCTACGAGAGAAAAGACGATCGAGGACTCCCGCTGCAAACTCGCTAAATCGACCAAGTCTTTGCGATCGTGGATATGCAGAAGTCCAGCTAAATCGCGGTCATACACTTCCGCTTGAACGATAAATTTAATATTGTCAAAAGCCGTTGGATCAAACAATCAAACTCCCCCTCAAAATAACCCTTGCGCTCTCCCTTGCGCATCAACATCCATCGCAATAGCAGCCGGCTTTTTCGGTAGTCCCGGCATCGTCATCACATCACCTGTTAAAGCAACGATAAAGCCAGCGCCAATTTTCGGGATCAGCTCACGAATATGGATCGTAAAGTCTTGCGGTCTTCCGATTTTTGCCGGGTTATCACTTAAAGAGTATTGCGTTTTCGCCATACAAACCGGCAAATTACTCCACCCATGCTGGTCGAATTCTTTTAGCTGCTTCAGCGCCTTCGCAGAAAATTCTACACCCTTGCCTCCATAGACTTGTTGCACAATCACGTTCATTTTTTCTTCTAATGATTGACTAAGCTCATATAACGACTTAAAACGAGATGGGGATTGGTTAATGGTTTGCACGACTTTTTGCGCCAAATCTGTGCCGCCTTTTCCGCCTTTTTCCCATACTTCTGTTAAGGAGACTTCGACGCCCTCTTGCTGACACCATTGTGCAAGTTCTTCAACTTCCGCTTTCGTATCGGTCACAAAGCGATTGATGGCCACGACAGCAGGGACCCCGAAGGCTTGAACCGTTTCGATATGTTTCTTTAAATTTTTCAATCCTTCGCGCAATGCTTTAACATCTTCTTGCTTTAGATCGGCTTTAGATTGGCCGCCGTGCATTTTCAGCGCACGGATCGTCGCCACAATCACGACCGCATCCGGATCGATTTGAGCCATTCTCGCTTTAATATTGAGGAACTTCTCCGCCCCAAGATCAGCGCCAAAGCCCGCCTCGGTCACGACATAATCGGCTAGCTTTCTCGCTGCTTTCGTTGCGATGATACTATTACAGCCGTGGGCGATATTGGCAAATGGACCGCCGTGAACGAGCACCGGTGTATGCTCAATCGTTTGCACTAAATTCGGCTTTAACGCATCCTTTAACAGCAAAGTAAGCGCACCTTCTACTCCAAGGTCGCCACAAGTGACTGGTTGCTTGTCGTAATTGTACGCAACAATCATGCGAGAAAGACGGCTTTTTAAATCAGCTAAACTATCGGCTAAACAAAGCACCGCCATAATTTCAGAAGCGACCGTAATGTCAAAGCCATCCTCACGTGGTACCCCTTGTATCGGTCCACCAAGTCCGACAATCACTTGGCGAAGAGCCCGATCATTTAAATCGAGCGCCCGCTTCCAAACAATTCGCCGCGGGTCGATGTTCAGCTCATTACCTTGATGAAGATGATTATCTAAAAAAGCAGCGAGGGCATTATTCGCTGTCGTAATCGCATGAATATCACCAGTGAAATGCAAATTAATGTCTTCCATTGGGAGCACTTGGGCATAGCCGCCTCCTGTGGCGCCGCCCTTGATCCCCATCGTCGGTCCGAGCGATGGTTCGCGTAAAGCCGCCATCGCCTTGACACCAATTTGATTAAAGGCATCCGCTAATCCGACCGCAACCGTTGATTTCCCTTCCCCAGCAGGCGTCGGGTTGATCGCTGTCACAAGCACGACTTTTCCATCTGGTTTTGTTGCTAATGTTTCTAGCGTTTCATACGTGAGCTTCGCTTTGTTTTTGCCATAGAGCTCTAGATTTTCTTCTGTTAATCCAACCTTTGCAGCAACCTCTACAATCGGCTTAATGATCGATTCTTGGGCAATTTCAATATCACTTTTCACAGATGTATGTACACTCATGATAGGTTCCTCCGCTCTTTTCAATATCAACCAACTTATCGTTTCTCTAGCATAAAAACCGTCATAAACGTTAATGCTTGCTTTAGTTCATTCGGCAGTGAAGCGACGTGTTCATCACGCACTCCCTCCTTATATACATAATACTCATCGATGATCGTAAAGCCTTGCCAGACAGCAAGCTGACTAAACTCCCACGGCATCATCGTATTCATCACTACATCTTTTCCGGTTAAGCGTGGGTAGCTATGCGCTCTTGGACCTGCCGTCGGGCCTAGGATCGCCACACATACTTTTCCCTTAGGTGCTAACACTCGCATTACTTCCGTCAGCACCTCGGCTGGCGACTCTGTCCATTCCAACGAATTAATCGCCACGACCGCTTGGATCGATTCATCTTGAAATGGAAGCTGTGTGAGGTCTCCTTGATGAAAGGTTAATCCCTCTTGTTTAAGTCCTTTCGCTAACTCCACCATTTTATCCGATAGATCGACTCCGATGACTTCATACCCCTTTTCATGAAGCTTGAAGCTCCCATATCCGTCACCACAGCCTAAATCAGCCACAATTGCCGGCTGCTTCACGTAAGTAGCCACAAAAGAAACGAGACCCTTTCGACTCCCCGTCTCCCACATTTCCTTACTTTTAGCATGCCAACCATCGGCTTTCTCATTCCATTGATCCTGCGCTTGAACGCTCCAATTCATCTTCTCCACCCCATCCCTGTTTTCTATTTAATTGTAAGGGAATAGAACTAGTTGGGGCAATGAAAAAAACCGCCCCTCACACAGAACGGTTTCTCCTTAAAGAGCAGCCTATTCTTCTTTTTTCTGAACAGCTTGCAAATCAGATCGGCGCGTTGGATTTTCGTTAAAGTACTCAATTAAATCGGCAATTCGATCGATTGAATTCCAACTTAAGTGATGTTCGATCCCCTCAACATCTTCGTAAATAAATTCCTCATTCACCCCGATCATTCGCAGGAATTCCTCTAACAGATCATGACGTTCGACAAGGCGCTTCCCCATCTTCTTTCCTTTCTCCGTCAAAATCAACCCTCTGTATCTCTCATATATTAAATATTCATCCCGATCTAGTTTTTGCACCATTTTCGTCACAGATGACGGATGAACCGAGAGCGCCTCGGCAATATCAGACACACGGGCATAACCTTTTTTATCTATTAATAAAAATATTTGTTCTATGTAATCTTCCATACTAGGTGTAGGCATAAGAGAACCTCCTGATCTTTGCTCATTCTCTAAAGTTTACTATAATTACTAGCGAAGTACAAGGTAAAGGAAAACCCCTACTTTTGTAGAAATATCAGTTTATTTGACGAAATAATTTTGACTTTTCGATCCTTTCCGACCTTGACTAATATATGGAGTTATTGGTATATTAGAGACATTACGAACAGTAAATCTGGGCGTGATGAATAATTTGATTTGAGCACATCATAGATATAATGTGTTTCGAAGATTTAGGAGGATTCATTATTATGCAAAACGGTAAAGTAAAATGGTTCAACAATGAAAAAGGCTTTGGATTCATCGAAGTTGAAGGTGGAGACGATGTATTCGTACACTTCACAGCAATCGAAGGTGACGGTTACAAATCTTTAGAAGAAGGTCAAGAAGTTTCATTCGAAATCGTTGAAGGAAACCGCGGACCTCAAGCTGCTAACGTTAACAAGCTATAATTCCATCAACATGTAATAAAGCCGGCATCTTTTTGCCGGCTTTTTATGCGTTTGATAACTGTTCGCCGTATTTTTTCAACCGTTCCCCCACGGTACATTTCGTAATACAAAATTTATGAGCGTACGCTTTGCCATGCTCTTTTCTAAAGGTTGCTTTAATTAAACAACCTTCACAGTACGTTTGTAACACTTCCTCTACTTCTGCAAAAAGCTGTTTTCGATCCAAATCTGCCACATCCTTCTCCTAACAAGTTTATTCATCCATGAGCGAATGGCTATTCACAACTACTTCCTGTAACGCTTGATTCGCTAGTTTATCCGCTTCTTTATTTTTCCTGCGATCAAGCGGTTGATAAACAGGCTCAATACCTAAGTCATTCATTTTCTGTTCGATTCGATCGAGCCATCGGTTGAAGCTCTCCTCAAAGCATGGCCACTCGCCTGACAGCTGCTTTAACACCACTTGAGAGTCTCCATGAACAATTACTGGTACATGATGCACACCCAACTCCTCAAGAGCGATGATCGCTTGAAATAAAGCGGCATATTCTGCTTCATTATTCGATTCGAGCTGCATGAGGCGTTCATTCCTTCTCAGCCGCCAATGCTGCCCATTTTTCTTGTAGTAAATGACAACACCAATACCAGCTATTTGAGTATGACGATCGTAGCCGCCATCGAAATACACTTCGACTTCTCCTGGCTCCTCGTCTAGCTGTTGATCGAGCTTCTTAAATTCTTTCACCGTCCATTCATTCAATAATTCATCCATCACAACAACAGATTTCATCCGACCTCCTTTTTGCAAGTCTTCAATAATCGGCAGCACCTGTTCTTTTATAAGCCAATCGGATTCAAACTCCGCTTTTCTCCCTTTATATTCATATTGCCATCTGATCTTCATTTTCATTCGAATCCCTTCTTTCTCTTGACCAATTGACTGGTTTTTGTATAATGTACGTTGGGCAAAATCATCTGATGACTTGCTTGACAACTTAGGAGGATCTTTTTTTATGTTCAATGAATGGTTTGGCTTTTTATTTGTACTCATTAACTTTACTATATTTTTGGCGATGTATCGACTATTTGGACGAACAGGATTATTTGTATGGGTCGGGATTTCCACGATTTTAGCGAATTTACAAGTCGTCAAGACAATTGAAATATTCGGACTGACCGCGACATTAGGCAACACGATGTACGGAACCGCTTTTTTAGCGACAGACTTGTTAAATGAACGCTATGGAAAGAAAGAAGCGAAAAAAGCAGTATGGCTCGGCTTTTTCACGTTATTATTAATGACGGTGCTCATGCAGCTCGTATTGCTGTTTGAACCGGGACCAACCGATTTCGCTCAGAAACCGATGGAAGAATTGTTTGGCTTATTGCCGCGAATTGCAGTCGGAAGCTTAGCCGCTTACATGGTCAGTCAATTCGCCGATGTCTATATCTTCTCCTTTTTACAGAAAAAATTTCCGAAAGACTCACAATTTTGGATTCGAAACAACGGAAGCACGATGATCAGTCAACTATTGGACACACTCGTCTTTACGAGCATCGCCTTTCTTGGTGTATTTCCGATGGACGTCTGGTGGCAAATCTTCCTCTCCACCTACGCGCTCAAATGGATCGTCGCTGTGATGGACACGCCGTTTGGCTATATCGCAAAACGCTTTCCGAAATAATGAAAAGAAGCGGCTTGACCCGGCATAGTTTGGGTCAGGCCGCTTTTTCTCAATTTTGTTATTGCTAATCGTTTCATTATTCAGTAAAATTTACTTTTACGAGAGAAAGGAGGAATTAGTTTGGTAGAGTTATACACAGATGGCGCAAGTACAGGGGACCCTGGATGGGCGGGTGCTGGTATCTTTATTAAACGAGAGGGGAAAGTAGACAGACATAAAATTCCACTCGGCTTGTGTGACACGCATGAAGCGGAGTTTTTGGCGGTGTTAAAGGCACTTGAACTCGTTCAAGCGCATCAATCGGAATTGATCTCGCTTCGAAGTGACTCCCAAACCGTTGTTCACGCCATCGAGAAAGAATATATACATAAAGAAAAATATAAACCGTTATTACAGCAAATTTTAGAGTTGGCTAAAGACTATCCACTCTTCTTTGTCAAATGGATTCCTCGGAAAGAAAATCGGGCGGACGGATTAGCCCGTGAAGCGATTCGAATGAATGATCGGGAGGAAAAATAATGAAATGGCTCGCTGATGTCTCCTTATTATTAGTCGCGCTCATTTGGGGCGTCACATTTGTGATTGTACAAAACGCCATCGAGTTTTTGCCTCCGCTACTATTTAACGGTGTTCGCTTTTTCCTCGCCTTTTTGCTTTTATTGATCGTCCTTCTACTCCGTAAAGAACTTCGAGAATTGAATAGGAAGACGTGGAGAAACGGGCTCATTCTCGGCCTTTGTTTAGCGGTTGGCTATGCCTTCCAAACGATCGGCTTATTATACACAACCGTATCAAAAACAGGCTTTATTACCGGCTTAAGTGTTGTACTTGTGCCGACTTTATCCCTATTTATTTTAAAAAAGCGACCAACACCGATTGCAATTATCGGGTCATTCATAGCCGCAACCGGTCTTTATTTACTGACAGCCGGCGGTGAAGGCGGCTGGAACATCGGCGATTTCTTTGTCTTGATTGGAGCGTTCGGCTTTGCCTTCCACATTATTTTCACCGATGCTTTTACCCATCAATCATCGGCCGTCGCCTTAACAAGCGTGCAAATTTTAACTGTTTCCGTTCTTTGTAGCTTAGGCGGCTTCTTCATGGAAGATTGGCGATCAACATTAACAGCGGCAAATTTACTACAAACTAGTGTGTGGAGCGCCTTACTAATTACCGCCTTTGCGGCGACGGCACTAGCCTTTTTCATCCAAACATCCGCCCAAAAATTCACGACACCAACACGAGTCGCTTTACTATTAGCGATGGAGCCCGTTTTTGCGGCCATCACTGCTTTCTTCTGGCTGGACGAACGACTAGCCGCCGCTGGTTTAACGGGTTGCCTGCTCATTTTCTTCGGCATGATTTTAGCGGAAATGCCAGTGCATAAATTTTGGTCGGGTCATGCGGTGCAGAAGGAGAAATGATTTATTTTCAGCTTAAGTAAAGAGAACAGCCCTCTGTTCTCTCTTTTTAGGCGCTTTATCAACTTCCCTTCTAATGAAAAAAATGACTTACCAAATACAACAAAGGGATTGCTGCTAATGGAGAAATAATCAATATTTTTCGCAGTATTATAGAATTCAATGATGTTTTGATCATATAAAACATCATTGACCCAACTGTCGTTAAAGTGGTTAAAATGGTAAAAAAATAAACAAAATCATAATTGATATAAACTAAAGAAAAAGTTCCTCCGCTAAGTACTCCAATCAAAAAGTAAAAAATAACGCTTAATTGTTTTTTGTTTTTCAACAAAAACATTTCAAACAAATGGGCTGCTAGACATAAAAAAGTGACGAGAAAAATGACCCAAAATGTAGTTAATACATAAGCAACAATACTTGGATCGGAGTCGGGGTGAAAACCTCCTAACAAAAATAATTCTGAATAAATTAAGGCGAATACTATAGTCGCTCCCAGTGCGGAATATAAATTTAATTGTTTTTTATCCTCCATTCAATCAATTCCCCTTCCGAATTAAAGATTACGTGCAACTAATCTTTTCCATTATCTCACAAACAAAAAAATAAGGGTCAAGCAAATTGCTCGACCCTACCCCATTATTCCTCGTTCCTTCGCAAACTCCAACGCCATGTTCCGAGAAGTAATCTTTTTCTCCTTCAATCGCTCCAACAACGACAGATAGAAGCTCCCATCAAATGTTTTTTGTGCCTTCAATGTGATTTCAATCGCCGCTGTCACTAGGTGATCAGACGCATCCGTCGATCTCTGTCCGAAATAAATGAAGGCGATTTGATCATCTGAAAATTTAAATCCCTTGTCCTCTAGTCGCAATAAATAACTCGCTACAGATGAACGGTTTTTCATCATCAAGTCCACGGGTTGCTAGAAGCGATCTCGGCCAAATGGCGGCGAAGAACTTTTAATTCTAGCTGCTCGACTGCTTGTTCCGCTTCTGTAGAAATGCCTGTCCAATTTGCTTCTTGAACGTTCCACTCTAGCGGCACGTCGCAATTAATTTGAGCGAGCTTGTGAGAAAGATAGAGCATATCAACATCATCAGTCATCTTCTTCCGTTGCGAAGGTGTCAGTTTGTCGATATTGTTCATAATCTCTTCCACCGAACCGAATTCTTTCACTAGCTTAAAGGCGGTTTTTTCACCGATGCCTTTCACCCCTGGATAGCCGTCACTCGTATCGCCCATTAATGCCTTCACATCGATAAATTGCTGTGGAGTAATGCCATATAGCTCAGAAAAACTAGCGACTGTATGCGTTAAATAATTGCCGTAGCCTTTTTGCAGTAGCATCACATCCACTTGGTCATCTAGTAGTTGCAGTAAATCCTTGTCTCCGCTTAAAATCGTCACTTTTCGCTCTTCTTGTTTCGCAATCGTTCCAATGCAATCGTCCGCTTCATAGCCAACAACACCGATATTCGGAAGTAAAAAAGAACTAGCAACTTCTTTCGCTAAGTCAAATTGCGGAATTAACTCCTCTGGTGGAGCGGATCGATTCGCTTTATACCCTGAATACAGCTCATTTCTAAACGTTTGACTGCCCATATCCCAGCACACCGCCACATGGGTCGGACTTGTGTGATCGACGGCCAGCAATAAATGCTTCATAAATCCTTGGACGCCGTTTGTCGGCACTCCCTTTGAATTGTACATAAATTGACCGCTCACCGCTGTCGCGTAAAAAGCACGAAATAATAAAGCCATTCCATCGATAAGCAAAATATGCTCTTGTTTGTTCATGTTGTCACCTCAACTGCTATTCTATCATATTCACAAAAAACGCTTTAGAAAAATCATTTCCAAAGCGTTTCATTATTGTATTAATGTTTATCTGTTTTTTCAATAGGTAAATCCTCGTACGAAGACCAGTCGCTATAGCTTCCAGCGTATAATTTCACATGACGAAAGCCCGCTTCTTTTAAAGCGATAATATTCGGGGTCGCCGATACGCCAGAGCCGCAGTACACAATGACTGGCTGATCCGTATCTAGCTCACGAAAACGTTCAAGTTGCTGCTTCTGATCTTTCCAGCTTGCCCCTTCTAACCCTTCTTGGAAGAAATAATTGACCGCAGTCGGAATATGACCAGGTACGCGATCGAGCGGTTCTACTTCACCGTTGTAGCGTGCTGCTGCACGTGAGTCGATCAGTACTGACGTTCCACTCGCCACTGCTTCTTTCACCTCTTCAATAGAAACGAGCCAATCAGCTTGAATATTTACCGGGAAATAACTAGGCGTCGCTGTTGGAATCTCCTTTGTCACCGGAAGTTGACGGTTCGTCCATTCTTGAAAGCCGCCATTAAGCACATACACTTGCGAATGACCGAGGTAAGACAGTAGCCACCAGCACCTGCTGGCAAACATCGCTTCTCCTTGATCATACACAACGACGGTCGTCTCTTCGGTAATTCCGAAAGACCCGAACACCTTTTGAGCATCTTCTACGTTCGGCAGTGGATGTCTGCCACCATGCTGTTGCTTTTCTCCCGACAGATGGCGATCCAAATGAGCGTAAAAAGCACCTGGAATATGCCCTTCCATATAAGCTTTCTCTCCCGCCTCAGCATCCGCTAAACTAAAACGGCAGTCGATCACACAAACATTCGGATCGTCTAAACGCTCGACTAGCCAGTCAATCGATTGAACAAACTTCATCCTTCTTCCCCCTTTTCTTCCGCTTCCTTCAACCTTTTTTCCATCAGCTGTTTCACTTGTTCCTTAGGGTCCCAACAATCAAATGTATAGCCGGGCTTTGTCGCAAACCCTAGCCGGCTACACAGATAATTCATTCCTGATTCCCCTTTGATCGCTCGGAAATGACGACAAGTCGCACATGTATGAAAACGGCGAACGATCTCCTGTTTACGCTCGTTGAAGCTCAACTAAAACGCGCTCCCATTCGTCGATATTTTCAGCATGATCGAGCACATCGAGCCAAGCAGTAAATTGCTCTTTCGCATCGGACTCAACCGTTGTTTTCATTAACGTCATACCCGCATCAAGCTCATGATAAGCCCATGTCCATAATTTTTCTTTTTCCGTTTCTAAATACACATCGGCAAGCGTGGACAGCTTCTCTTCTAGCTGCTCTTGCATCTGTTGCTTTTCATTTTTTTCAAAGAACGATTTTGCATTTTTAAACAAGGACAGCGCTTGGCTAAACGTCGACAATGGTTCATTTGTAAACGCCGTTGGAAACTCTGGCGTTTCTTGCGATGACCACTCTAATGGCGTAAACGACAGCTGCGACTGAATCGTTTGATAATGTAGCTGCAAGTTCGCATACTTTTCCGTTAAAAGCTCATGCACATGGTTTTCCGTACGCAAGCTTGTTGCTCGCATTTCTTGAGCCAAGTCATATCCGACCGCTTCAAGAAGCTCTTTTAACGCGTCGTTTAATGCCGCTTTTATTTGATTATTGGTGAGCGTCGCTGGGTTAAATGACTCTTTAAAGAAATCAGAAAAACGGTAAAACACGCGCTGTTTTAAATAGTAAACAAGCTCATTAATTTCTTGTGACAATCGCTTTTCTAACAGTTGAGACGTTTCATTCGTTAAATGAGTCACCACTTGCTGTTGCTGATCGTTTAATTGCTGCTGCTTTTGCTCGCGGTTGTCGCGATTTTCTTTCGCTGTCGCAATTAATTGACGCAATCTTTCTACTCCACGCTCCCATTCCGCCTCTGCCGATTGCACCGCCATTTGTGCTAAATCGCCATCGAGGAACTGATGAAACGATTGTTTAAACGGTACAATATTGGAGTTTGGATGATCCGTCTCTCCACGCTCAATCTCTTGAATCGCCTGCAAACTAGAAACGCCAAATAATCTCGGGAAGCGAATACCGTATTGTAATAACTGCTCCGTTACGTAGTTTTTCACTTCCTGTACTTCTTCTTCATCTTTCGCTAAATCAATCGCATTCACGATGAAGAACATTTTATCAAGCTCAAAGGCATCCTTTACACGGCCAAGCTGAATTAAAAATTCACGATCCGCTTTCGAAAAGGCATGATTATAATACGTCACAAACAGAATCGCATCGGAATTTTTAATATACTCAAACGCCACGCCTGTATGACGCGCATTAATCGAATCAGCCCCTGGTGTATCAACAAGCGTAACCCCTTGACGTGTGAAATCACAATCATAGTACAAGTCAATCGATTCAACGAAACAACTTTGTTTCTCATTCGCCACAAAGCCTTGGAACGCTTGTAAGTCGACTAATAACGTCGTACCGAGCTGCTCCTTGTATTCATTAAATCCATCATGGAACGCTTTCAAGAAAGATAAATGAATCTTTTCACGACCTTCTCCTTCATTCGCTGTTAACAATTCTGGAATCACTTGATTCGCTTCGACTAACGATGTGACCGACCGATCAAATAATTGTAGAGAATGCTGAATATCTAATAATAAATCTTGTTCTGTCTTTAAATGAACCGCCGCTGTTCGATGCGGATGCTGTTCATCAGGGGGATGAATGCGGTTCACCGCCGCCGTTGTTGGGTTCGGTGAAACTGGAAGCACCTTTTCACCGAGCATCGCATTCGCGAATGATGATTTCCCGGCACTAAACGCCCCGAATAGTGCAATCGTATATTTACGCTGCTCTAAACGATCCGCTTTTTGACGAAGTCCATCGATAAAGCGCTGGAACCCAGGAATGCCATCTAGCTGACGGTTCATATTTTTCAGCTTCGAAACGGTGTCGTTAACGGCCACTGTTGCTCCACTAGACACGACCCTTTCCGCTTTTTGTTCCACTTTTTCGACCTTTGTCGCCGCTTCTTCTTCCCACTCTCCGCTAAAAATATCCACCTGTTCCTTCTCTTTTTTCCATTCTTGCACAAATTGATCGAAGCTCTCTGGTACATCGGAGAACGAACGAATCATGAGCTCGTGCAAGCCGCTTCGATGTTCTTCCATCGTCGTATCTAAGTCCGTTACTTGCTGAATCGCCGTTAATTTTTGATGCCATACTTGCCATTTCTCTTTCAGACCCGCTTGCTCAGAGGCAAATTGGATCGCCATTTCTTGTGATGCACGCGTCTTTAGCTCATCTGTCACCATCCGAGCTTTTTTCTTTAGTTGGTTAGCGACGTCATCACAATAATTAAGAACATAATCCCCTGTCACTTGCGCCCCTGTTTTAATCGTATCCTTCAATAACGATTCATCAAAAGGAATCGCTAACTCCTCGGCTTCTAGCTGCAATGAGTCACTGATCAATCCGCTTGATTTTAACCAAGAAGCGAATAATTGACGAAGATGCCACTCCAGCTGAGCTTCCGTTTTCTCCTTCAAATCCACCATCAATACATCCAGTCGGCGCTGCCTTTCTTCTTCTGTTTTCTTTTTGCTAAAGAATAGACCGACTTTAAATTCCGGCTGCATCGCTTCTAAAAAATCCTTCGCTAATTGACGTGTAGAAGCCGGCATTAAATAAGCATTTTGCAGCACTTTTTCGCGGCCTTCCTCAACGGATTTCACTAAAGCGTTTGCATCGCGCTTATCGAGTTCCGCCTTTGTTTTTTGTTCATTGGCGATGATTTCTTCCATCTTCCAACCTTCACCAAGAACCGCCTGTAGCTGTTCTCTCACTTCTTCTTGCCCAGCTTGTAGCCATTGTAGGTGCTCACTGACAAGAAGACTCATCATCGTTTCCACTGAACGGAGCGTTAACTGTTCCCGATTGGCCATGCTTTGATGAATTAGCTCTTTCACTTCAGCGAAATCATTATATGGAAGATCCGGCTCCCGCAAGCTCGTGAAATAAAACTTTTCTGGATGCACATTCCAAGAGGCAAACGAGTCGTATACCGATTGCTTAAAGGCATCAAAGGAAAGTTCCTCATCACGATGCTTGTCAATTTGATTAATGATCAAGTTCAATTTCACACCGTGAGAAAGCAAATCTTTCGTATAAATAAAGTTCAATTCCGATTGCACATGGTTGTAATCCATAACATAAAACACCATATCAGCTAAATGAAGCGCCGATTCAGTGGAAATTCGATGGGCATCGTCTGTGGAATCTACCCCTGGTGTATCCATCACCGTCACTTCTGGTGGCAAGCTAGATTCACTATGACCAATTTCAATTGCTTCTACTTCTTCCCCGTTTTTACAATATTCCTTCACCTTTTCAAAGCGGTACGGTGCTTGAAACAGGAGCGGTTGGCGATCTTTATAATACACTTTCGCAAAATCCTCAGGGGCCTTATGAATTTTCACTAAGTTGGCGCTCGTCGGAATCGGGCTCGACGGCAATAGCTTTTCACCTGTCAACTCATTGATCATCGTCGACTTCCCTGCCGAGAAATGTCCGCAAAACGCCACAATGAATTCTTCGTCATGCAACTTCCTTAAAAACAATTTCGCCTTTCTCGCCCGTTCTTCATCCCCATATTGCTCAAATAAATCATGGAGCCAGGCCGTTCTAGCAATCGTTTCTGATAATGTTTGCTGCTGTGTTTCTAATGGCATCTTCACATAACTCCTTAATATACACTTTCCTTACGTTAGGAAGCGGATTCTTTTTTTCTATTGTATCTGATTTCCGCTTTATTGCCCATCATGAAAAAGAAAAAAGAAGGCTTTATATCAGCCTTCTTTCAAAATTATGCTTGCGCTTTATTTACGTGATCGATCACATATTTCATGACTCCACCATACACTGCGACTGTCGCACCAACAAATATCCATACCATGATCTTCACACCGCCCTTGTTTTGTTCAGTTCATATATGTTTATCCTTTTATCGATAATAACATTTAGCTTCATTTATACTTTATCATGAGCGATAATGATTTTCAATAGCATTTACAATTACTTGCTTTTCTTTTCTGCATTAGCAAGTGGACAATTTTTGCATTTTCCGCAACCTGTTGTTTTGCACATCTTTCATTCCTCCAATTTTTTTATGATGGGTAAGGGAAACGAAAAGAGCCAGTGATACCCACTCCAAATAAGGAAGGTACCACTGGCTCGATCTGCGCACAGGTCTCTTTCTCTAGAGATTTTAGCAGATTTGACAGTTTCGGTTTATCTCTAGCAGCATGCCTTTTTCACTTGATCAAAAAGAGGAAATCTTTAAGGAAGTGACTTTGCATATCCGCTTCATATCTTATTGATATTGAATATTATTATAATCCTCTCTAAATTTTCTGTCAATTGATTTCATTGAAAAAATATCACCTTTTCGCAAATGCCTCTTGATAATTTGTTAATTGCTCTAGCGCTTTCTCTTCTTCATTCAACCGAATCATTAAAATAAGCTGGTTCAAAAAGAAATAAATAACCAATGTCCAATAAGCTTGAAACATCAGTGGAATGACAATTAGTTCAGTTGTCACAACGAAATAATTAGGATGTTTTAAAAAGCGGAATGGACCTTTAACAACGACTTCCTCACCTTTTAACACAATAATTTTTGTATTCCAGTAGCGGCCGAGTGTACGAATCGTCCATAGCCGCATCCACTGCAAGCCAAGAAAAAGAATGAGTAAAACAGGCCATAACGAATGAGGCATTGGCTGTTTTATGCTCACTTCCACCATTAACGCAATAAAAAACGTCGTATGTATCAGCACCATAAACGGATAATGCCCTTGCCCGAATTCCTCCGCTCCCTTTGCCTTCATCCACTTTTCATTTCGCTTCGCATGGACAAGCTCCACTAAACGCTGTGCCGCCACTAGTATAATAAACACATAAAAGAACACTACTCCCACCTCATTAACAACATTTCTGAACTAAACCCCGGCCCAAGAGCCAGCATCAAACCTAAATCATTTGTATGTATATCTTTTTGTACATATTGTTCCAACACAAACAGCACCGTAGCGGACGACATATTGCCGTATTGGCTCAACACGCTCCTTGATACATTCAATTGATCCGGCGCTAGCCGTAAACTCTGTTCATACGCTTCTAATACTTTTTTGCCGCCCGGATGAGCGATAATATGACCGATTTCTTCTATTGTTATTTGCTGGCTCATTAAAAACTCTGTCACTTGCGGCTCCAACCACTGATGGACAATCGCAGGAATATCTTTTGAAAAAATCACATAAAAGCCGTTGTCCTTGATATCCCACCCCATCACTTCTTCGGAATCTTCCATCAAAACAGTTTCGGTTTGCTGAATCACCGGGAGCGGGCATGATCCCCTTTTAAACAACGAACTTTCCTTACCAGCAACAAGCACACAAGCCGCTCCATCGGCAAATAAAGACGTGCCGATTAAATTACTTTTTGATAAGTCTTCCACTTGAAACGTAAGACTGCATAACTCTACCGCTACGACTAACACATTCGCTGTCGGATGAGCTAAACAATAATCATGCGCCCTGGCAAGCCCCGACGCTCCTCCCCCACAGCCCAATCCCCAAATCGGTAGCCTTGTCACCTTTTTGGAAAAAGGAAGACGGTTAATCCATCGTGCTTCTAAGCTAGGTGCAGCAAGACCGGTCGTACAAACAGTAATCATCGCATCCACGTCTTCATATCGTGCTCCAGCTCGATCTAAGCATCCCCTAATTGCCTCTTCTCCCAGCTTAATCGCCTCATCTAAAAACAATCGGTTTTTCTCTTCAAAGCTATGCTTCTCTTGATACCACTCAAGCTGTTTCGCCAAATATCTCGTATCGATTCCTCCATTATCAAACACTGACAATAACCGTTCAATTTTCGGGTAGGTAGAGTGAAATAGCTGATGGATCATCTCCTTCGCCGCTTGCTGCTGAACCACATGACGAGGTAAGGCCGTTTGAACCGCAATAATTTTTGACATAGTCAACTCTCCACTTTCATTGATAGGATTATTTTACCTATTTCTCCATCAACTTATTCATATGAAAAACAGACATAAAAATAAAGTTTAAAGGCAAGATAAAACAGAAATTATATGAGGAGGTATTACATGAAAACTCTACTATCATATTCATTCACCGTGCTTATCTGTTTGTTTTTGATAAACCATACAGCAGCCACCGAATCGCAAAAGGTAGAAGACAATAAAGCTCCTTTACAAGTGAAAGAAAAAGTAGATGAAAGAAAAATCGTGTTTGAATTTAAAACAGACTTTGCTTCCATGGCTAAATTTTTCAAACTGAGCGTAAAAGAATTCCACCAATTGCGTGAGAAAAAAAGCATGGTAGAAATCGCTCAAATGCAAGGAATAAACCGAAATGAATTGTTTAATTACTTAGTGGCTGAGCATTATAAACATTTAAAGTTAGCATACAAAAAGAAACAAATCGATTTAGAATTTATCATGGATTATACTCTGCATTTGAAAGAAGATATTATTTGGGAAATGCATGCTAAGAAAAGTGAATAAAGTAGGAAAAAGAAGTTCCTGTTCTAACAGAGTGGCTCATTTATTTTTATAAGAACCACTCAAATTGAACAGGGCTTCTTTATGTGTAGCTGCACCACCAGATCATCAACTTTTACAACAAAATAACAATTCCATCCATGTTTAGAGTATAATTCTATATAAAGTGAACCTTCAATCTGTGGGGGTTTTCTTCATCCCCCACAGATTGTTAGGTGAACAGATCGGGCTTTTACGGGCTGTTGATCTCCCACCTACATGCCTGCGCTCTTTCTGCCATGTTAAGGTGGGAGTCTTACAGCCCGTTAATGCGGGATAAAACACCAATTAGTTAGGAGAAAAATGATGAGGAAAATACTATTTTTCACACTGTTAGCATCGCTTATGTTTTCTTTAGTGGCTTGTAGTAACGATAACACCATTTCTGAAACTACGCTGACGGAAAGAGAGGAAGCGATTCTTACAAATACAGCTAATCAAGCTTTTATATTTGATTTCAATGTAGATGATAAATATAAGAATGTAAACTTATCGGTTGAAAAATATGAATCTGGCAAGTTAGTAGGAGAAGTAAACAATATTTCTACTAAGATCAAAGGTAAAGGAACCATTATCTTCACCACATCGCAAACGATGGAAGAAAGTAATCAAGCTCTTTTTGCCGTTAGTGTTCATAATGACGGTAGTACAAGCACAATCTGGAACCCAGAAACCACTCCAAAAGGTGAACTTAGCACTGTGTGGGGGAGTCATCCGTTAGACAATACACCCATTACCGATCAAATGGTCTTGGCCAGTATTTGTTATTCAAGTAGCCAAGATGGGGTCAGCGCTCTTTCCAAGGACTTTTATGATGATGCGGACAAACATATGAATGAGTTAAAAGACTATGAGGTAGTCTATTTGCTTAGAGGTGAATTCAAGTGATTACTGGATTTCATTTTACAAATAAAGTGACTACGGTTTGGCCAAAATCCGCTTGGGTTTCCACAAACTTCTCGAATGAGTTAAGGGACGAGGTACCTGACCCTTTGTCCCTTGTCCCTCTGTCCCCTTGATTGCTTCACAAAATTAATTGACAAGAAGAAAATACCAATATAAACTGTAATTAAGTATTTACTTAATTACTTTATCGCATGCTTTTAGCAGCTTAGTTTCTAATAAAAGGAGGTACAAAAATTGTGTCGTTAGGTAAGGTTTTTAAAGCTCTCTCAGATGACAATAGAAGAAAAATATTAGATCTATTAAAAGAGGGCGATATGACATCAGGCGAAATTGCCAATCATTTCAACATGAGTAAACCCGGCATCTCGCAGCATTTGAACATCTTGAAAAACTCTGAACTGGTCGTTTCAAATAAACAGGGACAGTATGTTTATTACTCTCTGAACACGACTGTATTACAAGATATTATGAAGTGGGCGATTGATATGAAAAATACGCAAGGAGGAAAAGAATAAATGATAAGGAAATTATTCGTTTGGTTGTTCGTTGCTCTTGCTCTTGGATTAAGTTTTTATTTTTACAAGGAATTACCGAATGAAATGCCTAGTAAATTTGCTAATCTCTAAGGATCACCAACCGCGTATGCTTCCAAGAACCTCATGTTGTTTATCATCCCATTTGTCATGATCATTAACAGCCTTTCTCTTTCTGCACTTTCTTTTATGCATAAGCAAAGAGTAACCTATAAACGATTAGCAAAAATTCTAGCCACTATTGCAATCGCAGTAAATATTGTTCTACTCGTTCTCCATTGTGCGATTATTTACATCGGTTTAGGGAACGAAGTAAACATTCTTCTGTTATTGCCTATCATTGTTGGAATTATTTTTGTTGTAACAGGTAACTTACTTCCACGTGTTCAAGTAAAAGATACGCAAAAGAATGCACTTAAACAAGCTTCATATGGGATATGGCACCAAGTGTCTAGAACCGTTTCCTACGCCTTATTCTTTTGGGGATTGATTATGATTTTTTCAATACTTCTCCCTCAAAATTTAATTTTAACAAGCTTCTTTGTGATACTTGCCTTAACCGTTGTATCTGCTTTCTTCTTTTCTTACATTCGCTATACGCGTTCTGTAAAAATAAACTAGGGAAATACAGTGAAACTTCGATCAGCAGGACTTTCTTCATCCCCCACTGTTATGATTAAATCGGGATATCCAGATCGAAAGAATAAAATAAAAACACTCCAAAACATTGATACATCAATGTTTTGGAGTGTTTTGACGTTTTTTAATTGAATATCTAATTTCGTTCTCGTTTATTTTAAAAAACAAGATGATAATACTTATTTAATCTATTTAGACAAAAAATCTCAAACAAACATCAATGAATTTCTACTATGTTTAACTTCTTTTAACCCTCAATTACGACACCTTCGCCCCACTCAATGCCACTACTTGCTTGCGTTTACTGCCAATTTCATTAAATAAAATATTCAAAACGATTGCCGTCATGCTACCAGCCACAATGCCGTTTCCTGTTAAAATTTTTAGGCCTTTTGGCAAGTTCGCAAATAAATCCGGCACAACGGTTACACCAAGTCCCATTCCAACTGCACAAGCGATAATTAATAAGTTCTCTTGCTTTGCCATATCGACTTGGCCTAACATTTTAATTCCTTGAGCAACCACCATCCCAAACATGGCAACCATCGCTCCGCCTAAAACGGATAGCGGAATAATCGTTGTAAATGCCGCAATTTTTGGTACGAGTCCGAGTACGACTAAAAAGCCTGCTGTATAATAAATCACTTTCTTCGATTTCACGCCTGATAACTGCATTAAACCGACGTTTTGCGAGAAAGCGGTGTAAGGAAAGGCATTAAAGAGACCGCCTAGTATAATCGCAAATCCTTCTGCGCGATAGCCTTTAGCAATATCTTTTTCCGTAATGCGCTCGTCGCATATATCACTTACCGCAAAGTAAACGCCTGTTGATTCTACAAGGCTAACCATCGCGACTAAAATCATCGTTAAGATCGCCGTCCATTCAAAGGTAGGCGTACCGAAATAAAACGGCTGCACCATATGGAAATAAGACGCTTCTTGCACTGGCGAAAAATCGACCTTGCCCATAAAGAAAGCAATGACTGTTCCAACGAGCAAGCTAATCAATACGGAAATCGAGCGAACGAACCCGGTGAAAAAACGGTACAACACAATGATTAATAATAAGGTCATTCCGCCAAGAGCAAGATTCGATAACGAGCCGAAATCTTCACTGCCGACGCCCCCACCCATGTTGTTCATCGCTACTGGAATTAACGTGACTCCAATAATCGTTACGACAGAACCTGTCACTACAGGCGGAAAGAAACGAACAAATTTACTAAAGAAAGAAGATACGAGTAAAACAAAAATACCTGAAGCAATAATCGCTCCATATACGGCAGAAATACCGAACGAGCCGCCGATGGCAATCATCGGACCAACAGCGGTGAAGGTACAGCCTAGCACCACTGGCAAGCCTATTCCTAAGAAACGTCCCTTCCACACTTGTAAAAAGGTCGCGATCCCGCACATGAAAATATCAATCGCTACTAAATATGTGAGCTGCTCCGCTGTTAATCCTAATGCTCCACCAACAATCAATGGAACAATGACCGCTCCCGCATACATCGCTAATACATGCTGCAAGCCTAGTGAAGCGGTTTTTAGCACCGATGTTTTCATACGCGAGCCTCCTCGACAAAGGTCACTTCGCCATTTTCAAGCGATTGTACACGAGCAAGCGACTCCACGCGGACATTCTTTTCTTCTAGTAGCTTTCTTCCATCTTGGAACGACTTCTCAATGACAATTCCAATACCAGCCACATGCACACCCGCTTGCTCGGCAATGTTTAATAATCCTAAAGCCGCTTGTCCGTTCGCTAGAAAATCATCAATAATCAAGACGCGATCTTCTTTATTTAAAAAGGCACTAGAAACCGCAATGCGATTCGATTGTTGCTTCGTAAATGAATACACATCCGCTGTTAATAATCCTTCTGTTAACGTCAACGATTGACGCTTTCTAGCAAAGATCACCGGTACACCCATCTCTAGTCCAGCCATCACACTTGGCGCAATCCCACTAGATTCAATCGTTAAAATTTTCGTAATGCCCTCTTCTGCAAATAAGCGAGCAAATTCTTGTCCCATTTCTTTCATTAATACTGGGTCAATTTGGTGATTTAAAAAGGCATCTACTTTTAATACTTCATTTGAAAGCACTTTGCCTTCTTCGATAATTTTTTGTTTTAAACGATCCATCTCTATTTCCCCCTCAACAATAGTTGATCTTTGGGGCATAAAAAAGCCCAAAGATCATTACATTCCTCAAAAAAAGAGTGAAGCAATGCCCTCTGGGTTCTTTCGCTGCATTCATACAGCCACTGCTCACTCATAGTCAGACGATTTACGGTCATCCGGTAGAAACTTGCAGGCCCTATCCCCGCGATTATATGAGCGAATGATATTTTTTAATGTATTCACATTATATCAGCAAAACAAAGAAATTCAAGTTTATTTACGAACATTAAGAGTTTTTTCATAAAAATTATTCGTAAAATGAACTTTTTTTCCATTCCTACTCCTCATTCATTTGACCTTTTCTTTACATATCCTTCATACATTCTTCACATTTATTTCACAAATCCACTTCTGTTTTGTGATAATTCTCACAGAAGAAATCCATTCCCACTCTTATGATGATGGTAACGAAAGATATTCGATAGGAGAAGAAGGAGTGAGATCCGTGGCAAAGCTTGAAACGAAAGAAATGACAGAAGTGAAAGTAAATCCAGAAGATTCTTCATCGTTGAAAGGTACGTTGTACGCTGTATTTGGCATAGGAATATTTCTTGTCATCACTTGGCTTATCGTTTTTTCCATTTTCTTAGAACGCAATTAGGAGAGGAGTTATAAATTATGCATCTTCATCGTTATGAAAAATGGTGGTTAACCTTTGGGATTGCATCTTTAGTCGTCTTTCTTGTTATTTTAGGAATTAGCGCTTTCCATCAAGGTCATCAACCTCCTAGTGCGAATGCTGTTATCAATCATGAAAAAGTAGAACAAATTAAGCCGTTTGATCAACCAGGCTTAACGAAAGTGGAAGGAAAAGATTGGGATTACGAATTAGTCGTACTTGCATCCGCATTCTTTTATGATCCCGGTGAAGTCGAAATTCCAGTAGGTTCAACAGTAAAAGTGATTGCGACAACAAAAGATGTCGTGCATGGTTTTGAAGTAGCTGGCACGAATATTAACATGATGCTTGTTCCAGGTCACGTGAACGAATTAGTCACAACTTTTGATAAAGCTGGCGAATATCTCGTTGTTTGTAATGAATACTGTGGTACTGGTCACCACACAATGAAATCGATGTTTAAGGTGGTGGAAGAACAATGAAAAACCCATTGACAAAAGTCGATCGCCGCGATGCTAAATTAGCAATGGCTCATATGTATGTTGCGTTCGCAGCTCTTGCTCTCGGAGGGCTTGCTGGTTTACTTCAAGTATTAGTTCGCTCTGGACGCTTTGAGTTACCATTAAATATCGGCTATTATCAAGTATTAACGACACATGGTGTATTACTCGGACTCGTTTTAACTACTTTCTTTATTCTTGGCTTTCAAACAGCAGGTGTCAGTCGTACAGCTGGTACATTATCTAACAAGCAACGTCTAACAGGATGGATTGGCTTTTGGGTGATGTTAATCGGTACAACGATGGCTGCAACTATGATTCTATTAAATGAAGCAACTGTTCTTTATACATTTTATGCCCCATTAAAAGCTCACTGGATTTTCTATCTTGGATTAACATTCGTTGTTGTTGGTAGCTGGTTAGTTGGATTTGCACAAGTAGCGAAATACATCTCTTGGCGCAAAGAAAACCCTGGCCAACCTGGACCGCTCTTTACGTTTATGGCTGTCATCAATATCGTTCTCTGGTTCGTGGCAACAATCGGTGTAGCAACAGAAGTTATCTTCCAATTACTTCCTTGGTCTTTAGGCTTAGTCGATCGTGTAGACGTACTCATTAGCCGTACACTATTCTGGTATTTCGGACATCCGCTCGTTTACTTCTGGTTACTTCCAGCATATATGTGTTGGTATGTCATCATTCCGAAAATCGTCGGCGGAAAAATCTTCTCTGACTCCCTAGCAAGACTGTCCTTTATCTTATTCTTATTATTCTCTGTGCCGGTCGGTTTTCACCATCAGTTAACAGAGCCCGGAATTAGCCCATTCTGGAAATTCCTTCAGGTCGTATTAACGATGATGGTCGTTATTCCATCGTTAATGACAGCGTTTAGCTTATTTGCGACATTTGAGTTATACGGTCGTTCTCGTGATGCGAAAGGGTTATTTGACTGGTTTAAAATGCTTCCTTGGAAAGATGCGCGCTTTGTCGTTCCATTTATCGGAATGGTCGCTTTCATCCCGGCTGGAGCTGGCGGAATCATTAATGCTTCCAACCAAATGAACCAAGTTGTTCATAATACGATTTGGGTAACAGGCCATTTCCACTTAACACTAGCAACATCTGTCGTGTTAACATTCTTTGGTATCGCTTACTGGCTCATCCCTCATTTAACGGGACGTGTACTAACACCAGCAATGAATACATTAGCGATCATTCAAGCCTTTACATGGGCTTTAGGTATGGCAATTATGTCCGCGGCGATGCACTGGGCGGGCTTACTAGGAGCGCCACGTCGTTCATCATTTTCTACTTACGGTGATGCGCCACAGGCACTAGAATGGATTCCATATCAAATCGCTCAAGCTGTCGGCGGAACGATTCTATTCCTAGGTATTATTTTAGTATTGATCATCTTCATTAACCTTGCTTGGTTCGCACCAAAAGGCGAAGAAGAATTTCCGATTGGCGAAGTGGCTGAAGGTGCCGAACAAACACCAATGGTTCTTGAAAACTGGAAAATTTGGATTACAGTCACTGTCGCTTTAATCCTAATTGCTTACACCATCCCGGTCATGGACATGTTCCAATATGGCCCAATCGGATCGAAAGGTTACAAACTGTGGTAAAATTCAAAAGCGGAAGGCGGCGATTAGCGACGTATGAACTGGAACGATCCGCACGAGATAAAGGAAAACGAAATGCGGAGCCAACTTGGTCAGCCGCGACAAGCAAAAGACGAGCCGACTGAAAGGTTGTTCTTTAACCTTTTGGACGGATTGGCTTTTGACCTCGAGCGGCTAGTTGGCGAAGCTAGACAACACGATGAACGTTAGTGAATCGATGTTGACTTATCGCAAGGAGGAGCGTGGAAGTTCACTAGTCGCTGGCGCCTGAAGCTAGACGGTACAAAAAGCGGAAGGCGACGATTAGCGACGTATGAACTGGAACGATCCACACGAGATAAAGGAAACACGATGAACGTTAGTGAATCGATGTTGACTTATCGCAAGGAGGAGCGTGGAAGTTCACTAGTCGCTGGCGCCTGGAGCTAGACGGTACAAAAAGCGGAAGGCGGCGATTAGCGACGTATGGACTGGAGCGATCCGATCGAGATAAAGGAAACACGATGAACGTTAGTGAATCGATGTTGACTTATCGCAAGGAGGAGCGTGGAAGTTCACTAGTCGCTGGCGCCTGGAGCTAGACGGTACAAAAAGCGGAAGGCGACGATTAGCTCCCTTCAACTTTAAGTAAACACTAAAGCCTATGCTACTCATTTGGTAGTATAGGCTTTTTCTTTTTCATAAATATATAACTACACAAACTCTCATTCACTTTAATCAAATACCGTTAATTTATGACCCGTTAGTTCAAAAACGATATAATCAGAACCGTTCTTTTTTAGATAAAAATAGAGCGCTTCATCGTCTATTTCTTTTTATAAGGCACACCTAACGACTCTCTCGCATAGTACGGATAATCATCATCAGGCTCTTCTTCCTTTTTCGCCCACCTTGACATAATGATGAATAAAGCAATGCCGTATGTCGTCAGCTGAACCCCCTTCAGAAAGCCGCCGCCTAACTGTTGATCCCCTAGCGCTGATAAGTTAGGCAGAACTTGTTGCCCTGCTTGATATAACATGTAATGCGGATTGCCTGTCGCTAGAAGAAAAATACCGATCGGCAACAGCAACAACGAGGCTAGAAAGATGTAAAGAACGCGCACCTGCTCGGAAAGTTTCGTCATTTCTGGAAGTGGCGTAATGATTGTCCACCACATAATAAAAGCAAACAACAGCAAAAGCGTTTGAAGGCTCAGGAGTAATAACGAATGACTGATTGCCACATTAAAAACAGGTGGAGCAAAATAAACGGATAATGAAATATTAAATAGTAAAGCAGATGGAAATGGATGAGTGAGCCATTTCATCACTCTTCTTTTCTGATAAGACCAAAAGTAAGAACGCAAAAAATCAACTGGTAAACTCATAATGTATAATGGCGGAACAATAAAGAGCATCACCATCAATTGCAACACATGAGCACTAAATAATTGATCGCCACTCACTAAAGCGATCGGACTTCCTTTAAAGAGATAAAACAAAACAACCGCCGTGAAAAAAAACAATTTTTGCTTACTCGTTACTTTATATTTCCTCATTAATTTCATATATAACAACGATAGCAATACGAGCATAACAAAAACGCCAACTCCCCAAAACTTAAACGAGCCATAATGAGAAATTAGATTGCCGCTCACTGTGAACGTAACCCCCTTCATGAAGAAATAATCGATTCATCTTCCTAATTATTTACTATAACAAAATATTCTAACTTTTTCACGTGTAGGCAGATTGATCAAGACAGAAAACACTAAGAGCGGAGACGACTTGTCGCTCCGCTCAAAAACTTGCCTTATTTTTCTTTTCTCGGTGGACGTTTTCCCCAATATTGATAATAGTCCGTTCGAATAAAGCCGTTAAATAGTTTGCGCTTTTTCGTTGCGGGCTTGCCATAAAATTGCTCAAATTCTTCATGCGACGTCATCATGTAGACAGACCAAGTATCGTATGGCGTTAAAGCCGCACCCATCGCTTTATACATTTGCTCGACTTCCGGACGATCTCCAAGGCGCTCACCGTAAGGAGGATTCCCTACAATCACACCATACTCTTTCTTCGTCGTAAAGTCAGCTACGTTCATTTGCTTAAATTCAATTAAATCGCCAAGCCCTGCTTCAAACGCATTTTCTTTAGCAATCTCGACCATGCGATGATCGATATCATAGCCTGCGATATCTAGCGGTTGATCATAGTTCGCCACATCTTCCACTTCAACTCTCGCTTTGTCCCATACCGCTTTTGTCATCCATGGCCAGTTTTCAGAGACGAAATCTCGATTAAAACCAGGGGCGATGTTTTGCCCAATTAAAGCCGCCTCAATCGGAATCGTTCCTGAACCGCAAAACGGATCGACAAACGGACGATCCGGGTGCCAGTTCGTTAATTGAACGAGTGCCGCAGCCAACGTTTCCTTCAAAGGAGCTCCCCCTTGAGCCACCCGATAGCCACGTTTATGTAAGCCAGCACCGCTCGCATCAATCGTTAACGTTGCTTTATCTTTCAATAAAGCCACTTCAATTTTAAATAGTGGCCCAGACTCTTGTAGCCACGTTTGCACTTTATACTTTGACCGCAATCGTTCGACAATCGCTTTCTTCACGATTGCCTGGCAATCAGACACGCTAAACAGCGTCGATTTCACAGACTTTCCTTGCACCGGAAATTCAGCATCGACTGGCAAATATTCTTCCCAAGGCAATGCTTTCGTCGATTCGAACAATTGATCAAAGGTTGTTGCCTTAAATTCACCGACGACCACTTTTAAGCGATCCGCCGTGCGCAACCATAAGTTACAGCGAGCAATCGCTTCTTCGTCCCCTTGAAAAATCACTTTCCCATTCTCTGTTCGACCTTCATACCCAAGCTTTTTTACTTCGTCCGCTACGAGCGATTCAAGTCCCATCGCTGCCGTCGCAATTAATGTATATGTCGTCATCATTTCACCTGCACTTTTTATTTTCTGTACATAGTCCGTTATGTATTAACATGTTCATGAATAAAATGAATTAAAAATTATTACAAATAGAATAAAAGCCCTCCTATAATAGGAGAGCATGTGAAGTTAGTTTCCCAACAATAACGTTCTGTAAGCCATGTTTTGTTCCATCGTACTGCAAGCGATCTGGGAGATCTTGTACTCCGGTGGTAATCATCTATCTCCGGATGCTTTTGTTAGCATCCGCCCTTCTTATCGTTCATTTCCTTAAAGAAGGTGCCCCTACCTAAATTTGGGTTGCTCACTCGTGGGGTTTACCTCGTTCCACCTTTATAATTTCTTATAAAGCTCCGTCACTGTGGCACTTTCAAGATACTCATACCATATCTAAGCGACTTAGGTATTTTCTCTGCCGTCAATCGGACTTTCACCGAACTGCCCTAGCTTATTTATTCACTAGGCACGAACACTACGGGCATCTCAGCACCGTGTGAGCATGGACTTTCCTCTACAACCTCAAAAGTTGCAGCGATTACCCGAACGTTATTATGATCACCTGAACCATTATAGAGGAAAATAGACCTGATTGCAATGGTTCATTTCAATTCCCTCATTTGCCAGATTATTCATTGTATAACTTATCACCAAACACATGTCTTTCAAGGTTAGATAAGCGTTTTAAAATATCAAAATTAGTCGATCCTGCCGCCGTTTGTGCAGAAGCAGTGGATTGTGAACGCGTCATCGTAGCTTCGCTTTGCTTTTTCAAGCGCAAGTTTTCCTGTTGAAGCTTTTCAATCTCTTGCTGAAACGCTTTATAATCTTTGATAATTAGGTCAAGAAACTGATCAACCTCATCTGGATGATAGCCTCTCATCGATGTTTTAAATTCTTTCTCTAAAATTTCTTCTGTCGTTAATTGTATTTTATCAGATAACATTTTCGTCATCACCTCAATATAGTGCACTTGTTTTATTTATTTTTTCAAAAATAGCTTGTTTTGTCAATCAAAATAGCCTTTATTCCCAATCCAAATTGTTTAATTGCTCCTCTTCAACAATAAGCTGTAGATCATAAAAACCGATTTGTCGAATGTCATAAGGTTGCTGCTCTTGCCATTGCTTGGCCATTTGATATAAATATTGTGGCGAGCCTTCCTTTTCTTCATCATATAACACGAGAAGCCCGACCGATTTTTGTAGCATGAATTGATTTTTGTTTCTAAATTGCTGCGGACTCGTATACGACTGATTGGAGACAGAGGCGACAAAATCTGCTTGGCTCACGATCATTTCATAGTATGTACGTGTTTCTTCTTTCCAATTATCCTCTTGCTGAAGGAAAGGAGTAAGCACGGCTAGCTTGATAGCATAACCTTCATCTCGCAAAGCAAATACCACTTCCGCTGACCAGCATTCCACCCCTAACTGTCCGCTAATGAGTACCCATTCAAGTCCTTCGTCTACAAGCTGAAGAAGCTGTTGTCTAAGCGCTTTTTTAATATAATCAATGGCTGGGTCCTGTTGTTTAAACAGCCCCAGTTCATGAGGCTTATAACCAGTTACCGCCCAAACTGACATAAACATCCCCCTGTACAATATAAAAAGTAAGGGTTTCCCCTTACTTTTTATTTATGATTAGTAACCAAAAGGCGGTCTCGGACGACCTCCACACATTTGTTGCTGATATTGAGCATTTTGAACAAAAGACTGTGTTTGTGGAAAATAATGCTGATGCTCAAACATTTGATGATGCACGTTTGTCGTATGAGTTGGATGAATATGTGGGACAATAATATTTTCAAACGTGTGATTCTCACAGCATTTTGTCGGATGAACAACAGCAGGCATCACTCTAGGTGGTCTACAAGGAAACATCTGGATTCCCCCTTTCCTTTTCCTGTTTACATAAGCAGTTTATGAAAGGACAAGGGAACATGTACTATTACAAATACCTATTTTACATAAAGCCATAAAAACTCGTTTTTAAATTCGTCATCACTAAGGCCGTCAAACCAATAAATACAAAAAACAAGACAAATATCGCTCGATACACTGTCAATCCACCCCAAAAGTATTTTTCATAATATTTCTACATGATTCTACATTCTACAACCTTTTTAATCATTATACAATCAATATACAGTTGGAATTTGGGGGATTTACTAAGAAAATGCGCATTTTTTGTATAGAAACAAACACCCAGGGGAATATTGGTTAATTTCCTAATTTCCTCTTAATACGATTCAGTCGTTTGCTAATCATTTCATTCGTTTCCGCTAACAACTCCGCTGCGTATTGAGCATGCGTTAAGGCTAGTGGATAATCTTTCGCTTGATGTTCATAGTATTTGCTTAATTCCAGATGGGCTTCTTTCTTATAGCGATCCGAGCCATTCTCACAAACTTCTCCCCATAATTGGATGGCTTCTTGCCATTGTTTCTTTCTTTTATAATGAAATGCAAGAGCGTGTTTCGCTTCTACCCCGACGATTGACGAATCATTCTCAGCAATTTGCTGATAGGCTTGTGTCGATTTCTCCTTCTCTCCAATGTAATCAAGCCATTTTGCGACTTCGATTCGCTCCCGGTCTGTGCTGTCTTGATTCTTTTGAAGAATATGATGACTCAAATGTGTGTAAAGGGTAATCAATGTTAAAATATCCTTTTCATTATGCTCCATCACTTTCAATATACCTTCAGGGTCCTGTCTCTCTAAATAATCAAAATAAATCATCGGTGCTAAAAATCCAGGAACATCTTCTTGGCGCTCAATGCCGAGAATGTCTTTTTCTACATTGACTAGCTTCACTGATTCCATCGTATGCTTCCACATTCGTCTAGATGCATGAAATAAATCAAAATGACCAAACGTCGGCAGCTTAGGTACGTGATCGCGAACGAGCGTATGTCTCGTTTTCACTTGCGGCCAATCGAACGCCTTTCCATTATATGTTACTAATGTCGTATAATCGACTTGTTCTAAGAAGCTGGCGTATAACGCTACTTCATTCCCAGGCGCCGGCAAGAAATGCTGCCTCACGATCACTTGATCCGCTAGCATGCGCGCATAGCCTAGCAGAAAAATGGTGTTACCCACTCCTCCGCCAAGCCCTGTCGTTTCCGTATCGAAGAAAAACAAATCATTCGTTTTCATTCCTTTAGCAGAAAGCGGATGTTGCCCATCCCAATCATTCCAAGCGTCCACTGCTTCCTTTATCTCCAAAAACGAGTGGCGCCCGTGCTGATAGTCAAGTGGATAGCTCACCTCTCGAATGAAGCAATGCTGATCACCAAGCACATAAGGAATCACGTGAGCATCACCCCATCCTGCGATAGCGAGTGTCTCCTTCTCCGCTTTCACCGTCTGTTCTTCCTTTATAATATGAGACTTCATTCGCTTCAGTTTGTTAGATAGGCTCATTTTCCTCACTCCTTCCACACCACTATTAAACATCAACTTAGCATTGATTAAGTAATTGTATACTTCGTTGTTTCGCTTCGATTCCTTTTATTTCGGTTCCAATACATGAAGGGCAGCCGTCTTCACAAGGACAATGCTGAATTAAATGAATCGCCGCTTCTTTCATCGAATGAAAGCGTTTATATACGTCTTCCGCTAGTCCGATGCCACCGGGATAATGATCGTACAAAAAGATCGTCGGCAATCCAGAATGCGTTGCTTTCACTTGCGATACGACGTGAATATCTTTACGATCACACATCACATAGACCGGAACAACATGCTGCAAAACATTCGCCACACCTAACAGCAATTGCTCAAGCGTTTGCTCCCTAATCGTCGGGTCTACTTCCGTTAATTCGATCCACATCGCACTCGTATGCAATTCTTCTTCTGGCAGATGAATCGGACCAGAGCCAATATTCTCAAACGTGCTTAATTTGATTTTCTTAAAAATGCTCGGGAGTATATTAATCGTCACATCTCCATAGTGAACCGCAGCCCGCTCTCTCTTTTTCGTTTGATCGATTTCTAACACTTTTAGCTGTACCGCTAAATTGGCATCTGTGAAATATTCGACATCCACTTCTCTGACATACGCCTTTTTATGCTCCCAATCTAATTTTTCAACCTGATATTGGACGCCTTCATGTAAATAAATCGCTTCGTCGTGTAATAAGGTCATTGCACTAAAACGGTCCATTTCACCAATAATTTTTACATTCGCTGTTTCTGACTGGTCAATAATGACGACATTCTCCTGCGAAGCTGACCGCAAGCTAATGCCTCCTGCCGGGAACGATTGATTCGCCCAATAATAGGTGCTACCGTTTTGGTGAATGACTCGTTCTTCGACCAAAAATCCGAGTACATCTTGTACATCGAGCGCTCCAAATTGTTCTCCCTCTTTAAACGGTAGCTCATAGGCCGCGCATTTTAAATGATCGACTAAAATAATTAAATTGTCAGGATTAATTCTCGCTGATTCAGGAGAGCGATCGAAAAAGTAAGCGGGATGTTGGACGATATATTGATCGATTGGCGTGGAACTCGCGACCATTACAATCAATGCTTCGCCGTGCCGTCTCCCTGCTCTTCCTGCTTGTTGCCATGTACTCGCAACACTTCCTGGGTAGCCTGTCATGATGCACACTTGTAGCTGACCAATATCTACCCCAAGCTCTAACGCATTTGTGCTCACTACCCCTAAAATGTCCCCTTCACGTAAGCCTTTTTCAATCTCTCGCCGCTGCTTCGGCAAATAACCACCGCGATATCCTCTAATCGATTTCGTGGCAATTTGATCTTTCACAAGCTCTTGAATATGACTTAAAATAATTTCCACTCGCACCCGACTTCGAGCGAATACGATCGTTTGAATTTTATTTTTAAGGAATTCCTTCGCTAGCTGATTGACTTCGACAGTAGCACTTTTACGAATATTTAATGGCTTATTTACAATAGGCGGATTATAAAAAACAAAATGTTTTCTTCCCCTTGGCGCTCCGTTATCATCTATTAGGCGCATCGGGTTTCCTGTTAGCTGCTCGGCTAGCTCTTTCGGATTGGCAATCGTCGCCGATGTACAAATAAAGATCGGATCACTTCCGTAAAATCGGCAAATTCTTTTTAAGCGGCGGATCACATTGGCGACATGACTCCCAAACACTCCACGGTATGTGTGCAGTTCATCAATGACTACATATTTTAAGTTTTCAAACAGACTGACCCATTTCGTATGATGAGGTAAAACCGCTGAATGGAGCATATCTGGGTTGGTAATGACAATATGCCCTGCTTTTCTCACGACTTGCCGAATCGCAGGTGACGTGTCCCCATCGTATGTGTAACTCTTAATATCGATTCCTATTTCATCAATTAGCTCGTTCATTTCACTTTTTTGATCTTGCGCTAACGCTTTCGTTGGAAAAATATAAAGCGCCCGACTCGTCTCATTCTCGACAATAGATTGTAAGACTGGCAAGTTATAACATAATGTTTTCCCCGAAGCCGTCGGCGTAACGGCCACGATACTTTCTCCTTTTCGTACCGTTTCAAAAGCCGTCAGCTGATGGCTATACAATTCGCCAATCCCACGTTTTTGTAAGGCGTGCTTAATACGAATATCTACATGATCTGGCATTGGCTTCGTTTTCGCTTCTTGTGGTTCGACCTCATGCCAGTTGATAATATTTTCATTATTTCTTAACTCTTGAATGAGGTCTGAAAGTGATTTTTTACCGATCATTTACGTCGCCCCCTTATTGATATGTACTAGTTTATCGAATAAACGTTTGGTTTGCTAGTTGGAATTTAAGGTCTTCATTTATTTGTCTAAGTTCATTAAGAATGCACAAACAAAGCTCTATCCATAATCGGATGGGGCTTTGTTTGTGTTTTAAATATTGATTGACAAACATTCTTAATATGTACTGTCAAAAGCTATTTTACAATTCTATTTTATTTTTTGCACGATCAGCTAACTCCAAATCATGAGTGACGTAAACTACAGCTTTTCCTTCATGATTTAGAGCTTGGAGAAGATTAAATACGGTACTTGTATTTTTCTGATCGAGATTTCCTGTTGGTTCATCTGCTAAAATATAATCACACTTTTTCAATATTACTCTCGCCAAGGCTACTCTTTGTTGTTCTCCCCCACTTAATTCAAAAACCTTTCTTTTTTCATAACCAGGAAGCCCCACAGCAGCCAATGCTTCTTGAATCTCTTTTTTTCTATTTAGATTTTTTCTATAGGCAAGAGCAATTAATAAATTTTTTTCTACTGTTTCATTATCAATCAATGCATAATTTTGGAATAAATATCCGAATTTCTCCCTTTGCATGAGAAGAATTTGCTTGTTAGAAGGATTCTTAATACCATCAACAATTATTTCACCATCATCAGGTTTTTCTAAAAGACCGATTATATTTAAAAGAGTTGTTTTTCCTGTACCACTTTCTCCAACGATAGAAATGAAATCACCTTTCTCTATCCTTAAGTCGAATCGATCGAGAATCTTTTTTTCATGATATTGTTTAGAAATATCCACTAATTGTATCAACTTTAATGTTCTCCTTTAATAATCGAATTAAATGTATGACGAGCAATCTTGTTTTCTATCACTATAGCAACAAAAAGTTCAAATAAGATGATAAACAAACCAATCAACAGTAAATCTCCTCCAAACATCACGAACATAAATAGAGTTGGAAATAAATTAATAGTTACTAACAAGAAAAACATTATCCAATTTCTTCTTATTAAACTGTGACCAAATAACTTTTTAATATATAACTTCATTTTATTTTTTTGATAATGACTAGCAATGATATTAAATGTCACAATAACATTTGACATAATTAATATTAAAATAATCACCCTATTCATCAATTTTTTATCCTTCAATGATTTTATTTCTCGAGCATGTAAATCATAAATAGATTCAACTTGTTGAATCGAAGACTCTACCTTATTTTTCATAATAGACGGCATTAATTCAGTGAAAGGATCGTCGCTTTCTGAATAAAAATAGAATGAGTTAGACAGATAATGCAGATAAGCTGCCTCCGCAACATTTCCAGTTTCAATGATTGCTATAGGGTCAGTAATGAAATAACCTGCTTCGCCACCATCCTCATTAAACGTAAAGTAATGCTGATTATCTTCAACATAAATGATATTAACAGATAACTCGTCTTCCTTAGTCGCATCCTTCTCTTTTTTCACTTCCTCATTATAAATATTAGCAACCTCTACTTTTTCGAAATAAAAATGACTTTTATAGTTTTTAATTATCTCATCCTTAAATGGTTTCAATCTATGAGGAACTAACAGGTTTCGCGTATGATTATTATCTATTAATTGCTCTTCTACCGAGCGATCTATCGTTTTTATTTTGTTATATTTTAAATAATTCATGTTTATTGTAATGCTCTTTCCCTGTGGAGAAAGAGAAGGGTCTTCACCCTTTGTATTTAAATCATATACAAACTGACCATCCATTGTTGAATAGTTATCGGCATCTATTAAAAACCCATGATGCCTTTGCTCTAACTCTTCGTAAAAACGTTTTAACTTTATATTATTATAATACTCAGATTTCAAGTCTTTCATCGCATTGCTGTACGTTACTCTCGTAGCATATAGATTTTGTGTTTTTTCCCATATCTCTAAATTAGCAGATTTCTTTTCTAATTCCGCTGTATTCACCATTAATTTGTATGCAGACAGCAACAGAAAAAAGATGAAAATCAGTTTCAAACAATAATTAATAATGGTTATAAAAAAGTAAGGCTTTCTTCCTTTGATAGATGATGTTGTTTTAAGATTTTTTGAAATAACGAACAGAGAAAGAGTGATAACTAGCAGATAAAAAAACAATAACGCCAAGAAACAAAGGAAGAATAAAAAGCTAAGTTCAATAAAATAATCCATGCGATAAACGATTCCATAGTACATAGCACATACGATGTAAGCTAGAATAGTAGCTAAGAGTATAGGTTTTAAAATATCCTTTATTACATACAAAACCGTCTTCTGCAAACTAAAACCGTTTATCCGTAAAATAGACATTGCTTTCAAACTATCAATCAAATAATAAATAAACGCAACTACTATACAAAGAGCAACAATCCCCACACTTATCAACAATGTCGAATTGTTCATTGAAATCGGAATATTGTACTTTTCCAATATACTAACTGTCGCTGCATCTTTGTTTAAATCTGATAAAATTTGTTGTAATTTCATATCATTTTGAGTTTTGATGTAGTAAACTCCATCTTCACCAAATGTTTTCACTTGATTCAGATTTTTAATGGTGATATTAAACTCATTTTTTACTCGTTTCATCGTTCCGACTTGATTCTCATACTCTGTATTAAGCGTAGATATGAATTCATTAGATTGTAGCTGCGGGTAATCCCCGCTTTTTAAGTCCACATCGTTATTCAATTTTGTATCAGTTGTAAAAATAATCAGATCATTTTCTTCTTGGAAAACGTATTTCGATATCGTCACTTCATATTTTTTTGCTATTTTCTGCAAATAGTTTAAAAAGGTTTTAGTTTCACGTTTTTCTTTCTCAAATCCAACTAAAACACTTGTAGTATCCTCATAAAGCAGTTGATTCGTTTTATAAGAATCGTATTCAGTGAATAAAAGTACAGACAACAAAATCAATTGAATAAAAATTAAAAACATTATTATTTTCTTCATTCTTACCTATTCACCTCAATAATTAAATAGAAGCACATGGAATACCCTCTCATTTCTCCTACCATCGTTCGGCTTTTTCACTTTAAACTATGCCCATGTCCCTCCCAATATGAATAGGGATCCTATAAGAAATAAGACCCCTATTTTTCACTTACTTTTATTCTTAATTATCCTCATTTACTGTCGTAATAAGCTTTATTAGTACCTGTGAGCGTCCATATTTGTTTTGCTCTACTAAATTGATTTTTAGGTTTCCATTTTCCGCTGTCATATCTCCCTTTACCATTAACCACACTAGCTCTCCCTTGTTTTTTATAATGTTTAAATTTTGAAACAAGTAAACTACCATCTTTTCCTCGAATCCAATAGCCACCGGCATATGGACCCGTTGTCACTTTTCTTGTAAATGTACTTTTTGCAACAACATCTTTATTGCTCTTTATATTATTGTCATAAATGACTTGAAAACCTCTCAAAACAAGACGCATTTCAATCATTAAGCTGTTTTAACTACTAAATCGATAGCTATCAAACTAGTTATGGAAAAATTCGTCATTTTTGTTTCGAGCGCTCACTTAATACCTTAACACATAAATACAGAGCTGCCACCGTAAACCCATTGCGGTATACCGCAAATCTATTGTGGTACACCACAAAAAATGCACCCCTTCACTAGATGTGATTAGTAGTTTCCACAATGGGACTCAAAGGAACACTCGGATATTTTGAATTGCAACAAATCATTTTAATCATAAACATCAACATATTAAACATTCTATCGTGCACTAATTAAACTTTAATTGATGAGCCCCCCTTAAATAAACCTGTATTTTGTCAAAACAAAACTACTGGCGAATCGTTGTAATTTGACTTACGAAATGGTATACACAAAAAAGACCGTAAAAGGTAGATAGTCCCTTTACGGTCAATCATTAATCTACTTCACACTTTCAACCATCCGCTCACACCTTTGACAATGCTCCCTAGCTGTGAAACTGTATTCATCATCATTCCTGCTGTATCTAATGCTTTATTCACATTAAACGAGCCATCTTCATTTTTAAACGATTGGATAAACATATTACCTGTGTTTTTTTGTGGTAATTGGTTAGGATATGGGACAAGGGGCATTTGCGAATAAAAGGGCTGCTTTTGTTCCGGCATTTGCATGTGATATAACGGGTGGTCAAACAACTGGCCAGCAAATGAAGAATACTCTTGAGCTTGTGAGTGAAAAGCAGGATAAGAAGGGCTATACGGATGATACATATAATACTCAGGCCGTGGTGGCATCGCTTCCCAAGGATTCATTCTTTCTCCCCCTACTTGTCTGTTTATTCATAATTATCGTATGAAAAAGCAGGGGAAAAAGTGAGCATCATTTCAACTCGTTCAGCAAGCTATTTAATAAGAAACTTGTTGATTCTATATAGTTTTTAAAGCGCGTGTAGCTTGTGTCTGGAAAGAAGGCTTGGACAGATACTAACTCGATATTTTCCACTAGTGCCTTCACTTGCGGTCGATGGATATATTTAAATCCCCTTTGCTGTAACTGTTCGTCTATTTCTTTTTTCCAGCGGGTGGACACGTCCTTTGCTCGATCAGCAAACGGCTTAACCTCTTCGTAGAAGTCCCCTTTTTCGTTCGTCTTTCTTTTCTCATGGTAAATTTCATTGGCTTCTTTGACGATTACCAATAGTTCAGTCGTTAGTTTTTGAAGTTCGTTCATCTGACATTCTCCTCTGGTGGCAACAATTCCTGATAAGATGTTCACATTCTATAAGTTTTTCTGTCATACTTCAAGCAAAGGAATTATAAAGGCTCGTATGTCACTTTGAATGATTGAACCATTTTGTAAGAAGAAGGAGCGGCAAGAAGATAGTCTGCACCTTCTTCAAGGTGTTCTATTCGTTCTAAGATGAGTTCTTTTTTTCTCCAGAGGCGATTGCAATGAGCTTTATGCAAAATAGCTACACGTTTTTGCATTTCTCTTTCGATTTGTCCGACGGTCTTTTCAATCTCCATCAATGTGCGTAATACCTCTTCTCTTGTCACGTTCACCACTCCTTTTTCTTATAGTTCTTTCCTCGCTTTATATTGTTTTCGGTCTGTCATAGTTGATCTCCTTCACGTCTGACAAAACTAGTAGCTATTCGTCAAAGAAAGCAGAGAGTTGCGACTAGTGTCACTCATTTCGACAAAGCCCAAATACCTATTTTTTCAAAAAATGCAGAATACGAAAGAAGAGGGTATAATAGAATTAATGGGTGTATCTGTTTCCGTTCATCAGCCTCTCTTTTCACGATTTACAAAAACAGATATTTTTCACACCCCATAAATAAATTTTTCTGTTATGATATGTATTATCTTGTGAGGTGTATTCAATGGTGATAAAATATCCAAATGGAAAAAAGTATGCTCCACAATCAAAGGCATTATCCACGCCGCCCCAATTGAAACAGCAAAACTATAGCAACAGAGGAATGACACTTGAGGAGGATCTAAACGAGACAAATAAGTATTATTTAGAGCGTGGGATCGCGGTGATTCACAAAAAGCCCACCCCCGTCCAAATTGTTCAAGTGGATTACCCTAAAAGGAGCGCAGCTGTCATTAAAGAAGCTTACTTCAAACAAGCTTCGACAACGGATTACAATGGGGTGTATAGGGGAAAATATTTGGATTTTGAAGCAAAGGAAACAAGGAATTCCACTTCTTTTCCACTCCAAAATTTTCATGAGCATCAAATTGAGCATATGAAAATGGTGGAACAGCAAAACGGTATTAGCTTTGTCATTCTCCGTTTTGCCACATTAGAAGAAATATTTTATCTTCCGGCTACTCACTTGTTTGATTTTTGGGACCGGATGAAAAATGGAGGTAGAAAATCGATTACCAAATCTGAAATAGAACATGTCGCATTTCAAATTCCATTAGGACTTCATCCACGGATTCCCTATTTATCTATTATTAATCAATTGCACTTTTAATATTAGATAAAGATTAATTTAGGAGTGTACTTACTCCTTTTGAAAGCGAGGATATTAGACAAATGTCTGATCAATACAGTTCACGTACAGAAAGACGAAAACAACAGAAAAAAAGACCTGCGAAAAAATCGGCAACGACCAAAGCAAAAAGTAACAAACGATCGATCGTCAAAAAAGTATTTCTTACCCTTGTCGTTCTCATGTTCCTTTCTCTTGCGGCTGGTGTAGGTACGTTTGCCTTTATGGTTAAAGGTACTCCTGATTTAGACGCGGCATTATTAAGAGACCCGATCTCTTCAAAAATCTATGATAAAGATGGTGAATATATCACCTCCATCGGTTCAGAAAATCGGGAATATGTCAAATACGAAGATATCCCCCCAATGGTTAAAGACGCGATTTTAGCTACAGAAGATGTTCGCTTTTTTGACCATCACGGGATCGATATTTTGCGTATCGGCTCAGCCGCTATTGGCAACATCACTCAAGGCTTCGGTTCTCAAGGAGCCAGTACGATTACACAGCAAGTAGTGAAAATGTCGTTTTTAACACCTGAAAAGACGTTAAAGCGAAAAGCACAAGAAGCTTGGCTCGCTTTTCAGCTCGAACGACAGTATTCTAAAGAAGAAATTTTTGAAATGTATGTCAACAAAGCATTCATGTCAGGGAATATGTCTGGAGGTATTCACGGCATAAAAACGGCAGCTGGCTATTATTTTGATAAAGAGCTGGATGAGCTCACACTTAATGAAGCCGCCTTGCTTGCTGGTATGCCACAAAGTCCAAACAATTACAATCCTTTTAAACATCCTGACCGTGCCGATAAGCGAAAAAATGTCGTTTTATCTTTAATGGAACAACATGGAAAAATCACAAGCACAGAAATGGCAGCAGCAAAACAAGAATCGATCACAGCTTATTTAACAGAGCCAAAAGAAACAGAGAACAAAAAATACAACGCATTCATTGATATGGTTGTAGAAGAAGTACAAGAAATGGGAGAATACAATCCGTATTCTGATGGCTTAAAAATTTATACGACACTCGATCGTAGTGCGCAAGATTACATGGATAAATTATTAAATACAGAAGAAATTATTAATTATCCAAGTGAGGAATTCCAAGCAGGGGTTGCTCTTACAGATACGAAAACAGGTGAAGTTCGAGCGATCGGAGGCGGACGCAACCAAAAAGTGGAACGAGGATACAATTACGCAGTTGACTTAAAACAACGCCAACCAGGTTCAGTCATTAAACCTTTAGTTGATTACGGCCCTGCCATTGAATACTTAAAATGGTCCACTCACCAGCAACTAGATGATCGTCCTTACTCTTATTCAAACGGATCACCTATTCGTAACGCTGGCGGCTCTTATATGGGACCACTGTCTATGAGATCAGCTCTTGTCTACTCTCGCAACATTCCGGCCTTGCAAACATACCAAGAAGTCGGTCATGAAAAAGCGAATGAATTTTTAAACAATGTCGGCATTCAACTGAGTAAAGAGGAATCTGAAAACGAATCAAATTCCATCGGTGCAATGAGTGGCATCTCTCCGCTTGACTTAGCGGGTGCCTATGCGGCCTTCGGAAATGAAGGACAATATAATAAGCCTCACACAGTGAAGAAAATTGTGTTGTCTGATGGAGATACAGAAATTAAAAATGACATTAAGCCGAAAGCGGCAATGAGCGATTATACCGCTTATATGATTTCAGATGTGCTGAAGGATGTCATGGATGAAGGAACAGGAAGAAGAGCCAACATCCCAGGTCTCCACGTTGCCGGAAAAACAGGAACGACGAACTATACTGAAAAGGAAAAAAGAGAGTTCGGCATCCCTAATAGCGGCTCGCCCGATTCTTGGTTTGTCGGCTATACAACGAACTATACAGCCGCAATCTGGACAGGATATGCGAGTAAAAAAGAATATTTATCGAAAGAAAGTCAACAAATTTCGAAAAAATTGTTTAAAAACTTAATGGAAGAAGTCTCTTCCGACGTCGAAACGAAAAACTTCAAACGTCCGAAAAGCGTTGTTGAATTACCTGTTATCAAAGGCTCTAATCCAACAGCTATCGCTGGAAAAAATGTACCTAAGAGCGAAATAACATATGAGCTATTCGTCAAAGGAGAAGAGCCGAAAAAGGTGTTTAATGACTTTAAGAAAGAAGAAAAGGAGAAAGAAGAGTCTAAAGATGGCATTACAGGCTTAAGCGCAGCTTATGATGCAGCTTCTCAAAGCATTTCTGTCTCCTGGTCCTTCAATGGAGAAGGCTCGCCAAGCTTTACCGTTTCTTCTAATGGCGCTTCACAAGCGGTTAGCGGCACGTCAACGGTCATTAGCAATGTACAGCCAGGCCAAACATATAATATTACCGTCACTGCAACTGTAAATGGAGCAGCAGCTGGTACAGCCTCCACTTCGGTCACAGTCCCAGGTGAAGCAACACCGGAAGAACCTGAAACTCCACCTGTTGATCCAGAAAATCCAGATGGAGAGAATCCAGACGGGAATGGTGACAATAACGGCGGTGGTACACCTCCTCCTAATGGTGGTGGTGACAACAACGGTGGTGGCACTCCTCCTAATAACGGCGGTGGTGACAACAATGGTGGTGGCACTCCTCCTCCTGATAACGGTGGTGGTGACAACAACGGTGGTGGCACTCCTCCTCCTGATAACGGCGGTGGTGACAACAATGGTGGTGGCACTCCTCCTCCTGATAACGGCGGTGGTACTCCACCAGATGGCGGCGGCACACCTTCAACTGGTGGCGGCGGCAATAGCCAACAAGGAAAACCAACGGAAACATGAGCAAAGGGATGGCCAACTGGCCATCCCTTTACTTTTGATCATTTTAGTAAGCTATGCTTCGCAAATTGCTTCTGTTGTTCAGTCATCAACGTATCTATTTGACGATAGGCTTGGTAAGAAAACGGACGTGCAAGAACAAATGACAGCCTGTCTTCTACATTCAGTGGCTTAACATTAAACAGAGCGGCCTTTTCTTTCCAACCATTCAATACCACTGGCTCGTGATTGCCCCAAAACAAACTCATGAAAAACAAGGCAATCACCGCCTTCATTAGCGGCTCAACCTCTGCCCCTTCTTCCTTAAAGCATATCTCAATCAATGCTTGCCTCGATTGATAAGCCTCCTGAACCATTTTTAACCCACAAGAGGGATTTTCCCAAGGAGTTTCCTTTCCTTGAAGCTCATAGATAAAATAAGGAGCGTTCATCAAGCTAGATGGTGTGACAAGCTTAACGGTTTCCTCTTGAAAGAACAAAGGGTGCTTTAAGCTATCCGGTACAACGATCTCTATCATTAACTAGCCTTCCTTTTCATCCGCTTCTTCCCTTCACGACATAAGTCTAATAACGGACATTCTTCACATTTAGGCGACTGCGCCTTGCAATGATAGCGCCCGAAGAAAATGAGGCGATGATGAGTGACCGACCATTCTTCTTTCGGGATTTTTTTCATCAACGTTTCTTCTACTTCTGTAACGGAATCCTTCCAGCGACAAATCCCTAACCGTTTACTCACTCGCTCGACATGTGTATCCACCGCAATGGCTGGTACACCGAAAGCAACAGACGCAACGACATTAGCCGTTTTTCGTCCGACACCTGGTAGCTTCACTAGCTCATTTTGTGTTTGTGGAACTTCCCCATTCATGTCTTCAATCAGCATCTTGCTTAATTTTTGAATATTTTTCGCTTTGTTGCGATATAGTCCAATCGAGCGAATATCTTGTTGTAATTCTTCTAGTGGAACCGCCAAATAATCTTCCGGTGTTTTATATTTTTGAAATAAACCCTTCGTCACTTTGTTCACTAAAGCATCCGTACATTGGGCAGATAATGCAACGGCGATGACGAGTTCAAATGGATTGTCGTGTCGCAGTTCACAATGTGCATCAGGAAACATCTTGGCCATTTCGTCTAGACAATAGCGAATTTGTTGTTTATTTAACAACGTGCTTCTCCTCCTTTCTATTGCTCCAGCCAGTTATAAAAATGAACCGCTTTTTTCGAGCGCTGTACTTGTTCAGGAGAAGATTGTTGCTTGCGAAATCGTTGACCATAATCTCTCGCTTGTTCAAGTGTTTCAATCCCTTGCTTTTTCCATTCAAAAAGAATTCGATCGATATAGCGAAAGTTCATTTTCCCAGAAATGACTGCTTCTCTCAGTGCTGCTTTAATAATAACCGGGTCATGATGATCTTGATCAATCCAAATCGCCAACGTTTCACATTCAAGCGGAGACAGAGGTCGACCAAATTCCTGCTCAAACACCGAATATAAATCTTGCTCCTCGCTCATCGCTTGCTGCAAAGCTGATTGTCTCGACTGTTGCAACATATATTCGGCTAACTTTTTCCATAGAGGCTTTAACGAATAGCTCTCATATCCTGTGGAATCTCCTTGCTCAATCGTAATTAATTGCTGCTGCATCAACTTTTTAACAAGGACGGCGCAGTCGCTTGCAGAAATCGTCATTTGACTGGCTAATTCCTCAAATGTAGGAAAGTGACGGCCTTTTTGTTTAAAAGAAAAAATTTGTAGTAACAATACTAATTCAACTTCAGATACATGTAATTGACGATAATGCATAAATAGCACTTGAGGTACGCTAATCATCCCCTCGTCCATCCATTGCATGACTAATTCTTTTTGTTCCATTGTGTACACCTCATAGTTAGTATATCACGACCCTTTCATAAAAATGAGAATTGACATTTCAGAGCGAAGAAATACCGCGCTTCATGAGCGCGGTATTTGTTTCCTTTATCTCGATCGGCCCGTTCCAGTCCATACGTCGCTGATCAGCGCCTTCCGCTTTTCTTTTTTGTCCAGCTCTGCCTCCTAGACACTCGAGTCAAATAACCTGTCGCTTTCAAGACTGTCGTCTTTTCAGCGCCAGAACATTTGCTTGTCGTGTCTAAACAGTCGGCTCCGCTTTTCTTTATTTACGGATATAGTCTGTTTAACAAGCGTGGGAATGGGATGGTTTCGCGGACGTGTTCGACGCCGCTGATCCAGGCGACGGTACGCTCTAGGCCGAGACCGAAGCCAGAGTGAGGAACGGAGCCGTATTGGCGAAGTTCGGCATACCATTTATACGCTTCAGGGTCTAATTGATGTTCTTTAATTCTTTCACTTAATAAGTCAAGATCGTGAATACGCTCAGAACCACCGATGATTTCTCCATAGCCTTCTGGCGCAATTAAGTCGGCACATAACACCACTTCTTCGCGATCCTTCGCTGGCTGCATATAAAATGGCTTTAATGTCGTTGGATAATGCGTAATGAATACTGGTTTATCATAACTTTCAGCAATCGCTGTTTCGTGTGGAGCACCAAAGTCATCTCCCCACTGAATGTCCGTAAAGCCTTTTTCATGAAGGAATTTAATCGCTTCATCGTACGTAATACGCGGGAATGGTGCTTGGATATTTTCAAGCTTCGACGTATCGCGTCCGAGACGATCTAGTTCCAAACGGCAATTTTTCAAGACAGATTGCACAACATGAGAAACATATTGCTCTTGTACTTGTAAATTCTCTTCAAATTCACAAAAAGCCATCTCCGGTTCAATCATCCAAAATTCGATTAAATGACGGCGTGTTTTCGACTTTTCTGCACGAAACGTAGGACCGAAAGAGAACACCTTTCCAAGCGCCATCGCTGCTGCTTCCATATATAGCTGACCGCTTTGAGATAAGTAAGCATCCTCATCAAAATAGCGCGTATGGAACAATTCAGACGTTCCTTCCGGCGCACTTCCCGTTAAAATCGGAGGGTCCACTTTCGTAAATCCATTCTCATTAAAAAACTCATACGTCGCACGAATAATTTCATTACGAATTTTCATGACCGCATGTTGACGACGAGAGCGTAACCATAAATGACGATGGTCCATTAGAAACTCTGTGCCGTGTTCTTTCGGCGTAATTGGATAATCAACAGCTTCTGAAATCACTTGAAGTCCAGTGACTGTTAACTCATATCCAAAAGGTGAGCGACTATCCTCTTGCACAATACCCGTTACATATAGCGAAGACTCTTGCGTTAATGATTTCGCTTGCTGAAATAGTTCTTCCCCCACTTCGCTTTTCACTACCACACCTTGAATAAAGCCTGTTCCATCACGAAGCTGTAAAAAAGCAATTTTTCCACTTGAACGTTTATTCGCCAGCCAAGTACCAATCGTGACTTCTTGACCAACAAATTTGCCTACTTCTGCAATTGTTGTTTTCATATGAGCTATCCCCTCCAAAAACTTTCCTCTACTAATCGTCTAATATTATACCTGTCTTTTGTAAATAAGTGCAAGAAAGGAAACACCTTGACGATTGTCAAGGTGTTAAAAAGATATGTTCGCTTACATATGTTCCTTTACATAAGTATCCATGCGCTCAACCGCCGCTTCAAGTGCCTCTAAAGAAGTCGCATAAGAAAGGCGAATGTTATCAGGAGAACCAAAGCCGCTGCCTGGAATCACAGCTACTCTCGCTTCTTCAAGTAAAGCTTTTACAAAGGCATCCACATCTGCAAAGCCTGTTAATGCCGCTGCTTCTTTCACGTTCGGGAATAAGTAGAACGCACCTTGTGGCTTCAAGCAGGAGAAGCCTGGAATCTCATTTAATTTCGCGTGAATCACATTTAAACGCTTTTCAAACGCTTCTTTCATTTCTGCTACTGGCTCTTGTGTTCCTTCATATGCCGCAATTGAGCCATATTGAGAAGGAGCTGTTGGGTTGGATGTAGAATGACTCGCTAAATCCGTCATCGCTTTAATCACTTGCTCATTTCCAGCCGCATAACCGATGCGCCAGCCCGTCATAGAATGAGATTTCGATACACCATTAATGATAATTGTTTGTTCTTTCAACTCAGGGGAAAGCTCCGCAATCGATACGTGTTTATGGTCACCGTATACAAGCTTTTCATAAATTTCATCAGAAATGATCCAAATGTTTTTACGAAGAGCGACTTCCCCTAATGCTTGTAGCTCTTCTGCTGTATAAAGCATGCCTGTTGGGTTGCTTGGTGAGTTAATAATAACCGCCTTTGTTTTCTCTGTGATGGCTGTTTCAAGCTGCTCTGGAGAAATTTTAAATTGGTTTTCTTCCTTGCCTTCGATATAAACAGGCTTTCCGTCCGCTAGTTTCACTTGCTCTGGATAGCTGACCCAGTAAGGAGTTGGGATGATCACTTCATCATCTTTATCTAAAATTACTTGGAATAACGTATATAAAGCATGCTTCGCTCCGATAGTGACGATAATTTCACTTCGTTTATATGTAATGCCTTGATCCTTTTCAAACTTCGCAATGATCGCATCTTTTAATTGAGGTAATCCACCAGCTGGCGTATATTTCGTTTGCCCTTTTTTCATCGACTCGTAAGCCGCCTCAATAATATGTTCTGGTGTATTAAAATCAGGCTCTCCAGCACCAAGACCAATGACATCAATGCCTTGTGCTTTCATTTCTTTCGCTTTCGCTGTAATCGCTAACGTTGTTGAAGGAGTTAATGCCTTCACTCTTTGCGCTAATTGGATATCCATCGATAATTCCTCCACTCTTAAATGTTCTTAATTTTCTTCAACCATTCTCCGCTGTTTACTTGAAGATAATAGTAATTGATCTGATCATTTTTATCTAAAAAGACGAGTTCCCATACTGGGTCGGATTTTTCAATTCCAAGACGAGCACCCAATAACTTCTCGATAGATTCATCGTTTTGAAGCTTTTTGACGGCCTCTTCCTTTGAAATCCCTTTCGTAATATCTTTAGTAATTGGCTGTTTCTTTTTTTCTTTTGGGACAAAGACAGCTAGCTGCTTTTTCTTATCTGTCTGTCCTAAGACCGCATAATAACTTTCTTCGCTATTATATATATTAAAATCTGTCACCGAGGTGATGGCACTTTCTTGCTTGGCAATCGAGATCGCATACTCTTTCGCCTTTTCATGCGGTTTCTGCGCATGGTTATACACATTTAAACATGCCGTACAAATCAGCAGGAGCGAAACTGCTATAACTGTTAGCCATATCCATTTCTTCTTCATCTTCTACCCTATGTACGATAGATCGTAAAGACAGCTTTATTTTGATCTTCTTGATCTAATGCCAGCCCAAACATTAAATCTTCCCGTTTTAACGTGCGGTTTAGCGCATCGACGATTTTATACAAATCAGCGTGATTGTCAACCGTAACGGTGGATAATACTTCAATTTTACTTTCCATATATTACGCCTCCTGTCCTCATTTATTATACCAAGAAATTGTTTGTTCGCATCAATTAATTTGTTGAAAAATGCGAATTCTTTTAGTCACTAATCGTTAAAACTTCATAGCCAACTTTGTTATATTTAATCATAATTAACCCGTGCTGCTTTGTATAATAGATATCAATCCACATTTGATGAAGCATTTCCATCAATTCTCCTCCCGGGAGATTTTCCTTTTTCGTAAAAATAATTGCCGTTTGCGGATCAATATGTGTCAATAAACTATAAGACATACTGTCGTTTCGAGCAAATTTCGGGGTCTTGACGATATTAATATCTTTCAGTTCTTCCTTTAACAAATGCTTCTCCGCTCGCACTGACGCCGAGGACAGCCATAAAAACCGAGAATCAAAATACTTGATCGAGAAATCAATGCCCTCTTTCCATTTGATGCCATTATACAAAATTTCTAGCTCCACCCCTGGTTGGAGCTGTTTCATTTCATCAGCTTTCATGTCCGTTCCATACACCTGAGACAGTTGATACTCCTTTTTTAACCGAGCGATAAATGGAGCTAGCTCTTCTTGTCTTTCTGTAATTACTAATCCGGACAGCTTGTCAATTGAAAATTTTTTCATATATGAGAAAATTTGCGAACGGCTCTCTTTCGTGCCTGTATTAATTAAATAATGTTGCCCATCTGCTGTATGCAAAAAAGCCGCCTCTCCATCAGACAACGGCAAAAACGTCATGGCCAATTCATTCTCTTTCAAGTTCAAATCAATCGTTTCCGCTACCACATAAAAGCTGTTTAGCAAAATACAGATTGACAAACAAACAGCGAATAACATTCTCATATCGGCTTCCCCTTTCTTTACCGTTAGCGTATGTTATTCGCTGTTAAATTAATCAACCATTACAACCAGTTTTCAATGAGTGAAACCGTCTCGCTAAGTGATGCTTCCTCAACTGTCACTTTTGGAATCGACGTTAAAAAAGTTTTGCCGTAGGCACTCGTTTGAATACGGCGATCAAATACGAGGACAATTCCTCGATCTCGATTACTTCGAATTAAGCGGCCAAAGCCTTGCTTGAAACGCAACACGGCTTGTGGAAGAGAGTAAGTAGAAAAAGCATTTTTCCCTATTTTCGCATACTGCTCCTTTTTCGCCTGAGTAAATGGCTCATCTGGCGGAGAAAATGGCAAGCGAACAATCACTAAGCAGGAAAGATCCTCCCCAGGAATATCAATGCCCTCCCAAAAGCTATTTGTCCCAAACAAAATCGCTTTATCAAATTTTTGAAAGTTCCTCGTTAGTCGCGCCCGGCTCCCATTCGTAATGCCTTGTGCTAACAACACATAGTCATCTAACAGGCCGCTATCTTTCATTAAGTCATGCGTTTTCTTCATCATGTCATACGACGTAAACAAGACGAGCATGCGCCCTTTCGCTGCCTCAGCCACCGCCATTAAATGATTCGCTAACGCCTCCGTATATTCGTCTACCTTTACCTCTGTAATTTCAGGCACATCATTCGGGATGATCATCCGGCAATTCTTTTCATAATCAAAAGGAGATGGGAGCATCACTTCTTCATATGCTTGCGTCGCTAAGCCAACTTCTTCCGCAAAAAAACGAAATGAGCGATTCACAGTTAATGTCGCTGAAGTAAAGACTACTTGCTTTTGATCTAATAGCCTTTCTTTGATCAGTTCTCCACTCGCAACTGGATGAGACTTGATCACAAACGTATTGGCAAAGGAACGATGATCCCCTTCCATCCAAATCACTTCATCCGCTTCCGGGCGAAAAATGATTCGGTCAAGGCTATCTAAAAACTCTTCCCATTGAGCCATTAATGATTGTAAGTCATCTAGCTTCAGCTGATCTTTCGCAGCCATTTGTTCTCGATAAGATGCCATGTCCGTCAATCGTTGTTGCAGCAGTTGACGAAGCATCATCATCAGCTCATAAAGCCGTTCTGCTCCGTATTCGACCGCTTGCCAAAGCTTGAACTCTCGAACTTTTTCTGTAATCCGCAGCTGCCTACGATGACTGTTTCCCGACCATTTTTTCGTATGTTGCTCAAAGAACGGATGAAGCACCTTAAACCATTCGTCCCCCTCTAACAATAGCTCATTGAAGGTACGATGAATGTTTTCTCGCGAATGATCCTGTTGATTTTCGACGAATTTATCATACAGCTGTTCACATTTTCGAAATAAGCCGTCTGATTGATCACATGCCAATTTTGAGACTAAATATTTGAAATTCGATAAATCAATCGAACTCCCCATTCGATCTCTTGCGGCATTTTCAAAATGATGAGCCTCATCAATAATCGCATGAGTATAAGACGGCAGCAACGGAGCATTGGCCATTAAATCGGCCACTAGCAACGAGTGGTTCGTAATGATGAGATCCGCTTCTTTCGCTTGCTTTTTCGCAAACAGATAAAAATCTTTATCGAGCCACGCTTTTCGGCCTTTATTCATGTAGTCGCCATCTTGCTTGACGTCATTCCAAAACAAGGAGCCGCCAGATGATAAGTTTAATTCATCCACATCGCCGGTTTCCGTCTCTAATAACCACGTCAGTATTTGCATTTTCGCTAATGCAAAATCATAATTATCGGTCGTCTCTCTTAAACTTTGAAAAAACTTAAACAAGTCTAAATAATGGTTTCTTCCCTTTAACACGGTAACGGACAATGGGAACGGCAGCATCATTTGCAATTGCTTAATTTCTTTATTTAAGAGCTGCTGTTGCAAAACGATCGTATGTGTACTGACAATCACCGGTTCGCCTAGCTGTTTACTTCGATATACTGCTGGAAGTAAATAGCCGAGTGACTTCCCGGTCCCCGTGCCTGCTTCAATCGCTAAGTGAATCGATTGCTCCATCGACTGGTACACTTGATCCATCATGCTCATTTGCCCTTCTCTTCGTTCAAAGTGAGGCAATTGGGCTAAAAGCTGAATTTTCTCTTCATCGCTCACTGGATAAGATACTTGATTGTTGTCAATCCATCTTTTTTGAATCGCTTTCTTTCGTAACCCAAGTCCGCGGTATACCTCTATTTGTTCAGGAAGCTGTTCGATATGATGCTGTTTCTCTTCAACGACCGCTTGGATTAAAAAGTAAATATCACTTTTTAAATTCGTTGCTACTTTCGCTAAACTTTCTAACGTCACGAGCGGCATCGTTTTTAATTTATCAATCATCTTTAATAAGAGCTGTGCGGTCACATACGCATCGCTATCCGCTTGATGAGGTCGCTCGTGCTCAAAACCAAGACTTGTCGTCAAATCAAACAGCTTATAGCTATCTGATGTAGGAAATAAAATACGAGCCAATTCGACTGTATCAATCGCTAAACCCGAAAAAGGCAAATACCCTGCTTCTTCTAGTTCGGCTTGTAAAAACTGAAGATCGAATTGAACATTATGGGCAACAAATACCGCCTCATCTAACAACGGCAAAATTTTCGGTGCCACTTCATGAAAAAAAGGTGCGTCCTTCACCATTTCATCATCAATTCCCGTTAATTCCTCAATAAACACCGGAATAGAACGTTCAGGATTAATAAACGTCGTATATTGGTCAATAATTTGATTATTTTCTATTATTACAAATGAAGCTTGTATCATCCGATCTCCGCTTTTCGCAGCATGACCGGTCGTTTCTAAGTCAGTAACGACAAAACGTGGATATGTCATAACGGCTTACACCCTTTTTCTCGTAAAATCTCTATCAAGTGTACCATACCACCTTCCTGCACCGCTAGATGTGAACGAAAAGCGGAAGGTCCCGTTTAGCGACGTATGGACTGGAGCACTCCGCACAAGATAAAGGAAACACGAAAAGCGGAGCCGACTGCCCAGACACGACAAGCAAATGTTCTGGCGCTGGAAAGACGACAGTCTTGTAGGCGGCAGGTTATTTGACTCGAGTGTCTAGGAGGCGGAGCTGGACAATAAAATGCGAAAGACCCTCAATCAGTTCATCCAATGGGAGGGCCGTTGTAAATGAGAAGGTAATATCGTTTGATCGTTACCTTTAGCTGAATTTATTTGCATTTGCGTTAAAAACATACCGGTAGACAGGTTGGCTCCATTTAAATTAGCATCACGCAAATCAGCTCCAATAAAATCCACACCTCGTAGATCGGCGTTTCGTAAATCCGCAGCAATTAAATATGCTCCTCGTAAATCAGTCGTTCTTAAATCTTTTCCTTTTAAATTTTTTCCCACCCAATCAACCCCTCTGCATGTCTTGCCTTTCTTAATAGCAAAAACTTTCGAACTTAACTCACTTCGCACATATTCACTTGTTTCCAAAAGCAATTCATTGACAGGAAATCGACACATGATCATGTCTAACGACAATAAGCGATCCACCTCCATATCCGTCATACTTTGTATATGCTCTAATTGTTTATTTAATCTATCACGCAATGAGTTTGACACCTCATAAGTTAAAGCTTCAGCAAGAAATGCCATCATTTCATACAATTGCTCCATAACAGGAAATACTTGAAACATCTTTTCGGCAATTTCAGGATGCTCTCGCCAGCTTTGTCCTTTGAAAGTGACTTGAGACACTTGTTGACCAGCGCCTAAACAATCAAATACTGTACACCCTTTAAACCCTTGTTCTCTTAGATTTTTGTGGATTTTACAGCGGAAATCTTCCTGCAAATTAGGACAAGGTGTCCCAGCCGCTTTATTTATCGCAAAATCATTGGACGCCGCAATATTCAATGCTGTACAGCAAAGTCCAAAACAATTCGTACAATCAGCTATTAAAAGCTCTCGCATATTTTTAGCTGTTTCATTATACACTTTTATCTCCTCTTACAACATTTTTCCTTTTATTGTACATGAATGAGAAAAATTAAAAAAGACTGTCCTTATCTCAAGGACAGTCCCACCCATTACATAATCGTTCCCGCAGGCTCGTGATGAAGCAATTGTTCAATTTTATTATTCTCTCCAGCGATAACAACTTTTGGCTGATGATCTTTCACCTTTTCTTCAGGTACCATCACATACGAGATAATAATGACAACATCTCCAGGCTGCACGAGTCTCGCCGCCGCTCCGTTTAAACAAACGACACCGCTTCCCCGCTCTCCTGGAATGATATACGTTTCTAATCTAGCTCCGTTGTTATTATTAACGATCTGCACTTTTTCATTAACCGCCATACCACCCGCATCGATTAAATCTTCATCAATCGTAATACTGCCGACATAATTTAAATTCGTTTCTGTCACCGTTGCTCGGTGAATTTTTCCGTTCATCATCGTTCGAAACATATAACTCTCCCCTTTATTCACATTCAAAAATGACATTATCGATTAATCGTGCATTGGAATATTTCACAGCCGCAGCTAGAATGACTTGACCCTTCACCGTTTCAATAGGTGTTAAGTCTGGGAACGATAATAATTCCACATAATCAATCTCAGCCTTCGCATGCTCGTTTAAATAAGCGATCATTTCATCAACCACTTTCGTCGGGTCTTTTTCCCCTCGTTCCGCAAGATCTTTCCCAGCCTTTAACGCTCGATACATATGAGGAGCTAACTGCCGCTCAGTTGCTGTCAAATACACATTACGTGAGCTTTTCGCTAAGCCATCCTCTTCTCTGACCGTTTCGACCCCAATCACTTCAAGCGGGAAGTTAAGTGATTCGACAAGCCCATTAATCACCGCCACTTGCTGGGCATCTTTTAACCCGAAATACGCTCGATCCGGCTGCGCCAAATGAAACAGCTTCGTCACGACTGTCACGACGCCGTCAAAATGACCAGGGCGTTTCTCCCCGCATAATCGATCCGTTCGTTCGATTACGCTCATAACAATCATTGAAGGTTTTGGGTACATTTCTTCCGGTTCTGGAGCGAATAAAATATCCACACCAGCTTCTTCTGCTAATTGGTGATCGCGCGCAAAATCACGAGGATAGCTTTCTAAATCTTCGTTTGGACCAAATTGAAGCGGATTGACAAAAATACTCATGATGACCACATCATTTTCGGCTCTTGCTTTTCTTGCCAATGTTAAATGTCCTTCATGAAGATAGCCCATCGTCGGCACGAGCCCGATCGACAGTCCTGCTTTTTTCTTTTCACTGACAATAGCTGTTAGTTCTTTTACTTGTTTAACGACAATCATGAACGTGTTCCTCCATATAGCTGAAGTCGTTCTTCTTCTTTCATCGAAAAAGTATGCTCCACACTTGGAAACTGCCCTGCTTTCACTTCTCGAACATAAGAATGAATCGCTGAGGCAATGACTTCACTTACATCTCCATAGGTTTTGACAAACTTCGGGGTGCGCTCGACACCGTATTGAATCAGATCATGATAAACAAGAACTTGTCCATCTGTATCAACGCCTGCACCGATACCAATCACAGGAATTGTCAACACACGAGACACTTCCGCAGCCAATTGATGCGGCACACATTCTAACACAAGCATGCAAGCTCCTGCCTCTTCCACTTGCTTCGCTTCCTGCAGCAGTTTCGTCGCCGCTGATGCCGTTTTTCCTTGAACTTTATAGCCACCTAATACACCGACGGACTGTGGCGTGAGACCTAAATGGGCCACAGTCGGTACGCCTGCTTGTGTTAACGCGCGAATCGTCTCGATCACTTCGCCGCCGCCCTCTAGCTTCACTGCATGAGCGCCTGCTTCTTGAAGCAGTTTTTGGGCCGCTTTCATCGCCTCTTCTTTACTAATGTGGTACGTCATAAACGGCAGATCCGTCACGATAAACGTATCTTTTGCCCCGCGCTTCACCGCTTTCGTATGATGAACCATGTCCTCAAGCGTTACAGGCACGGTTGAGTCATAGCCAAGCACGACCATCCCTAAAGAATCACCGACTAAAATGACATCTACTTCCGTCTCCTCAGCGTACTTGGCAGAAGGATAATCGTAAGCCGTCAGCATCACAATTTTCTCGCCATTTGCCTTCATGTTCAAAAAATGACTCGTTTGCTTCATTTCCGCTTCCTCCTTTTTTCATCAGAGGAGACGAAACAATATTCAATAAAAAAAGGGTCCTCTAGACAGAAGGACCCGATTTATCATCAGTAGTTGTTTCGACCCTCTGTCCCTGTCCATTGCGGATCAAGGCAGACTTTCGCATATTCAATTCACCATAAGCTAAATAAACATCAACAAGGTGCAGCTCCATTTGATACTGCCCGCATCCATTATAACAAGCTAATTGTTTTTTGACTATTGAAAATAACGAAAATAAGGTACAATCGAGATAGTAAATTGAATTTTTTGGTAGGTGATAACTTGAAAAAGATCGGTTTAGCATTCGTACTACTGTTACATGGTTGCGGACAATCTGACACCTCACCAATGACTAACAACAAGAGAGAACAACAGACGGTTTCTAATACTGAAATATTAGCTTCAAATTTACGTATTCCATGGGATGTAGCAAAGAAAGACGACGTGTTTTATGTAAGTGAACGGAATGGGCAAATCATTAAAGTACAGAAAAACGGCGAGAAAACGAAGATGAAATTGACACTTACAAAAGACATTTCTCATGAAGGAGAGGGCGGCTTGCTTGGTTTCGAGCTCGATCCACAGTTCCAAACCAATGCCTTCGCCTATATGTATCACACGTATACTGAAGATGAAACACTATATAACCGTATCGTTCAAGTCGAAATGCGGAACAACGAATGGGTGGAAAAAAGAGAGCTATTAGGGAGGATACCAGGTGGACGTACACATAACGGCGGACGGCTAGCGATCGGTCCTGACCAAACGCTATATGCTACAGCTGGCGATGCTGGCATCCAAGAAAGTGCGCAAAACTTACATGTGTTGTCAGGGAAAATTTTACGATTGAACCTAGACGGAACGATTCCAAATGATAACCCCTTTCCACAATCTTATGTCTATTCATGGGGCCATCGTAATCCACAAGGTCTTGCATGGAGTGAAAATGGAACGATGTTTGCTACTGAACATGGACAAAGCGCACACGATGAAATCAATTTAATCCGTCCTGGCAAAAATTATGGCTGGCCGATCATTGAAGGCGATGAAAAACAAGCAGGAATGGAAACACCGCTCTTTCATTCTGGAGATGAAACGTGGGCTCCATCTGGCATGGCGTACGATAAAGGTCGCCTATACGTTGCCGCTCTTGCCGGGCAAAAACTACTTACCTTCGATTTAAAAAGCAGACAAGTAACGGCATTAAAAGAAAAAACGGGCAGACTTCGTGATGTAATGATTGAAAATGATCATTTATATTTTCTGACGAATAACACAGATGGTAGAGGCACTCCCGGTCCAGACGATGACCATTTGATGAAAATCAATCTCCACAAAGACAAATAAAGTGAAACTTCAATCAGTGGGGGTTTTCTTCATCCCCCACTGATTGTTAGTTGAACCAATCGGGCTTTTACGGGCTGTTGATCCTCCATCTACACGGCTACGCTTCTTCTGCCATGTTGAGATGGGGGTATGCGGGGTAAAACAGCGGGCTACTCCGCTGTTTTATTAATCTCAATATCGGCTGAATAAATATCGTGAATCGTTCCTTCATCATCAAGCAGCTTTAGCACACCTTCTTCGGTGATGCCAAGCGCTTTTCCTTTAATCGTCGCTGTCACGGTGCGAGCCGTGATTTGCTTGCCAATCGAAACGGCATATCTTTCCCAGCGCTTTTTAATATCGGTAAAGCCATCCTTCATATACATATGATAGTAGGTTTCGATATTTTTTAATATTTCTTGAACTAACTGCGAACGCGAGACAGACTCACCTTTTTCAATTGCAAGTGAAGTCGCAATCTCCGCTAACTCCTCTGGGAACTCTTTCTGATTGGCATTCAAACCGATCCCAATAATAATCGAATGAATTTGATCCGCATCGGCCTGTAACTCTGTTAAAATACCAGTAATTTTTTTACCGTTTAACAAAATATCATTCGGCCATTTGATCTCAGGCTGTAATGCTGTCACTTCCATAATCGCTTCTACGATCGCTACGGCTGTAATCAAGGTGAACTGCGGAGCCTTATATGGCGGAAGGGTCGGCTTTAAAATGACACTCATCCAAACGCCTGTGTACTTCGGTGAATGCCACTCTCTCGCCATCCGTCCGCGACCCGCTGTTTGCTCCTCAGCGATGACGACCGTCCCTTCTTTAAACGGCTCCTGCGCTAATCGATGCGCTTCCTTTTGCGTAGATTCCGTCGTTTCTTGAAACACAATTTCTTTTCCAAGCCATTCCGTTTGCAAGCCGATTAATAATTCATTTTCGGTCACTTTATCGGGCTTGTGAATAATGCGATACCCTTTTTTACGAACCGCCTCTAGCTCAAAGCCTTCACTTCTTAGCGCTTCAATATGCTTCCAAATTGCTGTTCGTGAACAACCAGCGATTTCCGCTAACGCTTGGCCAGAAACAAATTCCCCATCCGCTTCTGAAAAAGCTTCTAATAATCTTTGTTTCACAGAAGATTGCAAGATTCGAGCCACTCCTTTATCTTTTCTTTCGAATTCTCTACTTTTTTTTCGACGACCGCACATTCAATTTCCGCTAAGTATTGCTTCATCCACGGTCCACCCTTTTCTTGTTTCCAAGCAAGCAAATCTTTCCCGGAAACAGCCAGCTCACTCAACTGTTTAATCGGTAGTTCGGCATACTGTTCTCTCAACTTCTCTACCTCAGCTTCTCGTCCATGAAGAAGAGCATGCACGATTTCTACATCCATAGCGGACTCTATGCCTGCTTCATATAAGAAAAAAGCAGACCAAGGCTGCGTGTCGCGTTTGACTAACAGTTGAAGCGCTCTCGTTACATATTTCATTTTTTGTGCAGGCAGGCGCCATTCAGATAAAAACGCTTTTGGAGCCGGATGATTTAATAATCGCAGCAGCAACAGCCACATTTGATTGGAGGATAAGTGATCAATGGAGAAAGAAAGAAGTTTCTCAATCGCCGCCTCTTGATCAACAAGCCCCGGCAAATAAGCAAGTAATCCTGCTTCCATCAGTACTTTCATGCCGTTATGTTTATTAGCTCCTGCGAACAGCTTTTCGATTTCATTCAATTTACGTTCAATCGCAATATGCTGTAGGAGAGGAGCATGCTTTTTTAAAGCAGCAGCGGTGTCGACATGTAGCTCGAAACCAAGCTGACTAACAAAACGAGCCGCTCTCATCATTCTTAGCGCATCCTCGGAAAACCGTTCACTCGCCTCGCCGACCGTTTGAATTTGCTTGTTCGCTAACGCTCCTTGACCATTGAATGGATCGATGATGCGTCCTAATCGATCCATAGCAATCGCATTCATCGTAAAATCGCGTCGTTGGAGATCTTCTGTTAACGACCGAACGAACGACACCGTTTCTGGATGGCGGTAATCTTTATAATCCGACTCCGTTCGAAATGTCGTCATTTCATAGCCATCGCCTTTCCAAAGAACGAGCACCGTTCCATGCTCAATCCCAACGTCCACCGTTTTAGCAAATACGTTTTTCACTTCTTCAGGAGTAGCGGACGTCGCAATATCAACATCACCGATCGGCCGCTTGAGCAAATAATCCCTAACAGCTCCTCCTACATAATACGCCTCGAACCCTGCTTGCTCTAGCTTTTCTAGCAAAGGAGCGGATTGTCCAAACACCTCTTCATTTTTCATCTTTCTCACCTGTATCATGAAGCAATTGATAGTAAAGCTGCTCGTACTGACCGACAACTTGTTCCGAATGAAAACGATTCGGCACCGTTTCAAGCGCTTTTTCTTGCAAACTTTTATACAACACTTCATCCGTTAGGAGCTTGATAGCTTGTTGACTCATGTCTTCAATGTTACCTACTTCAGACAAAAACCCATTAACTCCATGCTCGATCACTTCAGGAATGCCGCCAATATTCGTTCCGATACAAGGCACACCACAAGCCATCGCTTCAAGCAAGACAAGTCCAAAGCTTTCCTTTTCAGATAAAAGCAAGAAAAGATCGCTAATGGAATAAAGCTCTTCTAAATTATCTTGTTTGCCAAGAAATAAAACGCGATCACGCAACCCTAGTTCAGCTACTAAACTACAGGCAACGGTCATTTCCGGGCCATCACCGACTAGCAATAGTTTTGCAGGAAGCTCTTGCTGAATACGAGCAAACACACGAATGACATCCGGCACGCGTTTCACACTACGGAAATTGGACACATGCATTATCACTTTTTCCTCTGGAAGAATCTCATATTCCTGACGAAGTCTTTCGGCAGAATCCATCCGACGATACACGCGTTCATCAATGAAGTTGTAGATCGTTTCGATCGTTTGTTGCGGCTTAATCATCTCCATCGTTTGTTTCGCTAATGATTCTGATACCGCCGTCACCGCATCAGATTGTTCAATGCCAAATCGAATCGAGCCCGTCAGAGAAGGATCTTCCCCTAACACCGTAATATCGGTACCATGCAACGTAGTAACGATTTTAATATCGGAATGGGCCATCTGTTTACCGAGAATCGCACACACCGCATGTGGCATCGCATAATGTACATGAATGATATCTAACTGTTCTCTCGTAATGATTTCCGCAATTTTATTCGCTAATGCAATATCATACGGAGGATATTGAAAAACAGAATATTGATTGACATCGACTTGATGAAAGTAAATGTTATGATACATTCGGTTTAATCGAAACGGTACGCCTGAAGTGATGAAATGAATTTCATGTCCCTTTTCCGCTAGTAGCTTCCCTAGCTCGGTTGCTACTACCCCCGATCCTCCAACCGTTGGGTAGCAAGTAATTCCTATTTTTAACTTTCTCATATTAATCTCCAATGACATCATTTTCTAATAATAGCGGCTTTAACACTTTAAATCCCTCTGCATAGGGCACGCCTACCTCTTTGCCCATCATTCGCTCTCTCGCTTCGACTGCTTCAATGTAGCCATTCGTTAACGGCGTCTCTACTGCCCCTTCACCGAGTTGGAATTGACTGCGATAAGCGAGCAGGCTACGTTTCTTTGCCTCGATGTAATCGCTAATATCGACACAAAAATCTGGCGTATGAAAACCATTAATCATATAAAAATAGACATGGTTGACTTTATGAGCAGGCAAGTCATTCGCCGTTGTATACTTTCTAATTCCGGCAGAAAACACTGCTTCCTGCACGAGACGAGAGCATTGGCCATGATCGGGGTGACGATCTTTTTCATACGGAGCAAAAATCACTTTCGGTCGAAAACGACGAATCACTTCCGCTACTTTTCGAATCGCTTCATCCGTAACAAATAAGCCTCGATCAGGAAGGCCAAGGTTGACACGAGTGGTCACTCCTAATATTTCAGCCGCTTCTTTTGCTTCCTGATGTCGCGTTTCAACGGTTCCATTCGAAGAAAGATCTGCTTCCGTTAACTCACAAAAGACGATGCTTTTGCCTTGTGCGGCATATTTAGCGATTGTTCCCGCCATGCCGATCTCAATATCATCGGCATGGGCACCAAACGCTAAAATATCCACGTCATTCTCCATCATAGCTCAACCTCTTTCCTTCCAAATAGCTTAAATCGCCTCGTTCCATTCCTTTAATGAGCATCGTCGCTGTCCCGATATTCGTCGCTAGTGGAACAGCATAGACATCACATAAACGAACGAGAGCGGAAACATCCGGCTCATGAGGCTGAGAGGTCAGTGGATCGCGAAAGAAAAAAACAATGTCCATTTCTTTACGAGCAATGCTGGCCCCAATTTCTTGATCTCCACCAAGGGGGCCTGATTGAAAACAGTGGATCGTTAAGCCGGTTCTTTCGGCGATTTTCCGCCCCGTCGTCCCTGTCGCAAACAAATCATATTGCTCAAACACTTGGTGGTGATCAGCTACAAATTCAATCAGATCGTCTTTTTTCTTATCATGCGCAATTAATGCAACTTTCATAAATACCCTCCCAATTAATCAATAATATGTTCCATTCCGTAAATAAGCGTCTGGACATTCATCACCGTCTCTACACACACTTTCACACCAGACATAAAAGATGCACGGTTGAAGGAATCATGGCGAATCGTTAACGTTTGACCATCTGCTCCAAACATTACTTGCTGATGAGCAATTAATCCTGGCAAACGAACGCTATGAATATGCATCCCATCCATGTTAGCCCCGCGAGCACCTGGCATCGTTTCCTTTTCATCTGGATGTCCTTGCTGTTTCGCTTGTCTTACTTGACTCATCATTTGTGCCGTTTTTAACGCTGTTCCTGATGGCGCATCTAATTTTTGATCATGATGCAACTCGATAATTTCCACGTCTTGAAAATATTTCGCCGCCATTTCTGAAAACTTCATCATTAAAATCGCACCGATCGCAAAGTTTGGTGCAATAATACAGCCAAGCCCTTTTTCTTCTGCTAATTCTGTTAACTCTTTCAGCTGTTCATCAGTAAATCCTGTCGTTCCTACAACGGGGCGAATATTGTTTTGTAATGCTTTTTTCGTATGTACATAACCTGTTTCTGGCGTTGTTAAATCAATTAATACATCCGCCTGCTTTTCGCTAAAGCATTGGTCAATATCGATATAAACAGGAACATCTACCCCTTGAAATCCTTCGATCTCGCTTAATAATTGCCCGTCATATTTACGGTCAAGTACCGCCACGAGTTGAAAGTGCTCTGTCTCTTGAACCATTTTCACTGCTTCTTTCCCCATTCTTCCACGCGGGCCTGCAATTATTACTTTAATTGTTTCCATTATTGTTCCTCCTCTTTCTTCGTCCAACGATCTTTATCTCTCGTATTAAATTTCTCCATCACTCGTTCATGAGCCGTTTGTAAGTCAATATTTAACGAATTGGCTAAACAAGTAATGACAAACTGTACATCACCTAGCTCTTCCTCAATCGTTTTCGGCTGCTCGGTCGCTTTTTTCGGCTTTTCTCCGTAATGATGATTGATTTCGCGAGCGAGTTCTCCGAGTTCTTCTGTCAACCTCGCCATCATCGCCAGCGGACTGAAATATCCTTCCTTAAATTGACCGATATAGTCATCGACCTCTTTTTGCATCTCTTTTAACGTCTTGTCCATCTGCTTCCCTGCTTTCTATATACTCTTTTTTATGTTAGCTAATTCTGCCCTTCCTGACAATGAATTTATCCGCTTGAATAGGCGAGATATTGTCGAAAAGCTAGCCGTTCTATATAATGACAAGTACCGGCATGAAATAACAGAGTTTTCACACAAAGGGGGACACACGATGTTGTTTGGGATGAAATTGAAAAATATTTTCTTTATTTTATTAGGAAGTGCGATCTTCGCCTTCGGACTCGTTCATTTTAATATGCAAAACAATTTAGCAGAAGGTGGATTAACAGGGATCACATTATTATTATACAGCTTGTATGGCATTGATCCTTCCTATTCGAACTTACTTTTGAATATTCCTTTGTTTTTTATCGGATGGAAGCTATTAGGGCGCACTCCGTTTTTATACACACTAATCGGAACAGTAAGCCTTTCTATCTTTTTATGGATTTTTCAAAAAGTCCAATACCCGATCCCTCTTCATGATGATCTATTTTTAGTAGCTCTTTTCGCGGGAGCCTTTATCGGGGTAGGGCTTGGCATCATCTTCCGTTACGGTGGAACAACGGGAGGCGTGGATATTATCGCTCGACTGGCTCATAAATATTTTCATATCAGCATGGGAAAAACGATGTTTGCCTTTGATGCAATCGTTATTACGGCATCGTTATTAACTTATATTGATTACCGAGAAGCGATGTACACTTTAGTTGCCGTCTTCGTTGGGGCCAGAGTCATTGATTTCATGCAAGAAGGCGCCTATTCGGCAAGAGGAGCGATGATTATCTCCAACCATCACGACGAAATTGCGGACAAAATTTTAAAAGAAATGGAACGAGGCGTTACGGTGTTACAAGGTCACGGCTCTTTCACGAAAGAAAAGCGCCCAGTGCTATACTGCGTCGTTGCCAAAAACGAACTCGTTCGCTTAAAAAACATTATTGCATCCGTTGACCCCCATGCCTTCGTCTCCGTCACCACCGTCCACGACGTATTCGGAGAAGGCTTCACACTAGATGAAAACAAACAACCGATTGAAGTGTGAAACGAAAGGCGGAAGGCGCTGGTCAGCGACGTATGAACTGGAACGAGCCGATCGAGATAAAGGAAACACGGTGAATGTAGTGAATCGATGTTGACTTATCGCAAGGAGGATCGTGGAAGTTCACTAGTCGCTAGCGCCTGTAGCTGGACAATATCGAAAGGCGGAGCCGACTGCCCAGACACGACAAGCAAATGTTCTGACGCTGGAAAGACGACAGTCTTGTAAGCGACAGGCTATTTGACTCGAGTGTCTAGGAGGCAGAGCTGGACAAGAAGAAAGGCGGAAGGCGCTGGTCTAGGAGCAAAAATAAAGCAGTCAACCTCCTCGGCTGACTGCTTTTATTTATTAATCATCATTTTGCATGCCTGTATATACGAGTACTAGGCGAACTAATTCCAGCACGGCTACGGCTGTAGCTGCTACGTATGTCATCGCTGCGGCGTTTAATACTTTGCGCGCTTCTCTCTCTTCGTCATTACGAATGATACCAGAAGAAACGATTTGATCCATCGCTCGCGAGGAGGCGTTAAATTCCACTGGGAGCGTCACAACTTGGAACAGCACCCCGAAAGCCATTAACACAATACCTAATAGCATCATACCAGATAAATTGGCAAAAATTCCGATCATAATGAAAATCCAAGACATATTCGATCCGATGTTCGCAACAGGAACTAACGCATGGCGGAAACGAAGAAAAGCATAGCTCTCTGCATCTTGAATTGCGTGACCAACTTCATGAGCAGCGACAGCCGCCCCAGCAATTGAATGATCATGGTAGTTATGAGAAGACAAATGTACCGTCTTTGTCATCGGGTTATAATGATCACTTAAAAACCCTCTTGTTTCGACTACTTGCACATGATACAGACCGTTATCATCTAAAATTTTTCTAGCGGCTTGCGCACCATTGATCCCAGTGGATACTGGTACTTTTGAATACTTGTTGTACGTTCTTTTCACTTTTATTTGCGCCCAAATCGGTACAAGAATCAATAGTAAAAAGTAAAAGATATAGCCCATAGTGTAATGATTACCCCCATAAGTAAATGAATGATGTTTATTCTATTTTATCTGGAATGTTCGTTTTTTTCAATGATTAGGCTTATTTCGTGTTTCTTCTTTTTGTCCCTTATATTTTCTCCAGCCAACATAAGATAATGTAGTAATAATAATTCCACCTGTCATACTAATCACCCAGCCTAGTGACGGTTGGATCACTTCTTCCTTCGTTTTTTCATAAAAGATCGCTTGTACTTCCTTCTCCAACTGTTCAATCTCCTCCGTTTCTGATCGAGTAGCTAAAATATCATCTCGGTAGTGATCGACATAGCGAACTCGTTCGTCTAACAGCTGTAATTGAGTAGCAGCTACGTCTACTTGTAAGCTCGGTTTCAGCATCTCATAATTGGATAAAAACACATTTAACGTTTCATGAAATTGCGTCACGTCTAACTGAGAGGTGGATTGCTTTAACGCTTGCAAGGAAGACATGACCGGCTCCTCCATTTGCGTCCACAATGGCGTGTCGGTTGAACTGATTGCGTTCACTGCTAAGCGAAAAGAAGTCATTGCTGCTAAGCTTTGTTGCTCCTTTCCGTCCGGTTGTTCAACCAGCGCGAGTGCTTCAGCAAACACACTCTCAATAACGAACCATTCTTCCGATGATGCCAAACGATCATCTTCTTGAAGAACGCGATATTCTTTTTCAAATTGGCGCATCAATGCGTGAGCTTGCTCGTAACGACCTGCTTTTGTAAATTGTAAAGCTTGCTCAGCGATCTTATCTAACGTAAGAAGGCTAGAATTCATCATTTCTGCCTGAGTAGAAATAGGTAATATAAAAAGGAAAAAAAATATGAACAGTCGTCCCAATTTCTTCATCTCTCTCCCTCCTCAATCCTGCTTATAATATATGCAAGCAAATAAGAAACGAGAAGAGAAGAATCGAGATGTCAAATTTTATCCCGCATTAACGGGCAGTAAGATCCCTCCTCAAAATTCAGCGAAAACAAAGAAGTTAGGTGAGGGATCAACTGCCCGTAAAAGCCCGATTGGTTCAATTAATAATCAGTGGGGGATGAAGAAAACCCCCACTGATTAAAGTTTCACTTTACCGGGAAATTCCCATTTCAAGCGTTGTGCTCTTACTCCAACATACCAAGCGATGAAAATAGAAAGAACACTCAACCAAAATGTAAAATAGCCGATTTCTTGAATGTACAAGTTCAATTGAGAATAAATAGGATATTGCATAAAGACATAATCGATGATTTCGTTATGTAACGTCCAAACAGCTGCAACAACTAATTGCCACCATTTGATGCGATAAAATGGAGCATATAATAATCCCTGAATGGCCATGCCAAGATGAGAAGCCATTAACATATACCCTTCCCAAGGCAAATCCCCACTTACTTTTAGCGTCAATATATTCATAATGACCGCCCAAATCCCATATTTAAACAAAGTAATGATCGCCAATGCTTGAAACAGGCCCCAATGCTTTTTGACTAAAAATCCAACTAAAACGATCACAAAAAATAAACTAGCTGTTGGACTATCTGGAACGAAAGGAATGAAATACCATTCTGTTTGTGCAAGTTGTGACCCATACCAAATATACCCGTAGATTGTACCAACAATGTTAATGAGCAATAATATCGACAAAAACAATTTATTCGTTAATATTCCGTATAAATTTTGCAAATCTTCACCTCCACAGCTTATTATATACGAAAAAAAGATGCCCCGTACAATACGGAACATCTTCGTTCATTACTTCGCTTCTAAAGTAGAAATGAATTCAGCCATTTTCGCTAAATCTTCATCATTTCCTTTATACATACCAGCTGGCATAGCGCCACGACCTTCTTTAGCGATTTTAGAAACCTCTTCAGGGCTCAATCCTGTTCCAACCAATGTTGGTCCAGCCGCTCCACCTGCCATCGTATCTCCATGACAGTTAATACAGCCATTTTCTTGATAAATCGTATAGCCTTCCGCTGTTTTATCAATATCAGCTTCTGCTTTAATTTCCCCTTGAGCTTTCGCTGCTTCCCAGTCGTGGTTTACAACTGACTCCCAAGTTAAGAACACGATTGATGCTAAAGCTAATAACATGAAACCTGTCGCAAATGGACGCTTTAACGGACGACGTTCTGGTCCACGGTCAATAAATGGAGCTAGTAATAGTCCTCCGAAGGCAAGACCTGGAATAACGAAGGCACCAATTACGTTGTATGGTCCAGATGCATACGTGTATTTTAATAATTGATAAAGAAACAAGAAATACCAGTCTGGAAGTGGAATATATCCTGTGTCCGTTGGATCGGCAACCCGTTCAAGCGGAGACGGATGCGCGACTGTTAAACATAAATAACCAATTAAGAAAACAGCACCTACCATCCACTCTTTTAATAAAAAGTTCGGCCAAAATGCTTCTGTTTTTCCAGGGTATTCCGAATAATCTTTCGGAATATTCGGTTTTCGTTCAGCCGGGATACGCGAATCGCCAACGAACTTCATCCCTTTTCCACGATGCATAGCGTTCCCCTCCTTTTATAATGATATAAATCAAATCGATTATTTATTGAATTTTACAATGGGCCAGAGATCCCTTGTTTACGAATCATAACGAAGTGAGCTCCCATTAACGCAAGCAATGCTGCCGGTAAGAAGAACACGTGAATCGCAAAGAAACGAGTAAGCGTCTGTGCGCCGATAATATCAGGATGACCAGCAAGTAACGTCTTCACTTGCTCTCCAATAAACGGTGTTGCCGCCGCAATTTCAATACCTACTTTTGTCGCAAATAGCGCTTTCATATCCCACGGTAATAAATAGCCTGTGAAACCTAAGCCAAGCATGACGAAGAAAATTAATACTCCGACCACCCAGTTTAACTCACGAGGCTTTTTGTATGCACCTTGGAAGAACACGCGTAACGTATGTAAGAAAATCATAACGATTACTAAACTCGCACCCCAATGATGCATACCGCGAACGATCATTCCGAAAGCAACTTCATTTTGTAAATAATATACAGATTCCCAAGCATTTTTAATATCAGGTACATAATACATTGTTAAAAACATACCTGACAGAATTTGAATAACAGTTACGAAAAACGTTAACCCACCAAAACAGTAAACGAACGCCGAGAAGTGATGCGCAGGGTTTACGTGCTCAGGCACTTCATGATCAGCGATATCGCGCCACATTGGCGTAATATCTAAACGCTCATCCACCCAATCATAAATTTTGTTAAGCATGTATTACGCCTCCTTTACACGATATTATTTGGTTTCGGTTTACCAATCTGAAGGAAACCGTCTTTCACTTTTGTTGGATAAACATCCAACGGTTTAGTCGGTGGAGTTCCTGGTACGTTGTCACCATTCTTCTTATATAGCCCATTATGGCATGGGCAGAAGAATTGATTCTTGTGATCGTTACCTTCCCAGTTCACCGTACAACCTAAATGTTTACATACTGGTGAAAGAGCGACGATTTCTCCCTTATCATCTTTGTAAACCCAAGCTGTTTGTGTTACTTCAGATACATACCATGCATCTTTTTGTTCGTAAGAGAAGTCGACACGCGTTGGAGTTTTACTTAATTCATCCACCTTTTGCTTTGTTGCACGGTATTCGCCTTTGGCGCCGCCCTCCAATACTGGATCGACTGCAAAACGCACCATCGGCATTAGCATACCCGCCGCCATAAAACCTCCTACTCCCGTGAGAGTGTAGTTAAGGAATTGACGTCTTGATACCCTTTGTTTGCTCATCCTTTTCCCCCCTCTGTTATAAGGTTTGTCCATTATGGACAAAAAATAATCGCACAAACCATAAACTAGGACATAATCATGATAATCTAAACTTGATTGCTGGTCAATATGGCAGAGCTTTAAAAACGTCGAACAATGTGAAAAATTTCTGAAATTTCATTAAACTCGTTGCCATTTCTGCACAATGATATTAACAAATTGCTTCACTTGCTCTTCTATTAAAGAATACTTATAAGCGTCCTCCATATGCTCTAGCGGCACAGACGGCACCCAAATGAGCGTTCCTTCTATTTGCTCTTCTACGAGCTTCCAATCGCTATCAGACGTGAAGAAAAAGGTATGCTTGAAGCCTGCATGGTCAAATTCATTCGCCCATTCATTGATCGCTACTACTTTCTCTTCTTCATTTTGCTTTTTCATATAAGAAAATGGTGGAACAAGAAGAATCCTTCCTTTAAACTGCTTTTCTAATAATATTGTCAATAACTGAATAAATTCATACTGAGAAGCGACCTGCTTCATATCTGACTCAAAAGAAATCGGGACAAGTGGCATAATAACTGTGTCAATGTATTCTTTTTGCTGTTGAAACAATTCCGTGTCTTTCCCATTCCAATTCATCATCCTTCACCTCACTTTCCATCATATCATGACGGCTAGTATGAGAGCCACCTCTCTCAAGCGAAAACAACCCTTTGCCCGGGTGAGCAAAAGGTTATTTTAGTTGATTTAATCTCGCTGTTAGCTGTAGAAATCTCTCTTTATCTTGCGCATCAAGCGCCTCGTCAATCTCTTGAAGAAGCCGCTCTTTTTGAAAGTGATAAATACTATCTTTCAGAAATTTCTCAGCTAATGCTTTATCCTTCTCCGTAATTCGCAAATTTCTCGGCATAAACGGATTTTCTTCTAATACGGCTGCATATTGATGAGAAGTGTTAGACCCTCTAAATTTCAATTCAATATATATATTCTCTTCTTTGTTCAAGCGAATATCATGAAAGGATTTCTCAGCATCAGTGGTCATAATATTTTCTTTAAAAAATCGAAATGGCGCGCTATCTACGCAATGAGTGGACATCACCATTCCCCTTGGGCAATATTGGGCATCATCGACGAAATGAACCTTCTCCATTAACTGGTCATGGCTCATTAAATAATTCAAAATCCAAACAGACTCTCTTCTCTTTAACTGATAATGATTTAAAAACCAACGGATAAAATCTTTTTTTTCATGAACAGATACAGGGGTAGCCATCGATAAATCCCTCCTCTGCAAACGATAATAGTAGCCTGTTAATCCCTCAACCGTTCGATTAGTGACAGCCATTCTTCATTCGTCGGGTCCGTCTTTAACAGTTCAGTAAACACCTGCCACGCTTCCTTACGCCTTCCTTCTTCCATTAGGAAATAACCATACTCCTCCAAAAACAAATGATTGGTGTTAAAGAAATTATATGCTTCTTCATAACATTTTAATGCCTGATCATAGTGTTCCATGCCATGATACGCTTTCGCTTCATCCCAAATAAACTGAGGGTCTGCTTCCCCTTCTTTTTTCAGCAGAGTTGCTATTTCTAACACTTCTTCATAGCGCTCTTGATGTAATAATAGTTTATTTAATGTTAACCCAGCCTCTGAATACTCTGGGTCTAGCGCCAACGCTTCTCGGAAATAGTCCTCCGCTTCTTGCTCTTTAGCAAGCTTTAAGCTTAGCTTTCCAGCGATAAAGAATAGCTCTTTATGAAACTCATCGTGACTAATTCCCTCTTTCGCTGCTTCCAGCCCTTTTTCAAGCTCTTCCTCTCGCTCATACGCTCTTGCTAAATATAGATAAATCGAATGATAATCCGGGTCTAAAGCCTTTACTTCATTAAACTTCTCAATCGCTGTTCGATCATGTCCTGCCTGAAATGCGGTAAATGCATATTCAAATAACGTGTTAATCTCTATTTTGTGATCAAGTGCTCGTTCATAGTGGTAGAGGCTGTCCTCAAATGCTCCACCAGCACTCAACGCTTCCGCTAATCGTTGGTGAATGGAAACAGCTGCGATCACCTCTTCCCCGCGAACGAGCAATTCACGATAGCTCTTAACCGCTTCAAGAAACTTCCCTTGTTCAAGGTACAATTCGGCTAACGCAAATTGAATCACCGGCTCATCAGGAAGCATTCGTTTGGCCTTTAGTAGCTTTTGTTCACTGACTTCATACAAACCTTGCATTTGATATAAGTCCGCTAACAGCAACAACGACCGTGGGAAAAACTCGTCTGATTCATCCATTTGATCTAATTGAAGCATCGCCTCTTCTTCTTCATCCATCTCGACAAGCACTTCAGCTAACAATACCCGCAGTTCTCCTTCACTTGGATATTTCTTTAGCAATCCTTCATACAATTCCTTCGTCTCATGGAGAAATCCTAAATGGTATAGCTCTTCAGCGAGACTATATTTCTCGTCATCCGATGAAAAAGTAAGTACCTTTTTAAATAGCGATTGAGCTTGTTGCTCATTTCCTTGTTGTAAACAATCTATCATTTGTTGTGCATAAGACATATATTCGAACCCTTTCTTTCCTTCAGCCTTTCATCCTTTTTACAAGATAAGCAGCAACTTGTTTTCTTTTCTATGATACATAAATTCTCCACATTAATAAAATTTCCTTCTTCATCACGAAAAGGAGCTGATAAATTCATATTCAGCTCCCCACCTTTATTGAATTAAACTCGCTAGATCCTCAAAAAACTGTGGATAAGAGACGGCAATAGCCTCAATGTTTTCAATTGTGACTGAACCGGAAGCGATCAGCGAGGCAACAGCGAGCATCATCCCGATTCGATGATCACCGTAAGACGTAACTTGACCACCTGTTAACGACTGGTTACCGTGAATAATCATCCCGTCCTCCGTCGCTTCGACCTTTGCTCCGAGCTTCGTTAGTTCATTAACGACCGCGTCAATCCGGTTCGTTTCTTTCACTTTTAGCTCTTCTGCATCTTTAATAATCGTCTTGCCTGATGCTTGAGTCGCCAGCAAAGCGATAATCGGAATTTCATCAATTAATCTAGGAATTAAGTCGCCGCCAATTTCCACTCCGTGTAGATCAGAAGTGCGAATAATGACCGTCCCAATTTCCTCACCTTTGGATTCCGCTACTATCACTTCCATGTTGGCCCCCATTTTCTCCATCACGTCAATAATACCGGTTCTCGTAGGGTTTAAGCCAACATTTTTTAATATAATTTCACTGTTTGGCGCAATCGCTCCAGCAACGAGGAAGAAGGCCGCTGAAGAAATATCTCCTGGCACATAAATATCTGTTCCTTTAAACGTTTGACCACCTGTGACGATAATCTCATTGCCACGTCTTGTAATCTTTCCGCCAAATTGCTCAATCATTTTCTCTGTATGATCGCGAGTCGGAAGTGGTTCGGTAATGACCGTCTCCCCTGTTGCTTGCAAAGCGGCAAAAATAATCGCGGACTTCACTTGAGCGCTAGCCATCGGCAACTCATAACGCATCGCTGTTAACGTTGTCCCTTGCACCGCTAAAGGAGTGAATCGTCCATCTTTCCGCCCAGAAATTTGTGCCCCCATATCTTTCAACGGAACAACCACTCGATCCATCGGACGTTTCGCAATCGATTCATCACCAATTAACACCGAATGAAACGGTCTACCCGCTAAAATACCTAGTAGCAATCTAGTTGTGGTACCGGAATTCCCAGCATCCAAAATATCAACCGGTTCTTTCAACCCATCCCAGCCGTTTCCATGAACAATGATTTCTTCTTCCGTTTCCTCAATTTGAACGCCAAGCTTGCGGAAAATATCAATTGTACTTAAACAATCCGCTCCCTTTAAAAAGTGGCGAATCGTTGTTGTCCCTTCTGCTAGCGCACCAAACATCACAGAGCGATGAGAGACGGATTTATCTCCCGGCACTTCTAATGTTCCTTGTAGCACAGAGTTCGTTAACTTCAACTCGATCTCTTTCATCTATACCACACCCTTTTAGGCTAAATATAAGTCGTAATTGGTCTGCTTTTCAATACAGCTCATCGCCCGCAGACGATCTTTATCACTTTGAAAGCTAATCACAAGCACCCCAAATACATCTTCACGCGTTTCTAAAATACGAATGTTCGTAATGCTAATTCGTTGCTCTGCTAAGTAAGCCGTTATCTCCGAAATAATCCCCGGATAATCAGGAACATCGACATATAAGTCATAAAAGGCTGGAATCGCCCCTAATGATTGAGTAGGCAGCTGATCGCGAAATTCCTTCGCTTGATGGAAATAATCGAATAAATCCGTTGCCTTTTCTTCCTTCAGCATGTCGATCACTTTATTCATTTCTACTTGCCAATGTTCTAACAGCTCCAGCAAAACTTCCTTATTATGTAAAGAAATATCTTTCCACATTTCTGGATTAGATGAAGCAATGCGCGTAATATCTTTAAATCCACCTGCTGCTAGTCTTGAAACAAGCGCGTTCTGATCATTATAACTTTCCGCCTGATGAACGAGCGATGCCGCTACAACATGAGGAAAATGGCTAACGACACCCGTTAATTCATCATGATCCTCCGCTGATAATTCAATGATTTTCGCCTTCGTTCCTTCTAGCCATTTCTTTAAAATCGCTAATTGTTTTTCATTCGCATCCGCACTTGGTGTCAATAAATAAAAGGCATTTTCAAATAAATGCTCCTTCGCTGCGGTGACACCACTTTTATGAGAACCAGCCATCGGATGTCCACCGATAAAGGTAATCCCTTGATTTAGTAGCACTTGAGCACAGGTCATAATTTTCCGCTTCGTGCTACCTGTATCGGTAACGATCACATGCTCTTTCAAGCGAAAGTTCATCAATTCACGAATCATTTCTTCTGTTTGAATGACAGGAGCGGATAAAATAATTAAATCGGCCTGTTCTGCTCCTTCTTGAAACGATGAGGCGCTTTGATCAATAACATGAAGCGCCTCTGCTAGCCCTATTTCTTGAGGACGGATATCAAAGCCGATAATCGTTGCTTGCGGATGAGACTTTTTGATGCTTTTCGCAAGAGAGCCACCAATCAGTCCTAAACCGGCAATAAACACGTTTCCTCTCATAATTTACACCTACTATCTGGCAACTGTTTCGGTTAGAAAACTTTTCATCGCTTGCATAATGCCTTCATTTTCTTCCTCCGAACCGACGGTCACTCTCACAAATGTCGGGAATCCGAGTGCTTGACCGGAACGAACAATATACCCTTTTTTCATTAAGTATTCAAATAATACATCACTGTCACATTGGAAGTCGATTAAGATAAAATTCCCTTGGGAAGGATAATAAAATAGACCTTCCTCTTGGCAAAATTGATAAAACTTCTCCAATCCTTTGCGGTTCTCCGCTCGACATGTGTCGATAAATGCTTGATCCGACAGCGCGGCCACCGCAGCTCCTTGTGCCAATGTATTGACATTAAACGGCTCGCGCACAGGCTCCAATCGTTTCATCAGTTCTTCAGAGCCAAACCCATAGCCGACACGGAAGCTAGCTAAACCGTACGCTTTTGAAAACGTTCTAGTCACTAACACATTCGAATAACGTTGAATGATGTCTAAAGCATCATAATAATCATCCGCTACTACATATTCATAATACGCTTCATCTAATACGACCAACACATCTTCAGGCACTTGATCTAAAAAGTTGATGAGCGCTTCTTTCGTCAAATGAACACCTGTCGGATTGTTAATGCTACAGAGCCAAACGACAGCTGTTTGATCATCCATCGCCGCTCTCATCGCTGCTAAATCGTGAGCGCCGTCCACAAGTGGAATTTCTCTTACTTCCGCTCCATCCACAATAGCATTATGACGGTACTGAGAAAACGTCGGATTCGCCATCACCGTGTTTTTCCCAGGCTCTAGCAAAGAACGAGAAACGATTTGAAGAATTTCATCCGATCCATTTCCGAAAATGAATTGCTTTTCATTCAACCCTAGCTGCTCACTAAGCGCTGTTCGTAACATCGTCGTATAGCCATCCGGATAAATCGCAAAAGACTTCGCATACGATTGTACCCATTCTTGCACTTTGCTTGATGAACCAAAGGGATTCTCATTCGAAGCTAATTTAACAATTTTCTCTAAACCGAACTGTTTTTTCACTTCGTCGGCAGAACGCCCGGGCTGATACGCTTTTAAATGAACGATTTGCTCTTTCCACTTCATAACTACCCCTCCGCTATGTTAATGATTTTGCTTTTGTAAGTCAGGGCGCAAACTGATGGCCTGCTCTAAATAAATATGCTTCACTTCTGATTGAGTCAGTTTCGTATTCACATGCATCATCACGCGTATGCATTTTGCTAAACTTCCCGGCACCGGAATTTCCTTCATGCACATCACCGGTACATAGCTCCAACCATCCAAGCGCCTTAACGCTTTAGCCGGAAACACGGCGGCAAGATCTTCCGTCACTGAGATGAAAACAGAACATACATCATCCGCTTGTATTTCATTCTCGTCAATCATTTCTTGTAACAACTTTTCTGTTGCATCGATCATTTCTGTTTCATCATTCGCTGTTACTGTTGTAGCTCCCCTTATCCCCCTAATCATCTCATCATTTCCTTCCTTACTAATTGATCCGTTTCTCGTAATTCGATCGTGCTTATTTCACAAATCACCGGTTTTCCGACCGTTTCTAACAAAACGAAGCGAATATGTTCACCGATCGTCTTCTTGTCTCTTTTCATTAAATGATGAAGCTCCTCAAATGAAAATGGTGCATTTAAATCTAAGCGATAGCCAAGATTTTTTAACCATTGGCAAAACTCTTCTAAACGAAACGCGAAATTCATCTTTTTTTGGCTAAGAGAAAGAGCGTACACCATTCCAGCTGCCACGGCCTCTCCATGAGTGACCTTCCCATAACCTAAAGCCGCCTCTAGGGCATGACCATACGTATGGCCAAAGTTTAAATAAGCGCGAATGCCTTGTTCTCTCTCATCTTCCCCAACAATCTTTCCTTTAATTTCAATGCCTCTTTCTAAACAATAAGCAAGAAAATCGGCTGTCAAATCATCTAGATGTGTCACTTTCGTCATGATCTCATGTAAAAATGTCGGATCAGCGATTAACGCATGCTTAATGACTTCAGCAAAACCCGAGCGCACCTCATGCTCAGGCAACGTCTGTAAAAATGGTGTATCATAGAGGACTGCTTCTGGCTGATGAAAGTGGCCGATCATATTTTTACCTAACGGGTGATTGATCGCTACCTTTCCGCCAACCGCACTGTCATGAGCTAAAATCGTTGTTGGAATTTGCACAAAGCGAATGCCGCGCATAAAGCTTGCTGCTACATAGCCAGCTAAGTCGCCTGCTGCTCCTCCACCAAAAGCAAGAATACAAGATTTTCGATCTAACCCTTTTTCAAGCGCGAACGTTAAACACGCCTCGAAGGTGGCAAATGATTTCGCCGCTTCTCCTTTAGGAACGGTTAACCATTCGTAAGGGATATTTGACGGGATCGACTTCTTTAATGCTTCTCCATGAAGATCAGCGACATGTTCATCTGCAATGACCAAAATTTTTGTCGTTCCTTGGAGCGGCCCTTGAAACAATTCTACTAACTTAGTTAATGCCCCTTCTCCGACATAGACAGGATACGTCTTATTTGGCATTTCGATCATTAATTGCCGCATGCTCAAAACTCCTTTGCATAGCGTTTTGATTCTTCGACAGAAGCAATGAGCGTCTCCATACGATCACTATAAAATTGGCTAACAAGTGCCGAAGCTAATTCCCAAGCAACAGCCGCTTCTGCTACAACAGCTGCTGCTGGCACCGCACAGCTATCAGAACGCTCAATACTTGCCGTGAATGGCTCTTTCGTATCAATGTCGACACTTTCTAACGGTTTATAAAGCGTTGGGATTGGCTTCATTACTCCCCGGACGACAATCGGCATCCCGTTTGTCATGCCACCTTCAAAGCCGCCTAATCGATTCGTTTTGCGGTAGTAGCCCTTCTCTTTCGTCCACGCAATCTCATCATGCACGTCACTACCAAATCGTTCAGCTGCTTCAAAGCCGATGCCAAATTCCACCCCTTTAAAGGCGTTAATGCTGACAATCGCACCGGCAATTTTAGCATCTAACTTTTGATCATAATGAGCGTAGCTTCCAACACCGATCGGCATCCCTTCGACAATCACTTCCACAATTCCTCCAATGGAATCGCCATTTTTCTTCGCATCGTCAATCGCCTGCATCATTTGCTTTTCCGCTTCAGAATCGAGACAACGAACTGGTGAGGCTTCACTCTGTTGTTGAATTTGCTCCATCGTTTCTACATCCGTTGGCTTTGCTTTAATTCCTCCAATTTCAACGACGTGAGAAGCAATTTCGATCCCTAGTAGCTTTAATAGCTTCTTAGCTACTGCTCCAGCCGCTACTCTCACTGTCGTTTCACGTGCAGACGATCGCTCTAGCACATTTCTCATATCGCGATGGCCATACTTAATGCCACCATTTAAATCCGCATGTCCAGGGCGCGGACGAGTAATTTGCCGTTTCACTTCTTCCGCTTCATTTTCATCTAGCGGCTCCATCCCCATAATTTTCGTCCAATGCTTCCAGTCATCATTTTCCACTACTAACGAAACTGGTGAGCCGAGTGTGTAGCCATGACGCACTCCACTTTTAATGCTGACTACATCTTTCTCAATTTGCATTCTACGGCCACGTCCATGACCTTTCTGACGACGGCTTAGCTCAATGTTAATATCCTCTGCTAAAAGTGGCATCCCGGCAGGTAGCCCTTCTATAATTGTTGTTAACTGTGGTCCGTGTGATTCCCCGGCTGTTAAATATCTCATTTCACTTTCTCCCTTCAACTCGTTAAAGCGGTTATGTAACACTATAACACATTTTTTGAAAATTTCCATACACTTATGTACTTTTTGAGATTTTAACATAACTACTGATAATTTTGTCGCAATTCATGATATTTTCAAAAAAACTATTCATATATAAGAATAGAGACCTAAAGATGCAGGCCTCTATGATACAATATTAAACTTTCATAGCATGCTGTGATCGTTGGTAAAAGAACGTATCCTCTACTTCAAATCCGTATTCATTCGGGTTGAAAATTTGCTCTGTGCTTCCAACAAACAGCACTCCGCTAGGCTTTAATGCTTGATTAAACTTATGATATAGCTGATCTTTTGCTTCTTCCGTAAAATAAATCATGACATTGCGACAAATAATTAAATCGAAGTTGGAATCGAAGCGATCAGACAATAAATTTTGTTGTTTAAATGTCACCGTGCGCTTTATTTCATCCGTCACTTTAAAAAAGCTACCTTCTTGCGTGAAATATTTCTCTTTCATTTCTCTCGGAACTTCCGCAAGTGATCGCTCGGAATAGACGCCGATTTTTGCTTTTTGAATCGCATTTTGATCCAAATCTGTCGCCAAAATCGAGATTTGTGATAACGGCATAAACTTCGATAGCACCATCGCTGTAGTGTATGGCTCTTCCCCTGTCGAACAAGCCGCACTCCATACTTTTAGCTTTTTATTGGAGGCAAGTAAACGCGGAAAAACCTTCTTTTCCAACACTTCCCACCGCTTCGCATTGCGGTAAAATTCGGAGACATTGATCGTCATTCGATCTAAAAATTCATTAAAAATTTCTTGATCCCGATTCATCGCTTCAAAAAACTCTTTAAAGGAGCGAAATCCTCTTTTTTCGTATAAGGAGGTTAATCGTCTCTTCATTTGCGCCTCTTTATACAAGCTGAGATCAATGCCTGTTTTCCGATTGATTTGCTGAATAAACTCTTGGTAGTCGCCCATCTCCTATTTCCTCTCCCTATTGAATAATTGGCATAAAGTGAAACTTCAATCAGTGGGGGTTTTCTTCATCCTCCACTGATTATTAGTTGAACCAATCGGGCATTTACGGGCTGTTGATCTCCCACCTACATGTCTGCGCTTTTTCTGCTCTGCTGAGGTGGGAGTCTTACAGCCCGTTAATGCGGGATAAATTGTAGTTCTTTTGTCTTATTATATCGCAACAACGAAGTAGCACAATAGTTGTTTTGGACAAAATATAAAAAACACTGCCCGTAGACAGTGTTTTCAATAACAATTAGTAAATCCACTCATTTACTGGTTTGCTGTAAGTCGTTAATTCTTCTTCTTTGAAGAAAATCGCGATTTCTCTCTCTGCGCTTTCTGGAGAGTCAGAACCGTGGATGATGTTTTTACCAACAGTGATGCCGAAGTCGCCACGGATTGTTCCTGGAGCTGCATCTTTCGGGTTTGTTGCACCCATCATTTGACGAGCTGTCGCAATCACGTTTTCACCTTCCCAAACCATTGCAAATACTGGGCTTGAAGTGATGAAGTCCACTAGTTCACCGAAGAAAGGACGCTCTTTATGCTCTGCATAATGTTGTTCAGCTGTTTCTTTAGAAACGCTCATTAATTTCGCACCAACTAGTTGGAAACCTTTTTGCTCAAAACGAGCAACGATCTCACCGATTAATCCTCTTTGTACGCCGTCTGGCTTAACCATTAAATATGTTTTTTCCATTATAGTCACTCCTAGTTTATGTAAGTTTTTAAAAAAAATAATGAATCCTTCAAAATAGTAACATTGATTGCTCAACTTGACAATATTTTCGTCAAAAAACTAGTATTTTCGCTTGCCGATATATTTGGCAATATCGCGTAGTGCTTTTTTATTGCGATTCGAAGGTAATTCCTTCAAAATGTCTAACGCTCGCTGTAAATAGCGCTGACTCAATGCATGCGAACGTTCAATTGCATCACTTTGCTTCAATAATGCGATGATTTCATTCATTTCGGCTTTCGTCGTCTGTTCGTTCACTCGAATAATTTTTTCCTTCAGCTGTTCATCCTGCATCGCATACAGAACGGGCAAGGTAATATTCCCTTGCCATAAATCGCTTCCCGCTGGTTTTCCAAGTTGGGCTTCCGTTGCGGTAAAGTCAAGGATATCATCCGTTATTTGAAACGCCATTCCGACGTTATAACCAAATTGATACAGCTTTTGATGAACCTCTTTCGGAACATTGGCAGCAATAGCTCCTAGTTGGCAGCTAGCTGCAATTAACAGCGCCGTTTTGCGTTTAATTCTCCGTAAATAATCCCGTAAATTTTGCTCATATCGATATTTGTCTTTAATTTGGACAATTTCACCTACGCACACTTCCACAATCGTCCTCGACAAAATTCGATGAGCTTCAATATTTTCGATACTTGTAATATATTCAAGCGAACGAGCAAAGATGTAATCGCCTGTATACATCGCAAAACGATTGTCCCATTCAGCCTTCACAGTCGGTTGCCCTCTTCTAAGCTCGGCATTATCAATGACGTCATCATGAACAAGTGACGCCATATGAATGAGTTCTAAAGCCACAGCGACATTTTTTACTTTCTCCATCTCATACTGACCAAATTTAGCAGAAAGTAAAACAAAGACTGGGCGAATACGCTTGCCACCCGCTTGCAATAAATGCAGAGAAGCATCGCGTAATGATGGCGACTGAGCAGAGATCGCCTGTTCTAGTTCTTTTTCAATTAAATCAATATCCGCCTTTAAAAACGAATATAGCATATTTAACTTCATGTTTTCACCCAACTTATTTACTTTTGTTTATAGCCAATATGGGTTGCTGCTACTCCACCTGTATGAGGCTTGTAGCTCACATTGACCAATCCTGCCTGTTCAAACATACGAGCTAGCTCCTTCATACCAGGGAAGTCGCGCGCAGATTCTTGCAACCAAGAATATTCTTGATAACTTTTCGCAAATAACTTGCCGAACACCGGCATAATAAAGCGGAAATATAAAAAGTATAGTTGGCGATAGCCAATCATCGTCGGCTGTGAAGTTTCCAAACATACCGCCATGCCACCTGGCTTTAACACTCGATTCATTTCTTGCAAAACCTGCATGTAATCTGGTACATTGCGCAATCCAAAGCCGATCGTCACATAATCAAATGTATTGTCCTCAAACGGAAGCTCCATCGCATTCCCTTGGATCATATCCACTTGAGATAAACGAGCCGCTTTCACTTTTTCGCGACCAACTTCTAGCATATTATGACTGAAATCAAGCCCAACGACTTTCCCTTCTTCTCCGACAGCCTCAGCAAGTGCCATCGTCCAATCTCCCGTGCCGCAACATACATCCAGAGCTGCTGTTCCTTTTTTAACAGCCATCCGTTTCATCGTATCATTTCTCCAGCGTTTATGCTGTTGAAAGCTGATTACAGAATTCATATGGTCATAATTACTCGAAATCTTCTCAAAGACCCCATGTACTCTTTCTTCCTTCGATTGTTGCATCGTTTACCCTTCTTCCACATAAGTTTTATTGTCAAAAAACTCGATTGTCATTCTTTCAAAAAGATGAAGGATCGGTTCATGAACAAACTCTGTATTCAATGTTTGTTCGACAGCTACTTGTGCTTTCATGATATATTCTTCGCAAATTTGCAAAAGACTTTGCTGCTGTTCCATCGAAAGCGACCCTTTAACTTCAGGATACTTCAGCTGTTTAAGGGAATCCATAATAATGGCCTTTTCACCCACAAGAAAAGCTTGCTTGTCTTTCAACAGTCTTTTCACAAACAGCACATGCGAAACTCCTGAAAAAAGATGTTGAACATTGAAAAATCGATAAAATCTCTCGACAATTTCGGTCTCTATTTTATAAACGCTCTCCATGATAGATGCCACGGAATGCCGTTCGTTTTGATATAAAGCAATTTTATTTTCATTAATACTTTTTACTGCATCCGCAAGCGTTCGAATCATATGTACATCATTCAAATCAGCAAGAATTTGATAATACAAACCACTGAAATAATCCCCAGCTAATACAGTTAGTTGTTGTTCTTTCAGAATATCACTTGAAGAAACTGTCACTTTTTCATGGGTATCAAGAGCGATTTGAATCAGCGTGGCAGTTGTAATATATTGCTTTGTTTCAGAGGTCGACAAGCATTCTCTATTAAATGGAAACATTAAGGCCATTAAACGAGTTTCGTCAATATCCGGCTTATCGATATACTTTCGCAAATAAGGAAAGGAAAGCTTATATTGCACCTCTTGTTCAATTAATGATTTTTGTTCTAGCCATTCATTCATCGTCTTAACCCCTTAATCCCGTTTCTTTTTATTATGTATCATTATCATTTCATCATGCTATAAAACAAGCAATATTATATCACACTTACTGGCTAAATACGAACGGATGTCAGTAAATTAAACAGATAAATATAAAAGAGCCAGCCTTCTCTATCGTCTAATATAGCCTAAATACTAAGAGAACACTATATGTTGACGTTAAGTAGAGAAGCCCGGCATGATCATGACCTTTTGCTTGTCCTAGTCTATTCTTTCACACTTCCGCTTTCCATTTGTCCAAAACTTGTCACAATTTCAGCTTTGCCACGAACTTTAATGGCAGAAGTATGCTCTGTAAACTGAGCAACCATCACTTCGCCTCGGTCTAGCTTTTCCGAGTGATGAAAGCGTGTATCTGACCCTCTTGTTAATCCGATCACATTCACACCATCTTCAAGCGCGCGAATCATGATGTAATCCGCTTGATTTAGCTTCATGCTTCCCCACACCTTCCTCTTCTTAAGCTTTGATTAATTGTAACAATTCAGAACGAGCATGCACATCATCCGCATACTGCCCTCTTGCAGCTGTCGTTACCGTTTTTGACCCAGGTTTTTTCACTCCGCGCATCGCCATGCACATATGTTCCGCTTCAACGACAACCATCACACCATGCGGCTCAAGCGTTTCCATGATCGCATCAGCCACTTCAGAAGTAATACGCTCCTGTAATTGCGGACGTCTAGCGACCGTTTCCACCGCGCGAGCTAATTTACTTAACCCCGTCACCTTGCCGTTTTTAGGGAAATAAGCCACATGAGCATGACCAAAGAAAGGCACAAGATGATGCTCACACATCGAATAAAAAGGGATGTCTTTCACTAAGACCAATTCCTCGTAATCTTCTCCAAAAACCGTTTCAAAATACTCTTTCGGATCTTTATTTAAACCAGAAAAGACCTCTTCATACATCTTCGCTACCCGCTTAGGCGTATCTAACAACCCTTCACGATTCGGATCTTCTCCTACTGCTTCTAATATTAATCTAACTGCTTCTTCAATTTGAGCGCGATTTACTTCAGCCATATCTATACAACCCTCTCCATCCACTTTAAATAAAATATTCATTTACACTATAACAATATAAATATTAGCACAACCCAACAACCACATCAAAGAGATTAGCGACATATGAATTGAAGCCTACTGAAAAAGGGAGACCTTTGTGAGGTCTCCCATTAGCCAATAGGCTATGTAATTATTTTACCGCATCTTTCAATGCTTTACCTGGTTTAAACGCAGGCACTTTGCTAGCAGCGATTTCAATTTCCTCACCTGTTTGAGGATTGCGTCCTTTACGAGCAGAACGTTCACGTACTTCAAAGTTACCGAAACCGATTAATTGAACTTTATCACCGTTTGCTAACGTGTTTTGGATGGCATCAAAAACGGCGTCAACCGCTTTAGTCGCATCTTTTTTAGAAAGTTCAGCTGCTTCTGCAACTTGATTAATTAAATCTGTTTTATTCATGCCATTCACCTCCTCCCAAGGGGATATTAAACGAAAGTTTTGTATTTAAACCCATTACTTTCATTAGTAAGCTATTTTTTCTAATTCTATACATAAAACTAAAAAAAAGCTATCAAATCAATGTTTCTACATTAATTCTGTTAAAAGATTATCACATAAGAAATAGCTTATCAAGCAGAATCCCTTAAGTTTTAAGCTTTCTTTCAGCTTTAGTTAAAAAATACAAAACAGACCCTCCTGTAGTAGAGAGTCTGGGGCATCAATATATTTATAAAATAATAGCGATCATCCCCCCTGAACCTTCGTTAATGATTCGCTCTAACGTTTCTTTCAATTTATACCTTGCGTTCTCCGGCATTAACGCTAATTTCCCTTGAATTCCTTCTCTCACAATTGAACTTAAATTTCGACCGAAGATATCGGAATTCCAAATGGATAATGGGTCATCTTCAAAATCTTGCATTAAATAGCGAACAAGCTCTTCGCTTTGTTTCTCCGTTCCAATGATAGGTGAAAACTCGGACTCTACATCGACTTTAATCATATGAATAGATGGAGCAACTGCTTTTAATCGAACCCCAAATCGAGATCCTTGACGAATGATTTCCGGCTCGTCGAGGCTCATATCCTCAAGGGAAGGCGCAGCCACGCCATATCCAGTCTGTTTTACCATTCTTAACGCATCAGACACTTGATCATATTCCCTTTTAGCATTCGCAAAATCTTGCATCAATTCAAGCAAGTGATCCTTTCCACGAATATCGACTCCCACGATTTCTTTTAATACTTGATCATACAGTTCATCCGGGGCAAATAAATCAATCTCCGCAACACCTTGCCCCATATCCATCCCCGCTAACCCCGCGCTTTCAATAAACTCATAGTCATCGAATTGCTGAACAATGCGATCCACATCGCGAAGGCGCTTAATATCCTGCACCGTTTCTTTAATGGCCTCTTGATAATGCCCTCGAAGCCAATGTTGATCTTTTAATACCATAACCCAACCTGGTAAGTTCACATTCACTTCATGGACTGGAAATTCAAACAACGCTTCCCTAAGCACATTAATCACATCAGTTTCCCTCATACTTTCGACAGACATCGACAACACTGGAATATCATATTTTTCTATTAAGCTGTCTCTTAATTGGTCTGTTTCTGGATGAAATGGTCTAGCGGAGTTGACGATCATAATAAATGGCTTTCCAACTTCCTTTAATTCCTCGATAATTTTCTCTTCTGCCTCTAAATAATTCTCTCTAGGAATCTCTCCGACCGTACCATCTGTCGTGATCACTACACCAATCGTTGAATGCTCCTGAATCACCTTACGCGTGCCTATTTCTGCCGCTTCATGAAATGGAATCGGCTCTTCAAACCAAGGAGTGTTAATCATTCTAGGCCCATTTTCATCCTCATATCCCTTTGCTTCTGGGATCACATACCCTACACAATCAACGAGACGAATATTGACATCAAGGCCATCATCTACTTGAATAGAGATCGCCTGGTTTGGCACAAATTTAGGTTCAGTCGTCATGATTGTTTTTCCCGCTGCACTTTGCGGCAGTTCATCAAGTGCACGAGCTCGTTCTGCTTCGTTTTCTATTTTCGGAAGCACTAGCTGCTCCATAAATTTCTTAATGAACGTTGATTTTCCTGTTCGAACAGCTCCTACAACACCTAAATATATATCTCCTCCTGTGCGTTCCGCTATATCTTTAAAAACATCTGTTTTTTCCACTCGATTCCCTCCCTGCTTTATTGCTTACGCTTCCAATTAGCCCGTTTCTCATACATTAAATTGTATGATGTTGTCCCTCTTTTATATGACTGAAAATGATAAGCAGAAAAAAAGAGCCTCCAATTTATCACATTGGAGACTCTTTTCTATACGATTATTTCGCCATAAACACAGGCTCATTATTTTTATCTACTGTATAGGGAAGAGAAAAACCTGGAGCGATAACAGAGTCCTGATAAAGTAGGGGACGAATATCTTCTCCTTGTTTGAACTTCTCTTTAGATTTCTGTAGCACAGCATATAGCTCACTGCTATAATCGACATACACTCGACCATCGCCGGAAATTACGAGCGATAAATTATTATTAGAATAAGGGCTAACTACATAAGGTTCTTCTCCATAACCTAGTTCATCATATTTCAACGAATACACATTCGCTGCGATTTCTTGATCATATGGTGGGTACTTATGCGATTTAATCCGCAATTGAATATCACGAAGCTGCTCCGCCATTCTTAAATCAATGAGTTTAACCGTTGGATTTTCCTCCACATCTACTAGAACGTATTGAAAGATCCCTCCGGATTCAAAGGCATTTCCTGGTGGCTCGGCCATGAATTGCGGCGCCAATTTTTTGAAATCAATCGGATATTTTTCATACAGCGGTGTATCCGCTTCCTTATTTTTAATCGGTAACAGCCCATCATTTTGCTCTTTAAATTGATTGACCGCTGTTTGCACAGATTGCACTTGGTCTTCATATGGCGTTTGATTAGCTGCTAACCGATCCTCAGGAAACATACAGCCGCTCATAATAGAAGAAACAAGAATTAATAAAATGATGGTAAAATATTTTTTCATTATCTCTCCTCCCCCTAAGCTCCTGTTGGACCACTAAATACGATATAAACCATAATCATTCCACCGATAATTAAACAAGCATAAGCCAACGTAGCAGAGATAAATTTAAAAAAGCTATTCTTTATTTTATAACGACTCAAATAAATCATCATGACGGCTAGAATCATAAGTCCCATACCGACAAAAGAAATCCACATATTTAACATTGCTGTTGACATCTGGCACTACCCCTTTCAGTTATCGACCTGATTATACCATAACGTTCCGCTAAATTGGGCTGTGAACACGCTAAAAGCCATCTTCAATCGGGCTTGTCCATTTAAGATCCGGCCCTTTTAAAAAAAGCTGAAGCAGATTGTTTCACTGCCTCAGCTGATTCGACCGCCATTTCCTAGCATAGCTGGCTTTCTCACCATATTATATGGAACGCTTCTTACTTTTGACTCAGCGAACGTCTCTATATTTCATCACATTGACGATCTTCATATACATTCACTAAATCTTCCATCTCATGTGTTTTCATACGAGCCATTAATTCATCAACAGCTGATTTTGCGTCCTGCCCTTCGAATAATATGCGATGAAGAGCTTCTGTGATCGGCATATCCACTCCATACTTTGCCGATAATTGCCGAGCGGCTTTCGTCGTCCGAACTCCTTCAACGACCATTCCCATATTAGCTAGCACTTCTTCTAACTTTTTCCCTTGACCGAGCATATTTCCTGCTCGCCAATTACGAGAATGAACGCTTGTACAAGTGACAATTAAATCACCAATACCCGTAAGCCCTGAAAACGTCAACGGCTTTGCCCCCATTTTTGTTCCTAAGCGAGCAATTTCAGCTAATCCACGCGTAATTAAAGCCGCTTTCGCATTGTCACCGTAGCCTAAACCATCAGAAATTCCAGCAGCTAAAGCGATAATATTTTTTAACGCTCCACCAATTTCTACTCCAACGATGTCAGAGTTTGTGTATACGCGAAAATGTTGATTCATAAAGAGGTCTTGAACCTTGTTGGCCACCTCCATGCTTTTAGAGGAGACTGTCACCGTTGTTGGATGACGCAAGCTCACTTCTTCTGCATGGCTAGGTCCGGATAAAACGACCACTGCTTCACAAAGCTCTTTCGCCATCTCTTCTTCAATCATTTCGGAGATGCGTAATAATGTATCCGGTTCAATCCCTTTACTGACATGAACAATAGTTAGCGATTGCTTTTGGTGTTGTTGGATCACTTGTAGTACTTCACGAATCGCTTTTGTTGGGACTGCGAGTACAATCAGATCAATCTCATCAAGCACCTCTGCCATGGAATGATAGCCAACAATGTTAGTTGGAAGGTCAACACCAGGCAAATACTGATGATTCGTATGTTGCTCATTAATTTCTTGAATGCGCGCTGGATTATGAGCCCATAGTCGAACGTCATGGCCATTATCCGCAAGCACAAGAGCTAAAGCAGTTCCCCAGCTTCCAGCTCCAATAACAGCTATTTGCTCTTTTTTCTCCATGTTTAATTCACCAGCTTTTCTTTATTTTCGGGCACGAGAAAGAATTCGAATTGGCGTTCCTTCAAAGCCAAACGCCTCGCGAATTCGATTTTGCAAGAAGCGTTCATAAGAAAAGTGCATAAGCTCCGGCTCATTCACAAAAACAACAAAAGTAGGCGGCTTCACGGCTACCTGTGTCGCATAATAAATTCTTAATCGCTTTCCTTTATCTGACGGTGTAGGGTTCATCGCTACCGCATCCATAATTACATCATTGAGTACACTTGATTGTACACGCATGGAGTGATTTTCACTCGCTTGATTAATGACTGGTAGTAACGTATGAACTCTTTTCTTTGTTTTAGCAGATAAGAAGACGATTGGTGCATAATCTAAAAATAAGAAGTGACTACGAATTTTTTGCTCAAATTCTTTCATCGTTTTCTCATCTTTTTCAATCGCGTCCCACTTATTGACGACGATAATGACCGCACGTCCGGCTTCATGAGCGTAACCAGCAATATGCTTATCTTGCTCTCGAATACCTTCTTCCGCATTGATGACGACTAAAACAACATCTGATCGTTCAATCGCTCTCAATGCACGGAGCACGCTATACTTCTCAGTCGTTTCGTATACTTTTCCTTTTTTCCTCATGCCGGCTGTGTCAATAATGACATATTCTTGACCATCATACGTATAGGGAGAATCGGTCGCATCTCTCGTTGTTCCGGCAACATCACTAACAATGACACGATCTTCCCCTAATAAGGCATTCACTAAAGACGATTTCCCTACATTAGGACGACCGATTAAAGAAAACTTAATGACATCGGAATCATATTCCTCTTCATCCGCCTGAGGAAAATGATCGATGACAGCATCTAGCATATCCCCTAAACCAATTCCGTGCGCACCGGAGATTGGAAATGGTTCTCCAAAGCCTAACGAATAAAAATCATAAATTTGGCCACGCATTTCTGGATTATCTACTTTATTGACAGCGAGAACAACTGGCTTTTTGGAGCGATATAAAATTTTCGCCACTTCTTCATCCGCTGACGTCACACCTTCTCTTCCACTTGCTAACAAGATGATGACATCCGCTTCTTCAATCGCAATTTCCGCTTGCTGGCGAATTTGCTCTAAAAACGGCTCATCTCCTAAATCAATTCCACCGGTATCAATAAGGTTAAACTCTTGATTTAACCATTCTCCTGAACTATAAATTCGATCTCTCGTTACACCAGGAATATCTTCGACGATTGAGATTCTTTCGCCGACAATTCGGTTGAAAATGGTTGATTTCCCTACATTCGGGCGCCCTACAATGGCGACTACTGGTTTCACCATTTCATTCATCCTTTCCACACTTGCATTCTATTTTGCTTATTTATCATTATTATCTACGTCCGTATAAATAAAACCCTTCTGACGTAGAAGGGTTTTATGAACCTATACATTTTATCAATATTCTCCTGAGCAAGCAACTAAAACCACGAAACAGTTCTGTTTCGATCACATTTCAGACCATTTTCATGTCATGATCTCCTACTGAAAAGAGCAGGTTCAAAGCCGCGCGCATCTAACCAATGATAAGTCTCTCCCTTAATGACAACGGTCGACCGCTGTAGCTCTTCAATTGATGTGGCCCCAAGAGCACACATCATCATATGTAAATCTTCATGCAATTCTTTTATCTCTGTCAACAATGAATCAAAGCCGTCCTGCAACAAGGTTTTCAACAAGAAGCCAGCCATTCCAACGGCGTCAGCTCCAAGGATCAACGCTTTGCACACATCCAGGCTAGTTTGTATACCACCGGATGCCACCACACTCATGTTGTTCGCTGCTGTTTGTTTCACTTCTACAATCGATGCAGCCGTAGAGATTCCCCAGTTATTAAAGTAGGCAAGCCCTTTGTTTCTGCGAGCATTTTCAATCGCCGCAAAATTGGTTCCACCAAAACCACCAACATCAACAGCGGCTAATGGAATAGCGGATAGTTTCTCAACTGCTTCTTTGCTAAGTCCAAATCCTGTCTCTTTCACAATCACTGGTACAGGCAATGATTCCGCCATCGCTTGAATTCGCTCACAAGCTCCTGAGAAATCGCGATCTCCCTCAGGCATAGCGAGCTCTTGTATTACGTTTAAATGGATTTGGAGCGCATCTGCTTCTAACATCTCAACAGCGGCTTGCGCTTGCTCAACTGTAGCTTCACTGCCAATATTCGCCCAGATTATTCCTTTAGGATTCATTTGGCGAACAATGCGAAAAGTTTGTCTTTCTGACGGATTTTTAATCGCCGACATTTGTGAACCGACTGCCATCGCTAAGTCTAATTCTCTTGCCGCTATCGCTAGGCTTTCGTTAATTTCTTCCGTTTCTCTACCTCCGCCACCAGTCATCGCATTGATGAAAATTGGCGAACTTAAAATAAGTTCGCCAATTTTGGTTTGAATTGAGACATCATTCAAAGCGATGTTCGGAAGGCTTTGATGAACGATATCGACATCATCAAAGCCAGTCACACGACTTTGACCCGTTGAGAGCGCATATTGAATATGTTCTCTTTTTCTTTGTTCTCTCGTCACCATTCATCACCATTTTCTCATTCAAATAGCATTGCTTAATTAATTATCGTTTTTTAAGCCTTTTAGTTTGTCTCCAATCATTTCTCCAAGTTGGAAACCTGTGCTTTCTTCAGGCATTTCATACGATTCTACTTCTTGTTCAACTTCCGCTTCTTCTAATTGCTTCATGCTTAAAGATAGACGATTTTCTTCCTCGTTCACATCAAGAACTTTTACTTGCACTTCTTGACCTTCTTCTAGCACCTCATGTGGCGTACCAATATGTTTATTAGAAATTTGTGAAATGTGAACAAGCCCTTCTACACCTGGGAATACTTCCACAAATGCTCCGTAAGACACGAGACGCTTCACGTTTCCAGTTAGCTCAGATCCGATTGGTGCCTTCTCCGCAATATTCGTCCACGGTCCAGGTAATGTTTCTTTAATCGATAAAGAAATTCTTTCGCTATCTCGATCAACGGATAGTACCTTTACTTGAACTTCTTGCCCTTCTTTAATAACATCAGACGGCTTATCTACATGCTCGTGGGATAGTTGAGAGATATGAACAAGTCCATCTACACCACCAATATCAACAAAAGCACCAAATTCTGTTAGTCGCTGTACTTTACCATCTAACACATCGCCTGCTTGAATTTCCGAAAGGATTTTCTTCTTATTTTCTGATTTCATTAGATCAAGAACCGCACGATGAGATAAAATCAATCGGTTCTTCTCTTGCTCTAATTCAACAATTTTCAAGCTTAACGTTTTGCCTTTATAATCTTCAAAGTCTTCTACGTAGTGATCTTCCACTAATGAAGCAGGAATGAAGCCACGAATACCAAGGTCAACGACAAGTCCACCCTTCACTACTTCCTTAATTTCAGCTTCGAACACTTCACCAGCTTCAAAACGTTTGTTCATCTCTTCCCACGCTTTATCAGCATCTGCTTTGCGCTTCGAAAGAACGTAAAGATCATCTTCTTCTTTTGTTACGAGCAGTTCAAGCTTGTCGCCCTCATTTACTACATCCGTAGCTTTTTCTACATGCAGGCTGGATAGTTCACTGATTGGGATGATACCGTCTTTTTTGCTTCCTTCAATTTCAACTTGCACTTGCTTCTCTTCCACTTTCACCACTGTTGCTTGGACTTTGTCGCCTACTGCATAGTTGTTCACTTCTACTTGGTTCATATCCTCTGTCATATGTACTCCTCCTTAATACAAAACTGCTAACATTTATTTAAATAAATATTCTTTCTATTAACTTCTAACAATTACAGCCATTTGTCAAGCAAGAAGCTTTTATTTATGGCGATCATGCAACTGACGAATATGATTCATTATAATTTCCGTCACTTCGTCCGCACTCGCTTTTCTCTCGCGAAGCTCGGACATATCAATCGGTGGACCATAGATCACTTTCAGCTTACGAAAAGGTTTGTATGGACCGACAATCGCACACGGAACAACATACGCATCTGTGCGGAGAGCAAAGAAACCAGCTCCAGCTAACCCTTTCCCTACCTCACCTGTTTTCGAGCGAGTGCCTTCAGGGAAGAGTCCCAATACTTTTCCCTCTTTTAAAAAGTTTAATCCTTTTCGTAACGCTTCTCTGTCACTCATCCCCCTTTTCACCGGAAATGCATGTAAATTAGAGATCATCTTTCCAAGAATCGGTACGTTAAATAATTCTTCCTTGGCCATAAACGATACCGGTCTTGGCGCTGTAATTCCGACGACAGGAGGGTCTAAATTATCAATATGATTGGCACAAAGAAGAACGCCTTTATCCTTTGGAAAATGCTCTCTTCCGTGAACTTCGATTCGATACATCGGCGTTAAAATCGTTTTCACTACCGTCTTGGCAATCGAATAAAAGGTGCTCATTTTCCCTTCTCCTCTTTCACTACCGCCATAATGTTTTCAACGACATCACTAATCGTTAAAGACGTCGTATCCAATTCTATCGCATCGTCTGCCTTTTTCAGCGGAGCAGCGGCTCTTTCGGAATCAATTTGATCACGAAGAGTGATCTCTTCTTTTAATTTCTCTAAATCTGAAGGAATTCCTTTCGAAATATTTTCATTATACCTTCTTTTTGCACGTTCCTCCGTACTTGCCTTGAGAAAGATTTTTATTTCGGCATTCGGCAAGACGTGGGTGCCGATATCACGACCATCCATGACCACCCCTCCAGCTTCTGCAAAAACTTGCTGGCGCTTCACCATTTCCTTGCGCACTAACGGATGCTTAGCGACGAAAGAAACGGTGTTCGTGACCTCGTTCGTTCGAATCTCATTCGTTACATCGTTGTCATCAACAAACACTTGCTGACCGCTTTCTCCAGGCTTTAAAACGATTTCTAACAACTGAAGTAGTTGAAGTAAATCATGTTCACTTTCAGGGTCCACCTGTTGTTGTAAAGCTTTATAAGTAAGTGCTCTATACATCGCACCTGTATCAATATAAACGTATGATAATTTCTCAGCAATTATTTTAGCTACAGTGCTTTTTCCAGCTGCAGCAGGTCCATCGATCGCAATTTGAATTCGTTTCGTCATCATTTCACCTTCTAATTAATTTATCTTCTCATTTTATCATACGATGAAAAGATATTCTTCAAAAAAAAACTCGTTAAAGGCGAACCTTTACACGAGTCCTTTTCTTTTCAGAATAATTTGGCGTTCAAAACAAAAACGCATCAATAGTTGCTGTTCGATTCCAGAAAGATCATTTATTTCCAAAGAAGCGATAGTTCTGTTGCTTTTCTCTTCCTCATGTACCCTGACCACTTTACTTGTCACTTCAAAATAATGATGATCTCCTGACTGGAATGGAATGGATAGGAACACCTTCCCTTGATCACCTTGCTTAATGTTCATTCCATGTGGAACAGAAACAGCCAATCCACCAGCGCTTAAATCAACCGTCGTCGCAGCAAAAGGCGAATGGTCTTCTAAATGAACAGCCGCATCAACAGCCGTAGGCACACGTACAAATTTACGACGCTGAATTCGCTGATATTTGTCTACACCTGGATCTTGTAAAACTAACATTGGAATCGATTGCTTCACACGACCAATGACTTTTGTACTAAATAGATAAACAGCAGAAGATGCTGTCGGGTCAATAAATTCCACCATCAACTCAGTCTCATCCATTAATAACGTGGTACGATTCGACTTGATATTTACAGGGTGATCAATAAACACTTGACCATCTTTCACATCAACCACCTTACAACGATACGATTCTTTTTCCTCTTCGTCTGATACATGTAATGGCTCAAGCATTAAATCTATTCCTACTTTAAGCATTCAAATCCCTCACCCTAATTTCTGACTGCCCATAGTTCATTTTTACTATAATGGGTATAATCCAAATTATAGAGGGTGATGTCTAAAAATGCAATGTAAGAATCTCTTTATCGGGTCGTTTCCCTCATATTAATAAGCTGTAAAACCACCTTATTTCACTTTACAATACGTTATCATAGATCGGTTCTGCATTGCGTAATCTTTCAACCTGCTCTTCTCGACCATCTTTCGCATTAATTAAAACTCTATATGTGTCTTCTCCTAACGTGCCGAAAAACTCGTAGCAAAGCACTTCTTGATTCAATTCATTTTGAATCATAGCTAATCGTTTTTCTTCCACTTTTACTTTTGGATTAATAAAACTTTCGGCTTTTTGTTCAGATATAGCTGGTTTCGCTATCTTTCTTTTATGATGATTTTCTAAGTATTCATTAGCGGTCACCCCAATAATTTGACCGTTATCTAGCGCCACTTTTACTTTCACCACATCTGGATAAATTCGTACACCATCTTGTTTTCCAACGAAAGTAAACACTCCGACATGATCATATTGCGTACTATCATCGAGTTCTAAATCTGTAAATTGATGATTCTTTAAAAAAGCCATCGCTTTATTGTTTGCTTCGTTTAAACCAATTGTCGGCTTCTTCACCTCTCTGTTAATAATAAACCAAAGAGGATGCCCTCCTTTTCTCGTTAAATCAATACTTGCCTCCGCTCCATTTTTATTTTTCATATTGACGCTATAGAAAGAGAAGTCAGAGCCTTTCCCACTTTTCGTTACTTTCACTTGTTCCGCTGAATCTATATTCGTAAACGCCTTCGCTTTTTTCACCGCTTCTTGCTTTGAGATCGGCGCCTCTTTCAATTCTTTTAAACGATGATTATTCAGTTGATCCGCTTGGCCAGGTAAGCTATTGACATTAGATTCACTAAAGCCCTCTGCTTTCTTCTCAACCGTTTTAAAACCATCAATAATAGTGTTATCTGCATTTTCTTTTTCCGTCGCTAAAGCAAGCTCTACGTCCATCCAACGCAAATTATTTTTCAACACCATATGTTGTACCTTTCTCAACTCATTTTGAATATCAGCTGATTGCTTATACAAATTTTTCAAATGGTTATATTCTTGATCCGTTAATGGTTCTTTCTCTAAATCTCTTACGGCTGCCTTATAGCTAAATTGACCGATATTTCCTAGAAATTCTTCCGTTTTGTTAAATGGCAATAAAGTTAGCGGCAATTGACCGACATTGCTATGAGCTTCAGACGTTAATCGCCACACATCGGCTAAAGCAGGTGAAAGGGAGTGTCGTGTATTCATCGCTAGCGTCGCTCCAATTTGATCATGAATTTTATCCACTTCATAAGTTAAGTCATGGAACGCCCGCTGATAACTGTTTTCTGCATTAATTAATACGGCATTTTTTTCACGATGCTCCTGATATCCCCAAAGCCCTACACCTACTACTGCTAATGACAAAAAAACAATTCCTATTGTTCGAAACATCAGTACTTCCCTCCTTTATTCGCAGAAAATATGTTTACCGATTCGTTTAATTTGCGGCCTCGTCCAAATCCACTTGCTCGTCGCTGTATCCGGGTTAAAATAATATAAAGCATCACCGGTAGGGTCCCAGCCATTAATCGCATCAATCACCGCTCGTTTAGACGTCTCATTCGGTGTCAGCCAAATTTGGCCATCAGCGACTGCTGTGAAGGCTCTCGGTTCAAAAATAACACCCGAAACCGTGTTAGGAAAATTTTGACTAGCGATTCGATTTAAAATCACGGCCGCTACCGCCACTTGCCCTTCATATGGCTCACCACGCGCTTCTCCGTGAACAGCATTGGCCATTAAGCTAATATCATTTTGGGAAAAGCCACCTGGTACACTTGCCGCCGTTGCCTTTTGGTTAGAATTTGATTTCTTCCCATTCCTAATCTGATTTTTTACGGAACTCTTATCATATTTAGATGCTTTAATCAGTTTATTCTTCGTTGTTTGGCCGACAAGCCCATCAATCGGTAATCCAAATGCGTTTTGAAAGTTCCTTACCGCCCAATACGTCCCCCACCCGTAAACACCATCAATTTTGCCCTTATAATAACCAATGTATTTCAGCCTAGCCTGCAGTTCAATGACATCGTCTCCAGAGGCTCCCTTTTGAATCACTTGTCCTGAAAAGGCAGCTGTATGTAACGGTGAAATTGATAGATGACCTATCATCAAGCTCAGTAGTAGAACGAAAGCAACTACTGTTTTTTTGACCCTTGCACCAATTCTCATTTTTTTACCCTCCACATAAAGTATGATGTGTATTCGTAGTTTTCGCTGCCGGCCTTTTTTTATTCAGCAAACTTTCATAATCAAGGAGCTTTTCATCTTAAAAGTCACACAGACAAATAAAAAAGAAGCCCTTTTCATTAAGAGCTTCTTTCTCGAAATAATCCGCGATGATGTTGTTCGGTTAAAATATGGGCTTGCTTTACTTTCCTTAACGCAAACCACCATAAAAAAAACATAAAAGGAACGATGTAATAGATCCAAACCGTCTCTAAATATAAAATATAATCAAAAAGCCCGTGAAGTAAAAACGGAATGAGCAACGCTAAGAGCAAATATGTTTTCTCTTTTCCATCGCGATTAAACTTCGCCTTTCCAAAATAAAAGCCCATCACAACGCCAAACAACGCATGACTTGATACAGGCAAAAGCGCCCTTAAAAAAGCGTGTTCTACACCGTGAGCGACTAAATATAGAATGTTTTCAATCGTAGCAAAGCCTAAAGACACACTTGTCGCATAGACAATTCCATCATATGGCTCGTCAAAGTCGACATGCTGGTAGATTAAATAAAACAAACTAAACCATTTAACAAATTCTTCAAGAAAGCCAACAACAACAAGCGCCTCAATGAGAGCCGAAAACGTCATCCCTTCCTCTGCTAGCACGTATTGAATAAACATCGTTGGAAAGGTCAATAGCGCTCCATAAATAAAGGCTCTCGCTACGGAAGTGACAGGCTCTGTTTCGTATTTATCTCGAAGATAAAAGTAACATAATAGCGCAAGCCCTGGTGCAATACCTGCCGAAAAGATTGCCAGCATTCATCTGTCCTCTTTTCTTTCTGTTTCCTTCATCGTATCATTAATAAAAGCGATTGAGAATACAAAAATTGCAAAAAGTCTTAGGAGGTTTTTCTTTTGTCTAAAAAACATATTTTCGTTATACATACAGGTGGAACCATTTCCATGATGGAAGATAAGCAATCAGGTGCTGTTACACCTGGGGAGAAGAATCCTTTACTTACATCAACTAACTTATTCAACGAAACGGCTCACATTACGACAGTCGAACCATTTCATCTTCCTTCTCCTCATATCACGCCGAAAGAAATGCTCCATCTGAAACAATTAATTGAAGAACACTTTCAGAAGGAACCTTTTGACGGGGTCGTAATTACGCACGGAACTGATACTCTTGAAGAAACCGCTTATTTCCTTGATGTAACGTTAACAATTGATATACCGGTCGTTGTGACAGGTGCGATGCGGTCAAGCAATGAACTCGGGGCCGATGGACTATACAATTTATTAAGTGCTGTACGAGTAGCTGCCTGTGATTCTGCTAAAGGAAAAGGAGTATTAGTCGTTCTGAATGATGAAATTCACTCGGCAGAAAACGTAACGAAAACCCACACGAGTAATATCTCGACTTTTCAAAGCCCACAATATGGACCAATCGGTATTGTCACGAAGCGAAAAATCGTCTTTCATCATGCCCCAACAGAGCGACAACAACTCGCCGTCACAACGATCGACCAAAGAGTTGCTCTAATTAAAACTTACGCCGGAATGGATGCTTCCCTTTTATCCGCTTTAAAAGATTTAAACTATGATGGAGTGGTCATTGAAGCTCTTGGCCAAGGAAATCTTCCTCCTGCTGCTGTAACAGGAATAAAGGCATTAGTCGATCAACAAATTCCCATCGTCCTCGTTTCACGCTGCTTTAATGGCATCGTTCAAGACGTTTACGGTTATGATGGCGGAGGAAAACAATTAAAAGAGCTTGGAGTGATTTTCTCTAACGGTTTAAACGGGCAAAAAGCACGAATTAAATTATTAATCGCCTTATCCGCTAAGCACGAGCTCTCGTCTCTCGAACAAATATTTGAATAAACCTCAAAAAAAGCGGAGCATTGATCCCAGCGCTCCGCTTTTTCTTTACTTCTATCCTTCACGAGTCGCAATCGCCTTGGCAATGTCTCCCCCGTGAAAACGACCATTTTCGATAAAGATTTCATTAGCATTATTGCCAGCTGCAATGACACCTGCAATAAAAATTCCTGGCACGTTCGTTTCCATCGTCTCTACATCATAATGAGGACGACCGCTCTCACGATTAATCTCTACACCCATTTTCTTTAAAAATTCCTGATCTGGATGGTAGCCAGTCATTGCAAATACAAAATCATTTTTCACTCGTTTCGTCTCGCCATTTTGTTGATAAATGACTGCTTCTTCCGTAATTTCATCCACGACCGCCTGAAATTCCATTTTGATTTCCTCATTTTTTACTAACGCCTCAAATTCCGGAAGAATCCACGGTTTAATGCTTGAGGAATATTCGCTCCCTCGATAAAGAACCGTCACTCTAGCACCTGCTTTATGTAGCTCTAACGCTGCATCGACAGAAGAATTCTTACCGCCAATGACGACGACATCCAGATCAAAATAAGGATGTGCTTCTTTAAAGTAATGGAATACTTTATCCAACTGCTCTCCTTTAATATTCATTTCATTCGGATGATCGTAGTAACCCGTCGCAATCACCACATAAGGGGTTTCATACTGCCCTTTGGACGTATGAACATGAAACAAACCATCCTCCTGCTTTTCCACTTTATACACCAGTTCATAGCGATTAATACGAATATCCTTTAATTTCACTACTTCCCGATAATAAGTGAGTGCTTGATTCCGCTTCGGCTTTCTTCCTTCAATAATAAACGGTACATCACCAATCGCCAGCTTTTCACTAGAACTGAAAAACGTTTGGTGCGTCGGGTAATTATAAATCGAATGAACGATATTCCCTTTTTCAATCACCAGTGGGCTTTTGCCAATCTCCATTAACTCAATCGCAGCAGAAAGCCCACATGGTCCGCCACCTACAATGATACAATCTTCCTTTTGCATCTCATTCGCTCCTTGTTTCACAAACCTTTTCTAAAAAAAACTCCTATTCATATAAATGATAGGAGAAAAGACAACTAATTTCAATGATTTCAACTTTACACTTGCTTAACGAAATACTGATAAAGCTTTCGCATCGCATCAGACGGAATGATCGTCAATGCATATTCTTTTAACATTTCTTCTGGTAAACTCGAATACATACCATATTCCATCAGTATCGCTTCAAACGCATCAAACTGACTATCCAAATCAAACGAGAAGCTTACATAGTAAGCTCCCTTAAAATAAAATAGTGAGCTTTGTATCGAACGAATTCTTTTATCATCGTGTACTAAACCAATAATATCTTCAATATCAATAAACTTAATCGTTTGTGCAAAGCCATATTCATCACTTTTTCCGCCTGAGGCGTCATCCAACTTATTGAAAAAATCTAACTGGTCAATCGTTAAAATAAGCACTAGCTCATCCCCCGCCATCGAATGTACTTCAATAGCGATCATTCCTTCAGTATCCATATTCAACTGTTCTTCAATCGCATCTAACATTTCGTCAAAAATCTCATGCCAAATAAAAGAATCCTCCAAAATGTGCTTCTTTAAACAACCTCTTTTTCTTAACTCATCATAAGTAACGGAAAGCTTCACTTGATTGTCTGATAACCTTTCTATCCTCATCATCTGCTGCCCCCTGCTGAAAGGACCTCTTTAACACATATTATGATAAGAAGCGCAGATGGTGAGTTATAAAAAGCATTATTGTACTCGTTTATATATCCGAAACAATAGTGATCAAGTGCGTCTCTGCTTTCGCACCTAGTCGAAGAGGAAGAGCGCTCGTTCCATAGCCATTGCTAACGAGCACCGCCATCTGTCCTCGCCATTCCCAACCACCTTGTTTATATAAGCCCATTCCGAACAGCCGAATCTGCCCTCCGTGTGTATGACCACTCAAAAAAAGAGCGACTTGATCTTTTTCAACCATTCGTTTCATCAACAAAGGGTTGTGACTTAGGAAAATCTTAAATCCTTCATTTGGTACATGTTCACATGCACCTTTTTTATCGCTATGGCCTTTACCTAAATCATCCACACCTAGCAAATACACCTCTGTTCCATCTGCTGTTTGAAAACAAAAAGAATCATTGCGCAACATCACTACGTCATGAGCAGTTAGTAATTGTTCAAACGGTTGTTTAGGCAGTTCATAATCATTATTGCCCCAAACAAAAAAAACAGGAGCAACCTCCCTTAACAATTGCAGATTATGAGCGATGCGCTCAAAGCTTACACCTTTTTCCGCTAAATCTCCACCAATGATCACAAGTTCTGCTCTGCCTTTAATCTTGTCGATGATCGATGGATGAATCACTCTTCTATGAATATCAGAAATAAAAAAGAAGGTGAACGGCTGTTTTCCCGGATAGCTATCTAAGGAAATCGTCTCTTCTTTGACGTCATTCCCGTGAGCCTCTTTCCACATATATAACAGTAAAGTCACTCCCAATAAAACAAACACCACTAATAACCATATCATATACATTACATCCTCTAATACAAATGTTATTTTACTCCATCATTCAAAAGTAAATAATATCTCAACTCAATCCTCCATACAATAGATTGAAGAATAGACAATATAAGGAGGATTGGAATGGATAAAAACCAATGGTATCGCACGTACCGACCTTTCATAAGCCCGATGGACCCTTGTCCGCCGATTCGAATAAAAAGATATTCAACCGGACCCCAATTATTCATGGGATTTCAACCACCAGGATTAGAGCAATTTCCCCCTTTAGTTGCTTTAAGAAAAGGAACGCTGTGGAAAGCTTTCTTTGACCCTTATTTTCCATTTAAAGAACAGACGGAGGGGGCGAAAAAATGAAGTCGCTTTCCGAAGACTATTACCGTGAACTTGAACAAATTCAAGCGGCCGACTTTGTGATCGTAGACTTAGCCCTTTATTTGCATACTCACCCAGATGACCTTCAAGCGATACAACAATACAATCAAATGGTGAAATCGAGCAAAACGCTAAAAAAAGCATTTGAGAAAAAATATGGCGCGATGACAAGCTTTGGCTACAGCTATTCACGCCACCCTTTTGACTATAAAGAAGAACCGTGGCCTTGGCAAGTATAAACAGGAGAGGAGAACGATATGTGGGTTTATGAAAAAAAACTGCAATATCCAGTGAAAGTAAGCGAGTGTAATCCGACGTTAGCGAAATATTTAATTGAACAGTACGGTGGTGCGGATGGAGAGCTAGCGGCTGCTTTACGCTACATGAACCAACGTTATACGATTCCTGGTTCTGTTGTTGGATTATTAACCGACATCGCCACAGAAGAATTGGGCCATTTGGAAATGATCGCCACGATGGTCTATAAGCTCACAAAAGATGCCACTCCTGAACAAATGAAAGCCGCTGGATTAGGTGCTCATTACGTCAATCACGATCGCGCCTTATTTTATGAAAATGCAGGTGGATCTCCGTTCACAGCGACATATATCCAAGCGAAGGGTGATCCAATTGCCGATTTGTATGAAGATATTGCTGCGGAAGAAAAAGCGCGGGCTACTTATCAATGGATCATTGACGTCAGTGACGACCCCGATTTAAATGACAGCCTGCGTTTCTTAAGAGAAAGAGAAATTATTCATTCACAACGATTCCGGGAAGCAGTAGAAGTTTTAAAAGAGGAACGCGACCGCAAAAAAATCTTTTAACCTGTAGCTATAGAAGAATGGCGGAAACTGTTTGCTTCCGCCCATTCTTACTGATCAGCTTTCTCTATTACTTCTAAATTAGATGGCTCTTTCTTACTTTGTTCATGTGAGTACCACGCCCCTGTTAAAATCGGAATTAAAATAAAAGAAACTAAAAGGATCGTTAACAATGGATTTCGGCGAGGTTTCTCTTCTTCTCGCCTTTTGGTACGCGAATGGTCGTCTGTTTCATTCGATTCCAGCTTCTCCACATGAACTTTTTGTATTTCTTGACGATTCTTTTTAGCTAATTCACGATAAGGATCTACTGTCATTCTTTCTTTTCCCCTCTCTCACTACTTGCCTTTTCCTTCGCTTGTCTCCGAATAGCTAAACCAAGGAAGAAATCGATCACAAAATGCATCATGATCGTAGCGGCTAAATTGTTCGTCCACTCAAACAACCAACCGATGGCAAAGCTTAAAAGCACAACATTCAGCGTTAAATACCATTGCGATAAATAGCGAATATGAATCAAAGCAAAAATCAAGCTAGTAGCAACAAGTCCTAGAGAGGTTTGTAACATTCCTCGAAAAAATATTTCTTCAGAAACGGCCACTAACGCTGCGATCAAAAAGATTTCTCCAACGGAGCGCTTAGCGAACAGCCGCTCATTAATCCCACCATCATCATAATATTTATCCGGTAGCCACTTCATGAAGCAAAGATCCAGGATGACAACTGCGATTCCTGCTCCTGCCCCTACGATGACGATTTCAAATAACGACCATTGAAATAGCTCGTAAAATGATGAAAAATCTGAGAACAAAAAAAGACCAACAATAACTGAAAGCAACAATAAAGCAAATTGCGTCATATATAATGATTTCAAAATTTCCTCATCTGTTAACCGTTTGATGAGTTCTGACTGTTTATTTTTTTTCATTCGAAAACGTAATCATCCTTTAATATTTAATAGCGATGCTAGCAAAGTTTCCCAATCGGGACGTTCTTCCATTTCAGCCTGCTTTGTCTGTCCATAAAAATCACTCGCATGGATGCCACAAATGTCACAGCAATAATCAGGCACTAGTTGAACACTTTCATTAAAAAAATGCAATATTCCCTCACGCCGACATTGCTCTGACCATACCCACTGTAGCATAGAACGGAGCTTTTGTTTTTTATACTCCAACCTATCGTCCCGCCGCTCCATAATCAAACGCATTTTGTCCTCTTGATGATCACTCTCCACCTCTCTAGCGTAGTGATGGATAAAACGATATTGGACATCACTTAAACCGACCATCTTCATAAGTTCTTCTTGCGAATGATGAGGCTGATACAGAAAATAATTTTTTATTTGCCAGTCCGTCGGAAACTCCCCTTCCATGATCAGGGCATGAACTTCCTCATCTCCGGGCGTATAAAGCAACACCGCAAGTGAACGGTTACCATCCCTTCCCGCACGACCAATTTCCTGCAAATAAGATTCTAGCTGTGCCGGCGGCTGATGGTGAATGACAAAGCGAATATTCTCCTTATTGACTCCCATCCCAAATGCACTAGTGGCACAAATTACTTCTAACTCATCATGTAGAAATTGTTGCTGAATTAAGATGCGATCCTCCTGCACCATTCCCCCATGATAAAAAGCCGTTCGCTGAATGCCTTGTTGCTTCAACCATTCCGCTCCCTCTTCAGCTCCGCGACGACTGGAAAAATAAACAATTCCCGGTTTTTCTAAGCCAACCACTAACTCAGCTAGCCGCTCTAGTTTTTCCACTCTAGAAGAACATGGTTCAACGACCATCGCGATATTCGGACGATCCACCGAGAAAACCCATTCCTTCGCTTCTTCAATATGTAAATAACGAAGGATATCTTTCCTCACCTCCGCTGTAGCCGTAGCCGTCAAAGCTAACGTTAACGGGTGGCCTAGTTTGGCTCTCGCTTGACCGAGCAAGCGATAATCAGGGCGAAAATCGTACCCCCACTGAGAAATACAGTGAGCCTCATCAACAACAAATAAAGCGATATCGAGCTTCTGTAACGCTCGAATGACCATCTCATTCATCAACATTTCAGGAGATAAAAAAATAAAGCGATAATATGCTAAACGGTTAAACACATTGTTCTTCTCCGTAAAAGTTAAAAAAGAGTTAATCGCAATCACTCGTTTTTCTCCACGCATCTTTAACTGCTCCACTTGATCTTGCATTAATGACAAAAGCGGAGAAACGATAATGACACTCCCTCGTAATATATAGGCAGGGAGCTGATAACATAGTGATTTCCCTGTCCCTGTCGGCAGCATCGCTAATGTATGTTGCCCTTGCAGTAAGGAGTCAATCACCTCTTTTTGCCCCATACGAAAATGAGTATAACCAAATTGTTCGAATAGAATGTTCTCTATATTTCCCATGCTTTCACCTGCTATGTCTAGCTAAAACTAGTCGAATTTGAAAATATGTGACATCTGGAATCTCGTCTTTAATCGGTTTTAGTTTTTTATGCTGTTGCTTCAAAGCTACAGCTAGAATTTTCTTTGCTTGTGGATCACTCACATACAATTCGAGTGGAAAATTCGTCATATTTAAAGCTAATTCCACGATATGATCTTCTACTGTACTCATTTTCAGCCTTCGTTGCTGAGCGATTTCAGCAAGGGAATAGCCTTTGTTCAATAATTCTGCTGTCTTTTTCGTTGATTGAGTAAAGTTCACTGATTCGTATATATCCTTTAACATCTCGTATAGCAACGGAAATTGTGAGGCATGCTGATAAATGTACTCGATTAAAAAATGAAGCAAATTTAAAAACCGATACCAATATTCGGTTTCTTCCATATGAACAAGTTCCGCCGTTTGTGCGACCGTTTTTCCTGTTTGGTTTTTTCCAGACAAACGAAGCACAAGTATAAGCGGGTCTTCAAAGCTTTGACTTTTCAAACTATGTATGAGTTCATCGTGCAAAGCTTGAGCTAACGCCTCTTTCGATAGCTTTTGCTGAGATAGAAACATTTTCATCCAAAACTGAATCGATTCATCTCTTGTAATCGGCTGATAGTCCTTTTTCTCATATACGAGATGAGAAGTCACTTGCACAAGTAACGTCAGTCTTTTCCAAAACAACAAGCAGCAATCTTGTAGCTTAAAGCCTTGTATATGTTGAAGAATAGCTAACGTGTCACTAAACTGAGCAAGCCATCGCTCGCCTGTCTCCGTCACTAACAGGCTATTTTGATCTCCTACTATATAGCCTTTCTCTAGCAACAGTTGGACTTGCTTGTCATACACCTTTCTATCGAGAAATGGTGCGGTTTGAAACCAACGATCTAATCGAAATAAACGAGCATCCTGTATCGTTTGAGAAGACTTTTTTCCTTTTAATAAATGATAAATGGACGAGGCTGTTCTCTCGCCGTTTAATTGCTTAAACATCAATAGCATAACCGCCTGAATGAACAACTTTCTCGTCTCCTTTTGGGCTTTTGTTCATTCTATCACGAAATACGTCAAATGTTTGTGAAAGAGTATCGATAATTCATGAAAGCCCTATCATTTTTTCCAAGAGAACTTTTTATTGAAAAGTAAATACATCACATATACAATAAAATATAGAAGTTTTCCAAGGATTTAAGATTGGCTTAATCCATTGAGGATTTGCTATACACTAAGGAGGTTTCATAATGCCAAAATATACAATTGTTGATAAAGACACATGTATTGCTTGCGGTGCTTGCGGAGCAGCTGCACCAGACATTTACGATTACGATGATGAAGGAATTGCGTTCGTTATTTTAGACGATAACGAAGGAACAGCCATCATTCCAGATGTTCTTGAAGAAGATATGCAAGATGCGTTTGAAGGTTGCCCAACAGACTCCATTAAAATCGCAGATACCCCGTTTGATGGCGATGCTCTAAAATACGAATAAAACAGTTAGAAACCCGCCTATTGGCGGGTTTCTGCTATTTTGATTGCTCTTGTTTTACGATGCGGTAGAAAAACAGTTCATAGAGCACAGGAATAAGAATTAACGTTAACACAGTAGATGAAGTTAATCCTCCAATGACAGTGATCGCCAATCCTTTAGAAATTAACGTGCCAGATGACGTCGTGAGCGCTAACGGAATTAATGCTGTAATCGTCGCAAAAGCCGTCATTAAAATCGGACGCAATCTCGTTTTTCCGGCTTCCATTAACGCCTCACGAATATCCATGCCTTTTTTCCCCCTGTTTTGACCAATTCGATCAACTAGCACGATCGCATTCGTTGTGACGATACCGATCAACATAAGCAATCCGATCATCACACTTACAGATAACGGTTCATGAGCAATTGTAAGTCCTAATAGAGAACCAATTGGCACAAAAATTAAAGACGAAAGAACGATAAAAGGGATGCGTGCGTGACCAAAAGTAATTAGCATCGTAATGTATACGAGCCCAATAGCAATCAGCATCGCCAACCCTAATGCTTGGAACGTTTCAACGGTTTCATCGCTTCCGCCTCCCCCTTCAAAGCTCACTTCTTTCGGCAAATTCAAGTCTTGTTTAACACCTGTAATCACTTGTTCAGATACAGTTCGGATATCATCGCCTTTAATTTGGGCAGAGATTTGAGCAAACACTTTGCCGTCTAGCTTTTGGATCGAAGTAAAGGCTTCTTCCTCTTTGATCTCTGCTACGCCTGTAATCGGTAAGGGGCCTTTTGCCGTAAACAGCTGAATGTTTTTTATATCATCGATCGAATTAGCGTGTTCTGTGTAGGCAAGACGCACAGCTTTTTCTGTTCCATCTAACTTTAGCTGACCAACATCAACCGGCTCCGTTTGATCGGCAATCGCCCCGAGAATTTGAAAACTAGATACTCCCGCTTTCGCCGCCTTCTCAGAATCAACTTTCACCATCAGCTGTGTTTGCTTTTCACTAAAATTATTGGACACGTATTTCAGATCGTCTTGCTTTTTCATATATTTCTCCACCACTTGAGCGGCTTTTTGTAATTGATCTAAATTGTTCGAGTACAAATTGATGTTGACATTATTATTCGAAGGCGGGCCACCTGTTTGTTGCTCTTGAACGCCGAGAACAGCTTTTGGTTCCGCAGTTAAAACAAGCTCCTCCATTTCACGTTCAAGTGTCTGAATATAAGACGCCACATTAACATCCTCTTTAAGCGAAATGAAATAATTCGCTTGGTTCGCTCGTTTTAGACCTGATTGGAAATCTCTCGTTCCAATCCCAGTTGTCACATTTTCCACTTCTTTAGAGCTCGCTAAATACTTTTCTAACTGTAAAGATAATTCATTTGTTTTCTCTAAAGGTGTAGAGGAAGGCAAGCGAAACGTTGCCGCTAATAGCTTTTGCTCTTCATTAGGAATAAACGTAAATCCTAGCCTTGAAGCGAAGGCGAAAGAACTAAATAATGTAGCTAAAGATAGGACAAGCACGAGCACTTTATGATTCAATGACCATTCAATTACACGTACATACCCTGTTTGCAGTCGTCCTTCTTTCTCTTCTTGCGGCACCTGCTTAAAGGAGAGCTTCGCCAAAATCGGCACAATCGTAATGGATACAAGCAAGGATGTCAGAAGAGCAATAACAATCGTCACCGCAAACGGAAGAAAGAACTCTCCAGTAATGCCACCAACAAGGCCAAGCGGCAAAAAGACAACAACGGTCGTAATCGTCGAGGAAGTGATCGCTTTTAAAATTTCTCTCGTTGACTGAATAATTAACTCATTCGTCATCCCTTCCCCTGATTTACGTATACGCCTAAAGATGTTTTCAATCACCACGATACTATCATCAACTACTCGCCCAACAGCAACAGCCATACCACCAAGCGTCATAATATTTAATGAAATATCTAGCTGATATAAGAAGATTGATGTAACAAGCAACGATAACGGAATCGAAATAATGGCGATCATCGTCGCACGCACATTTCGTAAAAATAATAAAACCGCTAATGAAGCAAATAACGCACCTAATAGCCCTTCTTTTACTAATGTACGAACTGATTTTTCAATTCCCTCTGCTGAATCAAATCCGACGGCGTAAGCAAACTCTCCCTCGTATTTGTCCATAATACTAATGACTTTCTTCGCGACCTCTACTGTATTGGCATCCTGCTTCTTCGTTACCGCCATCGATAGCGCATCTTTTTCGTTATAACGTGTAATTTCCGCGCGATCTTTTACTTCTTCAATCGTCGCAATTTCTTTTAGAGCAACAGGTTGAGCGTTAGGAACAAACGCAGCTGGCGTAATGATCAAGTTTTCTAACTGCGCTTTCGTTTCTACCTTTTCTTGCACACGAACAGGCACTTGAATTTGATCGCCTTCAATCGTTCCAGCTGGAAACGATAAATCTCGCTCATTCATTTGATCTTTAATTTGCGAAAGCGATAAACCATATGAACGTGCTTTATTTGGATCGACAGTGACTTGCAGCCATTCTTCCTTCAAGCCACCGACAGATACGCTGTTCAATCCATTGATTGTATTCAATTCGGGTATAACTTCCTCATCAAGTAACGTTTGTAAGTCGATTCCCTCTTTAGCGAATAGAGATAAGTTAAAGATCGGAAAGCTTCCAAAAGAAAAGCGGTTAATTTCCGTTTTCGTTTGCTCAGGCAAGCCCGTTTCTTGAATGAAATTATTCACTTGCTGCTCGATTTCATCCATATCCGTATTAAAAGGGAATTCCATACTAATGACCGATAATGTTTCAAATGTGGAGCTTTGGACTTTTTTCACTCCTTCTAGCCCTTTAAACTGCTCTTCAAGCTTCGAAGTCACTTGCTCATTTAAATCTTGTGGAGAAGCCCCCGGATAGACAATTTCAACACTTAATTGCGGAAACTCAATATTCGGCAATAGATCCATCTTTAACTTAGTAAATGAATATAATCCTCCTAAAATAAATAAAAAAGAAATGATAAAAACAGCAAAGGCATTCTTCAAGCTAAACCTCGTTAAGAAATTCATACATCTCCCTCATTTCTATTCAAAGAATCATTTACGCTTATCATAATTTATTTTTATTCTGCCTGCATTTATTAAATGTTCTTCTAAAAAAAGATCCCTACTATTCGTTTAGTAGAGATCTCATCGATTTATTATTAAGCGTTTTGTGCAATGGTTTGTTTTTTCATCCACACTTGAATACGGGAGTAGATTAATAAAAAGACAGCCGTCATCAGTAACCCTTTCACGAAATTAAAAGGTAAGATAGCCGAAATGATCAGTTGCTTCGTTTCCGGTGCTGACATAGCTGGTGCATTTAAAAAGAGCGTATAAGCCGGTAAAATCACATAATAATTTAACACACTCATCATTACAGCCATTACCGTCGTGCCAGCAATAAGAGCAGCGACCATTCCTTTTTTCGATTCAAATTTCTTGTACACATAATACACAGGAAGGATAAACGTCACCCCTGCGATAAAATTAGCGAAATGACCGACAGGAACTCCTGTTGGACTACCTGCGACAAAGAAGTTCAACACATTTTTAATAAACTCTACCATAATTCCAGCAAGCGGACCGAAAACAATAGCGGCAATTAATGCAGGAATTTCACTAAAGTCAACCATTAAAAACCCTGGAAATGGTGGGACCGGAAAGTTAAGTAGCATTAATAAATACGATAATGTACTTAATAAACCAACAGACGTTAACACTCGAATATTCTTCTTTCTCACAAAACTCTCTCCTTCTTCTCATCCATCCTACACAAGAAGAAAGGCTGCCAACTAAATAATCCCTCAAGCAAAAGGCTTAAGGGAGTTTGAAGTCATACTTAAATAGACGTTCAAAACTATACTTTTTGAACGCTGGCAGACCTTCACCTTCTCCCATCCAGACTATACTGTCGGCTTTGGATTCTCACCAAATCTGCCTTTCGGCTCGCGGGCTCAGAAACTAACGCTTCTATACCGCCGGTCGGGAATCACACCCTGCCCCGAAGATGAAATGATATTTATTTTAGACCCTATTATACATAATATGAGCGATTATGTGAAGTATTTAATTTGTATGTAATCACCTCTAAGCTTCTCCCGTCAGAAATACTCGTTTTTTTCGGCTCCTTCCCTTGATAAATCATTCCTCCAGCAAGAATAAGTAAACTGATACATAAAGCCATCGCTAACACAACAAAAAACCTCCTTGCATAATCCGTCATATCGATCCGCCTCCTTGCGATCACTTTATCCTCTGCCTTTCTAGTTGTATGCACGAAAGCGTTTTCAATATGACTTAAAAAAAGAGGAAGCTACTAAACAATAGCTCCCCCAGCTTTTAGATGATTTATTTTTTTCGCGGTAAATAAAAGGTAAAGGTTGTGCCTTCGCCTAATCGACTTTGCACTTTAATACTTCCTTGATGCGCTTTGATCATATTTTTAGCAATAGATAACCCAAGCCCGGTACCTGCTTTGCCTCTTGTTCTTGCTTTATCTCCTTTATAAAACCGCTCAAATACAAATGGCAAGTCTTCTTCGCTAATACCGACACCAGAATCTTGAACATGCACTTCATAGCCATCCACTTTTCGTTCTAGTTTCACTTCCACAAAGCCGTTTTCTTGTGTGTGACGAAGAGCATTATCAATTAAATTCGTCAACACTTGCTCAATCCGATCTGGATCGATATCGAGATAGCTATTTTCATCAGGAATCGTTAATTTCAACTCAACTTGCTTTTCTTTCGCTAAACCGTGAAATTTATTCGCCACTCGTTTAATAAACGAGGACAGCTCTACCTCTTCTAACTCTAAAGTAATATGACCGGCTTCCATTCGCGCTAAATCCAACAATTCATTCACAAGACGTCCCATTCGTAACGATTCTTCATGAATAATTTTGGCGATCTCTCTCTTTTCCTCTTCCGTCCCGGCGATATCGTCTACAATCGCTTCACTGTAGCCTTGTAACATCGCAATCGGTGTTCTAAGTTCATGAGAAACATTCGCAATGAAATCTTTTCTGAGCTTGTCTAATCGCCGCTCTTCTGACATATCACGAACGACCGCCACCGCTCCACGAACGGATTTATCATTGTAAAGTGGGCTGACGATGACGACATAAGAACGATCCTTCAAGGGCAGTTCGCCAACTTGCTCGGTCTCTGTTTCAATTGCCTTTCTCAGCAGCTCAGCTACTAAAGTAGGCATCGTTTCATTATGATGAGTATTTCCCATTTCATAATACCAATTTTGCAAAAAACGCTCCGCTGGTGGGTTGGTAATTAAGATCGTCCCGTCTCGATTAAAAGTAATGACTCCATCTGCCATACTGCTTAAAATGCTTGCCAATTGCTCTTTTTCTTGGTTCAGTGCATGGATGTTGTAATTTAGTTGCTTAGCCATTTGATTAAAGGATGTAGCGAGTGCCCCAATCTCATCCGTCGTTAAAATCGGCACTTTTGTATCAAATTTTCCTTTCGCCACTTCTGTTGCGGCTTCTCTCATTTTCCTTAAAGGAGCCGTAATTCTTGTCGACAGGAAAAAGGCAAAAATAGTCGTTAGCACAATCGCAGTGCCAGCCGCTAACAAGATCAGCCTCGTTGTTTGCTGAGACGTTTCTTTAATGACTTCAAGTGATTGGTAAATGATGACAGCTCCGTTTTCATCAGCCTTCATATGTAGCGGAACAGCAATCACAATCGAGTTTTCATGTCGATTCGAATGGCTTCCCCCTTGAATAGGTAGCTCTGTCTGTACTTTCTTATTCTTTGTAAACACTTGAGATAACACGGGGTCATTGATCACTTTCGATTGTTCTAAAACTTTACTCAAATCATCATCTGGTGAATAATGAAAACGCTCTTGATTCTCCGCAATAATGAGATGAACTGGCTCATCGACTAAATCCCAAGCCACCTGCATACCAGTTTGTTTATCTTCATGGTCAGAAAGCACTTTTGAAATCTTTGTTGCTGTATCAGACAATTCCTTTTCGACTTCTCTCGCATGATAATTCTCGAAAAACTCTAATTGTAGAATCGTTAAGAAAAACAAAACAAACGATACGAGTAAAAGAATCGTCATCCACAGCTTTCCTACAACACTTCTCCAAAGCTTCATTCATTCACAACCTCAAATTTGTAGCCAACTCCCCAAACAGTGACAATCATTTTGGCCGCCTTCTCTGATACTTTATTTAGCTTTTCACGAAGGCGCTTCACATGTGTATCGACTGTTCGTAAATCTCCGAAAAATTCATAGTGCCACACTTCTTTTAATAAATGCTCACGGTCAAATACTTTATCTGGCGCTTTCGCTAAAAAGTATAGCAATTCATATTCCTTCGGTGTTAAATTGACCTCTTCTCCATCCGCTGTCACTCGATGAGCGTCATTATCGATGGTTAAATGTGGATATACAATTAAGTCTTTAGATTTCGTATCCGTTTGTAAATAGGACGTTGGAGAAGAACGTCTTAATAATGCTTTTACGCGAAGAACGACTTCTCGCGGACTAAACGGCTTCACAATATAGTCATCCGTTCCGACTTCAAAGCCTTGGACGCGATTCGCTTCCTCACCTTTTGCCGTTAACATAATAACAGGCGTTGCTTTCTTCTCTCTCAGTTCCCTGCACACTTCAATTCCATCTTTCCCTGGCATCATCAAGTCCAATAAAATACAATCATATTCTTCGCTTAAAGCCATCTCAAGAGCCATTTCCCCATTTTCAGCTTCATCGATTATATAATTTTCTCTTTCTAAATACATTCGCAACAAACGGCGAATTCTTTCCTCATCATCCACGATTAAAACCTTTAATTCATTTTCCAACGTAACAGCCTCCTAATCATCCAATAAATCATACTTTTTATTGATTACTTTCATTATTAACTAATCCGTATTTTTTTTCAATTTATCTCGCATTAACGATCTGTATAGAAAAAGCCTCCGCGCAGAAGCGGAGGTTTCCGATTTACGGCGTTGCATACGAGTGAAGACCTGCTATTACTAAGTTCACCGCTACTAAGTTGAACATAATAATGACAAAACCGATCACAGCAAGCCAGGCTGACTTTTCCCCATGCCAACCTTTCGATAACCGAAGATGTAAAAAGGCCGCATAAAATAACCATGTAATAAGAGCCCATACTTCTTTCGGGTCCCACCCCCAAAATCTAGACCAAGCAATTTGCGCCCAGATCATCGCAAAGATCAATCCTCCGAGAGTAAAGACAGGAAACCCAATTAAGACCGCACGATAACTGATTTCATCCATTAAATCTGAATTTACATTTTTCACAAAAGGCTGTACAAGTGCGCCAAATCGTTTGCGAGTCACAAGGCGAATAACTAAATAAAGCAGGAGCCCAGCCACTAGTGACCAAACAAGAGTATTTAGCTTTTTCGCATTAATAAAGCCAGGGACTTCTACGATTGGCTCAAACTTGCTATCCGTCATTAATTGTCCTTCATTTGGACCGATGATCGCCGGCATGAGAAATGTTTCCTGCGCCGGATTCCCATCTTTATTAATATAGTCAAATTCTGCTTCATATCCAGCCAGATTAAACGATGTTGTAACAATAACAAAACCGATCGTTGCGACAAGACTAAATATCACTACTTCTAACCAAATCGTTTGCTTGCTTCTTTTCGATTGATCAATATTTTTTACTAAATAAATGAATCCTGCAACGAAGCTAATCGCCAAAATTCCTTCTGCAGCCGCGACCGTTGTTACGTGAATAGCTAGCCATTGACTTTGAAGCGCCGGAATCAGCGGGCTGATATCGCTCGGAAACATGCTCGCATAGGCAATGATGATCGTCGCCACTGGCAAAGCAAACAAGCCGAGCACCGGTAGACGGTACATTAAATAAATAATAATGAATGCTCCAACTAACATCATCGCAAAGAAGGTCACAAATTCAAACAAGTTGCTGACAGGTGCATGGCCTGAAGCGATCCACCTCGTAATAAAATAACCTAGTTGAGCAATAAAGCCGACCGCCGTGACCGCAAACCCTAACTTTCCCCAACGGTTTTCCTCTTGTTTTTGCTGATCTTTCTTTTGGCGAACGGCTCCTCCGAATAGAATTGTCGCCACTAAGTATAATATAAATGCGGCATAAAGAAGATTTCCGCTCCATTGAACTAAGCTAGACATCTCCATTCCCCTTTCTATTACGACTTTTGCTGATCCTCTAACACCGGTACTCTCGTTGAACCGATTGCAGCATCAATTTCTCGCTTCAACCCATGCCAGTTTTTATTCGTATGGGCAGCCACGTATACTTCGTTATCGATTTGGCGAATCCATAGACGACGATGATTCCAATAAGCACCTTGGACAACACCAATCATAAAGATCGCTCCACCTATAGCTAAAATCCATAACGTTAAATCTTTCCGTACTGTCAGCACAGAAATGTTTCGTGTCTCAACCCCTTTGAACTCCATTTTATAATCAGTTTCTCCGAGCGGCTCAAGCGTTTGACGAATCGCAACGAAACTAACTTCTCCTTTCGGATGCTCTGGGGAAATCATTCTAAAGAAAAAAGCAGGATTGTTTGGGTTAGGCGACTTAGTCGTCGGTTCTCCTTCTTCAGAAAAACCATCATAGTCCGGAAAGTACCCAATTAATTTAACTTCGTATCCATTCCCAAGGTCGTACACTTTTTCAGGGTTTAACAAGTCAACTTTGATCTTTCCAACTTCTTCTTCGGTCGCTTTATTCGTTAAACCAAACTCCATCGATTTTAATTCGTCTTTAGTGAAACTGTCTTGATAAAGGGCGTAATTATCAAATTTAAATGGTTCATTTACGCGAATTTCTCCAGATTTCACCTTCGTTAGCTTCGGTTCTGCACCAGGTAGTCCTTGATTTTCATCTCGATAAAGGACGGCATTTGTTTGATACGTCTTCACTACCCCATTTGATTTTTCCAACGCTTGATTAAACACTTCAGGATCTTTGTCTTTATCATAGTTTTCGACGATAAATTTTTCATTTTTTAAATAATATTCGCCGTTCGTCCCTGGAATTTCTAAAGTAGCTCCTTCACGAACAAACAATGTTTCATCGACATACATACCGTCCATCGAACGAAGCATCGCACCAAATAGAAAAATAATAAGACCGACGTGATTCACGTAAGGACCCCAACGAGAAAAGCGATTTTTTTCGGCGAGTAAGCTACCTTCTTCTTCTCGAAGCTTATAGCGCTTACTAGCTAATTGCTTCTTCACCTCATTCCATTCTTCTTCACTCAATTTCACTTCTTGCTTCGTGAAAAAACGTTGTTTATTCATAAACGAGACGTGACGAGCGACTCGTTGATTTTTTAACGCGCGATAAAGAGGAATTACACGGTCAAGGCTACAAATGACAAGAGATACACCGATAGATGCAATTAAAGCGATAAACCAAGCAGAATTATATAAATCATAAAAGCCAAACAGATAATATAGTTTCCCCGCAAAGCCATACACCTCTTCATAATATTGCTCAGGTGGTATATTTTGAGGAATAAATAGCTTTTGCGGAAAAATGGTTCCAATGGATGATGCAACAAGTGTTAAAACGATTAGCCAAACCCCAACCTTTACGGAAGAAAAGAAGTTCCACACCTTATCAACGATTGTTTTTTGATACGTTTGTGATCGGCGAGCACTGCCTTCATAGCGCATATCATGTAGCTTTTCTTGTTTCGCTTCTTCCGTTAGCGCTCTTCCACAGGATTCACATAAAATTGTTCCGTGAGGATTGACATGGCCACATTCACATTTCACGTTCTCCATTTCAAAACTCCTTAAAATTATGGTTTCACTTTTTCAAATAAAGCTCTCACCTGTTCTTCTTTCACGAGGCCACCAACAACGATCTCTTCCACTTTTCCTTCTGCATTAATCATATATGTAGCTGGAAGTCTGCTCACTCCATACGCCTTTTCTACTTCTTTTGTTGTATCGATCGCAATCGGAAACGTTAAGCCATATTGTTCAGCGAAATTCTTCGTTTGTAATTCCGAATCGCCAACGTTCACAGCCAAAACTTCTACCCCTTGATCTTTAAATTCTTTTGACACCGTTTCCATATGAGGCATTTCTTCTTTACATGGAGCACACCATGTTCCCCAGAAATTAAGGAATACACCTTTTCCTTTATAATCCGACAACTGATGCTTCTCTCCTGAAAGATCAGTTAACACGAAATCAGGGGCCTCTTCCCCAACTTGCAAAGTCCCACGAGCCTCTTTTGTCAAATTCGTATAAAGCGTGTAGCCGACAGCTATCGCTAAAATAGCTAAAATGACAGAACGCATCATAAACCGTTGTTTTCTTTTATCCAAGAAGTGATCCCCTCCCGATGGAACATAACATTGTTATATTTTACAGATTGAACCTTCACACCAATTATACCACTTCCGTCTTTCCCCTAAAAAGGGGGAAAAGGGATGTGTGACAATTTCTTGTCAGCGCAACATCCCAGTTTCAGCTAATGTACGTAGTTGCTTCACTTCATGAGCTGTTAACTCGCGAAACTCCCCTGCGTTCAATCCTTTTAACGTTAAAAATGCGTATCTTTCACGCTTTAACTTTTGAACCTCGAAGCCGATCGCTTCAAACATACGACGCACTTGTCGATTACGTCCTTCATGAATCGTAATTTCAATGTTTGCTCTCTGCTTCTTTTTATCGGCAGACAGCTCTTTCACCTTTGCTGGCGCTGTTTTTCCATCCTCTAGCTTGATGCCTGAAGCTAGCTGCTTTAACATATAGCGCTGCGGAATGCCATTGAGGCGCGCCACATAGGTTTTATCAATTTCATAACGTGGATGTGTCAACAAATTAGCAAACTCACCATCATTCGTTAACAGTAGCAACCCTGATGTGTCATAATCAAGCCGTCCGACCGGAAAAATTCTTTGTTCAATAAACGGAAAATAATCCGTTACAACTTTACGATTTTTATCATCAGAAACTGCTGAAATGACGCCACGCGGTTTATAAAACAAGAAGTAAACCTTCTCTTGTCCTTCAACTGGAACACCGCTCACTTCTACTTTATCAGAAGGTGACACTTTCGTTCCGAGCTCTGTTACCACTTTCCCGTTCACTGTTACTTTTCCTTCTATTATTAGTTGCTCTGCTTTACGTCTTGACGCAAATCCAGCTTGTGCGATCACTTTTTGTAGTCGCTCCATTCCATCACCTCTAAATTCTTCAATATGTGTCATTATGCATTATTACACATTGATTGAAATAAGAAAAGCCGCAGATGTTATTCACAAAAGGCAAATCTATTAAAAAAACTGCTCCGCAACGGAACAGTTTTTAGGAAAACATCCATGAAACGATAAAAATAGCGGCTATAAACCCGGCCAAATCGGCCAGCAAGCCGACTTTTAAGGCATCACCCATTTGCTTAATGCCAACCGCTCCAAAATAAATCGTCAATACGTAAAAGGTCGTATCTGTACTACCTTGCATGACAGAAGCTAAACGGCCAATATACGAATCCGGCCCATGAGTTGCAATTAAATCACTCACCATTCCTAAAGCGGCCGTCCCTGAAATTGGACGAATTAAGGCAAGTGGAAACACTTCAGGTGCTAGACCGATCGATAATAAAAGCGGTCGCAGCCAATCTACGACCACTTCAAGAGCACCAGAAGCTCGAAAAATAGCAATCGACACCATCATTCCGACTAAATAAGGGATAATCGAGATGGCAATATGAATGCCTTCCTTTCCCCCTTCAACAAACGTTTCATATGTGGGGACTTTTTTGAACGTACCGTAAAGTAAAATGAAGCCGATAATGACAGGGATGATCCAAATAGAAATGATCGAGAGCCAAGCCATTTATCCCCCTCCCTTTTTGATGCGACGAGAATGAAAATAGCGGTCGATCAAGATCGCAAACATCGTAGAACAAGCCGTTGCAAACAAGGTAGGGGCCACAATTTCCGCTGGCGAAGCGGATTCATAAGAAAAACGGATCGCTAAGATCGTCGTTGGAATAATCGTAAGGCTCGATGTATTGATCGCTAAAAAAGTAATCATGGAGCGACTCGCTTCACTTTTCCCCCCGTTTAATCGCTTTAATTCTTCCATCGCTTTAATCCCAAAAGGCGTCGCTGCGTTCCCGAGCCCAAACATATTGGCCGTCATATTCGACAAAATGTAGCCCATCGCTGGATGATCATTCGGGATATCCGGAAATAATCGTTTCGCCATCGGCTTGAACAAACGAGCGAGTTGCTTGAGCATGCCAGCTTTCTCCGCTATTTTCATAATGCCAAGCCAAAACACAAGCACGCTAATTAATCCGATACAAATGGTCACCGCTTCTCCGGAGGCTTCAAATACTGCTTTATTCACCTCATCCATTTTGCCGTTGATCGCTGCAAAAATCAGTCCAATCAAGGTCATCCCTACCCAAATATAATTAACCATGATTCATTTCACCATCGTTGATCATGACCACCATTCCTTCCACTTCTCCCATAGAGAGTTCTGCTCATCGTTTTTCTCCTGCTTATAATAAATAGGGATTGTAAATACTTTTTCTTTATTTAAAAAAGCTTCAGCTTGTCCGACCACTTCAGGTACCTTCCCATGCTTCCAGCTTTTTTTCGGCCTTAGCAATTTATAATGAATGGACAGTTGTTCTTCCTCTTCTTTTGTGAGCGGGAATAGTACATCCCTTTTTAAATAGATATGACCGTCATAAAAAGAATTGTTTATCTTCATTGCTTTTTTATGCAAAATCACTTTAGGATCATATTTCTCAAAGCTCGATTCGTACATATAAATGTGGTCATTCCAATCATCAGATGCATCCAATGTCACTGCAATTAAATCCATATCTCCTTTCGTCGCTGTTGTTACTAACGTCCGATGAGCTTTTTTCGTATAACCCGTTTTTCCCCCTGTGCAATATTCATATTTTTCTGTCAATAAACGGTTTTTATTATGCCAGATACGATCCCACTCGCCACTCGGATCTTTAACTCGATATTTTTCCGTTCCAGCTATTTCACGATATTTAGCATTTTTCATCGCGTATCTCGTCAAAAGTGCCATATCATAAGCGGTGGAACGATGCTTCTCACTATCATCTAAGCCGTGCGGATTAGCAAAGTGAGTATTTTTCATACCAATTTCCTTTGCCTTTTCATTCATTAAAAATACAAACCCCTCTTTGCTTCCTCCTACATGTTCAGCGATAGCGACAGCCGCATCATTTCCTGAGCGTAGCATTAAGCCGTATACTAAATCTTCTAACGAAATCTTCTCGCCTTTTTTTAAATACAGTGACGATCCTTCTGTTAGCACCGCTCGCTTGCTCACCTTTACTTTTTCCTCAAGCTTGTCTGACTCAATCGCAATAATCGCTGTCATAATTTTTGTAATACTAGCAATGCGCATCACCTCATGTGGATCTTTCGCATATAGCACTCGTCCACTTTGTTGCTCCATAACGATCGCACTAACAGCACTTGTATTCGCTTGTGCTGGTGAGTTTATTGACAGTAAGAACAGTAGGAAAGCCAGGATGACAACTGGCACTTTTTTATTCATCCGCCGATCTCTCCCTCGCTTATTTGTACAACTATATGCAAAATAAGCTTCTAACATGACGAACAAAAAAAAGCGGCCTCAGCCGCTTAATCTACTCTTCATTATTTAATACTTGTTCAAATCGCTCAAAAAATAAATCTGCTTCTTCTTGTTCATTGTCTTCGATTTCTGACAATGGCGGAAGCTCTGAAATCTCCTTTAATCCGAAGCAATCTAAAAACTCTTTCGTTGTGCCATACAAAATCGGTCTTCCCGGTCCTTCTGCTCGTCCATATTCCTTAATTAAGCCTTTCGCTACGAGGTTTTGTAGCGCTCGATCTGCTTTCACCCCACGAATTTCTTCAATCTCCGCTCTTGTGATCGTCTGTTTGTAAGCGATAATCGCTAACGTTTCAAGAGCTGCTTGAGAAAGCGTGTGTGAATGACTGTTTTCTACTAGCTTTTTAATATAGGGAGCGTATTCTTTCTTTGTCGCTAGCTGATAGGTTCCTGCGAGTTCAATTAATAGAATGCCCCGATCTGGATCTTGTTCATAGCGTTCCTTTAATTCATTTATAATACCTTTTGCTTCATGCTCTTCTACTTCAAGCACTTGAGTAATTTGCTTTAACGACAACCCCTCATCACCGGCAGCGAAAAGTAGACTTTCTGTAATGCTCATCCAATTAATAACCTTCATTAGTTGTCCCTCCTTTCGCCGTCACAAATAGATCAGAAAAATTGTTCTGCTGCTCAACGACAATTTCATTTCGCTTCATTAATTCTAATACCGCTAAAAAGCTAACGACCATATGTCCTTTATCCTCGTATGGAAAAAGGTCAACAAAACGAGTTGGTTGTTTGCAACTAGCTAATGTGGACAAAATTTGATCCATTCGTTTTTCTAGTGAAACCTCTTGCTTTTTTACTTTTTTCGTCATTGGGCGCTGCAATTTTTTACGGCGCAGAAGCTTATGAAATGCCCCTAGCATATCATATACAGTAACGCGTAAATCCTGTGCTGTCGGCTGATTGCTTTCAAAAGCTGTTAAGTCACTCGGCGCTTTCGTAAAAAGCTGCCCTCGTTCTTCTTCTTTCTCTTTCAAACGCTCGGCTGCTTCTTTATACTTTTTATACTCAACTAGTCGTTCTACTAACTCTTCTCGCGGATCTTCTTCTACCCAATCGACTTCCTCCTCTTCTTCGTGTGAAGGGAGCAACGTTTTACTTTTAATCGCTAATAACGTTGCAGCCATGACTAAATATTCACTGGCGACATCCAACTCTAATTCCTTCATCGTATGAATGAATAATAAATACTGCTCTGTAATATCAGCCATCGGAATATCATATATGTCAATCTCTAATCGTTGAATTAAATGTAGCAACAAATCGAGGGGCCCTTCGAAAGCATCAACTTTTACTTTATATTGCATATTTTATCACCAATTCTTTTCAGTTCACTCAAAAAAAAGCTCAACTTTTAGTATAGAGGATTCCGCGGTACTGTCCACTACTATTTTCGGAATTTGATCAACAGTTTTCAGCATGTTAAGATGTGTGTAACGCAATTTAGTGTAGGGGGACGTTCATGTATTCTTATCCGTTGTCTTATTTAACCTTTCTCGTTCATTTTCATGACCATCAGGATTATTTTGAATGCCACGAGGTGTTAGAAGAATATTGGAAAGAACAGACGAACCAAGCTCGCGATTCCGTCTGGGTCGGCCTTATTCAAACAGCTGTTGTCCTTTATCACCATCGCCGCGGCAATGTTGTCGGGGCGAGGAAACTAGCAACAAAAGCCCTCAACATTCTACAGCAACGTCAAAAAGAGCTTGCTGAACTAGGAATTGACAGCGAAGCTTTTTTAGAAGCTTTATCTGCTCATCTTCAAGATTTACATCATCAACGACCATTCACCCCTATGTCTATTCCTATGCATCATGCAGAGCTTAAGAAACAATATGAGCTTGTAAAACAATCTTGCTTTCTTCCGATTGTAAAGGAGTCAGCAGATTATCTATATCATAAACACTCTTTACGAGACCGTTCAGATGTAATTACTGCTCGTAAACGATCATTGCAGGCAAAACAACAGGCTAGAAAAACAGTCCAAAATATGAGTCAATAAGAAGAGACCCGCACTTAGTTAGTCGGGTCTTCTTCTTTACACTTATGAAAAAATTTAGAGGTAGATGAGTTAGGAACAACCTTCTTGCCTACGTGCATCTCTTGTAACTCTTTCACCATTTTTTTGCCGATCCCTTCCTTGCGATAGGAAGGATTGACAGAGATATGTTGAATTTCAATTACATCTCCTTTTTCCTTTGTTCCTATCACCCCGATTACCTCTTCATCTTTCCATAAATACAATTGCCAATGCTTTTTTTCTTCGTAGGACTTTATCGTTTCCTGCAATTTTTTTATTTCCTTTTCTTGAGGCATAAACGACAGTAAACCCATAGCAACTTTTTCAAATGACTTTTTATAACGAATTAACATGTGAAATCCCTCTTCAATTTTATGGTCATTATGCAAGTAACCCTCTTTTAATAATTACCATTTTAACAAAACAATGGAAAATATTCAACTTTACTTAAGCGATGAACAACCAATAATATAACCCCCAGCCACATGCAATTAACATAAAAATGATAAAAAGTATGGCATTACTTCTATTCATACTTCACCTCGAATAGTTCGTTATTCACTTATGACCTATCTTATTTGTCAAAGGAAGATCTAGCTTAATAATATCTTCATAGCTTTCTCTTTTTATAATTAAGTCAGCATGTCCATTCTCGACAAAGACAACAGGAGGTCTCGGAATACGATTGTAGTTATTAGCCATAGAGTAGCCGTAAGCACCTGTACAAAACACCGCTAAAATATCTCCAGACTCCGCTTTTGGAAGCGGCAAATCCCATATAAGCATATCGCCTGATTCACAGCACTTCCCAGCAATCGATACTGTTTCTTCTACAGGATCGTTCACTCGATTCGCTAACACTGCTTCATATTTCGCTTCATACAAAGCAGGACGAATATTATCATTCATGCCCCCATCAATCGCAATATACTTTCTCACATTCGGGACATGCTTTTCCGATCCTGTTTGATATAGCGTAATACCCGCATCTCCAACGAGAGAACGACCGGGCTCAATCCAAATTTCTGGCATCGCCATTCCATAAGTAGCTGTCTGATCTTGCACTTCTTTAATAATTTCTTCCACATATTGCGAAGGCTCTAGTGGATCATCTTCTTCAGTATAGCGAATTCCGAAGCCGCCGCCAAGGTTTAATACGTCGGATTCAAACTGATAACGTTCTTTCCAGTCGGCTAGCTTTTCAATAATTTTTCGAGCCGCTAACGTAAAGCCCGTCGTTTCAAATATTTGTGATCCGATATGACAATGGACTCCTAGCAGCTTGATTCCTGTCATTTGCAAAGCTAATTGCATAGCTTCTTCCGCTTGACCGTTATTTAAATCAAAACCGAACTTCGAATCTTCTTGTCCCGTCGTAATATAATCATGCGTATGAGCCTCTACTCCAGGAGTTACCCTAAGTAAAATATTCATTGCTTTTCCTTGCTGCTCACAAAGAGATTGTAGCATATTCAGCTCATAAAAATTATCGACAACAACACAACCAATGTCACTTTCAATCGCCATCGCAAGCTCTTCTTCACTTTTATTGTTTCCATGAAAATGGATTCTCTCCACCGGAAAGTTGGCTTTCAAAGCTGTATAAAGTTCGCCTCCCGATACAACATCTAAAGACAGTCCTTCTTCTTCTATTAATTGAATCATGCCGATGGCTGAGAACGCTTTGCTAGCATACGCCACTTGCGCGCTCACTCCAAGCTTTTCAAACGTTTCTTTAAACCCTCTTGCTCTTTCTCGTATTAACGCGACATCATAAATATACAAAGGTGTGCCATATGTATTAGCTAAACTAACACAATCGACTCCACCCACTTCTAAATGCCCAAATTGATTTACACGTGCCGTTCCATATGTATGCATATATTCTCCTCTATTCTTTGAGTTTCTTTTTTCTCAAATGTCAATATTCAGATAATAAAAAAAGAAGAAATAGACAGTCGTCGACGTGACAAACTGTCTAAAAACTAAAAAGATTAAAAGTAATATACCATACATCCGTTAGCGACTCAACATCGTTATTCATTCACCGGTTGCCTAATTGAATCTCGTGGATTGACAATCGATGGTCGCAATTTGGATGTCGGAACTGTCTTCCGAATAAATATTTGCCAAAATGCTTGAGGATCAAAAGGAAGAATCGGCCATAAATAAGGCGTGTTTAAGGCGCGCATGTGAGCTAAAAAGATAATAATGAACGTAGCGGCAATCATAAATCCTGGTACTTTAAACAGTGCAACAGCTACAAGCAAACATAGTCTAGATAGTTTATTAGCGATGCTTAATTCATAGCTAGGAGTGGCATACGTCCCAATAGCCGCAATCGCTACATATAAAATCACTTCGGGTACGAATAAACCGACGTCAATCGCAATTTGTCCAATAAGAACAGCGGCAATTAAACCCATAGCTGTTGATAATGGCGTCGGTGTATGAATGGCTGCGATTCTTAAAAATTCAATTCCAATATCAGCGATGAAAATTTGCAACACTAGAGGAATATTCGTTTCCTTACTAGGACCGATAAATTCCAACGTTTTCGGTAACAGTTGAGGCTCAAGTGAAAACAGCAATAATAACGGCAATAAAAATAACGAAGCAAGAATAGCAAAAAAGCGAAGCCAGCGAATAAACGTCCCGACCGCAGCCGATTGTCGATATTCTTCTGCGTGCTGTAAGTGATGAACATAAGTGGCTGGCAAAATAATCACACTTGGTGACGTATCAACAAACAAGAGAACGTGACCTTCTAACAAATGAACGGCACCAATATCTGCTCTTTCCGTGTATCTCACAATTGGATAAGGGTTATAACCTTGTTTAACGATAAACTCTTCAATCGTCTTATCCGCCATTGGAATACCATCAATATCAATGTCATCCAACTCCTGCCTCACAATGGACACTAAATCTGGATCAGCTATCCCATCAATGTAAGCGATCGCTACATCTGTTTTAGATCGTTGTCCAACCTTCGTCATTTCAAATCGAAGACGACCATCCCTAATTCGCCTTCTTGTTAACCCGGTATTAACGATAATATTTTCTACATATCCATCGCGGGAGCCACGTACTACTTTTTCTGTATCAGGCTCTTCCGGTTGTCTCCCTGGATAGCTACGAACATCAACAATAAATGCTTGTTCTTCATTTTCAATAACGATGGCTATTAATCCAGACAATACTTGATCCATTACTTGATCGACTGTATCAACTTTTTCTACAGACTGATGAGCGATTCGATTCCCAATAATCTTTCCAATGTGCATACTTCTTTTTTCATGATCATTAATTTGTGTTAATTCCGCCAGTATTTCGATAATAAAAAGCGTATCACATAATCCATTGACATAGTAAATATGCACTTTCTTCCCTAAAACGACGAACTCACGAACACCGACATCAAAGCTTTTGCCTAAGCCAATTTTTCGCTTCATTAATTCGTTCATTTTTACTGGATCTTTTGGAATATTTATCTCTTTTATTTCTTGCACATATAAACCTCCTTATCATCCTCCGATATGATTATCGATGCACAAAATACAACCATTGGAATAATGAACCCGTTATTTTTCCAAGGACGATCGCCATGATCAACACTAAAATATGTTCATGAACACCCATTCGCTTAGCGATAATCGGAAATACATTTAACACTTCTGTCAAGGCTGCCGCTAACATACCGATAAACATTCCACTTAGTAATCCAATCGACAAGAGCCACATTTCTGATACGAAGAGCCGAGAGGGATGTATGCTCGCCGTTGTTCCAGCAAGCACGCCTAAAATAACAGCCCATTCGTATCCCCTAACTTTGTTAAATGTTCTCGTCATTTGCATCATTCTTGGAATAACACCAAGAACAGTAATAAATGCTACGTACCCAACACCCACTGATAAACCACCAGCTAAACCGAGAAAAGCTAGCAACAGATTATGAACGATACCCACTGTTCGCCCTACTTTCCTTATACTCGTTTAACACAATATATTGATTTAAATCTTGTTGATATTTAAATATCTCCACTTCAAGCGGACTCGGTTCTTCATTGAATTTCTTTTTAAATAAATGGTTGAAGAATAAGATCATGCCCACCCCTAAACCAATGGAATATGGTATTTGTAAAATGAGCGGATGCTCTTTCTTTTCACCGGTAATAATCTCATACAACTTCACATGAACAGCTTGCATACTCACATCTTCATGAAAATTCATGATCGTTAATGCAGCTCCCGTAAATAATAAACACCAGATGAAAAGAAAAAGAAAAAAGGAGCTTTTCTTCCGAGTTGGGGCTGTATCAATAATCGTTTCTGTCGGTCCGATGAACTGGATATCGACTTCCGGCCATTGATGAAGTACCATTTTCACAATCGTCATCGCTTCAATAACGACAATTTGCTGATCCTCTCGTTTAATTTGATATAGATCCATATGAAGCAGACTCGGTAGCAATTGTTCAGGGGCAATGATTTGAGCTATGTCTTTTAGCTTTACTTTCGCATTCACATGTAGGTGAATACGAGGAATTAAGCGAATAAAAATGGAAGTTTCCATCACTCTCCCACCCTGCTGTCTCATTATAGTCATTAATATGAGCAAAAACAGATGCACTTATGCGGTCAATGGCATGAAAAAAGTCGGCCAACTATCGTTGAACCGACTCGAATCTTTACGTAGATGTCATATTATCTTTCATTTGTAGCAAAATTCTTTTCTCTAATCGCGACACTTGAACTTGAGAAATGCCTAGTCGATTAGCGACTTCCGCTTGCGTCTGATCTTTATAGTAACGCAAGTAAACAATCAATCGTTCTCTCTCCTCCAGCCCTCTAATGGCTTCTTTTAAAGCGATTTGGTCAAACCATTGCTGGTCATTTTTATCAGCCATTTGATCTAAAAGAGTGATCGGGTCTCCATCATTTTCATATACCGTTTCATGAATCGAGGAAGGTGATCGCGAAGCTTCCTGAGCCATCACCGCTTCCTCAGGAGGAATATCTAAATGAGTAGCAATTTCTTGAATCGTTGGTGTTCGGCCGTATTTTTTTAACAGCTCTTCTCTTGCTCTACGAACTTTATTGCCTGTTTCCTTTAAGGAGCGGCTGACTTTGACCGTTCCATCATCACGAATAAAACGTTGAATTTCCCCGATAATCATCGGTACAGCGTAAGTCGAAAACTTGACGTCATAGCTTAAATCAAATTTATCCACCGATTTTAATAAGCCAATACAGCCAATTTGAAATAAATCATCCTGGTCATATCCTCTGTTCAAAAAACGTTGAACGACGGACCAGACAAGTCTCATGTTCTTCTCAACAATCGTGTCTCGTGCTTGTTGATTGCCTTCTTGACTTTCTTTAATTAATTTTTTGAGCTGAGCATCTGACAAAATAGCCGGCTTATTTTTTTTGATTTCAACATCCATGGCTTGGCCCCTTAATTACAATATGCTTTTTTATTAGCGATCTGCTTCTTCAAACGAATTACGGTGCCTGATCCTTGATGTGAGGTAACTTCTACTTCGTCCATGAAATTTTCCATAATCGTAAATCCCATACCTGACCGTTCTAATTCTGGCTTTGTTGTAAATAGCGGCTGTCTCGCTTCCTCGACATTGTCCATGCCAACTCCTTCATCTCGAATGACGAGATCAATGAGACCATCATCAATGACGACCGATATATACACCATTCCTGCTGGATTTCCTTCATAGCCGTGAATAATGGCATTCGTCACCGCTTCCGAAACAACGGTCTTCACTTCTGTTAATTCATCCATTGTGGGGTCTAGCTGAGCGATAAAAGCAGCAACTGTCACTCGCGCAAATGACTCGTTTTGACTAATTGCACTAAATTGAACATTCATTTCGTTTTTCATCTTAAGCCGCCCCCAATCGTTCAAGTGCTCGTTGTTCCGACGTTTCCATTCGAACAATTTTAAACAAGCCAGATAACTCAAACAGCCTTTTCACTGATGGAGAAATGGCACATACAACCATCTCACCACTTGTTTGCTGAATTTTTTTGTATCTCCCTAATACGACACCGAGTCCTGAGCTGTCCATAAATGTTAGCTCCTCAAGGTTTAATATAATATGGCGAACTCCTTGTCGATCAATCGCTTCATCTGCTTGCTTCCTGAGTGATTCGGCGGTATGGTGATCGAGCTCTCCGATTAAGCGAAGGCAAAGAACTTGATCAACCACTTCCATGTCTACTGTTAAGCTCATAAGTAAGCCCCCTTTTTTCAGTAATAGGAAGCATTTCGACAGCACCCCTTACCAATCCTTCTGCCTGACAAAACTAGTACGTATTCGCTAAAAGAATCGTTGCTTCGTCACTATGCATCGCTCGTTTTCGTAAAGTAATGAAACACTTTTTTGTAAAATTGCCACCAGCTTGCCCTATCAATATCTTCTTTGGCGATGAGCGGTGTTTTCGAAATGACCTTTCCCTCTCTTTTAATGCGTAATTCTCCAAGCTTTGTTCCTTTTTTGATAGGTGCTTGAATGTTTTTTTGCAAGTGGAGCTGTTGCTTCATTTTGACTTGTTTGTCTCCTTTGCGAGCAATGACGGATACGTTTTCTCCTGTTTCTAAAGCCACTTTATTTTTATGACCTTTCACTACATTTAAATTGGTGATTTCTCTCCCTTTTTCATAAAGAGGCGTGAGGGCGTAGTGATGAAATCCATAATCCATCATTTTCGTAATTTGAGCGTTGCGATCTTTCGGCGTTGGCGCTCCAAACACGACGGCAACAAGGCGCATCTTCCCTTTTTGGGCAGTTGTCGTTAAGCAATATTTCGCTTCGTTCGTAAACCCCGTTTTCAGCCCATCTACTCCCGGGTAAAATTTCAGTAAACGGTTCGTATTGACAAGCCAAAACTTTTTATCTGTTCCATTTCGTAAATAGGCTTCATATGTTCCAGTGAATTCGGTAATTCGCTCATGATTTAATAATTCTTTCGCCATGATTGCCATATCGTAGGCAGAGCTATAATGACCTTTCTCAGGAAGTCCCGTCGCATTTTTAAATTGCGTTTGTTTTAAATCTAGTTCTTTCGCTTTTTTGTTCATCATTTGAACGAATGCTTCTTCACTACCTCCAATTCGTTCCGCCATCGCAACAGAGGCATCATTGGCCGATCCAATCGCAATTGCTTGGAGCATTTCCTTGACCGTCATTTCTTCTCCAGGCTCTAAAAATATTTGTGATCCTCCCATCGAAGCAGCAAGATCACTCGTCCTCACCGGATCTTCCCATGATATTTTTTTACTTTCGATCGCTTCCATAATGAGCAGCATCGTCATAACTTTAGTCATAGAGGCTGGTGGTAGCGGTTTATGGCTATCTTTCTCAAACAGCACAGTCCCGGTATCTTTTTCAATCAAAATAGCGGACTTGGCACTTTCAGCTATTTGTAGCTGATCATCGACTTCATTCGCTGAGGAAAGAGGGGGTATACTATGCCAAATGAGCAAAAAGGCAAGGAATAATACAAACTTTCGCATCATGATTAAATAACCTCCATTGTTGTGAACTATTCATACGATATAACCCCATCTTTTCCAATATCTCTATTTTTATACAAAAAAAGAAGCACCCTTTTTCAGGATGCTTCCATCTCAGTCTATTTCATCATTTCTTCATGCACGAGTATAGGTGGAGCAATTTTTTCTTCAGAAAGAAGAATGCTCTTGTACAGCTCTTCTTTCACTTGTTCTACCTCTTCGGTATTACTGTGTATAGTAACTAACGATTCGCCCACTTCAACTTTGTCGCCGATTTTTTTATTCAACATTAAACCGACGGCGAGATCGATGTCAGATTCCTTTGTCGCTCGACCAGCACCAAGCCACATCGCGGCTGTTCCGACATGGTCGGCAATAATTTCTGACACATAACCTTCTTCTTTTGCTACTAATTCAATTTGATAAGCCGCTTGAGGAAGCTTCGTCGGATCATCTACAATCGATCCATCTCCACCTTGAGCTTCAATGAAAACTTTGAATTTCGCTAACGCTTGACCATTTTCAATAACTTCTATCAGTTTTTGACGGGCTTCTTCAAGAGAAGATGCTTTTCCTGACGCATACACCATATGGCTACCAAGGACTAAGCAAAGCTCCGTTAAATCCTCAGGACCTTCCCCCTTTAATGTGTCGATCGCTTCTTGTACTTCGAGTGCATTACCAATCGCAAACCCTAATGGCTGGCTCATATCTGAAATCACCGCCATCGTCTTTCGACCGACATGATTGCCGATATTGACCATCGCTTGAGCGAGGTCACGTGAGTCTTCAAGTGTCTTCATAAACGCGCCTGCGCCTGTTTTAACATCTAACACAATCGCATCGGCGCCCGCGGCGATTTTTTTGCTCATAATCGAGCTAGCGATCAACGGAATGTTGTTCACCGTACCAGTCACATCACGAAGAGCGTATAGCTTTTTGTCTGCTGGTGTTAAGTTACCGCTTTGCCCAATAACCGCAATTTTATTTTTATTCACAAGCTCGATAAACTGTTCATTCGTTATTTCTACATGAAAACCTTCTGCTGCTTCTAGCTTATCGATCGTTCCACCAGTATGTCCAAGTCCGCGACCACTCATTTTGGCGACGGGTACACCAACCGCTGCAACTAGCGGGCCAAGCACTAAAGTCGTTGTATCTCCTACACCGCCAGTAGAATGCTTATCGACCTTGATACCTTCGATGGCGGACAGATCAATTTGATCGCCAGAATTGACCATTGCCATCGTTAAATCCGCTCGCTCTTGTTCAGTCATTCCTTGAAAGTAAATCGCCATTAATAAAGCACTAATTTGATAATCAGGTATCGTTCCTTTTGTATAACCGTCGATGATAAAGTTAATTTCTGTCGTTGTTAATGGATGCCCATCACGTTTTTTTTCAATTAAATCTACCATTCTCATCTGATGATCGCGCCTCTCTTTACATGGATTTAATAATTTCTTTTACATACAACAAAAAGTCAGCTCGAACTTTTTCTGTCGTTTCAATGACTTCATCATGAGCTAGCGGTTGATCCAACATACCAGCCGCCATATTAGAAATACAAGAAATTCCAAGCACCTTCATCTCACTGTGACGAGCAACAATTACTTCTGGTACGGTAGACATACCGACAGCGTCACCGCCAAGTGTTCTTGCCATCCGCACTTCAGCCGGCGTTTCATACACTGGTCCGGTATTTCCGACATAGACCCCTTCTTGAACAGACAGGTTGATCTTTTCGGCAATCTCTTTCGCCAGTTTTTGAAGTTCTCTGTTGTAAGCTTCCGACATATCAGGGAAACGAACACCGAGACGATTGTCATTTGGACCAATTAGTGGATTACCACCCATCATATTAATGTGGTCCGTAATGATCATTAAATCTCCCGGTTCAAACGCTTCGTTAACGCCTCCAGCTGCGTTCGTCACAATCACTGTTTCTACGCCCAACGCTTTCATTACACGTACGGGGAAGGTCACTTGATCAAACGAATACCCTTCATAATAATGAAAACGACCTTGCATAGCCACCACTTCTTTACCAGATAGCGTACCGAATACAAGTTGCCCAGCATGTCCTTCGACTGTAGACACTGGAAAGTCAGGAATCTCACTATAAGGAATTTTAACTGCATTCTCAATTTCATCAGCAAGTACGCCAAGACCAGAACCTAAAATCAAACCAATTTCCGGACTTTTTTGGCTCACTTTTGTTAAATATTGTTTCGCTTGTTCTATTGTTTCTACATTCATTATTTTTTCTCCCCTACTTTAAGTCGTTTAAAAAGCTTTCGCCATAGTTAGGCATCTTGACGCCGAAATTGTCTGCTACTGCGGCACCGATATCAGCGAAAGTCTTTCTGATCGGCAATTCCTTGCCAGATTGGAAACGTGGTGAATAGACAATTAATGGAACGTACTCACGCGTATGGTCAGTCCCATGATGGATCGGATCGTTTCCGTGATCTGCAGTAATGATCAATAAGTCGTCAGTTGTCATTTTCTCAAATACTTCTGGAAGTCTAGCATCAAACTCTTCTAATGCCTTGCCATAACCAAGCGGATCGCGACGATGTCCAAATAACGCATCGAAGTCGACGAGATTGACAAAGCTTAAACCAGTAAACTCTTGATCAAATGCTTGAATAAACTTGTCCATACCATCCATATTTGATACTGTTCGTACCGCTTGTGTCACTCCTTCTCCGTCGTAAATATCGGAAATTTTTCCGATCGCAATGACGTCGTACTCGGCATCTTTCATTTCGTTCATCACCGTGCGTTCAAATGGCTTTAGTGCATAGTCATGACGATTCGAAGTACGCGTAAAAGCTCCTGGCTCACCGATAAACGGACGAGCAATTACACGACCCACCATATATTTTTCATTGAGAGTGAGTTCTCTGGCAATTTCACAAATTTGGTAGAGCTCGTTTAAAGGAACGACTTCTTCATGCGCCGCAATTTGCAACACAGAATCAGCGGACGTATACACAATCAATGCCCCTGTTTCCATATGTTCTTTGCCAAGCTCATCTAAAATGGCTGTTCCGCTTGCTGGTTTATTGCCAATCACTTTTCTTCCTGTTCTTTGCTCTAACTCATCAATTAATTCATCAGGAAATCCATCAGGAAACACTTGGAAAGGCGTTTGAATATTTAACCCCATAATCTCCCAATGGCCAGTCATTGTATCTTTCCCGTTAGAAGCTTCTTCCATTCTCGTATAATAGGCAAGAGGTTCATTCGCTCTTTCAAGTCCTTGAATGTCTCGAATGTTCGCAAGCCCAAGCTTTGCCATATGCGGCATATGTAATCCGTTCATTTTTTCTGCGATATGACCTAATGTATCTGACCCTAAGTCATTGAATTTTTCGGCATCTGGTGCCTCGCCAATCCCTACTGAATCCATCACTAGTAAATGAATTCGTTTAAATGTAGACGCTGCCATTTTATGTCCTCCTTTTTCTCTCTTCTACTGAACATATTACCCTAATTTTATTCGAATAATCATCTACTAAATCGTCAGAAGTCTGACAACCTTATTTCCTTTTATTTTACCCGATTTTATCGCTTTTGTACAAGTAAAAGGAGAAGGCCATCCCATGAAAAGGTGCGAATGACACACCTTTCCACTAGACAGCCTGTTCGATGATTAAGCTCGCGGATGAAATTGTGTATATACGTCTTTCATTCTTGTTTTCGTCACATGGGTATAGATCTGTGTCGTTGAAATGTCAGCATGGCCAAGCATTTCTTGCACCGCGCGTAAATCGGCCCCATTTTCTAATAAGTGCGTAGCGAAAGAGTGGCGTAATGTATGCGGCGTTAACTCTTTTTCAATATCCGCTTTTTGAGCGAGCCCCTTTAATATTTTCCAAAACCCTTGTCGCGTTAACCGGTTGCCATGGTGATTTAAAAACAAAGCTTCTGTTGTGCGTTTAGCTGACTTCAATTTCGGTCTTCCGTCTTGAAGATAGGCTTCAATCACGCCAATTGCTGTTTGGCCAATCGGGATGATTCTTTCTTTATTTCCTTTACCGAAACAGCGGACAAATCCCATTGTTAAGTGAATATCTTCTAGATTTAACGAGGTTAACTCACTTACTCGGATGCCTGTCGCATACAATAGCTCTAGCATCGCTTGATCTCGCAGGCCAAACGGTGTCGACGTGTCCGGTGCCGCCATTAACGCCTCCACTTCAGACAAATTGAGCACTTTCGGTAATTTCTTCTCCGTTTGTGGTGTTTCGATATGGACAGAAGGATCTTGATCAACTGCCTTTTCACGAAGCAGAAATTGATGAAAAGATCGAACCGATGCGATGTGCCGTGCGATCGTTTTCGATGATTTCCCCTCTGTTTTTAACTCATTTAGAAATTGAATAATATGAACACGTGTCACGTCATTTAATGAAGGCAACTGCTCCACTTTCTCAATATACAATAAGTAACGTTTTAAATCGCGCTCGTAAGCTGCAATTGTATTTTTAGCTAGCCCTTTCTCAACGACCATATAATGAATGAAATCTTGTAATTGATCCTTCATTGAATTACTCCCCATCTAAATAAAAAAGCAGCAGGCGCTTCAGCCAGCGCACATCTACATCTTCTACTTGAACAGCAACTTTCATTGCTGCTCCTTCTGGCTCATCATACCGATGCTTTTTCTCATATTCCTGTTGAAGCCAAACAATTCCACTATAAAATAAAAGCGTTAAACTAGTAAATAAAAAAAACACTCCACTCGCTCGCCGTACAGCTTTTCCCCATTCTCGTATCATCTCTTCCCCCTACTCGCTATCATAATTTATATAGCTTATGCTAGCTGAGTGGAGATGTAGAACTGGATATAAGACAAATATAAAAGACTGTCCCTTAAGCGCTTCACTTCTTCACTAGCGTATCAGTATGTTTACATCGATACTACTTATCATTGTGAAGACATTTGCTTTTCTCTTTAGGACAGCCCTTTATTAGTCTACATGCTGCTTTTCATTTTCTTCTTGTTGTTCCGCTTTCTCCTGACAACGCCAACAAATTCCATGAAAAGTTAAACGATGGTCTTTCACTTTAAATTTCCAATCACGTTCAACGATGACCTCTACGTCTTCGAGAAGGTCTTCCTGAATTTCATCGACCGCTCCACATTCAATGCAGACAAGATGATGATGAAAATGAGCGGCGCCTTCTTGACGCAGATCATAACGAGAAACACCGTCCCCGAAATTTATCTTATCTACTACTTTCAATTCATTCAGCAATTCCAACGTTCGATAGACGGTAGCCAATCCAATTTCAGGCGCTTTTTCTTTCACTAGGAGGTATACATCTTCTGCGCTTAAATGATCTTCTTCATGCTCAAGTAGCACCCGTACAGTAGCTTCGCGCTGAGGAGTTAATTTATAACTCGCAGAATGCAACTGTTTCTTAATTCTTTCTATCCGACTCTCCATCATAAGTCCCCTCCCACGCTGATGTATTCTTTATTATAACAAATTGGGAGGAGGTTGCAAAATAAAATCATTACAATATCCTCTTAATAATTATTTTTCGTTGATAATTATTATCATATAACCATTTTCATTAGTAACGGTGAAATATAGGCTTCAACTCCAGCCGCCATCGCCGCTGCTGCGATAGCGATGAAAAAAAACAAGATGTATCGCAAAAGGAAAGGGCCGATATAAAATTGATTCCCTTGCTTCATAAATATCTTTTTAATAAGTTGCAATGAGAATGCCGTTGAAACTGCGGCAACAAATAAGAAAATCGGTATAATAATTAAATTTTGCGGTAGCACCGTCGTCATCGATAAGAAGAAGCCTTTCCAGCTCATTTGCTGAACAAGAAAGCCTACGGAAAAACCGATGACGATCCCCTTCATAAATAAGAAGATAAAAATGAGTGGTAAACCGATAATCGAAATGCCAAACAGCCAAATAGAACCTAAATACTTTACATTATGAATAAAGCTTTGCCAAAATATATCTTGTGAGACTGCGATTTGACCATCCGATACTTGTCCAAAAAATTGCTGTAAATAATAAGCTAAATCTTCTTTTTGATTAAGCGACAGACTATTGACGACAACCGCTCCAAATACGACTCCCATAAAAAAAAGCACAGCGACAAATACGTAGATGGAGGCATTCGCCTGAACGTGTTGACCAATTAAAATCGACGAGATCTTTTTCCGCATATAAGCTCCCCCTTTTACTATTAGTTCACTTTATGTATAAGGAGAGCTGAATATGCGTTCGCTTATTTAGTTATTCAGTTGCTGCTGAAGCTGTAAATATTGAATCGCGTAGACTGTTTTCGCATCGAAAATTCGTTGCTCCTTAATGAGCTGCTCCGCGTCTGTTAACGTCACTTCCATCACCTCAACAAACTCATCTTCATCCAATGATAACGCATCCTCTTTCTTGACTAACCCTTCTGCAATAAATACGTGAACAAGCTCATCCGCAAAGCCTGGTGACGTATAAAACGATTGTAGCAATGTCATACTTTCACAATCATAGCCCGTTTCCTCTTCTAGCTCTCGACGTGCACACACTTCCGGCTCTTCTCCTGCCTCTAGCTTGCCCGCTGGAATTTCTATTAATGAACGCTCTAACGCTTTACGGTACTGTTCCACTAAAACAATCTTTCCTTCCGCTGTCAAAGCAAGTACAGCTACAGCACCAGGATGCTTAATAATTTCTCGCTTCCCTGTTTTCCCGTCTGGTAACATAATATCATCGACTTGTAGCCGAATAATTCTCCCTTCAAAAATCGGCTCAGTGTGGATCGTCTTCTCTTCAAATTTTTTCACCTTGATCACTCCTTTTTCTCTTTCTCATTTTACCACAGCTAGACAGAACATTTGTCTCAAAGCACTTCTCTTCGTTATGATGAAGAAAAGGAGTGAAGAAGAAATGAAAAAGCAACAACTTGGACATTCCCATTTACAAGCAAGTGAACTCGCCCTCGGCTGCATGTCGCTAGGAACAGATGAAAAAATAGCACACGCTATCATTGAGGCTGCACTCGAAGAAGGGATCAACTATTTTGATACAGCCGACTTATATGATTTTGGCGTTAACGAACGTCTCGTTGGACAAGCGTTAAAATCGGTTCGTGAGGAAGTACTTATCGCCACAAAAGTGGGAAATCGTTGGCAAGAAGGAAAAGATGGCTGGACATGGGACCCATCGAAAGCCTACATTAAGGAGGCCGTCAAAGATAGCTTGCAACGCTTACAGCTTGACTATATCGACTTATACCAACTTCATGGTGGAACAATTGACGACCCGATTGAAGAAACGATTGAAGCCTTTGAAGAATTGAAAAAAGAAGGTTTCATCCGCGCCTATGGAATCTCTTCGATTCGTCCAAATGTCATTCGTGAATTCGTGAAGCATTCTTCCATCGACAGCGTGATGATGCAATACAGCTTACTCGACCGCCGTCCTGAAGAAGCGATATTGCCACTACTCCGAGAACATGGCATTAGTGTCGTTGCACGCGGGCCGCTTGCTAAAGGGTTATTAAGTGACCATTGGAGAAAGAAAGTAAAAGAGCAAGGATACCTTGATTATTCAGCACACGAATTAAACGAGCTGCTCGAAAAACTAGAACAACGAACAACAAATGAACACTCATTAAACGGTCTCGCACTTCGCTATCTTTTACAACATGAGTCTGTCACTTCCGTCGTCACTGGCGCAAGCTCTGTCCAACAGCTAAAGGAAAATGTTCGTGCGCTAAAGGAAGCCTCGCTGTCAACGAAAGAGTATGAGCTATTGCAATCACTTACAAAAGAAGCGCGTTATAGCCAACATCGATGAACAGGTGGTAACTCCCTTTTTGGAGACATATATAAAAACCAAGGAGGGAGAAAAATGAAATATGATAAGTCTGATTCCCCTACAATGATCGTTGAGGGGAAAGCAACCGTCACGACCGCACCAGATCAAGCGGTGATCACGATTGGAGTCGTAAGTGAAGCAAAACAGGTGATCGATGCTCAACAGCAAAATAGCTCTGTTTCCAATCAAATCATCCAAGCGTTAAATAAAAGTGGGATTCCTTCAAGTGATATTAAAACAAAGCAATACTCCATTCGACCTGTATATCAATATACAGAAGGACAATCGATCTTAACTGGATACGAGGTTCGGCATTTATTAGAAGTGCAAGTGAATCAATTACAACAAATCGGAACCATTTTAGCGGTCGCTACCGAAAACGGGGCCAATATTATCGAAGACATTACCTTCAAAACGTCCGCTCCTCATGCCGCTTATCGTCAAGCGTTACAGCTCGCTACTTTAGATGCAGTGGGCAAAGCGAAAGAATTAGCAAAGACGCTCCATGTTCAACTCAATCAAACACCGATAAAGCTAGTAGAAAGTAGTGCTCACATCCAATCAAGGCCAATGGAGAAAATGGTATTATCCGCCTCGACTGAATCCGTTCCGATTGAACCAGGAGAACTGACCTTTTCGGCTGCTGTCGAGGCTACGTTTGCTTATACTAACTTTTAATACGAAAAAAGCTGTTCATAAGTCACGCATTCCGTACTTACGAACAGCCTTTTCGTCTTATTTAAATTTCGTCCAGTCCATAGAGCTATCATTTAACAGTTCTTCAAAGCTTTTGTTTTTCTCTCGTTGACGTCTTTCCTCTTTCTTGCGCTTTTCCTCTGCTTCTTTTTGCTGTTGCTCCTGTTCCTTTAATTCTTATTGTTTTATTTTTAACTGTTCAAGTACACCTGCATTTAATGTGTCTTTTAACGTTAATCCATCTTCCTTGGCGGACGTTGATGGATGCTTCATTGATTGTTTTTTCTTTTTCATCGTTTCTGCCCCTTCCTTTTCATGCGTATCGTATATTTTACCTCAGAATGAACGCGAGGTGAACCACATGATCTTTCTTATTTGAAATGGTACACTTAATGCAGAATGTGACTAATTTGAGGTGAGAATATGAAAAAGTGGTGGACCGTTCTCGGGACAACAGCTGCAGTGACTGCTGCTGTTGGTATGTATGTATCTAACCGAGTGTTGTACATGAAGAAAAAAGATGAACAGCTCATTTATAAACGAGAGGTCGAAGCGAAACGACTAGATATCGAAGCGTATGAACAGCTCCCGAAAGAAGACGTATGGATTCAATCGCCCTTCGGCTACCGATTGAAAGCTGTCTTTGTTACCCCTTACCCGGGTCGTCCATATGTGATTTTCTGCCATGGCGTTACTGAAAACAAAACGAACTCGATTAAATATATGAATTTATTTATTAAACGAGGCTTTAATGGCATTATTTACGATCATCGTCGTCACGGCGAATCGGAAGGAATAACGACTAGTTACGGGCATTATGAGAAATACGATTTACAAGCAGTCGTCAATGAATTAATTCGCCGCGAAGGGGAACACATCTCTTTCGGTATCCATGGAGAATCGATGGGAGCCGCCACTTTGCTGTTATATGCAGGAACGGTTGAGGATCGGGCTAGTTTTTATATTGCTGATTGTCCGTTCTCTGATTTTAGAGAGCAAATGGCTCATCAAATGAAGCGAGAAATCAAGGTTGCGCCACAAGCTCTTGTTCACTTAGCCGAATGGATGGTGGCCTGGCGAGATCGTTTTCGTCTATCAGAGGTCTCCCCTCTTACAGCCGTCGAAAACATAAAAAAACCGATCCTTTTCATTCATAGTGAAGACGATGAATTTATTCTCCCTGATATGACAAAAGAGCTCTTCCGCCGAAAAAAAGGACCAAAAGAGCTATATTTAGCACCAAATGGCGCACACGCCCAATCGTTCAATGAAAACCCGGAGCAATACGAACAAGTCATCGATCATTTTCTCAAGCATTTTGATCTACACTAAAGGTCTTTCTCGATGCCGGGCATAAAGGAAAGTTCCAATCATGCGTGCGCGTAGAAAAGTATTGGACGAAGAGTAAGACAGAGCGGACAGTCGATATGGCTGTCCGTTATTCATGAACAAACAACCATCTGGGGAGCGATGAGATTGCCACAACCATTTATTCAAAAGAGAATCGAACAAAGCTTAGCCAAATATGATTATGAGCCTGATTGGCAGCAAGAGAAAGAGCTATTACTCCATCTCATTAGCCGTATAGAGAAACGTTGTGCCAATGAAGGAGAAGATCTCTACGAAGTCATTGAAGATGAAATCTACTCATTTGTTACTGGAAATAATGAATAAAGAAAAAGCTAGGCATCTCCACATATTTATGGTAGCGAAGCCTAGCTCTTTAGTAACCGGTTATTTTTTAAAAAACGCTTTTCTTCCTAAGCGCTCAACGACACGGGGAAATAATGTATAAAAAATACTACCTGTGTTCATCCATTTCGGCAAATTAATTTCTCTTTTATTCGTACCGATGGCTTTGATAATCGCCCTTGCTACTTTTTCCGGCTGCAGCATCCATCGGCCTACATTTTCAACGTAAGCACCTGATGGATCAGCAGTGGTGAAGAAATCTGTCGCAATCGGCCCCGGATTGACAGCCGTCACATGCACGTTGTCACGAGCTAGCTCCATTCGCAAGCTGTTCGTATAACCAAGCACCGCATGTTTCGTCGCTGCATATATGCTCGATTTCGGTGTAGCCATTTTCCCCGCTTGCGAAGCAATATTCATAATATGGCCGCTTTTTCTTATCTGCATATCCTTCATCACCATTTCCGTACAAGCGATCACCCCTAACACATTGACCTGAAACATCGCCTCAGTATCCTCCCATTTCGCTTCATGAGCATAATCAAACACGCCAAAACCAGCGTTATTGATTAATACATCAATGGAACCAAAACGAGTAAAGATCTCCGCAAATACCTTTTCAACCTCCGTCCTTTTGCTCACATCCATCGAATAAACAAAGACATCCTTTGTAGCAAAATCCTGTTCTATTTTCTGCTTCAGTAGCTCTAAGCGATCGAGACGGCGCGCTAACAAAACGAGCTGAGCCCCTTCCTTCGCCGCTAGCTTTGCTATTTCATAACCAAGGCCGCTAGAGGCTCCTGTAATCACCATCGTTTTCCCTTTCAGACGCACATCCTCCACTCCTTTTTACACAGGGAAATAATACAAAATCCCTTCATCATTCATTTGAGCTTCTATCTGTCCGTTATTCTGCAAATAATCAAGCTGGCCAACAGTTTCTGATAATGTGAGTGCGGTTTCTTTTAGATAAATAGCTGGAAACAGTTGTTGACAGACTTGAAAAGCGGTCAGCGGTTTTTCTTTTATCATCTCGTATACGGACATCGCTCGCTCATGTTGGCGTTGTAGGCGACGAGCAATAAGTTCATGACTATTTTTCACTTCCGTTCCGTGACCTGTGTAAGCAATATGAATCGGTAGTTCGAGCATTTTTCTCAATGAATGGTTGTATTGAACTTGTGGTTTCGGGCGTTCTTCCGTCATCACTAAAGGTGGTTCTAGTAAAGGGTTAGAGGATACCTTCGCTAACAGATGATCCCCCGCTAATAGAGTCCCATCCTTCTCTCGGAAAAAGACTAAGTGACTTTGCGAATGTCCCGGCGTTTCATACACCATCCACTCATGCATACCGAACAAGCGCTCACCTTCTCGCACCTCTTGTGTCAGTTTTCCGTGTTCACAGGCAAATTTCAATGGCGCACCTATTTGCTCCGGACGAAATTCCAACTCTTTCGGTAAGCCCAATTGAACATATAACGCACGTAAAAAATCAACATATTCCTTCATAAGCGCTTCATCCCTTGATAGCCAATTAGCACAATAACGATGACCGATCACATCAATTTCATCCGGGAGAAAATCCAACAAACCGACATGATCCGGATGATGATGCGTTAATACCACTTGCTCTAAATCTTCAGGGGTATATCCAAGCTGAGATAATCCATACACGAAAGCCTCCCAGGAAGCCTTTGTTTTCACCCCAGCATCCACTAGCGTCAAACGATCTCCCTTCACAACATAGACATTCACATCTCCGACAGGAAAAGGAGTAGGCAATGTAATTTTAGCAATATCTCCAAACTGCTCTACATTCATCATTTCCGCACACCACCTCATAAATATTCATTTTAAATATTGAAGCACCATTCATTAATTTTATATGTTCCTATTGGAAAAGTCATTATTTTCTTTATACGAACCATGAAAAAAATCGATTATTTTTCAATTTACACCTTGACAAAACGGCATATAATTATGCATAATCACATATAAATCAGTGAGCATTTAATAGAAAATTCTAAAAATAAAAGCGATGACAAAGGCCAGTAAATAAAAAAAGGTGCAAGAGAGTGAAGCTCGTCGGCTGAAAGGCTTCATCACCCACTTTTTTATCGAACCTACCTTATGAGCTGTTAGGAAAACCTAAACGCCTCCCCAGCGTTAACGGGAAGAGAAGTGTGCGGCCGTTGTTCGGCTCGTAAACAAAGGTGGTACCACGGAAGCTAACACCCTTTCGTCCTTTTTCAAGAGGATGAAAGGGTGTTTTTTATGTTAACAAACAAAAGGAGGGCTTTCCTATGAAAACCGTATTTATTGGGGCTGGGTCCATGGCAGAGGCAATGATTTCTGGTGCGATTTCAAGCGGAGCGCTAAAGCATACAGATATTTATGCCACGAATCGAGCGAATGAAACGAGACTGAAGGAACTAAAAGACCAATATAACATTCACACTAGTTATCAAATAGACGAAATGTTCGAGAACAGCAAAATCATCGTCTTAGCGATGAAGCCGAAAGACGCAAAAACAGCTTTAGAAACGATCAAACCGTTTATTTCCCCTACTTCATTGATTATTACGTTAATGGCGGGTGTCACGATTGACTTTATCGAAAGAGAGTTGAACGAACCATGTGGTGTCATCCGCTCGATGCCTAACACATCAGCAGCTGTAGGAAAATCCGCAACGGCGATCGCTTTAAACCAACATGTATCGGAAGAACAGAAGCAAAAAGCGATTAGCCTCTTTTCTTCGATTGGCATGACTAAAATTGTAAAAGAAGAGCAGCTCGATGCTGTCACTGGGCTTTCTGGAAGCGGTCCTGCATATATTTATTATGTCGTTGAAGCGATGGAGCAAGCAGCTGAAGCGATCGGTCTAGAAAAAGAAATTTCTAAACCACTGATTATTCAAACTTTGCTTGGAGCTGCAGAAATGTTATCTGTCTCTGACGGCAAAGCGGAACAATTAAGAAAGGCTGTCACAAGTCCAGGAGGAACGACCGAAGCTGGCATTCGCCTATTAGAAAATCAACAAGTAAAAGAAGCGTTTGTGAACTGCATTCAAGAAGCAACAGCCCAGTCTAAACGACTTGGTTTGCCTTATCAAATTCACAACTAAACGTAACAGCTATTATTTGGGCTGCCTGACAAACCTTGCTATAATGAAAAAGAACCATTATAAGGGGGAGAGATCATGGCAGCTAAATTGTTTGAACCATACAAAATTAAAAATATCACGTTAAATAACCGTATCGTCATGTCTCCGATGTGCATGTATTCCGCTGAAGGTGACGGAAAAGTGACCGATTGGCATTTCGTTCACTATCCTACACGTGCAATCGGACAGGTCGGCTTAATTATGGTCGAAGCAACAGCTGTGACGCCTGAAGGACGTATTTCCGAACGAGATCTTGGAATTTGGAGCGATGACCATCTTGAAGGGCTATCGAAGCTAGTGTCTATGATCAACGTACATGGAGCAAAAACAGCGATTCAACTCGCTCACGCTGGACGCAAATCAACAGTTAATGGCGAAATTATTGCGCCTTCTCCACTTTCGTTTAATAAAAATATGAAGACGCCGAAAGAAATGACAAGCGAGGAGATTGACGAGACGATCAAAGCTTTTGCTGAAGGTGCCAGACGTGCCAAAATTGCCGGCTTTGATATCATTGAACTTCATGGAGCACATGGATATTTAATGAATGAATTTTTGTCGCCATTAACGAACCAACGTGAAGATCAATATGGTGGTAGCGTTGACAACCGTTTTCGTTTTTTACAGAGAGTCATTGAAGCCGTTCAAAAAGAATGGGATGGTCCTTTATTCGTTCGGATTTCAGCGACTGATTATCATCAACACGGATTAGATGTAGAGGATTATATTGAAATCGCTCGGAGAATGAAAGATTTAGGAGTCGATTTAATTGATGTAAGCTCTGGAGCGGTCGTCCCAGCACGAATCAATGTCTTTCCAGGCTATCAAGTTAAGCTGGCTGAAACCGTGAAGCACGGCGCAAACATCCCTGTCGGCTCTGTCGGTATGATCACATCCGGTCTACAGGCGGAGGAAATCTTGCAAAACGACCGAGCCGATTTAATTTTTGTAGGGCGTGAACTGTTGCGCGATCCTTACTGGCCACGAACAGCAGCGAGAGAATTACATGTAGAAATAGAAGCCCCTGTACAGTATCAACGAGGCTGGAATTGATCAAAGCTACATATTATGTAAATGGGGCTGAAATCTACAGCCCTGCTTTTTTATATCGGTAGTTCTAGAAAATCATACGCGATCTTTACCGGTGAAAATACAGATGTAGCTTCCGCTTGTAACCCTTTCGCCTCTTCCTTCGTATAACGTGAACTAATATGCGTTAAGCAAAGAGCTTTCACTCCCGCCTCACGCGCAATTTCCGCTGCTTGTTGTGTTGTTGAATGAAAATAATCACGAGCCATTTGTGGTTGATCCGCCGCAAATGTCGCTTCATGCACAAGTAAGTCCGCTTCTTTTGCAAGCTTCACCGCCGCTTCGCATGGTCGAGTATCTCCTAAAATTGTGAGCACTTTCCCTTTTTGCGGCGGCCCTACATACGGATCTGGATCGATGCATCGTCCATCCGCTAATTGAATTGTGCGCCCTGCTTTAAGTTCTTTGTAATACGGACCTGGTGGAATACCATCTGCTTGTAACCGGTCAACTAGTAACACTCCTGGTTTATCCTTCTCACAAATACGATACCCGTAAGATGCTATTCCATGGTCTAGCAACCGAACCTCTACTTTCATCGTTTCATCTTCAAACATGATGCCTTCTTCGATCTCGACAACATTTAACTCATACTGTAGCCTTGTACAACTCACGCGCAAACTAACATCAATAAACTCTTTAATTCCAGGCGGCCCATACACGGTCAACGGCAGATCTCCGCCTTGAAAGGAACGGCTTCCTAAAAACCCTGGTAACCCAAAAATGTGATCACCATGCAAATGAGTAATAAATATTTTTTCCACCCGTCTTGGCTTCAATGAAGTATGCAAAATTTGATGCTGAGTCGCTTCACCACAATCAAACAACCAGACCGCTCCCCGTTCATTTAACATCTTCAATGCTACCGAGCTGACGTTTCGCATTTTTGCCGGCATGCCAGCGCCCGTTCCTAAAAATAATAATTCCAATATATCCACTTCCTTGTGAGTCAACTATTCCCTTTTTTAGCTATCCTTATATTTTGTCATATTCTATTCAAAGATGCCACCTTTCTAATGACAAATAGTACTTGTATGAAAGCGGATTTTATGGAAAAATGCTATAGAGAACAGTTCTATACATTATAAAGTGAGGTCTTACAGTGTGAATTCAACAGAAACCACTTCAGCATTAATCTTATTATTCGGAGCCACCGGCGACTTAGCGAAGAGAAAGTTATTTCCTTCTTTGTACCGACTCTATAAAAAAGGCAACTTGAACGAGCAGTTTGCGGTGATCGGAACCGCTCGCCGTGATTGGACAAACGAGACATTTCAACAGCATGTGAAGGAATCCGTTATGGCCTCTACTAATCAATGCGAGAAGCTAGATGAGTTTGTTTCCCATTTCTATTATCAAGCTCATGACGTTTCAGATTCAAGCTCTTATCGCACGTTAAAAACGCTTGCCGATCAATTAGATGAAAAGTATCATCTACAAGGAAACCGCTTATTTTATTTAGCGATGGCTCCTGAATTCTTTGGTACGATTGCCGATCATGTCAAAGCAGATGGATTGACAGACACGAAAGGCTATCACCGCCTTGTCATTGAAAAGCCATTCGGTCATGACTTACCTTCAGCGGAAAAGCTTAATCAGCAAATTCGCCAATCCTTTGAGGAAAATGAAATTTATCGAATCGATCATTACCTAGGAAAAGAAATGGTACAAAATATTGAAGCAATCCGTTTTGCGAACGCTCTATTTGAGCCACTTTGGAATAATCGTTACATCTCTAACATCCAAGTGACATCTAGTGAAACGCTTGGTGTGGAAGAACGCGGACGCTACTATGAAACAAGCGGCGCCTTAAAGGATATGGTCCAAAACCATTTAATGCAAATGGTTGCCTTGCTTGCCATGGAGCCGCCGATTAAACTATCAACGGATGAAATTCGTAGCGAGAAAGTAAAAGTTTTACGTGCCTTGCGTCCAATTACAGAGGAAAATGCCGATGACTATTTCGTACGTGGTCAATATGGACCAGGGGAACTAGACAACGAGCATTTACAAGGATATCGTGAAGAAATGAATGTCGACCCTGACTCTAATACAGAAACATTCGTTGCTGGAAAGTTAATGATTGATAATTTTCGCTGGGCAGGTGTTCCTTTTTACATAAGAACAGGAAAAAGAATGCCAACAAAATCAACGAAAATCGTCGTTCAATTTAAAGATATTCCAATGAACTTATATTATCAGCCAGACCAGCCGCTCGCGCCCAATTTGCTTGTGATCCATATTCAACCGGAAGAAGGAATTACCCTTCATCTAAATGCGAAACGAACAGGCCAGCAATTGTTAACAAACCCTGTAAAGCTTAGCTATGCTAATAACAGCATCGACGGTATGAATACACCAGAAGCGTATGAAAAGCTCTTACATGACGCTTTACGCGGAGATGCAACCAACTTCACCCACTGGGATGAAGTCGCACTATCTTGGCGCTTTGTCGATGTCATTTCAGATTATTGGGAAGAAAAGAAAGCGGCGTTTCCTAACTACGAAGCTGGATCTACAGGACCTAAAGCAGCGGATGAACTGTTAGAAAAAGACGGTTTCTTCTGGTGGCCACTATCAACGCTTGAAGTGGATGTTTGTAATTAAGAAAGGACGTGTCCAAATTGAAAATTTATGATATTACTGCTCCTATTTTTCCTGGTATGCCTGTTTATAAAAACAAGCCAGAAAAGCAACCAACGATTGATACGAAAACGAACGGACATGTAACGGAATCGCGTATTGCGATGGATGTTCATACAGGTACTCACGTCGATGCCCCGCTTCATATGATGAACGAAGGAGCAACGATTGAAACGATCGCGATTGAGCAGCTCGTCCGTCCTTGTAAAGTAATCGATGTGACAAGTGCTACTGAAAAAGTGACAAAAGCGGATCTTGAATCGCTGTCGATTGAAAAAGACGATTTTATTTTATTAAAAACGAAAAATTCGTTTGACACAGAATTTAATTTTGACTTTATTTATGTAGCTGAAGATGCGGCTGAATACTTAGCGAACATCGGCATCGCCGGCGTCGGCATTGATGCACTTGGTATTGAGCGCGCACAAGAAGGCCATCCGACCCACCGCACATTAATGGGACAAGGTGTGATCATCATCGAAGGATTAGCGCTGAAAGATGTAGAAGCAGGAAACTATTTCATGATGGCCGCTCCGCTTAAAATTTCTGGAACGGACGCTTCACCAGCACGAGTGTTACTGTTAGACAACTTAAAGTAAAAAAAAGCGGGCTCATCGCCCGCTTTTTTTATTTCATCCACTCTGTGTGGAAAATACCTTCTTTATCGATGCGCTCATACGTATGAGCACCGAAGTAATCTCGTTGTGCTTGAATTAAATTCGCCGGTAAAGAAGCTGTACGATAGCTATCATAATAAGATAGTGCTGCTGATAACGTCGGTACTGGAATACCCGCCTTCACCGCAGTTGCTAACACGTCACGAAGCGCTTCTTGATAATTTTCAACGATATCTTTGAAATATGGGTCAAGAAGTAAATTCGTTAAGCCTGGCTCACGATCATACGCTTCTTTAATTTTTTGTAAAAATTGAGCACGAATAATACAGCCACCACGGAAGATCATCGCAATATCTCCGTAACGAAGATCCCAGCCATACTCTTCAGATGCTGCTTTCATTTGCGCAAAACCTTGGGCATAGGAACAAATTTTACTCATATATAACGCTTTACGTACCGCTTCAATAAATTCTTCACGGTTACCAGCAAATTCTTTTGCTTCTGGACCTTTTAACAATTTACTCGCGTGTACACGCTCTTCTTTTAAAGCAGAAATAAAGCGAGCGAATACGGATTCTGTAATCAATGGAAGTGGAACTCCAAGGTCTAATGCGCTTTGGCTCGTCCATTTACCCGTTCCTTTTTGACCTGCTTTATCTAAAATGACATCAACAAGTGGTTTGCCTGTTTCTTCATCGACTTTCGTAAAAATATCAGCCGTAATTTCAATTAAATAGCTATCTAGCTCGCCCTTATTCCACTCGGAGAACACTTCATGAAGCTCCGTCGCTGTCAAACCGACAACATGCTTTAATAAAAAGTACGCTTCTGAAATCAGCTGCATATCTCCGTACTCAATTCCGTTATGGACCATTTTGACATAATGACCTGCACCATCTGGACCGATATAAGTACAGCAAGCTTCTTCATCCACTTTTGCAGAAATATCCTTAAAAATTGGAGCAACAAGTTCATACGCTTCTTTCTGTCCACCTGGCATGATCGACGGTCCTGTCAAGGCGCCTTCTTCTCCACCGGAAACGCCTGTACCAATGAAGTGAATGCCACTGCTACTTAACTCCTTATTGCGGCGTTGTGTATCTTCAAAGAACGTATTTCCACCATCAATTAAAATATCGCCAGGTGATAAAAACGGCTTCAACTGCTCGATCGTCGCATCCGTTGCTGCGCCCGCTTTCACCATTAACAAAATTTTTCGTGGCGTCTCTAACGACTGAATAAATTCCTCAACACTATATGTACCAACAATTTGCTTTCCTTCACTTTGAAGAAGCATTTCGTCTGTTTTTTCTCGTGAGCGGTTAAACACAGAAACCGTATATCCTCGACTTTCAATATTCCAAGCAAGATTTTTGCCCATTACTGCTAATCCAATCACACCAATTTGTTGTGGCATGATTTCACATCCTCTCAACTATAAAATTTACTTTTATATTATAACAATCTCTGCGCATCAAAACAGCATTTGAAAGTACTTTTTATTGTATTTTATTGCAATCCACCTGTAAAAAAATTAATTTCATGTTTACAAAGTTTTCACAATATTGTAAACTATCATTAAATCAAACCAAATAGTTTTAGATTTTTTTTGCAATTTAGCAACAAACCATCCAATATTAAGTAACTGTTAAGTCTACTCGCTTTTCCAGCCAGATTAGTTTCAGTAGACGTATAGCCAGTTTATTTCATCCTCCAGTGTTTTACTGTAGGCGGAAATAGGCTGGCTTTTTTATTGTTTGAAAGGAGTGTGGAAACAACCGGCATAAATAACAAACTAAGTTTTTAATGACACGAGCCGGCTTTTATCACCCATTTGTTATAAGTATAACAAAGTTGAAAAGTGCACGGTCAACAGAGGTATAATATTCTTAATATTAAAAATAATTTCGGATAATAGCGGTTCCATCTGAAATATTGGAGGTTATAATGGAAAAGAAGCAAGATTTTAACAAAGTGTTGTCGCGTTTTGATGTATTGGTATTAGCTTTTGGAGCTATGATTGGTTGGGGATGGGTTGTCCTTTCTGGAAACTGGATTTTAGAAGCAGGGTCCCTTGGTTCAATTATTGCCTTTTTGCTCGGTGGTATTTTAGTTATTTTTGTCGGTTTAACATACGCTGAGCTTACGACAGTCTTTCCGAAAACAGGTGGTGCCTATCACTTTGTTAAAGAAACCCTCGGTGTGAAAGCAGCCTTTATCGTCTCTTGGGCCTTATTATTAGGATATATTACCGTAGTTGCCTTTGAAGCAGTAGCGCTTCCAACTGTTATTGAATATATTTTCCCTAATTATAAAACGGGTTATTTGTGGACATTAGCTGATTATGAAGTGTATGCTTCATGGGCAGCGATTGGGATGGTTGGTTCAATTATTGTCACTATTATCAACTGGAAAGGTGTTAAACAGGCTGCCTTTCTTCAAATTGTATTAACCTCATTATTAACAGTGATTGGATTAATGCTAGTATTCGGTTCGATTTTTGGCGGCGGAGAAATGAAAAACATGGAGCCTCTTTTCGTTGGCGGTATGGGCGGAATGATGGCGGTCATGATTATGACTCCATTCTTATTCGTTGGATTTGACGTCATCCCTCAAGTAGCAGAAGAAATGAATATTCCAATGAAAGCAATCGGAAGAATTTTACTTCTATCTGTAAGCTTTGCAGTTCTATGGTATATACTTATTATCTTTGGCGTTTCATTAAGTCTTGTACCAGAAGAGTTAGCGAATAGTAGTTTAGCTACAGCAGACGCGATGGGAGCTGCCTTTGGTTCTCCGGTCTTTGCTAAAATTTTAATCCTTGGTGGAATCGCCGGTATTTTAACAAGCTGGAATGCCTTTATTATCGGTGGTAGCCGTATTATGTATGCGATGGCGCAAGATGGTGTGTTACCTGCTTGGTTTGGAAAGATCCATCCAAAGTATAAAACACCTGCGAATGCCATTTTATTCATTGGTACTTTATCTACTTTAAGTCCTTTACTAGGTCGCCCAGCACTTGTTTGGTTTGTAGACGCTGGTGGTTTAGCTATTGTAATCGCTTACTTCATGGTTTCTTGGGCATTCCTTACTCTACGTAAAAACCAGCCAGATCTTGAAAGACCGTTTCGCGCAGGAAAAAGCTCATTCATTGGTTGGATGTCTTTCATTTTAACATTTGGCTTTATCATTTTATACATGCCTGGTATGCCATCTGCGTTAATCTGGCCATACGAGTGGGCAATTACTCTCGCTTGGTGGGTCCTTGGATTCCTCTTCCTATTTAAAATGAATTCACGCTCAAAGGGAGTAGCCAAGGTGCAAAATAATACAGTAAGACAAGCAAAATAAAGTGAAACTTTAAAAAGAAAACAGCACTGTTTGAACAGACGCTGTTTTCTTTTTATCCTTTATTGATCATCCTTCGCTTCTATCATAAAATCTTTCACTGCGTCTATTCCTTCTAGTGAAGAAACTAACACATCCATATCAATGATCGTAATTAGCCGATCGCCAATCGTCGCTACCCCGGAGAAAAATCTTGTACTTTCATAAGATATTAAATTCACTTGTCGAACACTCTCTTCAGGGAACTCAATGATTTCCTTCGCTTCCTTTACCAATAAGCCTACTGGTAACGAATTAGTCTGAACGATTAGGAGTCGAGCCTCTTCTAAACTAGGTAGCATCCGCTTATACAACACGTACTCAAAATCAATCACAGGCAAAAGCTCTTCCCTAATCTTCGTTACCCCTTTTAAATAAAGAGGTAAGTGAGGAATCGGATTGATGAAATTTACCTTTTCAATAGAGATAACCGCTTGAATCGGAACTGCATATTCTTCATTTCCAGACTCAAAAATGACCGCTTTATTGATCGATTGCATAACTTTCCTCCTTCATTTTCTCCTCTTAATGTACCATATTAAAAAGAAAAATAGATAGAAAGAATGACAAAAAATTATTTCTATGAGAACAAAATCCCTATTAATTTTCCGAAACAACCGCCACGATCGCCACTGCCATTTCAGCTAACTTCACTAGCTCTTCAATCGGCATTCTTTCGCTCGTTGTATGAATTTCTTCATAGCCAACAGCTAAGTTAACAGTTGGTATCCCGAAGCCCGCGATTACGTTGGCATCACTTCCGCCTCCGCTCGTTAACAATTGACTCGGACGGCCGATACGTGCAGCTGCTTGCTTAGCCACTTCCACTACATGATCACCTTCTCCGTATTTAAAGCCGGGATACATCACTTCCACATCGACTTTCGCACGCCCGTTCATTTCTGCTGCTGCCTTGTCAAACGCATCTTTCATTTTCGCCACTTGTGCTTCCATTTTTTCCGAAACAAGTGAGCGAGCCTCAGCTAAAATATGAACATAATCGCAGACGATGTTCGTGGCACGTCCTCCTTCAAAGCGACCGATATTCGCTGTCGTTTCATCATCGATTCGACCGAGTGGCATATTAGAAATCGCTTTGGCAGCGATGTTGATCGCCGATATACCTTTTTCAGGTGCGACTCCCGCATGAGCCGTCTTCCCATAAATTTCAGCTTTAATTTTGGCCTGTGTCGGCGCTGCTACAATGATATTTCCAACTTGACCATCACTATCTAGCGCATAACCAAATTTAGCTTTCACTAAAGATCGATCTAACGCTTTCGCTCCAACAAGGCCCGACTCTTCCCCTACGGTAATGATAAATTGAATCATGCCATGATCATAATTTTGTTCCTTTAATACTCTTACTAATTCAAGCATCGCTGCTAGACCTACTTTGTCATCTGCTCCAAGAATCGTCGTGCCATCCGTGACGACATAGCCGTCTTCAATGCTAGGCTTCACTCCTACCCCCGGAACGACCGTATCCATATGAGACGTGAAATAAATCGGATCTACCCCGTCCTTCGTTGCTTCAAGTGTACAAATTAAATTACCGGCCCCATGTCCCGTTTGAGCCGTCGTATCATCCTCATATACATGTACTCCGAGCTCCTCAAATTTCTTCGTTAACACTTTTGCAATCGTCGCTTCGTTTTTCGTTTCTGAATCGATTTGAACAAGTTCTAGAAATTCATTTAATAAACGGTCTTGATTAATCATTCGTCAATTACCTCCAAATTAAAATGGTTCTATTTCCAAGTATACTCTTCTACAGTAGTGAAGCCAAATAATTAAAAGGGTCTGACTGCGATGTCAGACCCTTTATAAGACATCCCCTCGCAAAAAAAGAATTATAGAGGGATATTTCCATGTTTTTTATGCGGTCGCGTTTCTTTCTTCGTCCGCATCATTTCTAGTCCTTGAATTAATTTGATTCTCGTTTCGCGTGGATCAATAACGTCATCGACCATCCCGCGTGCAGCCGCTACATATGGATTCGCAAATTTTTCGCGATATTCCTCAATCTTCTTCGCACGCGTCTCTTCTGGATTCTCACTGTTGGCAATCTCTTTAGCAAAAATAATATTCGCAGCCCCTTGAGGTCCCATTACTGCAATCTCAGCATTCGGCCATGAATAAACGAGATCCGCTCCGATCGATTTACTATTTAAAGCGACATATGCCCCACCATATGCTTTACGCAAAATCACCGTAATCTTTGGCACCGTCGCCTCAGAATACGCGTATAAAATTTTTGCCCCGTGACGAATAATTCCACCTAGCTCTTGCTTAACGCCTGGGAAGAAACCAGACACATCCTCAAACGTGATAATTGGAATATTAAAAGAATCACAAAAACGAATGAAGCGAGCCGCTTTATCCGAAGAATCGATATCTAAACCACCCGCCATAAATTTCGGCTGATTACAAACAAGCCCAACTACTTCCCCTTTAATGCGAGCAAAACCAATCACAATATTTTTCGCAAACTCTTTTTGAACTTCCATAAAAGAGTCAGCATCGACGACGTGCTCCAACACTTTTCGCACATCATACGGGCGCAATCCATCAAACGGAACGACATCGGTAATATCCTTGCGATAATCATCCTCTTCGGAACATTCCTTGATGGCTACCTTTTCTTCATTATTTTGTGGAAGATAGCTTAATAAGGTACGGACCATTTCTAGCACTTCTTCTTCTGAGCTTCCACGAAAATGTGCATTTCCACTAATCGTGTTATGTACTTTTGAACCACCGAGATCCTCGGAAGAAATTTTCTCACCTGTGACCGTTTCAATGACTTTTGGACCTGTAATAAACATTTGACTCGTTTGATCGACCATAAATACAAAATCCGTAATCGCTGGAGAATAAACCGCTCCACCTGCGCACGGCCCCATAATTACAGAAATTTGCGGAATAACTCCTGAATAAATCGCGTTTCGATAAAAGATATGACCGTACCCATCAAGTGAGACGACCCCTTCTTGAATGCGCGCTCCACCCGAATCATTTAACCCAACAAACGGCGCTCCATTTTTCGCAGCCAAATCCATCACATTGGCAATTTTCTTCGCATGCATTTCACCAAGCGCTCCACCAAAAACTGTGAAATCTTGGGAAAATAAATAAATCGGATGACCATGTACTTTCCCATAGCCTGTTACAACACCGTCTCCAGGTCCCTTTACTCCATCTAGTCCAAAATCATTACAGCGATGTTCAATAAATGGGTTGATTTCTACAAATGTACCCGGGTCTACTAATAATTCAATGCGCTCTCTCGCGGTTAATTTCCCTTTTTCATGTTGCTTTTCAATCCGAGCGTCTCCACCGCCAAGCTCGACTTCGCGGCGTTTGTCATATAATTCATTAATGCTTGTGAAAATATCTTGGTGAGTTGTCATAGTTTCGTTATTCCCCCTTCGTCTTGCTTTTATCGCAAAGCTCGAATAATACACCATGAGTTGATTTCGGATGCATAAATGCTACCTGTGCTCCCCCAGCTCCCGGCTTAGATGTATCGTGAATCATTTGAATACCACGTTCTTTTATTTCACGAATCCGATCTTCAATCTCAATGACACCGAACGCCACATGATGAATTCCTTGTCCGCGCTTCTCAATAAATTTGGCAATAGGACTATCCTCACTCGTTGGTTCAAGCAATTCCAGCTTTACATTGCCGGCATCGATAAAAGCGACTCTCACTTTCTCCGAGTCCACTTCTTCTATTTTTTGCAGAGGCAATCCGAGTTGCTCTGTATAGAATGGTACGGTTTCATCAAGTGAACGGACCGCAATTCCGATATGATTAATGTTCTGAATCATTCCCTTTCCCCCTGTCCCCAAAAATCTATAACATTTAAAATATTCGATATAATCCGCCAAATTCCTGCCTATTCATCAGGAGAATCTAAAATAAATCAACTTGTCGTTTCTATAAAAAACAGCTATCATTAAAAAGAAAAACATGTAGCATAAAAGGAGTGTCTATTCTTTCTATGAGAAACAAAAACGTACAAAAAGCCGTCATTTATGTCTTGCTCATTACAATGTTAGTCTCTACTTTGTTCATGGGGTTATCCATGTTTATCTAAAAATCTGTCTAATACAAAGCCCGAACCTGAATCGATTCAGGCTCGGGCTTTTCTTGTATAGACCGTCTTTTTCCTTTTTTTCAGCCCTTTAAAAGAGCTTTTAATCAATAAATACTGCTCCATTTCTTGCACGAATTGAAACAGTGCTGCTCTCGTTTCAAATTCTTCACGCGTAGTCGGTAAGTCCATCTGTTCAAACTCGCTCTTCATTTTTTTCAGCTTTTGCAACGAAAACTTCGCTGTATTACCCGGATGAATATTCGTACTTAAATCTTCCATAAAATCAGCAATAATATGAGCTTGTTGCACTTGATGGGAAAGCGAAGTGACAATCCATAAAATATGCTCGATTTTTTCAAACTGCTTTTCTCTCATACTGAAATAAGTATAAAATAACTTCTCTTCTCTTAAAAAATGATTTTCAATGTCTTGATAAGCAAGCCGCTTTCCTTCTTTCAATAAGTTCGCTGTCTCCGTAATTTCCTTCCCATCCCAAATATGATCATTGTCGCGTAAATAGAGGGTAATTTCATAAAAAATCTTATAAAAATTTTCCTCTATCTGCTCCTGTAACTGATACAGTTTCTTTTCTAAGCTTGGCATATACAAATTCATAAATAAAGCTACGCCAATCCCGATTGAAATAATACCGAACTCATTGAGAATGTTTGTTGTAGAAATATGTCCATCCGAAAAGATATGTAAAATAATTACACTACTAGTCACAATTCCTTCTTTCAATCCAAGCGAAACGGTCGTCGGAATAAAGAACAACAACAATAAACCGATCATCAGTGGATGATAAGCAATTCCTTCAAAAAACACCCAACAAAAAAACATGGCAACCGTACAAGCAAGAAAGCGACTCCAAGCCGCTCGAAGGGACTTTTTCTTCGTGTTTTGAATACATAAAATCGTAATAATTCCAGCAGAAACAAAGTTTTCGAGACCAACCCACTGAGCAAGAATAATCGCTAAAGAGGTTCCGATTGCTGTCTTAATGGTTCGATAACCAATTTTAAACATAATGCACTCCTCAAAATTGATAATGAAAAGAAAGAGGTTAACCGCTCATCCCCTTTTTTAAGCATCCACTGTACATAATAGCAGTTACTTTTATATGTGGGATCAGCAAAGTCAACCTCTTTCACAAAAAGAATTATACTTCCTCACAATATTGATCGAATGTCGCTTGTAGCTTTTGAACAACGGACATTGGATCATGGCCTTCAATTTCATGACGCTCGACCATTGCGCAAATTTCTCCATCCTTTAATAAAGCAAATGATGGAGAAGATGGCGGATAGCCTTCAAAATAACTGCGAGCTTTCGCTGTCGCTTCCTTATCTTGACCAGCAAATACCGTCACTAATTGATTGGGACGCTTGTCATAGTGAACGGAATGAGCCGCCGCTGGACGAGCAATTCCTCCTGCACAACCACAAACGGAATTGATCATTACAAGTGTCGTTCCTTCTTTAGTAAATGCCGCTTCTACGTCTTCTACTGTTTGAAGCTGCGTATACCCTGCCGCCGTAATTTCTTCACGTGCTTGACGAACGACATCATTCATTAAAAAGTTAAAATCCATGTTCATTGACTCTTCTCCTTTTTCCTTCATAGTGTACTACTATGATAAGCTAATTGCCGACCGTTTTCAAATACTACAAGTTGATTTCTTATATAAAAAAACAACGGGAGCGAACCCCCGCTGTTTTATTCGTTCGTTTTAGGATACACATGAGCAAATAAAGCCTCCACCGCTTGCGAAGGCGTTACTTCTCCCTTCATCGCCTGAATCTCCATCTCTTTCATATGCTCTTTTACATAAGAATGCTGATAAAAGCTTGCTTTCAGCTGTTCTAGAATTAATGTATGCATCCATTCTTTCGTCTGACTGCTTCGGCGCTCTTGAAACACACCGCTTTCTTTCGTCGCTTTCTCGAACGCTTGAATCATTTCCCAAATCTCAACGATTCCTCGCTGTTCGATCGATGAGCACGTATATGCTTTCGATTGCCAGCCTTTTGTAGCTGGTTGTAGCATATGAAGAATTTGATTAAACTCTCGTTGTGTCTTTTTCGCTAAAGGCTCGTTTTCTCCGTCAGCTTTATTCACGACAATCGCATCGGCCAGCTCCATAATGCCTTTTTTCATGCCTTGAAGCTCATCGCCAGCTCCTGTTAAGGCAAGTAAGAGAAAGAGATCAACCATGCCACGAACGAGAAATTCACTTTGACCGACCCCGACCGTTTCCACTAACACGATGTCAAAGCCAGCCGCTTCACAAAGTAACATCGTCTCACGTGTTTTCCGATGTACCCCCCCAAGCGTTCCACTAGAAGGAGAAGGACGGATAAAGGCATTAGGGTGCTTCGACAATAATTCCATCCTAGTTTTATCACCGAGAATACTGCCCCCGCTAATCGAAGAGCTCGGGTCAATCGCCAGTACGGCTGTTTTAAATCCACGGTCACATAACATTTTTCCGAACGCTTCAATGAAAGTGCTTTTCCCCGCTCCCGGTACACCCGTAATACCGATGCGAATCGACTTTCCTGTTTGCGGCAATAAACGCTGTAACAATTCCTGTCCAAACTGATAATGTTCAAGTGCATTACTTTCAATGAAGGTAATGGCTTTCGCTAAATCTTTTCTTGACCCGGAGCGCACACCAGTAACAAGTTCGTCGATATTCGGCAAGCTCTTCACTTTTTTTTGAAATCTTTTCTTTTTAGAAGACGTGAAACCATCATGTATTGACGCAATCCCTTTCATCACATGAAGAGCGGAATCCCCGCTCTCTTTTAGGTTCGGATCTTGTTTCTCATCCATTATTCACTCACTTCCTCGTAACCGAGGCTCTTATAAATTTCTTCTAGAATCTTTTGGGCCGATACTGGAATCACTGTTCCAGGTCCAAAAATGGCCGCTGCTCCATTCGCACGGAGGAAATCATAATCTTGCGCCGGAATGACTCCACCAATGAACACGATAATGTCTTCACGCTCCAGCTTTTTCAATTCCGCAATTAATGCCGGAAGCAATGTTTTATGACCAGCAGCTAGTGAACTAACCCCGATTGAATGAACATCATTTTCCACTGCTTGTAAAGCTGTCTCTTCTGGTGTTTGGAACAATGGACCGATATCAACGTCAAACCCTAAATCCGCATAAGCAGTCGCGACCACTTTCGCTCCACGGTCATGGCCATCCTGTCCCATTTTTGCGATTAGAATTCGTGGTCTACGCCCTTCCTGCTCATGAAATTCATCTGTCATTCGTTTCACTTCTTCAATTTGCTCTTCATCCGAGAAGTTCGAGCTGTATACACCACTCACCGAGCGGATCACTGCCTTATGTCTACCGCTAATAATTTCAATCGCATCGGAGATTTCACCTAATGTCGCTCTCGCTCTCGCTGCCTCTACAGCTAATGCTAACAAATTGCCTTCTCCCGTTTTCGCCGCTTCTGTAATCGCTTGGAGCGCATCGGCCACTTTTTCTTCATCACGTACTTCCTTCATTTGTTGAATCCGTTCAATTTGCTTTAAACGAACCGCTGTATTATCAATATCTAAAATATCGATCGGGTCCTCTTGCTCCAAGCGATAACGGTTGACTCCAATAATCGTTTCCGTTCCCGAATCGATTTGAGCTTGACGTCTAGCGGACGCTTCTTCAATTCTCATTTTCGGAAGACCTGTCTCAATCGCTTTCGTCATTCCACCGAGCTCTTCGATTTCCTCAATATGCTTCCATGCTCGCTCCATTAATTCGTTCGTCAATGCTTCCACATAATACGAACCGCCCCATGGATCAATCACCTTTGTAATGCCCGTTTCTTCTTGTAAATACAGCTGCGTATTACGAGCAATACGAGCAGAAAAGTCCGTCGGCAACGCGATCGCCTCATCAAGTGCATTTGTATGAAGAGATTGCGTATGCCCCATTGTAGCCGCATGTGCTTCAATTAATGTTCTTGTCACATTGTTGAATGGATCTTGCTCCGTTAAGCTCCAACCAGATGTTTGCGAATGCGTTCTCAGCGCCATTGATTTGCTGTTTTTCGGGCCAAACGGCTTCATGAGCTGAGCCCAAATACGGCGAGCGGCCCGCATTTTTGCCACTTCCATAAAATAGTTCATGCCAATCGCCCAGAAGAAAGATAAACGCGGCGCAAAGGAATCGATATCAATTCCTGCTTGTAATCCTGTGCGAACGTATTCAAGGCCATCCGCTAACGTATAAGCGAGCTCAATATCAGCTGGTGCGCCCGCTTCTTGCATATGATAGCCCGAAATACTGATACTGTTAAACTTCGGCATATGTTTAGATGTGTATTCAAAAATATCGGCAATGATCCGCATCGATGCCTCTGGAGGATAAATATACGTATTACGTACCATATACTCTTTTAAAATATCATTCTGGATCGTTCCTGATAATTTTTCTTGAGAAACGCCTTGCTCTTCTGCTGTGACGATGTAAAAAGCCATAATCGGTAACACCGCTCCATTCATTGTCATGGAAACAGACATTTGGTCAAGTGGAATACCCGAAAATAAAATTTTCATATCCTCAACCGAGTCGATCGCTACACCTGCTTTTCCAACATCTCCAACGACTCGTGGATGATCAGAATCATAGCCGCGGTGGGTCGGCAAATCAAATGCAACCGATAATCCTTTTTGCCCCATAGCTAAGTTACGACGATAAAAGGCATTACTTTCTTCGGCCGTTGAGAAGCCAGCATATTGGCGAACCGTCCACGGTCTGTTCACATACATCGTCGGATAAGGGCCCCTCGTGTACGGAACAACTCCTGGCATATCATCTGTATGCGACAGCTCTTTCGTGTCCTCCTGCGTATAAAGAGGATGTAAAGAGATAAATTCATTCGTTTCAAAAGAAAGCTCTTCAAAAGATTGTTTCACTTCAGTCTCTAATGACTGCTTCCATTCTGCTAATGAACACTCTTTCTCCGCAACAAATGGATCGACCTTTTTAAAATTAGGTTTACTCATGAATAGCTCCCCTTTCCCATAATGCTAACAAAGATGACAGCTTATCTAATAGATTTTGGCCAACAAATACATGGCCATCTAGTCCTGCCGCCAGCCACTCTGCTTGCTCCGCTTCTGGAAGCTTGCCAGCAAGGTCTACTTGACCTACTGCTTGAATTCGCTTCAGCTCAGTCATTAAATTAGGGCCAAACTCTTTGTACGCTTCATCTTTTCCACAAATACAGTAGTAAGGGAATTGAGTATTCTGGACGAACTGCACCACTTCTTCTACTGAATGACACTCATTACTGACTTGAACGGAAATCCCACCAGTAGAAAGTACGCCTGTTACATAATCTGCTCGCAGTTTAAAGTCCTTTAGCTTCCCTAAGCAAATAAGACCCGCTTGAACCGTTTTTCCACTCGCTTGAATGCCGACTGCCCGTTCTCTTAATTGTTCAAAAGGCTCAGCTAACCGTTGAGGTTTCACCGGGATCACCGGTTCTCCACTATCTCTTACATGAAGCTCAGCCAACGTCCGCTCTTCACTTACTTGATTAAGCAATTCTTTATAGGAAGAAACTGCTCTATCGGCTAATAACACTTCCATTCCCTCATACTCACTAAAGAATGTTTCATTCAAATCGGCGTAAATATTTGTGCCGATCATTGATTTTTTACGAACGGCTAAATCGGCAATCCGTTGCTCTAGCACTTGAGCTAGCTCTTGTTGTAACGTTCCTGCTTTCAACACGGGTAACAAGCCGCCGCTTTCTTCTATTTGTAAAAACTTCTCCCACGCAGCTTGAGCAAGTTCATTCGTTAAAGACTCAATGAAATAAGAACCACCTGCTGGGTCTACTACTTTCGTCAGATGAGACTCACTTTGTAAAATTAATGGAATATTTTTTGCGACACGTTCCGCTACAGTAGATGTCTTACCATTAAATTGATCAAAAGGTGTCACTTGTAAATATTCGACTCCCCCAAGCATAGCAGCAAATGCTTCGCTACCTGTCCGCAAAATGTTGACATGACGGTCTAGCTTAGAAAGAGTGAATTCAGATGTTTCCGCACCAATCGTGACTTTCACCGCTTCTCCTTCTATTTCATAAGATTCACATAATGCCGTCCATAATTTACGAAAAGCGCGTAGTTTAGCCACTTCCATGAAAAATTGTGAACCTACGGCGAAGTGAAAGTTAAATAATTGAACGGCCTCTAATGGCGTCCATCCTTTCCCTTTAAGATATTCTATATAGAAAACAGCCTCAGACAAGGCAATAGCAATTTCTTGAATGGCATTTGCCCCTGCTAAATGATAAGGGACGGTATTGACCACAATTGTTTTCACTTTCGGATAACGCTGCTTCATTTCTGTTAACGCCTCAACATGAAGAGCGAGCGCTTGCTCATCCGGAACTAACCCCATTGTCACGAAATGAGAGAGCAAATCCGTTCCTACTACACCTTGTAATTCAGCGACATCCGCTTTTACAAGAAAGGCTGAGAACGCTAAAAAATGATCTTTTGTGTTTATGTATAACGGATGTGAAGCTGCTAACCATGCGGAACATTCACGAAAAGTCATTCTCGCCTGTTCCTCGATAGAAAAAGAGAAAGCACCCTGCCCGGCTTCGATCGCCACTGATAGCTTCGTTTGAAGATCAGTGGCTGAATGGGCTTTTAAGCGATGAGCCGTTTTTAATGGCTGTTCTACATAGCCACCTTTATAAAATCCACGAGTATACGCAGGGACCCCCGGAAACTGTTCTTCTTCTACATGTTCTAGATCCGCTTTTAAATAAAGAGGTTTTAATATCAATTGTTCATACGTTTCGGTATGTAATTTATTTAACGACTTCCCTTTTAATGAAGCTTCCGCCGTCTTTTTCCATTCCTCTAAAGACACATGAGCAAAACTTTGGGCTTTCATCTCTTCCATCTTCATCCCCTTTTCCCCCTTCGTTTTGTAATCGATTACAATTCAAGGTACAAAAATTCTAAATATTATACCTATTTTTATTTTATATGAAGCTTTCCTATCAAGCAATGAGGGAAACAGAAAAACAAAAATCTTCACTTCCTTTTTTTAGGTATGAACAGCAAGCATTTCGTGAAAAAAGTTTAAGAACATGCTATTCTATTAGTACCCTCTTACATAAAAGAGGAAATCCAAGTTAGGGGAGAACATAATGAAACGAATTATCGCATGGTTAGGAGTATTATTCCTAAGCTTTGGGACGATCGCTCAAGCAGATAGCGTCGTCGGAGATGTGATTGTTACTCTCGGCGAGAACTTAACACCCGCCCAAAAAGAACAAGTGCTTGAACAAATGGACGTTCCTAAAGACGTCACGACCGTAACGGTATCAAATGAAGAAGAACATAAATATTTAGGAAACTATATCCCGAAAGCGCAAATCGGATCAAGAGCGATTTCATCAAGTAAAATTACGATGAAAGAAAAAGGGTATGGCATTAACGTCCAAACGAATAACATTTCATGGGTTTCAAAAGAAATGTACACAAATGCCTTATCTACTGCGGGAGTTAAAGATGCAGATGTCCTTGTCACTGCTCCGTTTGAAGTGTCCGGAACGGCTGGTTTGACTGGACTCATTAAAGCCTATGAAACATCAACAGGCGAGAAGATTCCAGAAGACCAAAAGCAAGTAGCCAATGAAGAAATGGTCACAACAGCTAAGCTTGGCGATCAAATCGGACAACAGGAAGCAACAGATTTAATGCAAGGAATTAAGGAAGAAATTGCAAAACAAAATCCACAAACGATTCAAGACATTCAAATTATCATTAACAACGTATCAAATGAGCTAAACATTCAACTGACGCAAGAACAAATAGATCAGCTAGCTGCTCTATTTGACCGGATGAAAGACTTGAACATTAACTGGGATCAAGTAACAAATCAGCTAGACAAAGCGAAGGATCGCTGGAATGATTTCAAAAACTCTGAAGAAGGGCAAGGCTTCTTTCAATCCATTATCGACTTCTTCCAATCCATCATCGACTGGATTGCCGGTCTCTTTAAATAATTAACTCAAAAACTGCTGGGAGCTCCCCGGCAGTTTTTTGTGATGGGCGTAAAAACAGCAAAAAAAATCAAGAATCTCGACTTGCTCTTTAGTATTCTGTAATTGAAGGGAGGGCCTAGCATGAATTACCAACCCGTTTTACAAAAAACGATCGATTATATCGAAAATCATCTACATGACACATTGACTTCAGAAAAAGTAGCCGCACAGGCTGGTTTTTCCCCGTTCCACTTTCACCGGATTTTTCAGAAAGAAACAGGAATGACAGCCACCGATTATATTCGCCGCAGACGTCTAACGAACGCGGCATTGATGCTACTGTATACAGATGAAACGATTATTCAGATTGCTTATCATTTTCATTTCAACACACAGGAATCGTTTACGAGAGCGTTTAAAAAAGTATATCAAATGCCACCAGGACAGTATCGAAAAATCATAAGTACGATTATACACTCAAATGGAGGGAATCAAATGGACAATCAACAAAATGTTAAAGGCTGGTTTTTAAGCGGCAGTCATCCTCACAATTATCAAATGGGAAGAGATCAAAAAGTGATTCATCAAGGACGCTACTCTGGTTATTTGAAATCTGTATCCGTTCAAGAAGAAGGGGAATTCGCGACAATGATGCAGCAATTTAAAGCGGGAAAATTTATTGGAAAACGAATAAAACTATCTGCTTTTATTAAGACGGAAAAGGTACAGCCGTTTTGCGGTATGTGGATGCGAGTTGATAATACAGCTGGTGATGTTTTGCAATTTGATAATATGTACAATCGACCGATTCAAAATGATACCAACTGGAACCTCTATTCGATCGTGTTAGACATCCCTAATAATAGCTCAATCATTTCTTTCGGTGTATTGCTATCTGGAACTGGTCATGTGTGGATGGATGGGTTTAAGTTTGAAGAGGTCGATCAAAGCGTGCCAATCACTCATGTAGAGGTTTCACAAGAATTTTTGGATGAACCGATCAACTTATCGTTTGAAGAGGATGTGCTCACTGGTGAATAAATTCTCCTTATATGTTCGAGCTGTGATCGTTAGCACTATCACCGCTCTGCTTATTTTAGGAATTAACATGGGACTTCAATATGGTGCACATCTTTTATTTGAAACGGGTAGAAGATCTTTATTTTCAAAAGGCTCTCTCTTCATTTTTATTATGATATTTTTGGGTAGCTTCACTTACACGGTTACTGGAGGAAAAAATAGAAAGAGACTGACTTAAAGGGTCAGTCTCTTTCTGATTAATAAACCGATGTTTGCTCGGATATATTTTCAAGAATCTCTTTCACGCGTTTTAAGAAGCGGCCGCAAACGAGCCCATCAAGCACACGATGATCCAGTGATAAACACAGATTAACCATATCACGAACAGCAATCATTCCATTGTCCATCACGACTGGACGTTTCACAATCGATTCTACTTGCAAGATCGCTGCTTGCGGGTAATTAATAATTCCCATCGATTGTACAGAACCAAATGATCCCGTATTATTGATCGTAAATGTGCCACCTTGCATCTCGTCTGCTTTTAATGTGCCTGTACGAACTTTGCCTGCTAATTCGTAAATTTCACGGCCGATGCCTTTGATTGTTTTTTCGTCGGCTTGTTTAATAACCGGAACAAATAATGCATCATCCGTTGCCACAGCAATCGATAAATTAATATCTTTCTTTTGAATGATTTGGTCACCTGCCCACATGGAATTAATTTGTGGGAATTCTTTCAGTGCTTGAGCGACCGCTTTGACGAAGAAAGCGAAGTACGTTAAGTTAAAGCCTTCTTTTTGTTTAAACTCTTTCTTAATGGAATCGCGATAGGCAACGAGATTCGTTACATCGACTTCCATCATCGTCCACGCATGAGGCACTTCCTGCTTGCTGCGTACCATATTAGCAGCAATCGCTTTGCGAACACCATTCACAGGAATGCTCACATCACCCGGAAGAGGAGTCACGCTTGGCTTCGCCGTCTTCGGAGCCGCTTTCTCTTCATATACAGGGGCTTGAATTGGCGCTTGTTGTTCACGAGTTTCATTTGCAGATGATTCATTTGCCTGTGGAATGACGCCCGATTCGACGATTGTCAAAATATCTTTACGAGTAATTCGACCGCCTTTTCCAGAGCCTTTCACTTGTGCTAAATCGATGCCATGCTCTTGCGATAATTTCAATACAGCAGGTGAATAACGAGCTTTATTTTCGCTTCCTGCCGTTGTTTGCTCAACGGATGACTCTGCTTGTTCTTGCTGCGGTGCTTCTGCTTCCGCAGTTCCGCCTGCTCCTTGCACGTCCATTAAACAAATCACTTCGCCCACTTCTAACGTATCTCCTTCAGCCGCCGTTAATTCTTTAATGACACCGGTAAAAGAAGATGGCACCTCCGCATTGACTTTGTCCGTCATTACTTCCGCAATCGGATCGTATTTATTCACTTGATCCCCTACGCTCACCAGCCATTTACTAATCGTTCCTTCAGTCACACTTTCTCCAAGTTGAGGCATCGTTACCTTTTCTACACCCATTCAAACTCCTCCTTCCTTTATGATTAAAACTCCGCTAATTCTCTCATCGCTTTTTCGACTTTATCTGGGTTCACCATGAAATACTTTTCCATCGTTGGTGCATACGGCATCGCTGGAACATCAGGACCCGCTAATCGTTTAATTGGGGCATCAAGATCAAACAAGCAATTTTCTGCAATAATCGCTGATACTTCACTCATGATGCTACCTTCTTTATTGTCTTCCGTTAATAGCAGTACTTTCCCCGTTTTGCTAGCCGCTTCAACGATCGCTTCTTTATCTAATGGATAAACGGTACGTAAATCAACAATTTCCGCTTCAATTCCGTCTTTAGATAGCTTCTCTGCTGCTTGCATCGCAAAATGAACACATAACCCGTACGTAATGACGGTTAAGTCGTCTCCTTTACGTTTAATATCTGCTTTACCAATCGGCAACACGTAATCGTCTGTCGGTACTTCCCCTTTAATTAAGCGATATGCTCGTTTATGCTCAAAAAACAATACAGGATCTTCATCACGAATCGCTGCTTTTAATAATCCTTTCACATCATACGGAGTGGAAGGCATGACGATTTTCAATCCCGGCTGATTAGCAAACACCGCTTCAACGGATTGTGAATGATACAACGCTCCGTGAACACCTCCACCGTAAGGTGCACGAATAACCATTGGACAGCTCCAATCATTGTTAGAACGATAGCGAATGCGCGCTGCTTCTGAAATAATTTGGTTTACAGCGGGCATAATAAAGTCAGCAAATTGCATTTCCGCAATTGGTCGCATCCCATACATCGCCGCACCAATGCCAACTCCAGCAATAGCTGATTCCGCAAGCGGCGTATCAATCACTCGCTCCTCGCCAAATTGATCATACAGCCCTTGCGTCGCTTTAAATACGCCACCTTTTTTCCCAACGTCTTCTCCTAACACAAATACTTTCGGATCGCGTTCCATTTCTTCGCGAATCGCCATCGTTACCGCATCAATATAAGAAATTACTGGCATGATTGTCTCCCCCCTTATTACTTTTGTGCATAGACAAATGTCAATGCATCTTCTGGATTTGGATAAGGTGCATTTTCCGCATAATCTGTCGCTTCGTTTACTTGAATCATAATGCGATCATTGATTTCTTTTTCGAGTGCATCCGTCATGGCACCCGTTTCTTTCAAATACGTACCGAATGTAATGATCGGATCATTTGTTTTCGCTTTTTGTACCTCGTCTGGCGAACGATAGCTGCGATCATCGTCATCCGAAGAGTGAGGAGTTAGACGGTAAGAAATTGTTTCAATTAACGTTGGGCCTTCGCCACGACGGCCGCGTTCAGCTGCTTCTTTCACATATTTGTACACTTCAATCGGATCATTTCCATCGATCGTGAAGCCTGGCATACCGTACCCAATAGCACGATCCGATACATTTTCACAAGCTAATTGCTTTTCTACTGGAACAGAAATCGCGTATTTATTATTTTCACACATAAAAATGACTGGAAGTTTATGAACGCCCGCAAAGTTCGCTCCTTCATGGAAATCCCCTTGGTTCGATGAGCCTTCCCCAAACGTCACAAACGTGACTAAGTCTTGCTTCTCCATTTTTCCTGCTAGAGCGATTCCCACCGCATGTGGCACTTGTGTCGTGACTGGAGAAGAACCTGTGACAATATGATTTTCCTTTTGTCCGAAATGTCCAGGCATTTGGCGACCGCCAGAGTTCGGGTCTTCTGCTTTGGCAAAGCCAGATAACATAATTTCCTTCGCGGTCATTCCGAACGTCAACACAACACCTAAGTCACGATAATAAGGAAGAACATAATCCTTCTCTTGGTCTAAAGCGAATGCTGCTCCTACTTGCGCTGCCTCTTGACCTTGGCAGGAAATTACAAACGGAATTTTTCCTGAGCGGTTTAATAACCACATCCGCTCGTCTAAACGGCGGGCAAGCAACATCATTTCGTACATTTCTAATACTTTTTCATCACTTAATCCTAATGCTGCGTGACGATTTTCAGCCATATTTATTCCTCCTTGATTCACCTATTTTAAGAATGAATTGCTTTACCATCGACAGCTAAAGCAGCTTCGCCAATTGCCTCACTCAATGTTGGGTGTGGATGAATCGTATGAGCCACTTCCCATGAAGCGGCATCTAGCACACGAGCCAATCCTGCTTCTGAAATCATGTCAGTCACATGAGGACCAATCATATGAACACCTAGCAAATCATCTGTTTTTTTGTCAGCTACGATTTTGACAAAACCATCGCTTTCTCCATAAACGAGCGCCTTTCCAATTGCTCGGAAAGAAAATTTACCCGTTTTCACGTCATAGCCTTTCTCTTTCGCTTCTTGCTCTGTTAAACCGACGCTCGCTGCTTCAGGACTAGAGTAAATGCATTTAGAAACCGTTGTATAATCGATTGGGTCCGCTGCTTCACCTGCTATATGTTCCACAGCTGTCAATCCTTCATGCGATGCAACATGTGCAAGTTGAAGGCCACCAATGACATCGCCGATCGCATAAATATGGGATTCTTTCGTTTGATAAAATTCATTCGTAGCAATAAACCCTTTTTCTACCACAATATCCGTATTTTCAAGACCGATGCCTTCCACGTTCGCTTGTCGTCCAACTGATACGAGTAATTTCTCTGCGGTAAACGAACGCTTTTCATCATTCACTTCAGCTTGAATCGTCACTTGTCCCTCTTGTTTTTCTACTGTTTCCGCTAATACTTTCGCGTTCGTGACAACCTCAATGCCACGCTTTTTCAATAAACGCTCCATTTCTTTAGAAATGTCAGCATCCTCTGTCGGAATGATTCGGTTCGCATATTCTAAAACCGTCACTTTTGCTCCGAAATCAGCTAACATCGATGCCCATTCAATCCCGATGACGCCTCCACCGACGATCACAATCGATTGAGGCACTTCTTTTAACTCAAGCGCTTCGTCAGAGGAAAGAATGTACTCACCATCAAAGTCTAGACCTGGTAACGTTCTTGGACGCGATCCTGTTGCAACAATGACATTTTTAGGAATAAGCATTTCGTTTTCGCTTCCGTTATTCATTTCGACAGAGATCGTTCCTGGAAGTGGTGAGAAAATCGATGGACCTAACATCCGACCGATGCCTTCAAACACATCGATCTTCCCTTTTTTCATCAATCCAACGACGCCGTTGTGAAGACCGTTTACGATGTTTTGCTTTCGCTCTTGCACCTTTTGGAAATTCAATGAAACGGCTCCTGTCACTACCCCGAATTCCTCACTTTTTTCAGCGGTTTTCAAAACTTCCGCGCTTCGAAGTAACGCTTTACTTGGAATACAGCCTTTATGTAAGCAGGTGCCGCCTAGCTTACTCTTTTCAACGATCGCCGTCTTTAATCCGAGCTGTGATGCTCGAATAGCCGCTACATATCCACCTGTTCCTCCACCGAGAATGACTAGATCATATTCTTCAGCCATTGATTCTCCTCCTCTATTCTTACTTTTTCGTTGATGACCTTTGCAATAATGCTTGTTGGGCCAGCGAAAGCAGCAACGGATCACCATCATAAGCTACCTGCTTGCTGCTTTCTTTTCCCCATATGTTTGTATGCACGAAGAAAACAGGAATACGTAACCGTTCAGCAATAACATCAGCGATTTTTATGCCCACCAATAGGTTAGGTTTGGGCATCTCATTTGCAGCACTTGGGACACAAATCGCTTGCAGCTTTGACATATTCATGCCTTCCTCATCAAGAGAAGCTAATAGTTTTTCTGAATAAGTATTAATCATTCGAACAGATGGCGGCTCTTTTTCCAAAGGCAGAGTTCGTTCAAATACAGCTATTTCATTGTCAAATATCCCTGCATTGACCGAATGACTGTCCGCATACATCACAAGCATTCGGTATGGTTTCATCTGCATAGCCGCACCTCCATTCATCTCGTTAAATAACTAAACAATCTTTTAACGTCTTGATAAAATATGGTGACCATTTAATAAAAATTGACTGCGAGACCCACGCATCTTCGCAATTCTTTCTTCAGCCATACGATCGGCCGCTTGATACGTTGGGATTCCGTCACGCTTAGAAATTTCGATTGCTTTTTCAATATTATTGTATATTTGTTCTACTTTTCTCATCGCACGTTCACGGTTATATCCATGAAGCTCGTCCGCCACGTTAATCACGCCACCCGCATTAATAACATAGTCTGGTGCATAAATAATGCCGCGTTCATGCAACTCATCTCCATGACGATTTTCTTTTAATTGGTTGTTAGCAGATCCTGCGACCACTTTTACTTTCAATTGCGGAATGGTATCCGAATTGATGATCGCTCCAAGGGCACACGGTGCGAAAATATCTGCTTCTACTCCATAAATCTCGTCTGGATTCACTGCTTGAGCACCAAAGTCAGCCACTGCTCGCTGAACAGCTTCTTTATTAATATCTGTAACGATTAGTTTCGCTCCTGCTTCGTGAAGATGACGGCAAAGGTGATAAGAAACATTGCCCACCCCTTGAACAGACACCGTCAACCCTTCTAATGAATCGGTACCAAATGCTTCTTTTACCGCTGCTTTCATACCGACAAAGCAACCGTAAGCCGTCACTGGAGATGGATTCCCTGAAGATCCAAAGGCTGGCGAAATCCCTGTTACATAATCCGTTTCTTCATGAATTAAATCCATATCCTCTACTGTTGTTCCTACATCTTCAGCCGTAATGTAGCGACCGTTTAAACCTTGAATGAAACGGCCGAACGCTCGGAACATTTCTTCATTCTTATCTTTTCGAGGATCGCCGATAATCACCGTTTTTCCTCCACCAAGATTAAGCCCTGCCGCTGCGTTTTTATATGTCATCCCTTTAGCTAAACGAAGGGCATCCTCAATGGCCTCTTCTTCGGATGCATACGTCCACATTCTCGTTCCACCAAGTGCTGGCCCAAGTGTCGTATCATGAATCGCAATAATCGCTTTTAATCCTGATGTTTTATCTTGACAAAAAACCAGTTGCTCGTAATCATATGTCTCCATATATTTAAAAATTTCCATTGTAAATCCCCCTCGTTTAAAATAAATGATTTTATATCTCCATTTTTAATAATGCAATTACTATGCCAATTCCTCTTAACATTGAAAACGCTTTATTTCCCATTTAGATATATGCAAGTAATTGCAAATAGCGCATTTTTTTGCATGCAACTTAATTCAAGTTATACTTTTCTAATTTATAATACAGACTTCGAATGGATATATCTAGTTTTTTGGCTGTGGCCGTTTTGTTGCCATTGTTTTTCTCCAGCACCTCTTGAATGACTATTTTTTCATAGTTGTCCATCATTTCTTGAAGAGTATCAAAAGATTCGTGTTTATTCGGCTCTTTTTGTTCATGAACTGCCCTTTTCTGCTGTCCTTCAATGACATGTAATGCATCCGTATCAATGAAGGTTTCCGTATAAGTCGAAAAAATCATCGCTCGACCTAAAATGTTTTCTAGTTCACGGACATTTCCCGGCCAATGATAATTCGTTAACTTCTGCAAAGCAGCTGGCGTCAGCCCCTTTACATTTCGTCCATAATCTTGATTTAACTTAATAATTAAACGATCACATAATAACGGAATATCAGCTTTCCTGTTTCGAAGCGGCGGGATATGTATCGGCATTCGATTCAGGCGATAATACAGGTCCTCACGAAAGCTGCCGTCAATCATCGCTTTTTCTAAATGGACATTCGTCGCTGAAATAATGCGAACATTGATTGGAATCGATTTCGTCCCACCTACACGAACAATTTCTTGTTCTTGTAGAACCCGTAACAGTTTCGCCTGAGTGTTCGCGCTTAATTCACCAATCTCATCAAGAAAAATGCTACCGTTATTCGCTTCTTCAAAAAGTCCTCTTTTACCACCACGACGGGCCCCTGAAAAGGCCCCTTCTTCATAGCCAAACAGTTCACTTTCTAGCAAAGATTCAGAGAGAGCAGCGCAATTAACCCGAATAAACTTATTGTAACGACGGTCACTTGCGTTATGAATCGCATGAGCAAACAGCTCTTTTCCAGTTCCCGATTCTCCCCTTAAAAGAACAGTGGCTGGTGTACTTGCCCCTATTTTCGCTTGTTCAATCGCTATCGTCATTTCTTCCGAGCGGCCGACAATATCTTCAAACGTATATTTTGCTTCTAGCGTTCGAATAATTTGTCTCGCTCTATTTAATTGTTTCGTCAATGACTGAATTTCTGTCAAATCATGAATGACGCCTACACTTCCCTTTAATTGTCCATCAACGATAATTGGAGCGACATTGACAACGACTTCTCGTTTTTTGGCGCCCACATTCATTTTCACCCCGCGCACAGGCTGTTTCGTTTCTAGTACTTGAAGATGAACGCTTTCTCCTTCCGATATATCCGTCGTAGCCGGCTGGCCGATCACTTCTTCTTTGCTGAATCCTGTTAATCTTGTGTAGGCTGGATTAATTAATAATCCTCTTCCCTGTTCGTCCACGACAGAAATCGCATCATCGCTTGAATAAATAATTGCTTCAAGCATCGTTTGTACTTCTTTTAAATTGGTAATTTCATTAGCTAAATTCATCACTTCGGTAATATCCTTAAACACAGAAAAAGCGCCAATCACTTCTCCTTCATCGGTAATCATCGGAATTCGGGAAGTGATAATTTTTGAATTTGTTGAAAGCTGATGCTCTTGATTAATTTCCGCTTTCTTTTCCTTCATCACTTCAGGAAGCCGACTAGTTGGAATGACAGTTCTAATATGTTGACCGACTGCTTGCTGTTTATCTACCCCAATAATCCGTTCCGCACTTTTGTTATACAAAATAATTTCCTCAGAGTGATCGACAACAATCATCCCTTCATCAATTGACTCAAAAATAAGATCATATTGCATGAACCCACCCCCACCTGCAGATTTTTGCACACTTCTATTGTAAGCAAACTAACTGTCGCTTGACAAATTTATCTAGTAGGATATGATTTTTTTGAGGAATAATTAAAGGAGCACAATAAATGGTTCGATTTATCGCATTATTAATATTAGTCATTCCAGGTTTTCTTGCAGGATTAGGCATTAAATTAATGAGAGATATGCTGTTTGGTATTTCACATCCGCTATTTCCGTTTCTATGGTTACAATTTATCGTCGGTTTGCTTTTATTTATTGGCGGATTAAGTTTTATCGCTGGCTTTATTCTTCGGCGCGACCGCAAAAATAACAAAGTACAAGATCGTTTCAAAAAATCATGAAAAAGGCTTTGCTACAATGGTTATACAAACATTGCAGCAAAGCCTTTTATTTTTACTGTCCTAGAATTGACTTTCGAATGGTGATCGCTTTTTGAGGATCATCTGTGAACATCGCGGAACACCCTTGTGTAATGAGCCATTCCATTTGCTTCTCTTTATTAACGGTATAAGGGCGAACAGCCACACCATGTTCCATCGAGGATTGGATGATGGCGCTATTGACTGTGCGAAGATTGGGATGAATCGCATTAGCCCCAATGGCTAAGGCATATTTCCATGGCATATACAAATGAGAGGAATACAAAATAGCCGTTTGAATATCGGGAGCAAGGCGGTGAAAATGAGCCAAGGAATAATGATTAAAGGAGGAAATAATTACTCGATCTTCATATTGATATTGACGGATGAGCTGAAGAACCTTTTCCTCCATCCCTTGATATAGAAATTCGTTATTTTTCAACTCGATATTACATAATAAACGGTTAGTTTTCATCCAATTAAATACCTCAATAAGCAAAGGTATCGTCGGTGCAGGTTGGATGTTTGGGTATTTGTACGAGGCTTGCAAATGCTTCATCTCGCTCCAAGTCCAATCCTTCACATAGCCCTGGCCATTCGTTGTGCGCTCTAGCTTCTCATCATGAATGACAACTAAGCACCCATCCTTTGTCATTTGAACGTCTAACTCAATCCCATCTGCTCCAGCGTCTTCAGCCGCTTGAAACGCTATCATCGTATTTTCTGGTGCTATAGCTGAATAGCCTCGGTGGGCAAAAATCAACGTCATGATACGTAATCTCCCTTTCCTACTTGTCTGAAAATAAAAAACAAGAGGTAACGATCACTCCGTTCCTCTTTATACATTGATCTAACGTATGATACTTCTAACTCTTTCAAGAAGCCTTATGTTCTAGGCGTAACTTATCTGCTACCATCGCAATAAATTCTGAATTGGTGACAAGTAAGATGAGTTAATAGGAGTATGAATGTTGATATATCAAGTCTCAAATAAATGCTTTATATTAAAATATTCTCTATTGATTGGTCATTGTTATAAGAGTTCATTGGTCAAATGTGTAACTCTTTCCTCAATCTTACTAGAAAATTTATCTATTTGTCAACGTGATATTTCATTAAATACTTTTTTCACAAGACAAAATTATTAATCCACTCTTTGTGAAATCACGATTAATCACTTTCCAATTGCTATCACCGTATTCAAACACGTAATCTAATGGAAATGTCTCTCTAGTCTTTTCATTATCTTGCAAGGTCAAAGTGATTAATCCAGTAGTTAAAATAAATTGCTGATAATTAATTCCCATTTTATCTTGATCAATAATACCGCTTATTTTAACAGGCGGCAACTCAACTTCAATAGGAATAGGTCTACCAAAATCATCAAGAATTAAATTACCATCCTCATCTCTCATATATTCTTCTTTGACTCCTCCTGGAATCTCCTTATTAAAATTACAGTGCTGCATGATAGCCTTATACTTGCTATGACGTTTAGTAATCGTTTCCGATGTAATTAAAAAAGAGACATCATCATATGTGACAACATCCCCTCTTTTCATTAAATCAAGCGTATGTATATGTCTCATTTCATTACTAGCAATTTTAGGATTAGTGATAATCCCTTTTCTATCTTCATCATTGATTTTAATATCAACCGCTGCCACAGAAAAAATTGAATCCATATCAACTTCAAACATCTAATTCCCTCCTTGCATAATTTATCCATTAAGGTTAAAATAGAATTGCCAATGATGGCTAATACTTATCAGTATCAAGCATCCATGCCTTCTTCTGGGCTGTCTCCTAGTTGAAGGTTTTTTATTGGCTTTTTTACTCAAATAAAATAAATACTTGTGATTGGCTGGCTTGCTGTTCATCCTTCTTTAACAAACGAATCTTCCTATCCAATTGATCAATTCGAGCCATGATAGAATCGGCAAAATCACTAATAGTCATATCGTCTAGTTTCAGTGAACGTAAATTGTTTGGATTGTTGGCGATGGATTCTAATATTGATAGAGCCGCTCCGTAAATAGCACGTTTATTGGCATCGCTTGAAGGATCATATTCATCTGTTGGATTCAGTCCGTTTTCTTGAAGGTATACTGATAATTCATTTTGTGATAATTTTGTTCCTGATACTTCCAATTCTAATCTTTGAAGGTTATTCATATTATCAATCTCCTTTTCTATAAGATATTCCAATTATTTTTAACTAAGATAGTTTGACTATCCCTGTTTAAACTGTGAGATAATCTCACTTTTAATCGGGACATTGTGTCCCTTTTATGCTATTTCCTGTTGATGGAATAATGTGTTGTTTTTCTCTTTGATCTTCTGATAATGTTGCTATTTCATATAAAGCTCTCGTACCCAAATGCGTGTATGTACTCGTATTCAACCTTTGATCAGAAGCAATTTTCATCATCTGCTGTGCTGTTCTATGGTTTATTTCTATTGAATCTAACCATTTACCAAATTCACCATGAACTAAATCATTCTCCTTAACGTGTTTTAACCTCCTTCCAATCTCAAATATCGTTTGTCCTGCTACGAACAATTTTCGTACCTGCTTTTTTTCGTGGGTGTGTAAAGGGATAAGATGCGGAACTCATTTTCATCATTAGGGTATCTGGTAGCGATAGTATCACCTTTAGCCGCTCCATAACTGAATATAGAAAAAGGTGGGCATAAGAACCATTATACACACATTGTAAATTAATGTAATACTTAATGAATATTTATTGATATTTATACATTATTTTAATTCCTACTAATTTTGTCAACTTCCGATAACATTGATTATGTAACTACTTATGTAAACTTCATAATTGACAAACCCTATTAAATCAACGTTTATGACACCATCTATTTTCATATACCCTCATATGTATTATAGTTATTTTTCACAATCTTTATACATAAACACCGATAAACACTATTATATCAATGATTACTGACTGCATAAAGATTGTGAACTGATTAACTGTTAAATTTCTTGATGACAAGGAATTCCCCATATTTGAGAGAATGAATGTATAAAATATGCTGGCTAAAAACGCTATATTTATGTAAAAATGAACCGTTATTCATTGATATATGAATGGTCGATCATATAACAGGTGCGTGGAAGTGGACATATACTGTAAAGCAAAAACACTTGACACATCAACATTTATCCTAAAATTTATCTAGCATTCTTCCTGGAAATTATTATAGGATTCATTTTACAACTTGGTCGGTTTGAGCGACCACAATAACACTTCACTCAACTAAAGGATTATCTTCACCTTTACCCAACAATCCCTCATCCTTCAATTTATCCAATTCTCCTGCCACATCTTGAATATACGGTGTTTTACTAATCACTGTCTCTGTTGAGATACTATTCATTTCTTTCAATGATTTCAAATTCTCAATAATCTCCTTATCATTTGAAGGCATAGCGTAATGATACACATGATTCAATGTGTTGAACTCATCGTCACCTAACACAATCCCTTTGTACTCCAACAATTTGCGAATCTTATCAAATCTATCCTCTATTCCCTCTCTCATAAATTGCTCATTCATGCCTGCTTTCACATTAGCCAACGAGAACAACAAACGAATACTCACCTCTGACAAGTTGCTTATATCCGTCTTATTCATACTAACACTAGGCGTACTACTAATATCTAGTAGCGATGATTGTAACGCTTTATATGTTGTCTCAAATGACTTAACATCTAACTGTGCTTGGAGATATTTCGCTTCCCCACCGTCATCAAGGTTAATCCCTTTACCAATAATATCGGCTGGCAATGTCTCTTTAATCGTTTGACCTACTGACAAGAATACTGGATCAAGAAACTTCTCTGTCGCTTCTGATTGCTTACTCAACAAGCTTTCCATGTTATCGAGAATAGAAATCCAATCCTCTAACTCGCTGCGACCTTCTGTTTCAGATAATTCATTCTCACTCTTATATACAACTGGTAATCCAGATAGATTAGCATATCTTCCTGTTAATCTCACCTTACCGCCTTTGTTATCGTATTGACTAACTACATCATCCTCATACACTGTGTAATAGTCAATGCCATCACTCATAAAGAACTGAACAAAGCCAATCATTTCATTGACTTCATTATACAAAGGGAATCCTTCATCGGCTCCGATAATCTTACTTTTAATAACTGCTTTGTCCATATACACATATTCAAAGCAATCCCCATACTTTAATACTTTGTCGAGGATTTTCATGTTCAAACGGTCATACTTACCTTGCTTGATGACCTTCTTATATTCCTTTACTACCTTCTCATCTCCAATCAATGTAATAGGAGTTTGAAGCAAGTAGGATTTCATAAACGATAAAATCGTCTTAGCATAATTCAACACAATCTTTCTTGCTTCATATTCCTTGCCATTATGTTTAAAATTTTGTCTATGTAAAATCTTATGGTTGCCTGAAAGATAACTTTTTAATCCCTCCACCTTATTTACTTTAGATTGATTGGTATATTCATTTACAAAATCAATAAACCACTCACTTGAACTATTATATTTCTCTTTAATATACTGTTGTAAATCCGTCATTCTCATTCCCTCTTTCTATTTTTGGCAGTGGGACATTTTGTCCTTCTGCCAAACTAATATATTGATTACCTCGGATTCCACCATTTTTTACACCCCAATACTCTTTCAAAAACTGTGCAATCCTCGCTTTCTTAATCGTTCTCTGCGACAGAGATACAATATGTCACTCTGTTAAATATCAACGTAATATTTCCCCTGTTTTATTGCCTGACAAGCCATCGCCGTACTAATCACTAAATCATCATGAAGCCCATTGCCACGCTTGTTACCCATTTTTCCCTTGTTATTTTGATAGATTTTCATTTCCTCCAACGTCTGGATACATTCTATATTAACTATGCCCATCTCAAAATATTCTTTTAAATCTTCAATTAAAATAGGCTTACTATTCTCATTTGTATGAAATCCTAATTTTACTTTTTTCCTACCTTTTTCATTAAAAACTTTATGTTTAAGAAGGTTCATATAAGAATGTTTTTTCCTTAATCGCTCTAATACAGTTATGCCTAAATTATTACGCTCCACACAAATGAAAGCATAATTAAAAAAGCGACCAATCTCATTGACCACTTTGGCAAACTCATATGTGGACACATCGTTCGCATAAAATGAAGCCATTTGTTGTCCATCTTCATTGAATATACTCATTGTACTGTTATCATTATCTCCACCACTACCACTAGCAACGTCAACTCCCGCATACATTTTCATTCCCTTTTTAGGCATATGATAAATGAATAGATTTTTATTTATGTATGGCTGCAAGGTGTCTGGTAACTCCGACATTATGTCGGCATAAGGGAATGGATCAATAACATATTGTAAACGTTCAATAATCTTCTTCGTATCGAATACGGCTTTATTTGACTCCATAAAAGCTTCATCTGGAGTAGTAGGAAATTCACGCATGAATATTTCAAGTGAATTTGATTCTATATAGTATCTCCTATACATCAATTGTCTAAAATTAGCACCGTATTTTTCATGCAGAACCTTCTCATCATGTTCCAGGTCTTTCTTGCTCATTCTTGCACCTTTGTTGTGTAACCTGAACCAATTTTCTGCTTCATCGAATGAGTGTTTAAATTGCTTTGAATACGCTTCAGCAAGCCAACTATAAAAATGTGCCTTCCACACACTCTCTTTACCTCTGTAAGCCTTCATAAACAACTCTTGATAGTAATTGTACCCCATCGCTGTGGACTCAATGATAATCTTACTATTAGGGTTCTTTGCTAACGCTGGTATGGCTGTTGCTATTAATTCCTCTTGTGCTTCTTGAGGATATTTTGCCATCTCACTAAAATGAATCAATTCAAATGTGTTACCAGAAATAGAATCCTCTCCACCTGCTGTTGCAACCATGATCCTAGAGCCATTACTCATATAAATCTCATCCCTATTGCTCAACTCTAATTTAGGAAACAAATGATTATATTTAGGATTGTCATGTGGCAATGAATTGTACATCTTCTTAATCTTTCTTAATAATGATTGAGTAACCTTATTGTGCTGCGTCATAATCATGTATGATGTATCTGGCTTTGTTATGGCTGAATAGAGCATATAAGCCAATGACCACGTTGTAAATCCGATCTGTCGTCCCTTTAAAATTACATTATATTTATCCATTGTTTTAGTAAATTCTTCTTGTTCAGGATTCAATATAAACGGTACACTTTCACCGTTGTTATCAATAATTTTAATAAAATTTTTACTGAACAATCTAAAATCACTCATAACTTTAGCGATTGCTTTATTTTTAATAGTTTTAATCATTTTTCCACCTCCAATATGTAAAGTTTGTGTATGCACTTTTTTGGATTCCCCATCTTGGGGATTCCTACTTCAATAACGAAAAAGGCAACTCATTCTTCGAGTACCCTTTGCAATATCGCCATTTTGACCTGATGTGCTTATTACTCACACGTTGAAAGGATATGCAAACTTTACATACCTTTCCCCATTTTGGCGAACCCTTTAACTTAAATCCAACTCATCCTCATCATCTTCTACTACTTCTTTAATCATTGCTTTATTAGCAAGTTTAGCGTTTGCCTGTATATCCTTTTGCATAGTTAGAAATAGACGAATTGACTTCTCATCGCCTTCCTTCGCCTTATCAACAACAATCTTATAAATATCCTCCATGTCATTGGCAACTTTCGATTCCAGCAATAGCAGCAATAAATTTTTATATTCACTTGTCCGTTCCCACTCAATAAATGAGTTTAATGTCTTCAGATCAACCATTCTTAAGAAGTCTTCTTTACTTTTTTTAGGCAACTGTTTCTGGTAGCGAATATCATGCTTCCATTTAAAATACTCGGCTTGCTTCCATGTCACACCCTTCAAAGCTTCCCTAATATTCATTTTTTGTCACCTCGTTTAACTTTAAGGAGTTTACTTTTATCTCCTGTAATCCTTTTAAAATTTCCTCGTTTAACCTCAACATTTCTTCATTATTTTTTTGGAATTGGTTAATATCTTGTCTTAAATCAGCCATATTCCTATCTAAATCAGCAAATACTGTCTTCATTTCATTAAAATTTTCATCTAATCTATCAACGTTGGATTTAATGGATTTTACATCCTTTTTAACATTTTCAATTTGATTTTTATAACGGAATAATTTAAACATTTACGATTCTCCTTTTATGATTAATTTGATTTTTTAAAAGGTTATAAATTTACACCATATATAAGGGGCTTAAACCAACTAGCCAACTTTATCCACTATCGTTCCTAAAGCCGTCTACCTAAGCCCACCCCTCTTGCTATCGCAATTCACCCGACTTAAATAAAATTTAAATATAATAGATAAAATAATAATTAATCTTCATGAGTCATGTACTTTATGACGAAATGAAAAGAGAAGGTTGCTTTTTACCTTCTCCATATACCTCCATTATTCAACTATTAAAAATTTGACACCTTTCAGATACCTATAGTAGTTATTAATATATAGGTAGTTGAAAAGTGTCGTTTTTTTATTTTGTAGCACATTTACGAAAAATCTATATATATAAATAAAAAGTAAAACTGCTACATTTCTATTTTACTTAAATAAATCCTCTACTTGATCCCAGTCGATTTCCTCGAATCTATTAGATACATCTGTTTCAGTGATTTGTGTCCGTAAATCAACTGTTTTATCATTAATAAGTAAATCAATGAGTTTTTTAATATCCTCTAGGTAATTGGGTTTTTTCCTCATCAATCTAATGAGTTCTTTCTTATTGATTAAAGACTTACCCCAATGATCTGGATTGTTTGCCTTGTAAATACGTTTCTCCGCATTGTGTAATAAATTTTCACAAACAGTTGTATTAAGATTCTTTTTATATTCTAAACATTTATCATCTTCGATAAGAAATTCCAATAATTTATCACGTTCTTTTTCTACAAACTCATCATTTACAATAATGTTATAAGCAAAATAATAATATTCAATGGAAGTTGTTTCATTAAGTAATTTCTTAACTTTACGCTTAAATTTTTTCCAATCAGCAGACATTCTGACTTGTGAAACAGTAGCATAGCCCATTTCATCTAATACCTGTGCTTCTTTTTTCATGATCAATTCTTTTTCTTCCTCGTTAGCTATATCACTAATTTCTCCTCTTTTAATTTTAGTGACTATTTCATACCAAATGACTCGTTTATCCATAAGAGCATTTAGAGCCGATTCAATCGCACTCTTAAAATTGCTATTGGTTGTATTGTAAAAGTCATAGATAATGTCATTATTTATATTGGCATATTCTGATAATTTCGTGACATTTTCCCCTGCATATCCGTAATTAATGTTGGTCATATTAATGACTTGTAAAAGTTGCCCTCGACTAATTGAAATACGATTATCTTTAACTCTTGCTAATAAATCAGCAATGAGTAATTGAATTACTTCACCATAAACATATCTACGGCTGCCTTCACTTTTACCACGATTATCAACTTTATCTTTTGGTGTTTCAAAGACTTGATCAATAAGAATGGAATGACCTGATTTTCTGTATGTACAAAATCTTTCTAATTCAATAAATTGATATTTCTTACTTTTGGTACTCTTTTTTACTTCAATTTCTAAAATCGAACACATTTCCTTATAATTTTTAAACTTTTGACCTGTATATAATTTTTCCACCTTCATAATAATTAGCTCCTCTGTTAAATTAAATTTTTAAATTAAATGGAGTGAAAAAGAGGACTAAATCAGCCCTCCAACTCCTTATACTCATCTAATGCCTTTTGCAGCGTTTCATTTTTAACATACATACTAAACATTGTTTTTGTTGCTGGATTTATTGCTCTCGTAATGTATTTGATTTCTTTATATGTTAAAAAATTTGACAACTTTTTTGAATAGCAAAAGAAAAAATCTTTTTCAGTCATGTTCATGCTCCTTCTTTGATTTTACTTGTAAAACTAGCGTAATTTTTACCCGTATAAGCCAATGACACCAATTCACTTCTATCTGGAAGTCGTTTATCTATGTATTGTCCACTTCTATTTAACTCTTTGTAATGGTTAAATTGCTTATCGGGCAACTCCAATTTAAAATCTATGTATTTTTGTAAATCATCAATTTTAATTATTGATTGAAGCTTCCCTTGATCATCCACACTTATTTTACCATTTAAATTAAATTCTTTCTGAATATCATAGAAATGTTTAGGATTATTTTCATCTAATCGGTCAATAAGAGCCGTATAGCCCATTTCTTCGAGCCATCCTGTATGTATGTCCTTAAAAAACTTATTCGAGTTGTAATGACCCTTAAATGATGAATCAACAGCAAGAATAATATCTTTACCTTTATCACTTTTAGGCAAGGGAATATCATACAATGCCATGATTAACATTAGAGTGCTAAATGGATATTTTTTATAATAATCCTTTGTTGCAGCGATTGTTTTCGTGAGATTAGGATTGATCATATGAGGATTATTTTTACTATACGGATATAGTCGGGTAACATGATTGTCGAAACACTTCACATTCTTCACAAATGCCATATCCACACCAACTAGATGATTACTGGATTCCTTGTGACGGTAAAAATCCTTGAAGTCATAAAAATAATTAACGTCCCAGTTATCACTAGTGATTTCTTTTAATAAGTTGCAAGATAATAGGGAATCGCTATCATCTCCCAATACTAAATCATTATTAAGCTCTATTTCTGTATACCATTTCGGAAACTTCTCTTTTAATACTTCTTTCATTACAATAGTGATGAGAAAAATTCTCCCACTAAACCTTTAAACTCGATAAAACTTTAAAACTCTATAAATATAAACGGTTAACTTACTAACTTTAGTTAACCTCTCCTTGTACTCGTGGCAATATTTTATTGACTATTTAATAAGATCAATAAGTGCCGATGAGTAAAGGAGTGGTAAAACGAATACTTCACTCACCAAACACCTCCTATATTTTATAATATTTTTGATTTTTTATTATTTTTATTTATTGTCTATGTAATTTTTATACTTATTGATACGTTCCTGTGACATATTGGATTTATTGTTTTCGTACATCGAGATGAGAGCATGGGAACATCCTAAAACACTCGCTAATTGAACTAATCTAATGTTTTTTCGTCTACGTTTCAGAAGGTATTCCTCTTTCTCTGTCATCGGTAATCACTCCTTTTTCTCATTTAAAAAATGTAAGTAAAAAATATAAAAGAGGATAGTTCGTGATGAACCACCCTCTAATTAGTTATGTATTATGCAATTTCAAATGATGCTGCGGCTTTACGGTTAAGCAACTTTAATCCTAGTTGTGTTTCAAGGTAAATAGATTGCTTTGAACCACTTACTGGCTCTTGTTTCCCATTGAATGGGATTAATACTGGTAACTCAAGATAATCGCCATTGACAACGAATAATTTATTAGCACCTAGTTTTTCACACAATACAAAGCGTACTTGACCGTATACAGATGTATATAAATCAGCGTCAAAGCCCAATTCTTTATCACGTGCCATAAAAGTGACATCATCAAAAGTATTTACAACTTGTTTAAGGCTTGCTGGCAAGAATACAGTCATATTATCGTTAACTCCAGCACTGTACATTTTCTCTAACATTTCGTTAAATTTAGCAGGAGTTAACGCTGTATCTGTTAATTGATTATCAGCATGAATTTGTTCAAGGATACCGCCTGTTGAGTATGTTTTAGAAGCCGAATCAAATCCTTTAGCACCATTGATTAACATATCTTCAATGTACATTTTAATAGCCTTTGTTTTATTTGCTACTTCCTTTGCCATTAGATCACTTACACCAACAGCATTACTTGCTTGAGCAGTATTGGAAACAGTAGCAGTAGCCGCCACAATCTCAAGATAGTTATTGAGCATTTCTGCGGAATCAGCAACATAATCTGGAGCGTTTCCACCTTCTGATTGTTTCTTAGCCGATAATAGATTAATACTTTCTTCAATCCATGAAACCTGAGGTGCTGTCGCCTTAACTGTCTTACCTAACATAAACGTACTGAATGGTGTTACGATTGGTGTTGTTTGAATAAGTACATCCTTTAAATCTACTGATTGACCCTCTAAAAATTTATCATGTGTAAACATATATATCATTCTCCTTTAATTTGTTTTTTGTGTAATATGTAATAAAAAACTATCCAATTAATTTAAACCGAATAGCGATTTAATCATTGTTTTTGTGTCACCTTTGTTTTTGGCAGCATTATAGACATCATCTTTCATGTGATCAACAGGGACGTATCCAGCCGATACTTTAATCTCATTGACAATCTTATTTAATGCTTCAATTGTTGTATTAAGTTCATCTGAATCATTCACTTTAATCACTGTTGTGAATTGCTCTAGGTTGTTTTCTTTTAATGTAAGAGCAACTTCCTTCTGGAACAATTCAACTTGTTTGGCTTCAATCGCTAATTCTGCTTCACTTTTTACCACTGGAAGTTTACCCTTTACTTCTTCCAATTCAGCCACCAACGAATCATAATCCTCTTTGCTAACTGTTTTGTCAGGTTCACGATGAACCTCTGTTTCTACTTGCTCATTTACTTCTGTTTCCATTTTTTGACCTCCTCCTTATACAAATTTTAATCTTACCGTATCCCTTACAAGAATCGGCTTATTATTTACACTGCCTACAAACTCGAAAATAAATTCGTTCAATTCATAGGCAGGTACATAGTCATAAAAATAGACACCTAACTTTTCTTTGTTGGTGTCATCTAAAATAAATTCTTCAATTTTTGTGTGATCATTTTTATAGATAGTTAATTTAACATCTTCTGGATCAATTGATTGCGATAAAGCATTTTTAAAATGCACCTTTAATCTTACCGTATCCCCTTTAAACATTTAAATCACCTCCACATAAGAAGGATTTTTAATCACTTGACTATTACTCATATTCTCAATTTTTATCGCTTCTGATTGGCTTGTGATAGCGTATGAATGAGCATATATAGGAATATCCCTAAATGGAGTAATCACGCTAGTATCACTATGTATAGGCTTTAAATACGATGTCAAGTTTTTAACCTTTACAGTATTCCTGTTAATTTTACTTGAAATGGGATTCATTTTAGAAATTATGTCAATTACCCTACTTCTAACTTGTCGATTGGAGTAATCAACTTTTCCAGTAATGGTTGAAATAAATGATATCGGTTCGATTGTTAACTTTTTATTTACCTCATTGGCTATATTATCCATATGAGATAGCGTATTTATTTCCTTTACTCTGCTAAAGTATATATCACTTACTAAATTTCCCATTACACTTATGACATCGACTATTTTCTTTTTAGCAACATTAGTAAAAATTTTTAAAAATGGATAATCAGAAAATCCCCAAATGTCAGTATCCCAATTAGTAAAATGTGAAGGATCAGCAAATTGTGACGTTGTTAATCCTTTTCCACCTGCCGAATCGGTACGTCCACTTTTATCAATATCCCAATAGCAATCTGTAAATGTCGCTTCATGTCCTGAATTGGTGTTAGTTCTGCCGATAAATCCTCCACCTGTATCGTTGTAATTAGTGACCAATCCAGTGGAATAACAATTTTTAAAAATGGATTTACTTGACTCATTTCCAACTAGTCCACCAATTATATATGCAGTAGACGATGATCTTACGCTTCCTGTTATTGTTGCAGTAGAGTAACAATTGCTTATAGTTGAGTTACTTGTACCGCCAATTAAACCACCGACCATATATGACCCTTTTAAGTCACCAGTTGTGTAACAATTATCCATTGTGGAGTTAGTAAAATAACCAACTAGACCACCGATAAGAGAATTGGTGCTTTCAATATTTACATTTTCAACGGCAACATTTCTTATACTTGCTCCATCTGTAAATCCGAATAAACCAATTCTATTATTGGCTGTTGTAATGGTTAAATTTAAAATTTTATAACCTTTACCATCAAATGTACCTTTGAATGGAGTCGTACTTTCTCCGATTGGATTCCACTTAAAATCAGATAAATCAATATCGTTTACTAACTCATAATTACCGCTTAAATCATTTCTAATATCGTGTAATTCTTGTGGTGTGCTGATTAATGTGACCATTTAAACCACATCCTTATAATTGTGGTACTTGGATTGTGTGATTGACTGTCAATTCATCCTCTGGTGCTTCAATTGTAAATGCTGTAAATGATTCTTCACTTAATGGAATACCGCCTGTTGACTCTTTAAAAATAACACTTTTAGCAAATGTTTTAGGTAGGGACAATTCACTTCCTTTAATGACGATAGTAATTTTTACATTATTTCCTTCGATGGTTGAAGTGACTCGATTGTCTGTTGAATCTAGTCTAATGATTGATGATCCTGTTTCGTCTTGTAATTCGATATACTTCCAATTGGATTGAATGTAGTTTCTTAAATCTTCATATGCTGCTTCTTTAATTTGTGCCATCGTAACATCCCCTTATATAAAATTTAATTTAAAATTGTAAGAAAAAAATAATAGAGAAGGAATCACCCTTCTCCAAATCAAAAAATATTAAAAAAATAGGAGGTCAGGGCTAAAGATTGTTTAGCCCATTGACAAGTTAATAAAAATACAAGAATTGTAAAACTATGTGTGAAGGAATAATCCTCCAATCATTGCCTATGGTGATCATAGATAATCATTGGAAAATTATTACGTTGTATCCATACTGATATATAAGTTTCTATTTGCTAACATTATTCATTCTTCTATCATTAACAACAAGTTTTTACATACGGCTTGAAAACTCAATAGTACCAATGGTTTTGACGTTTTTCTATTTTCTCGTTTTTAAATTTTCTCGATACTTTTTATCCGCAATTCTATCTTTTTCTTCCTTTGTAGAATATTAGGTAAAAACGACTAAAAGCCAATAACATCAACGTATTTCACGTTTAATGTGTCTTGGAATGTTGAGAAGGTGTTGATGTGTCAGTAGTTTATTTCGATTTCAATTGTCCACGTTTTATTCTATATTCTCTTTCTTTTTTTCTTTTATACTCTTTTCTTTTTTTAACAAAACACACTTGACAATATCTACTCTGATTATTAACAATTTCAATCCTTATTCCACAACATTCACATTGCTTCGTTCCTTTTAAATTTCGTTTTCTTCCTTTAGTAGACATTAAGGAAAATAGCCTAAAAGCCTTGTGCATCAACGGATTTCACGTTTAATGTGTCTTGAAATGTTGAGAAGGTGTTAATGTATCAATGGTTGGAATAGCTTCTAAACATGGACATTTATTTTATGTCTCTGCTTTCTCTTACTTCTTTTCCATATTTCTCTCTCTTTTTCTTTCCAGCATTCTTCACAATATTTAACTCTATTGTTTACTACTTCAATCCTTACTCCACAGCATTCACATTGCTTTGTTCCTTTTAAATTTCGTTTTCTTCCTTTAGTAGACATTAAGGAAAATAGCCTAAAAGCCTTGTATATTAACGGTTTTCACGTTTGCCATGCATCTAAATATTGCATCGATGTTGATGTGTCAATGGTTGATCACTGATTATTTTTATAACATTTTTTCTCATACGATACCTTCTATCATTAACAACAAACTTTTACACTGGTCATGAAAACTCAATAGTACCAATGGTTTTGACGTTTTCCTAAACCGTTACATTGTCTACTCCTATGTTTTTTTACCCTTTTTCTCAACCTTCCTATTAACAATTTTCAAAACGTTGATGTATCAATGATTTGAACGCTATTCATCTGAAAATAATTGCTGATTTTAACTATTTTCTCCCTTGAAGACTATTATCTTTTTTTACTCTATTTTTTTAAAATCCTTATGTATCAACGGGTTTTACGTTTGCTAGAATTATGAAGTATTTATCATCTATCAAAAATCCAATAGCACCAACTGTTCATCATCGTTTCTGCTTTTTCTACTATTTTTCCACTTTCTCTTTGATTCGAGTATATTTTCCCACTACCGCTGCTCGCTCCGAGACTTTGCCCCCCTAGATCACCAGAATCAATTATTTCTCTTATATTCTAAGTAATCACTTATAATCTCTAAATCCTAATATTGTCCTAGTGTATTAGGTTGCTCTGGGTTGCTATTGTTATTTTTATTGGTAATTTAATAGATTTAAGAGTGATTATGCTTGACTTGTGTTGTTCGTCCTTTTACTTTTGGTTGAGTGGTATGGACAACGGCTAGACAAGCAAAGTTGTTGCCTACGTTTCAAGATTAAAAAAAATAATCAAGAAACATAGAACAACGTCACTTTTGTATATCGGGTTATGGAATCCGTATAGCATAAGCCCTTGTTTGTCGGGGAATATTCTTCCCACCAATTCTACTCGTCTCAAATAGCCCTTGACGGTTTCACTAACTTAAATCGGTCGTCATCAAGTTAGTTACTTATGGATTGGCTTGCGAGCATATCTGCTCCTATCCTTCCTTCGATCAGCACTTTATGGCAGCCCTCTCCATTCAGCAACAACGAGAAACAAGGAACTCGCTATTTGTTGCCTATCCCCATTTTAAGCATTGGCTGGGTCGATACCTGACGTAATTTATTTACTTGTGTTTAACGGCAACCCACAAGGGATTCCCTGTCCTAAAAAAGACAATACTTAATACACCTTGCAATATCAAATTTTTTTCGATATTATAAGGACAGGGTATCCATATTTAATTGTATGGGTGAATATTTAAAACTTGTGGCTTAGAGATATTGGTCGTATCTTTAAGCCATTTTTCTTTTCATTAATTCCATCGTGTCGTCCCAATCATGAGCATCATCATCCAATCTAGGTGGCACATCCTCTACATGGAATCCACTATAATCATATTCAAAGCAACCCATAGCACTCTTTTTATCAACGTGAGGGAAATATGCTTCAAACGTGATAGGATCAAGATTTAAGACTTGTCCATTGAATTTTACGTTATACCAACCTACTAAAGTTTTCGTGAAAGAAACTTGTGTGATCATTTTAAAATCTCCTTTTTCGATTAATTTTTTAGATTAGTAGGGGATATTGGCTGACAACCTCACCCCTATATAGCAACCGCTGCTATTGGCGATTTACTTCTGAATATTTGTCCATTATCACGCTGTAAACATCCATTAAAGTACCGTATCTTTCGGACTTAACAGCATAGTCATCTTTATTAACGTCACATTCTTTTATGGCTTGCGATGTCATTTTCGTGATTTCTAGTAAAACCTCATCTAATACATTTTTGGCAGCAAACTTTTCATCTTTCGTCATTTGTTTGACCTCCTTAAATGTCCAAATTGTTTAACGGTGAATGCTTTTGATATTTCTTGCCGACTTCTCTATCGGTAAAATCTAAATAAGCTTTCATCGTCACATCAACACTAGAATGACCTAAAATTCTTGATAAAGTTGCAAAATCTCCACCGTTGATAAGATAATACTTTGCAAAATTATTTCTTAACTGGTGAGGATGGATAGCAACTCCTACCTTCCTTCCTGCTTCCCTAACACTCCGTTCAAAGTTACGGACATCCAATTTAGTACCTCTTGTTGTTGGAAAAAGATACTCACTGTCACAAAAACGGTCACGATACATAACCCAACGCTTCAAATCAGTTTTCATTTTATTACTGAAATAGACATATCTCTCCATGTGGTTTTTTGGATTGCGGATAAGTAAGGCGTTATGCTTAAAATCAATGTCCTCTGGTATCAACTCACAACACTCACCAGCACGAATCCCTGTATCAAGCGTTAGCCTACACATCATCCACGAACGATAACCGTAAAAAGTCGTAATATCCATTGTGCTTAACACTTTTTTTATCTCCTGTTCGGATAATAAAGGTTTTTTCTTACGTTGTGGCTTAATATTTTGGATATTTTCACAAGGGTTATCTTTGATGACTCTTTCTTCTTGTAAAAAGTTGAAGAATACTTTAATGTTTCTTAGATAATTGGCAACCGTTGTATCAGACAAAGGCTTACCATGATCATTCCTTCTATCTGGATAATTAATTGCATTTCCAGTTTCACTTCTTGTGACGGTGTACTTGCCACGTTCTCTTAAATGTTTAACGTAATTTCTAACATGACTAGCCTTCACTTTTTTTACATGACTCACATCATATTCTTTTTCCAAAAAGATAAAGAAAAGTTTTAGTGTTTGCTCATATGAGTGTAGTGTTTTTTTTGATAAATTTTTTGACTCACAATACAACATAAAATCATCTAACTCCAGATGTAAATTAGACAAATAAAAAACACCTCCAAAAAATTGGTTATAATCACCAATCAATTAGAGATGTTTTTTTAATGAAAATATAAAGATTTATTTATCGGTGTAAAAAAGAAGTTTATTGGCTGATACGTCACTATACCAATAATTTACACATCCTTGAAAACCTTGTTACATTAATACTTCTAACTCTTTCAAGAAGCCTTATGTTCTAGGCGTAACTTATCTGCTACCATCGCAATAAATTCTGAATTGGTCGGTTTTGCTTTCGACATAGATACCGTATAGCCAAACAAAGTAGAGATGGAATCGATATTCCCACGGCTCCAAGCCACTTCAATCGCATGACGAATCGCTCGTTCTACTCGACTAGCTGTTGTATTATATTTTTTGGCAATATCAGGATATAATACTTTCGTAATCGAGCCAAGCAACTCAATATCATTGTACACCATTGAAATCGCTTCCCGTAAATACAGATAACCTTTAATGTGAGCAGGTACTCCGATTTCGTGAATAATGCTTGTGATACTTGCGTCAAGATTGACCGGCTTTTTCTCTGTTTGTTTGATGACTGAATTTAGTGAGCGCTGAGATGCCGGATTTTCCGCACCGCTTACTTGACGAATATGGCTAACAAGGCTTTCCATGTCAAACGGTTTGAGCATGAAATAAGAGGCGCCAAGATCAACCGCTTTCTTTGTCACATCCTCTTGACCGAATGCGGTTAACATAATCACATTTGGCATTGGCGACAAATGAAGATCTCTCATTTTTTCAAGAACTGCTAAGCCGTCGACATGCGGCATAATAATGTCGAGAATCAATACATCGGCTTTCACCTCTGGCAACAGATTTAAACATTCTTGCCCGTTATTTGCCTTTGCTACCACTTCCATATCATTTTGAGAAGAGATATATTCTTCTAATAGCTTCACTAGCTCACGATTATCATCAACAATAGCTACTTTAATTTTTTTCAAAAATGCTCCCCCTCACACGTTTTTACTCCTACAATACATTCTAAATGATTTTTTCGACAAAGAGGAATGAAATCCTTTAATTTTTCCTTTTTTTTTATAATATATATTTTTTTCTTTACTTTTTTTTGATTTCGACGATTTTTTATGTAAAAAACAAGCGAAAACTTCGCTTGTTTAACTGACTTTTTCTTCTGCTAATGAAATGCCGGCTTCGTTGAGCATCCATTCGATATGAACACCATACCCCGATGTTGGGTCATTCACAAAAACGTGAGTCACCGCTCCGACTATTTTATTATTTTGAATAATTGGGCTACCGCTCATTCCTTGAACAATTCCTCCAGTGCGATCAAGCAGTTTCTGGTCGGTAATTTTGATGACCATCCCTTTTGTAGCTGGATGTTTTTGTGGGATCGTACTGACAATTTCGATATCGTACCACTCGACTTTTTTTCCGTTCACAACAGTTAAAATTTTAGCCGGACCTTCTTTTACTTCATGAGATAAGGCAACTGGATACGCTTTATTAATAAGCGGATGATGCATCGGCTTTTTTAATTGTCCAAAAACGCCATATGGACTATTATTCGTAATATTCCCCAGTCGATTTTGACTGTTAGAAAATCGGGCAAGTTTTTCACCTGGGTTCCCATAACGTCCCTTTTGAATAGACATGACTGTTGATTGAACAATTTCTCCATCTTGAACGATGATCGGTTTTTTTGTATCTACATCTGTAATTACATGACCAAGCGCCCCATATTTTTTTGATTTCGGCTCATAAAATGTTAGTGTGCCAATTCCAGCTGCTGAATCACGTATATAAAGACCTAGCTTATACGACTGTTCCTTTTGATCTTTAAGCGGTTTCAGCTTCGTTTCCAGCTGTTTATGATTTCTTTGAATCATGACGCTCATCGGTTGACTTCGGTCGACCCCTTGAAGAAATGCTCCTACATCTTGCATTTTTTCTATTTTCTTGCCGTTGATTTTCGTGATTAAGTCACCTACTTGGATACCAGCTTGCTCTCCTGGAGATTTCTTTCCTTGAGCCGTATCGACTAAGTGATGACCAACTACTAGTACGCCAATTGTATTCATTTTAATGCCGATGGACTGTCCACCTGGAATGACTTTTATTTCTTTTATCGCTGTCACTCTCTTATTAGTTAATGGAAATCCTGCTAATTCGAGCAATTCTTCCTTTTGGCCGATGTTTGTACCCAAGACGGCCGAAATGCTTTCTTCCTTTTGATCGTGTAGTCCTTTTGCATCGACCGGCTGAATAATAAACCAATTCAATAAACAAAATAAAACGGAAACAAGGAGAATTCCACCAGTGGTGTTGCTACATCGTTTGTTGTTCAACCCCTTCACTCTCCTCGCTTCTGAATGAGCCGCTTTGCTGGCTGTACATTTACTTTTTCCTTAGAACGAAGCAATTATTACGGAAAAATACTCCCATCATTGGATCGCTTAATGTTCACAAAAAAATGGCTGTCTCCCCTTTTTAGAGAGACAGCCATAGTGTTTAGCTATTTTTTAAAGTAGCGGCTAATTCAAGTAGCTCTTTTGCATGTTGTTTCGTTAAATCTGTCATTTCGACTCCAGAAATCATTCGTCCGATTTCTTTAATTTTCTCCTCATTTTCAAGTGATTCCACAGATGTTTTCGTTCGTCCGCCAGTCATTACTTTAGATATGTATAAATGTATATCAGCCATCGCAGCCACTTGTGGCAAATGGGAAATACAGAGGACTTGCGAATGAATGGCTACTTGATGAATTTTTTCTCCGATCGCTTGAGCAACTCGACCGCTCACTCCCGTATCCACTTCATCAAAAATAATAGAAGTCACTCCTTGATGCTTCGAGAAGATCGTCTTCATCGCTAGCATCATTCGTGATAATTCTCCTCCAGAAGCGACTTTAGATAGCGGCTTTAACGGTTCACCCGGATTGGTGGAGATATAAAATTCGACTTCATCTAGTCCGTCTTTTTTAAACGTGGGGGCTTGCTTCATCCCATTTTCACCATCGATAAGAAACTCGATCTTGAATACAGTTTTATCCATGTACAACTGCTTTAGCTCATGATGAATCGCATCTTCTAATTTTTCAGCTGCTTGTTTGCGCAAATGGCTAAGCTGCTTCCCTTCAAGCAATAAATCTTTTTCATACGCTAATCGATCCTTTTCTAGCTTTTCAATATGCGTTTCTCGATTCGTTAACGTTTCAATTTCCTCTTCAATCTTTCCACCGTATTCCATAATTTCTTCAATCGTGCTGCCATATTTTCTTTTTAGAACATTGATTTCATTAAGCCTTGTTTCAATCTCATTTAAGCGATTAGGATCAAACTCTAGCCCCTCAAGCGCTGAACTGATTTGGCGCGATACATCCTCAATCGCATAAAAGCTTTCGGACATCGCTTCATAGAGGGAACGATATTGTTCATCAATTTCGGCCGCTGTTTCTAGCTGACTCATTGCTAAACCGATCCAATCTAGCCCTTTTCCTTCTCCTTGCAGGGCATTGTAACTCGTCTGAGTCGATTCGTATAATTTCTCGAAATTGCTCAGCCTTCGTTTTTCTTCTGTTAGCTCTTCATCTTCCCGTAGCTTCAAATCTGCTTTTTGGATTTCATTTAGTTGAAATTGAATTAAGTCGAGACGATGAGCCATTTGCTGTTCGTTTTCGCTTAACTGGCGAATCGCTTTCATCGTTTGTTCATAGCGTTTGAAAATGTCTGTATAATTGGCTTTCGCTGCTAACACTTTACTTCCACCGAACTGATCGAGCAAGTGTAAATGTTGATTCGTATCCATCAGCTCTTGATGCTCATGTTGACCGTGAATATCGACGAGCGTCGAACCAATTTCGCGAAGGATAGCAATCGTCACAAGCTTGCCGTTGATGCGACAGACACTTTTTCCATTCGCAGAGATTTCTCTGCGAATGATCACCATCTCATCCTCCATCTCAATACCAAATTGCTGGGCTTTTTGGACAGATGGATGATTGGCTCCTTCTATACTAAACATTCCTTCAATTTCGGCTTTTTTCTCTCCGTGACGAACAAATTCCGATGAGCCACGTCCACCTGCTAGTAAGTGAACAGCATCGATAATAATGGATTTACCCGCCCCCGTTTCTCCGGTTAACACGGTCAATCCTTTTTCTAATGATAGGTTTAATTCTTCAATGATGGCAAAATTGCGTATGGACAATTCCTGTAGCAATGTCTATTCACCTCAATTAAAGCATTTCTAAAAAGCGTTCTGAAATAATCGATGTATGCTCAGGGGCTCGACAAATAATTAAACAAGTGTCATCTCCACAAATGGTTCCCATAATTTCGTCCCAATCAAGGTTGTCAATTAATGCACCGACGGCTTGAGCGTTTCCTGGCAAAGTTTTCATGACGACAAAGTGACCAGCGGCATCAATACTGACAAATGCATCCACTAAAGAACGTTTCAGCTTTTGTAACGGATTAAAGCGCTGATCAGCCGGAAGACTATATTTATAGCGCCCGTCCATCAATGGTACTTTCACTAAATGAAGCTCCTTAATATCTCTTGATACCGTTGCTTGCGTTACGTTATAGCCTAAAGTTTTTAAGCGATCGACAAGATCATCTTGTGTTTCGATTTCATTGTTAGCAATAATTTCTCTAATTTTTATATGACGTTGTCCTTTGTTCATCTTATCACCTCAAAAAGCGTATAAATATGCTGTAGTATTCACATTTTATCTTAATTCAATCCTGATGTATAGTCATTATGTCGCAGCTAGTACGCAAAAAGAGACTGCTTTCAAGACTTTCGTCTTTGAAACAGTCTCTTTTTGTGATCCTTTCAGTCAAACGCACTATTTGTTTGTTTTTTGCTTTAATTGTTCATGAGCATCATTGACAACAGCATCAACCGTCGTTAACAGCTGATTTTCTCCTGTTTCTTTCGGCTGCTTAGACCAATGTAAATGAATTAAAAACTCAATATTCCCGTCTCCCCCAGTAATAGGAGAATACGATAAATCCTTCACATCGTATCCAAGACCTAACGCTAAATCAATGATTTTAACGATCACTTCTTTATGAATTTTCGCTTCTCTTACAATCCCTTTTTTACCGACTTGCTCTTTGCCCGCTTCAAATTGCGGCTTAATTAAAGCAACGACATCACTTTCTGGAACGAGTAATGTTTTTAATACAGGTAAAATTAAGGATAACGAAATAAACGAGACATCAATCGTCGCAAAATCAGGCATTCCTTCTTGTAAGTCAACTGGTGTGACGTAACGGAAATTCGTTCGCTCCATGACGACGACTCGTTCATCTTGACGAAGCTTCCAAGCAAGTTGATTATAGCCAACATCTAGTGCATAAGAAAGCTTCGCCCCATTTTGTAGTGCACAATCGGTAAATCCACCCGTTGAAGAGCCGATATCAAGCATCGTTTTATCTTTCACATCCACCTGAAATTCTTCCAATGCCTTTTCAAGCTTTAATCCTCCGCGGCTTACATAACGTAGCGTATTTCCTTTAATTTGCAAAGGAGCGTCGGCAACAATTTTCTCTCCCGGTTTATCTAGACGCTCTTCATTGGAGTAAACAAGGCCAGCCATTACAGCGCGCTTTGCTTTTTCTCTCGTTTCTATTAATCCTCTTTCTACAAGAAGTACATCTATTCGTTCTTTCTTTATCTTCATGCTTACGCTCTTTTCTGTTTTTTCGGAATCATCGCACGCAACTTCGCAACAGCGGCTTCTTCCGTTAATTCAATTTCTTCTAACAACAAGTCGACGCTTCCATGCTCGATGAAACGATCAGGAATTCCCATGCGATCAATCACGTGATCATGATATCCGTGATCATGAGCGAATTCAAGAACTCCACTTCCGAAGCCTCCTTCAAGAACCGCTTCTTCAATCGTTAAAATCGGCATATCCGCATTTAATATCCGTAACAGCATCGCTTCATCCATCGGTTTAATAAAACGAGCGTTGACAACCTTCACGGAAATCCCTTGTTTTTCCGCCTGTTCTGCTGCTTTCATCGCCATTGGAATCGTTGTACCGAATGTTAAAATCGCGAGATCCTGCCCCTCTTTCAACACTTCCCAAGAACCAATCGGAATTTCCTTCAATTGTTCATCCATCGGCACACCGAGTCCATTGCCTCGCGGAAAGCGCATCGCAATCGGACCGTCGTTATATTGAAAAGCTGTGTACACGAGATGCTGTCCCTCATTCTCATCTTTTGGCATCATCAAGACCATATTAGGCAAATGACGTAAAAAAGCGATGTCAAATACTCCTTGATGCGTTTCACCGTCTGCACCTACGAGACCCGCCCGATCAATGCCGATAAACACATTTAAATTCGGTCGACAAATATCATGGACAACTTGATCGTAAGCTCGCTGTAAAAACGTCGAATAAATGGCAAGAAACGGTTTCATCCCCTGCGTCGCAAGCCCTGCGGCTACCGTTGCGGCATGCTGCTCGGCAATCCCTACATCATGCATCCGATCAGGAAACTCCTCGGCAAACCCTAACAGCTTAGAACCAACAGGCATTGCCGGTGTAATAGCAACGACACGGTCATCGGTACGGGCAATTTTGCGAGCCGTTTCACTCACAAGCGCACTCCAAGCAGGCGGCTGATTGACAGGCTTTATAATCGCTCCCGTTTCCATTTTATATGGACCGATTCCATGCCATGTTCCTTGCGTATCTAACTCAGCTGGACGATAGCCTTTTCCTTTCTTCGTCAACACATGAAGGATGACAGGTCCTTCTACTTTTTTTGCATATTGTAGCTGTTCTAACAAATCTTCAAAATTATGACCATCAATTGGGCCAAGATACGTAAATCCCATCTCTTCAAAAAACATACCTGATACAAATAAGTACTTTAAACTATCTTTTAATCGTTCCGCTGTATGAACCATTTTCCCACCAACAGCTGGAATTTTTTTCAGTAAGCTTTCAAGTTCATCTTTCACCCAGTTATATTTACCGGCTGTTCGCAAACGCCCCAACATTTGATGAAGCGCTCCAACGTTAGGAGCGATGGACATCTCATTATCGTTTAAAATCACAATCATATTCGTTTTCTCATGTCCAATATGATTCATCGCTTCAAGAGCCATTCCTCCGGTTAGGGCACCATCACCAATGACTGGAATAACATGAGACTTCTCTTTCTTTAAGTCTCTCGCAATCGCCATCCCCATCGCTGCGGATAAAGACGTGGAACTATGGCCGGTTTCCCATACATCATGCTCACTTTCCGAGCATTTAGGGAAACCGCACAATCCTTTGTACTGACGAAGAGTATCGAATTGTCCGGCACGCCCTGTTAATATTTTATGAACATACGACTGGTGTCCAACATCCCATAGAATTTTATCGATAGGGCTTTGAAAGCAACGATGCAAGGCAATCGTTAACTCTACTACCCCTAGGTTCGGCCCGATGTGACCTCCCGTTTTTGATAAATTTTCGATTAAAAATTGACGAATATCTGCGCTTAATTCATTTAATTCATCTATGGACATGTTTTTCAAAAAAGTAGGGTCTTTAATTGATAATAGATCCAATAGGATCACTCGCTTTCATTACTATGTCATTTGTCACTTTGACTTTATTATAACGTGCTTGATTTTTTCTACAACTTTTCGCTTTAGTGACTTTGAAAAAAGAGCCGCTAACACTATGACGTGATAACGGCTAGTTAATAAAAATGGTACTGATATTATATCACACGTCGCAAATTACAACAATTTTAGTCACTTTTCACTGATCTCGATGAGCAATTAAATGGGCAAGTTCCTTCAAAAGTTCAGCATCTGTATTCGTTTTTTCGATCGCTTGAAGCGCTTTTGTTAAATGCTCCTGAAGCTTGTCTTTCGCTCCCTCAAGCGTCAGTAAAGCTGGATACGTGCTCTTTTGTTTATTCACATCACTACCGACTCGTTTGCCGATTTTTTCTTCTGAGCCTTCCACATCTAATATATCGTCTTGAATTTGAAAAGCAAGGCCAATATGATTGGCGTATGTTTGAAAATGCTGTAATTGCTCTTCTGTCGCTCCTGATAAAAAGGCTCCTGCCATCACGCTAAACTCTAACAGCTTACCCGTTTTATGTTTATGAATATACTCAAGTTCTTCTAAAGTTAACTGTTTGTTTTCTCCCTCGATATCGGCCATTTGCCCCCCGACCATCCCACTAGGTCCAGCCGCTTGAGATAACCGATCAATCAACCATACTTTCTGGTCACTGGAATATTCCAGTGATTGAGTGATCACTTTAAAAGCATGAGTTAACAAGGCATCTCCCGCTAATATAGCCGTCGCTTCGCCAAACACTTTATGGTTAGTCGGCTTGCCCCGACGGAGATCATCATCATCCATGCTCGGTAAGTCATCATGAATTAAGGAATACGTATGAATCATTTCTAAAGCGGCGGCAGCTTCCATTCCAAGCGATGTTTTTTTGCGAAAAGCAGCGACCGTCGCAAACAATAACATCGGACGAAGTCTTTTTCCACCTGCTTGAAGAGAATAATCCATTGCTTGTATTAATATGTCTGGAGCTGTGATTGTAGAAATGATTGTGTGTAATTTTGTTTCGAGTTCTGTTTTATGTGCATCGATAAATCCTGACAATTGGCTCACTCTGTTATTCCCCCTCACGAACAACGAAGTCCTGCTCTCCATCTTCGGTCATTAATTTTGCTAATTGTTCTTCTGCACTCCCCAATCTTTCATGACAAAAAGCAGATAATTCCATTCCTTTTTGATAATAACTCAACGCTTCTTCTAACGGAACATCGCCTTCTTCGAGCTTTGTCACAATCGATTCTAGCTGATCCATCGCTTCTTCAAAACTAAGTTTTTTATTCTCCATTTTTATCCTCCTCCATCGATTGAATTTGACAATACAAGCTCCCATCGGACAATCGGACTCTCAGTTCCTCGCCCACTTTAGCATCTCTCGTTGATTTCACTAATTGATTATCAGCAGTATAAGTGAGGCTATATCCTCTTTCCATCACTTTTAACGGACTTAATGCTTGAAGTAAAGATACTTTTCGTTTAAATTCGTCTTCTTTACGGTTAAATACAGCTTGCATTTGTCGAGTCAATCTCATTTTTAATCGATCCACTTCGATCGTAGACTCATGAATTTTTTTCCCTGGATGACTTCTTTGTAAACGATTAGTCAGCTCATGAATTTGAGTATGAGTCTGTTTCAAATAAAGAGTCTGCTCTCTAACCAGTTTTTCCGTTAGTCGATCTAGTCGTTCCGCTTGTTGACGATATAGCGCCTCTGGGTTGCGCATAATATAGGAGCTTTTGACAGCTTCATATCGTTTTCTTTCCCGCCGAATTTTTTCTGACATCGCTCGAATTAATCGTGTTTTTTTTGCGGCTACTTTTTCGACAACTTCTTCGATATGCGGTACAGCAAGCTCAGCAGCCCCTGTAGGTGTCGGTGCTCTCATATCCGCAATAAAATCAGCGATGGTCACATCTGTTTCATGACCGACAGCTGAGATGGTCGGTATTTGTGAAGCACTAATTGCTAAAGCTACTTGTTCTTCATTAAAAGCCCAGAGTTCCTCAATCGAGCCGCCCCCACGTCCGATAATTAACACGTCTGCTTGACCATCAACATTCGCTTTTTCAATCGCTGATACAATCGAAGGAGCGGCGTTCTCTCCTTGAACAAGGGCTGGATAGACGAGCATTTGAGCGACTGGATAGCGCCTCTTGATCGTTGTGATGATATCTCTCACGGCTGCTCCTGTTGGTGAAGTAATGATACCAACCACTTTAGGATAGGGAGGCAGGGAGCGTTTTTTGGTAACATCAAACAGCCCTTCTTTTTCCAGACGTTTCTTTAGCTGCTCAAATGCTAGATAGAGCTCGCCGATACCATCTGGCTGCATCGCCTTCACATATATTTGATATTGACCGCCGGCTTCGTAAACAGTGATATCTCCCTTAATTAACACTTGCATTCCGTTTTCTGGCTTAAACTTTAACGATCGATTGGCAGAGGAAAACATAACCGCCAACATCCGCGCCTGATCATCTTTTAAAGTAAAGTACATATGTCCGCTAGAGTGCATTTTAAAGTTAGAGATTTCTCCTTTAACAAACACATTCGTTAAATGCGGATCAGCATCGAATTTTCGTTTTATGTATTTCGTTAACGCTTTAACTGTTAAATAGCGTTGTACATCCATCTTCCATCCCACCTTTTTGGGTCAAGCTAAAAAGCTGCCTCCCTATTATAACATGTTCGGGAGGCAGCTTTGACATTTCAAACTGCTTATTTAGATGCCGCCATCGCTACTTTTTGTTTTACCGATTGCACAGTATTAAACAATAACATCGTAATCGTCATCGGACCTACACCACCTGGAACTGGTGTAATCGCACCGGCTACTTCTTTCGCACTTTCAAAGTCAACGTCGCCACAAAGCTTGCCGTTTTCATCACGGTTCATCCCCACATCGATCACAACCGCTCCTGATTTGAAATCTTCCGCCTTTAAAAATTTCGCTTGACCGACAGCAGCGATCACTACATCTGCTTGCTTTGTAAAAGCAGACAAGTCTGTCGTTCTCGAATGACAAACGGTTACTGTTGCGCTCTCTTTTAAAGAAAGCAAAGCGGCTGGTTTACCAACGATGTTGCTGCGACCGACAACGACGACATGCTTGCCCTCTAAAGAAATATTTTCTTTTTCAAGCATTTTAATAATGCCATAAGGTGTACAAGAATAAAAAGCTTCCTTCCCGATCGACATTTTCCCTACATTGACTGGATGAAAGCCATCTACATCCTTTTCAGGAGCAATCGCATCGATCACTTTGTCTTCTGAAATATGAGAAGGTAATGGCAATTGAACAAGAATGCCGTGAATATTTTCATCCTCGTTCAACTCTTGCACTTTTTCAAGCAATTCTGCTTCTGTAAGATCTGCCGGATAACGATAGATTTCCGAATGGATTCCAACCTCTTCACAAGCTTTGTCTTTATTTCTTACATACGTTTGTGAAGCTTGATCTTCCCCAACTAAAATAACCGCTAAGCCTGGAGTGATTCCTTTTTGCTTTAGAGTTTCGATTTCTCCCTTTAATTCTTGGCGAATATCTTTCGCAATTTGTTTACCATCGATGATTGTTGCTGTCATGATTGTTTCCCCCTTGTTAGCCATTCGTTATTATATCGAATCTTTAATTCGTGATAATACACCATTAATAAACTTACTTGAACGCTCATCGCTAAAACTCTTAGCTAGCTCCACTGCTTCGTTAATCGCCACTTTGTCAGGCACATCCTCGGTATACTTCATTTCATATACCGCTAATCGTAAAATATTGCGATCGACTTTTGCTAAACGATCAAATGACCAATTCTCAAGATTCTCCTTAACGATTTGGTCAATCTCTTCTAAATGAGAAATCGTACCCATCACACTTTTTTGTAAATATTCATCGACCGGAGCATCCTCTAATACATTTTGGATCGCTTCTTCAGGGGTTGCTCCACTCATATCGATTTGATAAAGTGCCTGCAAGCTTTTCTCACGTGCTGTACGTCTTTTCATTCATTTAAACTCCTTTTGCTTTTTCATCATAAAATGATAATAGCATAAAATAAAAAAAATACACATGTTCTTGCAAAAAAGCTGTGTTTTTAAAATCTTTGTTAAAAATAAATAATGATCGACAAACAACAAAAAAAAGCTGACCCGTTAGGTAAGGCTTCATACGCCTTACCCATTTTGCTTAGGTCAGCCTTTCATTTTACGCTTCTGGTACTAAATCGCTTTCAGTGCTTTTTGTTTCAAACTGAATACCGACAACATGAATGTTTACTTCATCTACTTGAAGTGCCGTCATATTTAATAACGCTTGTCGGATATTATCTTGAATTTTTTGAGCGACTGCAGGAATCGATACACCAAATGCGATCACACAATACACATCAACTTTAATGCCGTCTTCTGCTAAGTGAACACGAACACCTTTACCGTGGTTTTTCTTACCGAGACGCTCCACGACACCTGATGCAAAGCTACCACGCATTTTCTCGACGCCATCGACTTCAGATGCAGCGATTCCTGCAATGACTTCAATTACTTCAGGAGCAATTTCAATCCGCCCCATACCATTGTCTCCATTACTCATTTCTAAAACTTGATTTCCTTGGCTATTTTCTGCCATCAATCAACACCCCCGTGTTAAATAGTTTATGAATTCATCACTTCGTACATTTCAAGGAATTTCGTGTTAAATTCTCCATCAACGAATTTCTCATGATCAAGCAACTGTAAGTGGAATGGAATAGTTGTATGGACTCCTTCGATGACAAATTCGCTTAACGCACGCTTCATTCGAGCAATCGCTTCCTCACGAGTCGCTCCAAACGTGATAAGTTTAGCAATCATGGAGTCATAAAATGGTGGAATCATATAACCTGGATAAGCAGCAGAATCTACCCGAACTCCAAAACCTCCAGGTGGCATATAAGCTGTAATACGACCAGGAGATGGCATAAAGTTCTTTTCTGGATTTTCTGCATTAATTCGGCACTCAATCGACCAGCCATTGAACTCTACCTCTTGTTGTGTAAGAGCCAATTCCTCGCCAGATGCTACACGAATCTGCTCTTTAATCAAGTCCACACCTGTTACCATTTCCGTTACAGGATGTTCTACTTGAATTCTTGTGTTCATTTCCATGAAATAGAACTGTTTATGATTATAATCATAAATAAATTCTACCGTTCCTGCACCTGTATAATCAACTGCTTTCGCTGCTTTCACTGCTGCATTTCCCATTTCTTCGCGAACTTTGGCATCAAGAGCCGGTGAAGGCGTTTCTTCAAGCAACTTTTGCATACGACGTTGGATAGTACAATCACGTTCACCTAAGTGAATCACATTTCCATGCGTATCTGCAAGTACTTGAATTTCAACATGGCGAAAATCTTCGATAAATTTTTCCAAATAGACACCTGGGTTACCAAACGCTGTGGCGGCTTCTTGCTGGGTCATGTTAATGCCTTTGACGAGTTCTTCTTCATCGCGAGCGACACGAATCCCTTTTCCACCACCGCCAGCTGTCGCTTTAATAATAACTGGGTATCCAATTCCCTCGGCAATCGCCATTCCTTCTTCGATCGATGGAATAATGCCATCAGAACCCGGTACGATTGGCACACCTGCTTTTTCCATCGTATCACGCGCTACATCTTTCGTTCCCATCTGAGTGATAGCTTCTGGAGATGGACCGACAAAGATGATATTGCATTCACGACAAATCTCTGCGAAGTTCGCATTCTCTGCCAAAAACCCATAACCCGGATGGATCGCATCACAATTCGTCAATTTAGCTACACTAATAATATTTGTGAAATTTAAATAGCTGTCTTTAGAAGCAGTAGGTCCAATACAGAAAGCTTCATCCGCTAATTGCACGTGGAGAGCTTCTTTATCTGCTTCGGAATAGACAGCCACCGTTTCTATATCAAGTTCTTTGCAAGCGCGAATAATACGCACAGCAATTTCCCCACGGTTGGCGATCAATAACTTTTTAATCATTCCCGATCTCTCCTTATAAAGGCTTTACTGAAAATAACGGTTGACCGTATTCAACTAATTGCCCGTCTTTCACAAGAATTTCGACAATTTCGCCTTCCACTTCCGCTTCAATTTCGTTAAACAATTTCATTGCTTCTACGATACAAACAACGGTTTCACTAGACACTTTTGATCCCGGCTTCACGTATGCCTCCGCGTCTGGAGATGGAGATTGATAGAACGTTCCTACCATCGGAGACGTGATTGTATGTAAATTTCCTGTGCTTTCTACTGCTTTTGGCGCTTCTGGCACTGGTACTTCTTGAACGACAGGCTTTACTTCCGGTTGTTCTGTTTGTACCGGAGCAGCTTCTACTTTCGGTGCTTCCTGTGGTACATCCTTCACTACAGAGTATGTCACGCCTGCGTTCTTTTTCATTTTGACTTTACTACCATCTGATTCAAATACAAACTCTTCAATATTGGATTGATCAACAAGTTTAATCAATTCTCTTATTTCCTGTACTTTCATCTCTGACACCCCTTGAAAAATTATGACTAGATAATAACATCTTACGATAACATCTAGTAAGAATTCAACTTTTAATTAAGGAAGAGAATTCTACCCATATATTTTATCGCTTCTCCAGTGAATATGATATGATAAATAAAAATTTTAAAAATATTTTTTTAATTGCCTCTATTAATCTGCAAACAAAAAAAGAGCGATCTTAAGATAAAAGGGACCTTCTAAAGGTGCTCCTTTTCAAGACAGCTCCTGACTTTTCATTTTGATCTTTATTTCACTGTTTGAAATTCCACCGCAACCGGTTGCTTTCCTAGCTCGTCCCGTGCCAGACGAATGATTTCATTCGCTGCGGTAGCGGAATGCTTTTCAGCTTTGACGGTGATTTTAATATTCGTTCCATCTGCACGAACGAGAGCATCTTTATACCCTTTTGATTTAATGAGTGTCTCTAACACACTTTCTTTCGTTGCTAATTCTGTTAATTTTTCCATTTCTTCATAAGCTTGATTTTTATCCTCAGCTGAAAGGTCTGATGAAGCGACTTTCGTTGTCAAATCCTCCTTCAGCTTATTTCTTTGATCCTCCATTTCTAATCGAAGAAGGTCAAATGCCTCATCTCCTGCCGTTTCTGTCACGACCTCTACTTGTTGATCACTCGCCGCTCCATTTGTTTCTTGAGGCATTTGTTCGGCTGACTCATTCGTCTCTCCTGCTTGATTTTTCGTCGAGGCGACGTCAGGTGAAAGCTGCTCTGGAGAAGTAATGTAGTAGACAGATAATACGACAACTAGACTGATCATCGTTAACAACCAAACGGTTTGTTTTTTCAATAGCATTTTAAGCTTCCTCCTTTGGTTTTTTCGGCATGACGGCTACGCGATGGCTCGGTACATGTAGCACTCTTGTAACCGACTCAATGACCCATTTCTTCACTTGAATATTTTCTACTCCCTCCGCCACGACCAACACTCCACGTATTTCCGGCTTCTTCATTTCTAATATGACGGGAGCGTCCCCATGCTCTTCTTTCATCATCACTAATTCCTCTTCTCTCGTTTGATCAATGACGGTCCGTTCTCCACCCTTCTTATCCATTTCTTTCGTTTCTTGTGATTTGACAGCTGTGTTTTTTTCTAGCACTCTTTGTTCACTGGCTTCTATATTGACTACAACTGTCACATTACTGACACCAGCCATTTCCTCAAGCGCAGATTGTAGTTTTTTTTCATATTCTTGCTCGTAGTCGCTTGTTGAGGATTGAATCGACGAATTTTTTTGTTCGGATGCTTCTTCACCATTAGTTTGATGCCCTTGATTGATCACAGGTATGTCTCCTCTTTCCTTCAAGTCACTAAACAACATCATGCCCATGCCTAGGATAGCGACAATCACCATCCATTTTGCCTTATTTGTTGATTTCTCCTCTCCGCTTTTTTTAGATGGAATTAAGGACTGAAGCCGTTCTAACAGATTTTTCCGATCACTCAAGGCTGTCCCCCTCCTCTACCATATGAATATTCAGTTGCTCGGTCGGAATATTCCACTTTTTCGAGAGAAAATCGATGAGTGACTCGTCTTCCTTCCGATCTACTTGTAATGTGGAAGGTGAATCGATCACGACTTCATCTACTGTCATAGCCGATGTATTCTTGTCCATAGAAGCCATATATACATCTACTTGTGCAATATCTTCAGGGGCATATTCTCCCCAATTGTGAACCTCAATATTTAAATCTATTATTTTCTTTTGAAATTGATTCTTTAATTCATCTTCCACTTGAGTACGTAGCTGCTGTTCAGCATTTTTCAATATATACAGTTGTTTCGTCGACTCTAAGCGACCTTGTTTGACCGTCAACTCCTGTTCTAGCTTTTCATCCGTTGTCTGCTGATCAATCCAGTCATACAGCTCTTGCTCCATGTCGATAGAAAACAATGTCCACATCGGCTGAAGCATCACTAGTAATAACAGCAAGCCCATCACGACCCTTGCGTATTTTTGAAATGAAGACGTAGGTAATAGCATGTCCACTACAGCAGCAAGGAGAATAAAAGCTAACACATTACCGAGCCAGTCCATTATATAAGCCATTCTTCTCGGTCCCTTCTTTAACGAATCATCATGGCTAAATTGCTTGCAGATACGAGAATGACAATGGATAAAAAGAACATGAAGGAGACAATCACGAGAGCGGCTAACACATAGGTCATATTTTTGCTGATGATGTCGAGACAATTGACGACCACTTTGTCTCCAAGCGGTTGTAGTATCGCTGCTGAGATTTTATAGATCATAATTAGGACAAAGATCTTTAAAGCTGGAAAAGCGATAATTAATAACAGCATTCCTGCTCCTGCAAGGCCGAGCGTATTTTTCAATAATAAGGAGGCGCTCATCACTGTATCCGCAGCTTCCGTAAACATCCTGCCAACGACAGGAATAAAATTTCCGGCAAGGAATTTGGCAGCTCGAATCGCTAGTCCGTCAGACACAGCGGCTGCTGTTCCTTGAATGGAAATAACCGCTAAATAAATCGCCATAAACACGCTGAGCAAACCGATACTAAAGCGCCGAAGTAGATCGGCAAGCTTCGTCGCTTGATAATATTCAGAAAAAAGACTTACTAAGCTAATAAGCGTGGCAAAAAACAACAGAGGCAACACGACTTTTTGAATTAATATCGCGCTAATATTCATTAAAAAAAGTAAAAATGGGTGAAACAGCGTAGCTGAAACTACTCCTCCAGTTGTGGCTAATAGAGCGAGAAGGATCGGAACAAGCGCGAGCAAAAATTGAATCATTCCATCCACTGCTTCGATGGCATAATCCATCGTTAAGCGAAAACTATTTAAAGCGATAATCATCAGCACCATTAACACGATGCCATAAGCCGTCTTACTAACTACTCCTTGCTCAAAGGCATTTTGGAGAATTTGCAGAAAGACAGAAAACACCGTTAACAAAATTAGAGTTCCGAGCAGTTTGCCATTAGCCGTCAATTCATGAAAGACGAAAGAAGCTAATCCTTTTACCCATTCACTTAACGAAACGGACTGTCCACCTTCTAATAGACTCGGTAATGGTCCTCGCTTTGCTTCCGGCAAATATTGTCCGTACGTTCTTACAATGTGATCCCATTGAGCGGACAGATCCTCTAGTCCTAAATGCTGTAATTGCTCTTTCGCCATTCCACCTAAATCAAGTGGCTCCTCCTCACCCTCTGCTTGTACACTATAAGAGGCTGATGCAATCAGAATGAAGAACAAAAGAGCGAACTTTAACCGTTGCTTCATACACATCCACCACCATCAGTCATGCTTTTGTTAATTCGGTAGCATCGACAAAATTGTTTCAATTAACAGGGTTAAAATCGGAACAGCCATCGATAAAATAATGACCTTGCCTGCTAGCTCCATCTTCGTTGCTAGTGCTTCTTGACCAGCATCCTTTGTCATTTGTGCAGCGAATTCGGCAATATAAGCAACACCAATAATTTTCAACATCGTTTCGACATACACAAGCTCCACTTCCGCACGAGCAGCCAGCTTCTTAATCATCAAAACCACCTCGGCGATTTGATCCGCTAAAAACAAAAATAGGCTACTGCCGACAAACAGTACGAGCACAAAAGTAAAGGCGGGCTGATGCTCTTCCAGTAACAGAGCAAAGAATACAGCAACAAGAACTATTGCGGCTATTTGAATAATTTCAATCGTATCCCTCTCCCGTCATTGAAATAAAAATACATCTTTAATTTTATTAAACAAATCCTCCACGACCGTCGCTACTAAAAATAAGACGTAAATAAACCCAAATAAAGTAACCCACTGAGCGTACTCTTTTTTTCCTACTTGCTCTAAAATCGTATGGAGGAAAGCCACGATCAAACCGACGCCGGCTATTTTGAATATCATTTCCACTTCAATGCCCAATTGTTCTCCTCCTTCTCTGCTATAAAAGTAGCAGAACGATAAATAAGCCACCGATAATACTTAAATTTCGATACAGCTTTCCATAACGTTTATATGCTTCAGCCGCCTCTTGCTCTTGACGTTCTAAATGAGTGAGCGTCAGCAAAATTTGCTTTTGTTCGGTTAGTCGATCATGTCGGCCCACCGTCTCCCCAAACTCCAATAAAATCGATCGTTCCTCCTCTTTTAATTCCATTCGTGACCAAATATCCTGTAAGCTTTTTCTCCAAGCCGCTTGCGCATCCATTTCAGTTGTTGTCAATAGTTGAGCAAAGGAGGAAAAGAGAGTAGCAATCGGCTGTGGCAAGCGCTCAGATAATTTTCTAGCTGACTCATATAAAGGGGTATGTCCATACACAATTTCTGCTTCTAACGATTGCAAAGCCGACTTTAACAATCGAATCTGTCGTGGTCGCTCACTTAGCTTCCGTCCTTGCTCCATCCCTATCCAGCAAGAGCCTAGTAAAATGAAAAGTGCTCCGATCCACTTCACAGGGCTTCCCCTACTCTCACGGCTAACTTCTTGCCATTTTGATCGAGAATATGAAATATCCGCTCCCCGTCTTGAAACGCTAGCTCAATAAACCGTTCAAAAGCACCATTTTGAATCATTTTTTCGATCATCGGCCTTTTAGCTACCTCTTTTAAGCTCATTCCATGGACGGTCGCCATTAAAGTAATACCAGCATTCACTGCTTCCGCAACGGCCTGTCCATCTTCTTCTCTTCCGATTTCGTCAGCAATCAATACATCCGGGCTCATTGAGCGAATCATCATCATCATTCCCTCTGCTTTCGGGCACGCATCAAGAACATCCGTGCGACTCCCTACATCCAGCTGAGGAATCCCTTTAACACAACCAGCAATTTCTGAACGTTCATCCACGATTCCCACTTTCACTGGAGATAAGTTCATTGCTTGCTCCCCGCTAGCGGCGACTCTTGCGATATCTCGAAGTAACGTTGTTTTCCCTGCTTGTGGGGCACCGATGATCAATGTACTTTTCCATCGATCTTTATAAAGAGCCGAAATGAACGGCTTAGCCACTCCAATTTTTTGGCGAGCGATCCGCAAGTTAAAAGACGAGAGATGACGAATCGCCTTCACTTTCCCTCGTTCTAAAATGACCTTTCCTGCGAGACCCACTCGATGACCGCCTTCGATTGTTAAATACCCACATCTCAATTCTTCATCTAGAGCATAAAAAGAGTGCTGACTCAGCTTATTCATCAAAGCTTGTCCTTCCTCTGTTGTCACAATATGAGGCAAAAAGAACACTTGTCGAGCAATGATTTCTAACGGCTGATTCATTCGGATTCTGATTTCTTCCATCTCATTTTTCACTTGGGACGGCAAGCATTGAATAACTTCCTTTAATGTCGGCGGCAAATAAGATAGAATCGTATCGATCATGATTTCCTCCTTCTCCTCCCTTTTTATTCAATGTATGTTTTTCCGCTCAAGTTATGCCGTTCACGCTAGCTAAAAAACAAAAAAAGACCGGCAGCAGCCAGTCATTCATGCTTATTCATTTCGATTCCATTTCTTGTTACTCCCTATTACACTACAAAAAAGCTGTCCCTACATAGAGGAACAGCCTTCTTAAAACTTATGCACGTGAAACGTAGCTTCCGTCATCCGTGTTCACGATTAATACATCGTCTTCGTTCACGAAGAAAGGAACTTGAACAACTAAGCCTGTTTCTACAGTTGCTGGCTTCGTACCACCTGAAGCAGTGTCACCTTTAATGCCTGGCTCTGTTTCAGTTACTTTTAGTTCAACTGTATTCGGTAATTCCACACCAAGTGTTTCTGTTTGATACATCATGATGGAAACTTCCATGTTTTCTTTCAAGAATTTCAATTCGTATTCGATTTGCTCAGCTGGTAGTTCGATTTGCTCGTATGATTCATTATCCATGAATACGTGCTGATCGCCATTTGCATATAAGTATTGCATTCTGCGATTGTCAATTTGAGCTTTCGCTACTTTTTCACCCGCACGGAATGTTTTTTCTTGAATGGCACCGTTACGAAGGTTACGAAGCTTAGAACGAACAAATGCCGCTCCTTTTCCTGGCTTTACATGTTGGAATTCAACGACGCGCCAAATGCCGCCGTCCACTTCAATTGTTAGTCCTGTGCGAAAATCATTTACTGAAATCATTTTGTAAATCCTCCATTATCATTAAAGAATGATTAAGTCTTTAGTAGAATGTGTGAGCGGTTCATTTCCATTTTCCGTGATGATCGTATCATCTTCAATACGCACACCGCCTACTCCCGGCAAATAAATTCCCGGCTCGACTGTCACAGCCATGCCCGGGGTTAATACCATTTCTGAACGGGAAGAAAGATTAGGTCCTTCGTGCACTTCAAGGCCGATCCCGTGACCGGTTGAATGCCCAAAATATTGGCCATATCCAGCTTTCGTTATATGATCACGCGTAATCGCATCCGCTGCTTTCCCCGTCATCCCCGCCTTGATTTCATTCATACCTTTCAACTGTGCTGCTAACACAATATGATAAATATCTTTCATCTGATCAGATGGTTCACCCACTGCAATGGTGCGAGTAATATCCGAAACATAGCCTTGATAATAGGCGCCATAGTCAAGTGTGACCATATCGCCTTTTTCAATCACCTTATCGCTCGCTACTCCATGAGGTAGAGCGGAACGTTTACCTGAGGCTACTATTGTATCAAAAGATGAAGATGTCGCGCCACACTTTCTCATAAAGAACTCGAGTTCATTGGAAACCTCAAGCTCTGTCTTCCCTGGTTGAATAAATTCAAGAATATGCTCGAATGCCGCATCGGCAATAGCGGCCGCTTCCTTTAATATCTTAATCTCTGATTCGCTCTTAATCAAGCGCAATTTTTCAACTAATTCACTAACAGGAACAATCTCTGTTTTGACGAGCCCTTGAAGGAGTTCATAAGACTGAAACGTCATGTACGCTTTTTCAAAACCGAGTCGATTCACCCCTAATTCTTTCGCTTGATTGGCGATTTCTTCATAAATGGTTCCTTCATGCTTCACAATCCGAAAGCCGTCTGCCTGCTTTTGCGCTTGTTCCACATAGCGGAAATCGGTAATAAACGCCGCTTGATCCATTGTGACTAACGCCGCTCCAGAAGAACCAGTAAAATCCGTTAAATAACGGCGATTGTATGGGCTCATCACGAGCAATCCATCAATCCCTTCTGCTTGCATCATAGTACGAAGCTGATTTAATTTGATCATTTTTCGCTCTCCCCCGTTTTATGTATTAACGCTTGTAAAGCCAGCTCATACCCGATCAATCCCAAACCTGCGATTTGCCCACTAGCGACTGGAGCAATCACCGATTGATGACGGAATGACTCCCGTGCATGAATGTTACTAATATGCACTTCAATGACTGGAATCGAAATGGACGCTACCGCATCGCGCAGTGCGTAGCTATAGTGCGTGAATGCTCCCGGATTAAAAATAATCCCGTCCACTCCTTCATCCGCAGCCAAATGAAGACGATCGATCAGCTCTCCCTCATGGTTCGATTGAAAAGTGGAAAGCGCTACGTCCGCTTCCTTCGCTTTAGAAATCAAGCGATTTTCAAGTTCCTCTAAAGTAACGGCTCCGTAAATATCCGGCTCTCTTTTTCCGAGTCGGTTTAGATTAGGCCCGTTTAATAATAGAATATTCTTCATACTTTCCCTGCCCCCGAATATAGTTACAAGAACATTCTAACATATTTATTTTACTAATAACTACTTACTCGGTCTCTTCTGCCTGAACATTCATCCGTTTATGATGTTCATAACCATAGGAGATGGAATAACCGATAAACAAACCATATAGAAGAAGAAGGCAAATCGTCGTGATTAATGTATCGTTGTTCATCGTTCTCCACCACGGGATCGCTGGATAAATCGAACGAAGCACGACAAAGAAGATCACCCATAAACTAGCACCGTACATCACTCCGACCCACATCGACTTCTTTCTTCGGAATAAGGCGTAATAAATGAAAGCTAGGATAAGCGAGCAAATGATATAAAATAAAATGCTCATCCCCACGTTTAAATACGTCTTTTTAAATTCTGTTACATGCATATATTTTAATACGGCGTTCGGATTGAAACTAATAAAATTAAAATAGGCAACAAATTGAGCGATCGCTCCCCAAAATAACCCTCCATAAAAACCAATAAGAATAACATTTTTCAGCGGAAAATGAATCTCTTTCGCTTGTTTCACGTCTTTTTCCATCATGCACCTCCACCTTCACGAATAACAAACTTTCAGAAAGCATTTTTGTTGAGTGATTCAGCTTTTATTTTTTCTAAATAACGGCTAAAATATGTATATAAGCTTTATCTTTAATTTAATGAAAGAAGGTATCCCATGAGTGAACAAAAGCCAGTTTATGGCGGTCAGGCAGTTGTAGAAGGCGTTATGTTTGGCGGAAAGCATCACACCGTGACCGCTGTCCGTAAAAAAGACCAATCGATCGCCTATTATCATTTACCGAGAAAAACAAATTCATCGCTTCGAATATTTAAAAAAATTCCATTTGTTCGAGGGATCTTTGCGATTTTAGATGCGGCGGCGAACGGATCGAAGCATTTAAATTTCTCTCAAGAACAATATGATTTTGACGCGGATGAAGCAGATGCTAAGAAAAATACAGAGCCATCTAAACTGGCTATGGTTCTAGGAGTAGCAGCCATTGGAATCCTCTCTTTTTTATTTGGGAAATTCGTCTTCACTTTAGTCCCTGTCTTTTTAGCGGAATCTACTCGCTCAATCTTTTCAAGTGATATGGAACAAATTGTAATCGAAGGTGTATTCAAACTTATTTTGCTATTAGTGTACATTTACTTAATTTCTTTAACACCAATGATTAAAAGAGTATTCCAGTATCATGGGGCTGAGCATAAAGTGATTAATGCGTATGAGAATAACCAAGCGTTAACAGTCGAAAATGTGCAAGCAGCTTCTCGTCTCCATTACCGTTGTGGCTCAAGTTTCATTTTATTTACAGTCATTGTCGGCATGTTTGTGTATACACTAGTGCCAACTGAACCATTATATGTGAGAGTACTCAATCGAATCGCTCTCATTCCTGTCGTTCTTGGTATCTCTTTTGAAGTGCTTCAGCTTACGAATAAACTGCGTGACGTTCCGGTATTACGTTTTCTCGGTTATCCTGGCTTGTGGTTGCAATTGCTAACAACGAAAGAACCGACAGATGATCAAGTCGAAGTAGCGATCGCCTCATTTGAAAAATTAATAAATTTTGAGGAAAACACACAAAAAGGATTAAACACCGAGGAAATTGTCTAATATGTAATTAACAGCTTGTTAGGAGGTGGCTTTATTGACAACTCGTACAGTCATTACCTTTTCATTAATTGCACTCGCTGCTATTGGGCTCGTTTCCATGTTGTTTAATGCCCCTGGAGCTCTAGCTCGGCAGCTGATTATCGCAGCAGTAACTGTAGCCGTTATTGTGTTAATCTATCGCCTCATCATGAGAAAGCGGTTAGGTGGCAATGGTGAAGATCGAGCGTTTGCAAAAGCCGCTAAACAATCGAAAAGACGATTGAAAAGCCGGCAAAAAACACCTCACCCCTCCACTCCAGCTACAAAAAAGAAACCTTTAAGACGAAAATCATCTGCTCATTTAACGGTGATCGAAGGAAAGAAAGGCAAAAAAAATAACCGGGCTTCTTCGTAAAACCCGGTTATTAATAACTCCAGCGCTTAAAAAACGCCTTAGCATGATCACGTCCTGTTTGAATAAGGACGTCTTTTTTTTCGTCTGTTAAGTTAAAGTCGGTAATCGCCGTTTCCTGCACTGGAATAAAGAGAATATTGCTTTCATGTCTCCTTGAAATATAGCGGGCATCGTGAGCATCTTTCATCGTATGAAACAAAGCGCCAAATAAATCGATTCCTGTTTTCACTTGTCGCGAGACTCCTGTTGTTTTCGTCATCAATTTCACGCCAAGGACCGGGCGCATCAGCTTTTTGTCTGCCTCATCAAACAGCCAAATAGGGAAGTTACTCAACACGCCACCATCGACCGTTAACGCTCGGCCATTTAATTTCACCGGCTGAAAAAAATACGGGATCGTACAGCTCATTCGAACAGCTCGTGCCACTGAAAATGCAAGTGGGTCTTTATTATAAGAAGGCAAATCATCCGGAATGACGAGCAAGCGACCATTGGTAATATCCGATGTCACAACACGTAACGCTTCTGGTGGAAGGTCCCCAAATGTTCGTATTCCTTTTTGTTCAAGTCTCGTCTCTAGCCACTGTTCAAGCTTCTTTCCTTTATATAAACCGAGCTGAAAATAAAGCTTCATCCACTTCAAAAAGGGGAAGTCAAACATGACATCATCCAATAACTGCTTTTCGTTTACTTCCATCACCATTCGCTTCAGTTCGTCACTGGAATAACCAGCGGCGATAAAAGCGGCAATAATCGCTCCTGCACTCGTACCGGCTAAACGAACAAAGGTTAAGCCTCTTTGCTCGATCTCCTCAAATGCACCGACTAGCGCAAACCCTTTAATTCCCCCACCCGAAAACACCCCATCGATCTTCATCACTCCCTCACCTCTCCCACTTACGCCTGATTGTTATATGTGTAAGCAAGGAAAAGTTGTCCTAGAAGTGGAAATTTGAGTGACTCAATCATTACGCAAAAAGTGGCCACCAATCCAAAGATTGATAGCCGCCTTCTTATCTATTTTACAAACCACATTTCAGCTGAGCGCCGCAATTTGTACACGTATTACAGCCGCCCATTTCTTCTACTGTTCCTTTGCGACAAACGGGACAAGTGTTGCCGACTTCACTACCGATCGTCACATTCGTTGAACGAATTTCTTGAATCGTGTCAACGAGAACAACATGGTTTTCATGTTCTTTTGTTTTCGTTTCTGTTTCCTCGAAATCATTTTCTTCTGCTTTTAGTGTAAGCACTTGGGAATCACGGCTTCCATCAACATATACCGTACCACCCTTTGCTCCGCCTTTATAAAGACGCTCATACACTTGCTCGACTTGTTCTACCGTGTAGCCGCGCGGTGCGTTCACTGTTTTGGAGATCGAACTATCGATCCAACGTTGAATCACGCATTGTACATCCGCATGTGCTTCTGGAGACAAGCTCATCGCCGTCACAAACCATTCAGGCAACTGATCAGAGTCTGCCTCTGGATGACGATCTAAATATTCTTTAACAATATCCGCTTTCACTTCAATAAACTTCCCTAAGCGACCGCTTCGGTAGTAAGTGAAAGAGAAGTATGGTTCTAAACCTGTTGACACGCCGACCATTGTTCCAGTACTCACGTTTGTTACTCTCCTTTATTTAGGAGGGTGGGGATTATTAGTACCCACTCCATACGTCGCCATATGGGTCAGACTATATCATCAACCGAATGTTTGATTAAATTTGCTAGGATGATTATCACCTGAATGAATCACTCGATGACATGGCTCACAAACACTGACTAAATTATTTAGTTTATTAGCCTCCATGTAATCATCGAATACAGAAAATGGGATGATATGGTGGACAGATAGTTCTTGTCCATATTCCATTTCAGGAATCCCGCATTTTTGACAGATAAATTCATCACGCTTCCTAGCTGCTCGCCTTTGCGCTAACCAATTGGCACCATAATATGTTATTTTACCGCCTCTCCAAGTACCACTTTTTTCTCCTGTAAAAAGCTTTTTCTCGGTATAGTATGTTGCCATACAATCAACGGTACAAAAATTTATTTTTTTTATGTTACTAGGCTTTTTTATAATTGGTTGTTCGCAATGCGCACACTTCACCGTTATTTTTTTTGAAAGTTTTTGTTTTGCTCTCTTACCATTAGCCTTACCTAAACAGCTTTTAGAACAATATTTCGCATTCTTTCTGCTGTTAATCACTTCAAATACTTCCTCACATTCCTCACATTTAAGAGGAATTCGGTCTCTTTTTGGTCCGGGTTTTTCAATTTCTCTTTTATAATGTGCATTACATTCCTTGTTGCAAAAAAAGTTTTTTTGTTTATCTATTTCACACTTTTTCCTAATTAAAGTAGATTTACAATAACTACACAGTACTTTTTCTTTTCTACTTAAATGTTGAAACGAAACCGGATTTTTACTTTGGTAAGCACCTTTACACTTTCTTGAGCAAAACTTTTTTCTTTCAAAACCACTTGGCTTAACTTTCATAACGGTTGAGCAGTTCAAACATTTTTTCTCCAGTCTAATTCACACCTTTACATCTTTATAATCCATGAATTAAGTAACTAGATTTATCGGTTGTCGTACGTTTAGTCGTTGAGGGGTCAGCCACGACTTCCCTGCGGATTGTCTGCATCTTTTGATTTTTACCTTTTCGTGGTGGCAAAGCACAGGTACAAAAGAATTCTCAGAGTTTCCCGCATATAGTACGATTTACACCATGTGATTACTCACACGGGGGGCAATATTATTTACCCGTTGGAGCAACAGTCAGTAAGTGCGAGTTGCGGATTCCGTTTTCAAGAATCGCTGCACGCACATCTTCAGGCATTTTTTTCATATAGCCTGTTTCAATAAAGGCTTGTCTTAAACGATTCGTTTCTTCTTCTGTTTCCCCTTGAAGGAATGGGAAACTTCCTTTTTCTTTCGCTAATTCAACGGATTCTTTATAAGCAGTAACCGCAATCGCTTCGAATACTTGATCCACTAGTTCATTACCTTCTGGTGAACCGTATTCTTTCTCACAATAGATCAGTAAATCCGCAAGCCCCATAACTCCTAGGCCGACACGACGCTCACCTAATGCTTGCTTTTTATTCTCATCAAGGAAGTATGGTGTCGCATCAATGACATTATCTTGCATGCGCACGCCCACAGCTACCGTTTGTTTTAGTTTTTCAAAGTTTACCGTTTTTGTTTCCTTATCTGCCATTTCCGCTAAGTTCACGGCAGCTAAATTACAGACAGAAAACGGTGCAAGTGGTTGTTCCAGTAGTTTGTTATCCTAAAGGCTTTTTATCCTCTAGTTCTTACAGTTCATCTTCCTGTAAGCTCAGCATACATTTTCATTACACTTGATTTTGTGTAATGTTGCGGTCTCGTGGGCACTTAAAAACTTTTAAGTGGTCAGATTCTTTCTGACAGCATTATATTCTTCAACAATAACCCCTGTATCTTCTTACACCTCTTTCGCTTCTATTCAACAGTATAGCTATTTCTTTTGTTGATAGTCCATCTCGATACAGTTGAGCAATTTTTGATTTTTCCTCTTCAGTAATAACAGGTTTATATTTGCTTCTTTTTATTGGTTGTATTTGATTTCTATTGAGTATAGTTTTAACCGTTGGATGTGTTACTCCCAATATTAAAGCAATTTCTCGTAAGGATTTCCCCTCATCTATCCATTTAAGAATTGACGTTTCTTTTTCTAACAACACTGGTTGGCGTTTTGCTTTTTGTCCGCCCTCAGACAAGTTATATCCATTTGGATATAGCGTATCAAGCTTTTGGATATAATCAATCTCTTTTTCATTTAATTTTTCTTCTGGAATATTGCTCTCCAAAATAGTAAATTCAAATGATTTTTCCCCATATTTTCTTATGGCTTTTGAAATTAATTGATTTTCATTGGTTTTTAAAAGCTTTAAGTGTTGTTTAAATCTATCTTCTGGATTTTGGATAGTCTGGCCAATATAACATTTTCCTGTTATAAAATTTCTAATTAAATAAATTGAACCTGTCATAGCTTTATGAAGAGGTTATTGTTGAAGTTTCAGCTCCTATGCGTTGCCCCTGACTAAAATTTTACCTTTAGCCTTCGGTTCGGATCAGCTTCTCAGCCTTCCCGCTTTATCCCGCAATGTTTTACGTGAGGCAAACTATTCACCACACGGATTTGTCGCAACAACTTGTTGCCCATATGCTTTCGCATTCGTCATTTCGTTCGCATTATCGATGAAGAAAATGCCTGGTTCAGCCGAGTATGTGGCACAAATATTGATCAAGTTCCAAAGTTCACGCGCTTTGATCTTTCGGTAAGTTCGCACCGCATGTCCTTGTTTTTTCCACTCGCGTACATCGCCAACTTTATGCCAGTTTTCGTTATAATATTGCATTTCCTCTTTATTGTACGTTTCTACAGCTGGGAAGCGCAATTCGTATTCTACATCTTGTTCCACTGCTTCCATAAAATCATTCGTTAAGCAGATGGAAATGTTCGCACCTGTTAAAAACTCTGGGTGGTGTACCGTGTACGTTCCACCTGTACGTAATTTTTCCTCAGCATCTGAAATGATTTCAGGGCTGAAACCGCCATAACCAGGAATGCTTTTGTAATTGACCACTCCTTGGTACATCGCTGATTCACGCTCAGACAATGGCTTAAAGTTCAGTTTTTCTTGCGCTGCTTTTTTAATTTGTTCGTCTTCTGTATTTTCAATTAAGAAGCGTAAAATACGCGGATTCTGCATTTTTGAAATAATGAATTCAACAATATCAGGGTGCCACAATTATACCGTCCTTTTCAGGATACTTTAACTCTGCTTATGCAGACGGAATAGACTATATCATCACCCTCAGCTTGATCTGTTAGGGGCCGGGCGCTTCGGAAAAAAATATTTCCCTACTCTACTTCCATTCCATTCGAATGTTTTCGATAGTCGTTGAACCTTCACCTATACGGCGCTTGGCTGCAGATTGTCCAATGCAATTAATTTTTTAGCATTCACGCTCACCGTTTCCAGTCACGTTGTAGCTTAATTGCCTCTCAGGATTTCCCTGCAATTCACCCGGTTTTCTAATCGTTCATTCTCTGAACAACGCGGACTAGCATTTGGATAAATTGTTCTTCTTTTCCGTATGTTCCCCAAAAGAACATTTGTTCCTAATTAGAGGATAACGGAAAAACAAACAACTTTCAACTTTTTAATCCGCCAACATAATCATCTGTGCTCCACGCTTTTTTGTTACTCTCTCTTTTTAAGAGGGCTAGGTCATTTCTGCCCAGCTCTCATGCTTTCACATGAGATCAGACTATATCATCAAAGAAGAAAATTTAAGCTCTTCTTTGTCTTGCGCCCCATAGCGACGTTGCCGTTTACTATGGTTTACTCCTTCCTTAGCTTTCACTTTCTTCACCAGCCAGTCTGTTGATTTTCACTTAAACCTTAGGAAGTTTCAATAGTCGTTGAACGTTGACCTTTGTTTCCAAAGATCCTTCGCTGCTGATCGCCCAATCCTTATTTTTTTTAACCTTCACGCTCATCGTTTCCGATCACGTTGTAGTAAATAAGGCTCTCAGGGTGTCCCAGCAATTCGCAAGATTTTACTCCCGCCGTTTGGAGACTGTTTAACGGGACCCACCTTGCTCCACAAGATGTGTAAGCTTAGCGATATCATCTAGCCAAGAGACTGATCCGGAAGATTTTCCGTTAACTCCTTTAGCTAGTGTGTTACGCGGGCGTAGTGTTGAACCGTTTGTTCCTACTCCACCGCCGCGGCTCATGATTTCCATTACTTGCTTGCGATGTTCGGAAATGCCTTCGCGTGAATCTTGAACGAACGGCATGACATAACAGTTGAAATAAGTTACGTCTGTCGCCGCACCCGCTCCATATAGAACTCGTCCCGCTGGAATAAAGTTCAAATGAACCAATTCATGGTAGAATTTCTCAAACCATTCTTTTTGCTTTTCCTCTGTTTTTTCAACGGAAGCCAGACCTGTCGCATTACGTTTAGCAATTTGCTCGTAGAAAATTTCCAACGGCTTTTCGATCACATCGAGAGAACGGCAAACAATACCTGTTTCTTGTTCTTGTGGATCATCAAGTGCGCTGCGGAATTCCTCATCAACTAGCACTTCTGCTTTCTTTTCTTCCCAGTCAATGCTTACGATGAAGCCAACACCTCGCGCGGGAAATTTCGGGTCTGCCTTAACTGTTAACACAACAAAATCGCCTTCTGTTAAAGTGACCTTTTCTGTATCTTTAAACGAATAGCGATCAATCATCACGAGGCGTGAAACCCCTTTATGCGTAATATTCATGTCAGAGGTCACAGGATGAACCTGCGGAAAAACGCTAATGTCTTTGTTTAATCTGTCAATGTTGATAGACATATTCTTTACAGACGTAACTGACATATCTACAACTCCTTTTCTATACTTTTTCTTGGTAGTTCTTAGTAGTTCTTAAATGTATACCCATATATTTTGATAAAAAACTAGAACAAACACAATATATTGTGTTTGTTCTAGTGATTTCATTACTACATATTGAGTTAAAAATATTTTTTTGTCAAGCGACAAAACGGCTGTATTCGCCGAAAAAAATGAGAGATCATCAGAAAAACAAGCGATAATCGGATGAAAAGAATAATTTTAAAGGTTGCATCAAAACAAAACCTTTGTTCGTATTCAAAAAATGCGACACCATTACTTATCTCCTGAAATTCCACTCATTTGACTCATAACGCTCTTTCGCTATTTTTTCGATAGAAGCGGACTGTTCATCCGTCAACTCAAGCGGCTCTAATTCAATGCCTAACCCATCTTCAAAGCCTTGTTTAAATGCAACACGAGCCATATCTAATGTAATGCTTTTTGGACTAATGCTGTTAATCGCTACCGCTTTATTTTTAAATGCGGTTTGCATTCTTTCTTTAACACGTTCATTCGGGTAGTTAAACAGACTAAATAGCTTATCTTCATCAAGGTCTAACAAGATCGAGCCATGCTGTAAAATAACACCCTTTTGCCTTGTTTGGGCGCTTCCAGCAATTTTCCGCCCTTCTACTACAAGCTCATACCAGCTCGGTGCATCAAAACAAACCGAAGAGCGCGGATTTTTCAAACCGTTTTTCTCCTCTGCCGTTTTAGGCACAGCGAAATAAGCTTCCAATCCAAGATGGTGGAACCCTTTTAATATCCCTTCAGAAATGACACGATAGGCCTCTGTCACACCCGTAGGCATGTTCGGATGCTCTTCAGAGACAATTACACTATACGTTAATTCGTGCTCGTGAAGAACGCCTCTGCCGCCTGTCGGACGACGCACAAAGTCAAGCCCGTGTGCCTTGACCGCTTCCATATTGATTTCTTTCTCCGCTTTTTGGAAATAACCAATTGATAATGCGGCTGGCTCCCAACCGTAAAAACGGATCAATGGTGGAATCTTTCCTTGACTATGCCAATCGAGTAATGCTTCATCCATCGCCATATTATAACTAGCAGAGCGACGGCCAGAATCAATAAACTTCCATACTTCTTTTTTCATTATCCATGCACGCCTTTTTCGTTTGTAAATTCCCTCATACAGTCTATCAAATACTGAGCAAAAAACAAAGACTTATTCAAAAATGAAACGGTTGCTTTCATTTCTTTTGATTCTTCATGAAGGCAAGTTTATAATAGATAATGTTGCAATTTTACTTGAAAGGGGTGTATACGTTGCTGTATACCATTGCTGCCATTTTAGGCGCCATTATTTTGTACACTTTATATATGTATTTTTCCCAGAAAAAAGCGGTCACACCACTTTCTCAGGAAGAGTTCATTAAAGGCTATCGTAAAGCTCAGTTGATTGATGTTCGTGAGCCAAATGAATTTGAAGCCGGCCATATTTTAGGCGCTCGTAATATTCCGATGAGCCAATTAAAGACGCGCATGGAAAACGAGATTCGTCCTGACAAACCGGTTTATCTTTATTGCCAAAGCGGAATGAGAAGTGGGCGCGCGGCCATGACATTACGCAAAAAAGGATACAAAAATATTAGCCATCTTGAAGGCGGCTTCAAGAAATGGACTGGAAAAATAAAGAGCAAATAAAAAACTGCCCTCCCGAGGCAGTTTTTTATTATAATTAAGCGTTTTGCAACGCTTTTTCATAGCGAAGAACCGGTTTGCGTGCCGCCATTGTTTCATCTAGGCGACCAATGACGGTCGTATGAGGCGATTCTTGCACAATTTCTGGATTTTCTTCTGCTTCTTTCGCAATTTGAATCATCGCATCAATAAAGGCATCTAACGTTTCCTTCGATTCTGTTTCCGTTGGCTCGATCATAATACATTCCTCTACATTCAACGGGAAATAGATCGTTGGTGGATGATAGCCAAAGTCAAGCAGACGCTTCGCAATATCGAGTGTTCTTACCCCAAGCTTTTTCTGACGTTTTCCGCTTAACACAAACTCATGCTTACAATGGCGATCAAACGGCAAGTCAAAATATGGAGCTAAACGACGCATCATATAATTGGCGTTTAATACGGCATATTCCGTGACCGCTTTTAATCCATCAGGACCCATTGAACGAATATACGTATACGCTCGAACGTTAATACCGAAGTTTCCGTAGTAAGGCTTCACGCGACCAATCGCTTGCGGACGATCGTAATCGAATTTGAATGTCTCGCCTTCTTTCACAAGCACAGGCTTTGGTAAAAACGGAATTAAGTCTTCCTTCACCCCAACAGGGCCTGAACCTGGGCCACCGCCACCATGAGGGCCAGTGAAGGTTTTATGAAGGTTTAAATGGACGACATCGAAGCCCATATCTCCAGGACGCGCCTTCGATAAAACGGCATTTAAATTGGCTCCATCATAATAGACTTTCCCGCCCACACTATGAATAATTTCAGTCATTTCTATAATATTTTCTTCAAATAATCCGAGCGTATTTGGATTCGTCAACATTAACGCGGCTGTTGTTTCATCGACGACACGCTTTAAATCTTCAATATCTACTAAACCGTCGTCGCCAGATTTTACAGTCACCGTTTCATAACCAGCTACGGTCGCAGATGCCGGGTTCGTTCCGTGAGCTGAATCTGGAACAATCACTTTCGTCCGTTGGAAGTCACCATTTGCTTCGTGGAACGCACGAATGAGCATTAGTCCCGTCCATTCTCCTTGCGCTCCGGCCGCTGGTTGTAACGTCACTTCATCCATTCCCGTAATTTCTTTCAAATGCTCTTGAAGATCATACATTAATTCAAGCGCACCTTGCACCGTCTCTTCTGCCTGAAGCGGGTGAATATGCGCAAAGCCGTCAAAACGAGCAACATCTTCATTAATTTTTGGGTTATATTTCATCGTACAAGAGCCAAGTGGATAAAATCCCGAGTCCACTCCATGGTTTCTTTTCGATAACGCTGTGTAATGACGCATAATATCAAGCTCAGACACTTCAGGAAGCTCCGGCTCTTCCTCACGCACATATCTAGCAGGTAAAAGATGGGATAGATCTTGTTCAGGTACATCTAATTCAGGTAAACTGTAGCCGATTCGGCCCGGTTGAGACATTTCAAAAATAAGCAATTGATCGTTGTTATTCATGGCTATCCCCCAATTCTTTTGCAAGTAATTCAATTTCTTCTCTCGTCCGCAATTCTGTCACCGCAATCAGCATGCAGTTTTCAAGACCTGGATACGTTAAACCAAGGTCATAACCGCCAATGATGCCTTTTTCAAATAAGCGCTGATTCACTTCTTTAATCGGTTGAGGCAAACGAACAACAAACTCGTTAAAAGTCGGTGCAGAAAACACAATCTCTACTCCGTGCTGTTTTAATGTATCTTTTGCAAAATGGGCTTTTTGTAAATTTTGGATCGCGATTTCTTTGATCCCCTTTTTCCCTAAAGCGGTCATCGCCACGCTTGCTGCTAGTGCATTCAATGCTTGATTCGAACAAATATTAGACGTTGCTTTATCACGGCGAATATGCTGCTCACGTGCCTGTAATGTCAGCACAAACCCACGGCGCCCTTCATCATCCTGTGTTTGCCCGACAAGACGCCCCGGCACTTTACGCATCAGTTTTTTCGTTACAGCGAAGTAACCACAGTGCGGTCCACCAAAGCTTGCAGGGATACCGAATGGTTGCGCATCACCGATGACAATATCAGCTCCAAACTTCCCAGGAGGTGTTAACGCACCGAGTGAAAGTGGATTAGCAGAGACGACAAATAATGCTTTATGTTCATGAGTGATTTTCTCTACATCAGGCAATGACTCAATCGCTCCGAAAAAGTTCGGATATTGGACAATCACGGCTGCCGTTTCATCATCAACAAGAGCTTGTAATTGATTAAGATCTGTCACTCCATCTTTATGAGGAATTTCTACTACTTCAATGTTTTGACCTTTCGCATATGTTCTCAACACGTCGCGAGATTCTGGATGAACCGTTTCCGATACAAGAACTTTCTTCCGCTTTGTCTGTCCAGCACTAAGCATCGCCGCTTCTGCTAACGCGGTGCCACCATCGTACATCGAAGAATTAGCCACATCCATACCCGTTAGTTCACAAATCATCGTTTGAAATTCAAAAATCGCCTGTAACTCCCCTTGAGAAATTTCCGGCTGATATGGTGTATAAGCTGTATAAAACTCTGAACGTGAAATGACATGATCAACAATGGACGGTGCGTAATGATCGTAGACACCGGCACCTAAAAAGGAAGCGTATTGTTTTGCGTGAGCGTTTTTGGCAGCGAGTGTGCTCAGCTCTTTTTTCAACGCAGGTTCAGCTTTTGCCTCTTTAATTTTGTATAGTCCTTGAAAGCGCACCTTTTCTGGAATATCTGCAAATAATTCATCAATCATCTTAACGCCAATCGTTGAAAGCATTTCCTTTTGATCAGCCTCTGTCATTGGTAAGTAACGATGCTTCATTATTTCATCCCCTCTCCTAATCCTTTAGTTTGAACGTTTATAAAATGGTGTCTTCACCGTTTTAGCTGCTAGCTTTTTGCCGCGAATTTCCACAAATACGTCTGTGTCGATGGACGTATATTCTGCTTTTAATAAAGCAACCCCGATATTTTTCTTTAATGTTGGTGATTGTGTACCTGTCGTGACAAAGCCAAGCTCTTCACCACTAGCGGAGTACACAGCATAACCGTGACGCGGAATCCCGCGGTCGATCATTTCAAGCCCGACGAGCTTACGAGCTGGACCGTTTTCTTTTTGAGCCGTTAATGCTTCGATTCCGATAAAAAAGTCTTTGTTCGTTTTCACTGCAAAGCCAAGGTTTGCTTCAATCGGTGAAATGTCTTGCGATAACTCCTGCCCATATAAAGCAAGGTTTGCTTCAAAACGAAGTGTGTCACGAGCACCTAATCCACAAGGGACGACACCATCTTCCTTCCCTACTTCAAGAATGTCCTGCCATAGTTTAGCAGCATGATCGCTTTCGCAATAAATTTCAAAGCCATCTTCTCCTGTATAGCCTGTGCGAGAAATGAGAGCTGATCCCCCTGAAATATTGACGGCTTGACGGAATTTGAAAAATGTAATGTCGCTTAAATCGGTTTCTTTTACAAGCTTTTGAAGTACCTTTTCTGCTAAAGGTCCTTGCAAGGCAAGCTGCGCCCAATCATTAGACACGTTTTTAAGCTCCACTTCTCCCTCTTCGTGCTGCTTCAACCACTCAAAATCTTTTTCTGTATTCGCGGCGTTCACAACAAGTAAATATTCTTCTTCATCTAGCATATAAACTAGCAAGTCATCTATCGTTCCGCCATTTTCATAGCACATTGCTGTATAGATCGCACCATTAGGCTTCAATTTGGAAAGGTCATTCGTCATCATTTTTTGAAGATACGCAAGTGCATCTTTTCCTTTAACCGTGATCTCTCCCATATGAGATACGTCAAACAATCCCGCTTTCGTTCGGACCGCTTCATGCTCTTCCTTAATACTTGAAAACTGAACTGGAAGCTCCCATCCACCGAAATCGATCGTTTTTCCACCATACGGCTTGTATGCTTCAAATAGTGGCGTACGTTTTAAGTCTCCCATTAACCTTCCTCCTTGATTATTGATTTTCGTGTGACACCCAGCGCTGTTTCCATCTTCATTTAGGATTTTCCATAAAAAAAGACAGAGAACAGCTTATAAAAGTTGTTCTCTGTCCTTGAACCTGAAAGTTTACCCTGAATGAACAGGCTGTCTTCTTTGGTGGTTTCGTTAACGAAACACTCTCCAGAGGTGCGTCCAGCAAGAGTTCTTTTGCCTGAGAGATTCACAAATGACTTGTTTGCTCCTTCGGCGCCGCGTATCCGGTCTCTCCCCTTGCTTTCATTCGCAATATTAAATTAAAAAATGGGCATACTATGAACACTCGCATATAAAAATCGACTATTGTTCGTCTTTTACAAAATGACATAATATTTTGTTCCCTTACATCCTACCATTAACGATGAGGTTTCCGCAATCATTTTTATAAAGGAGTTTTGTAGATGAGTGTAGATATATTGTTTAATAACGCTTGGGGTGAGGAGCTTGAGAAAAGATTCAATCAAGATGGACCATGGGGAAGCTGGCCACTCTTCCAATCAGCGTTCAAAATGGAAACACGAATGTTAATCAATGATTTCGAAGGATTGTTAGCCCCTGACTTTTTACCAGACCTGACTGCCTTGCCTCACCAGCTCGAAACGGCTAGAAAAGTGATTGAAGAAATGAATGGAAAAGCGATTTTAGCAGATGAAGTCGGTCTTGGAAAAACAATTGAAGCTGGGCTGATCCTTAAAGAGTATTTAATTCGTGGCTTGGTTAAAAAGGTATTAATTTTAACCCCCGCTTCCCTCGTCTCACAATGGGCAAGTGAAATGAATCATAAGTTTTATATTCCGGCCATTGCTCAAAAGAAATCCTATGCTTGGGATCAATACGATATTGTCATCTCCTCGATTGATATGGCTAAAAGAAGCCCTCATCAAGAGAAAATTTATGAGCAAGAATATGATTTAGTTATTATCGATGAGGCTCATAAATTAAAAAATCATAAAACGAAAAACTATCAATTTGTGCGGCATTTAAAAAAGAAGTTTTGTTTATTATTAACGGCTACGCCGATACAAAATCGCCTAGATGAAATGTTTCATCTCGTTTCTTTATTAAAACCCGGCCATTTAGGGAGTGAGACACAGTTTAGTGAACAGTTTAAAAAAGGCGATCGCCAAGTGCAGAATCACCGACAGTTAATGAAACTGATGGATAAAGTGATGGTTCGTCATCGCCGGCAAGATACAGGGGTCGAATGGACAGCAAGAAAAGTCGAGAACATTCAAGTGGAATTCACTCCACAGGAACGTGCTCTTTATGAATCCCTTGAGCATTTTGTCCGCGAACATCCAGAACAGATAGGAAGCGCATTTTCCTTGCTCACTTTACAGCGGGAAGCTTGCAGCAGTAAAGAAGCCGTATTCTATACATTAAAAAATATGGCTACGCAATGGGGAGATCAACTACCTGAAAGCTTTCATGGCATACTATCGGCTATTGAAGCTGTCTCTCAAAATTCCAAAGCCGTAAAAGCATTGGAGCTCGTACAATCGATCGATGATAAAGTCATTATTTTCACCGAGTACCGAGCGACGCAAATGTATTTACAGTGGTTTTTTAAACAGCATGGCATAAGCTCTGTCCCTTTTCGCGGTGGATTTAAACGCGGAAAAAAAGATTGGATGAAGGAGTTATTCCAAAATCATGCTCAAGTATTAATTGCAACAGAGGCCGGTGGTGAAGGACTCAATCTTCAGTTTTGCCATCACTTAATTAATTTTGATCTCCCGTGGAATCCGATGAGACTGGAACAACGAATTGGACGGATTCATCGCTTTGGTCAAACAAAAGATGTCCATATATACAATTTTTCGATTAAAGATACAATTGAAGATCGTATTATGCAGCTATTGTATGAGAAGATTCGTTTATTTGAGCAAGCGATCGGAGAGTTGGATGATATTTTAACAAAAATGGAGATCCCTAATATGCAAGAGCATTTAACAGATATTTTCCAACATTCGAAAACAGAAGGCGAGTTGCAAATTAAAATGAGAAATTTTGAGGCGGCCTTTGAACTGGCTAACGAGTGGAAAAAGGAGGAGGAAATCCGTGCAAACGAACGAAATTCATCAATTTCTTGAACAGTATTTTACAGTGGGAGAATGTTCGATCTTAGAGAAAACAGCTTGTTCACTAACGGTCAAGCTGACACCTGACTTGGACAAGGAGCTAATGAATCGTCCTTTTTATTGGCATTACATCGAGAAAACAGGCTTAGTCGGCGAACCGCTTTCTTTAACGCTCATTACTAATCAAAAAGAGGCTTCAAACGAATTGAAAGGAGAAGTCGTTCATTTCGGAGCGCCACGCCTGCAACAGATTTTTCAATCAGCTAAACAGCGCGCAGGATTTGTCCGCCTTTATGAACAGCAAACACCCCACCGTCAACAAGCTCTTCATCCTTGGCTATTAATTAATGTAAAAGTATGTTATGAGACGGATCGCAAGAAGGAGCAGTTCCATTCATTCGGACTTAATTTAATCAACGGACAAATTCAAGAGCAGTTCATGAACATACTGGAACGAAAATCTCTCTCAGGAAAAATTCCCGATTTCTCCTTTACCATTGCTCCTTTAATCAAGCCGTTAAGCGGGGTTCGACGAATTCATCAGTTTTTAGACGACCGCTTAAAAAATGAGGATCAGCAATGGGCACAGAAAGCAATCAATAGATGGGAAGAGGATTTGGCCTTGTTACATTCATTTTACGAGGAAGAAGAGGAAAAGCCTGAAGCGTTCTTCCTCGAAAAAGCCGCCTTAAAAAAGCGCTATGAACCGAAAATTAAAATAGACATTGTAAATGGCGGAATCATTTATTTGACTCCGCCACATAGTTGACTATGAACTTTTTCGAAACAGTTCACGCACCGCCCAAGGTAACACACCGAACCACCTAGATGCAAAGGCTGGTCGCTCCGTTTTCCTACGCTGACGCTTTTGTTTTCTCTCTTGTTTTGGTTCATTTAAATAAGATAGTGTGCTTTGCGTACAATAACGAATAACTTCATAGATAGACAAGCGACTAACACCTCCTATTAGATGGTGTTAGTTTCTCCGCTTTCTTCAAGCTTTAAACGTTGAATCACTTCGTCCGCTACTTGCTCGGCTGTTTGATCCGTCGCATGGATAATCAAGTTTGCCCCTTCCCTGTACAGCGGCAATCGGCTTTCATATAACTCTTGAATGCGGGCTTGTTCTTGATTTTGAATGAGCGGCCGACTCGTATCACCTTTCAACCGATCGAATATGACAGCTAAATCTACTTCTAAAAAAATGACAAACCCATGTTTTTTCATGAGCTGCCGGTTTTGTTCTTTCATAATAATACCGCCGCCAGTTGTAACAATTTTCTGTTCATTTGTACAGATCTGTTGAAGAGCCGCTGTTTCTGCTTCTCGAAAATACACTTCTCCTTTATCGCGGAAAATCTCAGAAATAGCTGCTCCTTCTCGTTGTTCAATATAAACATCTGTATCAATGACAGGAATTTGTAACTGCTCCGCTAATAATTGACCAATAGTCGTTTTGCCTGCTCCCATGAACCCTGTAATAAAAATCGTCGTCATCTTGCCTCTCCCCCTACCTAATGTTTCTATTATATCGACTGTGTAATCGTTAATCTATACGTTTAACAAATTGCTTAGTCGTTTGATCATACACCACATTTGATTGAAAACTCGTCCCGTCTTTCTTCGTTCTTAACTGAATCACATATTGATCTTTCTCTACTTCTGGAGAAACAGAATAACGCACCTCTCCCTTATTGGTGACAAACACCCCAGTTGTCACCACTCCTTCGGCAAGTTGTTGACCCAAATGTTGCAGGGTTAACAGCTCGATCACTTTTATTTCATAGTATTCAGTTAAATTCATTGCTGTTTTTTGCTTACTTACGAAAGTCTCCACACCTAAAACTGCCGTTGATGAAACGACGATAAAAAGTACTAACACATAAGGAAACAATACGCCACGTTCATTGAAAATCAACCTTTTCATAACGGTTCCTCAAGCAACGAATAAAACTGCGCCTGTTCCTCCTCCCCATTAGTAAAGATCACTTTAGCACATAGAGCTTCGTCCGCCCAATAAAATTGAATCGATTCCACCTCTTTCAGCATCATTTCATGGCCCATGCCGTTCACTCTCCTCCTTACACTGCGTTGATATTGTTCAATCGAGATTTTCTGTCCTTCCTGTTGATAAAAAAGCTTATTATTAGCTGGCGCCCATGATTGAGAACGATACATTTCTTTTCTTAGCTGAATAACAAATAGCTCCCACTCTGATTTTCTATCAGGTTCTAGTTGTTCATTGACTTGATATACCGTTCCATAAATCATCGGAAATAGAGCTGCAAGCATCATAAATACGATAAGGATAAGCAAGGATTCCACTAGAGTAAAGCCTTTATTGCTGCTGAATACAAAACTTCTTCTTAGATACTTCCACACACGCAGCCGATTTAGCCTCCCATGATATATGATATTCTTCACCCTCCTCTACATAAATATAAGAAAAACTCTCCCCTTCATGAAGCCGCTTCTCTCCCTCTTCAAATAACACTCTCATCGCTTTTTCTCTTTCCCATAATGCTTTCGATTGACCAATCATTTGCAAAAGCAAAGGCAAAATCAACATCACCAAGATCAGCACAGCCGAAAGCGACAGTAAGCTCTCAGCTAAAGAAAAACCTTTTTCATTGTTCCTCCACATAAAATCTCCCCTTGCCAATTTGAAACACGACTTTTATATATCGATCTTTATATTTAAACAGCATCGTACCAAAACGATTCGTATTACCATTCGGCAAAAACCAAATCTCCTGTAAAGAACCGTCCATATGTCGAATAGAATCGGGCAATTCTCTTTGAGTTAACATCTCAGAAGGAATGTTCACTGTTTTTACCCGATAGGAATCTCTTGTCGTCAAAAATTGAACGTTGACAATCTCTTGTTTTGATATCGCATAAGATTGGGCAAGGTAAAGATCCGCCTGCAATTGATCGATGAATTTCTCCTTCTCTATGCTATCTAACATTTTCGGAAAGGGAATCATCGCCGCCGACAAGATAATAAGAAAAACGGCTAGAACCATCAGCATCTCTAACATAGAAACACCTTGTTGGTTGCGAAGATGCTCGATCCACTTATTTAGCAACAGTTACTTCTCCATCCGCACTAATCGCTAACTTATCTCCATTTGGACAGCTCGTTTCATCCTTTTTCAAATATTCTTTATCCACCATTTCCTGAACGGTAGCAGGGTACTTCTTTTCCTCGATCCGAAATGCCTGTACCTGTCCTTCTACCATACGTTTAAAAGCATCGCAGCCTTTATTGTTAATATTTTTACTTTGCTTAGCGACGTTAGGAATGGCGATAAATAACAGCACCGAGATCACTAACAATACAATCATCATTTCAATTAGTGTGAAGCCTTGATTATCCTTGAGTATTTTTCTCATTGTGTTCCCTCCCATTTATACAGACCCGACCATTTGAAACATTGGTAACATGACGGATAAATAGATTGCGACAACGACGATACCCACAAATAGAAAAATAGACGGCTGCAAGATGGCTAACATTTTCTTCACTCTTTTTTCAATGATCTCCTCACAAAACTCACTAAAAATAAATAGCTCCTCCGCTAGTCGACCGTTCGCTTCCCCGTGACGAAGAAGCTTCGCCAATTGTTTTTCAAAGCAAGTGATTTGTTCAGCCGCTTCAGCAAACGAATGGCCAAGCAATAAAGTCGCATTCATCTCATGAGCGATATGTTTTAAAATCGGATGCATCATTTGTTGCTGTAAAATGAGCAACACTTCATTCACAGCAAAACCGCTTTTCAGTAAATAAGACACTTCCTTAGAAAATAAACGGGTAAAAAACAATGAAAAATAAGCAGAAACAACGGGTATTTTCATTAAAAGAGAGATTCTTTTTTGCGGAGTTTGTTTTTGATAATAGAGAAAAAGCATCGTGAAAATGATAAAGATGAGGAAGGTAACCGTCATAATCAATGGAGGAGCCACTTGTAAAAAGGCAATTAACGCAAATGTTCCTCCTTGTGGGGTAAAGCCAAGCGCAGCATAAAGTTCTTCAAAGCGAGGCATCAAAAAATGATTTAACAGAAACAACAACATAAATAACAGAAAAAGTAGAAATAATGGATATTGAAGCAATTTCGTTAATTTTTCTTTCGCTTTCTCTGTTTTTTTCCATTGGTCTCCAGCATGCTTTAACGTAGCAGGAAGATGTCCATGCTTTTCGGCAAAAAACACTTGTAGACAAATCGTTGAGGGAAATTGAAGCAATTGAAGGATTTCATTCAATGGAGTTCCCGCATTTAATTCTGAGCGAATTAAACGAATAGATTCATGATGATTTCGATCGAAGTTTAATAATAAAAATTCCAAGGCACTACCGATTGTAAAGCCTTGCTGCAACATTTCTCCGAGACGAAAAATAAATTCACCTTGGTACTTCGTCGCCTTTCTCTTCTTCAAATATCCAACGATGATATTCTTTTTGAGAGAGATATCCAAGGGCAATCCCCTTTCTTAATACATCTTTTAGTAGCGGATATTGATAACTTCCACTTTCTCCTTTCGCTTCCTTCAACACCTCTTGCAAATTAGCTCCACTTAAAATTTCATACACTGTCGCTTGCTTGCGTCTATTCCCTGAACGACAAGACAGAGAGCATACTTCACCACATTGAGGACATGTTAAATTGACTAATCGCTGAGCGGTCACCGCCACGAGCGTTTGCTGAATTTCATGCCACTTTAATCCAAACTCCAACAGACGAAACACGGCTCCTTTCGCATCCTTTGTATGCAGCGTTGTCAAAACTAAATGACCTGTTAATGCCGCTCGTATCGCAATTCTAGCGGTTTCTTCATCGCGAATCTCTCCCACCATGATCACGTCTGGATCATGACGCAAAATCGCTTTCAACCCTGTCGAATATGTGACACCTGCTTTTTCATTCACTTGCACTTGAAGCCAGCGATCATTTTGCTTTTCAACCGGATCTTCTAACGTGATCACGTTACGCTGATGCTGATTGGCACTATGCTGAATGAGCGAATAAAGAGTTGTCGTCTTACCACTCCCGGTCGGACCAGTAAAAATTATTAAGCCATGAGAATGAGATAACAACGCAAGTAATTTTTGAGCTGAGTTAGGAAATAGAGATAACTGAAACATATCAAGGACAGCTTGCTGAGGTAATAATCGAATGACGAGGCTTTCTTTCGAGAGGGCTGTAGGAAGAGTTGAAATACGCAAAGAGATAACAAAGCCTGACAATTCTAACTGAAAAGAACCACTTTGAGGCTTTCGTTTCTCACCAATATCCATCGAGGCCATAAACTTCACATGTGAAATTAATCGTTCTCCTTCTCGCAAAGAAAATTCGGTATGAGGAACTAATTGACCTGAGGAGCGGAACTGAACGGCATAGCCGTGTTGACGAGGGATAAAGTGGATATCAGTAGAACTGAGAGCTAACGCTTCACTCAATATCTCTTCGACCACCTTTTCAACTATCATGCACAAATTTCACCACCTTTCACTTTGACTCCCCAACTCATTTCGACGGCAATCTTGCAATTCCTTCTTTTTTTCGAAATTTTTTCATAAAAAGATAAAGAAGCATCATCTTCATGTGCTACTTATTATTTGTTAAGCCTCTTAATACTTCAGGATGATAACCCACAACAAGTTGATTTCCATTTTTTAATGTATGACTTTTATCATTTCGTCCTGATTGATTGTTGACTATAATGGGCATAATAAACAATATAGAGGTGTTTGAAATGGAACAAACATTAAAAATGACCGCCACACTAGCCGATTCCACCAGGTTTTCAATTTATCAGTATATGATCAAGTATCAAAAGGAAGTGTCGGTGCAAGATATTGCTGAACAATTTAATATTCATCCGAATGTCGCACGACTACATCTGTCTAAATTAGAGGATATCGAAGTAATTGATTCTTATTTACACAAATCTGGAAAAGGCGGCAGACCAGGAAAGTTGTACAAACCTTCCGATAAGTCGGTCCAGCTCTCTTTTCCACATAGAGATTTTCAACTACTTGCGAATATTGCCTTGTCAACCCTTGCCTCTATCGGCGAGCTAGGTATGACAGAAGCCAAAAAAGTCGCTTATTCCTTCGGTGAAAAAACGATGAGGCAAAAGTTAAACGTACAAAGAGCATTATCAAGTGAGGAAAAATTACAGCTGTTGCAGGAAATTTCCGCAATGACTGGATACATTCCAGCAGCGGAGGAAAAAGAAGATGGTCTGCATATTCATTTCACACTGTATAACTGCCCTTTTAAAGAATCGGTAGAACGACAAAGTGAACTCACCTGTCAAATACATATCGCTTTTTTAAAAGGAGCATTTGACAACTTGTTTGAACAGTTATCATTTCAACAAACCGCTAGCATGACAGACGGATGCAAAGACTGCACCTACCATGTAATCGTTATAAAGTAACGGAAAGAAGCGTTTACAACTGCATGATTGTTCCATTATAATAAGATTTGATGGAGAGTTGAATAAAGGGGGGTACGTAATGGATCGGATGTTTCGTGTTTTAGCTTTTTGGACAGGTATCTTTTCAGTCATGTTTTATCTTGGACACATGAATATTACTGCTCTAATCTTCTTAGGTCAAACGGGGTTTTTCTTATTATTGAGCTATTTAAAATTAACTGAACGAATGTATATTTATGTATTTGCAGGATACTTAACGGTATTCTTCGCAGGTTTCACGTACTGGACTACGTTTATGGTAACTCCAGGAGCTGGGCATTAAGTGCTCAGAAAAACCAGCCTACTTCTCAGTGGCTGGTTTTTTTGTTAGAATCCATTTAAAAAAGGGTTGCTTTCCATTTCTTCTACAATGCTTGTTGCCGGTCCATGTCCAGGTAAGACAATCGTTTCTTCTGGAAGAGATAGAAGGTGGCGATGAATGCTCTCAATTAATTGATCGTGATTTCCGTTAGGGAGATCTGTTCGTCCAATGCTTCCCCGAAAAAGAACGTCCCCTGAAAAAATCGCACGACCTTGTTCATAATAATAAGAAACACTTCCCGGAGAATGACCCGGCGTGTGAAATAATTTAAAATGAAAACTTCCGATCTTAATTTCCTCTTCATTCGTCAAAATTTGATCAGCCGAATTCGCATGAACGATTCCCATACGGAAAAATTCTGAACCGTTTAACGCAGGATTTGTTAACCAATCTTTTTCTTCAGCGTGGAGATAGACCGGGATATTAAATGCATTTCGTACATCATCTACAGCCCCGATATGATCAAAGTGAGCATGGGTTAATAAAATAGCTAACGGTGAAAGTTCATTGGCATTTAACCATTCTACTAGCCGATCTCCCTCTGCTCCTGGATCAAAAATAATACATTCATTTTCGCTATTTGAAAGTACATAGCAATTCGTTTTCAATGTCCCTAACGGCAATTGTGTCCAATTCATATTTTCGGCACACCTTTCTACTGGAATACTTTTATCGTACCAGTCATTCATCTTGATTTAAAGAACTATCCATCTTGCACCTCGACAAACATTGAAAAAAAATATAAAATGATGGTGTGTATGTACTTGTTTTACATAGTTATTATAAACTTTGTAAATATTAAGTAGAACAAGAAAGGGGTTGGGACAATGAACGGCTTAGTTATTATTTTCGGTCTCGTTGCAATTCTTGCCGTATTCAGTTCATGGGGTGCTTTAAAAAACAAAAATTTGCTAGGGATTATTTTTGGCCTTGGAACTGTCGGTGTGTTCGGATGGTTTACAATTATGACCTTTATTAGTTCTGGCTATCCTGGGGGGCACTAAAATCCTAAAAAGGATGATTGGATTGCCAAAGAGCTGTCTTAATAAAGCGCTTGCTTTTCTGATAAAGGAAGGGCTGAATGCTTTAAAGACAGCTCTTTTCTCGTTTACTCTAATAAAGCTGCTATACAAATACTTCTTGTAGCTTCATAAATAGCTGCTAATTGCGTAAGTGGCAGTGGATTACATCCCTTCCCAAGTTCGATTGTAAATCCTGGTTGCTCGTATTCTTGAATAAACCAATCTTTAAATCCCGCATGACTATCGATGAAACGAACCGCCTCATACCCACTGACTCGCTCAAACCGCTTAGCTAGCCGTTTCGACTCTTCTGGCTCTTTATCGTTATATCCCCAATAAAACTCTGCTCCTTGTGTATGAAAGGCAAGGACGCGATCAAATTGCTCCCTTATTTGCAATTCAGCCATAACGATAGCCTCCGGTTCACTTAATGGGCGACCTCCCGGATAATCACGTGAAGCTGGAGACTTAGGCAATTTTCTTTCTTTTTCAATTTCCCAACCGACAGGATACTGATTATTCAAATCCACTCCACGAATATTCGCTTTCCACCCTGAAAATTCAGTAGATCCACTATTAATCGCTAACACTTGTTGTTCATTTCTTAATGAAGGTCCGTTAATCACCAACTCTACTCCATCAGGATTAACCATCGGAACAATCGACAAACTATTTTCACTGAATAATAATTGTGATGAGACTCCCCCTATATCATCGCCTTTTGCAATCGCTTCTGCATACTCCTTAACAAAAGAAAGTAATACAGAAGAAGTAATCCATTCATTCGCATGAAATGATCCGTTAAAATGAACTTTTCTTTTCCCCTCCCCCATCTTGATTTCCCATATTGGTCGTCCCTCTACACTCTTTCCAATCTCGTATACACGAATAAATGAATAATTCCCCTTTAATTTACTGACATCTGTTAATAGCCGTTGAAAATCATAAGGTTGAAAACATAAAAACGACATGAAATCCCCCCTTTTTATACTATATGCAGCACAACCTGTCTACTTTTTAAACAAAAAAAGAAAAGCTCACCATAATAGGCAAGCTTTTCTTTCGCATTATTGAGCAGGTTTCTTGGCAGAATTCGGATCATAAAAACGAAGCAAATCGCCATAAATAATCTGATCTGAATAATTCAGTTCCGTTGAAGCCTTTTCCATAGCTGGTTCACAATATTTTTTCTCTGTTGGCTGTTCCGTCGTTTTATCCCAACATTTATTATCGGCATACACGTAATCTTTCGTAACGAAGCGTCCGTCACGGAAGACGGCTAAATCTTCATGATCAGGAGACAATAAATCTTGTCCGAGCTGCAAATCATCTTTTGTATTAATTCCAAGTAAATGAAGCAATGTCGGTCGAACATCGACTTGACCTCCAACACTGTCAATCACTCTTCCCTTAACACCTGGTATATGAACGATAAATGGAACTTTTTGCAACTGCGTAGAAACAAATGGCGTCACTTCTTTACCTAAGTATTCACTCATCGCTTCATCATGGTTCTCAGAAATACCATAGTGATCTCCATAAAGGACAATCACTGAGTTTTCGTACAAACCTGATGCTTTCAGTTGCTCCACAAAACGTTTCAATGCTTCATCTGTATAACGAACGGTCACAAAATAACGATTGACTGTGCCATCTTTAGAGGTAAATTCATCAATGAACTTATCTTCCTCATCATAATAAAACGGATGATGATTCGTTAACGTAATCATTTTCGAATAGAAAGGTTGCGACATTTCTTTCATATGCTCAACCGATTGTTCAAAGAACGGAATATCCTTCATACCCCAGTTTACGCTATTGTCTTCATTGACATCATAATCTCCTAATTCATAAAAGCGCTCATAATCTAGAGATTTGTACATGATGTCCCGATTCCAGAAGCTTTTATTATTGGCATGCATCGCGTTGGTGAAATATCCATTTTCACTTAATTTTTTAGCCATCGAGTTGTATTTGTTTCCTGAATGAGTGAAGAATACCGCACCACGGCTCAATGGGTACAAGGCGTTTTCAACTAAAAATTCACCATCAGATGTTTTTCCTTGTCCCGTTTGGTGATAGAAATTATTAAAATATAAACTTTCTTTAGCAAACTGGTTCATGAATGGGGTAATTTCTTGACCATTCACTGTATTATTCATAACAAATTCTTGCGTAGATTCTACTGATACAAGGATCACATTCTTCCCTTTAGCCGCACCAAACAACTCATCATTCGGTTTAGCATAATTCGCATCAGAATAGTTTTCAATATCCGCTAATTCACTACCATCAGCAAGCGCACGCTGAGCCGATGATTTCGACTGCAACATGACATCATAAATATGATAATTGAATGTCCCAATATTTTTAACGAGCATTTCTCTATCAAATGTTCTTGTTAAAAGCTGTGGACGCTCAATTTCAGACAAACCTAAGTTTAAAAACAACATCGCTAACGCTGTTAAAAAAAAGGCGCGGCGATTCGTCTTTGTCATCGAACGAAAGGCAATAAATTTCGGTTTCACTTTTAAAATGACTGCTAATAAAATTAAGTCTGCAAAGTAGAAAATATCGTACCATTTAAACTCTTCTGTTACACTGTTGCCAAGATCAGCAAAGTTGCTCGTTTGAAACAATAACGGCAACGTAATAAAGTCATTAAAAAAGCGATAGAATACTACATTCGCATAAAGCAAGATTGTTAAGAACAAGCTCGTAATCATCACGTAACGATTTCTTGCCTTATCGCTCTTAAACAATAGACCTACTCCGAGCACGAGCATAATAAAGCTCAATGGGTTAATAAATAAAATAATCTCTTGTAAAGTGTTTTCAATATCCATATGGAAGCTTGTTTTATAAGTAAAATATGTCTTCAACCACAAGAACAAAACAGCAACAGCAATTAATGTCACATTGTTGCGTAAGGTTCCTTTCATTAAATACCCTCCTTAGTACAGCCCTCACAGCTTACACTACTTGCTATATTTAGCAATTGTAAAAACATCATAGATAATCTTAATACTTTTTTTACAAAAAAGCAATCAAGATAAAACAGAGATTTTGTAGAATAGTAGTTTACGCTATAAAAAAACAAAGATAAAAAAACTCCATTTACAGGAAAATAGAGTTTTTTTATCTTAAATTTTTTCATGCTAATCTTCAAATGGAATCGTTCTTTTGTTTAATTAACCAAGCCGCGCCAATAACACCTGCTTCATTCCCAAGAGTAGCCAAATGAATACGGGTTGAATTTCGAACAGGAGTAAACGCAAACTCATTAAACGTTTGTCTAACCGATTGCAATAGTGGCTCTCCCGCTTTTGACACCCCGCCTCCTATTACAATCACATCAGGATTTAACGTGTTACCAAGATGAGATAACGCTAATCCAAGATAGAAGCTACAGCGATCAACAGCAAACTCAGCAATTTCATCTCCTTTCTTAGCAGCCTCAAACACATCCTTTGCGCTAAAACTTTGTTTCGTTCTTAAAAGAGAGGCCTTCGTTGTCGCCTCTATCTGTTGTGAGGCTAGTCGAACAACACCTGTTGCAGAAGCTACCGTTTCTAAACAGCCACTTTTTCCACAGTTACATATCAACCCATTCTCTGTCATCACCGTCATATGACCAATTTCTCCGGCCGCTCCATATGCCCCCCGAACAATTTGACCATTTGCGATCACTCCACCACCGACACCTGTTCCTAGCGTGACACACACTAAGTTTTTCGCTCCGCCACCAGCACCCTTCCACATTTCTCCTAGTGCTGCACAGTTAGCATCATTTTCTACCCTAACAGGAAGGTCAAGCTCTTGTTCAAGAAGAGCCTTTAAAGGATAATCGTTCTCCCAACCTAAATTAACGGCTGTATACATCACTCCATCCTCGGAAAAAGGCCCCGGCGCACCTACACCTACACCAAGAAGTTGCCCCTTCGACATCGACAACTCTAATAATTTTTTCTTTATTTCCTGGGCAATGTTTGTGATGATTCGCTTTCCATGATCCGAAACGTCTGTCGGTACTTGCCAACTAACTACAACGTCTCCATTCGTGTTAATAAACGCTATTTTTGTCATCGTTCCGCCAAGATCAACAGCAGCAATTAATGAAGTTCTCACATCGTTCACCTGTTCTTTACTTTATCTTTTTCTTTTTGAATCTCATGTCGCAGCAATAGTAAGGCCATTTGAAATTCTCTCGGTTCCACGAGTTGCGACTGATTTAGCTCTTTTAATTCTGCTTCCATTAGTTCTAAATCAGCCACTCGATCTCCTATATAAACAAACACACCAAACCTTTTTAACAACTGTTGAACATCCCAGATTGTATTCATTGACACCAACCCTTTAAACTAAATTTTCAACATCCATTAGTTAAAACCTATATATAAGGCACCAGCCGTTAGGACCATCGTCCCTACTAGAAAAACCAGTTGTCTACCGATCCGATTCTTTTTCGGTAGCTGTAGGATACCTGTCGCTAAAAAGCCGCCAATTAAACCGCCGATATGTCCGGCATTATCAATGCCAGGCATCGTAAATCCAAACACTAAGTTGATGAGAATAATAAAGATAATGTTCATTCCCATCGTGCGAACAAACTGTCTAGGATACACCGTACCAAAGTATAACAACGCACCAAAACAGCCAAATATCGCGCCGCTTGCGCCAGCTGATAAAGAATCATTCATTAAAAAACTCGCCAATGTTCCTGTAAAACCCGCAAACAAATAAATCAATAAAAAGCGAAGTCGTCCAAAAATCTTTTCTACCGCTGTCCCTAATAAATAAAGAGCCGCTGTATTCATCAACAAATGTAAAAAGCCAATATGTAAAAACATCGGTGTAACAAAGCGCCACCATTCGCCTTCAAGAATCAGTGGATTAAACTTTGCACCAAAACGAATGAGATTAGCTGAATTGGTACTCCCTCCACTTAACTCCATCAAAATGAAAACAAAGACTTGTACACCGATAAATAAAAAAGAAAAAAACGGAGTAGCATAATTAAATAGCTTTTGATCTTCTTCCGTTTTCTTTACAGAATAACTCAAAACCGCTCGTTGATACGCATACCCTTCCTCATCGGAGCAGCTATCAAAAAAAGAAGGATCGATTGCCTCTCGAAACAACCCATTCAGTTGATCTACTGTTTCCTTATGGCGCTCTTGACTGAATAAAATCGATGTCACCTTTGTTTTCTGACCTTTCGGATAATAAAAGGGCTCGCTCGTATAGCGTTCATAATCATCAAGCGGGGTATGAGAGGAGATATAAATATTAACTATATTTAACTGACGTTTTCCTAATTGCTTACGGATTCCTTCACCGATCGCAGACACGCGTTCAATATCTTTACGAAGACGATTCGACCAATCGACATCTGCACAGACTAATCGAATCACTTGAGCAGATTTATTCGTTATGTGCTCAAGTAGCATCTCCTGTCGATTGTCAACCATAGTCATGATTTGGTAATCTCTTTCCACAACAAAGAAATAAGCAAGCTTCCAAAACAGATTATTTTCATTCGATCCCATCTCATCACTGCCTTTGTTCATTTTGTTACTCTTTTACTATAACGAAACAATAAAGAGACTGCAAAGCCTAGGCTATTTCGCCTTCTATTTATTTAGAAAAACAAGTATGAATACCATTTTCCATTATCAATTGTTGGACAGGTAAATCGTATGCTTCTGTAGGAACTTCTGTTAATAGTTGCTGCGAAAACAAGAGAGAGACCGTTTCCCCTTCAAAGTTTTCCAGGAATCGATCGAAATATCCGCCACCAAAGCCAAGCCGATACCCCCTCTTATCAAAGGCAAGGCCAGGAACAATTAATAGATCGATCATCCTAGGGTCTACTTTATTCGTCTGAACAGGGTCAGGCTCATATAAGCCTGAATACACCGTTTCTAGCTCATGAAATGAAGTCAACTGAAAATATGTCATACTTCGATCAGTGGGATTACATTTCGGAACAACGACTGTTTTTCCCTCTTCCCAGCCTCTTGTGATCAAAGCCCACGTATCGACTTCAAAGTCTCGTGAAACGGTAACAGCTACAGTTTTTGCGCTTTGCCATAATGGTGACGAGCATAATCGTTGAACGATTTGAAAAGAGTATTGTTCATACTCAAGCTTACTCACATTTGCTAGTACTTCTTTCATATTCCGCCGTAACAGCTGCTTCTCCATCTTTCACACGCTCCCTGACTTTTTTATATAAAAAAACAGCAGGAAAAGGATCCTGCTGCTTACTTTGTTTCACGATGAGTAGTAACACGCTTTTCTCTTGAACAATATTTTTTCAATTCAAGACGATCAGGGTTGTTACGTTTGTTTTTCTTAGAAATATAGTTACGATCACCGCACTCAGTGCAAGCTAAAGTGATATTTACGCGCATCTTTTTCCCTCCAAACTTTACAATACATCATTTGTATCTTCTTTACGACTTTTCTATAATATCACTTTTTTTTTGTAAATGCTAGTCTGATTTTTATTGTTCGGTCGTTTTAATAGCCCATTGTCTATTATTTTTAACCGCCCAACTAGGTGAAAGGGTATTCCGGAAATGAAAGCGCTTCAAAAACTGTGTGGAATAGTGAGTGATTTGAGCAGTTAATGGTATAGGAGTGGAGATTATTCCCGAAATTCCACTTTTCAACCTTTTTTCTGCCAACCAATGCTGATAAGGGTTCCCAATATCTTGCCAATAAGCTTCTGAGCGATACACAAAAACTCTCTCACAATCTTTTAAAATGACAGGAAAAAGATCTTTCGCAAAATCGACTTTCCCACTAAAATGATAGCGCTCAAAAATTTCTGGTTCAATAATGTAAATGCCTGTATTCACGATATGGCTAAACACTTGTTCTTGCTCTGGTTTTTCGAGGAAGGACAATAATCGTCCTTCCTCATTGATTAAACAAATACCGAATTCTTCCGGCCTCTCTACTTCCACAGCAACTAACGTCAGAAGCGCTTGCTTCGACCGATGAAACTGAAGCGCTTCTTCCAATGAAATATTCGTCAACGCATCCCCACTCAAAACAACAAATGTTTCCTTAAAGCGGTCTGCATGCTGAAAAAGGCTACCTGCTGTTCCTAGCGGATTTTTTTCTTCAATATAAGTAACATTCACACCAAAACGGGAGCCATCTCCAATATGCTGCTTAATGCTCTCCTTTTTGTAACAGACGGTGAGGGTTACATCGGTAATCCCCTGCTTTTTGAAAAGTTCTAAGTTGTATTCTAACAGAGGTTTATTTAGTAATGGCACCATCGGCTTTGGCGACCAATCCGTTAAAGGCTTTAGCCTTTCTCCCCTACCTCCTGCTAAAATAACTCCTTTCATGAGCGCACACCTTCCATCTTTAAATTTACTATGGCCCGATCATACACTTGCTTCGTCTGTCCACTGATCTTCTCCCAACTATAAACCGTTTTCGCTAGATCATAGCCATTCATTCTCATACGATCCGCTAACTCTCGATCGTGTAAAAGCCGTTCTAATTGTAGCTGGAGACTTTGTTGATCTCCAGGAGTAAATAACAATCCCGTCTCTTCATGTTGCACAAATGACTTTAATCCACCCGTACGCGAAGCGACCACAGGCTTTTGAGCTGCCATCGCCTCTAAAGCGACGATACCAAACGGTTCATAAAGGCTTGGAAAAACAGCTATCTCACATCCCGTAAATAACTGCCATCGTTCTTCATCCGTCACAAATCCAACGAACTGAACCATACCCTCTAAATTCCGTTTTTCTACTTCTTTTCGAAAATAATCTAATAATGGTCCCTTACCTGCAATGATAAACTGAATATTGCACTTTTTCAACATATTCTCAGCCACTTCAATTAATAAATGAAAACCTTTTTCCTTTACCATTCGTCCAATGGAAAAAACGTAAGGAGATGAGTTTTTCCATCTCACCATGCCTTTTTGCTCACTTAAAAAGACGCCATTAGGAATGGTGAATATAGGCTTAGGTTTCTCTAAATAATACGTTTGAACCTCTTCTTTCATCGGCTGGCTACAAACGATTAAACAATCGGATTGATTAAACAATTGCTTTTCTATCTCACTAATCGCTAATTGCATATTAGAAAAATCTCCTTGGCTACGACCATATTCTGTCGCATGAACGGTCGTCACTAACGGAAGACGAAAATAATCTTTACAAACGAGAGCGGCGTGGCTAACAAGCCAATCGTGAGCATGAAGTAGTTGGATTCTTTTTTCTCCAATTAACTCCACTGCCTTCCGAAGCATGCACGCATTTAAGTCAGCTACCCATGTTAAAAAATTAGCTTCACCAGCATGTAATGGGCCAGTACGAAAAACATGAACCCCCTCATGACATTCATAATGGGGCGCATCTGCAGTAGCAGTCGTAACCACGTAAACATCAAGCCCTTGCTTCACAAGTGAAATCGACAGGTCATGTACGTGTCGAGATAAGCCCCCAACTATTCTAGGAGGATACTCCCAAGTAAATAAAAGTACTCCCTTTCTCTCTGCTGTTAAATGATGACTTGCATCTTCTTTTGTTTGAAAAGGTACATTTGCTTCCAACAACAATCGCTCATATCGCTGTTGGATAAAATCATAATCACAAAGATCCTGACAAATACCTTCATATATATAATCAAATGCATGATAATAGTTGACAAGCTCCTTTTCACAAGCTTCGTGAGCAATCGCGTATAAACAATGCATCCACTCTTGTATAAGCGCTTGCAACAAGAATTCTTCACTATGAGACAAACGTTTCTCTACTCTAGCAATCTTTCGTTCCATTTCAGAAGCTCGCATAAATCGCTCGATTGCATGATCATTCAACAAAGGGCGTTGACTAGCATGTAAATAGCTGAATGGAACATGAACGAGCTTCTCTTCAGCCATCCTCTCTTCTAAACGTGCTGATTGCATATAGTTCAATAGCTTGTGGAAGAGGGCAAAAGGAGACTGCGGCAATGAAAGATAGATGGCTATTCTTCCACCCATTTCCCATAGACTGTCACAGTCAACGGCACGAATCGGTTGCACTTCGACTCCATAGGCAGTCGTATACGTATATTTCTCCGCTCCCTCCGTTTGAGGAAGAGCATCATCGTCAAGAAATATGTACGTGATCCCAAATTGTTTGAACAATACATCCATTCCTGAAGTATATGCACATTTTGGTAGCCATAGACCGTTGGGTATACATTGAAAACAGGCTTGCCAAATTTGAATGGTTTGCTGCAACTGGTAGCTAATCGCCTCTGGCGTTTGCAAAAGCGTTAAAGGAAAATCACTCACCGTTGTCGGGTAGGCTGTTAAACGGCCACATTTCATATAATAGCGAAACGCTTCTAGCAATTCTCCACGCCACTCTATCCAATGCTCATATAATAATGAAGTCTTTTCATCATCTACACGCGAAAAATAATGTTCTACAGCTGCTTTAAAGCTAGATGTTTGAAACCAATTGATCATTAGTGGATTAAAAACAACACTAATATGTGCATCGATAGGTAGATTTTTCAATAAATCTACTAATCCTAAATACTCTTCAAGTACTTCTTGAAGATAGGACAACATCCCTTCTTGATTGGACAAAAGGAACGGACGAAAAGGGACAGACGGCTGTAAAATAACAGGAAACCTTTGTTCACTCATGCTCTTCCTCCAATGAACGTTCATAATAGGAATACGTGCTTATATGCTCGACCCAAAGTGGTTGTGCCAATTCATCATTTCGATAGCTTTCTAGTGTTGAGTATAGCGTCCATTGCTGATTAGCCTGTTCATAAGGAGTGTGGATCGGATTTGAACGAAGAAGCGGGAAGAAGTCTTGGTGCTGTGTCAACCATCCAATCTCACATACGTAGGAACGATTCCTTTGCAAGCCTTTCACAAACCAATAACTGCTGTTTGTTGGCACTTTAAAGCTATACATATGGTGAGCATTATTTCCATTAAACATAATGTCTGATATATCATACAATCTTAAGTCATAAGCTGATTGATTCATAGATAGTTGAAAAACATTTTGGATCCCTCGAATAAACCACTCTTCCAATGTCCATTGACAAACGACTCGGTTAGATGAAGTGAGCATAAGAGTGAGGCTCCCAGCTGTAAAACCGGCTATTTTTTCATCTTTAGACGGGAACACAAAGGGTTCGTCCTCTAACGGAGCTTTTTGTTTCTGGAACTTCTCCCATTGGTAACGAACCTTGCCAACCGAAATCCCTAATATATCAGCAATACTTTGGAATGATTTCCCTTCATTTTTCAACCTAATAATTTCCGCTTGCAACATTCTCACCCTATTCAGCATCATTTTCATTCTTCTTCTCATCCTAACATTGTCCGATAGGATCGACAATGTACACTATTGTCGCAATATGACTATTTTTCCCTAATGAAGCTAGTAGAAACTAACTAAATGTGATATAAATAACATGAGCAATCAAACATCGAGGTGACGATATAAATGGACGGATTAATCATCGGTCTTGCCGCTGCTGCAGCCGTTTTTTTCCTTTTCTCCTTTTTTCAAAAAGATCGCTATAAGCAGCTTTCTAAAGAAGTGGAAGAACTTTCTATGCAGCAATTGCAAGAGAACTATCAACTAAAACAAAAAATAAAAATATTAGAAGAGGAACTGTTTTTAGATGACGCTATCGAATTAAATAAAGAACAAACAAACATTAGTGCCATCATAAAAAACCAAGTGATCTCCTTATATTACCAAGGAGTTAGTATCGACGCTATCGCCAAACAATCTTCTCTGTCAACAAAACAGGTCCAACAACTACTGAAACCATATATGGACCAAAAGGGGTGACGGCATGGATAAACAAACGACAAGAGCTTTTGCAGCCGGACTATTCACTGCTTCGCTAGCCTTATTGGTCTATTCCCAAACGACCTCTCCTTCTGAAATAACAGATAAGAAGATCATCAACAAACTAGAAAAGAAAGATTATATTGTTTTATCTACAGCGGAATATGACCAACAAAAGAAAACAATTGACCAACTTCAAAAAAAGGTTGATGATCTTTCTAAAACGAACGAAACAAAAAAAGAAACCGTACCTAACGAAAAAAGCAATGAGTCTCATTATACATTACAAATTACTCCTGGTATGGCCTCTTCAGATATTGGTGAGACCCTTGAAAAAGCCGGAATCATTAAAAGCGCAGAAGAATTCAATAGCTTCCTGACTGACAATGACTACGCTAGAAAAATTCAAGTCGGTGAGTACAAACTTTACTCGTCCATGACGATGAAGCAAATCGCTGTCGTCTTAACGACTAAATAAAGTGAAGCTTCAATAAAAAAGGTTAGCAGACCAATGACTGCTAACCTTTTTTTATTCTTATCCGAATCTTCCTGAAATATAATCTTCCGTACGAGCGTCTTGAGGACTATTAAAAATAATCTCTGTATCGCTAAATTCGATAACTTCACCACTTAAGAAGAACGCCGTTTTGTCAGAAATACGAGCAGCTTGCTGCATATTGTGCGTCACAATAATAATCGAGTATTGCTCTTTTAATTCTTGGATTAGTTCTTCTACTTTTAATGTTGACACTGGGTCAAGAGCTGAAGTCGGCTCATCCATTAAAATAACATCTGGTTCTAATGCTAAACAACGCGCGATACATAAACGTTGCTGCTGACCTCCAGATAATCCGTAAGCTGGATCATGAAGACGATCTTTTACCTCATCCCATAAAGCTGCTCCACGTAAACTGCTCTCCACCGTTTCACTAACGATTTTCTTATCTGTAATACCATGAATACGCAAGCCGAAAGCGACATTATCATAAATTGATTTCGGAAATGGATTTGGCTTTTGGAATACCATTCCTACTCTCGTACGTAGCTCTTCTACAAGAAAATCCTTGCTGAAGATGTCACGTCCGCGATATTCAATAACGCCGGTAGTTTTCACACCTGGCACAAGGTCAATCATTCGATTGAGTGTTTTAATATACGTTGATTTCCCACAACCAGAAGGTCCGATAATCGCTGTAACTTCCTTCTCACTAATGTCTAAATTAATATTTTTCAAGGCATGATGATCTCCATACCAAAGATTACAATTTTTCGTACTGTACACAGCTTTGCTTTCATTAGCTGCTTTCTGTTTACCTTTCACTACCTCTAGTGCCATTGATTTTCCCTCCAATTAATTTTGCTTCAGTATGAGTTAATATCTTTGTTGATAACGATTTCGAATCCAAACGGCGACAGAATTCATCAAGATCAAAATGATGAGGAGAACGATAATACCAGCCGCAGCCAATAAATGGAATTCCTCTTGTGGTCTACTCGTCCAGTTATAAATTTGCATCGGCAACGCTGTGAACTGGTCAAAGACAGACTTAGGTAAAAAGGCAACAAATGTTGGAATTCCGATAACTACAAGCGGAGCTGTTTCTCCAATCGCTCTTGAGAAAGATAAGATACTTCCTGTTAAAATTCCCGGAAGAGCTGACGGAAGAACCACTCGTAAAATCGTTTGCCACTTTGTAGCACCAAGTCCAAAAGATGCTTCTTTCAACTCGTTTGGTACTGCCCGAATCGCCTCTTGTGAAGCAACAATAATTACTGGAAGAATCAGCAAACTCATTGTGAATCCTGCGGCTAATATACTGTTGCCAAGGAAAAACATACGGACAAAAATCGTCAATCCTAGTAAACCGAAAACAACAGATGGTACACCCGCAAGATTGGAAATGTTCATTTGAATCCATTTAGTCATGCGATTTTTCTTCGCATATTCCTCAAGATAGATAGCCGCACCTACACCTAATAAAGTAGACACAGGAACAACGACCGCCATCATCCAAAGCGTTCCGACTAATGCTGCTTTAATCCCAGCTTGTTCCGGGCGCCTTGAAGCGAAATTCGTCATGAAATCCCATGATAGATGAGCAGCTCCTTGCGAGAAAATTCGAACAAGAAGGACGACTAAAATAATGGATGTGAAAACTGTTGCTGCAAAGAAAATCCCTTTATACAAGTTATTCCTCATAAGACGTGTAGGAATATTCCCTACCATTTCATCTGTATTAATCCGTTTTTGGACGTTTTGCATTTAATATTCCTCCCTAAAACGCTTAGAGATGCGCTGAGCTAAAACATTCATAGCCAATGTGAAAATAAATAAAGTAAAACCGACAGCATAAATACTGTAATAAATCGTTGTACCAAATCCTGCGTCACCTGTGCTTACTTGAACAATGTAAGATGTCATTGTTTGTAAAGAAGCGGTCAAATCTAGTGAAGCAGTCGGAGTAGATCCTCCGGCAATGGTTACGATCATCGTTTCACCGATCGCACGAGAAATGGCTAATACAATGGAGGCAAGAATCCCTGATAAAGCAGCTGGCATTGCTACTCTCCAAGTCGTTTCCCACTTTGTTGATCCAAGCGCTAAAGCTCCTTGACGTACGGCTTGAGGAACAGATGAAAGGGCATCTTCTGAAAGAGATACAATCATCGGAATAATCATAATTCCTACAACAATCCCGGGACTAATCGCATTAAACATTTCCACTGAAGGGAACATCGATCGCAATAAAGGAGTGACAAATGTTAGGGCGAAGAAACCATAAACAATAGTAGGTACGCCTGCTAACACTTCTAAAACGGGCTTCATAACTTTTCTAACTGTGTCTGAAGCATACTCACTTAAATAAATGGCAACACCTAAACCAATCGGTACAGCTGTTAATGTAGCGATAGCTGTAATTTTTAGCGTTCCGATGACTAATGGCAAAATACCATATGTCGCTTCAGATGCAGAGAATGGATACCACTCTTTTGCAGTAAAGAACTCAACTAACGAAACTTCGCGAAAAAAAGTAAATGTTTCAAAAATCAATGTGAATATAATTCCAATAGTTGTTAATACCGATACAGCAGCCATAATAAATAGTATGACTGGAATAATCTTTTCACTTCTGTTCAAAAAACCGCTGTTATATTTTTTCTCAAGCAATTCTTGAACTGGGCTCATTTTCTTCTCGATTGTTTTCAAAATGAATACTCCCTTCAACCCCATAGTAAGGTGGAAAGCGGAGTCGCTTTCCACCTTACGGAATAATGATCCTTTATCCGCTGAACAATTATTTCTTTAATCCTTCTAATGTTTCTAATGCTTTTGTATATTCTTCATCTGGAAGCTTCACGTAACCAACTTCCTCTGATAATGCGCCTGCATTTTCAAGAGCAAATTTCACGTAGTTATATACTGCTTCATCTTCTGCTACAGCTTTATTAGATACATATGTGAATAGTGGACGAGATAATGGTGCATATTCTCCACTTTCAATCGTTTCGTTTGTCGGTTCAACCGCACCTTTACCTCCATCAACTGGAACTACTTTTAAGCTATCTTTATTTTCTAAGTAGTACGCATAACCGAAGTAACCAATCGCATTTTTATCTCCTGTTACACCTTGTACAAGTACGTTGTCATCTTCAGATAAAGTAGCCGCTTTATCGATTTGTTGCTCTTCTAAGATCACTTCATCAAAGTAATCAAATGTACCAGAATCTGTACCAGGAGAGTATAATTTGATTTCTTCTTCTGGCCATCCTTCACGGATATCAGACCATTTCTTCGCTTTGCCGTTATCTACCCACATTTTTTGTAGTTCTTCGATTGTTAGTTTATCTACCCAGTCGTTATCCTTGTTCACTACTATTGAAAGACCGTCAAACGCAAGCTTAAATTCAGTGAAATCAACTTTTTTCTCTTCCAAAGATGCTTTCTCTTCATCTTTAATTGGACGAGAAGCGTTAGTTAATTGAGTTTCTCCCGCGATGAATTTTTCAAATCCGCCACCAGTTCCAGAGAAACCAACAGTTACTTTTACATCAGGTTGCTCCATCATAAACTCTTCAGATACAGCTTCCATGATTGGATAAACAGTAGAAGATCCGTCAACTTGAACGTTACCTTGTAGCTGCTTATCTGTTTCGCCCGCTTGCTCAGTGTTTTCTTTTTTTGACTCTTCTCCACCTGTGCCGCCACTGTTACATGCACCTAATACTAAAGCAGATCCAAGCATAGCAGATACAGCAAGAACTTTTACTGGTTTCATTTCTAATTTCCCCCTAAAAAATGTTTGTTTTTGTTTTTTGCTACAGTACACAGATTAACGAAGGAGTATTAATTCCGTTTTAACGTAATGTTAAGCTTTTGTAAATGATCGACTTTTTATACAAAAAAACGCCCGATTTTTGGAAAAATCGGGCGTTTTTTTGCTATTCTTCTTCTGTATTTTTCTTGTCATTTTTCAACTGTATATCTTGTTCAACGACTACATCAGCTGTTTCGTTCTTCATTCTTTCTGCTTTCAACTCGAAATATTTGTCCAAAACTCTTTTACCGATTGTTTTACTGATTTGAGAAGTTCCTTTCCCCTCATATACCCACGGAACAACGACTGAAAAAGCGACTTCTGGGTTATCATAAGGCGCATAGCCAGCGAGAGTTACATTCCATGTCATTGGCAGTTGTTGACCATTTTTTATAAATTGTTCACCTTTTGGCCCATCATATACCCCTTCGGCTGTTCCTGTTTTCCCAGCAGGACTATATGGCTTAACAGCAAAATCCTTCGCTGTTCCTTGTGTCATCACCATTCGAAACCCTTGTTGTACACTTTTGAGCTCATTAGGAGTCACGTCGAGTCGATTCAACACTTCTGGTTGAATTTCCTTCACAATTGGACCAACTTTATTCGTTTCCTTCGCTGGTTCGCGAATTTCCTTCACAATATGCGGGCGCATCCGGTAGCCATCATTCGCAATCGTCGAAACATATTGAGCTAACTGCAATGGAGTATACGTATCAAATTGACCGATGGAAAAATCTAGTATTTTTCCAGGCTCAGAAAGGTTGATTTTCCCTTGAAAACCGACTTGTTCATTTGGTAAATCAATTCCTGTAGGCACGCCAAGACCGAATTGCCCAAAGTGGCGTCGCATCGTTGTAAATCCATCTTCTAAATTAAGCTTTAAGCTCGCATTGCGAATATATTTTCCGCCAGCGATCTCTATAGCCGTTTTAAACATGTAAACGTTAGAAGATTTCATTAACGCAGATTTTTCATCCATCCATATTTTCCCGCCATTTCGGTTAAACCAGGAGCTTTTCTTAGGTGTAGATTTCATGATTAACGGTTCATCAGCAATAGGATGGCCTAGTTGATTCACACCAGTCATAAACCCTGTTAACACCGTCGCCCCCTTCACTGACGACCCCATCGCATATGAGGTTGTCATATTGCCAAGCGCAAAATCAAGCATCTCCGTCTTGCCATTATTCGTTTCAATTTTCTTTCCAGACATCGCAAGGATTTCTCCTGTATTCGGATCCATCATCGTCACAAATGCGCGGTCAAGAAGGTAGCGACCATAGCCAGCTTTCTCCCTTCTTAATTCCTCTTCAACAATTTGATCGACGGCTTGTTGCAGTTCCATATCGATCGTTAATACTAAATCATTTCCGCGTTGCCCTTCACGAATGACTTCAGAGTCCAATACATTTCCAGACTTATCAGTAATGTTTTTCACTTTTGTTTTTTGGCCACGCAACATATCTTCATATTGATATTCAATGTAACTTTTTCCTACGCGGTCATTTCGACTGTAGCCTCTTGACGTATAATAGTCGACCATTTCTTTCGGCAATCCTTCCTTAGAAGAAGAAATATTACCAAGCACCGTCTTTAGTGTATTATCGTACACATAAGAACGTTCCCAATCAGTCGTTGTATTCACGCCAGGCAAGGAAGCTAAATTCTCACTAACGACCGCATATTCCTCTTCCGTCACATCTTTATTTTTGACAATTTGCGGCGTCATTGCGTATCCAGTAGTAAACTCACGGTAAATCGCCAATATTTCTAGCTCTTCATCCGTCAATTCTTTTAAATCGTCTTCGGTAATACGATCAATTTGCATTTGATAAATCTTCTTCTCTTCGATTTCGCCTTCTTTAAGTTGGGCCCATTCCTTTTCTGTAATTTTCGCTTTTCCTTCTTCTTCGTGCTTCATCAACCAAAAATCTTTTTTATCACGCTCTGTCACTTGATCCGTTTCTTTCTCAATCAGCTCGGCCAATTTCGTTGCTGTTTTGAGCATGTCTTTTTGTTTTGCACCTTTCGCTCGCGTGTACGTAATCGCATTTTGTGGCAAATTATCGACAACCACTTTTCCATCTCGATCAAACATCTTCCCTCTTGGCACGCTTGCATTCACGGTTACGTCTTCTGTCCGTTCAATTTTCCTTTGATAATCTTCCCCCTGGACAATTTGTACAATTCCCAGTCTGAAAATTAATAGAGAAAAAAGCAAAAAGACAACGAAGAACATCATGTTCATTCGCAAAGGGACATGCGTCTTCCTTTTTTTCTTTGTCTTTTTCAACTGTCACAACCCTCTCCTGATCATTCTTTTTGTACTCCTTATTTTAACGGAGTTTGTCTGTTTTTTCTACTGATAGCTACAGGAAACTTTTTTACATATATGAGGCCAAAATCAACAAAGCAAAGCCGTAAAAACGACTTCGCTCATTTTTACTGAACAACGACCTTCGTTGCATGGGAACGAACCCGTCGAATACAGAAATAGATCATGCTATGCCCCGCTCCTAGAACAACGAGGAGAATTGGGATGCTTTTTTGTTGATCAAAAAAGAGAATCGCTGCAATAAAGGAGAGAATAGACACAATTCTGCCGACATTAAGAAAGATCTCTCGCAAAACGATGTATTCAACTCGTCGTTCAGCCGCCTTCTCCCCTTGACCGATAACATCATACGTCATGGATACATACGGAACGAGGAGAAAAGGATACGCAATCGCAATGACAGCCGCATATATTAACAACCTTGCATAAGTCGGCTCAGGCATGATAATAAACAAGGAGAAAAAGAGTAACACACCACCGATCAAAATCACTCGCTTTCGATGCTCTTTCTTAATCACTTTCGAAGCTAATGTATAGCTGATAAATGAAATACCAGAGTACACGAGACCATATGTACCGAGGGCTAATTCACTATTGGTTGCCAAAAAAACAAACACAGAAATAATAAAAACGAATACCCCTTCTCGTAACCCTTGGAAAAAATGAGCGATCGTAATCCGACGCCAATCCGCATTCCACTTCCTCTCGTTCCAAACAGATAAAAGAAGAAAACGCCCTTTGGCACATCTTCTTTTTAAGAAAAGGCTGAAGACGACTGCGATCATAAAACCGCCAAGCGATAAACCAAATACGATGAAGTATCCCGTCATTGAAGCGAAACGACTAATAATAAAACCAGCTAGTATTGGACCAATCATTCCCCCCGCTGAAAGTAATGTCCCAAAAAAGCCGTTAAAAAAATCTCTTGTCTCAGGCTCTGTAATTTCAAATGTTAATACATTAAAGGCTAACCAATAAAAGCCATAGCCCGCGCCAAGCAGAAGACCTAATAAGATCAGCCAATTAGATGCTTGTTCCCCAAACGAAAGCACTGCTAAATAAAAAAGACCAAGGATCGTAATACCAATCCTTAACACAATGACACGATCCACCTTTTTCGCACATTTCCCAGCAATAAAAAAGGCTACTGGCTGAATCGCTACTACTGATAAATTATAAATGGCAAGATCGATAAATTGACCCGACTGCTTCCAAAGATAAATGTTAACAAACGTGTTCGATAAAGCAACGCTCAGGGAATACAAGCCACCAATAATAAGTAAAAGAAGTAAATCTTTCGTTACATCTAAATGACCGTACCATTTTTTGATCACCACAATATGTATCCCCCTTTCTCACTTATGTTTTGGAGAAAAGAGCGTAGTTATACAATAAAAAAAGACAAGCCATGATTACATGACCTGTCTTTTTTATTGTATAACATGATTATTTTGCTTCGTTGAAACGCTTCGCTACTTCATTCCAGTTTACGACATTCCAGAACGCTTGAATGTAATCTGGACGGCGGTTTTGGTAGTTCAAGTAGTACGCATGCTCCCAAACATCAAGACCAAGAATTGGTGTTTTCCCTTCCATTAATGGAGAGTCTTGGTTTGGTGTGCTTGTTACTTCTAACTCACCGTTATTTACAACAACCCATGCCCAACCAGAACCGAAGCGACCAGCTGCTGCTGCTGCAAATTCTTCTTTTAATTTATCTAAGCTACCGAATTTGCTGTTGATTGCCTCCGCTAATTCAGCTGTTGGCTCACCGCCACCATTTGCAGATAAAAGTTGCCAGAATAGAGAGTGGTTTGCATGTCCACCACCGTTGTTGCGCACAGCTGTACGAATTGCTTCAGGAAGCGCATCAATGTCAGCGATTAGTTCTTCAACGGATTTGCTTGCAAGATCATCATGACCTTGAAGTGCTTCATTTAATTTTGTTACATATGTGTTATGGTGCTTCGTATGGTGAATATTCATTGTTTCCTTGTCAATATGAGGTTCTAATGCGTCATATGCATAAGGTAATTCTGGTAATTGGAATGCCATAATAAATTCCTCCTATGTAGGTGATTTTTTTCTAGTCTTTCATTATTTAGATTACCAAAATTGCGAGGTTCTTTCAATTATTAAACCCTATTGATTTAGTAAAAATCATCAATCTACTCAAAAAAGAGAACTAACTCCTTATTGTCATACGACAAACAAAGGTTAGTCCCCTATAAATCAATACTTACAACCCTCTAATACCAAGAACTGCTTCAGCAACATTCACCGCATGATCGCCCATTCTCTCCAGATTGCTAATAATGTCAACAAAGACGATACCTGCTTGCGCCGTACAAGCACCTTCTGTCAAGCGTAAAATGTGCTGTTTACGTAGTTTTCGCTCCATTTTATCGATTAAATCTTCATTGGCTGCGACTTCACGAGCTAATTGTAAATTATTTTCATCAAGTGCTTGAATCGATTTGTTAACTGTATCAATCGTTAATTTAAACATTTCCTCAAGTTCAGACATTGCCTGGTCGGTAATCTTTACTTTATTTGTTTGTTGATAATCAACAAGTTCTAAAATATTCTCGAAATGGTCACCAATTCGTTCAATATCACGCACCGTATCCATTAACAAGGAATGTCTTTCTGATTCAGCATCAGATAGTGAAGCGCCTGATAAATCAATTAAATAATCGGTAATTTTCTTATCTAAAGCATTTAATGAATCTTCAATTTGAACCGCTCTTTCGGAATGTTTTTGTTGTTTTGTTTTTAAATATTCATGCGTCTCTTCCATCCCTTTAACAGCGATTTGCCCCATGTTAATAATTTCTTCTTTTGCTTGACCAAGAGCGATAGAAGGAGACTGCTCAATAAAAATAGGATCGAGATGTTTCGCCTTGTATTCAAAAATAGTATCTTCACCAGGAATTAATTTCGTGACAATCATAGCTAACAGACCAACGAATGGTAATTGAATCAGCGTATTCGTAATGTTAAATGTACCATGTGCAAAAGCAATCGTCATCTTCGGATCTAAACTAAGTGTCACACTTAAATACTCAATAAATTGTGTAAACAAAGGCAAAATGAGCAAGAAAACTGTCGCCCCGATTAAGTTAAATAGAACATGAGTAGCGGCTGCTCTTCTTGCCGCAACAGACGCCCCAATCGATGCTAAAACAGCAGTAATCGTTGTTCCGATATTGTCCCCAAATAAAACAGGCATAGCCGCTTTTAAATCGAGCAAGTTTTCTGCAAATAAACTTTGTAAAATCCCAATGGTTGCACTAGAACTTTGGACAATCACTGTAAAGACTGTACCTACAACTACTCCTAAAATAGGGTTTGTACTCATATTGAGCGTCAATTCGTGGAAAGTTTCTAACTCACGCAAAGGCTTCATTCCACTACTCATAAGCTCTAGTCCATAAAAGAGTGCTCCAAAGCCAAAGAAGATCATGCCAATATTGTGGATTCGTTTACTTTTAAAGAAGAAAATAAAAATAGATCCAAGTGCTAATATAGGTAAAGCGTACTCTCCGACATCAATCCCAATAATGAAGGCGGTAACCGTTGTCCCGATGTTCGCTCCCATAATAACACCAATCGCTTGCTTTAACGTCATGAACCCAGCACTTACAAGTCCAACGGTAATGACGGTAGTAGCTGAACTACTTTGAATCAAAATCGTTACTAATACCCCCGCTAAAACTCCCATAAACGGGTTCGTAGTGAAGCGATCCAGAATGTCTCGAAGTCGGTCCCCAGCCGATTGCTGTAGTCCGTCTCCCATTAACTTAATTCCGTACAAGAATATACCTAGTCCACCTAAAAACTGAAAGAGCATTTCTTGGACATTGATTTCCATTTCTCCAACTCCTAATTAATTTAATTCGACATAACTTGCTAACCCTCTACAATTATTAATAAATTATGAGTGAAATGTAAATAACCTAAACTTAAAATTTACAATTCGTTAACATAAGTACAGTTTTATTACAATCATGTTACAAGCAATGAATGATGGCTTTCTTCGCTAAGTTTCCATACAATAGATTTATCTCGCATTAACGGGCAGTAACATCCCCCACGGATTGAAGTTTCACTTTATAAGGAGGCCACCATCTTGAATATTTTTCAACAATTCATTAAAAGCTTATATTCACCTAAACATATTGGCTTTTTTCGTTTTCAAGGCATCGGGCAAACGATCAGCTATGTGTTTTTTGTCATGCTCATTTCTTGCTTACCCTTCATCGTTTATTTTACCCATATCGCGACAAGTGGATTAGGGGATTTACAAACAGCGATTAAAAAGGAACTCCCTCCGTTTGTCGTTGAAGATGGCATATTAACTTCTTCCGCAACGCCCAAAGTGGTTCAGAGCGGAAAGACCGACATCATTTTTTATCCTTTAAACACTAGCTCGGCCATCGACCTACAAAACAACGACCGGACAATCGCCCTGTTAAAAAATGAAATCATTCTATCCGTTAATGGGCAAACGCAATCTTTTCCTTATCTTTTTCCTACTAGTAAAAGGGTGACAAACGAGCAAATCGTTTCATACATGGACACACTGCAATCTTATTTAGTTATTTTCCTACCGATACTATTTATTATTTATTATTTATTTGTTTCAGCTGTTGGATTTATGAAAGTCTCGATCTTTGCCGCCTTAGGATCATGGATGAATAAAGGACTGAAAAGAAAAATCGAGTATCGCCACAGCTTTCGAATAGCTTCCTATGCGATTACACCATCCATCGTCATCATGATGATGATGGATTTCGCACACATCCAGTTTCCTTATAGCTTTTTACTCGACTGGCTGCTAACGATCGTCGTGATATATTTGGCGATTCGAACCATCCCACGTCCAAAATCTAAAACATAATAAAAACTGAGGTGATTCGCATAGGATCGCCTCAGTTTTTTATTATATTCATTTATTGCTAGGACAAGCATATATTGAGAATAAAGGAGGGAGAACATGAAGAATTTTATCTTTTTTATCATGTTACTAATGGTATTAGCTGGTACCTGGAATGATTTAACGCGAGGTTCCCTTCCGAAAAAAGACCAATCCGTCATTCATGAAAAAGAACATTCTCCTGTAAGCAGCACCTCTATTCCTTCTCAAACGGTCGAAATAAAGGGCGGCGACACCGTTCTGTCCATTCTAGAGGAAATACACAACGGAAAGCTACCGGTTGACATTGCTCAAGCCGTCAACGATTTCAGCCAATTAAACAAAGGAATCTCCCCTGAAAAAGTCCAAATCGGCCGATCCTATCAATTTCCGGTTTATAAATAAACATTTTGACTGGTCATTTTCTTGTCATCTATGTTCAAATGCTGTTACAATTACTTATTGAAAAAGCTTTTTATTAGATCTTATAAAAGGAGCGAATCACCCTTGAGTGAAATCACCCATCGTTCAAATACCCGTCCCGTTAAAGTTGGCGATTTAACTATTGGCGGAAGTAATGAACTATTTATTCAAAGTATGACGACAACAAAAACTCACGATGTCGAGGCCACAGTCAAGGAAATTCATCGCCTAGAAGAAGCAGGTTGTCAAGTCGTTCGCGTCGCTTGTCCAGATGAACGGGCGGCTGATGCCATTGCCGATATAAAAAGACAAATTAACATTCCGTTAGTAGCTGATATTCATTTCGATTATAAACTCGCATTAAAAGCGATTGAAGGCGGCGTGGATAAAATCCGGATCAACCCAGGTAATATCGGACGCCGAGAAAAAGTAGAAGCTGTTGTCAATGCGGCTAAAGCGAAAGGCATTCCGATTCGAATCGGTGTCAATGCCGGAAGTTTAGAACGTAAAATTTTAGAAAAATATGGTTATCCTACCGCAGATGGTATGGTAGAAAGCGCCTTGCACCATATTAAAATTTTGGAAGACCTAGACTTTCATGACATTATCGTTTCCATGAAAGCATCGGATGTAAATCTTGCCATTGAAGCGTATGAGAAAGCGGCTCGTGCATTCGATTACCCGCTTCACCTCGGCATTACTGAATCCGGTACGCTATTTGCGGGTACGGTCAAAAGTGCGGCTGGCCTCGGAGCGATTTTAAGTAAAGGCATCGGGAATACATTGCGTATTTCTTTAAGTGCTGACCCCGTTGAGGAAGTGAAAGTGGCAAGAGAGCTATTAAAATCGTTCGGACTATCTTCAAATGCAGCGACGTTAATTTCGTGCCCAACTTGTGGACGCATTGAAATTGATTTGATCAGCATTGCCAACGAAGTCGAAGAATATATCCAAAAGATTAAAGTGCCAATTAAAGTAGCCGTCCTAGGGTGCGCCGTAAACGGCCCAGGAGAAGCTCGTGAAGCCGATATCGGCATCGCTGGTGCACGAGGCGAAGGATTATTATTCCGCAAAGGAAAAACCGTTCGAAAAGTACCAGAGGAAACGATGGTCGAGGAATTGAAAAAGGAAATTGACAAAATCGCTGAAGAATATGTACAAAATCAAGAAGCGAAATAAGTGCAGAAAAGAGGCCGTCTCGACTACTTATGAGACGGCCCTTTTCTGCTCCTTTTTCAAACCATTTGCTTAGAAAAACGGAAGAATAAATAAACCAACTACAAGAGCGACAACACCGATTCCAATCGCCCATGCGCCAAGCCCTTCAGAACCCCTTCTTCTAGCCATGAAGCCTAACACGATACCCACAGCTCCAAATAATACGGGAATCATAAAGAGCGCAAGAATAGAGGAAATTAAGCCTGCGTAACCGAGGCCGCGCCCCCCCTCTTCTTCACCAACTTCTCTGTCTACTTCTTCAGAAACGTCATTTCGTCGAAAAGGAATAGGCTCAGCAAGTTCTGCAGCGGTTTCTTCTCGCATAGGCCTCATATCTGTGTCATTCACTAATCGATTCTTATCATTGGTTTCATCCATCACTGTTCATCCCCCACTTTCACAATTTGAAGGAGCACTGTTATTGTTTACAAGCAGCAAAAATTTATTCAAAACTGACCGTTAATGCAGGATAACAATCCTTACAAAAATATGTTACACTTTGAGGAACAGTGAACAAAGTAAGGAGCAAATACAATGAAACAAAAACGTTTTGGTATCGATATCGATGGAACGGTTACTTGTCCCACTAGCTTAGTTCCATTTATTAATCAAGATTTCTCCATGAATATAACGTTAAACGATATAAAAAAATATGATTTATCAGAGGCGCTTAATATTCCTGCCGACCGCTTTCGTCACTGGTTTGATGAGCGTGAACCAGTCATTTATGAAAGCTCGCCCATTGCACCAGGTGCCAAGGAAGTATTAGATAGCTGGAAGCAACAATTTGAATTATTCTTTATTAGTGCTAGAAGAAACCACCTGCAATATATTACAGAAAAATGGTTTCAAGAGCATCATCTTCAATACGATCATATTGAACTAATTGGTTCCCATGACAAGATTAAAGCGGCCAAAAAATATCAAGTCGATATTTTCTTTGAAGATAAGCATGATAATGCCGTAAATATTCATGAAGAACTCGGCATCCCCGTCATGCTATTCAATACCCCTTATAATCAAGATCCTATCCCAAAAGGCGTTATTCGAGTAGATAACTGGGCACAGGCACAGCAATGGGTGCAAAACTGGTATAATCATTCTCTAACCTATTGAAAAGACATAAAAGCCTGATTCTTCCACTTAATAGCGGAGGAATCAGGCTTTTTGATCATGAAAATTATGATGCCTTACAGCTTGGGCAAGTTCCATAAATTTCAAATTTATGCCCTGAAATATCATACTCATTTAATTCATTGATGTGATCCATCGGGCATAGATGAATCTCTTTTGTTTTCCCACATACCATGCAGATGAAATGATGGTGATGCTTCGCATGAGAGCAAGTAAAGCGAAAATGACGTTCTCCAGATAATTCGGTTTCTTCAAGAATTCCCATGCTCACAAACAAGGCCAGATTTCGATAAATCGTATCGAAGCTAAGCCCTGGATAATCAACTTTCATTTCCTCAAGCACATCTTTTGCGGTTAAATATTTATCCGCTCTAGCAAACAAAGAAAGCATCTCTTCTCGCTTCCCCGTCTGCTTATACCCCTTCGCCTTTAAAAGCTCCATTGCCTGAGTTAAATTCATTCTATTCACCCCATATTAAAATTGCTTGCTCAACTTTTTCAACGAAATGACCAGTAACAAAATCAATATTGAAGCAACAACAATAGTCCCTCCTGGTGCTAAATCTAAATAGTACGCACTAACAAGCCCTGACACAACCGCAATCTCTCCAAAAACAATTGAAAAGAAAATCGTCTGTTTAAATCCTCGAGCTACCCTCATACTCGCCGCTACAGGTAATGTCATTAAAGCGGATACTAATAGCACCCCAACAATTCGCATAGAAGCTGCGATCACGAGCGCCACAAGCACAATAAAGACAAAATGGATCGATTTAGCCGCGATCCCTGATGCCTTCGCATGCTCTTCATCAAAGGAAAGCAAAAATAGCTCTTTATACAATAAGAAGACCGTTGCAATGACAAACAAGCTAATCACAATAATAACGATTAAATCATTATGGCTAACGGCACTGACACTTCCAAATAAATAACTGAATAAATCAGTATTAAAGCCTTCAGCAAGCGAAATAAAAATAACACCAATCCCAATTCCACCAGATAAAATAATTGGAATCGCTAATTCTTGATAATGCCGATATACTGTACGAAGTCGCTCAATTAACAACGAACCGAACACGGAGAACACCATGCCGACATAAAGCGGGTTTAACCAAGTGAGGGCAAATTTTTGCCCAAAGTATAAGCCCGCTGCAATCCCAGCGAGCGTCACATGGCTAAGAGCATCGGCAATAAGCGATAGTCTTCTCACGACAATAAATGCGCCAAGCAAAGGAGCAATGATCCCGATAATGATTCCTGTAATAAAGGCATTTTGCAGAAAATCATATTGTAAAATAGCTTCAATCATTAGCTGCCCTCCTTATGGTCATGGTCGTGATGATGCTCTAATAAGTGAATCCCATGCCCATATAACTTAGACAGATCCGATTCATCTAAATGCTTAAATTGCGTCATGCTACCATGAAAATGAAGATACTTGTTTAAGCAAGCTACATGCGTCACTTGATCGCTAACAACCCCGATATCATGCGTCACAAGTAACAACGTAATCCCCATCTCCTTATTTAAATACGACAGCATTTCATAAAAAGAGTGTACATTTTTTGAATCAACCCCGACAGTCGGTTCATCAAGAATTAAAATTTCAGGCTTTGAGACAATCGCTCTAGCAATAAATACTCGCTGCTGCTGTCCACCTGAAAGCTCACCGATGTTGCGGTGTAAGAACGGCTCCATTCCCACCGCTTTAACCGCTTCAAATACTTCTTGCTTTTCTTTACTACCTGCCTTACGAAACAAGCCAAGCTTTTTGGTTAAACCACTTGCTACTACTTCAAATACAGTTGCAGGAAACCCTGTATTGAAAGAGTTCGCTTTTTGTGACACGAATCCGATCTTATCCCAGCTTTTAAACTGACGTTGAGGTGTATCGAAAAGAAAAATTTCTCCTTCTTTTACTTTTAACAGACCTAAAATTAATTTTAAAAGCGTCGATTTCCCGGAACCGTTTGGACCTACTAAACCTAAAAATGCCCCTCTAGGGACAGATAATTGAATATTTTCCAATACATTATCACGGTCATAGCTGTAGGATACGTCTTTTATTTCAATGATAGGTGATTGATTCATTGAAATTTCCCCTTTATTAAGAATGATTACGATTTAAGAACAAATTGAAGTATACAGGATTCCAGCGAAAAAGTAAACCGGAATCGCTTCGAAAAACGATTCCGGTTTATTTTTAATGAATGGCTGACTTAAAGCGAGCTCCATGCGTTTCTTGTGTATTCATAATCGTTAAAAAGGCATTTGGATCAATATCGGTAATGATATTTTTTAGCTTCATCACTTCAAGCCTAGTGACAACGACATAAATCACATCTTTATCGGCATCCGTGAAGCCACCTTTCCCTTTCAGCTTCGTCGTTCCGCGTCCCAATCGATGCAAAATCGCATCAGATACTTCGTCATAATGATCAGACACGATAATGCAGGCTTTCGTTTCTTCTAGCCCTTGCAGTACCGTATCAATCGCTTTAAACGCAATATAATACGTCATCACAGAATACATCGCATTTTCTGGTCCGAACACAAATGCTGCCCACGTAAAGATGAAAATATTAATAAACATGACAAATTCACCAACTGAAAACGGCAGCTTTTTCGTCATTAAAATCCCCAAAATTTCTGTTCCATCAAGCGTTCCACCATGTCGGATGACAAGCCCTACTCCTACTCCTAAAATCAACCCACCAAATACAGAAGCTAACACCGGTTCTGTCGTAAATGGATCAAAATGATGGAGCTGACTTTCGATCGCCGCAAGACAAACAATGGCAAATAGTGAAGAAAACATAAACGTTTTACCGATCTGTTTATAACCGAAATATAAGAACGGGATATTTAATACGACAACAAATGTGGAGAAGGAAAATAAAGGATGATCAATTAAGTAACTTAAGATCAGTGAAACCCCGATAATTCCCCCATCAATAATATTATTGGGGACAAGAAATAATTCGATAGAAATCGCCGCAAGTGCCGCTCCTAAAAAAACAAGTGCTAGGCGATAAATTAAGTGGGTCGGTTTCTCTTTTTTATGTTCTTTTGGCATATCATCATTCCTTTTATTATTATTTTTGTTACCAATTCACTCATCTCTTCTGTTGCTCATACATTTATAAAGAAGAGAAAAGGAGTGACGGACAGTGAAACTTGTTCACCATTTAATCAATCAAAGAGCTCAAACGATTACAGCAGATGAACTAATGAAATATGCAAGAGGGTTAAGTATTTCATTGAAACAAGAGGAAGCAGAGAAAATCGCTAGCCAACTGCGCAGGAAAAAGATTGATTTATTTAATGATGGAGAAAGAATTCAATTATTGAAGGAAATCGCTCGCATTACAAATGAACAAACAGCGCGAAAGGTTCATAGACTATTTTCTATGTTTCAACCATGAGCACGATGATCCATCCGGCAGCGTCTATCGTTGATTAGGCACTGCCGGATGTTCATCGTTGTCTTACGGAGCAATCATTTTGTCCCTTACTTCTGGATCGAATACTTTTGATCGTAGCATGTCAATTTCAAAACGATAAGGGGGTTTACTCGTCTTCTTGTCTTCACCAACATAAGGTGTTTCTAATATTTTAGGAACATCGATTAATTGTGGATGGTGAACGATATATTGAAGTGCATCAAATCCGATGTGTCCAAATCCAATGTTTTCATGGCGGTCTTTTCGTGCGCCTCGTTCATTTTTGCTATCGTTAATGTGAAGAACCTTTAATCGGTCAAGCCCCACGATACGATCAAATTGATTCAACACCCCATCGAAATCATTTACGATATCATAACCAGCATCATGCGTATGGCATGTATCAAAGCAAACGGATAACTTTTCATTTAAATGAACACCGTCTATAATCATCGCTAGTTCGTCAAAAGAAATCCCACATTCCGATCCTTTTCCAGCCATCGTCTCTAATGCAATTTGTACATCGTCGTCTTTCGTTAATACTTCGTTTAATCCCTCAACAATTTTTTGAATACCAGCTTCTGTGCCAGCACCAACGTGAGCGCCTGGGTGAAGAACAATTTGTTTAGCACCGAGCGCAGCGGTCCGATCGATTTCTGTGCGCAAAAAATTGACTCCTAATTCAAACGTATCAGGATTTTTTGTGTTAGCAATATTAATAATATAAGGAGCATGAACAACGATATCGACCATGCCATGCTCTTTCATATGGAACTGGCCTTTCTCAATGTTCAAGTCCTCTATTTTCTTTCTTCGCGTATTTTGCGGCGCCCCCGTATAAATCATAAAAGTGTTCGCTCCGTAAGAAGCGGCTTCCTCGCTTGCACCTAGCAACATTTTCTTACCGCTCATCGACACATGAGAACCAATTTTCAACATACGTACCTCTCCTTTACCCTAACTTTATTGTACTAAAGATTTCATGATTTATCAGCAAAAAAGGTCTGCAAAAGCAGACCTTTCCTTTTTAAACTACTTTTTGTTATTGCCTCGTTTTGATTCTAATCGGCGTTCACGCTTTTTAAATTGAGTCATTTCTCGTTGCATTTTCTTCTTATAGCCCGGCTTCACTTTCTTCGGCTTTCTAACGATCGATTTCGCTTTTTGATCAATGCTATCTTCTGTCTTTTCTCGTTTCTTTCGTTGGTTACGATCTTTCACTTCGATCCATTCGCCTTGACGAATATCAGCATGAGTGAAGGTAATACCGATTTTCTCTAAACGAACGAGTGCATCCTCATCACTCGGCGTGTAAATCGTCGCACAAATACCTGAGAAGCCTGCGCGAGCTGTTCGACCCGCACGGTGAACGTAAAAATCAAGATCGCGTGGAAGCTCGTAATTGATAACATGACTCACGCCTTCAATATCAATTCCTCTAGCCGCTAAATCTGTTGCCACGATGTATTGATAGTCGAGCTCACGAATTTGCTTCATTATTCTTTTGCGATCTCTCGGTGACATACCGCCATGAATGCGCCCAACTTTCAAGCCTTTTTCTATGAGAGCATTCGCCACTTCATCCGCTTTTTGCTTCGTATTCGTAAATACAACAGCTAAATAAGGGTTATAAGCGGTTAACATATCATGAAGCAAATCGATTTTTTCTCGGCTTTTCTTGGATACTAATACATGATTAATATTTTCAGCTGAAATATGCTTCGGTTGAATATGGACATATTCAGGATTCTCCATATATTTCTTTAAAAACGGCTTTAATTTCTCTGGAATCGTTGCTGAGAATACAAGTATTTGTAGCTGTTCAGGCATTCTACTTGCGACTTGATCAACGTCGACAATAAATCCCATATCGAGCATTAAATCCGCTTCATCGATGACAAGCATGGACGCACGATGAACAAATAACGCTTGCTCTTTAATCAAATCATTAATTCGCCCTGGTGTCCCAACGACAATTTGCGGCTGCGTCTTCAATTTATCAATGTCGCGTTGCTTATCCGTTCCACCCATATAGCAACGAGCAGTGATCTCCTCTTCAGAAAACTTTATCATTTTCAAAGTTTCTTTATAAATTTGATCAGCCAATTCTCTCGTTGGCGCTGTAATAACGGCTTGAACTTCTTTCTTTGCTGGATTGATCTTTTCAAGAATAGGCAGGATATAAGAATGAGTCTTCCCTGTTCCTGTTTGAGATTGTCCGATAGCACTTTCCCCTTTTAAAATAAGTGGGATCATTCTTTCTTGAATTTCAGTTGGCTCATAAAAACCTAATTCTTCAATTCCTTTATTTATAAACGGTCGAAAACCATATGATTCAAATCGTTGTTTTGTCAAAATTGACACTCCTTTTGGCTCAAAACAAGCCTTTTTCTCCATTTTGTATCTTATACTAAAAGCTCCGATAAATCAAAGCTTTGTCAAATATTTTTTCTATCCTCTTGACTATTAAACCTTTTCTAGTTTGTCTGCATACAATACAAAAGAATAAATAATTGCAATGAAAGGATTGAAAACTATATGCCTCCATTTCCACCTAGACCACCACAACAATCACCTTTCTTTTATGGATCACCAATGAGGCCTTATCCAACTAGTCGTGCCCCCCGCTCACCACAGAGAATGGGAGGAAGAGGAGGGCAAGGACTTCTTGGCCGCCTATTGAATCGACAAGGCCAATCCGGTATACCATTCACTGGCTTTGAACGCCAAGGAGGGACTAGAGCAGGAGCCTCGACCGCTCAACAACTGGCGAACCCTATGAACCTTCAGCAAATGCTCTCCAATACTCAGCAAGTGTTACAAACGGTGCAACAGGTGGGCCCGATTATCGAACAATACGGTCCATTTGTTAAAAATTTGCCAGCGATGTGGAAACTATACCGCGGCTTAAAATCACTGCCAGATGCTACATCTGAAAACGTCGAAGCTGCAAAAGATGCCCATCAAAAGGAAAGCAAAAACAAAGAAGTCATCACTCCCAAAGATGAAAAAATACAAGCAAGTGAACAACTAAAGGATAGCGCTTCTACACCGAAACTTTATATCTAACATAGCCCTTTCCTTTTCATGATAGACTTCCTCCTATATAATACAGTTGTAGTAGCTTTTACTCCGAAAAATATTATAGGAGGATTTTTCTTCATGGATATTATTAAGATTGCCCCGAGAGGATATTGTTATGGTGTTGTCGATGCGATGGTCATCGCCCGCAACGCTGCCTTAGATAAAAACTTGCCTCGTCCGATTTATATACTCGGAATGATCGTTCATAACCAGCATGTCACAGATGCGTTTGAGGAAGAAGGAATCATTACGATCGATGGGAAGAACCGTAAAGAAATTTTAGAGAAAGTCGATAAAGGCACCGTCATCTTTACTGCTCATGGGGTTTCTCCTGAAGTACGAGAACTCGCCAAGCAAAAAAGCTTAGTGACCATTGATGCCACTTGTCCAGATGTCACGAAAACACATGACTTGATCCGTGCCAAAAAAGCGGAAGGATATGCCGTCATCTATATCGGGAAAAAAGGGCATCCTGAGCCGGAAGGAGCGGTCGGTGTTGCTCCTGACATTGTCCACTTAGTAGAAAAGCCAGAAAATGTAGAAGACTTGGCTATCACGAATGAAAAAATCATTGTCACTAATCAGACGACGATGAGTCAATGGGACGTTGCCGATATTATGGACAAAATTAAAGAAAAATACCCTCATGCCGAAATGCATAAAGAAATTTGTTTAGCCACTCAAGTTCGCCAAGAAGCGGTCGCTGAGCAAGCAGGTGAAGCGGATTTATTACTAGTCGTAGGTGATCCGAAAAGCAATAACTCCAACCGCCTAGCTCAAGTATCAGAGGAAATTGCCGGAACAAAAGCTTTCCGTGTATCTGATGTGTCAGAAATCCAACTCGAATGGCTAAAGGATGTCGAGAAAGTCGCTATCACAGCAGGTGCCTCGACACCAACACCGATCGTCAAAGAAGTCATTCAATTCCTTGAAGGCTTTGACCCGAACGATGAAAGCACATGGACACGAGAGAAAAAAGTACCTTTAAACAAAATTCTACCAAAAGTGAAGCGCTCAACGTTAACATCACGCTAACAAGTATTTAATAACAAAAATCAGAGTCGTCGAGAAAGACGTATATATCTTTCTCGACGACTCTTTTTAAACTTACAAAAATGTAAACGGATCAGTATGAATGGAAGACGCGATAAATTCGACGTTCAGCCCTTTACGATCTGCTAGCTCCTTCATTTTTATCGCCGTCCCCTTCTTCATCACTTTCTCAACGTTATGCCCTGGGTCGACGACGTTCAGCCCGGCTGCCATCGCATCGTGAGCGATATGATAGTAGAAATCGCCTGTAACGTATACATCTGCGCCTTTAAATTTAGCTGCTTGGAAATATTTATTCCCATCTCCTCCTAGCACAGCGACTTTCTTCACTTGATCGGTTAACTCTCCGACAACCCGCACTCCGTTCACATCTAATTTTTCTTTGACAAATTCAGCAAATTGCCGAAGAGACATTGCCTCTTTCAGCTTTCCTACTCGTCCAAGTCCTAACGTCTCACCTTTATTTCCTAGTGGATAAATGTCATAAGCGACCTCTTCATAAGGATGGGCTTTTAACATTGCTGAAAGTACCTTTTTCTCCATGCTTTCAGGGTAAATCGTTTCAATCTTCACTTCGGCTACTTCTTCAAGTGTACCCGCTTGTCCGATATAAGGGGTCGCTTCGGCACTCGGCTGAAAACGTCCCGTCCCTTGCGAGGAAAAGGAACAATGACTATATTCGCCGATAAAACCGGCCCCAGCGGCTCCTAAAGCTTCTCTCACGGCGCTTTCATGAGTTACTGGTACAAACACCGCCAACTTCTTTAAACCGTCCTCAAACGTCGGGACAAGCACTTCTGTCTCCTGTAGCTCAAGCGCTTCGGCTAAAAGATCGTTTACTCCCCCTTTAGCAACATCTAGGTTCGTATGAGCGGCATACACGGCAATATCATGTTTGATTAGCTTTTCAATCACTCTTCCAGCAGGATCGCTCGTTACAATTGATTTCAACGGACGAAAAATGAGCGGATGATGAGCAATGATTAATTGTACGTCATTGGTGATCGCCTCATCCACCACATCCTCTAACACATCAAGTGCAACAAGAACTCGTTCAACCGGTTTATTTAATCGACCGATTTGCAAACCAATTTTATCGCCTTCCATCGCATACTTTTTCGGTGAAAATTGTTCAAATAACTGAATGATTTCATGACCATTGGCTGTTTTCATTCAAGTACCTCCTTAATCAAGTTCAATTCATGAAGAACTTGCTGTCGCTTGTCCGCCACGGCTTCTCCGTCTTCCGCCTTCTTTAAATTTTCTAAAACAAGTTCCAGCTGACTAGCTTCTCGCTGCCACTTCTTTAAAAACGACTCATTTTGTTCTTTCATCAAAAAAGGGCCTAACAATAGTTGCTGTGCTTGATTCGCTTCATAAGGTTTGAAGGGTTCACCTTTTTCTGCTGTTAACACCTCATATATTTTCCCGTCTTCTTCCATAATCATTTCAGCAATTAGTTCCCATTCGTTCGCCAGTAACCATTGGCGAATATTGATCGCACTAATATTCGGCTGAAGTACGAGGCGCTTAACCCCTTCCAGCTTCTCCTTGCCCTCTTCTAAAATAGAAGCGATCAAAGTGCCACCCATCCCGGCGATGGTGATACATTCCACTTCACCAGGAGCAATAACTTCAAGACCATTCCCTTTTCGAACATCAATCGATTGTTCTAACCCCGCTTCCTGCACTTGCTGTTTCGCCGCTTGAAAAGGCCCTTCTACGACCTCTCCCGCCACTGCTTTCGTGACGATCCCTGTTTTTACTGCATAGCAAGGTAAATACGCATGATCCGATCCAATATCCGCTAAAGTTGCTTCATTCGGAATTTGATTTACTACAGCTGTTAACCGTTTCGATAGTTGATTAATATTCATCACGTCACCACTTTACTTTTCTTTTCATATCTAGTGTAAACAAATTCTATTGATAAAAAAAGCTCTTTGCACTAGGCAAAGAGCTTTCTTAAAATTATTTAATTTCGCTTAGCCAATCAGCCATTGCATCCGCATTTTCAGCTGGAACAAGTCCTGGTGGCATTGATCCACGACCGTTAACTAAAACGTCTTTAAGTTCATCTTTAGATAATTTCTCGCCAACACCTTTTAGTGCTGGACCAGCTCCACCTTCATAATTGCCACCATGACACCCCATACATGATTGCTTGTAGTGGTTTTCAGCATCGAACTCTCCACCAGCAGTTTCTTCAGTTTTCTCTCCACCTTCTTTTTCTTTTGCCATTTCTTTAGAATTACCAAGACCGTCTAATGACAAGAAGAAAATTAGACCTAATCCAAATACCATAATTAATAAAAATGGAATAACCGGATTACGATTCATTTCTTACCCTCCCTTATGTATACGTATAACAATACAGAAAGTTCAAACACCTTTTATTTTACTTTAAAAACAGCAAGTCGGAAAGCCCTTACTATCAAGTTTTTTCATTTTTGTCTTAATTTAGACATATTTTATTTTTTAATCATTTAGAACACAACTAGGAACATCCCTTTTCAACTAAATTTCTCTATTTTTCACATTATATAAGTATAAAAATAATTAACACACCAAAACCTAACCAAGCAGAGATCGTAAAATAAATTAACTGTAGTTTTCTACCTGCCACCCACCATAATAAACAGTTGATAAAAAGAAGAGAGTTAAGGGAAAAGAAACCTTTCCCTTTCATTATTTCATGAAGCTCAACTGAATATACAAGTAATAAAATGGCAGCCGCAATATAAAACATCGGAAATAATAAACCTTTTTTAGAAAAATAAAAATCTAAACTTAAAAGCACTACGACAAAAAATACCAAAATCGCTGTTTGCAAAGGGAAAGACATTTCAGTAAAATATAGGACAAATAGTGAAACCATTAAAATGGATAACGACACTAATATACTTTTAAGTGGGAAGCTTTTGCTTTGTTTTGTTTGGATCGAAGACTCATCCCATTCTTCCCCTTGGCTGTATAAGGAAAGCAAATAATCACAATATTGTTCAGGAAGCATGTGATTTTCTTTCCACAATAATATTTCTTTCATAATGATCTTTTGTTTATCATCCAATTATCGTCACATCCTGATCGATACTTAGTTTGTCACAAACACACTTTCTCAAAAAATAAAGTGCCCGACCTCTCCAATAGTATTGATCATTTGAAAAATACTATATATTTGGAGAGACTAGGCACTTGTAGATTAGCTTGTTAACCGATTATTCAAGAAAATCCTTTAGGCGTTTACTTCTGCTTGGATGACGAAGCTTACGAAGTGCTTTCGCTTCAATTTGACGAATACGCTCACGAGTGACACCGAAAACCTTACCTACTTCTTCAAGTGTGCGTGTACGACCATCATCTAAGCCAAAGCGAAGACGAAGCACATTTTCTTCACGATCCGTTAATGTATCTAGTACATCCTCTAGCTGCTCTTTCAATAGCTCATAGGCAGCATGTTCAGATGGTGAAGTCGCCTCTTGATCTTCGATGAAATCGCCTAAATGAGAATCATCTTCCTCACCAATTGGTGTTTCGAGGGAGACCGGCTCCTGTGCTATTTTCAGGATTTCTCTTACTTTTTCAGGTGTTAAGTCCATTTCTTCAGCGATTTCTTCTGGAGATGGTTCACGACCTAAGTCTTGAAGTAACTGTCTTTGAACACGAATCAGCTTATTAATCGTTTCTACCATATGAACAGGAATTCGAATCGTTCTTGCTTGGTCGGCAATCGCACGAGTAATCGCTTGACGAATCCACCATGTCGCATACGTACTGAATTTAAAACCTTTACGATAGTCAAATTTCTCAACCGCTTTAATGAGACCCATATTCCCTTCTTGAATTAAGTCAAGAAAGAGCATTCCGCGTCCAACATAGCGTTTCGCAATACTAACAACTAGTCGTAAATTGGCTTCAGCTAGGCGACGTTTCGCCTCTTCGTCCCCTTCTTCAATACGAGTAGCAAGTTGAATTTCTTCATCTGCTGAAAGAAGGTCGACACGACCAATTTCTTTTAAATACATACGCACGGGGTCATTAATTTTCACACCAGGAGGAACACTTAAATCATTTAAATCAAACTCTTCACTTTCTTTTTCAAGCTCATGAATGTTTGGATCTTCCTCTTCCTCTTCATCATTGGTGATGTCAATTCCTTGCTCTCCAAGGTGCTCGTAGAATTCATCCATTTGATCAGATTCTACTTCAAATGGTGACAATTTATCAGCTACATAGTCATAGGATAGCTTCCCGCGCTTTTTCCCTATTTCTATAATTTGCTCTTTCGCTCTTTCTAATGTGACTTCAGTTTCTTTGGAACGTGTTGACTTTTCAGCCATATGTCCCCCTCCTTCCAACATCCTTACCTCATACTACTTACGCTTTTAACTCTTTTTTCAGCTTTACTATTTCCATCGCAAGTTGAGCGGCTGTTTGATGATCTTTCGCTTTTTCCGCTGCTATTTGCTGTTGTTTCTTTGCTTTGATGACTAGCTTTTTGCGGTACTTAAATACTTCTTTTATATAATCATGCACTTCCTCGTCATTTACATACTCACTTACCATCATCATTTCAATATCTGAAACGAGTCGGCGCAAGTTGGCGTCTGGAAGAAAGTTAATAAAGATACTTGAGTCTGGTTCATGCCCTTCTTCATAAAAACCAAGTAAATACGTGAAAATAGCTTGATGTTCATCGATATTAAATGCTTCACTCCCCATGAACCCCTTCACTTTGTAAGCAATATCCGCATCCTTTAACATATGAGCGATTAGCCTTCGCTCAGCTGTTTGATACGCTGGATAAAGTTTTTGGGGCGTCTGAGGTATTACCGGTAACGTCAACGCTTGTCGATGATCCGGTTGTTTTTTCCTCTCTTTGAAAAACACTTGTTTCTCTTGTTGCTTTAATGCATCTAGAGAAAGGGAAAACTGATCAGCTATTTGACGCAAATAATAATCGCGCTCAACGGCTTTTTGCAGTTTGGCAATTTCTTTTAACACTTCTTCGATATAAGTAAGCTTTTGTCCTTCATCTTGAAGGTTTTTTCCTTGCTTGAAATACTCCATTTTAAACGCCATTAGCGTCAAGGCAGTCCCGATTATATTATCACGAAACTTATCAGCTCCATGTTTCTTAATATAGTCATCAGGGTCCATCTTGTCAGGAATCATCGCCACTTTCACCTGACAGCCACTTTCACTTAGCATTTCTGATGCACGATAGGCCGCTTGAATACCAGCGGAGTCGCCATCATAGCAAATAACCACTTGATCAGTGATTCGCTTCATTTGTTGGACATGGGCATCCGTTAATGATGTCCCCATCGTGGCAATACCAGCTTCTACTCCTGCTGATGCAGCCGCAATTACATCAGCAAAGCCCTCGAAAAGAACGGCACCATGCTGTTTACGAATCGCTGACCTTGCTCGGTGAAAGTTGTATAGCAGACGGCTTTTATTAAAAATAGCGGTTTCTGGACTGTTTAAATACTTCGGCTTCTCTTCATGTAACGCTCGACCTGAAAAAGCAACAACCTTTCCTTTGTCATCATGAAGTGGAAACATAATCCTTCCCCGAAACCGATCAAAGTAAGAACCATCCTCTTTTTGAATGATCAGCCCTGCTCTTTCTAACTCCTCGACCAAAAAACCACGCTTTTGCAAAAAAGTAGTCGTAAAATCCCACTGAGGGAGTGACCAGCCGATTTGAAAAGCCTCTATTTCATTTTTGGTGAAGCCGCGTTCTTGCAAATACTCTAACGCTTCCTGACCTTCCTTTGTATTTACCAGCAAATGGTGGTAAAATTTCGTTAGAAGCTCATGAGCTTCGAGCATCCGATCCTCTTCTTTTGAAACCACTTGATCAGGACGTTCACCCGGAATTTGAATGTCAACAGCCATTCCCGCACGATCAGCAAGTTTACTGACCGCTTCTGGAAAAGAAACATTCTCTATTTCCGTAATAAAGGTAAACATATTCCCTCCGGCTCCACAGCCAAAACAATGATAGATCTGCTTATCAGGTGAAACGGAAAAGGAAGGAGAGTTCTCTCCGTGAAAAGGACATAGCCCAAAGTAATTTCGTCCTTGCTTTTTCAACTGAACATAATCGCCTATGATCTCAGTAATATCCAGCGACTGCTTAATCTGTTGAATCGTTTCTTCAGGAATCTTTCCTGCCACTTAAACATCACCAGCTATGCTATTGATCGATAATCATCTATTGTTTTCTACAACAGATCAAATGATTATCGACAAATACTTTCATTTTTTTCTTTCTTTCCTATGCTTTATTATTCTACAAGCTTGTTTAGAATCCTTCTGATATACGAAATAACATAAAAAATTTACGAACATTCCTCACTTTAAACTTCCCGTGGAGGATGGCTAAAGCACATAAATAGTTTATTCCTTTATTCAGACCTCTAAACCTGTTTTAAATACATTTTTATCACAATTTTTTATTATAGTATATCTTCTGTAAAAAGACTATTATTTTTTTATAACTTTCAAAAGAAAGTGAAAGAGGCTACCCTCTTATCACGAAGCTTCTCTTTTCAGCGACACATATAGTATGTTCACACTATAAATGGCGCAAAAGAAGCCGCAGCTTTCGGGCACCCTCTACGTTCTATTTCTAAATTTGCTCATAATAATATTGGCGGTTTCTTCGACTGCCTTATTAGTGACATCAATGATTTCACAGCCAACTTTACTCGTGACCTTTTCAAAATAAGCCATCTCTGTTTTAATCCGCTCCACATCGGCATAACTAGCCTGGTCATTTAATCCAAGTGAAATCAACCGTTCTCGCCGAATATGGTTCAGCTTTTCTGGGCTTATTTTCAAACCGTAACATTTTTCTGGTGGAATCGAAAATAATTCCTCTGGAGGGTCCACTTCAGGTACAAGTGGTACATTCGCCACCTTTAAACGTTTATGCGCCAAATACTGAGACAAAGGTGTTTTAGATGTTCTAGATACACCAATTAATACAATATCTGCTTTAAGTAGCCCCCTCGGATCTCGACCATCATCATATTTGACCGCGAATTCAATGGCTTCTACCTTCTTAAAATATTCCTCATCCAACTTACGAACAAGCCCCGGTTCAAGAAGTGGTTTCTTTCCATACATTGATTGTAATTGATCCATTAACGGGCCGATCAAATCAAAAATAACAATGTTTTCTTCAAGCGCTCGTTCTTTCATATATTTTCTAATTTCCGGTTTCACTAACGTGTAAACAATAATGCCACGCTCACCTTTGGCTAAATCGATCACTTCATCAATATGAAACTGATCTTCCACATAAGGGAATCGCTTAATGATCGCATGAGATCCATTAAACTGGCTAACGGCAGCTTTAGCCACTAGTTCAGCCGTTTCTCCTACCGAATCGGAAACAATATAAATAATTGGGTCATTTACCAAATATCAGCAACCTCCTTTTATTTCAGCACTCAATCGTCATCAGCGAGTGATACGAAGGCTTTCGCAATGTTTGTCTTTGTAATTCGTCCGGTCACTTCATAGCCTAAGTCTGTCTTTTTGACAACAGGAACGGAATCGATTTGTTTATCGATCAGATTCTTTGCTACATCCAGCAGTAGATCATCTTTTTGACAAACCGTAATATTAGGCATTCTCGTCATAATAATATTCACAGGAATCGCACTCAAATCCTGTTTCCCAATACTTGCTCGCAATAAATCTTTTCTTGATAACACACCCGCTAAACAAGAATGTTCATCCACAACAAACAACGTGCCAACATCTTCTAAAAACATAGTGACGACTGCATCATACACAGATACATTTTCTCTAACCACAACTGGAATCGCTTGATAATCTCGCACATAAATCTTCATTAAGTTTTCCGTAAGTAGCTGTGTACCCGTTTTCCCCGTATAAAAATAGCCAACTCTCGGTCTCGCATCTAAAAAGCCAGCCATCGTTAAGATCGCTAAGTCGGGCCTTAAAGTCGCTCTCGTTAAATTTAAGCGCTCAGCAATATTTTCACCAGTAATGGGGCCATTCTCTTTCACAATTTGCAATATTTGATCTTGTCGCTTATTTAGTTCCAATGTCCTCACCACCTAACACGCATTAAAGGCACCACATGTTTAGCTACAAGAACTTATGCCCTCCGTCGTAAAGGAGAGCAATATGGTCCGAACAACTAAACATGGATGCTTGAATGAACTAAAAGTGTTATACCATATAAGAAATATTATATACTATTTAACAAAAATGAACAGCATAGTTTATCCTTGTTTTTGTTTAAGACGGCCCTTGCAGTCGTCATTCATGAGGAGTGTCACTGAATAACCGATTATCAATAGAGCAAATCCATACGTAAACTACACCTGTATTCACTTGACTAAAATTGCGTTGAAATCAGCAAATTCCGTAATTATATGAGCAAGTGTTTTCATTTGTTGCAATCGGTTTGTCTTAATATTCGCCTCTTGCGCCATGACCATTGTATGTTCAAAATAACTTTCAATCATTGGTTGAAGACTAGCAAGTAACTGATACTTTTCTTCTACAGATTCAGTTGTTTGTAATCCTTCTTGTACTTGAGTTGTCGCTTGATACAATGCTTTCTCCTCATCATTGGCGAACAAACTTGGGTCAACATCACTTGTGCCTTCCGCTTTTTTCGCTATATTTAACACGCGGCTAAGTGACTCCATCACTTCTTTAAAGTTAGCATCCTCTTTATGAGTCATTAATACGCTAGCTTTTTCAAATAGCGCCGGTAATACGCCAACGCGACCTGCAAGAATAGCGTCAATGATATCATAACGCACCCCTTGCTCTTGTAGATTATATTTAATCCGCATTTTAAAGAAGGCCATTAGCTCTTCTAATAAAGTGTCCGCGTCTTTCTCGCCGATCTCATCCGCTTTTACAATCGCGATCGCTGCTTCTAATACTTGTTCTAACGAAACACTCCACTTTTTATCCGCTAAAATATGGACGATGCCCGCCGCTTGTCTTCTTAGTGCATAAGGATCTTGAGAGCCTGTTGGAATAATGTCGACAGCAAAGCAAGAAACGATCGTATCTAACTTATCCGCTAAGCTTACGAATGCACCTGTTAGTGTAGCCGGTGTATCATCTTCTGCATGGCGCGGCTGGTAATGCTCATTGATCGCCCGAGCGACTTCTTGATCTTCCCCTTTTTGCAACGCATATTTTTCTCCCATGATTCCTTGGAGCTCTGGGAATTCATATACCATTTGCGTCACTAGGTCAAATTTACAAATTTGTGCCGCGCGATCTGCCTTGCTCTTCGTGTCACTATTAGCATCCGTTAATTCAGCCAATGTTACTGCTGTTTTACGAATACGTGCCACCTTTTCTGCCAACGTGCCGATTTTTTCATGATAAACAATCGTTGTCAGTTTGTTTAAAAACGTATCGATCGCTGTTTTCTGGTCTTCTTTATAGAAAAAGTCCGCATCCGCTAGACGGGCACGAAGCACTTTTTCATTACCGTGAGCCACTTTATTTAACGCACGGCTGTCTCCATTACGAACGGTAATAAAGTAAGGCAGAAGCGTTCCATCTTGATCTTTTACCGGGAAATAGCGTTGATGCTCTTTCATCGAAGTAATCAACACTTCTTCTGGCAACTCAAGAAACTCTTGATTAAATGAGCCGTAAAGTGCCGTTGGGAATTCCACTAAGTTGTTGACCTCTTCAAGCAATGTTTCATCGACAGGAATTACCCATGATTGATCTTTTTCAATCGCTGTTAATTGTTCACGAATCATCGCTTTTCTTTTTTCTGGTTCAGCGACCACATATTGTTCTTCTAAACGTTGGACGTAAGTCGAAGCATCTGTGATTTCTACTTGTTCTCCGAGGAAACGATGGCCCATTGTTTGATTGCTTGTAGACACATTCGTGATACTAAACGGAATCACATCTTGACCAAATAAAGCGATGATCCATTTAATTGGACGAATGTAACGCAAGTCATTATCAGCCCAGCGCATATTTTTGCCGAAGTGTAAGCTTGTGATCACTTCGCGAAGTGCTGGCAACAATTCGATCGCTCGTTGACCTTTCACAAACTTATTAACGTGGGCATATTCAATCCCTTTGATTTCTTTAAAATAAATATCCTCGACTGTCATTCCTTGACCGCGCGTAAATCCGATCGCCGCTTTTGACCACTCTCCATCTTCTGAAAGAGCAATTTTCTTCGCTGGTCCTTTCGCCTCTTCTTCCACATCTTGTTGAGCTTCCGCTACATCTTTCACGATGACAGCTAGACGGCGAGGAGTTGAAAATAATTGAATCTCTCCATGCGCAATATTTTGTTCTGTTAGAAATGCGTCTACTTTTTGACCGAGCTGATTCATCGATTCAGTGACGAAACGTGCAGGCATTTCTTCTAAACCAATCTCTAGTAGTACATCTTTTTTATTCATGTTCTGTCTCTCCTTTCCCCTTTAAAATTGGGAATCCTAATTTCTCACGTTCCTCATAAAATGTCTTCGCGATTTGTCTCGCTAAACCACGCATACGACCTAAATAAGCGGTTCTTTCTGTGACAGAAATCGATCCCTTTGCATCTAACACGTTAAAAACATGGGAACATTTCAATACGTAATCATAGGCCGGATGAACAAGCCCTTCATCCATTTGACGCTTTGCTTCTTTTTCATAAATCGTAAATAAGTTAAATAGCATATCCGCATCACTAGTTTCAAACGTGTATTTAGAGTGTTCAAACTCCGGTTGATAGAAAATATCTCTAACTGTGAATCCATCCGTCCACTCTAAGTCAAACACATTTTCTTTTTCTTGAATATACGAAGCAAGACGCTCAATTCCGTATGTAATTTCCACTGAAACTGGTTTACACTCTAAGCCACCAACTTGTTGGAAGTACGTAAATTGCGTAATTTCCATACCATCAAGCCACACTTCCCAGCCAAGACCTGCACAGCCGAGGGAAGGATTTTCCCAGTTATCCTCTACAAAGCGGATATCATGCTCTAACGGATCGATCCCAAGAGCCTTTAATGAATCCAAGTACATTTCTTGAATATTATCTGGAGATGGCTTCATAATCACTTGAAATTGATGGTGCTGATACAAGCGGTTTGGATTTTCCCCATAGCGTCCATCAGCTGGACGACGGCTCGGCTCGACATAGGCGACATTCCAAGGCTCTGGACCAATCGCCCGTAAAAACGTATAAGGGCTCATCGTACCTGCTCCTTTTTCGACATCATAGGCTTGCATTAAAATACAGCCATGTTCAGACCAATGCTTTTGCAATGTTAAAATCATGTTTTGAATATTCATTGTTTAGCCTCTCTTTCTCCTTATGTTAAAAATAAAAAAACTCTCGTCGCTATGCACAAAATTGTACATAGGGACGAGAGTTATACCCGCGGTTCCACCCTACTTGCTATAGAAGATCTATAGCCTCTTTTCAATTAGTTGCTCCAGACTGCCTTCCTTGACGCTCTCTCCCCGGCTCGCACCGTCCCGGGTTCGCTTAAAGTAGAGGAAATCAAGTACTCTCTTCCTTCACTGCAACTTTTTATTATCAATTAAGTATTTAAAATTTAATCGATAATTGCTCTTTTGTCAATCCTCTTGCTTGCGCTCCGTAAAGATCGCTTCCATCTTTTCTAATTGATCGATGAATCTTCGTGACTTTAAAAACAGGCCTGAATATTCATCGTAATACATAGAAATGGCTGCTCGCAGCTCTTTTTTCGTCTCCGGCTTTACATTAATCATTCCAAGTCGCTCTAAGTCGATGTAATAAAATAATCGTAATAACCTGATCGTTGCTTGAGAAAGCGGCAACCGATGAGGGTCAATATTAAAGCAGCAATGACAAAGCAAGCCATTTTCGCGAATGGAAAAAGCGAAGCGACCTTCACTACTTTGACACTGAACACAACTTGACAGCTCCGGACGCAAGCCAATGACTTGCAACATTTTCATTTCAAAAATGTTCGTCAAAATTTCCGCGTCATACCCTTCATTTAAATAATACAGCGACTGCTTTAAAAATTCATATAAGTACGGATTCACCTGCTGATCCTCCGTACTTTTATCTAATAGCTCTACCATATAAGCAGCATAAGCTGTGATCATTAAATCTTCACGAATATGCCGCATCGAGGTAAGCATCTCTCCTTGCTGTAGCGTCCCGAGACCGCTGCCTAGCTGCACAAGAAATTGTCCATGCGTTAACGGCTGAGTGATGGCAGAAAGTCGACTGTTCGGTTTCCTCGCCCCTCTAGCCATAAAAGCTATCTTGCCTTTTTCTCTAGAAAATATGGTCACAATTTTATTTGTTTCACCATAATTGGTGGTACGAATAATGATTCCTTCAACTTTCTGAAGCATGAGAAGGCCATCCTTCCATCCTCCTCAAGTAGTCATCCCAGTCATCGGGAAGTCTAATTCCGCCAGCCTGTGCTCTTGTTCAAACGGGGATCCTTCGTTGTCATTTTTAATTTCCTTGTACAAAAGGTATGCTTCTACACTTCCTGTCTCCGAAAAGACTTTCCAGGTAAAATCCAACATGTTTTTCCCGCCTTTCTTAAAATTGAAACTGGCATTCACTTATGGCTTCTTGTCTTAGCTTCACCGATTCCTTATTGATTATGAGGAGCAAAAATTTCTAGTGTGCTCATTAATAATCGTCTGCACGAAATCCGAAGTCACGAAGATTGGATTGTTTGTTACGCCAATCCTTTTGCACCTTCACCCACAGCTCTAAAAACACTTGAGACCCGAGCAGGTTTTCAATATCGACCCGTGAACGCTTGCCGACTTCTTTCAATAAACTTCCGCGTTTACCGATAACGATTCCTTTTTGTGAATCCCGTTCCACAACGATCGTAGCCATCACATTAATAATCTCTTTATCCTCTCTGCGCTCCATCTTATCAATCACCACCGCAATTGAATGAGGAACCTCTTCTCTCGTTAAATGAAGAACCTTTTCACGAATAAGCTCAGACACAATAAATCGCTCCGGATGATCGGTCACTTGATCCGCTGGGTAATATTGAGGACCTTCTGGCAAAATCTCCTCGATTTGCATCAGCAATCGATCCACATTGTTGCCTTCGAGAGCAGAAATCGGAACAATTTCTTTAAACGGATACAAATCCTTATACTGCTCAATCAGCTCCATTAACTGATCAGGATGAATTTGATCGATTTTATTGAGGACAAGGAACACAGGGGTTTGGATGCCTTGCAGCTTGTCGATAATGAATTCATCTCCACGCCCATAGCCTTCCTCCGCATTAATCATAAACAGCACAAGGTCTACTTCTTTCAATGTATTGACCGCTACCTTCATCATAAAGTCCCCGAGCTTATGCTTCGGCTTATGAATCCCTGGTGTATCGATAAAGATCATTTGTGCATCCTCTTTCGTATAGACACCTTGCACTTTATTTCTTGTCGTTTGCGGCTTATCGCTCATAATAGCGATCTTTTGTCCGATCACTCGATTTAAAAACGTGGATTTGCCGACATTCGGACGGCCGATGATCGAAATGAAGCCTGATTTGTATCTTGTGTTCGTTTGATTATTCATGTAAGTCCTCCGGTGAAAATGCTCCTGGTAATAATTGTTTAACTGTATGTTCTTCTATATCTCCTTGAAGGTTGGTTAAAATAACTTTCATGTCAGGTGGACAAAGCTCGGAAATCACTTGGCGACAAGCCCCACATGGGGGCACAGGACGCTTCGTATCCGCTACAACCGCTAAGGCTGCATATTTAGTTGCTCCTTCCGACCACGCTTTAAACAAAGCGGTCCGCTCCGCACAATTGCACATACTGTAGGCAGCATTTTCAATATTGCACCCTTGAAAGACCTTTCCATCCGTGGTCAAAAGCGCCGCTCCTACTTTAAATTGGGAATAAGGAACATAGGCACGTTCTCTTGCCGCTTTTGCTTCTTGAATTAATTGATGAATATCCACATTCATGCTCCTTTGCTTTCTATTTTAATACAAAATCACTTATTTGTAATCCTTTATCAGTAAAAAATCTGAAAAATCTAACTTTTTAAAAATATTTCCATTAACTTAGGAACAAATAGGATCAATCCTACAATAACAGAAAGAAGCGCATATAACAAAACCGCCCCCGCTGCTAAATCCTTCGCCTGTTTCGCTAACGGATGATACTCTTCTGTCACTAAGTCCACTGTTTTTTCGATCGCTGTATTGATGATTTCTAATACAAACATGCCAAAGACTAAAAACAACACAACAACCCATTCCATGTTCGAAAGGGACAAACATATGCCCGCCCCAATAGCTACCACTGCCGCTGCCATATGAAAGCGAAAGTTCGGTTCATCCATCGCTAATCGAATGCCTTCTAATGCAAATCGATGAGAGGTGAGCAATCGTTTCCAATGAAAGGTTCGTTTATCTTTCGAGACCATACTCTGCTAAAATCTCTCTTTGTTTTGCAAACATCACTTTCTCTTCCTCTTCTGTCATATGGTCATAACCGAGCAAATGTAGCAAACCGTGCACGACAAGAAATCCTAGCTCTCGCTCAAAGCTATGATCATATTCTTCCGCCTGCTCTTTTGCTCGCGGAACAGAAATAATAATATCACCGAGAATACGCGGCAGATCGGTCGCTCCTGTAATCGCCACTTCTTCCTCGCCCATTTCTTCTAGCGCAAAGGAGATGACATCTGTCGGCTGATCTTTATCACGATAGTCGCGGTTAATCTCTTGAATCCTCTCATTGTCCGTCAACGTGATAGACACTTCACTGCCTACGTTTACTCCTTCTTTTTGCGCAGTGAGATTCAATATATCTATGATTAGTTGGCGCGCTTCTTCTCCTAGTTCTTCTACCTCGTCGATAATGTCGATCACTAAATCCATCTGATACCCTCCAATTGTTCAACTTTGCTTAGTAGGAGCTACTTCCTCGGCTCCTGGATATTTAATTCGGGAATGAAAGATTCCACTTAATGATTCACATAAAGTTTTCTTAACGATCTGTAATTCTTTTAACGAAATATCACATTCATCAAATTGACCATCATTCAGTCGGTCGGAAACGATTTGATTAACAAGCGTTTCAATTTGTTCCGCCGTCGGATGATCCATCGATCGAACAGCCGCCTCAACACTATCAGCTATACTGATGACAGCTAGCTCTTTCGTTTGAGGTTTAGGTCCTGCATAGCGAAAATCAGCTTCCTTGATATCAGGATCGGTTTTCTTCGCTTGATAATAAAAATATTTAACAAGTGTCGTCCCATGGTGCTGTTCAGCCACATCAATAATTTCTTGCGGGAGTTTATGCTCCTTTAACATCTTCACCCCGTCCGTCACGTGAGAGATAATAATATCCTTACTGACTTCAGGCGGAAGCTGATCGTGAGGATTCCCTAGACCACCTTGATTTTCAATATAAAACGGCGGATGCTTCGTCTTTCCAATATCATGATAATAACACCCAACTCGCGCTAACAGGCCATTTGCTCCAATTGCTTCACAGGCTGACTCTGATAAGTTAGCTACCATGACGCTATGATGATACGTTCCAGGCGTTTCTGTTAATAGCTTTTTTAGTAACGGCTGATTAGGACTCGATAATTCTATCAGCTTCATCTTTGACAGCATACCAAATGCCGCTTCAAAGAACGGCAACGTCCCCATCGTCAAAACAGCGGATAACAAGCCCGACAAAAAAGAGAATAACGTAAAATACAAAAACTCCGTCTGCGTATACTGGCCGCTGACAAGTAATTTCAAAAATAAAATCACAAAGACATTCACAAGAGAAACGAGCATTCCGGCACGCAATAAATTAATGTTTTTGCTTCCCATTAGGAATAAGATCCCCGCCAAGCCGCTAAATAAAGTATATAGCCCCATCTCCACATTCAATGCTCCATTTAAATGCGCATTAAAAATCATCGTACCACAGGCAGATAAAGCAATCGTAACCATAATAGCAAGCCGCTCATTAACAAGAACGGTTAACAGCATCGCAGCCAGTGCAGCTGGGTAAGCATACGTAAGCTCATAAAAATCACTATACGTTAGTATATCGGCAAGTTTCATCAAAAATAAAGAAACAAGAAAGACGATACTTGACAGCAATAAAGTGGATGTTTTCTTCTCCTTCTCTAAAAGGGAATAGTGAAAGTAATAGTAAAACAAAAATAAAATAACCGCAATAAAAATCAACAATCCGATCACAGGTTTATAAGACGGATCATCCTTTAACAAACCTAATAAGTCTAGCTGACGATATGTCTCTCGATCAATTAAGTGGCCTTCCTGCACAATCACTTGCCCTTGAAGAATGCGAACTGGCTCTACATTATCCATCGCCTGTTGTTTTCTTTCCTCTGTTAATTCCTTATCATGCACAGCTGTCGGTACAATAGCGTAGCGAGCAATGGCCGTTGAGGCATCTTGAAACGGCTCCGGAATCGAAGACGTTTCAATTTGATTCGCAATTTCCGCTTTCGCCGTAGCCACTCCTTCTGCTCGGATTCTATTTTCTAAAGATGACTGAACGAGGTCTGTCGTCTTTTCCTTCAATAAAGCAAGCTCTTTCGGTTCAGCCGCAAGCAAGGAGGACAATTCCTCATCACTAATCACTTTCGCTACATCCTCTGCTTCATTGGTGAAACTTTTCTTTAAAGATGATAGCTGCTCTTTCTCATCATCAGGGTATTTCGTTTTCGCTTCAAGAACAAAATCAAATAACGAGCCGACTAGTAACAATCGATTATTGACGATGTCACCTTTATAAACGTAAGCCTCATCTACTTCTATAGCCGCTCTGTTTCTTTCTTCTTCCGTTTTCTGTTCATCTACTATTGTGACTTGCGATCGAATCGTCCGATCTGAAACCGAAAAGAGTTCGATTTGATACGTTTCCGGTTTCACGTGAGGATACAACAGTACAAACATCAATATCGCCAATAAAGAAAACACAATCAATGCAAGCACTCGATCACTCACATAGGTGCGAATCCGGCAAATCATAGATTGTATATCCATTTCCGCCTCCTGCCAACACTTTAGTTTCACTTCTTAACATATGTAAAATGATAACAGCTTTTTCAAAAAAATTCATGTATCGTCTCGCTGAGCATGTTCAATCTTAAACAAAAAAAGACGGCTCGTCAGCCGCCTCTTATTCTTCTACTTCCTCATACGCTTGAATAATTTTGGCAACAAGCGGATGACGAACGACATCACTTTGCTCTAAATAAATAAATGAAACAGAAGCTACATTCTTTAATATATGCTCAGCTGAGACCAGTCCTGACTGTGCTCCTCTAGGCAAGTCAATTTGCGTCCGGTCGCCTGTAATGACCATTTTTGAGCCAAAGCCAAGACGGGTTAAAAACATTTTCATTTGTGCCTTTGTCGTATTTTGTGCTTCGTCTAAAATGACGAACGCATCATCAAGTGTTCGCCCCCTCATATAAGCAAGTGGAGCGATCTCGATCGTCCCTCGTTCAATCAGCCTTTGCGTATGTTCCGTTCCTAACACATCGTGTAAGGCATCATAAAGCGGACGTAAATACGGATCTACTTTTTCTTTCAAATCACCAGGAAGAAAGCCTAAACTCTCTCCTGCTTCCACCGCTGGACGCGTTAAAATAATTCGTTTGACTTGTCCTTTTTTCAGTGCATGAACAGCCATCACTACCGCTAAATACGTCTTACCCGTCCCCGCTGGACCAATCCCAAATACAAGGTCTTTATGGCGGATCGCACTAATATACTGCTGCTGACCTAACGTTTTAATACGAATGGATTTCCCTTGGGCATTTTTCGTGATTTCCTGCTCATATAGTTCTTCAAGGTATTCAATCGTCCCACGCTTAGCCATTTGTACCGCATTAATAATATCGCGCTCACTAATTTGAATCCCTTTGCGAATGACCATCAACAAGCGATAGATAATTTCCCTCACTAACACCGTTGCGTCTTCCATTCCGGCAATATGAATCGTCTCGCCTCTTGTAATGATCGAAACGTTGAATTCTTCTTCTAATATTGTTAAGTTTTTATCTGACACTCCTAATAAAGCTTGGGCCTCATTTGGATTATCAAGTTGAAGGTTCATTATGTTTTTTTCTTCTGGCATTCTCTATATCTCCTTGAGTAATTGATTGACCTACTGCGATATTTTCTAGCACTTGGAAGTGAACAATTAACTTAACTTTACCATTCTTAATCTGATTGTGTAAAACCTTTTCTCCAGTAATTTTTGCTTTTTCAGACAACTGCTCTTGTAAATCTTCTCTAGCCGCTTGCAAAGCTTGTACCTTCCCTTGCTCTTCTGTGTACACTCGCTGAATTCGCTCACTTTCATAATAGCTCTTCTCAACGTAATGAATCGGCAGCTTCATCCCTAAAAAAGAGATCGGGTGCTCCTTGTTCTCTAATTGCGTGTTCGCAAATGTAGGGTCTTTAAATCCCCACACTTGAAGCTTCATACGATCTACCTTTATATAATGCTTTCTTACATTCTCGCCTGTTAACGTATTGAAACGGGTCGTTAACGGTAGCTCTACCACCGTTTTATACCATGTTTCGCCATATACCTTCCCAGCTGCAGATACTTTTTTAGATTTCTTTTCATCCCCAATATACCCAGAAACTAATAGCTGTCCTTTTCGAACAAATTGGTTTCTTTTGATAACAGCTTGTCCTTTCTCGACGAATATCTGGACAATGACTGCATCTTTTTTTGCCACCAAGTGCTGCGATCCATCTGTTTGTTTTTCTTCCGGAGTAGTTTTTTCCACGACTCGAAAATGGTAGGTGCTTCCCCTCATTTCTACTCCAACCCATGTTAATCCATCCACCTCATGAAATAGTTTCTTCTGCACTGTCTCAGGATCATCTAATGAAAAGATAAATTTACCTTTTTGAACCCCCATTTGGTCTAACTCTTTACGAATTTTATGCTCCATTTCAGGGCTCGCTCCGTTAATATCAATTCGCCAGACAACATTTGATAGCAGCAATACCAACACTAAAAACGCGACCATCCCAAGGATAAATCCCGAGCTTTTGATCATTCTTTTCATCAAGAAAGGCAGCCCTTCTCCTTTTAAAAAAAAGACTTTTCCTTCAAAATCACGAGCATATTTTCTTAAATCTTGAACGTGATGAAGAGAAAGTGCAAATGTAATCGTCCCCATTTCTTGCCGTTTCACTTGCCAAAGAGGGATACGGGAACGAATCAGCTGATTGAGAAATCGTTCAGCTCCTGTTCCTGTAATTTTGACATGGACCACTCCTCTAAAGAAAATAAGCCACTGATTGTTCAACCTTCTCCCTCCTACCCTTCTAAATACATCAGCTTGACGATCTTCCCTTCAAGCAAGATCTCCTCTGGTAAAATCGTTTTAATCGTAAAAGAATGTCCTTGAATCAATAGCTGACCTTTTGTAAGCAACAACCGAACTTCCTTATCTGAAAAAGCAAGTAGACCTCTATGATTTTCGATATAAATATGCAGCTGACCGATGATCGTAATGCGGGGAAGGTCCATCATGACATCTTCGGGTAAGTTCATTGAATTAGCCAGCCAATTTTTCATTTGTTGGCCCCACTTTTTCGCCATAAAAAAGAACCCTCCTTTCCTTTCAAATGTATGAAAAGAAAAGAGGGTTCATGTCAGTTTATTTGCGACGGCGTGCCTTAGGCGGACTAAGTACTTGTGAAAAAATAATGCCCTTTAATAGATCGTCTTCTTCTATTTCATACGAAGAGGGCCTTTCTTCTTTCACTTTCAATCGTTCTTGTCTGACGCTGCCGATTCTTTGCTCTAGCTGTCTTGAAGGTGGAGCTATTTCTACTTTCACTTCTTCGACAGCTTGCTTTAACTCACTAACTGTTTTTTTCTTGTTCGTTTCAGGTAGACGAGCCACTGGTCCTGGTGATTTTTTGTCTTTTTCATTGTCGCTAAATCGGTTGAAAATGTTCACAATGATCCCAATCACAATCGCTACAATAATCGATTCAATCGCAAAGACCTCCCTTCAAGCCAAGACAGACGAGTTATTTCTCGTCGTCCTTTCTATCCTTTTTTCCACCAGCCATTTTGCCAATTGAACCACGCATATCTGTGTCCGCATCAATATTTTTATAATTCATATAATCCATGACACCGATATTGCCACTGCGTAACGCCTCAGCCATCGCTAAAGGTACGTCCGCTTCTGCTTCTACCACTTTCGCATGCATCTCTTGTACGCGCGCTTTCATTTCCTGCTCCGTCGCCACAGCCATTGCACGACGTTCTTCCGCTTTCGCCTGTGCAATATTTTTGTCCGCTTCCGCTTGCTCTGTTTGCAATTCAGCACCGATGTTTTTACCGATATCTACATCAGCAATATCAATCGATAAAATTTCAAACGCTGTTCCGGCATCTAGCCCTTTAGAAAGGACCGTTTGCGAAATCATATCTGGATTTTCAAGTACTTTTTTGTGATCATTACTAGAACCAATTGTACTAACAATTCCTTCACCGACACGAGCAACGACGGTTTCTTCACCGGCACCCCCGACGAGGCGGTCAATATTGGCACGCACCGTAATACGAGCTTTCGCTTTCACTTCAATCCCATCCATCGCAACCCCGGCAATAAACGGTGTTTCAATCACCTTTGGATTAACGCTCATTTGTACTGCTTCAAGCACATCACGACCAGCAAGATCAATCGCTGCACAGCGCTCAAACGTTAATTCAATGTTGGCACGATGCGCGGCAATCAAAGCATTGACGACACGGTCGACATTTCCTCCCGCTAAGTAGTGACTCTCTAATTGGTTCGTTGATACGTTAATTCCTGCTTTTGACGCTTTAATGAGGGGGTTAATCACTCGACTTGGAATAACACGACGAAGCCTCATCCCGATCAATGTCAAAATACTCACCTTTACTCCAGCAGCTAACGCTGAAATCCAGAGCATGACCGGTACAAACGTCAATAAAATTGATAACAAAATAATGCCGATGACAACGGCCACACCTACCATAATTAAACTAGTGTCCATTCTATTTCCTCCTTTATTCTTCCAATTCTCTTACAACAATGCGTGAACCTTCTACCTTAATAATTTTCACCGACTTTTCGGCATTAATAAAACCGCCTTCAGTGACCGCATCAAGCCGCTCTCCATCAACCATTACTGTACCCGCTGGTCGAAATGGCGTTTTCGTGATTCCTATTTTTCCAATTAGTTCCGAACGATTGACGTTAGATACGTAGCCGCTTTCTGTACTAGTCGAATCCTTTAAAATCATTCTCTTGAAAAATTTCATCTTTTTACCAAACACCTTTACCATTAAAATCATGCCAAGGGTCGCGATCACCATGGCAATTAATAACGAAATACCCATCCATTTGACATTATCACCGGCGAGTAAAATGCTACCGGTGACAGCTGAAATTCCAAGAAAGCCAGCAATACCACCTGGTAAAAACAACTCAGCGACAATTAATATGACACCGATAACAAACAATAATACCGATTCATATCCAGCTAAACCAGCAACAAGATGGCCATAGAAAAATAACAATAAAGAGGATAATCCGATCGAACCCGGCACACCAAACCCTGGAGAATACAACTCTAAAACGAGACCGAGGCTAGCAAGCGACAATAGAATAGGTACGACAATAGGGTTTGTCACAAATCGAGCAATTTTATCTGCCCAGCTCTCTTCCATCTGTTTGATCGGCGATTGTTCAACTTTTTCTTCCTTTAATACATCCGCTAACTGATCAACCGTCGCCTTTGAATAACCAGCTGCTAGCGCTTGCTTAGAGGTGAACGTTAACAATTCTCCTTTAGGCGCATCATATTGCGGCAAGTCGATGTTAGGGTCAGCCATAGCGATCGCATACTTAGGATCAAGCCCACGTTGTTCAGCCACACCCTTCATCGCTGAGCGCCAATAGCTTTGCGCTTTCTTATCAGCCATATTCCCTTGCTGATCAATAATGGCCGCTGCTCCCATTTGTGCGTTAGGCACCATATAGATCGCATCGGCATGAAGAGAAATATACGCTCCGGCTGACAATGCTTGATTGTTAATAAAGGCAACTGTCCGAATATCTGTTTCATCTAACAATTTTCCAATATCCCCTGCCGCATTGACAAGCCCACCAGGAGTATGCACTTCAAGTACAATTAACTCGGCCCCTTGCTCCTTCGCCTCCTCTATCCCACGCTGCATAAACCCATACAAGCCCTTCTCGACCTCATGATGCACTGGAATCACATAAACAGGCTTACTCTCAGCTTGCGAAACTGTCGGCAAACATATCCCCACAATCAATAATACCAAACTAAACAAAAAAAGCCCGTAATTTTTCACCACACTCACCACCTCACCTTCCTACTATACGAACAACCACACAAAAAAGTTTCAATTAAAACGAAAAGCGGAAAGCGCTGATCAGCGGCGTATGGACTGGAACGATCCGATCGAGATAAAGGAAACACGATGAACGACAGTGAATCGATGTTGACTTATCGCCAAGTATAAAAAAGAGATGGCAACAATCGCCATCTCTTTTTTATGATAATTTTGTCTGAACTAGCTTATTCACTGTTCCGCCGTCAGCTTTACCTTTGACTTTCGGCATGAGCGCACTCATTACTCTACCCATATCAGCTTTAGAGGAAGCATTCACTTCTACAATTGTTTCCTGAACAATCGCTTCTAATTCTTCTTCTGAAAGTTGCTCCGGCATGTATATGTTCACGTAAGTTAGTTCAGTTTGAATTTTTGAAACCAGATCTTCACGTCCTGCTTTCTCAAACTCATGGAGGGAGTCTTTGCGTTGTTTCACTTCGCGAGAAAGTACGGCTAATTCGTCATCTTCTGCCAACTCTTTGCCTGCTTTAATCGCTTCGTTTTGCAAGGAAGCTTTAAGCATGCGAATGACAGTCAATTTGTCTTTTTCTTTGTTTTTCATCGCTTGCTTCATATCATTATTTAAACGCTCGAGAAGACTCATTCTTACACCCTCTCTCTCTTTACCACTTACGTTTTCTAGCCGCTTCAGATTTCTTTTTACGCTTCACACTTGGCTTTTCGTAGAATTCACGCTTTCTAAATTCTTGTAAAGTTCCAGTTTTGGAAACAGAGCGTTTGAAACGACGTAGAGCCTCTTCAAGTGATTCGTTTTTACGAACAACTGTTCTTGACATTTCTCTTTCCCTCCCTCCGAACACTTACGATTACATGTTCCGTTATGGAAATTCCATGTACTAAATAATTATAATACAAGCAATTATAACGGTCAAGAAATTTTCTTTACAAAACGTCAGCTAATTAATAATCCGCGTCCGCTTGAAGTCCTTGAACGATCTTTACACCAGAACTAGCCCCAATTCTTGTTGCACCAGCTTTGATCATATTTTCCGCATCTTCTTTACTGCGGACACCGCCAGACGCCTTCACACCGATATCAGGCCCAACTGTTTGGCGCATTAGCGTAATATCCGCAACCGTCGCGCCGCCTGTTGAAAAGCCTGTCGATGTTTTCACATAGTCTGCTTCTGCTTGGACAGCGAGTTCACAAGCTTTTTGTTTCTCTTCATCTGTTAACAGGCAAGTCTCAATAATCACCTTCGTTAACGCTTGACCTTTAGCCGCAGATGTAACCGCTTGAATATCTTTCAATACTGTCTCATCATCTCCGTCTTTTAAGGCACCAATATTGATGACCATATCCACTTCTTCAGCACCGTTTTCAATGGCATTCTTCGTCTCAAACGCCTTTACTTCTGATGTCATAGCTCCTAGCGGAAAACCAATCACTGTACATACTTTTACTGGCGTTCCTTGTAACTGTTCACTTGCATAAGACACCCATGTTGGATTAATACAAACAGAAGCGAATTCATAGGTCTTTGCTTCTTCACAAAGTTTCCTTACCTCTTCTTTTGTTGCATCCGCTTTTAATAATGTATGGTCAATCATTTTTGCCACTTGTTCAAATTGATTTGTCATAAATGATGATCTCCCTTCAGACAAGTTGTCCGTACATCTCTATCTTACCATCGCCACTATAAAATTGCGAGAATGCACGATATTGTTTTTTACTTTCTAAAAATAAAAAAGCCTTTCATGCAATTAGTTATTGCACAAAAGGCGATAGATTAATTCACTGCATTTAATTCTTCTTCTAGCACTCGGACAAATTGGCCTTCATTGTATGGATAGCCAGCTTTCGTGATTTTCACTTTCACGATTTGACCAACCATTTCTTCTGTTGCTTCAAACACTACTTTTAAATAGTTGTCTGTATAGCCGACATATAAACCTTCTTTATCTCCTTCTTTAAAAGGCTCTTCCGGAATCACTTCAAGCACTTCTCCTTCAAAACGAGAAGCATATTCCTTCGCTAATTGATCAGAAAGCTCAATTAAACGGTGAACACGTTCGTTCTTCACTTCTTCATCGACTTGATCATCCATTCTCGCAGCTGGTGTACCTGTACGTTTGGAATAAGGGAAAACATGAAGCTCAGAAAACTTATGCTCTTTAATAAAATTATACGTTTCCATAAATTCTTCTTCTGTTTCACCAGGGAAACCTACAATGACATCAGACGTTACAGCCAATCCTGGTAATGCTTGCTTCAAGCGGTTCAAACGATCAGCGAAATGCTCCATCGTGTATTTACGACGCATTCTTTTCAACACGGTGTTTGAGCCAGATTGCAATGGAATATGCAGATGTCTCACTACAATGTTTGAACGATCAATCACATCAATCACTTCATCTGTCAATTGGCTTGCTTCAATTGACGAAATACGGATACGCTTTAAGCCGTTAACTTTTTCTAAATCAGCCAAAAGCATCGCTAAATTGTAATCCTTCATATCCGAACCGTATCCGCCTGTGTGAATACCTGTTAACACGATTTCCTTATAACCCGCATCTACAAGCTGCTGTGCTTGACGAAGCACTTCTTGCGGATCACGAGAACGCATTAAGCCGCGCGCCCACGGAATAATACAGAACGTACAAAAGTTATTGCAGCCCTCTTGAATTTTTAAAGAAGCACGTGTGCGGTCCGTGAAAGCCGGTACATCTAATTCTTCGTATACGCGGTTTTTCATAATGTTGCCGACGCCATTAATCGGTTGACGCTCTTGTTTAAATTGCTCAATATAGTCAATCATTTTCGTCCGGTCTTGTGTTCCGACAACAACGTCTACTCCGGGAATCGCCATAATTTCAGCTGGCGATGTTTGCGCATAACAACCAGTAACACAAATAACCCCGTCTGGATTTTTACGAACTGCTCGACGAATAACTTGACGACTTTTCTTGTCTCCTGTATTCGTCACAGTACATGTATTGATGACATAAACATCTGCTGTTGCTTCAAAATCAACTCTCTCGTAATTCTGGCTTTTAAACAGCTGCCAGATCGCTTCTGTTTCATAATGGTTTACTTTACATCCAAGTGTTTGGAATGCCACTGTTGACATTATCATCACCTCATTAGTTCAAAATGGTAGGAAATTGCAGATAAAGCATATAACGGAGCAGTCTCGGTTCGTAAAATTCTCGGGCCTAAGCCGCATGGAATATAGCCATGGCTCCGTAATTTTTCCGCTTCTTTCTCTGAAATTCCACCTTCAGGTCCAAAGACAATGAACAGTCGATCACCCGGCTGCATCTCAGCTAGCACTTGATGAAACGCCTGCTTCTCTCCTTGCTTCGCCTCTTCTTCATAAGCATATAATTTAAACGGATAGTCTTGTCCGATTTCAATCAATTGATCTATATTCACCGGCTTCATCACGCCTGGCACACGGTTACGATGAGATTGTTCAGCGGCTTCCTTGGCTATTTTCGACCAGCGTTCCGTCTTTTTCTCACCCTTTTTCTCATCCCACTTCACAATGGAGCGATCCGCATGAAAAGGGACAAACGAGTTAGCGCCTAGTTCTGTTCCCTTTTGAATGACGAGTTCTAATTTATCCCCTTTCGGCAAACCGCTCGCAATGGCGATATCAACCGGCAGCTCTTTCTTATCATGAATCCATTCCACAAGAAAGGCAAGTGCATAATCATTAGCAAGAAGCTCAATTTCTACCTCTGCTGTCTCTCCATTAGGAAATACAGCATAGACATGATCCCCGACTTCCATCCTCATCACTCGTGACAAATGATGAAAATCCTCTCCCTCGATTTTGATTGACTTGCCATCCTCTAATTGTTCATTTACAAAGTAGCGCTGCACGATTGTCACCCCGTCTATTTCATTTTCTTTGAAGCTGTCTCACAAACCTCTGAGACAGCTTTTCATTTATTATTTTTTCTTAGCAATAATAGCAACCCAGTCTTCCATTAACACCATTTCTTCAATATCAAAGCCTGCTGCAATGACAGCCTCTTTCACATCATCACGCTTTTGACTAATGATCCCTGAAGAAATAAAGTAGCCGCCTGGCTTCACGACTTGAGCCACCTCATCTGTGAAAGACATAATGACTTCCGCTAAAATATTGGCCACCACAACATCTACTTGTTCGTCAATGCCATCTAATAGGTTGTTTTTTGACACATTTACCGTTTCTTCGACATGATTGAGACGAACGTTCTCCTTCGCCGATTCCACAGCGACTTCATCTAAGTCTAGGGCAGTTACTGTTTTCGCACCGAGCAATGCTGCACCAATACTTAACACTCCTGAACCCGTGCCGACATCCACGACATGATCGTCTGATTGGACGTATCGTTCTAACGCTTGCAAACACATGACCGTTGTCGGGTGTGTACCTGTGCCGAAAGCCATACCCGGGTCCAGTTCAATGATTAACTCATCTGTACTGACAGGTGTATAGTCTTCCCACGTAGGAACAATCGTAAATTTTTCAGAGATCTTCACCGGATTATAATATTGCTTCCATGCGGTCGCCCAATCTTCTTCATTTACTTCCATCAATGTCATCACATTTTGACCGATGTCAATATTATATTCGACAAGATTCTTAATCGATTGTGCAATCCCTTCAGCAGTTTCAGCTAGAAAGCTGTTCACAGGTAAATACGCTTTAACGATTACACCCTCTTCAGGATAGTCATCGGGATTTAGCTGATAAATTTCACCAAATTGATCCTCACGCTCTCTCTTTAATTCAAAAGGATCTTCAATAACTACGCCACTTGCACCCGCTTCGTGCAAAATATTAGAAATAGCTTCTACTGCTTCATTTGTTGTTTGAACGCTAATCTCCGACCACTTCATCTGTTTGCCAGCTCCATTCTTTATTAGTCACGCTTGAGCGCGCGTTTTACTTTATCAAAAAAACCCGCCTCTTGTTCATCTAGCATTTCACCACTTACTTCCGCAAATTCTCGAAGCAAGTTTTTCTGCTTTTCATTTAATTTCGCTGGAGTCACGACTTTCACTTGAATATGTTGGTCTCCTGTACCGTAACCTCGAACATTAGGCACACCTTTTCCACGCAGACGGAATCTCGTACCTGTTTGTGTTCCTGCTGGCACCTTCAATTTAATCTTTCCATGAATGGTCGGTACTTCAATTTCATCACCAAGTGACGCTTGAACAAATGTGATAGGAATTTCACAATAAATATCGTCGCCATCTCGCTCAAACAATTCGTGTGGGAGAACGCGGAACACGATAAACAAATCACCCGCAGGACCGCCATTTACACCTGGCTCTCCTTGTCCAGATACGCGAAGCTGTTGACCATCATCAATTCCAGCTGGTATTTTCACATGAATTTTCTTCATTTTCGTTACTGTTCCATCACCGCTGCATGTCGAGCATTTCTCTTTAATCATCTTGCCTGTACCGCTACAATACGGACAAGCACGACGATTCACGATGCGACCAAACGGCGTGTTTTGCTCAACATTTAACTGACCTTCACCGTGACAATGCGAACAAGTTTCTGGGTTCGTACCAGGTTTTGCTCCCGTGCCTGTACAAGTTCCGCAAAGTTCCTCTTTCGGAATTTCGATGTCCGTCTCTTTTCCAAACACTGCTTCTTCAAATTTGATCGTCATTGTGTACTGCAAGTCTGCTCCTTGGCGCGGAGCATTTGGATCTCTCCTGCGACCACCGCCGCCACCGAAAAAGGTACTGAAAATATCTTCAAACCCTCCGAAGCCGCCACCAAAGTCAGCTCCACCAAACCCTTGATTTGGACCCGCATGACCAAATTGGTCATATTGTGCCCGTTTTTGATCATCGCTTAACACTTCGTAAGCGTCTTTTACTTCTTTAAATTTTTCATCGGCTCCCGCTTCTTTATTAATATCTGGATGATATTTTTTTGAAAGCTTGCGATATGCTTTTTTGATTTCCTCTTTAGATGCGCTTTTTTCGACGCCAAGTACGTCATAATAATCTCGTTTACTCATCACTTTCCACTCCCCGATTCCTTTCACATAAAGGCTATTTTAACATAGTTGCTCCTTAATAGTGAATAGTTAATCCTAATCGATTGTTTCAGCTCATCATGAAAAAAGTCAAAGTCAAGGAACCCCCTGACTTTGACTTTAGCTACCTAGCGAAAAGGCTCAAGCTTGCGATTATTTATCGTCTTTTACTTCTTCAAATTCAGCATCGACGACGTCATCGTCTTTTTGTCCACCTTGTGCTTGTCCTTCTTGCTGCTGAGCTTGCTTAGCTGCTTCTTCATACAGTTTCATGGACAAGTTTTGCACAATTTCAGATAGCTCATCTTTTTTCGCACGAATATCTTCAAGTTCATTTTTCTCAATAGCTGCTTTCAACGCTTCTTTCGCATCTTCTGCTTTTTTCACTTCTTCAGCGTCTACTTTGTCTTCAAGTTCTTTTAATGTTTTTTCTGTTGTGAAGACTAATTGATCGGCTTCATTACGAAGTTCTACTTCTTCTTTTAGCTTTTTGTCTGCTTCCGCATTTTCTTCTGCTTCTTTCACCATACGATCAACCTCTTCATCCGAAAGACCTGAAGATGATTTAATCGTGATGTTTTGTTCTTTACCTGTGCCCATATCTTTCGCACTAACATTCACGATACCGTTTTTGTCGATGTCAAAAGTTACTTCGACTTGTGGAATGCCACGTGGTGCTGGTGGGATATCCGCTAATTGGAAGCGACCTAACGTTTTGTTTGCAGACGCCATCGAGCGCTCCCCTTGAAGTACATGAATATCAACGGCTGTTTGATTGTCCGCAGCTGTAGAGAACACTTGTGATTTAGAAGTTGGAATCGTTGTATTACGATCGATTAACTTCGTAAACACGCCACCCATCGTTTCAATACCTAGAGATAGTGGAGTTACATCTAGAAGAACAACGTCTTTTACATCTCCTGTTAACACTCCGCCTTGAACAGCAGCTCCCATTGCTACTACTTCATCTGGGTTTACGCCTTTATGAGGGTCTTTGCCCGTTGCTTTGCGAATCGCTTCTTGAACAGCTGGAATACGAGTTGATCCACCAACTAAAATAACTTTATCAAGCTCAGAAGCAGACAGGTCTGCATCTTGAAGCGCTTGACGTACAGGGCCCATCGTACGCTCAACAAGGTTCACTGATAGCTCTTCAAACTTCGCACGGCTTAATGTTAATTCTAAGTGAAGTGGTCCAGCTTCACCTGCTGTAATGAACGGTAAAGAAATTTGTGTAGAAGTCACACCTGAAAGGTCTTTCTTCGCTTTTTCCGCCGCGTCTTTTAAACGTTGCATCGCCATTTTATCTTGAGATAAGTCGATGCCGTTTTCTTTTTTGAATTCTTGTACTAAGTAATCGATGATCACTTGGTCAAAGTCGTCTCCACCTAAACGATTATCACCCGCTGTAGAACGAACTTCGAACACACCATCACCAAGTTCTAAAATTGATACGTCAAATGTACCACCACCAAGATCGTATACAAGAACCGTTTGATCTTCATCCATTTTATCCATACCGTATGCAAGCGCTGCTGCTGTCGGTTCGTTAATAATACGCTCTACTTCAAGGCCAGCGATTTTACCAGCATCTTTAGTTGCTTGACGCTCAGCATCATTAAAGTAAGCAGGAACAGTAATAACGGCTTTTTCTACTTTCTCTCCTAAATATTCTTCTGCATAAGATTTCAAATGTTGAAGAATCATTGCTGAAATTTCTTGAGGAGAATACTCTTTCCCTTCAACTGTTTCTTTATGTGCTGTACCCATGTGACGCTTAACAGAAATAATTGTGTTTGGATTTGTAACCGCTTGACGCTTCGCTACTTCCCCTACTTGACGCTCACCATTTTTAAATGCAACTACAGATGGTGTTGTACGGTTACCTTCTGGATTAGGAATAACTTTTGCTTCTCCACCTTCAAGAACCGCCACACATGAGTTCGTTGTACCTAAGTCGATACCGATAATTTTGCTCATTTGTTCTTACCTCCCTGAAAAATATATGTAATGTTTTATTGATTAACTTTGACCATTGATGGACGAATGACACGGTCTTTTAGTTTATAGCCCTTTTGAAATTCTTCCACCACGATATTTGATCCGTAGTTTTCATCATTATCTGTCATAACTGCTTGATGAATATGTGGATCAAATTCATTGCCAACAGCTTCGATCGCTTCGACACCTTCATTTTCTAACGCCGTGAGCAACCCTTTATAGACCATCTCCATCCCTTGAAGAACGGATTCTGTCTGCTCATTTGTTGCTTCAACTTTCAATGCACGCTCGAAGTTGTCTAGTAATGGAAGCAAATCAGAAATTAAATTTTGTGCGCGATATTTATCGGCCGCTTCACGCTCGATTTGCGTGCGTCGACGGAAATTATCAAAATCAGCACGTAAACGCAAATAAGAACTTTCTGCTTCCTCTAATTTTTGCTCTAATTCATTTATTTTGTCAAAAGAAGCTTCTTCCTCAACAGTTTCTGTTTGTTCTGTTGCTTCTTCTGTTACTGGCTGTTCGTCAGTTTGTTCAAGCTGTTCTTCATGTAGTTGCTTCTCTTCTGCCATTGGTTTCACCTCCTTCAAATTATCTCCTAATTAGCTAACCTTTATATTATACACAGAAAGAGAAGGAAGTCAGCAACAACTTCCATGCTCTTACTACACCTAGCTTTCATATAGCCTCGTTAACGCTTTTGTCATATCATGACTTAAAAAATCGACGAGGCTGATCACTCGCGAGTATTCCATTCGCGTCGGCCCAAGGATCGCGATCGTTCCCACTTGCTCTTCTCCAACTGAGTAGGAAGCGGTAATTAAGCTGCAATGCTCCATCGCTTCATTATTATTTTCTTTGCCGATCTTGACTTGAATACCTGTTGGAATGCCGCTAATTAATTTATAGATGCCTTCTTCCTGATCAATCATATTCATCACTTGACGAATTTTCGCAATATCATGGAACTCAGGCTGATTGAGCATATTCGTTTTTCCACCGAAAAACAACTTTTCTGTTGCTGGCACATCAACAGCATCAGCAAACAGTGTTAACATTGATTCGTAATTATGGATATGTTGACGCATAAGAACAACAATTTCTTTATACAGCTTATCATGCAGATTAGAAAGCGGAACGCCGACGAGTCGTTCATTCAAAATATTTACCATTTTTTCGATATCGGAAGCGTCGACACTTTGAGGCAGTGTGAACGTTCGGTTCTCCACATGACCCGTATCTGTCACGATAATAGCAATCGCTGTATCTTTGCTTAGAGGAACAATTTGTAGCCTCTTTACTTTATTATCCTTAATTTCAGGTCCTAATACGATCGCTGTGTAATTCGTTAATTCTGATAAAATTTTTGCTGACTTTTGCACCACTTTTTCTAACTCATACATGCGTTCAGAAAAGATGGAGTGAATGGTCTGCACTTCGTTTCGATTGAGCTGCTCAGGATGCAACAGATGATCGACATAATAACGATATCCTTTTTCTGAAGGCACTCTACCTGAAGAGGTGTGAGTTTTTTCTAAATAACCAAGCTCCTCCAGTTCAGCCATTTCATTGCGAATCGTCGCTGAGCTGTAAGCGACTTTTTCTTTTTCCACTAAGCTCCGCGAACCGACCGGTTGTGCAGATTGAATAAAGTCATCAATGATTACTTGTAAAATGAAAAGCTGACGATCTGTTAACAACATTCATCACCTCTGTTAGCACTCTATCTTTATGAGTGCTAAATCTATAAATAAATTATCAAAATCAATGCTTATTGTCAACGGACATGCTCATGCTATTTTTGATCATTCAATCGATAATAAAAAGGACTGAAATACTTCGTTACCAAATAGTTTCCCTTCATCAGTCAAGCGAATCGTTTCATTGTTTTCAATCGTTAGAAGTCCTCTCGTTGTCATGTCTGCAAGCGGTTGTTCGAATAGCTCAAGCGGGGAACATTGATATTTTTGATAAAAACGTGGAACAGATACCCCTGCCATTTTGCGAAGTCCAAGAAACATTTCCTCTTCCATCTGTTCATTTTTCGACACTTGATGAGATGATAAAAGTGGAAGCTGCCTGCCCATTAACGGCTCGATATATTTTTTCAACGGACCATGATTGGCTGTTCTTATGCCATTTACATACCCATGCGCCCCAGCTCCGAAGCCGTAATATTGTTCATTGTTCCAATATACGAGATTATGACGACTTTCAAATCCAGGCTTAGCAAAGTTACTAATTTCATACTGCGTCAGTCCATGCATAGACATTTGTGCCATCAACTCTCGGTACATCGCCGCCTCTGTTTCCACTTTCGGAAGCGGCAAGCGATCTTTTCTCATTAAATTATAAAAGACCGTCTTCGGTTCAATAATGAGCGAATAGCCCGAATAATGCGGAAGACCTAAACTTAACGCGGTTTGTAATGTGTCACGAAAATTTTCTAGTGTTTGATTAGGTAAAGCATAAATTAAATCGATGCTAATATTTTCAAATCCAATGGCTTGGGCATGTTCAATCGTCGTAAATACATCGCGGCTTTTATGCGTGCGCCCGATAGAAGCTAACAATTCGTCATCGAAGGACTGAACACCGACACTTAAACGATTGACTCCATACTCTTTTAACACTTTTAATTTATCTTCTGTTAAATCTCCAGGATTCGCTTCAAAGGTGAACTCTCCATCTGTAAATGGGAGAATTTCTCGAATCGAACGACAAAAAGTGTCCAGCTGTTCAACACTTAAAGCCGTTGGAGTACCACCACCAACAAAAATCGTATCTAAATAAGCGGTCGGATGTTGTTCCTGCATCAATTTCATTTCAATGGCAAGCGCAGCTAAATACTCTTCTACCGGCTGATTTTTCATAAAGACTTTATTAAAATCGCAATAATGACAAATTTGATGACAAAAAGGGATATGGATATAAGCGGAACGAATCATAATAAAACTCCTCTAAATAGAACGAGAAAAAGGGTCAGCTATCACGCCTTCCCTTTCCCGTTAAAATTATTTATTCGAATCATCTATTTTCAAGACAGCCATAAACGCTTCTTGTAGAATAGACGTATCATTTTGTATTCTATCTTATTATTATTAATCCTACAATCATTATCACATTAAGCTTTTATTAGAACTTAAATATCTAAATGTATCTAACCGTATTTTTCAAAAACTTATAAAAATAATAGATAATGGTGGATGATCGGTGGATAAAACCATCTGTATTTTGACGAGAGCCTCTCGTCTTTTTTTATTATTTAAAAATCTGTTATTTTTCTATTGGATCCTCTTCTATCATAAAGGTAGAATATAGGTAAAAAGGGAAAGGTGGATTAATAATGAGAAAAATTCTATCGTTTATGCTTTTATCAACTATTACATTAAGTGGTTGCGGATCTACTGAAAAAGAAATCGCAAAAGTATCTAAAGAAGAATATAAGAAAATAAAAACTGGAATGACCTATGAAGAAGTGGAAGAAATTGTTGGCGGAGCTGCTAATAAAGAAAATAAGATTGATGATAATTTGATTGAATATACTTATTCAGCTGAAGATGGTATTGATAAAGATGCAAGTGTCTCTATTTTATTTAAAAATGATTCAGTTGATACTCTAACAGAGACTGGCCTTTTAAAAGAAGAGAGTGAAGATGATCGTAAACTTTTACATGATATAGACTATGAAGTAACAGAAGACAACGATAACCAAAAACAAAATGCAAAATACATACAAGTAAAGTTACCAGATACAAAAGAATATGTTTATACTTTTTCAGCAGAAGATGTTGCCAAATATATAATTGATAAATATAAAAATGATGGATATGATGCTATCTGGATTAATATCCATGCAGCTAATGATGAAAATATGATGTCTGCTAGATCAGCCTATACTCAAAAAGGGCTCGCTATGACTGGTGCGGATAAAGTCGAGCAAATTGTTACTGATTGATAAGAAAGAGCCCCTATCCAATCGGATAGGGGCTTTGCTGTTACTTGTTACCTTGAATTAATCCACGTTCAATCGCTACATAAATCATGCCGATAGCGTCTGAATCTGTAAGAGTTCCTTTTTCTAGGTTTTCACGATGAACTTTAGAAATTCCGTTTGGATCTTTTTCCTCTAATCGACGTAGTACAACAGCCGTTGAATTTTTAATTGCACTATTTGATGGTTGATACAATTTAGATTCCTCCTTTGTTTTTTCTTGTTTATTAGCGGCAGAAGCCCCTTTTAAAACAGTCTCAATTCGATTCTTAAATGATTGATCACGACCTTCATCCAAGATGCGGTGTGGACACTTCTTTCCAGACCAATCCCGATGGTAACGTACCTGATCGACGCCCCACCCACGCTCTTTGAGCATTTGGGCCACAAGTTGAACAGCATTTTCCTCAGCTTTTTTATATCGTTCTCCACCTGACTTTGAATAACAAATCTCAATGTGAATGGATGACCGATTACCTGGTCCATTTCCGTCACCTGCAGCCCAAGCATTACGATTAAGAGGAATACCCTGGATTGCCCATTTATCATCCACAGCGATGTGAAAGCTTGTAGCACTGTTGTTTCCGATCATATATTTCACTTCATTTTCGGCCGACGCATCGTTCCAAGTATTATGGATCGTAATTGTTCTTGGCTTCATTGAATTAGGACATTTTAATTTATGTTTAGAAGCTGACACTAAGTTTTGTTTTAATTGGACCATTACTGAACTCCCCTTTCATTTTTTCTCTTTTCGGATCTGCTAGCTTTAGCGTCTAGTTCTGACCCAACCCATTCCGTAATTTTTTCTAATGCGGCGATTGGAACCCAATCACACCAACCTGCTCTGATTGCATTTGCCGTCATCGACTGGAGTACATGATATAAAACTCCAAAACTTAATAAACCAAATAGGATGCTAGGCAATGATAATGCCATGTCTAGTAAATGACCGCCGGCTGGTAGCAAGGCAATAAAAAAAGTACGAAAGACACCGTCTAATCCGTACTTTGAAGCATAAGTATTATCTTTTTTAGCAGCTCTAATTCCGCTTAGCCAGTCCATCATAATGAAAAAGGCAACAGCAAGCATAATCGTTTTAACTGTTTCACCCTCACCATATAAATTTTCAAAAAGTGGAGTGAATAAAGCTCCCATAATTGCCGCATAAATTCGTTGTACTTGATCCATTCTTTCACCTCATATCTCAAATTAAAAAGACGAGCCGGAGCCCGTCAGACATAAAAAATAACGCCTACTATTCAGCAGCGTTTTGTACCGGAGTAATCAATTTAATCATATTTTTATTTAAAATCACGTCTCCGATCGCAACCATTAGGATACGATGATCGTTCATTTTTACAGCAAACTCTCCAGCGTTGTAGTCTTTAACAAATGCTTTCATTGTCGATCCATCATTTAAAAAAATTTGAATGTTCATGTGTATCTCTCCTTTTTATGAAAGTTCTACACTACCGATGTTTGATCCGTTTTTATAAACAACTAATCTACCAGTAGCATTATCAATATATAATTCTAAGTCTTGATTAAATCTGTCTATAACAGGTCTATGACTACCCCAAATGATGTTGTTAACATTTGAAAAATCCGCAGTGTGTCCTAAAAAATATAGATAAGAAGCATCTAGAGTTAGACCGAAATCCCCCTCAGAATAAATCCAAGCATCATGACCGTTAAACTTTATTGCTTTTGTTTGACCATTACCACTGTAACCTAATTCTAATGAATCATTTACTCTCACAATCCCTATTAAATCTATTTTACTAGCATTCATCGTTATGGTTGTCGCGGTCTGGTTGATGCGGGAAATCATTTCGTTTCCGTTATAATCCGTTTGACTGACTTTACTACTGATTTCTCCAGCATTGAATTGTACTTGTGTTTCAAGCGTATTCATGTCATCGTCAATTCTGTTTATGTCCAACCTGATCGATTCAGCCGTTTGAGTGATACGACTATTCGCCGCTACTAACTCACCATCTAATCTAGCCACTTCTATTGTTACGCGTTCTGCTTCTAGCTGTATACGTGAATAAGCATCTAATATTTCACCGTCCAGTCGCTCAACTTGAAGAGTAATTCGATCATTGACCTGTTCTATTTTTGATCGATACTCCTTCTTATTTTTGTCGAGTTCTACTTTCGTTTCGACTAAAACATCGCTAAAAGTCGGTTTAACATTGGATAGCGTGACGATCTCGCGGCCTTTTTTAAGTGGATTGTATTTTCGTTTCATGACTCGTGTCTGAAATTCCATGTCCATCTCTTCGTGTATTAACCAAACACGATCACCTAATCCAGCTTTACCCTTGTATCCATTTGCGTTCATTTCACTTACTTCCACATCAATAGAAATCCTTGGGACGGCACGATCACCTAACTGCTGCTTTATATGTTCAATTAAATCCGCTGCAACTGTGAAATTGTCATCATAGATTGGATCGGCATAAATGTCACCATATTTCTGAGCGCTAGGAGCCTTATATACAACTTCGAGTCCTTGTGAGCCGTAGCCTTTTATACACGTATACAAGTCCGTTGTATCAATTTCTTCTTTCAAACTCTTAATATTGTGCTTGTATCTAAACTGGTGATCTTCATCTTTGCCAATTTCTTTTGCAAAAATTAAGTGTTTGTTAGGCATGATCTGAACTTCGCATTTTAACGTCTCGCACATGGTGCGAATCAGAGCAACTGCATTATTATTACCAAAAGCATCAAGAAACAATTGTGGAGGAATATCGCCTTGCACTTCCCATGTCCATCCTGATCCATTAAGGATAAACGCTGCTTGCTCTTCTGCCGTCCTAGTACCGCCATGAATACCTTCCACATTATGACGGATCAAATCAAAGAAAATATGCTGCCCTCGAACCGGTTTGCCAGTTCGAACGCGTCCGATATTTTTCACACGAAATTCATGACCATCTACATCAATGTACGTTTCTTCCTGCAGTAGATCATAGCCAGGGTTATTTAAGGCAAAAGAAGTGAGCGAGAGCGTAAATCCCCCGTTCACTTCTTCTTCGATTTCACAGTTTTGTATGTTCGTAAGTGGTTCGCTGCTTCCAGTTAAATCGGTTATTGAGAGCAAATTATCACCTCTCTTTATTATGTCGCATTATCGTCCTACTCGGTCACTCCGTTAACTACATCTGTGACCACTTGTCTTAAATTAAAAAGAGCTGGAACTTGCTCAACTTTATATACGCCCACAAACACTAAACTTACCCAAACTTTTACTAGCCCACTATCTTTCGTGAATACCATTTTACATTCCTCCTAAATTTTTATATTAAAAAACACTTAGTTAGAAGTTGCTAACATAAGTGTTAATTCAGCTATTGCTTGTTTTTGTTCATTTACTTGTTGTTGTAATAATTGTGTTTCAGTTGGCGGTATATCCTCTAAAATCGCTTGGTGCGGAGTTGTAGACACGTCTACTCCGACACCATCAACTATTTTAATTCTCTTATTTTTTGGGACATCAACCCACAAGTAAGGTACACCGATTGGTTCTCTAAGCATAGATGTTCCACTTTTAATTGATAAAATATAACCACTTTCATCGTATACAACTAAAGTCTCCATAACTATTCTCTCCTTATCAAAGTTTAATGGCGATCCATTCAAAGGGAACAGAAACCACCGCAGACGTATGACGTTGATATATTTCTAAAGTTGCTGTTTCTCCATTTATACTAATTATTTCGGAATGACCTCCCCCCTCGGAAGTTCTACTATAATATGAATTATTATCGCCTAAGATATAAGTCGAATAACCAATAACATTGTTGTATGTTGCTTTTACATGTAGTATATCTGGCTCAAATCCAATATTTATAGTGACTTGAGGATAGTCTTGATTATACCCTGGTCGAACATTAACTCCGCTACCATTCGTGCGCTGTGACATGTTGATCATGTTTACTTTATCCGCTAGTGATTTTAAAGCTTCTGTTCCGTTCGCAGATACGCCTTTATTATTTAAATTTGTAGCTAAATTATTTTTTATAACTTGAGTCTTACTCTTTAATTGGACTGAGGTATCGGTTGCTAATAAAGGGTTGCCAATAACTTCAGCCCAATCAATTTTTAAGTTATTGGCATTTGTAAAAAGTTCATTTACTGCCGCTACAATTGTTGATTTATCAGTTGTTAGCAGCGTTGTTTTGTCTCCAATACCATGTGCCGCACCATCCGCCTGATGCATCGTAAGTTCTTCCCGAACATTATTTAAATCTTCAACTAAATATTCAGCTTGTTCATTTACATAATTAATTGCATTTTGTTCAGCAGTATTAGCTTTCTTTTGTGCTCCTGCTGGTGTCTCAGCTCCAATGTTTTGAGATGTTAAAATAACATTTCCGTTTTCATCCGGAGAAATATTATTTACTGTTGAAACAGCTCCAGTACCGTCCACCCCTCGTTGTGCTGCAAGTTTCCAGTAATCTGTGCTTGGTGGAGCGATACCGAGGGAAGCTTGAATAGCCATGTAAGATGATCCGTTCGAACTGACAAGGTTATTTTGTTCATACTGACGCTCTGGATCGTATTCGCCAAGATGAGCGGTATTATCAGCAATTTCCTGTGCAGCTTGAGTAGCATTGTTAGCGTTTGCGATTGCCTCTGTTGTGTCTGTTTGACGTTGCTGTTCAGCTTGTACACGTGTCGTCTCAGCTTGTTTCCTCGCCAATTCTGCATTTGTTCGTTCGATTTCTACGGATTCTCGTTCCGTTTCAGCAACCTGACGTGCCTGTTCATTATTATCTCGATCCATTTCACTTGAAACTCGTTCCGCTTCCGTTTCTTGCCGATCTAATTCAGCTTGTTCACGTTCTACTTCTGCTGTTTGGCGCGCCTGTTCATTTATGACACGTTCACTTTCAGCTAAAGTAACATCTTCATTTGTTTGATTCACTTGTAAAATAGCTTCATTTGTTTCATTTGCTTTTTCAAGAGCATAGTTTCCAGCATCCGTTACTGTGTTTACTACTTCGCCAACTTCGATAAAGAGTTCTTGTAAAATAGGATAGCCAGCGCCGTCTTTAAATTCGGCACCTAACGATTCACCAAAGTAAACCTTCAATCGTCTACTAGATAACAAGTTCTCCATATTGAAGAACTGTAGTGTGATTTCAGCATAACCTACAACACGCTGCTCTTCATTTCCGATGTTGTAAGTAATAATATTGCCGTCTGCTTGCAATAGTCGCTGTGTAATTATGCCGTCTGGACGTTTAGTGCTTACAACGATCTTATCCACATTAGACAAGTCAGCATCAGCACCATTGTCTTTTACAATAAACTTTAAAATATTAGAATCATATTGTGTATAGTGCGGCAATGGCACCGTTGTATTGTGTCTAAAATCGATGATGATCGTTTGTGTGTTTGTTAATTGCAATCGTCTCACCTCTCTTAAATATAATAAAAACGGAAGTCGAAGCTTATCGTAAAATCAGTCGCTCCTGATATCTCGAAGTAGTTCCATCCTGGGACCAAGCTAATGAGTTTTTTGTTTGTATCTTTAAAAATTGATTGGCCATTTTTAAGAGACCGAATGCCATCCAACTTAATCACGTCATCTTTAGCTGCAGATCCAGTCCAACTCCATTCGTCACCAGTTGTCGAGTTTATGATCGATGGATTAACAAGCATCCCTTTTAGTTCAATGACTATTTCTTTATTGCGTGGATCAATAGGAACATCGGAATCATTAAAAACCGCAAAGTTGTTAGTGCTGTGAATATACTGTACGACTGGATCACCTTCATCAATTTTCCCATCTCCAACTTGGTAGTAATGATAAAACGGTGGCATCTTTAAAGTAGTACCAGGAGATTCTGCATAGATACCATACATCTTAAATTCAACCGTTGTTGATGCAAGACGTTGGCTTGCTGCTTCCCAATCAGGAACATTCGCCAGTTTAACTCTGTATCGACGGTGTGGCTCTGCTTTAAATACAACAAAAAACTCTTCTTTTTGCGCGAAGAGTCGGTTGAATTTCGTTTTTAGTTTTCTCATATCCTCAATGGATTTTCCTTTTAAAGCAAGCTCGACGCGAATGGTACGATCTGAATAAAATGACTCAATAAACAGTCTGCCATCCATGCCATCGATCTGTTCCGTTACATCATCAGATGCAGGAGGTGGAACAAAGTATTTAAGACATCGCAAACCATAATCTTTAATATCGATCATTTCATTTTTAATAAACAGATACAATGCCTCACCTCCTTCATCTGATCCCTCTTGTGATCATTTTGTTTTTAGCACGCCAATTAAGTTCAGTGTCCACAATATCGGCCATGTGCATAGCATCTTCTTCACTTCCAGTACCGTTGTAATTCAAGTTCACGTTAATCTCGACTGGCGAAAAATAATCATAATTATTACGACCATATCCAGAAGACGTTGCAAACACCGATTCTGGAATTTCTGGAACTGGAACTACCTCTGTAAATAGATTACTTATTTCTTTCATTTTTGAAATGAGAGGGGACTTGATTTCATCTAATCCACCGATAAGGCCTAAACCGAAATACTTCGTTACTTCCTTTTTAGGTCTACGTGCCGGCGATTTGATTTCAAGAGATTTTTTCATTTCTTGAATCATCAAATCAGAAATCTCTTTCATTTTTTTAGAAAGAGGGCCAGTCATACTACTCATTCCATCCATGAGCCCCTTAATTGCATTTGTTCCAATGTCCTTCAACTGAGCACCAAACGGTTCAAACTCATTGATTGCACCAGTTCTAAGTTCAGTTACCTTCTGTGTGAACGTCTTATTTAGTTCATCCAATTCTTTTTCCGCGTCACGATGCAGCTGCTCGATTTGTTTCAATGTCTCCTGTTTCATGCCAGTTAATTCTTTTGTCGCTTGTAAACGAGCCGCTTCTGTCTTGTCCTTCCACAAACCTTCAAATTGAGAGAGCTGCGTATCCGTCATATCATTTAGCGCTTTGATCTCTGCTAATGCCTGAGGGCCCATTTCCTGCAACTCTTCCAGTAGAGCCTTATCGATCCCACGACTTGCTAGATGATCGAGATTCGTTCTCCAATTATTCAAAGCATAAACTTGACTGTGAAGATTATCGATAAGCTCTTGTGGGTCCATTTTATCTTCAGGCTTTTCAACCTTGTTGAACAATCCGGAAAAACTTTTTATTGTATTTGTACGATTTTCTAATGCTTGATTATATCCATCGTTTAAACGTTTTTCTTCATCGATCACACGTTTATTTACTTCTTTTACTTTAGCAAGGTAATCATCTTTAAGAGACTTCAGTTCATTATGCATTTGTACTTTCGTTTGATTTAATTTTTGTTCAGCTGCAAACCACTCTTGTGAGTTCTTCTTGTAGTAACGAAGAGATTCTCTATACACTTGAATTTCATCGTACAAAGACAGCTTGCCTGCCTCTTTTTTCCTCGCTACATATGCATCTATTTGCCTAAATCGTTCCTCGCTAGAATCTTTATATTTCTTACTCAAATATGCAATATCTTTTGCAACTTGTGAACGGTCATCTTTTTGTGGTTTGCTGATTCCACTATTGCTATTTTGACCTGTACCAATTGTTTTGGTTCCATATGTGATTTTTTGCCCAACACGAATTAAATTCTTATTTTGAATTTTATTTAACTTCACCAGTTGATCAACAGTCGTATTTAACTTCTTCGCTATAGCAGTAAGTGTATCCCCTTTTTTAACTTGATAGATTAAGTCACCTGTTCCATCTTTATAACGAGGGACATCGTTTAGTAAGCCTGCCTTTATTACCTCTTTTGTTTTCTCATGTTGCAGAACCTTTGTCCCGCGTGGAAGGTCAGCAAGGACATTTTTTCCCTTGAACATCCCGAAAGAACCACTAGGAAATTGAATCAATTCAGGTCCATTTCCGTCGTTAACCATGGCTAAACCACCAGGATGAAAGTTTGTTCCATTTTTATACGGCTTGTATCCGCCACCCTTCATCATAGACTTAATACCAGGGTGATTGTGGACGCCACCATACCTCCCATCCATATACCTGATGGCTGCCAATGCCGAATGGAGTGGGTTCCTACGATCGTTCATTCCAGGGTATTTCCAACGTTGGAATGTAGAATTAATAATTTGGAACATACCAACGCTCGGATCACCGCGACGAGCGTTAATGTCCCAATTGTTCACAGCATTTGGGTTAAACCCTGACTCCTTTTGCGCAATTGTCATCAAAGGTTTAAGTAACGACATCGGCTTATTAAGCATCTTTAACGCCTGAGTAATAGCAGCGCGAGCCATGTTCGCTCCACTACCTTTGAAGTTTCCGAAATCTCCTCCACCAAGCGTATCAGGGTCAATAGCCTTGCCATTCTGCCGAACCTCAAAGTGCACATGTGGCCCAGTGCTTTTCCCTGTTGATCCGACTAGACCTAAAATTTGCCCCTTCTTGACTGTATCGCCGGCCTTAACAAGATTCTTGCTGTTATGTCCGTATAGGTATGTCATGCCGCCACCACCATCGACAATGACTGCATTACCATATCCTCCGCGCACACCGGAAAATATTACTTTACCGCCAGTTTGAGATGGAATCGGCGTGCCTTGGGGAGCCGCCCAGTCCACCCCACCATGTCCCTTCCACACTTTGTCGATTGGATGAAAACGACGACCAAACCCAGATGTGCGACGGAACGGTGCGGGAAATGAGAAACCTGATCCTATATCGAAAGTGAAGAACTTTGTAATTTGTTCTTGCAAGTAATCGGCTGTGTTAGACATTGCTTTCTTTCCAACTGCTACCCCTATTTCAAGTGGTCCGCCGCCTAATTTCGGCAGTTTATCCATAAAATTACCGGATGCTTTTTTCAACATCCCCATAGGATCGCCAAGCATAGATAACCAATCCATAGCTCCCACACCATCTTTATAATGCGGAACACCTTTTGATTTCATGACTTTGTTTGTTTTATCACCACTTAATACTTTTGTTCCGCGTGGAAGATTAGCCAATACGTTTCTACCTTCAAACATCCCTACTTTCCCTGAAGGCATTTGGATTAATTCTTTATAATGTGGACCAACTCCATCATTAACCACAGCCAAACCGCCCGGATGACCTTCTGTACCTTTAGCATACTGAGGCACCCATTTTTTTATCTTCTTTTCGATACCTAAAGCACCCATTACTGTATTCAAACCGTGGATAGGACCATTTATGATTTTTTCAGCGTATCCGATCATGTCTTTCTTCAGCTTCTTCATGTCCTTGATTACGCCGTCCCAAATATCTTTTAAACCACCTTTAAAGTTTTCCCACTTCTTCAATCCCGCATCGACTGTATCGCCAACCCACTTTGTGAAATCTTTATATTGATCTTTTGCGCTTTTAATTACTGCGTCTTTTATTTCTTTCGATTTTTTTGAAACATCATCTTTCATTACTTGCCACTTTGATTTTACCTGTCCGGTTTCCCATTCTACTTCTTTAGCATGTTCGCCAGCTTGTGCTTTTGCTTCTTTTACGACCTTCTTATGCATATCTTCGGCATTTGAAACAGCGCCATCACGTTGTTTTTCCGCTTCAGAAATTAATTTTTTTGCTTGATCCGCTGAAATAACTCCTGTTTCATCACGCATCCTAATGATATTTGCAACTGTTTTTTTATATTGATCATTAGCTTGTTTAACTGTCTCATCTTTTTGTTTAACTGAATTGGCGACTACTTGTGCTGCTTGTTCAGCTGTAATTTTTGATGACTCTGTTTTTAAACGTGCCAAGATCGCTTTCTGTTCAACTTCACCTTTACTAAGTGTTTGGACAGCAGACACACGCATTTGATCTTGAATACTAGCAATCTCTGTTCGTTCCGTTTCGGAAATTGCTCGTTTCTCTTCTTTAGCCTGTGTCAAAATCGCTTTGATACGCTCTTGTCCTTCAATAATTTTAGTCTGATGATTTTCATTATTTTTTTGCAATCTCTCAACTGCTTTCACTTCTTCTTCATCCGAAAGCGCATTAGAGTGTGCGAAGAACTGTTGTGTCTGTTCCAGTTGCTTATTTTGTTTTTCTTGCATTGAAGTTAATATACGTTCGCCCATTTCATCATATTTAGAAACAAGAGAATCAACCATATTTGATGTAACTTCTTGCTGAGACCAAGCCATTTGGTTAAGCACTAAAGTAGCTTCTTCATCCATTTTTAAATATGATCCTACAACCTTTTGAGTTGACTCAGACACTTTTTCCGAAAACACTTCTGATTCTAGCGCAGGTTTCTTTAATTCTTCTGCTACTTTATATGAAGCAAACCCAAGCGCCGCTAAAGCAGCAACAGTTAAACCGACAGGTCCAGTTAATACTGTAAATGCAGTTCCTAAACCTGCTGTTATTCCAGCCATACCACCTAATCCAGCGACCGCTGGACCAATTACTCCAACTAAGCTTCCAATTCCACCAGCGATAAAACCGATGCCAGCAATCAATGGTCCTGCCGCTGCTGCAGCTATGCCGAAACCAACAGCTATTTTTTGACCTTCAGGGGAAAGTTTTTCAAACCAATTAGTTACAGTCTCAAGTGATTTACTAACTTTCGGGAGAATGTCTTCACCAATTCCGACAAGTACTTCCCCAACAGGAACTAAAGCTTCTTGCGTTTCACGCCATAACTTCTTCGTTCTTTCACCGAATGAATCTTGAATCGTCTTTGAAGCTTTAGCTGCTGCCCCTTCAAATCCTGTCATACCTTCGCCGACATCAGCAAAGAATGCTTGATATTGAGGGCCTAAATCCTCAATTGGTGTACCCATTAACTCGATGGCAAGAGCATTTCTTTTCGCTTCATCAGTTACACCAGCGATCGCCGTCATGATTACACCGAACGCGGCATTCGCTTTATCACCACCTGCGGCCATATCAGATTCGATTTGTTTGTAATCTAGCCCCAATTCACCGAGAGCTGAACGAGTGTTATCTGCACCATCAGTAATCTGTAAAAAGGACTCTTTTACAGTGTCAGCTAACTTATCGATCGAGAAAATGCCACTTTCCGCTCCACTAGCAAACATGCCCATCATTTGTTCAGCACTGAATCCCATATTGGCAAATTGAGTCGAGTATTCAGAGATACTATCTAGTAATTCATCTGAATAGTTACCACCACGTTGGAAAGCCACGGTGATCATGTCCATAGCTTTTGTCGAGTCAATACCAAATTGTTGCATTAACTGTCCTGCTGCTCTTGTTGTTTCGTTTACATCTGCATCAAAAGCTTTCGCTAGACTAAAAGCTGAAGCTGTAATTTTCTCCAGTTCTTTTTCAGGTAAATTACCCATTGTTTGATAAACTTTTGCTACTGCGTCAGATACTTCGGCCATACTTTCTCCGAAGCCTTGTTTCCATACATTTTGTGCCGTTTTATTTAGACTTTCTGCCTTTTCTTCTGTCAACCCTAATTGAGTACGTAACCTAGCTCCAGAATCTTCAACATCAGATGCTACTTTCATGGCCCCAAGACCAAAAGCCGTTAGTGGTGCAGTTATCGATGCGGTCATGCTAGAGCCTACATTCGCCATTCCTTCGCCGGCACTTTTCATCTTCTCGCCAGTTTCACGCACACTATTACCGAGCTGTTTCCATTTATTTGTTGCATCATCAATATTGTCGTTCACTTCTTCTAATGCTCTTGACGTTCGATTCACAGCAGCAAGCGCATTATTGTATCTAATCAATAAATTTTCAGTAGCTTTTGCATCTTTACCTTTCTCTCGAACCGATCGCTCGTATTCTTCTCGAAGTTGCTGGACTCGTTGCTGTTGCAACTGATAAGTGCCTGTTAGTTGTCTGCTTTTAGCACGCATACCATCTAACGTTTGCTCAAATTCTTTATTCCCAGCCGCTGCTGCATTAAATTCGCTGTTTAGCCCTTTGATCTTACGTGTAATATCTTGCATCGACTGCGTAAAAGAAGCTGATTCTAAGCCAAGAGATACACGTAAAGCACCGACTTCCACTCCGTTATTTTCCGCCATTTTACTTCACCACCTTAATTAAAACAATGCATCGATTTCTTCATCTGTTGCTGGACGTACATCATTCGACGAAGGATCTTCCATTTTTATTAATTCAAAAAAGAAGTGAATGTCCATAGCGTCGATCTCTGTCATGGACATCCCTTCTTTCATCATTTTTTTATATAATTTTTTTATTTGTTCATACGCCTCTTTCGGCGTTGTTACTTTCCCTTTTCTTGCGTGTTATCTTCATCATCTTTAGTACCATTAATAAACTGAATGAAATTCCAGATCGTTTCATTAACTTTCGGAGCATGTGTGCCTTCCCAAAATTCATCAATAGTAAATTTATTTTCATACGTATCACACATTAATGAAATAATTTCATCGATATCCGTTGGATCAGAAGTAGGGAAACGGCCATCAGCTTGTAACTTTAAAATTTTACGATAAACCAATCCAGATACAAACTTTGGTGTTGAAAAAATCATTTCTTTACCTTTTAAATTAAGCGTTAAATTCATTGTAATTCCTCCAATATAAATTAAATTGAAAAGGCGGGTCACCATAAGGAACCCGCTTCATGTGAATTATGCTGTTGTAGTAATTGTTGTCGCTGGTGACTTATTTCCCTCTCCGTGACTATTTACTGCTGCTACCTGGTATTCATATGATGTACTTGCAGTTAAGCCTGTGTCATCAAATAAATTAGCTGAGGGACTACCAACTTTTTCACCATCACGATATACCGCATAAGATGATGCTCCCGTAACAGCATCCCATGCAAGTGATACGTTGTCAGTTGATGGCGTTCCAGTTAGATTAGTAGGAGCAACTGGTGGTGCTGGAAGCTCTGTTGTCTTAATATCTGATTTAGACCAAACTAGTTTGAAGAAGTTTTCAACAACAAACGGATTCGCTTTCGCTTCGTTACTACGTAGAGTGTACTTCCAAGCATCATCAAAGTCGCGCTTAATGAAATTTGCTGTGAGTGTTGGCGTTTGGAACTCGATTGATTCGCCTTTTGTATTGTGCGTAGCTTCATTTTCGCGGAACATCCCTTTATATAGCCATACATAATGAGATTTACCATCATTTCGAGTAACCTCATATCCGATCGCAACATAAGGAGATTCATCAGTTGTTTTAGAGATGACCGCACCGTTTGCATCGATTTTATTTCCAAGCAAAAGAGATTGCTGCTCAGACGTTAAATCTTTAATGTTAATACTTAATTCAATTCCTGAAATTGTTGTCCCTGTTTCGCTTGGGCCATCGTCTGCATGCAGAACAGCACTTGAACTATTTGGAGATACTTGAACTGATAATGCAGGAGCTAAATATTCAGGTGCTTCATAAGTAGTGGGCATCCCTTTTTCATCTTTAAGCAACTTAGCAACGTGAACATTTTTTAAACCAATTGATACTGCCATTTATATCATTCTCCCTTTTTATTATAATTTAAAAACTGCTACACAATTTCTGTGCAACGGAACCTTAAAACCTTGTGATAAATTTTTGTGTCCTTTTCATATAGATCAGTAGCAAAAACCCTCATAAAACCTACTGATTTTAATGAATCTTTAACCGATTTTACTACCGATTTATAGTTTCCATTTGACCACACATCGACTTGTAAACTATAGCTAGTAGCCGCTTCTTCATCCTCAACGAACTCGGTACCCATTTCATTGTAGAAAAAGAACGTCACATATACCGGAACCGCTGGACCTGTATATTCCTGAAAAGCAACTGGCGCTCCTATATCTTTAAGCGCATCTAAAACTAATTTATTCATCTTAATGCCCGCCGAATTTCGGTAGCCATAATTTGTTTAGCTGTTTCGATTTCACGCTCAAACGTAGGAGCAACAACAGGTTCTGCTGACATTTTACTTGTTCCTAACTCCTTGAACATCATGTAAAAATGATCTGGAGCATAACCGATCAGCCGAGTATCACCAACTCTTTGAACAACTACATTATCCGCTGCGTGCTCCCCGCGACCCCTGTCAGATCGTTTGGTATTTTCAGCAATCTTTTGCCTTATATGCTCTGCTCCCTTATCAAGAGCCTGCTCTTTTACTGATTCTGAGTCCGCAACATTATTCAGTTGTCTTAATAGAGCTTCCATGCCATCAAGTTGTAACACTATACCACCGCCCCATCAAAAAGACGGCACACCAATTCAATGATGTCCGTCTTTTCATACGTTCGTTCAATCTTGTACTTTTTTTGGTTCCAGATCAAAACTTGTTCGTCGGTATAATCGGACACACGCACTTCAAAAACCGCTTCTAACTTAATACCATTCTGAGCTGCTTGGTAATGTTCAGAACTTCGAACCGACTTTCTATTTGCAAAAATGGCTGGTCCTATAACTTCTCCTTGAATAGGAAAACCATCCTCATCCTGTGTTTGGCCAACAGTAATAAACTTTATAACATCAGCCCACCGGCTCACGATAATCACCTGCTAAACTCAAATGTTGTTTGAGCATTTTATATGAATCACCGAAACGATCTGCCTCTGGATTATCATATCCAAAGTTAGCTTTGCAATAGGTTACAATTGCTCGTTTAATCAACGGATCTGTATCATTATTAGCTTTTTCAGACGAAATACCCGACAACATCAAATCATGTCGGGCTGCTTCGATTAAGTCTGTAATTTCGTCATCTAATTCAACATGAGACACGCGCAATGATTTTTTGACTGAAGTAAGCATTATGGTTATTCACCATCTTTCTCTTCTTCGATCTCATATTTTATAAAACCGCCTTTTTCTAGGGCTATGATTCTTTTGGAATCTTTACTGTAATAAAAAGACTCTTTCCGATGATACTCATTTGTATTTTTATCCACGAAATCGTTTAGCACCAAACACTTTTTCATGAATCATACCTCCTTAAACCGCTGGAACTTTCTTCACACGTAAGAAACCGTTATGTGCAGCAACGTTACCACCTACAAATACAGATCCACGATGAGCAATCATACCTTGCTTGAATTTAAAATCATCAGAACGACGAATATCTGTTGGCGAAAAAGTAGTTAGTTCATAGTTAGATAATGGACCATATGCCATCAAATAAGATCCGTCTGTAGTTGCTGGATCAGAGACAGATTTACAAGCACTATTAATAATATATGGCACACCATCAATCGTTCCTGTATTTCCGTTGGATTTAACTTCATATTGTTTTTTACCATCAGCATCACGTAACATAGCAAAAGCCTTTAAATCATTTTTATTAAGAATCAACACTGCTACGTCCTCAACGTCTTCATCTCCGCCATATGAGAAAATAATATTGTCTAATGTATCAGCATCAATTTTTGAAACACCTAAATCGGTAGAAGCTTGAATTGCAGTTGCTTGTGTAGAAAAGATCCCAACTAGATGACCAGCTGCGCCATCACCAATTAGAATTTCTCTAGTAATCTTTTTACGAAGAGCCTTATTTACTCCACCCACAATGATGCTACTATAGTTAGCGTTAGGAAGCTTTTGAACTTCTTCTGATTCTTCGCTGTACGCTGTGATTTTCGTTTTATTAATTGTTGCATACCCAAATTGCACATCAGCATCTTGGTAATCTGCTCCTTCTTGAGTATATCCACCTTCACCATGACTAATTTCGTATGCTCTCTCATAACTTTCTCCACCGTTTAAAGGAACATGAGATACGCGATCAATTAGGCTAGATACTTGATTAAATGTGCCTTTGATATCACTTGCTGTATGCTTCGGTAAAACTAGATCTCCACTAGCAACAGTAATAGAGCGATTTTCTTTTAAGTCCTGACCACGTTTTTCGATTTCTTTTTCTTCTCGTTGCTCTCCTTGGTCAGTGTTAAAAGTTTTGATGGTACGTGTTTCTGGAGCATCATCATTGTTAATTTCTTCAGCTTCTTTTAACAATCTTTGACGTGTTTCAATATCTTTTTGTTGTTGATCAAGATCACGCAATTCAGTTTCTAATGTAGCTAAATCAACTTGATCATCACTCTCTAACAAAGAGCGAATTTCAGCTTTGCGTTCTTGAATTTCCTTTAATGTTTTCCGACTAAAATGTTGAAGATTTCCCACTGTTAATAAGTTTTGTTTTCTCTTAAATGTTTTCATAAATTATATTCTCCTTTATAAAAAAGTTTTCAAAATGAGCTTTTTTCTTAAATTGTTCCGCTCTTGTTCTTCTGCATAATCTTTGTAAGGATCATACCCTCTAGCACTCACTTCGCTATCTGGATAAGCAGGAAAAGCAACAGCACTAACTTCTAACAATTTTGCTTTTGTAACAGTACGAAGCATTAAATCATCGTCAGGCTCTTCAATGTCTTGAGCAATCATATTAAAACCAAAACTAACCCCATCCACATCACCACGCTTAATAGATTCATAGGTGTCATTTCCAAGAGTTGTCTTAGGTAAATCTAATTCAAAACGCAAGCCAATTGAGTCTTCAACTAAACGTAGAGTATTATTTTTTGTTCTCCCCAATACTTTTGAAGTATCGTGAGACCACAAGAAACGCTGATCATCTTTTTGTAATGATTCAGTAAAGGCTCCTTGCCTAAATTGTTCACGAAATTTACGATAGTAGCCCATGACAACAGATTTCTTTTCCCATTTGACCGCATACCCTGTGAGAGTACGCGTTCCATTGTCATCTTCCCTAATCTCAATCGTTTGTGTCACTAGTTCCCTCGTCTCCGTCTTGTTCACCTTTATCACCCCCTTCACCTTTTACAACGTTACCTTTGTCCACCTCAGCTGTATCTAGGCGACGAACTGGTTTGTCGCCATTTTCGATTGGACCAAGAGATAAAATATAACGCCACTCGTTAGGAGTCATCGCTCCACGATCAACCATTTGAAGTAATGACATCTTAGTGGACATCGAAGCATATTGAAGACTGCTAGCTTCAAAGATAATCTTGTTGCCAAAACCTCTTTCGCGACGAGTAAAAAGCTTCCTGGTATATTCTCCAGCAAGCTGCATGGCCAACGGCTCTATTTCAGATTCATAATAAGCATTCCATTCATCCTCTGTGTATTTACTTTGAATGATTTTCTCATTCGTGTTAAAGAAGTTATAAATCCTTTGTGTTGTTTCTTGCATCTGCTTTGAATCAGGAACAAAGGCATCATTCTTCACTTGTTCTAATTCATAGCGTGGATCAGTAGCCGCTGCTCCTCCATTAGCATTATCAATACTTAGATAATTTTTAACAAAAGTGCTAACTTGCATATCCACATCTTCTTGTTTCAATACAGATTTAAATTTTAAAATCCATTTGATGATCGCACTATTTTTAATTGCTTTGACAATCCCCTGATCTGTGGTATTTACAACCTCCATGAGAGGAGCTAAAGCTTGCCCTGGATGCTCTCCAAAAAAGTCATCATCATTAAAGTCTTTGCGAAGGTGAATAACATCTATATAAGGAATAGTCATTCTTTTTCCATTCTTAAAATAAAATCGTAGAAAAATATCTCCTTGATTGTTTTCCACAACTTCTACTGAGAAACACGGAATCGGATAAATTTCTGCTACATATCCTAGATCATCGCGTTTAATATAAGCAAAAGCATTGTTATTTAATTCTAGTTGATTCGTTAATTTCTCTTGCATTACTTGCCCGGTCATCAAAGGATTCGGTTCCTCTAAAATGAAGCGTAGATAAGGATCTGGATTCACTTTAAATTCAGATGAATTGGCTCTAATATGTTTAGCAATTAACTTACCAACCGCTTTTGTTTTCGGACGAATACAAGAACGGATCACATCTGATTTATACAAATTACCGTCCCATGAATAAAAGCCACCACCGTCATCATTTATCATTCCATATCTAGTTGTAACGACTTCTTTCTCTTTTTTACCGAACATTTTTTCAAACAGCCCCAAGCTCTCACCTCCCTCAGATCATATTTAAGTAATCATTGCGTTTTTCTTGTAAAACAACATAAGCATTCAACAAAGCCGCTGTTCCATCGATACGACGCCGCTGATTATTAGTTTTATTCGGCTGGATATTAAGATTTTTGTCCACATCAATCGCTGTATTAGATAAGCACCATTTATCGATAGGATTATTGTTATAGTTAACAATTTTTGCTTCTAAATCTGCACCTAACAACTTCATAGGACTAGAAAGTGTTTGTTTACCTTGAGCGACTGGGATCATAGCTTCTGCGCCAAAGTGTCCTTGCATTTCTTCCACCCAATAGTTTGCTGACCACCTATCATATCCAATCCACGGAATATAAATGCCGAACTCATCGCGTATTTCTAAAAACCATTGGGTAACATATTTATAATGAACCGAATTGCCAGGTGTGGTCCTTAATAACTCCATTTCGTGCCATCGATTATATGGAATGTTATCCTCATTGCTCCGCTTTTCAAGAAGATCTTCTGGCAGCCAATACATTTGTTTGATATATATCGTAGGATCATCAGAAACCATAAAAATAACCTTCGCTGCGGTTAAATCGGTTGTAGATGATAAGTCACAACCGCCAATTCCGTAAGAAGGTTTTAGTTTTTCGACGTCAAATGTATCCATGTTATTTAATTGTTCGAATGTTAACCAAGCTTCACTCGATGTTTCACGAATATTAAAGTCTTTGGTTAGTAAATTTTTAACCAACAGTGGGTTCGCTTTTGCTTTATTTACTTTCGTTGCTAGTTGGTCCGTTTTTTTAATAGTACCTAGACCGGGGTTCGCTTTTGGCCAACTTGATTCATCCGTCCACTCTTTACGATCATCCAATTCATAAATAATCGGCAAGAATCGATCATCTTTATAGCCATCGGGATCATCAAATCCATTGATGAGCATTTCTGCTTCATCATATTTCATGTCGTACACCGATTCACGAATGGTTCCGGCTGTCGTAATCATAAAAATCATCGGTTGTTCACGTGAAGAAGTTCCATCTACAATTACATCGTATAAGTTCTTGTCTTTCCATGCGTGTATCTCATCCATCATTGCACCGTGAACATTTAATCCATCGAGCGTTTCTGAATCAGATCCTAGTGGCTTGAATGTACTGTCATTGAAATCTGCATTTAATTCACGAACTAACGGTTTTATTCGCTTCAACAAAACAGGAGACTTCTTAACCATCCGCTTTGCATCTAGCCACACCAACTTAGCTTGATCAAGTTTAGTAGCAACAGCATACACTTCTGCACCTGGTTCTCCATCAGCCACTTGTAAATACAGGCCAATTCCAGATGCGATGGTCGATTTACCATTTTTACGAGCTACAATAAGCAGTACTTCTCTATATTTACGAGTACCGTCAATTTTATGCACAAAACCAAAAGATGCTGCAATGAAAGCTTTCTGCCACAACTCAAGATCAATTGGCTTTCCGCCCCATTTACCTTTACTGTGCTTACAAAAGTTTTCAATAAATTCAATAGCGTGATTAGCTCGTTTTGCATCATACTCATAAACTGACTCAGTATCATAAATATCATCAACGAGCTTTTTATAGATTTTTTTTACTTTATTACCGACTGTAACTTTTCCGCTTTCGATCTGCTCGTAATATTCAATAATCGGATTATAGGATAACGGATATCGCTTTCTCATCGATCATTCACGAATGCATCGAACCCATCGTCATCCTTAGTATTTAATGTTTGTTTAGGAAGCAAATCTGTCAGTTGTTTCATGATAGCCATGTGATTTTTAATCATCGTATTATAGATTTCAACCTCTGGGCTTTTCTTAGTTCCCCATTGATTTTCTCCATTTTGATAAATACTTACTGCCCCATTACGATTAATTTCTTTCTGCAGATCTTCAAGAGTCACAATCATAAAAGCCGCATTCTCAATGAGAGATGCAGCCGTCTTTTTCATTTTGGTATCTAATTTTGTGAACTGTCGCCTAAGTATCCGCTTTTGTTGCTCAACTCGCGCCAGTTTCTCTTCCTCTTCCTTAGTCCGATCGCTTTCTGCCATTTCCCCATTATTTATAACATTTTTATTCACATCCTCACCTCAATTCACCTGATACCACACCCCCCTAAGGAGCGACCTATGTGTTACACGAAGCCCCTCCTTCGGTCCCAAAAAATATTTTTTTATTTTTTCGAAAGGGGGGGATTGAAAATTTTAAAATTTATTTTCAGAATTTTTTTTAATGACCGGAATTCGTTCGCCTTCTTCACATTCATAATATTCGATGCAGAAATCATGTTTCCCGTCAGGCTCATCTTCCGCTCCAATGGTTTTCCAACCATAAGAAACAGCAGCCTTTTTATCTACTATTTCACCTTTATATTTGACCACTGGTGCGCTGTCCAAATCCTGTACCTCAATTACCAGCAATGGTTTCTGAGGTTGCTCATCCAACACAACAACGCCATTCAAATCAATTTTATTAGCAGACAAAACAATCCGATCTTCTGTTTGATGAATAGCTGTACCGTTTATTTTAGAAATAATTTCACTCATTCAGATTCACCTTCTTTGGATTCAAAGTCCTCATAACCACATGACTGACATTTGATTTCCTTGAATTCCACAACTCCACAACCACTAAAAAGCTTAGTACTACCTAGCTGCCCTCCACATTGCGGACAGAAAGACTTTTCGATCTCATCTAGTTCTTCAGCCAACGCCTTCGCATGTTTAGCAATTGCTTTAAGCTTCTGAGAAAACTTAGAACTATTTATATCAATAGTAATACCACCACTACTCTTCATTACTTATCACTCCTTTATCAAATCACCATTCTCATCAAACCTTAACCCTTCACGTGTAACAGCCGCTTCACCGAAGTGCTCGCGGTTATGACAGGTCTGACACAATAGCTCAAGGTTCTCATGGTTAAGCGTTACACTTGGATCGTTTATATTCTGCGCATCAATATAAACTTTGTGATGAACAATGAGACCTGGTTGCGGGCACCGTTCACACAGTCCGTGTTGAAATACAAAATAAGCATCGCGACATTTACGCCATGCTTTCGATTTATAAAACTTCTTTGCTTCTTCTGTATGTTGAAGCATCCCTTTCTCCTTTCTATTACTCTCTCATATATACATGAAACGTAATGCAAGAAAGAGCCCCTCCGCTAAATAAGGAACAGGCTCTCTGACTTTCTCTTCTCTATTTTCTTTTCTGCTCTCTCCACATAAGACTGAGCGGCTCCCTTCGTTATGTCTAACAGTTCCGCTGCTTGTTCAAAGGATAACCCCTCAACCCTTACTAACATGAATACATCCCTTTCACGTTTCGACAGTGTACAAAGAGCGTCTTCAATAATATCATTTTCAAGAGTACTTAATTCTTTAGCTGCTACTTTATATGTTTCCGCTACTGGAAGTTTATCTAACACTTTAGGATCTGTAAGGTACACACCCCATTTATCTATACCACGACGAGCATCTGGATTGTGTCCACTCTTAATCCATTCAATAGCATATTCTAAATCTGCAATCATACTATTGATTAAAGACTTATCCATTTCCTCTCGTTCAGTTAGTACTTTTTTATTCTTGAGCGGCCGTAACATCTTTCGTGCCGCTCGCAATGATTGGAGATACTGATATAACAAGACTCTCATGTTCATATTCGCCTAGATGCCCCCGATCTGTTATAATTTGAATATCTCACGTTTAATTTAATGTAGCGAAAGGTCGGGAGCTCTCTCGGCTTTTTTATTTTTCTTTTCGTAAAATCTGCGATAAATCTACTTCTCTTAAATCTCCACGCAATAATTGATTGGCATGTATCCTTAGAATTGGCAAACCACCTTTACCCGCATACTGACATGCTCGGATGAATTGCTCATATCGTTCGACCTTCTCTTTCTCCGCCTTATACAGACACCACCAACATTGTTCTGGATCAAGATGACATGTACATGCACCGCTCATTCAATTTGCTCCTCTTCTACAATCATAAATAAACGACTCCATCTTTCTTTTATTGAATTGATATAATTTTTGGTTATCCAGAACCGGCCTTTCGATCAATAGTGCATTTTTCTTAATAGATAGATAGCCATTACTATCAAGCTGTCTATCGTAATACTCATCATAATCAGCAACCATACTATCCGCTTCTTTAGGGCTTAAACTAGGCCAACACTCGCAAGCAACAGTTTCGATATAATTAACTAATTCAATAAAACCTTCAGGTGAAAACTCAAACAAGAATTCAAATTCTTCACTGCTTGCTTCATCTTTATCTAATTCAAAAATGACAGCTGATTTTCGGTTTTTAATGATTAGCTCTAAGCCATTTATAGATTTAAATGTTTTGGTATTCATATCGACGTCTCCTTTCTTGTGATGTCACATTTTCATCGGAATGCGTAACTAAAAAGCATTAATTAAAGCCTAATATATCTGGAGGGCTTTCAGGATATGCAGTAGCCTCACTGTACCAACCACAGCGACACATATAAATCCAAGCATTTATGTGTATCACCCCTTTATCCCTTACAAGCCTTCCTGTTTTTACTGAATAATACCTTCTGACAACTTCTTCAACATCAATAAGTAGTTGTTTGTTACCACATTTAGGACATTTGTTATATTCTTTCATTTGTTATACCTATTCACGAAATATAAGAATACCTCTTCAATTTCCTTTATAGACTCTTCTATCTCACCTTCTGCATTTGAAATATAAGCTAAAGCTTCAGTTTGAGGATGTTCACTATACATTTCGCCATTAGCAACCAGATAATCATAGGGTACATTATACCTGTCTAATTCAACCATAATATCTATATGGATGGAGTTGGCTTTTCTAATTGCTTTATCATATTGCCTTAGTTTTTGCTTTAAAGTATAAGGCATAGCTTTCATATTTATCATCCTTTCACTTATTGTGTAGTGCACATCTAATGTATGTTGTCATCGGACTGTGACATTAATCGTCTTCATCTGTTAGAAGGCTATCAATAATTTCACAAGCCATTTGACCACCTTCATTGTCCGTTTCTCCTAAGCATTCATCGTCAATGAAAGCCATGAAGCCTGTCGGATATAAGGTAACGCAATCTGTATGATAAAGTTTTTCGTTAACGATTATGACATCATCATTCCACTTTAATTTATCCTCGCAAGCCATGCATTTAGGCATTTTATTTTCTCCTTTTGAGTCGCTTTCTGCGTCTACTCCGTCACTTCTTAGTAGCTCTCCCAGCCGCGAATCCCCCAACTGACAACACGCATCCAGCTACGATCAGTACTAGTGATTCAATCGTTGTAATGATTGTCATCGTTCTCCCTCCAATGCTTGTTTAACGTCTTCGTACCACTGATTACCTTCGTATTTTGAGAATCCTACAATCTCTTGCAATACTTTTTTATACCGCTCGATTTCCTGATGCTGTTGGTTCACAACTTTATCGACATTTACTTTTTGCAAAAACTCTGTGCAGAAAGCGCCGCTATAACCTTCTAACATAACAACTGCATAATCATGGTTTGGATGAAGCTTGAACTCATTAGAATTACATGTCCATATCTTTCCGAAGTTCTCTGGAGATTCATGCTCCATGCAAGTATGCATAACGACTTGATCTCCTTTTCTTAATACTTGATCGTTCATTCTTTCTCCCACCTTTTAATTTCTTCTTCAAATTGATCCATTTTCTTAATGATTGCTTTGGTATCATTTATTCTCATGTGGTCTTCAGCAGGAACGCGTAATTCAAGGTGGTCTTTATGATTTTCTAGCCGACTTTTCAATTCAAACCACGCACTTTTATAGTTATCTATCATTCCATTCCCTCCTCAATAGCTTCCATAAGACACTGACAACAAGGGCAAAGCTTCATCGGTATGACCGCCAGATGCAGCTCGTACACCTGACAGTCGTTACAACGGTACTCAATCACATTGGATCAGCTCTGGGTTATCAAAACGATTGCCGATCACTTCGATAGTAACGTTTCCATCCAACGATAATGCTTTACCTAAAATGCTTCGATACGAATGGCCAAAGGGTGTTTTCTCCTCAAAAGTGAAACAACCTTTTTCAAAACGAACATCGCTAATACTTTCAGCAGAACCGCCACCAGCATAAGTGAACTGAACAACATCACCCTCATAAATCTCCACACCGTTACGATCTTTAAGGCCTGTGTATTGCATGACCTCTACAGCTCCTGATGGCATCGGGAAGGTTTTTCCCCTTAGAAACCACTTACCTTGGCTGAAACCGTAAACCTCGTACATTTTGCGATCTGCTTTATGCCATGAGCGAAACTTCCTCTCTCTACTCATTCCGCATCCTCCTTAACAAATCAATTCCAACTAATAGTGTGTTTTATTTGAATGGGGCTAATTATTTAAACTTAATGATCTTTTCACCGGTGTCCGTGCTGATGTCGCCTTCTGGATCCATGTACGTTTGGCCTTTCGATCCGGATTTGAGCTCACCAGCGATCACTTTTCCATCACCGTCATAGTCTACTAGCAACTGCGTTTCAACATCTTTTGCCGCTGCTAATGTGCATTTCCCCTGCACAGCTACATTAATTAATTCGCGTTTGTTATTTGATTTAACACCGATCGTTAAGGTTACCTTTCTTACTTTTGTGGGATCTGTGTTTGGGTCCATAATATTTTCAATCACTTTCTGCATTTCTTGATTAAAGCGTTCGGCCATTGCACCGTCCGCGAAACTGTTTAAACAAAATTCCACTGTTACCACCCTTTTCGTTTTATTAACTGCAATATTTTAAATAATCAAGGGCAACACCCCTTTCAGATCGAATCCTTTCACAATACAAATCAATGTCTGTGATCGGTATCGATTTACGCCCGCCATTTCTGGCTGCTGTCCAGTATGTTTTGAAAAAGTCGAGCGGCATGAAGTAGGTTTTATTTAGCTTGGCGAATTCTACAATGAAAAACGAAAGGCCGCCCTGATCTTGAAAGCTGTTTAAATATTTCACTTGGTGCTCATGAACGTTGTCTAAAGGAAAGCGAGTTGTTTCCCTTGTGCTCTTCGCATCAAAGGCAAGTGCTCGACCGTGGGTAATACCGTAGTAATCGACGGTGCTCTTTTTCTCGTAAGCGATTTGACCACGAATATTTTTAGTGGGAGTCGGCACTTCATCAACGACTGCCCATCCTTTTAATCTGTAAATCTGATTTGTAAGGTTAATAACGTTTTGTAACGCTTTTCCTCGGTTCGCGTGACTGATTTTCAACTATTACACCCCCTTCCAAGTGGTCCACTGAATGATGAGCGGTTACCAGTGTTTGAACATGCTGGAGAATAGACTTTGTGGATATCGAGAAAGCTTTCCCTCCCACCCACGCTGTGCAAGAACCTCTTGATACTCGTCAAATCCTCTGTCTTTGCTAACGACAGTCACTAAATTGACTTGCATTCGATCAAACCTAGCTGAAATCCGATCTAGCGTGTAACAATCCTCGCATAGCACCTCTTTTGATTTTTCCACCGTGCCTGTTTTGATCATCTGAGTGACCTCCTAGTAGCCGATCTCTTGGCGCACATGGTTAATAGCATTCTTTTCTTTGTAAGCAGAAACGATCTGTTCTCGAGTGAACCCAAGCGCTTCACCAAGGAATAAAAACCTATTCAATGTGAACTCATAAATCTCTAAGCATGGCTCATCATATTTCCAATTGTGATAAAGAACGGATATACCACCGTGTAGTTCTAAAAATCGCACAGTAATTGGCTTTCCTGCATCAATGTCATTTTCGAATAAAAATATTGGCTGGAAGTCTAGCTCATTTCCGATGTACAACAAGAAACTAAAGCAATCTGCATATTCTTCAAGAAGTGGGTTTTTAGGTCCGCTAGAACCACTACCTCCACAACTTTCGCAATCTATATATTCATGACCGCCAACACCTTCTGCATCTTCTTGTATCGTCTCGTAATTAGAATCACCGGTTCCTTGACAAGTTTCGCAATCCACAAATATTTCAACTCTTGGCCCTTGGTCATCACTCCAATGTTTAAATCCGCGCCATTCATTTGCCATTTCACCAACTTCTGTGTACAAAGCTAGTAGCATATTCAGAAACAAATCTTGTCCTTCTAGCCCTTTGGTTTCGATGATCTTCTCATCCAGTTCATGCTGCATCGTTTGCAGTTTTTTTAACTCTTCAACAAAATTCATTCCACACACTCCTTCATGCGACTTGTCACTTCCATGAACCATTGCTTCTGATTCAGAGATAAAGCAAGATGAGCAAGGTCCTTGAGTTCATCGCCATTTAAATTGTCATCAAGTTTTTGTAATTCATAGTTTTGAAATCTATGAGTAATCCATTGACTGTCTTTCAAGAAAGTGATTTTGCTAACAAATTCTAAACAAAAGACTACAAAACCGACTTCACCATTTGGGCCTTTAACCCAATCACCAACCGCTATATGATTAACACTCATTCAAAGTACTCCTTTCCCAACGAGCTTTTGATTTTTTCTAAAGTCTTGGGGCCGATACCAGGTGTATTTGATAGATTGCTAAATTTGTATTTAAAAAAGTTCGTAGCCTTGTTGATCCCGTGCTCTCTTCCTAAAGCAAAGCCTTCTTCAAATGCTTTCTGAAATGCTGGATTCTTAAAACGAAATTTATTTACTCGCATAGGAATTCACTCTCCTTTGCAGTTCACGTAATGCAGCGGCTCTATATTGGGTATAGCGGGCAAGATAGTAAAGTTGACCAAGTGTTAAATCATTCACGTTTAAGCCCTTCTCGGCTGCCTTTTATTCTCGCTTCTAACTCGGCTCGTTTCTTCTCGATCTCCGCTTCGTTTTTTAACTGCGCTTCCACTTGTTCTTCTTTGAACTCTGCATATTCTGCTTTTTGTTGTTGATCATTTTGTTTGTTCAACCAATCCGGCACTTTTTCTTCACGAATTGGAGAACGGCGGTTATAACCTCGCGATTGTTTACTTTGAGACCGTTGCTGTTTAAATGCCAGTTGATCCGCTTTAACTTGAGCAACAGTCGTAAGTTTCTTTTGCGCCCAACTTCTAAGAATAGTCTCTACGTAAGTCCAATTCGTTTTTCCGTTTTCCACTGCCAGCTGCATTGCGTATATAACCATTTCATCCGAGAGGTCCTCACACCAAGAAATAATCTTTTGAGTAATTAAACTTCCAGGAGTTCCGAATCCGTTGTTTTCCCAAAAATCAAATGGATTGTTCACTGGGTCATGAACAGCTGCATCTTCTTCAACTTCTTTTTTAATATCTGAAGTACTCTTTGAAGTACTCTTTGGTAACGTTCTGTTCAATTTGAACACTCGGACTGTTCGTTTTGAACAAGTGGACTGCTCATTTTGAACAGATGAACTGTTCAACCCCTCCACTTTTTCAAAATCAATTGAATACCATTTCGTTTTATCGCTTTTTCGCTTATTAAAATTGCCAGCGATTAGTAACCCTGCATCTTCTAAACTTTTAATAGAGCGGCGAATTGTACTAATGGACCAAAACGGAAAGTGCTCTTGCCATTGTTCGTACGTGTTATAAACCCATTTGCGATCATCGTGTTTATGTTCACTACTTTGCAACCAGTAGTGGATCTGCTGCAAGATGATCGATTCATTAAGACCGACCTTTGTTGCCAAAGATGGAATAATAACTAAGGGCCTTTCATCTAAAAGTAACTTGCTCATAATCTCACCCGCTTCGTTTTACTAATACCGCTTTCTTCCCGACTACTTTTTTTAACTCTAGTCCTGGGTGTACCAAGCGAAAATGACTTTTAATCCGTTCAATGTAGTCATCTTTGTTTCTTGAAAGGATGACAACCTCATGCGGAATGTCATAATAAAATTCTTGTATCATACCTCGCACTCTCCGATGTAGATGTGATATGATTGACTTAATAATTTTTCTTTTAAGAGACTTTTTGCTTCTTCACGGCATTTTGTTACGGTGGTAGCGTAAATTAATGCCGTGAAGATTGTTTTTTGATGATCATTAACAAACTCAACCTCATACAACATAACTACTTCTTTTTAACCCTCGCGTATAATCCAGCAAATAGAGGCCATCCAGTTTCTGAGTCCATCGTTTCCAAAGCTTGCTTGATTGTAATAGCTTCATATTCGTCGCCATTACGAACTTCAATTTGTACTGAGTCAGATAAAACTAAATCCAATGTTTCTCCATCACTTTCAATTGCAAGTGATACCTGTTGCTTGTCCGTTTCTACAACCAATGTTCCAGTAACAAAACCATTCAGACGATCTAGGGTTTCTTTCAGGTGCTCACCTAAGAATTTCAATTTTTTCACTCCTTTAAATAGAACGAGATTCTGAAACTGTCCGATATAACATCATCAAGAATTTGTTTTTCTTTTCAAACTCCTCATTTCGGCACATCGGAATGTTATAGTTAGCTTCAAGATCTGACATGAAACAAGCCAATTGCACATCCTTACTCCGACCAGCATTGTTCTGAATATCCTTCAGTCGGTTCGTAAACTCCAACATTTCTCCAACTGTTAATTGCACGTTTCTCACCACTCTTTCGATTTTTATACCTTGCTGTTGCATTTCGAACACAAACTCTCTTAATCTTCCAGAACGACTTTTACGCCGCTCGCTATGTTTCTGCAACTTCCTGTTCAGAGTCGGAGCACCAAATCCATAATCTTTCGCAATTTGGCTAACAGATAACAATGATTTATTTTGTAGAACAAGATCGTAATAGGTTGCTTTCGGCTTCAATTCAGAAACCCGCTGCTCAAGAACTAGATTTTGAGTTTGCAATTTCTCATTCTCTTCAACACTCTCAACCAATTGAATAAGGGCTTCTTTATAAGTGGATGGAAGTTTAAAATTTTTTTGTAATTCTGCCTTCATCCTTTTAAACTCTTGAATGAATTTTATCTTTGTTTGAACAGCTTCTTTCGTGTTGTATCCAAAAACAACTAATGTGAAAGCTTCTTCTGTAAGGTTGAATTTTGGATATTGTTTCCCTCGAACTTCGTATTCTGATAGCTCAAAATTGAGCTGTGAAAAATCCTTCCCTGCATACTCGATTTGAGTATTGATATCACGCAATACATTTTTATGTTCTTTTCCAAACATTTCAGCAACAGTTAAGCTATCCGTTACCACTTCATCGTTTTCGATAAAAACTAATTTTCTTAATTGATCAATTCCTGTTTGTTGAATTGCACCAACGTTACCTGCATAAGCTCCCATCCCTAGTTCACCCTTTCTGGATATAACGGTTTAACGTCATTAAGGTCACTCAAATCTAACCCTGTATTTCTGTGCATGAAATCTTCTAACTCCATTGTCGATACTTTCATGCGGCCGAGCTTTAAACCCATTAGCCGACCGCTCTTGATCAATTCATAAACTTTGTTTTTATTACATTTCAGGAGTTTTGCGACTTCTGAAACTTCAAGAAGTTGATTCAAAATACCGTCTCCTTTCAGTATTTTGGTATAATCCTCCTAGAAGGGAGGTGTAATTGATGAATAAATTAGGAAAAATAGTCGATGTCCTTAACGAGCTAAGAACATCAGCTTCATTGATTAACTCTGAATCCACTTTAAAAGCAACAATGCAGAAATACGATATGCTTTTTATGGGTGAAAAGTTTAATAAAATAACTTCTCTAGAATTGCGACACTGTCTCATTAAAGTATTTGAATATGAAATTCCAGAAGATGAATTTATGAATCTGGTACCGATCGCTTGTGAATCTCTTAGCATGAAAACTGAAGCTATGGGACTTGCTAATGATCCAAGCAAATTAGCAGCTTATTTCATTACTCTTTTTTAAGCAATCCATCATATTGGGTTTGTATAGGTCTTAAGCCTGTTAAAATCCTAGCTTCATTTATTGAGATTCTTCCTTGTTCAAGAAGAGACGATATTAATTTTCTTTTTTGTGTCTCGTGATCTATTTCTAATGATTCGCAGCTCTGATGGTTCTTTTCACGTACAATCAGATTGATCTTTTCATTAGTTTGAATGATAGACGTTCGACCAAAATGTGATTCTTTTTGACAACCAGATGAAGTTTGTCGCTTCTCTGGTTGTTTTTCTTGACCTGACATTCTGTTTCACCTCCCTCTATTAACTTTTCAAAGAACAACCACGATCAACTAAACTTAAAGTTAAGTTGATGACAAAAAATTAAGCTGGCACTCTGATAGAACCTAAATCTACATTATAGAGCTTAGCCAAAGCATAAATCACAAGCTCTTTTGGTTTTACTCTACCATTTTCCCAAGCTATAACTGTTTGACGAGAAACCCCTAATCGATCAGCTACATCTTGTTGTGTCATTCCAGCATTAATACGTAAAGCATCAAGTGAGAATTGAGTAATTTTTGTCACTGTTCTTCACCTCACTTTCTTGATGTTTGATTTCATAATATCAAACTTAAAGTTAAGTTACAATACTTAGAGTTAATTTTTTTTACAAAATGTTAAAAAACTATTCCAATTTCTAAACTAAAAGTTTATTATAAGTATAGATAAGGAGGTGAATTAAAATTTTGAAAAGTCAAAGAGAAATTTTTTCAGAGAATCTTCAAAGAGTTTTAAATGAACGAAAAGTTGATCAGAGAGTTTTAGCAGATCACTTACAAGTCACAGAAGCATCTGTTAGCCAATGGGTACAAGGAAAAAAATATCCTAGAATTGATAAAATACAACGTATGGCTGATTTTCTTAACGTTTCTAAATCTGAATTAATTGAAGAAATAACTTCTGTACCTGCAAATCTAAAGTTTTCTTCTCCTAAACTAGTGAAAATTCCAATCCTTGGTACAATCGCTTGTGGGGATCCTATATTAGCAGAAGAGAATTTCAAGGGATGGCGTCATGAATCGGAAGAGTTCGTTCCAATTGGTAATGTAGCTTATCTAGAATGCCAGGGTAATTCTATGGAGCCGACAATTCCAGATGGTTCTCTAGTACTGATCAGGGAACAACCTGATGTAGAAAACGGTGAAATAGCGGCTGTTTTAGTTAATGGTGACACTGAAGCGACTTTAAAAAGAGTCAAAAAGCAAGATGGTATGGTCATACTTATGCCAGATAACCCGAGCCATCAACCATATATAATAACGGAATCAAATCCAGCTAGAATTATCGGTAAAGCAATGAAATTCACACAAGACTTATAATCGCTATTCAAGAAAACTTTTAAATTACTAACGTTAGCAATTTACCCAAAGAGGAGCGGCTCATTCGCTGCTCTTTCTTCATAAAAATGAAAGAAAGGTTGGATAAGTAATGAGAGGTGGAGTAAGAAAGCGCTACGGTTCCTGGTATTATTACTTTGATCTTGGGCTTGTAGATGGTAAAAGGAAAAAAATTGAGCGGAAAGCGGTTGGAGCAACAACGAAACCTGAAGCGGAACGCATCTTAAGAAAAGCAATAGCTGAATACGAAAATACAGGTTCTATTTTTGAAGCATCCGAAACAACGGTCCATGATTACATGAAGTTTTGGCTTGAAGAGTATGTCATGTTGAATTTAAAACATAATACGCAAGAAAATTACAGAGGTGTGATTAAAAATCATATTAATCCAGTACTCGGTAAGTTCAAATTAAAATCATTGAAACCAGACGTTTTACAAAAATTCTTTAATGACAAAAAACGGGATGGATTGTCACGGAAAACATTAACTGTCTTTTATACAGTTTTAAATACAGCTATAAAACAAGCTGTGTACCCGTACAAACTGATTAATGAAAATCCCATGCAATATGTCAAGTTACCTAAAGAAGAGCGTAAAAAGACCACCGAGAGCGATTTAAAGATACTCCCGATGGCGAACATTAAAAAAATCATTGAGTTCTTGGATGAATCTAATACATTTTATATCCCCTTCCACATCGGTCTACACACCGGTATGCGGGTTAGTGAAGTCTGTGGATTAACATGGGATCGTGTTAATCTATCAGCTCAAACAATAACAGTTGATCGTATTTTGGTCAATAAAGATAAAGAATGGATTTTCGGTACACCTAAAACCGCTTCTTCTTATCGCACGATCAACATTGGCGGTACCCTTGTAAACATTCTTGAAAAACATAAGAACCGCCAAAAAACGAATCGTATTAAATATGGCGAGCATTACATTTTAAACGATTTTGTTTGCACCAAAGAATCTGGAGAAAATGTCACTCCAGCTAGTTGCAAGTGGAGCGGCCGAAAGATTCGTAAAGAATTAAATATCGACTTTAACTTTCACTCGTTGCGACACACTCACGCAACTATGCTACTTGAACAAGGTGCAGAAATAATAGATATCCAAAAGCGACTCGGACATAGCCGCTCCGCAATAACGCTAGATACGTACTCGCATCTAACCGATAAAATGCGTAACAAAACAGTAGATATATTCGAAAACCTAATGAGTGATATGAAATGAGCGCCGCCACCAAAATACAAAGTCGGTGGGGCGAGGGTGGGGGAAAGTCATTTTGAGATACTATACAAAATGACAAACCCTTGACATATCTACTTATTCGTATCGTCTATTTTTAACACAGCCATAAACGCTTCCTGAGGGACTTCAACAGATCCAACTTGCTTCATCCGTTTCTTTCCTTCTTTCTGTTTCTCAAGCAACTTACGCTTACGAGAAATATCTCCACCGTAACATTTCGCCAATACATTTTTACCCATTGACTTGATCGTTGAACGGGCCACAATCTTTTGACCAATTGCCGCTTGAACAGGTACTTCAAACTGCTGTCTTGGAATTAATTCTTTTAATTTCTCTACAATCACTTTTCCACGCTCATAAGCGAAGTCACGATGTACGATAAAGCTCAACGCATCGACTTTTTCGCTATTTAATAAAATGTCCATTTTCACAAGCTTCGATGGCTTGTAGCCAATAAGTTCATAATCAAATGAAGCGTATCCTTTTGTATTAGACTTCAATTGATCAAAGAAATCATAGACAATTTCTGACAACGGAATTTCATAAATAACATTGACGCGAATATCGTCCATGTATTGCATATCGATGAAGATTCCTCGTTTTCCTTGCGCTAGCTCCATCACTGCTCCAACATAATCATTCGGCACCATAATAGACGCTTTAACATAAGGCTCTTCTACAGTATCGATTTTTTGTGGATCTGGCATATTCGACGGGTTATCAACATCTACTTCTTCACCATTTGTCATTTTCACTTTATAAATAACACTTGGTGCTGTCGTAATTAAATCAATTTTAAACTCACGCTCGATCCGTTCTTGAATGATTTCCATATGAAGCAAGCCTAAGAAACCACAACGGAAACCGAATCCTAAAGCTTGAGACGTTTCCGGCTCAAATTGTAGGGCAGAATCGTTTAACTCAAGCTTTTCAAGCGCTTCTCTTAAATCGTTAAATTTGGATGAGTCGATTGGATACAACCCACAGTATACCATCGGGTTCAGTTTTCGATATCCAGGTAACGCTTCAGCGGCAGATTTTCCAGCTGAAGTGATCGTGTCCCCAACACTTGTATCGCCGACATTTTTAATCGCTGCGGTTAAAAAGCCAACGTCTCCAACTGTTAGTTCATCACGAGGGGTTGTTTTCGGTGTAAACACTCCAACCTCTGTGACATCAAATTCTTTTCCAGTTGACATCATTTTAATGCGATCGCCTACTTTGACCGTTCCATCGACGATACGAATGTAAGCGACGACTCCACGATACGCATCAAACACCGAGTCAAAAATAAGCGCTTTTAATGGCGCAGATGGATCACCTTGTGGAGCTGGTACTTTCTCCACAACTTGCTCTAAAATTTCTTCAATCCCGATACCTGCTTTCGCAGAAGCAAGCACCGCCTCAGAAGCATCAAGGCCAATAACGTCCTCAACTTCTTGACGCACTCGCTCGGGCTCCGCTGCTGGCAAATCAATTTTGTTAATAACCGGAAGTATTTCCAAGTCATTATCTAAAGCAAGATACACATTCGCTAACGTTTGCGCTTCAATTCCTTGAGCGGCATCAACAACTAAAATCGCCCCTTCACAAGCAGCTAAACTTCGGGATACTTCATACGTAAAGTCGACGTGTCCCGGTGTATCGATTAAATGAAAAATATACTCTTCTCCATCTTTCGCCTTATATGTTAATTGAACAGCATTTAATTTAATCGTAATGCCACGCTCTCTCTCTAAATCCATCGAGTCAAGCAATTGGCTCTTCATCTCACGAGCAGTCAACGCCTGAGTTTTCTCTAAAATTCGGTCTGCTAACGTCGACTTCCCATGATCAATATGAGCAATAATCGAGAAATTTCGAATACGCTCCTGTCTATTTAATCTCTCTTCATGATTCATACTTTCACCTTCTCCTGTTAATCGGCACAATTACACTAGCATTGATTATATCAGCCCAAAAAGCAAATGACAACGAAAAGCGGAGCCGACTGTCCAGACACGACAAGCAAATGACAGAATGACGGAATGGCGTTCCTCAGCCATGTAGTCAGGCTGGCATTTGACTCGAGTGTCTAGGAGGCGGAGCTGGACACAACGAAAAGCAGAAGGCGCTGGTCAGCGACGTATGGACTGGAGCGATCCGATCGAGATAAAGGAAACACGATGAACGTTAGTGAATCGATGTTGACTTATCGCAAGGAGGAGCATTGATAATAAAATAAATGCCCATAATAAAAACAGATACATAATAGAGGAGGGTTTCCTATGATTTATATTTATAATGATTATGGCGGGACACATACTACAGCTTTGGCTGCCGCATATCATTTAAAACAATTACCTCAATCAGAAAGAACACTAACTTCGGAAGAAATATTAAATGTGAAATATTTCAATCAACTAACGAAAGAGGATTTTGGGAAACTCATTTTTCACGGAAACGATGAAGATGGCAACTCAGTGTATACAATCGGACGAAAAAGGAATAAACTCGTTGTCCCAGCATTAAAAGAATTGACTTTATTACTACAAAATAAATTTTATTTTAATGAAAAAATAGTTTTCTCCAATACATCGCCAACCGTTCCAATTGTTATGTCATTTGGAGGTTTTTTCTCGAGGGGGTTGAAAATTGACTTTATAGGTGTACCGTTATTAGTAAAAGGTGCAAAGCAATGCTGTGATAATATTTATCGGTTAGTTGAAAACACGAAACAAGTTGGTAAAACTCCTTTCAATGACAACGTGATTATTTTAGAAAATGAAATGTATAAATAATACAACAAAATAATTTGGCCAAAAAAAGATTTCCACAAAGGAAATCTCTTTTAAAATCTTATAATCAAAGCTTCCCTCAAGATGACCAAGACTAAAGATACTTTTGACTTTTTTATTCAACTTTCTTATCACTTAATACTTTTATCCGTCAAATATTGTCGTGGTCACCACGGTCACCGTTTCAGCAATGGATTGACCGACGGCGGAAAATAGATTAATCGCTCCTTCTTCTTCTAGCCTCGCTTGTTTTTCCGCTAAATCTTGTTGCGTGACATCTCGTTCAATCCAAGTTTGTGGGCGATCGACATGAATGGAAACTTCTCGCTCATAGCCAGACTCTTTTACCCCTTTGTTTTGAAAGATGCCTATCAACATTCCTAAAAAAAATACGGACATGACTAAATAAATTTTTAGCAAAAAAGCTTTCATTGTTCTTCCTTTCTAATCGGTAGAGCCTTTCGCTTGAACCGCTTCGGCTTGCCAATAATAATCCGCAAACACATCGGCAAAAGCATTCGCTGTCCGATTTAATTCTTCATAAGTATTGTCCACGCCACCAAATTCTACAAGCAGAGCATTGTTAGACAAATCTTGATTAAACTTTCCGTTTGTCTTTTTCCCTCGTTTTAAAATAACCCCTCTTGAGAGCCCTTTATATTTTTTTTCGAGAAGATGATGCAATTGAGTGGCGAGCTTCACGTTGCTTTCATAATTAGCATGTTCTCCTCCAACAACAAACGCCAACTTGGCATAGCTTTCTTCGTTAATCGTTGTGGTCGTCACCTGTTTCCGTTGCGAGTCGCGGTGAATATCAATAAAATATTGCAAATCTCGATTATTCGCTTGAGCAGACGCGACAATTTCACGCGCTTGTTGATAAGCTTGACCATAACCTCTTCCTGACTGTTCAAGCTTAGCGATGACATCTGTTTTATCAATTGCCGCTCCAATCCCTTTATGTTCAAGAGCCACTTTAACCATTTCCCCCACTTTCGTCACATTCAGCGAAGAATGCTGCGCTGAATCTGGAGAGGAAACCCCTTGAAGCAAAGGTAAGTAGGATTCTCTCGTATGAGTGAAATACATAAACACACGTTCTTTTCCATTCGTCGTCATCGTCGGTGGTGAACTTTGCGGATCTTTCTTAATCTCTTTCGGATTCTCTGCCACCGGTGCATCGTTACTCTGTTGTAGTGCGCCCGCTGGCGGCTCCGATTCAATCGGCATATTTGTGTAATTCGTTCCTTCTCCAGCTACCAAGATTTGTCCATCATAAATAGAAAACCCCGGCAACTCTCTACCTAAAAAGCTCCTTGGATCTTGGAAGCGAACATTGGTCGCGTACCTAAAAGCTAGTTCACTTAATAAAGGCGGCTTCACATTTTCAGGTGCATACGTCATGAACATTCGATTCTCTAACGTATACAAATAATAAAGAGCTTCACCTTTTACATGCTCGGTTGCTTCATTGACGGAATGAGAAGAAATTCGATAATTATAAGCTAGCGAAGTCAATAACCCGACAACGGCAAAAAGCGAAAGGAGAGAGATCGTTAACAGCATCATACCCTTTATGATCGTTGACAAATTGATAGATAAAATATAGTTCGACTGCGTCCCCTTCATTGCTCCACCCTTTCTACTAAAGTCTTGTACTATACGTATGACGATAGAGAAAGAAGCAGAACTAATAGTTTACTTCGTGAAAAAGCCAGTGTTTTGCTGATCGATTGCTGGATGAAGAGCGGCATTTAAGCTATTCGCCAACAAATTAGCGGTATCCGTCATAAATAAATCAACCTCTTTCGGTGTGACCATTAAATTATGACCTAACGGCGCTAGCACTTCATGAATCAACTGCCGCTTCTCATCCTCTTGCAACACACCGATCATTCCGAGAAAAGAACGTCGTTTTTCTTCATTCGGAAGATGTTCATCCGTTAACTTCTCCTTCTGCCCAAACGCAAAGCCCATCGGAGCAAGAGCACTAGATGGCCGTTCTCCCTCTGTCATTCCTTTTCCTAAATGCTTTAAAATATAGTCAATCGTATCACTCGTAATCGATACCGCATCTACAACTGTCGGCACTCCAATTGCGATCACTGGAATTCCTAACGTGTTTTCACTAATTTCTTTTCTTTTATTACCTACACCTGCCCCAGGATGGATGCCACTATCTGATACTTGTACGGTGGCATTGACGCGTTCAATAGAGCGGGAAGCAAGCGCATCAATCACAATAAGAAAATCCGGCTTGGACCGCTCCACGACCCCAAAGACGATATCGCTCGTTTCAATGCCCGTCATCCCCATTACACCAGGTACGAGGGCACTAACTGGCCGATAACCTTCCTCCACATGCTCAGGCTGCAACTCAAAGAGATGCCTCGTCACCATCACCGAGCCACAAACGAGCGGACCGAGAGCATCCGGGGTCACATCCCCGTTACCAAGTCCAACAACTAAACAACTTGCTCCTTCTTCAATTCCTTTCTTTTTTAAAAAAGCGGATAACTCCGCGGCTAACACTTTTTCTACTTCATGCTGATGAGTCGTATCATGACTTCGAATCCCTTGCGATTCTACCGTTAAATAAATGCCCGCTTTTTTCCCTGTTACCTCCTCCCCTTCTTCATCGATCGTCACATTGCTCACTTTAATGCCGTCCACTTGACGTTCTTCTGACACAACACCTCGCACTTCCTCTATTCCACCTTGGCGCTCTTTCGCCATCACCCTTGCTTCAACAGCTAAATCTGTTCGAACTTGATACACGTCTAAATTAATCGATTTCTCTTCCATTCAAGGCATCTCCCTTCAATTTCACGTTATTTTTCATTCTACCCGACTGTGTAAAAGTTCATTCCTTTACACAAAATCCGAATGTAAGTATTGCAATCTAGCTTCTCGTTTGATAGAATAACTTTTGTTCTTTAATTGTGAAAATCGAGCAATAAATAGAATCTCGATCGTTTTAGGAGGTGACAGGAATGCCAAATATTAAATCTGCCATCAAACGCGTAAAAACTACTGAAAAACGTACTGAGCAAAACTCTCAAGTAAAATCAGCTATGCGTACAGCTGTAAAGAAATTCGAAGTAGCTGTTGCTAACAACGAAGACAACGCAAAAGTACTTTTAACTGAAGCAGTAAGCCGCCTTGATAAAGCAGCTGCAAAAGGATTAATCCACAAAAACACTGCTAACCGTACAAAAGGCCGTCTTATGAAAAAGCTAAACGCTTAATAGTAAAAAATCCTTCAAGTCATCTTGAAGGATTTTTCTCGTTATGGCGTCTTTTTCATTATTCCTTGTAATTGAAATAAAAACATTTCAATAATCATTGTTTTAGCCATCCCGCTTGATTTCATTTGTAAATCACTATCCGCAAGCATCTGGATAATCTGAGCGAGCTGTTCATCAGTAAAGTTGCGCGCTTGTCCAGCTGCCAATTTAACTCGGAATGGATGCACTTTCAAAATTCCTGCTATTTGCTGCTGACCATAACCTTTTCTTGACAGCTCTTTCGTCTGATAAATAAGTCGAAACTGTGAAGCAATCAATGAAAGGATTTTAATCGGCTCCTCATTTAGCTTTAGCAAATCATAATAAATACGAAACGCCTCTTCAATTTTTCCTGTGACAATCCGATCGACTAATGAAAAAATGTCTTGCTCCAGCGAGCGGGCCGTCAGCTTGTTCACCATCTCTTTCGTAATCCGCTGTTCTCCCTGGGCATAAAGGGAAAGCTTATCCAACTCCGACGTCAGCATCATTAAATTCGTTCCAGCAAGTGCTAGTAAATGCTCAAGAGCTTCTTCATCCATTTCCACATGATGACCTTTCGCCCGATTTTTAAGCCAGCCTTTCAACTCTTTTTCTCCGAGCTTTTTCGCTTCTAATACAGTCGCTTCTTTTTTCAATAATTTTGTTAGCTTTTTACGCTCATCTAGCTTTTCATACGGAGCGATTAACACGAGAACTGTATACGGAGCCGGGTCTTTTATGTACTGCTCAAACTTCTGTAAATGATGCTCAACCTTTTCCTTCGTTCGCTCCGCCGTCAAAAACGTTGGATGATTTAAAAATACGACTTTCCTTTCACCCATAAACGGAAAGGTTTCCGCTTCCTCTAAAGCCGTCTCTACAGGCGTTTCCTCTAAATCATATAAAGCGAAGTTGAAATCCATCTCCTCTTCTGTCAACGCGTTAGCAATCAGCTTTTGCTTCGTTTCATTGATTAGAAAATCTTCTTTTCCATATAATAAATAAATAGAAGCAAACTGTTTTTGTTCGATCTCTTTCCAAATTGGTATCAAGGGCTTTTCTCTCCATTTTCATTTGATACTATTCATGTTAAAAAAGCCTGATCGATTTGACAAGGGGAAACTGATTAAGAAGCCTCCCCTTGTAGATCTATATGAACGCCAACAATGATGTCCCGGAAACAGCCTTGCTGACGGTGACCACTTCTTACTTGTATTTTCACCGTATTTGTGGATTTTATCGTAGTTAACTCTTGTCAGAGAAGGAAATTGTCAAGAGAAGTCTAGATTTTTCGAAAATGATCGTCTATACTATAAGGAAATAGGAGGGGTAGTTGTGAACGAATTTGAAAAAAATGTTCAGTCAAAACGTAACGATGCAGTGGACTCGGGTGTTGGATTTGTCGTTTCTTTCGGTTTCTTCGCTACAATGTTTATTATTGCAACAGCTATCAAAATGATCGGGTAATTTTGCGTTAGAAGCTCGCCATTAGCGAGCTTCTTTCTTTTATTTTACGGAACACAGGTAGAAAATGTGCCTTGGGTGCCACGAAAAGTATAAGTAATTTCTCCATGAAGATCCGTTCTCCATATTTTCACTTGATACTTATGAAGTCGCTCAACGACATCTCGATGTGGATGTCCATAACGGTTTTTCCTACCTGCAGAAATGATGCCATATTCAGGCGTCGTTTCCGCAATAAACGGTTCAGATGTTGACGTTTTACTTCCGTGATGCCCGATCTTAACAAAATCAACATCGATATCGAAACGATCCACTAGCTTCTTTTCAGCATTCTCTTCAGCATCCCCTGTAAACAACCACTTTTTCCCGCCAATTTGGGCATATAAGACAAGTGAATCATCATTCCCTTCATACTGCTCATCCTCTGGTGATAAAAATTGAAAAATGGACTCGCCTGCTTGCCAACTTTCTTGAAATGTGCCATAACGAACAGGCACACGAAACTGCTTCGCCTGTTCAATCGTCTGTTGCATCACCGGCTTCACCTCCGAACCCGGACTAATGATCACTTCTTTCATTTTCATGTGAGGAAACAGCTCGGTAGCAGCACCAATATGATCATAATCACTATGGGTTAAAATCAGCTTATCAATGCGAGTAATTCCCCTACTTTTAAAATAAGGCAGCAACACATCCTCACCAATTTTAAAATCCTTTCTTTGCTTCTGCCATTCCTCTTTATGAAAAGGAAGCAGCCCTCCTGTATCAATCAAATAATTCCCTTGATTAAACGGTAATTGAATGAACGTCGCATCTCCTTGCCCAATATCGATAAACGTCACTTCCCCTTTTGGCGAATACGTTTGTACGAAAATTTGAGTACCGATCATAAAGGCTAACAGGAGAAATACCGGTGGAAGCCTTTTCGATTTTTCCCAGTATAAAAAAGCAAGAAGACACACACAACAGGAAAATACGAGCAAAAGTGCAGACGGCCGACCTGTAACAATTACTGCAAACGGCCATGTACTAGCCGTCATCGCTACTCCATCAACCTGACTCAACAACGCACCTAATGGCGATAACAGCGACAATACAGGTGGAAAAAGAAAGCTAACCACATAAATGATAAGCAACCCTGGTAACAAGAGAAAAGAATAAAACGGTACAAAAAATAAATTCGCCACAAACGAATAAAGTGAAACTTCAAAGAAATGATACATCATCACCGGTAAGCCAGCGATTTGCGAGATCGTCGTAACGGCAAACATTTTTCCAAGAAAAGAGGTTGGATAGGATAAAATCGACTGAGAGGAAAGAATCAATGAAAAGCTAACGAGGTACGATAGCTGAAACCCAACTTGATAAAGTAAATAAGGATCATACATGAGGACGAGCAAAAAGCTGAGGCTTAGTGCATCTAGAGGCGTAAACTTCCGTTGAAATTTCATTGACATCAAAATAAGAATCGTCATTAAACAAGCACGAACGACGGGAGGAGAACCACCTGCAAGCAAGGTATAGACAGGTAGAAATATCAGTAAAATAAGCTGTGATCGCTCTTTTGTCACCCCTATTCGAATGAGCAAATAATACAAAAAAGCCGTCATTAACCCAACATGAAGCCCCGAAATTGCTAATAAATGAATAATCCCAAGCCGCTGATAGGCGGTTGTGACTTCCTCTTCGGCCAATGTCCGATCACCGAACAACAAAGCAGCCGCAGTCGGTTGTAGACTTTCTGGAAACGTTTCTTTTATACGGTCAATTCCTTTTGCGCGCCATAAAAGAATTTGTTGGTTAACAGCAAGCTTTGACTGATAACAAGAGGATAATGAAAAACGCTTTACTTTCAATTGCCAATATATATGTTGATGAGTTAAAAATTTGCGATAATCAAATCCATGGCGGTTGCGCGCTTCTGCCGGCAGCTCTAGCGTACCCGCTATGTTGCACATCGTCCCCGGCAACAGCTGCTTCAACTTATCAGCTTCTTCCTTTGAGGAAAGCTTATAGCTTAAACGAAGCTTTTCACCTGCAGAAGATCGAACGGTTGCTTTTAAGCGATCCCCGTCTATCACCATATCTTCAGTAAACGATACTCGAAATGCCTCTTCATCGCCTGTATAGATAGAATGATGTTGCTTTTCATGAAACTGACCGACAAAAAAGGCAAGAACGACCGTAGCGAGCATCAGTTGTTTCATCCGCCCTATGAATCGTATCCATAAATAAAATGCTAATAATGTAAAAAATAGTCGGACACTTCCTAAAGCGGGAAGTGCCCATATCATTCCTACGAAAGAAAACAAAGCGACATAAATAAATTGTCCGCGCATAATGCCTCCTTTATTTATTTTGGCAAATGCTTCACTTCAATCCCTTTCAAAAAGTGTTGATTCCATTTATTTGGATAGGCATGACGATAAATAATACGTTGAATGCCTGCTTGTGCTAACGTCTTCGCGCAATTTTCACAAGGTTCATGAGTAACGTATGCGGCCGCTCCTTTTAATCGGTCACGGTCAGCATGAAGAACCGCATTTAACTCCGCATGTAAACAACGAATACATCTCTTTTCATCCGATAACAAACAGCCTTCTTCATCACAATGCTCATGCCCATGAATCGATCCGTTATATCCCGTAGCTACAATATGCTTGTCCTTAACGATAACACAACCCACATGCAGTCGGTTACATGTCGAACGTGTGGATACAACGTCCGCAATATCTAAAAAATATTCATCCCAGCTTTTTCTACTCATTCTCACTTCACTCTTTCTACAACTTTTTTCTCTAGTTTAGCGAGAAAAAAAGGAGCTCGTCAATCAATTTTAATTGACAGTAATTAACGGCTGAAGCTTTTCAAAGGTTTTGTCCCCGATACCTGACACATTTTTCAAATCTTCCGCTTGAGCAAATGCCCCTGTCGTTTCTCGATAATCAATAATGGCCTGCGCTTTCGCCTCCCCGATTCCCGGAAGCTCTTGCAGCTCGGCTGACGTAGCTGTATTGATATTGACCGTACCGCCTTGTTCGTCCCCACCAGAATTAGCTGTCTGCCCACTTATTGCTCCCCCATTAACCGCTGGCGCAGTAGCAGGTGGTTCTTCCCCTACTTTTGGAATGTAGATCACCATTTCATCCTGAAGCTTTTGTGCTAAATTAACCGTCGTGCGATCGGCTTCCTTTTGAAATCCTCCGGCCTTTGCTACCGCATCATTGATTCGTTCCTCGCTAGATAAAGAATAAATCCCTGGAGTCTTAACCGCCCCTTTAATATCTATCGTTACCGTTTGCGGCTGCTCAGGTGCTTTCACTTCCACCGGCGCAGCAGTCACTTTCTCCTGTGACGGCAATGCCGTCTCCTCGATAGCAAACGGCTCAGACGGAGGCTCCTCTTCCTCAGATAACTGATACAGTCCAAACGCACAAATTCCAGCAGCAATTAAGACGTGTGTTTTATATTTTTGAAGCCAAGCTTTTATATCCACTCTTTCCACCTCGTTTGCATAAACTTTTTTTCGTCACATACATTGTAAAAGTCGTATTTCTATCAAGGGGGGAAATCAATGAAAACAGGAGTCATCGGAACAGGTAATATGGGAGAAATCTTAATTCATGCGCTGATCGACTCGAACGCCATCGCAGCGACTGATGTATTCATCATTAATCGCACGGTGGAAAAGACAAAGCGCATCCAAGCAAAGCACCCTCAAATCACTATTTGTGATTCTATTGCGGATGTCATTCAAACTTGTGATCGTGTATTTATTTGCGTAAAGCCTCACGATATTTTCCCGATGCTGAATGAAGTCAAGCATCTATTTCGCCCATCACAATGTGCGATCTCGATCACAAGTCCTGTCAGCACTGCTCAATTGGAATCCATTCTTCCTTGTTCATGTATGCGAATGATTCCGAGCATTACGAATAAAGTGCTTTCAGGAGCGGTGTTATATACATTCGGTGAAAGCTGTCAAGATGACTGGAAAGTTGAAATGAAGGCGACTATGAAATGTATCAGTAGTGAAGCGGTGGAAATTGAAGAGTCCATCACGCGAGCCGCTTCCGATCTCGTCAGCTGTGGACCCGCTTTTTTCAGTTTTTTAACTCGGAAGTTTATTGAAGGAGCAGAAACGACAGGAATGAAGGCAGAGACAGCGGAGACATTAGCGGAATGCATGTTAATTGGGCTAGGTGAGCTGTTTAAACAAGAAGAATATACATTGGCAGAGCTAGAAGAAAAAGTATGTGTCAAAGGCGGTGTTACTGGAAAAGGGATTGAAGTATTAGAAGCAGAAGTTGGAGAGATGTTCCCGAAGCTATTCCAAGCGACCCATAAGAAGTTTGCAGAAGACAAGCAAGAAACAAGTGCACAATTTGGAATCACTTAACTTATTCGTTACGCATACAAAAAAACCTTTTTATTTACAATTTTTTAACATAATTTAAGCTCTCAACGTAGGCACCGTTACGCTGAGAGCTTAAATCAAAAATATGTTACTTTTTTTGAGCGACAAAAAAGATTCGCTCACTTTCTTTTTGAGGGGCATCGTCTGTAAAATCGGCTGTGACCTGCACATTCTCAAAGCCTGCTTGTTCAAGCCATAGTGTATATTGCTCCGGCTCAAATGTTCGTTGAGTATGCAGCTCGTCAAAGCGCTCGTATCGATCGCTCGATTCATCTAGAGCAAAAAACGTCAACTCGTGCTCAACACTGTTTGGCAGATCCCCTGCAAAACAATTCCAAATATAAGACACCTCATCATCCGTCGACGTAAAAGTACCGTCAGTAAAAATGTGATGAATTTTGTAAAGTGAATGGACATCAAATAAGAACAGCCCACCAGCTTGTAAATGAGTGTGAACGAGCCGAAACGTTTGCTTGACATCCTCTTCACTCGTTAAATAGTTTAAAGAATCGCAAAAGATGGTCACTGCATCATACGTACCGAGCCCGTCTAACTCGCGCATATCTTGTTGATAAAGCGGAAAGGACAAGCCTTTTTCAGCCGCCTTTTCCTGAGCCATCATTAACATCTCTTCAGATAAGTCCACGCCCGTCACATCCCAATTAGCTGCCGCTAATCGCCATGTCAATTCACCTGTTCCACAAGCTAAATCAAGCACTTTTTTGCCAGTTAATGTTGTTGTATGCCGCTCCAAAAAATGAAGCCACTCCTCATAAGGAACATCTTGCATTAAAAAATCATACACGTAGGCAAAGCGCTGATACGTCATGCGAGTAGCTCGCTCTCCACATCGATTTGTGGCGCATCGCCCCATAATCGTTCTAAGTTATAATAGACGCGCTCATCGCGATGGAACACATGAACAACGACATCACCAATATCAATTAATACCCAGCGTGCTTCATCGAAGCCTTCCATCCGTTTGATCGTATATCCAAGCTCCTCTGCTTGATCCTTGACCTCTCTAGCAATCGCTTGCACTTGCTTATCAGAATTCCCGTGACAGATCATAAAGTGGTCTGTAATTAAAGAAATTCCTTGCATGTTTAACACCACAATATGCTCTGCTCGTTTATCATCTGCCGCCTTAGCGACACGTTGTAAAATTTCAGGTTGACCCATTAACGTTTTTCCTCCTTCTGCTTCTTCGTTAAATCATTGTATGTATCAAATGTATCTGGGAAGATGGGCTTGTTTCTTTTCATTAAAAATTTAATCGTATTTTTCACCGCTTTAATGACCGCCTCATCTAAATCTTCCTTCGCTAACTTTCGCACTTTCTCCACTTTCGGAAAATGACGGCCTGGCTCGATATAATCCGCTAAATAGACCACTTTATCAAGGAGTGTCATCCCGACTCTTCCCGATGTATGATAACGAATAGCATCTAGCACTTCCAGATCATCAATCCCTACTTCTGTTTGTACTAAATAAGCCCCCACCGGCGCGTGCCACAGCTCAGAATGGGCAGAAAGTAAACGTGGGTCCATGCCTTCTCGTTCAATAATCGCAGCCATTTCCTCTTTCGGACGAAATTTCGCATAATCATGAAAAATTGCGGCTAGCTCGGCCTTTTGTGGATCAGCTCCATACTTTTCTGCTAACTCAATCGCTGTATGCATCACACCTAACGTATGATTGTAACGATGTTCAGTAATCTGTTCCTTCACGATCTTTAATGCCTGTTCTCGGTTCATATAACTGATTCTCCTTTATATAGGCAATCACTTTTTCTGGCAGCAAGTACTTTAACGTGCCATTCGTCGCTGCTTTTTGCCTAAGTAGACTTGAAGAAAGATGGACTTCGGGTGTGTCAATTAAATGAACAGGATAAGACGTTTCAGTTGAATAGCCTGGGCGCTTCACGCCAACGAAAGTTACGAGCTGGCATAGTTCATCGACCTTGTACCACTTCGGTAAATACTCAATCATATCGCCGCCGATAATAAAATAAAAGTCTGTTTCCGGCTCTCGTTCTTTTAATAACTGGATCGTGTCATACGTATAAGATTTCCCATCCCGTTCCATTTCAATCAGCTCGAGATGCAACTTTGGATGATGATCAATAGCGACAGATAGCATCCGCACACGATCTTCCTCTGACACACCTGTATCCATTTGTTTATGAGGAGGTATTTTATTCGGCATAAAACGAACCTCATCGAGTTCAAGTGCTTCAAGCACCTCGTTGGCAATAATGAGATGACCGACATGAGGGGGATTAAACGTCCCCCCTAAAAGGCCAACCTTTCTTCTCATTTCGGCAGCACAAGTTGCTTGTTTTCTCTTGATTCCTTATACAAAATAATGATGCTTCCAATAATTTGGACAACGTGCGCTTTCGCCCCTTTAGCAATGCTTTGCGCCACTTCTTGCTTGTCTTCATCACAGTTTTGTAAAATGCTAATTTTCATTAATTCGCGCGCTTCAAGAGCCTCGCCAATTTGTTTAATCATATTGTCATTGACTCCGCCTTTTCCTACTTGAAAAATCGGATCTAAATGATGTGCCTCTGCACGTAAAAATCGTTTTTGTTTACCTGTTAACATGTTTTTCCTCCTAATTGTTGCAACACAACTTTTTCCATTTGTTGGACATCAGGGAATATTCCTGTCCATTTCTCAAAAGCGAGCGCTCCTTGATACACAAACATTTTTAATCCGTTTTGCGTATAAGCTCCTTGCTTTTTCGCTTCTTGTAATAATTTTGTTTCTAATGGATTATAAATAATATCAGACACAAAAGCCATTGCTTTTAAATGATCAAGTGCGATTGGCATGTCCTCTACTTGTGGAGCCATGCCAATCGATGTCGTTTGAATGATCACATCGTATTCCGCTAGCTTCTCCTCTGCCTCTTCTAATGACAACACGGTTCCCTCTACTTCGTACGGACAAGCCTCGATCATCGCTTGCGCTTTTTCTGGCGTGCGGTTGGCCAAAGTGATTCGGCTAACGCCCTCTGACGCCAACGTATAAAAAATAGCGCGAGCTGCTCCCCCTGCTCCAACAATCAATACGTGTTGATCTTCTAATACACCTGGATACTCCTCACGAAGAGCCCGAACATACCCTAAGCCATCCGTGTTATAGCCGACCCATTGATCCTCTTCACGCACCACCGTATTAACGGCACCAATCGCTTCCGCTAACGGATCGACCTTATCAAGGAGTGGAATAATCGCTGTTTTATGCGGAATCGTCACGTTGAAGCCTTCCACACCAATCGCTTTCATTCCTTTCACCGCATCCGCTAGATCATCTGGCTTGATGTGAAAGGGATGATAATAGCCGTCCACACTAAGAGCTGCGAAGGCCGAATGATGCATCACAGGCGACATCGAATGAGCAATTGGGTCGCCGATCACACCAAATAATTTTTTCATAATCGTTCCCTTCCTTAAATTAAAGATGGTCGTAAAAAGACGCTAACTCCTTTTGGAACATGAGCAACAACTAATGCGCCTGGTTCATTGACGGTTACCCAGCCAAGACCCGAGAATACAATATCTGTCTTGCCCTCTTTAATACGAAATTCCTGACGAACCAATTCCGGAAATTCGTCCATTTGTTCTGGGCGAGGTGGAGTAAGCAATTCCCCTGCATGGTTTTTATACAATTCATCGGCCTTTTCAAGCTTCGTTCGATGAATCATTAATTCATTCGAAAGATGGCAAGTAAACGAACGACGACCACCGGCTACGTAGTCAAATCGAGCAAGCCCTCCAAAGAATAACGTTTGCTCTTCATTTAGCTGAAATACTTTTGGTTTAATTTCTTTTTTAGGCGTAATATATTTCAAGTCGCGTTTATCAACAAAGTGCGCCATTTGATGATGATTAATAATTCCTGGCGTGTCAATCAATGCTTGGTCATCATCTAATGGGATTTCAATCATATCTAATGTCGTGCCTGGGAAGTGCGACGTCGTGATCACATCTTTTTCACCAGAGACTTCTTTAATAATTCGATTAATAAACGTTGACTTACCGACATTTGTACAACCAACGACATACACATCTTTTCCGTTGCGATAATAATCAATCGCATCGATCGCCTCTTGAATCGATTGACCTTTCGTTGAACTTACAAGCAAGACATCGATAGGCTTTAGTCCAAGCTCTCGCGCTTCCTGCTTCATCCAATGAATTAATCGGTTCTGTTTAACGGATTTCGGCAATAAATCTACTTTATTCCCGATTAAGAGTACTGGATTTTTGCCGACAAAACGATGCAAGCCAGGAAGCCAACTACCATTAAAGTCAAAAATATCGACCACTTTTACGATTAAGCTGTCAGTTGTACCTAGCGTATTTAAAATTTTCAAGAAATCGTCATCCGTTAATGAGACGTCTTGAATTTCGTTATAATTTTTCAAACGGAAACAACGTTGACAAACAATCATTTCTTTTGAAAGAGCCGATGGCGGTGCATAGCCAAGACCTTCTGGATGTTCTGTCTGTACTTCAACACCGCAACCGGTGCAAATTAGCTTTTCGTTACTCACTTATTTTCCTCCCATTGAATTAAACCTTTTCGTTTAAACACATTCATGATTTGTCTTTCAATTTTGCGGTTGATTCTCGTCCAAAAGCCGTCCGTTTGAGCGACTGGGATGACTAAAATCGTATAAAGCCCACTGCGATTGCCACCGAAAATATCGGTTAATAACTGATCGCCAATCACAACTGTTTCCTCTTTCTTTACACCTAACAATTTTACCGCTTGACGAAAGGCTTTGCCCATCGGCTTTCTCGCTTCAAAAATGAAAGGGATGTCAAGCGGGTGAGAAAAGGAGCTCACACGCATTTTATTATTGTTCGAAACAATTAACACTTTAATGCCGTGTTCTTTCATATTTTTAAACCATTCTAATAGCTCCGGCGTAGCATCGGGACGATCCCATGCCACGAGCGTATTATCTAGATCGGTAATAATCGCTTTAATCCCTTGTGCCTTTAATTCTTCAGGCTGAATATCATACACGCTTTTTATTTGTTTGTTCGGTAAAAATAATTTTAACAATCTGTACACCCCGTTCTATAACCTTTCAGTCCCTATCATATCTAATTTTATCGTTCGATACAAAATAAAACGGACGAAAAACAATTCATTAAAAAATGAATGCATTATTTTTTATCGACAAAATCCTTCATTCTCCATTTTGTGGATAAGCTTATACACATTCTTCTCGTTATGATGGATGGATTTTCCATAGTTAACCACAAATTACCCACATGTTATCCACGTGACACTGTGGATAACGGAACGCTTGTTCTTCTCGTTTGTTTTTGGTAAAGTTAGGGAGAAACAACCTCAGCTTAGTATTTTATGCAGACTCATTCAATTATAGAACAAATTTTTCCTAGGAGGTGAGTTTGTTTTGAAACACATTCCTGATGATCTGCTGTTAGAGTCTTATTTTAAAGCAAGACAGTTGAAATTAAACGAAGAATTTCTTGAACTTATGGAAATTGAGCTCAAAAAGCGTTCATTATTAAAAAATGAAAAGATTTCTTAAAACGCCTGTCATTCAGGCTTTTTTTTATAACTGTTAAAGCCACTGGCCAAGCTGCTCTCCCACCTTCACTTCACAAGGGATGGACATGTGAGGATTGAGTCGAAAGACATCTTTCTCAAACAATAGAACAACGGTAGAGCCAAAGTTAAAATAAGCGACCTCTTCCCCTTGCTTCCAATAGCGATTTTCATGTGTTCGTTCAATCGCATTGACAAACATAGCGCCCACTTTCACAACAGCCATTTGACCACGCTTATGCTTCAATTCAGTTATATCACGATAATTTTTTGCAAGCGGCGCTTTGCCATACTGTAAGCCATGTGAGTTGACCGGATAAGAATGGCGTCCAAGCACCCAACGATCCATGACCTCTGCATCGACCGGACTATGAATTCGATGGTAATGAGCAGGACTCAAATACAAAACGAGAAATATTCCCTTTTCATACACTTTTGCTTTCTTTTCACTTCCAAGCATTTCTTGTAAGGAATACGTTTTGCCTTTGACGAGAAACTCTCGATTTTTAGTAATTGTTCCGGCTTCCGCAAGCTTGGCGTCGACTGGACTAACTACATGATCGGCACTGTAATTTATTTTTCTAGCTTCCGGTGAGAGCGTCCTAATAAAAAAATCATGTAATGTTTGGTAATCTTCAACCGGATGCTCCATCTCTTTTTCGTTAATTTGATACGCCTTCATAAACCGGCGAATCATCGGTTTACTGACCGAGGAGCACGTATATTTTCCAATGAGAGCCGATGACCATTGCTTATTTGTTAATTCAATAAAAAAACGATATAATTGCTTTTTCACACGTTAACCTCCAAAAAAGTAAAAAATCCCAATCAAGTTTGTGGTATAATAGAATATCATTAAAATATTATTATATAATAAACTATTAGCAGGTGGCTGCTAAATTCAAGGAGAGTGTCAATTTGTTTATATCTCATGTGTTAGATTTGACCGTTAAGAAAATGAAAGCACAAACGGCGAATTTGCTGACATTGGGTAATTTAGCTTTAGGTGGTTTTTCAATCTTAATGACGATAAATAACCAACTAAGTTTAGGACTCCTACTAATCTTTGTGGCAGCTTTAGCTGACCGTTTTGATGGCATGGTCGCTCGCAGGATGAACATTGAATCTGAGTTAGGAAAGCAATTGGATTCGATGTGTGATATTATTTCTTTCGGTGTTGCACCCGCATTACTTCTATACATTAGTGTATTATCGGATTTCGGCTTCCCAGGCGCATTTTTCACAGTATTTTACATCGGATGTGGCGCTTTACGCCTCGCACGCTTTAATATCACTGAAAGCAACGGTTATTTCCAAGGATTGCCTATCACAGCAGCTGGTTGTTTGCTAACTCTTAGCTATTTAACCATTTCTCACGTTCCAGCACAATCATTTATGGTGATTACTCTTTGCTTATCTTTCTTAATGATTAGCCCATTTAAATTAAAAAAAGTGTAAAAAAGACTGTCCAACAACATGGTATGTTGTCGGACAGTCTTTTTTCTTCTTTCTCCCCCCTTCTTAAACGGACAGGCAAAAAAACCTTCTTATGCTCATATATTTGAGACATAGCGGATTTTTTAAAGGAGGCGCGAATATGTTGAGCATTATTGCTGCTTTATCCTATTTAACAAAAGAACTAATCTTTTTCGTCTCATATGTCAAAAACAACGCCTTTCCCCAGCCATTATCAGCGGCCGATGAAAAGATGTATTTAGCAAAAATGGCCGTAGGTGATTCAGAAGCAAGAAATAAATTGATTGAGCATAATTTAAGGCTCGTGGCACACATCGTCAAAAAATTTGAAAACACTGGGGAAGATGCAGAGGACTTGATTTCCATTGGCACGATCGGCTTAATTAAAGCGATTGAAAGCTACTCCGATGGCAAAGGAACGAAACTCGCCACTTATGCCGCTCGCTGTATCGAAAATGAAATTCTCATGCACCTTCGTGCTTTAAAGAAAACAAAAAAAGAAGTTTCCCTCCAAGACCCGATCGGACATGACAAAGAAGGAAACGAAATCAACCTACTCGACATTTTAAAATCTACCGATGAAGACGTACTTGAGCACATTCTTTTATCGATCGAACTTAAAAAAGTGCTGAAATTTTTAAGCGTATTAGACGAGCGCGAACAAGAGGTCATCATCGCCCGCTTCGGACTCAACCAAGGTGACGAAAAAACCCAGCGAGAAATCGCCAAACAACTCGGCATCTCTCGCAGCTACGTCTCCCGCATCGAAAAACGAGCCCTCATGAAAATGTTTCACGAATTCTATAAAGAAGAGAAGGGGGAATAAAGAAAAGCGAAAGGCGCCGTTTAGCGACGTATGGATTGAAATGATCCGCACGAGATAAAGGAAACACGATGAACGATAGTGAATCGATGTTGACTTATCGCAAGGAGGATCATGGAAATCCACTAGTCGCTGGCGCCTGGAGCTGGACAAGAAAAGCGGAAGGCGCCGTTCATCGACGACAAGCAAAAGACCAGCCGGCTAGAAGGTTGTTCTTTAACCTTTTAGTCAGCTCGTCTTGTGACCTTGAGAAACTAGTTGACTTATCCGTGATCTAGAAGTTTGATTCATCTTTTTCAAAAAATAAGAACTAAAGGGACAAGGTGCCCGACCCTTAATCATTTATAGAGTAGGCTTTTATACTTTTTTTCTAACTTCGAGTATTTCTTGTCGAGCCCCTTGTTTTCCAACATATTATTTAATATGCGTTTTGCTTTTTCATGTTGATTACTTTGCAGATAGGAATCTATCACTATTGAAAAATCCTCATTTAGAAAGAGAGGACGGTTAAGTTGTTCATCAATAAAAAACCCGGCTGAGCGCTCTCAGCCGGACGTTAACACGTTAATCAATAGACACAGAAACCATTATACCTGTGATTGTTGCTAGTAATAAACCCATGATCATCATTACCATTCGCTATCACTCCCGAAACATTAGTTACTAATAATGTACCACATTTCGATCATTTTGTAGCAGGCTTCTCACAAATTCTTCACAATTATGCTTTCGCTAATTGCTCGACCATTTTCATGACTAATTGAGAAGAATGAAGAGCGGCTTTCGGCAAGAATTGATCAAACGAGATATTCGATTCTTTGCCAGCAATATCAGACAATGAGCGGATGATCACAAATGGCGTACCGAATTGATGAGCCACTTGAGCAATCGCTGCCGCTTCCATTTCTACCGCTTGTAAATCATTGAATTTCGTGCCGATAAACTTCACTCGCTCTGGATCGCTCATAAATGAGTCTCCTGTCGCGATTAAGCCTGTAACGACTTGAATGTCCGCTTCTGCTTTTGCACAGCTTACAGCGATGTTAAGAAGCTTTTCATCCGCTTGAAACGCCGCAGGCAATTGAGGGACTTGTCCATACTCATAACCAAAAGCCGTGACATCGACATCATGATGGCGCACTTCTGTAGAAATGACGACATCGCCAACATTTAACTCTGGATTTAACCCACCTGCTGAACCAGTGTTAATAATAACATCCGGTTGGAAATGCTGAAGTAAAACGGATGTCGTCATTGCCGCATTTACTTTCCCGATACCAGAACGAAGTAAAACCATTTCTGCTCCATTCATCGTACCTGTTGTATATTCACTGTTTGCGATCGTCTCTACTTGTTTCACATCGATATGATCGCGTAAGATCGTTACTTCTTCTTCCATTGCACCAATAATAGCAATTTTCATCTTCTTTTCCTCCAATTTTGCAAACGCTAATCAATTGACCACTCAAAATGATCATTTCGCTATATTTTATCATTTTTTTGCAACAATTGCTTGCCATCTCTTCCGTTTATCTTGTATACATAGAAAAAGATGATTCATTTAAAAAGGAGAAAATATCATGCAATTTCATTTAGATTTACTAGAAGACAAGGTCGAATTCTTTGAAGCGGCTGATCTTGCTTCCTTAGAAAAGAAGATCGAACAGCAAATCGAGCACAACAAAGCGATTATGCTCGGTGTTCACTCCGTTTCCCATCAAATGCATATTGATCCCGATGGACGTACATTTTATTCAGCCGTTGTTCATTTTAAGCTAAAGAAATAAGGAGTTCGCTTGTGCGAACTCCTTAAAAACGCCCTTTATCATTTTGTTCGAGCTTGTACATTTTTGTCGGCTTCCATCCTTCGCCATCTACCCACGTAAGGAATACACGATACGCTTCGTCCGTGTTACTTTTTGGTGACACGGTTCCGATCGCATCGTTCGGACCTTTCCCTTTTACATACCAAACGACCATATTGTCTTGTCCAATGCCTGTTGCATAAGAAAGAGCATCTAGCTTCTCTTGCCAATCCGGAGAATTGCTGTCAAAAGATGAATTATGCTCACCTGTTTGTGAAGTGCCGACGCCTTTCCAATTCGGATCAACGATTTCTTGCTCTACGTTCGGCTCATCGCTCTCTTCGACGATTTTTTCATCTTTTGGTTCTGTTTCTTCATCTTCTTTCTCTTTATCGCTCGGTTCTTCTTTTTTTTCTTCCTCTTCTTCCTCTTCCTTATCAGTATCACTCATTGCCGTTTCATCTTCTTTATTTTTGTCCGTATTGCTAGCAGTATTTTGCTCGGTTGCTGGTTTCTTTTCCACCGGCTTTTTCGCTACCTCATCATCTCCACCAGAGAAGATGGTAAATGCAACAACCACAATTAGAAGAACAACCACCGCAATGGCTGTGTTTAATACACGATTAGTTTGTTTTCGTTTAGATTTTCGTTCTGCACGAGTCTTCATCTTGGTTCTCTCCTCCCTAATGCATCATTCAACATTTTATCATGACTTTCGCCTAACATGAAGTCATTTAAACAGAAAAAACGCTAAAGATCGATTCCTTTAGCGTTTTTTGATTCATTAACTAATTGAAACAATTTTAACAGACATGTCTCCACCTGGTGTGATAACGTTTACTTCATCGCCCACTCGTTTTCCAATTAGGCTTTTCGCAATTGGAGAATCATTCGAAATCTTACCTTCAAACGGATCTGCTTCTGCGCTACCGACAATTGTATAGGCTTCTTCTTCACCGTCTGGCAATTCAACGAATACAACCGTTTTTCCTAGAGAAACAACACTCGGGTCCATTGAATCTTCTTCAATAATTTTCGCATTGCGAATCATCGTTTCTAATGTACCGATACGACCTTCAACGAATGCTTGCTCTTCCTTCGCTGAATCGTATTCAGAGTTCTCGGATAAGTCACCAAAACTGCGAGCGATCTTAATTCTCTCTACCACTTCTTTACGCTTTACTGATTTTAAATGTTCAAGTTCCTGTTCTAACTTTGCTTTTCCCTCTTCTGTCATAGGGTATACTTTTTCTGCTGGCAAGTCCCTTCCACTCCTTTTCATCTCGCTGCCCTCCTGCTTTAGGAAAGCAAAAAACATCAGCAGGCTGCCTCAAAAGCGTCTGCTCCCGAAAAAAACATTATATAATGAAAATATTCTTCATTACATAAGCTTGATGCGGGTAACGACCCTTTACTATTGAGACAGCCCTGTTTCTTAAAGATTATGTCTGTTTCATAAAAAGATACTATAAAATAGCATTTTGTTCAAGAATTGTTTGAATTTTAGTCACAACAAGGTCGATGGCGACATGATTTTGACCGCCTTCTGGAATAATAATATCGGCATAACGCTTCGTCGGTTCAATAAATTGATTATGCATCGGTCGAACGACTTGAATATACTGATCGACTACTGACTCAAACGTCCGCCCGCGCTCTTGGATATCACGCATCATGCGACGGATGATGCGAATATCGGCATCGGTATCGACAAACAGCTTGATGTCCATTAAGTCGCGCAGTCTCGGATCTTCTAGCACAAGAATGCCTTCTAATATAATAACATTTTGAGGCTTCATCACGATCGTTTCCGCTGAGCGTGTGTGCTGAACGTAATCATAAACAGGCTTTTCGATCGATTTGTATTGTAATAACTGATTGACATGCTCAATTAATAAATCGTTATCGAAGGCGAATGGATGATCATAATTCGTGTTTAATCGCTCTTCAAACGGCAAATGACTTTGATCTTTATAATAATAATCTTGTTCAATAATCATGACCGAATGACCTTTAAAAAATTCGTCAATCGCTTTTGTCACACTTGTTTTCCCGGAACCGGACCCTCCGGCAATTCCGATGACTACTGGTTTTTGCTCCATTGATCTTACTCTAGCCCCTTTCGCATCATGTTGTCTCGATACACGGGTTGATCCACTTTAAAGCGGACGATTTGTAGTGGATGACGAGCGGCATCTAGTTCATTGCCATCTTCATCCCAAACTTTATCAATTACCTGTGTAAAGTTGTCAATTTCCGGGCCAAAAAACTCTACTTCGTCTCCTGGACGGAAAAAGTTACGTTGTTGTAATGTGACCATTTGTGTTTCCGCATCATAATCCAACACTAAACCAACAAAATCATGTGTCGCTTTTTTGCCGTGCACACCGAATAATTGTTCATTCGCACCAGGTGTTCCTTGGAAGAAGGCCGGAGCCGCTGGACGATTGGCACATTTATCTAGCTCATCTAACCATTCTTGCTTCACTTTAAAGTTTTCTGGGTCCGCACAATAGGCATCAATAATTTTGCGATACACGCTAACAACAGTCGCAACATAATGGATTGATTTCATTCGCCCTTCCACTTTCAAGCTGTCAATGCCAAGCTCAATCATTTGCGGGATCGATTCGACAAGCTTTAAGTCTTTAGGACTCATGGCAAATGGCGAATCCTCATCAGAAAACAGCGGATTTTCTACTTTTTCATCTAGTGAATATAAGTCGTAATCCCAACGGCAAGACTGACAGCAGCCTCCACGGTTCGAATCGCGAGCAGTCATATGGTTACTTAACACACAACGACCAGAATAAGCAATACACATCGCCCCATGAATGAACGCTTCGATTTCAATATCGACTTTTTCCTTCATTTCACGCATTTCTTCTCCTGTCGTTTCACGAGCAAGCACGACACGGTGAAGACCTTCATCTTTCCAATATTGAACCGCACGCCAGTTAGATAAAGATTGTTGTGTACTTAAATGAACTTCTACTTTTGGCGCAACACGACGGCATGTTTCAATGATCAATGGGTCAGCTACGATAATCCCCGTTACACCCGCTTCTTGCAAGCCGCGCAAATAATCCTCTAGCCCATCAATATTTTCATTATGAGCATAAATATTCGTCGTCACATAAATTTTTGCTCCGTACTTATTAGCAAATTCCACCCCTTCTTTCATTTCTTCAAAGGTGAAATTCCCCGCATTTGAACGGAGTCCATATTCTTGTCCGCCGATATATACAGCGTCCGCTCCGTAATGGACCGCTATTTTTAATTTTTCAAGCGTTCCGGCTGGAGCCAATAATTCAGGTTTTTTCACAATGACTCGTTTACCATCAACGATTGTAGAAATTTTATCGTTTATGATCGTATTCACATTAGTTCCTCCTTAATAAACCGTTTCTTTAAAGAAAAAGCCGGTATCGAGTGGACGATGTTTCGGTTGAATCGCTTCTATTTTTTCAAGAAGTTCATCTTTGACTTCTTCGTATTGTTCTGGCTCGTCTACACATAAATCAATCGCTTGACGATATAATTTCGTTACTTCTAACAGGTATTCAGGTGAATGTAGCACCCCGTCAATTTTAAAGCTATCAATTCCGGCTTCTATCATTTCCTGTAGCTCGTCAATGATACAAATATCATTCGGACTCATAATATGAGTGCCGTTTTCATCCTCATAAATCGGGTATTTATTGCTGCGCTCTTGATCATGAAGAAACATATTTTTCGCTTCTTTACGGTTTTCAATTTCCATTGATTTGCCTTGGTATTCAAAATAATGTCCGAGCAATGGGCGCTTCGATTGGAACATGCACGTCATGCCATGCACTTGTACTTCAATCGCAACTTCGGCATTTTCCTTCATTTCCACAACCGTATCCATGTTTAGCTCACGAGCTAGCACCGCGCGAACCGCTCCTCTTTTGCCCCAATAATTACACGTAAAATAGTTCGTTGCTGTCGTTTCAGTATTCCAATGAAGCGGCATAGTAGGAGCCATTTGGCGAACAGCCATGACTACAGCAGGATCACCAAAAATAATCGCATCACAATTTGCTTCTTGTAAAAAAGCAACGTAGTCATCTAATTCATTTGCTCGATCATTATGAAAAATCGCATTCATAGCGACATATACTTTTTTCCCTAAGGAATGTGCAAGCTCAATCGCTTTCTTCACTTCTTCACGATTGAATTCTCCCGCTAATCGTAAGCCGTAACGCTGCTCTCCAATAACAAATGCATCGGCTCCAGCTTCCGCTAACGGCAAAATAGCCTCCACACTATTGGGAGTTACGAGTAATTCTGGTTTATTCATGTTTCTTTCCACCTCTTTTAAGGCTGACAGCTAATCCATCACCGACCGGGATCATCGCCGTGTCGTAATCTGGGTGACTCATCAACCATTCATTATACTTTTGAATTTTTGTCACTAAGTTTCGCGTTCGTTTCGTCTGAACTAATTCTTCAGCAACATACCCTTTGAATAAAACATTATCGGTATAAACCGTCCCTTGGTTCGTTAAAAATACCGTGTAATGTTTAAAGAATTTCGTATACTGACCTTTAGCTGCGTCGATAAAAATCGCATCATACGGTCCCTTCTCTCCGACTTCATTAACAACCTCTAATGCGTCTCCATAAATAACGGTCACTTGGTCCTTATATTCTGCACGTTCGATATATTCCAGTGCCTTTTGATAACGCTCTGAATCACGTTCGACCGTGACGATTTCTGTTCCCGGAAGAGCAGCTGCCATTCGTAAAGCAGAATAGCCGATCGCTGTACCAATCTCTAGAATTCTCTTCGGCTTTTGTAATCTTAACATTTGAAGAAGCGTTTCGATACCTACTACCTCCATAATCGGCACTCGATGCTCTCTAGCAAACTCCTCCATTTCAACAAACAGATCCGACCGCTCCCTAACTAACGTTTCTATATAATGATGGATTTTATCGTCCAATTTCGCTCCCCTTTTCTAAAAAGGCTTAACAAGAAAAAGAAGAAAGCCCCCTAAAGCTTTCTACCTGTTTTTGCACTTTATTATCCATTGACTAAAAAACACTTGAACTATTTTAACATATTATAGAGTAAAAAGCGACTGTTCTCATTCACGGTTGTTTCGCATTCGTAATGTACTTTTCCTTCAGCTGATTATGTTCTTCTAGCGTTTTCGAATAATATACATCGCCAGCTGGTGAAGCTAGAAAATAGAGATAGTCCGTCGTTTCTGGATTTAAAGCAGCTTCGACCGAAGACACGCCACTATTGCTAATCGGTCCTGGTGTGAGCCCTTTCACTTTATACGTATTATAAGGTGACTCTACCTTTAAATCTTTGTAATACACACGACTTTTATGCTTTCCAAGAGCATATAACACCGTTGGGTCCGTTTGCAACGGCATATTTTCCGCTAGGCGATTGTAGAAGACGCTAGAGATCTTTCGACGATCCGCCTTCTCCGTTGCTTCCTTTTCAATGAGGGAAGACATCGTCAATAGCTGATGCGCTGACATTTTCTTCGCGGCCATCGACGGTCGGTATTGCGCTAATACACGATCCGTTTTCTTAATCATATCTTCTATGATCTCTTTGACGGGCTTTTTCTTATCTCCATACTGATACGTTGCTGGATATAAATAGCCTTCTAGCGGGTATTTAATCTTTTCCGCTAAAATTTCTTCCGTCAATAGCTCCGGATATTTTTGAATCATTTGTTTAATAAACGTTCGGTCATTCATAACTTTGAGGATTTCGCTTTGACTGCGGCCTGTTTCTTTACTAATGATCTCAGCAATTTGCGACAATTGGTATCCTTCTGGAATGGCTAACTCAACTTCTCCCGCTACAACCGTTCCTGTTTTCAACATTTCGATCAACTCATCAATCGTCATGGCTGGATGGAAGGAATAGTTGCCCGCTTGAAAAGGGCCTTCTGCTTTATATTTCACATAGTATTTAAAGATTTCCGCATTTTTCACTACACCTTTTTGTTCAAGCTGATCAGCGATGACGGAAAGGCTAGAACCAATTGGAATGGAAACTGAAATTGGGGTTTGATCATTTTTGTCAACAGGTTGAAGTGCTGACTGCACAAAGAAATAAATGCCTGCTGCTGCCCCCCCTATAACTAGAAAGAAAGTGATGATCATCAAAATGATCGATTTCTTCAACCGCCTCTTTCTCCCCGGAGGCTGCAAATAAAGCTGATTCGACATATTTTGTCCCCTTTCAACATTAAACGAGTCATTCTTCGCCCTCCCATTATACTACAATTCCATCAAAAAAGGACCGGGAAGCCCGGTCCTTTTTTCTTATTCCTCTTCTTCATCAAGGAATGTGTTTAACATTTCCTCAATTAAATCCCATTCTTCATCGCTTTCGATCGGCATTAATTCACCGTCTTGGCCGTCTTCTGCCGGAATGAAGGAAGATGCATGAATTTCGATTTCTTCATTTTCATCTTCTTCTGCTCCTACTGGGAAGTAAAGCACGTACGATTTTTCGAATGCGTCAGAATCAAATGTGAACAACACTTCGCATAATTGCTCATTTCCGTTTTCATCAATAATTGTAATTTGTTTTTCATCATGTGTCATATTATTTTCCACCTCATTAATATTGGCTATCGAGAAATCCTTGGAGGATCATCACGGCTGCCATTTTGTCGATTACTTTCTTGCGCTTCTTGCGGCTAACATCAGCTTCAAGCAATACCCGCTCGGCTGCCATTGTGGTCATGCGTTCATCCCAGAGGACCACAGGCAACGAGTAGCGCTCCTCAAGCTTTCGTGCAAATGCTTGGGAAGCTTCTCCGCGCGGTCCAATCGTATTGTTCATATTCTTCGGCAATCCAACAACAAATTTCTCGATGTTATATTGCTCGCAAAGAATGTCAAGCCGATCCAATCCAAAATCTTGTTTTTCTTCATCGATACGAACTGTTTCAATTCCTTGAGCAGTAAAGCCCAATTCATCACTAATTGCGACGCCAACTGTTTTCGAGCCGACGTCTAAACCCATTACTCTCATAAAAACTTATCCCTCTCGCTCCTGTTTCAAGTACGTTTTCACAAGCTCTTCAATAATTTCATCACGCTCAAGCTTGCGGATCAAATTACGTGCATCGTTATGGCGCGGGATATAAGCAGGGTCCCCGGAAAGTAAGTAACCGACAATTTGATTGATTGGATTATATCCTTTTTCCTGAAGGGCATCATGCACCTTAAACAATACTTCTTTCACATCTTGTTCAAACGGCTCCTCAGGAAAATTAAATCTCATCGTTTGATCAAAAGAGCTCATAATTAGCACCTCGCTTTAGGCTTAACAAGTGTCAGCCTGCTTTTGTACAAGTTATTTACATTGTACAATAAATCGCCATGGAATCAAACGGATTTCACCCATTCTTCAACAAATTGTAGTGCTTCCTCTGTTTTCGAAGGGTCTTTCGCTCCTGCTTGAGCCATATCTGGGCGTCCACCGCCGCTACCACCACAACGTGATGCGACTTCTTTCACAAGCTTACCAGCATGATAGCCTTTGTCTACTAAATCTTTCGTCACACCCGCAATAATATTCACTTTATCTTCACTCGGTGCCGCTAAGACGATAATGCCAGAATCAAGCTTTTGTTTTAACTCATCTGCCATCGTACGCAAGTTGTTCATGTCTGTCGCTTGTACACGAGCAGCTAAAAATTTCACACCATTTACTTCTTTGACGTTGTCTAATAAACTTCCTGCTTCTATATTAGACAATTTGTGTAGAAGTGATTCATTTTCGCGCTGTAATTCTTTCATCTCTGCTTGCAAGCTTTCCACTTTTGTCACAATATCTTTCGGATTCGCCTTTAACTTATTCGCCGCTTCTTTCAGTAAAGTCACTTGCTGATTTAACAATTGGTAAGCCGCTTCACCTGTCACAGCTTCAATCCGGCGTGTTCCTGCACCAATTCCGCTTTCAGATACAACTTTAAATAAACCAATGACAGACGTATTCGGTACATGACAGCCACCGCATAGCTCAAGGCTATAATCCCCAACAGACACGACACGAACCTCGTCCCCATATTTTTCACCAAACAGTGCCATCGCTCCCATCGCTTTCGCTTCATCAAGTGACTTATTGGCAATATCAACTGCTAGGCTTCTCCAAATTTTCTCATTAACGATCGTTTCAATTTGCTCTAACTCTTCCGGCTGTACTTGACCGAAATGAGAGAAGTCAAAGCGCAGACGATCCGGACCTACTAATGAACCTGCTTGGTTAACATGCGTCCCAAGAACATCCTTTAATGCTTGGTGTAAAAGATGCGTAGCTGTATGGTTTTTAATAATTTTGCCTCGCGCTGCCTCGTCTACTTGAGCAGTCACTTTTTGACCCGTTTTCAATGTACCTTGTTCCACAATTGCTTGCTGTACATGCTGGCCATTCGGTGCTTTTTTCACGTCTTGGATGACTACGCGAAGGCCGTCTGCTTCTAATACCCCTTTATCGGCAATTTGACCGCCGCTTTCAGCATAGAACGGTGTTTCATCCAAAATAAATTGAACTTCTTCGCCTGCTGTCGCTGATTCAACGATCTCACCGTTAGCAATGATAACCGCCACCGTCGCCTCTACCGTTAATTGGTCATAGCCGCTAAATTGACTTGCTACTTTAATGTCACCTAACACGCCGCCTTGAACTTGCATCGAATCGACATCTTGACGAGCGGCACGCGCGCGTTCACGTTGGTTTTCCATTTCTTTATCAAAGCCTTCGTGATCGACCTTCATGCCTTCTTCTTCCGCATATTCCTCTGTTAATTCTACAGGGAAGCCATACGTATCATATAAACGGAACACATCTTCTCCTGCGATCACATCAGAACCTTTGCTTTTCGCTGTTTCGATCATAGATGATAAAATCGCTAACCCTTCATGAAGCGTTTCATGGAAGCGTTCTTCTTCGTTTTTAATCACCTTTTGAATAAATTCCGTTTTCGCTGATACTTCCGGATAGAAATCCTTCATAATTTCACCGACAACCGGCACTAATTCAAACATAAATGGACGGTTAATACGGATTTGCTTCGCATAGCGTACCGCACGACGTAATAGACGACGCAACACATAGCCACGGCCTTCATTCGAAGGAAGCGCTCCATCACCAATTGCAAAAGCGACTGTACGAATATGATCCGCAATCACTTTGAACGCGACATCTTTTTCGACACTTTCACGGTATTTCTCACCAGAAATTGCTTCTGTTGCTTCAATAATTGGCATAAATAAATCGGTATCGAAGTTCGTTGGCACTTCTTGAACGACGGAAACCATACGCTCAAGCCCCATCCCCGTATCAATGTTCTTCTTCGGCAGCGGTGTGTATGTACCATCTGGGTTATGGTTAAATTCAGAAAATACAAGATTCCAAATTTCTAAATAGCGTTCATTTTCTCCACCCGGATATAATTCAGGATCATTGGCATCATTGCCATAAGATTCGCCGCGATCGTAGAAAATTTCGGTGTTCGGTCCGCTTGGCCCTTCACCAATATCCCAGAAGTTCCCTTCTAAACGAATGATTCTTTCTTCCGGTAAACCGACTTCCTTATTCCAAATTTCAAACGCTTCATCATCCTCTGGGTGAATCGTCACAGATAATTTATCCGCTTCAAACGCCATCCATTTTTCGTCCGTCAAAAATTCCCATGCCCAGTGAATCGCTTCTTTTTTGAAATATTCACCGATCGAGAAGTTGCCTAGCATTTCAAAGAATGTATGATGACGAGCCGTTTTTCCTACATTCTCAATATCATTTGTCCGAATCGACTTTTGGGCGTTCGTAATTCGCGGATTCTCTGGAATTACCCGACCATCAAAATATTTCTTTAATGTTGCGACTCCACTATTGATCCATAACAAACTTGGATCATCATGCGGCACAAGCGGAGCACTCGGCTCTACTCGATGATTTTTTTCCTGGAAAAAGTCTAAAAACATTTGACGAATTTGTGCACCAGTTAATGTTTTCATTATAAATTCCTCCTTGATTAACAATTATTTTACAGGTTAAAGACAACAAAAAAAGCCCCGTTCCCCGGACAGGGACGAAGCTTTTCGCGGTACCACCCTGATTATAAATCGATCATTCGATTTATCTCTCTTCTGCCTTAACGCGGCTAACGACAGCGATTAACTGCTCTCTGGACTAGCTTTCTGTTATCCTTCACCTAGAACTTCTTTCAGCCAAGGAAGCTCCTCTCTGCAGTGCGATGACCAGTAGGTGGACTATAACATACTCAATCCTTCGTCGATTTAACATTTCAATTATAACCGAATTATAAAAAACTTCATCCCTACTTGTCAATGAGAGGCTTGTGTAGTCGAGCCTTTACCCGCCGATCCGCAGAAAATGCTGCCTTTACTATGATCAGTACAGGAACCGCTACAACCATCCCTATCACTCCACCGATTTCTCCCCCAGCCAACAAAGCCCCAATAATGAACAGCGGATGAAGATGCAAGCTCTTGCCAACAATCCAAGGAGAGAGAATATTTCCTTCAATGAATTGTAAAGCAAACACGATAATGGCTGTATATATAGCCATTTTAAAAGAAATCATAAGCGCCACAAAGATCGCTGGCACAGCTCCAATCAGCGGTCCAAAATAAGGAATCACATTCGTAACGCCTATAATTCCTCCAAGCAAAATCGGATAAGGAAGACCAATCATCGCAAATAATAGCGATGCTGCTCCTCCGATTAATAAGCAAACGAAGAGCTGTCCGCGAATGTAGGAGCCTAACGAATAATCGAGTTCATTCACAAAGCGTAAAGCCCGAGTGCGCCATCGCTTCGGCGTTATTTTCCAAGCTGTTTTCTTGACGCGGCTCATATCTTTCAATAAATAAAAAGAGATGAAGGGAACAATCGCTAATAAAAATAAAAAATTGATCGCTTTCATCAATATGTTCATAAACTGTTCGACTAACCCGGTTAACCAGCCTTCAAAGCGCATGAGCCGCTCGCGAAGCTGCTCTTGCAAACCATCTGGCCAATTTAATGTTTCTACTTGCAAGACGATCATTTGTTGTTCATACATTTGTGATATTTTTGGCGCACTCGCCGATAAGTCCCTCAGCTGCTGAATAAATAATGGCGTTCCTTTAAATATCGCAAAGCCAAAAAGCCCAAAAAATAAAATGTAAATCATAATAATAGCCCCTACCCGCGAAATCCCCCGTTTCACCATCGCCTCCACAAGCGGATGAAGCAAATAAGCGATAAAGCCACCTAACAAAAACGGTAATGTACTAATCCATATCCAATGAAAAATCGGCAACAACAATGACCTTAGCAAAAACAAGACATATATCGTTAATAACGTTAATAAAGCCGCACTCGCCATATAAAGCCACTTTAATTTGATTTTGCTTTCCATGATGAAAAAACATCCTTTTTGCTTAGTTTGTGGCAGAATAGATGCTATTTATTCATTGACAACATATTTTTTTCAACTAAACAAAAACAAGATTGCTATATCGCACCCTTCTTAATAGCTAACTATATTCTTTTCCTCTATAATAACTTAATAAGTTCTGTGTTTTTCTTATAGTCATTGCATAAATATTTTTATAAACCCTAATTTTTAGATGAACTAACTATATATTTACTTTCAATAAGGAGGAAAACAAAACAAACGTGAAAGAATTTAATCGGAAAGATATCGAATTATTAGTGAAGGAATGTAACATCTCTGCTTCCCCCAAAAATGAATTAGTCACCATTGAGGCACTTCCACCTCAATGGACATGTGTCGGAAAAGGAACAGATGCTGCGGTGTTTGTCCACGCTGATTTTCCTCAATATGCATTCAAAATATATGCTCACGCCAAAGAAGAAACTAGGCGGAATGAAGTAAAAGCATACGAAAAACTTAACAATCACCCTTACTTTCCTACGTTTTACGGAACAGGTGAACGGTTTATTGCGATTAGCTACGAACACGGAATCCATTTACAAGACTGCCTCATCGAAGGAATAAATATCCCATCTCGTGTGATTGAACAGGTAGACGAAGCCATCGCTTATGCTCGTCAAGTCGGACTCAACCCTCGCGATATTCATTTGAAAAATATTATTATGCAAGACGAGACGATCAAACTGATTGACGTGTCTGAATATGTGTTACCAGGAGACGACAAGCGATGGGAGCATTTAAAAGAGGGCTACCGAATGTACTACCCACTCATCCGTCATCGTAAAATCCCTATTGAACTAATTGACTTTGCTAAAGGTCATTATCAAAAATATCAAGCAGTTGGATTTTCCAATAAGATGATCAACCAATTGCTTTCGCTGTTTGCAAAAAATCAAAGCAAAGAGGATGCCCGATGAGATGGGCATCCTCCTTGCTTAATGTACGGATCGTTCCAGCCCATACGTCGCTGGTCAGCGCCTTCCGCTTTTCTCTGTCCAGCTACAGGCGCTAACGACTAGTGGACTTCCGACATCCTCCTTGCGATAAGTCAACATCGATTCACTGGCGTTCATCGTGTTTCCTTTATCTCGTGCGGATGACTCCAGTCCATACGTCGCTGATCAGCGCCTTCCGCTTTTCTTTATTAAAACATTCTTCTCATTCTTTTGAGCATTCTACCGCCGAATGTGGAGTTGTTGCGGTTAAACACAGCCATTACAGCCATCCCCGCGCCCAGTCCGACTAAAGAAGTCATTGTTCTAGACATAGTATCCGCCTCCAGGTTTAGTTTTATTCAGGCTCCGCTTTTCTTTGTCTAGCTACAGGTGCTAACGACTAGTGGACTTCCACGTTCCTCCTTGCGATAAGTCAACATCGATTCACTCGCGTTCATCGTGTTTCCTTTATCTCGTGCGGATCGCTCCAGTCCATACGTCGCTGAACAGCACCTTCCGCTTTTCGTGATGTCCAGCTACAGGCGCTAGCGACTGGTGGACTTCCGCTATCCTCCTTGCGATAAGTCAACATCGATTCACTAACGTTCATCGTGTTTCCTTTATCTCGTGCGGATCGCTCCAGTCCATACGTCGCTGAACAGCACCTTCCGCTTTTCAGGTGTCCAGCTCCGCCTCCTAGACACTCGAGTCAAATGTCAGCCTGACTGCATGGCTGAAGTACGCCATTTCGTCATTCTGTCATTTGCTTGTCGTGTCTGAACAGTCGGCTCCGCTTTTCGGTTATAAACTCATTTTTCTTTGGTCTTCCTCAAACAGGTCGTCGAGGGAGCTGAGTGAGCCGTCTTCTTCGACTTGATGGACGGAGATGAGGTCGTCGATAACGGAGAGTTCGATAAAGCAGTTCCAGCAGTAATACTGGGTGGTGCCGATTTTTCCGATTTCTTTACCTTGACAGTTTGGGCATGTGAGCATGTATGCCACCTCGCACTTCTCTTAGCTTTTTGCTAAAAGGGTGTCCACGTTCAAGGCTTTTTATACATATGTCAAGAAAGAATGATCTCGACAGCTTTAGTATGGTCTTAGTCTAGAAAATCATAAGGCGAAACATTTTCCATGCCGATCATTGGATCAATCGCTGTCATTGTTTCCTCTGTTAATGAAAGAGGTTCTTCACTCTTTACCTGTTGGTTTTGCGGATGCAACATGACGAGCAGTTTTTCTTTAAGGGTCGTTTTTCGAGTTAGATCGTCATTTCTTTCGATTCCCATTCGAAACGCCTCTTCTTCCCCACATAAAATGAGAAATTGTTTACTTCTTGTAATCGCCGTATACAATAAATTACGCCTTAACATGCGGTAGTAGCTTTTCACGACTGGCAAGATCACAATCGGGAATTCACTTCCCTGTGATTTATGAATCGAACAACAAAACGCGTGCGTAATTTGATTCAAGTCCGCTCTCGCATAGGTGACTTCATTGCCGTCATAAGAAACGATCACCATATCCTGTTTTTCGGTATTTTCTTTTGCATAAAAGATCGAAACGACTTCGCCAATATCACCGTTAAAAATATTTTGCTCCGGCTGATTCACAAGCTGTAACACTTTATCACCGATTCGATATTCCACATCACCAAATGCTAGCTTTTTGCGCGAGCCATCAGGGTCTCCATTAAAGATTTCTTGCAGGATGACATTCAGTCGATCAATCCCCGCGGGACCTCTATACATCGGTGCGAGTACTTGAATATCTCGTGCCGTAAATCCTTTTTTGATCGCATTTTGGACGACTTTCTCTACAACTTCAGGAATTTGCTGCACCCGACACGTTAAAAAGGAGCGATCCTTTTGCTGTTGAGTGACGTTCGTCGGTAGTTTTCCTTTTTTAATTTCATGCGCCATTTCAATGATGGAAGACCCTTCTGCTTGACGATAAATGTCGGTCAAGCACACGGTTGAAATCACTTCTGAGGCGAGAAGATCTTTTAACACTTGCCCTGGGCCAACAGATGGGAGCTGATCTTCATCGCCGACTAGCACCACTTGGATATCATCAGGAAGAGCTTTAAATAATTGATGAGCGAGCCACGTATCAACCATCGACATTTCATCAATGATTAATAATCGCCCTTCAATTTCCCTTCCTTCCTCATCGTCTAGCGTTTCTTGACCGTTAAAGCCAAGCAATCGATGGATCGTCACAGCAGGCAGACCCGTCGATTCCGCCATTCGTTTCGCCGCTCGCCCAGTCGGTGCCGCTAATTTAATCGGAAAGGGCTCATCCTTCCCATAGCTGTTCGGATCAAGTGAACAACCATGTAACTCTGCATACAACTCAACAATCCCTTTAATAACGGTCGTTTTTCCTGTCCCTGGTCCTCCAGTTAACAACATCATCGGCGACATTAAAGCCGTTTGAATCGCTTCTTTTTGCGTCGGTGCATATTGCACACCAGTTCGCTCCTCTAAATCACCGAGCGCCAACAAAAATTCGGACTCAGGAAATTGATCTTCGTATTGTTTTTGCTTTAATAGCCGTTCAATATTCGTCACGAGTCCTTTTTCGGAAAAAAATAAAGAAAGTAAAAATACACGATCGTTTTCACCGACTACTTTCCCCTCTTCTTCAAGAGCGATTAACTGCTTAGCAATCGCTTCAAACGAAATTTCCTCTCGACCGCTTTTTTCAAGCAATGCTTTCACCGCCTGCAATAACGGCTCAGCTTCTAAATAACAATGGCCTTCCTGCAAGCATTGCTGTTCCACCGTAAATAAAATGCCGGCTTTCAAACGATCCGGATGCTCCCCTTGAATACCGATTTGTGCGCCAAGTTCATCAGCACGACCAAAACCGATCCCTTCTATATCTTCCACAAGTTGATACGGGTTTTTTTGAATGATTTCAATCGATTGCTGCTGATACGCTTGAAAGATTTTCATTGATAACTGCGGACCAAAGCCGTATTGGTTGAGGGCAATCATTACCTGCTCTAATCCTTGATGCTCAAGCAACGTCTCGTATAGCTTTTTCGCTTTATCCGCCGGCAGCCTTGGCACTTCTTCAAGCACAGCCGGGTTGTCCAAAATTTTGGAAATCGCTCCATCACCGAGCGTCTCCACGATTTGTTCGGCCGTTTTTTTACCGATCCCTTTAAACAATTCACTCGATAAATACGTCACAATTCCTTGCTTCGTTTGTGGAATTTCTTTTTGAGCCACTCTCGCATGGAACTGACGCCCGAATTTCGGATGCTCTTTGAAATTCCCGTAAAACACATACATTTCCTGCTCATGAATTTGTGGAAAGTAGCCGGTAACGACCGCTTCTTTTTCATCATAATTATCGTTCGTTTCTGACACGCGAATGCGTAAAACGGAGTAAAAGTTCTCTTTATTGTGGAAAATCGTGACAAGATGGCGACCTTTTACATACTTTTCTCCATCCGCGAATAAATCCATCGAATCCTGTTCCATATGCGCCACCCCTCACTAGTCTTAACTTTCTTCTGCTGCTTTTTCGATCATTTTCTTCCCGTATCCTGCTAGCATATGATCCGGCTGTACTTCTAACGCTTTATTAAACATCACCATCGCTTTTTCCGCATCCTCTAAATGACCAACATAAGCGACACCGAGGTTATAATACGCATCAGCATGCTCTGGATCAGCTTCGATGACTTGCTCTAATTGAGCAATCGCCTCATTTAACGCATTTGCTTTCGCTAACGCTAAGCCGAATTGGAAACGAGCTTCTGTATCTTCTTCATTCAGTTCAACTGCTCGCTGTAAATAAGGCAACGCCAACACTGCTTGATCTAGCTGCATCAACGTCATTCCTAGCATGAAAAAGGCATCGCTTTCCTCTAACCCTTTATGTATCGCTTGCTCAAACTGTTTACAAGCTTCCTCTAAATAATTTTGCTCATATAAAAACGTACCGAATGCATAATAAGCGGCTCCAGCTTCTGGATCTACTTCAATCGCTTTTTGATAAAACTTTTCCGCTCGCTCCAATTCGCCAATCGTTGAGAGCACATGTCCAAAATTAATATAAGCCGTCGGTTCTTCTGGCGCTTCTTCAATTCGTTCTGTGAACAGCTTTAACGCCTCTTCAATTTTTCCTTGCTGTAAAAACTCAATACCTTGTAAATTTTTATCCATAATCCACCTCTAACTGTTTTATAAAAAAATTATAACATATACAAAGAAAAAACCTTTCAAGCAATAAAATGCTTCAAAGGTTTTTCCAGCTATTTAGCCGACATACGTCAGACGTTCACCATTTTTAAACACTTGATCGATCGTGCCGCCGCCAAGACATGCCTCGCCGTCATAAAAAACGACAGCTTGTCCAGGTGTAATCGCGCGAGTCGGCTCGTGAAACTCCACATTCACCTTGCCATCTTCTAACATATGAACCGTAACTTTATTGTCCTGCTGGCGATAGCGGAACTTCGCTGTACATTCAAAAGTTGACGGCTTTGGCTGATGCACCACCCAGCTAATATTGTCCGCAATCAATGAATTGGAGTAAAGCAATTCATTATGGAAACCTTGCTCCACGTATAGAATATTGTTCTCCAAATCCTTCCCAACAACAAACCAAGGGTCACCAGAACCACCAATGCCAAGACCGTGGCGCTGACCGATCGTGTAGTACATCAAGCCGTCGTGACGCCCTTTCACTTCGCCGTCCATCGTCGTCATATCGCCAGGCTGCGCTGGTAAGTATCCACTAAGGAACTCTTTGAAATTACGCTCACCGATAAAACAAATGCCGGTACTATCTTTTTTCGTCGCTGTCGCCAGTCCAGCCTCCGTCGCAATCTCGCGTACTCGTTTTTTATCAATATCGCCGATGGGAAACATCACTTTCTCTAATTGCTCTTGCTGTAATTGATTTAAAAAGTACGTTTGATCTTTGTTTTCATCAAGGCCGCGTAGCATTTTGACTTCATCGCCACTGCGATCGACTCGCGCGTAGTGTCCCGTCGCCAAATAATCCGCGCCGAGGTTGATCGCATGCTCTAAAAAGGCTTTAAATTTAATCTCTTTATTGCACATGACATCAGGGTTCGGTGTTCGCCCTGCTTTATATTCATCAAGGAAATAAGTGAATACTTTCTCCCAATATTGTTTCTCGAAATTGACGGCATAATAAGGAATGCCGATTTGATTACATACTCGTATGACGTCGTTGTAATCCTCTGTTGCTGTGCAGACGCCGTTTTCATCCGTGTCATCCCAGTTTTTCATGAAAATGCCGATGACATCATAGCCCTGCTCCTTTAATAAAAGGGCCGCAACCGAAGAATCAACTCCGCCAGACATCCCTACTACGACACGAGTATCTTTCGGTGCTTTGTTCATTCAGTCCACTCTCTTTCTTTTTGCTTACGCTTTCGTTAAGCGGGCAGTAATTTGGGCAATCGCTTTTCCTACTTGTTCGATTTGCTCGGATGAATTTCCTAATCCAAAGCTAAAACGAATCGAATTGCGAAGGCGATCGGATTCTTTGCCAAACATCGCTACTAGTACATGTGACGGTTCAATCGCTCCTGCTGTGCAAGCTGAGCCACTAGAAGCCGCAACACCTGCAAGGTCAAGATTGACAAGCATCGCCTCAACATCCGTTCCCGGAAAGCTTAAGTTTATCACGTGCGGTAACGCTTGCTCAAGTGATCCGTTTAGATGGAAATCGACTTGATGAGCGGATAGATGATCAAGCAGTTGCTGTTTAAAGCCGATGTATTGCTGTCTTTTTTCTTCTCGACTTGCCTCGGCGATTTCCACCGCTTTTGCCAACCCAACAATCGCTGGCACATTTTCCGTTCCGGCCCGACGTTTTCTTTCTTGCTCACCACCAAATACTGTTGGCGATAAAGCTAGCCCTTCTTTTGCATAAAGAAAGCCGATGCCTTTAGGGCCATTGATTTTATGCCCTGACGTTGTTAATAAATCAATCTGTTCTTTTTTGACGTCAATCGCTTGTAGTCCGTACGCTTGGACCGCATCGGTATGAAACGACGCTTGATGATCTTGTAACAGCTCACCAACTTCTGCGATCGGCTGAATCGATCCTACCTCATTGTTTCCATACATAATCGAAACTAAAATCGTATCCTCTCTAAGCGCCGCTTTCACATCCTCGATTGAAACGTGACCATACTCATTCACAGGCAAGTATGTGACTTCAAAGCCTTCTTTCTCTAGCTGTGCACACGTATGCAACACCGCATGATGCTCAATGGATGTTGTAATAATATGACGACCTTGTTCCTTCATCGCTCGCGCGGTACCAACAATCGCCAAATTATCCGCTTCTGTTCCACCACTTGTAAAAATAATTTCATTAAAATCAGCACCAATACTTGAAGCAATCGTCGTTCTAGCTGCGTCTACCACATGGCGTGCTGCTCGTCCGAATGAATGAATGCTCGATGGATTACCGAACACTTCAGCCATTTGAACACTCATTACTTCAATGACTTCTGGATGAACAGGCGAAGTCGCCGCGTGATCTAAATAAATTCGTTGCATGTCGATCACCCCTTAAATGTAGAACATATAGCCGTCAGATTCACCTTGATCGGTATGCTTTGCTAAATCATCTAACGTCGTATTTTCTAGTACGTTTTTAATTGCGTCACTAATGCGAATCCATAGCTCTCGTTTCGCTGGCTCTTCGTCTTCAATTCCTTCTACTAAACTGATCGGTCCCTCTAGCACGCGAATGACGTCACCAGCAGTAATGCTTTCCGGCTCTCTCCCAAGCACATAGCCACCGTAAGCTCCACGAATACTGCGAACTAGTCCAGAATTACGGAGCGGTGCGATCAGCTGCTCTAAATAATGCTCTGATAAGTTATGAACCTCGGCAATCACTCGCAAAGAAGTCGGCCCGTCTCCATGCCGCTTCGCTAATTCAATCATAATCGTCAAACCATATCGACCTTTAGTTGAAATTCTCATATATTTACACCTCGATTAGTTTCTTGTTTCCGTTGATTTACTCTTGAAATAATACTATCTGAAAGTCGCTGGCATTGCGGCAAAGAAATCCCCACCGCTGTGCCCATAATAAAACTAAATAAAAATGTACCAAAGCTGACCGGTCCACCGATCGCCCAAGCAATCGCTAATACAATAAACTCCATGCCACGACGAATGTGAGAAACCTTCCAGCCTGTTTTCTTCATCACAGCGAGCATAAAACTATCGCGCGGACCAGCGCCGAGCTGAGCTGAAAGATAAAAAGACATCCCATAGGCCATAACGATCGTTCCTACAACAAACATACACAACTTTCCACTAAAAGTAGACGGTGTGACAATCATCGGCATATGTAAAAATAAATCGATAAAAATTCCGACTAGCACCATATTTAAATAAGCTCCGAATTGTGGCCATTCACGTAAATACATAGAAGCAATCGCTAAAATGAAAAAACCAACGAGCACAGACCATGTACCTACCGTTAATCCGATCCGTTCATAAAGACCCACGTGAAGCGCATCCCACGGCGTCGCTCCGAGATCGGCTCGAATTAACAACACAATGCCAAGAGACATAAATAAAAGGCCAATCGTAAAGATCATTAGCCTAACCACCATATTCCCTTGCTGTTTCATCCGCTGAATCCCCTGTTCATATATATCTTATTATACCTATATAAATTGTACCAGTTCAAACGGTCGCTTCCGCTATTATAGCATAGATCAGTAAACAAATAACATGATCACAACCGATTCTATATGGTAAAGTGGAGAAAAAGACTCGGAAAAAGAAATGAGGAATACATATGAAGCCATTAGCCTTTCGCATGCGCCCACGAACAATTGAAGAAATCGTCGGACAAAATCATCTAGTTGATGAAGGAAAAATTATTCACCGCATGGTCGCGGCGAAGCAACTATCCTCAATGATTTTATACGGACCACCTGGCATTGGAAAAACGTCGATTGCTAGTGCAATCGCTGGCAGCACGAAATATGCCTTCCGCGCATTAAATGCCGTCACAAGCAATAAAAAGGATATGGAAATCATCGCCGCAGAAGCGAAAATGTCTGGGAAAGTAATTTTACTGCTCGATGAAGTCCATCGTTTGGACAAAGGCAAACAAGATTTTTTACTGCCTTTTTTAGAAAACGGTATGATTACGTTAATCGGTGCGACAACGAGCAACCCGTATCACGCCATTAATCCGGCCATCCGCAGCCGCTGTCAAATTTTCGAACTAAAGCCGCTTACACCAGAACAAATAAAAGAAACATTATCGAGAGCGCTTAAAGATGAAGAAAGAGGACTTGGAAAATATCCAGTAGAAATGGAAGAATCAGCGCTAGACCATTTCGCACAAGCAAGTGGTGGTGATGTTCGCAGCTCGTTAAATGCACTGGAACTGGCTGTCTTATCCACCCCGCGTAATGATGACGAATGCATTTTCATCCATCGAGACATTGCCGAAGAATGCTTGCAGAAGAAAAGCTTCTCTCATGATAAAGATGGTGATGCTCATTACGATGTGTTAAGCGCCTTTCAAAAGTCGATTCGCGGCAGTGATGCCAATGCTGCCCTTCATTATTTAGCTCGATTAATCGAAGCTGGCGACCTGCCGAGCATTTCCAGAAGACTGCTCGTCATCGCCTATGAAGACATTGGTTTAGCAAGCCCGCAAGCGGGGCCACGTACATTCGCCGCCATTCAAACAGCGGAAAAAATCGGATTCCCAGAAGCGCGAATTCCGCTTGCCTCCGCTGTGATCGAGCTGTGCTTATCACCGAAATCAAACTCCGCCATTTCTGCCATTGATGCCGCTCTCGCCGACGTTCGTTCTGGCAAAAGCGGAGACGTTCCTGATCATTTAAAAGATGCTCACTATCAAGGAGCGAAAGAACTCGGACGTGGACTGGAATATCAATATCCACATGACTTTGAAAGCGGCTGGGTCAAACAGCAATATTTGCCGAATACAATAAAAAACAAACGCTATTATGAACCGAAGAAAACAGGGAAATTTGAGCAGGCGCTTTCGGGGATTTATGAGAAAATTGAGAGAGGGAAATAACAATTTTTCCTTTCTCTAATATGCCGACGTGAACTTTATTAATAAATGTTATTAGCACACAGCCCTCTAGCTAGACAATAATGGTTTAGCTGGAGAGCTGATTTCCTATCACTTCAAATAATGTTGATATGCTTCCTGAAGACATTGTGGAACATCTACACCTAATTCATCTTCTAATCGCTGTTTCACTGTTTGATAAAATGTCACAACATCCGATTTTTTATTTTGTTTAATAAGAAATAGAAGCATATCATACATGTACTCTTCATTGTACTCATCTAACTCTAGCATTTTCTGCAAAACTTGTAGTTTTAACACCGAGTGTTCCTCAGCTTCCGCACTCCGAATGTAGCTCTCAAGTGAGTGTAATATCCGCTGTTTCAACTGATATTTTAACTGTATAGCCCATTCATACTCTTCTCCTAATAAAAAATCGCCATTGTACAAATGTAATATTTTTTGAATGGATGCTTCATTGTATCGATCTTGGTCTAACATTGCATTTAATTCTTCATAATCACTAGTCAGTTCTACTTGTAACTGGTAGCAATTATTTACTAATATAACAGGCTGCTCAATTCCTTGTGGCTTAAATACTTTTCTTAAGTGATAAATCGCTGTATGTAGGTTACCCGTAGATTTTTCTTCATCTATTTCAGGCCAAAGTACTTCTTTAATAACTGAACTGTGCATCGATCTATTTCTATTCATCCATAAATACAAAAACAATTCTTTCACTTTTTTTGTACGCCACTTGACTACTTCTTGATTCGGAGTGAGCAATTGAAAACTACCTAGCGTACGGACATAAAACGCATTGTTTTTTTGCCTATTATCAACATGAATTATTGATTTTTCTGCCTTTCTTAGCGCTTTAATTAATCGTTTTTCATGCACGGGCTTTAACAAATAATCCACCGCATTCACTTCAAAAGCATCAACCGCAAACTGAGAATGGGCGGTGACAAAGATCACTTGTATAGATGGATAGTTTTCTAGCAAATATTGTGCGACATTCAAACCGTGCACTTCGATCATTTCCATATCTAAAAACACAATATCAATTGATTCTTTATCTAACAGTGGGAAAGCATCCTGTGCATACGTGAATGCCCCTTTGATGTTAATCGAAAACTGTTGTAGCTTGTTCAACATAATCGTTAGGACGTCGATGGCTATTTTTTCATCATCAATGATTACGATATTCATCTCAATTTCCTTTCTGGTAATGAAATCATAATGGTCGTTCCTTCTCCTTCCTTGCTCAACAATTGAAACGAAGCATTCTTTATTAGTTTAATCTTTCTAAAAGGATTAGAAAACCCAATTCTTGGATTGCCCTCATTTATCAGAATCTTTTGATCGGCTTCTCGTATTCCTACACCGTCATCTTGAATTTTAATACGCACCGTATCACCATCACGTTGGACACTTACTTTGATCGTGCCACCTTCCTGCTTTTTGGAGATGCCATGAAAAACAGCATTTTCAACAAGAGGCTGGAGAGTCAACGCTGGAATTCTCACCTCAATCGTTTCATCTATCTCATATTTAACAGCGAGGCGCTCACCAAAACGCATTTGTTCAATATATAAATATGCTTGGACAAGCTCTAATTCCTCTGCTAATGAAACGAAAGCATGACGATAATGAACATTTAGTTTCGCTCGAAAATAAGTCGATAAGCAATATAAAGCTTCACGTGTTTGATCGATATTAGTATAACTGAGACCGATAATCGTGTTTAACGTGTTATACACAAAATGCGGTGTTACTTGAGCATATAAAAAGTTCATTTCATTCTCAATCGCTTCAACAGAGGACTGACGAACAGCAAGATAAGAGCGTATACGTATAAACAACTCATCCATATCAATCGGCTTTTGAAGGTAGTCATTCGCCCCGACTTCTAGTGATAAGACTAAATCGGCATGCTTCACAACAGCAGTTAAAATAATGATCGGCAATTCAAGCATGTCATAATCTTCTCTAACCTGTCGACATAGATCGTATCCAGACATCTCTTCCATCATTAAATCAACAAGCATTAGATCAACCTTCATTGTTTTCAAATAGTCTATAGCATCGAATCCGTTATCAACAGCAATAATCGAATACCCTTCTTGCTTAAGGGCGTCTACTAACACTTTAATATTAACATGATCGTCATCCACAACTAAAATTGTTTTTTCATTCACGAAGTGTTCAATAGGAAGCTCCAATTTCAATATTTCAGTTTCATTAGAGACAGGTATCCGAGCGGCGGCTATTTCAATCATTGCCTCTGTCGCCAATGGGATAGTAAAAGTGAAAGTTGTTCCCTTCCCGAGTCGACTCGATACTTTAATTTGCCCATTCAAAGCTTCTACGATGTTTTTCGTAATACTTAACCCAAGCCCTAAACCACCTTTTCCATTATGAGGGTTCACTTGGTAGAAAGCGTTAAAAATATGCTCTAAATCACGTGATGGGATACCGATACCTGAATCACTCACTTGGATTTTAAGCATTTCGTCTTGCACTTCCGCACGAACGGAAATCTCCCCTTGTTCTGTATATCGAAATGCGTTGTACACTAAATTATAAAGCACTTGTTTAAAACGTAATTCATCTGTATGCATCGGTGGCAACGCTTCATCTATATTGCATATTAAATGAATATTATTTGGGTTTTGCACAAGCACCTCTACTTCTTCTATAACTTCATTCATCACTGTTACTGGCACCACTTGCATGGAAACTCTTACTTCTCCTGTCATATAATTCGACGAAAATAGTAAATCTTCAACGAGGTGTTCCAGTCTTTTCGTTACATTATGGATTAACATCACATTTTCCTGTTGTACTCTCTTCAATGGTCCTTGCGTGCCTTCCATTAACGATTTAGATACATTTAGTATCCCATTCAACGGTGTTCGGAGTTCGTGCGATGTCTTTAATAGAAATTCATCCTTCATTCGATTGTATGCTGTTAATTCTTCTGATAACTTTTGTGCCTTTTCATACGACACATTTGCTCGATAACTTAACAGAGAAGAAAAGCCGAACAACACTAGTGAGAACAATAATAAAGCGATATGGTCTATCGGTACACCAAATAAAAAATTGAGCACCGCCAAAACGGTATAACAAAAGAGAGAAGCTAAAACGATTAAAATATACTTTATCCCGTCTAAATCACGAACGACAGCTTTCGTTAATACAAAAATATTATAAAAAATCACTAAAACCAACACTAAAACATACATATTTTGACGAAGAAATATTTCTTCACTTGTTAAATCAACAGGGTATGAAAAAAAGCCACAAACAGAATAAAACAAGACACCGACAATCAAAATGACAAGAATCCCTGCGTTGATCCTTTTGTTAGATAATTGTGGAAACATATAATAAACAAACAGAGTCATACTAGCTAAAGCAAGCAGCGCTGTCCCCAACTGTATACTCACCTGTACATTCATATCGATATCCGAATTCAAAACGAAGAACCATTTCTGATTGATAAGAGACATATGAAATCCAAACAATACAGCAAACAATCCGAAAAACAACTCTTCCTTTCGCTTTCTATTTTGCCAATATGAAATAAGGTAAATCAGCCCAAATACGATATATCCAACGATCCCCAAGACATCCACTAACATTCTCCAGAGATAGCCCTGTTGAATAACATCTTTTTCACCAAATTGGATCGGATATAATATCCCCGCTTTCGGATAAGAATGATTACCTACATGAATCATAAGATCGATCACTTGATTCTCACTTTTACCAAACACAACATATTTATCATCATTTTCCTTTTCAAATGTTGCCACAGACTCACTAGGTTTCCCCATCCCCCCAACTTCTTCACCATTGATGAATACACGATTGGCTTGGCGAATCGTTTTTATATAAAAGCCGTATTCTCCATCTTTAGGTACATGAATGTTCAAATGGTATGTACCGACTGCCACCCCTTCCGTATTCGGCTCCACATAATTATCCCATGTCTTTGGAACAGGGATTTCTAATCGATTCGCTTTATATGGTTCTAGAGATTGCGTTGGTAAAAGGAGCTCGTTCGGATAAAAAGACCATTCACCGTCTAACTGCCATACTGAATTCTCTTGCAGATCCGCTTCAGTTAACGTTAACTCTCCATCTTTTACTATTTTCCGACTGCCAGATTCGAAATAACTCCAATTCTCAAACAGAAACACTGAGAGAAATAACATGATAATAGTAACGATAATTGTTATATTCTTCTTCATTATCATACGTCCTTTTTCACAATTAGTTATATCTACATAGAAGACGATACTCTCTCTATCTACTTCTATTATAAGTTTTTACATAGTTATCTTCATCACTTTTTACTTCCACCCATTTAATGCGACAATGGATGAAGCTAGTAACAATTTGTTTTTGGACATATTTTATTCCTCCTTAATTTCAAGCTATAATAATGAACAACCTGTTTTTTTATTATGGCTTGAAATTATAAAATGGCTCGTATCCTATCCACCATTACAGCTAATGGTCCCTTCTTTGCAGCTGGTTTAAAAAAATAAATCCTTTGGAGTGATCAAAATGGAGACAATCGAAAAAATCATAGCGGAACGGCGAACATATTCAGCGATTCAAGATACACATGCTCATCTGTACGCTCAAATGATTTTCCCTCTTCAAGGAGAGTTATCCATTCAAACAGAGACCCAAACGCTTCAGCTGGATGATCAAACCTTATTTTATATTCCACCTCAGTGCGATCATACCTTTCATTCAGCTGCTCGAAACGAATGTTTAGTATTAGATATTCCTTACTTTATGCTATCGCTGAAAGAGTTACGGAATAGAAGCACTTCTATCGGATTAACAGACCATTGGAAAGGGATTCGGAACTTGCTTTTAAATGAAACGGGCAAAAAAGCGGCACTCAAGGAACTCTATCCTTATATTTCCTATCATTTACTTCAAGCACAGCAACCGAAGTCAATTCAATATATTCATGAACATTATGATGAACCGATTTCGATCAGCCAGCTCGCCGCCCTTGAACATTATAATCGTACTTATTTTTCCGAATGGTTTATGAAGGAAACCGGGAAGTCCCCAGCTTCCTATATAAGAGATGTACGTTTAAATAAAGCGAAAGAATTGCTACGTCACACAGACTTACCTCTTCTACACATCGCGCTTCAAGTCGGATTGGAGCATCAATCATCGTTAACGAGACTTTTTCAAACGTACGAAGGCATGACACCGAGTCAATATCGTAGAAATACAGAATATAAGTAAAAATAGACCCGACATTCGGTCAAATCCAGTACATCAACATGTCGTATCCTTACATAAAGTGAAACTTCAATCTGTGGGGGTTTTCTTCATCCCCCACGGATTGTTAGTTGAACCAATCGGGCTTTTACGGGCTGTTGATCTCCCACCTACACGTCTGCGTCCCTTCTGTCATGTTGAGGCGGGAGTCTTACAGCCCGTTAATGCGGGATAAAGAAAGGACGTTGATCTGGATGCACACCATGTTAGGTATATTATTTGCTCTTTTATGGTCGTCTGCGGCGATTGCCACGAAATTTGGATTGCACTCGACTACACCGTTAGCACTAGCCACCATTCGCTTACTATTAGCCGGAAGCTTATTGTTTGTTTATATTTATCTAGTAAAGAAAACATACCGCTGGCCTCGATTACATGAATGGAAACCACTTATCATTTTAGGGGTCTTGAATACGACCATCTACTTAGGCGCTATTTTTTGGGCGTTAAAAAGCATCTCTGCTGGTTTATTTAATTTATTTGTCACCGTAAATCCTTTTATCGTCGCTTTGTTATCATGCATTTGGCTGAAACGGCAAGTCACTTTAAAAGAATGGCTCGGCATGATCATTGCCGGGATCGGATTAATAATCGCTACATGGCCCTCCCTGTCTACTAGCGAGGCCACCATTAGCGGGTTGATTATTTTAGGGATAGGGATGCTAGCAATGGCGGTTGGCAGTGTGTATTTCAAAAAGGTCAAGTTAGACCTCCCTAATATCGTCATTAATACTTGGCAAGTCATCATCGGTGGTGTCCTATTAGTCCCCATTACTTACACTCTCGAAAGCGAAACATACTTTTTGCATATAGATAATTATTTGCTCGGCTCCCTCAGTTGGTTAGTACTGATCATCTCGATCGCTACGATGCTACTTTGGTTTTACCTACTGAAACAAGATGCTGTTAAAGCGAACAATTGGTTATTTTTGACCCCGATTTTCGGCTACTTATTAGCGGCGATCTTTTTAAATGAAGCTATAACGATATTCGATATCACTGCTACATTCTTTGTGCTAACGGGATTACTGCTTTCAGGAAATATTACGGTTTCTTCTAAACAAATGAAAACAGTCAAAGCTGATGGATAAATGAACTACATCGCCATTAAAATTGAGAAGATAAATTTTCATACCAATCGGGGAATGCGGCATCGAGTTCCTTGTTCCAGTTTCTCTTTTCATAATTTGCGACATTCCACACTTTCTCTTTGATTGCGGGGAATTGCCAAAACAACTTTCGCCCTGAATGTAGCTTTGAAATAAAGTTTGATCAAAAGTGCATTGCAAACATTGATTTTGCAATAGAAGAAACCCACACATTTTGAAAATATGGATCAAAATGCGTGGGTTTTGTTTTGGAGTAGATTTAGTCTTTATAAAAAATTTGATCGAAACATTTTATAAACATCGCTGTTATTTGGTTCAAATAACACATTGGTCTAGTTGGTAGTTCCTTCATTCATCATTTTGTTTGTCCGTCGTAAGTATGAGTACTACTGTTTAGTCAAAAAGAACTTGGAGTTCATCGAGGGGAGAATATACCTTTTTCCTGCCCTTCCTCGAAGGTTGTTAATTGAAATTCTTCATATTCAGTTTCATCCAACAATAAAACTTTTGTCAAATCCTCTGAAAATACGAACCAGCATAATAATGCATCTTTCGAACTCTCTTCTACGATTTTCATAGTATAGTTAATCAGATCCAAAGTTTTCATTTTCATATAAATATCTTCGGTCTCTGTCCATATTACAGTGCAAACACTAGAATCATTTTGGAACAACTGATTGATATCGGAAATTATAATTTTAAAATCTAAGGAAGTCATTGTTCTCAAAACTTCGCCTTTATTAATTCTTGTCCATAGGTTGGTTCCTAATTCTTCAGGATGAGAGGCGACAAACTCATAAGGCGGAAAATTCATTTTGCTGTATTTTTGTTGAATTAGTCTCTGTCTATTCAGATGCTTTAAGTTTTCTATTTTGCTCTCTCTCGAATTGTTATCCATTATTCTCACCCCTTTTTCTAAAGCCTCTTTTATTTTCAGGATAATGTCCTTTTCCAGCCTTCTTCCCAGCTTTATAAACTTTATAACCGTCATACGCTGCAAATCTCTCATTAATAACTGTCCATGCATCGTAATGGTGATAGGTAAGCCTTTGAAGTTATCACCAGCTTTTCCCCCACCCCACACCGTGCGTGCGAGTTTCCCCGCACACGGCGTTCCATCTAATCATCAATAGTCAATTTCGCATTATTTTAATGAATTGTAACCACAGAGTTTTCTGTATTTGTTCAATTGTTTTAAGTTTATATAGGCTGGTAAATCCTTCAATTTTAAATTCACATCATGTACGAATTTATGTGATATATTACTTAACATTACAAGATTATTGTAACTATCCGTACCACCCAAGCTTCTAGGAATTTTATGATGTAAATGAATTTCTTGAGGGTCCATTAACAAATAAGGTTTATCTAAAATCGGTTCTTTTTTGTAATGGTTCAATAAACTAGGGATATAAATAATATTACTACTGTTTCTCCCAGTTTTCGTTCGGTTTTCAAAGAAATAGTTCAACCACTCTAATGCTTTATATTCTGTTTGATTTGGTTCCCACAATTTGTGTACTTCATACATATAATTAGTTGTACTTTTTACACTATGTTTCCTCATCTCCCAAAGGTCTAATAGTTGACCGTTTACCATAAAGCTTACATGTGGGTTTCTGACTATATCAATTTTAACCTCTCTGCGTCTAACCATCTTTTTAATAAGCAATAAATGTATTCTACTTATAAGCCACGTTAAATTCGTGCAGATATTGTAGTAATTAAATATTCCTCTTATATATACGATGAAGTAATCTAAATTGCCCTTCCAAAGACACCATTCAAGTCTTCGTTTCGTTTCTTTCCAAAGTTTCTTTTGGTCTTTAACCGAAATGATAAACGAGTTCTGTTTGGTACTGTTCGTTTTTCGGTATTTAAAACCCAAGAACTTCAATTGTGTGTCCCCATGGATTGGGATAAGTTTTGTTTTCTCACGGTTTATTTCTAATCCGTTTTCTTTACACCAATCTTCTAGCATCATTATTGCATCGTATATATCATATTTTCCTTTGCTAATTAATACAAAGTCATCTGCGTACCGAATTATTTTAACTACCCTACGATTTTGCAACCAATTAAAATAAAACTCTCTACCACGTTTATAATTTTTGCCGTGGTTACTATGAATATTAGGGTTTTGGATAATTTGGCGTCCATTGTCTCGCTTAAAGTCATTTATTTCATGAAGTCGAAGTTCAAAATCATGGAACTGTAGACGTCAAGTCGATTTTTACACTTTTTGCTCGTTTCCTTTTTACACTTCTGCTGAAAAAATGCTTTTCCGATTTTTCATCCGATGACTGTCCTCATCTTCCGCACCACGTATAACTTCCACACGATGAAGTAAGCGATCTAAAATAGCTGTGGTGATTCCTTGATCTCCAATTAAATTACCCCATTCATCTGGACTTTTATTTGAAGTTAGGATAATCGAACTTCGTTCGTATAAATGATTAATCAAATGAAAAAATAAGTTTGCTTCTCGCTGATCCATCGCCATATACATTAAATCATCGATAATCACGAGATCGGCATTCCTAATCCGTTTGAGCTGAACTTTGGATTTATTCAGATATTCTTCTGTCTTTAAAAGCTGCACAAGCTCGCCCATTGTAGCGAAGTAAACATTGAATCCTCTGTATACGGCTTCGAGTCCCAGTCCAATGGCGATATACGTTTTCCCAATGCCAGGAGGACCTAGGAGAATTAAATTGTACTGTTGCTCTAGCCAACTTAATTCTCTAAGTTGAGTAAGTTGACGGGCCGTCAGAACGTTTTGACCTTTCAGTTCGAATTCATCTAATGACTTCACGAAAGGGAAGCGTGCCCATTTCATTCTTTTTTCAAGGCTTTTCGCTTCACGTTTTCCTAATTCATATCGTGTTATAGATGCTAAGAATTCTAAGTAGGTCCACGATGCTTTTTCCGCTTCGCGAAGAAGCTGTGGCAGCTCCTCCGCAGTCTCTGATAAGCGTAACTGACGAAATTGATCTTGTAATTCATGCACAGTCCTGTTCATTATGCCCGACCTCCTAAAATACTGGTATACGCATTTAAAGAACGGGTGGAAGCCTTAATATGAGAATGTTTTGGCGAATTATTATGAAAAGATTGTACTTCTTTCATCGCTTCATCATGCAATGTATCAAGGTGGTGAGCGATATCACGAAAATCATTCGCATTGTATAGTTTCTCTGTCATGCATTTAGTCAACACGGTATCAATTAATACTGGATACTGTTGAATCACCTTCTGGATGATCGCAAACTGGTCTCGACGATACCTCGGGTATCTTTGGCTGATCTTATTAAAATAAGCAGCTGCCTGTGTCGGATCTTCAAAGTAAGAGATTAGACGTTGCTTAAGTTCTTCAATCCCTTTCGAACGATCACGGGTATGATGGCGGTTTTGAATAAGTTTTCCTTTTTCTGAGCTAATAATGTGTTCGGCAATGATTTTACCATTTGCTTCTTTTCGTATCACGAGTGTTTGTTGCTCGTCGCCTATCACTTCAACCCATACAAGATTTTCAGTCATTGTTTGATAAGTCCCAAGTGGGACGGAATAACGGTTTGACTTATAACGAATCGTGTTGTCCTTACTTACACTTCTTGTTATACTTTGTTTGTTGCTACTTTCATATGAAAGTAACGAAGGGACTGGCTGTAAGTGTTGCTTTTCGAGGAGAAACACTTCTACTGGTCTTTTTTTCGTTGTTTGGTGAACCTGATGGTTCCCGGTACGTTGAAGCCACTGTAATGCTCGATCATTCCAATCTTCTATGTTGCTAAACACCCGACTGTCTGCGAAATTGCCTTTTATGTATTTCACTACATTTTCAATCATCCCTTTAGATTCCGGATCGGCTCTTCTGCACAAGTAGATTTTGAATTTTCGTTCATTCACATAACTTTGAAACTCAGCTGTTAAAAGTAGCTGTCCTGCATTTTCACTCACTGTGATTAAATGATCCTGATCATAGACGATTTCTTCTGTTCGTCCTCCGTAAAACTGGAATGCATTTTCATGACATCGAATCGCATCTCTTGTGGTAAATGGACGTGCCTGCCATTCCATATATTTATGCCTGGAATGAGCGAGTACAAAGGCAATAAAGTACAGTTTGATTTCTTTGTTGTCCATTGTCTTCTGTTTTGTTTCGCCCCAGTCTACTTGAAGTTGTTTTCCCATTGGTTGTTCAGGAACTGCTTCATATTGACGTACAATAACCTTTTTCTCAATCTGATAAAATTCACGAATGTCTTTCACATAAGATCTCACAGTACTTCCACCGACCAATAGGTCGGGATATCTCTCCAAAAGCCAATCATGAATTTGAGCACTACTCAGGTGAGGATACTCTTCTAGCCAGGCAAGTATCCAGTCTTTATAGGGATCTAGTTTTTTCTTCTTCCCCAAAAGTTGTTCAGTGTAAACTCTTGCCTCATCAAATGTCATTTCTAAATATTTATAAACAGTTGGTCTTGAGATCTTAAGCTCCTTAGCGATTTGTGCTACTTTAAATTTTCTTCTATGCAGTTCATGAATCTTTATATACAACACTAACTTCTCCTCCAAAACCCTAACCTCCAGTAAAATAGCGTTAACATCTATTTTACTAAAGTAATAGGTTGATAGAGCAAAAGTGTAAAATCCTATCAAGCGAAAACTGTCAACTTTATTCTAGCGTTTACAGGAACATCACATTGGCGAGTATTGGACCTAAAATCGTACCCTGCCTTAATCCAATCCCGTTATATTTTTCTTTTGGTTGTATCAAATCAATCCACATTAACCGTTTTATACATTTTAGAAATGCTAAATCATGTATATTATGGTTTGATTTTAACTTATCTAACACTTTGTCGATTTGTACGGTATCAAAGTATTCTTTTAAGTCGCAATCATAGATATGACCTTCGTTATTGTATTGTAAAGTAGTTGCGATATAGGACATACATTCTTGAGCGTTTCGATTCTTTCTAAAACCAAAACTTTCAGGATTGAAATGTGCTTCAAGAATTGGTTCTAAGATATTCCTCACACATTGCTGTGCAATTCTATCGAATAAGTTTGTAATGCCCAATGGTCGCATCTTCCCGTTGCTTTTTGGTATCATCACACGTCTTGCTTTACCTTGTTTTGAACCAAATAACCGATTTTTAACTTCCTTTATAACGACATCAATATCGAGCTTCATAATGTTGTTAAATGTTAGACCGTCTGGACCTGCTGTTTTCTTACCTTTATTGCTACCTATAATTTTAATTGAACAAATAATATTTACTTCGTCTATGACGTATTGCCATAAGTGGTTAAATCGTGTTTTGGTTAATGCTTTATCAAATAATATTTGCTCGATATCGTTAATACCATATCGCCAAATATCTTTTTCTTTGACCTTCAACCGTATCGCCTTCTTTCCACATGGGATAGCGATTACTATTGATGTTAGACTTGGGGCCTTCCCTCCACTTCCATTACAAAGCTTCAACAGTACTATGCCCCTACTGACTCCCCTATTCATGCTCTTTCATGCGATTCGCAATCCCCAAGCGATTACTAAACGTTAGGGGTCTCAAACGTTCCGATATTACTAGGTATATAACTGTACTTAGGTTCCACCTTTATCCCGACTATACCTTTTCAGTAGAACAACCCATTAGTTCTATCCATCAGAATCCCATACGATAAATCCTTTGGAATATAGTTAATTAGACAACATTTCTATTGCCCGCTCTACGAGACGTACATTCAGTGGTTCGTCATTAGTTATCTAAATTCTAACCATATACAGCTGCCCAGCCCGCACCATATTCACAGTAGTGTTTAACCTTTCCTCAGCTTGTCCTGTTAGGGCTACTTAGTGCGACTTTACCCGACTTCACACAACCTGTTACCAGAATTGCATGTGGGAGTATTAGCTTCCATCTAGTCACGGAGATTATTTGGGTTCTCCGCCGTGGTGTCGTAATATCAGTTGTTGTTAGCAAAATTTATGCTAACCCTGCCAATCCCTTCGCCTTAAGCGATTTCTGGCAAACGTTTCATACCGTATAAGAGGCTACAATATTTCCAGATGCATCGGTTAATGCTACAACGTCTTTATGTTCATTAAGGACATAGTAATAGGTTCATTGTCAATGGACGACCGGAGTCATCATAGCTGTATTCTGCAATGATGGCACCTGCTGAATTGGTCTCAAACAACATCTGGCCTTCATCATAATGATAATAAAGGCCTTATGTCTAACTATTGCTTTGCCAAGTAAAAAAAGTGTCAGCCCACTGTTAAGGCTAACACTGAAAAATTAATTTTATTTTTTACATTTTATGATCATTTTTATCAAGTATTTTTTAATAAATATATAAATCTACCGCAAATTCTGCACCTATATCATTTGCAAAAGTTATAAAGCTACTATCTAGAGCAATAGCAGGCTTTTCATCTTCCTCAACGTTAATGACAACAAGAAATAAATAATCTAAATCATATGTTGTCTTTAGCTCTTTTAAAATATTTTTCTTATTTCGAAGAAGACTTATAAGCTTACTTAATTGACACATTATATCAAAAGAGTGTTCGTAGTCAGTATGAATCCACCAATTCGTATCTTTTCTTTTGATGGGTGCTTTCGGAACTTCTTCCCCTTTTATCCAATACCCATGAGGCTCAATACCGAGTCTCTGTGTAACAACATTAGGGTCAAAAATATCACCAATTATAACAAATTCAGCATTAACATTTGTCGCCATTATTGTTTACTCCTTTTTATTTAATACGTAAGTGGGTTGTAATAGGTTCACCCTTACCTCCTTTTCTGTATATCAACAATCTACCTGTATTTTTATCAACATAAATATCGTAATGCGCTATATTTTTTCTGCCAACGTATTCATTCTTCAAAGAATGGGCATCTATCCCCTTTCTCTTCAGGTAATTATCTTTAACCATCTGTATACTCTTTTTCTTTTTCTTCTTTTGTTTCTTTTTAAGCGCAGATTTATTTTTATAGTTTTTCTTAATCTTCCCTTTATATTTTTTAGCCGCATATTTAACACCTTTTTTCTGAACATACCTAACAACATAACGACCACCTGTATAGACAAGCACTGCTACATATGGATTTTCTCCATCTGGATCATCCAACATCACCGGGTTATTTTGAACATAAGCATACGGATGCTGGCTGAGAGGATCATTCACTTCTCCTGGTTGTGGGTCAATAGTGAGAAAAACCCCTTCTTTTGACTCGTAGTATCGTGCCAGGAGATAATATAACCCTGTCTCATTATCATGTCGGTAGGAAGCATAGCGATAAGGGTTCACATCCGCCATCGCCCCATTTTTCGAGAGAATATTTCCCCATGCATCGTACGTATAAGAAGCTACAATATTTCCAGATACATCGGTTAATGCCACAACGTCTTTATGTTCATTAAGGACATAGTAGTAAGTTTTCCCATCCCTTGTCATCATCAATGGACGACCATAGTCATCATAACTGTACTCTGCGGTGATTGCGCCTGCTGAATCAGTTTCAAACAATACCTGATCTTCATCATAATGGTAATATGTCGTCTGACCGTTGACGGTCTTGCTGATACAGCGCCCATCTTCATTATAAGTGTATTTCGCTACCGTCTGACCGCTGAGTGTCTGGATTTCGACCAGCTCATTCAGTTTATTATATACATACTTGTATTGACTATCCAGTGTCCGGTTGCCGTTTTCATCATAACTGTAGGTATTGGAACCTGCTGTCTTCAATTGATTATTTGCGTTATACGTATACGACTTAGTAATCGTTTGTCCATCTTTTACTGTTGTCTTCTTTGTTCTATTGCCCACAGCGTCATATTCATAAGATACTGCTATTCCATCTACTGTTTTCTCTTTTGTCAACTGATTGTTAGCATCATACTCGTATGTGGCAGTTCCATCCTTAAAAGTAACGGACGTAATGTTGCCTCTTGTATCATATTCATAGGTAAAGGTATCGAACTCTGTTGTCCCTTTTTTCGTTTCCAACGTCTTCAGCTGTCCCGCTGCGTCGTATTTAAACACAGACGAGATACCATTGACGTAGGAGATTTTTTCTAATTCATCCGTTTTGTTGTATGTTAAAGTTGCCTGACTGGCCCCGTTGCGTTTAAGATGTGTCAACCGTTCTAGTTTATCTATGGTATAGGCTTGTGTAAAAGCTTGAGTGCCAGAGCGGCCTATAACAGAAGTAGCTACTCCCGTACTGTCATATCCATACTCAACGGATTGGTTTCCAAGTATAGATTTTTTCACCTTTTCATTCTTATCGTAAGTGAATGTCTTTTTTGCCCCAGTGGCAACGTTCAAAATGGAGTCTACATTTCCATTGGCATCATAAGTGTAGGTCCACTTTCTTGAACCATTTACCGCCACATGTTCCAGTTGATTATTCTTATCATAAATATTCTGTAGTCGATCACCAGATGGATGTATGGTTTCATTTTATTTAATTATCGATTAATTTCTTTATTTTTTAGCTGTGTTAATCTTTAATGTTGATTTTCGAATAAAAAAGTAAGGAAAGCACTAATACTGAGGCTTTCCTTATAAAATCACTTATTTTTCTGGACCACCAACATATTTAGTTTGACCGCCCCAAAAGTCATTAAGGTTGTTCCACCATTTTAATGAATCTTGCTTTAAAAATTGCTTAAAAACACTTGTATCTATTTTGTCAGTAAGAAGTTGATTTTGCATATCTTCCAATAATCCAATTGTTGAAGCCTCTTTAACATAGTCGTCACCACTTGTGTGCAGTAATTCTATTACTTCAAACACTGCTGGGAACTCGTCTATTTTGTTTTGTTTGTATAAATCTATAATGTGAGCAGAGAAATCGGATAGGTCGATATAAAGTAAATGTTCTTCTCCCGTTTCATAATTATCTTTAACATATTCTTCCCATCTTGTTTGATAAGATGGGCACGCTTGTAGGAGTAGTTTCATTACTTCATTTGTAGAAATTTCGTTTTTCACTGTACATCACCCTTCTAAGGAATTAATTTCAACTCGTTTAAGATGAAGATTGTTTTTGGCAGAGACTGCACATTAAATTTTGACATACGCAAACTATCATAAGTATCCGTCATTTCAATTACAAATGATGACAATAGAAACTCCTTGATGTTGTGTTTAGTGCTTTCTTTACCTTTATTCCATATTTAACTTCTAACCTTGTTGCTGTTGCCAAACTACCGTCCCCTACTGTGCCTTTTGGACGATACATTTCATTCAAGGTTTTTCGAAGCGCCTTGTTTTTTGCAAACTTTCGTGGATGAGCGATTTTACCTTTGTATTTTTTGGAAGCGTATTTAACACCTATTTTCGCAACAGAACTATTAATCATAAAGCGCCTAGAATGTTTCTAGACGCCCTTAATAATAAGCATTTCTATAGGCATTTATTTCTTTATAGGAAGTAAAACAGCTACATAAACATGTCTCCAATTTCATCAATTAACTCTTCTAATTTAATTCCTATCTCATTTGGATTGTCATCACTGTCTAGACCTATCCGAATAAACTCTACAAGTATTGCCTCACGTAACTCATTTCCTAAATCTTGATCTATATAGATATAGTCATCAGTGTCTAGTATCCATAAAAGATCAGGTCTATTCGATTGGAGACATTGTCTCAATAAAGGTAATAATTCTTCATTTACTCTTATCATATTCTTGAATCCTTTCTATTTCTTCCTAAATCCTTTCGAGCTCTTAGCATAAGTAGTTATTACTTTTCCCTTCGCATTCAAAACCACAACTGCGTATTTCCCGACATACTTAGTCCTTCCTCCCGATTGCTTTTGTATCTTCTTTGGATTTCTAATAGCATTCAGAATAGCTTTGGAAGATACACCTCTTCCCCCATCCCTTCCTATAGCTTGATTTATTCCATGTTTGGTATAACCCGTTACCTTTCTAGCTACAGCTTTCGGTGATTTTTTCTTTACTGTGTGCTTGACCTTGATCTTACCTTTGTATTTCTTTGCTGTATTCTTCAACGATTTTTTAAGACTCTGTTTTACAACCCAACGCCCACCTACATAGACAAGCACTGCTACATAAGGATTTTCTCCATCCGGATCATCTAGCATAACAGGATTGTTTTGAACGTAAACATATGGATGCTGACTAATTGGGTCTTTAGCTTCTCCTGATTGTGGATCAATAGTGAGAAAAAACCCTTCTTTTGACTCGTAGTATCGTGCCAGGAGATAATATAACCCTGTCTCATTATCATGTCGGTAGGAAGCATAGCGATAAGGGTTTATATCCGCCATTGCCTCACTTTTTGAGAGATTATTCTCCCATGTATCCTATCTAGTCATTTACACCCTTAGCTTGATGGACATGGAGTTCCTACCAACAAAACACGAAAAACATACACGAAACAAATTTCGATATAAAAAAGCCGATTCCCTATGCTTAGGCATCGACTTTTCGACCTAGTGTTAATTAAAAATAACTTAACATTAGGATGGAATCAGTAAGTAAAACGTGTTGCAATTACTTCTCAATTCCTAAACCAGTAACTACAAAGTGTGAATCTAATTTTCCAGGAGTAAATATTCTCCAGAACTCTTCTTCTGTTGACTCATCCGGAAATATTTCCAATGAGATATTATCTGTAAATGAGATTCTCAAACCACCTAGAGGATCCGAGTTAAGTGAGTTAATATATATTTTCCCACAATATTTTTTTTTAAAATCCTTTAATAATTCATCAAACCTATTCTCCCCTATTATATCCCAGTCAAATTCATTATCACTATTCCAATTTGACTTAGGTACATATATATCTCTTGAGGCAGTAATGATTTTATTCTCCTTAATTAATCTCCAGGTACATTGGATATGCAAAACAAACTCAGAGGATTTCAAACTATCTCCTCTTTTGTTAACTGTAGTAATAGATTTTCCAAATCCAAACCAAACCATATTTGAATTTCTCCCTATCTCATTAAGTGGAAATCCTACAAGGTTTCTACAATAATTTTCAATTTCAAATTGCAACATTATTTTACTCCTCCATTTGTTTTTACCAAGTCCCTGATTTAATTTCCCTAGCAATTTCATCGATTTGTCTATATCCATAATTTCTTCCTGATATAGCGTCATGAAGTTCTCTTCTCTGTGCCTTTGAAAGTTTATGTTTACTTACAATTGCATTAACTTGGCGATTTTGAGCCTGATTATTTCTTCGGGTTCCTTTGTTTTCCCTTTTCTTTTTTTCTTTGTAACCTTTTTAGTTGGTAATTTACCCTTGTAGTTTCTTTGAATTTTTCCTTTATATTTTTAGCGGCATATTTAACGCCTTTTTTCTTAACATACCTAACAACGTAACGACCACTTACATAAACAAGCACTACTACATAAGGATTTTCTCCATCTGGATCATCCAACATCACTGGGTTATTTTGAACGTAAACATACGGGTGCTGATTAAGAGGATCATTCACTTCTCCTGGTTGTGGGTCAATAGTGAGAAAAACTCCTTCTTTCGGCTCGTAGTATCGTGCAAAGAGACAATATACCCCTGTCTCATTATCATGTTGGTAGGAAGCATAGCGATAAGGGTTTATATCCACCATCGCTCCATTTTTCGAGAGAATATTCCCCCATGCATCGTACGTAGCTGATACGGCGGCTTTCTTCATCAATAATCTTCGTTAATTTCTAATAAACATTTATTCAAATCTTCTTTAACCCCATCTTTACAAATCATTACAATATTAAATGGAACAGGAGAAGACGAAAAATCATCAAATTGTTCTCCATCTTTCCATTCTTGAATAGTAGCATTCATTATTTCAAAAAAGGTTAGTAACTCTTCCTTTTGAGCAGATAATATACACTCACTATTATCGAAAACAAGCAAAAAACCTTTATTGGGCAACCAATCCAAGTCATTTATACATTCATCAAATCCGTCCCAATTATCTGTAAAATAGTCTGGGAAATTCATTTTTATTTTAAATTCTTCAAACAACCCCCATTTATCTACACACTTTCCCCCATCAATTAAAATGATATTTAATTCATTTTTTAATTCTTTATTATTTAAAATTTCAAGGGACTGAACATCAGATGTCGATAAAATACGGATAGCTGAATTTTCTAGTTTAGTAAAATCAATTGAAACCATTTTCGCTACTCTCCTTCTGTTATTTTCTTCTTACAACCATCAAAACGGAAAGCTTCAAGTAATTACATCTCCACTGGCGCCTTGATCCCTAGCAGCCTCAACCCTTCCGCTAACACAATCGTCACCGCTTTCACTAAAGCAAGCCGGCTTTCTTTTTCTGCATCATCTACTAAAATTTTGACGTGGCTATAGTATTTATTAAATTCTTGAGATAGGTCAATCACATATTTGGCGATTTGAGACGGTTCGTATTGCTGCAAACTTCTTTCAATCACAGCAGGAAACTCCATTAATAATTTGATCACGGCCCAGCTATAGTCATCATTCAAGCCAGCTGGAGAATTGATTTCGCACTCCGATTTTCTCATAATTGAACAAGCTCTCGCATGTGTGTATTGCACGTATGGGCCAGTCGTTCCTTCAAACTTCAGCATATCTTCAAGCGAGAACTCAATATTTCCTTGCCGCTCCTGTTTTAAATCGTGAAAAATAATCGCTCCAACACCGACAGCTTTTGCTACTTCTTCTTTCCGAGCAAGTTGCGGATTTTTCTCTTCAATGCTTTGCTTCGCTAATTCAATCGCTTCTTCAATCACTCGCTCAAGGAGCACGACTTTCCCTTTTCTCGTCGACATCTTTTTCCCATCTTTTAGAATAAAGCCGAACGGAATATGAACCATGCCTTTTGCCCATTCGTAGCCCATCTTTTCAAGTGTGAGAAAGACTTGCTTAAAATGCAGACTTTGTTCGTGTCCCACGACATATAACGCTTGGTCAAACTGATAATGATGTTGTCTATAAATCGCAGCCGTTAAATCCCGCGTTGCATACAGAGTTGCACCATCTGACTTTTTGATTAGGCACGGCGGCAAATCATCTTGTTGCAAATCAACGACTTCAGCTCCATCCGACTCTTGAAGCAAGCCCTTATCTTGCAATAACTGAACCGTTTCATCCATGCTCTCATTATAAAAGGCTTCCCCATTCAGCGAATCAAAGCGGATATCCATTAAGTCATAGATCTTAGAAAACTCAATAAGGGACTCGTCCTTAAACCATTTCCACAACCGCTTCGCTTCTTCGTCTCCATCTTCTAACTTTTTAAACCACATTCTTGCCTCTACCTCTAGACTAGGCTCATATTCCGCCTCGTCGTGAAACGTCACATATAGACGTAACAATTCTTGAATGGGCTGTTGTTTGACTTGCTCTTCGCTGCCCCAGCGTTTATAAGCGGTAATTAGCTTTCCAAACTGTGTGCCCCAGTCACCGAGATGGTTAATCCGAACGGTTTGATACCCTGATTTTTCTGCAATATTGGCAATCGCATTTCCGATCACAGTAGAGCGCAAATGCCCCATCGAAAACGGCTTAGCAATATTCGGCGAGGAGAAATCCATCGTAATCACTTTTCCTTGACCATAGGTTGAATGACCGTAATTCGCTCCTTGCTGCAAAATATCGGTGAGCACATACTCGCTAACGATTTGTTTCTTTAAAAAGCCGTTCACATACGCTCCATTCGCTATCACTGTATCAAACAATGGGTGCTCAATCTGGCTCGCTAAATCAGCGGCAATCAACTGCGGTGATTTCTTCATCAGTTTCGCTAATGAAAAACAAGGGAAAGCGACATCCCCCTGCTCTGCATATTTCGGCTTTTCGATCATCGCCATAATTTCTTCTAGTGCCACTACATTGTCTAACTTAACAGCAATTTCTTCCGCAAATATTTTCATTACTTCCATCTCCTCACATCCCTTTCTAAAAAATAAAAAATCCCGCCTCTAAAAATAGAGACGAGATTGAAATAACCCGCGGTACCACTCTGATTGTTCCTAAAGAACCAGCTTTACTTTATAACGGGGGTGATCCCCGGCCCACCCTACTTCGTTTCAGGCGGCTTCTCAGAAGTGCGCTTCATTTAGATCAGACTATCAGGCTTCCACCATCCCCGACTCGCTTTCAGACCCTATCTAAACTACTCTCTTCATCATGGAAATTTTCATTATTTTTTGATATTATATACAATTGTTAAAGGAAATACAATCATCAGTTTAAACATGAGAGGAAGATTCCTATTTTAACCGACCAATTGAAAGAAAAAGCAAAAACAATCGGACGCGTCCCAACTAACTATGAGCTTGAAATTGAAGATTATCGCGAACATGAAACAGACAGTCGTTCTGTATTTTTATGGAAAGACCCAAGTGATGATGACAAGGGGATCTGGATTGAATTAGATAAAGATAGTCATTTGATTAAATTGGCAAAGAATGCTATCTCAGACAACAAAGAAAGCTCTTTATCAAACGAACAGTTAAAAGAAATCGCCTTGCATTTTGCCCTCGAACATTATCCAGAAGCTCTGAAGCTTTTTACCTTTAAAAAAATAGATGAATTAAAAAATGGAGACTTACGATTTACTTTTAACCAAGAAAAATTAGAGCTACCGCTTCCTAACACAGGCTTTTCTGTTCGTATCACAAAGGCTGGAGAAATCGTCGGCTTTCGTTACGATGGCGTGGCTAAAAAAATCGTTTCCCCTGAAAAAATCATCAATAAAGAGGAAGCAAAAAGTACATTAGTAAATGAATTAGAAATGGAAGCAATGATCACCGTTCTTAGCAAAGAAATATATGAAAATGGGGATGATTTGCCCCATCTCGTATTTGAACCGAACTTGCGATTCCATCAACTACTAGCTAATGGTACAACCCCACAATTTGAACAAGAGGAAGACACCCCTAAACAGCTTGTCCCATTGGCCAAGCCATCCAAAACATCAACGAAGGACATCGATACTTTTATCGGCTTAGATCGATCAGCTTTCAAATTGATTCGTGAGCAAGATATGGGAGATGTGATCGGTACGGTTTGGCGGATGGACAAAGATGAGCCAGAAAAGGTCTCTAGTCGTAGTTTTGATGATTTCTTTCAGCAACGAAATGACCACACCATTAAATTGCAGGTGGATAAAAATAGTAAACAGCTAAAAGGGATGTTTTCTTTCTTGGAACGAGAAGGAGATTTACAATTAAGTCTTGCTGAGTGTGAAGATATCGCTCTGCAATTTTTATATCATCTTTACCCAAAAGCAGATCAGTATTTTCGGATGAAGTCAGACCCCCAAGCGGACGAAACAAACGCTTGGTTTCATTTTGAGCTATACCACGGAGGCGTTCACGTAAGGTTTGGGTTCGTCAGCATCACCGTTAATCGAACGACGGGACACATTGATCATTATCTCGGGCCGGAAATTCATCCTGAATTGATCACCTCGCTTCCGCTCGAACCAACTGTTTCTGAGGAAAAGGCAAAACAATTGTTCACTCGCTTTTTTGATGTCGAGCTACAGTGGGAGAAAGAATACGTGGAAGACTCCGAAGATTATTATCAACTTGTTTACAAACCAGTGTATCCAAACTTGACAGGTGAATTCGCGTTTATTGAAGCGGTAAACGGTGAGATCATCGTAGGGAAAGATTTATATTGATGAAGAAAGCCTGCTAAACGAAGCAGGCTTTTTGTATAGGAGATTTAGGCCCTTTCTGAAACGATCACCTTCTCAATCTCATAATTGATCTCAAGAAATTTCACCCCAAAGATCCACATTTGATGATGAGCCATTAATTGATCGGCTGATTTTTCCTTAATGATAAATGTTTCGGCAAGCGGTAAGCGAATGACAGCCAGCGGAGTGTGTAAATAAATTCCTTCGTCTCCGTTTCCTGTTGTTCTGCCTTTGCTCGAAAGAATTAAATCTTTCCCATCATTTTCAAAGCGCAAAATGCCCGTCATATTAGAGAATGGCAGCGGCAAAGCGATATTCATATAGGCTTCCTCTTCATAGGTATGCTGTGAATAAAGAGCAACAAAAATCGTTTCTCCTTTATCATTATTGCGAACCCAAGCACGAACACGCTCTCTGCCGTCGTTATTTGATTGAACAGCTACAATATCACCTGTCATCATCTCCCAGCGCCCACCAGCTGATAGATGAATTTGCTGTACGTGCCGACTGACTTTTTCATATAAAAAGGCTAGAGGTTTAAACCATGAAGCCCATTGAATGAACGCCTTTAACTGATAATTTTCTGTCTGTTCGTAAAACTGAGAGATCGATGGCGCTAGCTTTTGTTTATCAAAATGCTTGGAGCAAAAATGCCCCATATCGTCGACAAGCCCATGATATGTACGTTCATCTATTAATTTTTTCCTTGTAAGAAACCGCTCACTAATGATCGAATCGCCGAAAATTCGGCTCATTGGCTTGCCATAATAAGCACGTCCATTAGATGGCCCTTCTATAAGCCAGCCCATTAATGCGGGCAAAACAACTCCAAACGCGTTGACTGCACCATGAATAAAGATCATTTGTTTAATAGTCAACCCTCCTGAAAAGCCCAGTCTGCCGTACGCATAAAGAAAGGAAAAGAAAATCGTTACAAGCAACACAGCTGAAGAAAACGTTATAAGCAACTTGGCCCATTTGTTGCGAAAATCAGCTTTAACAACAAAGAAACCATACATATACAGAGCGATGGCATACACGACAACAGCAATGAATTCAATCCAACGTGAAAACGTGATACCTACAGCAATCGTCATGGGCGAGACGATGATGAGCATCAAGATGAACGAATAGAGTGAATTTTTTCCACTGATCTTTCTCCCGAGCAACCCGCTAATAATCGGAATAATAAAGGCGGAATAATGAAAATGAACGGCGGTTAACAAAATCGTTTCTCTAGAAAAATGCATGATCGGTAGTTCAGCCACATAAGCAAAAAACCAAAAGCCACCAAGCCCCAAATAGATCCAGCCACTGTCGATGGCGACTTCTGTAACCGGCCGTACACCTCTCTCCAACAGCCGAAGAACCCCAAACAAGGAAGCACCAATCGTATAAGCAAACCAAATACATGCAAGTATCGTAAAATGCCCAATGATAGCAAAATAGGCTGAGAGAACAGCCGGAACATAAAAGATAGAAAGAAGTTTCGCAAGCCGCATCCTCTGGCCATCTCTTTTGTACTGATCCGTCAATTCCCAAGTGATTGGTACGAATATCAACATCGATAATAATAACAACATCTCTGCTGGATGAATCGACTCCCATTGACTAATGATGTATAGCGAAAAGAGAATGAACCCTATGGTCACTTTGCTTCTCACAGCTGCTCACACTCCACTTCATGAAAATAGCCTTTATAATAAAATAAAGTACCAACTAGAGGATTACTAACATGGACCTCCACATGAAAACAGCCCTTATCCTCTTGAAATGATTCAATAATTGAGGCATTCCCATACAAAAATGTAGGTAAAGGGATGTTCTTTCCAAATAACTTCAACCACTGTTTATTAGATGAAATATGTAAACACCCCTCTGTATCAACCTGAAAATCGAGAGTGGATACTAAAAATGACGGAATTCCGAAATCATCGATAATCTTCCTTTTCTTTGAATCCAAATACATGACCGCATCAAAATGCCGTTCCTTTTTATCAAATGTAAAATAGCGGTTCCACCTCACATGCTCACGACCATTTCCTGCTTTATATGCCGTATTTTTAATAAAAAACGGAATGTCCCTTCCTCTTTCTGAAAAAAAGAGACGCCGTTTCACTCCCCATTGAAACAGCGGACGAATAAAGCGACTCCCTCCGGAAATCTCCTCCATCTTTCCTTGTCCATAAAAGCTTTTTTCTGTCGTAATCGTATAGCGATGCTGTAACATCGGATGTAGCTTAGTAAATGAATCGCCTAAAATAGTTTGATAAATCGATGGCATCTCACTTCATCCCCTTTCTCTTTCTAACCGTTTTACTTGGTTGTGGCAAATCGCTACTGTTGACATACCCAATGATTGAAATAAGGACGAGTGCCACATTAAGTGAAAGCGGGTTAAACGGATGCACAAAACTCGCCGGATTAGCGATCCAAACTAATAAAGTCATAAGTCCGATTAACATCGCATGGAATAGAAATAATTTTCTCTTTTGAAAAGGAAGTAGCCATACAAGGCCGAATGCTATTTCGATTCCGCCAACCAATCGAATCGCCGCCCCAGCATCAATCGGTAACGAAGCAAGTGAAAGTAACATTTTCACTTCTTCTGGATGAACAGCGATAATTTTCGGCACAAGCCCTTGATATATCCAAATAAAGCTCAGCAAAAAACAAACGAACGAATAGGTTAAAGCTTTGTGAAGAAGTAATTTTGGGTGATAGCCTTTTTCAAGCCAAAGCTTCAATGCCTCAAAGCTCCAAGCTGTCGCCCAACCAAGTAGCGGCCGAAACAGCCAAGCATCAATCACTTTGCCAACTTTACCGAAGTTCGTCTCATAGTTATATTGTGTTTCGAATTGGATGGCGTTTCCTACCGGCGTGTATTTCCAATACCCTCTCCCTAAACGAATTAAAGAAAGTGGATGATCCGTCCAAAATTTTAATGACGATACTCTCTCTCCTGTTTTTTGCTGAACTTCCCCTACCGTTTCTCCTTTTCCAGCAATCTCAAGACCAAAACCAATCTTTGTTTTATATAAAAACTGCTGGGGCTCGCCCTCTTTTTTATCGAGATATGAGATTTCCGTAAATCGTACGTCCCACTCTTTATGCAACTCTGGCTGTTGCGTATACTTCCATAATTCTTCCATGGATGCATTGATTTTTGTCTGTACATAAATGGGGGGTTGCTTGTTCATTTCTACACCTCCTATTGGTAATTATCAGGAAGGTGTTCTTATTTGTAAAGCTTTACTTTCATACCAGTTTTAACAAACAAAAAAACACCTCCAATCACTGGAGGTGCCAAACATTAAGCGGCCACATCTCTTTTCGAGAAGATAAAGAAAGCTAGCAAGTGAAAAATAACGAAGTAAACAGCAAGGACTACAAGGGAGAATTGCAATGTCATACCTTCTACCATCACTTGACCTGTTTCATATCCTAGTAAATTCGTATTAGCGAATAATGAATATTTTGCCCAATCATATTTCATGGCAATCATCATCGTCACATTAGAACCCATGAATAATAAGAATAAAGAAATCCCAATCGCTAACGAGCTATTACGGAAGACCGCTGAAATCATAAAGGCCATTGTAGCAATCATAAAGATGTCAACTGAGCTTAATAAATAATATTTGAATAGATACAAGATTAAGCTTTGTTCAACAACCTTTCCACCTTCATAAGCTAGATGAACGGTTTCACCATCTGTTCCGAACAAGATCGCTCCAACTAAAGAAGAGAATAGGAATAAAATACTAATCATTAACAATCCAAATAAAATAACGGTAACATATTTAGAAAAAAGAATTTTCGAACGACTTAGCGGGCGAATTAACAGCAACTTAATCGTGCCCCAACTGTATTCACTAGCGACAATTCCTGCCGCAATAATAATCATAAATAAACCAGCAAAACTAAGGAAGGCCGTACTATTATCTACAAATGACCACATCGTTGTTTTCGTATCTAATGGAACATTTTCTGCTAAGCGGTATTCATTAATTTTGATTTCTTCTTGGATTCGTTCTTTTCCTTCTTTATACATATTCGGGTTATCTTTTAACTGTTTTTGTGAAGCGGCTATATCAGCTTGAACCACTTCTTCCCATGCTGGCTGTTTCCCCGTTTGCTTGCTTTCATCGTATTTTAAATAAGCCGCAAAAGCGCTGACCATTAAAATTAACAGTCCGATCATGACGTACGTTCCTGGTCGTTTAAACATTTTAATCCATTCGTTTTGTATTAACCGAAACATTACACTAATACCTCCTGTTTCTCTGTAATTTCTAAGAAGCGTTCTTCTAGTGATTTCGATACTGGTTTCACTTCGTAAATACGAATGCCTCGTTCAGCGAGCAACGTCACGATATCTGGAATTTGCTCTTTATCACTTTCCATCACAAGCTGACCTTCAACAATTTTCACTTGCCCATTCGGGAAGAATTGCTTCACGTATTTCACTGCATCCTCGACATGATTCACCTCAAAGGAATACATTTCTAATTCATCTTCCATCCAATTGTGGACCGATTGTACATCAATTAGCTTCCCTTTTTGAATAATGGCGATTCGATCACACATCATTTCCATTTCCGCTAATAGATGACTCGATACGATAACCGCCAAGCCTCGCTTTTCTGCTAGCTCTCGCACGTGCTGACGAATTTCTTTAATTCCCGCTGGATCTAGCCCATTCGTCGGTTCATCCAAAATTAATACTTTCGGATCATGAAGCAGAGATTGAGCAATCCCAAGACGTTGGCGCATCCCGAGCGAGTACGTCTTCACTTTGTCATGGATACGCTCACTTAACCCGACAAACTTGACCACTTCATCAATCTTTTCTTTTGTGATTCCTTTATGCATGCGAGCATATTGTTGCAAGTTTTCATATCCCGATAAAAACTTATACATTTCCGGGTTTTCAACGATCGCTCCAATATTCTCAACCGCCTTTTCAAACTCTGTTTGAATGCTATGGCCACAAATCGCGATATCGCCTTCTGATAGCTTCATTAATCCAACAATCATACGAATCGTTGTCGTTTTCCCGGCTCCATTCGGTCCAAGAAACCCAAACACTTCTCCTTTTTGAATAGTAAAACTTAGCGAATCGATAATTTTTTTCCCTTTAATCGTTTTTGAGACGTTTTTCAATTCCACTACTGCGGTCATCATTGACCCTCCTTCACAAAATTACTTTTCAACCATTGTAAAACAGAAATTCCCTGTTCTTCACGCAAGCTTTCCACATGGCAATGTGCCTTAATGCTTCCTTCTTTGATTACTAACGCTTCATCCAAAATCGGTTCAATCTCAGTGATTTCATGAGTCGTAATAATCACCGTTTGCTCACCGAAATCGATGAATGAAACAAGCCCTTTCACAATCGTGTCACGCACCATCGGGTCGAGACCGATAAACGGTTCATCCAGCAAGAGAACAGGTGCTTGACGGGAAAGGACAAGCAGAAGCTTCAGACGGCCTTGTTGCCCCTTCGACAGCTTCGCGATTTTCTGATCGAGATCTAGTTCTAAAAATGCTAGTAATTCTTGCGACTTTTCAATTGAAAAATCCGGATATTGCGAGGAAAAATAATCGATCATCTGCCTTACTTTCAAACCAGGATAAACCATTCCTTCACTGGCAAGAAAGGCGACATCTGAAGCAATGCTTCGATCCACTCGACGACCGTTAATTAACACTTCTCCTGTTGTTGGAAACACAAGTCCGGCACCCATTTTCATCATCGTAGACTTTCCACTACCGTTGGGTCCAAGAATGCCGTACACTTTTCCTTTTTCAAAAGTGAAAGTCATGTCATCTAGTGCTTTTCTTTTGCCATATTGCTTAGAGACATGATTAAATTCAATCATTTCCTTCCTCCTCTCCGTTTAAAAACTGATCAATCGCTTCCGTAATTTCACTATCTTTCACACCAATGTCACGCATGTTTTGAATGAATTGGTGAATCATTTCTTGTTGGATGTTCACTCTTAGCTTTCGTTTCATCTCTGCTTGTTCCGTCATAAACGTTCCCTGCCCTCTTTTCGTTTCTACGACTCCCATGCGTTCCAACTCCCCATACGTTCTTTGAATGGTATTTGGATTGACTCCCGACTGAATCGCCATTTCTCGAACAGAAGGAAGTTTTTCTCCCGATTGAATGTCTCCTCGAACAAACTGTTGAATAATTCGATCGGCAATTTGACTATAAATCGGCTTCGATGTTTTGAATTCTTCAACCATTGATTACACCTCAACTTTCCGATCAAGCAACCAGCAAGATACAACATATAAACCAGCAATGTATAACAGAGAAAAGATGATCGGCCACACTGGAATACCTTCTATAGGTGTAGTAACCGTAAGTCCCATCATCATTGGTCCTAGCCAATCTGCCACTGGAATGATCCAACTATTAAATAGCTTTTGAATGACAGCTTGGTCGGCTATCCAAGTGATGATTGCGTTCATTACGATATAAAGAACGATCAAGAGAAGCCAACGAACTTTCTTTAACGCTGGAAATACATTGAGAGCATGATAAATCGACCAAAAGAACAAGCCTAAAAAAGTGAAATGAAACGACACTAGTAAGATCACCACATTAACTAGAAAACCCTCTGCATAAGGAATTTCTTGACTAGGGCTGTTCACAAACTCTACTGGGAATTCAATAAAGAAGGCGATCAGCGCCAACACATCGACTAACACTAAAGAAGCTAACGTTACGACTAAAGCAATCAGCAATTTAGAAAACATCAATTTAGATGCCCGAGCTGTTCCATGCAGCCAATATTGCCCCTTCTCCTCTTGCCTCAATAGCACCATTAGCGCAACCGGAAAAAGCGCGATATGGGCCATATAAGTTAAAGAGAGAAAAACAAAAATGTAATCAAAAATACCTTGAGAAGCAAAGAAGCTCGCTCCTCCGATAAAAAGCACGACTTCTGCTATTAACCCGATAAGCAGCAGATCTTTCACTAATAAAAAATCCTTTTTTAACAACCCGCCAAGCATGATGATCCCTCCGTGTATCACTGTACTAGTTACATAGTACACTAAGACAAAACGACCCGTCAACCCTTTTTTTCCAAAAGGACCATCAAAATGGAATGGCTGTGTCTATGTATGAAACGAAAAGCCCGTTTTGCTTCATCTGTTTTACAAAAACGGGCTCTTCATTTCTAACCATGTTAACTTTGTGATTCATTTCCTTTAAGCAAACATTACAGATTTTGAGCTTCGATTTTCTCCATTTCCTTTTTCCTCTTCCTTGCAATATATTCACGTCCTGTTAGCCAATACCCTAGTAAGAATACGACTCCTAATACCCCTGTTAATAGTAACGCCTTATCACTAACATCTATAAATAAGTTAGTCATTTTCCCATATATTAAAAACGCTATATACAATATTGGTAAAACCACTCCCCAATAGGCTTGCTCTCTTCTTGAAAGATAATGTTGGGCTGTAAAAATGACAACTGCTGCTATAAATGGAGTTAGATCACTCATTAAATGTCCTCTCTCTCTTTTTTATATTTATCAATAATGATTTTGGCAACTTCTAAACTTATCCGTTCATCGATGACTAAATTCTTTATAAGATTCACAAATTCAACATCGCCTTCTTTACTATGAAGTTCAATCTTTTTGATTAAACCGTCTAACTTTGCTCGAACCGTTGGATAAGATACATCATAATCTTTAGCCATCTCCTTTAAAGAACCAGAGTTCAAAACGAATTTTCTAATAAACTCTACGTTTTCTTTATCTAACGCCAACAGCCAAGATGGAATCTCATTTCTTTCCATAACATCCCTCCTTATTAATAATATTAAATTAAACTTTAATATTATTCAAGTTTTTTTAAATATTTTTTAAAATGATGTCTTTTTAAATTAAAAGAAGCCACCCTGCAACATGCAGGATGACTCTGATTAATCGTTCACACGAGTGATTTGGATATCTTTCAATTGCTCACGTACAACATAGCTTGCCATAATCAAGCCGCAAGTGGACGGCACAAAAGCATTAGAGGCAGGCGGCATTTTCGCTTTACGAATATCCGCATCTTCTTTCCCAACGACTTTACGTACATCTTCCCGAATGACAATCGGACTTTCATCGGAGAAGACAACCGGGATGCCTTTTCTAATCCCTTCTTTACGCAAGCGCGTACGAACGACTTTCGCAATTGGATCGGTATGTGTTTTAGAAATATCGGTAATTTGGAAGCGGGTCGGGTCGAGCTTGTTCGCCGCTCCCATACTTGAAATGATCGGAATGTTTCGGCTTAAACACTCTTTCATTAAATGAATTTTATACGAAATCGTGTCCGAGGCATCAACGACAAAGTCTAAGTCATAGCTAAAAAATTGCTCATATGTTTCTTCTGTATAAAACATTTTCAAGGCAATCACTTCACACTCTGGATTAATATCAGCAATTCGCTCTTTCATAACATCTACTTTCGACTCACCGACTGTTGATAACAAAGCAGGTAACTGACGGTTCACGTTCGTAATATCTATCGTATCTTTATCAACAAGTACAAGACGCCCGACACCGGAACGAGCCAGTGCTTCGGCCGAAAATGAACCGACACCGCCAATACCGAGGATCGCTACCGTTGTATTTTTTAATCGATCAAGCCCTTCTTTTCCAAAGGCTAGCTCATTACGAGAAAATTGATGTAACATTATAGACCACTCCATGTCTTTATATTCTCTTATTTCAGATAGGATTAATCATACTTGAAATTGATCGCTCATTCAATATCTTTCCCCTATTTCCCCATGAAAAAGCGGAGGACTTTTTACTGAAGCATACAGAAAAGGGACTGTCACAGAAGGTCAGTTTTCACTGACTTTCTGGACAGTCCCTGGTATTTAAGAAGAAGGGTAAGTCCCAATCGTGCCGTCCTATGGATCTATATGTTTTGAACCCGCTCTTCGCAGGTGGGTGTCCTGTAGTAAGTGTTATACGTCCTCAAGCCATGGAGGCGTGTATGCTGCTTACAAACCCGGACTCCCTAAACATATATTGTTCGGTCAAAACAGATAGTAAATGAAACGAACACATCAGGACTTACCGTTATTGAAGTAATGATAACATATCGATTTCTTCATTTCAACTAATTAACTATCTGAACATTCGATTATTTTTTCGCTGTTAATCGAACGGCTAAGTGTAATTCTTCTAGTTGGTTGCCGCTTACTTCGCTTGGTGCGTCCATTAGGACATCACTTGCGCTCGCTGTTTTCGGGAATGCGATCGTGTCACGAAGGTTTGTGCGGTCAGTTAATAGCATTACTAGTCGATCTAATCCAAGCGCAATTCCACCGTGTGGAGGTGTACCATATTCAAATGCTTCAAGTAAGAAGCCGAATTGCTCTTTCGCTTCCTCTTCTGTAAAACCAAGAAGCTTGAACATCTTTTCTTGAATGTCGCGCTCAAAAATACGGATCGATCCGCCACCTAGCTCATAGCCGTTTAAGACGATATCGTACGCTTGTGCTTTCACCGCACCCGGGTTTTCATCCATGATCGCTAAATCTTCGCGAGCTGGCATCGTAAATGGATGGTGAGCTGCATAATAACGGCCGTCTTCTTCATTGAACTCAAGCAATGGCCAATCTGTTACCCATAGGAAGTTAAACTGATTTTCATCGATTAAGCCGCGCTCTTTTCCAAGCTTCAAGCGAAGTGCGCCTAAAGCGTCCGCTACGACTGATTTTTTATCCGCTACAAACATAAGTAAGTCGCCAGCTGTCGCTTCTGCTGCCGCTGAAATTTGCGCTTGCTCTTCCTCAGTGAAGAATTTAATGATTGGGCCTTTTAAGCCATCTTCCTCTACCTTCATCCAAGCAAGACCTTTTGCTCCGTAAATCGCCGCAAATTCTGTTAAATGATCGATATCTTTACGAGAGTAGTCGATGCCGCCGCCTTTTACGTTGATCATTTTCACTTGACCACCGCTTGATGCTGTGCTTGCGAACACTTTAAAGCCTGAACCTTTGACGATCTCGGATACATCAATTAGCTCCATTCCAAAGCGAGTATCTGGCTTGTCTGAACCGAAACGGCTCATCGCTTCATCATAAGACATTCTCGGGAAGGCTTCTGTAATTTCTACAGCTTTCACGCGTTTCATAATACGCTTTAACATCTCTTCTGTCATCGCCATAATATCTTCTTGGCTCATAAAGCTTGCTTCGATGTCAATTTGCGTAAATTCCGGTTGACGATCCGCACGTAAATCTTCATCACGGAAGCAGCGAGCGATTTGATAATAACGGTCAAATCCAGATACCATTAATAATTGCTTGAAAATTTGTGGAGACTGTGGCAACGCATAAAACTCGCCTTCGTGCACACGGCTCGGTACTAAATAATCACGCGCGCCTTCTGGTGTACTTTTTGTTAAAATTGGCGTTTCCACATCAAGGAAGCCGTTCTCATCTAAATAATCACGCATCGTTTTTGTAATGTCACTACGCATTTTGAATGTTTCATACATCACCGGGCGACGAAGATCCATGTAACGATACTTTAAACGAATATCTTCTGACACTTCCATATCATCCTCAATCATAAATGGAGGTGTTTTTGCTTCGCTTAAAATTGTGACTTGTTCTACTTCAATTTCAATTTTTCCAGTCGCAATATTTTCATTTACTGTACTTTCATCACGCGCAATGACTGTTCCTTGAATATCAAGTACGTATTCATTACGAATCTTTTCAGCTAACGCCAAAGCTTCTGCCGACGTTTTTTGGTCAAATACGATTTGCACAATACCTGTGCGGTCGCGAAAATCGATGAAAATAACGCCACCTAAATCTCTTCGACGTTGTACCCACCCTTTTAACGTCACCTTTTCTCCAATTTGTTTCTCTGTTATTTCTCCACAATAATACGATCTTCCAAACATGTTATTTTGCCTCCATCATCGTTTTTAATACGTCTACTACTTGATCCAGCGCGACTTCTTGCTGTTCACCAGTTTGCATATCTTTTACGTTTATTTTATTAGCTTGTAGCTCATCTTCTCCAAGAATCGCTACAAAGCGAGCGTTTAAGCGATCCGCCGCTTTAAATTGGGCTTTCATTTTGCGGTCTTGATAATCTCTTTCCGCGCTAATACCTGCCTGGCGTAAATCATACAATAGCTTCACCGTGCAATCTTTCGCTTCCTCTCCAAGAGAAACGAGATAACAGTCCAAGCTATTTTCAACCGGCCAAGCAATGCCTTCTGCTTCAATCGCAGCAATCAATCGTTCGATGCTAAAAGCAAAGCCGATACCAGGTACATCTGGGCCTCCTAATTGACTTACCAATCCGTTGTAGCGGCCACCCCCACATAAAGTAGTAATGGCACCGAATCCCTCTGCATCGCTCATAATTTCAAATGCCGTATGATTATAATAATCTAGGCCGCGAACGAGCGTAGCATCAACAACGAAAGGAATTTGCAAGTCTGTTAAGTATTTTTGCACCTTTTCAAAATACGCACGGGAATGATCATTTAAGTAATCAAGAATCGAAGGAGCTGTCGCCATTAACTCATGCTCGCGATCTTTTTTACAATCAAGAATTCGCAACGGATTTTTTTCTAAACGGCTTTGACAGTCATCACAAAACTCTCCAATTCTCGGCTCGAAATGCTGAACTAGTGCTTCTCTATGTGCTGTCCGGCTTTCTGGGTCCCCTAAGGAATTGACGACTAGCTTTATTTGCTTTAATCCTGCCTCTTTGTAAATATCCATCACAAGCGCTAATACTTCCGCATCGATCGCTGGGTCTTCACTGCCAATCGCCTCAATCCCGAATTGAACAAACTGGCGATAGCGGCCAGACTGCGGACGCTCGTAACGGAACATCGGCCCATTGTAAAATAGCTTGATCGGTTGATTCGGATCGCCAAACATTTTATTTTCGACGAATGAACGGACAACCGCTGCCGTGCCTTCTGGGCGAAGCGTTAAGCTTCGATCACCACGATCCTTAAACGTGTACATTTCTTTTTGAACGATATCCGTCGTATCTCCTACACCCCGTTGAAATAATTCTGTGTGTTCAAAAATCGGTGTTCGAATTTCTTTATATTGATATTTGCGGCATACTTCTTTGGCAATTTGCTCAACATATTGCCATTTTTCTACCGTTCCCGGTAAAATATCCTGCGTGCCGCGCGGAATGTTTACACTCACAATCATTTCCTCCTTTGATTCAATCTTGTAATAAACAGGCGTTTTTTGCCAAAATAAAAAACTCTCATCCCTAAAGAAAAGGGACGAGAGTTTATTTCCCGTGGTACCACCCTAGTTAAAGCTAATCATCTAGCTTTCACTTTTCCAGTTAACGCCTGCTACACGTTTTCCTCTACTATTGTATTCAAGGAAAAACCTAAGGAGTGTTCGTTCATTAAGTCGCAACGGAAATGCTTTCAGCCAAGGCATTTCTTCTCTACAGAAGCGGTTCTTAACTACTTTTCTCCCTCAACGGTTGATTCATTTACTTTTCGTATTGCTCCTATTATAAAAAACTTTATATAGGCATTCAAGCTTCTTTTTCAACATTTACTTACTTTCTACAATTAACGTCACAGGTCCATCATTGACAAGGGACACGTCCATCATTGCCCCGAATGTGCCTGTCTCGACATGGATACCTTTTTCTCGCAATTTCTCATTAAACAGATCGTACATCTGCTTCGCTTGCTCTCCTTTTGCTGCCGCCATAAAGTTCGGTCGTCGTCCTTTGCGGCAATCGCCATAAAGAGTAAACTGAGAAACGGATAAAATCGAACCACCCACATCCAGCAAGGAATGATTCATTTTCCCTGCCTCATCTTCAAAAATTCGCAAATGAACAATTTTATCTGCTAAATAATTGACGTCTTCTTCACTGTCTTCATGCGTTACACCGACGAGCAACACGAGTCCGCTCTCGATTTGGCCCACGATTTCACCTTCGACTGTGACTGAAGCTTGCTTGCTTCGCTGCAAAACCACTTTCATTATCCAACACCCTTAATGTAAAATTCTGCGCACGGAATAAATATCCGGGATTTGTTTAATTCGCTCGACCACTTTATGAAGATGGCTAATATTATGAATATAAATCGTCATGTCGATCTTCGCCACTTTATTGCGATCTGACCTGCCAGAGACAGCGGAAATATTCGTTTTCGCTTCACTCACAGCCTGCAATACTTCATTCAACAAACCTTGACGATCATATCCAGAAATCTCAATATCGACCATATATTCTTTCTGTTGATCAATTCCGCCCTCCCATTCGACCGGAATGAGGCGATTAGCCGACTCTTCATCCATGACATTTAAGCAATCTGAACGGTGAACCGATACTCCACGCCCTTTTGTAATATAACCCACGATATCGTCACCAGGTACTGGATTACAGCAGCGCGATAGACGAATCAACAAATTGTCAATTCCTTTCACCGTCACACCCGAACTTTTCTTACTAGATGTTGTTTGCGGCTTCAATTCTTTCATCGATTCCTGAACTGCCGCTTCTTGATCACGCATTTTTCGTAGCTTATCTGTTAAACGGTTGACTACTTGAAGTGCCGTAATCCCGTTATACCCGACCGCAGCATACATGTCTTCTTCGTTCGAAAAATTGAACTTCTCTGCCACTCGCTTCACATTTTCTGGAGTGATCACTTCTTTGACGTCAAAGTCCATATTTTTAATTTCACGTTCGACTTGCTCACGGCCTTTTTCCACGTTTTCTTCGCGATTTTGCTTTTTGAAAAACTGTTTAATTTTATTTTTCGCCTGTGAAGTTTGAGCCATTTTCAGCCAATCTTTACTCGGGCCGTAAGAATGCTTCGACGTTAAAATTTCGATAATGTCGCCCGTTTTCAATTGATAATCGAGCGTCACCATTTTTCCGTTCACTTTTGCCCCAATCGTTTTATTGCCGATCTCTGAATGAATGCGATAAGCGAAGTCAAGCGGGACAGAACCTGCTGGTAGTTCGATCACATCTCCTTTAGGTGTGAATACAAACACCATGTCAGAAAACAAATCTAGCTTCAACGATTCCATAAATTCTTCAGCATCCGCTGAATCATTTTGATATTCTAAAATCTCGCGGAACCACGTCATTTTTTTATCAAAAGAAGCCTTCTCGTTAATCGTGCGTCCTTCTTTATACGCCCAGTGAGCAGCCACCCCATATTCAGCAATTTGATGCATGTCCGTCGTACGAATTTGCACTTCTAACGGATCACCTTTAGGCCCGATCACCGTCGTATGAAGCGACTGATACATATTCGTCTTCGGCATTGCGATATAATCTTTAAAGCGCCCCGGCATCGGCTTCCAGCACGTGTGGATAATGCCAAGCACCGCATAACAATCTTTAATACTACTAACAATGATTCGCACCGCTAACAAATCATAAATTTCGTTAAATTGCTTATATTGAAGCGCCATCTTTCTGTAAATGCTATAAATATGCTTCGGTCGACCAGATAAATCAGCTTTAATCTCTAAATCATCTAAACGATCTCTCACTTCATTGATGACTTCCTCTAAATACAACTCACGTTCCGCTCGTTTTCGTTTCATTAAATTGACAATCCGATAATACTGTTGCGGATTTAAATAACGAAGAGCGGTATCCTCAAGCTCCCACTTAATTTTGGAAATCCCTAAACGATGAGCTAACGGAGCAAAGATCTCTAACGTCTCGTTGGAAATTCGCCGTTGCTTTTCTTGAGGCAAATGCTTTAACGTTCGCATATTATGCAAACGGTCGGCTAATTTAATTAAAATTACGCGAATATCCTGCGCCATCGCCACAAACATTTTCCGATGATTCTCTGCCTGCTGCTCTTCCTTTGATTTATATTTAATTTTCCCGAGCTTGGTCACGCCGTCTACTAGCATCGCCACTTCTGCCCCAAACTCTTTCTCCATATCCTCAAGTGTCACTTCTGTATCTTCCACTACATCGTGCAAAAAGCCAGCGGCCACTGTAGCCGGGTCCATTTCTAAATCAGCTAGAATCCCTGCTACTTGAATCGGGTGAATGATATACGGTTCACCTGATTTGCGATACTGTTCTTTATGTGCTTCTTGCGCATACTCATAAGCTCTTCGCACAAACTCTACATGTTCTGGGTTTAAATACGCACTCGTTCGTTCAATCACTTGTTCGGCGGTTAGCACCCGATCATTCGCCATATATTTACTCACCTTTGCCATGTTTAAAATATTTTTCTTTTCAAAAAGAATCTAATTGTTCCTATTATCGAAAAAAAAAGAAGAGATGTAAAGCCATCTTACACATTTTCTAAAAAACATTAAATCTATATATAAAAAATGGACACATAAAGTGCCCATTTTCTTATTACTCATATGGAAGCAACGTTAATACATCGTAGCCGTCTAATTTGCTACGTCCATTTAAGTATTCAAGCTCAATTAAGAAAGCGATTCCCGCAACTACTCCGCCAAGCTGTTCTACTAGTTGAATTGTTGCTTCAATCGTTCCACCTGTCGCTAGTAAATCATCGGTAATTAACACACGTTGTCCCGGCTTCACCGCATCTTTATGAATCGTGAGTACATCTTTCCCGTACTCTAAGCCATATTCGACTTTCACGGTTTCACGAGGCAGCTTTCCATCTTTTCGAACTGGCGCAAAGCCAATGCCTAAAGAGTAAGCAACCGGACAGCCGACAATAAAGCCGCGCGCCTCAGGACCCACCACTAAATCAATTTGTTTTTCTTTCGCATACTCCACAATTTGATCCGTTGCATAACGAAATGCCTCACCACTCTCCATTAATGGGGTGATGTCTTTAAATTTAATTCCCGGCTTCGGCCAATCTGGAACAATTTTGATGAATTGTCTTAAATCCATGTCTCAATTTCCTCCTTATCATCGACAGACAAACGCTCTTCCAGCCAATCTTTTAGCTCTTGATAGGAAGAGTACAACAATTGATTCTCTAATTCCACTTGCATTTTTTTATGTTGATACGATGGCGATTCCGTTAAGTTCCGCTTCGCAGCCGTCTCGTGCAATGCCATCATTCCATTATTTATTGTAACAAATTCTAGCTCAGAAAACACTTGCGACATGAAATCAATCGTTTCTCTCGACCAGCCCTTATGTTTAGCTAGGTCATTTCCATAGCGATGTAAATCAAATGTTTGTCGCTTCATTAAAAAAGCGTAAAACCATTTAAAATGATCCCTCGTCGGCATCGTACTAAAGAAGTGGTTGTCCTTTTGATGAAAATGAACGTACATCCGCTCCGGTCGACCATTTGTCAGCAAAGCTTCTATAAGTTGACTAGAAGGTGGCATATCAATCAATACGATATTTTTTTGATGAGCCTCAACTTGTTTCGCTGCTTCTACGTCAGCGACTTCAATGATTTCCGTTTGCCAGCGGTCGAGCTTTAACTCCGCGATCGTTTCTTTGTTAAACACAATCAATACCCGATCTTGCGGCACTTGCCCCAACCATTTTTCGAATTGACGATGCCCACGCACATCAAATAATTGCCACGTATCGACTCGAAGGTCTTGCAAAAAAAGCTGTGGCTTACGAATATTGTTCCATTCGTTAACTGCCAACTCGCCAATGACAGAAATCTTTGATAGGGGCGCAATATGATCAGCATAATGCCCCATACCAAAACCAATGCTGTCAAGAGACGCTTGTTGATCGTCTAATTGAAGCTTTAAATGCGTTTTATCTGAGCCGATTTTACGCATAGAAGACAGCCCTATTTCTTCAATTAATACTTTAGGCTTCGGATTTGACACTCCATATGGCGCAAGCGCTTCAAGCTGTTCAACAACATCTAAATTAACTTCTGGCAGTGGCACAGCCACATCAATTTCAGTGACTGGAACGAAATCCTCTTCTGTTAGCTGTTCCTCCGCTAACTGACAAAGTCTCGAACGCAACTCATCCACATCGGACAGTTGCAGCGTCATCCCAGCTGCCATCGGATGTCCGCCAAAATGCGGCAACAGCTCGCGGCATGTCGATAAATTTTTAAATAAATCATAGCCAGCAATGCTTCGTGCTGACCCTTTAGCTGTATTAGCTTCTCGATCGAAGCTAAGTACAATCGTTGGTCGATAAAATTTTTCAACGAGCTTAGAAGCGACAATCCCGATAACACCTGGGTTCCAATTTTCTTTCCCAATGACGAGTACAGGATATTGCTCAATCGGATAATTTTCTTCTACCATCGCTAACGCTTCCGCTGTAATCTCGTTCACAATCGCTTGGCGTTCTTTGTTCATCGCATCAATTTCTTTCGCTAACTGTTCTGCCGTCCCTTTATCTGGCGTCAACAGTAATTCAACGGCCGGATCAGCATCAGCTAGCCTGCCTACTGCATTAATACGCGGAGCAATCATGAAGCCAATTGTTTCTTCGGTGATCGCTTCTTTTTTTGTTGCTGTCAGCTTACATAGCGCTTCAATCCCTGGTCGAGTTGTTTGTTGCAACTTCTTCAAACCGGCTTTTGCAATCGCACGATTCTCGCCAGTTAACGGAACAAGATCGGCAATCGTTCCAATCACTACTAGCTCAAGCAAGTGCTCTGGAACCTCTCCGTATAAAGCATGTGCAACTTTAAAAGCCACTCCTACTCCTGCTAAATAACCAAAAGGATAGTCTCCTTCTGGATGCTTCGGATGAATAATTGCCAACGCTTCCGGCAATTCTGGCCCTGGCTCATGGTGGTCGGTAATAATTAAATCAAGCCCTAGCTCCTTCGCTAATCTTGCTTCTTTAGTTGCAGCAATACCAGTATCCACGGTAATAATTAAACGGAAGCCGCTATCAGAAGCCCAACGAAAAGCCTCTTCATTCGGACCATACCCTTCCGTAAAGCGATTCGGAATGTAAAACTCCACATTCGCTCCTAAATCTTGCAAAACGGTCATCATGACAGATGTACTACTTACGCCGTATAGTGATAGGTAGGCCTTTGATATCATCTCTGGCTTTTCCCCCACTTCACACCGTGCGTGAGATTTTCACCTCACACGGCGTTCCATCGAAAAACATTCAAAACTTTTGTAATCTACATAACTTAACAGAATTCACTTCTGTGTCTGTTATGCATTTATAAGTCTTTGAAAGTTCCGACTAGAGCCTATCCCTCCACCGTTTATTATCACGGCTTCAAAGGTACCGTAGCTCCACTCTCACGGAAAGTTAATCAGTTTTAATAGGTTACCCCTTTATATACCAAACTGCTTCATAGGTAGGTTAATACCTCCACATCTTCCGCTTTCCACGTTCCGATTTCTCTATCCTTCCATGTATCCTTAGGTTCCTCCTATAGTCCTCTATGCTTGAACTTGCCTGTAACAAGCTATGGGCTTTCATAACGCCAGATTCTTACTTACCCACACATACGATGGCACTGCCACCTGTTACATTTCTGCAACATCTACGTCTAGACCCGTACATTCAGAGATTCGTCAGTGCTTATGCAGCACATTCTAACCATAGATACTTTATGGACTCCCGGCATATAGGATACACCATCCACCTCTGGACAGCTTTCGTGCAAGTTACTTCCTAGGTATTCACTTACTTACGGTATCTCTCTGCCGACTTCACCGAGCTTCATACCCTTCAATTTAACCTTTGAAAAGGCATGTCGGAGTATCAGAGTAGGCGTTTCAAGGCGTTACCCTATCATTCCACCTATCAAGAAATCAGTTCTCCCAGGTAACTAAATTAACCTGGTGCCTAAGCTTTTCACTTAGAAACGTGTCGCACCCGCGTCATAATCACCATAAATAAGAATCGGCTCTTCATTGCTGATCGCTGTTCGAATTCTTTCAACAGCTTCAGCCATTCCTTTTAATAAAAAGGGATCGTGAAAATCATTGCCTTTATCAAATAAAAAATGCCGGGCAGTCTCTTCATCAGTGATGCCACGGTTAATAAGTAACGAAGCCAATAATGGGCTTATCGCTAATTTTTCACATAATTGCTCTCGCATTTCCTCGTCCGTTTGTCGAACAATCCAACGGGTTTTTGGTTTTAACATATCGTCACCCCTCAACCTTCTTATTATACAAGAGGGAAAATCGGGTTTCAATGCGCAGAATTTGTTTCCTTCCTCTCATCCAGACGAAAAAAAGACCTTATTTCAGGTCTTTTTGATCCATTTTTTCACTTGTCGTGCTAGCTATTCTTTCTTTCAACTGTTCAACTTCATGGATTAATACTTTATTTTGTCTTTTTAGACCCATTGTTCGGAATACGCTTAATGAAGCAGAAATAACCCCACCCATCAAGACAGAAAAAAGAATGACGAGCACAAGTGGCCATTCCGCTTGCCCAAACAAATAATTAACCGTCACTGGGGCTACATTAATGACAGCAAAAATAGAAATAATAAGTGCGAAAACTACGCCTAACAATAAATTAAATTGCCCTTTCATACATCCCCCACCTTTCTGAAAAAGTAAAGACACATTGTATTTCAAATTATACTATACCCATATAATAAGGGGTACAATCTCATGTGTTAAGAGTTTATTTATCCATACATATAAAAAAACACGGTCAAAGATAAAAAAATCTTTGACCGTGTTTTTTATGTTTCAACTGAAGTCGGCTCCGCTTTTCTTTGTCCAGCTACAGCGGACAGGCTCTCGGTCATAAGCTGTCTCGCCTGTGTGGCAAAGAACGCCACTTCAGCGATCCATCTTATGACTGCCGAGCCTAAACGTCCGCTTCCGCTTTTCTTTTTACACTTGCGGTTCGTCGCTCCATTGTTTTTTCTCTTTGTATGTGACAAGTGTGCCTTTTTTCTTTAGTTCTTTTTTCTTCCATACGAGCCATAGTTGAGCTGCGATGAAGAGGGAAGAGTATGTTCCAGAAATAAGGCCGACTAGTAACGCAATCGAGAAGTTCAAGATCGAACTGCTTCCGAGAACGAGTAGGGCAATAACTGCGATGACAACAGTTAACACCGTGTTGATTGAACGCGTTAATGTTTGACGCAAGCTTTGGTTGACGATGTCTTCGAGCTCTTGTTCTGTTTTGATTTTACGCTTTTTCGCTAAGTTTTCACGCATTCGGTCAAATGTTACGATCGTATCGTTAATCGAGTAACCAATAATCGTTAACACGGCAGCAATAAACGTAATATCGACTTCTAAACGCGTTAAACTGAAAAAGGCGATAATGAAAAATGCATCATGCAGTAACGCGACAATCGCCGCTAACGCCATGTAGATTTCAAAGCGCAAAGTAACGTATAACACGATTCCTACAGACGCAATTGCTAAAGCTTTCATCGCATTTTTCGCTAATTCCTTCCCAACGACGGGGGAAACAGTACTAATATTTGGCTCAGCACCATATAGCTTGGCAAAGTGATCTTTCACTTTTGCAATTTCTTGTTGTGTCAGTGGTTCTTTAAAACGTGTCACTCCTAAGTCTTTCTTGTCTCCTGAAATGACGATATCGTCAGTCGTTAAACCAACTTTTTCTAACTCTGCTTTCACTGATGCTTCTGTGAGTGGTTTATTGGCCATCACTTCCATGCGTGTTCCGCTTGAGAAATCAATTCCAAGATTTAATCGGAATACACTAAGAACGATCATTCCCGCTACGATCGCTACCATTGAAGCAATAAAGAATTTACGATGATGCTTCACGAAATCAAAGCGATCAAATTTCGTTGGTAAGTCTAGCGTGTCATAGCTTTCACTAATGTCTTTAATCTCTTTTTTGCTGACACCGAACCAGCCTGGTTTATTGTTCAACATTCCACTTTGAACGAACAAGCCTAACAGTAGACGTGAGCCCCAAATCGCTGTTAAGAAGCTGACAATGATACTAATAATGAGCATTGTCGCAAAGCCTTTCACCGAGCTTGTTCCGAAATAGAATAGAACGGCACCGGCTAAAACGGTTGTCACATTCGCATCAAGAATCGTTAAGAAAGAGTTTTTGTTTCCTTCTTTAAACGCCGCCTTAATCGAACGACCTACTTTCATTTCCTCTTTAATTCGTTCATACGTAATGATGTTGGCATCGACAGCCATACCAACCCCAAGGATGAGGGCTGCAATACCAGGGAGCGTTAATACCCCATTCATCCAGTCGAAAATTAATAAAATTAAATAAATATAAACAGACAACGTCACCGTAGCAACTAAGCCTGGCAAACGGTAATAGAACAGCATAAATAGGAAAATAATCGCAATACCTACAATACCAGCTAGAACCGTCTGATCTAGGGCTTTTTCCCCAAATGAAGCGCCAACTGAAGTGGAATAAATCTCATTTAACTTAACAGGTAAAGCACCGGCCTTTAAGATCGACGCCAAGTTTTTCGCTTCTTCTAAAGTGAAATCCCCTGTAATACTAACTTCATTCGTATCAAATACTTCTCCAACAGTAGCTGCAGAAATAAACTTCGGATTTTTCTTTTGAATTTCCTTCACATAGGAATCTTTTCCTTCTTCAAAATCCAACCAAATGACCATCTGATTCATCGGTGCTAAGCTTAACACATGCTCTGTCACTTCTTTAAATTTCTTCTTATCCTTCAGCTTGACAGCGATGCTTGGTTTTCCTTTTTGATCAAATGATTGCTTCGTGCCACTAGCCACAATATCTTTTCCGTCCATCAAGAGCTTGTCATTAACATCACGGAAAGTCAGATTGGCTTGAGTGGACAATAACTCGCGCGCTTCATTTTGATCTTCTACACCCGCAAGCTGCACCCGAATACGATTGCCTTCTTCTACTTGAATATTCGGCTCACTAACACCTAGCACGTTAATCCGCTTATCTAGCGCATCGACGGTGTCTGTGACCATTTCTTTTGTGATCTTCTCACCTTTCATCGGCTCGACTTGATAAAGAACCTCAAACCCTCCTTGAAGGTCTAGCCCGAGCTTAATATCCTTCACGATGTCCTTCGCCGTAAGCCCAATCGTACTAGCTAATAACAGTACGATAAGAAAAAAGGCTACGATCCGGCTGCGTTTTACCATTATGTAGTTCCTCCTTAATCATATAAAACTCAAAAAATATGGAATATACCCGACAATATTTAAAAAATTCTGGTAAAAGGATACCAGAATTCCTCAACAAAACTATTATGAAACAGAAAATAACTCGTGTCAATTTTATGCATCACGGCTTTTTCGGACGGAATAATTCTTGCAGTTCCTCTCGATTAACTTCCTCTAGCCAATGGGGTGATCGATACGCCTCCACCGTGGCAAAATTCATATAATCGATCGCTTTCGTTGACACAATATCAGCGACTAGCTTATAAATATGTACTTCTTGTTCTGGCTTTCTCCACTTTTTTTGTATTAAGTACTGCCATAAAGACGGAATATCAATCGTCCCATAATTTAATAGACGAAACTCCTCTACTTTACTTTTCAACACCGGCAACAGTTGCTGATAATAAACTTCGTAAGGGTGTTTATCTGCCAAACGTCTCATCCCCTTTAACTAGAAGAACTGATGAACTTGTCATGCTTGCCCACCATGTAGGCATATATATCATATTGTAAAGCAATTCATCCTTTTTGAGAAGGCAGGGAGAAAGATGTCGAAGTTTTTAAAAGGAACCATGATTTTAATGGTCTCAATATTTATTACGAAAATTTTAGGATTTATTAATCGAATTGTTGTTGCCCGATTGATCGGAGAAGAAGGTGTAGGCTTGTACATGATGGTGTTTCCCACCTTCATCTTAGTAGTCACCATCACACAATTCGGTCTCCCTGTGGCCATTTCTAGAAGTGTCGCCGCCGCTTTAGCTAAAGGAGATCATGGCAAAGTCAAAAAAATTCTTGCTGTCTCGCTAGCGATCACACTCTCATTGTCTCTCATTTTCACACCACTTTTATTATTGATGGCGCCAACTTTATCAAAAGTGTTATTTACGGACCCGCGAACATATTATCCATTAGTAGCGATTACGCCGACTATCCCTATTATTGCCATCTCCTCTGTTCTCAGAGGCTATTTCCAAGGAAAACAAAATATGAAGCCTGCTGCTTATTCACAAATCATCGAACAGATTGCGCGCATTTTATTAATTGTCGTCTTAACGAAGAAATTTCTACCGTTAGGCATTGAATATGCAGCCGCAGGAGCGATGACAGCGGCCGCTATCGGTGAACTAGCTTCCCTCGTTTATTTGCTGACGATGTTTAAGATCAAAAAGAACTTTCGCTTACGGAAGCGTTTTTTTACCGCCGTTCATTCTGGAAAAGAAACAGCAAAAGAGCTATTAGAAGTAGCCATACCGACAACAGGTGGTCGCATGATTGGTTCACTTTCCTGGTTTTTTGAACCGATCGTCGTGACGCATAGCTTAGCGATTGCGGGAGTCGCCGCGATGACCGCGACAAAAGAATATGGAGTGTTAACGGGGTACGCCTTGCCTGTTATGTTTTTGCCATCATTTGTGACACTCGCTTTGTCTACCTCCCTCGTTCCAGCAATTAGCGAAGCTTATACGAAAAAACAACATCGCCTGCTCGAACATCGCATTCAAGAGGCACTTCGGTTTTGCTTAGTTTCCGGTGGCCTCGCCGTCTTGCTGTTATATTTATACGCCGAACCACTGATGCAATTTATGTATCATTCTACCAACGGCACCCGATTTATTCAGCTATTAGCGCCCTTCTTTTTATTTTATTATTATCAAGGTCCGCTGCAAGCGGTGCTACAAGCATTAAATTTAGCCAATACAGCGATGATTAACAGCTTAATTGGCGCCGTTGTAAAGCTTGCTGTCATTTATATCTTTGCTTCTCAGCCGCAATTTGGAATATATGGAGCCGCACTCGGTATGGCCGTCGGTATTTTACTAGTCACCCTGCTACATTTAGCGAGTGTCTTTAAACAAATATCGCTCTCACTTGATTTGCGGCAATTAGGCAAATTCCTAGTGGTCTTGATTACTATTTTCTTTTTGAGCGACTGGATGAATCATTTTCTAGCAGAAAAAGCTCACGGACTTTTTTATCTACTTGCAGGAGGAACGTTCACAGCCACTATCTATATGCTATTTGCCCTTCTATTAGGGCTGATTACGAAACAAGACATGGAAAAATTACGCTTTAAGAAATAAGCTCAATCTTTTTCGTCTATATAAAAGCGACCGTCGTGAAAGCTACAAAATGAGATGCTCGTTACTTCGTGATAACCTCTCTTATGTAACGCTTTCAATAGCCATTGTTCTGTTTGCTCGATTATTTGTAAATGCTCATGCTGAATCTCACCATCGAGTATGAGCGGTAAAGTAAATGTCCCGCTTTCTCGTTTATTTTCTTTTTGCAAAATCGATAAGCTGCCGGACGGCTCTAAAATGGCATATTCCACTTGGTCAATATGACGAATATCCTTCTCTCGCATTTGCAAAAGAAGGTCATGAAAATTGTAGCGATGCCTTCTCATCGCTTGCTCATTAATTTTCCCTTTATTAATAATGATTTCTGGTGTGCCATCGATCATCTCTCGAAATTTTTTACTTTTCAAAGAGGCGTAAGCAAAAAGAATTTGGACCACGACTAAAATAAAAATCGGCAAAAGTGCGTACATGAGCGGTTCCTTTGGTTCTGCAATCGCAATAACCGCCATTTCACCAATCATTAAAAAAACGACTAAATCGAGTATGCTAAGCTCGCCAATTTCCCTGCGCCCCATTAATCGAAACACAAATAAAATAACGATATACAGAAATATCGCTCGGAAACCAATTGTTAAGTAAATCATATACATCCCCTTCATGTTCAATCGTGTATACATACTAGTATGGTCACTAATTGAAAAAACATGAAGACTAAAAGGAGGTAAATAAAATGAAGTCATTTAGTTACGGTGTGATGTATGGAACAGCTGTCATCTTTATCATTGCCATCCTGTGCAGTTTCGTCTTCGCTTCTATTTTACGCTGGAGTTCGTTAACGGAGCCTTCCATACAATTGAGCCTTACCATCATCTCTTTTATCGCCTTGTTTATCGGAGGATTTATCTCTGGAAAATTAGCTGGAAGAAAGGGCTGGATGACTGGTGGGCTAACGGGGCTGTTATACAGTCTCATTATGTTTTCTTATCAATCCCTTGGCTATCAAGCTCCATTCCAGTGGGAGCAACTGATCTATCATCTCTGCTTTATCATTACTGCCATGATGGGCGGGGTTCTAGGAGTCAACTTATCCTCCAAACATAGAAGCTGATACATCGTCTTGAAGAGCAAATGAAAAGCGTCCTTCCTATTTGGAGGACGCTTTTTCAACTTATACAGTTGTTGATTGCTCTACTACTTCACGAATCGCATTACGATCGTATGTAAGACGGCTACCATCTCCACATTTAATCACGATAGTTCCTTCATCAATCGCATCGATGAAGCCGTGAAGACCACCGATTGTTACGATCTTGTCGCCTTTTTGCAAGTTGCTTTGCATCTGCACTACAGCTTTTTGACGCTTTTGCTGCGGACGGATAAGCAAAAAGTAAAACAAAACGAACATCAATAAAATCATGATAATTTGTTGCATAATCTCACCCCTTTCTAAGCACAATTGAAATTAGAAGTTTTTCGCATCTGGACGATTGAAGCCATACGCTTCAAAAAATTCATCGCGGAAATCACCTAAACGGTCTTCCCTAATCGCTTGTCTCACTTGATCCATTAATTTTATCAGAAAATAGAGGTTATGGTAAGTTGTAAGTCTAATACCGAATGTTTCATTTGTACGAATCAAATGACGGATGTACGCACGAGAGTAATTGCGGCAAGTATAGCAATCACAATTTTCATCGAGCGGACCGAAATCGCGAGCATATTTCGCGTTTTTCACGACTAAGCGACCTTCACTTGTCATTAACGTTCCATTTCTAGCAATTCGAGTTGGCAAGACGCAGTCAAACATATCGACTCCGCGAATCGCTCCATCAATTAAAGAATCTGGAGAGCCTACCCCCATCAAATAACGAGGCTTATTCGCTGGTAAAAATGGCGTCGTGAAATCAAGCACTCGATTCATTACATCTTTCGGCTCCCCTACCGATAATCCACCAATCGCATAGCCTGGGAAGTCCATCGACACTAAGTCATCAGCACTTTGACGACGTAAATCTTCATACTCTCCACCTTGAACAATTCCAAACAATCCTTGATCTTGTGGACGAGCATGTGCCTTTAAGCAACGCTCCGCCCAACGTGACGTTCTCTCAACTGATCGTTTCATATAATCGTATTCAGCCGGATAAGGCGGACACTCATCAAATGCCATCATAATATCAGAGCCGAGCGCATTTTGAATCTCCATCGCTTTTTCAGGAGATAAAAACAGCTTGTCTCCGTTTAAATGATTGCGGAAATGAACGCCTTCTTCTTCTATTTTACGAAACTCGCTTAAAGAAAAGACCTGAAAACCACCGGAATCCGTTAAAATTGGACGATCCCAGTTCATAAATTTATGAAGGCCACCCGCTTCTTGCACAATGTCATGACCTGGACGAAGCCATAGGTGATAGGTGTTACTTAAAATAATATTCGCACCCATTTCCTTTAAGTCCTCTGGTGACATCGTCTTTACCGTCGCCAATGTACCAACCGGCATAAAAATAGGCGTCTCAAAACTGCCGTGTGGTGTATGGACACGGCCAAGACGGGCACCTGTTTGTTTACAAGTTTTAATTAATTCATATTTAATAGCTGACAAATGATATTCGCCCCTTCCTTATTACTTAATTAACATCGCATCGCCAAAGCTGAAAAAGCGATATTCTTTTGCTACAGCCTCTTCATACGCCTTCATTACATGCTCTTTACCCGCAAGTGCACTTACAAGCATAATGAGCGTCGACATCGGCAAATGAAAATTCGTGATCATACCATCAATCGCTTGAAACTGAAAGCCTGGATAAATGAAAATATCCGTCCAGCCGCTCGCCGCTTCAATCTTCCCACCGTGATCACGAGCGACCGTTTCTAGTGTTCGAGTCGATGTCGTACCTACACTAATGATGCGGCCACCTCTCGCCTTTGCATCCTCAATTAAACGAGCCGTTTCTTCTGACACTTGATAAAACTCAGAATGCATTTCATGGTCTGCAATCGTATCTACCGAAACCGGGCGAAACGTACCGAGTCCGACATGAAGCGTAATAAAGGTAATATACACACCTTTCGCACGAATGTCATCTAATAGCTCTTCGGTAAAATGAAGCCCTGCTGTTGGAGCCGCTGCTGAACCCCGCTCTTTCGCAAACACCGTTTGATAGCGCTCTTGCTCATCTAACTGTTCTTTAATATAAGGCGGAAGTGGCATTTCACCGAGCTCTTCTAGCACCTCATAAAAAATACCCTCATACGAAAATTCAAGAATACGGCCACCATGATCTTTTTCCGCTACACAAGTGGCTGTCAATCGACCATCACCGAAGGAAATCACACTACCTTCTTTAATCCGCTTCGCTGGCTTCACGAGCGTTTCCCAACGATCTCCCTCTTCTTGTTTCAAAAGCAATACTTCGATTTTGGCACCGGTTTCTGCTTTCACGCCATACAAACGTGCCGGTAACACACGTGTATCATTAAGAACGAGGCAGTCCCCTGGCTCCAGAAAATCAGTAATTTGCTTAAATACTTGATGCTGAATATCTCCCGTTTCTTTATCCAATACCATTAATCGACTTTCGGCCCGCTCTTTTAACGGCGTCTGGGCAATTAACTCTTCCGGCAGATAAAAATCAAAATCTTCTACTTTCACGTTCTTCATCCCTATCTATCATTTCCATTTTCCAATCAGATAAAAGACCAATGATAAGACGACACTAACAAGGATCGACGTCATGATTGGAAAATAAAAAGTCGTATTTCCTTTTTTAATGAAAATATCACCCGGCAGGCGACCAATCTTCACAAATTGCATCACTAACCCAATGACGAAAATGACCACACCAAGCACCATCAACGTTTTTCCGATGCCGCTCATTCGTTCGGCACCTCCATTTGGAAGTGATGATACACGAGTTCACTCACGATTCGGCCTCTTGGGGTACGCTGCAAAAAGCCGATCTGTAATAAATACGGCTCATACACATCTTCAATCGTCACCGCTTCTTCTCCGATGCTTGCGGCAATCGTTTCAATTCCAACAGGCCCACCACGAAAACGTTCAATAATGGCCTTTAATAATTTATGATCAATATGGTCTAACCCTCTAGGATCGACTTGCAGCAATTCTAACGCTTCTTGAGCTATCTCAAACGTGATCGTTCCGTTTCCACGCACTTGAGCATAATCGCGTACACGTTTCAACAAACGGTTGGCAATCCTTGGTGTCCCTCGTGAACGACGAGCAATTTCGGCTGCGCCTTGAGCATCCATCTTCGTCTCAAAAATATCCGCCGTTCGCAACACGACTTGTTGTAGCTGCTGTTCATTATAATACTCTAACCGACTTAACACACCAAAGCGATCTCGTAACGGAGCTGACAAAGATCCGGCGCGTGTCGTCGCTCCAATTAACGTAAATGGCGGCAAGTCTAAGCGAACAGAGCGTGCACTTGGCCCTTTACCAATGACAATATCTAAACAAAAATCCTCCATTGCCGGGTAAAGTACTTCCTCAATCGCCCGCGGCAAACGATGAATCTCATCGATAAACAGCACATCACCTGGTTCAAGAGCAGTTAACACAGCCGCCAAGTCTCCAGGCCGCTCAATGGCTGGCCCTGCCGTCGTTCGCAGCTGTACGCCCATTTCATTGGCAATCACAGCCGCCAATGTTGTTTTTCCAAGTCCGGGTGGTCCGTATAATAACACATGATCTAACGTTTCTTCTCTCTGACGGGCGGCTTCAATGAAAATTTCCAGATTGTTCTTCACTTGATCCTGGCCGATATATTGCTTTAACGTTTGAGGTCGCAATGACTGCTCTTCATACATTTCAGCCGTTTCCGCCGTTCCAGAGACGATCCGGTCTTCCATTCTTTCACCCCTCCCTCATTCAGTTTAACCATTCAATAATAACTGCAATCCTTTACGAATATATTGATCGGTCGTCATTTCTTCCGCTTTCAATTTGGCGCTAATCTTTTTAATTTCTCGCTCAGAATAACCGAGTGCTTCAAGCGCCAACATCGCTTCATCCAGCTCAGCAGAAACCGAAGCTTTGCGTGCATCCTCTTCTGCTTGAAATAAATTTGGAAAATATTCTGGTACGACATCTGCTAATTTCCCTTTTAGATCAAGAATCATTTGCCTTGCGGTTTTCTTGCCGACACCAGGAAACTTCACTAAGAACGATTCATCTTCCTCTTCAATCGCGTGAATCACTTGTTGAGGCTCACCGCTCGCTAACACAGCGAGTGCTCCCTTTGGTCCAATTCCTGACACGCAAATGAGCTTTTCAAACATTCTCTTCTCTTCTAACGAAGTAAAGCCGTACAGTGCTAGTACATCTTCACGCACATGTTGATACACATAGATCGTCATCGCTTGCTTTTCAAATTTCGAAAATGCAAACGGATTGGGCGTTAATATTTTATAACCAATGCCGCCGTTCTCTACGACAACATACTCTGGTCCAATGAACTCCACGCTTCCTTTAATATATTCGTACAAATCGGTTCTCTCCTTCTATACAGTACACTTCATTGTATCATACCATGATTGAGCTGTGGATAAAATCAAAAAGAAACGTTTGTTCTTTATTTAAATGATGTTTGGATAACATTGGAGTTGCATTTCCTCTTCATTTTATGTAATATAATCATATCAGCTGCGTTGTGCGTAATCTTAATAAAGTTTTAACCTTTAAGCTGAAATAGGGAGTTTTATATTGAGACAGGAATATCATGCCCCATTTTGAATGAGGACGATAGGAGTGTTTCTGCAAACACCCACTTTATGGAGTGGTGGTTTTAAAACTCTATTAACTGTACGGCAACCGCGGCCTTTCCATTACATACTAAGCCAGTTTCCTTTTTCGGAAGCTGGCTTTTATTTATGCAAAGCAAACAAGCAGGAGCTAAAGAAACTCCCGCCTGTTGATTACCGACTATATCTTTCATGCGGCAAATCAATCGGCCCGCCATCACGTAAATCATTATCTAAATTGCGCAATTTCTGATACGATGCCCGATCCGTAGAGACGCGCACTTGATAGCCATCTGTATAAGGAGCTACCGCTTTTTCCACGTCTTTTTTAATTTTTGCTTCCGCTCTTCTTTCTTCCTTTAAATGAACAGCCACCTCAATCTTCTTCCCATTAATGAATGCTCTTGCATCAGTCACACCGCGAACCTTCGCTGCCTCTTTGGACAGCTTCTCTGCGAACTCACCAGGATAGTTCTCGTAGTAAGAGCTTTTCACTTTATATGGCTTTACCCCTCTATTTCCATGATAATTAATATCTGTACTCCGCTGATGCTCTCCCCCATAGCTTTCACCGGAATAAAAGTCTTGCTTTTCCTCACCAGCATTATTACAAGCAGCTAACCCAATCACTAAAAATGTCAGCGCTAAAGCTGTGACCATATCCTTCATACTTCCACCCCTGCAACTAAATTTCGGGCATTGATCACCCTTCTTAGTTTGAGGGGATTGCAGTAAGTTATGCTAGCTCATTTTTCCATTTCAAAAAAAAAGCCTCTCTTTTCTCAAAATTAGTCACCGTCAACTCGTAAGCATGCGGATAATTACCATTGATGGAACGGATCAAACGGCGACATTCACGAAAAACATCTGTAGGAAATAATAAATGCAAATAAAATTCTTCCTCACCCTTAAATTCTGTTAACACTTCATCTTCCATGATTTGATCAAGATCCCAATCGACCATTGGCAATACGCGATGGACAAACTGTAAATAATCATACATAGCAGGCGCTCTAGCCGCCAAATCGAAATCAATTAAAAATAACGGTCCATTGTTTGCTTGTAAAAAGTTATGAGCAACAACGTCACCGTGGATGATAACAGAATCTCTTTTCCGCTCACTTCTTTTCACCAACTGATGGAGAGACCATTCTCCCATCTCTATATAACGGATTAAACAGGACTTCGGAAAACAATGTTGTAATTGAGGAAGCGAGCCTTTAAAAAAATCCAATCGTTGTTGCCAGCGTGTCAACTGATCCAATGAAAACACCCGATCCAGCTTATCCACAAATTCCGCTGTTTGTACATGAAAAGAGCGCAATAGTCGCAAAGCCTTCGCTCTTTCCTCCTTCGTTTGAAATGTATATACGCGGCTAGCTGATGGAATAAATGGCATAAGAGCGAAGATGTTTCTTTCCACAATAAAGGGGGAGGATGGATGAAAAGGGATGATAGAATAAAACTTAGCTGCTAATAATTTTTCTGTGATCTCCCATTGTTTCCGAAATTGTTTCTCAGTAGTATATTGCTTTAGAAACCAGTAATTTTTGTCGGTACACACTCGCCATTTCCCGTTTTTTACCGGATGAATCGCTTCAATCCTTTCTTGTAAAGCTGTAGACAATTGAAAAAGGAGACGAGATAAAGGCACGTCTCCAAAAGTTATGTTACTGTTCATCTTCTTCATCAAATCTTGGCATGCCGTACGGTTGAGGCTGTCCATAGCCCCATCCCATCGGTGAATACATCGGCTGAGTAGGATATTGGCCAGACATATAAGGAGAGGTCATCATTTGTTGTGGGTAAGCTCCGGCTGGTTGTTGCCCGTATCCTCCCATGTCATATCCCATACCAGCAGGGTGCATACTGTGCGGAGCACCAAACCCTGTTCCTGGCATGAACGGAGTAACAGGAACGCATCCGGCTCCAGGCATTCCAGTTGGAAAGGTTTGCGCTGGGAAAGTTTGTGCTGGAAATGCTTGTGTAGGATACCCTTGCATCGGATACGCTTGTGGCTGCATAGCAGGCGCTTCTGTTGTCTGAACGCCTTGCACTTGGTCTCCCATCGCGTTTGGCATCATCATATTTGGCATAGCATTCGGCATGACATTTGGCATCATCATATTCGGCATCATGTTTGGCATCATGGCGGACTCATCAGAGGATTCCTCCATCATCGCCATATTGACATTTGGTTGAGTCGGCATCATCATCGGCATCGTCATTGGTTGCACTGGCATCATTGGCACATTCCACTGCGGCATCGTCGTTCCATCGCACCCACAGCTTTGAGTTGGCATGTGATACATAGGCATATATGGATTCATCGGTTGAAAACATCCTCCTTGTAATTGTGGTACCACCATTTCAGGCATGATTGGTGGTGTCATCGGTGCTTCTGTGCTTTCTACCTCTTCTTTTTCACTCAGCCCTGGGAAAATATTCTCCGGCTTTTTCGGCACTTGCGGAGCTGGTGGCTTCGCAGGTTGAACGGCCGCTGGTGCTTTCGGTACCGGTTGCTTCGCAGGTTGAACAGCTGGAGCCTCTTGCTTTATCGGCTGTTTTATAGGCGGAGCAACTGGTGGGGCGTGCTGCGTCTTTTGAATTTGAAAAATTTGATTAATTTCGACCTCCGGAATGATTGGTGGCATAGGAGGAGGCATAATGTTTGGCTTTTGAACGACCACCTTCTCCTTTTCCTTCACAGGAGGGGGTGGTGGCTTTACTTCGGCTACTGGTGCGATCGGTTGCTCCACTTTTTTTTCTTTCTGTACCGTTCCACTTTTCGGCATTTCTTTATTGGGCATGCCTGCCGATGTCGGGACTTTAATTTTCATTCCCGGCATAATTAAATCGGGGTTGGAGAGCTGGGCGTTCATTTTCTTCAACTCTTCAAAATTAACTCCGTATTTTTTAGCAATCGTCCAGAGTGTATCCCCTTTCTGCACAATATGGATTTTCATTTTCTCCCTCCTTAGGCATTCGTCGATATAGTGTATGTGGGCGATGCGAATTTGCGAACGAACTTACACAAAAATTTTATGCGTGAAGGAGAGAGAATATGAATGGTAACACTGGAGAGGGTTTCTGAAATTTTCTTGGACTTTTTGACCTTTCGTCATAAAAAAATCCCTCGCTAGCAAATAAGCGAAGGATCTTCCGTTTTATTGCCCAAGCATCCGATTTAACGCCAGCAACGCATCATTCGTTGTTTGTTCGTTCACTTCAATGACGTTGCTTTTGCCACCTTTAATAACGGTGTCTAATGACCAAAGCAAATGCGGCAAGTCGATGCGGTTCATCGTGAGACATGGGCACATATTTGGGTTGAGCGAAATGATTTTTTTATCGGGATGGTTCTGAATTAAACGATTCACAAGGTTCATTTCTGTACCAATCGCCCAAGCACTGCCGGGAGCGGATTGTTCAATCGTATCAATGATGTATTTCGTCGAACCGTTAACATCAGACAAGCCCACCACTTCTCGGCGACATTCTGGATGAACGATGATTTTCATATTTGGATTTTGTTTGCGAACCTCTGCAATATTTTTCACTGTGAAGTTTTCGTGGACGGAACAATGCCCTTTCCATAAAATAACCTTCACTCGACTAATGTCTCCGTCGTATTCGAGCTGATTGCTTATTGGATTCCACACGGCCATCTCATCTAAATCGATCCCTAAATCAAAAGCTGTGTTTCGACCTAAGTGTTGATCAGGCAGGAATAATATTCTTTCCTTTTGTGTGAACGCCCACTCCACTATTTTATGAGCATTCGATGAAGTGACCGTCGCTCCTCCATTGCGACCGACGAACGCTTTAATTGCGGCCGTCGAATTGACATACGTAAGAGGAAGCATCGTATCACCAAACAATGCTTGTAACTTCCCCCAAGCGATTTCGGTTTGATGAATATTCGCCATATCAGCCATCGAACAGCCGGCGCGCATATCTGGTAAAATGACCGTTTGTTCTTTTGTCGTTAACATATCAGCTGTTTCCGCCATAAAATGCACACCGCAAAACACGATATATTTAGCCTTTTTATTGCTAGCAGAAATTTGTGCTAGCTGCAGTGAATCACCGACGGCATCGGCAAATTGAATGACTTCATCCTTTTGATAATGATGACCAGGAATAAAAAGTGCGTCCCCTAGTTCTTTTTTTATCTCTCTTACACGCTCTTCCATTTGCGCTTTCGTCATTTGGCGGTAGCGATCCGCTAATGAAAAGGATGGTTGCTTAAGCATTTCTTGAATAGGCATCGTGACTCTCCTCCTTCTTCACATATGGTTGCACTTTTGCGCTAATATCAAGCGCTTTGACAGAATGAGTTAACGCACCGAGGGAAATATAGTCCACTCCGCTTTCGGCATATTCACGAATATTTCCTAAATGAATGCCTCCTGATGCTTCCGTTGTGATATGAGGAGGAACAAGCGTGAGCCATTCTTTAATCTCTTCCGGTGTTCGATTGTCAAACATAATGATATCTGCTTGGGCTTCAATCGCTTCTTCTAGCTGCGCTTTCGTTTCAATTTCCACTTCGACTTTAACCGTATGACCAACAAAGGCTTTTGCTTTCGCCACCGCTTGTTTAATTCCGCCAGCAAAAGCAATATGATTATCCTTGAGCATAATCGCATCATATAAGCCACGGCGATGATTCACACCGCCACCTGTTTGCACCGCGTATTTTTCAAGCATCCGTAAACCCGGTGTTGTTTTCCGAGTATCACACACTTCCGCTTTCGTTCCCTTTGTTCGAGTGACAACCTCATGTGTAAACGTAGCAATCCCAGACATACGTTGAATAAGATTTAACACAACTCGCTCCCCTTGAAGCAACCCGCGCATCGTCCCTTTCACTTCAGCGATCACCGCTCCAGCTGTTATCCAGTCGCCATCCTTTACCTTCATCTCAACCGAACTACCGGGATCAATTAAAGCAAATCCAACGTGGATGACTTCTTCACCACAAAACACACCACTTTGTTTAGCCAACAGATAAAATTGTCCCTGTTCCTTCGAGGAGAATACCGCTTCCCCACTCAAATCTCCGTCTCCGATGTCCTCCATAAAAAACTCTTTAAGCATGGACTCTAGTTTGATCCGATTCACAAAATCCTCTCCTTATCCATGTATGCTGTATCGTTTGTATAATTCGTTGTCCCATCCAGCTCTCTTCTTCAGCGGTAAAATCAGAGCGAATATGCGCCCCACGACTTTCTTCTCGCAATAAAGCCGGATAGCTAATTAAATAGCTATTCATAAATAAAAACAGCTTCTCTATTTCTTCACAGGAAAGGTCATCCATCCCTTGATTCATCCAATTCTGAATGCCACATTTTTGTAAATAGTGCAGATGCGTTTGCAGTTGTTCTCCTGAACGAATCATTCCAACTGCCTTCATCATTCGTTGCTGCAGTTCACTTTTAGATAACGGTGCGGTTTTTTCCGAATGGATTTGTTCCTCGTAACGAAAAATAGATCCTGCGTTTGAAACGTAAGGCTGTTTATTCAAATAGTTAGCTAGCCTGCGACCAAACACAATCCCCTCTAGCAAGGAATTACTCGCTAGCCGATTCGCTCCATGAACGCCACTACTGGCTGTTTCCCCGATGGCATACAATCCCGGAACCGTCGTCCGCCCAAACGTATCGACACAAATGCCTCCCATTAAAAAATGACTGCCAGGTGCGACTGGAAGCAAGCCATCGGCGACCGAAATCCCATGCTGTTTACAAAGGTCTGTAATCGTTGGAAAGCGCGTCTCGAAATTAGGAATCGAGCGAATATCGATATACACACCCTTCCCACTAGCTCGCGCTTTATAAATTTCATAAGCGGTAATATGTCTTGGAGCTAAATCCTTTAATGGATGCACATGTTCCATCAATCGATTTCCATTGTCATCCATGAGAACACCACCAGCACCTCTCACCGCTTCCGATACAAGCCCTTTAGTTTCTCCGTTTACATACAGTACCGTCGGGTGGAACTGTATAAATTCCATATCGGCAACCTCTGCGCCGGCACGAAAGGCCATCGCAACCCCGTCTCCAGTCAACGTTGTTTGATTCGTCGTAAACGGATAAATCGCTCCCACACCACCGGAAGCTAACACGACGTGGCGAGCACGATATATTTGAATAGAACCGTCTTTTCTTTTCGTTTTCACGCCGACACAAGTGGAACGGTCAGCTGACAATAATAACTCATACGCCATTTCTTGTTCAATAATATTGACATGATCCGCTAGCTGCTCCAGTAAAAATTCAATCGTATGCCGCCCTGTCGCATCACCACCCGCGTGAACAATTCGATTCGTTCGATGCGCTCCTTCTAACCCTAATGAAACTTGACCAAATTTATCTCGATCCACCGGCAAGCCTTCCGCTATTAGTTGTTGAACAGCGGTTGCTCCTTCTTCAACTAAACGCTCCACTTCACGATAAGAATGATGAAAACACCCGGCTATAATCGTATCTTCAGCATGGAGCCTCGGACGATCATTATGATCGACAACTGCAGCAATTCCTCCTTGCGCCCAATACGAGTTACTTTGTCGAAGCACTGATTTTGTGATAACACTCACATGCAACGACGAATGTAACAAACGAGCCAATTGCAAAGCAGCAATTCCACCACCAATGATCAATACATCGATTGGATTCTTCATATTTTCTCCTCCTGTTTAAACAGGTGTCTTGACACATATATTTACACACTTTTAAACTAAAGACAAGACTTTTTTATACAGGAGGATGATTATGCCGTATTTTGACTATGCAGCCACAACACCGATGTGCGAAGAAGCGCTCGATGTTTATATAGAAGCGAGTCGTCAGTTCTTTGGAAATAGTTCTAGTCTACATGACGATGGAGGGCGAGCTCGTTTCTTACTTGACAGTTGTCGTGAACGACTCGCTACGTTAATTGGAGGACAGCAGGAAGGAATTTATTTCACTTCTGGAGGGACGGAAAGTAATTTACTAGCGATTATTTCTTTAGCGAAACAAAGAAAGAACGAAGGGACACATATTATTACTACAATGGCGGAGCATTCCTCTGTTTATGCTGCGATGAGCTATTTAGAAAAGGAAGGCTTTCAAATCACTCGACTTCCGCTTAATTCACAAGGTGTATTGGAAATCCATACACTTAAAGCCGCCATTCGACCAGAGACCATTCTCGTTTGTTTACAATCGATCAATTCTGAGATTGGAACGATTCAACCGATCCTCGAGGTAGGTAAAATATTAAAAGAAAAAGGGGTTTTGTTGCATTGCGATTGTGTACAAGCCTTTGGAAAAATCGATGTACAACCGTTCCTCCCTTATGTTACTAGCTTATCGATCGCCTCTCATAAAATATACGGCCCTAAAGGAGTCGGTGCCGTCTACCTTTCTCCTACTATCCCTTGGCAGCCGCTTTTTCCGGGGACCCCTCATGAAAAAGGATTTCGTGGAGGAACGGTTGATGTGCCAGCCATCGCCGCCTTTATCGCGGCGGCTGAAAAGGTTTGCCAATCATACTCGCTTGATCAAGATTGGCGTTTGCGAGAACGACTAAAGGACCTCTTAACTCACTCCCGATATGAATGGATCGAAGCGAATCAAGAACAGCAGATTCCGTCAATCATCGGCATGAAATTAGCAAGAACCGAAGGACAACTGATCATGCTGCAATTAAATGAACACGGATTTTCGATTTCCACAGGAAGTGCTTGCCAGACATCGATTGAAGGTGGAACGAAAGCAGTGCAAGCGATGGGACTTTCCGAAGAGGAGACGAAACAGTTTTTTCGCATTTCTTTTGGTGAACAAACAACGTTAGCAGAAATCGACGCTTTAGCGAAGCGACTACTTGAGATCAATTATGCTACAATGAACAGTATAGAGATTTAGCATGGAGGGATTCCAATGGCTCCAGGGAAAAAGATTTTAGGAGAAGAACGACGATCACTAATTTTAACATGGCTTCAAGAGAGCAAAGAACCTTTAACCGGGAGCGAATTAGCCAACCGTACGAATGTTAGTCGGCAAGTGATCGTCAATGATATTACGCTATTAAAAGCGCGAAACGAACCGATTATAGCGACAAGCCAAGGATATGTTTATTTGGCTCAACAATCACCGGAGAAATGGTACGAGCGTTCCATTGCGTGTTTTCATTCCCCGGAACAAGCGGAAGATGAATTAAATCTGCTTGTCGATTTCGGTCTTCTTGTAAAGGATGTCAAAATCGAACATCCAATTTACGGTGACTTAACTGCTTCGATTATGGTATCCAACCGCAAAGAAGTGGCACAATTTATTCAAAAAGCCGCCGAAACGAATGCCGCTTATCTTTCTCAGCTGACGGATGGCGTGCATTTACATACGATTGCCGCCAAAGATGAGCGGACATTAGACGAAGCGGAAGCAGCGTTAGAAAAGGCTGGTTTTTTGCTAGTGGAGAATTAAGAAAAACATCCAGATGAGCGCTCATCTGGATGTTTTCTTAATTAGCTATAAAAGGCGTTTTATGAATATACTCCTTCTCTTTTATTTGCCGAATAATAAAAGAGGCAATGTCGGTATTATTTATTTTCACTCCAGGCATATCCGTTAAGCTTTCTTTTATGCCATAGCTAGTCGTTCCTTCGATGACAAAGGGCAAACGGATAAGAGTCCAATCTAGTATACTATTTTGTAAGGCTTCAAATTCTCTTTCCTTATCTTGCATCATTTTTGGAAAAAGTATTTGAAACATTCTTGCCCCCATTTTATTGCTTATACTTTTTTCGTCCCCTTGTACATCAAGAGACCCACCCGTTACTCCAATATATCTACTGATCCCCAAATCGCTCATCGTATCAAGAATCGATTTTGTCACCATACTGTAAATAGGAAACTCCTTTACAGGTTGTCCAAGAGTATTTATGACAACCTCACAACCTTCCAGCAAACTTTGAATCGTATGTGGATTTCGCGCGTCTCCTTTTACAAACTCAATGCGTTTATCAACCGTATGCAATTTATTCAAGTTCCTAGCCAGTAGCCGAACTTCATGGCCATTTTCTATTGCCTGTTTAGCAACAAATCGACCAACCTTCCCATTCCCACCAATAATCGCTACTTTGTGAGTCATTTCTTTCCCTCCTCCATTAAACATTTCTCTAAAGATGATTCATTCAATCGAATAGGCATGATAGCTTCCAAGCACTTGAACCGAACAACCAAGTGCTTCCATTTCGGCAAAAGCACCAGGAAGAAGCACTTCGTCTAGTTTTTGTCCAATATCAATAATGAAAAAATAATTCCCTAATCCCGTTTTTAACGGACGCGATTCAATTTTACTTAAACTAATATCTCTCCAAGAAAAAGCAGATAACACTTGATGTAAAGCTCCCGCACGATCAGACGGTAATGTCACAACGACCGTCGTTTTATCTAGCGGATTCGTTAATGGCAAGCTCAACTCCTGCTCTTCTTTTGCCAATACAATAAATCTTGTATGGTTATAGCTATAATCATGAATATTTTCTTGGGCGATCGCCAAGTCATATTGCTTCGCCGATAAAGAGTTGGCGATCGCGGCGTAGCGATGCTCACGATGTTCACTTATGTATTGAGCAGCGGCCGCCGTGGACGTCGTTTGCTCAAGAGAGGTTTCATGAAAATATGTATGTAAAAATTTATGACACTGGGCGATGGCATGCGGGTGTGACATAACCTTCTCCGCCTGTTGCCATTCAGCCGCGTGGTCCTTATGTACAAGCAAGTGCTGCTGAATCGGTGCTGTCATTTCCCCAATGATTTTTAAATTTGCTTCATGAAATAAATAATCGATCGTTAAATTAACTGTTCCTTCTAAAGCATTTTCAAGTGGCACGACCGCCAAATCGACTCCCCCTTCAATGACAGCATCCATACACGCTGGAATCGTTAAATATGGAATGCGTTCTTCTTGCGGAAACCCTTGGCGAACGGCTAAATCGGTGAACGTCGCTGCTGGACCTAAGTAAGCTATTTTCTTCAATTGACTCTCTCCCTCGTAAGAATATTACAAAAATTCTCTTTAGTAAAAGTCGGCTCTTACGCACCAGAGCCGAGAACTTCTACCGTATCTACAAATTCTAAACTTTTCAATTCAATAAGCATTTCTTCCAAATCAATCGTCATATCGGTTACATTTAACGACAAAGTCACATTCGCTCTCCCTTGAATCGGAATCGTTTGATGAATCGTTAAAATATTGCCATGATACTTCGCAACTAGCCGAAGCAATTCAGACAACGTCCCCGCACGATCTTCAAGATGAAAAAACAAGGTAATGATACGCTCTTTCACAATCTTATGGAAAGGAAAGACCGTATCGCGATATTTATAAAAAGCACTCCGACTTAAGTCGACTTTTTTGACAGCATCCCATACAGAATCGACTTTTCGTCGTTCAATAAGTTCTTTTGCGTCGAGAGTTTTTTTCATCGCTTCTGGCAAAACATCCTCTCGCACAAGATAAAACTTTTGGTTGAAATCCTTCTTTGCCAATATGCTTCCCCCACTTTACAGCGGCCGATTACTCGACAAATTCAAATTCATATTCTAATAATCGAACGATATCGCCATCTTCTGCTCCACGCTCACGTAATGCCTCATCGACACCCATAGAACGCAACTGGCGTGCAAAGCGGCGAACGGAATCTTCGCGTGAGAAATCAGTCATCTTAAATAATTTCTCCACTTTCGCTCCACTCACTACGAAGCAGCCGTCCGGGTCTCTCGTAATTTCAAATTCTGCCGCTTGATTTTCATGCTTGTACATGACGCGGTGAATGCCTTGTTCTTCTTCTTCAAAGTGTTCAAGTGGAAATTCTGGCGTTTGCTCAATCTTATCAGCAATCGCAAACAGCAATTCTTTCAATCCTGCTCGCGTCACCGCTGAAATTGGGATAATCGCTACATCACTACCAACTTTTTCTTTAAACACTCGAAGATTTTCTTCTGAATCTGGCATGTCCATTTTATTAGCGACCACAATTTGCGGACGCTCCGTTAAACGTAAATTATATTCTTGTAATTCTTTATTAATGGTCACATAATCTTCATACGGATCGCGACCTTCTAATCCAGACATATCAACGACATGAACAATGACACGTGTTCTTTCAATATGGCGTAAAAATTGGTGACCAAGTCCAACGCCTTCATGTGCTCCTTCAATCAGTCCTGGAAGATCAGCCAATACAAAGCTGCGACTATCATCTGTTTCTACCACGCCAAGGTTAGGAACGATCGTCGTGAAATGGTAAGCGGCAATTTTCGGACGAGCAGCCGATACAACCGACAATAAAGTCGATTTTCCGACACTCGGAAAGCCGACAAGTCCCGCATCTGCTAATAATTTCAGCTCTAACACTACATAACGCTCTGTTCCTGGCTCCCCGTTCTCTGAAAGCTCAGGTGCTGGGTTCGCTGGTGTGGCAAAACGAGAGTTTCCGCGACCACCGCGACCACCTTTGGCAATCACCGCTCGTTGCCCATGCTCCGTTAAATCCGCAATCACTTCTTTCGTATCTTCATCTGTAACGACTGTCCCGGGTGGCACTTTGACGATCATGTCAGCTGAATTTCTTCCGTGCTGATTTTTACTCATGCCGTGCTCTCCACGATCCGCTTTAAAATGTCGTTGGTAACGGAAGTCCATAAGCGTTCGTAAGCCTTCATCTACTTCAAAGACAACGTTCGCTCCTTTACCACCATCTCCACCAGCTGGGCCACCTTTAGGCACATATTTCTCTCGGCGAAACGCGACCATTCCATTTCCGCCGTCTCCGCCTTTTACATAAATTTTCACCTGATCTACAAACATAAAATCCTCCTGTTATCATTAAAGCATCTTGAGATAAAAATGAGCGAGTCAAACATTCTGGGCATCACAATCTGAATGAAGCAACTAAAGTACCACTTCAAATAAAAATTCCTGACTAGAATGCTCGTGAATCTTCCATTGTTGAACATACGATGCCTCTAATTGGCTTTGGATATCCTCCAACAACAACTGCTCATTTTGTATTATTCCACTGAATTCAAAAAAGAAACGAAGCCCCTTATCAGCTTTATCGATAGAAAGGCTGAGAAGATTATCTCCATATCGCTTAATATGTCGCTCAATTAAATGAAAAAGCGAATCGATCCATTCGCTAAGCCATTCATCCTGTATATTTACAGAGGTTTCATGATCTAGCACTTCGTATTCTAATTGAAAGGAGTGTTCTTCCCAGTTAAAAGTTAATAACTTCTCAGCAAAAGTCGGCAAGCGCAAATTGCATAAATGCGCTTCCTGTCTCGCCTGCAAAATCGCCGTTTCAATGACGCGTTCTGCATCCTCTAATTTACCGAGAGCCATAAAACCTTTTATGAGTTGAATTTGGTTCATCCAATCATGCCTTGCATGACGCATCGCCTGGATGATTGTCCAATTTTCATTTTTCATTATTAATCGCACAGGTCCTCCGTGAAGTCATCGAAGGGAAGGATAAGCTTAACACTTCCTGCACTTCCTCCTTTCCCGAACAAACATCTGCCGCTATTCATTAATCGTAATTAATTTTAGCTTTATGCTAGTATAACAGAAATCACTTCAAAATGGAGAGTGCATTCTCTTCTACCATCACATCATTTAAGAAAAAAATAAAGCTCTAACCGATGGGTTAGAGCTTTATTGCTATAGCCTTTACTCTTATTGAGCAGCTGGATATACGCTTACTTTCTTCTTGTCACGGCCTAGGCGTTCGAAACGAACGATTCCGTCAACTTTCGCGAATAAAGTATCGTCTCCACCACGACCAACGTTTTCACCTGGATAAATCTTTGTACCGCGTTGACGGTAAAGGATTGAACCACCAGTAACGAATTGACCGTCTGCACGTTTAGCGCCAAGGCGTTTCGAGATTGAATCACGACCGTTCTTCGTAGAACCTACACCTTTTTTAGATGCGAAAAACTGAAGATCTAATCTTAACATGAGTTTCACCTCCTGCTAGTGAAAGATGATTTTTAAATGTTTGCTATAATCACGTTCGATTGTTTGCAAGGAAACAACCATGCCTTCAAAAAGCAACTGAACTTTCTCCTGTTCGCTTTCCGAAAGATTTTCCGGTACGACACAACGGAGAAAACCGCCTTCTTCTCCTTGATCGATTTGGAGATCCGCCTCTGTCAAAGAAAGAATAGCGTTCAGCCCTCCGAAGGTTACAGCTGTTGCCGCTGCACAAACTAAATCTTTTCCGTATTCAGCAAATTCAGCATGACCTTCCATGAGGAAAGATGAGATCTTTCCGGAAGGATGCTTCGTTATGTTCACTTTAATCATAAGACATCGCCTTACGCGTTGATTTTTTCAATAACAACTTTAGTGTATGGTTGACGATGACCTTGTTTTCTACGGTATTTTTTCTTAGCTTTGAATTTGAAAACAGTAATCTTCTTTTGACGACCTTGTTTTTCAACTTTTGCTGTAACAGTAGCTCCCTCAACAAGTGGGCTTCCTACCTTTACAGTGTCGCCGCCAACGAATAATACTTGATCAAATGTAACAGAATCACCTTCTGCTACATCTACTTTTTCAATGTAGATCGCTTGACCTTCTTCTACCTTTAGTTGTTTACCGCCAGTTTCAATAATTGCGTACATTCTCTGCACCTCCTTAATAAACTCAGACTCGCCATTTTCAGGTGGAATGCTAAAGTTAGCAAACGCTTATAACCTGGAATGCGCGGTTGTAGCACGGGTGCTACAAACAATAACATTAGAATCTTATCATTTTACTAGCATAGTGTCAACGTTTTTTCGTGATTAATTCGTTGAAAGTTCAGCCACTGTCCCCGTTCGGATAATTTCACCTAAAGGCATCGAATGATCGACTAGGCGATAAATAATTTTCTTATGAAGGAGCTCTTCCAACTGATGATGAAACTGATGCTGCTCCCCAACAAAGACTTCCTTCACGTCTGGTGTGATTTTCACAGCAATCGCTTCTTGTTCATCCCTAGCATACTCCAGCAACTTTCTCTCTAATTCAAAAGCGATCGTTTCCGCACTTTTTACCCGACCCGTCCCGTGACAAGTAGGACAAGGAGCAGTAACGGTTTCTAAAATCGACGGCTTCGTTTTTTTCCTCGTCATTTGCATTAAACCGAGAGAAGTAAACTCACGAATCGAGACGGATTTCGGATCTTTTTTCACTTCTTGCTTTAACAGCTTTTCAATCGTTACGCGATCTCGATCGTGAAACATATCGATAAAATCAATGATGATGATGCCGCTAATATCGCGTAATCGCAGCTGGCGAGTTACTTCGATAGCCGCCTCTTTATTCGTCAGTAATACGGTTTGCGATTGATTGCTTTTGCCAGTAAACTTTCCGGTATTCACATCGATCACCGTCATCGCTTCCGTTCGCTCAATAACAAGAAAGCCTCCGCTTGGCAGCCATACGACTCGCTTCAACGCTTTTTCTAGCTGACTATCGATGCCGTTAGCTGAAAATAGATCTTCATCCATCGAGTGATAATGCGCTCGCCACTCGTTTTCATGATAGCGAGGACCTTTCTTTAAAGCCGACAGAAAATCAGCACTATCACAAATGATTTCTCCTGTTTGTAGCGATTGCATGCGGGCAAATAATTCTTCGATCAAGAGCGGCTTCTCTCGTAATAACACCGGAGCTTTTTTCATGGCCGCTGCTTTGACGAGCTGTTCATGGTCCTCTCTTAACCGTTCCCCTTCAGATGCGAGCTCTTCTTCTGTCGCATCAAAAGCAGCGGTGCGTAAAATGAGCCCCTCTTCCCCTCGCTTCCAGCTTTTGGCCCAGTCTGCTACTCGCTGGCGCTTATTCGGCTGATCCACCTTTTTCGAAAGAGCCGTATAGCCACCCTCAGGTAAATAAACAAGCTTTTCACCAGGCCACTCAATCACCGCTGACAGACGCGGTCCTTTCGTCTCCGTGCCATCCTTGATCACTTGCACGATGATTTTTTGCCCTTGATGAACGAGTTGTCCGATCGGCCGATTTTGATGATCTGGTAGTTGATCACGGTGCAAATAACCATTTTGCTCAAGACCAATGTTGACAAAGCAAGCATTCATTCCTTTCTCCACTTTAGAAATAATGCCATAATATAAAAAACCGACATGAGATTGTTCTGCCGGCTGAAACAGATGAAATTGTTCGGCTCGGCCATGTTTCACGACCGCTAATCTTTTTTCTCTTCCCTTCACACTAACCAATAAAGTATTCATACAAAACCCGCTTTCTGCTCTCTTTCCTTCCACTTTACTCAGCAATGATCCATTCGTCAATGAAGAGGGAGCAATTCCTTTAAACGAGCCCCCGTTCTCTTTTCAGAAAAATAAGCGTATAGCACTTCATTTTCATCCAATCGCCCAATCTCTTTTCCTTGTTCGGTCACATAGACGATATGCTTCGTGTTACGCCTAAATTGTTCTAAAGTAGAGGAGATTCTTGTATCTGCCGATAGCTGCAATGGCTTTAAATTCACTGCGACATCTTTTTTTCCATAGTGTCTTTCTAACAAGAAGCGAATGAACGTATAATGCTTGTCCTTCCATTCCCGCCATAGAGCGACCGTCAAATAAGCGATAATTAACCAAGCTTGAAAATGAAACGGTAAAAACAGCAAAATCAGCAATTGAAGAAGTGCTAAACAGATAGCAGAAAAGATCATAGCAAGGCGAACCGTTAACAGAAAAGGGTGTCGCAAAGAAACAAAAAGCATCAACAACTTTCCACCATCAAGCGGATATATAGGAAGCAAATTAAATAATAAAATCGCCAAATTAAATTGCCAAAAATGTTGATACAGATTGTCTGACATCCAACCTGCTGTAAAGAACAACCAAGCGGCAACAAATAACCAAAGATGCTGGAGCGGGCCAGCCAATATAACGAACAACTCTTCCTTAGCTGGTCGATTTCCATGCTCATCTACTTCGGCTACGCCGCCAAAAGGAAGAAATATAATTCGCTTAATCCGCCACCGAAACGACCAAGCCATCGAAGCATGTCCCAATTCATGTATGACAATAATTAAAAAAATGAGCAACAAATCGATAAAGTAGCCGGTCAGCACCGAAAAAGCAATCATGACCCACATGAGCGGATGGATGTATACCTTTTGAAGTAGCTTATTCAAAGGAGATCACCGAACCCGGATCAACGAATATACCATCTTTCTTAATAGCAAGGTAAAACGTTTGTTCATTTGGTGACAATTGCGCTAGCTCACTTCCTGCCGCCACTTTTTCATAAGGCTGAACAGAAGGCTCGGTAACATGTCCATACCATGATTCACTATTGTCCGCATGTTGAACAATCACCGTTTGACCAAATTCCTCCTTTTGTCCAACAAAGAGGACCGTTCCATCTTTAATCGCCTTTACCCCTTCATTCAGTCCAGCTTCAACCATAAGTCCCTTCCCGTTCGTCTGAAAGTCTTCAATCACTTTTCCAGAGACAGGTACAGCATACTCCGCTTGTTCATTAACTACTTTCTCCTTTTCTGTCCAGCCATCAACAGTGAAAGGAAGCGGTTCTCCCAATGTTTTCTCATACCACTCAGCCGCTTTTGAGAATTGAAATTCCTTTTCCATGACCTCTTTCATCCAAGCCTGTCCTTCAAGAAACGGGGACGATGATTGTTTAAACATAATAGCTACAGCGAGGACCAATATAAGGGAAGCTAAAGCTTTAAACAGAAAACGGTCCCACCGAAAAAGCGGGTGACCATCTGGCTGTTCTTGTTCAATCGATAATAAATCTTTCTCCTCTTCCTTCAACTAGCTCACTCCTTTATTAACAGTCATTAATAAAGGATATGAAAGGAGCCAAAAAAAAAGAAGCCTCTCATGTAAGAAGCTCATGTTAATCATGAAATAGCTACATATATATGAGAAAGCCTCTTTTATTCATTTCTTAAGAGCGCACACTAAAGAAACTTTTAACACGAGTGAAAAATCCTACTTTCCTCTCGTCAAGCGGTTGAAGCGGCACCGATTCACCAAGAATTCTTCTAGCGATATTACGATAAGCAATGGAAGCTCGATTATTCGGGTTATGCGCGATCGGTTCACCATTATGTGATGACTTAATGATATCCTCGTCATCTACGACGATTCCAATTAATTCAATTGATAAATGCGTCGCCACTTCATCGACATCAAGCATATCTCCTTGTTGCATCATATGACTGCGAATTCGATTAATAACCAACTTCGGCGGCTCCATTCCTTCTTCCTTTTCGAGCAAGCCAATCACCCGGTCCGCATCACGAACAGAGGACTTTTCTGGCGTCGTGATCACAATCGCTTTATCCGCTCCAGCGATCGCATTTTTATAACCTTGCTCAATACCTGCTGGACAGTCAATCAATACGTAATCAAAATCCTGCTTTAATTCCTCAATTAATTTCTTCATCTGTTCAGGCGTCACAGCTGATTTATCGGATGTTTGAGCGGCCGGTAATAAAAATAATAAATCATTAAAACGCTTATCTTTCACTAACGCTTGATGAATTTTGCAACGTCCCTCAACAACATCGACTAAATCATAAATAATACGATTTTCAAGCCCCATCACAACATCCAGATTGCGAAGGCCAATATCTGTATCTACTAAACAAACCTTCTTTTCTTGCAGAGCAAGTGCCGTACCTAAATTAGCTGAAGTAGTCGTTTTGCCTACTCCACCTTTACCAGATGTAACAACTATAGCCTCACCCACTATGGTTTCCCCCTTTTAACGTAGAAATCTCCGGTCTCAGATGCTGTAACACCTGTAAGCGGTCAACAACGATTTGATTAGATTCATCTATGTAGGCGCATTCCGTTTCGAAGTTTTCATCTTCTTCATAGCGGTCAGGTGCACGATTTAGATAACGGCTAATTCTAAGCTGTGTAGGCATCATTTGACCAGCAACAATGACAGCATAGTCATCACCGTAACACCCAGCGTGAGCCACTCCTTTTAAAGCCCCCATGATAAATATATTTCGGCCAGCTCTCACTGTTCCGCCCGGATTTACATCGCCGATTAACAGGAGATCGCCAGCAACTTCTAATACTTGCCCAGAACGAACTCTGCCTGTATATGAAACAATTTCACTTTCTTCCTTCCAGCGAATCGCCTCTTCAACAGTCATCACATTAGATTTTACTTCGCCAACGACAAGATGTTTTTGCTCTAAAATCAGATTCGTCACTTCATCTATTTCTTCTGCTGTTAAATAGCGGTTCCCTAGTTGGACAGTGACTGTAATGATGGCTCCTTGATCTTGAGCGTTCACTGTGACCATTTTCTCTTTCAATTCAGCTAATAAGTCAACATAGGCACATTTGTCATTCAAATGTAACGTCAAGCCGTCTTTCGTTCCCTTTATGACAACATTTTGTTTCGTCTTCATAGCATGCATTTCACCTCTGTTGTCCAAATAATTCGACAAGTCCTCTTGTTTTTCCTGTTTCAGTCGACCATTAATCGAAATGGATTCGACGAAGTTTTTCAAAGGCATTCTTCAGTGGAACAGCAGCAAACAGATAAACAATTAAATTTAAAAGCAAAGTCGGCCACACTCGAATAGAGAAAAATTGTGACATTTGCATCTCCGTTCGGCTCACAAACATATTTAATTGAAACATAATTAATTCTAACAGAAATATATCAAAAACAATGATAAAAGCGACAATGAATAAATGATTCTGCAAAACTTTTACCATTTTTGATGTGATATAAACAAGGAATGGCAAAAAGAACATATAAGCGCCTAAAATACCCGTATAAAAGATATCAAAAAGAAAACCGAAAAGGAAGCCGTATTTGATTGCTATATTTCGGTCAAAGTAAATCGACATCAACAATAACCCGATGACAAACAGACGCGGTACTAAAATATAGCCACCGTCAAAAGATTGGGCAGGAATCCAAGAGATCAACACGCTATCGCTGTAAAAAAGAATCGCCATTAACAGAGGAAGGAGAACACGCTTCACAGATCTCCCCCCTCAACAACTACTTGCTGGCGCTCTTGTTTTGCTGGCAACACCGTTGTCATCCCTCGCTTAGCTACCATCACATGTTCTAAATCATTCAACTTAGCAGCCGGTTTAATTAAGGCTGTCTGTGTTAAACCGAACTGGTCTGGCACTAATTTTTTCACTTCACCGATAATTAACCCTTTAGGGAACACGCCGCCTTTTCCTGACGTTGTGACGGCCATTCCTTTCTTCACTTTAGAATCATAAGGGATTTTTGTCATTAACAGCAAACCTTTTTCTTTATCGTACCCTTCAATCACACCGTAAATATTTTTTTCTCCTTGAATGACGGCCGATACTCGGTTTCTTGGGTCGTGAGCACTAAGCAGTTGGACAGTAGAAGTAAACTTGGACGTATTTTTGACTTTCCCAACGAGCCCCTCTACAGTCATCACAGCCATATTAGGTTCAATCCCGCTAGCCGATCCTTGATCAATCGTCATCACATCGAACCAACGCTCTGGGTTCTGTGCAATGACCGTTGCTTGCACAGGCTCATAATCTGCTAAACTTTGTTTTTTATCAATAATTGCTCGAAGTTCTTTATTATCTTTCTCTAACCGCGCAACATCACTTTCAAGCTGAGCTAACTGATCTAAATGTGTTTTTAGTTTTTCATTTTCTTTGTACGTGTTTCGTAAATTCCCCACATCATTAAAAAATCCTGCAATACTATTAGCAGGTTTAGAAACAACGGTTTGCCCTAAACCGACAATATCTTTTACAAATTGTTCAGGCCAAGAAATATTCGCGCGATCGCGAAGAGAAAAACCAATCAATGCGACAAGAACGATAATACTGCCGAGAAGGATAATCAAGCGTTTGTTTGTAAAAAACTGTGGCATCTATTCCACCTCTATTTTTGGCATTAAGTTAGAATCCGGCAGCAGAAAATCGCTGCCGGAATAAATCATTCATTATTTGCTTTTATTTTTAAATAAATGGATATGATCTAGCGCTAAACCTGTACCGACAGCTACACAGTCAAGTGGGTCCTCAGCGATCAGTACTGGCATATTTGTTTCTTGACTGATAACTTTATCTAAATTGCGCAATAAGGCGCCTCCACCAGTCAATACAATTCCGCGATCCATAATATCCGCCGCAAGCTCCGGTGGTGTTTTTTCTAACGTGCTTTTCACTGTATCAACAATCGCATACACTGTATCCTTCAAAGCATCCGCAATCTCTTGTCCAGTGATTTCAATCGTTTTCGGAAGACCTGTCAATAAATCACGCCCGCGAATTTCCATGTTTGGAATTTCTTCGAAGTCACCTGCAGAACCGATCTCCATTTTAACCGCTTCAGACGTGCGATCCCCAATTAATAAATTATACTGTTTACGAATATAGGCAACGATCGCATCATCCATTTCATCTCCGGCAATGCGCAATGATTCACTCGTCACGATACCACCTAATGAAATAATGGCCACTTCTGTCGTTCCCCCACCAATATCAACGACCATACTACCTGTAGGTTCCCAAACAGGTAAGTTCGCCCCAATAGCTGCCGCAAAAGGCTCTTCAATTGTATAGGCATCACGCGCGCCTGCTTGGCGAGCTGCATCAATAACCGCGCGCTCCTCGACAGCTGTAATACCAGACGGAACACAGATCATCACATATGGCTTGCTAGCGAACATGCCTTTTCCGCCGTTCGTTGCTTGTCTAATATAATATTTAATCATCGTAGCTGTCGTTTCATAATCAGCGATGACCCCGTCCTTCATCGGGCGTGTAGCGACCACATTCCCAGGGGTACGACCGATCATTTTCTTCGCATCATTACCGACAGCAACTATTTGTTTTGTATCTGTTTGAAGCGCTACTACTGAAGGTTCGCGCACAACTACACCTTTTCCTTTGGCATAGACAAGCGTATTCGCCGTTCCAAGGTCTATTCCAAGATCTCTATTTCCAATTCCAAACATACAGGTATCTCCCTTTCTTGATCTGTTACTATTTTATAGTGATAGATTGAACATTATTATTTTTGATCTCAACAAAAACATCTAGCAAAAATCATAACTTATATTATAACGTAATCAAAAAAAAAATCCTAGCATTATACATAGCCTTTTTCCTTCAAACTGACGTATTTTTTATCCCCAATGATTAAATGGTCTAATACTTCCACTCCTAGCAATTTTCCACATTCGACTAATCGCTTCGTCACTTCTACATCTTCTCTACTTGGGGCAGGGTCGCCAGAAGGATGATTATGGATGCAGATTACAGAGGCAGCGGAGCGACGAAAGGCTTCTTTAAACACCTCGCGCGGATGTACGATCGAGGCGTTAAGACTTCCAATGAATAATGTTTGTTTATGAAGAACTTGATTTTTTGTGTTGAGGTAAAGGCACACGAAATGCTCCTGTGATAAAAAGCGCAGTTCTTCCATCACATAATTGGCCCCATCTTCGGGAGAACGAATGACATACCGGTCTTCAAATTTCAAGTGACTAATGCGACGGCCGAGTTCGAGGGCGGACATAATTTGGACGGCCTTCGCTTCGCCAATCCCTTTAATCGAGGTAATTTCTTCGAGTGAGGCATCCTTTAACATGCGCAACCCTTCAAAGGTTTGAAGCACTCGATTAGACAATTGGAGCACGGATTCATGTTTCGTGCCTGTCCGTAAAATAATCGCAAGCAACTCATGGTTCGATAGGCTTTTCGGACCATTGGTAATCATTCGTTCTCTCGGGCGATCTTCTAAAGGTACATCTTTGATCATCAACATCTCGTTCGACATTCATTTTCTCTCCTTTAATCACGTTTGAGAAGGAGAGGAGAAGGTCGCCCCTGGCAGGCCAAACCGTTGAAGTTGTCTATACAAAGAAGCCACCGGCAACCCGACAACAGAGAAATAGTCACCATCAATTTTCTTGACAAGCACAGCGCCTATTCCTTGAATGCCGTATGCGCCCGCCTTATCAAACGGTTCACCACTGTCAAGATAGGCTTCTACTTCCTCATCTGACAGCTCCCAAAACGTGACGTTTGTTTTTTCATAAAAGACGTGTTCCTTCTTTCCTTGTACAATCGTAACCCCAGTATAAACGGAGTGCTCTCGACCGGAAAGCTTGCTCAACATCCGTTTCGCTTCACTTCGGTCTTTCGGCTTACCTAATATTTCTTCATCAAGCACAACAATTGTATCCGCGCCGATAACAACAGCTTGTTCATGATGCTTCGCCACAGCGTGAGCTTTACGGGAGGCTAATTGCCTAACGGTTTCTTCCGAGGACATTGGGTGGGAGATCGTTTCATCTACCTCACTGACAATGACAGTAAAGGGTAGACCGATTCGTTGGAGAAGTTCCTTTCTACGGGGAGAACTAGAAGCTAAAATAAGATTCGACAACATCCATCACCTAACTTTCAAGAATTAAGGGAAATACCATTTTTATTTTATCAAAATCCTCATCCTTTCACAAACTTTTCCATTCTAAAAAATATTCAAAAATAATATTTGTTATTGACTAGCGATAAACATTTATATTATAGTGAACAAGGCTTTTTGATGATAATGATTTTCATTATCTACAAAAACTTTATCTCGAAGAAAGGATTACTCGACATCATGAGCGAAAACACATACGCCCCTTCTAAAAAGAAACTGATTTCGATCACTAACGGCCGTCTATCATTAGCGATTGTTTGTTTAGTGGCCAGCGTTGCACTGATTGTATTTTTAATGGCTTGTTCTATTTCTTTTGGAGCCGCTGATATACAGTTGTCAACAGTCTGGGGGTTATTATTATCAGGATTTGACCAGTCGTTGGAATCCTCTGTTATTTATGACTTTCGCTTACCACGAGCGATTGGAGCCGTAGCAATCGGCATGTTTTTGGCGGTATCTGGAGCGATCATGCAAGCGATGACTCGCAACCCTCTGGCCTCGCCCTCTCTAATGGGTGTGTCAGACGGAGCCATTTTCGCGATTGCGATATCTTATGCTTTTTTTCCAGGAATATCTTTTTCATGGAAGGTTGTCTTTTCGTTCATTGGCGCTGCTCTCGGGGCATCGGTTCTTTATGGCATCGGTTCTTTATCTAAAGGAGGATTAACACCAGTCAAACTTGCGTTGGCTGGCGCCGCAGTCAGTGGGTTTTTAGGAGCGATCTCTTCCGGCATTGCCCTTTACTTTGAATTACATCAAGAAGTAGCAATGTGGAGCGCTGGTGGTGTAGCTTCTGTTCAATGGGGAAGCCTTAAATTACTCATTCCACTCGGACTCCTTGCATTAGTAATTGCTATCATGCTTAGCCGCTATTTCACGATTTTGAATTTCGGCGAAGAAATGGCTACAGGCTTAGGACAAAATGTTTTATTAATTAAAGCATTAGGAACGATCCTTGTCGTGATTATGACAGGTGCAGCAGTATCAATGGCTGGTTCTGTCGGATTCGTCGGACTCGTGATTCCTCATATTGCTCGCATGATCGTTGGAACTGATTATCGACTAATCATTCCTGTGTCGGCTGTTTTAGGTGGGGTATTATTATCAGCAGCTGATTTATTAGCGCGGACGATTAATCCACCGTATGAAACGCCATTAGGTGCGATTACGGCTCTCATCGGTGTTCCTTTCTTTCTTTATTTAGCTAGGAAAGAAGGAGGAAAGTCATGGTAGTTAATCAAATGAGAAAACAACTGTTAATCTTAACAATCATGATGGTAGTCACCCTTGTGCTGATTATTCTCAACCTATCTATAGGTACTTTGACGATTCATCCGATTCATTCGATGCAAACGTTAATGGGATTCGGAAGTGAGGAGCAACATATTCTCATTTTTGATTTCCGCTTACCGCGAGCAATCGTCGCTATCGCTGTTGGTATGGCCCTTAGTACATCGGGTGCTATTTTGCAAGCTCTAGCTAGAAATCCTCTAGCAGACCCTGGAATTATTGGTATCAACGCTGGAGCAGGCCTAGGGGTTGTACTATTCGTCTACTTTTTCTTTGGACAAATGGATGTCACTTCATACATCTCTGTTTTTGTCCTTCCATTGTTCGCACTTATCGGTGCATTAGCAGCAGCCATTATTATTTATTTACTAGCTTGGAAGGATGGAGTGACAGCTACTCGTTTAATATTAGTAGGAATTGCCGTAGCAGCCGGATTCAGTGCCATCAATATCGTCTTTTCGATGAAAATGACAGCGAATGATTTTCGTTTTGCGACCGTGTGGTTAAGCGGTAGCTTATGGGGAACTGATTGGAAATTTGTACTTGCGGCTCTTCCATGGCTGATCATCCTCTTACCTCTCGCTTACACTAAAAGCAACCTATTAAATGTTTTAAACCTTGGAGATAAGATGGCAACAGGCTTAGGGGTTGCAGTAGAAAAAGAACGAAGAAAACTGCTGTTTATTTCAGTTGCTTTAGCCGGAGTATCCGTAGCGGTAGCCGGAGGAATTGGATTTATCGGATTACTCGCTCCTCACATCGCTAGAAGGATTGTTGGAGCTAAACATCAGATCATGCTACCTGTCTCTGCCTTGATTGGAGCGATATTGCTATTAACAGCTGATTGCTTAGCAAGAAGTTTGATGCCAAGCTCTGAGATCCCAGTAGGTCTTGTCCTTTCACTTATTGGAGCACCATATTTTATTTACTTACTTATTAAAACACCATAGAAAAAGGAGATTTTACTAATGAAAAAGCACTTATTAATGAGTTTCTTATTCTTGCTTTCATTTGTTCTATTAGCCGCATGTGGCAATGACAATGATTCAGCAAAAACAAAGAAAGAAGAAAAACCAGCTGAACGAGTAGTTAAAACAGTGAAAGGCGACGTCAAGGTTCCAGTAGAACCGAAACGCATTGCCGATATTAGTGGATCAACAGAAGAATTACTTATTTTCGGATATACGCCTATTATTACAGCTAATACAAGTGAACAAAAAATTATGCCATTTTTACAAGATCAATTAAAAGATACAAAGCCAGTTGGCTCCTTCTGGGGAGATGAAATCAATACTGATACGATCCTTACAGCAAAGCCTGATTTAATCATTATCAATAACCGTCAAGAGAAGCTTTATGATCAATTAAGCAAAATTGCTCCAACAGTTATGCTTGAAACAGACTTAAGTGACTGGAGACCTAAATTCGAAGAAATCGCCCGCATTATGGATAAAGAAGAAGAAGCAAATAAATGGTTAAAAGAATTCGATGAAAAAGCGAAAGCCACTCATGATGAAATCCTCGCTAAAACAGGAGATGATAAATTCATGGTAATGGCCGCTTATCCAAATGCTTTCCGTGTATATGGAAACTACGGCTACGGAAGCTTCTTATTTGAAGACTTAAAGTTACCTGCTATCGAAGGAACACCGACAGAGGAACCATTGCTTCAATTACAAAAAGAAGCATTAATCGATTATAACCCTGACTATTTATTTGTATTTACTACAGGTGATGGCGATCAACGTCTAAAAGAATTCCAAGAAAGCGCGATTTGGAAAAATATGAACGCAGTAAAAAATAACAAAGTGTTCATGATTGCACCTGAAGACTTAAATAAAGGATACACTCCACTAGGAAAAGAATTATTATTAGAAGAAGTGAAACAACAGATTTTAGAAGCGACAAAATAATAAAAAAGCTAGCGCCTTCTCCATTCGAGTAGGCGCTAGCCTTTTTTTAATATTCAGCCAAAAAAGCCAAAAGCTTCTCCTGCGCCGCTCGGGCGGCCTGCGGCTGATCACTTTTAGCTTGATTAACAGCATCTACTAATAACCGCTGTAGTGAGGCGACTTCCTCTTTTTGCGTTCCTTTTTCAGTTTGTAGCTCTTTTTCAACCTCATTCAGCTTCGCCTGATCAATCGGAAGACCGATAAGTGCTTTGGCGCTTTCCTCCGCTACAACCGAAAAAGCCTCCACAAAGCTTTCTTCTCCTGTTGTTTTGATCGAGGAGGAAATAGTTGTTGTTTTTGCGTACACATCGGCCGCTTGCACTCGATAAATTTCTCCTAATTGTTTCGCTGTAGCTAGTTGAGAGGAGACCCCTAGTACGACAAGAAACTGCTCATCCTTCTGAACAATCTCTGCTGCAACCCCTTCTTCCTTCATCCGGTTTATCCCCTTTTCAGCAGCAGCCTTCGTAGAAAAAACGCCACCTTGCACGATCGACGTCTCGATCGGCGGAAGAAGACTAGCAGTCGTTGGTTTTGTGGGAGAAGTAGATTTTTGCTTTTGTTTTGGCTCTGTTAGCATCGCTTGTGGCGGAGCTTCTTCTTTTTGTGTCACAATTTTGACCATCGCATAACCGAATAATAAGCCAATCAATATGGCACTAATGATAATAAATAAAAGCTTACCTATCACTCTTCTGCGAGCTTGTTGTGGATGAAGAGAAGCCTTTAAACTAATCGTTTCTTCCTTCTTCTCCACTTCATCCGGAAAGACCCACTCGAACTCTTCTTCTTTCTTATTCTCAGCGGCGGCCGCACTTTCTCGCCCGCCTTTTTGCCAGTCCTGCACAAGAAGCTCCTTCTTTTGTTGTTTGCCTTCCTTTTTACTAGAGATCGTCAAAGACAACTGCTGCTTTTTTGGTTTGTCCACTCGGGATCACCCCTCGCCTCTTTAAGTTGCTTCCATGCTATCATAGCGGAATAAAAAAAGAACAAGACTTTTGTCGTCCTGTTCGGGAAAATTTTCGGCAAAAACAGTGGTGTTTCTGCCGAAATTTAAATGAGTAACGATTGATACCAATCCAAAATTCGATCTTCTACAAAAAGAACAACTAGTACTGAGACTGCTATGAAAGGACCAAATGGAAAGGGCTGTTGGCGCTTGATAACCCCAAGCCATAAACCGATCAATCCACCGATCGCCCCTAAACAAGTAGATAAAATAAAGGTTAACAATACCCCTTCTGTCCCAAAAACAAACCCTATAACAGCGAACAGCTTAATATCTCCTCCACCCATCCCACCTTTAGTAATGACCGCTATTAGAAATAGGAGGCTAAAGCCTACCGCAGCACCAATAAATGAGTCCCACCATGGCTCCAAAGGAAGTAAGTAACGCTCAATTAAAAATAGGCCCATGAAAAAAAATAGAACTTTATCAGGAATAACCATATAAAGCAAATCAGAAACCGTAATAATGATAAGAAGTGAAATTAAAGTAATTGAAAGGAGCCATTCCACACCGATACCAAACTGGGTATAGGCATAGGTAAATAAACTGGCCGTAATTAGTTCCACCAATATATATAGCGGTGAAATACGAGTTTGGCAATTCATACATCGTCCTTTTTGTTTCACGTACGATAAAACGGGGATTAATTCAATAGCTGTCAATCGATGATGACAATGAGAGCAAGCACTTCTCGAATATATCAAAGATTTGTTAATAGGTACTCTGCAACCAACAACATGAAAAAAAGAGCCAAAAACCAAACCATACAGAAAAACGATAGAACTAATCAATGATCGAATCCTCAACTTTTCAAATAGTTGTCTATACCCTTCATCTTAACAGCTATTTGTAAATCCCAAATTAAGATCTAGTAAAATTTGTTAAAAGTTTCAAAATAACTTTTTCACCTCAGAAATAAAATAAAGCGAACCCGTTACGACGAAAATACGCCCCTTTTGTCTACTATGTTGAAATTCCTTGAGACATTCCTCCCAATCCGCTCTCCAGACCGTCTGCTCATTTAACAATGGCTCGAATTGTTCATAGCTAGCCGCTCTCGGAAAATCAAACGTAGTAAAAATAACCGTGTCGGCAGCTTCTGCAAGCAAGGCGAGCATTTGATCCAGTTTTTTATCTTTTAATCCAGCGAACAGTGCTGTGACTTCGCAATCTGGATAACGTACCTTTAATGAGTCGGCCAATGCTTTCATGCCTTCTGGATTATGAGCGCCATCAAGCAAGATAACTGGTTGCTGACACACTTGCTCCAATCGACCTGGCCAATAAGCCGCTTTAAGTCCTTCTCGAATATGTGATTCTTCGATGAAAAAGGAATGAAAGGTGTTCAAATAAAGCATCGCCATCACAGCAAGCGCCGCATTGTCGGTTTGGTGCAATCCATTTAAACTAGTGTGCAGAGACTCCATATTCGCCCATTCGGACTGGAAATGAAAGGCTTCCCCCATCGAAAGTGACTGCTGCCACTCGCCTTGAAACTGCTCTCCTAGCTGATAAACAGTCGATTTCTGCTCGCTTGCTCGCTTAGCAATCACTTCTCGCGCTGCCGCTTGCTTCACACCACTAATGATCGGAACATCACATTTAATGATCCCCGCTTTTTCAAAAGCAATCTCTTCTAGCGTATTACCTAAAAACTGCATATGATCCATGCCGATCGTTGTAATGATCGCAAGAAGTGGATCGATAACATTCGTTGAGTCTAACCGTCCACCTAAGCCTACTTCAAACAGCACGATGTCGACAGGATGAACATCAGCAAAATAATAGAAAGCCATTGCCGTAATCACTTCAAATTCACTCGGTCCACCAAGCTCAGTCTGCTCAAGCTCCTCGGCTAGCGGCTTGATCACATTGACGAGCTGAGTCAGTTCGTCATCGGTAATCGGAATTCCATTAATGCTAATCCGCTCATTGAATTGTTCAATGTAAGGAGAGGTGAACGTACCAATTTCATAGCCAGCTGCTTGTAAAATCGAACGCATATAAGTAACCGTCGATCCCTTGCCATTCGTTCCACCAATATGTATCGTTTTCAGTCGCCGTTCTGGATGATTCATTCTTTCCATTAACCATTCCATTCGTAACAGCCCTGGCTTAATACCGATTTGCAGACGACTGTGAATCCAATTTAATGCTTCTTGATGAGTATGTATCATTTGAATGTCCTCCATCTATATGAAAAGACGAATCTGTACACGAGATACAGATTCGTCCTAGAGCCATCGCTCTTATTGCTTTAATTCATTCATGCGCGCTTCTACTGCCGCACGCTTTTCTAAATAGTCTTGTTCTTTCGCACGTTCTTCATCGACTACTTTTTGTGGTGCTTTGCTGACGAAGCGTTCGTTGCCTAATTTCTTCTGAACTCGTTCGACTTCGCTATTCCATTTATCCCACTCTTTTTGTAGACGAGCAATTTCTTCATCGATATTAATTAACCCTTCAAGTGGTAAAATTAATTCCGCACCCGTAACAACAGCTGTCATCGCTTTATCAGGAGCAACCGCATCGACGGACATCGTCAATTCTTCTGGGTTACAGAAGCGTTCTACATAGGCACGGTTATATTCAAGTACAGAAAGAATAGCTTCATCCTTCGCTTTGATCGTTAGCTTAATTTGCTTGCTCATCGGCGTATTCACTTCGGCACGGATGTTACGAACAGCGCGAATAATATCTACTAATAGCTTCATATCGTTCGCCGCTTTTTCATCCGATAATTCTGGACGCACTTCCGGCCACTTCGCTGTGACGATCGTTTCACCATCATGCGGAAGGTTTTGCCAAATTTCTTCTGTAATAAACGGCATAAATGGATGTAAAAGACGCATCGTATTGTCGAGCACATAAGCAAGAATTGAACGAGTCGTTTTCTTCGCCGCTTCGTCTTCTCCGTACAATGGCAGCTTCGCCATTTCGATATACCAATCACAGAAGTCATCCCAAATGAAGTTGTATAGCACGCGACCGACTTCACCGAACTCATAACGATCAGCGAGCTTCGTCACCGTTTCAATCGTTTCATTTAGTCTCGTTAAAATCCATTTATCGGCAACGGACATTTCACCGCTTAAATCAATTTCTTCATATGTTAATCCGTCCATATTCATTAAAGCGAAACGAGACGCATTCCAAATTTTATTAGCGAAGTTCCAAATCGATTCTACTTTTTCCACCGAGAAACGAAGGTCTTGACCTGGAGAACTTCCTGTTGATAAGAAGTAACGCAAGGAATCCGCTCCGTACTTATCAATCACTTCCATCGGATCGACACCGTTCCCTAACGACTTACTCATTTTACGACCTTCTGCATCGCGAACAAGTCCATGGATTAATACATCTTTAAATGGACGCTCACCGGTAAACTCTAATCCTTGGAAGATCATACGAGATACCCAGAAGAAAATGATGTCATAGCCAGTGACTAAGGCACCTGTTGGATAATAACGTTTAAAGTCCGCTGCCTCTTCATCCGGCCAGCCCATTGTCGAAAATGGCCATAAAGCCGAGCTGAACCACGTATCCAGTACATCGGTATCTTGCTCCCAGTTTCCGATATCTGCTGGCGCTTCGTGGCCAACAAACACTTCGCCTGTTTCTTTATGATACCAAGCAGGAATACGGTGACCCCACCAAAGCTGACGAGAAATACACCAATCACGAATGTTTTCCATCCAATGTAAGTATGTTTTTTCAAATCGATCAGGAACGAAGTGAACTTTCTCTTCCTTCGCTTGTAGAGCAATCGCTTCATCCGCTAACGGCTGCATTTTAACAAACCATTGTGTAGATAAATATGGTTCAACAACCGCCCCGCTTCGCTCTGAATGACCAACAGAATGCATATGCTCTTCAATGTTGAACAGCACCCCTTGCTCTTGTAAATCCTTCACGATTTGTTTACGGCACTCGAAACGATCCATTCCGTTATATTTGCCAGCCAAATCATTCATCGTTCCGTCTTCATTCATAACAAGCACGCGCTCTAGGTCATGACGGTTACCGATTTCAAAGTCGTTCGGGTCATGAGCTGGCGTAATTTTCACCGCACCTGAACCGAATTCCATATCCACATAATCATCACCGACGATTGGAATTTCACGGCCAACGATTGGTAAAATAACTGTCTTACCGATTAAATGTTTATAACGCTCATCTTCTGGGTGGACAGCGACCGCTGTATCCCCAAGCATCGTTTCTGGACGAGTGGTTGCGATTTCAATATGTCCACTGCCATCAGCAAGCGGATATTTCATATGATAGAATGCGCCTTGAACGTCTTTATAAATAACCTCAATATCAGAAAGAGCTGTTTTCGTCGCTGGGTCCCAGTTAATAATGTACTCCCCGCGGTAAATTAATCCTTTATTATATAAAGTAACGAACACTTCACGAACGGCTTTTGACAGACCTTCATCTAATGTGAAACGCTCACGGCTATAATCAAGACCAAGACCAAGCTTTGACCATTGCTCACGAATAAAACCGGCATAATCCTCTTTCCATTTCCACGCTTCTTCTAAAAATTTCTCACGACCAAGATCGTAGCGAGACTTTCCTTCTTCACGTAGCTTTTGCTCCACTTTCGCTTGCGTCGCAATTCCCGCATGGTCCATACCTGGTAGCCATAGTACATCATAGCCTTGCATCCGCTTCATCCGCGTTAAAATATCTTGTAACGTCGTATCCCAAGCATGTCCAAGATGTAGCTTTCCTGTAACGTTTGGTGGTGGAATGACAATCGTATAAGGCTCCTTCGTTTGATCGTCCTTCGTTTGATCGTCCTTCGCTTCAAATACTTTGCTATTCACCCACCAGTCATAGCGACCTTGCTCAATCGCCTGTGGATCATACTTTGTTGGCATTGTTAATTCATTGTTTTCCATTCGTTGCTCCTCCTTTATTTACAGCCTGCTTTTTTGCCCACAAAAAAACCCCTATCGCCAAAAGGACGAAGGAGTTGTTCGCGGTGCCACCTTTTTTCACGAATGGCTGTTGCAGGCACATTCGGCTCTCAATCCAATAACGGCTGGTAACCGACTTCTGCTACTAACGTTCACAGAAGCAGCTCGCGGGTGACGTTCTGATGCGCCTATCGGAAAACCTTTCAGCCATGAGTTTTCTCTCTGCTCGACTTGCTGTTCATCGTACTCTTCCCGGTCTTTGCTTTTTATTATTACTCATATCTTATCGAAAAACAGGTAATTTCGTCAATCATTATTGCCATCATTTTTCATGTTTACTCACTAAGATTCACTTTCCTTCATATATATAATAATAAAGAGGAAAAGCAGGTGACAATGATGAGAAGAAGATACAATCCGTACACCCTTCCACCTTGGCTACGGAAATGCCGCGCAATCTGTTCGCAATTAGCCGTCCCCTTTTGTCTATTCCAAGGAATCCGAACGCTATTTTTCCCGACTACCTTTGATGTTATTCTACTGGCCGTGTTAATTTTACTTGCCGTTGCTCTTTATTTGGAATGGATTTAGGGACTGTCTCTATTCAATAGAGTTACAGTCCCTCGTTAGTTTCGGAGTTCGATTGGATGAGAAAGTATTCAATATTTTTTAGCTGCCAATGTTGCCGTTGCAGTTTTTTCGTAAATTGATGTTCGCTATATCTTCTCGAACGAGTAAAGTAAGCAGAGATCGTTTCATAGATTGCTCCTGGATAGGCTAGATAACTATGAAACAATAACTTCTCTTCTTTTTTTAAAGGGATATGCCCGATGTAAGAAGTAAACTGTTCAATTTCAGCATCGGCTTTTTTCGGAAAAGTGGTGAGAGAATGGGTAAAGTACGGAACGAGATCATGAATCGGCGTTGCTGGTCGGGATTGCTCTAAATTAATAAAATAGCCCATCCCTTGACGATCTAAAATAAAATGATCCAACGCTAAATTTCCGTGCACTTGAACCGTTCTCACCTTTTTATGCTCCTTCGTCTCCTCCATCCATTCTTTCAGCTTTTCCTTTGCGTACCCATATGCCATCGTAATGTCATGATAATATAAGGCATACTGCAGACTAAATGGTGACATGTACGTCTCTTTTTCAGCTAAAGTGATATATTGCTCCAATTGTTCTTCTTGCCGTTCCCACGTCTGTTTCACCTGTTCATAATGTTTGAGCCTTTCTTGTGAGTCTATGTCTACTTCTTTAGAAGATAATAAATGAAGCCTAGCCGCTTCTCTCAGCATTTGCTTCTCTTTTAAAATCGTGTCGCGATCATTGCTTCCTTCGACCCAAGGCATTAAATAATAAATATGATGACCTTCAAGAATGCCGTATCGACCATCTCGTGCTGGATAGACAGGCACAAAATGATGATAACCCGATTGATACAATCGTTGCATACTGTGAAGAAAATACATCCCGCGCGTAGCCGGTATTCTTTTTAACGCAAAGTTGCCTTGATCGGTATACAGCTTTTGGATACGACCGAATGATTCCATATATTTCGGCTGTACATCATATTGTTTCCATACGTCTGAAAAGGGCTGTTCCACATGCTTCACCCGCTTTGTCAAAAAGTAAGGCTGTCCCACGACGAGACAGCCAGACGATTTATTTACTGACCTTCTCTTGGCTCGGAATGTAGAGCACTTGGCCTTCGGTGATTGATTGATGAGTCTCTAATTTATTTTCTTTGACGATATCCGCTACGAGCACTTCATAACGTTCAGCTAGCTTTTGTAATGTATCATCCTTTTGTACAAGGCACACTTTCCAAGTGACTGGTTCATCCTCTTCTTTTCTCGCAAAAAAATCCGCTAACGACATCGTTTCCGTTTGCTTGAAACTAAATGATTTTTTCTTTTTCGGCTCAGGAGTTGGTGCTTCCTCTTGACTCTCTAGCATCTCGTTACTCTCTATTTCTCCGTCTACAGCCGGTTGATCATTTTCTTCCTCTTGCTCAACCATTTCGCTATTCTCAACTTGTTGAACCTCTTTCATTTCTTCTCTTTTTTGGATCGTTGGAATGACTGCGTTTTCTATTTCTTGATCGATCTCATTCGGTTTTCTTTTAACCTCTACAGAAAAATCAGCTTCTTCCTGTTCATCAGTCATCGGCTCTAAATCGAGCGTAACCATGGAAAACTCTAGTTCATCCCCCTCTTGTTGCTCTTCTTCAACGTCCTCTAATGCTACTGGAACGTCTAGCTCTTCGGTTGGGACTTGCTCACGCTCTTCTTCTAATACTTCTGGCTCTTGCGGTCGATGCGTTTGCTGTTCCCCATAAATACCCGAGATCGATAAGTCCACCGTTAGCTTTAAGTCCCCTTTTTGCGGGAGATCATAATCAAAGGAGTCAATATAAATTTCCACTTCCTCTAACTGCTCAATCCGATTTTTCGGAATGGTAATGTCAATCGGAAACGGATGAAAAAACTCGCATTCATGCTCATTTCGCTCTAACACTTGCTGGACATATTTAATCGACTGACTGCTTTCACTGTCCGTCTCCGTAGCTATAGCTGGCTGATATTCTCCAGAAAGCTCTAAACAACCATGCAAGCGGACAAATTGATCTTGCTCTTCCATTTGTATTTGCGGGTCAAGCGAAATCGAGTATAGTTCTTCTACTTCCTGCCCGCGATCAAATCGAATCGTTTCTTCTAAGGAAAATCGTAAATACGACTGATCTTGAGAAGTCACGCTTATTCCTCCCTCCACTTTCAGCAAATGATTAATAAGGCTCTCTTCATTCGAATGTATGCTTTTTAAAAGAGGAATATGCTTTTTCTCGCTGGCTGACCTATCTCACGACAAAAAAGACTGCCTCCGAGTAAACATAGTCACTATGCTCGAAGACAGCCATAAAAAATAGCTATTTCTTATTTTTTCAGTTTACTAAATGCTTTTTCTGCAGCGGCAATCGTTTTCTCAATATCTTCATCAGAATGAGCCGTTGATAAGAATAATCCTTCAAATTGAGACGGCGGAAGGAAGACTCCTTCATTAGCCATTTCTTTATAATACTCGGCAAACAGCTCTAGATCAGACGCTTTTGCCGTTTCGTAGTTAATAACATCTTCATTCGTGAAGAAAATGCCAATCATTGAGCCCGCACGATTAATCGTATAAGGAATGCCGTGCTTCTCTGCTGCTTCTGACAAGCCTTTTTCTAAAAGATCCGCTTTACGAATAAACTCATCATACGTTTCCGGTGTTAATTGACGAAGCGTTTCTAAGCCCGCTGTCATCGCCATCGGATTTCCTGAAAGAGTGCCCGCTTGATAGATCGGACCGCTAGGAGCAATTTTCTCCATAATATCTGCGCGACCACCGAATGCACCAACCGGTAGCCCTCCGCCGATCACTTTTCCTAAGCACGTTAAATCCGGCGTCACATTGAAAAGACCTTGACCACAGTTATAGCCTACACGGAAACCTGTCATCACTTCATCAAAAATAAGCAAAGCGCCGTATTGCTCTGTAATTTCACGAAGCCCTTCAAGGAAACCAGGCTGTGGAGGAACGACACCCATATTACCAGCAACCGGTTCGACAATGATACAAGCGATATCGTCACCGTACTGTTCAAAAGCGACTTTCACTCCTTCGATATCATTATAAGCAACGGTCACTGTATTTTGAGCAACCCCTTCAGGAACACCTGGGCTATCTGGTAAACCTAATGTAGCCACGCCTGAACCTGCTTTAATTAACAATGAGTCACCATGACCGTGATAGCAGCCTTCAAATTTTAAAATTTTATTGCGGCCAGTGAATCCACGAGCGAGGCGAAGCGCACTCATCGTCGCTTCCGTTCCAGAAGAAACCATACGAATAACTTCAATCGATGGCACACGCTCAATCACAAGCTTCGCTAATTCATTTTCAATCACTGTCGATGCCCCGAAGCTTGTTCCTGTTTCAGCCGTCTTCTTTAATCCTTCAACTACTTGGTCGTTTGAATGCCCTAAAATCAACGGACCCCAAGAGAGAACATAATCAATGTATTCGTTGCCGTCGATATCATAAATTTTCGATCCTTTTCCACGCTCCATAAAAATCGGGTCCATATTGACTGATTTGAACGCACGGACTGGACTGTTCACTCCACCTGGCATTAGTTTCACTGCTTCTTGATATGCTTGCTTTGATTTTTCATAAGAACGCATTGATCGTTTCCCCCTTTTATTCACTCAGCCAACGGGCTACATCTTTTGCAAAATACGTAATAATTAAATCCGAACCTGCTCGTTTCATGCTAGTCAACTTCTCCATAACGACCGCTTTCTCATCAATCCAACCGTTTAACGCCGCTGCCTTGACCATTGAATATTCTCCGCTAACATTGTAAGCCACAACTGGTGCATTAAATTCATTGCGTACGTCACGAATAATATCCAGGTAAGAGAGCGCAGGCTTCACGATTAAGAAGTCCGCTCCTTCTTCCATATCCGATTGAGCTTCACGCAATGCTTCCCGACGATTCGCCGGGTCCATCTGATACGTTTTGCGGTCACCAAACTGCGGCGTAGAGTCTGCCGCATCACGGAACGGTCCGTAAAAGCTTGACGAATATTTCACCGCATAAGACATGATCGGCACATCGGTATAGCCTGCCTCATCAAGCCCTTGACGAATAGCCACCACGAAGCCATCCATCATATTAGACGGAGCAATAATATCCGCGCCTGCTTCCGCTTGGCTCACAGCTGTTTTCGCTAATAATTCTAAAGATGGATCATTTAATACTTTGCCGCCTTCAATGACACCGCAATGCCCATGATCGGTATATTCACAAAGGCATGTATCCGCAATCACAATGATGTCAGGGTATTGTTCTTTAATCGCACGAGTCGCCTGCTGTACAATTCCGTGATTATGATAAGCACCTGTTCCCGTCGCATCTTTTTCATGAGGAACACCGAATAAAATAACCGACTTAATGCCAAGTGCAACAATTTCATCCATTTCTTCATTTAAACGATCTAATGATAGCTGAAACACCCCTGGCATCGAGGATACTTCATGTTTCACATTTTCACCCTCAACAATAAATAGTGGGTAAATTAAGTCTTCTTTTTGTAAAATGGTTTCACGCACAAGAGCACGCATATTGGCTGATTGTCGTAAACGACGATGACGCGTAAATTGTAATCCCATTATTCCTCTTCCTTCCTGAAGTATTGAATCATTTCTGTGATCAATGCTTCAATCGTATATTGTTGTGGACAAATAGAGACGGAAAGACCAAAACTCTTGACTGCTGCCTCGGTCACCGGGCCGATACAGGCAATGACCGCTGAGGGTGGGAGATTGGCTTCCTCGATCCCAGCGATAAAATGGTGAACAGCCGATGGACTCGTAAACGTAATCACATCTAATTGCTCGTTTTGTAAAAGCTGAACGAGACGCCTCTTTTCCTCTTTAGGAAAGAAAGTTTCATAGACGATCCACTCATCTACTTGTACATCTTGTTTTCGAAGCGCCTCAGCAATCGTCGTCCGCGCGAGATTCCCTTTAGGAATAAGAACGTTCTGCGCTTGAAAAAGTCCGAGTTCAATCTCTTTTGCCAACTGATCCGCCGAAAACTTTTCTGGTATATAGTCAGCAGTAAAGCCATACTCTTGCAAGACCGCCGCTGTTTTCGTCCCAATCGCCGCAAATCGAGCGGAAATCCTCGTCCGATCAACGCCCATTTCTTCCAACCGCTGAAAGAAGAAATCGACGCCGTTTTTACTCGTTAAAATAATCCAATCATATGTATATAGCTTGTTCACAACGACCGACTCATTAGCAGCTTGAACGGCCCGAAAAGCAATCAAGGGAACAGCATAGGCTATTCCCCCGGCTGCTTTTATTTTATCAATAAATGGGGCCGCTTGTCCTCTTGGACGTGTCACTAAAATACGCTTATTATGAAGCGGCTGAGTCGCTGTCATTTAAACATCCAGCTCCGCTTTCACGTCCTCAATCAGCTTCTTCGCACCGCGCTCACTTAAAAGAGCGGCTGCTTGCTCTCCCACTGCTTGAGGGTCTTTCCCCTTAACGATTTCTTTAAAAATCGTCTTTCCATCTGGAGACGCAACTAAAACTGTTAATTGTGTGTCATCGCCTTCGATCGTCGCAAATCCAGCAATCGGCACTTGGCAGCCACCCTCCATTTGATGAAGGAACGCTCTTTCTGCCGTTACCGTTTGCTTCGTCTCCGGTGAAGTAAATGCCGCTAGTAACTCTAGCACTTCCTTATCATCTTCACGACATTCAATCGCTAACGCTCCTTGCCCAACAGCCGGAAGGCAAAGCTCGGCATCAAGGAATTCGGTTACAACATCCGTTGACCAACCCATGCGCGCAAGGCCAGCCGCCGCTAAAATAATCGCATCATACTCTTCCGTTTCTAATTTCGCTAAGCGCGTATCGATATTGCCGCGAATCCATTTGATTTCCAAATCCGGACGCGCGGCTAAAATTTGTGCACTTCGTCGAAGGCTACTCGTACCAACAATCGCTCCAGCCGGTAGATTGGCTAGTTTGACATGCCCTTTAGAAATAAAGGCATCGCGATGGTCCTCACGTACAGGAATACAACCAATCGTCAATCCTTCAGGCAACACAGCGGGCATATCTTTCATGCTATGTACAGCAATATCAATTTCCTTCTCGAACATCGCTTGTTCAATTTCTTTAACAAATAAGCCTTTCCCGCCTACTTTCGAAAGAGTCACATCTAAAATGCGGTCGCCTTTCGTCACGATTTCCTTCACTTCAAAATCGTAATCAGGGTTGATTTTTTTCAACTGAGCAATGACCCAGTTTGTTTGCGTTAATGCTAACTTGCTTCTTCGGGAACCAACAATAATCTTTCTCATTCCGTCCTCCTACCTTTATGCATACCAAAAGTGAAACGATGAAAGTCGACTCACTAGGAAAAAATTAATTAATACGATGAAAAAAGCTGCACAGTTTATTTGTGCCAATGTCTTCTCATACACTCCTCGGCGGACCTTTAAATATAGGAATATACTATAGATCGTTAACATCACTAACGAAGCGATGATTTTCGCATCAAACCAACTCACTTCAGGAAGCTTCATAAATTTCCATGTCAACCCTAAAAGAAGGCTTAACAACAGCATCGGCACACCAATCGCATTGAAAATATAGGCAAGCTTCGCGAGCTTCTGCAAATCGCCGATTCGCCAAAGCCGTTGACTCCATTTTTTCATTTTTAATAGTCTATGCTGCAACAAATAGAGCAAAGAAAAAATAAACGATAAGGAAAATGCCCCATAGGATAGGATTGCCATCGTAATATGAATCAATAACAGCTCTGACATTAATTTTTCCGCCATCGCTTCAGATCCCATTTGCACCGGAGCAAATGTATGAATCGCCATAATGACAAACCCAATAACATTCGTAAAAAATACCATAAAGTCCATCCGCAACAACCGGTTCATCACCAGTGACATTGTGATTAATACCCACGCATAAAAATAAAGCCCTTCAAAAAGGGTAAGCACAGGGAATCGACCGGTTTGCTTCATGTAAAGAAATAAAAAGATTGTTTGAAGTACCCAAACAATCGCTAACATCGAGAAGGCGATTCGATTCGCCTTCTTGTTTTGATTTAAAAAGTCAATGAAATAAAACATGATGCTTGCTGCATATAAAATGACCATCAGTTCATGAATTCTTGTCATTTCTTGTTCAAATAACATCGTGCAACCTCGCTTACACTTGGAATAAAGGCTTTGCTTGTGTTACTTGAACGCGTTGTTCCACGACTTTTGCCTGCTTTTGTTCTTCTACTTCTTGTTCGATATTGAAAATTTGCATAAACAGCTCTAATTTCTCAGCTGAACGCTTATCTCCTGCCAGTTCCTTTGCTTGCGAGATCGGATCTTTTAACATTTGATTAATAATACTTTTCGTATGCTTGCTCAATACTTTACGTTCACGATCCGTTAAGTCCGGCATTTTTCGTTCAATGCTTTCCATCGTTTCCGCTTGAATAGAGAGCGCTTTCTGACGAAGAGCAGAAATGACCGGAACGACGCCGAGCATATTGATCCAATCGTTAAACGTAATGATTTCACTTTCAATCATCAGTTCAATTCTCGCCGCTGCTTTTTGGCGCTCCGCAAGATTGGCTTGCACAATTCCTTCAAGATCATCAATATCATATAAGAAAACACTTTGAAGTTCAGAAATTGCAGGGTCAAGATCGCGCGGAACAGCAATATCCACCATAAATAATGGTTTGCCTTTACGCATCTTTTCCACAACAGCCATTCTTTCTTTCGTAATTACATAATCTTTAGACCCAGTTGAGCTAATTAAAATGTCGGCTTCGACTAACGCACATTGTAACTCCTGCAACGTTTTCGCATCACCATCGAAACGCTCAGCTAGTACAGCTGCTTTTTCAAATGTCCGATTGATGACCGTTACTTTCGTCGCTCCGCTACCGTGTAAGTTTTGGATTGCCAACTCGCCCATCTTGCCTGCTCCCACAACGAGTACATGCTTTCCTTTCAAATTGCCGAAAATCTTTTTCGCTAACTCGACAGCTGCATAGCTGACAGATACAGCGTTCGCACCAATGTCTGTCTCAGCATGTGCCTTTTTCGCTAGCGTAATGGCTTGTTTAAATAAATGATTAAATACCGTTCCTGTAGACGTTATTTCTTGCCCGCGTAAAAAGCTTGAACGCACTTGCCCAAGAATTTGCGTTTCTCCAAGCACCATTGAATTTAAGCCACTCGCCACTTTAAACAAATGCTCAACTGCGGCCTCTTGCTCATAAATAAATAGAAAAGGTGTAAATTCTTCCTTTTCAAGCTTGAACCACTTCGATAAGAAGTCTTTAATATAGTAGCGCCCTGTATGAAGTTGATCTACGACCGCATAAATCTCTGTTCGGTTACATGTAGACAAGATGACATTTTCTAAAATACTCTTTTGCTGTTGAAGTGCTGACATCGCTCGTTCTAAGTCAGAATCATTAAATGATAACCGTTCTCTGATCTCCACTGGGGCTGTTTTGTAGTTCAGTCCCACCACAACAATATGCACGTTTCATGACACCCCCGAAAAAATCTATTGTCCCTATTATACCACGATGAAAAATTTCCTTATTCACAAATTGTGAACATATGCTAACATTAAACATAATGGCTAGAAAAAAATAGATATAACCTGTTATAATCCCTGTACATAGAGTAACAAAATGAGACGTAAGATTCAAGATTGCGACAGAGAAAGCGGGGAAATCGCCAATGAAGCAACAACGATTATTTCCAGGCGTTATTTTAATCGGATTTGGATTGTACTTTTTCTTACAACAAGCAAAGTTTGATCACATTCAACCATTCTTGAGCTGGCCCACATTACTTATCGTCATCGGCCTCGCTTTTTTAGCTGAAGCTTACAGTGGAAATGAAGCGAGTGGTATTTTACCCGGAGTAATTTTGACAGGATTCGGCATTCACTTTCATGTTGTCAATCATTTTCAGTTTTGGTCCAACGACACGGGTGTTTTTATCTTAATTATTTCGCTTGGCTTTTTAATGCAGTATCAAAAGACGAGAAAAGGATTATTTCAAGGTTTGCTTTTTCTTGTTTTAGCAATTATCACGCTCTTCTACGATAAAGTAATTGCATGGTTAGGCATCCTTGAAAACCGCGCTTTTTCCCTTTGGCAGTTTTGGCCGATCATTCTAATCATTATCGGCGGCTATTTATTATTTATTAAAAAGAAATAGGGGGCTTAAATATGGTCCGTGTCATACAAAGGAGACTAAAGTATTTACTCCTCAAATTTTTTAGATTAAAGGGCAGTGCTCATAGCATTTCCATCGGCTTTACTTTAGGGGCCTCCATTAATTTTATTCCGTCCTTTGGCATTGGTGTCTTGATCTCTGTCGCCATCGCCAAACTATGTAGAGGAAACCCCATCGCTGGGTTTTTAGGCGGCATTTCATTGATGTGGGTCTTTCCTGTGTTGTTTTATTTGAATGTATTAACAGGCCGATTCATTTTTCCTAATAATTTAGGAGAGGCTATCAATAAAGCAGTTCTTGATCAATCCATTCTTACCAGCCTGTCACTCGGTCGAACATTCATCATTGGTATGCTCATTAATATCATCCTTTTTATTTGTTTATTGTATCCGCCAATCTATCTTATTTGCAAAAGATACCAAAAAAGAATTCGTCAATACATATATGTAAAATGGGTGAAAAGACCGGTGCTTCAAAGCTAGTTTGTTAGAATAGTAGGTATGCAAAAAAGCAGCGAATCCTTTGAACGGATTCGCTGCTTTTTGTTAGTTCTTCATTCGTCGTTGCAATACTTTCCACGCTTCATCCTTGCCTTGTCCTGTTTCGGATGAGAAGACGACAATGTCATCCTCCGGCTCAAACTCCAGCTTTTCCTTCACAATTTTCAAATGTTTTTGCCATTTCCCTTTTGGAATTTTATCCGCCTTTGTTGCGATTACAACAGCTGGAATGTCGTAATGCTTAAGGAAATTATACATCATCACATCGTCTTCCGTCGGCGGATGTCGCAAATCGATAATTAACACGCAAGCTTTCAATTGTTCCCGCGTCGTTAAATATGTTTCAATCATTTTCCCCCATGCTTCACGTTCCTTTTTCGAAACTTTGGCAAAGCCATAGCCCGGAACGTCCACGAAGTATAGAGCCTCTTCAATTTTATAAAAGTTAAGCGTTTGTGTTTTTCCTGGTTTAGAGGAAATACGAGCCATACTTTTGCGATTGATCATTTTATTAATAAAAGAGGATTTCCCTACATTTGAACGTCCCGCTAAAGCAAATTCCGGCAAAGTACTTTCTGGATATTGCTCCGGCTTGACTGCACTAATGACCATTTCTACTTGATTAACTTTCATTGTTTTCACCTACTAATGCTACTTTTAGAACATCCTCCATCGTCGCAGCAAGAACAAATGTTAATTCCTTGCGCACGCTTTCTGGAATGTCTTCAATGTCTTTTTCATTTTCTTGTGGGAGAATAATCGTTTTCACCCCCGCACGGTGAGCCCCTAGCGACTTCTCTTTCACGCCTCCAATTGGCAACACGCGTCCTCGTAACGTAATTTCTCCTGTCATTCCTACTTCCTTGCGAATCGCACGACCTGTTAAAGCAGATACGAGAGCTGTTGCCATCGTGATTCCCGCAGATGGTCCGTCTTTCGGAACCGCTCCTTCTGGTACATGGATATGAACATCATTTTTTTCATGGAAATCCGCTTCAATATTGAACTCAGTCGTTTTTGAACGGACGTAGCTAAAGGCGGCTTGGGCGGATTCTTTCATTACATCCCCAAGCTTACCAGTTAAAATTAATTTTCCTTTTCCCGGAGAAAGAGAGACTTCGATTTGCAACGTATCGCCACCGACTGCTGTATAAGCCAACCCATTGGCTACACCGACTTGATCGACCGTTTCCGCTTGACCGTAACGGAACGTTCTTTTCCCTAAAAAGTCTTCTAAATTTTTGCTTGTAATAATAATCCGCTTACGCTCATTAGACACAATCTTCTTCGCCGCTTTCCGACAGACTGACGCTAGTTGACGCTTAAGACTACGCACACCCGCTTCTCTTGTGTAATAGCGGATCATATCTTGCACCGCTTCTTCCTTTACTTGCAGCTGACTTTTCGTTAAACCATGCTCTTCGACTTGCTTTGGCAATAAATGCTTCGTCGCAATATGTGTTTTCTCGACCTCTGTATAGCCAGCAATCGTAATAATCTCCATTCGATCACGGAGCGGGCCTGGAATCGTCGCTAAATCATTCGCGGTTGCCACGAACATGACGTTAGAAAGATCGTACGTTTCCTCAATATAGTGATCGCTGAAATTATGATTTTGCTCTGGATCAAGAACCTCTAGTAAGGCAGCGGATGGGTCGCCTCTAAAGTCACTGGACATTTTATCAATTTCATCGAGCAAAAAGACAGGATTATTCGTTCCTGCTTTTTTCATCCCTTGAATGATCCGTCCCGGCATCGCCCCAACATACGTGCGGCGATGACCACGAATTTCCGATTCATCACGTACTCCGCCAAGCGAAATGCGCACAAAGTTTCTTCCGAGCGACTCGGCAATTGAACGAGCTAAAGACGTTTTCCCCACTCCTGGAGGTCCAGCTAAGCAAAGAATCGGGCCTTTTAACGATTTCGTTAGCTGTTGAACCGCTAAATATTCCAGCACCCGCTCCTTTACTTTCTCTAAACCATAATGGTCGCGGTTTAAAATCATTTCCGCGTGAGCTACATCGAGATCATCGTCCGTCGCTTTCGACCACGGCAATGCAAGGAGCCAATCTAAATAGTTGCGAATGACAACACTTTCTGCGGCACTCGCAGGGATTTTTTCGTAGCGATTTAATTCCTTTAACGCCGTTTTTTCAACGTTTTCTGGCATCCCTGCTTCTTCAATGCGCTTCAGCAGCTCTTCAACTTCTCCTGTTTTTCCTTCTTTATCGCCTAATTCCTGTTGGATCGCTTTCATTTGTTCACGCAAAAAGTACTCCTTTTGCGTGCGCTCCATCGACGTTTTTACACGTTGTCCAATCTTCTTCTCTAAATTAAGCACTTGCTTTTCATTATTTAATAATTGAATAATACGGTTCAAACGCGCTTTCACATCAAATGTTTCGAGAATTTCTTGCTTCTCCTTCAGCTTGATCGGCAAGTGAGAAGCCACGATATCTGCAAGTCGACCTGGCTCTTCAATATCTGCTACAGTCGAATATGTTTCAGCTGATACTTTTTTAGAAAGCTTTATGTATTGTTCAAAATATTGTAGAAGCGTTCGCATGAGCGCCTGAAGCTCTGCATTGATGAGCTGTTCGTCCACATGCGTCTGAACGGTCGCCAAAAAATACTCTTCTTTATCTTCCACCGTTTCAATCGTCGCCCGTTCTAGCCCTTCGACTAAGACACGAATCGTGCCATTTGGTAGTTTAAGCATCTGCTTTACTTTTGTCAATGTCCCTGTTTCAAACAAATCCTCCTGAATAGGGTCATCTATATTCGTATCTTTTTGTGTAGCTAAAAAGATCAAATGGTCGTCCATCATCGCTTGTTCCAATGCTTGAATGGAACGCTCGCGGCCTACGTCAAGATGCAACACCATAGTTGGATAAACTAATAAGCCTCTTAACGGCAGGAGGGGAACAGTATGTACTGGTTGATTACTCATAAACATTACCTCCATCAATTACAACATTCAACAAAATCATAACCTACTGATCTTCATGTTGCTCTTTCCCTACAAAATGCATGCTTTTATTAATTTTATCGTATTTAAAAGGGAGTGTCTATTCTTTGGAGAGGATCGATCATATGAAAAGGCTGCCCGCTAAAAGCAGCTAACGTCTCCACTGTCTGTTCAACTCTTGATGGAGATGTTTAACGTTTAGCAAGTAGCCTTTTTGTTTACAGCGCCTCTGAATGTGGATTTCCTTGTATTTCCGCTCGTTTATCAAAAAAGTGGACAAAAGTATCTTTCAAATGAGTCACAGGAACAACGTTGACTCCCTCCACATTTTTCAAATCAAGAAGATCATTTTCATGAGGGATTAATACTTTTTTCGCTCCTGCTTCTTTAGCCGCCAACACTTTCTGTCTCACACCACCGACCGGCTTGATTTTTCCTGATAAACTGATTTCTCCAGTAATCGCCACCGTATGATCTACAGGATGACGATAAATGGCCGAGTACATCGCAACAGTCATTGCCGCTCCAGCCGATGGGCCATCAATCGGCATACCACCTGGAAAATTAATGTTAATATCAAACTGATCAACTGGTACACCGAGGGATTTCAATACCGTCCATGCATTTTCAGCAGAGCTTTTCGCCATGCTTTTGCGACGCATCGATTTGGCTGGTTGATTAAAGGTTTCTTCCTCTACAATACCGGAAACCGTCACCGAACCTTGAGTTGTCGTCGGAATAACAACCGCTTCAATTTCAAGTAAAGCGCCGCTAGTCGGCCCTGTCACCGCTAATCCATTGACGACACCGATCGTTGCTTTCTCAGGTATCGAAGGTCTCCATTTCGGTGACAGTCGACTGGAATAGACGACCCACTCGACCTCTTCATCTAAAATTTCCTTTCTATCATCCATGATCGCAAGCCCAGCCGCCATTTGAATCAAATTAACCGCTTCCCGGCCGTTGCGTGTGTATTTTGCCGTTAACGCTAATCCTGTTTCAGTGATCGTCATTTGAGCTTTTTCTGCCGCTTTTTTGGCGACTTCAATGATATCTTTATTGCTCAGTTCATTGAAGAAGATTTCTTGGCAGCGTGATCGAATCGCTGCCGGAATTTCTTCTGGCCTTTTCGTCGTCGCGCCGATTAAGCGGAAGTCAGCCGGCATTCCCTTTTGAAAAATATCATGAATATGTTTTGGAATCGTGTCATTTTCTTCACTATAATAGATGCTTTCTAGCCAAACTTTCCGATCTTCTAGCACCTTTAATAGCTTGTTCATTTGAATCGTATGCAATTCGCCAATCTCATCTAAAAAAAGAATGCCTCCATGTGCATTGCTTACTGCACCCTTTTTCGGCTGAGGGATTCCCGCTTGTCCGAGAGCGCCTGCCCCTTGATAAATCGGATCGTGCACAGAACCAATTAACGGGTCAGCAATCCCTCTTTCATCGAAACGAGCCGTTGTCGCATCCAACTCAACAAAGACAGAATGGTCGCTAAAAGGAGATTGTGAACTTTTCTTTGCCTCCTCTAACACTAAGCGAGCAGCCGCTGTTTTCCCAACACCAGGTGGCCCATATACGATGACATGCTGAGGATGAGGACCGCAAATAGCCGCTCTTAACGCCTTAATCCCGTCCTCTTGACCGATGACATCCGCAAAACTTGTCGGCCTAATCTTCTCCGCTAACGGCTTCGTTAACGAGATTGACCTCATCTTCTCTAACGCTTCCATTTCTTTCTTTGACTCTCGATCAATCGTTATTTTGTTCGCATGTTGTTTTTTAAGCAGCGTGAAAAAATAAAAACTAATGATCACCCCAAACACCAATTGTCCCACAATCGCAACTGTCGTCCAATCCATTTGACACCCTCCTGCACTGAAAAATTATTCGAATCTAATTTTTCAGTATCTCCAGTTCAGGTGCAGATCATCCGCTTTTCCGCTAAAAGAACGTGAAAAAAGGACAGTTCTCTACAGCTTGAACTGTCCTTTTTCGTTATGTCTAGCTGCGCCAACTAGCCGCTCGAGGTCAAAAGCCAATCCGTCCAAAAGGTTAAAGAACAACCTTTCAGCCGGCTCGTCTTTTGCTTGTCGCGGCTGATCAAGTTGGCTCCGCTTTTCTTGTCTAGCTACAGGCGCTAGCGACTAGTGGACTTCCACTTTTCGTTACGCAGGTGTTTTTGTGTTTTGGTCGATGTTTTGACCGTCTTCACCTAGTAGTTTCGGCGCGGCGCCGTCCGTTACGGTTTCTTTTGTGATGACGCATGTTTTTACGTCTTCACGGGATGGAAGGTCATACATGACATCTAGCATAATGCTTTCGATGATGGAACGTAGTCCACGAGCACCTGTTTTGCGCTCGATCGCTTTTTTCGAAATTTCAACAAGAGCTTCTTCTTCGAATACTAACTCTACATCATCAATTTCAAGCATTTTTTGATATTGCTTCACAAGTGCATTTTTCGGCTTTGTTAAAATTTCAACTAACGCATCTTCATCTAATTGCTCTAAGCTCGCTGTCACTGGAAGACGACCAATAAATTCTGGGATTAAGCCAAATTTCAATAAATCTTCTGGCACTAACTTAGCAAGATATGATTGATCGCTTACTTCTTCTTGCTTCGTTTCCGCACCGAAGCCAATTACTTTTTGACCTAAACGGCGTTTAATAATCGTTTCGACACCATCAAAAGCTCCACCACAAATAAACAAAATGTTCGTTGTGTCAATTTGAATGAATTCTTGATGCGGATGCTTTCGGCCACCTTGTGGCGGAACGCTAGCAACCGTTCCTTCTAGAATTTTCAATAAAGCTTGCTGCACACCTTCACCAGAAACGTCGCGTGTAATCGAAGGGTTCTCCGATTTGCGTGCTACTTTATCGATTTCATCAATGTAAATAATGCCTTTTTCCGCTTTCTCTACATCATAATCAGCCGCTTGAATCAGTTTAAGAAGAATGTTTTCAACATCTTCCCCTACATACCCAGCTTCTGTTAAAGAAGTCGCATCAGCAATGGCAAAAGGTACGTTTAAAATGCGTGCCAACGTTTGAGCAAGAAGCGTTTTTCCGCTTCCTGTTGGCCCGATTAAACAAATATTACTTTTTGAAAGTTCCACGTCATCTACTTTACTGTTAGAGTTAATTCGTTTGTAATGGTTATAAACTGCGACAGCTAGCGATTTTTTCGCTCGTTCTTGTCCAATCACATACTCATCGAGAATATCGCGAATTTCCGTCGGTTTTGGAACATCTTTAAATTCTACTTCTTCCTCTGTTCCAAGCTCCTCTTCTACGATCTCCGAACAAAGTTCAAGACATTCATCGCATATATACACACCGGGACCAGCTACAAGCTTACGAACTTGGTCCTGTGTTTTTCCACAGAAAGAACATTTATATTGACCTTTTTCATCGTTAAACTTGAACAAAATATGTCACCCCTTATAAATGATAATAATATTAAGTAAACAACTATATTCCATTGTTCACTTATGTGCTTAAAAAGTTATGTATTGCATTGTACCACATTTATATACCGGTCTAAAATAAAAAGGCTTTCTGTATATATAATGGGCTATTGGTGGAACTATTACTAAAAGATAAAGTTTTTATGTAATGGGTAGAAAACAAGGCACGAGAAATTCGCGCCTTGTCTTCCCATATTTCTATTATGCACTAGTTTTGCTGTTTTCTACAAGGAATTCGACTGCTTTGCGGATTTTCAAATCGCCTTTCATGCCTTCCGTGCTACCTAATGCTTGTTTGATGTCTTCTACTGGCAAGTTAAATTGCTCAGACATTTTTGTTAACTCTTGCTCTAAATCTTCTTCTGTCGCTTCAAGATTTTCTGCAACTGCAATTGCTTCAAGAGTTAAGCTTGTGCGAACGCGAGTTTCAGCGTTTTCTTTCATTTGGTTGCGAAGGTCTGTTTCACTTTGACCTGAGAATTGGTAGTAAAGGTCAAGGTTCATACCTTGCATAGAAAGGTTTTGTGTGAATTCTTGAAGCATGCGATCGATTTCGCTTTCAACCATTACTTCAGGAACGTCTACTTCTACATTTGCTACTGCTTTTTCAACAAGTGTGTCGCGAAGAGTTTGGTCTGCTTCGTTTTTCTTTTGCTCTTCTAGACGTTGTTGGATTTTTTCTTTTAATTCAGCAAGCGTTTCCGCTGCTTCATCTGTTTCTTTCGCGAACTCATCGTTAAGCTCAGGAAGCTCTTGAGCTTTGATTTCGTGAAGGTTCACTTTGAATACAGCTGGTTGACCTGCAAGCTCAGGCGCATGGTATTCTTCTGGGAATGATACTTCCACGTCTTTTTCTTCGCCAGCTGCCATGCCGATCAATTGATCTTCAAAGCCTGGGATGAACGTGCCAGAACCGATAACTAGTGAATAGTTCTCCGCTTTTCCACCTTCAAATGCTTCACCGTTTACAAAGCCTTCAAAGTCAAGAATAACTGTATCGTCTGCTTCAACTTTACCGTCTTCTTTAACAACAAGCTCTGCGTGACGTTTTTGTAAAGAAGTTAATTCGTTTTGAACGTCTTCTTCTGTCACTTCTGTGCTCATTTTCTCCACTTCAAGACCTTTATATTCACCAAGCTTTACTTCAGGCTTTACTGTAACAGTCGCTTTGAAGATTAGCTCTTTGCCTTTTTCCATTTGCTCGATATCGATTTCTGGACGATCTACTGGATCGATACCAGCTTCTTCAACTGCTTTTCCGTATGCTTCTGGAAGAATGAAATCAAGAGCATCTTGGTATAAAGATTCTACACCGAAGCGCTTTTCAAACATTCCACGAGGCATTTTACCTTTACGGAATCCAGGTACGTTAACATCTTTTACTACTTTTTTAAATGCAGCGTCAAGACCATTGTTGACTGCTTCTGCATCTACTTCTACTGTAAGAACGCCTTGGTTCCCTTCTAACTTTTCCCATTTTGCAGACATAAAAAGTTCCCTCCAAAAATCTATAAATTGATAATAAAATTGAACATTTTATTTTGTTCGAACGCCCTATGTATGTCAATCATTAAACAAAAAGGACACTTTACGACCTTTACATTATAACACACGATTATTCTCTTTCAAGAAAAAGGCTACATAATAGGCGAAGAAATTTCATCTAGTTCCTTAATCAAGGCTAGGCTACGACTGATTTCTTTTGGGAGCTTTTCCTCATTCAACCATCCGTCTTCATAATAAGATTGAACGAGAAGCAAAGAAGCTTCCGCCCAGCTCTCAGAAGAAACACCTTCAGGATCAAACGGATACAATAAGAAAAAATGGCGTTTCACACATTCTCTCGCTTGCTCTAACAGCACAGGGTTTGTCTGTCCAAGCTGTTCTTCTAACCGACGAATCACCTCTTGAAAATAGTCACTTTCAAACGCATCCTTTAACACCGCTGGCACAACTTGCTTGTGAAAATAAAATTTCCGCACCTCCGTCGGCTGCTCAACGCCGTGTTCCTTCAACACATTTAAAATGAGCGTTTGCACAAATGGATGTGTTTGTGGATCTTTTAACAACCGTTCTAACTCTTTTTTATAAGGGCGAATATTTTGATTCACTAACTCCATCAATATGATGGTCCTCTCTCTTAAACTCTCGCTCCCAGCAAACAGCGACTTCTCTTCTACAGGTGGAGATTCTTTCATCTTTTTGCTCAATAGTAACAGCTGCTCGAAATTCTCCCTTTTTTCTTCTGGGAGCTGCTTTTCTTCTATTAAAGCAGATAAAGTAGCATAGATCTCCTCATATTGCTTCTGCTGCATCAAGATGAGAATATACACATCTAATACATCAACGTATTCTCCAACCCCTTCATTCAGCATATCCTTACATAATGAAAGTGCTTGATCATATTGACCACTTTCATATAAGGCAAGCAACAGCGCCATTTTCACATCATCTTCTTCATTTAAAGGGTATTGAAGTGCTTCTTGCAGATGGAGTACCGCTTGGTCGTAATCTTTCTTCTCAAGCGCCTCTCTCCCTTTACGAACCAACTCCTCAGAGGTCCCTGGAAAAATAAATACATTTCCTTTTTTTGTCCATTTTTTCTTCTTCATTTTGTGATCACCCGATCATTTATAAGTTCAAACAAACTACCTAAATAGCCGCTTTCTTTCGATTTTACTTATGTAAGTGTAGCATGATATTTTTCAAAAAAAAAGCAAACAAAAGAAAAGCATACCGCTATCGTTGACTGCATGGTTTCTTATTAAAAGCGTGAGTTTCATTCACCTTTATGATCGTGATGATGTCGATGTTTATTAATCCATCTTTGTTGTACTTGAAGGAGCTTGACCGTTAAGTGAATAGTCATTTTCAAGGAAATCAAATTCGCTAATATCCGCATCTAGATACACTGGGTAATTTCGACATTCAGAAAGCGTTTCTGCTTTGACAAATTCACACTAGATCTCCTTGTCTCTATGCTTTTTATGATCATCACATTTGCTTATGATCATAGTTATCATAGTATTTCTTACTCATCTTCTCATCCTCCGATATATTTTATGTTCCAACGGACTGACTAGCGACGGCCGTTCTCACATATCATAGATCTTATTCGGGAGGGACAACTTCCTCCTTTTTCATCCACTGCTATATGCTATTGGAGCTTGATGAAATGGAATAGACAAATGTTACAAAGGAAGGGTCCTTTTTGTGGTTGGGGTAAAATAGAAAGAGCACTCAACGATGTGAGTGCTCTAAAATGTTCGGCTATTTTTGATTCTTTGATTTATGGTGGTGTTGGTGTGGGGGAAGCTGAGAAATCTTTTGGTAAAGATAAAGGGTTCATGACTATTGCTTTTTCATTAGGCAATGAGAATAAGCCATTTTTAAAGAAACGATCTTCACTACAAACTCTTCAATAGGTAAAAGATTCAAAATAGTAATAAGCACCCCTTTTCAAGCCAGTTATATTACATTTACAATTGAGTTATTCTTTGGTAAAATGAAAATATGTCATTAGGTGACAAACGGAAGCTATATGTTTCGAATTCTATGTTCGAATATGGAGAACAACGCTACTTCATGCTGAGTTCCAAGTGAAGACTTACTTTTAATTATAGTTTTCGTGGAAAGCCTTACTTACTGGTAAGGCTTTTTGTATATAGGGAGGCGACTAGCTTTGCTACTTGAAGAAATTGAATTCCATATCAATCAATTAGCTGTCAGAAAAGTTAATGAGTTTCAAAAATACCACAACAACTTAGAGCTAATCCATAATAGAGAAAAAAGAAAAATAAAAAATCCACCTCAGAAAGAGGTTAAGTTCCCGGAAGAATGGTCTGTCGATAAAAAATATAATCCTTTCTACGTTCTAAAACACAAAAAACAAATAGCAAAATCTATATTTAATAAATTAATAAATGGCACATATGAACCATTTAAGCCTTACCTAAAGATAATCCCCAAAAAAATAGTATCAAAACTAGACCAGTATACATATTTCAGATACCAGATGAAGCGGTATCAAATTACTTTTATAGTCGATTACTTAGCAAGAATAAACACAGATTTAGTTCCTTCTCGTATGCCTATCGGAATGATAGAAATGTTCACTATGCCATCCAAGATATTGCACTTGATATTAAAGCCACACCTAGGTTATTCGTTGCTGAATTTGACTTCAGAGATTTTTTCGGGTCAATTGACCATGATTACTTATTAAATCAACTTAATCAAAATGGCTTTTTAGTAAGTGACTTTGAGAAAGAAATTGTAAGGGTATCCCTTAGTCATTTTCCGAAAGGAATACCCCAAGGTACATCTATTTCTCTTTTTCTTGCAAACCTTGCTTGTTGGAATTTAGATAAAAAGTTAGAATTAGAAGGACTTAGGTTTGCCCGATATGCTGACGATACAGTTATTTGGTCTGAAAATTATTCAAAAATTTGTAAATCTTTCGATGTTATGCAAGATTTCTCTAGAGAAACTGGGGTTGAAATCAACTTTGATAAATCACACGGCATTAGCCTTTTATCAAAAAAAGGTATGCCTTCTGAATTTCATTCTGAAAAAGATTCAATCGAATTTTTAGGTTATAAACTGTCTGGGGATAACATCAGTATTAAACCTGAATCTGTTAAGAAAATAAAAAAACACATTAGTTACCTTCTGTATAAAAATCTTATTCAGCCACTGAATAAAATACCTTTACAATCAGTACAAATTCCTAGTAATGATACTGATACTGATTTTGTAACTGTAATTATGCAAATCAGAAGGTATCTATACGGGAATTTAAGTGAACATATGTTAAAAAATTATTTAAATGGCTCTTATAAGAGATTAAACTTTAAAGGTCTGATGAATTTTTATCCCTTAGTAGATGATGAGGAACAGATGAAGGAACTTGATAGATGGTTACTATCAACTATTTTGAATAGTATAAGAAAACGTGATAGCTTACTTAAGAAGCACGGGCATTTCCGTTCTAATCAATTTCCATTTAATTTAAATGAGAGCAATTTACTTAATGAATGCAAAAACAAAAAAATAAAGCGTAAAAAAGGATTAATAGAAATACCAAGCTTTTTAAGAATTTATAGAGCAATAAAGGAAGAGGTTAAAGTTAAAGGTATCGAAAGAACTATGCACCCCAAATCAAACGAATATAGTTATTGATTTTACAAAGTCACCTTCACGGTGGCTTTGTCATTTTTCTACGTTCATCCTGTATAACTACTATATCTAAATACAACCTTGCTTTATTAAAATTGACAGTAACGACTTATTAGTCGCTCTATTGCGGAATAACTAAAGAGCATATTGTAAACCCCTGTTATTTTCTGTATAATTCTTATGTCTTCCTTTCATTATACTACCTTCTAAATTTAACACATTGTTCCTAAAGTCTATATGCCGTTCCTCAAGCTGAACCAATGTATTAAACATCTCTAAGACGGCTACAGTGTCCTTTAGCTGCATGAAGTTACCTAAGTCTAATAAAACACAACAAAATATTCCATCTCCCACTCTGTAACCCCTTCTTTCACCTTGTGGTCAACCTTAATGTTAATTGTCTTCCGAAACCCCATTTCTAACCAACAATAAACAGTATCGGCTGAAATATCCGCAACATACTCCGCTTTTGTTACACTTTGAAAATGCTGTACCCTATAGTCACTATATGGTACAGCTTCTATAACCACTTACCCTCATTTGCCTTGTAACAATATTTAAAATGTCTATAATTAGTATTGAATTTGACCATACACAATAGAGCGTTAGAACGATTTTTAGGCAGTTCAGCTAATAATCACTTTACATCTTCACCATTTCAAGCAAACCCTTTTTTTAGTTAAAACAAAAAACCTCTCGTATCATTCAGTTCTGAGGTCAACAACAGCTGTAATTTCTTACATGACTGTTATACTGACCGTTTCACTAAACGATACAAGAGGTTGATGTTAAGCGTACAAATCCGCTTTTCAATTACGTCCCAGGAGAGATTCGAACTCCCGACCGACTTGAAATGCTCATTTTTGTAATTATGTCAGCACACCATGAATACCAATGTTTTTCAATCTCAAGGTATTCTAACTTTGAACGAACTCAGTTAGAAAATCAACTTCTTACATATTATAACGAAGGTGGTTGTTCTAATCAACAAATTCCCATTTGTATCCACCAGCAGTGTTTGCTTGTCCTGTGCAAGCACGCCTTATGGATGTATCACTAATATTGCTTTCCCTAGACGCTTGTGCTATTGACGGATATGTTATTATAATTTTGTCGTTTAACACCTTTGCTACTCTTCTGAATTTTCTTGACGGTCCTACCCTTAAACCAGTTTCATAAGCGTGTCGATTGTTTCCTGCATGGTCAGTCCATTCAAGATTCGTTGCTACGTTGTCCAATTTGTTTCCATTTAAATGATTAACGATATTACAACCAATCGGTTTAGGCACGAAAGCAAACGCAACTAAACGATGCACTCTTACAAGTTGATATTTCCCCTTATCATTTAATAAATTTAAAAAATAATATGGTTTCTTTTCGGTTGCTTTGCGTGGTTTCAATACTTCACCATGTTTTCCTAATTTGTAACTCCGTACCCTACCCAGATTGCTTACTTCATATTCAGGGAATTTTTTAATTGGTTTCCATATTTCCTTTTCCATAATCATCTCACCTCAATATTGTTGTATTGAAGAAAATCAAAATGGAAAGGAAAAGCGGAATTTTAATTGCGAATTTTTTTCTTAAATAGAATGCAAATAAAAAACTTCCAATGCAATAAGCAAAGGAAGTCATTTAAAATCATACATTCTTTATATGTTTTTCGTATAAATCAAACAAAAACTCTACTCGTACTTCATCAGTACGGATTTGTTTTTTGAATTGATATGCTTTATCAACTTCTGCATTTAATTTATCATGTGCCTTTCTTAAATCTACTGGCATTGTTAATGGGTCGTATAAGTCAGCGAGTGAGGTATTATACATTGTATATTTTTTCCTCACCTCTAGGATATTGTTTGCTTGTTTTTCAATATTTTTCGCTTGTTGTTCCGTTGGTTCAGGGAAAATAAAGTTATTATAAATCAATGAATTTGAATAACGATAATCACCTTTCAAGCGACCACCAACTATTTTCATCCACGCCATGTGCATATCAGAATTTAAGATACCAAATAAATATGGAGTGGCATTCGGAACTTGGAAAAGTTGATTGCTACTAATATACTCCTTTGTGTAATATGCGATTGGTATTATTTCACGATTTTCTGAGGAAACAACAGGAATACCTAAGAAATCCTCGTTTACAACTCTATCCTCGCCAAATAAGGTCGGTGTATCTGCTAATTTTACATACCTTTTCTTTCCCTTACGATATTCGGCAACTTCTCGAACAACATTCATTACCGAAGGCATCTTTCTTAATTCGGCTGGAGGACATTCCTTCAAGTACAAACAATATCTTACTTTGTTATTTATTAATTCATAACCGCCTACATAAGGTCTGAAATATTTTTCAGAAAGTGGCTCCTTTGTAATAAATTCTTTCATCTCTTCTTCGCTAAGTAAAAATATTTTTCCATCGGCTGGTATTGAACCATAAATCATTTTTTCTTTTGCCGAAAGAGGTTCATTACGTTTTGAGATAAATGTTTGAGAAGCGTCAAGTAAATATTGATTGATATTATCTGCTTTCGTAGCAACAGGGTCTCCAGAAACAGCAGGATATGTATTAATTACTGCATTTGCTGGTTTTTCTTGCGCAAAGCCAACAATAATACAAAATACTGCCGCTCTACCTTTTGCTTCATTTGTCCATTTAAAAGTTTGGTGGGCGAAATGAATATGTTGACCCCTATTATTGAAAATGTATCTCCATAAAATTGTTGCTTGTGTACCTTGTACTATTGAATTTGTTGAAACAAAAGCAACTTTAATTTTTGTTCCTCCGATATAATCAGATGCTTTTAGAAACCAGCCAGATACAAAATCTAAATCGTTAATACCTTGAAATCCTTCTTTCACTTGTTGAAGGTCTTTTTTCTGATTATCAGACATATACCTTGCTCCGACAAAAGGTGGATTGCCAAGTATATAATTAAGTTCATGCTTAGAAACAACAGACTCCCAATTTACTCTTAGGGCATTATCATTTATAATATTCGGCTTTGATGTTAATGGTATCCTTACGAAATATTGACCAAATTCAAAACTTGCTTGCATATTCATTTGATGGTCGATTAACCACAGTGCTACTTGTGCAATCTGTGCTGGGAACTCATCAAGTTCAATACCATAGAACTGCTCTACATTCACTTTAATTAAAAATTCCAAATGCAAGGACATTTGCCCTTTTGTTAATTCCCTCAATACATCCATCTCTAAAAGTCGTAATTCACGATAAGCGATAATCAAGAAGTTACCACAGCCACACGCTGGGTCCATAAATTTTAGACTTGCTATTTTCTCATGAAATATTTCTAATTTCTTTTTGTTACCTTTTGCGGAATTGAACTCTGCCCTTAGTTCGTCCAAAAATAATGGTTGTATAACCTTCATGATATTTTGTTCACTTGTGTAATGTGCCCCTAGCTCCCTTCGCTCCTCGGGTTTCATTACGCCTTGAAACATTGAACCAAAAATAGCGGGTGAAATCTTACCCCAATCAAGCAAGCAACATTCAAGGAATAAATCACGCATCTCCGTACTAAAAGCAGCTGGAGACAATCTTTCTTCAAAAAGCTTTCCATTAACATATGGAAATTGATTTAACGAGTCGCTTAATGTTTTTAGTCGTTTTTCTTTAGGTTTGTTTAAAGTATCGAATATTGCATCCAAATGGTATGCTAAATCACTGCCATCTTCTTTAGTGTTCTGTTCTATGTAATCACGAAAGATATTTTTTTCAAATATCCCTGTATCATCGGCAAATAGACAGAATAACAATCTGACAAGATAAACTTCTAAATCATGCCCCGAATATCCGACTTCTTTTAATTCATCATGCAACTTGGCCATCTTTTCAGCCGCTTTAATATTAACAGGGTCTTGTTCTTTATATTCTTGTTTTTGATACCCTGCTATAAAACCGAAAAGTTCAATATTTTGATGAAACTGTTCTATTGTGAAAGTCCTTTTATCATCTGTTTCTAAATCGTAAAGAGCGAATTTCTCAAAATCTGATACCAATATGTATTTCGGAAGTTCTGCTTCTTTTAATCCAGGAAAATAATCCTTAGCTTGTTTATACGCTCTTTCCAAGTCTTTTCCTCGTGATTTGTGTTCAATTAACAATACACCTTTCCACAGAAGGTCAATATATCCGTCTTTTCCATCAAGCTTTTTTACTCTTTCTTCAAATGTAGCTACCCGCTTTCTTGATATACCAAACACGTTAAAAAAATCGTTCCAAAAAGACTTTGCTTCTGCATTTTCGTTAGTTTCGTCTTTCCATTCATTAATGAAACTAATTGACCTGCTTCGTATTTCTTTCCAATCTAACATTGCCAATTTTATTGCCCCCATTTTGCATTATGTATATAAATTTCCCATTGGTTAAATTTTACTACAAAAATGAAAAATGTGCTTCATTACTTACAGACGGACTACAAGTCTATTACACAGACTACAATCATGTAGCAAACACAAGTAAAATTCATATTTTAGTTGATAACCATCTTCATCTATTATCTTGCAGAAACGTGGCATTTTCGTTCATTTTCCATAGGTTTTCCATCATTTTTTGATACTTTTTAATGAATTTTTAACACGTTTCTTTGTGAATTTCACATGGTGGTAGCGTCATTTTGCTTTGGTGTATATGACTTTTGATAATGCTTCGGAAAATCAAAGGGAATAGATGGGGAAAGAAATCCATTGGTGGTGCGTGTTTGCTCGGTCTTCTACGTTAATAACTGTACAAATTTTCGATAATTTTTTTCATGTGATTCTTAATCACTAAACATACGTTAATTTCACAAGGTCGCCAAAACTAAATTTAGGGAATCAATTTTTTCACTTCTCCTTCACTCTGGTCCTTTCCTCTCTATTACGTTTTTTAAAAGACCTAGGGGGCTATCAGTGACATATCCTATCCTCATTTGCTTGTGTCACTGTTTCAACAAAATCCCAGTGATTAGGATTTATTTAATTAATCATTAAGTATCGTAGTTCGTCAAGCAGTGATGTATAGTGAGTATGCCAATGTTAATTGACATACTTTACTACTTTTTTCACGTTAAGGAATAATCTTAATTCACGAGCGGTTGATTGCATTTCATCAAACGCTAACTGCATATTGAGTAAATCATCTTCAGTTGCTTCTGTTATTAATCCGCCTACACCAAAGTATTTTTCCACAATAGCGGTCAATTCTGCTCTACGACCTTGTTTATGATATTTGATACCCAATGTCTGAATTTTTTTCATAAGCGTTTCATAATCGTCTTTTGGAATTTCAACAGCATCATCAATATCAGGAAAATCTTGGCGATTTCGCACTTCATGTTCTGCATAATCTATTGGCAAATCATTTTCCCGCTCATTTTCAAGTTGTTCATTTTCCAATTGTTGTTTATTGGAGCGGTTTGAATTTTTTCTATTAGCAAACTGTTGAACTTCCTTAAGCATATTCCATGTTGCTTTATCAGTATGCAAAAGTTGTTCATCTGCTCCTTCATAAATTGGTGCCATTACATAATATTCGTGTTCTGTTTTGTTGCCTTTCTTTTTAAAGGACAACAATCCTACAAGGAATAATGTTTTTCGTTTATTGATTGTTCGGTCAATCGTTGATACATCTACCCCTATTGCTGTTGCAAGAAAACTGTATGATGTTTTTACATATACTCGACCTTTTTCATCATATTGGCCTTTATGTGCTGCCTTCATTGACAAGTCCCAGAGTTCTTGATAAAGCAATTTTTCTGTGGGATTCAATGCTTTACGGTATCTATCGCCTTTTACGATTACTTTCGGAGTTGCATAATACAATCCTGTTTGCTTCTCCTTGTTTTTGAGCATATCAATATATGCCTGTGTGATATAATTTTTTGTTTTCATATTTTTTCTCCTTTGGAATGTTTATGTGGAATGGAGATTGCTTCAATCAATTAAAATGATAAACACGTATTTAAATCTTTGGTTAACTGCTCCGTTTTTTCAAAAATAAAAATAGTTGTTTTGTTATTGCGGTGCGGTTCACATTTGATAAGTTCGTGTCCATTTCTGATTAAATACATTGCAATATCCTTATTGAAAATTCTTTTCATTGACATTTCATTTCACCTCATTAGTTATTATATTGATTGATTTTAAATTAGCAGGTTGTGATTAATATTTTTATAAATATATTTCAATAATCTCCCATCAGGGAGAACAGATGCGGAAATGAGCGGAGCGAACTTTCCATAATGTTTTTATTTAACGTTCTTATTTGTGCCTCAAAATGAGGACACAACTCGCCTCAAAATGAGGACAGATGAAATAATCTATACGCAAAATGAGGATAGATTTATGACGTATAATTATTTGCATAATGAGGACAGTTGTAGATTGAGAGCAAATGTTTGGTGATACATAATAGTGTAGTATTGCAAATATTTAGTAAATGGAGATGATAACATGACACAATTTCATGAGACACATTACGGAAGAAAATATTATGAATCACAACTGCCACAATTACTGAACACACTGAATGCGATTGCTCACGAGTTAAAACGGAGTAATGACATAACTGAAGGAAAACATTTAAAACGGATTGCTGACGAAATAGCGGAGTATGAACCTAATCTCGCTTTGATACTTGATGAATTGGTGAAATAGCATGGAAGAGAAACAAAGAATGCAACTCGTATATAAAAAGCAATTAATGATTGACCTTGTAAAGTTAGGGCACGACCTTGAATACTCCGCTCGGAACAGGAACAATTCAAAGTATCAGGTTTATTTTTTCAAACATAATGAACAAATAGAACGTGATATTGCCATGTTAAACGGTCAAGAATACATCGGTGAGTCTCTTGAAGAATATTAGAACATACGCTACAACCATTTGCTTGGTCTCTGGTGTGTTTATAATATACGGATTGATGTTCTATTCAGTATTGGTGCAAACGTTCCCCTACGATGAAACTGAACATGAACGTTATGAAATTGTCAAAGAACGAGCAGAAATCAGAAAAGAAGCAATCGAGGCCATGCAAAAGGAATTCATGTGCCATGACCCACGATTTGATGATTCCCATTGTGAATAATGTTAGTGACACGCTATATACATTGTATATAGCGGCTTTTATTTGCTCAAAGGTCTGCCACGTACAATATACGTTTCACCTGAGGTAAACAATGTTTACACCTCTTGAAATTGAATATTAATATTCAAAATAATTTGAAATGACTGAAAAATTGCCTGAACGATTCGTTCACCTGATAGAAGCATTGTTTCGAATGACTTCATTCATCCCTCCGTTTCGTTTTGTTTTCCTTTGATGAAATCATTGTAGTGAGGATTTTAAAATTGTAAACCAAACGGAGTAAATTTTTTATTTAAAATAACCGCACTAGATGTGTCAGCATTCGTTCAATTCAATTTCCTTATTATCTCTATTAGAATCAACAGCAAACGTCATACTGAACGATTAGGAACGGATTTCACCGTAGAAAGTCCATTCGGTACCTCTGGTGCCAACAGATGTCACCTTGGTCCTTCCTTCTTGCACCTATATTTAAATGAGGGGGGTGGGGATATGATTGCCAAAAGTAAATTAAGGGAATCGAATTTTTTTACACCAACTTAGGACTGGTCCTTTCCTCTACTCAGCATTTTTTCTAATCGGTAGGGGCTATTTACCAATAAAAAAAAGAGCCGTTAATCACGCCCCTTTTTGAATGCTTACTTTGCTTCGTATTCCTTAACTTTGTTATAAAAGGTTCCTTTTTTCATTCCGACTTCATCCATAAACTCAACAGCGGTTATTTTCCCTGCTTTCCATTCCTTATATAATTTATCCCATGCTTCGGGCAGTTGAACTGCTGGTCGTCCTAAATGTTTGCCTTTTGCTTTTGCTACTGCGATTCCTTCAGATTGTCGTTGTTTAATATTGTTCCGCTCCTGTTCCGCCATAGACGTATATACTTCAATGATAATATTGTTAATCATATCAATGACCCATTCCTGTCCTTCTGGCACATTTTGCATGGTTGTTGGCAAGTCAATGATTTTCACCCTGATACCTTCCTTTTTGAAATACTCAAGATAATGTTTAATCAATTCCTTATTACGTCCTAAGCGGTCTATTGATTTAATGTAAAGTGTATCTCCGTTTCTCATTGCTTTTAGCATATTTTGAAAACCTTCACGCTCCATATCTTTTCCACTTGCCTTATCACTGTATATATATTTTTCATCGGTCACATATTGTTTTAACGCTTCATATTGTCGGTCTAGATTTTGTTCCTTTGTTGATACACGAACATATCCAAAATTGATTCCCATGATTATCACCTTTTTCTGATTGATACGAATAATATAAGACCAGCGTTTAAAAAGGTCAAAGAGTTTTTGGACGTTCATAAAGATTGATTGTCATTAATAAATGGACGTTTCTAAACGGAATTTAATTCCGTTCATTAAGGTGTACCTTCTTGAACATAAAAAAAGGAACTTCCGCTTTCGGAAATCCCTTGTGTATCAACTTATAGGAAATCTCTTAAATTTTCCGCCACTTCATCTGGTTCCAAGTCAAGATATTGTGTAGTAACCGCCAAGTTGGAATGTCCCAACGCTTTACTGATTAATGCAATATTTGCTCCTTTATCGTATAAACTCTTTGCATATGCCCTACGGATTGCGTGAGCGTTAATATTCGGTAAATCATATCGTTTGGCATATTTGCTCAATTGCTTCGAGATTGCATTATTCGTGCTTTTGGTGTTAATCGTTGTTCCTCGTTGAGTGATGAATATAAAATCATTATCCTGTTTGTAATAGGAGCGGATTTTTTCATTTTGTTCAATGAGGACTTTATACAATTCAATCAATTGTTCATCTAGTGGCAACTTAAGTGTATTGTGATTTTTCATTATGGAGCCATCAAGGTTTAATGATTTGTCATTGAAGTTGATATGACTTTCTCGAATTTGCCCTAATGTGTTAATACGGACTCCTGTTTTATACAGCGTTAATATCGCTACCGCATCTCGTAGACCGATAAATGTGGAAGTGTCCAACAAGGATAACAATACGTTTAAATCGTTTTGCTTTGCACCAGTTTTGATTTTTTTATCGACCTTTATTTGTATTGTCAACCAAAATTTAGTCGGCAGCCAACCGTTGTTATAACATTTGCTCAATACCGCTTTCAGACATTTTAACCGAATACTTTTGGTTGAAGCGGAGACGTTCATACTGTCCAACCATTTGTAAATTGTATCAACCGTTATTTCCTCGAGATACTTAATGCCAGTTGCTTCAAGAAAATGATTGAATATCACATTGTAATCCTTTAGTGTTCGCTCTCGATAACCGTTTAATGTCATTTGTCGGTGAATGGTGGATAATGCCTTTTCAGCATTCATTCCTTTTGCAATTTGTTCTTTCGGTTTCAATAACTCCGCTTTTATTGAAACATCAAAGATTCCTTTTTTCTTAGTCAAAATAAAAACCCCCAAAGAATATATTTGGAAGTTGATTTATGTAACGATTTTTCGGGGATATTTCATAAAGGTTCGATACCTTATAGTTATCCCTAACTGCGTTAAACCGTTGTGGTTATTGAGTTTTTCAAAGTTTAAATGGCGTCCCAGGAGAGATTCGAACTCCCGACCGACGCCTTAGAAGGGCGTTGCTCTATCCAGCTGAGCTACTGGGACACGTTTTGTTTGTCTGTTTATCTTGAAGACATTTATTATAATACCAAGATATATATTATATGTCAACACTATTTCAAAGAAAAAATTCTTTTTCTTTTTTTTATCAAATTTCCGCCAGCAGATGTTGTCTGCTGGCGGAGTGTATTCATTGAAATACTTGTCGCAGCGAGGGCAGTTCTTGATGCGTTTCGTCATAAAAACAGATGGTTGTCGTGTCGTGATCGACTTCAAGGATGGCATATGTTTTTTCTTTACGTCCACGTGGGAAGGAGATGCTACCTGGATTGACGAATATCGTGCCATCGATGCGCTCCGCTCCAACGAGATGCGAGTGACCGAAAAACACAAAGTCAGCTGCATATTCCTTCGCTTTATACATCAAGTTCATTAAAGACATTTTAATATTATAACGATGGCCGTGTGTGATGAAAATTCGTTTTCCTTCTACACCTTCAATAATATCATATGGAAATTGATTTTCGGTATCACAATTGCCACGCACGATAAAATATCCTTCCACCTCTGGATCATTCGCTGACAGCTCAGAATCGCCGCAATGGATCATCGCATCGACTTGATGCTCATATCTTTCTTTTAACTGTTGTAGCACTTCACTCCAGCCGTGGCTATCACTGACGATTAATACTTTCATTTCACTGCACCTTCAAGCAAAGTAGGTAGCTGTTCTTTTAGTTTGTTCAACGCATTGCCACGATGGCTAATGCTGTGTTTCGTTTCAGGCGCAAGTTCTGCCATCGTCGCTTCAAACGGCTCCACATAAAAGATCGGATCGTAGCCGAAGCCATTCGTTCCTTGTTTTTCTTCCGTAATTCTACCTTCACATGTGCCGACGACTGTTGCGGTTTCCTTCCCAGGCATCGCAATCGCTAACGCGCAATAAAAGCGAGCCGTCCGTTTGTCACTAGCAACACCGTGAAGCTCCTCCAGCACTTTTTGAATGTTCGCCTCATCGCTTTTCTCTTCCCCTGCGTATCTAGCTGAATAGACACCAGGGCGACCGTCTAGCGCATCGATCATTAAGCCAGAATCATCAGCAATAACGAGGCGGCCTGTTAACTGACAGATCTCCTCTGCCTTTAAGATCGCATTTTCCTCAAACGTTTCCCCTGTTTCTTCTACATCGGCATACTCCGGGTAATCGAGCAACGTCTCCACCTTCATTCCGAAAGCAGCAAACATTTCCGCGAACTCCTTCGCTTTTCCTTTGTTTTTTGTGGCGATAATGACTGTGTCCATCTTGCGTCTCCTTTTTACTTACTGATTTTGTCGGCAATCTCACCAAGAACAGACGCTTGAATGTTAAATAGCTCCTTCAAACCGATCTGAGCAGACTCTAGCAAGCTTTGCAAATCCTTCATTGAAAACGTCGCTTCTTCTCCGGTTCCTTGAAGTTCAACAAATTCACCAGCTCCTGTCATCACGACATTCATATCAACTTCCGCTTGGCTATCTTCAATATAATTCAAGTCTAACACGACTCCGTGATCTTTGACGACCCCAACACTTGTTGCTGCTAAAAAGCTCGTCACTGGGAAAGTTGGCAATTCTTTTTCTCGCTGTAAACGATCTAAAGCAATCGCCATCGCCACGAAGGCTCCTGTAATCGATGCCGTGCGCGTGCCACCATCTGCTTGAATCACATCACAATCGACCCAAACGGTACGTTCACCAATCGCTTCTAAGTCCACCACCGCTCGCAACGCGCGGCCAATTAAACGTTGAATTTCCATCGTGCGTCCAGATACTTTTCCTTTAGATGATTCACGAATATTACGTTGCTCTGTTGCTCTTGGTAACATCGAATACTCAGCAGAAATCCATCCCTTTCCGCTTCCTCGCATAAATGGTGGTACTCTCTCTTCTATACTCGCTGTACAAATGACTCGTGTGTCTCCTACTGTAATCAGTACAGAGCCTTCCGGATGCTTTAGAAAATCTTTCTCTATATGTACTTTACGCAATTCATTATAATTTCTACCGTCAACTCTCATGTGGCTCCTCCTTTAATTGAACAAGCATCCTCGCTTGTCTGATTCCGCGCAAGCAAGGATGCTGCTCCTTCATTCGCTACTACTATATAATAGCGTAAATTTCGTTGTTCACAAGCCAATCGGGTTAATAAATTCTGGTCTTGTCACTGAACTGCTAAGAGGCTCCCCTTTTTCAGTAATAATCTCCGAGCTTCCTGCCACTTGGATCGCTAAGCTTTCAATCGTACCGTCTTCTGTTAACGACAAGGCCAACAGCTTTAATATGTGATCAGACACCATTTTATTTTCCATGCTACCAAGGATAGCTTCATTAAAGTTCAATGTCACCCGCCCATCCTTCACAATCGGACGTTCAAGTAGCTCGGCCTGTGGGATAAATTCTGTGACCAATCCTGAATCAGCTTTTGGTCCCTTCGTCAGCTCTTTTACGACGGCTGTAATTTGATCCTCTTCACTATTCGCAATCCGTCTAGTGACAGGGACATAATAATAGTTGTCTCCCTGTTGTGCCATAAAATATACCGTCACTGGTCTTGTATTGGCTACATCGACCACGTTGGACGTATCAAAGTTAATTCCCGCTTTTCGAGTCATTCCTTTCGCATGTAACGGTATGTTCGCCACCGGCATTTCCTTCAGTTCATGTCCGTTAATCCTCATTTTCACTCGATTAATCGAATCAAATTGAGTCAATGTCCATGTCACCGCTTGTACAATCCGAGCTTCATCTTCTTTCGCATACTCTTTAAATTCAGGTGAGAAATCAACGGTCGCTACTCCCTTTTGAACATCCACACTTTGCACTTGAGTGCCTGCCGGTAATACAGGACGAAAATCATTCGGCAGCATATTAGTAATTGGTCCTTCCACTACGAGATGTTCTAGCGCCTGCTTGGCCAAACTTTTTGTATTGGAAAGGGGCAGCGTCTGTGAAACGACGTAACCGTTTTTATCAATTAAATAAAGCTCCGTCATCACCATATTTTTATCTTGCTTCGTCAGCGACTGTTCCTCACCTGTCAAATTATCGGTATACGTTACTGATTGCGGTGGATCTATCTTTTCCTTCTTCTCCCCAGATAGCAAGCCGCATCCAGCAGCATAAACCGCAGCAATCAAGATAGCGACTACAGCTGTCATTTTCTTATTGAGCATAATGACCCCTCCTAAAGCTGTTTGTACTAAATATACGAGCCATTCATCAAGTTAGAACCGGTCAAATAAAATCTTCTATTCTAGCAAAAAAAACGATCCACTCAGCGGCCTAAGCGGATCGTTTCAATTTGTAGTTGTTTATTTTGTAGCCAATCTGAAGCAATTCGATCAAACAGCTCTTTAGAACCCGTCGTGAAAAAACGATGAGGAGAAGCCTTCACCTTCGATTGGATTTGCTGGTAGTCAAGAATTGCACTCACTTCACGAGCCGTCTCTTCTCCCGAACTAATAATTTGCACTTGATCACCAAGTGTGTTGGCAATGACTGTTTCTAGTAATGGATAATGTGTACACCCTAATATGACCGTATCAACGGACGTATGCTTTAACGGTTTTAATGTTTCAGCTACCACTTTTTTCGCCATTGCACTTTTATGCTCACCACTTTCCACGAGCGGAACAAATTTAGGACAAGCGATAGAAGTGACTTCCACATGATCGTTAATGGCCATTAATGCGTGTTCATATGCACCGCTTTTGACCGTTCCGATCGTTCCTAGCACCGCGATCTGATCATTTTTCGTATGTTTAATCGCGGACCTTGCCCCAGGGCGTATAACACCAACGACCGGAATATCAAGCGCTTCTTGTATTTCCTCTAACACGACCGCTGTCGCTGTATTACAGGCAATGACGAGCATTTTAATGTTTTTTTCAAGCAAAAAGCGGGTCATTTCCCACGTGAAAGCTTTCACTTCCTCAGCCGGCCGTGGACCGTACGGACAGCGAGCGGTGTCTCCAGTATAATAAATCGTTTCATTCGGGAGCTGGCGCATCATTTCTTTCGCTACAGTCAATCCACCGACTCCCGAATCCATGACTCCAATTGGTCTATTCAACACATTCGCCTCATTCTTCTTTCATTTCTTGATGCATTTTTTGTAAGTTTCGTTTAAGCGATTCCACTTCTTCCATCGTGAAATCCATTAATAGTTGCTTCACATATAGCTGGCGCTTCGCAATCACTTCATTAATAATTCGCAACCCTTCACTCAATAAATGAATGCGAACAATTCGTCGATCATGCACATCTCTTACCCGCTCAACTAGCTTTGTTTTTTCCATGCGATCAATCAAATCAGTCGTCGTGCTACAAGCTAAGTACATTTTCGTTGATAGCTCACCGATCGTCATATCCCCTTCCTCAAACAGCCATTGTAATGCAATAAACTGTGGGGGCGTAATATGATAATCATTCAAAATTTCGCGGCCTTTTTGCTTAATGATCACATTTATATATCGCAATTCCTTTTCAATTTCCGCAACAAATTCAGACGAACAGTCTAGCTCTTCTGCCATTCCTTTTGCACTCCTCAATCTCTTTTGCTTTTCATGTATATTCCTATATTTTCTCTTTTTTTTTGAAAAAATGCAAGGGTTGCTCGGCTTTCCTTGTAAACGCAAAAAAGATGGCGTGAACGTTCAACGCCATCTTTCTTCTTAAAGCTTCAGCTCACCCATACGCAACAATTCAATAATTGCCTGTGAACGACCTTTCACACCGAGCTTTTGAATGGAATTAGAGATATGGTTTCTAACAGTTTTTTCGCTAATAAATAATTCTTCTGCGATTTCCTTCGTTGTTTTATCCTGAACTAGTAACGTAAACACTTCTTTTTCTCTTTTCGTTAAAAGTGGTTTTCGAACAAAGCGGTGCTCCCTCACTTGACATTTACCCTCCTCGCCTCCGCCAGCTTCTCAACACAGATAGTACGGCCGTTACGGTATCATATGTTAAAAGGTGAGGATTTGACATTTAAGAGTAAAAATATTTTAACATGAGCTTACTTTGAAATTTGCGCAAGCTTTTCTTTCATATCTTCTGTTAATGAGCATGGCTTGTGCGTGTCTTTAGAAATTTGAACGACTCTTCCTCTTCCAACAAAGCAGATGTTTCCGTTTTGATTGACCCCTTTATAATGGAGATCAACAGATGATTGACCGATCGTCGCCGCTTTCACGAAAATCTTCAGCTTTTCCCCAAAGAATACTTGCTGAATGAAATCACATTGTAAGTCTGCAACAACGATCATCGTGCTGCTATCTTCCTTCACCCAATCCTCCATTAATCCAGTTTCTTTAAAAAATTCAATGCGCGCCTCTTCAAAATAAACGAATGGTACCGTGTTATTTAAATGACCAAACATATCTGTTTCCGAAAAGCGAACGCTTACAGGATGAAAAAAGCGAAAACCATGTTCCCACTGACTCCAATCTTCAATATATACAATCTTTTTCATTCCCCATTTCCCCCTTTGTTTGTATACAAAAAAGCTGCCCCCTACGAAACAGCATCTAATATCTAGATCATGTACATTCGTAGGAGGCAAGCTTTTGAAACACCATTCTTATTACATATTAATCTACTTGATGATCGCTTCCTAAGAAATTACGGAATGCTTGAACTGTTGCGTCGCGGTTCAACGCAGCGATCGATGTTGTCAAAGGAATTCCCTTTGGACAAGATTGCACACAGTTTTGAGAGTTCCCGCAGTTTGCAAGGCCACCATCTCCCATAATTGTTTGCAAACGTTCGTCTTTATTCATTGCACCTGTTGGATGCGCATTAAATAGGCGAACTTGCGATAACGGTTGAGGACCGATAAAGTTTGATTTGCTGTTTACGTTCGGACAAGCTTCTAAGCAAACACCGCAAGTCATACATTTAGATAATTCGTAAGCCCATTGACGTTTTCTTTCCGGCATACGCGGACCAGCTCCGAGATCGTACGTTCCATCGATCGGAATCCATGCTTTTACCTTTTTCAAAGAATCAAACATGCGGCTACGGTCAACTTGTAAGTCACGAACAACAGGGAACGTACTCATTGGAGTCAAGCGAATTGGCTGCTCTAATTGATCCACTAGTGCTGTACATGATTGTCTCGGTTTGCCGTTAATAACCATGGAACATGCGCCACATACTTCTTCAAGACAGTTCATATCCCAAGCAATCGGCGTTGATTGTTCACCTTTTGCATTGACTGGATTTCGACGAATTTCCATTAGCGCTGAAATAACGTTCATATTCGGACGGTATGGAATCTCAAACTCTTCGTCATACGGAGCAGAATCCATCGTGTCTTGACGAGTAATGATAAAGCGAACGGACTTATTCTCACTCATCTTTATTTCCCCTCCTTATTCTTAGTGTAGTCGCGCTTACGAGGAGGGATTAATGAAATATCCACCTCTTCGTAATGGAATGCAGGCGCTTCATTCTCACCTTTAAATGTTGCCATTGTTGTTTTCAAGAAGTCTTCATCGTTACGATCCGGGAAATCAGGCTTGTAATGTGCTCCGCGGCTTTCGTCACGATTTAAGGCACCAATTGTGATGACACGAGCAAGGTGAAGCATATTTTTCAACTGACGAGTGAAAGTAGCTCCTTGGTTGCTCCACTTAGCTGTATCACCAATGTTGATATTTTTCCAGCGTTCCATTAATTCAACAATTTTATCATCTGTTTGCTTCAGCTTGTCGTTGTAACGAACAACTGTTACGTTTGCCGTCATCCACTCACCAAGCTCTTTATGAAGGATATACGCGTTTTCTTTCCCATCAAGAGACATAATTTCTTTCCATTTCGCTTCTTCTTGCTTCGTATAGCGATCGAACACAGAAGAAGAAATCGCATCCGATGTTTTTTCAAGACCATTAATGTATTTCACAGCATTCGGTCCAGCTACCATACCGCCGTAAATAGCTGAAAGTAGAGAGTTGGCACCTAAGCGGTTCCCACCATGCTGTGAATAATCACATTCACCAGCCGCAAATAAACCAGGAATATTAGTTTGTTGCTCATAATCTACCCATAATCCACCCATAGAGTAGTGAACCGCTGGGAAGATTTTCATTGGTACTTTACGTGGATCGTCACCCATGAATTTCTCATAGATTTCAATGATTCCACCAAGTTTAATGTCTAGTTCATGTGGATCTTTATGAGATAGATCCAAATACACCATGTTTTCACCGTTAATACCTAGCTTTTGATTCACGCACACATCAAATATTTCACGTGTCGCAATATCACGCGGTACAAGGTTTCCGTAAGCCGGATATTTTTCTTCAAGGAAGTACCATGGCTTACCGTCTTTGTACGTCCAAACACGTCCACCTTCTCCACGAGCAGATTCACTCATTAGACGAAGCTTATCATCCCCAGGAATCGCTGTCGGATGAATTTGGATAAACTCTCCGTTCGCATAGTTAACACCTTGTTGGTAAACGATAGAAGCGGCAGAACCTGTGTTAATGACAGAGTTTGTTGACTTTCCGAAAATGATACCAGGGCCACCTGTCGCCATAATAACGGCATCACCAGGGAACGTTTGAATGCTCATATCCGTTAAGTTCTGTCCAACGATTCCACGACAAATTCCTTCATCGTCAACGACTGCACCAAGGAATTCCCAACCTTCATATTTCGTAACAAGCCCCGCTACTTCATGACGACGAACTTGCTCATCCAACGCATATAGAAGCTGTTGACCAGTTGTCGCACCCGCAAACGCTGTACGGTGATGCTGTGTACCTCCGAAACGACGGAAATCAAGAAGTCCTTCTGGTGTACGGTTAAACATAACCCCCATACGATCCAATAAGTGAATAATTCCTGGAGCTGCTTCTGTCATTGCTTTTACCGGTGGTTGGTTAGCAAGAAAGTCTCCTCCATAAATCGTATCATCAAAGTGAACGTAAGGTGAATCTCCTTCACCTTTCGTATTAACAGCACCGTTAATACCGCCTTGCGCACAAACAGAATGAGAACGCTTTACTGGAACTAATGAAAATAGATCGACTTGCGTTCCTTCCTCTGCTGCTTTAATTGTAGCCATTAAACCAGCTAATCCGCCGCCGACTACGATAACTTTTCCTTTACCCATTGAGACTCACTCCTTTTTCTGCAAATTCCGAACTAAATATTTTTGAATAGATCCTATTATAAATTAAACGAAAGCTAAAATGGCACGAATACCTACAACAGAAAGCGCAACAAATACGCCCATTGTAACGTAAGTCGTAATTTGCTGAGCACGTGGAGAAATTGCGATTCCCCAGCTTACACAAAATGACCATAAACCATTAGCAAAATGGAAGATAGTAGATAAAACTCCAACTATGTAGAAACCAAGCATAAATGGATTAGCCAAAATGCTTTCCATCATTTGATAATCCACATCAGCACCTAATGCCGCTTGAACTCTCGTCTGCCATACGTGCCATGCAATAAACACAAGTGTTACTACGCCCGATAAGCGTTGTAGGAAGAACATTTGATTTCGGAAGAATGTATATCTACCTACATTGTTCTTTGCTGTAAAGGCAATGTACAATCCATAAATAGCATGGAATAATAACGGTAGAAAAATAATGAATACTTCCAAGAAATAGCGAAACGGTAATTGCTCCATGAAGTGAGCGGCATTGTTAAACGCTTCTTCACCCTTCGTTGCAAAATGGTTGATTACTAAGTGTTGTACCAAAAACAGTCCCACAGGAATGACACCCAGTAATGAATGCAACCTGCGATAAAAAAACTCTCGATTGTCAGCCACGATTTACCCCCCTTAATTTTGAAGCATCTGGCAAAATATTTCTACACATAGCTTCATATTGTAACAATTATGTGACACCACCATTTTACTCCCATCGTCACAGAGCGTCAAGAATGCGTATACATCTTTTTATATTCTGAAAAAACTACAAGCTATCAAACACGGATTTTTCCCTCTTTTTTTACTATTGTAGTATTATGTCGAAATAACAATTGTAAAGATGAGCGTTTCACCTTTTTTCTATCGACCAAGTTGTATATAATGAATAGCAGAAAGTGGGGATTAAAATTGACCAATCAAACTGATAAACAAGAAACGGATACACTTTCCGTCCCTGTCTTCGGTTACGAAATTATTAGAGACGTTTTGCTCACAGATGTATTAGGGAAAGAAACAGCCGACATCCTTTACTGGGCCGGAAAATCGATTGCTCGCAAGTTTCCTTGTGCTACCTTTGATGATCTTGCCTCTTTTTTCATCGAAGCCGGCTGGGGTGAACTGACACTATTAAAAGAATCTAAAAACGCGAAAGTATTCGTTTTGAGCGGTCCCTTTATCGATCGACGGTTTTCTGTTCAAACCGAACCGTCCTTCACATTAGAAAGTGGATTTTTAGCTGAACAACTGAGCGTTCAAGAACAAACGATCGCCGAATCCATATGCGAAGTTCAAAAGCGTGCTCAAAAAGTTCAAGTGACCGTGAAATGGGGATAAATAAAGAGTGTTACATCTGACTGTTATACATATTTCTTCGTTTTTCACGCTATAAGAAATGTAGCGGGGCTTTGTTCCCCGCTGACATTTCTACTCCGTAAGCGATACTAAGCTATTCACTTCATTGTTTAAGCTTTTTAATTATTCCTTCCGCTGTCCGTTCTGGAATGCCCATCGCTATAATCTCCTCTTTTGTCGCTTCTTTCAATTTCTTCACAGAGCCAAAAGCTTTCAGTAGCATTTTTTTCCTTTTCGGTCCAACACCGTCAATGTCATCTAAAATCGATTGAAAGGCACTCTTTCCACGCAGCTCGCGGTGAAATGTAATCGCAAAACGATGCACTTCATCTTGAATCCGCTGCAATAAATAAAACTCCTGGCTATTATGTTGAAGCGGAACGACTTCAAGTGGGTCACCATACAACAATTGAGAAGTACGATGCTTATCATCTTTCGCAAGCCCAGCGACTGGAACATCTAGGTTCAGTTCATGTACTAAAATCTCCCTTGCTGCTTCAATCTGGCCTTTCCCTCCATCAATCACCACTAAATCCGGTAAAGGAAGCCCTTCTTTTAACACCCTAGTATAGCGACGACGAATCACTTCACGCATTGATCCATAATCATCGGGTCCCTCCACCGTTTTAATTTTGAATTTACGATATTCCTTCTTCATCGGTTTTCCATCGATAAAGACGATCATCGCAGAAACTGGATTCGTTCCTTGAATGTTGGAATTATCAAAGGCTTCGATGCGAAGAGGAGGATGAATATTCATCGCTTCACCGAGGCGTTCCACTGCTTTAATCGTTCGCTCCTCGTCCCGTTCAATTAAAGCAAATTTTTCTTGCAACGCAACGGCTGCATTTTTCTCCGCTAACTTAACAAGTTCTTTTTTTTGTCCTTTTTGCGGCTTCATCATCTTCACTTCAATCAATTGTTCCGCTAAAGTCGCATCGACTTTTTCCGGCAACAATATTTCTTTCGGCTTAAAATGATTCGGCTGATCATAAAATTGGTTCAAATACGTTAAAAACTCTTCTTCCGGCTCGTCATAAAATGGAAATAAAGAGACATCGCGCTCAATTAATTTTCCTTGACGGACAAAAAAGACTTGTACGCACATCCAACCTTTATCCACCGCATAACCGAACACATCGCGATCCATTAAATCGGTCGTATTGATCTTTTGTTTTTCCATTAATGCATCGATATGGGAAATTTGATCTCGATATTCCTTTGCTCGCTCAAACTCCAGCTTTTCCGCTGCTTCGTGCATCTTTGCTGTTAATTGCTCTTTCACTTGCTGATGCCCGCCCTGTAAAAATCGACTTATTTCCTGGGTAATATGTCGATAATCTTCCTCCGTCACCTCTTTCACACAAGGAGCTAAACATTGCCCCATATGATAATAAAGGCACACTCGATCGGGCAAGTTCGTGCATTTTCTTAAAGGATACAACCGGTCTAATAATTTTTTCGTCTCATTAGCTGCTTGTGCATGCGGATAAGGGCCGAAATATTTCCCTTTATCTTTCTGGACTTTTCGCGTGATGATTAACCGCGGATGACGTTCAGCCGTTAGTTTAATAAATGGATAGCTTTTGTCATCCTTCAGCATAATATTGTATTTTGGATCATGCTTTTTAATTAAATTGAGCTCCAAAATTAACGCTTCCAAATTAGAAGAAGTTATAATGTATTCAAAATCTTCTATTTCATTGACGAGACGCTGTGTTTTGCCATCATGAGAGCCGGTAAAATAAGAGCGCACACGATTTTTCAACACCTTTGCCTTCCCGACATAAATGACCATTCCATGTCGGTCTTTCATTAAATAACAGCCCGGCTGATCCGGAAGCAATGCTAATTTATGTTTAATCATGTCATTCATTCTTTCCACCTCCTTCGTAAACTAAAAATATTAAGAGTTTTAAGCAAAAAAAACGCCTCTTGTCTATGACAGAAGGCGTTTATGTACTTTATTAAGCATGTTTAGTAATTAATTCAGCTAGTGCTTCTTTCGGTTGGAAACCAATCACTTTATCCACTGGCTGACCATCTTTGAAAAGAATAAGCGTTGGGATGCTCATTACACCGAATTTTCCAGCTGTTTCTTGGTTGTCATCTACATCGACTTTAACCACTTTTGCTTTGCCGTTTAATTCAGCATCTAGCTCTTCAAGTACGGGAGCAATCATTTTACAAGGTCCGCACCAAGGCGCCCAGAAATCCACGAGTACAAGACCGCTTTCTGTTTCAGTTGAGAATGATTGATCAGTTGCATTTACAATTGCCATTAAAATGACCTCCTAAAATAACGATATACTACGGATAGTATATCACCGATTATCACATGATGCGAATTTTTTGTTTCAAAACTACTTTGCCCAGCGAAATTGATTATATACGAAAAAAAACTGCTAGCCTATATTAGACTAGCAGCCTTTTGATCACATTAAGACATAGCGACTTTTAGTTTTTTAAATTCTTCTGTTAACATCGGTACGACGTCGAATAAGTCACCAACGATGCCATAGTCCGCTACGCTAAAGATGCTTGCTTCTGGATCTTTATTGATCGCTACAATCACCTTTGAGTTAGACATTCCGGCTAAATGCTGGATCGCTCCAGAGATGCCACAAGCGATGTACAAATCAGGCGTAACGACTTTACCTGTTTGACCAATTTGTAAGGAATAATCGCAGTAATCTGCATCACATGCACCACGAGAAGCACCAACTGCTCCACCAAGTACGTCAGCGAGTTCTTTTAATGGCTCAAAGCCCTCTTCGCTTTTCACGCCGCGCCCGCCAGCAATGATTACTTTCGCTTCTGATAAATCGACCCCTTCGCTTGCTTTACGAACGACTTCTTGAATGATCGTACGAAGATCTTTAATATCAGCTGAAACCGATGATACATCGCCTGAACGAGACTCATCTTTTTCAAGTGGTGTAATATTGTTTGGACGAACCGTTGCAAGTACGATTCCTTCGCTCACCGCTTTCTTTTCAAATGCTTTTCCGGAATAAATTGGGCGAGTAAAGACAACTTCTCCACCTTCTTCTTCTACAGCTGTCGCGTCAGAAATCAAGCCTGCTTCTAGCTTCGCCGCAATTTTCGGTGATAAATCTTTTCCTAGTGCCGTATGACCAAAGACGATTCCCTCTGGACTTTCTTGATCGACAACAGCTAGCAACGCTTGTGAAAAGCCGTCAGATGTGTATTGAGCTAGCTTTTCATCCTCTACCGTTGCGACTCGGTCTGCACCGTAATGAATCATTTGCTCAGCGTATGAACTTACAGACTCCCCAAGCAATACCCCAACAACTTCTCCGCCTTCTGCTACTTTCTTTCCAGCTGCAATCGCTTCAAAAGATACATTTCTTAACGCTCCGTCACGAACTTCACCTAATACTAATACTTTTTTTCCCATGTTTGTCCCTCCTGTCAGTTAAATTACTTTCGCTTCTTTATGCAATGCGTTCACAAGTTCCGCTACTTGATCGCTTAAATCGCCTTCTAATACACGACCAGCTTCTTTTGTCGGTGGTAAGAAAATATCGATTGTTTTTGTTTTTGCTTCAACATCGTCTTCCTCTAGATCTAAATCATCCAGTTCTAATTCTTCTAAAGGTTTTTTCTTCGCTTTCATAATCCCTGGTAAAGATGGGTAGCGTGGTTCGTTTAACCCTTGTTGTGCTGTCACTAATAATGGCAGCGTTGTTTCGATTTTTTCGGAATCCCCTTCGACATCGCGAACGATATTGACTGTTTCACCGTCAATTTCAATGTTTGTAATCGTTGTTACGTAAGGAATGTCTAGTAGTTCCGCTACACGAGGACCCACTTGACCGCTACCGCCGTCGATCGCTACGTTACCAGCGATGATTAAGTCTGCTTCCTTATCTTGTAAATACTCAGCCAAAATTTTCGCTGTCGTAAATTGGTCGCCATCTTCCACATCGTCCTCGATATTAATAAGAACTGCTTTATCAGCCCCCATCGCAAGCGCTGTGCGAAGCTGCTTTTCACTTTCTTCTGATCCGACAGAAACGACCGTTACTTCGCCGCCTTTATCGTCGCGGATTTGAATCGCTTCTTCAACGGCATACTCATCGTATGGGTTGATGATAAATTCCGCTCCGTCTTCTTGAATCGCACCGTTAGCCACGGAAATTTTTTCTTCTGTATCAAATGTTCTCTTTAACAATACGTAGATGTTCATATTTTCCCCTCCTGCATTCTTAACTTTCTATCGTTTTAAAAGATTGCGAAAATTTTTCGCAAAAAAATTATTTACCTGTAAATTCAGGCTGGCGTTTTTCGATAAATGCTTGAATCCCTTCTTTCGCATCTTCGGAAACGAACACCACCCCAAAGGAATCAGCTTCCTTTTGCACGCCTTGATAATATTCAGCGTGTTTGGAATAGTTTAGTAGCTCAATAGCCGCTTTCATACTAACCGGGCTTTTTTGAGCCATTTTCGCAGCCATTTCTCTTGCTTTTGGCAATAGATCTTCCTCGTCATAAGCGTGGTTGGCAAGACCCCATTGAACCGCTTCTTTTCCTGAAATCGGTTCACTTGTCAACAACATTTCTGCCGCTTTCGCCATGCCTACATATCGTGGTAGACGTTGTGATCCAGCAAATCCTGGTACAAGCCCTAGAGTGAGCTCAGGTAGCCCAAGCTTCGCCTTTTCCGTTACTAATCGGATATGGCAGCTCATCGCTAGCTCTAAGCCACCGCCAAGTGCCGCCCCATGAATCGCTGCAATCACTGGCTTGGAAAAGGTTTCAATTCTTTCGAATACACGTTGGCCTCTTGCCGCGAGCCGTGAGAATTCTTCTCCGGTCTCGATCGAAGTAAATTCCTTAATATCGGCTCCAGCTGAGAAAAATCTACCTTCTCCCTTCATAAGAAGAACACGAATTTCTTGATCATTCTCCAACTCATCCAACACATGATCGATTTCTTCAATCAATGCGCCAGACAAAGCGTTGGCTGGTGGACGTTGAATCGTAATCTCAGCGACCCGACCTTCTTTGTGCAAAGATATGTACTCCATTCTCTCACCATCCCTTTGTTCAATTCGTTAACGGGCAGAAAATCCATTCAATAACATGTCTCCGACTTCCCTTGCAAGTGCTTTGAGATCATATTTTTGATCGTTCACCACCCAAGTGGTAACGGTTTCATCCATCGTGCCGAAAATCATTTGCCGAGCGAGTAGAATATTTAGTGATTCCCTAAACTCACCCGTTTGTACGCCTTCCTTTAAAATGTCATCCATGACCAACAAATAGTCTTTAATGATAGCATTAATTTGCAGACGTAACTCCTTGATCGACTGTCGAACTTCAAGCTGAGTGACAACGGCTAAATGAGGATCTTCCGACAATATTTTAAAATGGTTTTCTACCAACACTAATAATTTCTCCGCCGCTGTCGATTTTCCTGCTACAGCTTCTTTAATTTTTACGACAAAATCCCCCATTTTTTCACGGAACAGAGAAATTAATATATCATCTTTATTTTTAAAGTATAAATAAATGGTTCCATCCGCTACGCCTGCCTGCTTCGCAATTTTAGACACTTGCGCTTGATGATAGCCGTTTTCGGCGATGACAACGACCGCTGCATCAATGATTTGATGGTATTTTGGTTTGTTTTTTTTCACAAGCTACCCTCCCAACCAACAACTGAATGACTATTCATTCATAATTCTATATTATCTTTTCTTTCTGATATAGTCAAGAGGGTCGCTTGTTTACATTAACTTGTTTTTTCTAATTTCTTTTTTTCTTCGTCTATTAGCGCACGACGCAAAATTTTTCCGACAGCTGTTTTCGGCAGTTCTTTTCGAAACTCGTAAATTTTTGGCACTTTATAAGGAGCGAGGTGATCGCGGGCAAAGGCGTTCATCTCTTCTTCTGTGACTTCGTATCCTTCTTTTAGCACAATATACGCTTTAACTGTTTCGCCGCGATACGGATCGGGTATACCCGCAACGACGGTTTCTTGAATCGCTTCATGCTCATATAACACTTCTTCTACTTCACGCGGATAAATATTATATCCACCGGCAATAATCATATCCTTCTTGCGATCGACGATATAAAAATAGCCTTTCTCATCCATATAGCCGATATCTCCTGTTAAAAACCAGCCATCTTTAAACGCCATTTCCGTCTCTTCCGGGCGATTCCAATACCCTTTCATAATTTGCGGACCCTTCACAACAATTTCACCGACTTCACGAGGAGGTAAAAATTCTCCCGTTTGCATCGAAAGGATGGCAGCCTCTGTATCCGGCCATGGAACGCCGATACTTCCTTTGATCCGTTCACCGTCCCAAAGGAAATTGGCATGAACGACAGGAGACGTTTCTGATAATCCATATCCTTCAACTAGTTTACCACCTGTAATTTTTTCAAATTTCTGCTGCACTTTAGCTGGTAACGGAGCGGAGCCGCTTAAACAGCCATGGATGGAGGAAAGATCATATTTCGGCAAATCCGGATCATTTAATAGGGCAATATAAATCGTTGGCGCCCCCGGAAAAAGAGTTGGCTTTTGCTTATCGATCGTTTTCAGCGTCATTTTCGGATCAAATTTCGGCAACAGCACCATTTTATAACCTTGCATAATCGATAAGATCATCACCGTTGTCATACCATATACGTGAAAGAAAGGGAGCACCCCAAGGATGACTTCTTCGCCATGCTTGCATTTGTACAACCAAGCGTCGCACATCGCTGTATTGGAAATTAAGTTTTTGTGGGTGAGCATGACACCTTTTGGAAATCCCGTTGTGCCGCCTGTATACTGAAGCAAAGCGAGATCTTCTGCAAAATCGAGTGAAACTTCTATTTCTTCTGCTTTTTCATGAGCCATGATTTTTTTAAATTCATGGTTGGTTCCCCATTCTTCGATATGAACGACGAGACCCGTTTGTTTCTTCTGAATATAAGGATAGATGATGTTTTTTGGAAAAGGCAAGTAATCTTTGACAGCGGTTACAATTAAATGTTCAAGATCGGTATTTGCCCATACGCTGCGGACGCGTGGGTAGAGAATATCAAGGGTGATGATTATTTTCGAGCCGGAGTCCTTCATTTGGTATTCAATTTCTCTCTCTGTATACAATGGATTCGTTTGAACAACAATTCCCCCGGCATATAATACACCGAAATAGCTAATTACAGCTTGTGGACCATTAGGCAACATAATCGCTACGCGGTCTCCTTTTTCTACACCTAGCTTTTGTAAATAGCGAGCTAGCTTTAATGCAGACTCATACACTTCTGTAAAGGTCAACTCTTTCCCTAAAAAATGAATCGCTATTTTATTAGGATAATTTTTCGCGGCCTTTGTTAAGTACTGCTGAACAGGTTGCTCCTTATACGTCAAAGTTGCCGGTATTTCCTTTGGATATTGCGAAAGCCACCTTTTGTCCGTCATCTCCATCCCTCCTTGTTAATTTAGAATATTAAAAATATTCTATTTAATTATAATGTATTTTGATCATCGATGCCAATTATTCTTTTTTTACATTTTATCCTAAAAATCAAAAAAGCTCGACTTTTTCCGTCTCACTCCATGAGTCAGATCAGCCGAGCTTTTATTCATTTCTTGTTATTAAGCGGTTTTCCTTCCTCTGCGCATGATATTTTTTCGATCACGCTTAACTGCTTTATAGATGGAAGGAATAACAATCAAGGTTAATAGAGTGGATGTCGTTAGTCCACCAATGACGGTAATCGCTAATCCTTTTGAAATCAGTGCCGCGGATACGGATTCTGTGTCGCTCGATAAAGCAAGTGGGATAAGCGCACAAATCGTAGCAACAGCGGTCATCACAATCGGACGAAGACGGACTTTTCCTGCTTCTACTAACGCTTCTGTCACATTCATGCCGTTCTTGCGATTCGTTTCGACACGATCGAGTAAAACGACTGCATTCGTTACTACGACACCAATTAACATGAGTAAACCGATCATGGAACTTAATGACAACGGCTGACCTGTTAATAACAATAAGCCGAATGCACCAATTGGTACAAAGAGAATCGATGTTAAAATCACAATCGGTGTGACGATCCCTTGGAACGTCGCACATAATACGATAAACACTAAGCCGATGGCCATCAGCATCGCTGTGATCATTTTGGAAAACTCTTGATTGATCTCCTCATTCGCTCCGCCCGTTTTTAATGTTACCCCATCTTCAAAAGAGAGCTCTTTCATTTCTTTTTCAACCTTTTGGGTAACTTCTAAAACATTTTGGCCTTTGACAGTCGCTGTTATTTTAGCAAGTGCTTGACCGTCTTCGTGTTTAATCTCTACTGGTGTTTTCACTTCTTTCAGTTCGGCGATATCTTTTAACGCTTTTTCACCATCCATCGTTAACACTTTTAAGTTTAACAAGTCTTCTTTAGTAGCTACTTTTTTGTCGTATTCTAGGGTGAGATGGTACATTTCATCCTTTAATTCATAGTCCATTAATTGAACCGGAACTAACCGCTCTTGAATAGCCGCCATCAGCTGAGTCCCATCAACGTTAGCTTTACGCCCTTCATCGTTAATTTCCACTTCCCACTTTGCACGGGCGCCAGTCATTTCATTTTGAATGTTCTTTAACTGATCATTTTCTTTTAAGCGATCTTCTACTAGTTTAGACGCTTTCTCTAATGCGACAAAATTATCGCCATATAATTCTACGTTCACTACGTTACCTGCTGGTCCAGACCCCATCGTAGCTGAATAGTCTTCCACCGTTATTTCGGCAGTTGTCACTTTGTTTTCTATGTCTTTTTTAAATGGCTTAAGCAAAGCATCAGCCTTATACCCCTCTTTTAACTTCACAATAAAAATAGCTTGATTTTCAGTGCTTTGCATCGACATCGGATCAATCGATTGCCCCACTTGGACGCTACTGTAATCGACTTCTTTGCGACTTTCTAAATAGCTCTCTACTTTTTCAGAAGCAGCGTTCGTATCATCGATTTCTGATGAGGCTGGAAGCTGCATACCGATTTTCAAAGATGTTCCACTTTCAGATGGCATTAAAGAAAAGCCCATCATTGGTACAAGTGCAAAGGAACCGACTAATAGTAACAGTGAAGCGATGATCACGAGCCATTTTCGTCTCAAAGCACCACGCAATGTTTTTTCATAGAAACGAATCGTTTTGCCTTCTTCTTCTTTCTTTGGCTTCACTTTTAAAAATAGGCTTGAAAGCATCGGAATTAACATGATCGCAACAAAGAATGAAGCGAGAATAGAGAACACAACCGCTAAAGAAAACGGACGGAATTGTTCACCTGTAAAGCCTGAAACGAACACGATCGGTAAAAAGACGATACAAGTGACAAGCGTAGATGAAGTGATCGCCTTCATCACTTCTTGTGTAGCTTTGCGAGCGATTTCTTTTTTCGGAAGTTGCCCCCCTTGCTCTTTCAACCAGCGGTCGATATTTTCAATGACCACGATACTATCGTCGACGATACGCCCGATCGCTACCGCTAAACCACCTAAGGTCATGACATTTAAACTATAGCCCATTTTTTCAAAAATAAAGATCGTCACAAAGATCGAAACAGGCAAGGAAATGATAGAAATAATCGTCGCTCGGAAGCTTCTTAAAAATAGGGCAATGACGATGACTGTAAATAACGCACCGAATAATCCTTCTTTAACGAGTTTAGAAATCGATGTCTCGATTTCGTTTCCGAAATTCATAATTGAAAATACTTCGTAGTTTTCTTGTTTTTCATATTGGTTAAGCAGTTGATCAACAGCCTTCGTTATTTCGACGGTATTCCCACCCTTTTCTTTCGTTACATTGACGACAAAAGCCTTGTCACCATTATAACGAGATAGATCTCCGCCTTCTTTCTTCATCTCAATTTCAGCGATTTCTCCAAGCTCCACAGGTGCTGCTGGTGCCCCAAGTGTAGCAGGAGGAGTGATTTTCGTCTTCTTCAGCTCTTCCACCGTATCAATTTGTCGGTTCAAGCTTATAGGAATCGTGTTGCCGTCACTCTCGATCGCTCCTATTGAGACATCTTTATTTCTCGTTTCTAACGCTTCTCTTACCGCTTGCAACGTTAAGCCATTATCTTGTGCTTTCTTCTCATCCACTTGAATGAACCATTGATTTTCCGATTCACCGCTCACATCAATACTGGCGATCCCTTCCTTCTTTTTCATTTCAGGAATCAATGTATCATTGAGAAACATTTGTAAATCATCTGGCTGATCGGATGTTAAAGCAAATTGCATAATCGTATTCATCATGCTGTCCGTCGTTAAAATATTATGCTCGGTATACTCTGGAAACGATAATCCGCTAATAATCGATTCTAGCTTAGCCGATGACTTATCCAAATCGGTACCATATGGATATTCGATTTGGAAGGTAATCATTTGACTGGACGTGGTACTGATCACGCTTTTTACATCGGTATTGGCGTTCAATTGTTCTTCAAACGGCTTCGTGATCCGCTCTTCATTTACTTCCGCTGATGTACCATTTGGGGTCGTCACTTGGACAAATAAAGCTGGATAAGTCACATCCGGCATAATTTCTTTCGAGATCGTACTTGAGGAAAATATTCCTCCCCCGAGAATTAATAAACCTAGTAAAAAAACAGCAATTCCATTTTTCAGACTCCATTTTGTCAACTTAATCATTTGACAAGGGCCTCCTCTTCATTTATTGAGCTCACTGTAAAGATAACAGACGAATATGAACTCAATATGAACAATTATTGGAATTATGTAAAATTTTATCTTTTTTGTTTAAGAGGTAAGCTAACGACGAAGCAACTGCCTTTGCCGACTTCACTATATACATGAACTTCCCCTCGATGCATCGCCACAATCCGCTGCACGATGGATAAGCCGATGCCATTGCTCGCCTTTTCTGTCCTAGACGTATCCGCTCGATAAAATCGCTCAAAAATATGCCGCTGATCTTCATCGGCTATTCCAGGTCCTGTGTCCTCTATCCCTACTTGCACCCGCTCTCCTTTTCGCCGTAACCAAATTCGAATCGTTCCGCCTTGGTGATTATATTTAATACTATTTTGCAATAAATTCATCCACACTTGATAAAGCAGATCACGATCAGCTTCAATTGTTGCTTTTGGCAATTTAATCTCAAGCTCCAACGCTTTTTCCAACCATTGAGGCTCCATTTTCAAAATTAAACTACGTATTTGTTCATCTAGAGCATAGGAAACTAGGTGAAAAGGATGTTGATCAGATTCTAACGAGGCGAGACTAAGTAAATTGCTACATAACCTTGATAATCGTTCGCTTTCCTGTTCAATCACTTCACTGAATTCCATTCGATCGACTTCCGATAAACCATCGCGCTTCAACGCTTTAGAAAACCCTCGAATAGAGGTAAGCGGCGTTTGAATTTCATGGGAAACGTCAGAAATAAAGTTGCGGCGCATTTCTTCAAGACGGCTTAAATCTTTCGCCATGGAGTCTATGCTTCTAGCGAGCGTTCCGATTTCATCTTTTCGCTTCGAGTGCAACTGCACATCAAATTGTCCTTTAGCAAGCTTCTTCGTGGCATTCGTCATTTTCGTCAGCGGGTGAACGATGTAACGAGAAACAACTAAAATTAACAGTGCCCCAAGGACAATCGCAACGAACAAGCCAATGTTTAATATTCGATAAAAATCGGTCGTCAGTCCTTTATCATCAATGTAGACAAATGCCGCATATCGCTCGCCTTCCATATCGAAAGGAAGCCCCATCGTCATATAGCCAAAAATATTTTTTTCGCTTTTATATGTCTCCCCCTCTTGAACAGATCGAACAAGATCCTCGGGAATCTTTTCTGGCTTTCCTTCTTCACCGCCAAATACTTGAACATTCCCTGCTTCATCGTATAGTTGAATGCGTAAATACAACGATTCTAGCAATTGACTATATTCCTGCTTTAACAACTGCTTATCAGGAACCATTTTGTAAATCTGTATAAAGCTTTCCCCTTGCTCTAGTAGCATTTTATCTTGCTCTTTACTATATTTTTCATCCATAAAAAAATTCACTGTGACGACTCCCGCCACAAGACTAATAATAAAAATTAAAATATAAATAAGCGTCATTCTCGTATATAGCGTTTTCATGCTATCACTTCTAAACGGTATCCGAGTCCACGAACCGTCACAATTTTAAAATGTTCATCCATTTGCCTCGTTCGCTCACGAATTCGCTTGATGTGAACATCAACGGTACGCTCATCTCCTTCATAATCCATCCCCCAAATTTGCTCGATTAGTTGAGCACGAGTGAAAATTTTTCCTGGGTAGCTAGCTAAACGAAATAATAACTCAAACTCCTTTTGTGGGAGCACAATTGATTGATCGTTCATTGAAATGCTCAAGGCTAATTTATCGAGTAATGCGCTCCCTAGCTGGAGGTGGTGAGACCAGCTAATCCGGTATCTTCTTAATAAAGCTTTTACGCGCATCACAAGCTCCATCGGATCAAACGGCTTCACGATATAATCATCCGCTCCATTTTGAAAGCCATTTAATTTATCGATCCGCTCTCCTTTAGCGGTGACCATTAAAATCGGTAGCTGTGAAAAGGTGCGCACTTCCTTACAAACCTCGATCCCATCCATTTTCGGCATCATAATATCTAATACGAGTAATTCCGGCTGAAGCTCAAATAGTTTATTAAGCGCTTCTTGCCCATCATAAGCTTGAATGACTTCAAACCCTTCAGGCTCTAAATAAATTTTCAACAACCGTTGAATATTAGGATCATCCTCAGCCACTAAAATCCGCACCATGGGTCTATTCCCCCTACTGTTTTCTTCCATCATACCGTAACAACATGAACTATATGTGAACAAATTTCCATTGTTGGAAATAAAAAAACCGACACCTTACCATATAGATGATAAGACATCGGATTCCATTTCCACTCTTCATTTAGTTGACATATAACTTTTCTGCCTTTTCATTAACCGTACAAGCAAGCCAGTCGCAACCATCATCAACAGGCTAGATGTATAGACGGCACTCGGAACGGTCATCATATCGGTTAACACGCCACCAAGCAGAGGACCAATAATCATCGCAAACGCAAACAGCATATTAAAAAAAGCATACGCCGTTCCATATTCATCCCCATCACCGCCATTGTCATCGACTACCTCGCCTAATGCCGAAAGAGTCGGAGAAAGAGTAAAGCCAGCTGCTCCTCCAATGGTGATACCTGCAAACACAAGCACCCATATCGAGGTACTGATCACAAGAAACGGCAACGATAACGCCATCCAAATTAGACCGATCATCATAATTTTATAGGGATTATATTTGCTAGAGAGAGAACCGGAAATCGGCGAGAATACACTGTAGGCAATCGTCATCACACCGAATAACAAGCCAATCGCTTGGGCATCCATGCTTAAATTGTTAGCGGCATATACCGGCAGTACTGGCTCTAGCATCGTGATCATTCCTTCGCCGATCAAAATGACCGCCGTAATCCATCTCACTTCTCTCACTTTTAATAAGGAAAGAATGCCACTTTGTGATTGAGATGGTGTACGCTTCGGTTCTTTTAATAAAAATAAAGTCACCAGAAAAATGATCAGATTGCATATAATCGTTACAACAAATGGTAATTGATAACCACCTAAATTAAATAGCCAGCCGCCAACAGGCGCACCGAGCAACGTTCCCGCCGACACAGCTGATAAAGCAAAGCCCATGATCGGTCCTCTGCTTTTCCCCGGAAATAAGTCAGCAAGCAAGGCAAAGCCAGCTGTCCACGAAGCACCAGCCGCCACACCTTGAATAAAACGAGCAATGATTAACATCCACATATGCTCCGAAACGATAAATAACAGCGTGGAAATAATAAGCGCAAAAATCCCTACTAGCATGGGGATTTTTCGACCAACCTTATCGGATAGTCGTCCTAAAAAAGGAGTAGCGATTAACAATCCGACCGCATAGGTACTAAATAAGACGCCCATCATCGTCGCAGTCGGTTGATACGTTTGATCAATATAAGGAGTAATCGGCACAAGCAAGCTATACATAATCATATCGGTAAACAGCACAGCAATTACAACGAAAAGCCCTGTCTTTTGCAAGTTTGTCCATTCTTTTTTCATTTGAGTCTCTCCTATTTATCTAGCCATTCATGAAAAAAACTTCCTTATTCACAGGAAGTTTTTTCAATTAGATTAAGCGAGAAAAAATAAATAAATTATGCCGATGACGAAAAAGCCCCCGCCCACTACGAGTAACACTTTTGCTAAAGTTTCCATCGCTTCACTACTCTCCTTATCATAATAAAGCTGCGCCAATGACATAGGATAGACCGATAGAGATGACCATAGAGATAAACCCAACTGCGCGATTGTCTTTTTCAATCTCCTCATCAATTTTAAAATGCGGGGTTAAAAATTCAAACATAAAGTAACCGATAAGCAGAAGCGAGAAACCACATACACCCCATCCTACCATCGCAAGCAACGAATCGTTATGCAAAATGGAATGGCGAAAAATATTCGAAATCCCGAATATTTTTCCACCTGTGGCCAGCGCTACAGCCATATTTCCTTTTTTGATTTCTTCCCAATTACGATACTTTGTCACAAGCTCAAACACAGCTAGAAATAAAATTACACAGACAATAACGACACTGATATATCCGGCAAGCTGAACAAAATTATTTTCCCAGAATCGGTTCATCCTCGCAATGTCCCTCCATTATGCCTTACTTGAGCTCAACAACGGTTACGCCGCTGCCACCTTCTCCTGCTTCACCGAAACGAGTGCGTTTAACAGAGCGATGATTCTTCAAATACTCTTGTACGCCTTTTCTTAAAGCACCGGTCCCTTTCCCGTGAATAATGGACACGCGAGAATAGCCGGCAAGTAAAGCATCATCAATATATTTCTCTACTTTTAACAAGGCATCCTCATAACGCTCCCCTCGAAGATCCAGTTCAAGGTTCACATGAAAATCCTTTCCGCGAAGAGTCGCCATCGGCTTCGGCTCGGCTTTTTTCTCCGATTTGATCCACTCTAAATCCGATTCCTCTACCTTCATTTTCATAATGCCCATTTGGACGTGCCATTCCTTCTCTCCGCTTTTTTCAAGAAGATGACCTTTTTGGCCGAAGCTTAAAACTTTCACTTCATCGCCTGGTTTGAATGTGCGTGCTGTAGATGCCGTTTTTTTCTTCTTCGGCTTTGTTGTCTCTGGAACGGCTTCTTCAAGACGACGCTTCGCTTCAATTAATTCATGCTCTTTAATGTTTGCGCGCTGTTCTAGCTGCATTTTGCGTAAATCCTTCATCACGGCTTCCGCTTCCGCTTTTGCTTGTTCGATGATCGCCGCTGCTTTTTCACGCGCTTTTTCCGCTAATTCTTCTTCATGCGCATAGAAATGTTGCATTTGCTTTTGCATATCTTGATGAAGTTTTTCTGCCGTTTTTAAATAATCGCGTGCTTCCTTCTCTTGTTCTTCTGCCTTCTTACGACTTTGTTCAAGTGAAGCAATCATTCGGTCGACTTCATTTGTATCTGCGCCAATTAAGCTCCTCGCCTGATCAATAATATCGAGATTTAACCCAAGACGCTTCGAAATTTCAAAAGCATTGCTTCGTCCTGGCACTCCTATTAACAGTCGATACGTCGGGCTTAACGTTTCCACATCAAATTCCACGCTCGCATTAATGACGCCTTCACGATTATAGCCATATGCCTTTAATTCAGGATAATGCGTCGTGGCAATCACTCGCGCCCCACGGCGATGGACTTCATCCAAAATCGAAATCGCTAGAGCCGCTCCCTCTTGTGGGTCCGTTCCTGCTCCTAACTCATCAAACAGAACTAAACTTTCATGATCGACTTCTTGTAAAATGTCGACGATGTTCACCATATGAGATGAGAACGTACTTAAGCTTTGTTCAATGGACTGCTCATCGCCAATATCAGCAAAGATAGACTGGAAAACTGCTGTTTCAGAACCATCAAGTGCCGGAATCGGTAGTCCGGCTTGCGCCATTAACGTCGTTAGTCCGACCGTTTTTAACGTCACCGTTTTTCCGCCTGTATTCGGTCCGGTGATAACAATCGTGTTGAATTCTTTTCCAAGCTCTACATCACTCGGTACAGCTTCATCCATCGGCAAGAGCGGATGTCTCGCTTTATGTAAGCGAATGTAGCCATCAGGGTTGACGTTCGGCTTCGATCCTTTAATCGTCTTGCCGTACTTTGCTTTCGTAAACATAAAGTCTAACTCACCAAGTAAACCCGTTAAATGATAGAGCTCAGACCCGTGCAGTTCAACTTCCGCCGTCAACTCGCTGAAAATCCGTTCGATTTCTAACGCTTCTTTCAACTTCAATTCCCGGACTTGATTGTTCATTTCCACCACTGATTCCGGCTCAATAAATAATGTCTGTCCAGAAGAAGATTGATCATGAACAATACCACCGTAATGGCCACGATATTCCTGTTTCACCGGAAGCACATAGCGATCGTTTCGAATCGTAATAATGGCATCCGACAGCATTGTTTGCGCGTTTTTTCCTCGGATTAAGCTTTCTAGCTTGCTGCGAACGCGGCTTTCATTCGCTCGCAATTGCTGGCGAATATGTCTTAATGCATCACTCGCGGAGTCTAATACGCCTCCATGCTCATCGACCGTATGTTTAATTCGATGCTCAAGCGGAGTTAACACTGGAATCCGTTCTTCTTTTTCTGAAAGGATCGGTAGTTGCTCTCCTTCTTCCATCAATCCAATAATGAAATTTTTCATCATTCGACCTGCATAAATCGTACTGGCGATTTGGACAAACTCCATTCCATTGAGCATGCCGCCAATTTGTGAGCGTTTCACATGCGGACGGATGTTGTAAATACCGCCAAGCGGCGCATGCCCTTTCATCCGCAACACTTGAGCGGCTTCATCTGTTTCTTCCTGCAAACGAACGACTTCTTCATAAACAAGTGCCGGCATTAACGCTTCTGCTTGCTCTCTTCCTAACGAAGACGCTGCGTGTTCCGCTAATTGCTGCTTAATTTTGTCAAACTCAAGAGTCGCTAATACTTTTTTATTCACGGAAAAAATTTCCTCCCACTTATCTATTTAAAAAAGCTAAGAAATCGGCTTTACTGTACGTGTTGATGACCGTTTCTGGACGAAGCCACCCTTTACGGCCAGCCTTCACACCGACCTCCATAAAGTTAAGATGTTCAATAGCATGAGCATCGGTATTAATGATCACTTTCACACCTGCTTCTTGCGCTTGGCGAAGGTGCTCGGCGCATAAATCAAGCCGATGCGGATTCGCATTTAATTCCAGAGCGGTGTTCGTTTCCTTCGCCAATTGAATCAACATCTCCATATCGACAGCATAGCCTTCTCGACGGCCGATAATTCTGCCTGTCGGGTGCGCAATCAGATCGACATGCGGATTACTTAACGCCGTTTTTAAACGGTCCATAATGATGTTTTCAGCTTGAGAAAAACTAGAGTGAATCGACGCAATTACAAAATCGAGCTCACTTAATAGCTCATCTTCATAATCTAACGTTCCATCCGGCAAAATATCCATTTCAATACCTGATAAAATTTCAATATCATCGTATTTGGCATTTAATCGGCGAATTTCTTCGTTTTGCTTTAATAGCCGTTCAATCGATAACCCATTGGCGACTTTTAAATAACGAGAATGATCGGTGATCGCCATATATTCATAGCCCTTAGCTCGACACGCTTCAACCATTTCTTCAATCGAATTGGCTCCATCTGACCATGTCGTATGCATATGAAGATCGCCTTTGATTTGCTTCTCATCTAATAAGCTTCCCTCTTCTGTGAATCGCTCCACTTCCATACCATCTTCTCGAATTTCAGGTGGAATCCACGGCAAGTCAAAATGATGGTAGAAATCTGCTTCAGATTGAAATGTTTTTATTTCGCCTGTTTCGTTATTTTCTACTCCATACTCACTGATTTTTTCCCCACGCTCTTTCGCTAGCTGACGCATGCGAACGTTATGGTCTTTTGAACCGGTGAAATGATGAAGAGTAGAGGCAAATTCCGCTTCTGTCACAATCCGAAAATCAACAGAAACATCCCACTCCCCATCGAGGACAACGGATACTTTTGTATCTCCGCCGGCAATGATTTCTTTAATATTCGGCAGTTCTAATAATTGCTCCTTCACGGTCGCCGCTTCTTTTGTCGCGATGATAAAATCTAAATCTTTAATCGTTTCTCGCAAACGACGTAAGCTGCCCGCTCGTGAAAATTTCTCTATCTCGCGCATCGACGCAAGCTCTGCTTCAACCGACTCCGCCACTGTTAACATATAAGAAATCGGCAATCGTTCTGGTCGCTGTCCAACGTTCGCAATCGCGGCTAAAATTTTCTCCTCTGTTTTGGCTCCAAACCCAGTTAGACCGCGCACACTCTGATTTTCACACGCCGCCTTTAATTCATCGACATTTGTAATTTCAAGTTCTTTATAGAGCTTGGCAATTTTTTTGCCGCCAAGTCCTGGAAGCTGCAATAACGGAATTAAACCAGCTGGCACCTCTTCTTGAAGCTCGGCCAAAACGGTCGATTGACCTGTTTCACGATATTCTTCAATCACCGTTGCTGTCCCTTTTCCAATTCCGGCAAGCTTTGTCACATCATCGATTTCGGTTAAGCTTCTTTCATCATTTTCTAAAGCTGCAGCTGCCTTACGAAACGCTGATATTTTAAACGGATTATCTCCTTTTAATTCCATATATATCGCAATTTTTTCTAACAAACGAATAATATCTTTTTTATTGATCATAATGGGTCACCATGCTTTCCAAATGACTATCTTCCTTATATACTAGCAGAAAAGCTAGATAAAATAAAAACTTCTCTACTAAAAAGAGAAGTTGTTCACATAACTCATTGGATCAAACGTTTTTAATGCTTCTGATAAATAAGGTGTGTCATGAAGAATATAAGTAGCAATCGTGGACTGGGCCACTAGCTGTTGAATGTCATTTCCTGCAAACAAAGCTCCAACATAAAGCAAAACAAATAAAACGAGGTACACTTCCGCAAACCCGAGAAGTCCCCCACCAATTTTATTGATCTCCTTTATAAGAGGGATTTTCGCCAGCATATTGACAAAAGACGCTACAATCGATAAAGCGACTTTCACAAGAAAAAATAAAAGGATAAAAGCTATTGTGCCATAATAAAAGGCTTCAAAATGATCCGGGATGTATTGAAAGATCGGCGTATCCTCAATCGGTGGCATCGGAATCCATTGAAGCATTGGTGCCACTTGTTCACGCATAGAAATCGCCACAATAACAGCGATAATTGTGCCTACCATGTGAAACACTTGCAAGATAAAGCCTCGCTTTAACCCTATGGCAATTCCTGCTAATAAAAATATGAATAAAATAATATCAATCATTGAGGTCAATCCTTTAATTTTTTTAATTCTTCTTTTAGTTGTTCCACTTCTTCTTGAAGCTTCAAATAGTCATGAACGGTATTCACAGCGGTTAATACAGCGATTTTATTTAAGTCTAGCATTGGATTCTTTACGCTGATTTCACGCATTTTTTCGTCGACCATATTGGCCACTTCACGAATATGGCTTTTCGATTCTGTCCCGATAATAGTATAATGATGTCCACGTATTTCTACGGTAATTCGAGTTTTTTCTCTACCTTGCAATTTGAATGGCCTCCATTCTAAAGAATCCTAACTGTTATCATACCACGAGTATTATTGTGTGAAAAGTCGAAACTATAAAGGGGGATTTTCATTGAACCATACTGTATTAAAAGTTACTAACCGGACGCTTGAAGAGATGAAAAAGCATTACGCAGGTGCTGCTACTGGAAAATTACCAACAGGCGCTGTATTTGCTGCTAAAACGAGCAATTGTTCAATCACAGGCTACCGTTCAGGCAAAGTGTTGTTTCAAGGAAAAGGAGCGAGCACAGAAGCCGCTCGCTGGAGTGGAGAAACCGCCGCTCCCGTCCAAAAGAAAAAAACAGCTACAAACACCTTGCCAGCTAATTTTCACTCATTGTCCGTCATCGGCAGTGATGAAGTCGGAACGGGTGATTACTTCGGCCCGATGACGGTCGTTGCAGCATTTGTGAAAAAAGAGCAAATTGCTATGCTCCAAGCGATCGGTGTTCAAGACTCCAAAAACTTAACCGATGCCCAAATTATCAATCTAGCGAAGCAAATCGTCAAAATAATTCCTTACAGCTTGCTCATTTTACACAACGAAAAATACAATGAACTACAAATGCAAGGAATGTCACAAGGAAAAATTAAAGCATTGCTTCACAACCAAGCATTGATCAAGCTCAATGAAAAAATCTTGCCTGATCGCCCTGAAGCAGTATTAATCGACCAGTTTGCTGAAAAAACAACGTATTACCGCTATTTAAAAGAACAGAAACGAATTTTTCAAGAAAATGTCTACTTCAGCACAAAAGGAGAAAGCGTTCATCTCGCTGTTGCCGCAGCCTCGATCATCGCTCGCTACGCATTTGTGAAAGAGATGGACAAATTAAGCAAAGAAGCAGGCTTCACGATTCCTAAAGGAGCAGGTAGCCAAGTCGACGTTGCCGCAGCCCGCTTAATTCACGAAAAAGGAGAAGCCGCCCTCCTTCATTTTACGAAACGGCATTTTGCTAATACGGAAAAAGCAAAGAAACTCGTCAACAGAAGATAATACGGGAATGGCTGGCTCATTAACAGGGTCAGCCTATTTATAGAAGAAGAGGGTGTCCAAAAAAGTCGAAGAAACCGTTCGTAAAGTCAAAGAAGCCTCCAGAAAATCAGTGAAAACTGACTTTCTGGATAGCTTCTCAAATTTATTCCATATTAACAGGCTACGAAAAAACAATCATCGACCTTTCACTTTATACTTTAAATCGTCGCACAAGTGTATTTAGCTTCTCTGCAAGACTTGCCAATGAATCCGCATTTCTGGAAATTTCCTGCATCGAGATGGTCGATTGTTCGGACGAAGCCGCTGTTTGTTCAACTCCCGCCGCTGTTTCTTCTGAAATGGAAGCGATGCTAGTGATCGCTCCTTCCATCTCTTCTGTTTCTTGTACAATTCCAGATAAATCGTTTGTAACAGCTTGAATTTTGTAAGTAATGTCTTCAATAGAAGATGTAATGGTGTCGAAAGCTTCACCTGTTTGTTTGATTTGAATCGTTCCTTCATCTACTAATTCAAAGCTTTCCTCAAGAGAACGAACGACTGATCCGGTTTCACTTTGAATCGCTGTCACAATATCGGTAATTTCCGTTACAGAATTCCCCACTTGTTCAGATAACGCTCGAACTTCTCCCGCCACGATCGCAAAGCCTTTGCCGTGCTCGCCAGCTCTAGCTGCTTCAATCGCTGCATTTAAAGCTAGCATATTCGTTTGTTCAGAAACTGCTGAAATCACTTGTACTAACTGGGAGATCTCTTTTGTATGTTCATATAGGCTTTGCACTTTTGTTACAGCCTCTTTCACATTTTCATCAATGACATTCATTTTCGTCACGGACTCCACCATCAATTGATTCCCTTGCTTTGATAATGCTAAAACATCCTCTGATACATCCGATACTTTTATACTATTTCCATTCGCATCTTGAATATTGCTCATAAACTTCTTCATGGAATCCGACAATTCCGTCGTTGTACGAGCTTGTGATTCTACCACTTTAGCTAATTCTTCCATCGTGGAAGATATTTGCAAACTACCTTCTCCTACCTCTTGTGACGACTGTGTCAACTCTTCACTTTGACTAGCCACTATATCCGATACTTCTTGAATGTCCATCGTCATCGTCCGAATTTCCTTGTTCATGTCATTGATTGAATGAACTAATTCTCCGACTTCATCTTTCGTAGTTGCTTGTAAATCTTCCTGTGTTAAATCGCCACTCGAAACCTCTTTCATTCTAGTTACAGCACGAATAATTGGCTTTGTTAAAGAGTTAGCAATATAAACAGCGATCACTATCCCAAGAATGACAACAGCAGCCACAATCGTTTTGACCATAAAAGCGATCTTGTCTCCAGACTGCACTACGTTTTCTCCTTGCTGCTTAATTTCTCCCTCTCTTTTTTCAGCCATTTGATTCAATTCTTGCATAATCTCTTGGCCGAGCGGAGCGACTTTATTATCTAAGTTTTTCAATGCTGCTTCTTTGTTCCCTTGATCATACAGGGTAAATACCTCTTCGGTGAGCAAATTTCGCCATTGTATACTTTTCTGTACTAATTCTTTCGTAGCCGCTGAGTGATTGATCGCAAGCAATTCTTCTTGAAGCTGCTTACTCTCTTCTGTATAACGATCAAATTCGTCTCGGAAGCTTTGATTTTCTAAAAGAAGATAACCGCGAGCAGCTGAAATTCGTTGAGATATATTGAATCTTAATTTTTCATCTAACATTAGCAAAGGAAGATCTTTTTGAATGACCTCTTCAGAATCCTTGTTAATAGAAGATAAAGACACAATGTTAAAAATACCCATAATAAGCGTCAGTCCGATAATAACGAAAAATGCGCTTAAAATCTTGGCCTTCAAACTTTTCATTGTTTTTCCACCTTTCAAACCACATCTATCTACCTATCTTAAACATCTATTCTATCAGATAACCTATATAGTTGTTAAGATTTCCAAGACGAACGTTTGGAAAAATGGGGATAAATATTCTCTCCATGCAAAAAAAGAAGATACCCTTATTAGAGTATCTTCTAAATAAAGCAACTAAATTAGCTGCGCAATTCAGCACCGGCTTTTTCTTTCAATGCTTCAAGAACACCGTTGTGGACGTTGACTACTTCTTCATCTGTCAGTGTTTTGGCCGGGTCTACGTATGTTAATGTGAAGGCAACAGATTTTTTATCTGGCTCCATATGCTCGCCTTCGTATAGATCAAATACGTGAACGCCTTTCAGTAAGTCACCGCCTGCTTCCTCGATGACCGCTTGCAGTGCTTCTGCTTCTGTTTGATGATCAACAACGAGTGCGATATCGCGAGTAATCGATGGGAAACGTGGAATCGGCTCGTAAGCCACCGCTTCTTTTTCCGCTCCAAGAAGGGCGTTCAATTTTAATTCGAACACGTACGTTTCTTTTACATCGAGATCTTTCGCTTGCTGTGGATGCACTTGACCGATAAATCCGATAAATTGACCGTCTAATTCAACAGCCGCTGTACGTCCTGGATGCATGCCTTCAATGTCTGCTTTTTTATAAGCGATACGCTTCTCTAAGCCTAAACGAGCAAACAATCCTTCAAGTACACCTTTCGCTACGAAGAAATCGACCGCCTTCTTTTCTCCTTGCCAAGCGTTTTCTTCCCATAGCCCAGTGATAACACCAGCTACATGCTCGCGTTCAAAAGGTAATTCACCCTCTACTTCTTTTAAGAACACAGAACCTACTTCATAAAGCGCTAGTGAGTCCATTTGACGGGCGTTGTTATAAGCAACAACCTCCAGTAATTGTGGAATAAGGCTTAAACGTAAAAATGCACGCTCTTCACTCATCGGCATCGCTAAAGCAACTGGCTCACGAGTTTCTAATGCGTATTGAGTTGATTTTTTCTCACTCGTTAAAGAGTAAGTGATTGCTTGGTTTAAGCCTGCCCCTTCTAAATAACGGCGAACGACGCGACGCTTTAATTGATAATCAGTTAATCGGCCCGGTTTTGATTCACCTGTTGGAAGCGTCGTTGGCAAATGATCGTATCCATACATACGCGCCACTTCTTCCACTAAATCTTCTGGGATCGTGATGTCACCGCGGCGAGTTGGAACCGTAACAATGAATTCATTATTATCTGTCTGTACTTCAAACTGCAAACGACGGAAAATATCTTCCACTTCAGCTACTTGTAAATCCGTCCCGAGGACACGATTCAATTTTTCAAGCGTAATAGAAACGACTTTCGGCTCTGCGGCCATTTCTCCTGCGACGACACGACCAGAAAGCACTTCTCCACCCGCTAGCTCGACCATTAATTGAGTTGCACGATCAGCTGCTGCTTGCACGCGATTCGGGTCCACGCCTTTTTCAAAACGAGCACTTGCTTCTGAACGAAGACCGTGATCTTTGGACGCTTGACGCACACGTTGACCGTCAAAATAAGCTGATTCAATTAGAACGGTTGTCGTATCAGCTTGCACTTCAGAGTTCGCACCACCCATGACACCCGCAATCGCGACTGGCTCTTGGCCGTTTGTAATCACTAAATGCTCAGCCGATAATGTACGTTCTGCCTCATCCAATGTAACGATTTTTTCGCCTGCTTGAGCGCGGCGAACAACGATTTCTTTTGACCCTAAACGATCATAATCAAACGCATGAAGCGGTTGACCGTACTCTAATAAAATATAGTTCGTAATGTCAACAACATTGTTATGTGGACGAATACCAGCCGCCATTAAGCGAGTTTGCAACCAAAGTGGAGATGGCGCAATGTTGATATTTTTCACGATGCGAGCGATATAAAGTGGGGTATCCTCTTTCGCTTCAATGCGAATGTCGATCTGTCCTTCTGCTTTTTCGCTCACTTCTTGCACGTCTGTCGCAGGAAGCTTGACGCTTGTGCCAAGAATCGCTGCCACTTCATAAGCAACACCTAACATGCTTAAGCAGTCGGAACGGTTTGGGGTTAACCCAAGCTCTAACACTTCATCATGTAAGTTCAACTGCTCAAGAGCGTCTTCTCCTGGTGTCACTTCATTCGGGAAGACGAAAATTCCTTCTGAAAATTCTTTCGCTACTAGCTTACTTTCGATACCAAGCTCTTGTAGCGAGCAAATCATGCCGTGTGAAGCTTCACCACGTAGCTTTGCTTTTTTAATTTTGAAATTGCCAGGAAGAACAGCGCCTACTTTTGCGACAACGACTTTTTGACCTTTATCCACGTTGGCTGCACCACAAATAATTTGAACCGGCTCTTCCTCACCGACATCGACTAAACATTTATTTAATTTATCAGCATTCGGATGCTGTTCACGCTCAAGCACATGACCGACAACGACATTTTTAATGCCTTCGCCTAAGTGCTCGACTCCTTCTACTTCAATTCCGCTACGGGTAATTTTCTCTGCTAATTCTTTTGCTGGCATTCCGCCAAGATCAACGTACTCGCTTAGCCATTTATATGAAACGAACATTGTTATTTCCCTCCTAATTATTCATGTACCGAAAATTGTTTTAAAAAGCGTAAATCATCTGTATAAAATAGACGAATATCATCAATGCCATATTTCAACATTGCAATTCGTTCCGCTCCCATACCAAACGCAAAGCCTGTATATTTCTTCGAGTCGTAACCGGCCATTTCAAGGACGTTCGGATGTACCATACCTGCTCCTAACACTTCGATCCAACCCGTTTGCTTACAAATGTTACAGCCTTTACCGCCGCACATACAGCTAACATCGACTTCTACTGATGGCTCAGTGAATGGGAAGAAGCTTGGGCGTAGACGGATTTCACGATCTTCACCGAACATTTTTTTCGCAAAAGCTTGAAGCGTGCCTTTTAAATCACCCATACTAATGTTTTCATCAACGACAAGACCTTCAATTTGCATAAATTGATGAGAATGTGTCGCATCGTCATTGTCGCGGCGGAATACTTTTCCTGGACAAATGATCTTTACTGGGCCTTTTTCTGTATTGTTTTCCATCGTGCGTGCTTGCACAGGAGATGTGTGTGTACGAAGTAGAATATCTTCTGTGATATAGAAAGAATCCTGCATATCGCGTGCCGGATGACCTTTCGGAAGGTTCAATGCTTCAAAGTTATAGTAATCCTTTTCCACCTCTGGCCCTTCTGCGACAGCATAGCCCATGCCGATAAATAAATCTTCAATTTCCTCGACTACGCGTGTTAACGGGTGGTGGTTGCCTGTTTTCACTGGACGACCTGGAAGTGTAATGTCGATCGTTTCTTTAGCTAATTGTGCTTGAATCGCTTGTTGCTCTAATGTCGTTTGCTTTGCTTCGATCGCTGAAGCAATCGCTCCGCGCACTTCATTAGCCAGTGCCCCCATCTTCGGACGTTCTTCCGCCGATAATTTTCCCATGCCTTTCAATACTTCTGTCACAGGTCCTTTTTTTCCTAAATAAGCGACACGAACGTCATTCAGCTGTTTTAAATCAGCGGCTGTTTCAATTTGCGCCAGCGCCTCTGTTTGTAATTGCTTTAATTGCTGTTCCACAGTGTAATTCCTCCTTTTTTGTTGGCAAAAAGCGGTTTCGGATCGTAAACACAAAAAAGCCCCGTCTCCCGAAAAGGGACGAGGCTTTGGTCGCGGTACCACCCTTATTAACATGCTTAAATACATGTTCACTTCATTGATGTAACGGTTCTTCACCGGGGCATTTTTACGCTGATGGCGGTCCTAATGCCGGCTCAAGAGGTGAACTTCGCTTACCGTTTCATAAAAGTGCTTCCAGTCTGCGGCACTTTCTCCCTGAAAAAAACTAATATAAACTACTCTTCTCTATCATTGCCTTTTGCCTTATACAATTTGTTCTCATTATAGTACATTTTCACTCAAAAGTTCAAACATTTTTCAATGAATGTTTAAAATGATACAGCAACACACCAGCTGCCACCGCCACGTTCAACGATTCGCTACCGCCGTAGATCGGAATAAATACATTACTTGTCGTCTCGGCTAACAGCGCTTCGTTCACACCGCCACCTTCATTTCCAACAAGAAGAGCGAAGGCATCTTGCACTTCCGCTTCCCGATAATCGACTGCTTGTTGTAAAGACGTACCAAACACCGGAATTTGCTGATTTTTTAATTGTTGAATCGCTTCATCGAGCGGCATTTGAATAAGCGGCAAATGAAAATGACTACCTTGCGCGGCACGAAGCACTTTCGGATTGTACGGATCGGCACAGCCTGTTCCTAAAATCACACCATCTAGCCCCGAGGCATCCGCTGTGCGAATCATCGTCCCGATATTACCTGGATCTTGCACTGCATCAATGAGTAAATACGTACGACCGATGAAAGACTCAGGCAATGGACGTTTGCGACAAACGGCAAACACTCCTTGGTTCGTTTCTGTATCGGCAAGCTCCTTCGTAACCTCCGCTGTCACCATCGTCATTTCAACCCCATCCATATTCCAATGGGCAGGTAAAGAAATATCTTCTGATACAACGACTTCCACAATCTCTTCTTTATGATTTAACGCCTCTTCCACTAAATGAAGACCTTCTAGCAAATATAGTCCTGTTTTTTCTCGCTCTTTTTTCGTTAACAGCTTCTTCCACTGCTTCACTTGAACATTTTTCGTTGATTGAATAAATTTCACTTTTTCCGCTCCTTTAATGCATAGGGATTTTCGTTTCATTATAGCTTATTTTTTTCGCATATTAAATGAAAGCTCAGGAGAAAATAATAAAGACTATGGGAAAAGGAGCGATTTGGATGAACTTTAATTTGCGGCAAGCAGTATTAAATAATGTTACAGGCAGTTCCCAACAACAACTAGAACAAACGATTGTCGATGCGATTCAGCGAAATGAAGAAAAGATGCTTCCGGGTCTTGGCGTATTGTTTGAGGTATTTTGGCAGCACGCTGAAGAACAGGAGAAGCAGCATATGCTACAAACATTAGAGACGGGATTAAAACAATAAAGTGAAACTTCAATCAGTGGGGGGGTTTCTTCATCCCCCACTGATTGTTAGTTGAACCAATCGGGCTTTTACGGGCTGTTGATCTCCTACCTACACGCCTGCGCTTTTTCTGCCCTGTTGAGGTGGGAGTCTTACAGCCCGTTAATGCGGGATAAATTTAGAAAGGGCAGTCAGGTTTCTCCTGATCGCTCTTTTTTTGTGTGTAACGATGAGGAGAATGTGCGATTGATTCAAGATAACTCACCTATACTCGGTGCTTGTTTAAACATAAGATACAGAAAGGTGTTCTTAATGTATACGATGATTAAGTAATACCTTTTATGCACTCGAAAAAGGAGGGGATATTATGGCTTATAAATCAAGGAAGCGTAAAAAAAGATGTTCTAACAGCTGTATTGATAAGATGTGTTTCTACAAACCAAAATATGTAACAATCTCTTGTGGAGATGACCATCATCAGACAAAAGAAAAAAAATGCGGGTGCTCTGACTAATCGCTAGATTGCAAGAAAAGCAAACACTGATCGTCATTTTACCAATAAATATGCGATTGATTCGAGGTATTTATCTATACGCAACGTTTGTTTAAACATAAGATAAAGTAAAGAAGCTTAACAGCCTTCTTTCAAAGGAGGTGAAAACTCATGGGTTCTAAATCACATGGACACAAACACGGATCTTTCAACCCTTGTATCCACAAAATTAAGATTAAAAAAGTGAAATATTTAACAGTTAATTGTAAAGATTGTGGCGGTTACGGAGGATATTCCAATTCCGAGGACTGAGAAGATGAATAAAGAAAAAGCAGGCAATTTGTTTGTCTGCTTTTCTTTTTGAAAGCCCATTTCTTCATCCTTTTATCTATTTTGGTTTTTTGTCCAGTTCATGACTACCTTCATCAGAATATAGTAGTCATGAAATATAAGACTAAATGAAAGGATCGAAAATGATGACTATGCCTAAGTTACCAAATGATCTGTACGAAGATCGCGAACATGCAATTAATTCGTTATTAGCTTCTATTGCTTTAGAGGAACTAGCCCTTGCCCATGTAATCAATGCAGAGGCTGAGAAAATTCAAAGGGTAGTTGGGACATTGAAGCCTTACCCAGAGCATCCTCCTTGCTTAGACGATTTATTAGATGTGAATGAAAGCGTACAAGAAACATTACAAAAAGTGATTATTAAAGAAATCATACTATTATTCAAATTAGAAGCTGTTCTCAAAGTCCCTGACCCTTTGGATCTCTTTGATTCCTGTTGTCACGAAGAATAGAATAACAAGCTTTTTGTTAGCTAAAAGAAAGCCATCTCGTTGCCGGGTCATTTTCTAGAAATGCTTGAGATCGTAACAAAGATTGTCTCTTTCTATATAATAGTTGATTTTCTTGCAATAGCTCATATATTTCTTGTCTGTCTTCTGTTGACAACGATAAAGAATTGACTATTTCTTTCATTTGAGCCATTTGATTAGCTAAAAGCGCTGAATGATCACGCCCTTTAATGAAACAAGGCCCATCTAGTTGTTCAAAATATTGAACCCAGCGCTTATTTTTTTTTAATACCCACCTTTGCAGCTGCGCAATTTCCATATTCGTATAAACAATGAACTCTTTCAATACTTCCTCTTCCGCCACATAGTGACGTTCAGCTTCAGCTAATTGAATGAGCGCTTCTGTCAATGCTAGAAAGGATTCGTCTAAAGATTGAACAGAGCGTAAGAAGGATTGTTGATGCTTTCTATCTGCTAGCATGAATGATGCCCTTTTCCTTTACATTTAGGACAATGGGATTTATCAGGTGGAATAGGGAGAAAATCAATCACATTTTCTAACTTTTTCAGCAGCAACCACTCTTTCATGACGACTGTTTCGATGAGACTTTGAACAGATTTATTAAATTTGATGATCTCATGATTGTTAGGTTTCGTCGGAAAATCCAAACATTCACCGACAAATGCTTGGATTTTTTCCGCTTCTGCATTGAGGATATGTGATAAGGCAATTTCTTCTAGTGCAATCGATTCTAGTAAATCGATAATAACTTCGCATTGATCAGGACGATGGGGTTCCCTAGGGATGGACGGCATACTCATAACGGTTTCACTCCTTTTTCGGATTCTCTAATTAATGTATTAACCATCCGAAAAATAAGTTCCTTTACTGACCTTCTATTTCATCATAAGCAATTAATACAATGTTTTCTCCTATTTCATGACGAAGTTCTTTCTCTAAAGATCGAATCTTATTTAGTTGATGTTCATTCAGTGAAGCAACTGGATAGTGATCATTATTTGTCATCACAATTCCCTCCTTTTATGACTTAGTCTCACCTTTTTTAATTGTATTATGCTTATGTAATGCTTCTATAGACAACGGGCTACTAGACACTCATCTAGTAGCCCGTTGTGTGCTGTTTTACCAGCCACCATGCCCGTGTCCATAGCCATAACCAGGATAATAAGGATATGAATGGTGTGGATGATGATGGTGATGCGGGTGGTGATGCGAGTGATGATGGTGGTGGTGCGGATAATAGTACGGATAGTGGTGGTGATGATACGGATGATGGTAATAATGTTGTTGTCTTTCATCTACAAAATCAAAAAACTCTTGTTCATGCTGATTCCACATAATGGTTTCTCTCCTTTACATGTTTTAATTTAATAAAAACCTCCGTACGGATATCCGTAGTAAGGGTAGCTATAGTAAGGATACCCATAATAAGGAGCATATAACGAGCTAGCTAACAATCCACCAACAAAGCCACCTAAGAAGGGCGCTCCCCAGAACGGACGACCGAAACCAAACCCAAAGGGACGACCGATAATTCTTTCATCTTGCTGTACGCCATGAGGCATAACGGACAAGCCATCATTCATGACAAACATTCTCCCTTTCCATCTCAATTAACAACCTCGCCTTTCCATTAACATGCTATGCATTGGATCGAAAGAGGGCGATTGCCTTTCTGAAAAATAGGTAATCGCCTAAATAAAAAAAACGATCCTCCATTACAGAGAATCGCTTGTTTGTTTTAATTTGAAAGATCGATACATGAAAAATCCCATCGTACCGAATATCGCCCCTAAAAAAATGGGAAGCTCCCATATACCAAGACCGAAGCTATTTCCATGTGCGACTTGCACACTTTGATAACTTGCTAGTACCATAAAAATAATAATTTCCGTTTTAATCACATTGAGCATCATTCGCGAGTTACGATATTGGGATTCGACATTTCCCTCCGTTAAACCACTATAATTATGCAAGTGTGGTACTCTCTCTAGTAACGTAAGACCAACCCACAAAAGAGAGGCCATAATTGGCAAAAACCAAATCATTCCTTTGCTTCCCCAGCCATCTGCTTCTCCGGTAATCCCAAAATGAATAGGTACTTGCTTCGGCAAGTCGCCCCATTGAATCAATAAATAGATCACATTCACGACAAGCAGTAGCAAAGACAAGATAGTAGAGAGCTTTTCAAAAGTTGTTTGTGGGATTTTTAATATTGGTTGATTCTCTAGTTTCATAATTCCTCCTTACGGGATAAGCACTCATTACTTCTTCTTCCGTTACCGATTCTTTAATAATTGAATTTCCCATCACACATCTCCTCTATCTATTATAAATAAACACCCCACCCTAGTTATTTCTATTATATCAAAAAGTAGAAATAACTAGCATAATCACCAAATAGAAAAAAGCGTGATGAACAACTCATTCGCTCATCACGCTTTTTGAAATAAATTTTAATCATCTTATTCATCTTTGCGATAAGTCAACATCGATTCACTCACGTTCATCGTGTTTCCTTTATCTCGATCGGATCGCTCCAGTCCATACGTCGCTGAACAGCGCCTTCCGCTTTTCTTGTCTAGCTGCAACGGCCAGACTCTCGGACATAAGTCGTCACGCCTGTGTGGCAAAGAACGCCACTTCGGCGGTCCGCCTTATGTCTGCCGAGTCTAAACAGCCGTTTCCGCTTTCCTTGTCCAGCTCCGCCTCCTAAACACTCGAGTCAAATGCCAGCCTGACTGCATGGCTGAAGAACGCCATTACATCATTCTGCCATTTGCTTGTCGTGTTTGAACAGTCGGCTCCGCTTTTCTTAATCAAACGTAATTTTGTTCACTGTATCGCGGTCTAGGCGCAGGATGACTTCTCCTAAAAGCTTGACGGCGTTTTCGTAGTCGTCACGGTGAAGCATCGCTGCGTGCGAGTGGATGTAGCGTGTCGCGATGGTAACAGATAAGCTTGGAACTCCACCTGCTGTTACGTGGATCGCTCCTGAATCTGTGCCGCCGCCAGCCATCGCATCGAATTGATACGGAATTTCTAGCTCATCTGCCACATCTGTGACAAAATCACGTAATCCTTTATGAGATATCATAGATGCATCATACAAAATAATTTGTGGACCTTTGCCCATTTTGCTCATCGCTTCTTTTTCAGAGATGCCAGGTGTGTCACCAGCAATACCGACATCTACACCGAAAGCGATATCTGGCTTAATCGTTTGAGCCGCTGTTTTCGCTCCACGCAATCCAACTTCTTCCTGTACCGTTCCTACACCGTATACAACATTTTTATGTTGCTTGTCCTTCACATATTTCATAACGTCGATCGCAATTGCACAGCCGATACGGTTATCCCATGCTTTCGCTAATAACATTTTCTCATTGTTCATCACAGTGAATTCGAAGTAAGGTACAACCATGTCTCCCGGACGAATGCCCCATTCCATCGCTTCTTCTTTACTTGAAGCACCGATATCAATAAACATATCTTTAATTTCTACCGGTTTTTTACGAGCTTCTGGCGGTAAAATATGCGGTGGCTTTGAACCAATGATTCCCGTTACATCGCCTTTTCTCGTGACAATGGTCACGCGTTGAGCAAGCATGACTTGACCCCACCAGCCGCCGACAGTTTGGAAACGAAGGAAACCTTTATCATCGATTTGAGTAATCATGAAGCCGACTTCATCTAAGTGACCAGCTACCATGATTTTCGGTCCATTTTCATCGCCTGCTTTTTTAGCGATTAAGCTTCCTAAGTTGTCTGTTGTAACTTCATCTGAAAGCGGCTCTATGTATTTTTTCATGACAGCACGAACTTCACGCTCATTACCCGGAATTCCTTTCGCATCTGTCAATTCTTTCAGCATCGTTAACGTTTCATCCATTTTCGGCATAAAAAATCCTCCTTTTATCAAAAATGTCTATCTATTTAAGTATACGCATTTTTGCTCAAATATTCAAAATTCGGGGTGAACAACCTTCATTTTACACCTGAAGACCCGAATCCTCCTTCTCCTCTCTCGGAAGTGGACAACTCTTCCACTTGAGTGATCGTTACTGTTGCCACAGATGCGATCACCATTTGAGCAATTCTCATGTGCTTCTCTACTTTAAAATCTGCCTTTCCATGATTAATGAGGATCACTTTAATTTCTCCTCTATATCCTTCATCGATCGTGCCTGGGCTATTTAATACCGTCACCGCATGCTTCAACGCTAAGCCGCTTCTCGGTCTCACTTGCGCTTCCGTTCCTTGCGGCAACTCGATGCTAATTCCCGTGCTAATTAATTCCGCTTCTCCTGGCTTAATGACCTTTTCTTCTGCGGAAAACAAATCTAACCCTGCATCTCCTACATTCGCTTGAAATGGTAAAAGAGCCTCATTATGTAGTAATTTTATTTTTAAGTTATAGTTCATTGTGACCATTCTCCTTATTCTTTATGAAAAATACGCAAGCAACCCCAGATCGATTACCGCTAAGATCGGCATCCCATATTTAAAGGAAGCATGCTTCGTTTTATGTCGGTGTGTCTGCATCGCTACCCAGCTACCAACCGCTCCACCAGTGAACGCTAACAACCATAGCGTGAACTCACTCGTCCGCCAAGCTCCTCGTTTCGCCTTCCTCTTATCATTCGCCATCACCGCATAGCTAATGACATTGATGAGAACAAAATAAATGAACAAATTCGATCTCCTCCCAGCATTTATTGTATCAAACATTTCGCTTTTCAGAAATCGTGAGGATTTTTTGCTAAGTTGATGCGCTTTATTACTGACTCGTAGCTCGCTTTTACTGAATCCTCACTCTTTCCACCCAAAATAAAAAATCAGACGCGCCGAAGCGGTCTGATTTTGAACAAACATTATTTGTTTAATTGAGCTTTTGCAGCGTCTGCTAATTGAGCAAATGCTTTCTCGTCGCTAATTGCTAAATCAGCAAGCATTTTGCGGTTCACTTCGATTTCAGCAAGCTTTAAACCGTGCATTAAACGGCTGTAAGAAAGACCGTTCATGCGAGCTGCTGCGTTGATACGAGTGATCCAAAGCTTACGGAAGTCACGTTTTTTCTGGCGACGATCACGGTAAGCATATTGTAAAGATTTCATTACTTGTTGGTTTGCAACTTTATATAAACGGTGTTTAGCACCGAAAAAACCTTTTGCTAATTTAAGAACTTTTTTACGACGTCTGCGAGTTACTGTTCCGCCTTTTACGCGTGGCATAATATTTCCCTCCTATAATGGTTCCTATTCTTACTTCAGATTGTCTAACATGTGACGAATGCGTTTGAAATCGCCTTTAGATACAAGCGTTCCTTTGCGAAGCTTACGTTTTTGTTTCGTAGATTTGTTGGCAAATAAGTGACTTGTGTAGCCATGAGAACGTTTTAATTTACCAGAACCTGTCTTTTTGAAACGCTTAGCTGAGCCGCGGTGGGTTTTCATTTTTGGCATTTGTAATTCCTCCTCAAACTTATTGCTTTTCGTTTTTAGGTGCTAAGATTAAGAACATACTGCGACCATCCATTTTTGGTTTAGTCTCAACAGTAGCCACTTCCTCACAAGCTTTAGAAAAACGGTCAAGAACACGTTGTCCAATTTCTTTATGAGTAATCGCACGTCCCTTGAAGCGGATGGAAGCTTTCACTTTATCCCCTTTTTCAAGGAATTTGATGGCATTGCGAAGTTTCGTATTAAAATCATGCTCTTCAATCGTCGGACTAAGACGAACTTCTTTAAGATTAATGATTTTTTGATTTTTACGAGCCTCTTTCTCTTTCTTCTGCTGTTCAAATTTGAACTTCCCGTAGTCCATAATACGAGCTACTGGTGGTTTCGCATTCGGAGCAACAAGCACAAGATCAAGATTAACGCGTGAAGCAATTTCGAGCGCATCGAATTTTGATTTAATTCCTAACTGCTCTCCATTTTGGTCAATGAGACGGACTTCACGGGAACGAATTCCCTCGTTTAAAAACATATCTTTGCTAATAATTAGCCACCTCCAAGGTTTATTAGAATACACGTATATTCACGAATACACATTACCGTCAAACTGTTTAAAGGCAATAAAAAATGCGGGTATATGAGCATACCCGCATTGAAATAGCCGTATAATGGCCATTAATCATTACATTCAAACCTGCCAACTGCTTGGCGCGTCAATCAGGTGAGAAGCGGGTGCTTCTGCTTGTGTATTCTGTTCACCTTAGTAACTATATCACAATGAATCATATTCGTCAATTCATTGTCAGCAACAAAAATTATATTAACAAAGCTTGAACAAAAGATCAAGGACTTTTTTTCAATTACCCTTTTTTCGCTTCTTTTTTAATCATTTCTAAGAAGGCATCGAAAGCCACTGTTTCTGATTTTTGTTCACCATACTTACGAACGTTAACGGACTTCGTTTCGATTTCTTTATCACCAACAACAAGCATGTACGGTGTTTTTTGAATTTGTGCTTCACGGATTTTATAGCCGATTTTTTCGTCGCGATCATCTAGTTCTGCGCGAATGCCAGCTGCGCGTAAACTTTCTTGGACTTCCTTCGCATAGTCAAAATGAACATCGGCAGAAACAGGAATCACTTGTACTTGAATTGGCGCTAACCAAGTTGGGAATGCCCCTTTGTATTCTTCAATTAAGAAGGCAACGAAACGTTCCATTGTTGATACGACTCCACGGTGAATAACGATTGGACGATGTTGTTTCCCATCTTCACCGATGTATGTTAAATCAAAGCGCTGTGGCAATAAGAAGTCTAGCTGTGCTGTTGATAAAGTTTCTTCTTTACCTAATGCTGTTTTCACCATCACATCTAGCTTCGGACCATAGAATGCTGCTTCGCCCTCTGCTTCATAATATTCAAGACCAAGCTCATCCATCGCTTCCTTCAACATACCTTGTGCTTTTTCCCACATTTGGTCATCGTCATAATACTTCTCTGTATCAGCCGGATCACGATAAGATAAACGGAAAGAGTAGTCATTTAAATCGAAGTCTTTATATACTTCAAGAATTAATTGAACGACACGTTTAAGCTCTTCTTTAATTTGGTCAGGGCGAACGAAAATATGGGCATCATTCAATGTCATACCTCGTACACGTTGAAGTCCTGAAAGCGCTCCTGACATTTCATAACGGTGCATCGTACCAAGTTCAGCAATACGAATCGGTAATTGACGATACGAATGAATGCCATTTTTATAAATCATCATATGATGCGGGCAGTTCATCGGACGAAGGAACAACTGTTCATTGTCCATTTCCATTACCGGGAACATACTATCTTGATAGTGATCTAAGTGACCGCTCGTTTTATAAAGTTCAATGCTACCCATGACTGGTGTATACACGTGATCGTAGCCAAGTTTTTCCTCTTTATCAACGATGTAACGTTCGACGATACGACGAATCGTTGCGCCTTTCGGTAACCACATCGGCAAACCTTGACCAACTTTCATTGAATTCATAAATAAATTTAACTCTTTACCGATTTTACGGTGGTCACGCTCTTTCGCTTCTTCTAGCATTTGCAAATGTTTTTTCAAATCTTCTTTTGTGAAGAACGCTGTACCATAAATACGTTGTAGCATTTTATTATTGCTATCTCCACGCCAGTACGCACCGGCAATGCTTAGTAGCTTAAATTCTTTAATTTTGTTAGTAGACGGAACGTGAACGCCACGGCAAAGGTCGATAAAGTCACCTTGCTCATACATCGTCACTGTTTCCTCTTCAGGAATCGCATCAAGTAGTTCAATTTTGTATTCATCGCCAATTTCTTGATAAAACTTCAGCGCTTCATTGCGACTCACTTCTTTGCGAACCACTTCAATATTTTCGCCGATGATTTTCTTCATTTCTTTTTCTATTTTCGGCAAATCTTCTGCTGATATCGATTCATCTAAATCGATATCGTAATAAAATCCACCTTCGATAACTGGACCAACACCTAATTTCACATTTTCTGCGCCGTAGATCCGTTTAACCGCTTGAGCCATTAAATGCGCTGTGCTGTGACGCAAAATTTCTAACGCATCTTCATGGTCTGGTGTCACAATTTCTAAACTGCCATCCTCGGCAATCGGTGTGCGTAAATCAAATAATTGACCACTCACTTTACCAGCTAATGCTTTTTTTCTTAGCCCCGGGCTAATTGATTGAGCAATTTCTTCTGTTGTCGTTCCTTTAGGAAACTCCTTGATGGACCCATCAGGGAATGTAATTTTCATCATGTCAGACATTACTTCCAACTCCTTCTTTTTCATAAAAAATAAAAAAACCCCATCCCTTCAATTTAATGAAGGGACGAGGTTTTAATCGCGATTCCACCCTACTTTTTCAACAAAAAATGTTGAAATCTCCAGTTCAGATAACGGCTGCTGCCGGCGGTCCATTACTAGCAAGGCTTGCGTTCACGGCCGTGGTTCAGAGGTGGTAAGTGTTTTTTTCGTGTTAGGAAAGTTTCAGCCTAGCTCTCCCTCTCTGAAAACCGTAAAAAAAACTCGTGTCCTCGTCATAACCTGTCGATATTTATCATGTATGTACGTTATTATAGAACTTCCTTACATGAAAATCAATAGGGCTTGTTCATTATTTCCGACGATTCTGACCTTTCATTTCCACCGGCGCCGTTAAATAGCGAATTCGCTCCATCACTCGTTTCGCTTTTAGCTCTTCCTTTTCTCCACGCTGCGAGTACGTTAAATGGTGCTCTAATTCAGCATAACTAAAGTTAGACGTAAAGAAAGTCGGCAGTCCTTCTAGCATCCGAAATTGCAAAATCGTCCCAAGAATATCATCGCGCATCCAGCTAGACATAGATTCCGCTCCGATATCGTCAAGCATTAACACCGGTGCTTTTTTCACGACCTCTAGCTTACTATTCATCGACTGATCATTAAAAGATTGCTTCATTTCGCGAATGAATTCTGGGAAATAAACGATAAGTGAGGAAACATTTATTTCTGCCAAATCATTAGCGATCGCCCCAAGCAAGTATGATTTCCCTACACCGAACGGTCCATGAATAAACAAACCTTTCGCGTGTGGATCTTTCGCATATGCTTCGGTAAAGTGCTGTGCTGCTTCAATCGCTTGCCAACGATCAGGATCTTGCAAGTCTAAATTCGTGAACGTCGCATGCAAAATATCTTTCGGTACGTAAATACTATCGATTAACTTCTCATTTTTGCGTTTTTCGTCGTCACGAATTTTGCGCGGACAACGATGGTAATCAATATCAATAGCTCCCCGACGCCACACAAGCTTCGGTTCAAAGCCTTTCATGACATTGATACAGCCATCAAGGTTTGGGCATTTATCACAGGAAAAACTTTGCGATTTATATTCGTATAATTTCATTAAATTTTTATTGATCATGTTCGATGAAATCTCTTGTTCATGCTCCTTGATAAATTGCTGAATGGATGGAGTGTTTAAAATTTCGCTTCTCATATTCTCATAACGTGTTTGAAAATCAGAGGAACTCATTAACCTTTTCATCGTTTCATCAATTTTCTTCATTTTGTTTCACCTGCCTCTTCAATCGACTATTTTTAATCTTCTGTTCTAATTCACGCCTTTTCGCTTCTACATTAGTGGACTCATTCACTACAGGCTTATCCGCCTCTGCCGTTTCATGAAACCATTCAGGTAGCTTTTCCGTGCGAATCGCTGCTTTTTTGCTCGGTTGTTTTTTATTTTGCGCCCAGTCTAAATATTGGCGGTGCTCGCTTTTCGCCAACTCCATCGCATCTTTCACTGTTTTTACTTTTTTCCGCGCCCAGTGAGAGGCGATTTTCTCCACGTAGCTTTTTGTCATTTTCATATCGGTTTTCAGAAGAACATATTGAATGAGCACATTGACAACACCGGCTGGCAATTTATGCTGGAACATCACATCTTCAATGACCTTTAAATCCGATTTCGATGGCAAGCTACCTGAAATGTCAATGAGTATTTGCCTTGGAGATGTCGTTTCCAAATAATGCATCAATTGCTCTTCTTGCGTCGTCGGCTCATGCTCCACCGTTCGTAATGGGGCCGGTTGTACGCGGTGAATCAGTTCAGGAAGTTCACTATTTTTCTCTAGTTGATACCAATCACGCGCTGATTTTCGCAACACTTCTAGATCAATCTCATCTTTTTCATCCATCGAGGATAAAAGTAGATTTTTCATTTCAAGCGGTTCAATGCCATAAAGAACGGATAATTTCACAATCGTTTCCTTTACAGAGGGCGTCAATATGACTTTTGAGAGCATCGCCCCTTTTAAAGCACTTTCAAGAAAACTGAAATCAAAGGTATCCTCGGAAAGCGGAATACCTTTACTTTCTTCCTTAGAAATAAATTGTTGGCTTTCGGAAACTTGACTCGCCTCCATCGCCTCTTTGTTAATCGTTGGTTGACCAGCAGAAAACACTTCCTGAAAGTCTCTCGTCACATCATGATATTCTGTTTTTGGGACGAGCTGATCAACAAAAAATTCCTTTAACCGCTGAAAATGCGAACGACCAATTTTCCGGTACAGAAATACATTCAGCATACCATCATGAAAAAACTGCTCCGCGCTGAGCGGCGGCTGCAATTCATATATAAATTCACGAATGTCGCCCCTTTTTTTGGCGTATGTCTTTAATAAACCTAACGCTTCTAGTTTGAGACGTTCTTTATATATCTCTTCTAGGCTCATATCCATAAAATTCATTAAATAATAATGGTTGGACACGCGCGCAATGAGACGATTTTCTTCTACTTCCGCCCATAATGTCATATATAAACTAAAACATTTTGCACCGATTAATGGCTGGTACAGAAATGTTAATATTTTGCGATCTGCTTCATGAAGTACCCCGCTTAAACAGGACTTGTACTCATCGACGGGTTGAATTTCATTCCAGTGTAGGGACATCGTTTATCTAACCTTTCGTTGAAAAAAGCTAGAGCACTGTCTGCCTCCAGCCTGTTATTTCACTTTTTTAATTAATTCTTTCAACTCATCCAAAAAGACGTTAATATCTTTAAATTGACGATAGACAGAGGCAAAACGAACGTAAGCGACTTCATCTACTTCTGCTAAACGATCCATCACCATCTCACCGATCTTATCTGAATCAATCTCTGAATACCCTTGGCTACGAATTCCCTTCTCCACATCGAGAGAGATTTTTTCTAATTGCTCAAGCGATACCGGGCGTTTTTCGCATGCTTTCACTAATCCCCGTAGCATTTTGTCCCGGTTAAATTCTTCTCGCATTCCTTCCTTCTTCACGACAATCAACGGTAAATCCTCCACTTTTTCAAACGTTGTGAATCGGTACGCACAAGATTCACATTCCCGCCGCCGTCGAATCGACCGACCATCATCTATCGGTCTAGAATCGATTACACGTGTGCCATTGTATTGGCAAGCCGGACATTTCATCGTATCAACTCCGATTTATTTTTATCTTATATTTATCCTATCATATAAAAAAGAAGCAGAATGCACAAGAAAAGAAAGGCTACTTCAATAGGAAAAGGTGTATGCTTAGTCGCATACACCTTGTTTTTTGTTAGCTTATAGTCGCTTTTTCTTTCGCTTGTACAGGGCCCATTCCACGAGGCAATTCAATTGTTTCACGCGTTTCTGCCTCTAAAGCCTCTGCAATATAGTTAGCAGCGATATTCGGATCTAAATCTCCGCATGTATATACGTCAATGCTTGCGTATCCATGCTCTGGGAAGCTGTGAATCGTTAAATGAGATTCGGAAATAATGACTACTCCACTAACTCCTTGTGGTGCAAATTTATGAAAAGCTACTTCGCGAATTTCTGCACCTGATTTCAATGCAGCATCCACAAAAATTTGCTCGATTTTTTCCATATCATTTAACTTTTCTAAGTTACATCCCCATAGTTCTGAAATTACATGACGACCCATTGTTTCCATGATCGTTTCCCCCTTTTACAATGATTTTTTTCACCATAGGCTTTTGTAAAAGTGATAACTACCACGGGGGAAAGTTAGTCCGAAGAGGTCCTAACCCTTTAAGTAGCTATTTTGTTTCACGAAAATTAGTATACTTTGATCTGTTCAAATTTGCAACAGCCATTTTGAAAGTTTTTATTATTATTATGCAAGGGGGATGCGGACGAAAGGTTCAAATGCCCGCCTTTAATAGTATAGCCTTTAGCTCGAGGTTTATCATTTTTAAGCACAACAAAGCCGACTTGAGTAAACCTCTCAAGCCGACTTAAAATTTGATGGAGTTAAGCTGTTACTTCAGCTTTTTTTTTCATCTCTTCTGCTACATAGTTCACTAAGTCAACAACGCGGCAAGAATAGCCCCACTCGTTGTCGTACCAAGAAAGAACTTTCACTTTTGTTCCTTCCATTACGATCGTAGAAAGTCCATCTATAATAGAAGAATGTGGATTTGTATTGAAGTCGATAGATACTAACGGCTCTGTTGTGAAATCAAGGATTCCTTTCAGTTCACCTTGAGCTGCTTCGATAAACGCTTCGTTTACTTCTTCTACTGTTACTTCACGCTTTAAGTCAACAACAAGGTCCACAAGAGAAACGTTAGAAGTTGGTACACGTAACGCCATACCGTGAAGTTTACCTTTTAATTCAGGAAGAACAAGTGACAACGCTTTCGCCGCTCCAGTTGAAGTCGGAATAATTGATTGTGCACATGCACGAGCACGACGTAAATCTTTATGTGGATTGTCGATATTTTTTTGGTCATTTGTATAAGCATGAACAGTTGTCATTAAACCATTCTCAATGCCGAACTTCTCATTCAACACTTTCGCTACTGGAGCTAGACAGTTTGTTGTACAAGATGCATTGGAAATGACCTCATGCTCAACAATGTTTAACGCTTCATCATTTACACCCATAACGATCGTCACATCTTCATTTTTACCAGGTGCTGTTAAAATAACTTTCTTCGCTCCTGCTTGAAGGTGAAGTGCCGCTTTATCGCGAGCATTGAATTTACCTGTTGCTTCAATGACGATGTCAATGCCAAGATCTTTCCAAGGAAGCTCTAGTGGGTCACGGCTGCTTAATAATTGAATACGCTTACCATTAACGACTAATGCATTCTCTTCCGTTGTTACTTCGCCTTCAAACTTGCCATGGTTTGTATCATATTTAATTAAATGAGCAAGAGTCTCTGGAGGGTAGCTTGCATTCACAGCTACAATATCCAAACCTTCCTCTAAAATCGCTTTACGAAATACCATTCTTCCGATACGGCCAAATCCGTTAATTGCCACTTTCGCCTTCATATACCGGCTCCTCCTATATCCATCAATGTTATATACTTAATTGTTTGTTTTGCTGTAATTAGTATAACATAATTAATTTTTAATGGAACCTTTAAATCATCAAAATAAGAAATTTAACTATTCAGAAAAGACAAGCGTCATTATGGCTATTTCCATGAATGAATCGAGCATTTTTCTTTTGCTTTTCCAGAACTTTTTCCCTTTTTATGTGATACGATGAAAAAAGTCTATCATATGGGAGGTTGTCATTTTGAAAACAGTAATGGCTTTTCAGTTTGATGCATTTAGCAAGGAACCTAATAAAGGAAACCCAGCAGGTGTAGTGTTAGGTGCAGATCAGCTAACGGAAGAGGAAATGCAAGAAATTGCCTTAAAAGTAGGTTTTAACGAGACTGCTTTTACATTATCATCAGACAAAGCGGATGTCAGAATTCGCTATTTCACACCTGGTCATGAAATGAATTTATGCGGCCATGGAACGATCGCCACCATTTTTGCGATGATCACTAACGGATTATTACAAGAAAAAAGCAACATCATGATCGAAACAAAGGCTGGCATTCTTCCTCTTAAAATAGATGCTCGTACAAAAGATGAAGTATACATCACCATGAAGCAGGCCCCGGCGGAATTTCGTGAATTTCAAGGGTCAGTTGATGATTTAGCTTCCTCTATTGGGTTAGAGAAGAATGATATCGACATGACATTACCGATCGTTTATGGCAGTACAGGAATTTGGACATTATTAGTGCCAATCAAAAAGCTAAGCACTTTTCAAAAAATGAAACCTAATAATCAGCGTTTTCCAGACGTATTAAAGGAAATGCCTAGAGCCTCCGTTCACCCTTTTTGTTTAGAAACCTTTGATCCACACGCTCATATGCATGGACGTCATTTTTCTTCCGCGTTTTCAGGCACAATAGAAGACGCTGTCACAGGCACTGCTTCCGGAGTGATGGGTGCGTATTATTCAAAATATATTGAACGTAAAGAACAGATCGAGCTGTTAATTGAACAAGGACAGGAAATGGACAAAGACGGAAAAGTTCTTGTTTCTGTTGTAAAAAAAGGGACTACCTTCGAAGTGGAAATCACAGGACAAGCGGTGTTTGTGAAAGAATTTGAAATGTCTATTTAATTTTTTTCAAAAGCAAAAACCGCCCTATAATAAGGACGGTTTACGGCTGCAAATGCCAATCGATTAAAATCTGTTCTAGCTGTTCTTTCGTTTCTTCCATTGTTCCATTATTGTTGATGACCACATCGGCTTGAGCAGCTTTATCACTGAGACTAAGCTGAGAAGCGATTCGAGATTTAGCTGTTGCTTCATCAAAATCATTGCGTGCCATTAACCTATGTAGTTGAGTATCTTCATTTACATACACAACAATCACTTTTTCAACCATCCATGTTAATTGGCTTTCAAATAATAAAGGAATATCCATAATGATCGTTTTCTTCCCTGCTTCGATGGCAGCTTCTTTTTCAGCAAGCATAAATTGACGGACAGCTGGATGCACGATGCTATTCAGCTTCTTCCGTTCCACTTCATTGTTAAAAATACGTTCCCCGAGCTTCAAACGATCAAGCGAGCCATCTTCTTGTAAGATGGCTTTTCCAAATGTCTCAATAATTTGCGTTAACGCTTGTTGACCAGGCTCAACTACAGCACGTGCCGCTACATCCGCATCCACGATCGCAAAGCCCTTTTCTTTCAACATTTGGCTCACGGTACTTTTGCCACTAGCGATTCCGCCCGTTAGCCCAATTATATTAGCCATTTACTTCCACCCTTCACATTTTAAACGTACCTAATATGATTAATAAAATGCCTGGTAAAAACGCCACATGTTGTATCCATTGTACGTTAGCAAATTTCCTTCCGCACCAGAGCCCACTCGTCACAAATAAGAAGTTCATTCCAGCGACAGAAGCAGCCAAAATGAAGGGAGAGAACCCTAGCAAAGCGGCTCCAATTCCAGCACCAAAGGAATCGAGCGATAACGCGAGTCCAAGCAGGACAGCTTCCATTCCCGAAATCGTTCCTGACTTATCGAGGTCAGCCGCTGCTGGACTTTTTAAAATTTGAATCACGATGCCGAGACGTTTCAATTCTAAGTAGACAAGAGGCTGATCTTCCAATTGATCTCCTTTATGATCCGCACGGAAAAATTGCCAAAGCACCCAAGCACCAAGGCCAATTAAAATAAATCCGCCAATTTGACTAGCTGTTTGCTCTGAAATGAATTGACTTAATATATGCCCCGTCATCATCGCCACAAGTAAAGACCCAGCTGAACAAAGAGACAAAACAATCGAAGACTTCATCGGAAGCTTCAACCGCTTCAGTCCATAAGCGAGTCCGGCACTAAAGCTATCTAAACTAACGGCGACAGCGAGCATATACAATGAAAGGTACGCATCCATCAAGCAGCTCCTCCCCTATCGAATGATTACGATAGTATATGAAGGAGCAATGAGAAGGTTCATTGAGGGAGGGGTTGACAGTTCGGACAAATATGCGTGCCACGCCCTGCTACTTTCATTTTTTCGATGGCCATCCCACACGTATGACAAGGCTCTCCTTTTTTACCATACACAAACAGCTGTTGCTGGAACATCCCCATCTGTCCTTGACTGTTGACGTAAGAGCGAATCGTACTTCCACCTTGATCAACCGCCTCCTTCAATGTGGCGACAATTTCTCGATGAAGTGTAACGATCTCATCCTCTACAAGCGAGCGGGCTGTTCGTTCTGGATGAATTCCTGCCCGAAATAACGCTTCATCGACATAAATATTACCAAGTCCAACAAATACTTTTTGGTCAAGCAACACCGCCTTGATCATTCGCTCTGTTTTATTCAGCTTCGACTTCACGTACGCTAAAGTAAATTCGTCGGAAAAAGGTTCAGGGCCTAGTTGCGAAAGCGGGAGTGCCATGCTCTCCTCCCCTTTCACGAACAAGTGCATCGTTCCAAATTTACGCACATCTCGATAACGCAATTGCGTTCCATCTGTGAATGTAAATAAAACGTGCGTGTGCGGCTCTTCTTCCTCGCCTTTTTCATGAAGGCGATACTTCCCTTCCATTCGCAAATGCGAAACGAGCGAATAATGATCGAGGATAAAAATTAGGAATTTCCCTCTTCTTAATACGTCGTGAATCGTTTCCCCGACAAGTGCATCTGCAAATTGCTCCGCCTGTTCGGGTTTTTTAATGATGTTTGCCCAGCGAACCTCCACTTCCTGAATCGTTTTTCCAACAACCAGTTGTGTGAGGGTGCGCCGGACCGTTTCTACCTCTGGAAGCTCCGGCAACTCATTTTCCTCCTTTTATTTCGCATCATACCAAGTGGCACCGTAAGAAAAGTCGACTTTGAGCGGAACTTCTAACAGAACAGCCTGCTCCATCACTTCCGGCACAAGTTTACTCATAATGTCGATCTCTTCTTTTGGCACTTCGAAAATTAATTCATCATGCACTTGTAAAAGCAATTTCGACTGTAACTGTTCTTTTTCTAATCGCTCAGCTACATCAATCATCGCTTTTTTAATAATGTCAGCGGCACTTCCTTGGATTGGCGTATTCATCGCTGTTCGTTCTCCAAAGCTGCGTAAGTTGAAGTTTCGGCTTGTAATTTCAGGAATATAACGTCTTCTGTGCAGCAACGTCGTAACATAGCCCTTTTCCTTCGCCTCACGAATAATGGCATCCATATATTCTTTCACGCCTGGATACGTCGTTAAATAACGTTCAATAAAGTCAGCCGCTTCTTTTCTCCTAATGCCCAAGTTTTGTGATAAACCATAATCACTAATGCCATACACAATCCCAAAGTTGACCGCTTTCGCTTGACGGCGCATATTGCTGTCAACTTCTTCTTTCGCCACATGGAACACATCCATCGCGGTCGCTGTATGAATATCTAATCCTTGACGAAAGGCTTCAATTAATTTTTCATCCTTAGCAATATGAGCGAGTACCCTTAGTTCAATTTGGGAATAATCCGCCGCAAAAATAACCGAGTCGCTGTTGGTCGGCACAAAGGCTTGACGAATTTTTCTTCCTTCTTCTAATCGAATCGGGATGTTTTGCAAATTCGGTTCTGTTGAACTGAGTCGACCTGTTTGCGTTAACGCTTGGTTAAAACGAGTATGAATTTTATTTGCGTCACTTACCACTTTCAGCAGGCCTTCAATATACGTCGATTGCAGCTTTCCGAGCTGACGATAATGAAGAATATGCTCTACCACTTCATGAGATGGGGCTAGCTTTTCTAACACATCAGCCGAAGTAGAATAGCCCGTTTTCGTTTTCTTAATCGGAGGTAAGCCTAGCTTTTCAAACAAAACGACACCGAGCTGCTTTGGTGAGTTAATGTTAAACTCTGTTCCGGCCAACTGATAAATCGTTTGTTCAATGACAGACAACTGATTTTTCAACTCTTCCCCCATTTGTTTCAAACGATCAACATCGACCTGTACCCCTTCTGATTCCATATCAGCTAAGATCAAAGCTAAAGGTAATTCCAGTTCATAAAATAGTTCGAGTTGCTGATTTCCTTCCAATCCCTGCAAACAAGTTTCTTTTAATTGTGCTAACGCTGCCGCTTTGGAAGCAATATGTTCAGCGTACACCTCTTCTTCAGGTAGCTTAAGCTTTGCCCCTTTGCCATACACTGCTTCATCGGACTGAATCGTTCCAAATCCATGCAATTTCGCTACTGCCGAAAAATCCTCTGGTGATTCCGATGGGTTAATTAAATAGGAAGCTAATAGTAAATCGAAATCAACTCCTCTTAGCTCAATCCCATAACGTCTTAAGCCGATCACCGTCCGCTTCGCATCAAACACCGATTTTTTCTGTTCTTCATTTTCGGCCCACGCTTTAAAATCCGGGGAAGCTAATGCGACTTCAGTAGGTATATAAGAGACTCCACCTTCCGTCGCTAGAGCAAATCCAGCGACCTCTGCATGATGATAGTTCTCCGTGATCATTTCCAAATAAAACGAAGACTGATCGCTAAACAATTGCTCCGTTACCTCGCTCACTTTCTCAAATTTCACAGTTTCATGAGCCGCCGCTTCATGAGCTGGCCGATCTAATTTATCAAGCAATGAATTAAAACCAAGGTCTTTGAACAGCTCATACACTTGATCATTGTCTGGCCCTTCATATTGTAAGCTATCTAATGAAACATCCATCGGTACTTCTCGCAAAATCGTCACTAGCTGCTTACTCATTAAAGCTAAGTCTTTATGCTCCTCTAGCTTTTCTTTTAGTTTCTTCCCGCTAACATCATCAATCGAGTCAAGCAACTGTTCAACAGATGTAAATTGTTTTAATAGCTTAATCGCTGTCTTCTCTCCCACGCCTGGCACCCCGGGAATATTATCGGAAGAATCGCCCATTAACCCTTTCATATCAATAATTTGTTCCGGCGTAAGGCCATACTTTTCTTGAATATGATCAGGTGTGTACACTTCGATATCTGTGATCCCTTTTCGAGTAATACAAACCGTCGTAGCCTCTGAGCTTAATTGAGTTAAATCTTTATCTCCAGAAAAAATTTTTACTTGGAACCCATCTTTTTCTGCCTGTAATGACAATGTACCGATAATGTCATCCGCTTCATAGTTCTCTAATTCAAAATATGGAATATGATAACTAGTTAATAGTTCGCGTAAATACGGGAATTGTTCTGATAGTTCAGGAGGAGTTTTTTGTCGTCCCCCTTTATATTCTTGATACGTTTCATGCCGAAACGTCGTTTTCCCCGCATCAAAAGCCACAAGTATATGAGTAGGCTGCTCTTCTTGTAAGATTTTCATTAACATCATCGTAAATCCATAAACTGCATTTGTATGTATTCCCTTATCATTGTTTAATAAAGGAAGAGCAAAAAACGCCCGATAGGCTACACTATTTCCATCAATTAAAACAATTTTTTTCTCCAACCTCGTCTCCTCCTTGTATAACAACATAAAAAGCCGCTATTTTCCTTCTTATTCTAACATGTCTAGAATAAAAAAAGAAAATAACGGCCTTGTATCATCCCACTATAAAAAAAGCGAGGGGCATAAAGCCCCTCCAAAGGACAGCTTTTGGATAAAGGGGGTTGATAGATTACATTATAGTCTCTATTTATAAAGCAGGTGTAAACTCTACATTAATATTTTGTAAATAAGGTGAAACTTCAATCATTCCCCTTCAACTTCAGGCTGCTTTTTCAACTTAACGATGAATGTAGTACCTTCATTTACTTTACTTTGCACAGAAATTTTGCCATCATGTGCTTCTAATATATGCTTAACAATCGCTAACCCTAGACCCGTTCCACCTGAATTACGGCTTCTTGCTTTATCTACACGATAAAATCTTTCAAAAATTCGCGGAACCTCTTCCGGTTCCATGCCAATACCATTATCAGATACTTGCACTTCAACGTAAGACCCTTGATCAAAAGTAGCTATATGAACAGCTCCTCCCTCTTGGGTATACAATATAGCATTGTTAATTAAATTAATAAACACTTGTTTCAAACGATACAAATCACCAAGGATTTCAAGATTTCTCTCCATATTTAACGTCAATGAAATCCGCTTATCTTGCATGCGATTTTCAAGAGTAGGAAGAATTTCTTCAATGACTTCATCCACTCGCACCGGCTTCAAATTTAACACGATTCCATTTTGTTCAATTTTAGATAAATCTAACAAATCCATCACTAGCGTTTGCATTCGTTCACTTTCTTTTAAAATAATATTTAAAAACATCGACAACGCTTCTGGATCACTCATCGCTCCGTCTAATAGCGTCTCAGTAAACCCTTTAATTGAAGTGATCGGTGTTTTTAATTCGTGAGAGACATTCGCAACAAAGTCTTTTCGCATCTGTTCTAACTTTTTTATTTCGGTAATATCGTGAAAGACAATTAATATGCCCTTCCACTCATCATTTGTTCCGATGATCGGCGCACCTGAAACTTCAAAATGCTTACGCTCAATGCCGAGAGGAAGCAAGATCTGCTTACGCACATTTTCCTCGGTCATAAACACTTCTTCAATGATCTCAATCACTTCTTTATATTGAATCGCTTCATAGTATCTTTTTTTAATTAATCGTTCATTTTTCACATGAAAGAACTTTTTAAACGATTTATTGACAACGATGATAAATCCACGATCATCAATGAGTAGCAAACCATTCTCCATATTTTCAATTAAAGTGGTTAGTCGGTTTTGGTGGACTTCCTGTGCTTGCGTCATTTCCTGAAGGTTTCGGGCAAGTATATTAATAGAAGTATTCAACATTCCGACTTCATTCGTCGGTGTATCATACGTTCTCGCACGGTAGTTTCCTTTTGCCAATTCGATCGCTACTTTCGTAACGGATTCGATTGGCTTTGTGTAGCGATTAGTAATTTTCATTCCTAATAAAACAATTAATAAAAGTGCCGCACCGATAGAAATGAGTAAGATCATCCAAATTTGCTTATACACATCCGTCAAATCATCCACTTTTGTGTTGAGGATCACTACCCCTTCCATCGCTCCTTCATCGTTATCAATTGTGCGCCAATGGAATTGCTCATCATATTTAATCGCTAACGCCTCTTGATAATTTTTCGGTGCTTCTAGATTAGCAATGCGCTGCACTAATTTCTGATACTCAGCCTTCTTGGTCGCATCATACATTTCGCTGTCAAAGAGCAAATCTCCAGAAGGATCTATAATAGAAACACGAACCTTTAACTGTTCACTCCAACCCTTCACTCGCTCCTCCGTCATTTGAGAAATGCCACCTTCTCGACTAATCTGCTCAGCTAAAAGAACCGTCTCTTTCTCTAAACGGTCATTTAACGTTTCTAAATTATACGTTTTAAACATCTCGCTTAAAACGAAACCTAGAGCGACGAGAACGAGAAACACAAGAAAAGTCAGCCCTAGTACTAATCGGGTGCGAAGCTTAATCATGAAGTTTTTGGCTCCTCAAGCTTATAGCCAAGCCCTCTGATTGTCTTTATGTACTGTGGCTTTCTCGTATTTTTTTCGATTTTTTCTCGCAAATGACTAATGTGGACATCAACAATTCGCGTATCTCCAGCAAAGTCGTATTTCCACACGGCACTCAACAGCTGATCCCGAGTCAACACCCGCCCTTTATTTTCCACTAAATAAAGCAGCAATTCAAATTCCTTCGGTGTCAATTCGAGCAAATCTTCTAGAAAATAAGCTTCATATTGATCTGGAAATATTCTTAACTCAGACACTTCAAAATAACGTTCTTCACTTTCAATGACCTCTTCTTCCTTCATTAAATGCTGAAGCCGACGTAAAATTGCTTTCACTCGCGCAAGCAACTCTCTAGGACTAAATGGCTTCGTCATATAGTCATCCGCCCCTAATTCTAGCCCGAGCACCTTATCAAATTCCTCATCCTTTGCTGTGAGCATCAAAATAGGTACGCTAATTTTTCTCTGTCTTAACTCCTTACATACTTCCATGCCATCCATACCTGGAAGCATCCAATCAAGGATCATTAAATCGGGACTTTCCTCTATTGCTTTCTCAAGCCCTTCCCGCCCATCAAAAGCAGTAAGTACTTGATAACCAGCTTGCTCCAAATTATATTTAATTAATGTGACGATGGATTGCTCATCATCAACAACTAAAATCGTCTTTGCCATGCCGTCCTCCTCAAATGAAATAGTAACTATTCCTAATCTATTATATATAATTTGTCTCATTTAAGAAAGAACAAGAAAAGCGATGCCCGCTGTCCACTCAAGAAAAAAAAGAGATGTCTCCATAAGCAAGACACCTCCTTCTCATTTATTTCAAAAATTAAGCAAGTACTTCCATTACGTTACGAACAGAGGCAGCGGATTTAGCAAGGGCTGCTTTCTCATCTTCTGTTAACTCTAGTTCGATGATTTGTTCGATACCGCCTTTACCGAGGATCGTTGGCACTCCAAGATAAATACCGTCAAACCCATATTCGCCTTCTAAGTAAGCGATAGAAGGAATGACGCGGCGTTGATCTTTCAAAATCGCTTCAGCCATTTCAACAAGGGCTGCTGCTGGAGCATAATAAGCGGAACCATTACCTAAAAGGGCTACAATTTCACCGCCACCTTTACGCGTACGCTCTACGATTGCATCTAAACGATCTTTTGGAATTAACGTTTCTAAAGGAATGCCTCCAGCGTAAGAGTAACGTACAAGTGGCACCATATCATCTCCATGGCCCCCTAGAACGAAGCCCGTCACATCTTTCACTGAAAGATTTAATTCTTGCGCTACAAATGTACGGAAACGAGCTGTATCTAGTACACCCGATTGTCCGATTACACGATTTTTAGGAAAGCCAGACTCTTTATAAACTGTATATGTCATTGCATCTACTGGATTTGTTAATACAAGGATGGTACAGTTTGGAGAATTTTTCACGATCTCTCCCGTGACAGCTTTCATTACTTTTTGGTTTGTTTGCACTAAGTCATCTCGGCTCATGCCTGGCTTACGAGCGATACCAGCAGTGATGATCACGATGTCGGAGTCTTTCGTATCTACGTAGTCAGAAGTACCAATGATGTTTGCATCAAAACCTTGAACTGGGCTTGCTTCAAGCATATCAAGCGCTTTTCCTTTTGTTGGGCCGTCTGCTTGCGGAATATCAACTAACACGACATCTCCAAGCTCTTTTTGAGCAAGTAAGAAAGCAGTTGTTGCACCAGTGAAACCTGCACCAATAACAGAGATCTTTTTACGTTGCAAACTCATTTTTAAGTGCCCCCTTAAAAATTATCAATATATAATGCTAAGACGACCGTTTAATAGGTCGTCTTAGTTCAATCATTGATTATAAATTTTTGATTAGCTCATCAGCAAATTCAGAAGTTTTAACTTCCGTTGCACCTTCCATTAGTCGAGCAAAGTCGTAAGTAACAACTTTAGAAGCAATTGTTTGCTCTACTGATTTTGTAATCATTTGAGCTGCTTCATTCCAACCTAAATGCTCAAGCAATAATACACCTGATAAAAGGACAGATGAAGGGTTTACTTTATCTAAACCTGCGTATTTAGGAGCTGTACCGTGAGTTGCTTCGAAAATAGCATGTCCAGTTTCATAGTTAATGTTTGCTCCAGGAGCGATACCGATACCGCCAACTTGAGCAGCAAGAGCGTCAGAGATATAGTCGCCATTCAAGTTCATTGTCGCAACGACATCAAACTCTTTCGGACGAGTTAAAATTTGTTGAAGGAAAATATCAGCGATTGAATCTTTTACGATGATTTTTCCAGCCGCTTCCGCATCCGCTTGTGCTTTGTTCGCCGCTTCTGCTCCTTGCTCTTCTTTAATTTGATCGTATTGTGCCCAAGTAAATACTTGATCACCAAATTCTTTTTCAGCTAGTTCATAGCCCCAATTTTTAAAAGCGCCTTCAGTGAACTTCATGATGTTCCCTTTATGTACTAAAGTAACAGATTTACGACCTTCTTTAATCGCATAGTTGATCGCTGAACGAACTAGACGGCTTGTCCCTTCTTTTGAAATCGGCTTAATTCCAAGACCTGATGTTTCAGGGAAACGAATTTTGTTCACGCCCATTTCATTTTGAAGGAATGCTAATAATTTCTTCACTTCGTCTGAACCTTCCGCGTACTCAATACCCGCGTAGATATCTTCTGTGTTCTCACGGAAAATAACCATGTCAGTATCTTCTGGACGCTTGATTGGTGAAGGAACACCATCGAAGTAGCGCACTGGACGAAGACATACAAATAAGTCCAGCTCTTGACGTAACGCTACGTTTAGTGAACGAATTCCACCGCCAATTGGAGTAGTTAAAGGGCCTTTAATTGCGATTAAGTATTCACGAATTAGGTCTAGCGTTTCTGCTGGAAGCCACTCACCAGTTTTATCGAAAGCTTTCTCTCCAGCATATACTTCTTTCCACTCGATTTTCTTTTCACCATTGTAAGCTTTTTCAACAGCTGCGTCTAATACACGAGAAGCTGCCGCCCAAATATCAGGACCAATTCCGTCCCCTTCGATAAATGGAATAATCGGATGATTTGGTACGTTTAACACACCATTTTGTACAGTAATTTTTTCGCCTTGAGTCATCTTACAATACCTCCAATTCCAGAATCAAAGGCTAGCAGCATAGAGCGTCTAACCTTTGTACTTACCTTTATATTACAACAATTTTTATTCATTTTGTAAATATCAGAATTATTAACGCTCGTTAATCGGCACAAATTTTTGCATATCTGGACCTGTGTACTCCGCACGAGGACGGATTAAACGGTTGTTAGAATACTGCTCTAAAATATGTGCTAACCAACCAGATACACGGCTAATAGCGAAAATTGGCGTAAATAAATCATGCTCAATTTTTAAACTGTGATACACAGACGCAGAATAAAAGTCTACGTTTGGCGGCAAACTTTTCTGAGATGTCACTAACTCTTCGATTTGCATAGACATTTCATACCATTGCGGTTCGCCAGTAATCTCTGTCAATTTTTTAGACATTTCGCGCAAATGCTTCGCACGAGGATCACCTTGACGATAGACGCGATGGCCAAAGCCCATAATTTTCTCTTTATTATTTAATTTGTTTAAGATATAAGGTTCTACGTTATCTACTGAACCAATTTCAGAAAGCATTTTCATTACTTGTTCATTCGCACCACCATGAAGAGGACCTTTCAACGCACTGATCGCTGCAGTCACACCAGAATACACATCTGATAGCGTCGCTACACAGACGCGAGCTGTAAATGTTGATGCGTTTAATTCATGATCCGCATGCAAGACAAGCGCTTTATCAAACGCTTCTACTTCGATTGGTGCTGGCTCTTTACCAGATAGCATATACAAGAAGTTTGCCGCTAACCCTAAATCTTTGCGCGGAGCAACTGGTTCTTGCCCTTGACGAATGCGCGCAAAAGCTGTTACGAGAGTAGAAATTTTCGCTTGAAGGCGAATGGCTTTTCGATAATTAGCCTCCTCTGTCATTACGTCTACTTCATCATCATATAAACCTAATAAAGAGACTGCAGTACGTAATGCTGCCATCGGATGGACCTTATCGATAGGATACATTTTGAAGTGGTTCAATACTTCTTGAGGAATATCATAGTTATCCGCTAATTGCTGCTTTAATTCATCCAGTTCAGCTTGTGCAGGAAGACGGCGGTGCCAAAGCAAATAAATAACTTCTTCAAAGCTCGCATTCTCTGCTAAGTCATCGATGTTATAGCCTGCATATGTAAGAGTATCATCAATAATCGAACTAACCGATGACGTTGTTGCAACTACTCCTTCTAATCCACGAGTTGTAGTCATAGTTTTTCTCTCCTTCGCCTTTAAATTTCCCCATATACCTTTTTTAAACCACCACACTATCGAGCGCTTGCTCAGTAACTACGAAGCAAAAGTCATTATAGAATTGGTAAAAGGTTGCGCTTTCATTTCCTATTATAAACAACTATCTATATTTTGTGAATCGAAAGCGTCGAAAAATAGTCAAAATTATTTTGCTTTACGAATAAAACTAAATAATTTTTCATGTTATACTGAAAAATTATTTAGTTACGTAATATTATACATTGAAAATACATAAATATCTATTGAAATATTTCAAATATTTTCATTGTTATATAGGCAATTCCCGCTCCGATGACCGGACCAACAGCGACGCCGTTAAATAACGCTACCGCGGCAATCGTTCCTAACACAAGAGCAGCTGTAATATGAGGGTCCTCCGCGAGTAAAACGATTCCTTGTTTTCCCAATAAGGCAACGGCCATTCCTGAAACAAGTGCAATCCAAGCATACGGCGATTTGAGTGCTTCTTGTAGCTCTTTAAACCCAATCTCACCTGTCGCAATCGGAGCTAACACAGCGATTGTAATGATCGTCACACCCCAATTAATTCCTTTTGATTGAAACATAGAAAAAAACTTTTCATCCATGCCGATGACTTTCATCACCAACAAAACGGAGACAGCGATTAAAAGCGATTGATTCTTGGCTATGGCGCTAATAAACAACAGCAATAATAAAAATAAATAAGACTGTAACATAAGTATTCCTTCCTCCTCCTTCTCCTTCTAAGCTTTATTCTTTTCTTCAAGCAACCAAACCGTTACAATAAGTACAAACATTTGCTTATTAACGGAGGTATGTGAATGAATCCGGTCAACAGGGATCGACTTGTCAGATTTTTCATTGTCATTGTATCCACTGTCTTACTATTTCTTGCTTTATATTATACCGCAAAAGTAACGTATCCTTTTATTATAGGATTTGCGATCGCATTTTTAATGAAACCGTTTATCCGCTTCTTAGAAAACAAAGCGAAATTTCCGCGCCCTGCAGCTGTTGTAACGTCAATCATTACTATGATTGCACTGTTTGCAGGAATTATTACACTATTAATTGCTGAAATTGTTGCTGGTGCTAATTATTTCGCCGAAGTAGTGCCAGGGCATATTGATACAATGGTGAAATATTTCGAAGGGGTATTTGCTTCTCAAATCATCCCTTTTTATGAACGAATATCCGGCATGTTCCGAACATTAGGGACCGATCAGCAAGAAACCATTTTAGCCAATATCAAAAATGCTAGTGAAACATTTGCTTCTACTGCGGGAGACTTTTTGCAAAACTTCTTTTTGAAGTTACCTAACTTAATCTCTTGGATTCCTAATTTTGCGACGGTGATTATTTTCTCTTTTCTTGCTGCTTTCTTCATCAGCAAAGATTGGGAGCGACTGCAACAGCATTTCTCTACCTTTTTACCAAATAAAGCGTCCTTCAGCATCATTCGAGTATTTTCCTCCCTGAAACAAGCACTGTTTGGCTACGTAAAAGCAACGATGACACTCGTTTCCATCACGACAGTCACCGTGTTAATCGGCTTTCTCATATTGAAAGTCAACTACGCGATCACACTCGCTTTAATTGCCGGGCTTGTTGATGTCCTTCCTTACTTAGGAACAGGGGCTATATTTGTTCCTTGGATTATTTATGAATTCATTGCAGGAGATTCCGGCCTTGCTATCGGGCTCACGATTCTGTATACGATCGTTGTCGTTCAGCGTCAAATTATTGAGCCGAAAGTTTTGTCATCTAGCATCGGCTTAGATCCCCTTGCCACCTTAGTCGCTTTATTCATCGGTTTTAAGCTTTTCGGCTTTTTCGGACTAATTTTAGGTCCTGTGACATTGGTGATTCTCAACTCACTGCGAAGCGCTGGTGTATTTTCTGACCTTTGGCAATATATTATGGGGAAAGACACTCCAACACCGCAAAAATAAAACGTCAGCATAAGCGCTGACGTTCTTTTTTATTTCATAATAATGATATTGCTACCGCCTTGGAATAAACGACGAAATATTTTGTACAAAAGTGGCTTGAAATATTTCCTCGTAGCCGGGAATAGCAATAAAAAGCCCGTTGTATCTGTTATAAAGCCAGGAGTCAATAACAACAGACCTCCCACTAGTATACAAACACCGTCTAAGACCGCATCGCCCATATACTGACCCGTTTGCATGTCCGCTTTCAACTTTTCAATCGTTTGCAATCCTTGCTTCTTGGCTAAATACGCCCCTAAAAAGCCGGTTGCTAAAATAAGTGAAATCGTTAGCCAAATACCTAATGTTTTCCCAAAATACATCAATAAACCAAGTTCTAAGGCTGGAATAATAATGAAAAATGGAATAATCGCTCTCATAGAATGATTCTCCTTTATCATATTCAAGTATGAATTTCATTATATCATCCAACCTCAAAATAGAGAAAAAAACCGCTTATAATACGTTCGCGTGACCATTGTAAATAATTCCGCGTGCCGCATCGACTGTAATTTCTTGTCCATCATTTAACACGGAAACAGCCTTTTCCACACCGACAATTACCGGGATTCCTAAATTGATCCCAACGACTGCCGCATGACTAGTTAAGCCACCTTCTTCAGTAATGACAGCCGCACACTTTTCAATCACCTGTACCATCTCTTTATCTGTACCAAGTGTCACTAAAATAGAGCCTTCTTCTACTTTTTCAAGAGCTTCAGCAGCGTTTTTCGCAACGACTACTTTGCCATAAGCAGATTTGCGACCGATTCCTTGTCCTTTCATGAGAACGTCGCCAACGATGTGGATTTTCATTAAGTTCGTTGTACCAGATTCACCTACAGGAACACCAGCTGTGATTACGATTAAATCGCCATGTTCAACAAGACCGGTCGTCAAGCTTTGCTGTACCGCCAGCTCAAGCATGTCATCCGTTGTTTTCACAGTTGGCCCGATCTTTGAAAACACTCCCCAAACGAGCGAAAGACTTCGAGAAATGCGTTCATTCGAAGTAACTGCGACAATTGGTGCTTTCGAGCGGTAACGTGAAATCATTCGTGCCGTATGACCGCTTTCAGTCGGTGTTACAATTGCCTTCACATCGAGATTATTTGACGTATGAGCAACCGATTGTCCAATCGCATCTGTCATTGTACGACGGTTACTTAATTTGCTACGGCTAGTCAAAATATCTGAATAATTAAGCGCCGTTTCTGTCCGATCAGCGATGTTATGCATCGTTTTTACCGCTTCGACTGGATACATTCCGGCCGCTGTTTCTCCTGACAACATAATCGCATCTGTTCCGTCGAAAATCGCATTCGCTACGTCGCTTGCTTCCGCACGTGTCGGGCGAGGGTTACGTTGCATCGAATCAAGCATTTGTGTCGCTGTAATGACTGGTTTTCCAAGCACATTACATTTTAAAATTAAATTTTTCTGCACAAGCGGCACTTCTTCTGCCGGAATTTCTACTCCTAAATCCCCACGTGCGACCATCAAGCCATCGGATACTTCAAGAATGCTATCGATGTTATCTACACCTTCTTGATTCTCGATTTTTGGAATGATTTGAATATGATCCGCACCATGCTTTTCAAGCAACTCACGAATTTCTAACACATCGGATGGGCGACGAACGAAAGAAGCCGCGATAAAATCGATGTCTTGGCGAATACCAAATTCAATATCTTCCGCATCTTTTTCCGTAATTCCAGGAAGATTGACAGATACCCCTGGCACGTTCACACCTTTTTTATTTTTTAATGTCCCGCTATTTAATACCTTTGTTTGAATTTCATTTTTATGCGGATCAATCCCAACAACTTCTAAAGCAATTAATCCATCATCTAATAAAATTTTGCTGCCATTCGTTACATCATTGATTAGCCCACTATACGTCACAGAGAACTTCTCCGGCGTACCGAGAACTTCCGTCATAGAAACGATAGCATCGTTACCTGCTACCAATTCAATCGAATCATTTTCCATGTTATGTGTTCGGATTTCCGGACCTTTCGTATCTAACAAAATACCTACCGACTTCCCAGTCAGCTCTGCCGCTTTTCGAATCGTTTGAATGCGTAATGCATGCTCCTCATGGTTTCCGTGAGAGAAGTTTAATCGAGCGACATTCATCCCTGCTTCCATTAAATTTGTTAGCATGTCTAAGCTTTCACTTGCCGGACCAATCGTACACACAATTTTTGTCTTTCTCATTTTTGTATCCTCCTAAAGTTAGGTGTTCCTTAAATGGATAATTCCTTAGATAAACGATAAATATCTAAATCGAGTTGATGAGGCATCGCTAATGCTTCACTAATATCGTAGTCGACTAAGCGATTTTTCTCAATCCCCACTGTTCGCCCACCTTTTCCTTCGATGAGCAATTCTACCGCTCTAGCGCCAAGACGGCTTGCCAGCATGCGGTCTACAGCGGTCGGAGATCCTCCTCGTTGCATATGACCGAGAACTGATACCCGCGTATCAAATTGAGTCTCTTCTTCCAGCCTCTTCGCAAACTCATTTCCACTCATCACACCTTCAGCAACGATAATAATACTATGTCTCTTTCCACGCTCATGACCTTTCAGTAAACGCTCTTTAATGGAGTCCATATCAAATGGATCTTCCGGAATCAAAATCGTTTCTGCTCCTGCTGATAGTCCAGCCCAAAGCGCTAAATCACCGGCATTTCGTCCCATTACTTCTACCACAAAAGTGCGCTCATGTGAACTCGCCGTGTCCCTAATTTTATCAATGACGTCAATCACTGTATTTAATGCGGTATCAAAGCCGATCGTAAAGTCCGTTCCTGGAATATCATTATCGATCGTGCCAGGCACGCCAACACAAGGGAAACCAAGCTCCGTTAGTGCTTTCGCTCCCCGATAAGATCCATCCCCGCCAATTACAATCAGCCCTTCAATATCGAGCGCTTGTAATTGCTGTAGCCCTTTCATCTGCCCTTCTTTTGTCACGAATTCTGGGCATCTTGCTGAACGAAGCATCGTACCACCACGATGAATAATATCGCCGACCGATCCAACTTCTAACTTTTGGATCTGACCTGTCATTAAACCTTGGTATCCTTGATAAATACCGTACACTTCTACGCCTTGATAAATCGCTTTCCGAACAACCGCACGTACAGCGGCATTCATACCTGGTGCATCACCACCGCTCGTTAACACTCCGATACGCTTCACATTGATCACCTCATAACGATTTTTATGTAATTGTCATATAAAAGTTCTCTTGTCTATTTTAAAATAACAGAAAGGTCTGACCTTCACAATGGTGAACGATAGCTTTACAAATAAATAATAAAGTTTTGCAATTGGAAACGTTTTCTTTTTTAAAAAAGAACTAAAAAAAGAACAAGCCTTGTATAGGTAGCTTGTTCTCTTTCACTCTATTCTTGCAAATAGGCACCGATTTTTTTATATTTTTCATAGCGCTTTTCTAGAAGTTCTTCAGGTGATTGTTTTAATAAATCCGCTAAAGCTTCTTTTAGTGTAGCATCGATAAATTCAGCTTGCTGCTTAACGTCACGATGAGCGCCTCCACTTGCTTCTGGAATAATGCCATCAATCACCCCTAGCTCTTTTAAATCGCCAGCGGTAATCTTCATTGTCTCAGCTGCTCGCTTCGCTTGAGTCGCATCTTTCCATAATAAAGCAGCAGCTCCTTCTGGCGAAATAACGGAATAAGTAGAATTTTCAAGCATAAATAAACGATCACCTACACCAAGAGCTAATGCTCCACCACTTCCACCTTCTCCGATGACGATACAAATGACAGGAACGTCCATGCCCGCCATTTCAAATAAATTTTTGGCGATCGCTTCACTTTGTCCACGTTCTTCTGCTGCTTTCCCAGGATAAGCACCTTTCGTATCAATTAAACAGATGATCGGGCGTTTAAATTTCACCGCTTGATTCATGAGACGAAGTGCTTTACGGTAACCTTCCGGATGCGGCATCCCGAATGTACGGCGAATGTTTTCCTTCGTGCCACGACCGCGCTGATGACCAATTACGGTAACTGGAAGCCCGCGATATTTCGCCACTCCACCGACAATCGCAGCATCATCACCAAATAAACGATCCCCATGCAACTCCATAAAATCAGTAAACAAATGATCAATATAATCAAGCGTCGTCGGTCGTTCTGGATGACGTGCCATTTGAACGCGATCCCATGGTCTCATGCTTTCATAAATATCTTTCTCTAGCTTGCGTAGCCGATCCTCAAGCTTTTCAATTTCCTCTGTCAAGTCAACATCTGACGTAGAGGTGAATTCTTTCAGCTCAGCAATCTTTTCCTTCAACTCCAACACCGGCTTTTCAAATTCTAATCCTATCATGCCAGTTCACCACCCGGTTGATGTATATCTAATAATAGGCCGATTTTCTCCTTCATTTCATGACGATGTAGCACTGCATCTAGCTGACCATGCTTTAATAGAAACTCAGCCGTTTGAAAATCCTCTGGAAGTTCTTCACGGATCGTTTGTTCAATAATACGTCGTCCAGCAAAACCGATGAGCGCACCAGGTTCTGCAAAATTGTAATCTCCTAATGAAGCAAAGCTTGCCGATACACCACCCGTTGTTGGATGTGTCATGATCGAAATAATTAATCCACCCTGATCGCTAAAGCGCTTTAGCGCGACGCTCGTTTTCGCCATTTGCATTAACGACAACACGCCTTCTTGCATTCTAGCTCCTCCAGAAGCGGTAAAAATAATGAATGGTACATGAAGACGACCAGCTTCTTCAATCGCTCTCGTAATTTTCTCACCAACGACCGATCCCATACTTCCCATGCGGAAATTTGAATCCATAATCGCTACGACAACATCATTTCCATCGACTTGACCTGTCCCAGTCAAAATCGCTTCGTTCAGCTTCGTTTTTTCACGGTCTTTCTCGACTTTCTCCATATAGTCTGGAAAATCAAGTGGATTAGTGGAGCGTAAGTTTTCATCTAACTCTTTAAACGTTCCCTCATCAATGAAAATATCTCGGCGCTCAAAAGCATTCATTCCATAATGATAGTCACATTGCAGGCAAACATGCATATTCTGCTTTAATTCCTTCGTATACATAATTTTCTTACACTTAGGGCACTTTTGCATTATCCCTTCAGGAACATCTTGCTTGCTCGCTGCAGAAGGAATCGTCGCATACTTTTTCTTCTTCGGCTTTTGCTTTTGAAATAAGTCTTTAATCAACATGTTTCCTCCCCCTGTAAAGGTTTTCAACTCGTTTAGTTGAGACTTCTAATGTATTAGATGTTTGTTAACTAAGCTGCTTGTATGCTTCAAATACCGCTTGCATATTTTTCGTTTTTAATTGTTCGAGTAAGTGAAAAAAACGAGGCTTATTATGAACCATTCGGTCTACCGAATAAAATGAAGCCACGTAATCGGAAATAATCGTCCAAATCTTGCTCAATAATTCATTTTCGCTCAATGCCATTATAGAAGAAAAGAAATCCTCTTCCGTGTAATCGAGCGCCTTCATTTCCTCTGCAATAACCGACAGTTCTTCTTCTAGATGGCAACGTTGGATCACAAACGATAAACAACCGAACTCGATTATTTCCTTCGTTCGGATAACACCTTGCTTCTTCTCATCATTTTGTAAAATAAACGTGCTCAGAAGTTCAAGCAACTGATGATCGCGAAAATCGCGGAGAAAGGTTCCTTCTCCGCGCCTCGTTTCGATCAGCCCAAGCAGTTCAAGGGCTCTAAGTGCTTCCCGGACAGAAGACCGAGCAACAGATAAACGCTCAGATAGTTCTCTTTCAGACGGAAGCTTATCACCTGGAAGCAAGCCGTCTTCCAAAATGATGTGTCGAATTTGTTCGACTACCTTTTCGAATTTAGAATGAGAACGAGCGATTTCCACCTTGTTATTCTCCTTTTCCAATCATCGACAATTGAACTGTCCGCTCTCTAATTTCTTCTGGATCAGCTTTCAAACGAGCAACTCCTGTTTCCATTGCCGCCTTCGCTACTGCTGCTGCCACTGCTGGTGCTACTCTTGGATCAAACGGACCTGGGATAACACAATCAGCGTTTAATTCTGATTCAGGAATTAAATTAGCAATCGCTTCTACCGCTGCTTGCTTCATCTTTTCATTAATATGAGTAGCGCGTACATCAAGCGCTCCACGGAAAATACCTGGAAAAGCTAGCACGTTATTAACTTGGTTTGGAAAATCAGAACGTCCAGTTCCAACCACTTTCGCTCCTGCTGCTTTCGCTTCATCTGGCATAATTTCAGGTATTGGGTTCGCCATCGCAAAAATAATTGGATCGGCATTCATTGTTTGAACCATTTCCTTTGTTAATGCCCCTGCTACAGATACGCCAATAAAGACGTCTGCCTCTTTGATAATATCCTCTAAAGTACCTTCTTCACGGCTCCTATTTGTATATTTAGCTACTTCTTCCTTGACAGGATTCATGCCTTCAGGACGCCCTTCGTAAATCGCACCACGAGAGTCACACATAATAATATTATTTACACCATAGCTAACTAACAATTTAATAATCGCAATCCCTGCTGCTCCTGCACCGTTAGCAACTACTTTAATATCAGTCATTTTTTTACCTGTCAGTTTCAACGCATTGACTAAGCCCGCCACTGTTACAATAGCTGTCCCGTGTTGATCATCATGAAACACAGGAATATTCGCTTCCTTCTTCAAGCGCTCCTCAATTTCAAAGCAGTTAGGCGCCGCAATATCCTCTAGATTAACTCCACCAAATGTTGGCTCCATTAACTTCACAGTTTCAACAATTTTATCTACGTCCGTTGTATTTAAGCAGATCGGAAAAGCATCAACGCCTGCAAAGCTTTTAAATAAAACCGCTTTTCCTTCCATTACCGGCATAGCTGCTTCTGGACCGATATCTCCTAGTCCTAGCACAGCTGTTCCATCAGACACAACAGCTACAGTATTACCTTTTATTGTATAATCATAAACCATTTCTGGTTTTTCGTAAATTTCTTTACAAGGCTCCGCAACACCAGGTGAATAAGCCAAGCTTAAATCCTTCGCATTTTTCACCTCTACTTTAATGCCTGTAGACAATTTTCCTTGGTTGACTTTATGCATATGTAATGCTTCTTCTCTAATTGACATTTAACACCACTCCCTAATCTAAACAATCCACTCTTTATTTCTTAAGTGGTCAGACCACATTTTCGTCTATTACAACACAATAAACTATGAAAAGAAGGTTGTAAAGTATTATTGTTTCTTCAACACCACATGACCTTTTCCAACAATCTTCTCTAACTCTACCATTAACCGCTCTGACGGCTTAATCCAACTCTTCTCTTTTAACTTCACCGTTTGATGAGTTCGTTCATAATGTAGCACAACGGGGGTCAGTCCTTGAAATTGCTGAAAAACACGATGAACATCCTCAAGAATTAAATGTTCATCTGGCGTATGAGGAATCTTAACATACAACACTTTATTTCTTTCTTCCTGCAATAATTGTAGTTCTTCTGCTGTTTGGACGTGCTTCACCACTAGTTGTTTTCGCCCATTTCGCTCCTCTACATCTCCTTTTAATAAGAAAATCATACCATCCTGTACTAAAGTGGACACTTGCCGATAAATAGCTGGAAAGAGGACTCCTTCGATCTCTCCACTCTCATCAGATAATTGCACAAAGGCCATATTCTCTCCTTTCTTCGTACGAATTACCCTCACTTCATTCATAAATATACCAACCGCTACTTGACGGCGCCCTGGCAACAATTGGGCAAGTTGAACACTTCCGAACGCCTTAAATATTGGCTGATATGGCTTTGTCGGATGAGCAGATACATATACACCTAGCACTTCTTTCTCGAACGTTAGCTTCTCTTGAATCGACATCGGCTTAGCCTCACCGTATTTTGGCTTTGGAAAAAAGTCCGTATCATTAAATAAACCAAGTCCTTCATCTTCTGGTCCGACAAGCTCTACATGATCGATCGCGACATCAAGACTTGCTAACAACACCGCACGATCTTGACCGAACTCATCGAATGCTCCTGAAAAAATGAGCGATTCGATCGCTTTTCTATTCACAATTTTCAAAGGTACTCTGAGGCAAAAATCAAACAAATCAATAAAAGGCCCCTTTTCTCTCGCCGACAAAATGGCTTTCAGCACACTCGCTCCGATTCCACGAATAGCCGCTAAACTATGACGAACACCACTCTTTTCTGCTTTAAAAGGAAAATGACTTTTATTAATCGAAGGCGGAAGCACTTGCACACCGATCGCTTTCGCTTCACTCACATACTGTTTGATTTTTTCTTCATTGCCAATCGCAGCTGTTAAAAGCGCCGCCATAAAATTAATCGGATAATGAGCTTTTAAATAAGCTAACTGATAAGCAATGAAACTATAAGCTACCGCATGGCTGCGATTAAATCCATAGTTAGCAAATTGCACGATTAGATGATACACCTCGTCTGCGGTTGCTTCGCTATAACCCTTTTGACGTGCACCTTGCACAAAATGGTTTCGCTCCGCATCCAACACATCCCTTTTCTTTTTACTGACGGCTCTTCTTAATAAATCGGCTTCTCCTAATGAAAACCCTGCAAGCTTTGAGGCAATTTGCATAATTTGCTCTTGATAAATTAACACACCATAGGTCGGTTCTAAAATCTCCTTTATATCCGGATGCGGATACTCAACTGGTTTTCGACCATGCTTGCGATCGATGTAAGCAGGGATGTTCTCCATCGGTCCTGGTCGATAAAGCGCATTTACTGCCACAATATCTTCAAAGTGACTCGGCTGCAAACGCATAAGCACCTTCCGCATACCTTCTGATTCTAGTTGAAAGACGCCCGTCGTTCGCCCTTCCCCTAATAGCTGAAAGGTTTGACGGTCTTGTAAAGGTATATTCTTCAAATTCAACTTTTTTCCTTCTGAATAATAAATAGATTCTAAAATCCGCTCTAAAATCGTTAAATTTCGCAAGCCAAGCAAGTCGATTTTTAATAAGCCTAATTGTTCTAATATATCCATCGGGAACTGAGTAAGAAACGTTTGTTCATGCCCTTCTTGAATCGCAATCAGATCCGTTAGCGGCTGCTCGGTAATCACCATTCCTGCTGCATGAGTCGATGTATGGCGCGGAAGCCCTTCTAACGTTAACGCTGTTTTATATAGCTTTTCATTATTGGAGGAGGCTCCGACCCACGCCCGAAACTTCTCCGACTCTTCATATACTTGCTGTAACTTAATACCAAGACGTGTTGGGATCATTTTAGACAGCTGTTCAAGCTCTTTCGTTGAAAAACCGAACGTTCTTGCCACATCACGCATGACCGCCTTAGCGGATAACGTACCGAACGTAATAATTTGGGCTGCATGGAGCGAGCCATATGTTTGGGAAATATATTGAATTACTTCATCGCGACGATGGTCCGGAAAATCTAAATCGATATCCGGCATCGACACACGCTCCGGGTTCAAAAATCGTTCAAATAACAATCCGTATTCAAGCGGATCTACCGTTGTAATATGGAGGACATAGGCAACGAGCGAACCCGCCGCTGATCCTCGCCCTGGCCCCGTTAAAATATGCTGCTCTCTAGCAAACTTCATAAAATCCCAAACAATCAAGAAATAATCGCTAAACCCCATGCGCTCAATGATGTTTAATTCATAAAACAATCGTTCCCTATACTCTGGCTGATGAGCTAAGTCCGCTTCTTCTAACCCTTTCAGACATAACTCCTGCAAAAACACTCCGGCAGACTTGCCTTCTGTATGTGGAAAACGAGGTAGCAACGGGCGACCGAAAGAGATTTCTACTTCGCAAGCGGCGGCAATTTCATTCGTTCGTTGCAACGCTTCTGGTACGTCGGCAAATAATTCATTCATGTCTTGTTGTGAAGTGAAATAGGCTCTTTGCTGATCGTCTATCATTTGATCGACTAACAGTTCTCCATCACGAATCGCCTCTAAGCATTGCAAAGCAAACGCCTCATCTTTTTCAATATATGCCACTTGATGAGTCACGATGAGCGGAATCGAAAGCTTCTCACTTAACACTTTCATCCCTTCATTCACTAGCTCCTCTTCTTGCTTACCGTGCCGCTGCAGCGATAAAAAAAAGTGACCTGGTTCAAATACCTCGTTGAAAAACTGGGCAACTTCTTCCGCCTTTGACGAATCTTTTAGCAGCAAGCCTTCAATTTCTCCTTCTGCACCTGGGGTAAAAGCAAATAAACCAGCAGAATAGCCTTTGAGCCATTTAACCGGAATACCGTCTTTTGCCTTCGTTTGAATCACACTTGAGATTTTTAACAAATGGTGATACCCAGTATTATTCTTTGCTAGTAGCACAAGCGGATAGGAGATATCATCGGCAAACTCGCTCTTCACATCAACCGTTAAGCCAATTAACGGCTTGATCCCTGCTTCTTTACACGCCTGATAAAACGGGATCACTCCATACATGACGTTACGATCAGTAATTGCTAACGCTTTATAGTCAAGTTGTTTTGCTTTCATCATCAGTTTATCGATAGAAACCGTGCTTGAAAGCAAGCTATAACCTGTCTGAATTTGTAAATGTGTGAACATTTGATCATTCCCTTATTTACAGATTTCATCCTGTACTTTACTTACATTATAAAGCGGGCAGAGATAAAAAGAAAATACGTTCTGTTTTCATACAAGCTTAAACGATTGCATATATAGAAAGAAAGACAGATCATTAATTGGAGGAGCTATGGCTGATACCTTTTTCCAAGAACTATTAAAATGTTATTTTATCGCTTTCGGCGTATTGCTAGGCGGATCATTAATCGGAGGAACAGCCTCCTTCGTGACCGGCAAACCACTTTTTACAGGGATCGCTCAAATTAGTAAAAGTCTGCATATTTGGGCGATTGTCGCAGCGATTGGCGGCACATTCGATACGCTATCCAACTTCGAGCGCGGCTTTCAAGAAGGGGAAACGAAAGAAGTATTTAAACAGTTTTTGCTCATTTTATCAGCTATGGGCGGCACACATACCGCTTCATTAATCATTTCCTGGCTAACAGGAGAACATATCGCTCCATGAGAGTTCCTGCCTTTCATAAACGTCAGAAAAGAAAATGGTTGTTAAGTGGAGCCGTGATTGGTGCCTGCATCAGCTGGCTATTATTTCTCTATATGTTTGGCACGCTACAAGAAAGACAAGCCCTTACGATCGAGCTACAAAAAAATGAAATTCAGGACTTATCCGCCCATTTAGACATTTGGCAGGAAGAGTATAAACTATTGAATAAAAAAACCCTGCACAAGCTAACTGTGCAGGAGGTTGAAATTGATATTATTAACTATGAAAAATACGGCATTGATGACGCTCAAAGTATTTATGCGATACAGGAAAGCATCAAAAAAGACTTATCTGTGCTTGCCGCTAAAGATTTAGAAACGGTGTATTCACAAAAAGAATTACTGCGTCAAACGATTGAAAACAAAACGATCAACATCAATCAAAAAAACTATTCGTTGCGCGTGAAAGAATGGCTCTTTTACACGACGATTCATATTCAACTAGAGCTAACGCTGCAAAGTCATTAGTTTTCGTATGTGCTACACACCTGCTTGAGGTCCTTCGCTACAAGCTCGGCTTCCTCCCAAGAATAAACAGACGCACCAGCGGCAAGCGGATGGCCTCCTCCATTATATTTCTTAGCAATTTCATTAATAACAGGACCTTTCGAGCGAAGGCGAACACGAATTTGATCATCCTCTTCAACGAAGAAGACCCACGCTTTCATTCCTTTGACTTCACCAAGCGAGCTAACGAGCAAAGAAGCTTCGGATGGAGCGACATCAAACTTTTCAAGTAGCTCTTTTTTCAATGTGACAACGGCTGCACCACTTTCTTCTAATTGAAAGTGCTGTAAAATATACCCTTGCAGTTTCACCACTTTCTCTTCTGTTTCATACATGCGAGTAAATAACTCATGGCGATCGAATTTGTACTCAATTAATTCTCCCGCATATTCCATCGTTCGGTCGGTTGTGCTTGGATAAAGAAAACGGCCCGTATCGCCGACAATACCCGCAAACAATAAGCGAGCCGCCTCCTCACTCATTTTCAAGCCATCCTCTTGACCGCTTTTGTATAACTCATAAATCATTTCACTAGCGGAGCTTGCTGATGTATTAACCCAAAGTAAGTCCCCGTAAGCATCTTCATTCGGATGATGGTCAATTTTGATCCATTCTTTTCCTAGCTTATAGCGATCATCACAAATTCTCTCCTCGTTGGCTGTATCACAGACGATGACAAGCGCTCCTTCAAACACTTGATCATCAATGACATCCAATGTGCGTAAAAAGCGAAGCGTTGGTTCTTCCTTTCCGACTGTATATACCTTTTTCTCCGGAAAGGATGCTTTAATAATTTCTGCTAATCCTCCTTGTGATCCATAAGCATCTGGATCTGGGCGAACATGTCGGTGAATAATAATCGTGTCATATTGTTTAATCTTTTCAATGATTTGTTTTTTCATCTGCTTTTCTCCTTTGCACTAGACAAGCTTTTGAGGTGGAATTTCTCTCCTTTTCTCGGTACAATGAAAAGTAGCCAAAGAATTATATGGAGGAAATCACATGCCTGTTTTAGTGTTTGTTATTGTTGTATCGTTCTCTTTCTATATCATGTATAAAGTGCAATATGTGAGAAGCCGACGACCGATGGAAAGAAAATGGGTATCAGCTAAATCTAGTATGGCTCTCGGCCTTTGTGTCGGATGCTTCGGAATGAACACACTGTTCATTCAACAAACGACGGTTTCTTATATCGTAGCCGCTATATTTATGCTTGTCGGTTTTGGTAGCGTTTGGGCCGGTGCGAAAGCCTATCGACATTTCCTGCCGTATGCTCGCAAAGAAGCGGAAGAGCTTAATCATTAATCACTCCGACATCGCTCCTAGATTAGAGCGGTGTTTTAATTGCGTTCAATCACTTGACACATCATTAACGCCTTTCCGACAAGAGTACCATTATTGAATACTTCTACATCGACCTTTCCAAACTTCCGACCGACTTCTAGTACTTTCGGATGAATTTCTAACATACTTTCCATTTGAACAGGCTTAATAAAGTAAATCGTGATATTTTCAATGACTAAATCCCCTTTTTTCTGCGCCCGCATCGCTTGATTGGCCGCTTCCGTCACAAGTGTAGTGAACACGCCGTAAGAAATCGTTCCCAGTTGATTCGTCATTTGTGGCGTCACTTCGAATGTATATACATTTCGGCCTTTACCTGATAAATCGATCTGGTTCGTGATCGTGTCATTTAATGTTTCGCCCATCTGTGGTTGACGTTGCGTCATTTGTAACGCCTTTAACACATCTTGTCTACTGATAATTCCTTGAATACGATTATGGTCATCAACAACTGGCAAGAGTTCAATCCCTTCCCAAATCATGATATGGGAAGCAGACGCAACACTTGTTTTCAAACTAACAGTGATCGGGTTCTTCGTCATCACCTTTTCAATCAGCCCGTCTTTTTCCTGTCCCATAATATCCTTTGCTGTAACCATCCCCTGTACCTTCAACTGCTCATCAATGACCGGAAAACGGCTATGCAACGTTTCTCTATTTTTTTCTAGCCAATCACTGACTGTATCATGAACAGATAAGGCGACTGTTTGATCAAAAACAGTCAAAATATCACCGACAAGGACAATCTCTTTCTTAATCAATTGATCATAAATCGCTCGGTTAATCATCGTTGCAACTGTGAATGTATCATAACTAGTGGAGATGACAGGAAGTTCAAGCTCATCAGCTAGCCTCTTTACGTCCTCTTCCGTATCAAACCCGCCGGTAATTAACACTGCCGCACCTGCTTGCAAGGCGTGTTCGTGAGCTTGCGTTCGATTGCCGACGATTAATAGATTACCTGGACCGGTGTATCTCATCATCGCTTCAAGCTTCATCGCACCGATCACAAATTTATTTAACGTTTTATGAAGCCCTGCTCGACCACCGAGTACCTGTCCGTCGATAATTTTCACGACTTCTGCAAATGTCAGCTTTTCAATATTTTCTTTTTTCTTCTGCTCGATCCGAATCGTGCCCACTCGTTCAATCGCCGACACTAACCCTTTCGTTTCCGCATCTTTAATGGCTCGATAAGCTGTGCCTTCACTTACGGAAAGTGCTTTCGCAATTTGCCTAACCGAGATTTTTTCACCAATTGGCAAACCTTCAATATATTGTAAAATCTGTTCGTGTTTCGTTATCAACTGTTTCACCTGTTCCTTTCCGATCCTCTAATACAGTTATTATAAGATGAAAAGGGGCTGGATTCAATTTTCGGGAGAATATTTAGAAGAAAGAAAAAAATCGCCTCGTAAAGTGAAACTTCACTCAGTGGGGGTTTTCTTCATCCCCCACTGAGTGTTAGTTGAACCAATCGGGCATTTACGGGCTGTTGATCCCCCCACCTACATATCTGCGCTTCTTTCTGCCATGTTGAGGTAGGGGTCTTACAGCCCGTTAATGCGGGATAAATGGACTCATCTCCTTTATGAGACGATTTTCTTCTAGATAACTACAACTCGACCACTTCACCTGGCTCTAATACGAGACCATTGTTCGCTTCAAGCTGGTCAATAAAAGCGTGAGGATTTTGCTTAATAGGTGGGAACGTGTTGAAATGGATCGGAACGACTTGCTTCGCCTGTAGAAACTGAGCAGCAACTGCGGCGTCTTCCGGTCCCATTGTGAAATTATCACCAATCGGCAAGAAAGCAAGGTCAATCGGATGACGTTCGCCAATTAATTTCATATCAGAAAATAGCGCCGTATCTCCCGCATGATAAATCGTTTTTCCTTCAATCATTAATAACACACCGGCTGGCATGCCCATATAAAGAAATGTGCCGTCTGGCTGTTGCAACCCAGACCCGTGAAATGCTGGTGTGAATTTCACCTTCCCGAAGTCAAATTCAAAGCTACCACCGATATGCATCGGATGCGTGTTCACTCCTTGGTGAGCTAAATATACAGCCAATTCATTCACCGCAATCACTAAAGCCCCGCTCTTCTTCGCTAACTCGACCGTATCGCCGACATGATCACCGTGACCATGCGTTAAAACGATGACATCTGGCTGCTCCTCTTCGACCTTTAAATCGGTTAATCCATTTCCGGTAATAAACGGATCGATTAAGATCACTTTTCCTTTCGTCTCTACTTTTACAATGGAATGTCCATGATAAGATACTTTCACTAGTACAAACCCCTTTCACACAAAATATCACCTTACTAACTATCTATTCGCCTCCACAATCCCTTTTCCTTTTTTCCTTTGAGGTTAAATGATAAACTTTTATTGAAATAATTTTCTCACGCTTGCTAGGAGGCAATTAACCATGAATGAACGATTAACAAAGTTAATGGATTGGATGAAAACAGAGGATATTCCTTTCTCCTTTATTACTTCTACTGAAAATGTTTTTTATTTAACAGGCTTTAGAAGCAATCCCCACGAGCGCCTGCTCGGTGTCGCTGTCTTTCAAGAGGCAGAGCCCTTTCTAGTGTGTCCTAAAATGGAAGTGACTGATGCCAAAAACAGCGGCTGGGCATACGAAGTCGTTGGCTATACCGATATCGAAAATCCGTGGGAAATGATTCAATCTCGAGTAAACAATCGAATCAATGAAGTTTCACGTATAGCGGTCGAAAAGCAGCACTTGAATGTGGAGCGCTATGAAGAATTGGCTACACGCTTCCCTGCTGTCGTCTTCGTTTCAGCAGAAGCTAAACTGGAACAACTACGAATGATTAAAGATGAACAAGAGTTAGCTCATTTGAAAAAAGCAGCCGAGTACGCTGACTATGCGATTCAAGTCGGAACTGAAGCGATTCAAGAAGGAAAATCGGAGCTTGAAATTTTAGCAGAAATTGAATTTGAAATGAAGAAAAAAGGCATTTCGGAAATGTCCTTTTCGACGATGGTGCTAACCGGAGTAAATGCCGCTTCCCCGCACGGCATTCCTGGAGCGACGAAAGTTCAAAAAGGCGATTTAGTATTATTCGACCTTGGGGTTGTTTATGAAGGCTATTGTTCAGACATTACGAGAACGGTCGCTTTCGGAGAGATTAACGACCAACAGCGTGATATTTACGAAACAGTGCTTAAAGCAGAACAAGCGGCGATCGCTGCCGTTAAACCTGGCGTAACAGCAAAAGAAATCGACCTTATTGCAAGATCCATCATTGCGGATGCTGGCTATGGCGACTACTTCCCGCATCGCCTCGGTCATGGACTCGGTATTAGCGTACATGAGTTCCCGAGCATCACTGAAACAAACGAACTCGTTCTTCAAGAAGGCATGGTGTTCACGATTGAGCCAGGCATTTATGTTCCCGATGTCGCTGGCGTTCGCATTGAAGACGATATTTATGTAACAAGTAACGGAAGCCAAATTTTAACTTCATTTCCTAAAAACTTATTATTTGTTTAGGAAAACTTCACATTTACAAGTAAAATTTTACTGATAGAATGCTATAATTGTTGTACAATACAATTATTAAGGGGGAATGACAAATGGGTATGAAATATGAACATATTCTTGTAGCTGTTGACGGTTCTAAAGAAGCAGAATGGTGCTTTAAAAAATCCATCGAGATTGCGAAACGAAATGGGGCAACATTAAACTTAGTACACGTGATTGATACTCGTTCATTTGCAGCAATTGAAGCTTATGATCGTTCAATCGCTGAACGTGCTTCTAAATACGGTAACGACCTATTAGCAGAGTACAAAACTGAAGCTGACAAAGCTGGAGTGAAAACGGTTAACACATTTGTTGAATACGGCTCACCTAAAGTCATCATTCCTAAAGATATGGCGAAGAAAGTTGAAGCTGACTTAATCGTTTGTGGAGCGACTGGACTAAATGCAATGGAGCGCTTCTTAATCGGAAGTGTATCTGAACACATCACTCGTGCCGCTAATTGCGACGTACTAGTTGTTCGTACAGACAAAGGCGAATAAGATTGAAAACTGTCCTCAAACTTTGGGGACAGTTTTTTCTTTTCTTTAATAGAATGCCTCTGGCGGGATTCGAACCCGCACTCACAATCGTTAAGCATAGGCTAAGGGAGAACACGCTTCCCTACGGAATTTCACCTGCCTCAGCTAATTTGCTTTTCGGTGCTTCTGAAACCTTTGCCTTGCGACCCGGTAGCTACAATGTTTTCCGGCGCTCTTCCCTTCTAAAGCTACAAAGGCAAATATGATGATTAAGCATAACAGAGTCAGGCGCATCCTTGCAAAATATATACTTAACTCTCCCCTCATTACTTCCTTCATTTTTACACTTATTAACACCCTCTTAATTATCCTTTTACAATCTACAAGTAAAATTAAAGATTGATATATTATTCCACAAGGGGGATTTTTTGTGAACTTTAAAAAGACGATCATCGCTGGAATCACTGCCACAGGACTATTATTCACTAGCAACGCTCCGTACAACGCCATGGCAGAAGCACCACCCTTTTATCAATATGAAGAAAAAGATTTTCCGGTACAACAAATTGCTCAATATGACAGTCTTGCAGGTGCTGGCGGAACTGAAATACTCGCTTATGACACTACGTCTAAACAAGCATTTGTCACAAACGGCGCCAAATCTGGTTTAGATATTCTTGCTTTTGATAATCTCAAATCGGGTTCATTTCAAAATGTTCCATCCAAGAAAAGAATTTTGGTGAAAGACTTTGGAATTGAGCAAGCGAAGGATATTACGAGTGTTGCTGTCCACCCTACGAAAGATATAGTCGCTTTATCGGTTGTTAGCGATCCGAAAACCGACCCGGGATTTATCGTTTTCTTAACGAAACAAGGCGAATTTTTAACGAAAGTTCAAGTCGGTGCTTTGCCGGATATGGTGACATTTACACCAGACGGTCAAAAGGTGCTCGTTGCTAATGAAGGCGAGCCGAACGATGATTATTCGGTTGATCCTGAAGGCTCGATTTCCATGATTGATATTTCTAAAGCTGTAAAAAAGAACGAAACATTGACAGCCAAAACGTTAACATTTACTAACGTGCCATTGGATGATAACGTTCGTGTCACCTCGAAAGGGACGGTCCTTCAACAGTTAGAACCAGAATACATTTCGGTGACAGCAGATAGCAAAAAAGCGTTCGTTTCCCTCCAAGAAAACAACGCCATTGCTACGATCGACCTTGAAGCGAATAAAATCGTTAATGTAAAGGGACTCGGTGTGAAAGATCACTCGATAGCGGGAAATGAACTCGATGGAAAAAAAGATAAAAAAATCAACATCGAGAAGCTTCCATTGTTAGGTTACTATATGCCGGATGCGATTGATGTCTACACAACGGGCGGAAAAACATATATTTTAACTCCAAATGAAGGCGATGCTCGCGACTATGAAGCGTACTCAGAGGAAGCGAAAATTAAAGATATTCAAAAAGAAATCAAACTAGATGCCAAGCATTATCAAGGCTATACACAGGAAGAATTAGACAAACTCACTGCTGATGGATTACTTGATCAGTTAGCGGATACGAATATTACGATAGAGAACGGAAAAGTCAATGAAACGTATGAAGCTCTTCATACATATGGAGCTCGTAGCTTCTCCATTTTTGACGCCGAAACGATGGAGCTCGTATTTGACAGCGGCTCTCAGTTTGAAACGATCATTGCTCAAGCGCAACCTGAATACTTTAACACAACAAATGATGAAATCGCTTTTGACAAACGAAGCTCTGCCAAAGGGCCTGAGCCAGAAACTGTCGTAAAAGGAAGGATCGACGGCAAAAATTATGCTTTCGTCGCTCTTGAACGTCAAAGTGCTATTATGGTTTATGATATTACTAATCCAAAACAATCTAAGTTTGTGACGATGATTTCAAGCCGCGACTTTAGCGCAGATGTGAAAGGTGATGTCTCGCCTGAAGGACTTCAATTTATTGCCGCGGACAAAAGTCCAACCGGTCACCCTTTATTAATGGCGACTCATGAAGTATCAGGTACAGTGGCTGTTTATGAATTCGGAACAAAGCAAACGAATAAGCTACTTCCTTTTAAAGATGTCGATCAAAATCATTGGTCTTACTCTTACATCCTTGATTTATACGAAAAGAATGTCATTCAAGGAAAAACCGAAACAACCTTTGCGCCAGGAGAAACGGTCACTCGCATTCAATATGTTGCGATGTTAAGTAGAGCGCTAGACTTAAAGCCTTCATCCAACAAGATGACATTCAAAGATGTTCCTGCTTGGGCAGCAAAAGATGTTCAAGCCGCTTTTGAAGCAGGGATCATCAACGGAGAAACAGCTACTACCTTTGCACCATATGAGCTGATCACTCGTGAACAAATGGCGGCAATGTCTATTCGAGCTTATGAATCTAAAGGTGGGGAACCAATAAATGGCCCATTTGAAGATTTCAAGGATGCTGAAAAAGTTAACACCTACGCTAAAGCGTTCGTTCAGAAAGCTTCGCGTCTAGGAATCATGGAAGGAAAAACAAACGGTGAATTCGGACCGAAAGAAGCTTCTACTCGTGCACAATCAGCGAAAGTTCTTTCCATTATGCTTGATCAATTAGAAAAATAAGAGCAAAAAAACAAGCCCTTACTTCTTAAGGGCTTGCTTAGCATTGATCAAGTCTTTTGCTACACCGATTTGGAGCTGGACTTGGTCGAATCCAGTACCGCCTAAAGACTTCCTTCTTTTGACGGCTTCATATGGTGACAGCACTTGATAAATGTCTTCTTCAATGACCTCAGACGCAGCCTTTAGCTCCTCTAAAGGCAGGTCAGCGAGATAGCATTGATTTTGAATGCAGTGAAGCACTAGTTTTCCAACTATTTCGTGTGCTTCGCGGAATGGAATGCCTTTTGATGCTAAGTAATCAGCCAGCTCCGTAGCATTGGAGAAATCATTGTGGACAGCTTCTCCTAAGCGGTCCTCATTCACCTTCATTGTTTGAACCATCCCTGCAAAAATTTTCAAGGAACCAATAATCGTATGTACGGTATCAAACATACCTTCCTTGTCCTCTTGCATATCTTTGTTATAAGCAAGCGGTAAACCTTTTAATACCGTTAACAAGCTGAACAAATTGCCATACACTCGGCCTGTTTTTCCACGGATCAACTCTGCCATATCAGGATTTTTCTTCTGAGGCATAATGCTTGATCCGGTAGAGAACGCATCATCCATTTCAATAAACTGAAATTCTTGACTCGACCAAAGAATCATCTCTTCTGCCAAGCGAGACATATGCATCATTAAAATGGAAGAAGCACTTAAAAACTCAAGAATGAAATCCCGGTCACTGACCGCATCCATACTGTTGGCATATACGCCTGAAAAACCGAGCAGCTTAGCGGATAATTCACGATCAATCGGGAAAGTCGTTCCGGCAAGGGCGCCCGCACCTAAAGGCGAAACGTCCGTCCGTTTTAATCCCTCTTGAAAACGCTCTTTATCTCTTTGCAGCATCCAGAAATACGCCATTAAGTGGTGTCCGAATGAAATCGGCTGTGCTCTTTGCAAATGGGTGTAGCCAGGAGCGAGTGTTTCCACATGTGCCTCGGCTTTCTCCACAATTGCTGCTTGAAACGCTTCAATTAAACCAATGATTAGCTTGACTTGCTTCTTCAAGTACAAATGCATATCAGTGGCTACTTGATCGTTACGGCTACGGCCAGTGTGAAGCTTACCACCAACCGCTCCGATTTCCTCGATCAAGAATTTCTCTAAATTTAAATGGATGTCCTCTTGGGCAACCGAAAAAGCTAATTCACCTTTTGAAGCTTTCTCCTTTAAAGCTTCAAGGCCGCCCGTGATTTGATCCGCTTCCTCTTTCATTAAAATGCCTGTTTCACCAAGCATTGTGACGTGAGCAATACTTCCTTCTAAGTCTTCAAACACTAGCTCTTGATCAAAGTGGATGGATGCTCCAAACTCATCTACCCATTGTTCAGCTGACTTTTGGAAGCGCCCTCCCCATAATTTTTTCATACTTGAACCTTCTCTTTCTCCTGCTGCACCATTGAATTTACTTTCGTCGGAAGACCCCATAGTTGGATAAATCCTACAGCTGCATCATGGTCGAATTCATCTTCTGTTGTGTAAGTTGCTAATTTTTCGTTGTATAAGGAATACTCAGATTTTCTTCCTTCGACAATCGCATGACCTTTAAATAATTTAACGCGAACCGTTCCAGTGACAAACTTCTGCGTTTCTTTTAAGAACGCTTCAAGTGGTGCTCTTAATGGGGAGAACCATAGTCCATCATAGATCAGCTCAGTTATTTTCTTTTCAATGATTGGTTTAAAGTGAGCGACTTCTTTCACTAACGTTAAATCTTCCAGCTCTTTATGCGCCTTGATTAATGTCATCGCACCTGGGCACTCGTACACTTCTCTTGATTTAATTCCAACAAGACGGTTTTCTACATGGTCAATTCTTCCCACGCCATGCTTACCAGCTACTTCATTTAAATGAAGGATCAGTTCAGCGACAGAATACTGTACGCCATTTACTGCCACTGGCACACCTTCTTTAAAATCAATTTCGATGATTTCAGGTGTATCTGGCGTGTTTTCTAAAGCGGACGTTAATTCGTAAGCTGCTTCTGGCGGTGCCGCCCAAGGATCTTCTAAAATACCGCACTCATTGCTTCTGCCCCAAAGGTTTTGGTCGATGGAGAATGGGCTATCTAAATTAATCGGAATTGGAATATTGTTTTGTTTTGCGTATTCAATTTCCTCTTCCCGTGACCATTTCCACTCACGTACTGGAGCAAGAACTTCAAGATCTGGATTTAACGCTTTAATCGATACTTCAAAACGAACTTGGTCATTTCCTTTTCCGGTACATCCGTGAGCTACCGCGACAGCATTTTCTTTTTCAGCTACCTCTACTAACTTTTTCGAAATAAGCGGACGTGATAACGCGGATACTAGTGGATATTTACCCTCATATAACGTATGAGCTTGAAGAGCGATTAATGCATATTCTTTTGCATATTCTTCTTTCGCATCGATCATGTAGCTCGCTACCGCTCCAACTTGAAGCGCCTTTTCTTTTACAAACTCTAAATCCTTTCCTTCGCCAACATCTAAGCAACAAGCGACGACATCATAGCCTTTATCCTTTAACCACGGAATCGCCACCGATGTATCTAATCCCCCTGAATACGCAAGAACTACTTTTTTACCCATGATTTATTTCCTCCTCTAAGATGATATCTATTAGTATAAATATTCATTTTTATTAATTTTTATTCTCTTAACATGAATAAAGAATAACATGTTCTTTAGGAGCTTTCAAGTAGTTTATTCAAAAAAAGTGTATTTTTTTTCTTTTGTATGAATAAATAATCACTCATCGTTGGATTTTTGCAGAAAACAACGGAAAAAGGTAAGATGGAGAAAAAAGAGAGGTAGCTTATGTACTTTCAAACAAACGAACGTCTTGGAATCGATGTGCCTCATTTACCGAAAGAGTGGAGCCTTTATTCGATGAACGAGCAAGCCACCATCCTCCACCAATGGGAATCGATTCGCGGCAGCATTCCCGATCGAATTCAAGAGATAGAAGAAAAAATTAACGAACGCCAAACACAACTAGATCATGAAGAAAGCTTTGATCGCTCTTGCTTACTTAATGAAGAAATTAGTGAGCTTGCTTCTATTATTAATGATCTTTGGCTATGGTTTCGAACTTCTCCTTCTGTGGAGCAATAGACCTGTACATCATTTTTAGCATTCACAAAAACCGCCGCATACTTTTTTCGTATGCGGCGGTTTTTTATTCACTGTCGGCTTTCTTCTCTTGTAACAAGCGATATTGATAATATTTTTCTGCAAAGGTCGTAACCGTTTTCGTTAAACGATAATTCATACCCGCTCCAATCGCTAAGCTAACGAGCGGTAAATTGGACATTTTTTTATTTTTGAATACCGTAATGGCCATCAGTTTAAACAGTTGCTTAATCGGCCCCTCCAGCCAAGTCGTGTCTGTTAATTGAGCCGACTCCTGATAAAAGAAGGGGTGCTCCTGTTCTTCAAGTTCCAATAGAAGCTCTTGCCAGCCGATTACTTTCAGACGATCCGGCATTGTCGCCGCATGAAACACTTTCAAGGAAGCCATCATTTCAAATGGCGTTTGCGGATCATAACCATAAGACATCGCTGTTATCTGAACCGCTCGCAAATTAATTAGGATCATAGCGAGAAAATCGGTGCTAACCGGCACCGCTCCACCCGTTCCTGTGACTCCTCCTTGAATGAGAGAATACAGCCGCTGTCTAGATGCTTGCTGATGATTCAAATAAGCTAACTGGTCGAGCGTCAGCTTTTTCATATCAGAAATGGTATGGACTTCTTCATTAAACACTCGAGCAGAAGTTAAAATTCTCTCACGCGCTTCATTTTGAAATTGCGATCCTTGTAGTAGAGAATGCATTTGAAAAAGCGCATTATCCAGCTGATTAAAAAAAGTAGCCGTCGTCTCCTCCGGTATGGCCTCAAACGCCGTATGTAACCACTTGGAATATGTATATTGCAAATCATTTCCTTCAATACTTGCGAGCGATTCCTCCCAAGCTATAATCTCGTCCCACATCGCTGCATCCCGCTCTGTCCAAGCCATGCCAAGTCCCTCCTCATTTCACTGCTTCTTGTCTTTTTATTCTCTATGATCCTTTTGAAATTGTCAAAGAGAAAGCCAAAAAGCCAACTCAGTCATCCTGAGTTGGCCCAATCATCATTTATTACTTCGCGATTAATTCAAATGATTGAAGCATTCCTTTTTGTGTTTGCTTCAATTGATTAATTAAATCCTCACAAGCTTTTAATACTTCCGCACGGTTTTGCTGCTGTGCTTCAAGTGCATTTTTATATGTTTCTTCTAAATGAGCTTGAGATTTAGATAGCATTTCAACAGAAGCTTTCCCTGGACTCATTGCTAGTTCTTGAGTCGTATAGCTAATTTCCTCTAACTGATCCACCCATTCAGCTAAGTTTTTGCCACCAAGTTCTTGTTGATTCCAGGAAGAGTTCATCATACCCGTCTTCCATTCTGAAGACAACTTTTTAGAGTTTTCTTCTAACTTAGAGATTTGCGCACGACTAGAATTGATCCAATCCTTTTGTCTTTCAAACACTTGTAATGTTCTTTGCTCTAATCCATCTTGAGAAGAGTAGAATGTCTTAAATCCATTAAACCAACCGTCCCAAAACACATCGATTACGTCAATAGACTTGTTTGTTTCTTTTTTATTTGTCACTTTAAAGCCCTCCATTTAATTGAATTAAGGTCAAGTAGACCTTATATAAAAACTTATACAATCGCCAAATTATTCCTTTGTCAATTGCAAAGCTTTACAAAAATTATGCTGTCTGCACTGAAGAGGTCTCGTCTATTTTTTCGATTGATCGTCTTTATTCGTTGTGAATCCTGGTGGCATAAAAAACTGGCTGTATACATTGAAAAACTGATCAAGCATTTTTTGATACTGCTCTAGTGAAGCGGCCCACATCTGTAAATATTGCTCCCCTGCCGATGTAATCGAATAAATTCGCTTAGCAGGGCCTCCTGATGATGTATCCCACTCAGAAGTGACAAACTCATCCTTTTCCAATTGCCTCAATGTTCTATAAAAATTCCCTTGATCAATGGAATGAAACCCAAATTGAATAAGTTTTTGCATTAATTCATATCCGTGGGCATTCCAATCTCGTAAAAGAAGCAAAAGGACAGGAACCATAAAATTTTTCGGTGCGCCTGCTACATTTTTTTTCCCGTCTTTATCTTCTTTAGAGCTACGTCGGTTGGCAACCATCGCTATCACCTACTATATCTTTAATATTGCTTATATGTGTAATTTACACCTATATGCATTTTAAGTCAAGCGTTTCATTACCTACAAATATTGACAAAACCCATCTAAATCGACAACATCTGTAAAAAATATTGTCAGAATTATGGGATTATGAGTAGAATTTCACGTTTTTTTTTGGAACAAAAGATGGCTCATGTGTATTATCCTAAATATATAGCAATAGTTTTAAGATTTTCAAAAAACAAAAAATTAAAAGGAGTTAACGCGTAATGACCCAACAAACATTGCCAGACCCATTTACTGTGTGGAAAAGTTTTTACGAAAAAACAGAAGCTAGTTGGAATGATGTTCTCCACGAAACGATGCAGCAAGAGGCTTATGCTGAATGGATGGGCCAAACGCAAAACGCTTATTTGCAATTTCAGGAACTCATCCAAAAGACAACAGATGCATATTTAAAGCAAATGAATATGCCAACTCGTGAAGAAATTTCTAGCGTAGCCTCTTTAATTATTAATGTAGAAGAAAAAGTAGAAGAGCTGGATCAAAAAGTGGAAGATGAACTTTTAAACAGCCCTACTTTAGCTGAAATTAGCAAATTAAAAACAACGGTGGCTAGACTAGATAAAAAGATGGATCGAGTTTTAAAAGCATTGCAGCAAGTAGAGGAAGCAGCAACTGCACCGGAGCAACCGGAAAAAACTTCTGCTTCAACGGAAGCGGCTCCACCAAAAACAACACCACCCGCTTCACAACAAAAGAAATAAAGCGCTTAATCACACGTTATCTTCTAAAAACCTACATAAGGAGTGTATATAAATGGCAATCATTGAAAAGGAACTCATCCAAAAGAATGAAGATTTGTTAAGTTTAAAAGGGAAAGTTGTTATTGTAACAGGCGGCTCTCGCGGAATCGGTGCTACAATCGCGAAAGAACTAGCAAAAAAAGGGGCTAATGTTGTCATTAACTATAACTCAAGTTCAGATGCAGCTAAAGCTGTCGTAGAAGATATTGAAGGCTTTGGCGGGTCAGCAGTAGCTTTCAAAGCAAACGTTGCAAGCTTAGAAGAATCTCAACAATTAATTGAAGAAACGAAAAAGCAATTTGGCAAAATTGACATTCTTGTCAATAATGCTGGAATTACAAAAGATCGTTCATTCAAAAAGCTTAGTGAAGAAGAGTGGTACGATGTTATTAACATCAATTTAAATAGCATTTATCACACAACGTCTGCTGTTATCCATACAATGCTTGAGCAAAAATATGGTCGCATTATTAACATTAGCTCCATCGTTGGACAAGCAGGCGCCTTCGGTCAAACAAACTACTCTGCTTCAAAAGCAGGAATGATCGGCTTTACTAAATCTTTAGCTTTAGAAACAGCTAAAAATGGAATTACAGTGAATGCGATTTGCCCTGGCTATATCGAAACGGAAATGTCTGCAGCCATTCCAGATAATATTCTAGAGCAAATCGTGTCAAAGATTCCTATGAAACGCTTAGGGAAAACTTCCGAAGTAGCAGAAGCGGTTCTATTCCTCGCAAACAGCGATTACATTACAGGTCAATGCATCAACGTAAACGGTGGCGCATATATGTAATCAAAGCAAAATCGTTTGCTTGTAACATTTAAAAAGGGGGAATGCGATCGTGTACGCTACGACGAAAGAAATGGAAGCTTGGGTTAATACGTTACCGGAAAATATCCAAAAAAGCTATTATCGCTTTAAACGAGTATCCGAGGTGTTAACAAAAGAACCGGAACCACAAGTCGGTCTAACACCTAAAGAAGTCATTTGGACAAAAAATAAAGCCAAGCTATACCGTTACCAACCGGCAAAAGAAAAGACAAATAAAGTGCCGCTATTAATGATTTATGCGCTGATTAATAAGCCATATATATTAGACTTAACGCCCGGCAGTAGCTTAATCGAATATTTAACGGATCAGGGCCATGACGTTTACTTATTAGATTGGGGTACGCCTGGTTATGAAGATCGTCATATGAAATTAGATGATTACATGTTAGATTACATCCCTCGTGCCATTCAAAAAGTATTGCGAACTTCCGGTGCCAATGAAGTAAGCCTACTAGGCTATTGTATGGGTGGAACGATGACAGCTATTTCTGTCGCTCTTCATCCTGATTTACCTATTCGTAATTTAATCTTCTTAACGAGTCCTTTTGACTTCAAGGATACTGGCTTATTTACAAATTGGCTAGATGATCGTTATTTCAATTTGGACAAGATGGTTGACACGCTTGGAATTATTCCACCGGAGACGATTGACCTTGGCAATAAATTATTAAAGCCGCTCGTTAACTATATTGGACCTTTTGTCACGTTAGCGGATCGCGTCGATAATGATCAATTTGTGAAAAGCTGGTCGTTAATGCAAAAGTGGGTACACGACGGTATTCCATTCCCTGGTGAAGCCTTCAGACAATGGATTGGTGAGTTTTATCAACAAAACAAACTCATTAATGATGAACTGGTGATTCGTGGTCAACATGTGCAACTAAGTAATATTAAAGCAAACCTTTTAAATATTGCCGCTCAACGTGACCATATTGCTGCACCAGAGCAAGTAAAACCGTTAATGCAAAAAGTATCTAGCCAAGATAAAACGTATCATGTCATGCCTACTGGTCACGTGTCAGTAGTCGTTGGTGGAAATGCGGTAAAACGTACGTATCCAACGATTGATCAATGGTTAGTTGAACATTCAAAATAATTTTAGGCAACTATTAAGACTTGAGTTCGGTATTCTACTGGGCTCAAGTCTTTTAATTTTGCTTTCATTCGTTTGTGGTTGTAATACTCAATATAGTCTTCCAACTCTATTTCAAAATGCGCCATACTCTCAAACTTTTGTAAGTAAGGAAAATGCAATACAAAAAAAATCCCAACCTCTCAATTTAATGCTGAGGTTTGGGATTTAGTTACTCCAGATAAGCGTCCGATTGCTGCGTATTGACTAACTTCTTTGCTTTTCGCTGAATTTTGAGGTAAGGATCTTACTGCCCGTTAATACGGGATAAAGTGAAACTTCAATCAGTGGGGGGGTTCTTCATCCCCCACTGATTGAAAGAGGAACAAAGGCTAAAATCGCAACGTCCTGTTGCAACGCCTTTGTAACCTGCATCGTGCAGGCCCGAACCAATTGGGTTTTTACGGGCTGTTGATCTCCCACCTACACGTCTGCGCTTTTTCTGCCCTGTTGAGGTGGGAGTCTTACAGCCCGTTAATGCGGGATAAAGATACAAAATCACCCAATCACCCCAAAATTAACACGATCCTTTTCTAAATTAATGGCAGCATGAGCACCCGGGACCATCTTCTTTAGCAGATTCCTCCATAACCTCATACCCTGTAGCTTTAATAGCAGCTTTAATTTCTCCCAAATCAACTGCACTTTCATTAAATGTTACATCTACTTTACCTTCAGAAAATTGAACTTTGACAGATTCAACTCCATTTAATTTACCTACATTTCCCTCGATTTTATTCACGCAAGATCCACATGACATTCCTTGTACATTAAGTGTTACTTGTTTCATATAAATTCCTCCTTTTTAATTATCCACCCTACATCAGTAGGGTATATGTTTTACTGATATGAGACCTGCCACTAAGTATAGTGACAGGTGATATCGACTATTTTATTTTTCTAATTTCACTCTTTGTAAACGCAATGCGTTTAACACGACTGAAATGGAGCTAAATGCCATTGCCGCGCCAGCTACCCATGGTGCAAGTAACCCTACTGCAGCAATTGGAATCCCAATCGTATTATAGGCAAATGCCCAGAATAAGTTTTGTTTAATATTACGCATCGTTTTGCGACTCATTAAAATCGCATCAGCAATACTATTTAAGTCGCCGCGAATCAGTGTAATATCTGCAGCTTCCATGGCAACATCTGTACCTGTACCAATGGCCATACCAATATTAGCTGTTGCAAGTGCAGGTGCATCATTAATACCGTCACCAACCATTGCCACTTTTTTGCCCTGTTGTTGCAGCTTTTTCACTTCTTCTGCTTTCCCTTCAGGAAGCACTTCCGCAATAACTGCATCAACGCCTACCTCTTTACCAATTGCTTGAGCTGTACGTTCATTATCACCTGTCATCATGATCACCTTGATGCCCATTTCTTGTAATCGATGTACAGCTTCACTAGAGGTATCTTTAATCGTATCTGCTACTGCAACTAGACCTGCATATTGGCCGTTAATTCCAGCTATCATCGCCGTTTTTCCATTTCGCTCTAATTCCTCCATTTTAGGAAGGATGGACTGAATATCAATCCCATATTGTTGCATGAGTTTCCGTGTTCCAATGACAACCCCTTGACCTGAAACTGTTGCTTGCACCCCATAACCTGGGATCGCTTCGAAGAATTGGACGTCACCTAGTTCGATCCCTTTCTCTTGAATCCCTTGAACGATAGCTTCTGCTAATGGGTGCTCAGACTGTTTTTCTGCAGCACCGATCAATGATAAAAATACATCTTCATGTTGACCTTCTGCTAATAAAACATCTGTTAATACAGGTTTACCATGTGTGACAGTACCTGTTTTATCCACTACGACTGTGTCAATGCTTTGTGTTTGTTCTAAATGCTCGCCACCTTTGAACAAAATACCAAATTCCGCTGCACGACCTGAACCAGCCATAATGGAAGTTGGTGTCGCTAAACCAAGTGCACATGGACAAGCAATCACAAGAACGGCAATTAACACTTCAAGTGCTGGTGTAAACTCACCCGGTCTGACCCAGATGATCCATACTAGGAAGGTAAGGACAGCAATCCCTACTACGATAGGGACAAAAACACCTGAAATTTGATCCGCCATCCGTTGGATCGGTGCTTTTGAACCTTGTGCATCTTCTACTACTTTAATAATTTGAGCTAACGCTGTGTCGCGCCCAACTTTTGTCGCTGTCATTTTGATGAAACCATTTTTGTTAATCGTTGAGCCGTATAATACGTCACCTGCTTTTTTATCCACTGGTAAACTTTCACCTGTTAACATCGATTCATCAACAGCTGTTGTTCCTTCTAATACTTCACCATCAACAGGAATTTTTTCACCCGGTTTCACTAAAATAATGTCACCAATGACGACTTCTTCTAATGGGACTTCTTTTTCAACTCCATCACGTACGACAATAGCTGTTTTTGCTTGAAGACCCATTAATTTTTTTATCGCTTCTGATGAACGACCTTTTGCCTTCACTTCAAATAATTTACCTAAAAGAATAAGTGTAATCAGTACCGCACTAGTTTCAAAATATAAATGTGGACCGTGGTGTGTTCCAACTGTAACAATCGCTTGATATACGCTATAGAAATAGGCTGCTGAAGTACCCATAGCAACGAGTACATCCATGTTTGCACTACCATTCCGAAGTGCTTTATAGGCACCTACATAAAACTGTTTCCCGATTATAAATTGTACTGGTGTTGCCAATAACATTTGGAACCATGGATTCATTAAGATATCTGGTACATATAAAAACGATGTAAATGAAAAGTGCGCGACCATTGTCCACAATAATGGTAATGATAAAATTGCTGAAATAATGAATTTACGTTGTTGATCTTTAATGTGCTTTTCACGGTGATCTACTTCTTCCTTTTCGTCTTGCTTTTGGTGAGCACCGTAACCTAGCTTCTCTACCTTTGTAATAATGTCTCCAATCGATATTTCTGAAGGATTAAAGTCGATCGTTGCCTTTTCAAGCGCTAAATTAACGTTCGCATTTGCAACACCTTCCATTTTGTTTAACCCTTTTTCAATACGTGTCGCACACGCTGCACAAGTCATTCCGGTAATATCAAATTCCGCCTTTTGTTTTACAACCCCGTAGCCAAGTGCTTCAATTTTCTTTTCAACATCAGCTTCACTCAGTTTTGACGGATCATATTTAATCGTAGACTTTTCAAGTGCTAAATTGACGGTTGCCTGTTCGACACCTTCCATTTTATTTAGCCCTTTTTCAATACGTGTCGCACACGCCGCACAAGTCATTCCAGTAATTCCAATACTCGCTTCTTTAGAAGCTGCACTTTGCGCTGCTGTACTCATGAACTTTCCACCTCTCTTATACCTATAAGGGGTATATTTATTTGAAAATGAGAGAGTGCCACGATAGCACTCTTATTCTACATCATATCCTTGGTCTTCAATCGTTTCTTTAATTCGATCAAGGGATACTTGGGATTCATTAAATGTTACTTCAACTTGAGCCTCATCTAATTTTACATTTACTCCATTGACACCTTCTAATTGACCAACGTTACTTTCGATTGCATTTACGCAATGCCCACATGACATGCCTTGTACGTTTAATGTTATATTTTTCATGTTTTTTCTCTCCTTTAAATGAAATGTTATCTACTGTAATATACAATATAGGGGTATAAAAAAGATAAAAAATTCTTTTATTCCCTATCAAGCTATATAGTTTTTTATTTTTTCATTAGCTTATGAATCGTCACAACTAATTCATCTAACACTTCTTCATCACCTTCTGAAAGGCGATCTACGACACAGCCCTTTAGATGACCTTCTAAAAGAATTTTGGCTACGCTATTTAAAGCAGATTGTGTGGCAGAAAGTTGTGTAATTACATCATCACAGTAAACGTCTTTGTCTATCATTCCTTTAATGCCTCGAATTTGGCCTTCGATACGATTTAATCGAGTTGTTAAATCTTTCTTTACACGTTCTGGATGGTGGCTTTTACGACAAGACGTAACCTCCTCTGTATGGCAAGCTACTTCTTCCACTTTGTTTTCCATCAGCTCAACCTCCTATCTTGATTGTATATTACCATACCCACACTAGGTATGTAAAGGGATAAACTAATTTTTTTATCAGTATGGCTAAAAAGGGCATTTAAACCACTTATAATTGACCAAATGTGTACATCCTGAACACTTTGAACACTTGCCGTTTTTTTAATTGTTTGAATGACATCGTTCATATCTATATTTTGCAGTGTATCTTCCATTAATACATGTACCTCAGATTTTGTTCAGTACAGCGACGATCATACTTACTAATGGATCTGCCCATCCTTAGCCAAAAAACATGATTAGCAATGGTCATAGTTTACTTTGCCACTGACTGGAATTACCTCAATAAGCATAAAACAATCCCCTCACACGTATGTGGAGGGGATTGTTTTATGCTTTGCTTTCTTTAAACCATTGATTCATTTTCATCATCATCGATTGCATCGCTTTCGGGTCTTTCATCGATGGCAAATTCGCTAGGAAGACTTGTTTCGGTGGTTGAGTGTCTTCTGCTTGCTTTTGTAAAATTAAAATGCTTTTGGCTGCTTGTTTATTTTTAAACAAAGAGGATGGCAACTCGATCACTCCTTGAATATGGACGTGTTGCTGGAAGAAGCGGTGTAGTTTGTCCGCACCAGTAGCTTCAAACAAACCATTCGGTATAAGGAAAAATAAATAGCCACCTGGCTTTGTATGTTTAATGCTTTGCTCCATAAATAAGAAATGAGCATAAGAATGACCCTCTTCCGCACACAGCTCATACTCGACGGCACGGACATCATTCGGATAATAACCAACCGGTAAATCACAAACAATGACATCGGATGGATCGATTAACAACGGCTCTAATGAATCTTGGCTATACAATTGTACAGGATGCTCAAGTAAGTTCGCTCCGCACCAAGCAAGCTTCAACAGCAAATCGTCAATATCAACCCCAACAGCCGATAGCTTCTTGTCCGATAAATGATTTAGCACCGTAAATAATAAGTTTCCTGTTCCAATAGCCGGGTCCATAATCGTAAATTCGTTTTTGTCCTTCATAAACTGGCCAAGCAAATAGCCGATAAATAGCCCCATCGAGTCTGGTGTCATTTGATGATTTGGCTGGACATTTTGCTGCATCCCTTTTAAAATCGCCAGCTGATACGCTTTACGAATGTCTTCTTTCGAAAATTGATCGAGCTGAATGTCTTCATACTTCTTGGATATATTCTTTTTCGCCACATCACTTAATTCCTCTTGCAAGATTTCATTTTGGAATAAGTTTTCAGCCGTTTCTGCCAAAGCATCTAAATAAGTACATGACAATTCATTTTGAAGAATAGCCGCTGTTTCATCGAAGGTTTTGAAAAGTTTTTCGATCGGGGAAAATTCATTCATATGTGGTTCCTCCTTAAATATTACTAAAAAAGCTGACCCTTTCGTTAAGGGTCAGCCTACTGATTATAAAGCAGCTTTTACAGCTTCAATTGCTTTTTCATAGTCTGGATGATTTGTTCCCTCACTTACATACTCAACGTAAGTAATTTTATCATGACTGTCAATGACAAATACCGCACGCGCTAATAAACGTAGCTCTTTCATGTGAACGCCGTATGCTTCAGCGAAAGAAAGGTTGCGATGGTCCGAGTATGTTTTCACGTTTTCTAAGCCATTAGCTGCACACCAACGCTTTTGGGCAAATGGTAAGTCCGCAGAGATCGTTAATACTTCGACATTTCCCACTTTAGATGCTTCTTCGTTAAAGCGACGTGTTTGTGCATCACATACACCCGTGTCAATAGAAGGGACGACACTAACTAAGCGAACTTTCCCTTTAGAATCAGCTAGCGTCACTTCTGACAAATCATTAGCTAGCACAGTAAAATCCGGTGCTTGATCCCCTACTTTCACTTCGTTTCCTAGTACAGTCATTGGATTTCCTTTAAACGTTACTTGAACCATTCCGAATCCCTCCTTGATATCATTACACTTCCTATTTTACTGAAAAAATTAGCAAAAAAGCAAAGAAAAACCCCTGCCGAATTTCAGCAAGGAAGATATGACAGCTTTCTTAAATAGAAGGGTCTTGTGCCGCTCCACAACTATCTGTCTTAGGTTGATCATTTTTTTTCATCATACTTTGAATTTTATCAACAACACCTGGTGCCATGTCGAGCACTTTATCAATTAAATGAGTATTTTCATCTAAATGAAGCATTCGAACGTCATTACCTTTCACAATTAAAAAAGCGATCGGTGTGATCGAAACTCCTCCACCGCTTCCGCCACCAAATGGACTTTTCTCCTGCTTCGACTGGGAATTTCCCGTTGTTCCACCACTTGGCGGCTTGTCAATTGAAAATTCACTTCCGCCTGCCGCAAAACCAAAGCCCACTTTCGATACGGTCATAATGACGCTTCCATCAGGTGTTTCTACCGGATCACCAATGATTGTATTGACATCAATCATTTCTTTCAAATTTTCCATTGCCGTTGTCATTAAGCCTTCAATTGGATGTTCACTCATTTTTTTGCCTCCCGATTATACTTATTTATTAATCGCTGACGCCCTCCACTTTCTTTTGTGGCCGCGCCAACGAGAAAGAATTTGAATAACAGCAACTATAGCTTGCCCGGGACGGAAGGCAATCATACATGAAAATTTTATTTGTAAAACAGATTGACCAAACACAGGCTGGATGACGATTTCCGGTTCTGATGTCATCCTCATTAAAAAGCTTGTAACAGATATGGCACTACTTTTTACAGCCCAAAGAGAGCCTGTCGCCATTCCAGTCCAAGCAGCATCCTTCATTCCAATAATGGTCTCCCAATGAATATCATCAATCTCCACTTTTTTCAAAAAGGAGCGGACGACTGTTTGCAATGATTCGACTTGTTGGATCAACCTCTTAGTATCCTCTAGTATCTGCTCAAACTCGGAGTAGCTAATTTCTTTTTCAACAGCCTTATTCGTCTTTTGCTCAAACAAAAGACTCGGCGGTTTTTTCCCCCGGTTCGTCAGCAGCTTAACAAACGGAACTTTCACTGTATAAGAGATGAGTCCTTTCCATAACTCCAATCGAACGGTAAAATCTACATTCCCTTTTTCAACAAAAGAATCAATAAAAATGCGTAGCTTAGATAAACAAACGATCACTACTAAAAAAAACAATAAGCCGAGTATCCACCAAACATATACCATTATTTCCCGCCCTTTCCGTTAGCATTGTACCCGAAAGAAACGAAGCCTATTCATATGGAGGTTGAAAAAAGCCATCGGACAATGCCCGATGGCTACTTACGCTTATGAATAAGCAGGTGTTTGTTGGATCGTAAGTGTATTTTCGTGAATTACAGTCGTATCAGCAAACAGATCATGTACACCTTGTTTTTTTGATAAAAAGGCAGCGAGTATATATGGAATGAAAAGCGTTGCAGCGATATAACGCCCTAGCAACTCCCTCACTAATACCGTTTGCCAAGAGAGCTGAGGATCGTTTAAGGACACTACCTTTAACCCTAAGACCATTTTGCCAACGGTTTGCCCCAAATACTTCGTGAAAATAATAAAATATAGATAGAAAACAGCTGCTGTTGCCACATTGATTGGGGCAAACATGCCACTCGCATGAATGTCTACCTCAAGCAACCGAAAGACCGGATAAATGACCAGCCTTGAAATACTGCCAATGACGATTAAGTCAATTACATACGCCCAAACTCTCATCCAGAAGCCCGCATAATGAGGTGTTGTGACGTAAGGAGGCTTTTCTTCTATTAGTGGCTCAGTAACTAACTGTTCTTCTGTTTCTTTATTGAACTCATCGTTCATTTCGCCATCCCTCCTTTATTCTGCATATAAGTACATTAATCGCGGAGAATTTGGATGTGACAATAGCTTCATTAAAGTACTAACATCATCGTTGCCACCAAACATTTGCTGTGCTTTCATTGAGAAATATGAAGGCCATCCTAAGTCCGATTCATACGTAACGACTTGAGCACCTTTTAATTTAGCATCCTTTTTCAGCTGTGCAATCACATCATCTAAATAGCCAAAATCGTCAATTAAATTATTCTCTTTCGCTTGTCGGCCATCGTAAATACGACCATCTGCAATTTTTCTGACCTCAGCATCTGACATGCCTCGTCCTTCAGCAATGACTTTGACAAAACCATCATAAGAATTGTCGATCATCTCTTGCATAATTTTCTTTTCTTCGTCTGTCATTTTTCGAGTTGGACTCATAATGTCTTTATGCGGACCGCTTTTAATTGTGACAAAATCCACGCCGTATTTTTTAGCGAGTTCCGAATAATTGACGCTTTGCATAATAACACCTAAGGAACCCGTTAATGTTTCCGCACTCGCAAAGATTTTGTCTGCTGGTGCCGATATGTAATAACCACCTGAAGCCGCAATCGATCCCATCGATACATACACGGGCTTTTTCGTTTCTTCCTTAATTTCAATAATTTTTTTATGAATTTGGGCGCTTTCGACTACGCCTCCACCTGGAGAATTAACTTGAAGAATGATTGCTTTCACCGCATCATCCTCTTTTGCTTTATCCATTTTTTCCATAAATTCTTGATGATTGTAGCCTGGTGAAGCCATGAACGGTTGCGCTGCTCCCGTATCTTGAATGACTCCATCTACTGGAAGAATCGCAATTTTCTCCAATGGGTTTCCATCTTCTTTCACGTTCTCAGTGAATCCTTCTGTTCCTAATGCTGTCTTCCAGTTGGAACTAGAATCTTTAGCTGAAGACGAAAAGTTAATAATTACCGATACAATAAATAAAGCAGCCGCAGCCGCAAGGGCGATACTTCTTTTTGCGTTCACGATTTCCTCTCCTCTCATGTTAAAAACTAGTTGCTCATAGTATGCATATTATAAGCTATCCCTATTTTACCAAAAATCCGCTTTTCTACCTACCAATAAATGAAATGATGAAATTTTCGGTTAATGATGATCGTTTTTCAACATGAATGGCTTCTGTTGATACCACTTTGTTTGCGACAAAGAGAATAGTAGTAAGGCTGTCCAAATAAAGGAGAAGGCGGTCAGTTGTACGGACGTAAATGGTTCATTATAAACAAAAATTCCAAGCAACAAGGTCATGGTTGGAGTCACATACTGTAAAAAGCCGATCATATAAAGCGGAATTTTTTGCGCTCCTTGAGCAAATAATAATAACGGAATCGCTGTCACCGTTCCACCAATTATAAGTAATAAATCCGTTGATACAGAATAAGAAAAAAGAGATACATCCCCATTTACATAAGTAAAAACTAAAAATACTAATGCGATCGGTGTTACAACAGCAGTTTCTAACGTTAAACCAACCGCTGCGTCCACTTGGATCATTTTCTTTGCCAGCCCATATAACGCAAACGTGACAGCTAGACCGAGAGAGATCCATGGAAATTGCCCATAGGAAACGGTCAACACAAGTACGCCGCCCATCGCTAACATAAAAGAGAAAATTTGTGCTTTTGATAGCGATTCTTTTAAAATAAACACACCTAATAACACGGTCATAAGCGGATTAATGTAATAACCGAGACTCGTTTCAATAATGCGATCGTGATTGACGGCCCAAATAAATAAGAACCAATTGAGGCTGACTAATAAAGAAGCGACGATTAAAATGACGGCTTGTTTCGGCTTCCTTCGCATCGCTTGTAAAGTTGCTTTCAACCGTCCTATTTTTCTTGTAAATAATAGAAATAACACCATCGAAACAAATGACCAAAATATTCGATTCGCTAAAATTTCATCCGCTGCAACATGCTCCAGCCATTTCCAATAGATCGGAAACAATCCCCATACTAAATAGGCGCTACCTGTATACATAATGCCTACTTTCGTTGACTCTTTCATATGCTCCCCCACTTCCTTCTAGTCACGAAATACTTTCATTATATCGCTCTTTTCAAAAAAAGAAACCCGCCTATTGAACGGGTTCCTAACATGCGTTAGTTTTTCACTTCTAATTCTGCTTGGCGTAATTCTATGCGCCGAATCTTTCCTGAAGTCGTTTTCGGTAATTCTTTAATAAATTCGATTTTACGAGGGTATTTATATGGTGCTGTCATGTCTTTCACATGATCTTGTAATTTTTCTACAAGACCCGCTTCATTCTCATCGACACTATCTTGAAGAACGATGAAGGCTTTCACGATATGTCCGCGAATTTCATCTGGACTAGCGACGACCGCACATTCTTTCACATCCGGATGCTTCACTAACGCATCTTCTACTTCGAACGGCCCGATCGTATAGCCGGAGCTAATAATAATATCATCGCCACGCCCTTCAAACCAGAAATAGCCATCTTCATCTTTTTTCGCTTTATCCCCTGTGAGGTAATAATCTCCACGGAATTGCATCGCTGTTCGTTCTGGATCTTTATAGTAATTTTTAAATAAAGCCGGCGTATCAATACGGACAGCGATATCACCTACTTCTCCAGCACCAACCGGCTCTCCATCTTCATTAATGATTTCTACACAATTGCCAGGTGTTGGTTTCCCCATCGATCCTGGCTTTACTTCCATTCCTTTTAATATACCGATCACGAGCGTGCTTTCTGTTTGACCATAGCCATCGCGTACTTCTACATTAAAATGCTTTTTAAACGTGTCGATAACTTCGCGATTTAATGGTTCTCCAGCTGATACAGCGGAATGTAAATGCTCCAAATTATATTCATCAAGATTGTCTACTTTCACCATTAAGCGGTATTCAGTTGGCGTACAGCATAATACGTTAATTTGATTACGATCAAGCAGCTCCAAATATTTTTTCGGCTCAAATTTGCCGTTATAAACGAATCCTGTCGCTCCTGAACCAAGGACAGATAAGAACGGGCTCCATATCCACTTTTGCCAGCCTGGTCCGGCCGTTGCCCATACGACATCCCCATCTTCAATTGCAAGCCAGTTTGGAGCCGCTGTTTTCAAATGAGCGTACCCCCAAGCATGCGTATGAACAACCCCTTTTGGATTGCCTGTTGTACCAGATGTATATGGCAAGAAGGCGATATCATCTTTAGACGTATCGGCGATTTCTAGCTCATCTGACGCTGTCTCCATTTTTTCTTCTAAGTCCATCCATCCCTCGACTTGACCACTAAAGGAAAATTTAATCATGTCATTAATCTTATCTGCTCGATTAAACTCTTCTGTAAAAGGAGCATAAGAAACGATTCCTTTCACTCCTGCATGTTCAATACGATAATTTAAATCTTTCGTTCTTAATAACTCCGAACTCGGGATGATGACTAAGCCTACTTTTAACGCCGCTAAAAATACTTCGTATGCTTCAATAAGCCGCGGCACCATGATTAAGATCGGGTCTCCCTGTTTTAACCCCGCCTCAAGGAAAGCGTTTCCAATCTTGTTCGTTGCTTTCATTAGCTCCGAATATGTAACCTCTTTTTGTTCCCCTACTTCGTTCTCCCATTTCAAAGCGACACGATTCGGATCTTTCGCAAATTTCTCCACTTCCATCACGATATTATACTTTTCTGGTGCTAATAAATCTTCACGCTTCATCCTAATTCCCCCCTTGTCCGATTTAATCTGATTATACTAAATTATTAAAACTTTTAAAATATTTATCTGAAAAAAATTTCCTTTCACGTCGTAAATGTGAACATTTTTTCAGAATAAAGAGGAACCCTTCTTGAGCTCCTCTGTAAATCCTTATAATAACTCGGCTAAGCGAGCATCTGTTTTTTCTTCTGGTAAGCGAATTGTGACGGTATTGTCTACCGCTTCTTCCATCAATTGTTCAAAATCAACAAAGCTTTCGAAAAACTCCACTTTATCGAGTTTCGGGCGAGTTTTCGGAGCAGGTGGTGTAAAGATTGTACAGCAATCTTCATAAGGTAAAATCGAAATATCATGAGTGCCAATTTTTTGAGCTACACTAATAATATCTAATTTATCCATAGCGATCAGCGGACGTAAAATTGGCGTCGCTGTCACCGCATTGATCGCAAGCATACTTTCAAGCGTTTGACTCGCTACTTGCCCTAAGCTTTCTCCCGTAACAAGGGCTAATCCTCCCTTTTTTTGACGGATTTTATCAGCGATGACGAGCATCATCCGACGAGTTGATGTCATCGTATAGTTTTCTGGTACTTGCTCTTGAATCTTTTGCTGAATCGCTGTGAATGGGACAATATGAACGTTAATCGGTGTACCAAGTTCCGTTAATTTCGTTGCTAAGTCGAGTACCTTTTGCTTCGCTCGTTCACTCGTATACGGCGGGCTATGGAAATGAATCGCTTCAATAGCTACTCCTCGCTTCAGCATGAAATAGCCGGCAACTGGGCTGTCAATTCCGCCAGATAGCAACAGCATCGCCTTGCCGCTCGCACCGATTGGCAACCCTCCTGCTCCCTCATACTTTTCGCAAGATAAAAAGACGCCTTCCTTCCGCACTTCCACTAGCAAATTAACATCAGGCTGTTTAACATCTACCTTTAATTCCTGAATGTTTCTTAATACGTGAGCGCCAATTTCATAGTTGATTTCATTTGTTTCTAGTTCAAAGCTTTTATCTGAACGTCTCGTAGATACTTTAAACGTACAGCTTTCCGTCACATTTTTTTGAACAAGGGCGAGCGCCGCTTCTTTCATTTCTGGAAGCTCTTTCGCTGTTCGTACAACGGGACTGAACGATTGAATACCGAATATTTGCGTCAGTCGTTCCTTCACTTTTTCAAAAGGAGTCTCATTTAAATGAATGTACATCCGGTCACGCCCGGTCTCGATTCGAATATCATATTCTCTTAAAGCTGTTCGAATATTGTTTTTTACTTTATTAATAAATTGATTACGGTTTCGTCCTTTTGTCGATAATTCTCCGTAACGGACGAGTACACGATCATAGTTCATCATCGTCACCTCTGGACTTTCGTTAATTTTGGTAAAACATGCGCTAGCTGTTTAATAAATGTTTTCGCTTCTTCTAAAGAATTATCGTAAGCAAGACTTAGACGGATGCTGCTATCGGCTTCCGCTTGTGAGATTCCCATCGCGCTCAGCACGGTGCTCGTTTTCTTCTGCTTCGAGGAGCAAGCGCTTGTTGTGGAAATGAAACAATCCTTTTCTTCTAGGGCATGAACGAGCACTTCGCCTTTGACGCCTTGAATAGAAAGGTTCAGTATATGGGGCGCACAGCCTGTTAATGGGGTATGAATGGTCACCTCGTTCATTTTCTCTAGTTCTGTTCGTAAAAATGTTTGGATGCTTTTCATACTTGAACTTGCTTGCGCTCGTTTCTCCTCGGTCATTCGCAACGCTTTCGCCATCGCCACGATGCCACCTGTATTTTCGGTTCCGCTTCGGACTTTATCCTCTTGCTCACCACCGGATAACAGTGGAGATAACTGGACACCTGTTCTTTTATATAGTACTCCTGTTCCTTTCATCCCATGAAATTTATGAGCAGAGAAAGAACATAGATCTATATTTCGTAAGTCGAGCGGCACCTTTCCAATCCCCTGTACATCATCTACATGAAACAGCACTTTCGGATAGCGAGTAAGTAGCTTGCCGATCTCTTCAATCGGTTGAATCGTTCCCGTTTCATTGTTAACATGCATAATAGAAACTAAAATCGTTTCATCGGTTAATGCTTGCTGAAGAGTGGGAACCGATACACGTCCTTCATGATCGACTGGCAAATAAGTGACTTGAAAGCCATACTCCTCTAGCTGTCTGCAAGCTTGCAAAACAGATGGATGCTCCGTTTGCTCGGTAATGATATGCCTTCCTCTGCCTTTATAGGCGAGTGCCGCTCCTTTAATCGCTAAATTATTCGATTCGGTTCCTCCAGATGTGAACAGAACCTCTTCTAGCTTGACCCCTATTAAAGAAGCAACTTGGCGACGAGCGCCCGTCAATAGCTGTTCTGCCTCTAATCCAAGCTGATGAAGGGAAGAGGGATTTCCAAAAAACTGTTCATTCACCTTCAAAAAAGTAGCTAAAGCTTCTTTATATGGTTTTGTCGTAGCACTATTATCAAAATATATCATGTAGGCACCTGCTTTTTTCCGTTTGTTCAACAGCTATCATAACATAGCCGCTTTTTGATGAAAACTTCATCTGAATTTTCAAATTTTTAATTTTATTAACATAAGGTTTATTTTTTATGATATGATTTTTCCTTGTGAATAGATTTAGATTTCAAGGAGGTTCTTTATGGCTAATAAAGCCTTAACGGCGAAAGAAATATTTGCTGTTGGATTGATGCTTTTCGCTCTATTTCTCGGAGCAGGAAATATGATTTTCCCCCCTTATCTCGGTCAGCAAGCAGGAGAGAATGCTTGGTTAGGTACCGCAGGATTTTTAATTACAGGAGTCGGTTTGCCTTTACTTGGTGTCATTGCCATTGCGCGAGCTGGAGGTAGTGTACAAGCGATTGCTGGGCGAGTTTCACCATTATTCGGTGTCATATTTACGGTCGTAATGTACTTAGCGATCGGACCTTTTTTTGGTATCCCAAGAACCGGTACTGTAGCTTATGAAATTTCTATATCGCCATTTTTATCAGAAAATTTAAACAAGAGTCCGTATGCCTTGTTCATTTTTACGGCATTGTTTTTTTCTTTCACAGGGTGGCTCGCATTAAACCCGACGAAGCTTGTTGATCGAATCGGTAAAATTTTGACTCCATTGCTTCTACTAGTATTAGCGATCCTTGTCGGTAAAAGTGTGATTACTCCGATGGGAGAGATTCAGCCACCTCATACAAATTATGCATCTGCCCCTCTCTTTAAAGGGTTTATTGAAGGATATTTAACGATGGATACCATTGCGGCTCTTATCTTTGGGATCGTTGTCATTTCAGCGATTATGAATAAGGGGGTAACGGAAGAAAAACAGGTAGCGAAAGTGTGTATTCAAGCAGGCTTTATTGCTGCTATCGGATTAGCTCTTGTCTACTTATCGCTTTCTTTTATCGGCGCAACGAGCACAGAAGCGATTGGCATTCAAGAAAACGGTGGCGCCATTTTATCCAAGTCCGCCACTCATTTATATGGTGAGGCCGGGACGATTATTTTAGCGCTAGCGATTTTCTTCGCTTGTATTACGACATCGGTAGGGCTCGTGTCAGCGACAGCTCAATATTTCAGTCGGTTATCATCTAAGTTATCCTATCCGATGTTAGTAATGATTATGTCGCTATTTAGTATGGCCATCGCCAACGCTGGTTTAACGAAATTAATCTCCATCTCTTTACCAGTATTGATCATGATCTACCCATTAGCGATTGTGATATTATTGTTATCCTTTGTTGATCCGCTATTTAAAGGGTATTCAGCGGTCTATATCGGTGCATTGTTACCTACTGCTTTAATTAGCCTGCTCGATGCTCTTCACGTAGCTGGTGTCGATGTGTCGGCTGTTGTTGATGCATTAAAGTTCATCCCTTTCCTCTCTGCTGGGCTCGGATGGCTAGTTCCTGCGATACTAGGAGCGATGATCGGTTTTCTATCCGCTTCCTTACTAGGCTGGAAAAAAGTGCATCATCCTCATGTTAAATCATAAATAAAAGGGGCGTCCTTAACGGATACGCCCCTTTTATTATTAACTATTCATCATTTTTTCAAGCTTTTTTAACCCTTTTGGATCGACTTTATCAATAGCCGTCGCCGCTTCTTCTAACGCTGCCCGATAATCATAATTTCTAAAAGCGAGCTCCGCTTGATTAAGCTGCGAGCTAATCGCAGGATGTGAACGTTTATAACGATTTCCATATTGAATAATTCTCTCAGCTAGTTCGGCTTGTTCAATTATTTCTTCTGTCTTCTTCTCTAGATGCTCTACTGATTGTAGCGCTTCGCGTAGCTTGTCCTGAACCTGCTTCATGTTTAAAGGCTTTTCATTCAAACAATCCACAACTTCATCGACTCGTCCCTTCGCTTCTTCCGTTAAAGATTGATAAAAATCTGGTACACCTGGCATATTGCTTTTTTGAATCGTCCGGAAAATATCATTCACCTTTCTCCGAAGTTCCAGCAGTTGATCACGTGCCTCCATCTCATCTTTGCGTAGCGTCTGCAAAAAGTGAGTAAAGCTCGTTTGTTCTTTTTGCAATTCTTTTAGCTGATCATGGATTTCTTTTAACTCATCATGTAAAAAGGAGTAAGTGGTTTTTTGCTGAACGATTCTTGATTCAAGGTTGTCATATTTTTTGACCACTCGAAAAAGTTCTTCCTCAATCTTACGAGGGAGACCCGCTTCTTCCTCAACTAGCTGATAGCTTTGGCGAACAGTATCTGTTTCATCTTGTAATTGTTCATTCGCTTGTTGTAGTTGTTCAATCTTCTCTCTCGTTGATTCGTTATGTTCGATAATAAAAAGTTTTGCATCGACTTCTTTTTCTAGCAAATCGTAGAAAAAGTCAATGCTATCTTTCACATCACGAATCGCTTCTTCTACTTCATGTGTATCTGTTTTAATAATGTAGCCCTTAAACTGCTCAAGCTGTTCGCGCAAATCAGTAATTTCTTTCTCAATATGTAAATGATCAAGTAAATAACCGCTTCTTTTCATCTCTCGATAGCCTGACTGAATTTCATCAAGTTGCGAAGGTAACAAGTTCGTCGTTTCCGATAGCAACACAGGAACTCGCTCCATTTTATGTAGAATTAGATCCATATCTTCTTGCAGCTTAAGAATCGTCTCTCTTGCTTCTAAATAATTTCCTTCATTTGTTAACTCTTCAAATTTATCAAATTGTGAAGATAAGGCATCTAATTGCACTTCAAATATTGGGGCTGCTTTTCCAAATGTGTGACGGTGAGCAAGTAGCTGCTTTCTTGCTGCTCGTTGCTTCTCTTTCATGTCTTCACTTTCTTTTCTGTTTTGTTCTTCACTACCGATCAGCACTTTCAGCTCAGCTAAAATCGTATTCACTTTCTCTTCCGATTGCTCCAATTGATACGAAACCTCTTCATTGATCTCTCTCGTTTTACCAAAACGATATTTATTTAACCATTCCTCGGCTTCGAACAATTTTTCGTCCACGTTCGGAAGTTCTTCCGCTAACACTTCATCCCACATTGCACGCCAGCGGTCAAATAATTCTTCCGTCTGACCAGTCATGTTTAATTGCTTCACTTGTGTCAATTCATCGGATATAGGTCGATTCATTAACTCGATTTTCTTTTGTTCAAGCTCATCAATTTGCTTGAATAGCTTCCTTCTATTTATGTAGGCAATAATTAAAAGTATGGCTACTAATAATATTCCGCCAATTACATATTTCATGTTAAGCCCCCTGTTCTTCTATCAAAAAATCAATCTATACATTCTCTACGATCCATTTAAACAATTCGCTCTCAATACTACTAATGATATCATGTATTTGACTTTTTTTAATGACAAAATTCGTTTTTTTCGCCTAGTTTCAAAAAAATTTGTTACACTTATTTAGCAAGTAGATAATCTGGAGGAATAATAATGAAAAGAGATGGGCATATTCACACACCCTTTTGTCCGCATGGGTCAAAGGATGCTTTAAACGATTATGTAGAAACCGCTATCCGTCAAGGCTTTCGTGAAATGACCTTCACTGAGCACGCACCGCTGCCAGAAGGATTTATCGATACAACTCCGACAAAGGATAGTGCTATGGAACTTTCTGTTATGGAGGAATATTTCCATACTATTCAACAGCTACAAAAAGAATACAAACAAGATGTGACCCTCCACCTCGGATTAGAAGTGGATTATATTGAAGGCTTCGAGAAGGAGACGACACAATTCTTAAATGAATACGGCCCCTATCTCGACGACTCAATTCTTTCCGTTCATTTCTTAAACCATAAGCAAAATTGGTACTGCCTCGACTATAGTGCTGACGTATTTGAAGAGATGATCGCCATGTTCGGCTCGGTGTCAGCCGTTTATCAAGCCTATTTTCACACCGTATACCAATCGATTTTAGCGGATCTTGGTGCGTATAAACCGAAACGCATCGGACATATGACGCTTGTCCATAAATTCCAACAGAAATTCCCTTGTACGAAAGATTTCAGCGCTGAAATTAATGAAATTTTACAAAAAATGAAACTTAATCACTATGAACTTGATTATAACGGAGCTGGTGTCGTCAAGCCTTTATGCGGTGAAACGTATCCGCCAGCCGAAATAGCTGCCAAAGCAACAGCGTTAGGAATTCCATTAGTCTATGGATCAGATGCTCACTCCGCTAAAGGAATCGGTCAAGGAAGCGAACAGATTCAACTGTAACTTCTGACTAAACATACGAAAAAAACCTATCCTTACCATCAAATGAGCCCTAAAAGGTAGCATTCATTTGATGGAAGGTAGGCTTTTCACGTTATTGATCATTTGAACAAATGATCACTTTGTTCTTCCCGGTTTTTTTTGCTTTATAGAGCGCTTCATCCGCTTGATTAAATAAAACCTTCACGCTGCTTGTCTGTTCTTTAGACCAATAAGCTACACCACAGGAAATCGTCACCCTTGGGTTCGTTGAATGAGCGACACTTTCTACTAATTTCTCAGCAATCACCACTCCTTCTTCCAAAGACTTCTCCGGAAAATAAAGGGCAAGCTCCTCCCCTCCCCAACGAGCGGCAATATCGTTCTCTCCTGTTGTTTTTCTAATGAGATTGGCCACTTGAATAATTGTTTCATCGCCTGTTTGATGACCATATGTATCATTAACAGCTTTGAAATCGTCAATATCTATCAATAAAAATGTTCCTTCTTCATCTTGTGCAATCGATTCGGAAATAGAACGATCTAAATAATTTCGAGAAAACAACTTCGTCAAATGATCGGTAATAACAAGCTTCTCTAACTCCTCTCGTAACATCGCATTCGTTAAGCCGAGGGTTGAGTGATGAATTAACGATTGTAACAACTTGTACATATCAAACGTGAATCCATAAGCTTCCTGTTTCAAAACGATACAAAAGCCTTTCAACACACTTCCGTGAACCATCGGCACAACCATGAGGGAATGGTAAGGAAGATGCTCTTCTAACTTCCCTGCTAACTCTCCAACAAAAAAAGAATCCTTTTCTTTTTGAATTCGTTTCCAAGCATAGTCAATGTATCGTTGTCCTTCATGCTCATAGAAAAATCTACTGCTACCTGGAAGTATTTCCATCTTTTCATCATCTATAAACATAAACCCAACCGCCGAAGCTTGAAAGAAACGCGCGATTTGATCATTCAAGTATTGGGTCGTATCAGTAAAGCGAAATGTCGAATTCAGTTGGTGCGACGTTGCATTAATTAACTGTAAATCAGCAATCAATTTCCGTGACTGCTCATACAATTTCGCTTTTTCGATTGCACTCCCACCTGTATTTGCCAAAATCCGAATAAAATCTTTTTCACTTTCCAATATCTGTCTTTCGGCTGGGATCTTCACTTGTAAAACCCCATACACACCTTGCTTGCCCATCAATGGAGCATAAAGAATAGAAGCTTTTCTTCCTGGACGTTGCTCTAGCTGTACTTTTCCGTTGATATAAGCGGACATCGCTTCTTCACTGGCCCGTTCAAAGTTAAAATGCTCCGTCGGTAATTCTTTGTACCGGTCATCAATCGCTAATAGGAAGTGATACGTGTATTGAGGAAACACCCGTTCAAGTGTCGATAATATTTCGCCAAGTACGTATTCAATATCTAAAGACGAATGAAACTTCTCCGTCACATTAAATAATTCTTTATATCTTTTTTCATTATTTGTTCCAAAATTCATTTGTTTGATAAAGGTGATAAATTCATTCGTTGCTTGCACAAAGGAACTCAATTGCTCATCGGTGAATTCTTCAAGTAATTCTTCCGGTACTTGCAGAAATAAATATAGCTCACTACCATCCGAAAGTTGAAAGCTAAGATTTCCTTTCTTAGGCAAGTTTCTCCCTTTGAGGAATGGAACCGTAAATGCTTGATAAATGGTGTCATACTCCTCGTTTGCTATTTTTTCTACGTCAATCCATCCGGAATATAGGCGTTCTCCCCGATATAACGCGAGCTGGTCTGTTTTAAATAGCAAACGAACGAGATCGAGCCACTCCTGCACAAGCTGATCTGGAGTTATTAAACTTTTTTGACTTTGAATGATTAACTGAAATAGCATCGCTTTATAGTTCACTAACCATTCAACTTTATCATTACTATCCATCTTAATCCCACCTACATTTCTTTTCGGATAGAGACCTTCTCATATTTAATCGGTGAATCACCAGCCACCCTTGATGATTATAACATATTTACTCCGACTAAAGTTTTATAAAACGGTTTTATTCTCAAGACAATAGATATTGACATGTATAGAATAAAATTATATACTATTCTTTGTGTAAAATAAATGCAGCCTAAGTGAACACTTTTACGAATTTATTTTGTTCCTTGATCTAAAGTGATCTAAGGGGCATCGCGTAACCCTCTGCTGCTGGGGCGATGGTGCATGAAAACAAAATGACCGAATTGCTGTCTCACCCGGTTTTTATTTTACAACAAAATAAAAACATTTAAAGGAGGAGCTATATTATGGCTCGTTATACTGGCTCAACATGGAAATTATCCCGCCGCCTAGGAATCTCTCTTAGCGGAACAGGAAAAGAATTAGAAAAGCGTCCTTACGCACCTGGACAACATGGTCCAAACCAACGTAAAAAGCTTTCTGAATACGGTTTACAATTACAAGAGAAGCAAAAGCTTCGTCATATGTATGGAGTAAATGAGCGTCAATTCCGTAACCTATTCGTAAAAGCTGGTAAAATGAAAGGTGTATACGGCGAAAACTTCATGATCCTTCTTGAAGCTCGCTTAGATAACCTAGTTTACCGTCTTGGTTTAGCTCGTACTCGTCGTCAAGCTCGTCAGCTTGTTAACCACGGTCATGTAACGGTTGATGGTCAACGCGTTGATATCCCATCTTACCAAGTAAAACCAAACCAAGTGATTTCTATTCGTGAGAAATCAAGAAGCCTTGAAATCGTTAAGGAAGCAATCGAAGTAAACAACTTCGTTCCTGAATACTTAACTTTCGATGCTGACAAATTAGAAGGTACATTCACTCGCCTTCCTGAGCGTGCTGAATTATCAGCTGAAATCAACGAATCTCTAATCGTAGAGTACTACTCTCGTTAATAAATCGGGTTGTAAACTCGACTTCAAAACCCGCAAAACATTGTTCATTCAATGCTTTGCGGGTTTTTTGTTTGTTTTAAGATTGGACTCTTTTCACAAAAAAAGGACTGATGATCCCATCAGCCCCGACTGCAAATGACCAGTCAATGTGACCTAAGGTGCTACCTCCAGTCTTATATATAATATGAAAAGCGAAAGACAAGTGCTCCTCATCCAGTCTAGTTCTTAAAACCTACGAAAAAACACTTCCATTTACTCTCAAAATTGTGTATATTATTACCTGTTGGGTTTTCAAGTTAAAAATGATTAATGGGAGAGATTGTAAGTTGGAAACACAAAAGACTTGTCACCATTTATTGAGCCAAATAGATTCTAAGCGAGATTTAATGATTTCAACAGGAATAATGAAAGGTCTGGGGAATTCAGAAACGATACGATATAGCCAAGAACTCGACCAACTCATTGTTCACTTCCAAAAGAATTGTAATTGTTGGAATAAATGTTTATGAATAAACTAATTCATATCGAAAAAAACAGGCTAATGAGAAATGCTCGATAGCCTGTTTTGATTTTGCCATTAGTATTTAATTAAGAAATATTTCTTTTTCCCGCGACGAATGATCGTGAATTTGCCTTCCATTTTATCGGCTTCAGATAAAACGTAGCTTGTATCTGTCACTTTGTCACCGTTAATGGATACCGCTCCATTTTGAATGTCTTCACGCGCTTGACGCTTCGATGGCGAAATACGAGCAGAGACAAGCAGTTCAACAAGTGCTAACTCTTCTTCGTTCGCCGGTTCATAGGATGGCACATCTTTAAAGCCTTGTGCGATTTCAGCCGCCGTTAAGTTTTTCACATCGCCGCTAAATAGTGCCGCGGAGATTTTGATCGCTTGTTCTAGCGCCTCTTGGCCATGAATTAAGCGTGTCATCTCTTCCGCTAATGCTTTTTGTGCTTTTCTTAAATGTGCTTCTTCTTGCATCGACGCTTCTAGTGCTTCAATTGTTTCCGGTGTTAAGAAGGTGAAAATTTTCAAGTATTTCACGACATCGGCATCCGCTGCGTTAATCCAGAATTGGTAAAACTCATACGGAGATGTTTTTTCCGGGTCCAACCAAATCGCGCCGCTCTCTGTTTTACCAAATTTCGTTCCATCTGCTTTTGTCACAAGTGGAATTGTCATGCCGAATGCCTTTTCTCCTTCAGGATTCATTTTGCGAATCATTTCTAAGCCAGTCGTAATGTTACCCCATTGGTCACTTCCGCCAATTTGCATTTTGCAGTTATGGTTTTCGTATAAATGATAGAAATCCATCGCTTGTAAAATCGTGTAAGCAAACTCGGTGAAAGAAATACCAGAGTCTAATCGTGAAGAAACAATGTCTTTCGCCAGCATGTAGTTAACGCCGATGTTCTTACCAAAGTCGCGTAAGAATGTCACCACATCCATTGAGCCAACCCAATCATTGTTATTAACTAACTTCGCTCCATTCTCACCTGAGAAATCGAAAATCTTCTCTAATTGCTTTTTAATGCATGATACATTGTGCTCCACCATTTCAGTCGTTTGCAGCTTTCTTTCTTCACGCTTCCCGCTCGGGTCACCAATCATCCCTGTCGCTCCACCAACTAATACAATTGGACGATGGCCATGATTTTGAAAACGACGAAGCGTTAAAAATGGCAGTAAATGTCCGATATGCATACTATCTGCGGTCGGGTCCACTCCACAGTATAGGGAAACACTTTCTTTGTTTAACAGTTCTTTCATACCTTCTTCATCCGTTTGTTGGTAAACAATCCCACGCCATTCTAATTCCTGCATTAAATCCATTGATCATCTTCCCTTCTTTTTTATTAGCGTTTTTCACAAATACAAAAAACGCCCCTGCAATTATGCAGGGACGCTATATGTATGCGCGGTACCACCCAAGCTTGAGAACATCTATTTCTCCACTTCATTGAAATAACGGCCAGGCCGTTTGCTGCTACTAAAAGGTTCGCAACAAAAGCTACAGGGGGTAATTCATTCAACTATTTGTACTGGTTCTCACCAACCACCAGCTCTCTGAACAACAGGGATAGTGAACTACTAAATCCTATCAACGCTTTAAGTATATTTAAATGTTATAAGTCATATTGTAAACAAATAACGGAGAGAATGTCAATTAAGTTTTTTTAAAGTGTCAAATCAGGCGTTTTGATTATCCATATTTATACAGATTCACCCTATGAAAATTAAAGTGCGCATACAAAAAGCCCGCCATCCCGGAAGCCTAGTCCGGCGGCAGTTCACCTTCCGGGAGCCGGCGCTGAAATGAAAGACAGCTGTGTAAACATGTTCTACTTCGTGCAATCAAACAGCCATTTTTCTTATGTCTATTTACGGAGTTTTTTGGCTAATCAACACGCGTGATATTATTTTTCAACTGACTTTATTGTGAATTAAACAAGTTTATTAGCTTTGTACACTTGAAACTAGTCCCTTTAATCGTAACATCTATAAAAAGGTGTTTCTGAAGAGCTTCCATAAATTTCATTCCCACTCTTCTTTCAGGATAGCGTAATAATACTCGTCCCACCAATCATTTCCATCAGGAATACATTTCTTGAAAAACCCTTCTCTTCTCATTCCGATCTTCTCCATTACTTGGTATGATGGTATGTTTTCAGGTTGACAGGTGGCAACAATCCTATGTAAGTTTAGTTTATTGAAACCATATTCTAAGACGCCCTTAGCTGCTTCGGGAGCATATCCTCTTCTTTGAAAAGAGGGATTGAATACCCATCCAATTTCATATGTGTGATTACCAAAGTATTTATGAAAAGCTATATGTCCAATTAGGATATTTGTTTCTATCTCTACAACAGGAAAGTGTTCAGCGTGAGCACCTATGTTTTTGTTTATAAATTTTTTCGTTTCCTCTCGCGTGTGTACACCACCGGGTATATACTTCATAACGTCTTGCTTCGAGGTGTATTCATATACTGCTTCCAAATCGTCCACTTGAAATTCACGCATCAATAATCTATTTGTTCTTATATTCATTGTAAATTCTCCTTTGTAAAATCGCCGAAATGGAGCATTGGGAGCTACCTTTAATGCTGTTAATTCTTCATCGGAAATAAACTTTTGAATCAAATTCGGGAACATGGTATTCTCTTTCATAAGGACGCCTCTTCTCGTTAATGTTTGGTGGTACTTACATTTTACAAGCAGGCGGCCCTTTTTGTTGTCTGTTTATGGAAGATTATACATAATCAATACGCGTGGTGTAAAATAACACCTAAAAAAGCGACCCAATTAAGGTCGCTTTCTTCTACTGTCAATCTTCCATTGTCGATAAATCACCTGTTGGGAGGTCGAGTTCCCAAGCTTTTAACACGCGACGCATAATTTTTCCGCTACGAGTTTTCGGGAGCTTGTCACGGAATTCGATTTCGCGCGGTGCCGCATGCGCCGCTAATCCTGTTTTCACGAATTGACGAATTTCTTCCTTCAATTCATCAGAAGGCTCGTAGCCGTCCAGTAATGCGACAAACGCTTTAATGATTTCCCCACGGACAGGATCAGGTTTCCCGATGACTCCTGCTTCGGCGATCGCCGGATGCTCAAGAAGCTTGCTTTCTACTTCAAACGGACCGACACGCTCCCCCGCTGTCATAATGACATCATCGACACGCCCTTGGAACCAGAAGTAGCCGTCTTCATCCATATAAGCAGAATCTCCAGATACATACCAATCACCTGGCATAAAATAAGATTCATATTTTTCACGGTTGTTCCACACGGAAACCATCATAGATGGCCAGCCTTTTTTAATCGCTAAGTTGCCCATACGATTTGGTGGAAGTTCATTACCTTGGTCATCAACAATCGCCGCTTTCACTCCTGGAATTGGTTTCCCCATTGATCCCGGTCTAATTTCCATACAAGAGTAGTTACAAATCAGTTGTGCGCCTGTTTCCGTCATCCACCACGTATCATGAATGCGCAAATCAAACACTTTTGCTCCCCAACGAACTACTTCTGGATTCAACGGTTCTCCGACGCTTAAAATGTGGCGAAGAGCGCTTAAATCGAATTTCTTCACTAATTCATCGCCAGCACCCATCAGCATCCGAAATGCCGTTGGTGCACTATACCACACCGTTACACCATACTCCTCAAGCGTTTTGTACCAATTTTCCGGGCTAAAACGACCACCAACGACGACGTTCGTCGTCCCCGTTAACCATGGTCCGAAAATACCATAGGCTGTACCTGTCACCCAGCCCGGATCGGCTGTGCACCAATATACATCGTTCTCTTGTAAATCAAGCACCCATCTAGCTGTTTGGTATTGTTGAATCATTGCCCGATGCACATGCAAAATCCCTTTAGGCTTTCCTGTAGAACCTGATGTATAATGTAAAATCACGCCATCATCAAGATCCATCCATTCTATCTCAAAAGAACGATCTGCATTTTTCATTTTGGCGTTAAAATCAACAAACTTCCCTTCTGTTTGTACATTGTCCCCAACAAGAAAAATAGTTTCTAAAGCTGGAAGCTCGGCCACAGGGACACGCTCTAATAATTCAGGTGTTGTCACAAGCACTTTCGCTTCACTATCCTCTAAGCGATCACGAACAGCTCCTTCCATAAAGGCTTCGAATAATGGACCAACGATAGCTCCGGCTTTCATTGCCCCCAGCACAGCAAAGTAAAGCTCCGGCGATCGTGGCATAAAGACAAACACGCGCTCCCCTTTTTCAACACCGCCAAATTGCTTTAGAACATTCGCTGCCTGATTCGAGTAGTCTCTCATATGTTCAAACGTATAGCTTTCCTGACGTTCCGCATCACGATAATATAAAGCTACTTGATCTTTGCGCTCGGATATTGCATGACGGTCAATCGCTTCATAGGCAATGTTTACTTTCCCTGTTTCCGCCCAAGAAAAGTGCTGTTCTGCTTCCTTCCAATCAAAAGACGAATACACCTCATCATAGTTTTTCAGATTAAAATGCCCTGATTTCACTGTTAGCGCTTCCAACTTCATTGACCGACTCTCCTTTTTATGTAAGAATTTGTTTCTATGATACTATCATATTTGTATTTTCTCAATTTTTCAACAATTTTATTCCAAAAAAAGAAATCCCTTTTCCCACGATGTGAAAAATTAGATGAAAACGCTTTACATATCCAATTTTTATGTATAATGAAGATAGGGAAATAATCAAGGCGGTGACTAAATGGAGCATATAAAAAGGTTTCATTCAAAAGAATTAGAGACGAAAGAAGGAACGTTAATCATCGAAGGGCCTGTTTCTTCAGAATCGTTGGCAGGCATGACTTTTCATGAAGGACTCGTTGCCTTTAGACAGCCTGAACAACAACATCAAGCCATTGTAGAAATTGCTGCATTACCTGAAGGACGAATTATTATTGCTAGAGAAGGAAGCGTTATTGTTGGATATGTCACATTTCTATACCCTGATCCGTTAGAGCGCTGGTCAGAGGCCAACCTTGAAAATATGATTGAGCTAGGAGCTATTGAAGTCATTCAAAAATACCGCGGCGCTCATGTCGGGAAAAATTTATTACGCCTTTCTATGCTTGATGACGCGATGGAAGACTATATCATTATCACGACAGAATATTACTGGCACTGGGACTTGAAAGGAACAGGCCTGAATGTATGGGAATATCGAAAAATTATGGAAAAAATGATGAACGCTGGGGGATTGGAATGGTACGCAACCGATGATCCTGAAATTAGCTCTCATCCAGCTAACTGTTTGATGGTACGGATCGGCCAAAGAATCGACCAAGCATCTATTCAAAAGTTTGATCAAATTCGCTTTATGAATCGCTTTATGTATTAAATTTAAAGGAGGACGTGACTATGTTATTAGAAGAGATTATGAAATCGGAAGTACATACACTATCTCCAAACGACCAAATTGGCACCGCTTTAAACCTTTTAAGAAAACAGAAAATCCGCCATATTCCTATCGTAGATGAAACAGGGCTTCTTGTTGGTCTAGTAACGGATCGTGATGTGAAAGAAGCCACTCCATCTATTTTACAAAAAGAGACGAGTGAAAGTGAACTAAATAAACCATTAAGTCTCATTATGGAGAAAGATGTCATCACTGGTCATCCCCTTGACTTTGTTGAGGATGCAGCCGCTACATTGTATGAATATAACATTAGTTGCTTGCCTATTGTCCAAGGAGAAGAACTCGTCGGCATCATTACTGAAACAGACGTGTTACATACGTTTGTTGAGCTAACGGGAGCCAATCAAATAGGCTCAAGAATTGAGGTTAAAATACCAAACAAGACGGGCATGCTATTTGAAGTCGTCAACGTACTGAAAAAAAGACGAGCAAACATTCACAGCGTACTTGTTTATCCAGATAAACAAGACGATCAATTCAAAATTGTCGTCCTTCGTGTACGAACCATGAATCCAATCGGGGTGATTGATGATCTGAAAAAGGAAGGACATATTGTTCTATGGCCTAATATGCCCGGAGTCTCTCTATGACGAAACAAGCTGTATTTGTGCACTCGGACCAATCATTAGCTTATCGCTTTTCAGAAAGTCACCCCTTTAATCAGTTTAGACTGACGTTAACGATTGACCTATTAAAACAAATCAACGCCCTTCAAGATGAGGATATCATTCCTCCTCGTATGGCCACCGTTGAAGAACTAGAACTAGTTCATGACCCAGCATATGTGAAAGCTGTCCAACAAGCTGGACAAGGCCAGTTGTCGCTTGATGTCGCTGAAGGATACGGACTTGGCACAGAGGACACCCCCATGTTCGAAGGAATGCACGAAGCAAGTGCTTACCTTGTCGGTGGGACATTAACTGCAGCTGATGCAGTCATGCAAGGGATGGCGAAATATGCCCTTCACTTAGGAGGAGGGCTACATCATGGATTCCGTGGCAAAGCTTCAGGCTTTTGTATTTACAATGACAGCTCAGTTGCGATTAAATATTTACAAGAGAAATATAATGCGAGAGTTCTTTATATCGATACAGATGCTCATCACGGAGACGGTGTTCAATGGTCCTTTTACGATGACCCCAATGTTTGCACACTCTCGATCCATGAAACAGGTCGCTATCTTTTCCCAGGAACGGGAAATGTCAATGAACGTGGGCACGGAAAAGGCTACGGCTATTCATTCAACATCCCGCTAGATGCCTTTACCGAAGATGAATCTTGGCTAGAGGCCTATGAAACATCCATTTGGGAAGTCGCTGATTTTTTTAAACCCGATGTTATTTTAACGCAAAATGGAGCTGATTCTCATTATTTTGATCCGTTGACACATTTATCTGCTACTATGGAGATTTATCGTCAGATTCCACGAATTTCAAGAGAAATCGCGGATAAGTATTGCGAAGGACGCTGGATTGCCGTTGGTGGTGGTGGTTATGACATTTGGCGTGTCGTTCCTCGAGCTTGGTCAAGAATCTGGTTAGAAATGACTGAAAAGTCCCATTTTTCAGGCCCCTTACCAGCACAATGGCTAGAGCATTGGCAGCCGAAAGCTCCTGCTCCGCTTCCTCTTTCATGGGAAGATCCAAAAGATCTATATCCACCGATTCCGCGTAAACCGGAGATCGAAGAAAAAAACCGAATTACGTTAACTAAAGCGCTGTATCCATTACGCAAACATCCCTAGTTTCTCCCCTACAAAAAAAGCTGACTTCCCACACTTTAGCCTCTAGCATGAGTGTTAGGAAGTCAACTCTTTATTATTGACTTTCTGTATACTTCGGGTCTGTAATAATGATTTCGACTCGTCGATTTTTTTGCATATTATCAGAATTTGTATTCGGCACGAGCGGTCTTGTATCCCCGTAACCAACCGCAATAAAGCGCTTGGCGTCAATCTCGTGATTAGCGCTTAAAAAGCGAATCACACTACTAGCTCGCGCGCTAGAAAGTTCCCAGTTTGAAGGGTAATAATTATTTTTAATCGGACGATTGTCCGTATGTCCCTCTACTTTAATAATATTCGGCTTCGATTCAAGCATTTTACCGATTTGATTTAAAAAGGAATGGGCTTCATCTACCACGACAGCATCTGCCGTATTAAAAAGAATTTTCTCTTGCAAGACAAGAACGACGCCTCGTTCTGTTCGATTAGCCGTTGCGACATCCTCTAGCCCATTCTCTTTTAAATACTGTTGAACTTCTTTTGCTAGCTTATTGAGTGACTCTTCTTCTTTTTGTCCTTGCTCTTTTTTCATTTCCTCCGATGGATATTCTCCAGGAACGATGGAGGACTGATTTTCAAATGCTGCTTGTTGTCTAAATGACTGAGCTATCGCTTTAAATTTAACAATATCAATTTGCGACATCGAAAATAATAAAATAAAGAACACGAGCACGAGTGTGACAAGATCGGCAAATGTCACCATCCACTTCGGAGCACCCTTTGGCTTTTTGCGCGGACGACGTTTGGTGATCATGCTTCAACCGCCTCGCTTGAGCCTGCATTTCCACTAGCTCTTCTTTCTTCAGTTGATAAGAAGGCTGCTAACTTTTCTTGTAAAATTTTCGGGTTTTGTCCTGCTTGTACGCCGACAACTCCTTCTATGATGATCTGACGATAAAATACTTCATTTTCTGTTTTCAGTTCTAATTTCGCCGCCATCGGTAGAAACACAAGGTTAGCAAGTAGCGAGCCGTAGAAAGTAGTCAGTAGTGCCACTGCCATATTGGGTCCTAATGTTGTCGGATCATTTAAATTTTTCAACATTAAAACTAACCCAATTAACGTACCAATCATTCCCCAAGCCGGAGCATATTCTCCAGCTTTCTCCAATAAGCTTCTTCCTTTACGATGACGCTCCTCAAGAGCGACGATTTCCGCATTCATAATATCTACTAACATTTCCTGCTCAATTCCGTCTACCGCTAGTAGGATACCTTTTTTCAAAAATTCATCTTGCCCATCATTCAAGCTTGTCTCAAGTGATAATAACCCTTCACGTCGTGCCTTTTCAGACAGTTTCACGAACTGTTGAATTAATCCTTCTATATCCGTTTCCTGTTGCTGAAAAGACTGTCTCATCACCGTAAACATATGTTTAATGTCTTTCAACGGAAAATTGATTAATAAAGCAGCGGTTAATCCACCAAACACAATTAGTATAGAGGGTAAGTGCATAAAAGATGAAAACCCCTCGACACCTCCGCTTGTAATGATCGCAAAGGCTAATAAAATGAATCCGATAACAATTCCTATTGGTGTCAATGCATCAAGCTTTTTCATGGTTCCTCCCCTATTTCAAGAAAACATACTCGTATTTATCTTTAATATCGGTGGAAAACTTACTTTGTTGACCCTCTTTTTTCAATTCGATGCGGTAAAACGACAATGGAGCTTTCTACTTCTTCTTTATTCATATATTTTGTTAATAATCTCATCGCTACAGCACCGATATCATACAATGGCTGAATGACAGACGTGAGCTGCGGTCGTACCATTAAAGACAAGCGCGAGCTATCAAAGCTAATGATTTCAATATCCTCTGGAATATTCACTCCACTATCCTGTGCTCCATGAACAACCCCTAGTGCCATTTCATCATTATTAACGAATACAGCTGTTGGTTGAGACGACAACTGCTGAATCTTGTTCCATGCTTCCAATCCAGAATCGTACGTATAATCACCTTCAATGATGAAGCCTTCTTCCACCGGCAGGCCGGCTTCTAGGAGCGCCTTCTTATACCCTTTCATAACATACTCTTTGTTAATCGTATCATTTAAAGGACTCGCAACGTAGGCGATCTGCTTATGCCCTTCATCAATGAGTAGCTTCACCGCATCATAAGCAGCTTCTTCGTAATTCGTATTGACAGAAGGGATCTGTCCAGACATTTCAACCGACCCAGCTAATACAACCGGCACAGGTGAGCGTTTAAATTCTTCTACATGCTCCTCTGTAATTTGGCCTCCCATAAATACAAGACCATCCACTTGCTTGCCTAACATCGTATTAATTAAGTGCAACTCTTTATCTTTATTTTGATCGGAATTACTTAAAATAATATTGTACTTATACATTGTGGCAATATCTTCAATTCCCCTCGCTAATTCCGCATAAAAAATATTCGAAATATCAGGGATGATGACCCCAACCGTCGTCGTTTTCTTGCTAGCGAGTCCGCGCGCGACCGCATTCGGGCGATAACCAAGTCGCTCAATCACATCAAGTACTTTCTTTCTTGTTGCAGGTTTCACATTCGGGTTCCCGTTAACTACCCGAGAAACTGTCGCCATTGATACATTGGCCTCTCTTGCTACATCGTATATAGTCACATTCATAATTTTCAACATTCTCCTTTAAACATTCTATCTTCTCTATATTAACGAAAAAAAACTCCTGTGAAAACACAGGAGTTACGCTTTTACAGGAATTGCTCTCATAATTTCCTTATAAAATTCATCAAATTGTTGCAAATTCATTTGTTGAGCAGAGTCAGACAATGCTACAGCTGGGTCTGGATGCACCTCTGCCATCACACCATCAGCACCGATCGCAAGGGCTGCTTTAGCTGTTGGAATGAGCAAATCACGTCTACCTGTTGAATGAGTCACATCAACAAACACTGGTAAATGCGTTTCTTGCTTCAAAATTGGTACCGCTGAAATATCCAACGTATTTCTCGTTGCACGCTCGTACGTACGAATACCACGTTCACAAAGCATAATTTGATCGTTTCCGCGAGAGATAATGTACTCTGCTGCGTTAATAAATTCTTCAATCGTTGCCGCTAAACCACGTTTTAATAATACCGGCTTTTTCACTTCTCCAGCCGCTTTCAACAATTCAAAGTTTTGCATGTTGCGGGCACCGATTTGAATGACGTCAATGTAGTCACAAGCAAGCTCAATATCGGCCGGGTTGACGATTTCACTAACAACCGCTAAATCGAATTCATCTGCGACTCTCTTCAAAATTTTCAAACCTTCTACACCAAGACCTTGGAAGTCATAAGGAGAAGTACGTGGTTTGAAAGCACCTCCGCGAATGAGCTTCAACCCTTTATCTTTAATCGATTGCGCCACTTGCGCCACTTGCTCATACGATTCTACCGCACAAGGACCAAACACAAACGTTGGTGCTCCTTTACCAACCTCTTCTCCACGAATTTCCACGATTGTATCTTCCGGTTTCTTTTTACGAGACACAAGCAGTGCTTTGCGGTGGTCATCTTGTTGTAGCTCAAGCCCTGCTTTAAAGATTTGCTTGAACAAATGCTCAACTGTAGATGTTTCAAACGGTCCCTCGTTGCTTTCAATGATCGTATTTAACATCGCTCGCTCGCGAACGGGATCATAACGATTAACTCCCTGCTTTTCTTTCACACGGCCAATCTCTTGAACTAGCTTAGCACGTTCACTAATTAATTTTAGTAGCTCCACATTCATCTCATCTACACGTTGTCTCAACTGATCTAACTCTTGGTTACTCATTTTTTCTCATCCTTCCCTCTAGCTGATTTCTCAATTTTCAAATAACTAACATTTAAATGATCCTATCAACCAATCACAGCTCCTTTTTATGAAAGAATCGTAAAAGATCGTATTAGAATGGATCGTTTTGTTATATATTTTATATATTAGGGACTATTATAAAACAAAGATATTAAAATGTCACGAAAAAGTTGCTTCAATTGTTAAACGCTTTTAAGCATTAAAGTGAAAAAGTAAAAATTTAAAAAGCAGGTGATTCATTTTGGTTCAATCCAATCGTATATTTTCTTTAGATATCGGTACGCGATCCGTTGTCGGCATGATTCTCGAACAAGAGGGAGATCAATTTCATGTTCTTGATATGATAATGTATGAGCATAAAAAACGTTCCATGCTCGATGGCCAAATTCAAGACATTCCCTCCGTCGCAGCGATCATTACCAAAATTAAAGTAGAGTTGGAAGAAAAGCATGGTCCATTAACGAAAGCTTGTGTGGCCGCTGCTGGGCGAGCGTTACAAACGGAAACATCTCAAACGACCATTCAAGTAGCCGGGAAACCGATGACACATGACGATGTGCTTCACCTCGAACTATCTGCCGTTCAAGAAGCACAAGTAAAAGCCGCAAAAAACCAGCAACTTGACCAGCATCGCCACTACTACTGCGTCGGCTATTCCGTTCTTTATTATCGATTAGACGGAGATGAAATTGCCAGTTTAATAGATCAACAAGGTACGGAAGCCTCCGTCGAAATCATTGCGACCTTTTTGCCGCGTGTCGTCGTCGAATCATTAATTGCTGCGTTAGGGAGAGCAGATTTAGAAATAGAAGCATTGACGTTAGAACCAATCGCCGCTATTCACGTTCTCGTTCCGCCATCGATGCGCCGCTTAAATATTGCTCTTGTAGATATTGGAGCCGGCACCTCTGATATCGCTATCACTAATTCTGGAACGGTTATTTCTTATGGGATGGTACCGATTGCTGGGGATGAAATTACCGAAGCGTTAAGCGATCATTTTTTACTTGATTTCCCAATCGCTGAACGAGTGAAACGAGAGTTAGAAACAGAAGAGACGATTAAAATAACAGATATATTAGGCTTTGAAACATCATTCGCAAAAAACGAAGTATTAGATCAAATTCATGAAGCAGTCAACCGATTAGCGGATGCAATTCATCAAGAAATCATTCGATTAAATAACGGAAATGCACCACAAGCGGTGATGATGGTTGGAGGTGGAAGTTTAACTCCGGGGCTACGTCAGCTATTAGCGGAAAAGCTCGGACTAGCGAACAATCGTGTGGCCATTAGAGGCACGGATGCGATTAATGAGCTAACAATGGCTGACGAAATTGTTCACGCTCCAACACTCGTTACACCGATTGGAATCGCGATTACATCGAAACAACGACCGCTGCAATACAAAACAATTTATGTGAATGAACAGCCCGTTCGCCTGTTTGAGTTAAACAAGCTAACAGCCGGAGATTGTTTATTAGCAGCTGGATTAAAGATCAATCAATTGTATGGAAAGCCTGGTCTTGCGATGATGGTGACGTACAACGGTCAATTATTAACGATTCCGGGAAAATATGGTCAACCACCTATTTTAACAAAAAATGGACAACCGTGCCGATTTGATGAAATCGTCCATCACCATGATAAGCTTGAGATTACGAAAGGAGAAGATGGACAATCCGCAAGTGTACAACTCAAGGAATTGCTAGAGAGCACGACGAGCATTCAAGTCACTTTAAACGATGAAACGGTCGAAGTTCCTTTATCTATTGTTGTTAACGAAAAAGAAGCAAGCTTATCTTCGGACCTTGTTGATGGTGATCTCATCGAAGCTCGCTATCCATCCATCGCTGAATGGCTACCTTCACAACAGAAACAGCCTTGGCTTGATGAATTGTCGCCATTTTCTGTTGTGATTAATCATAAAAAAACATATTTCCCCTCTCTATCTGCCAAAATCCGAGTAAACGGACGAGAGGAAAAGCTATCTCAGCCTCTTCAAGACGGCTCGACGATCGAATGGGTCCCTGCCCCGAAACGAACAGTAGCTAATATTGCTGCCTTAAAACAAATGTCATTCGAGCAATCGATTACTGTTTTCTTTAACGGCAAAGAAATGACGCTTACAAAGGAAGCATCACGTTTTTATCGGAATGGGGACCTTCTACAGCCAGATGATGTAGTCCATGCTGGAGATGAATTGATCGTGGAAACCGCTCAAACGCAAGGATTTATTTTTCAAGATTTGTTCCGTCATGTCGATATCGCCATCCCTAAGCAAGAGGGAAAAACGTTTCATATTTTAAAAAATAATGAAGCAACCACTTTTTACGAACCGATTCTTCCTGGAGATCAGCTTGAAATTAAATGGGAGATGATTAAGCAATAAAGTGAAACTTCAATCAGTGGGGGTTTTCTTCATCCCCCACTGATTGTTAGTTGAACCAATCGGGCTTTTACGGGCTGTTGATCTCCCACCCACACGTCTCCGCTTTTTCTGCCCTGTTGAGGTGGGAGTCTTACAGCCCGTTAATGCGGGGTAAAGTGAACGTCTGTTTATTCTAAAAAACGGCGATGGAGCTGTCCAGAAAGTCCGGTTTCACTGATTTTCTGGATGCTTTTTTCACCTTATGAGCAATTTCTTCGACTTTTTGGACATCCTGATCGCCGTTTTTACTTATATTTGCTTCAATTGCTGCTTTGTAATTCTCCAATGGGACTCATTCCAAACTGGTTTTCCATCTTGAAAGAGAAATGCTTGTGGAGATTGATGAGTAATCATACATTTGTCCGCAATATAGTTTGAAAGCTCCCTTGCCTCCTGCACGACTAAATAATAACCATTCTCTTCAGGTGTCTCCGTTAAAAATGATTGAAATTCATCATAGGCTTTACTGCTAACTGGACATGTTATGCTGTGTTTTAACAAGAAAAAGCGCTTATTCTCTTTGAGCAATTTTTCAAACTCTGTAATTTCTACTATATGATCCATTTTTGTCACCTTTCTTTCCATCGAAGTCATTGACTTTTATTATACTTGTTACAATAAAAAAATAAAAACAGCGAGGAGAACTCGCCGTTTTCATTTTATTGATCTGCTTTATTTTCATTATCAGCTGAAGTTGTTTGCTGAACTGTTTTTTCTGTATTGTCAAAGGCTTTTTTCGTTTCTTCTAGCTTTTCTGTAACAGTAGCTGCTGCTTCCTGCAACGCCTCTTGTGGCTCGCTCACTTCTGCTACTTCATCAGCTTCTTTTACTTGTTGATTGCTTGTTGGAGATAAATTTTTCACTTTTTCCATCACGACGTTCGATTGCTCTTGAACAACCTTCGTTAAACCCGCTGTTTTGTCCTTTACCTCAGCCGCCATGTCGTAGCCCTTCACTCGCGCGATATCTTTCCAATCACTTGCACGCTCTTTTAAGAAGTCAGTTTGAACATTAAGGTCTTCACGAAGTTCCTTACCAGATTTCGGTGCTAAAAATAAAGCAGTAGCCGCACCGACCATTCCTCCGATTAACGCCCCGATTAAAAAGTCTTTCGTATTCATGCTACCATCGTCATAATTCGGGTTTGCTTCATAATTTTCATAGTTTAGATTCTTCTTGTTCATGACCGTCATCTCCTTTTAATTAATGGCTTACTTGGCGCTCTTTAGTAGCCTTCACCAAGGCCTCATTTTTCATTGACACAGGTGATTGTTCTTTTCTTTCTTTAAACTTATCAACCATTTGTTTAACGACACTTCCCCATTGTACCGCTTGAGAAATTTTGTGTTGATTCTTCTCTAGTCCAGAAGCCACATTGGTCGTCACATTTTTAACTGATTGATTTAATTGTTGTACCGATGAACCAACATCCTTCACTGCATAAAAAACCGTATTTAATTGTTCCGTTTTTTTCTGGATATCTTCAGCTAACACGTTTGTTTTATGTAGTAATTCTGTTGTTTCTGACGTCACACCTTGCATTTGCCCCTCTAAACGATCCACCGTTCTAGACAGGCTATCCAAAGTTTTGTCCACCGATTTCAATGTTTTTGACACATTCAAAACAAGAATGAAAAAAGCAATTGCCGCCACCGCAGCACTTAAATATAAAATAATTTCCATTCCGTGACACCTCCTACGATTGTTATATTCATGAAGTTACCCCACTGAAAAAAGAATAAACCTACTCCACAAAAACTACTTCGACACCACCAACAAAAAATCCTTCTAGAAATAAAGAAAAGCGGAAGACGCTGTTTAGCGACGTATGGACTGAAACGATCCCGCACGAAAAAACGAAAAAGGCTACTAGAATCAATCTAGCAGCCTTTAACAACTTCTCTTTACGCTTTAGCTATCGAGCTTTCATAAGCCGCTTGGAATTTTTGAATATCTCCCGCTCCCATAAAGATGAGCACACTTTCTTGATGCTCATTCAATAGAGAAATCGTTTCTTCTTTAATTAACTTAGCACCTGAGATTTTCTGCTGTAAATCTTCAATCGATAGCTTCCCGTGATTCTCACGAGCAGAACCAAAAATATCGCATAAATAAACAGCATCCGCTCCACTCAAGCTATCAGCGAAGTCCGCTAAAAACGTCTGAGTTCTTGAGAATGTATGCGGTTGGAAAACCGCTACAATTTCTCGGTCAGGATATTTTTGTCTAGCCGAATTGATCGTCGCTTTAATTTCTGTCGGGTGATGAGCATAATCATCGATTAAAACTTGAGTACCGATCTTTTTTTCCGAAAAGCGACGCTTCACTCCTTCAAACGTTAACAAGCGAGCCTTGACGATCTCTGTATCAATTTCTTCATACTGACAAAGAGCAATCACAGCTAAAGCATTTAAAATATTATGGTCACCAAACATCGGAATTTTAAACGTAGCATAGAACGTATTGCGAACAAACACATCAAACGTCGTCCCTGCTGCATCACGCTCTACATTTCGCGCTTGGAAATCATTCTCCTCGGCGAACCCATAAAATACGACCGGCACTTTCGCTTGAATCCCTTGCAAATGCTCATCATCGCCACAAGCAAAAATCGCTTTCTTGACCTGCATAGCCATCTCTTGGAAGGCTGAACAAACATCAGCCACATCGGCAAAGTAATCAGGGTGATCAAAATCAATATTTGTCATAATCGCATAATCTGGATAATAGGATAAAAAGTGACGACGATATTCGCATGCTTCAAACACAAAATATTGCTCGTCGTTTTCTCCTCTTCCCGTACCATCCCCGATCAAAAACGAAGTGGGCTTCGCTCCGCTGACGACATGAGATAGCAAACCTGTTGTCGATGTTTTGCCATGCGCTCCTGTAATCGCCACGCTAATGCTTTGCTCCATGAATTCGCCTAAAAATTGGTGATAGCGAATTACGGGAATACCTAATTCATTTGCTCTAGCCACTTCTTCATGGTCATCCGGAAATGCATTCCCTACAATCACCTTCATACCTAGCTGAATATTATCAGCATGAAAAGGAAAAATAGGGATGCCTGCTTCTTCTAGAGCTTGTTGTGTAAAAAAATATTTATCTACATCTGAACCTTGCACTCGCTCTCCTTTATCATGAAGCACTTGTGCTAGGGCGCTCATACCTGAGCCTTTAATTCCTACAAAATGATAGGTTGTCATAATAGAACCTCCAACATTCGTCTATCCGTAAGCATTATATGTTAATAGCGCCTTTTTGCTCTATATAGACGACGGACAGTAAACTTTCACAGTAAATTATTATATCACTTTTTTCTGTTGATGACTATGCACAGGAAAAACAAATAATGTAAATATTAAAACTCTACCTTCTCTAGGCGAGGATTTGGACGATAACGTCGACCGGCCTTCGCCTGTGCTTTTCCGTTCAACATTACAAGATCGCCGGTAAAGCCAATATGTATTTTCAATAAACTGCTTCCTACACCATACATATCAACAGGAACACCTTGCTTTTCAAATTCCAGAATGCGACTTTCATTGAATCCACCAGAAACAACAATTTTCACGTGATGGAACCCTTCTTCGTCTAATGCACGGCGCAACGCAAAAATCAATTCAGCGTTGACCCCGCGTGGGTCAAACGTTCCTAACATCTCTTGATTTCTAAGGAAGTATTGATCGATCAATGTTCTTGACGTATCAACACGAACACCTTTTAACTTCGCACCGAACTCCCTAGCAACTTTCAGCGAGTCAGTAATCACATCATTATTATAATCCACAAGAGTAATTAACTCATCCTCAGGGAATGTTTCTTCATAAGCTCTCGTTGCCGCCACAATATCGCCATTAAACAATTGAATTAAGGCGTGCGGCATCGTCCCCATGCCTTCTTTGCCCCACCATTCATTCATCGCGTGTGTCGCTTGAGCCGTAGAGCCGCCAATGTAAGCAGCATAGCCATCTCCAGCCTGCTGCATGAAATGATCGTCACGGTCGCCCATAAAAATAACCGGCTTTTGTTTACCTGAAAGCTCGGCTGCTTTTTTCACATTATACACACTTGTTGCTACGGACGTTCTGCGCGCCAAAATGCCGTCGATCATCCCTTCTAAATAACCAAATTCTTGATAAGGGCCTGTGATCGTTAAAACGGTTTCAAATGGACGAATTTTATCGCCATCTTTTAATGAATGAATCTCTAACGTTTCTGGATGATCGGAAAATTCATGAATTAAAGCAATGACTTCATCCGTCCCGCAAAGAACGGCCTCACTCTTTTGAAAAAACTGCATAGTGACAATATTGTCTTTATGATATTTATTGGCAAGTTCACGCGTTTTTAAAAAATAAACAGCAGAAAACCAACCTTCCTTGACTCGCTCGTCAAATTTAAACGTACGATTTGTTAATCGTTTAATCTTCCCTTGCATCTTCCACTCGATTTCTTTCATTTGCTAAAAGCTCCCTCGTATTCACTAGTTCTCTCTTTTCTAATTCATACTGCTGAAAGACAGAGTGAACCTTGGTTCACTCTGTTATAGTCTGTTAGATACAAGTAAAGAATACCATGTATTATCATATTGTACTAGTGTCATTTATTGTTTGTAATTCTTCTTCCGATACGAGGACTTCTCGCGGTTTTCCGGCCCGTTGTTCAGATACAAACCCTTGTGTTTCCATCATCTCCATTAAACGTGCTGCACGATTGTAGCCGATTTTAAAATGCCTTTGTAAAAGCGAAGTCGATGCGCCCCCTTGATGAACGATAAACTCACACGCTTCCGGGAACAGCTCATCTTCCGTCTCTTGCACTTGCGCTTTCTTCAACAACTCTTCCTGCTTAAATAAATAGTTTGGTTGCTGTTCTTTACGCACATGCTCAACGACCGCATCAATTTCATCATCGGATACGAACGTCCCTTGCAGACGAACGGTTTCTGAAGAGCCGTTGTTTAAAAATAGCATATCGCCGCGACCTAATAATTTTTCCGCTCCACCGCTGTCAATAATGGTACGTGAATCGACTTGAGAAGAAACAGAAAAAGCGATGCGCGTCGGGATATTCGCTTTAATCAGTCCTGTGATCACATCTACACTCGGTCGCTGCGTCGCAACAATTAAATGAATCCCACAGGCGCGAGCTTTTTGAGCAATACGACAAATCGCTTCTTCGACATCGACTGGCGACATCATCATTAAATCTGCCAACTCATCAATAATGATCACGATAAACGGAAGATGCTCACTTTTGTTTCCTAGCTTCTCGGCTTTTTCATTAAACTTAGTGATATCACGAACACCAGCATGAACAAATAATTCATAGCGGCGCTCCATTTCTTCCACTGCCCATTTTAATGCTGCCGTTGCCGCTTTGACATCGGTAATAACCGGACTCACTAAATGAGGGATACCGTTATATGGAGCTAACTCAACCATTTTCGGGTCGATTAACAATAGCTTTAACTCATGTGGGGCTGCTTTATACAGCAAGCTCACAAGAATCGAGTTAATACATACACTTTTTCCTGAGCCTGTTGCTCCAGCAATCAAGCCATGTGGCATCTTCTTCAAGTCCAGTACGACTGGGTCACCGGAAATGTTTAATCCAAGCACCGAGGTAAGCGGAGAAGGATTGTCATTAAACTCCTCGCTTTTAATGATTTCACTAATTAACACCGGACGGCTTTCCTTGTTCGGTACTTCGATCCCAATCACTTGAGTGCCTGGGATCGGTGCTTCAATCCGAAGATTACGAGCAGCTAAGCTTAGTTTAATATCATCGGATAGATTGGTAATTTTACTCACTTTCACGCCTGGCTCTGGCTCAACCTCAAATCGAGTAACCGATGGGCCAACAGTAACATTGACGACGGAGGCTTTCACATTGAAGTTTTTAAACGTTTCATTCAGCACATGACTTTGATGTTCAACCCATTCATGACTCACCTCTTGATACGAAGGCGGCTGTAAATAAGAAACCTTTGGAAAAACATAATGCTCTGCCGTTGTCTCTACTTCTATTTGTTCAACTTCTTCTTGCGGTTTAACAGGCTGAACAGGGGCCAATGGTGGCGCCTCCTCAACTTCAGAAGTAACTGGAGGTGCAGTGACAGCTACTTTTGCCTGTTCCTGTTTATCTCTCCACAAATCGCGGTCTTGCTTGGACATAATGACATTAAACGGCGTTTGTCTTCGGCGCTGTTTTCGTTCCTCAGCACGAGACTGAGCTTTCTCACTTGGTAATTTTCCTTCTTTGTTAGAGCTAGGGGCCGGTAACTCGGCTTGTTCTTCTTGACTTACTTCAGGCTCTTCCAACACAGGAGCAGGAGTTTCATCATTTGAGACAAGTGGTGGCGCTGGTTGCTCTACCTCAACTTGTGACCGATCTTTTTCTACTTTTAGCGGCTCCTCTATGCGAGTATCAACTTCCTCATTGGCGATAACTTCAGATGGTGGTCGCTCCTCCATTTTTATTTCTTCTTGCTTAACAGGTGGTGCTGGTGGTAAGAAATCTCTCTTCGCTTCGATATCAAATGCTTTTTTCTTGTCTTCCTCTTTAAACAACAGCAATGGCTCTTCTTTCGCTACTTGCTGTTGCATCGGCTCCTGCTGAGTAACAGGCTCGATGATTTCTTCTTCTTTGCTAGGCCGTTCTTTAAATCCATAAATCGGCGATGGAATCTCTGTTGGTCTAAACGGTCGATTAGACACTCGACTCTCATAATTGGTCGATTCACCTACTGAATAAGACGGCCTTGCCTTTGCTTTTGGCGTCTCCTCTCGAAACGGCTCTCGTGACACTCGCTCTCGTTTCGGACGAGGCCATTCATTGGAGTATGCTGGAAAACGAAACTCCCTCGACGGGTATTGATATGTCACCTTTGTCACCATTTCAGGCCCGTCTGTTTGTTTCAGCTTAAGCGGAACGAACGCTCGCTTCTCTTCCTTTTTCGGCGGTTCTGGCGCTTTTTCTTTAACTTCTTCTTTCGGATCTTCTTTTGTCTCTTCTATCGTTTCTTCTTCATCTATTTCAATTTCAATTTCTTCTCGGAACAATCCCATAAATTTTTTAAACAAACTCAAGCTCATCACTCTTTCTATGTAAAGAATCACTTTATATTTTAACAGTTTTCTTTTCTTTTTCGATAGAGAATTTAGAGCCATTGAGTCTTTTAGCCTACTAAAACAACTCGCTTATTGCTTCGTGCGACCTTTCGCCATAATAAAGATCGGCTCCAATTGACCATTCTCATACAGAAAAGAAAGAGCTGTTACTGGTATATGACCATTCGTGAAGAAGCTCATCGTCATTTGCGCTAACACATCATAACCTGTTTCATTGCGGATATCGCCAATAATGAGCACATCTCCGTGAGGAACTGACACCGTCATCTCCCCTTCGATTTGCTCACTCATACCCTTCAAGAATTTATCATTTAACAACCGACTCGCATCGTACCCATCATTTGTATTTAAAAAATAAAACACATTTCCAGCTACTGTATCTTTTTTCATCTCTGTTGATAACGAGCGTAAATTAAAGCGAGCCATTTCGCGAATGCTGTCTGCGCTCCAATTTTCTTTTTTCATTAAGCTTTCATCAATTAGACGATACGTATTGCCAAGATCGAGTGCGTAATAAATTCTCGTCTCTGCTGTGTGATCATCCATCAAGAACGGCATTCCCTCCGCCGCTTCTTTCGGAAATGAAGTCGAACGAATCACTGGAAAAATTCGCTTTTCCTGCTGTGCTAAAGAGGGGATTTTCCCCATAACAGCTAGCGCTTCTTCTACGTAATAGACGACTTCGTCAATCGCTTTTTCTTGATGCTGCTTCCACTTCGCTACAATGCCTGGCAAAGAGATCGTGATCCCTTTCTTCGTATCTACGTTTTCAATTCTTAATTCGTCCTTTTCTCGATCGTAAGAGAAAGAACGCTCCTTCCCTTGAAGTCTCTCTTCAAGCATTCGTTTTAATTTGATTGAATCCATATTTGACTCCCTCCTAATGAAAGAGGTCTGGTGCCATCATCGATGAGGAACCAGACCTTGTGTATTATAGCTTTTCAATAAACTGTTCAATTTCCTCTTTCGTTTTCCGGTCTTTACTAACGAAGCGACCTAGCTCTTGTCCTTGGTCAAAAGCGACAAAACTAGGAATACCGAAAACGTCCAATTCTACGCAAAGATCGATAAATTGATCACGATCGACATAAACAAATGTAAACTCACTATATTTCGCTTCAATTTCTGGCAAAATCGGTTCAATCACTCGACAATCTGGACACCAGTCAGCAGAGAATAAAAAGAGATGCTTGCCTGATTGTTTCATTTCTTGAAATTGCTCCATTGATGTTAATTGTTTCATTTCGCTTTCCCTCCCGTTGAGATCGTCATCTGGCCAGGTAGTATCCAGCCTTTCTTTCTCATAAATTCAGATATCGTTAAGCTTATCACAAACGGACCGACGAAATGAAGTAGAAAGACTTGCAAAAAGACAACTGCTTCAAAGCCCATCACCGAAAAGGTCATAATCTGGCCGACAAAACCCGACGTCCCCATTCCTGCACCAGCAGCATTGTTCATCATCGGCCAAATCGTTGTGCCAATCGGGGCTAAAATCGCACCAGCGACTGTCGGCGGAATTAGTATTAGTGGATGCTGAATAATGTTCGGCACTTGCAGCATCGATGTGCCAAGCCCTTGCGCGATAAAACCGCCAAATTTATTTTCTCGATAACTAGCAACCGCAAAGCCAATCATTTGCGCACTGCACCCAATCGTCGCCGCTCCTGCAGCCAATCCATTTAAGTCGAGCATTAAAGCGATCGCCGCACTTGAAATCGGAGCGGTTAAAGCTAGTCCCATCAGCACCGCCACTAAAATCCCCATCGTGATCGGGCGTTGCAACGTCGCCCATTCAATCCAACCGCCAAAAAACTTCATAAACTGATCAATTCCCGGTCCTAAAAAAGCGGCCACGGAATAACCTGTTAAAATCGTGACAAAAGGCGCGACAATAATATCCACTTTCGTCGTTTGACTAACAGCCTTGCCTACTTCCGTCGCAAGAAGCGCCGCCACATAACTACCAGCAGGACCGCCGAGTGCTGCACCTGCTGCTCCTGCAATAACACTGGAAAACAAAACAAGAGGAGGCGCTTTTAAGCCATAAGCCACAGCTGCACCAATAGCTGGTCCCATTAAGCTCATCGCCAATTTACCCATGTCGACAAAGAACGGAAGGCTTAACTGTTCACCAACCGTTTTCATAATCAGTCCAATAATCAACGAGCTAAATAGCCCTAGCGCCATAAAGCTGAGCGCATCAATAAAATAAACTTTTGGAGATAAAGAAATTCCTTTCTTTTGCAAAAATGTTTTCATGAGGTCACCTTCCTTACACTTCATTTACTAGTGTAAAGACAATTATATACTGGATTGTCAACTTAATCAGCATTTATTTTTCTGAGGATGGATCATCTCCACGATTATTTTGCCACCTCAAACATATTTCATACTTTTCTTTCCAACGAAAAAAAGAGCGCCAAAAAACGGCGCTCTCTTCGTCATTAACTTCCTGCTTTAATACTGTCAACAGTTGCTTGATCACATGCTTTCACAAGGCGAACAATCAACTCTTTCGCTGCCGCATAATCATCAACATGAATGATGGACGCGTGGGTATGAATATAGCGTGAGCAAATGCCAATGACAGCACTTGGTACACCCTGATTCGATGTATGGACGCGCCCGGCATCGGTTCCCCCTTGAGAAATAAAGTATTGGTACGGAATGTGATGGGTTTCAGCTGTATCAAGCACGAATTCTCTCATGCCTCGGTGAGTGACCATCGTGCGATCAAAAATACGCAACAGCGTCCCTTTGCCGATTTGTCCAAACTGAGTCTTGTCTCCTGACATATCATTAGCCGGGCTAGCATCAAGCGCAAAGAAAATATCCGGTTGGATCATTTCCGCCGCCGTCTGAGCTCCTCTAAGACCGACTTCTTCTTGAACGGTCGCTCCTGAATAGAGCATATTTGGCAGCTTCTCATCCTTTAATTCTTTTAACAATTCAATCGCCAGTCCACAGCCGTAGCGATTATCCCATGCTTTAGCGAGGATTTTCTTCTCATTCGCCATCGGGGTAAACGCAGAAACAGGGACAATTTGCTGACCGGGTTTAATGCCAATTTTCTTCGCGTCCTCACGATCATCTGCCCCGATATCAATCAGCATATTTTTAATTTCCATTGGCTTTTGGCGCAATGCCTCACTTAATAAATGCGGTGGAATCGAGCCAATCACTCCAACAACCGGGCCGTGATCGGTAATAATTTCCACACGTTGAGCGAGCAGCACTTGATTCCACCAGCCTCCAAGTGTTTGAAAACGAATCATCCCATTCTCGGTAATATCGGTGACCATAAAGCCAACCTCGTCCATATGTCCTGCGACCATCACGGTTGGACCGGCTTCATTCCCTTTTTTCAATCCAAAGATACTCCCAAGACCATCTTGAATGATTTCATCCGCATAAGGCGTTAACATTTTTCGCATAAACGCTCGTACTTGATGCTCATTTCCAGAAGCACCAGGCAGCTCTGTTAAAGTTTTAAACAGCTCCATCGTTTCTTGATTCATCACTAACTCCCCTTTGAAATAGATTCCCCAATGAAAAGAGGCTTGTCCTTTTATCTTACAGAAAATTTCCCTTTCCCGCTACTTAATGGATAGAAGCATCCTGATGTAATTATTTCTTTTTTCAAAAAAACAGTATTTTTATTGCAGAAATTTCAATTAATTTGCGATTTGCTGTATAATAATTAGTAATCTATTAAAATAGGAGTGAAATCAATGAAATTTAGTTGGAGCACATTCATTTTAGGAGCGGCGGCTGGAGCGGCTGGCGCACTGCTTGTACAACAAAATGTAACAAACACAGCTTCTGCTTCTGCGGAAAAAGCATTGAAAGAAGTCAAGGAAGCATTTAAAGGCGAAGGCACGATTGATGGCTCTTGGGTGAAAATGAAGCCTGAGCCGATGAAGAAAACAGGTATGGATAAAATGGTCTATAAAGGCGGCGTTTCCCGTACCATCGACCAAAATCGTGAGCAATTTGAGTTTGTTGCTGACTCTCGCACAGGCACGATTATGGATGTTTATAAAACAAACTAATATGAAAGAGGCGATCCTTTTTAGAGAATCGCCTCTTTTATATTAAACGACTACTTTCTCTCTTTTCACACAATCGATCAATTCTCCGTTCTCGTTCCACTTGATGGCACGATAGAGCGCATCATGATAAAAAATAAACCAAGCGCCTTTTTCCATTCCTACTGGCAAATATTTTTGTTTCATCGCAATCGAGTCCATCGGATAATCATCAAACGCCATCACCCATAACACATTTTTGTGCGCATGTGTCGGCATTAAGTCCGCCATATGAATCAATGTTTCTCCGCTGTGCTCAATGATAATGATCGAATGACCGTCACTATGACCGCCAGAATGAATCATTTTCACCCCTGGAACGACCTCTAACTCTTCTTGGAACGTTTCGACTTGATCAGCAATCGCTTCCCAATTTTCTTTCCAATATGTGTTTTTCGAGCGGATGTTTGGCTCTCTCATTTCTTTCCATTCCGTTTCCGAAGTGTAAATAACCGCATTCGGAAACGCAGGTGTCAGCTCGCCATCGACTACCTTCGTCAATCCTAACACATGATCAAAATGCATATGTGTCATCAAAACGATATCAATATCTTCAGGTGTCCATCCTAACTGCTTCAATGAATCCTCTACTTGAGACTCCTCGGCCACCCCATAATTTCTTTTTTGCTTGTCCGATAGCCGATCATTCCCAATTCCCGCTTCAATTAAAATATTCTTTCCCTCTAGCTGAAAAAAAATCGGATCTGTTCGTAACTCGATTTGATTTTTTTCATTGACAGGGTATTTACGTGACCATAACGGCTTCGGCACAACGCCAAACATCGTTCCCCCATCTAAATTCGTCGCTCCCCCATTCAGCCACGTCAATGTCAGCTCCCCAACTTTCATTGTTTCCATCGCAATTCCTCCCTTTGTTCGACTACCACTTAATTGTAACACTTTTTCGATAATTGTACTATGTAGTCTGTTTTACTTAAATGAGACAAAAAAATGCCCGAACTTCTCGCTTATAGCGAAAAATCCGAGCACCTACTTCTATCTATTAGCGATATCTCGCTTCCGAACGATAAATTCTTTGACCTTTGGCTGAAAATTTCTCTTCGTATTCAGTCATGATGTTGCCTTCGAAATCACTGTTATGAAGATCCAAGCTAACATACGTTAACAATAGTCCGTAATCAGAAAAGCTTTTCAATGAGTATTCAAACAGTCCTTGGTTATCGGTCTTGAAATGAATCTCACCATGATCAGGCATAAGGTCTTCATATAATTTTAAAAATGTTTTATACGTTAAGCGACGCTTTTCATGGCGCGCTTTCGGCCACGGATCAGAAAAATTCAAATAGACGCGAGCGACGTCGCCTTTTGCAAAATAATCCGCCAAATCTCTGGCATCGACATCCATCAGCCTCAAATTTGGTAACTCCGCTTCAATTAAATGATCTAACGCGGAGACAATCACGCTTTCATATAGCTCAATACCGATGAAATTAATATCTGGATTCGCTTTCGCCATTCCTGTAATAAATTGACCTTTTCCCGTTCCTACTTCAATGTAGATCGGATTGTTGTTGCCAAATACTTCTGCCCACTGTCCTTTATGCTCCTCTGGATGAGCAACGACATACTGTGGATGAGCGTCTAGTTTCTCACGCGCCCATGGTTTATGTCTTAATCGCATAATCACACCTCATTCACTTTTTCACACCATAATATAACACAACTGACTAATCAATGATTGTTACCAGACCAAAAAAGAGCCCACGGCCGGACTCCATTATTTAAAAAAATGAAGGATTTTTCACACTAGAAATTTTTTCAAATCCGCTAAGCTCTCTTCCATTTCTAGTAAGCGATTCGTTTCTTTATCCCATTGAATAGATAGTAGCATTTGTGCAATCACATACCACTTCATTCTCAATTGCAAATGTGGAGTAAACGTCAGTCCATACTCTGAAAGCCATGCCTGCCATTCACTTTCATCAATATATTTATATAATAACATACCGAGATCAATCGCCGGGTCGCCGATCATCGCCCCATCCCAATCAATTAAAAACAACTCGTTCTCATTCGACAATAACCAGTTGTTATGATTGATATCTCCGTGGCAAACGACGTAATGACCGTGATTAATCTTTGTCATATTGTCTCGCAAAAATTGCAAACTCGAGAGGACTTCCTTATGTGTCAAGATGTCCTCATCTAACCGTATTTGAATCTCCTTCATAATCATCTCAGGAGAAGAAGGCTTCATCCCGATCCTCTCTAGCATAGAAAGCAGTGGCTGTGAAGAATGGATTTTACACATAAGCTGGGCCACTCGATTGCTCACCATTTCATGCGGCTTTAATTCCCGGCCTTCAAGCCAATGTTGAGCTGAGACGACATCTCCATTTTCTAACCGTTTCGTCCAGATGAGCTTTGGAACAATGCCCTCAGCAGACAATACGGCCAAAAAAGGGGAAGAGTTTTTCTTTAAAAATAATTGTTGTCCACCGCACCTAGCAAAGTAAGCCTTTCCTGTGACTCCACCAGCAGGAGTGATTTCCCATTCTTGTCCAAATAAATGTTCCAACTGCATTCACCTTCATTTTCGTTTAGCTGTCCGTATAATATGAACAAAAAAGACAGCTATCGAACATCTATGCAATAGCTATCTTTTCTTGATAAACCCGTTACCATCACCTGGCCATCATTATAGGTAGATTATATTTTACCACGAAATCACCGATTCGGCTACGGGACGAATAGAAAGAAAAGCGACGAGGATCTTTATCGGCTTATCTTGTGTGAATCAATCTTATTTTATACTATATGTTGATATTTTTTAGCGATAAACATTCTACTTATTGTCTTTCACTCTGTTTATTATCAAAGAAATTTAAAGTAAGATGAGAAATTAAGAGCTGTCCAGAAAGTCAGTTTCCACTGATTTTCTGGATACTTTTTTGACTTTCTAGCGATTTCTTCATCACTTCGCCTGCACACACACGACGACACTAATCGGCTCCAACTCTAAATAATCACTCGCTTCTCGCAAAACATCCACACCAGCCGTTTCATTCTCAACAATGATCTTCCAAGATGCTGGCCGGCTCGGCAATGTCACTTTGCCTTTAGCTGCTGAAGAGTGAAAAATGAGCAAAATTTCTTCCCATTCCCCATATTCCGCTACCTTGCTTAATAGCAGCACTAACGAGCCTCCATCTGAAGCTCCTTTAATTAAATGACGACGAATCGCTTGCGCATTTTTCAATCGAAAAGCACCGTGATGCTTTCTAATTTGAATCAGCCCTTTAACAAATTCAACCGTTGATCGATTTTCATATTGGCGATTCCAATCTAGTTGATTGATCGTATCTGAACTTGTATAGCTGTTCTCGACCCCGAACTTTGTGCGAAAAAATTCTTGCCCACTATGCAAAAAGGGAATGCCTTGTGATAATAGCACCATCGCTGTCGCGAGACGCTGTCGCTTTTTATTAAACTCTACTTCACCAGGAAAACAAGCTTCTAACTTATCCCATAGTGTGTAGTTGTCGTGAGATTCGACGTAATTGACGGATTGCTCTGGTTCCAAAAATAGTCCTTGTCTGTTGCCAAAGCCGATGCTTCCACCGATTACTTGAAAAGCTTCATGATGCAGACTTTCCCGCCCGAGTACAAAACCATGATCATATAAATTAAAGGTGCTACCTTTAATCGTGTCACGAAACCAATCGTTAAATTGAGCAATGCCAGGGAGATTTGCTTGATTAGCGATATTTGCTTTTAATTCTTTTGCAAGTGCCGTGTTCAGCTGCCAGCCTTCCCCGAGTAAAATGCAGCCCGGTTTTAGACGGTCCACCATCTTCCTTGCTTCATTCATCGTTTCAATATCGAGAATCCCCATTAAATCAAAACGGAACCCATCGACATTGTATTCTGTTAACCAATATTGTAGCGAGTCGAGAATGAATTTCCGCGCCATTTTCCGCTCCGAAGCAAAATCATTGCCGACTCCGGTTCCATTCGATGGACGGCCAAATTCATCTTGTCGAAAGAAATAACCCGGAACGATTCGCTCAAAAGACGAGGTTTCACGAATATACACATGGTTATACACGACATCCATAATGACCCGAATCCCTTCTTCATGAAGCGATTCAATCATTTGCTTCAATTCAATCACTCGCGTCTGCGGATCTTGCGGCTTAGAGCTATAACTTCCTTCTGGCACATTAAAATAGAGCGGATTATAGCCCCAATTATAATTTGCATATGGCTGTGTATCTGATACACCGAAAAAATCATTAAAAGGCAACAGCTCTAAATGGGTAATGCCTAGCTCCTTTAAATAATCGACACCTGTTGCTTGACCGAAACGGCCGCTCGTCTGCCTTTCCAAAAGCGAGCTATACTTCCCCTTATGTTGCATCCCGCTATCTGGATGCATCGAAAAATCACGAATCGATGCTTCATAAATAATGGCATCTAGCGGTGAAGAGAAAGGCGGTAGTTGATGCGTCGAAATGGACACTTTTTCTTCATCTAACACGCATGACCACTCACTATGCAATGAAACCGCCTTTGCGTATGGGTCGCCTGCTTCTTTCCATTGATTGTTGACACGTAAATGATATTGATAATAGATGCCTGCTAAATCACCTGGAATAATTGCCTCGTATATGCCTCGTTCACGACGGAACATTTTCACATACACGACATCTTCACTATCAATCGGTCGATATTTGACAAACACTTCTGTGGCTGTCGGCGCCCATAAACGAAAATGAGTCGCCTCCTTCGTATAAGAAGCTCCTAAATCCGAACTGTCATAATAAAAAAGGTCATCGAATTCCTTCGTCCGAATCACCCCACCAATTTGCAGATCCGTCCGCATCAATCGCTCATCTAACACGATATGAGGCCGACCGAATTCCGGTACGACTGGCGCGTAACAAGTATACTTTACGCTATCCTCTATCTGTACTTTATCGATGATCTTCAGCTCTACCATGTCTGCATCCTGTTCAAGAAAAAAACGCTCAGACTGCCCATTATAATAATAAGTAGGCACAATCATCGTAATCACATTCAACTGATCTAAATAGGCTTCAAAGGGTCGGTTCGCCATCGTTTACACCTCTTTTATTCACTGTCTTCTTCCTTGAAAATAAAGCCCTCATCCTCTTCCCACTCCGGACGTCGAAAGCTTGTCGTTTGCCCTACATCTAACAAGCTTTTTGCTGCCCTTAACTGCATATTTTTCAACGGAGAGCTCATATGGCGAAGTCTAGTAAACCATTCCTCAAACTTCCGCTCATCAATCACCTCTAGATCATAAGGTCCATTAGGATAATCGATAAACCCATTGCGAGAAATAATCGCTTTCCGAATCGGAAAGTCGACGTCGCATTGAAGAAATAATTGCTTCATCACGACTTCCATTCGGTTTAAAGAAAGAACAGGACTTAATACTTTCGCTTCCTTCTCTCCATATCTCTTCATCCAAAATCGTTCGGCTGAACCGATATAGACGGCCTGATCCTCTTCCTCTAAAAAAGTTAAGCACCACGCTTCCGTCGGTGTAAGCAAAATAATATCTAATTCCATTGGAGCATTTTTCAATCGAAGGATCGGCTGATAGAGTAGCATAAATGAATCTGGAAACCGCTGCAAAAAGAACTTCAAGCGCTCATCATGAAAGTATTTAAAATCAATATATGATTTTTCACGAATGGTCGAGCTTGCCCATTTCACTTGAAAATGAAAAAGCTGGTCTAAAAACTTTTTCTTTAACTCATCCATGTGCTGTACATCATACAGTTTTTCCATATCAAATAAGGACTCTTCTTCCTGCCTTTGAACGTCAGCTTCCTCTTCAATTTCCTCTTCCTCTTTTTGTCGCTTTAACATCGATTTGATTTTATATAGCATGCCGGCTTGAGCAACATCCTCTTCAACTTCTTCCACCATATCGTCCTCGATGCCTTCTAAGCGGCTATGTTCCCATTGTCCCCTTGTTTTTTGCCATTGCTGCTTTTTTAAGCGAACGAAATGGGAAGGGTACTTGTATAAGTCCATTTCATATCTCGAAATATAATCTTGTAGCTTAATTAATTGCGCCATTGGTCATGATTCCTTTCATTCAGTGACTTTAAAAATATCGTATTCTTCATATTTCGGACTGCGATCAAGATGCGTTTTATATAGCACTACTTTTTCACTAACGAATTGCATAGTAACTGGGGCTAATGGGGGAACATAAGCCTCTTCCCCTCGCCATTTTCTTGCCAATGTAATATGAGGACGAAACGGTCGACTCTCTAATTGAAAGCCAGCTTCATGACAAGCGGTACTGACAGCCTGCTGCAATTGCTGAAGTTTCGGTTCTTCCTGCACTCCTGCCCAAAAAATCCGCGGCTGCTCTTGCTTACCAAATGTACCAAACGAATCTATCGTCAAAGAAAAAGGAGAGAGGGTTTGTAGTACTTTCGCCACATTCATCTTTGCCTTTTCTAATTTTTCTTCTTCCGCCTCCCCTAAAAAGGCTAACGTCAAATGTAAATCCTGCTCATGAACCGCACGAGCAAAAGGAAGGTTTCGCTCACGAAATACTTGATGTAATTGCTTCTTAACGGATTCTGGTAAAGCGAGTGCAAAGAAATAATGATGACCCATACTTATACTCCTTTATCGTACATTTTACTCATATTTTAACAAAGAATCTGTGTTTGCGACAGATTTCGAAGTGGGGTAACGTGACGACTCTTTCTCTAATTCAATAAAAACAAATTGGATTTGTATGATTAATATGTTATTAATAAAAGAAACGATTGTAGAAAGGAAGAGCCTGAATGAAAATTGTTCAAAATATCGCCGAATTGATTGGAGATACTCCTCTCGTTAAATTAAATCGACTCAATCCAGAAAACGGGGCGGACGTGTATATGAAGCTAGAGTTTTTCAATCCGAGTAAAAGCGTGAAAGACCGAGCAGCTTTCAATATGATCGTGGAAGCGGAAAAAGCAGGTGTCTTAAAACCGGACTCAACGATTATTGAACCAACGAGCGGAAATACAGGAATCGGTTTAGCGATGAATGCCGCCGCTAGAGGTTACAAAGCGATTCTTGTAATGCCGGATACGATGACGAAGGAACGGATCAATTTACTGAAAGCATACGGGGCCGACGTTGTACTTACTCCAGGACATGAAAAAATGCCTGGCGCGATCAAAAAGGCGGAAGAGCTAGCAAAGGAAATTCCGAACAGCTTCATTCCGATGCAATTTGATAATGCCGCCAATCCAAATGCCCATCGAAACACAACCGCTCTTGAAATTGTCGAGAGTGTTCAACAAATAGGCAAAAAACTTGGTGCCTTTGTGGCGACAGCCGGCACGGGCGGTACAATCACTGGTACAGGCGAAGTGTTAAAAGAGCATTATCCAGACTTACTCGTCCATGTCGTGGAACCGGCAGGCTCTCCTGTCCTTTCCGGTGGGAAGCCTGGTAAACATAAGCTTGTCGGCACAAGCCCCGGCTTTATCCCAAACATACTAAATGAAGATGTGTATGATTATATTTATCAAATTAAAGACGAAGATGCATACGACATGACGCGTCGACTCGCTTGCGAAGAAGGGATTCTCGTTGGACCATCCTCAGGTGCCGCTTGCTATGCTGCCATTCAAACAGCCAAAACATTAACGAAGGATGAAATCGTCATTTGCATCGCCTGCGACACAGGTGAGCGCTATTTATCGAGCGATCTTTTTGTATAAAGTACTTCCCAAAAAAAAGCATGCAGAACCCCTCTGCATGCTTTTTACTTTATTTCTCCACTGCTAGCTCCCAAATGGCTTGGGCATAAATAGCCGTTGCTTTCAGTAAATCCTCTATAAACATATGTTCATCTTTTTGATGAGCGACATCCGCTCGACCCGGGAACAGCGCTCCATAAGCCACACCTGTTTTTAACGAGCGTGCATACGTCCCTCCACCGATGGATAATAATTCGGCTTTCTCACCTGTTTGCTCTTCATACACTTTCGCAAGCGTTTGAATAAATGGATGATCTTGTTCGACATGATGAGGCTCGCTATTGGAAAAATTCTCGATCGCGATATTTTCTTGCTGCAAACGCTCTGTTAGTTCTGCCTTTTTCTCTGCGAATGGGAATGTGACAGGATAGCGCATATTTACCCCTAAACGAGCACCCATTTGTTCGTCATATGAAAACTTGCCAACATTAATGGTTAAATCACCTGTGATGTCGTCTTGATAATCGACTCCTAACGTCTTCCCGCGCGAATCTTGGAAGAAAGAGCGGCTCGTCCATTGGAAAAAGTGAGCAGATTTTGCATCAAGTACTCGATTCGCCAAAAATTCCACTAAATATAAGCCAGCACTTTTTCCAAGGTCAGGCTCCATCCCATGAGCAGAGACACCCTTCATTTCCAATACAAGCAATCCACGATCAATATAATATTGCCCCTCTAAGCCATTGTCTTTCGCAAAGTCACTATAGCTTTGTAACAGCTCTGTTTGCCCATTATTGACGGTTAATACCGCTTTCGCATAATCAGGCACCATATTGTAACGTCGACCAGATTCAAACGAATGAACGACCAAATTCACCGATTGATCCGGCTTTGAAGCGACAGGTGAAAACACAAGGTCGAAATCGGCAATCCCTTTTTCCGCAAAAATAATCGGAAAATCAGCATCCGGGGCAAAACCAATCGACGGCATTTCTTCCGTAGCAAAATAGCGATCTACACAACGCCAATCGCTCTCTTCATCCGTTCCAATGATCATCCGCACTCGTTTGTTAAACGTTTGTCCCAGCTCCTTCACGATTTTCATCGCATAATAAGCAGCCATCGTTGGCCCTTTATCATCGATCGCCCCGCGACCAAAAATTTTGCCGTCTCTCATTTCTCCACCAAACGGATCGGTCGTCCAATCATCCCCTTCTGGAACGACATCAACATGACATAAAATCCCGAGTAGATCTTCACCAGCACCAAATTCTAAATGTCCTGCAAGATTGTCGACATTCTTGCCCGTAAATCCATCCTGTTCACCAAGCGCCAGCATAAAATCAAGCGCTTCTTTCACTTGCTCTCCAAGCGGAGCATCAGCCGTTGCTCCTTCCTCATCTAATACGCTTTTGATCGCAATTAACGACTGTAAATCCTGAAGTAAATCATCCTTTCGCTTCTCCACTTCCAACATCCAATCAATGGCTGTCATCACTAAATACTCCCTTCAAAAAACAAATATATTCCTATTTTACCCTTGATCCCCTAGAAAAGAAATCATTTGAGAAGGACAAAATGGTTTCATCTATTATTAAAAATGGGTAAAGATCATGTAAATAATCATTAAATCAATCATTTTTCTAGAAAATTTGAATAAAATGAGGTAAACTGTAAGTGTCAGACATCTTAAACTATTTTGTAAAGGAGCTGTCTGTGGCAAAAGAATTACATATTTTTTGAGAAGCATCAACTTCTCTATTAACCGTCGTCTGTTGGATTGCCTCTGGAAAAAAGATGAGGGAGTGGTTTTTTGAAACCTTCAACGAATCGGATGCTAAATCGAATTAAATCAGTCTATATGTTTATTAAAGAAAACGGGACTGTTTCAACTCAAGAAATAGTAGATGAATTTGGCATCACTCCTCGCACCATTCAACGCGATTTGAATGTGTTAGCCTACAACGACTTAGTCGTTAGTCCAAGTCGTGGCAAGTGGACAACAACGGAAAAGAAAGTTCGAGTTAGTTCTTAAAAAAATGAATATTGTACATGTCAATCCCCCGCCTCATCGACGGGGGATTCTTTAATTTCTTTATCTATCTACTAACAGCTTGATTTCTTCTTCTGTTAACTCTCGGTATTCTCCAAGCTCTAGCTCTTCATCAAGCACGAGCGGTCCCATCGACATGCGTTGCAAATAAACAACCTTTTTGCCAACCGCTTCAAACATCCTCTTCACTTGATGGAACTTCCCTTCTGTAATCGTTAGTTCAATATCTGATCGCAGCCCGCTTTTTACAATCACTAACTCTCCCGGCTTCGTTTCATAACCATCATCTAACGTAACCCCCTGACGAAAGACTTCTACATCACTCTCGGTTACTTCACCATCAATGACGGCAAAATATGTTTTCGGCACATGTTTTTTCGGCGAGAGCAGCTGATGGGCAAGCTGTCCATCATTCGTAATTAACAACAAACCTTCCGTATCCTTATCAAGCCTACCGACTGGAAATGGCTCAAATACGACGTGTTCTAGGTCTAATAAATCAATCACCGTTTCATCGCGCGTATCCTCTGTCGCTGAAATGACTCCTGGTGGCTTATTCATCATTAAATAAATAAACTCCCGATAATGCACCTCTTCTCCGTGAATAACGACCTGATCTTTGTAAGGGTCAACGTGCTGCTTAGCGTCTTTCACTAGCTCTCCATTCACGGTCACAGCACCGGATTTCAAGATTTTCTTCACATCTTTCCGACTGCCGTAGCCAAGATTAGCTAAAATTTTATCGACTCTCATGACCTTCCTCCATTCTTTCTCATACCTTTATTTTTTCGCTCGTGATAGCATTAAAACGGTTGTAATAATGCAAAGCGTTCCGATCCATTCACCGATGCCGAAATCAACGTGCAAGACGATGACGGATAAAAACACCGCAGATAACGGCTCCACACAAGCGAGCAAGCTCGTTTCTGACGGCTTTAAATAATGCAAGCTCTCTGAATATAAATAAAAAGCGATCAACGTGCCAAAAATGATGACAAACAGCACGCCAGCCACTGTCGGCACATTAAGCAGCCCTTCATATTTCCACGGCGGATGAACAAAGCTAAATCCAAGTCCCCCAAGTGTCATTCCCCAGCCAATCACCACGACTGCTCCCCATCTTTTCAGCAACTCAATCGGATAAACGGTGTAAAAGGCAAGAGCAACCGCTGAGCTAAGTCCCCAAAACACAGAGTGACTTGAAATCGTTAACGCAAACGGATTACCACCCGTCACAAGGAAGAATGTTCCTAGCACTGATAGTAAGACCGCTACTGTCTCCTTCGTCGATGGCTTTGACTTCGAACGAAAGGTAATGTAAAGCACTATCAATACCGGCGCCAAATATTGCAGCACCGTCGCTGTCGCCGCATTGCCGCTTTCAATCGCCGCAAAGAATGTATACTGCACGCCGATCATCCCGATGATACTCAATAAAAGCAGCGGTAGTCTACTAAATCGGTCTTTCCAAATAGCGAACACTAAGCTCGGCTCTTTCAGCGCAGCTAAGCAAAGTAAGATTAATCCAGAAAACAACAGCCGCACCGCCACAAGCCATTCTACACTAACTCCTTGCTGTTGAAACAAAAATTGGGCGACCACTCCTGATCCTCCCCAAAATGTCGCACTAGAAAGCACCATGATCATACCTTTAGAACGCGCGCTCAAAGCCATTGCTCTCCCTCCTCAATAAAAAAGAGGCAGCCCCTCTTTAGATGAGCGCCTCTTCTTATTTCTAAGCTTTAGATCGTTGTAATTTTTTCTTTAAGCGATCAAGCTTCGAGCCAACTAACACATCTGCCAATCCTGCTCGAAGACTTAAGACAAAGTAAATAGCTGCTCCAATGACCGCACATATGCCAATTAATATAGTTGCCTGTACTTTGCTTGTCAAATCAAATAACGGCGAAATAAGTGAATACACACTAATAACCGCTACTGCCATAATCACATTAAACATCACTATTTGAGCAATCTTCCTTGAAATCGAGCGCAATGAATAGTTCGCATAATATTTAATGACTAGTAAGTTAATAATAATCGACGCACTATATCCAATCGCCGTTGCATAAATAGCTCCCTCTGTTTGGAATAGTTTAATGAGAGGGATATTTAAAGCGAACTTCAACAAAATCCCCACCAATAAACTAAACACAGTGAAACGCTGCTCATTAATCCCTTGCAAAACCGCTGCCGTTACTGTGAACAGCGCAAACAGAATCGCTACAGGTGCATAGGCACGTAAAATTTCAGCCCCAATTTCACTACGTTCGTAGAATACAGCATAAAAAGGATCAGCCAGTAACATAATCCCAACGATTGCTGGAACCGTTAAAAACAACAGCACTTGGAATGTTTGATCTAGTTGCTTTTTCACATGCTTTAAATCTCCCGCAACAAACGAAGTCGTAATATGGGGAATGAGTGACATCGAAAAGGCTGTTGCCAAAGACACAGGAATAATAACAATTTTCTGCGTGCTAAAATTTAAAATGCCAAACAATATATCCGATACTTTCGCTTGGCCGATCGCTGCCATCGCCCGGTTAAAGGTGACCGTATCAATGAGTTGATACAGCGGAATCGCGACACCGACAAAGACGAATGGAATCGCATAGATCAAGATTTCGCGATAAATTTCTCTAAGTGATACTTGTACCTCGCCTTTGTCTTGCTCCAGTAATTCATCTAAATATTTCTTCCGCTTTCTCCAATACCAAAATAGAACAAATAGGCCAAATGCTGCACCGATAAAGGCCGCAAAGGTAGCGACACCAACCGCTGTGACGACGTCTCCATTCAACACATTTAATACGGCATAAGCCCCGACGAGTAGGAAGATAATGCGAGCAATTTGCTCCACTACTGTGGACACGGCCGATGGTCCCATCGACTGATGTCCTTGAAAAAAGCCGCGCATTAAACTCATAAAAGGAACGATAATTAACGCAAAGCTGACGGCACGAATGACGTACGTCACATCTTGTAAAGAATATAGTTGTTCTTTATTTAACACAACCAGCTTCGCAAAAAATGGCGCAAATAGATACATGATCGCAAAAGCAACGACCCCTGTAATCGACATGACCAACAAGCCTGACTTAAATAACCTACGCCCAACGGCATACTCCTCTAACGAATTATACTTCGCAATAAATTTCGACACAGCTAGTGGAACACCAGCCGTTGCAATACTAATAAAGATCGTATAAGGAACATATCCATACTGATAAAGTGCGACTGACTCTTTTCCAATAATTGAATAAAACGGGATCACATAAAATAATCCTAGAAATTTAGAAATAAACGTCCCGAGTGTTAAAATAAATGTTCCTCTAATTAACTTTGACGACATACAAATCCCTTTCTCCGTTCATCAAATAAAATATAAACACAAAAATAAGTTTACCTCTTTCCATAGTATCTGACAATTTTTTAATGAAAAATGATATCATTAAAATGATTCGACATTTTTTTCAATTCGCTTAAATTTTTTATATTTATTTACAATTGATGAAAATTACACTATATTCATATGGTTGAGAATGTGTAAAGAGAGGTATGCTATTCTACTTTAGGTTTTTTTAGGTAAGGAGGTGGAGATGCATACAGATCTTAAGTTGTATGCAAGGATAAATATGAAGCAAATTAGAGAGATATTATGGTTAAATGATCCCTTTTCTTACCAAGTACTATCATCTCTTCAATTAACTGATGAAGCTGTGTCAACCGTTGACCCTTCTGAATTAGCTGATCAGGAAGTCATCAAACAGACTCTTGCTGTCTGTTATGCTTATGAAGCTATGCCGATGGAACTACGATCCGATCAACTATGGAACCAATTAGCTAAAGCAAATGATATAGAGCTAGTTGCTTTTGTTTCTTCTGTTCAAGAGGAAGTGGACGCACTCGCTAACGGTGCCACAACAACGATCACGATCAATGAACCCGCATTAATGACTGAAAAGTTAAACAAGATCCTCGACGTAAGACGAGCGTTACGGTCGCAGATATTTGACGCTGCCACTTCTGCTTATTCGCGCTCAATGCTACCGTTTATTATTCAGCAATGTTTATCGGATGAACGACAAAAAAACTATCTATTTTCTGTCGTTTTCTGTCAAGTTGATCATTTAACAACAGAATCGGAGCAAGCATTTGTCCAGTTTTTCCAACGCCAGCTACGCAAGAAGGATTTAATCATTCGCTGGAGTCATGGGCAATTTATTTTCATTTTATTTAATTTGAACCAGGACATGCTCTCAAGCGTCTTTGATCGAATTTTGTCATCGTACGAGAAAAACTTTTCTGCTAGAATGATTGGATCAGAAATGGTGTCACCAGCCGGTTCACTAGAAGCATTTGTAGAGAAGTTACAGCTAGAGCTAGCAAATATGGCAGTAAGTGATGAGCCAACAGTGCGTTTTCAACCGTTTGTACATACACTAAGTGAGGAGGAAAAAGAAACGTACCGGATAGCTATTGTTCAAAACGATGCCTTTACGAAAAGTTTGCTCGTCAAATATGTTGAACGCTTAGCTAGTAAACGATATAAGTTTGAAACTCAGACATTTGATAATGGGCAACAATTTTTTCAGTCCGCTTGGAGTCGCAGCTATGACCCTTATTTACTTATTATTGATACAAAAGCCGCGCAAATAGGCGCCGTTGAATTTGTGAAGAAACTGAGAGCATCTTATCCGAAACATCAATATGCCGTTTTCTCATTAATGAATCGGGTGAATGATATTGAGTTAATTGAATTGTTGGCACACGACATTTCTGACCATATCGTCAAACCGTTTTCAATCGATGAACTGTTGACAAAGTTAAAACGAATCATTGAAGGAGAGCGTTGATCATGGTGTCTATACCACTTCATATATTGTTTTACATCATTGTGATCTTGTTATTCGCACTCCTTATCTTTTTTTTCTTTCTTATTTACATCAAACAGAAACGTTCGATAAAAGAAAGGAAACAAGCAGATTGGTTAAAAGAACATGAAGAATATTTACTTACCCTTCTGTCTACTGGTGAATGGTCTGTGCGAGCGAATTTATCTAGCAAATTTGTTTATGAAGCGATTGAACGATTCTTTTTAAATTTTTTAAAGACTGTGAAAGACGATGAATCACAGCATCATATTCAACAATGGGTAGAAACTCATTTCGCCGAACGATATCGTACGCAATTGAATAGTCGAACGATGGCGATTCGGCTAAATACACTCTATCGGATTGAAAAATTCCATTGTACGAGCTTCCAAGCTCCTTTATATCATCGTTATTTGTTAAATCAAGCGACTACAGAAGAAAAAATACTCATTTTGCAAATTTTAGCGAACTTCCAAGATGAGCGAGTGATTGAACTTCTTAATAAAGAAGAAATTGATTATCCTTATTTTTACTATTATGATATTTTAACAAGATTTTCTACTACTATAAATGTTGAAAACGTGATAGGCTCTTTTCAACATTTAACAACACCCCTTCAATATGCCGTCATTGAGTATATTGGCGCTCAAGGCTGGAGCGAATATGAACCTTTGTTACTAAAACTGATTGACCATGATAACGAAGAAATGAATATTCGAGCGATGAAGGCGCTCTATCAGCTTCATTACTTATCCGATATGGCCCCATTGCTGCCTCATTTTGAAACTGAGCATTGGCCTAAAAAAATGTGGCTAGCGAAGCTCAGTATGTTACATCATCACGAAGCATGTATTCCCTATTTAAAACAATGGTTAGCCGATTCATCATGGTATGTGCGCCGAGCGGCAGCTAACGCTTTATTAAGCTATCCAACAGGGGAATGGGAATTAAGACAAATTGCTCAATTTAGTGAGGATGCCTATGCGAGAGATGCAGCGAAAGAGCGTTTAGAAAGGGGGATTGGTTTTTAATGTATACAGTTTTACAATCGCTTCGTACAGTAGTGGAGATCTTTTCGCAAATCATTTTCTTCTATACGATCGCGATTATTTTGATCATGATCATACTAATGTTCTTTGCGATTAAACAAATACGAAAAACGCACCTACTCGATTTCGAAGAGCCTTATGATAAGCATTTACGCTCTGAATTTACGAAGCCGATTTCGATTTTAGTACCAGGAAAAAATGAAGAAACGGGCATTGTCAGTACGGTTCGGTCATTGCTAACGGTCGATTACCCAGAATTTGAAATTATCGTTATTAATGATGGTTCGACTGACTCCACCTTGCAGACGATGATAGATACATTCGACCTACAACCGATCACAAGCTATTATCGCAAACGCTTAGCTTCTAAACCGGTAAAACAAGTGTATCAATCGAGGATCTACCCCCATTTATTTTTAATGGATAAGAAGTCCGGCGGAAAAGCGGATGCATTAAATGCGGGAATGAATCTCGCTCAATACCCTTTCTTCTGCTCATTAGATGCTGACTCAATCATTGAACGAACAGCCTTTATTAAAATTATGAAGCCGATTATTGATTCTGATGATAACATTATAGCGAGCGGCGGTAGCGTTCGAATTGCGAACGACTGCGTCATCGAACGTGGAGAGTTAAAAAGTGTTTCATTAAGTAAAAATAAAGTCGTTGTTCATCAAGTCATTGAGTATTTACGCGACTTCTTATTTGGTCGAATCGGCTTTGGCTCTCGTAACCTATTATTAATTGTCTCCGGGGCATTTGGCGTGTTTTCCAAAGAGTATTGCATCGCGATCGGAGGCTATCGCACAAATACGGTCGGTGAAGATATGGACTTAGTCGTTCGCCTTCATCGATATATCAAGGAAAATAAATTAAATAAGAAAATCGCTTATATACCAGAGCCCGTTTGCTGGACAGAAGCTCCTGAAACACTTAATGTATTACGGCGTCAGCGAAATCGCTGGTATCGCGGATTATTTGAAAGCCTTTGGCATAACAAGCGGATGTTTCTCAATCCTAAATATGGAAAAATCGGTTTCGTCAGTTTTCCATATTATTTATTGATCGAGCTATTAGGACCTCTCGTCGAAATGATTGGATATATTATTATCTTACTAGGCCCATTTCTAGGAGGGGTTCATATCGTATATTCTTTAGCTCTCTTCTTCTGTATTTTATTATTAGGCTCGATGCTATCAATGTTTTCAATTTTATTAGAAGAATGGAGTTTTCGCAGATATGAAAAGCTAGGAGATTTTATCCGTTTGTTTCTATCTAGCCTGCTTGAATCCTTTTGGTATCGACCATTAATGACCTTCTATCGTGTCGAAGGTTTCTTCCAAATCATTTTTAAAAAGAAAGCTTGGGGAGACATGAAACGTAAAGGCCTGTCCCAATCATAAATGACTATATATCAATAAGGAGGTGGAACGATGAAACGAATTCTCATATTAATCGCGGTACTATTACTCATCCTCTCTCCTAGAATCCTTTGGAGTTTGAAAACACCAACTCCTTTAGACATAGCCGTTATCGATAAAACAGTCCCAAAAACGGATTACCGAGAGCATAACGGGTTATTTTGGATGTTAGATAATGAAAAAATTTTCAACGATCGCGGAGACACATACGATATTGGGCGGGATTATTTCGGATACGACCCATATGATCAAAAACCATTTCCGCCATTTAGTGAGTCTGGACCATTTGATCTTATTTATATCGCCGATACGTATGGTGTCTACAGTAATGATTTAAAAGAAAAGCCTGATGGAGAACGCTCTAAGCATGTGTATGGCGGAATGGATTTATTAGAGTGGAATCAAATTATGAATAGCCGTGATCAACAATCCACTTTAATCGCTGAGTTCAATTCCTTCGCTACTCCGACCGATTCGACGACTCGATCGGTCATGGAAGAAAACTTAAATGTCGAGTGGACAGGCTGGAGCGGACGCTATTTCTCAGATTTAAATAGCGAAGAAATTCCGCCATGGCTGATCCGCAATTATGAAAACCAATATAAAAAGAAATGGAGCTTTGAGGGGTCAGGGATTGCTTTTGTTCACTTATCTGATCAAGTTGTCGTCCTCGGTAACCAAGAGAAGCGACCATTTGTACAGTTTCAACTAACGAAAGCAGGCGCGAAACACTACGAACATGTCAACGACTCTCATTATATGTATTGGTTTGATATCGTTCGTCCGCAAGAGGGGGCGATCGTGGAAGCAGAATATGATCTACATTTGTCTAAAAAAGAAAAAGAACAGCTCAAAGATGCCGAAATTCCAATGAACTTTCCAGCGATCATTCATCATGAACAGGAAAAAACATATTATTTTGCTGGAGACTATGCTGATTTTCCGAAACAATCGCTTGCCAAATGGATCGGTTCCCCTTATCTATTTTGGCTATTCTCTGATGATGAAAGCCAGTTTTATTGGCGGTCTTATGTACCTTTAATGCGTCACATTTTAACAGATATTACTGAAGAGAAAGCGGAGTGAGAACAGTGAAAAAAGCAAAAAACAAACAGAAATATCTTCATTTTTCCATGTGGTTCATTCTGCTAAGTACCTTTGGTGTCGGCGGCGGCATTTTATTCTTATTATTTGCTGTCGTCCCTATTGAGCAATGGTACGTCGATCGTGGATGGTCACAATATAGAATCGATAACGTTATGAAGTATTACGTCATCGGCTGGGTCGTGTTCGGATTCTTCATTTCATTTCTTTATTACCGCTATATCGTGAAAGTGAAGCGTTATAAATGGGCGTATACGTTAGTTATTAGCTCGATTTTATTGTGTGGCGTGTCTTTTTACTATTTTATGAATACTGGTAGCGGCGTCATCCAAGGTTCGCAAGGAGAAGTAGAAAAAGGTGATCGCTTTACATTTGGACCATACCCAGAAGAAAATGATTTGGCCGCCTTAAAAGAGGAAGGATATGACGGCGTGATCACCTTACTAAATCCTACCCTCCCAATCGAAAAACCGTTGCTCGACAAGGAAAAAAAGAATGCAAAAAATGTCGACATTGAACTACATTCCATTCCGATGCTCCCATGGGTTGGAAATAATAGCGACTCGATTAAAACAGTGAAGCAGCTTATTAAACAAGATGACAAAAAGTATTATGTTCACTGTTATTTAGGAAAGCATCGTGTTGATGTCATTAAACAAGTCATTAACCAAGAGTTAGACGAAACGTATAAAGTCAATTTTATGCAGCCGACAACTTTTGAACGTGGAAATCTATATCATGCGAACAAGCAAAACATCCTTTTTGGTCCCTTCCCTACCGATGAAGAGTGGTTTACTCGCATTAAACGGGCGGAAGTAAAAGAAGTCGTCTCTTTATTACGTCCGGACCAAACGAAATGGCTCGATCAAGAGAAACAAGTAACGAAAGAAATGCAAATTCAATTTACTCATATTCCAATGAGCAAGAATCCATCCGTACAAGAAATCAAAAAAATAGGCGATGAGCTTTTATCGCGCAAGCAAAAAGTGTTCGTCCATAACTTTAACGATACGGTGCCAATCGAAAAGCTACATGCGTATGTGAGCTGGGGGAAATTTCTTTCTACCACTCCAAATCATGAGCGGATGCGCACCATTGGCGCACGTGTGATTGTTGGCTTCTCTCCTACAGCTAGTGAACGAAACGCGCTAGTGACGAGCGGAATTGAATCTTTTGTTTCTATTGACCCGAAAGCCAATGTAACCGAACTGTACAAGCAAGCACTAGCAATTAGCCAAAGCAAACAATTAACCTATATTAGCATTTCTGATCAAGCAACAATGAATCCCTTAGAAAAAATGGTCACAGGGCTTTTACTAGGTTCCATTAACGGTAGAGAGACATTGAAAAATCAAACATTAACCAATGGAACAACAATCTTTTTAGATCGAAATATGGTCATCGGCCCGATATTGTCGAAGGAAGAATACAGCTCCTTTGCTTTAAGTAATGGAGTCGCTCAACTCATTTTCCTTTATTCACCTAGCGTGATGTCAGAAGCGGATATGCAAGAAGTGAAAAGCATCGCCGAGCAACACGCGATCCCATTGCAAATCATTCCGATGTACCCAGGCTACGAAGAACAACTAGTCCCTGCATTAAACAACGAAAACGGTCTGAACTACATCATGACCGCACCAGACCTCATCCCGCACGTCAACGAATTTCTCGGGCATTTTTGATGACTAATGCGGAAGGCGCTGCCTAGCGACGTATGGACTGGAACGAGCCGATCGAGATAAAGGAAACACGATGAACGACAGTGAATCGATGTTGACTTATCGCAAGGAGGAACGTGGAAGTCCACTAGTCGCTAGCGCCTGGAGCTGGATGATGCTAAAGCGGAAGGCGCTTGGTCATCGGCGACAAGCAAAAGACGAGCCGGCTGAAAGGTTGCTCTTTAACCTTTTGGACGGATTGGCTTTTGACCTCGAGCCGATAGCGCCTGGAGCTGGATGACGCTAAAGCGGAGCCGACTGCTCAGACACGACAAGCAAATGTTCTGGCGCTGAAAAGACGACAGTCTTGTAAGCGACAGGTTATTTGACTCGAGTGTCTAGGAGGCGCAGCTGGATGATACTAATGCGGAAGGCGCTGGTCCAGCGACGTATGGACTGGAACAAACAGAGAGAAGCACACCGCTTCTCTCTTTTGCTTTTATTGACAAGATGAAAGTCTATCCACTACTATGAAAAGAATGGTTTGATTAAAAAGAAGGTGTGAAAAAATGACGTATGATGTAATTGTAATCGGGGGAGGTCCCTCTGGTTTAATGGCAGCGATTGCCGCTGGCGAACAAGGAGCGCGCGTGCTGTTGTTAGATAAAGGCAGTAAATTAGGGAAAAAGCTCGCCATTTCTGGAGGCGGCCGTTGCAATGTAACGAATCGATTGCCAGTAGATGAAATCATTAAGCACATTCCTGGCAATGGACGTTTTTTATATAGTGCATTTTCGATTTTTAACAATGAGGATATTATCCGCTTTTTTGAAGATCTCGGTATCGAGTTAAAAGAAGAGGATCATGGACGAATGTTCCCTGTGACAGATCAAGCCCAATCGGTCGTGGATGCCTTGCTTCGCCGAATTGATGAATTGAATGTCACAGTTCGTGTGAATACAGCCGTTGCGAACCTATTGTATGAAAATGGACGAACAGCTGGTGTCGAGTTACGAGATGGACAAACCATTTTGAGTGAAGCGATCGTTGTCGCTGCTGGTGGTTGTTCCGTTCCACAAACAGGCTCAACTGGTGATGGCTATCCTTGGGCTGAACAAGCAGGCCACAAAATTACTGAGCTTTATCCAACGGAAGTGCCAGTCACATCTAATGAAGCTTTTATTAAAGAGAAAACACTTCAAGGCTTGTCGTTAAGAAATATCGCGCTCAGCGTACTCAATCCAAAAGGAAAAGCAATCATTACCCATCAAATGGATATGATCTTCACTCATTTTGGTGTGTCCGGCCCTGCCGTTTTGCGCTGTAGTCAATTTGTTGTCAAAGCATTTAAAAAATCTCCCGAAGTCGTAATGACGATCGATAGCTTGCCAGAAAAAAATGAAGAGCAGCTGTTTCAAGAAATTCATCGTTTAATGAAGGCAAATCCGAAAAAAGCGGTCAAGAATTGTTTAAAAGGAATCGTTCCTGAACGATATTTATTGTTTTTACTGAAGCAAACGGACATCGAAGAAGAAATGATTTGTAACGGCGTCGCAACCGAGAAAATTCGACAATTGGCTCATCTTTGCAAAGAGTTCCGCTTTACCGTCAACGGAACCCTTCCACTTGAAAAAGCATTCGTAACAGGCGGTGGCGTGTCGATTAAAGAAATCGAACCGAAAACGATGGCGTCGAAAAAAATGGCTGGCCTGTATTTTTGCGGAGAAGTATTAGATATCCACGGATACACAGGTGGCTACAACATCACTTCTGCCCTTGTGACCGGGAGATTAGCTGGCATGAATGCAGGACAAAGTTAACAGCAGGAAAGAGACTCATCTCTTTCCTGCTGTTTCGCTGTTTAAGAAAAACGATGACTTTTTACTGTTCGCTTTAAAATGATCGTTTTTTGCGATTCTTCCGTATGCCCGTTCACTTGTGATTTCGCTCGCTTTGGCCTCGTCCAGTTATGATGAAACAATTGTGAGTGTGGATCTAACCCGTCTTTATGACTCATGTCCTCACCTCAAAGGAATGGATTGTCGATATTCCACAATGAATATCTTTTATAGAATGCTTCAAATGACGGGTGAGTATACTTAATGGGGGTGACCGATTCTTCAGCTGTTCCGACCAATTCGAGCAAATTCGCGCCCAATTCCTCAGCCACTCCGACCGATTCGACCAAATTCGCGCCCGATTCGATTCCTCAACTAAAATAAACCTCACGCCAAAAAACAGCCTCCCAAGTATCCCCGGGAGGCTGTTTCAACTATATTATTTTGTTTTTCCTGTCCATTCGAGCATGCCGCCGACCATGTTGCGGACTTTGAAGCCTTGGTCGCGCAAATAGTAGCAGACGTTTTCACTGCGGCGTCCAGAGCGGCAGACGAAAATGTATTCTTTGTCTTTATCAAATTCATCGAGGCGCTCAGGGATTGTTCCCATGACGATATGCTTCGCTTCTACAATCATGCCAGCAGCTACTTCTTCATCTTCACGAACATCGATGATTTCTAGCTGTTCCCCGTTTTCTAGCTTTTGTTTCAGTTCTTCTGGAGTAATGATTTCGATTGGTTCCATGTGAAACATCCTTTCTTTAGTTAGCTACGATATTAACGAGTTTGCCTGGTACAGCAATCACTTTACGTACCGTTTTGCCTTCGATTTGTTCTTTAACTTTCTCATCGTTCATCGCGATTTGTTCCATTTCTTCACGAGTGGCTTCTTTTGAAATCATTAGTTTTGTTTTTAATTTACCGTTCACTTGAACAACGATTTCGACTTCATCGTCTACTAACTTTGTTTCATCAAATGTTGGCCATGGTTGATAGCTAATCGTTTCATTGTGACCTAGTTTTTCCCACAGTTCTTCTGTCATATGTGGGGCGATTGGAGAAAGCAATTGGACTAAGCCTTCAATAAATGGTTTTGGCAACGTGTCTGCTTTGTACGCTTCATTGACGAACACCATCATTTGTGAAATCGCTGTGTTAAAGCGAAGGTGGTCATAATCTTCTGTTACCTTCTTCACTGTTTGATGATACACTTTTTCTAATTCTGTGCCAGCATCCGTGATTTTCTCGCTTAATTCGCCGTTTTCTTGAACGATTAAACGCCATACGCGGTCTAAGAAGCGACGTGCACCGTCGACACCTGTTGTTGACCAAGCGATTGATGCATCTAATGGACCCATGAACATTTCGTATAGACGAAGCGTATCTGCTCCATGACTACCTACGATTTCGTCAGGGTTGACGACATTTCCTTTAGATTTACTCATTTTTTCATTATTTTCGCCTAAAATCATTCCTTGGTTAAATAACTTTTGGAATGGCTCTTTCGTATGCACTACACCTAAATCGTATAATACTTTATGCCAGAAACGGGCATACAATAAGTGAAGAACGGCATGCTCGGCTCCACCGATATAAATATCAACTGGTAGCCATTGTTTTAATTTATCTGGGTCAGCTAATGCTTCGCTGTTGTTCGGATCGATAAAGCGTAAATAGTACCAGCAGCTACCTGCCCATTGTGGCATTGTATTCGTTTCACGACGACCTTTTTTACCTGTGACTGGATCAACAACATTTACCCATTCGTCAATGTTCGCTAATGGTGATTCCCCTGTTCCGCTCGGTTTAATTTCTGTTGTGACTGGCAAGACAAGCGGTAGTTCTTCTTCAGGAACAGCGCTCATTGTGCCATCTTCCCAATGGATGATCGGAATCGGTTCGCCCCAATAGCGTTGACGGCTAAATAACCAGTCGCGTAGACGATACGTTACTTTCTTCGTACCAAGGTCTTTTTCCTCTAACCAAGCGATCATTTTCGCAATCGCTTCTTCTTTATTTAAGCCATTTAAAAAGTCCGAGTTAATATGCTCGCCATCACCTGTGTAAGCCTCTTGCTCGATCTCTCCACCAGCAACGACCGCTTTGATCGGTAACTCGAATTTTTTCGCGAATTCATAGTCGCGCTCATCATGCGCCGGAACCGCCATAATCGCACCTGTTCCGTAGCTCATTAATACGTAATCAGCGATCCAGATTGGCATTTTTTCACCGTTTGCTGGGTTGATCGCATACGCTCCTGTGAATACACCTGTTTTATGCTTTGCGAGATCGGTACGCTCTAAATCACTTTTCGATTTAATTTCATCGATGTAATTAGCGACCGCTTGTTTGTGCTCAGCTGTTGTAATTTTTTCAACAAATGGATGCTCTGGAGCCAATACTGCGTATGTAGCGCCGAACAGCGTGTCTGGACGTGTCGTGAACACCGTAAATGTTTCTTCGTGATCAGCAATCGAAAACGTCACTTCCGCTCCTTCTGAACGACCGATCCAGTTACGTTGCATATCTTTAATGCTTTCCGGCCAGTCAAGCTCGTCTAAGTCTTCTAGCAAGCGATCGGCATACTCGGTAATTTTCAAAATCCATTGCTTCATTGGGCGGCGTTCGACTGGATGATCGCCACGCTCACTTTTGCCGTCGATCACTTCTTCATTTGCTAATACCGTTCCAAGAGCTGGACACCAGTTCACAGCGACTTCATCAACGTAAGCTAGTCCTTTTTTATAAAGCTGCAAGAAAATCCATTGCGTCCACTTATAGTATTCAGGATCAGTTGTATTGATTTCGCGATCCCAATCGTAAGAAAAGCCTAATGACTTAATTTGACGACGGAAGTTATTAATATTTTGCTCCGTAAATTCGGCTGGATCATTTCCTGTGTCAAGTGCATATTGCTCAGCTGGTAAACCGAAAGCATCCCAGCCCATCGGATGAAGCACATTGTAACCATTCATGCGCTTATAGCGTGATAAAATATCCGTTGCTGTGTAGCCTTCTGGATGTCCAACATGCAAGCCTGCTCCTGATGGATAAGGAAACATATCTAGCGCATAAAACTTCGGCTTCTCTTTATCTTCTGTTGTTTTAAATGTTTTATTTTCTTCCCAAACCTTTTGCCATTTCTTCTCAATAAGCTGATGATCAAAACTCATCTGTAACATCCTCCTTGTTGAAACTGTATACAAAAATAAAAAACTCCCGCCCCTACAATTGGGACGAGAGTATAGTTCCCGCGGTACCACCCAGATTAGCGCCTATTTCGGCACTCGGCTTATGTCTATAACGCAGATCGGCGGCAGATGCTACTATCCTTTCACACCTGCGACTCAAAAGGCGAGTTCATGGACCCTCTGACTAGCTTTCACCACCCGCTAGCTCTCTTGTTCAGAAGAACCCCACTACTACTCCTTGTCATCGTCTTTTTTGATATGGTTGATCACCATCTATTTTAGACAAAATTTCTGACAGTTGCAAGCTTAATAAGAGGACATCGAAGTAGATGGCGCTTCTTTTTTCAGCGGTCGATCATACACAAGCGCTAATACGAAAGCGAATATTAATAAAGCGATTAACACCATAAACAAGGCAGTCATACCGTACACATCGACCAGCACCCCGCCAAGGACAGGACCAAACATCCGCCCTGCCGTCGCCATACTGTTGACGATCCCTTGGTAAAAGCCTTCTCTCCCTTTCGGTGAAAGCTGATCAGCAATTGTTGGTACAGCCGGCCAGACAAGCATTTCCCCAATAGTCAAAATAAGCATGGCCGCTATAAAACCTTTAAAATCTTCGGCAAAAGCTGTCACGCCAAAGGACGCCATAAAGATGACGATCCCAACAACGATTTGCTTTTTCATATTGTGTTGTAATGGTCGAAGCAAGTAATTGACGAGTGGTTGTCCAAATACAATTAACGCTCCGTTCATCGTCCATAATAAGCTATATTGCTTTAAGCTAATATTCACTTCTTGCGTATAACTTGCAATCGTAGACTGCCACTGTACATATCCGATCCAACACAGCATATAAGCGACACAAAGAATAAGCAAGGCAGTTAGCTTACTGCGGCTTTTCACTGCACTATGCTCAGCCAACACATTCGTCTGCGCCCCTTTAACGGAAGTCATCCGGCGGTAACTAAAGGTAGCTAATAGTAAGAAAACCGCAAACATCGCTAAATTCGCGATGAAAATATAATTAAACGAATAGGAAGCAACAAATCCGCCAAGTGCTGATCCGATCGCTACACCAGCGTTTTGTGCGACATACACTGCGTTAAACGCTCGTCGTCCACCTTTTGGCCATACTGCACCAGCTAACGCATACATAGCCGGAAAAATGATCCCTGTTCCAAAGCCGACCATCGTTAAAAAGATGACGTAATGCGGCCAACCATGCCATAGTGTCATCCCTACCATAGAAACGACATTAATGAATGTTCCTAAAAGAATCGAACGATAACCACCAAATCGATCGAAAAGCGTTCCACCAAGAAGATTTCCTACAACTGAGGCTCCTGCATTCAACATTAATACAACGCCCGCCACCGATAATGATTTCCCGAGATGTTCATGAATATAAATCGTGTTCAGCGGCCATAAAAAAGAGGCCCCTGTCACGTTGATCACCATTCCAATGACTAACAACCAAACTGCTTTTGGCATTTTTGCTCCCCCTTTCCTTTGACAAACTATTTCGTGTACCTAAGTTATTTTAGGGGTTTTATTTTCCGCTTTCAACAACTTTCCTAAACTTAAAATTCTGACTTATTCCCGCTGTTTTTTCTACCTGAATTTCGTGATAGACTTTTGTTACATAGAGGAGGAAAACAAACATGAATGCCAACCCATTTCCTTATGCTAGCGATAACAAACGCTATCATACATGGAATTATCATTTACGCCATACATTCGGTCATAAAGTGTTTAAAGTCGCACTAGACGGCGGCTTCGATTGTCCTAATCGTGACGGCACCGTTGCCTTTGGTGGCTGTACCTTTTGCAGTGCGGCTGGTTCCGGTGACTTTGCTGGAAGCCGGGCGGATGATTTAGAAAAACAATTTCATGACATTAAAGAAAAAATGCATCATAAATGGAAAGACGGCAAGTATATGGCCTACTTTCAAGCGTATACCAATACTCATGCGCCAGTTGATGTGCTACGAGAGAAATATGAATCGGTGCTTAAGCAAGAGGATGTCGTTGCTTTATCGATTGCGACACGACCGGATTGCTTGCCAGATGATGTCGTTGAATATTTAGCGGAACTGAATGAACGCACCTATCTATGGGTCGAGCTCGGCTTGCAAACCGTTCATGAAAAAACGGCGCACATCATTAATCGCGCCCATGATTTTAACACCTATGTAGAAGGTGTCGAAAAACTAAGAAAGCATAACATTCGCGTCTGTTCTCACATTATTAACGGCTTGCCGCTCGAAACACCAGAAATGATGATGGAAACAGCGAAAGTCGTTAGCCAACTAGACGTGCAAGGGATTAAAATTCATTTATTGCATTTACTCAAAGGCACGCCAATGGTGAAGCAATATGAAAAAGGATTATTAGAATTTTTATCATTTGAAGATTATGTCCAGCTCGTCTGCGATCAGTTAGAAATTTTACCGCCGGAAATGATTATTCATCGAATCACAGGCGATGGACCGATTGATTTAATGGTTGGACCGATGTGGAGTGTGAATAAATGGGCGGTGTTGAATGCGATTGATGCGGAATTGAAGCGGCGCGGTAGTTGGCAGGGGAAGGTTTTTGAAATCGAAAAGAGTCTTTCATAGTGTGGCTATGAAAGACTCTTCTATTATCCGTTACAATACATTAAAATCAGTAACAAGCGAAACGAGCTGTCCATCCTCATCAAATCCCCAATAAGATGCATAAAATCCATCGCCGTAACCTGTACGGAATAAAATAGCGTTTAATCCGTTCTCCTTAGACACGAGGAGATTGCCCCATCCATCGTCATGTTCCATCAACACATCATCCAAGACATCATCATAGAAGCTAATAAAATCATCTCCAAGTTCCCGTACCAATCTAGCTTCTATTTCTGACATTTGACAAATGGCTTCCTGATCCGCAAAACACCCTAGCCCTGTATCTACAGGATAACCAAAGATATGTCCCTCTTCTAGCTCATCCATGTTTTGTCCTAGTTTTGTGGCCATCTCCCAACGAACCGGCACACTTTCAGCTAACTTCAGTTCAGCGGCAGCAATCAGCTGAGTCTCCTCATACCACCAAATAATGACTGGATAGGAACCTGGTTGAATCTTTTGTTCAAACATCTGTTGCTCAAACACACCTGGCTCACAGGCTACGACCTTTCCCGAAACAATCTTTAATGGTTCCAACACTTCCGAACGAAGCGATGTCTCATTCATTTTCGATAACTCTTGCAATACTTTTGGCATCCTTGATCTTCCTTTCATTTTATGAATCATCACTGCAATAATTGTTCAATTAACGGCTGTTCCTCGACCATCTCTGCTAATTGTTCCAATACACGTTGACGAACGGAATCAGGTATAGCTGTTACATACCTTTTCGCTTCTTGTACTTGATCGAGATCAAGATAAATCATCAGTAAGCCAATATATCCCGCGATGTGGTAAGGTGACATTCGAATGAGTGCTTGGTACTCAACGATCGCTTGTTCTGGGTGATCTAGGAGTAAAAACGTATCCGCAAGCATTTCACGGACTTCTGGATCGGTTGAACGTCGCTCCTTCAATAAGAAGAGCTGTTCCTGTGCTTCTGTTACATATCTTTCTTTTCCTGTTTCAGAAGCGTAGCTGAGCGCAGCAGCAGCGGCTCTAAAACGGAATGAATCATCATCTTGGCGTGCTAAGTAGCGCTTCAATACTTTAAAAGCATCATCCGCTACGTCTTGCACCATATAAAAAGCGGCTAATTCACTATATCCTTCCTGATGATCCGGCGCTAACTTGATTGCTTTTTCATAAAAGGCAACTACTGCTCCAAATAGAGAAACAAATTTAATACCACCAGTCAGTTTTCTAAAAAGGCCGCGCTTCTCTTTTTCCCTTTCTTCATGGACGAACGGGATCAAGCCATCCGCACTATTTCGGTAAACGAGCGCCATTTCCTCTGAAGATAATTTCATCTTGTCTACGATTTTTTCTAACTTCAACAACTTCTTCATCTTTAAAAGCACAGCGATCCATGGCTCATACAACACTTCATTGTCAGGTTCTTCTTGTATAAGCTCTTGTAGCAATGCAAAGGCTTGCTTCTCTTGACCGTTGCGAATATATAAAGTGGCAAGCTGTGCGTTTAATTCAAGAGACTTTTCTGCTTCCAACAAGCGAATAGCTTCTTCTAGTGGAAGCACGTCACTTAATGCATGCAAACGCCAGTCTTCATCGACCTTTCCTTCTAACTGCTTCAAATGAGTCAGTAAGGTCTTCTGCTCTTTTTCAGTTGACATCCAATCTATTAATCTCTTCATGTCACAGGCTTGCGGCATTTGTTCAAATAGATGAAACAAATGTTTTTTCGCTTTGTCTACTTGGTCTATTTCTTCATACAAATCAACCAATTCCTCATAGGCAGCTGTGAACTCACTATTGATCGCAATGCAATTCTGCAAATGTTTTTCCGCTTCTTCATACCGTTCAAGCGCCAAGTATAGCTTGCCGAGACGATAATGTGGGAAGGTGCTTGAAGAATCGAGCTCCACCGCTTCTAGTAATAATCTTTCAGCAAAAATAGGATTGTCGAGCTGTTCATGTAAAATCGCTTCATAACAATAGAGCTCACTCACTGGATGCTTGCCACGAAGCTTTTGCAAGAAGGTCAGCCCGCGATGAACAAACGGTGATTCTTCCACATAATCGATATAAAGCGAAATGTTCTCCCGCCAATCATCATCTGCGATTAATCCTGCTTCCATGAAATCAAGACCAATCATCTGCCTCTCTTCATCTTCCGCTTCCTCAAACATCATTCCTCCAGCCCGTACGTAAACCTCTGGATGATCTGACGGAGTGAGCGTTTGTTGGATGATCTGCTGCGCTCGCTCCCAATCTCCTTGTTGGATAATGGCTTGTCCTTTATAGACAAGAGCCAATAATTCACCATCCTCATCGAGTTGTGCAGCCCGATGATACGCTTCTTCTGCCAGATCATACAACTCTCGACTCATACGTGTATGACCAATGTACAGCCAAAGAATTCCCGTCTCCTCTTCAGGCACAAACTCTTCCGCTCCTACCCGCAAATAAGCTTCAGCCCGCTCCCATTTCTCCTCATTCATTCGAATTTCCGCTATTCGCAAATAAGGGTAGGAGCTCGCCGGGTTCATATCAATCACCTGTTTAAACCATTTCACTGCTTGCTTGTCTTCCATCTCCATATAACAGTGACCGATCTCATATACATAATAATCATCATTCGGATAGTCCTTAGCTAATTGCTCGAACTGCTTTAACGCTGCTTGTACTGCCCCCGACTCAAATAACACAAGAGCATACGTCAATCGAATGAATTCATCTGTTTCGTCCATTTCAAGCGCAACCTTTGTCCATTGCTGCGCCAATGAAAATTGGGAAAAATCAGCATAACAACGCGCTAAATAAGCGTAAGCATTTGGTTGAAAGGCATCCTTTTCAAGCGAGCGTTTCAAATGAAAAATAGCCTGTTCTGTACGATCCTTTTGATAATCAACAATTCCTTGAAGAAAATGACCATAAGCTCCTTTTTGCTTCACATAGCTCATCGCCAACTGAAATTCTTTACCTGTCAAATTGTGCATGTAATAAGCATGAGCGATTAACAGCTGTACTTCTTCATCCTCTTCTCCCCAACGTTCCTTCAGATGCTCGACCCATTTTTCCAAAAACGGCTTTGCTTTTGGATCTTGAATGATTCTCAACCCAATCACAGAGGAAAAAATTTCACTATCGTGATTCGCTAAATATAGCAATAGTTCATCAACAGCGGACTCTATTCCTTCACCTAGCTTGTCTACATATTCATACATCTGGTAAAAAAATTGATGATCCTTTTCATTTAACTGCTCCAATATTTCTTGTTGGCCATCATGGACAAATACAAGAGATAATTGATCCTTTAATCTGTAAACTTTAGCTACTTCCTCATAAGGCACTAACGTCGGATCGAGTTCATTCGGGTCTTGGACAAGAAGCACATTTAAGCGATCATCGTAACCGACCACTAGCTGCACATGTGACGCATTTTCAAAAAGCATATCCAGCATCACCGGATAGCCTGCATCAATCAGCTGTTTATAAAGCTCTACTGTTCCCTTAAAAAACTTCGATGAAAAACCGAGAGAATTCATGTAATCCATTGCTTTGCGTAGCTTAGAACCTGTTGTTTCAAACACATGCTCAGCAATTTCGTCCTGTGTTTTTTGCTTTCCAGCGGTTTGCAAAAGCATCGATAATGTAGCAGGTACACAATAGTTCATTTTTTGTTCTATTGGCTGAATTGCTAATTCTCGATGAGCACCTTTTGGATTGATCCTTCGTTCACCAAATACGGTCTTTTTTAAAATGGAATGATTTTTTTCAACCCAGCACTGTAGTTCCTCCCATTTTTCTAATTTATATAAAGCTTCGGCCTTTAAATAAATAAAATAATCCCTATCAGTGTGGAATGGATTATCTTCAAATAGTGAATCAAATGCATTCAACAAGGCTGTGTAATTCCCGAGAATGCGAAAATGACGTACTTGAGCAAGTTGAAATACAGGATGTCCCGAGAAAAGCTCAGCTCCTTTTTGCAGCGCAGCAAGTGCTTCTTCATGCCATCCTTGTTTCGATAAAACATCTGCATAAATGAGCCAGCATACATTACCTCGCTGTTCGAACGGCAAATCAAGCCCTTTTTGCACCTCTTGTTCCGCACGAGTCCAATCATTTTTATCAAGATAAAAGTCAGCCAACTGATCGGGTAACAGCGTACCGCCTTCCGCTTGAATCTGCTTCATATATTGTTCCGCTTCTTGGTAGCGATGCAGCTGACAAAGCGCTCTTACTAACAAGAGATAAGCCGATGTACGCTCCACGATTGTCAATGACTCCACATCTTCATTAAATAACCGCTGCTTCATTTTCATTTCTGCTTCCATGCTTTTCCCTTGCTCTAACAAATTGTATCCATACCAAGCAAGCGTGCGGACAGAACGAAAACGCCGATTGGCCATAGCCGCTAAAAAGCCGCTATATTGATACATAGCTCCAGCATCCGCCAGTCGAATTAACCGATAATACTCCTCTTCTGTCTCTATTTGTACAAGCCAGTTTTTTAACGCTTTATATGATTTTAATTCCCATAGTTGTCGGATGGCTTCAATCAATTGCGAAATTTCTTTAATTTGTGATGGGTGAGTAACTGCCGTATGCAAACTAACACTCCCTTTTCTATCTCATTGTTTCCAACCATTATAATCAAGTTATGAACGATTGAACACAACAACCCGTGATTTTGCTTGAGGAAATAGTTTTCAATTAGCGGATGTATAGATATAATCAGCAAAGATAATCGATTAACAATGAGGAGGTTCAATATGAATCTGGATGGAATCCTACCATTTGCAAGAAAACTATTAGAAAAAACCGTCACAGACGGTAGCATCGCGATTGATGCGACACTCGGCAACGGTAACGACACGTTATTTCTTGCCAAACTTGTTGGCGATAACGGACATGTATTTGGTTTTGACGTGCAAGAACTCGCCTTAACTAATACGAAGGCTCGATTAGAAGAACAGCAATTAAGTGACCGAGCTACACTTTTTAGCCGCGGCCACGAACAAGCAGCCGCTTCTATTCCAGAAAAATGGCATGGCCAAATTAGCGGCGCGATCTTTAATCTTGGTTATTTGCCAAAAGGGGATAAAACAATCGTTACTAAACCAGACACAACGATTACGGCAGTAGAACAAATCTTTTCGATGTTGCAGTCCGGTGGCATCATCGTTCTTGTCATCTACCATGGACATGAAGAAGGAGCGGTCGAAAAAGAAGAACTACTGAAGTATGTGGCAAATCTTGATCAGCAGCAAGCTCATGTACTGCAATATCAATTCATTAACCAAGCGAACCAACCGCCGTTTATTATTGCGATTGAAAAAAGATAACAGAAAAGGCTGTCCGCAAAAAGGGGACCGGTTCAGTTATTGAGGAGAAAACATTAAATAACAGAAGAATGGTTAAGCAACTCGAAATTGGAAATTTAGTGGGTGACGAAAAGATTGACTACCAAAGATAAACCAATATACTATAAACTTACAGGAACATCCAATCATAAATAAATTCAAGTCATTAGGGATGACGATTTAATTTATAGGGGGATTAACATGGGTAAAGATAAAGAAACTCCTGAAATGAGAAGAGAAAATATGCGACAAGAAGAGTTAAAAAATCCTTCTAGCAGTATTCACGGGAGTAATCTTGCAGATTTAGTAGGCGGTTTAGGTTGGAAAGGTGCCGGAATACTAATTCTTTTAATAATAATAGGCGGCACGTATCTGTCTTTGAAATTTAATCCACCATTGGAGATTGGTACTATTGCTTCAAGTGAAGATCATAAATCAGTAGTTGTTGGTATTGGTAATAATGGCTTTCGTGAAATAAAAATATTAGATATTTCAGTAAATAATAATGAAAAGCCTTTAAAAACAAGATTGCAAGTTAGTAATGCGTTACAAGGTTTCATTATAACGGATGATTATAACGGTGAAGAAGCGAAAAAATATGGTTTTATCAATATAGATGAGATATCCATAAAAACAGGAACTTCCCCTTCCTTTAATTACGAAAAATTAGATGATGGGACTGCTTCAAAAGATGATAAGATTTACGGGGTAAGTGTTATTCATAATGAAGAAATAAATAATGTCCATATACAATATACTCATTTTGGAATGACATTTGATGATACTGTGTACTTTAATAAGTAATATACGACGACCTCCGCATTTTAAGTTAAAGCAGGAACTTCCATTCGATTAAATTGGTAAAATATTTACTCACACCCAAAAACGCTCAGAAAAATCTGAGCGTTTTTACTTGTCATTTATATCGCTAATAAGGTTGTTATTTGCAATGGTTTTAGCATTTCTCCCCTTCAACGAACCCGTTACGAAAAAAGGACAGCTTTTTCTTTGACCTTACTAGCACTTTCTTCTACCTTCTTTTCATAAACAACTGCGGAAACGCTCGTTGCACGCGGCGATACGTCCGACCGTTTAAATAAAAGAAGAAGCTGCTCCCACCACTTTTACGAATCATTTTTTTCGACATCGAGCGGATGTTCTTTTGTTGGAGTGCTTTATTATCCGATAAATACACACCTAGTAGCCCATAATTAATGAGCTGATGAAAGCGAGCATGCGGCAGCCGCTGTGCCTGTTTATCAGCTTCTTCCACAAAATGAATCAATCGCTCAAACAATTGTTGTTCATCTGGATAGTAAAAGCAAAAATTCAAGTCGCCACCTTCAACGTCTTCTGCCTGATCGATGAAATAATCTAATAAAATGTGGAGACCTTGAATGTAAGGAAAATAACTATCTCTAACAAGCTGTGCCTGTTCGAGTTGAAACTCGTCATTAAGACTGTATGACAGTAAGCAAAAAATCCCTAACGTAGAGCCCGCACAAGCCGAAAATTCATACCACTCCATTTTCGGCAATGACGCTTGATGCTGCTGAAACCATGTTTTTAACCGTTCTTCTCGCTCTTCTTGTCGAACATGTTTATGTATTTGCAGATCGCAATAATAACGACATAACTCGTGAAAATAAGGAGCGATCGCTTCATATGAAGCAATTGTTGAAATGACCGACTGACACGTTTGAACGAGCTGCCATAAATAGCCGCCGTCCTCGCAATCTTCTCGAAAGCGGTAGTACTCTCTCATCGGAGCGCCGATCGTGAGTGAATCTTCCATCGCCTCATGAAGAGCCGCAAAATCTCGCGGATCTAACGAAGTACTCCGATCACAAAGATTGTCTAAATAATCACTAATCGTTTGGTACGCCACAATAAAGCGTACGGCTTCTTCTTTGTTCTTCCCTGATAACAACGCTAGCACCGATCCACCTTCACAATGAAACGTTTTATGTTCAATGCTAGCAAGCGCCTGTTGTCTCAACTCACTATTTGGAATGTTTTCCGCTTGTGCCTTCCAAAAGGTTAATTGCTCATGAACAATCGGAAACACTTCTTTATAAATGCTATGCATTAATCGTAGTGGTGTCACAGGTATAGCCATTCCTTCACCTCATTTGTCAATGACATATCCTAAAAGACGAAGCTGATTCTCGACAAATCCCTTGGCATAGTGAAATACATCTTCCCGTTCTGGTTCATTAAAAATGTCATGATATAGCCTAGGCCATTCTTTATAATGCATATCAGATAGATCAATTTGGTGGAACCATTTTCTTACTACTTTGCGATCGACCATCTGATCCTCTCCCGCCTGCATGACCAGCAACGGAACGTCCGGTAGCTCATTTACTTTTAACGAAGCTACTTTGATCGCTTGCAGCAATTCACGATACCACCGAACCGATACTTTATTGAGCAACAGCGAATCTTCCTTGTCTGCTTCAATCACCTGTTGATTTCGAGTTAACATGTCAGCTGTTACTCCATAAGAAAATTTAAATGACGGAGCGAATGAATTCAGACTATGTGACATCACATTAATCATTTTAGCTGGTGTATAAACCATTCCTAAATAAGGAGAAGAGACGATCACACCCGCCACTTCGAAATCCCACTCCTGCAATAGACGAATCGAAATTAATCCGCCCACCCCATGTCCGAGTAAGAATACAGGTAGATCAAATTGATAGGCGGCTTCCACCCATTCCTGCACAGCTGTTAAATAATCATTAAATGTTGAAATATGTCCTCGTTGGGTGCGTGAAGTAATTCCTTGACCAGGAAGATCCCCCATCACCACATGAAACCCGGCCTTACGCCACATTTCAATCAACCAGCCATATCGACCGTGATGCTCTAGTGCACCATGAACGATGACAATAACTCCTCTAGGCTGTTGCTCTGTTTCCCATTTCCACATATGCGCACCCCCAACTTACCTTTCTTACAATAAAAAAATTTCTTTTTCTTTATTATACAAATGTTTATCTTTTAGATAAAATGAAAAGCAAGTATTTCAAATTTGTTAATAGTCAGAAAGGGGCTTGTGTTCATGATTTATCCATATAAAGAAAAAACACCGACCATCGCAGATTCCGCTTATATCGCCGACTACGTAACTATTTCTGGTGATGTAACAATCGGAGAAGAATCAAGTGTTTGGTTTAATACAGTCATCCGCGGTGATGTCGCACCTACTATTATTGGCAATAAAACGAATATTCAAGACAACTCGGTTTTACATCAAAGTCCAAATAATCCGCTAATTATTGAAGATGAAGTGACTGTTGGTCATCAAGTCATTCTTCACAGCTGTAAAATTAGAAAAAAAGCATTGATCGGTATGGGTTCGATTATTTTAGACAATGCCGAAATCGGCGAGGGGGCATTTATCGGTGCAGGGAGCCTCGTCCCACCCGGAAAGGTGATTCCACCGAATACGATGGCATTTGGACGACCGGCTAAAGTCATTAGAGAAATTAATGAGGACGATCGGAAAGATATGGAGCGCATCGTGCGTGAATACGCTGAGAAAGCTCAATATTATAAAAGTATACAGAAAAAATAAAAACAAGCCTTCCCAACAAAGGAAGGCTTACTTTTATTAGTTATTTGCTTGTTGTTTTAAAGCGTCTGCTTTATCTGTTTGTTCCCAAGGAAGTTCAATGTCTGTACGGCCGAAATGACCATAAGCTGCTGTTTGTTTGTAAATCGGACGACGAAGATCTAACATTTTAATGATTCCTGCTGGACGAAGATCAAAGTTCGAGCGAACAAGCTCTACTAATACATCTTCAGATACTTGGCCCGTACCGAACGTATCAACCGCGATAGAAACAGGCTGAGCAACACCAATCGCATAAGCAAGCTGTACTTCACATTTATCCGCAAGACCAGATGCAACGATGTTTTTCGCTACATAACGAGCTGCGTATGCCGCAGAACGGTCTACTTTTGTCGGATCCTTACCAGAGAAAGCACCGCCGCCATGACGAGCGTAACCGCCATACGTATCAACGATAATTTTACGACCTGTTAAACCAGCATCCCCTTGAGGACCACCGATGACGAAACGGCCAGTTGGGTTGATGAAGAATTTCGTTTCTGCATCAATTAACTCAACAGGGACTACCGGATTAATGACTTGTTCACGAATGTCACGTTGAATTTGCTCAAGCGTGACTTCTGGGTGATGTTGCGTAGAAATAACGATCGTGTCAATGCGAACTGGCTTGTCATTTTCATCATATTCTACTGTTACTTGCGTTTTTCCATCCGGACGCAAATAATCAAGTGTTTCATCTTTGCGTACTTCTGTTAAACGACGAGATAATTTATGCGCTACAGCAATTGGAAGCGGCATTAACTCTTCTGTTTCATTACAAGCAAAACCGAACATTAGACCTTGGTCACCTGCACCGATCGCTTCAATTTCTTCCTCGCTCATTTGTCCTTCACGTGCTTCAAGAGCTTGGTCGACACCTGCTGCGATATCTACAGATTGCTCATCGATAGAAGTCAACACGCCACATGTATCGGCATCGAAACCATATTTCGCACGGTCATAGCCGATCTCTTTGATTGTTTCGCGAACAAGTTTATTAATATCTACATAAGAAGATGTTGTAATTTCCCCCGCTACTAATACAAGGCCGGTTGTTACAGAAGTTTCCGCAGCTACACGAGCATTAGGATCCTGTGATAAAATTTCATCCAGAATTGCATCAGAAATCTGATCGCAAATCTTATCTGGATGGCCTTCAGTTACTGACTCTGAAGTAAAAAGACGACGCTTTTTTGTCATGAAACTTCCTCCTTAAACGGATCAAAATTGATCTTTATTTTCACGGTACTCATTTCCCTAAGTTTATCCTTTTAAAAATAAAAAAACCTCTCCAATTCATAAAGAGAGGAAAGGTTGGTTGATTCAACATAGGCCTTTCACTCTTATCGCCCAAGGTTTGGACCTTGCACAGGTTTAAGCACCTTCGTCTTAAATAGGTAATATACCTATTTAAACAGGTTGCCGGGCTTCATCGGGCCTGTCCCTCCGCCAGCTCAGGATAAGAGTATCCGTTCAAAGATAAATCTTACGAAATTCGATGGATAATGTCAATCATATTTTTATCCGCTCATCTGCCTTTTTCCGCCTTCTTTCATATTTATATTTATAAAAAAATTTTGGGGAAAAATAAAAAATGAAATTCACGAAAAAAATTAGCTATATAGTATAGACTATTCATTCAAATGTGCTATACTGTTTTGTGAGTAAACGAGTAGATAAATACATTTCAAATTTTTATAAAGGATGGTTATTAATTTATGAACTCTGTAAGCGTTTCAAGCAAAATTGTGGAACTTCTAAACGGTTCAAATATAACAATGCAACCTTCTGTACCTACGCTTGTTGAAAAGGTACTTACTCGCAAAGAGGGCGTGTTAACTGCGTCAGGTGCTGTACGTGCAGAAACAGGCAAATATACAGGACGTTCTCCTAAAGATAAATTTATCGTTGAAGAAGCTTCTGTGAAGGATAAGATCGATTGGGGTTCAGTTAACCAACCGATTTCCGAAGAAGTCTTTGATCAATTATACACAAAAGTAGTCGATCATTTAAAACAAAAAGATGAACTTTTTGTTTTTAAAGGATTTGCAGGAGCGGATACGACTCATCGCCTTCCAATCCAAGTCATCAATGAATACGCTTGGCATAACCTATTTGCTCATCAATTATTCATCCGCCCAACAGCAGAAGAGTTGAAAGACCATCAAGCGGGCTTCACAATCGTCTCTGCTCCGAACTTTAAAGCAGATCCAGCAGTGGATGGCACACAATCTGAAACATTCATTATCGTTTCGTTCGAGCGCCGTATCGTGTTAATCGGTGGAACAGAATACGCAGGTGAAATGAAGAAGTCCATCTTCTCTATCATGAACTACCTTCTTCCTGAAAATGATGTGTTCCCTATGCACTGCTCAGCAAACGTTGGCTACGAAGGTGACGTTGCTTTATTCTTCGGTCTTTCTGGAACAGGTAAAACAACATTATCCGCTGATCCGAACCGTCGTTTAATCGGTGATGATGAGCACGGCTGGTCTGCAAACGGCGTCTTTAATGTTGAAGGTGGATGCTATGCGAAATGTATCGGTCTTTCTCGCGAAAAAGAACCACAAATTTTCGATGCGATCCGTTTCGGTTCTGTATTAGAAAATGTTGTATTAGACGAGGACACTCGCCTTCCTGATTACAACGATAACTCTTTAACAGAAAATACACGTGCCGCTTACCCATTACAAGCGATTGACAACATCGTTGATCCAAGCGTAGCTGGCCATCCAAATACAATTATTTTCTTAACAGCTGATGCATTCGGAGTTTTACCTCCAATCAGTAAATTAACGAAAGAGCAAGCAATGTACCACTTCCTAAGCGGTTACACATCTAAGCTTGCAGGAACAGAGCGCGGAATCACTTCTCCGGAAGCAACATTCTCAACATGTTTCGGTTCTCCTTTCCTACCATTAGAAGCTACTCGCTATGCGGAAATGCTAGGTAAGAAAATCGACGAACATAACGCTCAAGTCTTCTTAGTCAACACTGGCTGGACTGGTGGAGAATACGGCGTTGGAAGCCGTATGAAACTTGCTTACACTCGTGCGATGGTGCAAGCAGCTCTTGAAGGCGAATTAAACAATGTAGAAACATACACAACGAAAACATTTGGTTTACAAATTCCTCTTCATGTTCCTGGTGTACCTGATGATGTACTCATCCCACGTAAAGCATGGGCAGATCAAGAAGCATTCATGAAGAAAGCGGCTGAGCTTGCTGGCAAGTTCCGTGAAAACTTCAAAAAGTTCTCTAACGTTCCAAGCGAAATCTCAGAACTTGGTGGACCACAAATCTAATGTCAAAAAAGGAAGGCCTCGATGGCCTTCCTTTTTTGATTGTCGAGAAGCTCAAACCGCTTTTCGTTTAGTTCGTTGAATTTAATGAGATCAGTTTGTATGTAAGAATCGTGCTTTCTTGTTGCCACTCTACTTTTTCAATGATAGCGGTTCCACTAATGTCGCTATCCATTGTTTTATAGACGTGGATCGGAATATCGATCGGATATAAGCGGTATCCAGATTTCTTTAACGAGAAACTATTTTCTTCTATCCGTTTCTCTTTCCCCTTTGTGACGATCATCGTATTTAATTCCATTGGCATACCCATTTTTTCTCCTCCTCCATATGAGTATTATTTTTCATCCAATCGCAAAGCTGCTGAACAACTTGTCGGTTCACAGCCGGCGGAAAGTAATGATCATATTGATCAAAATACCATGTTTCCAACGGCTTTTCCAGTTGTTTTAACGTCCTTTCTAATTGATAAGCATGTTCAATGTTAACATTCTGATCTTTCTTTCCGTGAATGATCAAAACAGGAGCTGTTATTTGATCTAAATCGCGCAGTGGCGTTCGCCATTGATAAAGCTCCTCATGCTTATAAGGACTTCCACCGATGACGCGCTTCATCATGCGGCGCATATCTTTTCTTTCTTCATAGGTAAGAATCATATTAGAGACGCCTCCCCATGTCACAACAGATGCCACCTCTTTCTCAATCGCCGTCAATAATGCCATGACTCCACCTCGTGAAAAGCCAAACAGATGAACCTTCCCCGTCACTTGAGGATGGGCTTGCAATAAGTCAAAGGCTGAAAAGGCATCTTCTCGATCTGCTCCTGCAAAGTCTTCCTGCCCTTCTCCCCCTCGATTTCCTCGATAAAAAGGGGCAAACACAATGAAGCCTTCTGAGGCAAATTGGGTAATTCTTGCGGGGCGTACCATGCCGACATTTTTTATGCCACCTCGCAAATAAAGAAAACCATCGAAGCTTCCTTCTGCTTTTGGTTCCGCCAATAGCCCCTTTACCTTCAGCCCGCTCGACATATACGTCACCATCCATAAGCGCACACTCGGGTGGGGAGATGGAAAACGGATCTTCTCAACGATTGACGTCATTGGATCACCGCATGTAAATAGTCTAGCGTTCGCTCGACGACTTCATCTTTCATTAAAAAACTAAACTCACGATTCATTCGCTCTTGGCGTAAATCTCGCTGAAATAGTACCGGTCCGTCTGTTTCTAAATAATCGTTCTTCTTTTCTATATACCCGATTTGAGCGAAAAAAATCGCTTTCACAAACGGTTTTTCTGGATGCTGAACATAATACTCTCCAACGAATGTCATCTCGTCAATGACCCCTCCCGTTTCTTCATACACCTCTCTTTTAGCGGCTTCCTCTAGCGTTTCCCCAAGCTCTACTTTCCCGCCAGGACACTCTAACCCTCGTTTCGGATGTCTCGTCAATAGCCACTGACCATTGTGTCGGCAAAACACAAGTACATGCTGAGCAGATAACGAAAAGCTGTCAGATTGAAAAGAAAGCGTCACCTGACAGCCATGTTGATCGGCGAATTTGAACATCATTCTCCCCTACCTCTATCCCATTCCTCGCATAAGACTGATAGCGACAGTTATGCTTAGAAGCTTTTCTTTTTATTATACCGTATTTCACATTTCCCACATATCTTTTATGTGCGCCTTCGCTTCCTCATCACCAAGCTCATAAATCATTTCATAAACCTTTTTCAAATTATCGTCATAGCGATCATTCGGGCGATCGAAATGATATTGAACGTACGGTACATGGGCGCGAAAAAAACCTTCCCATTCCACCGCATAATTAGCATCAAATAATTCCCTGAGCTGAATAATCTCTGCATCTGTCGCATATATTCTAAAATTCCATGGAGAAGCTGTCGATGTTCTCATAATTTCTCCATTAGCCAATTGAATATAATAAGCTGTTTTTTCCTCTTTCATCATCGTCACCTCCTGTTCTTATCATTCCCTGGCTGTTATAAATCATGATTGTGAAAAAATATGTCTATTTTGTTACAATAGACTGGTTTATTTACTGCAGTTAGGGTATAAAAGAAATAAGGGGATCAAGAGAAATCATCACAAAATAAAGGAGTGTATACACATGAAGCTAGTCGATGAACTATATGAGATTTATCGTGGGAGGCTCCAAGGTTCGGACGAAGACCTCGATATGATTACTCTCGCTGTCGTAGAACAGCTATCTAATAAAGAAATATTCTCGATCATAAAAGAAATGAATGAAGAGGAATTGCAATATTTCTTCCGCGTCTACTTGTTTGAAGCATTGAGAGAGAAATTCAATAACGATGCACTAGAAGAAGGTTGGCAAGAGAAAAATCTTTATCACTAATACATATTAGCAGCGTTTAGCCAGCATATAAAAAGGATGCCCTCAGAAAAGAGGACATCCTTTTTATTATATCAGCCTTTAATATCTATAGCTGCTCCTTTATGCGGGTGTGGCGCTGCTTGCACTTTCGGTAACGTCTCCATCATTTGGATCGCTTGAGCCGTTTGGGTCGCCATTTGGCTTTTTAATAAGTTCAAACTTAATGTTTGTTGCAGCTCAGCCACTTGCTTGCCCATCATTGCAGACAATTCCATCGCTCTTCCTCCTACTCTCGGTGCTTATTTTCCTAAGAAGGATTTCAGCATCCATGCGTGCTTTTCTAGTCCTTGGTGAATCGCAAGAAGCATATCACCTGTCGTTTCATCATCCACTTCCCCAGCTAAGTCCATCGCTGCTTTCAGCTCAGCGATGATCGTTGTGAAATCATCGACCACTGATTGCACCATTTGCTCTGCTGTTTCTTTTCCTTCTGCTTCGCCAATCGTCGCCATGGCCAATGATTCTTTTAGTGTCGCTACCGGCTCGCCGCCAAGAGCTAACAAACGTTCTGCTAATTCATCAATATGAAGGGATGCTTCCGTGTATAGTTCCTCAAACTTATCATGTAAAGCAAAAAATTGTGGCCCCTTCACAAACCAATGATAGTTATGTAACTTTGTATAAAGCACCGTCCAGTTAGCAATTTGCTGATTCACACTTTGAACTAATTTTTCTGACATAAACATTCTCCTCCTCATTTGTGATTCTTTTGTTTTATTCCCATTCCTTTTCATTTTAAAACATCTTCACCACTTTGTCCAAAGAACTGCCACAAGCAAACGGCATACACCGACATCAGAAAACATGGTAAAATACGTATAGGAGGGATAGCTAATGACTACTGTATTAATTATTTCGATCGTCATCGTCATTACCGTACTTATTTTCACTATTATCTCTATTACTAAAGGCTATCAATATAAACATACGATTGATCCAATTGAAAACAACCCTCATTTGCAGCAAAATGAATCTGAAAAAAACAAGGAATAACCAACGATGAAAATACTATTTATGAGCTTTATTCGCTTTTATCAAAAATTCATTTCACCACTAAAGCCACCGACGTGCCGCTTTTATCCGACATGCTCTCATTATGGCTTAGAAGCCGTTCAACGATTTGGTGCAATCAAAGGTGGATATTTAACGATCGTTCGCATTTTAAAATGTCACCCATTTCATCCAGGTGGCTTTGATCTTGTCCCTGAAACGTGGAAGGATCGCAAAAAGAAGAACTAACACATCATGATCGTGTCAGTTCTTCTTTTCGTATCGTCACTTCTTTTAGCCGTCTTTTATTTATTTGATAACCGATTCCTGCCTCAGGCGATAACGCAATTCGGCCATTCACCACTTCAATTTCCGGCTCAATGATGTCCTCATGCCAATAATGATTAGAGGAAGATAAGTCTCCTGGAATCGAAAAGCCTTCGAGTGAGGCGAGAGCGACGTTGTGAGCACGAGAGACGCCAAATTCAATCATGCCACCAGCCCAAACAGGTAGGTCTCGCTTTAAACAAAGGTCGTGAATCTTCCTTGCTTCTTCCAATCCACCGACACGCCCGATTTTAATATTGATCACTCCGCAACTTCCAAGCTCTAGGGCATTTTCCGCATCGCGAATCGAACGAATACTTTCATCGAGACAAATCGGTGTCTCGATCATTTTTTGCAACTTAGCATGTTGAACGAGATCATCCACCGCTAACGGCTGTTCAATCATCAATAGCTGAAACTCATTTAACGCTTTTAGTCGCTCGATATCTTGCAAAGAATAGGCAGAATTAGCATCGGCCATTAGAGGGATGGTTGGAAATTCACGGCGAATACTTCGTAATAGCTCTCGATCATTTTGTGGGCTAATTTTCACCTTAATACGCTCATATCCTTGCGTGACGAGCTTATCGATTCGTTGTAGCGTTTCGATCATTGATGAGCCTGCCGCTACGGCACCTGCCCTTATTTCGTTTCTAACACCGCCTAGTGACGTGGCAAGCAGCTGACCTTGGCGTTTACTATATAAATCCCAAATCGCCGTTTCCACCCCTGCTTTCGCCATCGGATTGCCTCGAACGACGTTGAACCATTGGTTAATATCAGAAGGGTGATTGATTTCGCGATCGAGTACTAGTGGCGCTAATATATCCTTGACCATATGGTAGCTCGTCCGTACCGTTTCCTCTGTATACCACGGAGTTGAAAAAGCAACGGCCTCCCCGTAGCCAGTTACTCCATCAGCATCTATCGCCTCGACAATGATACTACGTCGCTTGTTCACCGTTTCTAAATGTGTGACGAACGGCGATTTTAATTCCATTTCAATCACATGCAAAATCAAGCGTTCGACCTTCACTTTGTCCGCCTCTTTTCATACGCTACTTTTAGCTCACGGCGCATTAATTTTTTCGCCGCATTTCTTGGCAATTGATCGATAATAAAAATAGCAGCTGGACATTTATATTTAGCTAGTCGTTGCTCACAAAATACTTTAACCTCCACCTCATCAAGCGGCTTCTTCCCAACAATGAAAGCAACAGGCACTTGTCCCCAGCGATCATCAGCAACACCGACAACACCAGCTTCAGCGATCGCTGGATGGGCAAGCAGCACCGATTCAATTTCTGCTGGATACACATTTTCGCCTCCAGAAATGATTAAATCAGAGCGGCGATCTAATACGTATAAAAACCCTTCTTCATCCACATAACCGATATCACCTGTATGAAACCAGCCGTCTGAAAAAGAGGCTTGATTCGCTTCCTCCCGTCGTAAATACCCGCTCGTCACATTCGGTCCTTTGACAAGAATTTCGCCTTCCTTTTCCTCCCCAGCGATTTTCAATTGACATGGAAACAGCGGCTTTCCAGCAGAACCGAGCTTCGATAAGCTATACTCTGGCGGAAGCGTCACGATTTGTGAAGACGTTTCTGTCATGCCATACGTTTGATATACGGGGATATCCTTTGCTACACAAGCTTCTAATAAAGGTTTAGGGGCTGGCCCACCACCTAGTAGCATACAGCGAAAGGATGGATGATAAGACCCTTCTAATTGATCTAGCATCCGCTTCAGCATCGCGGAGACGACGGAAATAATCGTTCCTTCTCCTGTTTGCAACGCTTCATTGATTTTCTGCTCATCAAATTGCTCATACAATCGAACGGCGATTCCATAAACCACACTACGAATTAAAATCGAATATCCGCTAATATGAAAAAGAGGAACAGCACAAATCCAGCAATCTCGTTCATGAATCCCTAAATTCAACGCTGATCCCGTCGCACTCCACCAATGGTTTCCATACGTTTGCAATACGCCTTTCGGTTGGCCCGTCGTTCCTGATGTATACATGACCGAGCATACTTCCTCAAGATCAAATGTTTCACGGCCTTGTCGTTTTGACAGCTGTTCCTCGTTCGCCATCTCAATCGTATGTATCCCTGCAAACGCTTCAATGAGCGACTGAAAAGCAGAATCATATACTACACACTTCGCCTGTGCATCCTTTAGCTGCCACGCCAATTCCGCACTCGTTAACCGATGATTCAATAAAACAGCGATCGCTCCTATTTGCTGTAGTGCATGAATCAAAAACACCGCTCTCTCTGTATTCTTTACAAGCACGCCCACATAATCGCCAGGCTGAATTCGCTGTTGCTGTAAAAAGGCGGTCTCCATTTGGACTTCCTTATACAATTGTGAAAATGTCCAGCTTCTCTCACCGAAATAAAGAGCCGGACGATCAGGCGTTAAAAAAGCTCTCTGCTTTAACCAATTAGGCATACTCTGTGACACGCTTTTTCCACTCCTTCCTTTCTCCTGCTGGCGGACAAAAAAGCTTGATGGAAAACCATCAAGCTTTTGGACTTTGCCACATCCGCAAGCCGGAGGGCTATATTTGTTTATAGGTGTTGGCTAGCTCCAAGCCCCAGCGACTAGTGGACTTCCATGCTCCTCCTTGCGATAAGTCAACATCGATTCACTATCGTTCATCGTGTTTCCTTTATCTCGTGCGGATCATTCCAGTCCATACGTCGCTAAACGGGGCTCTCCGCTTTTCTTTGGCTAGCTGCAGCGCCTAGCCCCTCGAGGTCAAAAGCCAATCCGTCCAAAAGGTTAAAGAACAACCTTTCAGCCGGCTCATCTTTTGCTTGTCGGGGCTGAACAAGGCGCTTCCGCTTTTCTATTAAGGGAATCTTGGAAACTGACCGAAGTCTGGTTTGCGTTTTTCTTTGAAGGCGTCTCTTCCTTCTTTTGCTTCTTCTGTTGTGTAGTATAGAAGTGTTGCGTCACCAGCTAGTTGTTGTAAACCTGCAAGGCCATCTGTATCTGCGTTCATCGCTGCTTTGATGAAGCGTAGAGCAGTTGGACTCTTCTCAAGCATTTCTTGCGCCCATTGAACTGTTTCTGCTTCTAATTGCTCTAAAGGTACAACTGTGTTAACTAAGCCCATATCCAATGCTTCTTGTGCATTGTATTGACGGCATAGGTACCAAATTTCTCTCGCTTTTTTATGTCCAACAAGGCGAGCTAAGTAGCCAGAGCCATAACCTGCGTCGAAGCTTCCAACGTTCGGTCCCGTTTGTCCGAACACTGCGTTGTCTGCTGCAATCGTCAAGTCACACACGACATGAAGAACGTGACCGCCACCAATCGCATAACCTGCAACCATCGCAATGACTGGTTTTGGAATCACACGAATTAGACGCTGTAAATCTAGTACGTTTAAGCGAGGGATTTGGTCGTCACCAACGTAACCGCCATGTCCACGCACTTTTTGATCGCCACCAGAACAGAATGCTTTTTCGCCTGCTCCTGTTAAAACGATGACACCTACTTTTTCATCGTCACGCGCATAGGCAAACGCGTCGATTAATTCCATTACCGTTTTCGGACGGAATGCGTTGTGCACTTCCGGACGATTGATCGTAATTTTTGCAATTCCATTATACGTTTCATATAAAATATCTTCATATTGACGTTCATTAACCCATTCAAAAGCCATTAAAATTGCCTCCTTTTATGTATGAATCAAAAACTCTCTTATTATTGTACCAAATTCTTCGGAATCTTCCACATGAATTGCATGGCCTTTTCCAACAACTTCTCTCCATGTCGATCGCGAAAGCCTTTGATTCATCTCAAAAGCGATGTTCGTAAATTTCTCATCCAGTGTACCAGTGACGAGGAGAACGGGCATAGAAAGCTCAGAAAGTCGCTCCCACCAAGACGGTTGCGAACCCGTACCCATTCCTTTCAACGAGCGAGAAAGCCCAACGACATCATTTTGGAGCCGCTGCTCGCGAATGGCTTCTTGCTTTGCTAACGAAAGATTTTTCTGTGTCGCAAATAGCGGAATATTCGTCCACCTATCGACAAACTTCTCGATTCCTTCTGTTTCGATTTTCAGCGCTAGCTGTTCATCCGCTAGTCGGCGTGCCGCTCGCTCCTCTTCTGTCTTCAGCCCTGGCGATGCACTTTCTAGCACAAGACTTTGAACGGCCTCTGGAAAAAGAACCGCCAGCGTTAATGCGAGCCTGCCTCCCATCGAATAGCCTAACAGATGAAAACGTTCAAATGAAAGCTGCTCCATTAACTCCTTCAAGTCCCGAGCGATAAGCTGAATATCATATCTGCTCGGATCTTCAGGACAACAGCTCTGTCCATGACCTAACAGATCAACGACTACGCACTGATAATCTTTTTTTAACAAAGATACCGTATCCGCCCATGTCGTATGATCTCCTGTAAACCCATGTAAAAGCAGGAGAGGCTCGCCGCTACCGATGACCTCATAATGATAGCAGCAACTATGAATCGTTAGCTCCATTGTTGATCACCAGCAAGCGATTCATTTATTTCCTGGGAAACATTCGCCCATAGCTGACGATGAGCGGCAACGTTTTTCCGGCGATCAGTCACTGCTTCAATAATAAATAAACCAGCTGCTTCCTCGGCAGTTTTCATCGCCTCATGTAGCATCTGCCTATCTGTCACCTTTGCATAACCGCCCTCATACAGCTTAGCCGCATGGGCAAAGTCAAGATCCGCTGGTGTGCCAAACAATTGTTCAAAATGCTTCGGCTCGGACGCTTGTGGCAAGTAAGAGAAAATGCCACCACCGTTATTATTAATGACAATAACCGTCATTTTCATCCGATTCATTTTCGCCGCTAACAAACCATTTAAATCGTGGAAAAAGGATAAATCACCTAAAATTAAATATGTAGATGCATTAGCCGCTGCGACTCCGAGCGCACTCGAAACGAGGCCATCAATGCCGTTAGCTCCACGATTGGCATAAAGCTGAATACTTTTCGGTTGATTAAAGAAGAACGAATCTAAATCACGAATTGGCATGCTGTTGCCGACAAATAGCGAGGAGCCATCAGGCAAGTTTTGCAACACTTGATAAAAGAGCTTTCCTTCATCTAACTCAGCATGCTGCTCTACTTTTTTCATTTGCGTTTTCGCCCGCTCATTGATTTGCTGCCATTTCGTTAACCATTCACGATCAAGCTTCTTCTCTACACTCTCGCTCACTCTCAAACAGAAATCTGTTTCATCAGCAGCGATCATATGAGAAGAGGCTGTAATTGGATCTCTCCAGCCAGCACCTCCATCAATGACGAGATGCTCTTTATTCACATGCATTTTCAAATATTGAGTTAACGCTTTCGATACAGGCATCGCTCCGAAACGAAGGACGACATCAAAAGCGGCCACCTGTTTCATGGAGTCATTTCGTAAAAAGGCGTCATAGCTATCCATCACTACTGATTCAGCTAACTGGCCACTACGAAGCCCTGACAATGGATCGGCCAAAATGGGATAGCCTAGCTTTTCAGCAAGCTCAATCACCGCTTGTTTAAACCCTTCAGTAGCTAGCTCTCCGCACACAATGATCCCTTTTTCTTTCTCACTTAAAAAGCGAGCGAGCTGCTCGATGCTTTGTTGAGACAACGTCCGTTTTCCTTCTGTTAATAAAAGCGGCGCTTGCTCTACAAACTCCTTCTTAGCGAATGCTCCTTCATAATCTGGAATAAGTGGCTCCCTAAAAGGAAAATTCAAATGAACCGGTCCAGCCGGCGCTTGAGAAGCGACATACACCGATTTGGCAGCAGACGAGCGAACGTAACGAAGCATATTCTCATCGGCATCGGGCAAGGCCATTTCAGCAAACCATTTCACATTGGTGCCATACAACTGATTTTGATCAATCGCCTGTGGCGCACCAATATCTCTTAATTCATGCGGTCGATCCGACGTTAACACAATTAACGGCACGCGCGCATTTTTTGCCTCTACAATAGCTGGGTAATAATTAGCTGCCGCTGTACCTGACGTACAAAGTAAAGCGACTGGTTTGTTAGAAGCCTTCGCCAGTCCTAATGCAAAGAAGGCAGCCGACCGCTCATCAATTTGTAAATAAACTTTTATATCAGGATGCTCAGCCAGTAAAAGAGCCATAGGAGTAGACCGCGAACCCGGACTGATCACGGCGCTGTCTACTCCTGCTTTGGCTAGACCATCGATAAAATGGGCATTATATAACGTTAAATCTCTTTGATGATCATACATCAGTCGTTCCTCCTATTGCCCGTAGCATCGGTCGGAATTTAATACCTGTTTCAATGAATTCGCTTTCCGCTTGTGAATCGGCCACAACTCCGCAACCAGCATAGAGAACCGCTTGTTGTTTATTTAACAAGCCGGAGCGAATTGCCACCGCAAATTCACCATTTTTGCGATAATCCATCCAACCGACAGGAGCCCCATAAAAACCACGGTCCATGATTTCTAATCGGCGAATCTCTCGTAACGCCTTATCATTCGGCAATCCCCCGAGTGCTGGTGTCGGATGAAGCTTTTCCACAAATGGCAAAATCGACCCTTGTTCCGTATAACCAATAACCGGCGTATATAAATGCTGAATATCGCGAACCTTCATTAAAGTAGGTGTTGTCGGAACATCGACCTCATGACATAAATGCGACATTTCTTTACGAATCATTTGCACGACGTAATCATGCTCCACTCGATTTTTACTGTCATTCAGAAGCTCAGACCCAAGTTGCTGATCCTCTGCTTCATCCCGCCCTCGCTTAATCGATCCTGCTAAACAGGTAGATAACGCCACTTGATCGCGCTTGCGTACTAATCGTTCGGGAGAAGCTCCTAAGAAACAGCTTTCCATCGCTTCTAACGAGAAAACAAAGCTCTCTGGCTGTTGATCGAGTAAGCGCTCTAATACAAGATCAGGCGTAATTTCCGACTGAAAATGAGCCGTCAGCTTTCTAGCTAGCACGACTTTTTTCAACTCTGGATCGGCTGTCATACTTTGTACCACTTCGTCGATGGATTGCTTCCACGCCTCTGGATCGTGCTCAGCCATTTTCACAAGATCAACGGTTTTTTGTAGCGAAGGAAGCGCTTCATGCAATAGATGCGTTTTCTTTCGCTCCATCTTATCGATTAGCTCAGCTGAATCGTGAGACGTGCATATCATATTTGTCGTCAAGTAGCTTTCCCCATGATATGTCGTCAGCATAAATTCTGGCACATAAAAGAAAGCCGGAGAGAAATTAGACCATTCCTGTTCCTGTGGTCGTTCCGGATCAAAGGAAAAACCACCAAATAGAAGTGGACCTGTTCCGTAAGCATCAAAGGGATTGTGAATCGATGCACATTCGGTTAGATCATCCCACTTCTGCTCTACCTCTTTATAACGCAGCTCATTTCTTTGCTCACTGCGAATCGTATGAATATTTCCTAAACCAACAATTGTCAATTCTCCATCTCGATCTTTCCAGAAAAATCGTTCCCCAGTATAAGTAGCTCGTCCATTTTGATAAAAAGCTAACGGATCAATCGAATCCACTTTCTCCACATAACTAAAGAGTAATGACTGGAGATGAGTTAACTTATTATTCCTCTCCTGGATAAACACTTCTTTAATCGGATGGCTCTTTATAGTAGACAATGAAATCTCCTCCATTGCACATACAGCAGTATGAATCGTTGTCAAACTTATTTAAAGATACACCTCTTGAACTCGTTATGTCAACGATTCCACTGTGTTTTGTCTTATTCTACCCTTATTATAATGCTTTGCTTCAATTGTTCCTATTATTTGTTTGTTTTGAACTCTCTAAATAAGGTCTTGAACCTGCTTAGAGATGTGAAAAGTGATTGACACTTATCCTTTCCTTTTCTACACTTATAAATGACGAATAGAAGAAGAATTGTTCGTTATTAACTAAAGGGAGAGAATAAACGATGGAAGTCAACACATCCCCTTCCATTAAGCCGGACAAAGGCTGGAAAATTTGGTGGCAACTTACGAGACCGCATACGTTAACAGCTGCTTTTGTTCCTGTGTTTCTCGGAACAGCTTTAGCTGTCGCCGATACGTCGCTTCGAATCGACTTATTTTTAGCGATGCTCATTGCTTGCCTACTGATTCAGGCAGCTACAAATATGTTTAACGAGTATTTCGATTACGTCAGAGGCCTCGACACGGAACAATCTGTAGGGATCGGAGGCGCGATTGTCCGCAATGGTGTACAACCTCGTACCGTGCTTACGATGGGGTTTTCTTTTTTCGGTATCGCATTGTTGCTCGGAATTTATATTTGCGCCAATACAACATGGTGGATTGCTGTCATTGGGATCATTTGTATGGCCGCTGGCTATTTTTATACAGGCGGACCCATTCCGATTGCCTACACACCATTCGGCGAACTAACAGCCGGCTTTTTCATGGGCGTTGTCATTATTTTGCTATCTTTTTATATTCAAACAGGCTTTATTTCCACAGCTAGCATCCTTGTTTCTGTTCCAATCTCGATCTTAGTTGGGTCGATTTTGTTAGCTAACAACATTCGTGATTTAGATGGAGATAAAGAAAATGGCCGAAAAACACTCGCCATTTTAGTCGGACGCAAACGTGCCATTCAAGTGTTAGCTGGCATGTTCATCGTGTCATTTGCTTGGGTAGCGGCTCTTGTCGTGTTTGAGGTTGGATCACCGTGGCTCCTTCTCACGTTTTTAAGCATTCCGAAAGCGGTAAGAGCGACGAAAGGCTTTATCGGCAAAACATTACCGATTCAAATGATGCCTGCAATGAAAGCAACTGCGCAAACAAACACGATCTTTGGCTTCTTGCTATCCATCGGCATTTGTTTAGGCTATCTTTTATAATGATAAAAAACGGTGAGTCCCCACTTTACATGGAGACTCACCGTTTTTATTTTAGCGTTTAACGAGTATTTGACTGTCGCGACTATGAATGTCCCAAATATCTGATGCATACTCTTGAATCGTTCGATCGCTGGAGAAATAGCCTGACTGACTAATGTTACGTGCCGTCATTTGGAACCAACGATTTCGATTCTTTTCATATAATTGCCCCGCCTCTCGCTGCTTATCGCGATACGACGCAAAATCTTTCAATACAAAGTATTGATCATTTTCCATAAGTAATGAATCATAAATCATCTCAAACTGATCCTCTTCATCAAAGAAGCCGTTCACTAGCTGATCCATCACTTGACGAATGTGATCATCATGATGATAATAATCCATCGAACGATAGCCACCTTCACGTTCAAACTTCATCACTTCTTCTGCTTTCAAACCGAAAATGAAAATATTCTCTTTACCTACCTGCTCTAAAATTTCAATATTCGCTCCATCAAGCGTCCCCATCGTCAGGGCGCCGTTCATCATAAATTTCATATTTCCTGTCCCTGACGCTTCCTTACTAGCTGTCGAAATTTGCTCGCTAATATCCGCTGCTGGAATAATATCCTCCGCTAACGATACGCGGTAATTTTCCAAAAAGACGACTTTGATTCGGCCCTTTACGATCGGATCATTGTTCACCATGTTGGCTACAGAATGAATGAGCTTAATGACTTTCTTTGCATAATAATAACCAGGTGAAGCTTTCGCCCCGAATATGAACGTCCGAGGATACATATCAAATGAAGCATCCTCTCTCATGCGGTTATATAAATATAAAATATGCAACACGTTCAATAATTGTCGTTTATATGCATGAAGCCTCTTCACTTGAATGTCAAAGATCGATTGTGGATCGATCTTAATCCCATTTTGCTCTAAAATTCGCTTCGCCAAAATTTCTTTTCGTTTCAGCTTCACATCCGCTAAGCTCTTTAAAAACGCGGTATCCTGTTCATACGGATGAAGAAGAGCTAATTTTTCCGGCTGCTTCATCCACTCATCGCCAATCGTTTCCGTAATGAGATGAGTTAATTCTGGATTGGATTTTATGAGCCAACGACGATGAGTCATTCCATTCGTTTTATTATTAAATTTCTCTGGTTGGAATTGATAAAATAAGTTCATTTCTCGATTCTTTAAAATCTCTGTATGGATTTTCGCCACTCCATTGACACTATGGCTTCCCGCAATCGCTAAATGAGCCATTTTCACTTGCCCGTGAGCGATGATCGCCATCTGTTCAATGCGATCCCAATCTCCCGGATACAGCTCCCATAAGCTTTTACAGAAACGCTCATTAATCTCATCGACAATCATAAAGATTCGTGGCAGAAGCGGCTGGAAAATTCGAATCGGCCATTGCTCCAACGCTTCGGATAATGTCGTATGATTCGTATAACAAAACGTATTCGTCGTAATTTGCCACGCTTCTTCCCAGCTCATGCCATGGTCATCGAGCAACACGCGCATGAATTCTGGAATCGCGAGCACAGGGTGCGTATCATTAATATGAATCGACACATGCTCATGAAAATCATGCAAATCTTTATATTGCTCTAAATAATCTTGAATAATCGAACGAATACTCGCTGAAACGAGAAAATATTGTTGCTTTAAGCGCAAAATTTTCCCCTCATCGTTCGTATCGTCTGGATATAAAAACTCGGAAATCGCTTCTGTTTCTTTTTTATATTTCAATATATCTTGATTCGGCATATAGCGAGACGGCTCGGCACTCCAAAGTCTAAGCGTATTAACCGTATCCGTTTCATAGCCAATCACTGGCATATCGTAAGGAACCGCACTCACATATTCAGCATCTACATGACGGAAAGTGAGTACCCCATCCTTTTCGTATGTCTCAACTTTCCCCCAAAATGGAATTTCCACGGCCATATCGATTTTTCTTACTTCCCATACATGCCCATAGCGCAACCAATGCTCCGGCAATTCCAACTGAAAGCCATCGACAATTCTTTGCTCAAATAACCCATGCTTATAGCGAATTCCACAGCCATGTCCTGGTAGATCAAGTGATGCTAATGAATCAAGGAAGCAAGCAGCTAAGCGACCAAGTCCACCATTTCCTAATGCGGCATCATATTCAATTTCCTCAAGCTCGTCTAAAGAAATATCTAAATCCTTCAATCCCTCTTCCACGACATCATAAATGCCAAGGTTTAATAGGTTTTGTCCTAATAGACGTCCAAGCAAAAACTCAATCGACAAATAATATACTTTCTTTTGCTTCGCTTTGCCGTATTGTTCATTCGTTTGAATCCAATTGGAGCTAATATATTCTCGTACCATGTTTCCTAGTGTTTGAAATTGATCAGACAATGTTGAATCTTGAAAGCTCTTTCCATACGATCTTTCAATTCGCTTCAAAAAATTGGCCTTAAATTCTTCTTTGTTAGAAAACATGACTTTCCCTCCTAGATGATAAGTCAGAATATAATTCGCTATATTGCTTCGCCGATTGTGACCAGCTATAATCGCAAGCCATCGCCTGCTTCATAAGGCTCTCCCAAACGTCTTTCTCCTGATACATACTAATCGCTCGCTTAAAAGTAAACAGCATGTCATGGGCATTAAAATTAGTAAAAGAAAAGCCATTTCCTTTACCCGTTTGTTCATTATAGGAAAGAACAGAATCATTCAGCCCTCCCGTTTCACGAACAAGCGGCACCACTCCATACTTCATCGCAATCATCTGTCCAAGTCCACAAGGTTCAAACCTCGAAGGCATTAAAAACAAATCGGAACCCGCATAAACTTTATGAGCTAGCTCCTCATCAAATCCGATATAGGAACGCACCTTTTGTGGATATCGCCACTCCATCTCTTTAAAAAACCATTCAAACTCATCTTCACCTGTACCGAGAACAATGAATTGCACATCCTCCTCTATCATTTCATGAAAGACTCGTGTCACAAGCTCTAGCCCTTTTTGTCTTGTGAAACGAGAAACTAACGAAACAATTGGCGTATCCGCTTTTTCCTCTAATCCAAACATTCGTTGAAGCAATTGTTTGTTTTCTTTTTTTCCATCCAAGTGATCGCGGTCAAAAGGAACGATTAAAGGGTCGGTTGCTGGATGGTAAATGGAATCATCAATCCCATTTAATATGCCAACGAGGGCATCTTGCCTTTCTTGTAACACACCATCCAAGCGTTCGCCAAAATAAGGAGTTAAAATTTCATTCTTATATGTAGGACTGACCGTCGTGATCACATCGGCGGAAATTAATCCCCCTTTCATAAAGTTGATGCAGTCATAAAATTCTAGCTGGCGGCTATTGAAATGCTGACTATGTAAATTTAGTAAATCTGTCAGCACACTTCGCGGGAAGATCCCTTGATACAATAAGTTGTGAATCGTAAATACCGTTCGAATAAATTCATAGCCCGAACGATGTTGATGCTCGACTCGCAACATAAAAGGAATCATCGCCGTATGCCAGTCATGGCAGTGAATGACATCCGGATAAAAATCAAGATGCACCAAGCTATCTAACACCGCTCTCGTGAAATAAGAGAACCTTTCCCCATCATCACCAAACCCATACATTTTGTCGCGATTAAAGTAATACTCGTTATCGATGAAATAATAAATGATTCCATCTTTTTCTAGTTGTTCAACACCGCAATATTGGTTTCTCCAACCGACAGGCACAATATACTCAGCCACTTTTTTCATCTGTTCTCGGTACTCGAGAGGAATCGTTCCATACTTAGGAAGCATGACCCGAATATCGATTCCTTGCTTTTTTAACTCTTTCGGTAGAGAGCCGGCGACATCCGCCAGCCCCCCTGATTTAACGAAAGGTACACATTCTGATACAATAAATAGTAGTTTCACGAATTCATCAACACTCCTTGTACGGACCCTTTACGGATCACAATTGGCTCCTCTGGTGTACCTATCAGTTTCACTCCATCACCAATCACCGCATCCTTGTCAATAATGACATGGGCTAACTCACAATTTTCGCCAATCTTACTTTTTTGCATAATAATACAATTTTTCACTGTTGTATTTTTTCCAACAAATACAGCACGTGAGATCACACTTTGCTCGATTTCTCCTTCAATGACAGCTCCGTTAGCAATCATCGAATTTTTCACTAACGAAGTATCCGTATACTTCGTTGGTGGCTCATCCTTGACTTTCGTATAAATCGGCTGAAACTTATTAAAGAGCTGACCCCAATTTTCTTTTTGCAACAGTTCCATACTGATCGTATAAAAATCTTGGATTGATTGAATTTGCTCGCAATAGCCATCCATCTCATATTGGCAAATGTGATATGGTTGATTAACATCGTTGACAATATCTTGGATGCATCTATACCCAGTTTCTTTTCTAGTCTCAATCAATTCAATCAGCAACGGAACAGGCACGACATACAGTTCAATCGGTCGACCTTGATTATGAATTTGTAAAATATCGCAGCCATCCGCTTCTAATTTCTTCAAAATAGGGGAAAAATCCATATTAAATACTGTATAACAATTACTAATGAGTGCATATTTTTGCGTACTGCGTTTAAAATAATCGATATGTTGAGCGAAGTGGCAAAACAATCCATTCTTCTCTTTTGCTCCCTCTAGCTTAGGAGAAGGAAAGAAAAATAATCCGTCTCGTTTTCTATTTAAATCCCAATCTTTCCCTGAGCCCAAATGGTCCATTAATGAGCGATATTGATGTTTAGGGAAGATCGCTACACTTTGAATACCTGAGTTCACCATATTCGATAAAATAAAATCAATTAGCCGATAACGACCAGCGAAAGGAACAGCTGCTAGCGATCGGTGAAGCAGTAAATCCTCCATTGATTCCGGCTGTGTAGTTGCATCAATAACACCAAGCATAGATCTATTCATTCCATTTCCTCCATTTCAACAAAACTATTGCTTTTGTCCTATTAATTGAGCAAGGTACTCTTCTGTAATTAAAAGAATCTCCTCTGTATGGTTATAAATCTCTACATTATCAGGTATTTCTAAATCACTAATCACAATCGCTCGTTCGATGACACAGTTTCTTCCTACACGAGCATTTGGCATAATTACTGCATCTTTAATGATCGTCTGTTCTTCTATTTGCACCCCTTGGAATAGAACAGAGTGTGTCACCTCCCCTTCAATGACACATCCTTCATTAACAAGCGAATCTTTGACGATCGCCTGTTCACCGATAAATTGCGGCGGTTGATTCGGGTTCACAGAGTAAACGCGCCATGAATAGTCTAACAGGTCTAATTCTTCGCCTCTATCTAACAGATCCATATTCGCTTCCCACAAGCTTTGAATCGTTCCAACGTCCTTCCAGTAGCCGCTAAAAGGATAAGCAAATAACTTGAGCTTCTCTCTTAACATTAACGGAATCACATCTTTTCCAAAATCATTCGTTGACTCTGGATTCGCTTCATCGATTTCTAAATAGGTCTTCAACGTCGACCATTTAAAAATATATATCCCCATTGAAGCTAAATTGCTATTCGGCTTCTCCGGCTTTTCATCAAAGTCTGTAATTTCCATTTCTACATTCGTACTCATAATTCCGAAGCGACTCGCCTCATCCCACGGCACTTCAATGACAGAAATCGTCACATCTGCCTCCTTCTCGATGTGGAAATTGAGCATTTTACTATAATTCATTTTATAAATATGATCTCCTGACAAAATCAAAACATGTTCTGGATCATACTCTTTTAAATAGTTTAAATTTTGATAGATCGCATTAGCCGTTCCTGAATACCACTTTACTCCTGCTGTTTCTGAATAAGGTGGTAAAACTGTCACACCTCCATTTATCCTATCTAAATCCCACGCGCTTCCAATGCCGATGTAGGAATTGAGGACGAGCGGCTGATACTGAGTCAACACGCCCACTGTATGAATACCGGAATTCGCACAATTACTTAGCGGAAAATCAATGATCCGATACTTTCCTCCGTATGGAACAGCAGGTTTCGCTAAGCCTGCTGTCAATTCCTTTAACCTGCTGCCTTGCCCTCCCGCTAATAGCATCGCTACACATTTCTCTTTCGCCATTTTATTCCCTCCTGATTTATATTTTCGGCTGAATATATACAACACCAAAAGGCGGTATCGTCATATGTACATAAGCTGGCTGCCCATGAAATTCGCCTTTCTTTGCTTTTAAAGGAGCCGGATTGATCTGCCCCGATCCTCCATATTCTTTTCTGTCACTATTTAAAATTTCTTCATACAAGCCCACCTCTGGAACCCCTATTCGATAATTCTCATAGCCATGCTCTCCAAAATTACAAATGACAATGACCGGAGAACCATCCTTGCTTCTTCGAATAAAGGAGTACATACTTTGCTGCGTATTATGAACATCAATCCATTGAAAACCACGAGGGTCATGATCTAATTCAAATAACGATTCAGCCCTCTTATATAAATGAATCAGGTTGATAAAATATTCCTGAAACTTCTGATGCATCTCATATTCAATCAAATGCCAATCAACTTCCTCAAGATCTTTCCATTCAGAAAACGGCGCTAGCTCACTTCCCATAAACAAGAGCTTTTTACCTGGATGAGCGATGAGAAATCCCATTAATAAGCGCAACTGAGCGAACTTTTGCCAATAGTCACCCGGCATTTTATTTAATAATGATTTCTTCCCATGCACCACTTCATCATGTGAAAAAGGTAGAATGAAATTTTCTGAGTAAGCATACATCAGTGAAAAGGAAATTAAATGATGATGATCCGAACGTTGATGCCAATGTGTTTCCATATATCGCAACACATCGTTCATCCACCCCATATTCCACTTATAATTAAACCCAAGCCCCCCTATATGTACAGGTGCCGTCACCTGCGGCCAATCGGTTGAATCCTCCGCAATCATTAATACGTCAGGATCAAATTGAAACACCGCTGTATTCAGCTTCTTTAAAAACTTAAGCCCAAAAGGATTGACCTCTAGCTGGTCTCTATTCGGCCAATAAATAATGTTCGCTACTGCATCCACTCGAAAGCCATCCACATGAAAATAATCTAGCCAAAACAAGGCGTTAGAGATCAGAAAGCTTTGGACTTCCGTTTTTCCTAAATCGAAATTGGCCGTACCCCAAATGTAATTTTCTCGATCCCAGCTGTTTTCATATTCATAACTATAGCTTCCATCTAATCTATGAAGCCCATGTGCATCCTTGCAAAAATGACCTGGTACCCAGTCTAAAATGACGCCAAGCCCATGCATATGACATTGATCAACAAAGTACATAAAGTCTTTAGGCTCTCCGTAACGACTCGTCGCTGCAAAGTACCCTGTTCCTTGATATCCCCATGATCGATCGTATGGATGCTCTGTTACTGGCATCACTTCAATATGAGTAAAGCCTAATTCTTTTACGTAAGGAATCACTTGATCTGCCAACTCTCGATAAGAATAAAGAGTCCCATCCTCTTTCCTTTTCCAAGTACCTAAATGTAACTCATAAATGCAGACAGGTTTTTCATAAATAGAAGCCTGCTTTTTATTTTTTTGCCACAATTGATCCTGCCATTTATATCCTTCAAGCGCATAGACAACGCTAGCTGTTCCCGGTCTTTCTTCTGCAAAAAACGCATAGGGATCCGCTTTTAAATGGGTTTCTCCTGTTTCTGTAAGTATTTCATACTTATACAGTTCACCTTCTAGATTTTTTTGAAGCTGTATATACCAAATCCCTTCATTATTTACTTTTTGTAAGGAATACCCTTCCCCACTCCAGTTGTTAAAATTACCAACAAGTCGAACTTGCTGCGCATGAGGGGCCCATACACAAAAAGATGTGTATATGTCGTTGCCAACTTTAGACAAATGAGCACCAAAGATGTCGTAGGCTTGAAACAAGTTCCCTTCATGAAATAAATGAATATCAAAATCGGTTGGATAAGCTGCTGTCATAATTCCCATCCTTTAAATTGAAATAATAAAATAGAGAAATCTTAGTATGGGGCTTATTTTTTGAAGAGTTGCATTATGGAGTACTTTTTTCGAGAATACATTCTCCTATATATTAAAAGTTCTTTATCATTTGAATAAATCCTTTTTAAATAATTGTTAATTCATCGACAATTCTTAACAATAATTTAACACAGACACAAAAAAATAGGATATTTCACCTGATAACAACTATTTCTATTGAATGTATTATAAAATCTGACTACAACAAATGAAATCATTTGGGTTTGAAGATTTATTCGGAAAAAGTGTGAAAGAATAGGTTCATGACTCAAGGGGTAACTCTACAGGTGGGGGAGGACTTACGCTAACTCCGCGTAATATGGCACGTTTTGGTTTTCTATATCTGAATCATGGTACTTGGGACAATAAAAAACATTCCCAAAAAGTGGATTGATGAAACAACTATGATGAACACCTATAAATATGATTATCTTTAGGCAAAACAAAATAGAATATTATTTCTAAAAAGCAGTTACTAAGCACAAAAAAAGCTAATTCAATAGAATTAGCTTTTTACTATGACCCGTACGGGATTCGAACCCGTGTTACCGCCGTGAAAGGGCGGTGTCTTAACCGCTTGACCAACGGGCCAGTATGGCGGAGAAGGAGGGATTTGAACCCTCGCGCCGGTTACCCGACCTACACCCTTAGCAGGGGCGCCTCTTCAGCCTCTTGAGTACTTCCCCAAAATATGGCTCCGCAGGTAAGATTCGAACTTACGACCGATCGGTTAACAGCCGATTGCTCTACCACTGAGCTACTGCGGAATAAAATGGGCCTGAATGGACTTGAACCATCGACCTCACGCTTATCAGGCGTGCGCTCTAACCAGCTGAGCTACAGGCCCTTAAATATGAGTTGGAGCGGGTGATGGGAATCGAACCCACGACATCAGCTTGGAAGGCTGAGGTTTTACCATTAAACTACACCCGCATTAACAAATGGTGGCTCAGGACGGAATCGAACCGCCGACACATGGATTTTCAGTCCATTGCTCTACCAACTGAGCTACTGAGCCAAGATTATTATGTATAAATGGCGGTCCGGACGGGACTCGAACCCGCGACCTCCTGCGTGACAGGCAGGCATTCTAACCAACTGAACTACCGGACCATTTATTGCGGGGACAGGATTTGAACCTGCGACCTTCGGGTTATGAGCCCGACGAGCTACCATACTGCTCCACCCCGCGGCGATATAAATAAAAATTAATGAAATATGGCGGAGGAAGAGGGATTCGAACCCCCGCGCGGTTTAACCCGCCTGTCGGTTTTCAAGACCGATCCCTTCAGCCAGACTTGGGTATTCCTCCATATTTGTACAAGTGGTGGACCTTGCAGGACTCGAACCTGCGACCGGACGGTTATGAGCCGTCTGCTCTAACCAACTGAGCTAAAGGTCCTTTTAAGTGGCGGCGGAGGGGATCGAACCCCCGACCTCACGGGTATGAACCGTACGCTCTAGCCAGCTGAGCTACACCGCCATGTATTGTATAATTAAATTGGTGGAGCCTAGCGGGATCGAACCGCTGACCTCCTGCGTGCAAAGCAGGCGCTCTCCCAGCTGAGCTAAGGCCCCATATAATTTTAAAGTGGTCGGGAAGACAGGATTCGAACCTGCGACCCCTTGGTCCCAAACCAAGTGCTCTACCAAGCTGAGCTACTTCCCGAAAACTAATATATGTATTAATGGCGCGCCCGAGAGGAGTCGAACCCCTAACCTTTTGATCCGTAGTCAAACGCTCTATCCAATTGAGCTACGGGCGCATAAAAGTGGTGCCGAGGACCGGAATCGAACCGGTACGGTAGTCACCTACCGCAGGATTTTAAGTCCTGTGCGTCTGCCAGTTCCGCCACCCCGGCACTTTTATGGAGCGGAAGACGGGATTCGAACCCGCGACCCCCACCTTGGCAAGGTGGTGTTCTACCACTGAACTACTTCCGCACTTGAACAGGATGTTCTGACTTCTGTGTTTGTCACAGGACGTAACAGATACTAACAGAATATCATTAAAACGATGCGGGTGAAGGGAGTCGAACCCCCACGCCTCGCGGCGCCAGATCCTAAGTCTGGTGCGTCTGCCAATTCCGCCACACCCGCATAAAAGTGAGCCATGAAGGACTCGAACCTTCGACCCTCTGATTAAAAGTCAGATGCTCTACCAACTGAGCTAATGGCTCAAAATAATATTTTAAAAAATGGTGCCGGCAAGAGGACTTGAACCCCCAACCTACTGATTACAAGTCAGTTGCTCTACCAGTTGAGCTACACCGGCTTATCAAAGAATTGATGGTGGAGGATGACGGGATCGAACCGCCGACCCCCTGCTTGTAAGGCAGGTGCTCTCCCAGCTGAGCTAATCCTCCGAATTTTGCCTGGCAACGTCCTACTCTCACAGGGGGAAACCCCCAACTACCATCGGCGCTGAAGAGCTTAACTTCCGTGTTCGGTATGGGAACGGGTGTGACCTCTTCGCTATCGCCACCAGACTTTTCAAGACATTTATTATTATAGCATAATAATTATCTTTTGCAAGAACTTTTTTGTTCTTTCAAAACTGGATAATAAGTATTGTAACCTTGCAATTCGCCTATTGGTGTATCTATTTCTAGCTCTGGCTCCTAGACATTCGAGTCAAATAACCTGCCGCTTACAAGACTAACGTCTTTCCAGCGTCAGAACATTTGCTTGTCATGTCTGAACAGTCGCCTCTGCTTTATGATCTAGCTCTAACTGCCAGACTCTCGGTCATAAGCCGTCACGCTTTTGTGGCAAAGAACGCCACTTCAGCGGTCCGTCTAATGCCTGCCGAGTCTAAACGGCAGTTTCCGCTTTTCTTGGTTAAGTCCTCGATCGATTAGTATTCGTCAGCTCCACATGTCGCCACGCTTCCACCTCGAACCTATCTACCTGATCATCTTTCAGGGATCTTACTAGCTTGCGCTATGGGAAATCTCATCTTGAGGGGGGCTTCATGCTTAGATGCTTTCAGCACTTATCCCGTCCGCACATAGCTACCCAGCGATGCCTTTGGCAAGACAACTGGTACACCAGCGGTGCGTCCATCCCGGTCCTCTCGTACTAAGGACAGCTCCTCTCAAATTTCCTGCGCCCGCGACGGATAGGGACCGAACTGTCTCACGACGTTCTGAACCCAGCTCGCGTACCGCTTTAATGGGCGAACAGCCCAACCCTTGGGACCGACTACAGCCCCAGGATGCGATGAGCCGACATCGAGGTGCCAAACCTCCCCGTCGATGTGGACTCTTGGGGGAGATAAGCCTGTTATCCCCGGGGTAGCTTTTATCCGTTGAGCGATGGCCCTTCCATGCGGAACCACCGGATCACTAAGCCCGACTTTCGTCCCTGCTCGACTTGTAGGTCTCGCAGTCAAGCTCCCTTGTGCCTTTACACTCTGCGAATGATTTCCAACCATTCTGAGGGAACCTTTGGGCGCCTCCGTTACTTTTTAGGAGGCGACCGCCCCAGTCAAACTGCCCACCTGACACTGTCTCCCACCCCGATCAGGGGTGCGGGTTAGAAGTTCAACACAGCCAGGGTAGTATCCCACCAACGCCTCCACGTAAGCTGGCGCTCACGCTTCAAAGGCTCCTACCTATCCTGTACAAGCTGTGCCAAAATTCAATATCAGGCTACAGTAAAGCTCCACGGGGTCTTTCCGTCCTGTCGCGGGTAACCTGCATCTTCACAGGTACTATAATTTCACCGAGTCTCTCGTTGAGACAGTGCCCAGATCGTTACGCCTTTCGTGCGGGTCGGAACTTACCCGACAAGGAATTTCGCTACCTTAGGACCGTTATAGTTACGGCCGCCGTTTACTGGGGCTTCGGTTCACACCTTCGCTTACGCTAAGCGCTCCCCTTAACCTTCCAGCACCGGGCAGGCGTCAGCCCCTATACTTCGCCTTGCGGCTTCGCAGAGACCTGTGTTTTTGCTAAACAGTCGCCTGGGCCTATTCACTGCGGCTCCTCGGGGCTATTCACCCCAAAGAGCACCCCTTCTCCCGAAGTTACGGGGTCATTTTGCCGAGTTCCTTAACGAGAGTTCACTCGCTCACCTTAGGATTCTCTCCTCGCCTACCTGTGTCGGTTTGCGGTA
>NZ_CM200277.1:2687500-3598105 GCF_051842975.2 Bacillus sp. Hm123
CGACCTCTTGCATGCCATGCAAGCGCTCTCCCAGCTGAGCTAAGCCCCCTTCAAACGTCTCACATAATATTATATTCAAATTATAATAAATAGCAATAGCTTTTGTTTCAATTTTTCAAAAACGGGGATACTGTTGAAAGCGAAAAGTGGAAGGAGAGCTTTTTATGCTCCAGCAATTGTACTTTAAATTTGTCGAAGCCCCGATTATATTAAGAATATTTTCAATGGCGATTTTCTTCATTTTCGTTTTTGGTATAGCCATTCACCTGATCGAACCACAAACATTTCCTACAGCATTCGAAGGAGTTTGGTGGGCCGTCGTGACTGCGTCTACCGTTGGCTTTGGAGACTACGCTCCGAAAACCACACTCGGACGGTTGCTAGGTATCGGGCTGATCTTTATCGGTGCAGGATTCTTATCCTCTTATTTCATTAACTTAGCTACTACAGCCGTCACTTCACAAAATGCCTTAAAAGAGGGAAAGATGATATACACGAAAAAAAATCATTTAGTCATCGTTGGTTGGAACGAACGCTCTAAGGAAATGATTGATCAGCTACAGAAAATGTCCGTCCCCCGTCACATTGTACTAATCGATGACTCTTTACAAACCAATCCGTATGCAGCCAACACCGTCCATTTTATTCAAGGGGCCCCCTACAAGGAAGAAACGTTAAAAAAAATAAATCTAGAAGAAGCCAACATGGTACTCATTACAGCCGATCAACACAAAAACGAAGTATATGCCGACATGAATTCTGTTTTAACGCTAGTCGCAATGAAAGGCTACCGTCCAGATCTTTACTGCATAGTGGAAATTTTAACAAAAGATCAAGTCATTAACGCAGAGCGAGCCGGCGCAAATGAGATCATCGAGACAAATCGTCACGCCAGTTCGATTATGTTAAACAGTTTATATTTTAACGGTATTTCTAGCACTGTTATTCATTTGCTCGACCCACTAAATGGCGGACATTTAAAAATATCAGCCATGAAAACAGAGTGGAGCCACCTAAACTTCGGGCAATTAGCATCTTTGTTATTACAAGAGCAGACGTTATTGATCGGTATTCAAAAAGAGGAGAAAACTTATATTAATCCCCCCTTTGAATTCTCTATTGAGCCTAACGACAAGTTGTTAATTATTCAACGTTAAGAATCGCTTCTACTTCTTCTAACAATCGTTTTCCGGCAATGATATACTTTTCTTTCACTTGACCATCTGGGTCTTGCGGTTCAGAAAATTGATTAGTTGAACCGCTGACCACTCCTGCGCTGGCATAATCATCAAGTCCTCGTTGATATACATGGGCTAACACATACGGTTGGCCGAAACGAACGGATACTCCCGGTGAATCTAGCTGACCGTCTGTCGCTGAAAAGGGTAACCGTAAAAACTGATATCCTCCTTCATCATCAATTTTGTAATCAAATGAACCATGATCATAATCCCAATTCCCGCCGATTACAAACCCCATCGGCTTTAATTTTTGTTCCAACTCATATAAATTAAATTGCTTTCCTTGTAATGATGAAACAAGTGTAATCATGACACCCTCTCCTCCCTATGTTCCCATTTCCTTTAGTATTCCCGAAAACAAAAAAAACCGCGGATTTCTCCGCGATTTTTTATTTAGACGTTAATCTTTCTTCGAGCTCTTGCTTCTTATCTTCATAACCTGGCTTACCGAGCAAAGCAAACATATTGACTTTATACGCTTCAACACCTGGTTGGTCAAACGGATTGACCCCTAATAAGTAACAGCTCATGGCACAAGCTTTTTCAAAGAAGTATACAAGATAGCCGAAAGAGTAGGCATCCATTTTAGGAATTGTGACAATTAAGTTCGGTACGCCACCATCTGTATGAGCAAGCAAAGTGCCTTCAAACGCTTTTTGATTGACGAAATCGATTGTTTTTCCAGCAAGATAATTCAAGCCATCTAAATCAGCCCCATCTTCTTCAATCGTTTGTTCTTGTCTCGGCATTTCTACTTTAATCACCGTTTCAAATAAATCTCGACGCCCTTCTTGAACATATTGTCCTAATGAATGAAGGTCAGTTGAGAAGTTAGCAGATGCCGGGAAAATTCCTTTCCGATCTTTCCCTTCACTTTCTCCAAATAATTGCTTCCACCATTCAGAAAAATATTGCAGCCCCGGCTCATAATTCACGAGCATCTCAATCGTCTTTCCTTGGTTGTATAACATACGACGAATAGCCGCGTATTGATAAGCGATGTTTTGTTCTAGCTCCGACGCACTTAACTCCTCTACCGCTTGCGCCGCACCTTTCATCATCTCATTAATGTCCGCTCCACTTACAGCGATCGGTAATAATCCAACTGCTGTTAATACCGAAAAGCGACCCCCTACATCATCAGGGATAATAAACGATTCATATCCTTCACTTAGAGCAAGGGTTTTAAGCGCTCCTTTTTTGCGATCTGTTGTGGCATAAATCCGTTGTCTCGCCTCATCCACCCCGTATTTTTCTTCCAACAGCTTGCGAAACATTCGAAAAGCAACAGCCGGTTCGGTCGTAGTACCTGATTTAGAAATCACATTAATCGACCAGTCTTTCCCTTCTAATACATCACACAATTCTTTCATGTAAGAGGAGCTCAAATTGTTCCCTACAAAAAGAATTTGTGGAGTCGTTCGCTTTTCTTTTGATAAAAGATTATAAAAGCTATGACTCAGCATATCAATAGCTGCTTTTGCTCCTAAATAGGAACCGCCAATTCCGATGACTACTAACACATCTGAATCGCTTTTAATTTTGTCAGCTGCTTTTTGAATACGAGAGAATTCCTCTTGATCGTATTCAGTAGGTAATTCAACCCATCCAGTAAACTCCCCTCCTTGCCCTGTTTTTTCATGCAAGGAATGATGTGCCACCTTTACTGCATCTCGCAAATACTCCAATTCATGTTCACCAAAAAAGGATAATGCTTTGGAATAGTCAAACTTAATATGGGTCATTGCCACGAGGCCTCCGTTCTACTTTTTTCACTTTAACTTTAACTTTAACCGCGAAAGGAAGCAAGGGAAAAGGATAGAAATTTTTTTCTTTTTTAGTAGTGAATCACAATCTGTTCATACAAAAACATTTGCGAGAAATATCAGAATAATCACCGCTACATCTAGCGATAAGTTGCTCGTTGGATAAAGTGAAACTTCAATCAGCGGAGGTTTTCTTCATCTCCCACTGATTAAAAGAGGAACAAAGGCTAACGTCGCAACGTCCTGTTGCAACACCTTTGTAACCTGCATCGTGCAGGCCCGAACTAATCGGGCTTTTACGGACTGTTGATCTCCCACCTACACGTCTGCGCTTTTTCTGCCCTGTTGAGCTGGGTGTCTTACAGCCCGTTAATGCGGGATAAAAAAAAAGACAATAACACATACTAAAGTTGTCACAGATGAAAGGAGGAAATTTTATGAACGGGCTTCAACGTTTCGCTTTAGCCTTAACCATTATTGGAGCTATTAACTGGGGGTTAATCGGCTTATTCCGTTTCGATTTAGTAGCCGCCATTTTCGGAGGACAAACATCCGGTCTTTCTAGAACTATTTATACACTCGTTGGGCTTGCAGGACTCATCAACCTTGGTTTACTGTTCAAGCCAGATAAAGAAGTAAGATTCGGAAGAAACCCTGCCTCCACATAACCAAAATAAAGGCCAGTGAGATCATTCTCACTGGCCTGATTTCTGGCAATTACATGCGGTTTTTTATCTAATTATACCCATCCTCTGAACTTAGAAGCTTCAGCTGTTCTACGGACTCCTACCATGTAAGCCGCTAAACGCATATTCACTCCACGAGTTTGAGATGTTTCATAAATGTTATTGAACGCAGAAACTAACGTGTTTTCAAGCTTGTCATTCACTTCTTCTTCCGTCCAGTAATAACCTTGGTTGTTTTGTACCCACTCAAAGTATGAAACTGTTACTCCACCAGAGCTAGCTAACACATCTGGCACAAGAAGAATACCGCGCTCTGTCAAAATCTTCGTTGCTTCTAATGTCGTTGGACCATTTGCTGCCTCAACAACGATTGACGCTTTAATATTATGAGCATTTTCTTCTGTAATTTGGTTAGAAATTGCCGCTGGTACTAGAATATCGCAATCAAGCTCTAGAAGCTCTTGATTAGAGATTGTGTTCTCAAACAATGTAGTGATCGTTCCAAAGCTATCACGACGGTCAAGTAAATAGTCAACATCTAAACCGTTAGGATCATGAAGCGCTCCGTACGCATCTGAAATACCGATTACTTTCGCTCCAGCATCATGCATAAACTTCGCTAAGAAGCTTCCTGCATTACCAAAACCTTGGATGACAATACGCGCACCTTCCACGTCAATACCAACTTTTTTCGCTGCTTCTTTAATACAGATCGTTACCCCTTGAGCTGTTGCTTTCTCACGTCCGTGAGATCCACCAAGAACAAGCGGCTTACCTGTAATGAAGTTTGGAGAATCGTATTCACGAATGCGGCTGTATTCATCCATCATCCATGCCATAATTTGAGAGTTCGTATATACATCTGGAGCTGGAATATCTTTTGTCGGACCAACCATTTGACTGATGGCACGAACATATCCACGGCTCAAACGTTCGATTTCTCCCATTGACATTTGACGAGGGTCACAAACAACTCCGCCTTTTCCCCCTCCATACGGTAAGTCAACAATACCAGCTTTTAATGTCATCCATGCTGCTAATGCTTTCACTTCTTCTTCATTCACCTCAGGATGAAAGCGAACTCCTCCTTTAGAAGGACCGGCTGCATCACTATGCTGTGCTCGATATCCAGTAAACACTTTTGTAGATCCGTCATCCATACGTACTGGAATGCGGACTGTTAACATGCGAAGCGGCTCTTTTAAAAGCTCGTACATTTCTTCCGTATAGCCCAGCTTTGTCAGCGCCTCTTTAATGACATTCTGAGTAGATGTGAATAAATTTAGATTTTCCGACATTTGATATTCGCCTCTTTTATCTTATTATCAGTAGTTTGTACGAGGTTACCCTAGTACTTTTTGAATACGTTCGATTGCCCAATCCAATTCTTCCTTCGTAATCACTAATGGAGGAGCAAAACGGATCACTGTGTCATGAGTTTCTTTACAAAGCAAGTTTTCTTCTTTCAATGCTTCACAGTATTTACGAGCTGGTTCTGTTAACTCAACACCGATAAATAATCCTCTACCGCGAACTTCTTTAATGATTGGGTTGTTGATTTCTTTCAATTTACTTACAAAATATTCCCCTAATTCTAAAGAACGTTCAGCTAGCTTTTCGTCCTCAAGCACTTCAAGAGCCGCTAAAGATACCGCACAAGCCATTGGGTTTCCACCGAAAGTTGATCCGTGTGAACCAGGGTTGAACACACCTAAAATATCCTTGTTAGCAACTACACAAGAGATTGGGAATACCCCGCCTCCAAGCGCTTTACCAAGAATGTACATATCCGGTTCAAAACCTTCCCACTCACATGCAAACATTTTTCCAGTACGAGCAAGACCTGCTTGAATTTCGTCAGCAATGAAAAGAACATTGTTTTCTTTACATAGTTCATAAGCCGCTTTTAAATAACCAGCTGGAGGAATGTTAATACCCGCTTCCCCTTGGATTGGTTCGATAATGAAAGCTGCTGTATTTGGTGTGATCATTTCTTTAAGAGCGTTTACATCGCCGTAAGGAACTAGCTTAACACCAGGAAGCATCGGTCCGAAACCACGTTTGTATTCCGCCTCTGATGACAGTGATACTGCTCCCATTGTACGACCATGGAAGTTACCTTCGCAAGCAATAATTTCTGCTTGGCCGTCAGAAATTTTCTTAACATCATATCCCCAACGTCTTGCAGCTTTAATTGCTGTTTCTACAGCTTCAGCTCCTGTGTTCATCGGAAGTGCCATCTCTTTGTTTGACATTTGACAGATTTTCTCATACCAAGGGCCTAATTGATCGTTATGGAAGGCACGTGATGTTAACGTTACGCGATCCGCTTGCTCTTTCAACGCTTCGATAACTTTCGGATGGCGATGTCCTTGGTTTACCGCAGAGTACGCACTAAGCATATCCATAAATTTGTTACCTTCTGGATCTTTCACCCAAACTCCTTGAGCTTCAGAAATAACGATTGGTAGTGGATGATAGTTTTGCGCTCCGTATTGCTCTGTTTTTTCAATAATTTGTTGAGAATTAACGTTTGTAGTCATCATAGTCCTCCTCATGAATGTTCCGTACTTTATTATAAAAAAAAGGGGAGCGAAGTGCTTCTGCCACCTCTTCGCTCTTTCCCCTCTTTAGTCAAGCCACAGAATAAATATTACAGCATTTCTGAAGTTGTTTTCGCTTGCATGTGTAGCTGTAAGTAGTCAGGGCCACCTGCTTTAGAGTCTGTTCCTGACATGTTGAAGCCGCCGAATGGTTGGTAACCAACGATTGCTCCTGTACAGCCACGGTTGAAGTATAGGTTACCTACGTGGAACTCTTCACGAGCTTTTTCCATGTTGGCACGATTTGTTGTGATGACTGCACCTGTTAAGCCGTACTCTGTGTTGTTCGCAATTTCAAGCGCATGATCGAAGTCTTTCGCTTTCGCAAATGCCACCACTGGGCCAAAGATTTCTTCTTGCATTAAACGAGCTTTCGGATCAACATCCGCTACGATTGTCGGTTGAACGAAGTAACCTTTAGAGTCATCTCCTTCAGCACCTGTTAATACGCGACCTTCTTCATGACCAAGTTTCGCATAGCTCATCACTTTATCGAAAGCAGCTTGGTCAATTACTGGACCCATGTAATGCTCTAATGGATTACCCGCTGAAATTTCTTTCGTTAATTCTACTGCACGGTTTAGTACTTGATCGTACACATCTTCTACGATTACTGCACGAGAACAAGCTGAACATTTTTGTCCAGAGAAACCGAATGCTGATTTCACGATTGATTGAGCTGCTAATTCAAGATCTGCTTCTTTATCAACAACGATTGTGTCTTTTCCGCCCATTTCAGCGATTACACGTTTCAACCAAATTTGGCCTTCGTTTACTTTAGACGCACGTTCGAAGATGCGAAGACCGACGTCACGAGAACCTGTGAACGAGATGAAGCGTGTTTTCGGATGGTCTACTAAGTAGTCGCCCACTTCTGCGCCGTTTCCTGGTACGAAGTTTAATACGCCTTTTGGAAGACCTGCTTCTTCCATAACTTCAACAAATTTCGCTGCCACGATTGGCGTTGTAGAAGCTGGTTTTAATAGAACTGTATTTCCTGTTACGATTGCCGCTACTGTTGTACCAGCCATGATCGCAAGTGGGAAGTTCCAAGGAGAAATAATGATTCCTACTCCTAATGGAATATAGCCGTAACGGTTGAATTCGCCTGGGCGGCTTTCTACTTTCACACCGTCTTTAATTTGTAGCATTTGACGAGCGTAGAACTCTAGGAAGTCAATCGCTTCTGCTGTATCCGCATCCGCTTCGTTCATTGGCTTTCCTGCTTCTTTTGTTAATAAAGCAGAGAATTCATGCTTGCGGCGACGGATAATCGCAGCTGCTTTGAATAACACATCCGCACGAACTTCTGGCTTTACTTTCTTCCAAGTTTCAAATGTTTCTACCGCAGCTTGCATCGCTTGCTCTGCTAGCTCTTGGCTCGCTTTTGATACGCGACCGATGACTTCTTGCTTGTCTGCTGGGTTGTAAGAAGTGATTTTATCGTCTGTCGTGATTTTCTCTCCACCGATCACAAGTGGATAATCTTGACCTAAATAACCTTGTACAAGGGCTAACGCCTCTTCATATGCTTTTTTATTCTCTTCTTTCGAAAAATCTGTAAATGGTTCGTGTTTATAAGGAATCATGCTATTTCCTCCTTTTAGTTAATAAAAAATTTTTAGTGCTCATTTTTTCAACGAACGTACGTTCACTGAAAAATTTTTTTGCATAAGGAAAACCCTTACACTATAATAATGCAAAATATTATTGCTTTTTTCAAGTGTTTTTTCATAAAATAATAATAAATTTACAAACAGGGGGAAGATTTAATGTCTTTAAAAGATTTAGAATTATTATTGACGATGTATTCGGAAGTCTTAGAGAAAATCGATTTAGGCATACATGTTATTGATTCCAACGAGAAGACGATTATATACAATAAAAAAATGCGAGAGATCGAAGGCATGGGAATTGAAGATGTACTTGATCGAAACCTTCTTGACGTGTTCCAATTCGATCGTGCCGAAGATAGTACTCTTTTGCAAGTATTACAAACGGGAGAAGCAATTCAAAACATTAAACAAACGTACTTTAACATTAACGGACATGAAATTACAACGATTAACCATACGTTCCCGATTATCGAAGATTCAATGATCATCGGTGCTGTTGAAATAGCTAAAGATGTGACTAAGCTTGAAAAAATGATCCAAGAAAACATTTTGAAAAAAGGCGATACAAATTACACATTTGACAACATCATTAGCAAAAACCCAACCGTCATCGAAGCGATCGAAACGAGCAAGCGAGCAACGCGTACCTCTTCTTCGGTGCTAATTATTGGTGAAATCGGAACAGGCAAAGAATTATTCGCCGAAAGTATTCATAACGGCAGCTCTCGCTCTAATCAGCCGTTTATTTCTCAAAATTGCGCCGCCCTTCCAGACACGTTAATGGAGAGCATTCTCTTCGGTAGTAGCGGGGAATCTGACGCTACTGATGAGCGACCAGGATTATTTGAACAAGCCAATGGCGGCACTTTATTACTAGATGAAATTGATACGTTGAGTCTGACTTTACAAACGAAATTACTTCGTGCCATACAAGAGGGGAAAATTCGACGTGAAGGCAGCATGAAGGAAATTCCAATTGATGTACGTCTTATCGCGACTATTAGTGAAGACCCAATCGATGCCATCGCAGCAAACAAATTGAGAAAAGACTTATATTATCGCTTAAGTGTCGTCTCTGTTTTCATCCCGCCACTTCGCGAACGAAAAGAGGATATCGACCTACTTTCCCAGTTTTTCATCAACAAATACAATCACCTATTCGGTATGCATATTCAATCGCTTGATGAAGAAACAAAGGAATACTTCCATAATTACGAATGGCTAGGCAATGTCCGCGAACTGGAGCATACGATTGAAGGAGCCATGAACTTAATGGACCATGAAGAAATCATTACCTTCACTCATTTACCAAGCGCTTTCCGCAATAAATCAGGCATGAGTGTAGAGTCAAAGGAACTTGAAAAAATAGAAGGGTTTCTTTATCAACCAAAAACCGTTCTACCTCTGGATGAATATATCCAAGAAGCGGAAACTTATTATATTAAAAAAGCACTTCAACATCATGGACATAATGTAACCAAAACGGCGAAAGCACTTGGAATGAGCCGCCAAAACTTACAATATCGCATTCGAAAATATGATATTGGTAAAAAAATTCATTAAAGCAAAAAGAGCTACCTTCACACATCTGAAGGCAGCTCTTTTTCTTTATGATACTGATTGTTTTTGAAGTAGTTCTTTCTCTTCTATTTCTTTAATTTGTTCATCTGTTAAATATTCAATTTTCAGTCCAAGGAAAGCCATAATGATAGCGATTATTGGTACAGAGTAGTTCAAAACCGCATACGGTGCATAGTCAAACGGATGAACAGCTAGCATCGACACAATGAACACACCACAAGTGTTCCAAGGGATAAATACAGATGTAACCGTTCCTCCATCCTCTAACGCCCGCGACAAGTTTTTAGAGTGTAATTTCTTTTCACGGAATGCTGTAACGTACATTCTTCCCGGAAGAAGGATAGAGATATACTGCTCAGAAGCAGTTGCATTCGTAACAAAAGCAGACATAATTGTCGCTGTAATTAAGCTTCCTACGGAGCGAGCTAATTTCAAAATTTGTTGAACGATTGCTTTTAACATGCCTGTATGTTCCATGACACCACCAAACGTCATTGCCACAATCGTTAAGGAAACCGTATACATCATGGCATCAATTCCACCACGGTTAAACAATTCATCAACCATTGCATTCCCCGTTTCAATCGAGAATCCACTTTGAAGCGTGTTTGTCGCAACCGCTAAGCTTCCACCTTGAACAAACACATGACAAGCCCAACCGAGGAAAATACCGATAGCAAGAGCCGGTAAAGCAGGCATTTTCTTCGCTACAAGCACAATAACTAACACTGGAACAAGCAACAACCATGGAGAAATAACAAAGTTCTCACTTAAAGCTTTTAAAATTTCATCAATATTATTTGTATTTACGTTTGCTGAAGTGAATTGACGTCCAAGGAAAAAGTACACAACTAAAGCAATTACCATACCTGGAATCGTCGTGTAAAACATATGTTTAATATGGTCAAATAAGTTCGTTCCTGTAATACCAGCGGCTAAATTCGTTGTATCTGAAAGCGGTGACATTTTATCACCAAAATAAGAACCAGAAATAATCGCACCAGCGACCATCGGAGCTGGAATGCCCATACTAATTCCAATCCCCATTCCTGCTACACCGATCGTCCCCATCGTCGACCAAGAACTTCCGATAGCAAGCGTGACGATTGCACAAATAATACTAATTGACACTAAAAATAAAGAAGGAGTAATAATCTTCAATCCGTAGTAAATCATTGTAGCGACAATTCCGCCACCAATCCATGCACCAATCGTTAAACCAACCATAATGATAATTAAAATGGCAGGCAAGGCCATTTTAATCCCGTTATAAGCTCCTTGCTCGATCGTTTCCCATTTATATCCGTATAATAAAGCAATGATAGAAGCGGTAGCTGTTCCAATCAATAACGGGACGTGTGGGCTCCCTTCGAATTTGACGATCGTCACAGCCATCGCACTAATCATTATAATCATTGGTAAAATTGCAAATGCAAATGGCATTTTAATCTCTTGCGTTTCTTTCTGCATCTCTCTCTCTCCTTTACACATTATGACCTAAAACTAACTCTTAAGATAAAGTGAAAACCCTTACATGTAAGTGAAAATAAAAAACTTACCATGCAAATTAAGTTAGCGTATGCAAAATCTATTTGCACAAAGTGCTAATTTTTCTAAAGTTAAGATATTTTCAATTATACACATCTTTTGAAGTTTGAAAATATTTTTTTTATATTTTGTAGATTTCCACAAACAGTGGATAAATATGTAAGAGAGGCGATTAGCTTTTATCCACATAATAAAAAGCATGGGGCTCCGCTTCCCCATGCCTTTCTATCTTATTCATTATTAGTTATTTCTCTTCTTCCGATTGGGCAATCCATTCTTTCAATTTATGCTTTAGTGTATTAAACCCTTCACTATTTTCCCCTAGCTTAATACGACGCGCTTCATGAATAGAAGCTGGTTTAGATTCCGCTGTTGCCCGAATGGACAAGCTGATTTTTCCCTCTTCTTCATTCACTGAAATCACCTTCACTGTGACTTCTTGTCCCACTTTTAGATGATCCTGAATATCCTTGACATATCCATGAGTAATTTCTGAAATGTGAACCAACCCTTGCAGCCCGTTTTCAAGTGCAATGAACGCTCCATATGGTTGAATTCCTGTTACCTTTCCTGTTACAATTTGACCCGGTTCGTAATTAGTTCCCATCCAAACACTCCTAAAAAATTGTTTTCCTTATCTACGCATCAAAAAATTATACCATACCAGCAAAAAAATATCTAAACATACATATGTGATCATTTTCTTTACATAATAGGTGGTGAAAGCATTTACATTTTGATAAAATTCTGTGAATTGTGAAAAAGACCTGTTTTTTTGCATGAAAACATAGTAAGGTAATACAGTTATCATATATTTGAAAGAGGAGAATACAATGAGTACAAAAGAACAATGGTCTTCGAAGATCGGCTTTATCCTTGCAGCGGCAGGTTCAGCGATCGGACTCGGCGCCATTTGGAAATTTCCTTACATGGCTGGAACAAATGGAGGAGGAGTGTTCTTCCTTCTATTCATCTTATTCACAGTCATCATTGGAGCCCCTATTTTATTAGCGGAGTTTTTCATTGGGCGTCGAACACAAAGAGATGCGGTTAGTGCATTTAGAGAACTAGTACCGAATTCCGCTTGGCCGCTCGTTGGTATGCTAGGTGTTGGGTCTGGATTTATTATTTTATCCTTTTATAGCGTCGTTGGCGGTTGGATTTTATCCTACATTTTCCGAAACGGCACCGGACAATTATTCGCAGGAGAAACCGATTATAACGATTTATTCGGTCAAATCATTAGCAATCCTACGGAAGTATTACTCGCTCAAGGAGTGTTCATGCTAATGACCATCCTTGTTGTACAAGGCGGCATTCAAAAAGGAATTGAACGAGCGAGCGTATTTTTAATGCCAGCTCTTTTCTTATTATTTATTGCGCTAGTAATTCGTTCCTTAACATTAGATGGAGCGATGGAAGGCGTGAAATTCCTGTTGCAGCCGGATTGGTCACTCTTAACAGGAAAAACATCTTTACTTGCTTTAGGACAAGCCTTTTTCGCTTTAAGTATCGGTGTATCCATTATGATTACGTACGCGTCCTATTTAGGAAAAGAAGAAAACATGCCACGCTCTGTCATTTCGGTTGCTGGGCTAAATATCTTCATTTCACTTTTAGCCGGGCTCGTGATTTTCCCAGCCGTCTTTGCTTTAGGCTTTGAACCAAATGCAGGGCCAGGACTTGTGTTTGTCGTTCTTCCAGCAGTCTTTAATGAACTGGCCTTCGGTGGCGTCTTTTTCTTTATTTTTCTTTTATTGTTGTTGTTCGCTACACTAACATCGGCGTTTTCAATTCTTGAAATTGTAGTCGCTGCCTTTACAAAAGGCGATCCAAATAAGCGAAAAAAATTCACTTGGATCACGGGTATTCTTATTTTCATTACCGGTATTCCTAGCGCCCTATCGTTCGGGGTGTTCAGTGACGTCACGATTTTCAACAAATCGATCTTTGATTTTGCCGACTTCATTACAGCCAACATCGGAATGCCTTTAGGTGCATTATTTATTTCCATCTTCGTCGGCTACCGAATGAAGCGAAATGACGTCTACGAAGAAATCACACGTGGCTCATCAATGGGTGCCAAACTATTTACCGTCTGGTACTTCTGCGTCAAATACATCGCACCCGTCGCTATCATCATCGTCTTTTTACAATCATTTGGATTGTTTTAACGAAAAGCGGAGCCGACTGTTTAGACACGACAAGCAAATGACAGAATGACGTAATGGCGCACCTCAGCCATGTAGTCAGGCTGGCATTTGACTCGAGTGTCTAGGAGGCGGAGCTAGACAACAAGAAAAGCGGAGGGCGCCGATTAGGTGACCAATTGCAGCGGGCGGGCGACCAATTCGACAAATTTCTCGCCCGATTCGACAGCCGTTCCGCCCAATCAACCACCTTTCCAGCTCAAAAAATAGGGGTGTAGTCAAAAATCAGCGCAAACTGATTTTGGCTACACCCCTTCACTTTTTATTTTTCAAGAAATCGTTTGATTCGCTTCACTGCTTCTTGCAGTTGCTCCATTGATGAGGCGTAAGAACAGCGAATGTATCCCTCTCCACCTTTTCCAAACACAGACCCTGGAACGACAGCAACCTTTTCCTCTATTAATAATTGTTCAGCAAATTGCTCAGACGTTAGCCCCGTGCTTTGAATTGATGGGAACACATAGAAAGCGCCTCCTGGTACGTGGCATGTCAGTCCAAGTTCGTTTAACGATTGTGCAAAGTAATTACGGCGGCGACGATAATCCTTTTTCATCTCTTCTACATCGTTCATACCGGTTTGCAATGCTTCTAACGCCGCATATTGAGCCGGCGTTGACGCACACATCATCGTATATTGATGAATTTTTAACATCGCGGCTGTTAATTCACTTGGCGCGCAAACGAAGCCGAGACGCCAGCCTGTCATCGCAAACCCTTTTGAAAAGCCGTTAATTAAAATCGTGCGCTCGCGCATTCCTTCTAAGCTTGCCATCGACGTATGATGAATATCGTAAGCAAGCTCCGCATAAATTTCATCGGCAATCACTAACAAATCATGCTTTTTCACAATGTCAGCAATCGCTTGCAGTTCATCGCGGTCTAATTGCGTTCCTGTTGGGTTATTCGGTGAGCATAAAAGCAAGGCCTTCGTTTTCGGCGTAATCGCTCGTTCCAAGTCCGCTGCTTGTAGTTTAAAATCATGCTCGCCTGTTGTTCCTACCGTGACCGCTTTTCCGCCAGCAAGCTCCACTAAAGGAACATAGGATACGAAACAAGGTTCAACAACAACCACTTCATCGCCTGGATCAAGAATTGCTCTCATCGCCAAATCAATCGCCTGACTCGCTCCGACTGTGACGATGATTTCTTCTTCAGGTAAGTAAGGCACATAGAAGCGTTCACTCATGTAGTCGCTAATCGCTTGACGTAATTCCAATAAGCCCGCATTAGCTGTATAAGAGGTGTAGCCCTTTTCAAGTGATAAAATCGCCGCTTCCCTCGCTGACCATGAAGTGACAAAATCAGGCTCGCCCACGCCTAAAGAAATGACTCCTTCCATCGTCGCTGCTAAGTCAAAAAATTTCCGTATGCCCGATGGCGCCATCTTCTCAACTGATTTTGCTAAATAACTTTTCGTCGCATTCATTACGGAGACACCACGATTCTTTTATCATTTTTCTTTTGTTCATACACAATGCCATCATGCTTATATTTTTTCAATTGAAAGTGAGTCGTTGTCGAGACGACCGAGTCGAGTGTTGATAATTTCTCGGAAACGAAGCGAGCAATTTCATTCATCGATTTCGCTTCAACCGTCACGGATAGATCGTAAGCGCCGGACATTAAATAAACAGAGCTGACTTCTTTAAAGCGATAAATTCTCTCAGCTACTTCATTAAAACCGACTCCGCGCTTTGGCGTCACCTTCACATCGATCATTGCGGTGATACCTTGGTAATTATCAAGCTTTGCCCAATCAACGAGCGTCGTATAGTGAGCAATCACCTTTTCCTCTTCTAATCGCTTCACTAGCTTTGTCGTCATCTCTTCTGTCTCACCAATCATTTTCGCTAAATCCCCCATAGATAGGCGAGCGTTTTGTTCAAGAATTTCTAATATTTCTATTTCTTTATCAGTTAAATGCATACAAATTCCTCCAATCACATCGTTATTATAACAAAAAAACAAAACGATTCATGGTTTTCAACAAAAATAATTATATAATTTGTTATTTTACACAAATGATAATTAAAAAAACGAGGTTGTCAGTCATCCACGACAACCTTTCACTTAGTGAATCATCACAATTCGCATGCGGCATGATGTTTCACTTGTAACAATCGAACGGCTATCGGCTGGCAACGCTCAACAGCTAGTTCGGCATCAAACGAGAACTCATAAATTTCTTTAATTCGAGCCGCTAATTGATCAGCATCATCTAGCTGATGAACAGCGTAGATCGCATCGGCCGACTCCGTATCATAAAAATCACTACCGACAGCAAACGGGTCCCATTCACGAAGAATATGCCCCAGCTCTATATTTAGTTTGACTGTTTTGTCCATACGTTGATCCACCTTTTAAAAATTTCCTGTAAAAAGTTTAAATCATTGTCATTCTTACTAGAAATACTTTACCATGACTATATACTATTTGTCAGGGATGGTGAGAATTTTGAGTAAATTAGACCGAATGATTAATCGTACAGGTACAGGGGCAGTAAAGTGGGATCTTTTAAAAGACATGTTTGGCGTTGAAGATGCGTTACCGATGTGGGTAGCTGACATGGATTTCGAAGCGCCAAATCCAGTGATTGAAGCAGTCAAACAGCAAGTGGAACATGGTATTTTTGGCTACACAGCTATTCCAGCTTCCACGAAAGAAGCGATCCAAGCATGGCAAGCATCACGCCACAATTGGGAGATTGAAACAAACTGGTTGCTCTTTAATCATGGAGTCGTGCCGTCTATCAGTCTAGCGATTGAAGCGTTGACGGAAAAAGGCGACGCTATCGTTGTTCAATCACCGGTATATACACCTTTTTTTGAGATGATTGAGCGCAATGAACGACAAGTGGTGAATAACCAGTTAGTGTTAAAAGACAATCATTATTACATCGATTTTGACGACCTTGAGCAAAAGTTAGCCGCAGAAGAGGTCAAATTACTGTTGCTTTGCAGCCCACATAATCCAGGTGGACGAGTATGGACAAAAGAAGAATTAACGAAAATCGCTGAGCTTTGCCAGCAGCATCGCGTCATCATTGTCTCAGATGAAATTCATGGGGATTTAACAGCCGCTCCTCATGCCCATACTCCGATTGCTTCAATCAAAAAAGACGATCAAGACTTGATCGTCACACTGATTGCACCGAGTAAAACGTTTAATCTGGCCGGCTTACAAGCTTCCGCCATCATCGTGCCGAATGAAGGACTACGAAATAAACTGAAAAAAGCTCAAGCGAAGCAAGGTTTTTTCACCTTAAATATGATGGGCATTGCGGCGATGGAAGCGGCTTACCGTGAAGGAGGTCCGTGGTTAGATGAAGTGATCGCTTATATTCATGAAAATATCCAGCTAGTCGAAAACTATATTGCTCGCGAAATCCCTGAATTAACCGTGATGAAACCAGAGGGGAGCTACTTAATCTGGATCGACTGCCGTCGTCTAGAGCTAAGTGATGAGGAATTGATGAAAAAAGTGCTCCATGACGGCAAGCTCGCTCTCGGTCAAGGCTCAAACTACCGCGCAGGTGGTGAAGGCTTCCTACGCATGAACGTCGCCTGTCCACGTGCCATGGTAGAAGACGGACTACAACGACTGAAAAAAGCAATTAAAGGGTAATAACATAAAAAGAGATGCCTCCAATCGGCATCTCTTTTTATACTCCCTTTTTATTTCCCCAGACAAATGTATGGAGCTGAGGAAGGACACGAACACTTTTCCAATCAGCGTCGGACACCGTTTGTTCAATGAGCCATTCGTATTTTTTAACAAGATACGGTAATAGCTCAGCGTCGTTGATTTCTTCAAGACGATCATTCCCCGTTTGTAAAAAGAACGGCACTTGGGGAAATTGCTGATGGACGATTTTCGCATAGGCCAAATCTGCTTCATCAAAGATGACAACCTTCAAGCTAATGCTTCTCTCTTTTTCTTCAAGACGTTGAACGATCAGCGCTAGTTGTTTAAAGTCCGTTGTCATTCCAGAGCTTGGCGGCTTCGGCGAGATCGTCAGCTCATCAATGTCGTAAAACCAATCTTGCCAACGGCTCCCTTGCGTTTCTAATGCGGTTTGTACATCGTGCTGGTGCAGTTCACTAACTAAGTCAGCGATTTGTGGAAATAACGCTGGATTCCCACCTGAAATCGTGACGTGATCAAACGTCTGACCTCCTAGTTGTTCAAGCTCCGACCAAATTTCTTCCGCCGTTAACAAGCGAATATCCTTTTTCGCTGAGCCATCCCATGTGAAAGCGGAATCGCACCATGAACAGCTGTAATCACAACCAGCTGTTCGCACAAACATCGTCTTACGACCAATAACCATCCCTTCCCCTTGAACGGTCGGACCAAATATCTCAAGCACAGGAATTTTACGTTTCATCGGAAATCCTCTTCCTGCGGGCGATAAACGACATAGCTCGTCGGTGTTTCACGCAAAAATACTTGGAGACAGCGCGGTTTGTTGGTCATGTTATTCAATGACTGCTGCATCACTTCCCAAATGGTTCGAGCGACGACTTCTGTAGTTGGAAAATGATCCGGGTTTTCTTCATTAAATAAAGCATCCTCATTTAACAATCTATGATCAAATCGTTTATGGATCAACTGTTTAATCTCTTGAAAATTCACTAAAAAACCTGACTCATTCAGCTCATTGCCAACGACCGTGACATTGACGAAATACGTATGCCCATGCAATCGACGACAGGCGCCTGCGTCTTCATGCGGAACATAATGAGCCGCAGCAAACTGAAAGTCTTTATTTAATTCATAACGATACGAATGAACAGGTGCTGGATAGATTTGTTGAATCATGATTGTGCCGCTCCCCTCCTCGCTAAGTATTGGTCAAGACCTCGTTGACGGAGCTTACACGCCGGGCATTCGCCACAACCGCTCCCTTTAATTCCGTTATAGCAAGTCAACGTGCGCTCACGAACATAATCGAAGGCATCTAGCTGATCAGCTAGCTCCCATGTTTCGGCTTTATCGAGCCACATTAACGGCGTGTGGATCACAAAAGAAGTATCCATCGACAAATTTAATGTGACATTCAATGATTTAATAAACACATCGCGGCAATCTGGATAACCGCTGAAATCTGTTTCACATACACCAGTAATCAAATGCTTTGCCCCGTACTGCTTCGCTAGTACAGCCGCAAATGATAAAAACAATAAGTTTCTGCCTTCCACAAAAGTAGATGGTAATTCGCCTTCTTTTTCGTCAATTTCAATATCCGTACGAGTTAAGGCATTCGGCGAGAGCTGATTAAGAAGCGACATATCTAACACATGATGCGGCACTTGTAAGTCTTTCGCAATATCAGCCGCACATTCTAACTCTAGTTGATGGCGCTGACCGTAATCGAACGTTACCGCGATTACTTCCTTAAATCGTTTCTTCGCCCAAAATAAACAAGTGGTGCTATCTTGACCACCGCTAAATACAACAACTGCTTTTTCCTGTTTCAACATTTATCTTCCCTTCTTTTGAAAGAAAAAAAGATTCAAGAACTAGTACTCTAAAGAAATGACCTTGCAAAAGACCATAGAAAAAAACCGTCTGAAAATAGACAGGCTTTCTCGTAGTTTTTTATAGAGGGAGTTCGCGAACCTCTCCTGCTCATCCGCAGAATTCTTTCTTTAGTTCCTGTTCAATATAACATAATCACTCACAAAAAAGCAAAGTGCCTAGTCATCACTAAGCACCGATCCGAGAACTATTCACCTATTTTATATTTTCCTTCTAGCTCCTTCGCTTTTTCCTCTTCTTTTTTGGAAATTTTCTTTACAAAAAGAAAGACTAAAACCGCTGCTGTCACAAAGATGGTCATCGAAATCGCCGCAGGAATATATTCTGATTTATCTTCTGGAAAATACAAATAAAACATATTTAAGACGAATGAATTCAGTAGCATAATATCCCCTTTCTTATACAACCTTTTCCATCTATTATACCTTGTCCCATTTACAAAACCAACCATATGAAAAAAAACAGCCGCTCCCATAGCGACTGCTTCATCATTTATTCACTTATTGAATCACAGTGATTTTCTCAATAACGATATCTTCTTCTGGCTGATCTTGAGCTGCTGTTTTCGCATTAGCAATCGCGTCAACAACATCCATTCCTTCCACTACTTGACCAAATACCGTATGACGGAAATCAAGCCAAGGCGTACCACCATTCTCCATATAAAAATCGGTTACTTCTTTCGGATACCCTGCTTTCTCCATTTGCTCTCTAAAGCCTGGGTCCATTTTGTTGTTTTGTACGATAAAGAATTGGCTACCATTCGTGTTCGGACCAGCGTTTGCCATCGATAAAGCACCGCGGAAGTTAAATAATTCACGAGAGAACTCATCTTCAAAAGACTCACCGTAAATGCTTTCGCCACCCATACCTGTTCCTTCTGGGTCTCCCCCTTGGATCATGAAATCTTTAATGACACGGTGGAAAATTAAACCATCGTAGTAGCCATTTTCACTATGTGTAATAAAGTTTTCAACTGTTTTAGGCGCTTGTTCTGGGAATAGCTTAATTTTGATCGTGCCTTTCGTTGTTTTCATTTCAACGAGCTTTTCATTTTTTGCGACTTCTGTCGTCAATTGTGGATAAGTCATCTCTTTATCCCCTTTCTCTTTATGTAAGTTTTGTTCTTTCGCAGGCAATTCAACTTCTTGTGACTTCTCTCCACTGCATCCTGCGATCACAAGGAGAAAAACGATAATTAGTATCGGAAATAGTCGTTTCATAAGCTTTAGCCCTCCTGCTTTTCCTACTTTACCCGATTTCCGTTAAAAAATCACCTTCATTCCCTTCACCTTCATTTTTTGATAAAGTGAAGAAAAAGGAGGAGAGATTATGCAAGTTGGAAACATTGTTACCGCATTTTATAAAACTGGAAAATATATTGGAGAGATCACAGCGATTCGTGAGGGATTCTATACGGTGAAAATAGCAGCCGTCCTACGTCACCCGGCTCAAGGGGATCTTCATAACCCAAAGGAAGTAAACGTTCCTTTTTTCCATGAACGAAAGGCGCTTGCTTTTCGCGAGCAAGCGAACATTCCTGAAAAAACGGTTCATTTGTATGAGGGAGATGTGCCTGATTACTTTGACACATTAAAAGACGCCGTGCAACGTCTGAAAGATCGACTAGAACAAGAGAATACACCCTTTTCACAAAAAAGCCTTGAAGCTTTACGTGGTGTTCAAAGAGAATACGAACTCATGTACAACTTGAAATGGGAATAGGCCGAATCCATGAAGAGATTCAGCCGTTAAGCCATTTGATCGAACAACTTGGAAAAATCAACAAGATCCCCGATCGTTGGCGGTTCTGATTTTTTCATATACTTTTTATCTTTTTCTACAAGATTATAAATATGGTACGTCGTCAATGCATCGTCGAGCGCTCGGTGATGCTTGCCTGTACCCTCTTTGCCGTACTCCTCAACCGCTTTCCATAAGCCCGTCTGATTGCGGTCACCGAAAAATTGCTTATATTCCATCGATAGATCAATAAACGTACCTTGTAGCGGAAAGGCTACACTCGCTTTGTCACAATTATGGCGCAACACCTTCATATCCATATTGCCCCACGTAATAATTTTGTCTTGGTCACTTTGATTTAACCTGGCTAACAGATTGACTAAATCAACTAAAGGAACTCCTTCATCTACTTGTTTCTGACTAATATCAAGGAATCGTTTGCAGCGAGGGGTCAATTTAGGAAAAGCGGTCGGAATCACGTAGGAAGAATATTGTTCAATCATCGTTCCCTGCTCCACTGCCACAACCCCAGCTTCAATAATTTCTGGATAAAACCCTTTCCGGTACACCTTCGCATCTGGCATCGAAAACTCAAAATCAATGAAAAATAACCTTTGATGCAACTCACTCACTCCTCTCCTCAAAATTTCCTCTCTCTATTGTAACATAAATTAACGAAAAATTTAGACTCGTTCTACTCATAGATAGCCAATAATTACTAAAAAACTTGCTATTTTCTATCCTTCTCCTCTTTATTAATACCTTGCTATAGATTATGATGGGTGAAGGATTATTTTTACTAATTTTTAAAAGTAAAAACAAACTAGAATCAAGAAGGCGGTTCAAGGAATGAGAACGGTTTTTGGTTACTTATTAATAATGTTGCTCCTCCCTTTAGCTGTATTTTTATTTTACTTCGCTAATGCGGAAGCACAACAAGTAAGAAGCTTTGATGAAGTCGTGGAAGAAAAGATCATCATTAATGATGTCCAACTTCCTCAAGCAAGCAAGGTCATCGATCGAAATGGTAATCCTTATTTAGAAATTCAAAGGCCATATCGGATTATTGCCGATGACAAAGACATCCCACCATTTATGAAAGAACTCTTTCTCCAATCGGAGGATCAGCACTTTTATGAGCATGCTGGCATCGATGCATCGGCTGTGATGCGCGCCATCGTCGTCAATGCTAAGTCGGATGAGATTGAACAAGGGGCTAGTACAATTACCCAGCAACTCGCTCGAAACGTGTACTTGTCACATGATCGTACTCTCGCTCGTAAGTTATCAGAAGTATTATATGCGTATCAGTTGGAAAAAAGGCTTTCGAAAGATGAAATACTAAATTTATATTTGAATGCCATCTACTTTAATCATAATGTATACGGTGTGGAAGCAGCGGCTCAGTTTTATTTCCAAAAGCCTTTAAACAAACTGACAAAGGCGGAAATGGCGCTGATCGCTACCATCCCAAACAATCCGAATCTTTATGATCCGATCCGCAAATTTGATAACGCTAAAAAGCGACAAGAACGACTCATTGATATTATGAAGCGAGAAGAGTTTTTAACAGCAGAAGAAGCGGAAGCGATCAAGCAAGAACCGATTAAGCTGAACGTGAGAGATCGTTTAGACAAATTCCAAAACTATTCTACATACGTGGAAGCAGAATTCAAAGATTTGATCGCCCATTCAGAAGGCTTTGAAGAACAGTTAAAAAATGCAGACGGTGAGAAGAAAATTCAAATCGAGCATAAGCTCAATGCTCGCGTGGAAGAAGTATGGACCTCTGGTATTACCATCCACACAGCTCTCGACCCGAATATGCAAAACAAAACAACCAATGCCGTGAGCTCCACATTGGCTGGTAGCTCGGCTGAAGGAGCCGCCGCTGTCATTAAAAATGACACGAGAGAAATCGTCGCCTTATCAGGTGGGAAGGACTTCGATAAAACAGAGTTTAATCGTAGCTTCCAAGCGTACCGTCAACCAGGTTCAACGATTAAGCCGTTATTGGATTTTGCACCTTATGTCGAGAAGACAAATGCAGGACCTGGTAGCATGATCAGTGCGGATAAGTATTGCTCTCGATCTGGCTATTGTCCAAAAAACTACGGTGGCAGAGAATACGGAATGGTCACACTTCAAAAAGCACTAGCAAGCTCTTATAATACAGCGGCTCTACGAGTGTTTATGAAAGCTGGACCGGAAACAGCCTTTTCCTACTTAAAGAAATTTGATTTTGCTAGATTAGAAGAAGAGGATCTCTCACCATCCCAGCACGCAAAAGCGCTCGGTGGTTTTACGCACGGAATGACAACATTGGAAATGACAGGTGCCTACACCTCCTTTATCGATGGTACATATAAAACGCCTCGAGCGATTCAGAAAATAACGGATCGCCAAGGGAAAGTACTATATGAGTGGAAAGAGGAATCAGAAAGAATTTGGTCGCAATCAACAACGAACACGATGCGCACGATGATGGCTGCCGTCGTTAAATCAGGAACAGGGAAAAAAGCGAATCCAGGTACTCCTTATGCTGGAGGTAAAACTGGAACGAGTCAAAATGCGCGTGACATTTGGTTCGCTGGCTTAACCGATCAATACACAGCGAGTGTCTGGGTCGGAAAAGACCAAAAAGGGAACGTCAGCTATATGGAAAGATACGGTCCACAAAAAATCATCTGGCGCCGGATTATGCAATAAGACAAACAAAAAAACCGCCTCGGCGGTTTTTTTGTTTGTCTTATAAAGGCAAGCTACCTAGTAAGCTATTATAAACTTTTAATCCTGCTAAAGCGAACATCGTCGTAAAGAACGCCCAAATCGCCACTTGAAAAGAGATCATGCCAATTAAGTTAGCGACCGATAAATCTGGCGCAATTTTATACACGAAATATACAAAATAGCTAATAGCTGTTACGGAAAAAATAATCAAGATTCCTGCAAGAGACGAGAAGCTGATTAATGATATTAATCCACCAATAAAGAAAATGATCGAGCTGCTTCTTGCCTTTAGCAATAGGTCGCCTGTCGTATCCTTCGAGAAAAATAAAAGTGATAGCTGGTTGACTGTCTCAGCCATCACTTTTAATGTGGCCAAAATCATAAAAAATAGCAGCATCAGCCCTAGCGTGATGGTCAACTTCACTTCAGTCTCTGTAAACATTTCTAGAAGACTATTATATAAGCTAACCTTTTTGAATAAACCAACAATCATTTTTTGAGTGAACATCGCTAAAGATAAGCTGAATAATAGCATTGCAACTACAGGTAAATAACCAATTAAGTAAGTATTTTTCATATCCAAATTTCCGCTCCTGTTCATTTCAATCCATTTCATTATGCAAGAGCTAACAAATAAAGACAAGTGCTTTTTTAATAATTTTTGGAAAAATACGTCCAAAACATTTGAGATTAGAAAAAAAAATTTCAGTTTTTTCCCCCGCGATTCTTCATATTTAATATCATAAGTCGACTTTTCTTCAAGTTTCGCTTTAATGGAATGCAGGAAATTATTTTTTGCGATATAATGCTCTAGGAGGTTTGATTTACGTTGGGAGAACAATTTGAGTGCGATCATTTAAAAAGGAATGTGGGTACATTTTCACCTACGTTGAGATTCCATTGTTTTCAACATGATGTTTAATATTATTTGCAAGGAGGGGTTCTTTTGTCTTTACTGCATATAGCCATCTTTTCTCCTTTTTTAATGGCTATTCTCGTTCCCTTGTTCTATAAGGGACTTCGACGCATACACACAGGATGGTTTGTGCTCATCCTGCCTATTGTGCTATTCACTTATTTTCTTCAATTTCTCCCAGTCACGCGAGACAATCAAGCGATACAGAAGTCATTTGACTGGATTCCATCACTCGGCATCAGCTTTACTGCCTATGTCGATGGGTTAGGACTTCTTTTTGCTTTATTAATTACCGGTATCGGTGCTTTAGTTGTGCTGTATTCGATTTTCTATTTATCTAAGGAAAAAGAAAAACTACACAACTTCTACGTGTACTTGCTCATGTTTATGGGAGCGATGCTTGGTGTTGTGTTGTCAGACAATCTCATTACGTTATATATGTTTTGGGAATTGACATCTATCTCATCCTTTTTATTAATCGCTTACTGGTACGATCGGGATCGTTCTCGTTATGGAGCACTCAAATCAATGCTCATCACTGTATTCGGTGGCTTGGCGATGCTTGGAGGATTTTTACTACTCTCGATCATGGGTGATACGTTTAGCATCCGTGAACTGATCGCTCAAGCAAGTGAGTTAAATGATCATCCACTATTCCTATTCGCTCTATTGCTAGTTCTTATTGGAGCCTTTACAAAATCGGCGCAATTTCCATTTTACATCTGGCTACCTGATGCAATGGAAGCACCTACCCCTGTTAGTGCGTATCTCCACTCAGCCACTATGGTTAAAGCAGGTATTTATTTAGTGGCTCGTCTAAGTCCGATTTTTGCTTTTTCTGAGTATTGGTTTTGGCTTGTTGGTGGAGTCGGAATTTTCACTCTATTCTGGGGATCGTTTAATGCGGTCAAGCAAACCGATTTAAAAGGAATACTCGCTTTCTCAACAGTGAGTCAACTTGGATTAATTATGTCGCTTCTCGGTGTGGGGGCTGCTGCTCTCCAATTTGATGGAATCGATGATAATATTTATACAGCGGCGACGATCGCTGCCGTCTTCCATCTCATTAACCATGCGACGTTTAAAGGTAGTTTATTTATGGTCGTCGGGATTGTCGATCATGAAACCGGCACGCGTGATATTCGCAAGCTTGGCGGATTGCTTAGCTTAATGCCGATCACGTTCACGGTTGCGGTCATCGGGGCATTCTCTATGGCTGGACTACCACCGTTTAACGGCTTTTTAAGTAAAGAGATGTTCTTTACTGGCATGATTCAACTGCTTGAACTCGACCTCTTTAACTTGCAAACGTGGGGGTTATTATTCCCAGTTCTTGCTTGGGTTGGAAGCGTGTTCACTTTCATTTACAGCATGATGATTGTCTTTAAAACATTCACTGGCAAGTATCAACCAGAAAAATTAGAGAAAACACCGCATGAAGCACCGATCGGTATGCTTATTCCGCCGATCATTTTAGCCGTTCTTGTCGTTGTGTTTGGGATTTTCCCTAATATACTTTCTTACAATTTGATCCAGCCAGCGGTCGCAGCGATTATTCCTTCGCTCGTCGAATCTGGAGAGAAAATTCCTGTCCATATTAGCCATTGGCACGGGTTTAATACCGAGCTAATGATGACGATTGGTGTTGTTGCTCTCGGTGCGATCATGTATATGACGCTCAATAAATGGAGCAAGGTGTATCAAATCTTCCCTAATAAAGTGACGCTTAATGCGTTATATGACACGAGTTTATATGCAGCGGAACGCGGGTCTTATACACTGACAAAATCAGTGATGACCGGCTATATTCGCACGTACCTTGTGTATGTTTTCGTTTTCTTTATCGGAATTCTAGGCTTTACGATGTGGACAGAAGATGCCTTTAAAATGGATACGAGTAATCTCGCTCCGATCGGTATTTATGAAGTGGCGCTTGTTCTGTTAATTGTCTTAGCCACGTCCACGATCTTAGTGGCGAAATCAAGGCTAACTTCGATTGTCGCCTTAGGAGCTGTCGGTTATACCGTTTCATTATTTTTCGTTATTTTCCGTGCGCCTGACCTTGCGTTAACGCAATTAGTCATCGAAACCGTTTCCGTTGCTTTGTTCCTACTGTGCTTCTACCACTTGCCAAAGCTTAGTCGCCATGAAGAACGAATGCGTTTCAAGCTCGGAAATTTACTCATTTCCGCTGGTGTCGGAATCGTTGTCACGTTGATTGCCATCTCGGCGCACAGCACGAAAATGTTTGAGTCGATTTCTAAATACTATATTGAAAATACGTATGACAAAGCGGGCGGAGAAAACATGGTGAACGTTATTCTTGTTGACTTCCGTGGCTTCGATACGTTATTTGAAGTATGTGTACTCGGGATCGCTGCGCTTGGTATTTACGGATTAATTAAGTTACGTTTAGAAAAGAAAGGGGGAGTGATGGATGAAAACAAATGACGTGATTTTACAAACAGCTAGCAAAGTTGTGTTCTTCATCATCATTCTCTTTGCCATCCACCTATTCTTCGCTGGACATTACCATCCCGGCGGAGGATTCGTCGGCGGGTTAATGACTTCAGGAGCGATCGTTCTCCTGCTTCTCGCCTACGATATTAAAACGGTGTCTCAAGGCTTTCCGATTGATTATAAAATATTGATTGGAATTGGCCTGTTCGTGGCAGCTGGCACTGCCGTTGCGGCCGTGTTCTTTAATGTGCCACTATTGACTCACGTATTTGGTTATTTTGATTTACCTCTATTCGGAAAAACATCCCTTCATACAGCAATGTTGTTTGATACAGGGGTTTATTTAGTTGTCATTGGTGTCACCATGACCATTATTCAAACGATAGGAGAGAGTGAATAATGGAAATATTAATGTCAATCGTATCAGGAGTGTTAATTGCAAGTGCCGTCTATTTAATATTGTCAAAAAGCTTGCTACGGATCATTATCGGTACTGGGCTATTAAGCCACGGTGCTCACCTATTAATCTTAACGATGGGCGGATTGAAAAATGGTGCCGCTCCATTGTTAGGACAGCACGCTTCCGCTTATGTCGATCCGCTGCCGCAAGCGCTCATTTTAACAGCGATTGTTATCAGCTTCGGTGTAACCGCCCTTTTCCTCGTATTAGCTTATCGAGCTTATCAGGAGCTAGGGACAGATAATACAGATGAGATGAGAGGTACAGAAGCAAATGACTAATTTACTTACATTGCCTATCATCATTCCCCTAATGACGGCGATTTTGTTGATTTTCTTAGCGAAGCAAGTGACGGCTCAGCGCGTCATTTCCGTTATTGCCACGATCGCCACATTAGTCGCATCTATTGTCTTATTGCTAACAGTAAAAAATGAAGGCGTTCAAACGATCGCGATTAGTAGCTGGCAAGCTCCGTTCGGGATTAGCCTTGTGTCAGATATGTTGTCCGCTTTACTCGTTACGACAACATCCCTTATTACACTTTGTGTGATTATTTATTCTTTCCGTTCAATCGGTAAGAAACGGGAGCAGTTTTATTACTACTCCATGATTCAATTCATGCTCGTTGGAGTAAATGGCGCTTTTACCACAGGAGATATCTTTAACTTATTCGTCTTTTTCGAAGTGATGCTGATGTCTTCTTATGTATTAATTGTGATCGGCGGAACGAAAATTCAGCTACGTGAATCAGTCAAATACATTTTAGTGAACGTCATTTCCTCGGCGATCTTCGTTATTGCTGTTGCCTTTTTATACTCGGTCGTCGGATCGCTAAATATGGCACATATTTCCGAGCGAATTGCCGAAATCGGACAGTTGCCGATTATTACAGTCATTGCTGTGTTGTTTTTAATTGTCTTTGGATTAAAAGGAGCGATCTTCCCGCTCTACTTCTGGTTGCCTGGTTCATACAATGCGCCGCCCGTACCAGTGCTTGCTTTATTCGGATCGTTGTTAACGAAAGTTGGCGTGTACTCGATTTTAAGAACGTATTCGTTGTTCTTTTATCAAAACCAAGCATTCACTCACGAGCTATTGCAAATTGTAGCGCTCTTAACTATTATCGTTGGAGTCATCGGAGCGATCGCTTACTGGGATGTTAAAAAGATTATCATTTACAACATTATCATCGCAGTCGGTGTGTTAACATTCGGTATTTCCTTAGCAACAGAAGAAGCGCTGCAAGGAACGATCTTCTACCTTATCCATGACATGATCATTAAAGCTGCTTTATTTTTATTGATCGGTGTGATGATTAAAATTACCGGCACAAGCAATTTACGTAAAATGGGCGGATTAATTAAGAAGTATCCGCTACTTGGCTGGACATTTCTTGTCGCGGCATTCGGTCTCGCTGGAATTCCACCGTTGAGCGGATTTGTCGGCAAGTTCTTAATTGTTCGTGCCGCTTTTGCGGAAGGAGCGTATGTTGGAGCGCTGATCGTGTTATTATCAAGTCTGTTTGTTCTTTACTCTGTGATCAAAATCTTTATGAACGGCTTTTGGAAAGCACCGCAAGATTATCCTGGGGAAGAAAAGCAGCCTGTTCACTTTCTGTGGATGCCAGGAGCTATTCTCGTCGTTGTCTCTATCTGTTATGGGGTGGGCGCAGAAGGCATGTATCCGCTAATTTCTCAAGCCACTGAAGCACTCATAGATCCGACAATCTATATTGATGCCGTGTTAAAGGAGTAATGTCAAATGGCTTTTCAAATTTTACTTAATTTCTTTTTAGCGTTTCTTTGGATGTTTCTACAAGTTTCATTTAACAGTTCGACGTTCATTGTCGGGTATATTCTCGGGTTGATTTTAATTTATGGGATGCGCCGCTTCTTTAAGCAAGAGTTTTATATGCGCCGTGTCTGGGCGGTTCTTTATTTAACGTTGCTGTTTTTTAAAGAGCTCATTTTAGCGAATATCGATGTATTACGAGTGATTTTAAAGCCTAAGCTTGATATTAAACCAGGGATCTTCGCCATGCCGACTGAATTAAAGTCCGATTGGGAAATTACGTTGCTATCTAGCTTAATCACTTTAACACCCGGAACACTTGTGATCGATGTTTCCGACGATAATAAAGTGTTGTATGTCCATGCGATCGATTTACCGGATGTACATGATGCCATTGACGGCATTAAAAATTCATTTGAAAAAGCGATTATGGAGGTGAGTCGCAATGATTGAGATGGTCATGAAGTTTTCACTCATTTGCTTCTCCTTCTCCATGCTCGGCCTTGTGTATCGCCTGATTAAAGGGCCGACTGTGCCAGATCGTGTCGTCGCATTAGATGCTATCGGAATTAATCTCGTAGCCATTATTGCGATCTTATCGATGCTATTGCGCACGAGTGAGTTTTTAGACGTCATTTTATTGATGGGGATTTTAGCTTTCATCGGAACGATTGGATTTGCTAAGTTCTTAGAGAAGGGAGAGATCATTGAATATGACCGTCATCGTTGATGGAGTGATCATTCTCTTTTTAGTGATAGGAGCGTTTCTAAGCCTTGTAGCTACCTTTGGTGTCATTCGCCTTCCAGACGTGTATACGCGCAACCACGCGGCGTCTAAAGCAGCAACATTAGGCGTGATGTCCACCTTACTGGGGGCCTTCCTTTACTTTTACTTAATCGAAGGTCATTTCAGCTCACGGATTCTTCTCGGAATCGCTTTTATCTTCATTACCGCTCCAGTATCTGGACACTTAATTAGCCGAGCGGCTTACAATGCTGGCGTCAAGCTTTCCGACAGCACGATCCGCGATGATTTAAAGGATAAAAATAAACGTTGAAACAAAGGCGTCTATCAGCTGATAGACGCCTCTTTTTTTGCTGTTCAAAGTCAGAATGAGGCAATTTAGTTGATGTACACATTTGTAGTAAATAAACTATACTTAAAGCAAATATGAAGGTGGTAAAGATATGACAGAATTCTGGGAATCGAGTTTTATAGAAAATCAAATGATGTGGGGATTTGAACCTTCAGACTCAGCCATTTTGACAAAGGAATTTTTCCTCGAAAAGAAAGTAAAGGATATTTTGATACCTGGTATTGGCTATGGTAGAAACGCAAATGTTTTTATTGACAATGGAATAAATGTAACAGGTATTGAGATTTCAAAAACGGCAATTGAATTGGCAAAGAAAAATAGGCTTAATAGTCGTATTTTTCATGGGTCAGTAACTGATATGCCTTTTGACAACAAACTATATGACGGTATATTTTGTTACGCACTTATTCACTTATTGAATACTCAAGAGAGAGCTAAGTTTATTAACGATTGCTATAATCAGTTAAAACCAAACGGATATATGATTTTTACTACTATTTCAAAAGAAGCTCCAATGTTTGGAAAGGGCAAACAACTGGGCAAAGACTATTTCGAGATCATGGAAGGAGTAAAAATGTTTTTTTATGATTCCCACTCGATAAAACAAGAGTTTGGAAAATATGGACTTGTAGAACTTTCAGAAATTGTTGAGCCGCATAAAAATATGGAAAATAAACCTCCATTTAAGTTTATAATGATTAAATGTCAAAAAAAGCTATAATTCCAACTACATAAAAATTAAAAAACCGAACTATTATTTCGAACTCCAATTTAGAGCTTCGTAATAGTTCGGCTTTATTGTTCTTAATGTTTTTCTTAAAGTATAATTATTCAGCTTTGCGTAGGGCTCCAGTCCATACGTCGCTGTACAACGCCTTCCGCTTACAAGGCTCATCGCCTTTCCAGCGCCAGAACATTTGCTTGTCGTGTCTGAACAGTCGGCTCCGCTTTTATTTCTTCGCTACAACGGCTACGGTGCAGCGCGATAGGCAGATGAGTTGTTGTTGTTCGTCTTCGATGCGGATTTCCCATACCATCGTTGTACGGCCGCGGTGAGCGACGGTGGCGATGGCTGTGACGGTCCCTTCTTTTTTCGCTTTAATGTGATTGGCGTTAATTTCAAGACCGAAGCAAGCTTCTTTTTCCGTGTCAATAAGGGCGGCCGTTCCGACACTAGCTGCTGTTTCTGCAAGTGCTACCGAGGCCCCCCCGTGCAAAAAGCCAAATGGCTGGTGCGTTCTTTCATCAACTGGCATCGTCATAATGACTCTTCCCTCACCGATTTCCACCATTTCCATCCCAAGTGTCGCAATTAATGATTGTGATACATTCATGTTTTTATCCCTCCAAAATGAATTGTTATTCACTAATTATTCGACGAGATTGTTTAAAACCCTTCTTCCAACGTTTTTATGCAAAATTGAATTGTTTATGCGAAATCAAATAGAACATGAAATAGTAATCGCCTTCATACTTAATTTTCTGAATATTTTTAACTGGCACAAGAATTGCAGATAAGTAACTAAAGAACAATTTAAAAGGAAAGAAGGTAAAGAGATGAAAACAAAAACACCGTCATTAGGCATCGCTTTGATTCCCATCTTAGCGATGGTCGTTTTCTTATTTGTAGGGATTTTCAAATTTGAGGCTGATCCACATGTGCCACTGCTATTAAGTGGGACTGTTGCGACCATCGTAGCGATGTACTTAGGACATACGTGGAGGGAAATTGAAAAAGGTATTATTCATGCGGTTTCATTAGCGATGCAGGCCCTGCTCATCTTAATGATCATTGGGACGATCATCGGTACGTGGCTAGCGGCTGGGATTGTACCGACGATGATTTATTATGGACTTGATATTTTATCTCCTACTTACTTCTTACCAGCAGCGGCGATTATTTGTAGCATCGTGGCGATTGCTTCTGGAAACGCGTGGACAGCGGCAGGCACAATCGGAATTGCAATTATGGGGATTGGCGCGGGGCTTGGTGTCAACACCGCTATGGTAGCCGGGGCCGTCATTTCCGGCTGTTATTTCGGCGATAAAACTTCTCCTTTATCAGAAACAACGAATATGGCACCTGGTATTACTGGCGTTGAATTATTTGATCATATTCGCCATATGTTATACACAACGATCCCAGCGTTAGTGATCTCTGTCATTATTTACTTCTTCCTCGGGCTTTCTTTTAAGAATCAAGGAGCCGGACTAGAGGAAGTCCAAGCTCTTCAGCAACAATTAAATGATATTTTTATTATTAGTCCATGGCTGCTAGTCGTTCCCATCATCGTTCTGGCATTAATCGCAATGAAAACACCTGCTCTACCGGGTCTTGTGATCGGATCAATATTAGGAGCGATTGTAGCTGTTCTCGTACAAGGTGTATCAGTGAGTGACATTTTAGGCATTATGGTTAGTGGTTTTACAATGGAAACGAATAACGAAGTGTTAGACAGTTTACTCAATAATGGCGGAATCGAAGCAATGCTGTATACAGTTTCATTAGTGATGATTGCGATGAGCTTCGGCGGTATTTTAGAAGTAAGTGGCGTATTAGAAACGCTGGTGAAAAGCTTATTAAAACTAGCTAAATCTACAGGAAGCTTAATCGCAACAACTGTTGTTACTTGTATTTCAGCTAATATTGTCGCTTGTGATCAATACTTGTCGATTCTTCTTCCTGGCCGGATGTATGTAACCGCTTACCGCAAACGTAGACTGCATCCGAAGAACTTATCACGAACATTAGAGGATGCAGGAACGATGACTTCTCCTCTCGTCCCTTGGAATACATGCGGCGCCTTTATGACCGCTACACTCGGTGTCTCGACGTTCCACTATGCACCGTATGCCCTATTATGTTTCATCAGCCCACTCATTGCGATTATTTACGGATTCACTGGATTTAAAATTGAAAAACTATCGCAAGAAGATATCGAACGCATGGAAGCTGAGGAACAACAAATGATGAATGTAGAGGAAGGCGAATTGAAGCAAGCATAAGAAAAGGACCTTCGACAAGAAGGTCCTTTTTTCATTAAAAGTAACCATATGGCGGACGACCGTACGGCGGGAATGGTGGATATGGCGGGCAACATCCCACTGGTGGATAAAACGGACGTGGATAATATGGACGCACAAGCGCGCCGCCTAGAAACCCTCCCAACAATCCGCCTAAAAATGGCCCTCCGAAGAAAGGAAGAAAACGGGTATCTCGAGCATACATAGTCAAATGCCTCCTTTTTTAACTGCCTACTATGTTGTATGCAAAAAGGAGGCAAATGGCATGGGCAAGTTCCCTATTACAACATTAACGCCGCAATCCAACCGAAAATAATGACTGGAATATTATAATGTAAAAACGTTGGCACACATGTGTCCCAAATGTGATTGTGCTGCCCATCGACATTCAATCCGGATGTCGGCCCAAGCGTACTATCAGAAGCAGGTGAACCCGCATCTCCTAAAGCGCCTGCTGTTCCGACAAGCACAATCGTCGCCATCGGACTAAAACCAAGCTCTAACGCTAACGGCACGAAAATCGTCGCGATAATCGGAATCGTTGAGAACGAGGAACCGATCCCCATCGTTACTAATAATCCAACGATCAGCATTAATAACGCGCCCAGCACTTGATTGCCACCGATCATATGAGCCGCTTGTTCCACTAAGCGTTCAATATCTCCTGTCGCTCTCATGACTTCCGCAAATCCTGATGCGGCGATCATCACAAATCCGATAAACGCCATCATCCGCATGCCATCGGTTAATAGACGATCTGCTTCACTCCAGCTAATCGCTTTCGATACGTAAAGAACAACAATCCCAGCTAATGCCCCGAACACCATTGACTCTGTCACAAGCTGAGCCGCAAGCGCCGCCACAATAGCTACAAGCGAGATAATGACACCTGTTTTTGAATAACCTTCATTTTTTTCGACAGATACAGGTTTCACCGGATTGTTATAAGTTCTCGGCTTACGATACGAGAAAAAGATAGCGACTAACAAACCTGTCAGCATCCCCGCAGCCGGGAATAACATCGCTTTCGGAATTTGACTCATCTCCACAGCTAAGCCGCTTTCCGTTATATTCGTCGCAATAATTTCGTGGAAAATTTGACCGAACCCGACCGGAAGCAGCATATACGGTGTCACAAGACCAAACGTGAGCACCATCGCGACTAACCGCCGATCCATTTGCAATTCATCTAACACCTTCAACAACGGTGGAATTAATAATGGGATAAAAGCAATATGAATGGGAACTAAGTTTTGCGAGAAGCAAGCCATTAATAAAATCATAAATAAAATAAGAGCTCTTGATAGCTTCTTTGCTCGCTCATCTTCTTTCTTTCCAACATACTTCAAAACAAATTCAACTAACGCATTCGGCAAGCCCGTGCTCGAAATCGCTACCGCAAAGCCACCGAGCATCGCATAGCTAAGCGCCACATTCGCACCACCGCCGACTCCTTCTGTAAATGCTTTAATCGTTCCGTCTATTTCTAAACCGCCAACGACTCCTCCAACGAGCGCACCCGTAATCAAAGAAAACACGACATTGACACGTAATAAACTGAGGAGAAGCATAACGATGACAGCAATCACAACTGCATTCATCATAAGATGCCTCCTTTTACTTTAGTTTGGTAAATTGGTAGAGAACTAAAATAAAAATATCAATATTCGAGGAGGTTGTCAATGTTTTTTAATGAATTGAAAAAATGGGGCAAACAACAAAAAGACTGCCTCTTATAAGACAGCCCTTTCCTTCTCTTATTCTTCATTTCTCCGCATCGCCAATAATGCTAACGTCCGTACCATCGCACCTGTGCCTCCGGCTGGCCCTAGCGAATAGCTTTTATTCGTATCAGCTGTGCCAGCGATATCTAGATGAACCCATGGCGTGCCTTCCGCAAATTCGCCGACAAAGCCGCCGCCCATGATCGCATGGCCTTCACGACCTGGTGAGTTGTTCAAGTCCGCAATTGAACTGTTGCGAATGCGTTTTTTATCTTTTTCTGTAAGTGGTAAGCGCCAAATAAATTCGCCCGCTTCAAAAGAAGCTTCTAACACTTCTTCAAATAACTCTTCGTTATTCGTCATCGCTCCCGTTTTATCCGTACCGAGTGCGACCACGACACCGCCTGTTAATGTTGCGACATCGATTAAGTAATCTGCTCCTTGATGCTTCGCGTACGTCATCGCATCAGCGAGTACGAGACGACCTTCTGCATCGGTATTCAACACTTCAATCGTTTTGCCACTCATCGACGTAATGACATCGTCTGGCTTAAAGGCATGGCCGCTCACCATATTATCAGTAGAAGGAATGACAGCGACGATGTTTTGATTCGGCTTTAGTTCACCGATCACTTCCATCGCACCTAATACCGCAGCCGCGCCACCCATATCGGTTTTCATGCCAACGATGCCGTCTTTCGGCTTCAACGAGTAGCCGCCGGTATCAAACGTGATCCCTTTGCCAACGAAACCGAGTACATCCGTCCATTCTTCTTTCGGCTGATATTTCAGCGTAATCATTTTTGGCGGTTCAGTCGATCCTTGATTGACCGCTAACAGCGCCCCCATGCCGAGTTTTTCCATCTCTTCTTTTTCAAGAATTTCGACTTCAAATCCGTACTTATCCGCCAGTTTCTCAGCATAAGCGGCCATGTCCGATGCCGTTAATAGATTGCCTGGTGTGTTGACCAATGTGCGCGCAGAATTCGTTCCTTGGCTTAACGCATAGCCGACTTGAAGAGCTGCTTGCACCGCTTCATTATCTGCTTTCGTCAACACTGTTAACTGTTCGATTTTTTTCTCTGGCTCGTTCGATGCTTGTTTGTAGCCTTTAAATTCATATGTAGCTAATCCGAACGCTTCACTAAAAGCATGAGCGGCATCTTCCGCGCTCACCTCTTCACAAACAAAGCTATCTAGTGCAACCGTCACTGATGTTAGCCCTAACTGTTTACTTTTTAGGAACGCTTCACCGAGCGCTTCTTTCATTTCGTGAAAATCCGCTTGCTTTTCCTTTCCAAGCCCGACAAACAGCAATCGTTTCGCTGGCATTTTTCCTAGCGTAGACACGACCGCGATCTTGTTGCTTTTAGCGGAAATATCGCCCTCTTTCACTAGCTCTGTCAGCTCTCCATTGAACAGCTCATCCAACTTCTCTAGCTCACCCGCAAATTTCAACGGACGATCATAAAGCCCAACGATGAGACAAGGAGTTTCTTGCTGTAAATACGATTCATTTTTTACCGTAAACATTTGATCACCTCCCTTCCATTATACATAAAATTATTTCGCAATTCGAACAAATGTCTATGATAGAATGAAAGAAAAGGAGTTTTTCATATGCGCTTGATTTCTATCTGTCCAAGTAATACAGAATTGATTGAATTTCTCGGTCTCACTGATCAGCTTGTCGGTGTCGATGATTATTCCGATTGGCCGGAATCCATTTCTCATTTGCCACGACTTGGGCCCGATCTTAACATTGATATCGATCAAGTCGAAGCATTAAAGCCGGATCTTGTCATTGCTTCTTTAAGTGTCCCCGGGATGGAAAAGAATGTGGAGGAGCTAAAAAAACGAGGCTTGCCTTACATCGTGACGAATCCGCAATCGTTAGCGGAGATCGGTCAGTCGCTTATGGAAGTCGGAGCGGCGTGTGGTGTAGCCGAAAGAGCGAGATTAATAGTAGAGCGCTACACTTCTCAAGTAGAAACATTTAAGCAAGCTGCTAGCCTTGTCGACAAGCGACCTTCCTTGTACTGGGAATGGTGGCCAAAGCCCGTCTTCACTCCTGGAAAAGTAAATTGGCTTACTGAAATAAGCGAGCTGGCTGGTGGCTACAATGTGTTTTACGACGAAGAGACCGCCAACTTCCAAACGGATTGGGAGGATGTGAAACAAAGAAACCCTGATTACATTTTGCTTTCATGGGTGGGCGTACGCACGGACAAAATCAATCCAGCAATCGTTGAAAAGCGACCGGGCTGGCCAGAACTACCTGCCATCCAACAGCAAAACGTCACTGTCATGGAAGAAGAGCTTTATTGCCGTCCTTCCCCACGATTATTAGCTGGACTTCATAAGCTCGCAATAATGCTTCATCCAGCTATTTTTGAAAATGTTGAAATGGATGCTTTGTTTGTATGAGTGGTCAAAAAGGGGCTGATTAGACGCCCCTTTTTCAACGATTATATCGATACATCGATCACAGATGCTTCTCTTGTCGACAACTTATATGATAGAAAAACAAGAAAGAGCCCTGCAAAAGCTCGTCGGAAAACGACCTTTTGCAGGACTCTTTATGTAAGAAAAATCAAAACATTTGATAGCCTTTTTGACGAAGAATACGTATCGTAATGCCTGAAGTGATTGCACCAAGTAGACCGCTCGATAAAATGATGATGTCTGGTGCTTTAAGCGAAACGATTTTCGTTCCTAGCGCCGGAAACGCTTCACTTGCGTTTAAAATATAATCAAACGTGCTGATTCCGTCCACAATCATAATCGTTACAAGCGGATAAAGAACGGCCATCACCCACGTCATCCGTAACAACATATTTAATAAGAAGCCAATACCGAAAAATAACACAAAAAATAGCAATACCGAAACGAGTAAAGTAGCTATATGCATTCCGCTTCCCCCCTACACCATTACCAAATAGTGTACATGAATAAGAAGGAAAACGTCAAGACAATGGAGCACCCTCCAAATGAAGGATGCCCCTATTTTACCTATTCTTCTTGATTGCCTTCTCCACCGCAGTTCGGACAAGTTTCAGAGCCTCCGAGAAGAAGCTGAAGATACCCTTTTCCTTCGCACGTATGACATGTTTGGCTTTTCGTTTGCATCGTCATGTTTTTGCCTCCTTGAGTAAAATTATTTTAATTTTCTGATAATATATCATAAGGAGATCTTCTCGTACAATCTCCTTTTTCGATTGTATTGATCTCAAAATTAGAAGAATAATCTATCCCGCATTAACGGGCTGTAAGATCCCCATCTAAAAAAGAGACTGACCATCAAGGCCAGCCTCTTGTACATGTGCTTATAGGAATTTAAATTTACCTTTTTTCATCACAAGTGATGGTCCACCGATCATGTACAATGCACGGTTATCCACCATTTTCTTCATGAATGACGCTTTCGCACCTGTCATTTTCTTACCGAAAGCAACACCGATCGCATCGTCATCTCCTAAAGAACAAACTGTACCTTTAAGATCTGGCTTAAATGTTTCAAGATCATCTGCTTGACCTTTCAACAGCTTCACTAAATTACGCGCACATACTTCTCCTTGTTGCATCGCAATTTGAGCTGTTGGTGGGTATGGACGGTTAATTTCTTCATTAATAATTAGTGAAGAGTCACCGATGACGAAAATATCGTCTTGGCCTGGTGCACGTAAATCAGGATTTACTTTTACGCGAGCACGCATATTTTCGATTTCTGCTTTTTCGATGATAGAGCTTCCACGAACACCCGCTGCCCAAACTACTGTACCTGCTTTAATTTCTTGAATCTCTTCTTCACCTTTGGCAACTTTAATACCTTCTGGTGTTGCTTCTTTAATCGCTGTACCGATTTTGAATTCTACACCTTTTTTCTCTAATTGAGTTACCGCATACTTCACAAGCTCAGGGTCAAAACCGGGAAGAACCATTGGCGCTGCTTCTACGCAATAAATGCGAACTTTAGAATAGTCAATATCGTACTCGCGGCAAAGTTCTGGTACACGGTTTGTGATTTCACCAAGGAATTCAATACCAGTGAATCCAGCTCCTCCGACAACGATCGTTAAACGCTCTTCTTTCTTTTCTGTTTCCATTGCATATGTCGCAAATTGGTAATCAATATGCTCACGAATTTGACGAGCTGCATCGACGTTAGAAATTGTAAACGCATACTCTTTTAAACCTTGGATGCCGAAAGTTTCAGATTCGCCACCAAGTGCGAAGACAAGATAATCATACTCAAGTTCACCAGAGTTCAAGATTACTTTCTTTTCAGCTGTTTGAATGTCTTGTACTTCTGCACGAATAAATTCTACTTTACTGCGATTGATAACGCTATCAATATTATAACGCACACGGTCATGATGCAGTGTACCTGCAGATGCCTCATGCAACCAAGTTGTTTCATAATGGTAATCATTTTTATTTACCAATACGATGTTCGCTTCGTCTTGCCCTAACATTTTTTGAAGACGAGTTACTGTCATTAATCCACCATAACCTGCACCTAATACTACAATCTTTGGTTTTCTCACAATAATCACTTCCACCTTTGTCGTTATTTTCGGGTTTCTTTTGTAGCGATAAACCTAGTTTGTGAAATTATTCACGAACACATGCAAAAAAATACGGTAAGAAAAATCGTCACAAAATCTTAATATTTGCATATCCATTTCAATAATATGCTTTTTGCCATTCTTTTTCAAGATATTTAATTGAAATAATTTATTTGTTTTTCACCGAGAAAAAAATTGATTCAATTAAAGTGTCTTTACGTGTGCATTTAGCGGAATTTCGGTATGATAAGTGAAAGGAAAAGAAAGACCATTTTCTGTTTTCAAGGAGGGGTTTTGAATGAATCATGATCAACAAGTATTCGACATCACCATTATTGGAGGCGGGCCTGTCGGACTATTCACTGCGTTTTACGGGGGAATGCGCCAAGCATCGGTCAAAATCATTGAAAGCTTACCGCAGCTAGGTGGACAACTTTCTACATTATATCCAGAGAAATACATTTACGATGTCGCTGGTTTTCCTAAAGTTCGAGCACAAGAGCTAGTGGACCGACTAGTTGAACAAATGGAGCCATTTTCTCCGACCATTTGCTTAGAGCAAGCTGTGCAAACACTCGAAAAATTAGCAGATCGAACATTCAAATTAACAACGAACCAAGACGTCCATTTCACGAAAACGATCATCATCACTGCTGGCAACGGCGCCTTTCAACCACGAAAATTAGAACTTCCGAATGCCACCACCTATGAAAAAACGAATCTTCATTACTTCATCACAGACTTGGAACAATTTAAAGACCGACATATCGCCATTTGTGGAGGCGGCGATTCAGCTGTCGATTGGGCGCTTATGCTTGAACCGATTGCCAAACGCGTGTCGATCGTCCATCGCCGTGACAAATTCAGAGCCCATGAACATAGTGTCGAACAGCTTCGCGCTTCTACCGTCAACATGATGACACCTTATGTGCCGAGCAGCCTTATCGAGGAAAATGATCGAATTGGAGCACTTAAATTAACGAAAGTGGGCACCGATCGAGAAGAAATTCTTCCTGTTGATGATGTGCTCGTCAACTTCGGCTTTGTCTCTTCGCTCGGCCCGATTAAAGATTGGGGGCTTACCATTGTCAAAAATAGCATTGTCGTCAATTCCAAAATGGAAACCAATGTAGAAGGTGTGTACGCAGCTGGTGATATTTGTACATACGATGGTAAAGTCAAGCTCATCGCATCCGGCTTTGGTGAAGCACCAACAGCCGTGAACAATGCGAAAGCCTACCTCGACCCGAAAGCACGCGTCCAACCGCTCCACAGCACTTCCTTATTCGAACAGAAAAGTTAAGTATCTGTTTAGTTTAGGCTCCAACCTCTAGGTTGGAGCCTTTAGTGAGGTTTCTTTGACCTTATTTGTACTTTCTTCGACTTTCTGGGCGCTTCTTCGACCTTATTTATGCTTTCTTCGACTTTCTGGGTGCTTCTTTAACCTTATTTATGCTTTCTTCGACTTTCTGGGTGCTTCTTTGACCTTATTTGTGCTTTCTTCGACTTTCTGGACAATTCTTTAACTTTGCCGCTACTTTCTTCGACTTCCCAAACAAAAAACACTCCCTAATAAAGGGAGTGCTTGAAAAATATTTAGCAATTCTCTGGTTTCCCAGTATTCGTTGCTGTACGGAAAGAAGATCCACAGCCACATGAAGCAATCGCATTCGGATTTTCGATCGTAAAGCCGCCGCCCATCAATGATTCTTTGTAATCGATCACTGTTCCATTTAACACAGGAGCACTCTCTTTATCGACGACAACATGGATACCATGTTGATCGAGCTCGACGTCATCTTCTTTAATCTCGTGGTCAAATCCCATGCCGTAAGACAAGCCGCTACAGCCGCCGCCATGCACCGTCACCCGAAGGTTCGCTCCCTCTTCTTCATTTTGCTTCATCATATCTTTTATTTGAAAAGCCGCTGCTTCAGTCACTGTCACTACTTCAGTTTCTTTCAACAGAACCCCTCCATTCGTTATTTTCTTATTATCTAGTATATACATCCGTAAATCCCTTCACAACCAAACTGCTCACTTTCAAAACAACACCGATAAAAAGTTAATAATACTTAGCCTTTTCATCTTATAAATCAGCTATAATGAATAAGTATATAGACATAGTTCAAAACTAATAATCCCAGGAGGTCAATCACGTGGATCAAATTTCTCCTTTTTATGAAAAGCAATTAAAATGTCCCGTTTGCGAAGAAACATTTCAGACAACCAAGTTAAGAAACCGCTTTGTAAAAGTAACTGGTCATGATACGGACTTAATGCCTATTTATGATCAAGATAGCTACAATCCGTTATTTTACAATGTGTTTGTGTGCTGCCATTGTGGGTATTCTTTCTCAGAGGAATTTTCATCCTATTTCGCTCCCGGCTCTAAAGATAAAGTCATCGAGCGAATAAAGGAGCAATGGGTTTATCAAGACTACGGGCAAGAAAGAACAATCGTTGAAGCGATTAATAGTTATAAGCTCGCTCTTTACAGCGGTTTGCTTAAGAAAGAAAAGCACCTCACATTAGCAGGATTAGCTCTTCGTACCGCTTGGCTATATCGTGAATTAGGACGCCTAAAAGAAGAACATCGTTTTATGCTCATGGCAGCGGACCAATATATAGAAGCTTACGAGACAGAAGATCTGACAAGTAAACAAATGTCTGAAGTGAAAATATTATACTTAATCGCTGAATTAAATCGTCGTGCAGGTGATACGGAAACGGCTGTCTCTTATTTCTCTAAAGTCGTTGAAAAACAACATATGTCTTCGGATAAAAAAATCGTCGACATGGCTCGCGATCGCTGGTATGAAATTCGCGAGGAAATGAAGCAACAAACAGAAGCCAATGTGTAAAGAAAACGGCCAGGATAGATCCTCGGCCGTTTTAAAACATCGGGTTTTCCTCTAAATACTCATAAATATTGTCGACAAGCTCCTCTGGCGTTTTTCCATCCACCGGCTCTCCATTCACAAGTGCAAACAGCCCTTCACTGCATCTTGTACAATAACTTAGGCAACCATACTCAATCACATCTAGGTTGACATCACGTTCTAATATTTCAAGCGCTTTTTGCGCACCATTCGCTAAGTTGCTGATGCAAAACTCGATAATTGGCTTCATTCTTTTCCCACCTCTCGCCTCTATTTTACTACCTCTACCGATGAGATTAAAGCAGAAAACTTTATCACGAAAATGTTTACTGTCTGTTGTGAAAATAATTAGTTTTCGATATACTCATTATGGCAGAATAAAAAAATCGAGTTTTTTTGACAAGAATCCTGGGGGATGTCAAAGAATTATATCATTCACAAAAGGGGATATTTCTTATGAAACATTTAGTGTTGCTTGGTGGCGGTTATGGAAATATGCGTGTGTTACTTAGGCTATTGCCTAATAGTTTGCCCGAGGATGTCACCATTACTTTAGTCGATAAGGTACCTTATCATTGCTTAAAAACGGAATATTATGCACTCGCAGCAGGAACGATTTCCGATCATGAAGTGCGTGTTGCATTTCCAGAACATTCTCGACTTAATTTAGTGTTCGGAGCAGTGAAAGAGATTGATTTAGAAAATAAGCGTGTGTTATTGGAGGATCAAGAGTCGATTCCATACGATGATCTAGTGATCGGCCTTGGCTGTGAAGATAAGTACCACGGTGTACCAGGCGCGGAACAATATACTCATAGCATTCAATCAATCGAAAAATCTCGTCATACGTACCAAACGCTGTCCAACATGCCTGCTCATTCAAAAGTAGGAATTGTCGGTGCAGGATTAAGTGGAATCGAGATTGCGAGCGAGTTGCGTGAAAGCCGTCCGGACCTTGACATTACTTTGTTTGATCGCGGATCACGGATTTTGAAAGACTTTCCAGAACGCTTAAGTAAATATATTCATAATTGGTTTGTTGATCACGGTGTAACTGTCGTTAATAATGCCAATATTGTCAAGGTTGAACCGAAAGCAATCTATAATAATGAAGATGTATATGCAATGGATGCAGTTGTATGGACAGCAGGCATTCAACCAAACGTCGTCATCCGTAACATGAATGTTGAAAAAGATTCATCAGGTCGCGTCACATTAAGTCCACATCATAACTTGCCAAACGACGAGCACGTTTATGTAGTTGGAGATTGCGCAAGCCTCCCTCATGCACCTAGTGCTCAATTGGCAGAAGAACAGGCTGAACAAATTGTTCAAGTATTACAAAAGCGCTGGAAAAACGAACCACTTCCTGCAGAAATGCCAGAAATGAAACTAAAAGGCATCCTAGGCTCACTAGGTAAAAAACAAGGATTCGGCTTCGTAGCTGACCGCGCCATCACCGGCCGCGTCGCAAGATTCCTCAAATCCGGTATCCTCTGGCTATACAAATATCATAATGGGTAAAACGAAAAGCGGAAGGCGCTGATTAGCGGCGTATGAACTGGAATGATCCGATCGAGATAAAGGAAACACGATGAACGTAGTGAATCGATGTTGACTTATCGCAAGGAGGATCGTGGAAGTTCACTAGTCGCTAGCGCCTGGAGCTGGACAAACGAAAAGCGGAAACGGCTGTTTAGACTCGGCAGACATAAGGCGAACCGCTGAAGTGGCGTTCTTTGCCACACAGGCGGGACGACTTATGTCCGAGAGTCTAGCCGTTGCAGCTGGACAAACGAAAAGCGGAAGGCGCTGTCCAGCGACGTATGAACTGGAATGATCCGCACGAGATAGATGAAGTAACTCAGCCAAAAGCGATTGACTCCTTAAAAAGTCAATCGCTTTTTTGTGTTATATTCTCTCTTTCTTTTGATCATAATAAATGAAGTATGAACGAAATGACAAAAAAGGAGCGGAATGTTTTTTGAGAAATTTGTTTAAGCGGAACCGATCATCTTTTGACAAAACGGAACTAAACAAATTGTTGGCGATTTGCAATGAATCGTCCGACTTTCTGACGTTCCGCCTTCACGACAACTCGCCTTTTTCCATTTCTTTTTATAAAACGCTCGTCAATCCTGACACCGTTCATCAAAACATTTTGGCGAGTCTTTCTGATCAGAAGTTAGCGGATTTGCAAACAATTAAAGAGCAGATTCCCATTGAGAATTTATTGATCACGAAAGATTTGACGGAAATCCAAGATAAATTAATGACTGGATACGTTATTTTTTATGAAAAAGAAAAATCATCTGACTGTCTACTCATTCCTGCACCAGCTGTTGAAAAACGCCAAGTAGCCGTGCCGGAAACGGAGTATACAGTGATGGGGCCGAAAGAAGCTTTCGTTGAAGCGCTTGATACGAATGTCAACCTTGTACGAAAACGCCTTCCAATTCCTGAACTACAAATGAAAGAATTAACGGTAGGAAGCTATTCAAAAACTCGAGTGAAAGTATCTTATGTAAAAGGGGTTGCTGATGAGGAAAATCTCAATACAGTGATTCAAAGGATTCAAGAGATTGAATACGATCAAATTCCTGATAGCTCTTTTATTATGCAAATGATTACGGATCACCCACATTCTCCGTTTCCGCAAATTGTGGATACCGAACGCCCTGATCGCGTAGCAAGTGCTCTCTCGGAAGGAAAAATCGCCATTTTAGTCGATGGATCCCCTCATGTCTTATTGGCACCGGCTACATTTATGGAGTTTTTCTCCTCCTTTGAAGATTATTTTTATACTTGGAATATCGCCTCGGTGCTACGATTAATCCGTTTATGTGCCGTAACATTCTCTGTTCTATCTACACCAACCTATGTAGCTATTTTAACGTATCATTATGAAATGATTCCTCAAGATCTATTAAATACACTAGTGTCTTCTCGGAGTGGTATCCCCTTTCCACCGATATTAGAAGTGCTTATTTTAGAATTGACGATTGAGCTTTTACGAGAAGCAGGAGCTAGACTGCCAACAAAAGTTGGGCAAACAATCGGGATCGTTGGAGGGATTGTCATTGGAACAGCGGCTGTGCAAGCAGGTTTGACGAGTAATGTGCTGATCATCGTTATCGCCTTAAGTGCCTTAGCTTCTTTTACGACACCGATCTACCAAATCAGCTATGCCGTTCGCTTAATCCGCTTTCCTTTTCTACTGTTTGCTCAATTGCTCGGAATGTTAGGAATTGCCATTTGTCTGTCCTTTTTATTTAATCATTTGCTGAAGCTATCTTCTCTTGGCCGACCGTTTCTTGAGCCTGTTTTCCCTCTGCGAAAAGCCGATTTAAAGGATTCACTCTTTCGTCTTCCTTTTGACAAACAGCGCCTGCGCCCAGTGCAAGTGAGAGCTGAAAATGCTGATCGCTTCGAGAAACAGCCTTCAGCTACAACTGACCGTGATATCGATGAATAAAATTAATGATTGGAGGTGGGCCGATGTTGTCACTGCCAGCTGAGAAGCATAAAGTGTCTCCTTTCTTTGCTTTCTATATCATTACCTCTATGCAAGTTGGTGTAGGTATCCTTGGTTTCCAGCGTAATGTGGCGAAAGAAGCTGGTCACGATTCATGGGTGTCGATTATCATCGCCAGCCTCGCTCTCCATATTGTTTTATGGATGACTTACCAAATATTAAACAAAGGAAAGAATGATATTACAGTCATTCATAAAGATATATTCGGCAAGTGGATCGGAGGGCTACTTAGCATCGCTCTAATTATTTATTTATTGCTGCTTTCTATTACAGTAACTCGTAATTATATTGAAATTATCCAAATTTGGATGTTCCCAGAAATAGACACATGGTATTTAGCACTCATCCTACTTGCCCTTGTCTACCTTTATGTGACCGGCGGGTTCCGGGTAGTTGTCGGTTTGTGCCTTCTCACGTTCTTAATTACCTTTCCTTTATTGTTAACGTTTTGGTTTCCGATGAAGGAAGCGAATTTTTCTTATTTGTTGCCGATCATGGATCACTCTTTCATAGAGCTTCTTTCTGGCGCTAAAGAAGTTTCCTTTAATTATGTTGGCTTTGAGACGCTTTTCTTTTTTTATCCCTTCCTTAAAAAGGCGGAAAATTCACAAAAATGGGCGCAATATGGGGTAGTATACAGCACCTTTGTTTATTTACTAACGGCGCTTGTCTCTTTAGTTTATTTTAGTCACGAACAGTTAGCCAATACGATTTGGGGCACGCTCACTTTATGGAAAGTAGTCGATTTACCTTTCATTGAGCGATTTGAGTATGCCGGTCTTGCTATCTGGCTATTTGTGATTTTACCTAATCTTTGTTTATACACATGGGCTGCGTCACGAGGAATGAAGCAATTGTTTAAAATCAAGCAAAAACATGGGATCATCGTACTGTTAATCATTCTATTTATCGTAACCATTTCCTTCACAGATCGGCAATCGGTCAAACAATTACTTACAACAGCCGGAAATGTAGGGTTTTATGTGTTCTATATCTACATTCCTTTTATTTATTTTTCTCAAATGATTAGTCATAAAATGAGGAGAACAAAATGAAAAAAATATTGATTTGGAGCGCTTTTGCTCTCATACTGATCATCAATTATCAATTGCAGCCAACCGTGCTCGAAGATACTCGTCATATTTCCGCCATCGGATACGACATAGAAGATGATGACTTAGTTAAAGCAACAGCAGCTGTCCCGTTTTTTCCACCTGGTGAAAACGCTAAGCCGATCAATGTCACTTATACAGCTACAGGACATACAAGTAAAAGTGTACAGCAACTCTTTCAAACAAAGTCTCAAAAACAGTTAAGTCTAGGTCGATTAAATGATGTTTTATATAGTAAAGAAACAGCTCAACAAGGGCTTTTCCCTCTTATTCATCCATTCAGCCGTACGCCTAATATCGGAAGAGATATTCACTTGGCTGTAGTTGATGGCAAAACGGAAGACATGTTGAAGCAAGAGTATCCAAACACACTACTCACTTCTCAATATGTAACCGACTTATTGGATCAAGGGTTAAAGGATATTATCCCCAAAACAAATCTTCATTCTTTTCTCGCTCAATACTACGGAAATGGACAGGAACCTTTTTTACCATTATTAAAATTAGAAAAGAAAAACATTAAATTGAAGGGACTCGCTCTTTTTAAAGAAGACCGTTATATTGGCTCGCTTTCCTATGAGGATAGCTACTTATTTAAGCTCCTTTATGAACACTCTCGTTACGGTTTGTACAATATTCAATTGAAGGATGGGACTTACGTAACGATTGAAAACGTACGATCGAAAGTAAAATATCGCATCCATGGAACAAAAGAAAACCCTACAATCAAAATCGACCTTTCTCTACTCGGACAAATCAACGATGCGTCCGGTATTACGATTCAAAGTACAAAAAAGACAAAATTCATCGAAAAGTACTGGCAACAAGAGATGAAACAAAAAACCGAGAAAGTAGTTAAACGCCTCCAAGAATTACAAGTAGACTCGCTTGGAATCGGCGAACGAGTAAGAAGCAAACACCGTCATTTCAATATGGAAGACTGGAAACAAAGCTACCCTACCGCCCCCATCAAGATCAACGTCAAAGTAAAGACATTGGACACGGGGATTGTGGAATGATAGAAAAGCGGAGGGCGTTGTCCAGCGACGTATGGACTGGAGCCATCCGCACGAGATAAAGGAAACACGATGAACGAGAGTGAATCGATGTTGACTTATCGCAAGGAGGAGGGCGGAAGTACACTAGTCGCTAGCGCCTGGAGCTGGACAATCGAAATGCGGAGCCGACTGTTCAGACACGACAAGCAAATGTTCTGGCACTGGAAAGGCGATGAGCCTTGTAAGTGGCAGGTTATTTGACTCGAGTGTCTAGGAGGCGGAGCTGGACAATCGAAATGCGGAGCCGACTGTTCAGACACGACAAGCAAATGTTCTGGCACTGGAAAGGCGATGAGCCTTGTAAGTGGCAGGTTATTTGACTCGAGTGTCTAGGAGGCGGAGCTGGACAATCGAAATGCGGAAGGTGCCGGTTAGCGACGTATGTACTTTCATGAAAAAAAGCATCCACAACGGATGCTTTTCTTCACTATAATCCTAATGAAATATATTTGATTTCTAAATATTCCTCGATACCGTAATGACCGCCCTCGCGCCCTAGGCCGCTCTCTTTATAACCGCCAAATGGAGCTTGCGCGACGGATGGAAGACCGTCATTTAAGCCGATAATTCCGTATTCTAAACCTTCAGCAATGTCGATTGCTTCTGTAATGTTATCGCTAAATACATAAGCTGCTAAGCCATACGGAGAGTTGTTCGCACGTTCAATCACTTCTTCTGTCGTTTGATATGTCGTCACAGGAGCTAATGGACCAAACGTCTCTTCGTTCATGCAAAGCATATCATCTGTTACGTTCGTAATGACCGTTGGCTCTACGAAATAGCCTTTTAAATTTTCACTCACGTTGCCACCTGCAATAATGTTGGCACCTTTTTGTTTTGCATCTTCTAGCTGGCTCACCACTTTTGCCACCGCTTGCTCGTCGATTAGCGGACCAACTGTAACACCTGCTTCTAAGCCGTTCCCCATTTTTAACTTCGCTACTTCTCGCTTGAAGGCTTCCGCAAATTCCGCTTCGATCGATTCATGAACATATACGCGGTTCGCACATACGCACGTTTGTCCCGCATTACGGAATTTAGAAGCGATTAAATCTTGTGCCGCTTTGTCAATGTTAGCATTGGCTGTCACGATAAATGGCGCATGTCCACCTAATTCAAACGATACTTTTTTCATCGTATCCGCTGCCCCGCGCATTAATAGCTTGCCTACTTCTGTTGAACCGGTGAAGGAAATTTTGCGGACGCGACCATCTTTCATCCACGCCTCACCAATCGCTTTCGCATCACCTGTGACAAGGTTAATAACCCCTTTCGGAATGCCTGCTTCTTCCGCTAATTCCACTAAGCGAATCGCTGTTAGTGGCGTTTGCTCAGCTGGTTTGATGACTGCTGTACAACCTGCGGCAAGTGCTGGCGCCACTTTTCTCGTAATCATCGCCGCTGGGAAGTTCCAAGGCGTGATCGCCGCAATAACACCAACTGGCTCTTTTTGCACAAATAGACGCTTACGTGGGTGAGAAGCTGGAATCGTTTCTCCGTAAATACGCTTTCCTTCTTCGGCATACCAAGAAATAAAGCTATTCGCATACCCTACTTCGCCAATCGCTTCTGGAAGTGGCTTTCCTTGCTCTTCGGTCATAATTTTGCCGATTTCTTCTTTGTTCTCGTCAATTAAGCGATACCACTCATTTAAATGATGAGCACGCTCAAGTGCAGTTAGCTTTGACCATGTTTTCAGTGCTTCATATGCGGCTGTTGCAGCTTGCTCCGCTTCTTCTCTACCACCTTCTGGTACAGTAGCAATTACTTCATTGATCGCTGGATTGACCACTTCAATCTGCTTGTCATTGTCGATCCATTCACCATTAATATACATTTTCCAATTTTTCATTTTTGCTCCCCCTTCTTGTTGTCGATCATACATCTTTATTCCTCGTCCTCAACATATTTCTTTACTTTTCGAGCGGCTGAGGATTGACTAATTCCGAGTGCTTTTGCGATTTTATAAGTGGATGAACATTTCCCATACGCTTCAACCACCATTTTCCGTTCGACTTCTTCCAGTATTTCTGGAAGAGTTGTCCCCTTCTCCGTTAACTCCTGCTGCCCCATTTCAAGCGGCAAGTCATTTAACGTCACCACTTCATCATTCGTCACGACGAGCCGTTCGACCATATTTTCTAATTCACGAATGTTCCCTCTCCATTCATAATTTAAAAAAGCATTTAACACTTTCGGAGAGAAATGAACATGACTATTGTACAGCTCATTGAAATAATCGAGAAAATGGTAAGTTAACGGAATAATATCTTCTTTTCGTTCCCTTAATGGCGGGATATGTATCGGTACGACGTTTAAACGGTAGTATAAATCTCGTCTAAAGCTGCCTTGCTCCGCCATTTTTTTCAGATCTTTATTCGTTGCAGCAATGATTCGTAAATTTAATGTAATCGGTTGACTCGCTCCGACAGGACGAATTTGTTTGTCCTGCAGCACATGGAGCAATTTTCCTTGCGCTGTTAACGGGAGCTCTCCCACTTCATCTAAAAAAAGGATGCCATTATTGGATAGCTCAATCAACCCTTTTTTCCCTTCACGAAAAGCCCCGGTAAACGTACCACCTTCATACCCAAATAACTCGGACTCAATTAATTGTTCCGGTAAAGCGGCACAATTGATTTCATTGAGTACTTGATCTTTTCTGTCACTTAATTGATGGATTGAACGAACGATTCTACTTTTTCCTACGCCTGTTTCTCCAAGTAACAAAACGGTCGAATTGACTTTGGCAATTTTGCGTGCAAGCATCATCACTTTGCCCATTTGCTCACTTTTGGAAATAAGCCCCTCTACTTCGAGCGGCTCACTCAATTCCCTTTTATAAGTAGCAAGCTGATCTTCCATTTCTTCAATCTTATTTCTGAGCTGAATAATCTCTGTCAAATCGCGAGAATAACTAATGACACTTTTTAACGATCCATCCAGATTAAAAACCGGCCTTGTACGTACATGATAGTACCGGCCGGAATTAGACACTTGAAACAGCTCAATCGGCTGTTTTTTTTCGATCACTTGTGGTGTTACTGACGGATAAAAAAAACCCATTTTTTCTAATTCTTTCACATGCTTACCAACTAAATCGTCAGCTGATAATTGATAATTTTTTTGACAGGTCGAATTCACACGAGTAACGTACCCTTGGGCATCCGTCACCAAAATTTCATCGAAAGACGATTCGAAAATATCAAATAATTCTTCCCGTACAGAATCATGAGATGTAGTCATAGCAAGCTTCCTCCCGACCGTATTTCTCTCCATTATAGCAAAAATACAATCGGGAGATAAGTTAGTTGCTCTATTAAGCTTGAACTGTTACTGCAGAAACAGCCGCTTCAAACGCTTCTTCAAGAATCTCTAATCCTTCCGCTACTTGCTCATCTGTAATCACAAGTGGCATTAAGAAACGGAGAACGTTGCCGTAAGCACCCGCACTAATGATCAGTAATCCGCGATTGTTCGCTTCAGTGATAATCGCATTTGTTAATTCTTTGTTTGGCTCTTTTGTTGTACGGTCTTTCACAAGCTCAACGGCTACCATTGAACCTAAACCGCGAATTTCACCAATTGCCTCATATTTTTCAGCTAATTGGTTTAAGCGATCCATCACTAATTGACCTAGAACAGCGCCACGCTCGCTAATTTTTTCTTCTTCTATGATGTCGATCACCGCTAATGCTGCTGCACACCCAAGTGGACTACCAGAATAGGTTCCACCAAGCTCACCAGGAGAAGCTGCCTCCATCACTTCTTTGCGACCGATTAAACCACTGATTGGCACACCAGCAGCCATCGATTTAGATACTGTCATTAAGTCAGGCACGATACCGAAATGCTCGATCGCAAATTGTTTACCTGTACGACCAAATCCAGTTTGAATTTCGTCAGCAATGAAAAGAATGCCATGTTTTTTACAGATAGCGTATACGGCTTCGATGAATTTTTGTGGAGCTGGAATGAATCCACCTTCTCCTTGTACTGGCTCCATAATAACAGCTGCTACGCTTTCAGGAGCTACATCGTTCACGAAGAAATCTTCAAATTGGCCAATAACAGAGTCAACATATTGCTCTTCTGTTGTGCCTTCTGGACGGCGGTACGTGTACGGGAATGGCGCTTTGTACACTTCTGGTGCAAATGGGCCAAACTCATATTTATAAGGTTTTACTTTACTTGTCATTGTCATCGTTAACAATGTACGGCCGTGGTAGGCACGCGAGAAAGAAATAACGCCTGTACGTTTTGTATATTTACGAGCAACTTTCACCGCATTCTCCACTGCTTCTGCTCCACTGTTGAAAAGAATCGCTTGCTTTTCATGATCGCCAGGTGCAAGGTCGATTAATTTTTCACATAGCTCAATGTATGGCTCATACATCATCACGTTAAATCCAGGGTGAATATATTCATCCACTTGCTTATGAATGGCTTCTTTCACTTTCGGGTGGCCATGTCCAACGTTCATCGTACCAATGGCACCAACGAAATCGATAAATGTATTTCCATCTACGTCTGTAATTAAAGCACCTTCTGCTTTCGCTGCAAAGCTAGGTACGCCGTTAGAAACGCCCCGAACAACCGCCGCTTGTCTTCTTTCTAATAACGCTTTCGATTTTGGACCTGGTAGAGCACCAGTTACTTTAGCAAATTTTCTAGTCATGTTCATTTCTCCTTCTTTACTTGTAGATTTATATTTATATATGCAAAAAGTGTGCCAACTTAGAAAAGTTCAAAAAATCAATCTTTTTCAAGTAAAGAGCCTTTAAAGCGAGTCAAAAATGACTTATCTAAACCAAAAATGACTTAAAAAAGGCTGAGCGGATCGCTCAACCTTTTTGATATCCGTATTTCTCCATTTCAGCGTAAACAGCCTTTAATTTCGGATTACCTTCTCCAACAACTTCCCCTTCCACAAGCACGACCGGATAAAACAGACCTTCTTCTACGACTCGTTTAGCAAATGTTTGTTTCTCTTCATCCTCCGGTGGTGAAAAAATATCCACATAGTTAATCGAAAACGGCTGGTTCGGATATTTTCGTGAAATAGCTGCCTCTAACCATTCATACGTTTCTTTAGAAGAAGGCAAATTGACGCAGCTCGCACAAAGCTGCTCTGTTCCATACACAACAATCTCTACAATTTTTCCCATATAATCCCCCACCTTATAGCTAATTATTTATATTTTAACGAAAATCGATCAACTTCGGTATGAAAATGTTTATCAATCAATGGATTTTTTTATTTATAATCATTATAATAAGAACAGTATGAGAAAGGAGTGGATCGAAATGGCTGATGAACAAATGCTTGCACAAGTACAAGAGGTCTTAGATAAATTACGCCCATTTTTACTTCGCGATGGCGGAGATTGTGAACTAGTTGATATTGAGGATGGCATCGTTAAGCTTCGCCTTCTCGGCGCATGCGGTAGCTGCCCAAGTTCAACTATTACACTAAAAGCCGGCATCGAGCGCGCATTGCTTGAAGAAGTTCCAGGCGTCGTAGAAGTAGAACAAGTATTTTAATGAACGAAAGTCCGCACATGTGATGCGGGCTTTTTTATTGGCGGAGCCGAAATCGGGCGCGAGAAGTGTCGAATTGGGCGCATAACAGCTCGAATCGAGCGCGCTCCACTACAAAAAAACCGAGCACATCTCAGCTCGGCCTGAAGGTAAGTAATTCTTTGTTCACTAATGTTTTCGGAGGACGATCTTCAAAGATGGCATCAAGGTTGTCACAGCATGTTTCCATCATCGCGAGACGTGTTTCTTTCGTTGCACTTCCGATATGAGGGAGCGCCACGACATTTGGTAGCTTGAGCAGTGGATGATCGGCGCCAATTGGTTCTTTTTCAAATACATCTAATCCAGCTGCTGCGATCTCTCCTGCCTGCAAAGCGTCAAACAGTGCGTGCTCGTTAATGATCGGTCCACGACTGGCATTGATGAACATCGCATCTTTTTTCATTTTTTGGAATTGTTCTCGTTGAAACATTCCTTTCGTTTGCTCTGTTAGTGGAGCGAGACAAACAACGAAATCCGCCTCTTGTAATAGTTCATCAAATGAGCAGTAGCGTGCACCGAGCATTTCCTCTGCGACTTCATGACGAGTCCGATTATGATAAATGATGTCCATATCGAATCCAGCTGCTCGTTTCGCGACAACCGTCCCGATTTTTCCCATGCCGACAATCCCAATCGTTTTATGATGGACATCCGTTCCGACTAATTGCATCGGCGACCAGCTCTTCCACTGACCTTCTTTCACAAATTCGGCTGCTTCCATCATTCGTCGAGCTGTCGCCAGCAACAAAGCAAAGGTTAAGTCTGCCGTCGTAGCTGTTAACACATCCGGTGTATTACAAATAGCCACCTGATACTTACTAGCAGCTTGTAAATCGACATTGTCGTACCCAACCGCCATATTAGCAACTACCTTTAACCGCTCGGCTTGAGAAAACAATTCTTCATCTAGCTGATCCGAGATGACGGTTAATAAGGCATCCGCTTGCTTCACTTTTTCAAGTAACACATCGCGCGGGACCTTCTCTTCTTCTTCCGGCCACATCTCTACTTCGTATTTCTCTAGTAGCCTAGAAATAATTTCCTCGGGAAGTTTTCGAGTGACATACACAAACGGCTTCATTTCTCCACCTTCTTTCCGTATCTTAATCGCCCTTCCATTTTATCATATTTTCTGTCATTTTAACCAAGTGACGTTCGGAATTTTCAATCGATTGACTGGAACGAAAGCTAATTCATAAAAAGAAGCGAGAAAATGCTCATATTCCGTTGTGTTTTTCATATATTTCTCTAACTGTTCTTCTTTTTCTTTTTTCCCTTGAAGAGACGGAGAGGAGAAATAAGTGCGACTGCAGTCAAAGTAATGAGCAGGAAAGAGGAGACGAGCATAAATTAGTCGCCAGGAAAAAGGAGAGAGTCTCTCTTGTTGCTGATACTCTTGTAAAAACTGTTTAAAATTGGAGCGATAAAGAAGAGAACCGTCCCAATAAGACGAACGAATCCACTCGGCTATATCACGTGCAGGGTGATCATACACCCAATCAAAAGGGTGGTGAATAAAGTCGCGGTCAGCCCAAAACTTCGCATGAAATGACTGGTGACAAACCGTTCCATAATCTGTCCTCCCTAGAGCTTCATCCATTTCGGTATCGACGACATATTGAATCGCATTTTCCGCAAGCCCCATATAATAAGGAAAGCTATCAATCATCATTTTGGCAAATTCACCATCTACCCCCTGCTTAATTAACCCGCTAATGGACTTTTCTAACTGATCCATCTCCCGCTCCCAGCGCTCGCGCCACAACCCCAATTGATTGGTCGCCTTCATTTCAGCAGTCAACGTTCGCCCTCGACGGTGAAACCGAGCGAGCTTCTTACCTGTCGCTTCGGATCGTGAGTGTACTTGCGCGCTTCCGAGAACGACGACATCTTTTTTATCTTCTGTAATCAAAAAAGCGCCGCTAACCGCTGGGATAAAGACAGCCACCTTCCGATCACCTTGACGCATGAGATGCTGAGACATTTGATGTAGCTCTAATAAATATTCCTGTTCCATATTCGTCACATCAACAATAGAATAAAGAAGGCCCTCACTTTCATAATAGCGCCCATTCACCATTCGATCCGATGTAATATGAAAATGTTCCTTTAACAATGCTTTTCCATCCATGCTAGCTCCCCCTTTTTTCATATTTTTTGCAGGATTATTTCCAATTTATCTGGAAATATAAATAGTAAAGAGAATGTCTGCTACTAACATATTAGAGAAAAAGGTGATTGTATGACTATCGATGACAAACACGTAATGAGCATGTCTGAAAAAACCGCGCGCCGCCAATTAGCTGAACGCGGCGTAACTATGGATCACATTGCCGAGCTCGTATTATTTTTACAAAAAAAGTATCATCCTGATTTAACAATAGAAGAGTGCAAAGAAAATATCGAACACGTCTTAAAAAAACGAGAAGTGCAAAATGCGATCATCACAGGTATCCAGCTAGATGTATTAGCCGAAAAAGGGCTACTAGATGAACCGTTGCAAACGATCGTCTCCACCGATGAAAGCTTATACGGGGTAGATGAAACCCTCGCTTTAGCCATCATCAACGTATACGGCTCCATCGGCTTCACCAACTACGGATACATCGACAAAGAAAAGCCGGGCATTTTACAATATTTAAACGATAAATCACACGGCAAAATCCACACCTTCCTAGACGACATCGTCGGCGCCATAGCCGCTGCCGCCTCCAGCCGCCTAGCCCACAAAGCAGCACAGACAGAATAGAAATGCGGAAGCAGCCGTTTAGACTCGGCAGACATAAGATGGACCGCCATAGTGGCGTTCTTTGCCACGTAGGCGTGACAGCTTATGACCGAGAGTCTGGCTGCTGGAGCTAGACATAGAAAAGTGGATGGCGCTGGTCAGCGACGTATGGACTGGAACGAGCCGATCGAGATAAAGGAAACACGATGAACGATAGTGAATCGATGTTGACTTATCGCAAGGAGGAGCGTGGAAGTACACTAGCCGCTAGCGCCTGGAGCTGGACATAGAAAGGCGGAGCCGACTGTTCAGACACGACAAGCAAATGATCGGCAACATCGAAGAAATCTCTCGCAACGTCGAAGAAACGACCTTAACATCGAAGAAATCTCTCGCAACGTCGAAGAAACGACCTTAACATCGAAGAAATCTCTCGCAACGTCGAAGAAACGAGATCAACATCGAAGAAATCTCTCGCAACGTCGAAGAAACGACCTTAACATCGAAGAAATCTCTCGCAACGTCGAAGAAACGAGATCAACATCGAAGAAATCTCTCACAACGTCGAAGAATCGACCTTAACATCGAAGAAACCTCTCACAACGTCGAAGAAAAACCGAGAACCCCCAAACAAAAAGCGTCCTTTAAGTGACTCCCACTTAAAGGACGCTTTTTTTATATAATCTCCCACTCATCCAATGTATTTCTGACATAAGTAGGTTGTTTGTCAATTTGAGCTAAATGCTCTTTTTGCGTAACGCCTGTATGAACGAGCAGAGTGTCCATGCCTGCGTCGATTCCTGCTGAAATGTCCGTGTCGTAGTTGTCGCCTACCATCAATGTCTCTTCTTTAGCTGTGCCTAGCACGCGAAGAGCTTGTTTCATAATGATGTTCTCCGGCTTGCCGATAAAAATCGGTTTCGTTTGCGTCGAAACCGCAACAACGGATGTGAGCGAGCCATTTCCGGGCAATAACCCTCTTTCAGTCGGAATGGCGATGTCACCATTCGTAGAAATGAACGTTGCCCCGTTGCGAACAGCTAAGCAAGCAGTCGCTAATTTTTCATAGTTGATGCCTCGATCAATCCCAACGACAACGAAGTCTGCCTGATCGTGATCGACAATCGTTAAGCCTTTTTCTTCAAGTGCTTGGCGAATGCCTTCCTCGCCGATGACATACACAGTCGCTCCTGCTTGACGATCGGCGATAAATTGAGCGGTTGCCATGGAGGTTGTGAACACTTGCTCCGTTGTCGCCGCGATATCAAACCCCACCAACTTATCCGCTACTTGTTCAGGTGTGCGTGAAGAGTTGTTAGTCACAAATAAGTAAGGGATGTTCTTTTCATTTAAGCGCGCAATAAAATGCGTCGCTTCTTTAATTTTTTCCGTTCCACGATAGATCGTGCCGTCTAAATCAATTAAATAACCTTTGTATGCTTTCATTCTCTTTTCCCTCTCCTTTCATTCACATGAAAAAACGCTTTCACTTTTGAAAGCGTCACCTATTACGGTAAAAAAGCTGAAACGGGACCTAATTCATTTATTAAATATTGTCTCACTTTTTCAGGAAATTGCTGCATCGATGAGAAATGAGCTTCCATCGCTTGTTTAATTTCTTGATGATCAACAGCTATATACTGCTGAACGAGCATTTTGCGAAGAGAAACCATCGCCTTTAACGAAGCGGTCATTTCTTTAGAAATCACTTTTTCGTCATCTAAAATGTCGATAATATCATCATAGCTACCGGGATCTCTCATAATAAAGCCGTCAATCATCGCATTGCCAACATCGAGCATCGATTCAATGACCGTATGAGCGATGCGCTCTAAAGCAGCCTGTTCAAGCGCTGTGTCAAAGCTTGTTTGCTCTTGAAACAAAGATAATTGACCTTCCATAAACTTTAATGTTTCTTCGATTTTGTTGCGATCTACGAAATACAAGGCGAGCACCCTTCCATTGCTTTCTTTTTTACTCTTCATCATTTTACCATGAAACGAAAAAGAAAACATACAGTAGCCTTGAAACGTGTTACAATCATGAAAAACAAAACGGGAGTGATTCAAATGACGGAAAGATTTTTTCTATATGATGATATGGAACAAACGAGAACACGATTCGTAAGCTTTATGGGCGAACACCAACGTTATGATCTCGCCTTAATGCAGACTGATCGCTATTACGGAAAAAAGATAGTGCTTGATATTCAAGGCGGGCGCTTTGCGATTATCGGGCAGGATGATTTAGAGGAGCCTGGCTATTTAGAAGCCGTCTTTAAATTGTCTGATGAAGAAGCCGCTGAACTGCGCGACTTTCTCTATGATGTGATCTAAGTATAAATGATGAGCCACCGGGGATGTTAAAAATGGAGGTGGCAAGCATGATCGATGAAAAAGAGCAATATAGTGATTTCTCTAATGTTGAAGCTAGTCGCAACTATTTAATACCGGAACAAATGCCGGAAGGACCGTACGGAGCACCTCGAAATAAATACGAGCCTGTTCAAAATAAATCGACTCCGTGGCGAAAAGGTCAGCGATATTACAGCGCCTTCAATTATGAAAATAAATCGCTTCACCAGCATTTACCGCGGCACATGGAAGGTGCTCATCCGCCTCATGATGATCCGGATAAAGACCAAGAAGCAACGTATCAAAACATCCCGCCAAACACGTAAAAAATCGAGCGCTTTGCTCGATTTTTCTACTTTTTGACTTTTTTCGCGATGAAATAAGCACAGCCGAAATTGCAATATTCATACAAATATTCCTTCAATGTACTAATCTTCGTATCAAACGTCGCCTTTTGATTTTTATCTTCATAAAACCCTTTTAGGCGCAGCTGACCGTATCCCCAATCGCCGACAATATAGTCATATTTAGATAAAATATCACTGTATCGCTCGCGAAAAACTTCTTCTTGAAAGCCATCGTTGTGCTGATCAATGATTTCATAGCAATGATTTTGAATACAAACCACCTTTATCATTCCTCACTTTCCTTCTTTCATTATAGCCGATCAGCCATAAATTACTAAGCAAAAAATGATGTTGCCTGGGGAAGCTAGTTGTTGAGGGGGTGGCAAGTTTGAAGAAACCTTTATTGATGGTAGGACTGACAAGCGTTATGCTTTTAGGAGCATGTGCGATAGGTGACCAAGACAATGCCGCTGGCGGTATTTACGAAAAAGATGGCAACACGATTAACGTTCGTAATCGGGAAGACCTTTACAATCCAAATGACGCCCAAAACCGCAACCTCGATTTGACGACTGGCGATCGCTCGAATGATTTTGGTTATGTTCGTCAGCAAAAAAGCCCGATCCAAGGCGAAACCGTCTCATATAAAAACATGTACACGATCGACCGCGAACGTACAGCCGATGCGATCAGTAAATTAAGCGTAGGACTTTCAACAGTCAATGATTGCTCTGTGCTCGTGACAGATAAGGAAGTATTAATCGCTTATGATACGGATGCGAAAACGAAAAAAGAACGGACAGATGCGGCCGAACAAGTGAAAAAAACGGCGATGAGCGTCGTTCCACGTTGGTACAATATTTATGTAACAGATGATGTCGGGCTTCGTCGTGACATCGAAAACATTGCACCATTGAAAGCCAATGCGGATGGTGCACAAGATACGATTGACCGCACGATTCAATTGATGACGAAACATTCCCCGCAAGGTCATACAAAAGGCGAGATGAGTGATCGTAATATGAAATAGAGGGTTAAATTAGGTAGTTCAAAAAAAGATGAAATTCACTTTTTTTGAGCTACCTCTTTTCATTATGCCCTTGCTTTTTCACATATCTTTTCAACATAAAATATGGTATTCTTTGTTGGAACAAAGAAAGGAGATATGTCGTGGTATTTAGTAGCTTATTTTTTGTATTTTTGTTTTTACCAACAGTTTTACTGTTATATTTTATCTTTCCATTTAAACTGAAAAACCTTATACTTCTTGGATTTAGTTTAGTATTTTACGCTTGGGGAGAACCCATTTATATTTTCTTAATGTTAATTTCTATAGTAATAAACTATAGCATGGGATTATGGATAGAAAAAAAACATTCCTTAATCATATTGTGGATTGGAATTCTTCTGAACTTAAGCATCTTTGGTTATTATAAATACAGTGGATTTATTATTGAAAATATCAATGGGCTGTTCCATACTTCATTCGAAATAGCCGAGTTGCCCTTACCTATCGGAATTTCCTTCTACACCTTCCAAGCCATCTCTTATTTAATTGATGTATATCGAAAAGATACTGAAGCGCAGAAAAATTTAATCAACCTTTCATTATATATTTCATTATTCCCTCAACTAGTAGCAGGACCTATCGTTCGTTATAAAGAAATTAATGAACAGCTCAAATATCGGGTACATACGATGGATGGATTTTATGAAGGGTTTAAAATCTTTACATTAGGCTTAGGGAAAAAAGTAATTATCGCTAATCAAATGGGCTTGCTAGCTGATACTATTTTTGATCAGCCGGCAACTGAATTAACGACCTTTTTAACTTGGATCGGCATTATCGCCTACACTTTACAAATCTATTTTGATTTCAGTGGTTATTCGGAAATGGCTTTAGGTCTTGGAAAAATGTTTGGTTTTCAATTCCCTAGAAACTTCAACTACCCTTATATCTCTAAGACTGTTGGTGAGTTTTGGAGAAGATGGCATATGACTTTAGGGAACTTCTTCCGAGATTATATTTATATTCCATTAGGAGGAAGTCGCGTTCAGCCAATTAAAATTTATCGTAATTTATTTATTGTTTGGCTTTTAACAGGGGTTTGGCACGGAGCTTCTTGGAATTTCATCGTTTGGGGATTATTTTATGGTGTCTTAATTGCATTAGAACGGGGCATTTTTGGTCGTGCATTGAAAGCTGCTCCTTCATTTATTCAACATAGTTATGTTGTACTTGCTTTTATCATAGGTTGGGTGTTCTTCCGATCTCCTGATTTAACCTATGCTATAGATTATCTACAAAAAATGTTCTCATTCGACTTTAGGTTTGTTGCCATTGACGCAGAATATTATTGGAAACAATTTGGATTATATATGGTAATTGGTATCGTTGCATCGCTTCCAATCTATCCAAAATTAATGAATTTACTAAAAGGTACAAAAAGGGTTTTGATCGAGTCCGCTTACATATTACTGTTGTTCGGATTTATTACAATAATATTAATGACATCATCTTATAACCCTTTTATTTACTTCAAATTTTAGGAGGGTCATAGATGCAAAGTTTAATAAAAAAGGTCACGATATGTATTGCACTCTCCTTTATATTTGGAATGAGTGCCATTACTATTCTCAGTGATAAAACCGATTTTTCTGAGGCCGAAAACAGGAATTTCGAGAAAATGCCTAAATTAACGAAAGAAGCCTTATTTAACGGCACCTATATGCTGGGCATAGAAAATTATTTTAAAGACCATTTCTTCCAAAGAACTCCATTAACGAAATGGTATTTTAAACTAGAACAAGAATTAGGAAAGCCAAAAGTAAATAACTTATTAATGGGAGAAGATGATTGGTTAGGAAATTCACCGTCACCAAAAAAAGGATCTTACGGGACAGTAGATTATATTTATTTACCCCGAATTGATTTCATTGCTAACCATGCGAAAGAAAACGATATAGTAGTCGAATATTTCTTACTGCCAGCAAAAAATTATAGTGTCGATGAGCTATTTCCTCGAAATTCATTCTTTCGTTTTTACGAAGAGTATATGGATGCGCTAGGAGATCGAATCAACCCTTACGTTCGATTTACAAACGTAAAGGAAGTATGGGATAAAGAAAAATCATTAGAAGAAAGAAAAAAATTATTCTTTAAAACGGATCACCACTGGAACACTGACGGAGCTTATGAAGGCTATAAAGTCATCATTAATCAACTAAATTCAGATGGGTTAGATGTAGGTCAGCCGATCTTAAAAGAAGACCTAGCTAAATATTGTGCTAAGGAAGATGACTATTTCGTTGGTAGTAATAATCGTTTTATCTTATACAATGTTGAACCAACAGATGAATTAAAATGTATGTACGAATTGAAAGATTTAAAACAGTTTACCGATTTTCATTTTGAGCCTTGGGCTGGCGCCTATTCAGAAGATATTAACGCACTATTTAGGCCAGAATCGGACTCAAATCGCGTCAACTATTCTAACCTTTCTACTAAAGATCATCCGTATATTTACTTTGAAAATAAAAATAGCGGCAATAATAAAAAAGTGCTTATTTTCAAAGATTCTTATTCAAATGCGAACATCTCTTATTTAGCATCCCATTTTCAAGAAACACATATTTTAGATATGCGCTATTACCAGAAAGATGTATTAACATTAATTGAGGATGAGGATATTAATTTGATTTTGATGTTACACAATTCAAATGGTTTAAACGGTGATGTCATTTTATATGACAAAAATTCAAAGCATCATAAATAGAAATCCAAAAAAGCTACCTCAAAATTAAGTTAAATCTAATTTGAGGTAGCTTTTTTGATAAGATAAATTATGATTCTATGCCTCTAGCTTTGTTTGCTCTCCAAGTTCTTGCTTTGCTTTCGCTGCCGAATTCACTTGCTCGTCAGCATGGTAAGATGAACGAACGAGCGGCCCTGCTTCACAATGACTAAAGCCTTTTGTCATCGCGATTTCACGAAGTTCCGCAAATTCATCTGGATGATAATATTTTTGAACTTTTAAATGTTTTTTAGATGGCTGTAAATATTGTCCGATCGTAACAATATCAACATTATTCGCACGTAGATCATCCATCGCTTCTATAATTTCTTCTTTCGTTTCACCAAGACCAATCATGATGCTCGATTTCGTTGGAATATCCGGCTGCATTTCTTTCGCACGGCGCAGAAACTCTAGCGAGCGTTCGTAAGTCGCACGCGCACGAACTCTTGGAGATAGTCGCTTCACCGTTTCAATATTATGATTTAAAATATCCGGGCGTGCATCCATTAGCATTTTCAAGTTTTCCTCGATGCCCCCCATATCAGAAGGAAGAACTTCAATGGATGTGAATGGGTTTTTGCGGCGAATCGCTCTCACTGTTTCTGAAAACACAGCCGCTCCACCATCCTTTAGATCGTCACGAGCGACAGCGGTTACAACTACGTGTTTTAAGTTCATTAGCTGAACAGAATCCGCCACGCGCTCAGGCTCTTTCCAATCAAGCTCCGTTGGCAAGCCAGTTTTCACTGCGCAGAATCGACAAGCACGCGTACAAACAGCGCCGAGAATCATAAATGTTGCTGTGCGGCGAACAGCCCAACACTCATGAATATTCGGACATTTCGCTTCCTCACACACCGTATGAAGATTCTTCTCACGCATCATCTTCTTTAATCCGGTATAATTCTTGTTCGTATTCAACTTTATTTTTAACCAATCTGGTTTACGTAAATGCTCCTCTTTCTTGCTCACTTCTCTCATCTCCCATCATTGTGCCTTAGCTATAAATGTGTATGAATTCAGACCTTTCTGATGTCACTTTAACATAGTACCTCCTTTTATACAACCGCTTGTATTCCCTCAATTTAACAAGGATGAAATGGTTCCTTCATGGCAAAATAATGAGTAAATAATTGACTTAGGAGGGAGTTGTTTTGCGAAGAATTGTCCCGATTTGTTTATGCCTGTTATTATTGATGATCGCCCCGGTACAAGCGGAGCAAACGAATAGCGATCAACAGCATTACAATCTACGCATGAAATTATTCAAAAAAATGGAGGCGATCACATCAATTCCATGGTATTACTACGCCGCCATCGATCAATACGAGCGAAATTTACGATTCGTTCGCAAAGATTTACCTGAGCCAACTGACGGAATTTCTATCTACATTCCAGAGGAGAAATGGAGCGGGTTGATTAATCCAAACAAACAAGATACAAATCCTTATTCGATTGCTGCCTTTTCAGGGATTGGAGCGGATGGAAATGGAGATGGACGGGCGGATCGAACGAACAATGAAGATATTCTCGCGGCGATAGGTAATTATCTTTTAACGTATGGCACCGACCACGATAATATCAAAATTGCTCTCTGGCGCTATTACGGCCGCGATAAAACCGTCAGTGTCATTATCGGCAACGCCCATATGTACAAAGCGTATAAAAAGCTAGATTTGCAAAAAAAAGTCTTCCCTCTTCCGACCAATCACAACTATACGTACAAAAACACATGGGGAGCTGCTCGCGGCTGGGGCGGACGACGTATTCATGAAGGAACCGATATCTTCGCTGATTACGGCGTTCCCGTCCGATCAACGAGCTATGGCATCATTGAAATGAAAGGCTGGAATCGCTACGGCGGTTGGAGAATTGGCATCCGCGATATTAATAATACGTACCATTATTACGCTCATTTAAATGGATTTGCGAAAGGATTAAAGCTCGGACAACCAGTCGAGCCCGGGATGTTAATTGGTGGCGTTGGTAGTAGCGGCTACGGTCCACCTGGTACATCAGGCAAATTCCCACCCCATCTGCATTTCGGTATGTATAAAGATAACGGGCGCACAGAATGGTCCTTTGATCCATACCCTCACTTAAAAGTTTGGGAAAGAACAAGCAAAAAAGCTGGCTACTAATTAAAGAGCCAGCTTCTTTCTTTATACTTTATTTCGCTTGTTTCGCTTTCGTCACAGCATGAGCAATACTCGCGCCTAGTCCTCCCCATATAATGATGACTCCAATAATCATCATTGTGATTGCGCTTCCATCCATAATTATGAAACCTCCTTATCCGAAGTCGGTGTCTGCAACATCTCTTTCTTCCACGGCTTAATATACATGAAGGCAAAGCCAACGAGAATGACTCCGATCGCAACCGTCCAACCGTAAGAGTTAATGAAGTTTTGTGGATAGTCTCCATAAGGCGCTGTAAAGTTTTGACGAAGATTGTCAAACATCATATAACCGAGAACGACTGGCGTAATGACGCTTAAACAGATTTTCCACCAAGCGCCTAACTGAATATCAGACACTTCATCCGCATGTTTCTTTAATGGATCTAGTTGCTTAAATACCCATGCGACTAATATAACTTCAACTAATCCAGCTAAGGCGACACCAAAGTTGTTAATGAAGTAATCGACGACATCAAGGAAGTTTAATCCCCCTCTTGTCGCGTAAATTAAAGAGATCAGAGAGGCTGCTCCTCCTCCCATTAAAACGGCAGCTGTACGCGACACTTTAAACTTTTCTTGAATACCAGCGACAAACGTCTCAACAATCGATATTAAAGAGGTAAATCCGGCGAGTAAAAGCGAGCCGAAAAATAAAACACCGAATAATTCGTTTGCAAATGGAAACTGATTAATGATCTGCGGGAACACCGCAAACGCAAGGATCACGCCACTGCTAACAACCTCTTGAACAGGTACACCTTGCTGAGCTGCCATGAAACCTAAAGCGGAGAAGACACCAAATCCAGCAAGTAATTCGAAGCCAGAGTTACTAAATCCAGTAATAAAGGCGTTGTTCGTAATATCTGATTTTTTCGGTAAGTAACTGGAATATGTGACCATGATCGCAAAACCGATCGATAAACTGAAGAAGATTTGTCCGTAAGCCGCAATCCAAACCTTTCCATCCATTAACTTCGACCAATCCGGTTTGAAGAAAGCATTCAATCCATCTGCTGCTCCTTCTAATGTTAATGCGCGAATAACGATCGCTAAAAAGAGAACAACAAGCACAGGAATCATCACTTTTGTTACTTTTTCAATTCCTTTTTTCACTCCAGCCACTAAGACGCCGAGCACAACGACCCAGACGATGATTAAGGAAATAAGAATTTGTGGCACGAACCCTCCGAATGTTCCCGCTTCACCGACCTGTAAATAATCCGCTAATAAAAACGTTTTCGGGTCATCTCCCCAAGATAAATTAAACGAAAAGACCGAATAAGATAACGCCCACCCTATAATGACAGAATAATATGTTGCAATAATAAAGGAAATTCCCACTTGCCACCAGCCAAGCCATTCCGCGTTCTTGTTCAAGCGAGCAAAAGAAAGTGGACTCGACCCTCGATACTTATGTCCCATAGTGAACTCTAAAATAAGCAATGGAATCCCAGCTGTCAACAAAGCAAATAAATACGGAAGGAAGAATGCGCCCCCTCCATTTTCATACGCTACTGCAGGAAAGCGCCAAATATTCCCCAGACCAATTGCTGAACCTACAGCCGCTAAAATAAAACCTGCTCTTGACCCCCAAATAGGACGTTGCTGATCCATAAAAATCCCTCCTTTGTTTTCCTTTTTTAATAATTCGTATTTTCAGATAATTTCAATAACTATCTTTAATTATATACAGTCCCCTTCCTTTAGTAAATATTTTTTTAAACATTTTTTAAAGATAATTTTTACCAAGAGAAGGAGAGTGATTAGTTCCTGTTCTATTTGTATGCTGCTCGCTAAGCGAATAGTATGAGTGCAAATAAAAAAAGCCCCTAAACAAAGTCTAGGAGCTTTCGCTTCAAGCGGCTATTTTCGCTTGCTTTCTATTTTTTAAAATGAAGACGATAACTAACAATAATCCAAGAGAAACAGCTAACGATATCCACGCGCTTCCAGTGAAGCCTAAAATCATATAACCGATCGAAGCAAGAACCGCGGACAGAAGCGCGTACGGAATTTGCGTGATGACATGGTCAATATGATTACAGCCTGCACCCGTTGCGGACAAAATCGTTGTATCAGAAATCGGCGAGCAATGATCACCAAACACCGCTCCAGCTAAAACGGAAGCCATCGCTGGTAAGATCAACGAAATATCGGTTGCCGCTGCGATATCTCCGGCAATTGGAAGCAAGATTCCGAAAGACCCCCATGACGTACCAGTTGAGAAAGCCATCGCACCCGCCACTAAAAATAAGACAAAAGGTAAAAAAGCAATGTTCATATTCGATTGTTCCACAAGGCTCGCTAAATACTTCCCTGTTCCTAATTGGTTAATTAACCCGACAATCGTCCAAGCAAAAAGCAAAATATAAACGGCAGGAAGCATTGATTTAATCCCTTCCCACACACCAGTAACAAACACATTTTTCCCTAAAGCCCCGTGAGCAACTGTTTGACGGAAATATAAAGCTACAGCTACGGCTAATCCGAACACTCCACCTAGTAGTAACGACTTGGCTACATCTGTGTTTTCAAAGATTTTTAGTAACGTCACATCGCCTTCTACCGCTTGCGAACCCGTCCAGATCATCGCTGCGACTGTACCAACAATTAAAGTAATAATTGGCCAAACTAAATCGCCCACACTTCCTTTCGTGCTCACCGGTAAATCTTCTTTCAACTCACCTGGCACTTGGCGATCAGACGGTGTCGTTTCTCCCGTTGTGATCGCATGCTCTTCATGCTTCGTCATCGCACCGAAATCCACTCGCATCAACGCAGACAAAAATACAAGAGCGAGTGCAATCCATACGTAGAAGTTCATTGGCACCATTTGAACGAAAGCAGAAAATGCACTCACGTCAGTTATACCGTGGGCGACTAACACCGTCCCAACAATCCCAATAATATATGCTCCCCAGCTTGAAATCGGGGAAACGACGCAAACGGGCGCAGATGTCGAATCAATAATATAAGCAAGTTTCGCTCTAGAAATCCGCTGACGATCCGTAATCGGTCGTGAAATCTGGCCAACCGCAAGGGCATTGAAATAATCATCGATGAAAAATAGCATGCCAAGTCCCGCTGACAATACTTGGGCGCCTGCACGAGTTTTAACTCGTTGAATCGCCCATTCTCCAAACGCTCGACTTCCACCAGAAATATTAATAAAAGCAGTAATCACTCCAAGAATAAGTAAAAACAAAATAATATAAATATTCCACGTGCTCCAGCCATCTTCTGTCGTATAAATATTGGCCGATGCCGCTTCCCACGTAATGCTTAACGTCTTGCCAATATCGAAATTAGCTAGCAACAAAGCAGAAGCCAAAATTCCGATACCTAAAGAAAGCAGCACTCGCCGTGTAAGGACCACCATCAAAATGGCCAACACAGGCGGTAGTAAAGAATAGATTGATTGTTCCATATTTTTTGCTCCTCCTACCGATGAAAAAAGAGGACAGGGCTTGAAGGGAATGTTGAAAAAAATAAAAAAAGGTAATGATAGAGAATACTATCATTACCTTTTCGTGTAATGTAAGTCATTCCTCCATCGTGTAGCTCCCCATTGCAAACAATTTCTTTACAATGAGAGTGTTATCCTTCTTCAAGATAACCCCAGTATGAAAGACGTTGACGCATCTTACTTACTTCGGCAAACTCACCTTTCACTTGCGATCTTCGTTGTCATCCTCACGCAAACTACTCATTAACTTTGCATCCTCTACCCCACCGGATTTTGATAAGGTTTATTATTTTATTACTAAAATATTAACAGCTAAATGTCCTTTTGCCAAGCGATTTTAAAAATCCAGAAGATTCTTTCTTCAACTTCATGAAAAAGTAATTTTTTGTTATTACTCAACGTACTTAATCCATCGGCAACTCGATGGACGGATTTGCCCCGTCACCACCACCGTTATAAAAGTTCGGTACTTCTCCTTTAATGAGCCCCATCGCTACAGGAATATCTTGCTTCACCGTGGAATATTCCGTCGCAAATGGAACGATAATTTGCACATTGACTTCTAATTCAATAAACACTTCCACGTACGCATTATTAATTCCGTAAGGCTTCACATTCGTTTTTACATTCGAGCTGACATCACCTACCGCATGAAAACGAATCGGAATCTGTGGCCCAAGGTTACCGAGCAAGGCATTATTCGTCACTTGCCCTAACGGAATATAATAGACGATCCCTTCCATTTCCTTCGTTTCTTCCCTTTCAATTTCTACATCAGAAATCAATTCCAGCACCTCTAAATTGCCTTTTTCAGCTTCTTTTAAGTTTAATTGCACAAGGTTGGTCGTCTCTGCCAGCACACGATTAATAATTTCTGTATTCAATTTCGTCGTTGATGGTTCGCCCGGTTCGGTTTCGATAATGTCATTAATATCCATCACATTAGCGATTTTTTTATTAATGGCTTTACTAATCACCATCGAGGCGATCTTTCTCGTTTCTGTTTTGGCATAACCGACAAGCGTCGGCTTAATATTTTTATTAATGACCCATAAGCTGAATGCCGTGGAAAAAGAAAACAAGATCAATGTAATTAACATGACGTATTGCAAAGGGAGCGGCCCTCTTTTTGATTTCCATTTTCTTTTTGCAGCCAAAAAAAATCCCTCCTCCTCTAAGCTATATGTATGCTTAGAAAAGAAAGGATCATGACTTATTTTACATGAGAAGTGAGCCGAAGCAGCTTCCACTCCATCACATCTCGCAAAAATTCAGGCATAAAATAGGTTTTATGAGCGGCGCGGTGAAGGATCGGAAACAGATGACCGAACGTAAACATATCTAATGTCGCTAGGCGGTACAGCTTGTCCGCTTCAATGTCTTGCCCACCGATTTTAAACTGATACTGTTTAAGATCGACTTCGATATTATCATGCACAAACCGCCCCATCACTTTGCCGCGAAAGCCGAACCCTTTAATCGCTAAATGCGGCCATTTCTCATCCAATGTTTGCTTTAGCACTTCCTTCAGCTCTGCCCCCGTCAATTCAATGAGACAAGGGTTAATTGGATGAGGAAGAATGCGGTGAAGATCGTATTTCGTCACCATGCCAGCGTCGAGACGATCAAGTACCACCCCCGCATTTAAAAAAGCGCCATCCGCCTCACACCATTCCGTTAACGCTTCACATAAAACTTTCGGCAATTCAGATGGCTGAAACCAATCACAGCTGAACGGTCGAGAAAGCGAAACGACCGGCTGCTGCAACGCTTGCCGACCTTGCTCATCAAATTGCTTGACCTTCTCTTGCTCTCGCGGTGGAGCGGCTAGCTCTTCATTCGTTTCATACACACGAGCTTTTTTCGACAGGATCGCTTTCGTTTCTACATCCACTTCCAATTGAATATGACCAACGTAATAGCCAAACTTCCCTGCCGCACCGAGCAGTTTATCATGAATCTCTTTCCCCTCATGAAACAAATGATGCGTATGCCCACCAAGGATGACATCTACTTCAGCGAACTCTTCCGCTATTTTTTCATCATCATACATCCCTAGATGAGACAGCACGACGGTGAAATCAGCCTGAGTCGATAGCTGCTTCACCTCTGTTTGTAACGCTTGAAGCGGCTCAGCGATGTGCCAGCCTAATCCTTGATAAAAAGCCGAATAATAAGCTGTCACTCCTGTAACACCGAGCTTCATGCCATTTTTCAATTCAAAGATCGATGAAGGCTCTGTCCACGCTGGACGGCTTCCATCTGGATAAAATAAATTCGCAACCACCACTGGAAACTTCGCCTGGTTGTAGAGAAGATCTAAGCTTTCATGCGGCAATGTGATCCCTTCATTGTTGCCGATCGTCACTGCATCATAGCCCGCTTCATTTAATCGCTCGACGTTCGCTTGTCCGAGCGTCCCTTCCGTTAACGGATGCGAGCGGTCGACATGGTCACCGATATCAAAAATGAACACATCTTCTCCCACTTCTTCGTGCCACTTTCTTCTCTCTTGTAAAAACTTCTGAATGCGAGGCCAGTTTTCAAAATGGCTATGAAAATCATTCGTATGATAAATATGAATCGTTGTTTTCAAACTTTCACCTCATTTTCAAACATCAAACAAGCCCCTGATAAATTAAACGGATACCAACGATAATTAAAACAAATCGTAAAACCGTCACCAATGTATTCGACTGCAACTTCGAATTTAAATATGCTCCGAGCTTAGCCCCGATCCATGCTCCAGGAATTAAAGCGAACGCATACAGCCATACGACATTGCCAAATGCTACATGCGTGATCGAACTAACAAGGGCCGACAAGAAGATCATAAACATCGATGTCGCCACCGCTACATGCGGAGGAAAAGCAAATAATAAAATCATCGCCGGCACCATCAATGATCCTCCACCGATGCCAAAAATCCCTGAACAAAAACCAACAAAGAAGGAAATCAAAATCGCTGTTACGGGTTGAAAACTATATGTATGAACCTCGCCACTCAGTTCGGTAAATTGTCGTTGAATCCCTCGCTGACCGCTTGAAGCTAACGGTTTAATCTTCGAACGAACCATCAACACAAACGCCATAAAGATCATAAACAGTCCAAAATAAATATTGAATGAATCCATATTTAACGCTTTATTAACGTAAGCACCGACAATGCCACCCGGTCCGCTCCCAATAAAGAAAATCAGTCCACTTCTATAATCGACGGTCTTATGCTTCATATAAGCAAGCGTAGAAGACAGCCCGGTAAAAATCATAATGACAAGCGACGTCCCGACCGCTTGCTGCGGTGAAAGCCCCATTAACAAACTCGTCGATGTGCTAAAAAATAGAAGGGCCGGTACGATAATAATCCCGCCACCTAACCCGACAAGCGCTCCAAGCGTTCCTGCCGCTAAGCCAATCGCAATTAATAGTATCCATTCCATCCGAAATCCATCTCCTTAAAATAAATCGAGCTGTCGAGAAGCTAAATCCTCGTAATTCAAATCGGCCAATTCCATCAAACGTTTCGCGTTATTCGCCGCATGTCCGCCAGAGTTATTGTTAAATAGCACATAAATATGCTCGCTCTGCTCTTGCAATTGCTTGGCATATTCCACCCATTGCCCAAGTTCTTCATCATTATAGTCGTACAAATATCTCACTTCTCGCCAATTCGGATTATTTTGTTGACGCCAGCCGTGTACGTTGCGACCATGTAAGCGGACGAGCGTTTTCACGGAATCCGTCGCTTGTAAAATAATCGGTACAGAACCTTCGCCAGCCTGGGGCTCATCACAAACGGTGTGAATCCACTTCTCCTGTTCCATAAACGTGAGCGTCTGTTCTCTATATTCCGGCAAGTACCACGATTGATGACGAAACTCAAGAGCGAGTGGCACATCCCGCATTTGCTCTTTACAGTAACGTAAATAATTGACGTTTTTCCGCTGACAATCAAACCAAGGCGGAAATTGAAACAGCACCATCGCCAGCTTGTCAGACTCCACTAACGGCTGAAGCGACTCATTAAACCGTTGAAACATCTCCTCTTTCGACTCAAACGGAATCTCTCCGCGCTGATGCCCCGTCATTCCTTGATAAGCTTTTACGATAAACTTGAACTTCTCCGGCGTCTCAGCCACCCACTTCTCCATATTCCGCAGCGGCTGCACCGCATAAAAACTCGCATCCAACTCCACAATCGGAAAGTGTGCCGCATACTCCATCAGCTTATTCCGAGAGGCTACACCATGCTGATACAGCGTATCATGATCGCCCCAGCCAGTTACTCCAACATAAATCATAAGGCTCTCACCTCTTTTAATTACATTTTATCATAGTTTGGCTTTCGGATTTGCAGAGTAACATGGATTTTTTGCTAGGTCAGGGGGAGGGGTTTGCTTTTTTTACTGACTCATTACACCACATAAAAAAGACTGCCCCGCAGGACAGCCTTTTTATTATAAAACTTTTTTCATAAATACGTTTATTTCCGTGCTTAAATCGTTTAAGGTGTCGATTATATCGCTAAAATCTTGCACGAGATGCGCTTGTTCATTTGAAGCTTCCGCAATTTGTCCCATGCTCGTTTTTAAGTTTTCGATATTTTGTTTAATGCTTAGTAAAGACTCATCGATTTGATCTGTTGCGCCCGAAGTTTGTAATGAAAGCTTGCGTACCTCCTGCGCTACAATGCTAAAGCCAGCGCCATGCTGACCAGCACGAGCCGCTTCAATGGCAGCATTTAATCCAAGTAAATTCGTTTGTTGCGAAATATTTTTAATTAACTCGGTAATTGTATTTGTACGATTTGAATCCTCTAATGCATGCTGTGCCTGTATTTTAATTTCTTCACTCGTCGCTGATAACTCTTCAGAATGTGAAGCAACAATATGTAAACGATCTTGCAAAGAGTTAATAACTTCTTGCATCTTTTTCATATGTTCTTGCAATTTTTCTTCGTTTTCAACAGGCAAGCCGATCGCTAACGCCCCAACCACTTTGTTATTTTCATAGACTGGAAAGGCATATGCTTTAATTGCTACACCATAAACACTTTGGTCAATATATACATCCGCATTTTGACCGCGGAATGCCGTATAGACGTTATCATCACCAGGGTTCACTTTCTCGCCATCTCGATAACCGGAGTCGACATTACGCCCAGGTAAATACCGCTCCACTGTATCTTTTTCTTTATCAGCAATTGCCACAATGGCTTCACCCTTTAAAGCCATATGGATGTAAGGCGTTGCAAGGCATAACGCCTCTATCATTTTCGGTGTCGATTCATTTCTCTCATTCAAATCATTTCTCCCCCTCTAAGCATAAAGAAACATTTCCGTTTACCACCTCAATTATAACACTTATTCCCATAATGATATTCAATTTTTGGCATTACATGTGACAATATACCTAACTTTTAACCTAATAAAAAATGAGTTGGTAACACTAAACTAAATCCCCCATTACATAAGAAAAGACTGCCCCGCAGGACAGCCTTACATATGCTCTGATTTCTCTTTAGTTCTCGTCAACGAATAAGCACTCATCCAAGCGGCAATCGGAATCACTAATGCAATGCCAATGCCAGAACATAAGATCGTGATCATTTCTGCACTAAACACTTTTGAATTGATGACTTCACCAAAGGAATAGGATAAGTCTTTAAACCAAATAAGCAAGCCTAAATAACTTCCAAAGAAGGCGAAAAATAATGTATTCGTATCTGTTCCTAATATATCCCTACCAACACTTAAGCCCGATCGGAATAAATCTTTCTTGCCGAGCAACGGATTGTGATGAAAGATTTCATGCATGGAAGTGGTGATCGAAATGGCCACATCCATCATCGCCCCGATGGCACTCATAATAATAACCGCAGCGGCAATCTTCACAAAGTCCACGCCAACATAAAAGGAAAAAATGCTCAACTCCTCAATTTCCTCTTCTCCAAAGCCTTGAATCATCGTATATTCGGTCACGATATGAATAAACGATAGTAAAATAATAATCGTGAGGAGAGTAGAAATGAAGGCAGTGATCGTTGGGCCATTCACTTCATTAATATAAAATAAATTAATACAACTAATCATGACGCATGCAACTAGCGTCACGATCACCGTATTACTTTGTGGATCTAGCATAAATAATATCGTGAGAAAAACTACACCAAAATTTAAAAACAAAGAAAAAAAGGAGCGCACACCTTTTTTCCCGCCAATAAGCACCATTAAAATGAATAAAATAATTGTCAGCAATAGTAATACATTCATGATTGTGCCCTCTTTCGATTAACGAAAAACATCGATGTATATAAACTAATCGGAATCGTCAACACGATACCAATTGCTCCCGCCAAAGCTCTAGCGACTTCCAATGAAAGCGTCATAGAAAAAGTGAAGCCTAATGGCACTCCATTCTTCAAGTATAAAATAAGCACCGGAATCGAACCGCTAATATAAGCAAAAAACAAAATACTCGTGATCGTTCCCATAATGTTTCTGCCAATATCCAGCCCTGACGTTTTCAATGCTTTCATCGACATGTTAGGATTCTTTTCATGCAACTCAAAGATCGAAGACGACATCGTAATCGCCACATCCATGACCGCTCCTAGAGACCCAATCAATAGCCCTGCCATAAACACTAAATGGTACGGACGAGTCAAAAATTGCATCTCTTCATAGTAAAGGCCATTTTCAGCAGTTACCCACATGGCCAGATAAGTAATCAACAAAGAAATAAAAGTTCCCATTAAAGTTGTCGCAATGGCTGCATACGTTTTTTCATTCAAACCGTTAACGAGCACTAGCGAAATGATCGTAAAAAGAATCGCGGTGATCCCACATATCCATAGTAAACTCTGAGTCGCACTATTCACATAAACATCCAATGCATAGGACAACAAAACGGCATTAAGAGCGAAACTAATAATGGAGAATAACCCTTGCCTTTGACCGACGATCAGCAAAGTAAAGAGAAACACCCAACCAATGATGACAATATATTTATCCCGTTTGACGTTCGTTATATGTCCAGTTAAATTCGCTTCTTCATCGCTACGTTTATCAATCGCCACAAACAACTCGTTCCCCACTTGATACGCTTGATCATAAACCCCTGACAACGAGTACTTGTTCGTTAACTCAATACGCTCTCCTTTTTCCTCTCCATTTTGGATGACAGCTGTAACCTTCTGTGTAACTAGCTGGTCTTTATTATGATGCTCATCTGTCAGTTTCACTGTATCTTCTACACTCGTATCAATCACTTTAGCGATTGGACGATCATAGAGGAAATGATTGTGATAAACAAACACAACAGAGCTAATAAAACAAAGCGCAATCAAAATAAGAAAAATAATTTTCCCTCTAGTCATTTCCTTTAACTTATTTACAAAAACATTCAACAAAAAACCCCCAGCCATCATGATGAAATTTAATGTAGCATTTAAATACATTCGTTTCAAGGATTTAGGCGAGGGGGCGAATGGGCTTCACTCTTATAAAGGTTAATCTAAATGGATGGTGCAATTATATACTTCTAACTCCCAGTCATTTTCTAGACTTTTAACTTTAGTAATGGATGTATTTTTAGGAGAACCTGCCATACTCGAATGCGGCACTAATTCTTTTAGAAGATGCTTAATAAATGAACCATGACTAACGATTAAGATGTTTTTGTCAGGATATTTATATGTCATTTCTTCAATGAAAGGTAATGCTCTTGCTATAACACTTTCAGCACTTTCGATTCCAAGATCAAGCTCTCTCCAGTCATTTCCCCACTTCGAAATTCGTTCTTCTTCCGTTGTTCCTTCAATTTGACCGCCGCTCACTTCACGAAGTCTAGCGTCCAAATGAATGTCTATATTTTCAATGCTTTTCCCTATTGCTTCAGCCGTTTGCTTTGCCCTCAGCAAATCACTAGAATAAATGAAATCCCAATTTTCTGTAGCTAAACGTTCCGCTAGTTTACGAGCATCAGAGAATCCATCTTGATCAAGTGGGATATCGGCATTCCCTTGTGCCCTTCCTTCTTTATTCCAATGTGTGCTGCCATGGCGAATGATTCCTAGTGTTGTCATTTTGTATTCTCCTAATCTGTATTATATTTCAATATAACATAAAATTCCCTTCAAAAGGTTGGTGTAATCTCTACTTCCGCATTCACTAATTCAATGACTTTGTTTTACAGAGGTAGATGTTCGGAAACATATAAATCTTTTACTGCGATTTATTTTTTAAATGATAGCCCTTTTTCTTCTAATGAAGTTCTCATAATAGGTAAGGAAGCTGGTCCGATACCATGCATTTTTAAAATTTCTTTTTCAGTGTACTTTGATAGTTCTTGCAATGTGTCAATCCCTTCGTGAACCAATGCATTTCTGGCGGGTGAACTGAGTTTCGAAAGGAAGCCACTTTTAGGCTTATTCTCTTTATCACAGGTAGGGCAACTTCGACACTCACTACTTTTGTAATACTTATGTCCCTTTTCACAAACCCTTAAACTTTTTTCTGCCGTCAAAATAACCCCTCCAAACAAATTCTGTCACTAATTATTATGTCGTTTGTTAACTTCAATCGTAATGAACTCCGGCAAATAGCTGGGAGTACATCCTTTTGCTACTATTTCGTCTTTGTAAAGACCCGTTTTCTCACCAAGTTTAATACAACGTGCACGGTTCTTTTCATCATAAACGCCTATCCAACCTGCGGTGAAATTCATAGCCCATTGAACTTCCGGTTCTTCCTGCGTAATATTAGCTTCTAATGTAGATAGCAAGTCTGCGGTGTTATCAGGCGGTGTTTGGCCAGTCCATCTCAATCGCCCTTGATAATACCAGAAAGCTCGCCTTTGAAGAGCATAAGGACTATTTTTCCATGACTCCATCAATGCAATATTCTTCTTGTCTTTGGTGAGCTGATTAGCCATTAACCAATCCATTAAGTTATTTCGCTCATCATAAGTGTGAATCTGCATATCCTTATCAAGTTTATTTAGCACATCTTGTGAAAGAAGTTTTTTGTCCATAATTAAGATTGCTAATAGTCTGGGCAAAAACTCTTCGGTTGACCAAAATTCCATAGCTAGTTCGTGATCTTTTTTAATGTCCTTCGCAATTTTTCGTAAGTCGCCTAGCTTAGTTTTACTATTGATCTGAGGTAGAATGTTTTCTGCTTTTGAAGAGCGTTTTATTTCTGTATCTTTTTTTTCATCCATTTTATATAACTCCTTTATTAAAGCATTGTTTCATAATATGTCCTTGACGGGATATATCAAGAACTTAATTTCGTTATACGTCTTATTGCAGTGGTGTGCCTCCAAAGTTTACTTTTTTTAATATTGTAGCATATATCGTATTAAAGCTTTCTCCACCTATAATAGAAGAGCAACCATCTTTAATATTATACTAACATTTACTTCCTTTTAATTGGATACGAAAAGAGCATTCCTTTTTAAAGAAATGCGCCCGTTTGTTGAAATGACCTCTTAAGGTTTTTGAATAAAAAAACACCCTTGCCACAAACATTGATGATGTGACAAGGGTTATTGTATATTATCCGATAGATCCTTCCATCTCGAACTTAATTAATGACTGTTTTTAAAGCTTTTTTAACGATTTCAGATGCCGTTATAAATAAACGCTTTATCTGTTTTGTTCCCAAAACCATTTTATACTTTTTCAATCTCCGTCGGCACAAAATCGGCACGTCAGATTCTCTTGAACTACTTCTTTCTATTAATATAGAAGATAAATTTTTATTAATCACCACGCATACCTTTGCACCTGACCTTCATCATACCATTTCTCTAAATAATATAAAATATCCTCTATTTTTGATTTTTATTAATTCTTTTAGTCGGGATTTTTTCATGCTGATTTTTCGCGTTGAAATGTCGCTGCTGCTGGTATCTGCTTTTGGCCACGACGATCATACTCAAGGGCGAAGGTCCAAGATTGAGGTTATGGCCACTTTTTCTTCTCTCCAGTTGAATAAATATAAAAAAGCCCCGCTCATCGCAGGACTAATCATTTACAGAACTAACTTTTAAAATGTCCATGAACGGCACTTTGGTTATCTCCCCAAATTTACCCTCCACATGAATCAACTTCGTCCGGCCATCCATCTTCGTGATTTTACCTTGCACCGGATCTTCCCTCTTCCAAACAGATAACACAACTTCTGTTTTTTCTGCAAATGCTTCGTTCAATTGATTCGCGATTTCCTCCAGTTCGAATTCGTCTCTCGTAGGGCGCTGTGGTTTACTTTTACTCTGAGTTTTAGATTTTGCTTTAGCCATGTTAATCCCCCTATTTCCTTCTATATTAATTATGCTCCTCTTCTACTTCTAAGCGGGCCAACAGAAAGAACATTGCTGACCTTGAAAGTTCGGTACTGCTTCCGCCAGTGACAGTATGCTTTAATAACATCGTCTTTAAAACTTACAACTGTGATGATCCGCTCGGTGACCTTGCCTTGATCGTTCATATAGTACATCCGCAGCGGCGTACGATTTTCTTTCGAACTCATCAGTAAAACTTTCATGTTGATCCCTCCACAAAGAACGTTTGTTCTTATTATATACGAATGTATGTTCTTTTTGAAGCAAAAAGAAAAACCTGGTCACCAATAAAGTGCCAGGGTAAATTGCTGCATGTATAGTTCAATTCCAAATGACCGAATGGTTTATATTTTATTTACGCTTCTTTAATGCTAAAACAATCGCAGTAACAGAAATACAAAACGCAACTACACTAATACCTATAGTAAGGCTGATCACTGTGCATCCCTCCTACGTTGTGTTATATTTATTTTAATGGATGGGTTTGGCGACTCTCACATCACCGCCCCCATCTTCGTTACTCTGACATCGGCTTATTCGTCGGTGTCTTTTTCGTTCATTTCTTTAGAAGCTAGAACGATTACTGCGCTTATCAAGTTTGTAAGTGCTGTTATGAGTAGTATCCATTCGGTCATTTCCCTCACCTCCTTATATTTATATTATACGATATCGCATAATGAATGTCAATGGTTTTGACTAAAAATATTTGATATCGTATAATAAATATTAGTTGATATGGAGGTGTTTTTCAGATGTTAACCATCAAACCTAGACTGAACTCTATTCTAAAAGAACGTGGTATTACTCAAATGAAACTAGCTGAAATGTCTGGAGTTCCACAGGGGTCAATTAGTCGATTCGATAAAAATAATCGCCATGAAGCAACGCACCTATTCGCAATTGCTCAAGCACTTGATTTAAGTATAGAGGATCTGTTTGAAGTAATTGAAAGCGAAGAGTGAGTTTTCGTAAAATAAAGTAAGAACAAGCCCTCATCCGATTAAGGACAGGGGCTTGTTCTTACTTATTGTTCGTGTTTAACCTTTTAAAAGTTGCGGTACCAACTATATTTTCTTTTTAATAAACTTGAAAATACGAACATTAACCTTCTTTAACATATATAACCCACCCAAATTCTTTCTTGATATTTTCCGCATGAAATTCAGCAACATTCTTTCCAGTAAAAGTGCCCGTATACAGCCTTAATGCTGGATTAAATTCAGTAGAGTCTGCTTTCTCGTAGATAGTCCAGTCAGGATATAGTGCTTTTAACTTATCCTTAGCCTTAGCTAATGATGCCGCATCTGCAAAAGCACCTGTTGCTAACCGATAGACTTTATCATCAATCGGACTTGGAGCTTCCACTGCGCCAGCAGCATGTCCATTCAAAAACCATTGTAGCGACTTAGATCCAGTAAGGTGGTTTAAATCTACATTTCCTCGCACACCTGCAAGTTGACCCGATTCGGTATATTGCCATAGATCGCATGAAAAAGCAGGCTTTTTTCCTCCATACCTCGGAATCCATACAAAATCAGCTTGGACTTTATCAGCTTGGAATGATTGATAAGTGTGGTGGCCAACATACAACCCAATCTTTTTTGCTCCCAGTCGCCGCAATTCATCAATAAATGCTTGTGTGCCGGCTCTCATATCGCCCATCGTTTTCACTTCAACATCAGCGACCCAAAACAGAGCATCTTTGTCACCACGTTCCCAGAAATCACGTGCTTCTACCTTAGCGTCGTTAATAGAAACAAAGCGACAAAAAGCATAGTTTCCGAATTTCACCCCATGTTTTTTAGCGCCAGCTACATAGTTTTGATACTGTCGATCAACAACCCGTGATCCATCTTGTACACGTAAAATGGCAAGAGATAATTCCTTTGATGCTTTATTCCAGTCAATAACACCTTGATGATGACTTAAGTCTGCAATTTTACTCATTACATATTTCCCCTTTCATTTTTACGTTTTTCAGCTCTACTAGCTTTAGATTCTAATTCAGATCCAACCCATTCAGTAATCTTTTCAAGTGCGCCGATCGGGACCCAATCGCACCATCCGGCACGAATAGCGTTTGCTGTCATCGATTGTAATACATGGTATAGAACTCCGAATGATAGCAAGCCAAATAAAATGCTAGGCAACGATAACGCCATGTCCAGTAAGTGACCACCAGCTGGTAACAAGGCAATAAAAAAAGTACGAAAGACACCGTCTAATCCGTACTTACTTGCATATGTGTTGTCTCTTTTAGAAGCTCTAGTGCCACTAAGCCAGTCCATAGCAATAAAAAACACTATGGCCAACATAACAGTTCTAACTGTTTCACCCTCGCCGTATAAACTTTCAAATAATGGTGTAAATAAAGCTCCCATTAAAGCCGCATAAATTCGTTGTACTTGATCCATTCTTTCACCTCATAATTTCAAATTAAAAAAGACCTGCATCAGCAAGTCTCAAGCTTTTCGTAGCATTAATTTGGATACCACCCATACAATCCCGCTTATTATAGTGAAAAAAGCAAAGAATGTACCTAGGTCTACACCTAGTTTAAAAAAAGCTTCTTCCCAATACTTATCGCCTGTTGCCATTGCGATTCCTGACATACCACCAAATATAACAATACCCGCAATACATGCAATTAACGACACCCAAAATGCGCCTGAAATAAAAGTTCGCAAACAATCACCGCCCACTATTGATAGTGATATTTTAACATCAATAGTTAATCTTGTAATCTCCACTTTGGTAAATAGTCACAGTCAATTGGTCGTTATTCGGATATTCATAATCATAGTCTGTGCCATGTACTGCCTTCTTCCATGTGCCCTTCATATCCATTTGGCTGATCAAATCATTGACTTCTACAACGTCCGTCACCTCCTCCATTGAAAGATGATACGCAAATCGCACTGTATTACTTGTTCCACGCAAAGCAGCCCATTCACTTGATGTAATTGCATTCAATACGGCAGGTGTTAATCCTTCTGTCTTTATATTGGCTAAATCAATTTCAATCCATGAACCCGAAGAACGCGTATACCAGGTTGTTCCGCTATCAAACGACACAACTGTTTTGACTGCTCCTTGTCCCGCTTGTGTGACATTCAAAGTAAATGAATCTATGTTTTCAACTGATCGGATATCTATATCTTTTGTCGGCAAAACAAGTTGATCATGTGGAATACCATTGATTTTGAGCGACCTATCAGCAGTTTCTTCATCTGTCCAGACTACTATTTCTATTTCACCAGTTAGTTGACTTAATGCTGACCAGCCAGGTACAGCGTCCATACCATCTGATTCAAATTGCGCTTGTGTAGGAGTGATAGTTGATACAGTTTGCCACTGATGATTAACGTACTTTTTATATTGTCCATCGTTTAAAATGAGTATCTTATGTCGCATACCTCTAAATGGGTCATATGGTTTTACTTCTCCACCATCTTCAATATCAAAAGCATCAAAATAAATCTTATCATTATCTTCCAGTCTAATAATTATTGAGTTTTCCAAATCTACATTTTCACCAGCATCATATTCAAAAGTACATACGAAATTTCTTACAATTGATGAATACTGAGATATAGCATGTTCCTCATTGTTCAATATTACTTTTATATCTTTTGAACGATCATTATAAGTTCTTGTTAACAACCTAAACTTACTACCAGTAAAATTGAATTTAACTTCCGAACCCATTGTATTAGAGAACTTATAACTACCTTTATAAGCTTCTTGATAAGTGACAGTTGACCAATTTCCAATATAAGAAATGTCTGGTTCACTATCATCTTTTCTAACCCATCCTTTTTCTGGATATGAGTAAGAATCCCCTACAGCCATCATCTTCACATCCTTTAGAATCGTTATTTTATTTCAATAGAATTAATCTCTTTAAAGTCATCAAGATTGATTTTTTTACGTAATAGTATTCCAACATCCGCCCACGTTACATCTTCTTTCATATGATACAAATAATAGTTTTTCAATTTCATCGAACCATCAAAAATAATATATTGCGACTCTTCAAAGTCTGATACGTCAGAGTTATCGAAGCCTATCTCAGTTTTAACTACATCTTGTGATCCTGCTGTCAATCTCAATACTTCAACAGGCGCTCTTAAAAAATTAGTTGTATAAGTGATACTAATGTCATAAGTTCTTGGTTCCGAAGGTATAGCAATAACACCTAGCTTTGTTACTTGCTGATAGTCTTGCATACCTCCACTTCCAGATCCACTGCCAATCATCACATATTCTGCCCCATTAAAATAATAGATTGTAGGCTTCCTACCATTTAGTTCATCATTTTCCACGACATACAATACATTGATTTGTCCTGTTGGTGGTAATAAATAACGACTATCAACAAATATTACTTGGTTAATGCCCGGTAAGTTCAGATAAAGATTGGCTTTAGTCATCTTTCCACCGCCTAATCATGCTTGATTTCAATAGAAAAAAATATTTCTTGTTGATCTGTTTGTCCACCCTGTTCAATCTTTATCCAAAATGGTACCGATGCTTGCCCCTGCAACTCCTGTATTGATAATATATCGCTGTAAATACCAGGAACTCCGGATTCATCTGCCGCTATATCCGCCCATTCATAACCAAATTCACTTAGGTATTGTTTCACCTGAATTTGTACATTTGTCACTACAAAAGAAGTAGGATTATATAGTTCAAGCTTTTCTTCTAATATTCCACTACCTATGTTTCCGATATCATTCGGATCAACTTCAGAAAGAGGCACACCGTCCTTCCTTAATTCTAAAAAGGATCCGTAATAGTAAACGTCACCTCCGGTAAATTTTGCCGTTTTTTCTCCAATTAAAATTGACCGTTCGTCGTATATCCTCAATATGCCGTCTGTAATCAAATGTGGCAGCGTAAATATAACCTTACCAGTTGTATCGGCAATTCCCGTCAAAATGGTGGGGCCTATGGTTAGTTCTGCCTTGTATCCTTCGTACAAATTCTTGACTTCTAACTTGTCACTTTTAGTGATAATAAATCGGTCAATAATAAACGGAACAAAGTCGCTTCCACTACCTTGTTTAACTATAAAGCCGATCTTAGAAAAGGGATAGGCGGCCGAGTCGATAAACTCAAAAGATTCATTACGCTTCATGTATAAGTCAAAAGCATTTTCATTTTTTATGATTTTAATATTTTCAAGATTTGCTAAGTTAGCATCTTCACTCTCTAACAATTCCGCTGTTTCGATTGAAGAATTAAATAATAATAAACCTGCACGATCATTAATAACTGTAGGTGTATAGTTAACTACTGCTTCAAAGGCCCCTGCCTCAGCTGGTATGTCACGTAAAATAGACACATCCCGTAAAAAAGAATGCGTCATCTTGAGAGAACCATTTTCTATTGTTGTGTTAGCCGGATCGGTGCTACTCCATTCAGGGCTAAGTGAATTAAATTGTTCGTCTAATATCAGCCCACTTGAATACTGATATATACGCATATTCCCCCTCCTATCGAGTTTTCTTGTTAAACCATTTACTGTACCAGTTAGCTCTAGCTGGTATAAGCCATATGCGTTTTTTCGTTTCTATTTCTTCTACTTTATCGATTGGGTCATCATTAATCATATCGGTCGGTATGTCACTAAGCCATTCTGATTCAGTGAGCTGGATAGCTTCTGTTTCAATGACTGAATTAGCAATGAGATTATCCAGGTCTTTTAAGGAAACAGAAACAACCGGACTCGATTTAAAATCGCCCGGCCCTGTGACAGTTGCGCTAATTTCAGTTTCACTATTTATCTCATTAGGACACTGAACATCTACATCAACTACTTTATAAATTAGCGAACTGTCGGCTACTACCATATCAGCTTTTAGTAAGTTATCAGATGATAATTGACTACCAACAACTAATTCAGATAACGTCACTGACTCAGAAATCATGGTTGTTTCTCTAGTTATTTCCGCATCAATTTCTACTTCACTTGAAATACTAAACAAATTGACTGTCTCAGCCTCGATCTTTGAAGAAAAGGATAATAAATCATGGTCCATCGAATTCATACTAATTATATTCTCTTGCAATGACAGGGTTTCAATTGTGGATTGAACCGATTCGATTTCTTCACCATCAGCTCTCAATGAATTGGGAACATAGAGATTTGATGAAACAATGATACGATCAGATTCATCCAACTCATGATCTTTTTCTATCCTTGCCTCATACTCTATTGATTTCGCCATGATAGCTTCATTTTTAACCTCATTTGCATCAATAGCGTATTGCTGGTTCCCATCAACTACTGCTGGTTCTGCATCAATTACTTTTTCTAAGGAAACGGTGTTAGTAATCCCATATAAAACGGCGTCCTTTATTCCGCTTTTATCGACTATAGTATCAAGATTAACCATTTCTATTTCGTCTGTGTCGCTACAATACACAAGGTTATCGCTCAACGTAATAGAAGTTTTCATATGATTATTTCCGTTTTCGGACGAATCACTATCAATTAAATATAACTGTACTTCACTAGATGCATAATTCAGTGTATCCAGTAGCACGCTGGCCGCGTCTATGCCATTATCTTTAGTTATACTGTTATCAATATCTATCACATCAGCAACACAAATAGAATCATTATGAACATCAGCGGCATCAATAATTATATTTTCAGCATATAAATCGCGCGTGATTAAGTCACTTGATTCTTGATCTGCTTTATTTGTAGCTAAATAATTTTCGATGTGTAAATGACTTTCTGGTGATCTGTTTTCTGCATCTAAAATACTGGCTACCGAACAGGATAAGTCAACGTTCTCTTCAGACGTCAAAATAAGCGTCTCCATCTGCTCGCAACCTTCTTTTAATACTTTCGAAGCTAAGATTATATCAACGTTATCAAAAAGTGAATCCGAGCAAAAATGAGACTCTTTAATAGTAATTGAACTAGAGAAGGCATCCATTTTTATTTCATCAGCAGTATAAGCATACAACACAAATCTCTCATCTCGGACTATATCAACCAGCAATGGAGTTTCACCAAGAGAGGAAGCATCTATATTCATTTTTACTGATGGATTAATGACCATTTCCGATTGCGATGACGCTACATTGATTTCCTCCGCATCATAGATAATTTCAGAGTTGAAAAATATAGCTGTCTCTTGAACTACAGAAGCATCGTATATAACTGGCAGCTCATAACTGGAATCTTTCTTTATAACCCTTGTATCGTAAGTCGGGATAATGTGCGTTGAATTGTTTTTAGTGTACATATCAGCAGCAATAACATCATGCGACTCCACAGATCGGCTTTGATCAATTAACAATGCTTCTTGAGTGTCTCTAACATTGCTTGCATCAACACTGGTGTTCTGGCCAACTTCCAAAAAGTCATTCGTTATTGAGATTCCACCGTCAGTTATTAATCGTGTATTAACATCAAAAGCAGCCCGGATATTTTTGATGTCTATTTCATGTGCATCTAATAGTTCTAAATCTTTTATAGAAGTTTCGTCCACTCGATAAGCTTCAATTACATCAACTTCATCTAACGGATAGTACGTAACGTCCTCAACTTCAATAACAACAGAAAAAAACTGTTGTACATTATCAGAAATAACAACAGCTTCAACCATCTCTGACATAGGGACTTTGAAAGGATATTCAATTTTTCTTGGAATGGAGTGTTTAGCAAAAAACGTATAGAACTTTCTTTCTTTAGGATGTTGACCGACTCTAAAAGAATATATACGTTTCATGCTAACACCTCATTTCATCATAAATTTTCTTTATAAACGCCCCACCCGATCGGATTATAAGGAGTTGCTTCATCTAATCGCATTGGTGTCTGCGGCGTCATAGCAAGATTAAACTGATATAATTCATGTACTGTATAAGAAGCTGTAATTTCCACCCCTGGTGCCGGTGCTGTAGTAAATTCCACCGCTTTATAGTCTGTATCATAGGCGAAATCTGTTTTCTCCATACAATCAAAGTAAATGAGCGGCTGTGCTTCCTGACATCGATGATAAAGGTGGAATACTTTTGTCTGGCCATCTCCAACTCCGATCACTTCATGTACTACCTGCTTTTCCACTTCGAGTTCTGCATCTTGTTCTAATCCTTTTGGATGCACCGCGTAAATCCCATCTAAGACGCCTACTTCTTTATCAAATGGATGCTTCACATACATAAAGGAATGATGGTATTTATCTGTATAAGCCGATGGTCCGTCACCAGTTTCAGGCTTATCGATCTCTTTAGCATGAGTAATGAATGCCAAGTAATGCCTTTGATAATAAGAACCACCAATCGTTTGATGCAAAGAAACAAATTCATTTCCATTGGTCGTATTTGGACCATAGTCCACCAGGGTGCCTCCAAGTTGTTTATCCTTTCGCCATTGACCCGTCACGCCACTTTTTGCTCCACCGATCAGCACAGTGTTCTGTCGTGGTTTTTTCCCACTATTATTGACTCGACCAAGATAAAGCGGCACATAATAAGCGTCATCCGGATTAGATGCAGCATCTACACGAAAGAACATAGCTAAACGATCTTTATTGATAGAACCCCATACTCGCAAAAGTGAATCCCGGCCAAATGACGAATTTAAATTATCCTCGTTAGTAAAAGTCATGACAGTTGGGATAGATGGCCGCTGATAAGAAGCAGCCGCAAATGCCATATGCCCCATTCCTTCTGCTGTATTCAATGTATCCGTGTCGTTTGTAACTAAATCGCCATAATCGTGTCCCTCAACCGGATTTCGTGCAGTGGTCACATCTGCAGTAAGTACAATTCCACTTCCAGGAGCTTCATAGAATGTTACAGTGCCGTCTGCATTGTTCACCACATAAGAAAGGTCATCCGCTTCGGTTGCCCCTTGATAAATCGTGACAGAACCTGGCTTGATATTCGTTTTTCTAATTGAAAAGATCGTTGTGCTTCCGTCTCCTGTGCCAATTGCTATGCCGGTTTCTGCTATATCAAATGAAACTGAATCAAACAAGAAGATTGAAAATGCATTCGTAGGTTCAAACGCTTTTGATGACAAATAACAAGATGCTTTAATCAAACCACTTGGAGCGGCTTTAAATGTAATAGCACGCCCCTTCGGATCAATCGTGTATTCAGTGTTTGCGATTTGTGTGCCGTTGACTGTTACTACCTCAGTACCTGGCAGCATGTATTCAGAAGGAAAATCAAAAATAGTTTGCATTCCATTTCCAACACCAACGACAGCAAGATTTGATGTCTCTGGAATAAATCGTCCATCTGGAAACGTCGGTTTATCTAAATCGTAGGCATGGATCAATCCGAATTTACGCTGTACCTTATCAGATCCTTCTGCTTCAAACAAACGGACCTCAGCATATTTTTTCCCACTCTTCGCACGATATTTCGCAAATTCCTTCCAACCAGCACTTTCAATAATACTTGCGAGCGTATTAGGAAAGCGTTGAAGCATCATTTTTTCATCAATCCACCGTGTTGTCATACATCATTCCTCCTTCTCGAAAATGCCGATTGCCATCGGTCTATAAGCAACAGATGGTCGTTTTGTAATTGGTGATACAGCGTCCACCACGAAATACTTATAAAACTCAAATACATCCGGGCAAGCTACTTTCTTTACCTTTAATCGCGTGTTATTTCTCGGCCCCACTGATTCAGCTAAGATCAAATTCTTCAAATACCCCCGTTGCCGCTCCTCTGGATGAATAACCATTGCTCGACTAACTGTAGCCTTTCCACTGTACGAACTTGTAGGTGGATAATTATATTCATCGTTCCCAGCGTTTTTCCATGCAGAAGGGAATTGACGACCTGAATCATCTTGCCGATCCGGCGGCATTTTTTCTGGTCCTGTATGTGAGGATAAGGAATACGCTTGATAATAAGCTCCTTGGATCGATCGTTTCACAATGATGTTATCGATCCCATTCCCCGGGTTTTGCGGGTATTTCTTTTTTGTCGGCATCAAAATTGACGTTTCATCGATAAACGGATTTGTGGCATCATATTTATATTTTCCGTCTGATACGGCGCTACCAGCAAAAAGAGACGCATGATCCTTATCGTTAGGATCCAACGGAACTAAGGAGCCAAAATACACTGGAATTAATGGCACTTGGTTTTCATCAAAGGCCGCTGTGCTATCCGCTCTAATTAATAAAGCAAGTGTTTCTTCGTTTATAAAACCTTCTACTTTGATTTTTGAATCAGGCCACCAGTTCGTGAGCCATCCATTATCCTCGGTACCAATGTTTCTAGTGGATACAGGCACCATAGGCGATTGCATGATTAAATGTTGTGCGTTTGATGGTAAATATTCATATCCATAACTAGTCTCCATTTTTCTTGGTTCATAATGGAGTAATTCAATATCTAGGACATCGCGAACATTAGCGGCAATTGATGGATAAACCACTTGTAAGTCTTCAGTGATCTCTGGAGCTTCCTTCAACATGTAAAAGTAAATTTTCGATGTATCAACTGCGTTTTCATCCCACTTCGAAAGCATCCATTCATGCAATTTTTTCCGTAAATCAATATCACTATGGAGAGCTACTTGATCAGGTACTTCTCCATCCTTAAACTGCGAAGGTAAGTCTCTCCATTTCAAGTCCGGCTCACATACTCTAGCGATCGCAAAGATGTCATCATGACTGTTTTTTATTAACGCATGATCTGCTATTTTTATGCGTAATGGCCGTTTGCTTGGCTCACTCCCTGGAGATGTACCGTAGAAAATGTCTGTAAATGCAAATGTCACTTTTTTAAATCGTTTGACTAAACTCCACCCATTAGAAGTAGCTAAATCAACAAAATCTGTTTGGAGTGTTTCTTCAGTAAACATTGTTTTCACATATGGCATATCCTCACTCCTAGTCTATTAAAAATTGATAGTTTACCCACACGCTTTTCGCACGCGCAGATTCGTTTTTATATCGTAATTCAATTTCATCACCTGGAAACAACTGATGTGCAACCATTAAAAAAAGCCCCTCTGGGAGCTCTTTGGTGTATACAGATTCAACTATTAATTCTCCATTTATCGCTAAATCCCAGTTATCCGTATCGTCGTAACGAGAGCAAGCGATTGCCACACTGATTAATTCCGATTCCCGATCTACTGTATGTGTATGGATAGCCGCTGGTGCACCTGCTGTCACTTCAACACGGATTCCTTTAATAAAAGGCTGTGCCTTAGTTGGAAAGAAAGGGGCATCCAGTCGGCCGCCGACTACATAGTTAGTTTGAAAACCTTGTGCCACGGTATCCCTCCTTTATAAATCGTCATCTATGTCCTCATCAAAATCAGGGGATTCATTTCCTTCATAGATCACTTCATAATTGTACCTAGTTAACATCGTAAAGTTAGGCGTCCATTCAAGTGACCATTTTTCAATCTTTCCTGTCTGCCTGTTTATAACAAGAAAGTAATGCAAGATGCCTTTCTCATTGTAATAAAGTTCATAAGTGTAGACCTCATCACCCTCAACTGCAACAAGGAAGTTCCCTTGTCTTATAAGCTCTCCGCCTTCTTTTACATTATTTTGCTTGATGACATTAATATCTCCCCCGATACCAGCGCCGCCAATGATACGGCGTCTCTGCCGCTTGAGCATGTACAATACAGGATCATATAAATTACGTACAATGACACCACTCATTACGTCACCCCTTCAATCACCCATGTAGAGCGCGGACGTACTTTATAAAAACCTGTTGGTTCGTCTACCTCATCACGAGGATAATTAATTGTTTGCACCATTGTTGTGGCGCTTGTTGAGTCTGTAAAGCGCAAGTTAGCTGATAACCCATCTTTGGCACCTGCCGAAATACCTTCAATGATGATGACATTTGATCCCGCTTTAAGGTTAGCTGACACGCTAACACTCTCGCCTAGTTTAATGTCTTTGGATCTTTGGCCATTAATGATTAATGCGACTCGATCACCTACAGTTCCGCTAACTGTAAAATATCCTACTCCAGATTTTCTTGTAACCACAGGAAAGTCTGATGGTGGCGGTGGTGCCTTTTGTGGTACAAATCCAATGTTCGACGATACTTCAAGAATCTGAAAAAATCCAGACGTGGAAAAACTCGTCCGGATCCCTCTCACATGATAGGTTTGTGTAGCCGTAGAAATCTTTTCACGAATGCCAACAATGTCCCACAACTCAATTGCTGGATTGGCCGGAATAGCAATCGATGAGCGGCGCCATTTATATAGCATTTGGGTAATATAAGCTCTTGCTGCTAAATGCCTCTTGGCTGGAGAGTTCGCCCATGGAACATCCAACTCTACTTCTCTTCGCTGACCCATTAAAATGTCTTGTTCAATATAAGAAGATGTAAAAGCGCTCTTTGCTTCTGCACACTTAACGAGTATTCGTCCAAAGAGCTCTGTGTCGTCCATTTCGTACTCTAATTCCTTGATATGCAAATAATCGTCTACAATAAAATCAGCTGGATCAGATCGAGAATACTTTGGCAACTGTTGAAATTTTATTACCCCATGCGAATTTTCAGTTAGAGTGTGGAACAAGCTGTTGACCACTTCTCTCACTACTTCATCAAATGCCTGCCCACGCTTGCCTAATTTTACACCTGTTTCATAAAGGGTATTGGTTCCTGGTATAGTGACAGGTGATCCTGTCACTTCTAGTCCAGCTCCTTCAAGCAACGCTTTCACCGCATGATAAATATTGATGTTCGTTCTTTCTATAAAGTATTCTCTACCTTTCGGCGGGAAAATCGTGTTAGTTATGGCTCGCTTATACTTTGAACGCCCTGTAATGGTAATCGTCTGCGCTTCAGCATTTATCCGAATGTTATCGATGTAACCCGTGAGCATTTTCCTTATGTCATCACCATAACCAAGATGGATCTGTAGTTCTGTATTCGGATATAACTGTCTAAACCAAGCGCTATCAGCATTTCCTCTCCAAACAAAGCTAGTAGGCCGCTTATTCTTCGCATAATCCGGAGAGAAAAGTCCATCTCTATTTTCAACTGTAATAGTAAAGGTTTTTGCTGGTGACTCTGTTGTTTCATCAATATCAATGGCTAGAACATTGGGTAACCTTGCCCATTCAATGTCAAAATGACTGTTAGGCGGTACAGCCTTTCCCCAAAATCGATTTCTAACCATCACATATTGAGTAGGACGTCTACTTTCTCCGATTTGAAACTGATTAGTAATCGACTGAAAAAGATCATCATTGATTACTCTCATTTTCCGTTCACTCCTACTCCAGCACGCTCTGAGCTATGCAACTTGCATTTGACAATGTATAGTGGTCCTTTTCTTATAGGTTCCGTATCTTGTGGTATGATCACCCCACCAAATACACCAGCGCTATATTTTATAATAGTAAAATTATCAATATCAGACATGAATTCATTGAATGCTACCGTATTTGTTAACACAACCTCAAATTCAATCAACGATCCTGCTGGTCCTGTCCGTTGATAACGTGTGTAACCGTCAAGAATATTGAAATTTTGTATTTCTTGCAGCGGTTTTGGTGGTGTAATACTTCCAATGCCACCGATGTAAGATTGTTCATGAAATACTGTACAAACCGTATGCTTAATATAAGCTGTGTCACCATTTGTGTAATTGCCATCTGTTTTAAAAGTGATAATATTCTCGCCTTCATCGACAAAAATATAGTGTCTGGTCCAAGTATATGAAGCTCGCGCTGAAAAACGCTCAACACCATTGACTTCAACGATGAAATGCCCCATACCGATCTCAGTCTCTTCTGTAAAGGCGACATTCGTAAGAAAATCAAAAGCGACCCATCCAGGCCGCTCGAAAGTTTGTTTTATCCTATATGATTGATTAGGGCCCGATCCAACTAGAATCGAGCCGCTTTGTGTGTAAAAATTTGTGCCGCGCCTATATAGTTTAGCCATTATTCTCACCTACTCCATTTGCGTTGCCCGTGTAAAAAATAGATCAGTGGCAATGTTTTGTAACTGTTGTTTCATTCCTTCAAAATCTTGATCACTTTGTAACTTTTTCACATGGACTTCAACTTTATCGATTTTAGTAATCTGGGCTTTATTACTTTTATCAATAGTTGTTCGTGCATCGCCACCCCTAAAGACAGGGGATATATCATAAGCTGGTTGTAAGGATGTACTCATCACTTGACGCATGGAGTCGAGCGGATCTCCATTCACTTTTGTATCATAGAACAAGGTACCTCCAACAGAAGGTGTGAAATCATCTGGATTAGGATTAAATTCTTCTTCGATGGTGTCAGCCATATTCCGAGTAGCCTCTGCAACGTCGTCTTTCCCATCATCAATCCCTAGAGCAGCTCCAATCGGAACCCATTTCGATATTTTTCTCATACGTCTAGAAGGAGAGAAAATTTGCATGACTTTTTGGAACGCATCAGCAATGTCGTTACCCAATTTCTTAATGGCTGAAATCGCATCGCCAGCTTTATCTTTTAACCCGCCGACAATCCCATCTACAATGTTAGCGCCCCAACCCCACGCTTTTTTGGCTAATCCGGTAAAGAAACGACCGATTTTTCCAAAAATGTTTTTAATGAAGATATAGGCATTAGTTAGTGTTCTTTTGATTTTATTGTAAATTTTTGTGAAGGTTGTAGATACCCATCTCCAAATCGCTTGAAGCGATGAAGAAAAAATCCGCTTAATTCTCGACCATATGGAAGCAATGAAATTGGCTGTCTGTTTCATCCTTTTAAAAATGATTTGCCAAATCAATCGAAATGAATTTACGACCTTTCGGTAAATAAAATTTGCTCCTGCAACAAATATACGACGTATTTTTGACCAGGAAGACGAAACAACACGAGCCGCTTTGTTCATGGTATTTGATATGGTTCGAGTTATAGAATTAAACGCCTTAGATGTAACCCTTCGAATAAAAGAGCTGGCAGCACTAAAGGAACGACGTATTTTCGATAGATTCCTAGTGACAACTCGATTTACTGAGGATAAAGCACCTCCGATTATGCGTCCTGCTGACTTGAACCCCGAACCAATCGTTTTTATTCCTGATTGAATCGCTGATCCAAGACGTTTTAGGGCTTTAACGGTTCCGCTTCTAATGGAATCCCAGTTTTTATAGATGAGATATCCTATTCCTACGATTGCGGCTACAATAGCTGCACCCGCCAACACAAATGGATTTGTCAAAAGCGAAATCAACATAGGTCCTAAGCGCGCTACCAAACCACCAATGCCACTAAACAGTTTCGGAATTGATTTAAGCACACGAGACGCTACAGACTTAACTGTCGTTCCAAGCGAAGAAGCTTTATCCTTCGCTTTTCCCATCGAACCTTTTACTTTGTCTGTTGCTGAAGCAACTCTATTCATCACACCAGGATATTGTTGAAGTATTCCTCTCGTTTGATCAAATATCAGTTGAGAAGCCCCAACTACTCCCATAACCTCATCAAACTTGCCACCTAACCCGTCCAATAGAGGAATAACAAGCCCGATAGCACTACCAAGAACACCGATTGAACTTGCGGCCCCATTCCCTTCACCTTCACCACCATCTAAATTACTTTTCTTTTGAACGGTGTTTTTTGGCGCTACATCGGTCATTCCTGAAAAACTTTCAGGATTAGAGAAAATAGAAGTGATATTTTCAAAAGCACCACTAAAAATACTAATGAGCGGGTCAAAAATACCTGTTAACAAGTCAAAACCGGCTTCGATTCCACTTGCTAAACCTTCGATCAACCATTGCCCAAAACGCATGAAGAGTTTAGATGGGCTATTAATCTCTAAAAGTTCCATAATCGGTTTGACTAAGTAGTTCCAAATCAGCCCAACTGGGGACCAATTAAATATAAATTCTAGTCCCTTGATTAAACCTTCGATGATTCCTTTACCAATACCGCTCCAATCAATCCCTTTAAAAAAGGCTTCTATTTTGTCCCATCCTTTGTAAATGAGGTAACCTACACCGGCTAAAGCTGCTACAATCGCGGCTCCTAACAAAACAAAAGGATTACTAAGCAGAGGGATCAACATGGCACCAAAGCGAGCAATTGTCCCTCCTATTCCTGTAAACAAGCGAGGAAGAAATTTAAAAATTCCTTTCGCCGCTTTTGCTACAGAAGGACCCGCTTTAGAAATCACACCTGGTAATCCACTAAATGCAAGACCAAAACCTTTGACCAAAGTACCGCCCTTTTTCGCCTTGCCACCTACTAGACCGAACAGTTTCCCAACTGAACCAAGACTCGGAATGAGTTTGCCTACTACAGAAAGTACAAATGACGCCGCTAGAGCGTAAGCAACAAACTTCCCTCCGCCACCTTCCATCACACTTGCGACTACTTCAAGAATTGTAGCCAGCGCTTCAAAAGCGGGTAAAAGCACGTCACCAGCTATTTTCGCTAGCTTATCCATCAAAATACCGAATCCTTCTGCCCCTGTCTTGCCAGGACCAGCAAAAGCTTCGATAATTGAGTTACCGATCCGCTTCAAAGAATCCCAAATTCGTTTGAGAACTGGCTCAAATCGTTCCCAGTTTTTATAAATGACCCATGATACCGCCGCAATCCCCGTTAGAATCGGATTCATTTTTACAAATTGAACAATAAACCCGCCTACCATCCCAGGTAACCCACGTAAAAAAGACAAGATCATAGGAATAAATGAGCGGAACATACGAGGTAAACCCGCCATCGCATTACGAGTCAGCATTAAGTTGTCATAAAGCATTCTTGCTGCAGGAGACATGGCAACCATCCCTTTACCAGCAAAACCAAGTGCTTGACCTAATGCTTGAAACAAATTACGATTCATCAGTAAAAATCCAGCTACTGCTGATAAAGGACCCACCAAACCAAGAACAAGGATCGTGAAAGCTCCAAAATGGGCTATGAATTTAGCCATTCCCGGATTATTTCTAAGAAATTCCGTGACGTTATCCGCTGCTTTTGAAATGGCGTCAGCAACTTTGATCACTGTCGGTTCTAACGCTTTCCACAATTCTAAAAGCGAGTTCCCCATTTTACGAAGTGCTACTTCTGATTTTGCAATACCGTTGTCGTCAAGACCACTCACCATTTTTTCATAAGCGGTCATCCCGTCAATTCTAGTCTTGCTATTTTTCTTCCAAGCCTTTTCGTTCTTCATGACATCTTTTGTAGCTGCTTGTAAGTCGCCTTGATGTTTCTTCATAGCAAGCGCTAAAATATCCGTGGCTTCTTTTTGGGTAACGCCAAGCTCTTTCGAAATCTCATCTACAGCAGAAATAGCTTCTACAGCGTCCGTTCCCCATGCTTTTTTGAAATTCAAACCCCATTCAGCCGACTCTTTGATATTTTCCTTTGTGCGTCCCATTTGGTTATGTAGAACGCTGAATAACTCTCCTACCTCTTCAATCGATGAACCAGTATCAGCAGAAGTGTCGGCAATGATATTTTTGAAGTCCTTCATATCCTTTGTGGATTTAAGGGTTTGAGCTTCGAATTTGCCCCATCCTTTTTCAGCGTTAGCAGCCACCATACCAAATGCCGCTGCTAAAGCAACGACAGCAGGTGTCACTGTAGTGCTCAACATAGTACCAAACGTTTGATATTTGGTCATCAACTGAGCCATTTTGGCTTTTTCTTCTGCTTTGGTCGTCTGTGGACCAATGATAGCTTTAGCTGCATTATCAAGCGATTCATACGTTTTATTTTGAAGATATGCAAGGTCTTTGTTGGCAAACTGAACGATTCGACCGCCTAATTTATCAAGTGCGTTGGAAAACGGTTTGTAAATGACATCCTTGCCAAATAGATTATCAGCCTTATAACCATTCGCCTTCGCAATCACGTCTACTGGATTACTCTCTGCTAATTCTTTTTTATACTTAGCAAGTGCCTCTTCCATTTGAGCCATTTCTTCCACGAATTCATGAGCATTAGCGCTCTTCTTCATGTCAGATAAAGCTTTTTCAGTTAACTTGATTTGATCTTTCAAATTATCCAGTCGGATGTTGGCCATAGAGTGCATTTGCCCTTCAAGAGCTTTAATTTCCGCTTTCGTTCGACCAAATCCTAATTGTGACAATTGACTACGCGCATTCGTGATTCCAGATTCAATTGCGGAGAGGCTGGCTTGCAATTGAATCATATTTTTCGAATCTTGAAAGTAAGGAAACATCTGATTCGAAAAATCTAATCGCATCGTCGCACGTTGCAATACATTTTGAGGGTTCAATTGCATCGCATATTGCATCATCCGACGATGGTAGGATTCTAGAGCTTTTTGAGCTTGGTTAAGATCATATCCGAATAGATTCATCCGTCTAGCAGCTTGATATCCTGCTGTTCCTGCCGCTCCTAAACCAGCACTTGCATATGCACCAGCCGCTCCTGTACCTTCACCACCTGGTGGACCATTAGATTGAGCACTACCACTTGGTGTGTATTGCGGTCCCATCATCCCGTCAGCACCGACATTATCATACGTCGTTCGAATGACATGATTCACTATGGTATCTAAAGTTTGAGTAAGATGGAGATTTCCGAAACGTTCCGACAACCTTTCTAATGAATGACCAGCACGATCAATCATATCAAGCAATTGTTGTAACGCTGTCTCGGCTTGTCCTGTTTCGATATTCACTGCATATCGTTGATCTGATAGCGTTGTCCGAAGTGCTGAAGCTCGTTGATTCATTTCTAAGAGTGTTTGTCTAGCGGCCGCTCCATCAATTTCTACAGAGCCTTCAGCGCCCGAAAAAGAGCGTTCAAGAGATTCAGCTTGTTTAAGAAGTTGTTGTAATTCGCGTACAGCAGGATCTGTATCAAAATCAACTTGAGCATTCGCTTGTAAATCGTCTAGCATAGATGAAAATACTTTCTTAAATTCATGTACATCACGAAGAGCTTGATTACTATTAACAGTGATATCTGGCTCTATGCTCATTTTTTCAATCGCTTGAAATGCCTTTTCAAACTTACTTTGAAGGGAATCGGCTGTTTCTTTCCCTTTACGCTCTAAAAAATTCAAATCTTGAATCGACTTAGCAACATCCACAGCTACGGTACCCACCATTTCAAACAACTCTAAAATGTCGTTGTTAGCCATGTTTTACCTCCTCTCTCTATGATTCGTCCATTTGATTTCCAAATAGGTTATCAATGTACTCAATGACTTCATCTGTTGTTTCGAAATCATGATCCTCGGTTGGGTTGTCTCCTAACCCCATCGCATCGAGAAATTCAACAAAAGTAGGAGGCTCCGCTTTCCCCCCTCCAAATAAACCGCTGATAGAATTCGAATGATGCCAAGCAACGAATGCATGTTGCCTAAATGATTCACGACTTTCATCTGCTTCCCATTGTGCTGAATCAATCATTAGCTGTTTCAGTCGCATATAAGGTAGTTGAAGGATATATTCATCTGTCCAACCATAACGGCGCTGTACACGATCAATAGCCCTATAGAACCCTGCCTCATCTTCTAAAGGGTTTATTGAATTGGATTCGCGATTGGAGCTGCTACCTCTTGAGCGGCTGGTTCTTGTTTGCCTAGCATCTTCTGGACCGCTTTGAAAAAAGACTTTAAATCCTTCGAAGTAGCAATCATTTCAACGATTTCAACAAATGAATCTAGCGGAAGTTCTTTCACATCTTTTTCTTCTTTACCAATTAGTGATGCTACCAAAGCATAGATTTCGCTTTCTGACTCAATAAGTGAAAAAACAAGGTTAAATACTATACCCAATAAATCTCCTCGCTTCTCTTCTTCGGTTTTTCCTTCTTGATTCTGTAAATCTCCCACAAGCTTACTAAAGTAATTTACAATACCTGCTTTTTTGAGAATTTTAATAAAGGTAAATAAGTGTTGGAGTCCCAAAGATTTCACCTTAATTTCTTCCCCATTAATCATAATTTTCTTTTCATCGCGAATAAGTGCTTCCATAGTTTGATAACCTCCAAATTTTTAATTTAATCACGAAAAAACCACTCCTGATAGGAGCGGCTTATGGATTGATTGTATAGGCAAATGAAACTGGTGCTGATGTATCTTGCCCTTTCACTGCCACTGCTTTAATTGTTACTGTCTTATCCACTGTGATTGGACCTTCATATTTCGTCCCGTTAATTGGTGTCGGGTATGACCCGTCCGTTGTGTAATAGATTTCATGTCCTAATGCCGCTGTTAAAGTAACCGATTGTGTGCCTGTATATGCACCCGGTGCTGGTGATGCTGCTGGAGACACCACATTCGACCCACCTTTTGGATATAGAATATAAAATGGGATGCGCGTAATATTATCTTCTCCATATCGTGCTTCAAATTCTGCTTTTAACACCACGTCATCTTTGCCGGTACCAAGAGGCAAATTAAAAGCATCTGTACAACGAGATCGTTCAAGAACAAAAACAACCGGAATAGCTTTACCTGTAATTGCCCCAAAGATTGCTAATGTCGTAGAACCCGTTGGCGCAATTGAACCACTGTGGCGAATTATATTGTAATTATCGTCATGGCTCGTAAAGTCAAATGCCGGCAATTTCAGTTGTAGGTTTTCTGGTGTCATTTCAAGGATATTGGTCGATACTTTAGCATCTGCTTTGGTCAACCATTCCATCCCTTCGACCGTACCAAGCGCTCCATCCGCTTCTACCTTATGCCACTCAGTATCCATTGAGATTTCATTTCCGCCTTTTGTTGCACCGATTAAATCTCCCCACGTGGAGCGATCGCTCGGATCATATAACGATAAATCAAAGTTCTTTGTAATTAACCCTGGACCAATAACCAAGTTACGAGATGATCCAGGTCGTACACCATTCAACATTTGATACATAGTATTTCCTCCTTTTATTCATATAGGTCGTCGCGGTAATAGCGTAAAACGACTTTTACTTGCACACATTTTATAGATGGATCTGGTTGGGGTGGTTCGTGCCTGAACTTACGAAAAGTAGAAACAGCACCGGCACCAATCCCTTCCGTTTCCGAATCGTATCCTTTGTTGTGAACCAACTTTTCTATTGCATTGCCTATTTGACGTGCTAAAGGTCGATCTCCTTCTGTGTAAATATCAACAGAAATAAGAGCACGACCTAATAAGTCGTTGCTCTCAATTGGATCAGATTCAATTCTTAATACAATATAAGGCCTTCTCATTTCATCCGGAGCCAGTTCTTGAGCTACATTCGGATAACCTTCAGTAGAACCTATTAAATTCGTAACTTGCGGTTCAGATTCAATAATTAATTGAATTATATCGAGAGGTTCATATTTCATTAAATCCGTCCCCTCCGTATAATTCTCATGATATTTTCTCTTTGCTCATGATAGGTAGGTAACATGTATGGTCGTGGTTCTAAGTTATGCTTTTTCCCGTTCTTATCTTTCCCCATAAAACCAAATTCAAGCGCTTTAGCATATGGAATATTAACAGGACCAACATACCCTTGATACATCGTTTCTGTTTCTTCAAATTCCGTTTGAAAAGAAGCCTTTAAATACGCACGTAGAACAGCGGGAGGATCACCTGGACTAGATGCCTGATGTATCGTCGCACCTACAATTTTTTTAACCTTTTGCTTATGACCATTTTTATTAATAACTTCAACAGCTTCCAATTTCCCTGTTTCTGGACGAATAGGGTATTGATGTCCAGCACCAGAATTATTCACTTTATCAATGAGCTCATTTCGCATATGCAGAGTAGCCGCTTGTACATTGCGTTTTGAGCGGCTTTTTAACTCAGCAACAATTCCATCCACATTACTTTTAAATTGAAATCGAGTAGTAAAAGTCATTCTTATCATCCTTTCATAACAAGAATGGTTCCATTCTCTTTTTCTTGTATTTCATATGCTGCATCTAAACGTTTCAACGGCACTTCGAGATGAGTGTTCAAAAATGAAGGGCTTACCGGCTCGCCTGATACGTCGAACAACAAATCATCGGATATAACACCTTTTTGAAAAACTGGCACAACTCGATCTCCAGCCTTTACTAAAGCTTCTAAAACCAAAACTTTATAAGTGTTGACTGTTTCTTCGTGTCCAGATACTACCTCAATACCTTTTCTTGTATAATTGTTAATTGTGTAAAATTGGGCATGATACACTCCTAAAAGTACAAAGGACTCTATCCATTGATTTCCTTTCCGTATAGACTGTTTTCTAAAAACCATAGCCTCATGATTACATAACTTTTTTGCCACTTTGCGCGCACGGCGTGCCAATCGGTTCATAAGTTAACCTTTCTGTAAGGAGCCAGGAGTGATTGAACATTATTAGGCAAAGCCCCTATTGCTGAATCACTGCCGCTGATAGTCGCTTGTAAGTCTCCTAATTTAAATGACTTGATAGAATTAGCTATCTCCATTTCCGATACTTCTTCATCATCTGCATAAATATACTTAATCAAGCCCAAACAAGCCATCTCGATGTCGAACGGCAATGTTCTTGATGTTTCCTCCGTCTCATCTTTCGGCAATGTGTAACCCGCTTCAAAGACAATTTGTGATCGATTAGAAATACGCCGATATAAAATCCCGGATTCTCCATCTAGCAAACAAGAGTCTACACTATTACCATTCACACTGATAATGCGATGTACAGGAAATTGGGAAAGAGCAACTTCATGACTAGATTCGATCACCAAATCTTTATACTCATCACGCTTGAATTTGCGATTACAGAAACGTTCAATGACAGCACTAGCCATGTTTATTGCATCGATAACATAGCTATCTTTGCTTTCATCCTCTAATTCCAATTCTTTGCGTGCCTTTTCGACTGTTGTTAATGCATTAGGTGCAAGCATAGACTCACCCCTTATTCAATGATTTTCCGATCATCTGCTTCTGATAATTCGCACTGCAATTTATATCCTTCCATTCCCCAAATCTTATCCTCGATTCGCTTCATGCAAATCTCTTTTCCAAGCGATGCATCGTAGTTAGCTGGGTCTACACAAGCTGAGCTCTCCACAATGATAAAACCGTTAGCCAACTTAGCTGTCACAACTGTGCATTTATTAAAAATCGTTTTAACATCAAATTCAGCTTCGTTCATTATTTTGTCGATTTGTTCTTTTGTTACCTTGTTCTGCATTACTCAACAACCTCCCAATCCTCTGCTAACATATCAGTTTGACTTGCTAGCCAAGGTACTCTATTTTTAGGTGCGTCTAGGTTGTCTGTTTGAAGACCTGTAGTATCGATGTAGATATAAGGATGAGTCATTTTGCTGTGCTTATCAGGTCTTTGTAACTCGATAAAGATCCCTTTCCCGTTCCAACCTTTTCGACGTACCTTGAAATCTTCTTTTAATTTTTCTAATGCTTGTCCGGAATTCATTATTTATTCCCCCTCATTAGTTTTCTTCCTAGTGGAGCGGCTGGCAGTTTTCTTTTCTTCAGGCTCAACTACTTTCGTTTCGTGTGCTGTTTTTGCTTTTGTTCTAGTGACCTTTTCAGCTAGCCCTGCCTTGATCCAAGCCTCTGCTATCCTATCTTCAAGTTCAACAAGATGCCCGGGCTGATGAACACCCTTGGCGCTACCTACACTACGTAACATTTTGACTTTCATATAAAAAGTGCGGCACCTGCGTTTAGATGCCGCTCCCTCCCTTCAAATTAGGATTGAATTTTTAATACTTTAAACGCGTCTGGACGATCCACACCGCCACCGACACGCTTCTTAAATTTGAAGCCAATTAAATCTTCTTCGATGTACAGTTCGTTAAGACGTTGGATAGTAGAGCCGGAGCGGTCAGCAATTGTGTAACCACGTTTGAAATCTCCAAATACAACTTGGTCAGCACCAGCAGCAAAATCAGGGAAATCATCTTGCGTGTACGTCCCAAAACCTAACAACTGATTCGGTGTTCCTGCAGTCAACGCTGGTTGCCAAATGTAATCGCCGTTGCTGTTTTTAAATGTACGAATAGTCATTTCCATGAAAGAAGGCATTACCCACACACCATTTTTTCGGTGTGCTGATTTAAGAGCATACATTAATTTGATCAAATCATCCGCTTCAACCGCTCCTACATTTGCAGACATAATACGTTCAACATTCGCCGCAGTTAAAATGCCCTCTGGCTCTTCTTGCGTGTGTCCACGACCGACAAGCACCGCTTTATCCTCTTCTTCAGCAGCGGCTTGGGCAAAAGAGGACGAAAGGTATTGTTGCAACTGAATATCTGTATCTTCAAGCTCATCTGTACCGATTTTTGTCAATCCATTTAGATTTTCAATATAAATGTAGTAATCAGATGGATTCAATTCTGATTCATAATCAGCAAGTGTTTTTGTACTAACCTCGATTTTCCCCCACCCCACAATTACCTCATTCATACGGCGTTTACGAATCTTATCCGCTGACGTATTTCGCGTATTTACAAGTGAACGAAAGATAGCCGTTTCAGGCAATTGACGTTGAATTTCACGGTCAAGTTCTTCAGGGATAAGGATTTGTCCCTCTGAGTCAGCAACAAGTGCTTTGCGTTGATCTGGATTCATGTCAGCTCGACCTTTACGCATAAACTGATAAAAAGCAGCACTTTGGGCCTTTTTCTCTTCATCTTGCTCGGTATTCCCTTGACCAGCTTGATAAGCGCGATTTGCCTTTGCTTCAAGTTCATCCAAGCGTTTTTTAGCTTCATTCATTGCCTCATTGATTTTTTTCATTTCATCTTTCGTTTCCTGTGTTGCTTGGCCGAACTTTTTGACTTCTGTTTCTTGCTTTTCAGCGGCTTTTTTAAGTTCCTCAAACCCTGATTGAATTTGTGCAGCTAAGCTTTTCGGATCGTCCCCATCAGCAAAGAATTGAATGTCCAAACGTAAAAGTTCCTTTTGTGATTGAATCATTTTAATTTTTTCCATGTTGTTCCTCCTAAAATTGTTTTTTAAGCATAAAAAATAGCCGCCTATTCGGCCGCTTCTTTTTCGAGTTCACCAATATTACTTTTTAGGTAAGCAGATACTTTCTTATAACCTTCTGTATTTGTTTCTTCGTCGAATCCTCTAAACTTCACTCTCGCTGGATAAGCCCCGATGATCTCACCACTTTCTTTATCTGCTTCTATAACCAGAGCCCAGCCAAATACATGAAGAATAGTATTTATGAACCAAAACAAACCGCTTTCTCTAAACTCTTTCCATGATTGTGGATTAACCATCAGTCTCCTCCACCTTCGCGAATTTTTTCATTTCTTCCACAAGACTAGCAATCTCTTTTTGCTCATCCTTGGTAAAACTTTTACCTTTGTTGTCATCTCCTGAATCATCAGGCTCTACAGCAGATAATAATGATTCCAGTGATTCGACAGCTGCTTTCATAGCTTCAACTGCTTCCCTTACTGCTTTTTCACTCTGCTTTGACAGTACACGCCCTGCTTTTTGCTCAGGAGCATTTTTAGCCGCTGTAATAATGGCTCGATCATTGGCCGGAAATGTGACTGCGCTGATCTCAAACAAGCGAATTTCTTTCAAATAGCGGATGCTTGTTTCGCTATCGTATTCAGCTTTAACAGTGCTGTAACCAATAGAAACCCTATCGATCACCCTGTCTTTCATCAATTGCATGGCTTCTTTCCCTTTTGATGTTTCACTGATCTTTGCTTTAAAGTATAGCCCGATCTCATCCTCGCGAAGCTCAATGACCTTACCGATCGGTTTGTTCCAGTCATGCTGCCATAAATATTTAATACGATCGCCACGCTCTTGAATTGTTTTAGCAAATGCCCCTTTCACAATGACATCATCATACGCATCTGGTTCACCACCGAATGTGCTGGCATAACCTTCGACAATATTCGTTTCATCGTCTACCGCTTTGATCTCAAACGTTAATGCTTTTTGTTCAATATCAAGTGGTGCGGCCGCTGACTTCGTTTCAAGAAAAGTCTTCATACTATCACCCTTTCTAAATCACACTATGTTTTTCAGCGCAGCGGCATTTGATCCGCTCTTTAGCAGGTAACTTGGGATCTCCCGGGAACATCCCAGAATGCCCTCCCACATCGTAAGGATCGTTCATTTCACGTGTCTGACCGTTGCAATCAGCATGACTTTCCCTTTCGCGGCCATCGATAGTAGTCACCCACTGTTTTTCAAGGTCTAACCCTGTAGCAATAGCTCCTTCTCTTGCACCCGCATTCGATGCCGCAACTACTTCAGTACGAGCAATATTCATCGCACGTTTAGGGCCAAAATCATCGCCATATACCTTTTCAATACGTTTGGCGATTTGTTGAAGCGACTCTCCTTTATCTACCCCATCACTGATCGCTGATCGTAGTGTCTCACGAGTAAATTCACTGATTTTAGTGACAAGAAAAACAGAGGTTTCACCAATAAATTTCTGGATTCTTCGTTTAGCCATTGTGAAAAGTCTATTGAAGAACTTCTTCTCAAAAGAGATTCCACTCTTACCCTCATACTCCGCTTTCAAACGATCATAAGTCCATTGGCCGAAGTGCTCCATTGTTCCGTAATAGACAGCGGTCATTGTCTTTACCCACTCTTTTTCCTGCGCCTTAAGCTCCTTCAGCAAGCCCTCTTCGCCATCTTTCAGATAAGCAGCAACAACCGCTTTTCTCTCTGTCTCAAATCGCTTACGGATAAGTCGCGCACCAGACTTTTCATATCCGGCACGTTGTTTTTCAATTTCAGCCATATACTCGGCATCTAATGATTTACGTTCAATATCAGCAGCGGCTTTCATGAAAAAGGTCTGTGCTTTCTTTAGCGGATCGTCATCTGTTGGTTTAGGCTCATCTTGCACCTGAGATTTATCTGGTGCATCATCGCCTTCTGGATAAACATTCAATGGCACATAACGAACGTTCCCACCATCAGTGTCCTCATATCCTAAAGCCTGTCGGATTTCATTGACTGTAAGAATATCCTTCATGCCGCTCAATCTGGTCCATTTCGTGTCTGACGTCTCTTGTAACGCTTCGATTTGATCTGTGTCATAGCCGAGTATAAGATTTTCGCCAAATAGCGGCGCCAGCTTGTGATTCCATCCGCTGATGATCTTATCGAGTGTCGGTAGCACCGTTTCCATGTAAAAGGCGGCTCTCGCTTCTTTATAGTTGTTATAGGTTGAACTGTCTTGGATTCCAACGATTTGAGGTGGCACACCAAAGACAGCACATATTTCTTCTCGTGTCATTTTGCGACTGCTGATAAAGTCCATGTCTTTTGGTGACAAACCAAGCTGTTGCCATTCGAGCCCACCTTCAAGCAGATGTGCTTTACCAGCATTCTTCTTACCGCCAAACATGCGACGCATCATCGCTTTTAAACGATTAAATTGTGGTTCTGTTAAGCTTTTTTCGGTTTTCAAGAATCCACTTGGAGCGGCATGGTTTTGAGTTAATGATGTATTCCATTCTGCTGTGGCGTTATCCATATCCACTGTCTGCCTAGCTACTTGGATCGGACCCATCCCATAAAAGTCATCCAATGGCGAAAAGAACTTACTATGAATGATTTTTTCATAAGGTGCATCTACATCCTTACCGCTCACTGAATACCGAAACGCTTTGATGTAGTCTCCACCTGGCATGATTGTGACTCGATCAGGTCGCCACGTCCACAACTCAATAGGAGCGCCACGGTTCGGCCCATTCATCTCCATATAGGCATTCCCTGACAACAACAAAAAAGCAATCAACTTTTCTCGAAAGTCAATTGCTGATTCATGTTCATTTGGTTTGTTTAACAGGTCAAGAAGCGGATGTTGTTCAATTTCAACAAGGTCTTTACCTTTTTTCTGATACAGCACAATGGGAATGGAAGCCGCTGAACGAGCAATCGCCATAACACAACGGTATACCCATACGTTCTTTTCAAACCCCTCTTTTGCCAACTTATCGAACTCTGCTGGTGTTTGAGCGGGCTGACCGTTATAAAGCATCATAATAGAGCTAGACACCATCGACGCTTTGTAACGCATATTCAGCCAAAAGTTTTTGTTTATGTTCCTCACCTCCTTACAGCGTGCGAATTGCTGGTGCTGCTTCTGATTCACGTGTAAAAATACCGTATCGTATTGCATCAAGGGCGTGATCGAACTGCTTCACCGGTTTATCCTCACCACGTTGAGCCGCTTTCTCATCCCACACATATGATGCAAATTCCCTTAGTAAATTTTCACAAGATCGATGTACAAAGTGTCGTAATTCAGACAAAGTAGAAGCAACAGTGCGTATACCATCAACCACATCATTCTTAGCAGCTGTTACACTCAATTTCCCTTCTTGCTCAATTAACGCTATGAGGGAAGCGGCTGACGGGTCAATGATCACATCAGTTGTAGTATCTCCACAAAATTCAAGTAGATCTTTATAATACTGCTCATCTGTTTTTTGTCGACCTTCTTTACGGCCGTCGTAATAGTATTCTTTCAAATCGTAATATGTGCGATTGCCGCTCTCATCATAAGTAATACCCTGTAAAATAAAAGAAGTCGGGTTTTTAGTACCGTAGTCAATAACTACTTGGTATTCATCGATCTTCTTTGGTATTTCATCAATAACATGATCATCTTCATTAAACATGTCATAAATAATACCCTCAGCAAGTTTCCACAATCCGAGAATGTAACGCTCATAGAATACTCCCGTATACATCCTGCGATAACGTTCTTTCGTTTCTTCATCAAGCGAAAGATTATCATCCATTGTGAAGTGTAGATGCAACATTTTCTTTTCTTTTTTCTGATCTAACCATTTCTCTTTAAACCAGTGATATGGTCCAGCTGGGTTACAGTTGAACCAAAACTTTGCGCCTTTGACAGAGCAACGAGCGGTCGCCTGTGAGACGAACGATTCCGGCATAAGTGCTACTTCATCAAAAAACATGCCAGCTAATGTTATCCCTTGAATCAAGTCTTGTGAGGACTCATCCTTTCCACCAAAGACATAAAAGTAATTGGTGCGACCTTTATATGTGATCGTTAGCATGTTATCCGCTCGATGATCCTTCACCTTATAGCCTCGAGCCTTTAACATGCGTTTGAGCGGTCGTATCACGTTACGACGAAAAGAACCAATTGTTTTACCAGCCATGCCGAAGTTTTCATCATCAAAGCTGTCCATCGCCCACATAACATAAGAAAGTGACATGACAACGGTTTTTCCAGCACGTACAGAGCCGTCACAGATGATGCCGTCCTTGTCTTTATGAGGGGACTTATCACGCCACCATGTGAGGACTTTCTTTTGTTTTATAGAAAACGGTTTGAACTTAAATGGCGCCCGCTTCTTTTTACGTTTCGGATCAGCTGGAATGAGAAGGTTTAATTCTTTCTCTAGTTGTTCATTCTTCCGCTGCTTCGTCGTCTTCATCAGCCCACACCTCTTCCGTTACGCTATCCAGAGCGGCTTCAAATCCATCGTCTTCATAGTCTTCACTATCATCTTCGCCACGAATTTTAGCGATTTCCGCTTTCGTCTTTTCCACTCCCAGCTGCATCTGTTCAAGCTTCAAGCGGCGCTCATCGTCAGCATGGGCTAGTTCGTCAAATTGCTTTATGAGAGATCGTAATTCAGACATAGCTCGGCTTTGAGCGTTTAAGAAAGTAGCATGACGATCCCAAGCAAATTGGATATCGTATTTATCAGCACCACTTTCATCCCAACCCACTTGGCTTTTCTCTTTAGCCATGTCCTCTTTATCCTCAACAAACATAACCTTTTGAGCACGAATGATAGCGGCATACTGAATTTGTATCTGATCGTAAATCAAATCAGCGGGTGACCGCTCCTCCATTGCTTCCATGATCTCCAGTGTTTCTTCTGGAAGGAACTTTGCGAAGAAGCCATGAGTCACTGCATTTTGATTCCGCTTAGGTGCACCATGCCCTTTAGCATTGCTGTTACCAGGTGGAGCCCCTCGTTTTCGTTTAGTAACGTTACCTTTGGATTTAGTAACGTTACCATTCAATTGATCTTCCCACTTATCTTGATTTTTCCACTTCCTAATTTGCGAATCAGAAACTTCTAACTCGGCTGCAATCTCGATAAGCTTCATTTTGCCTTTACTGTTTATCCATAATTGAAACGCTTCATCCCGCTTCGGGTTTCTCGGTCTAGCCACGTCACATCATCACCACCTCCACTATTTGCTTTAGAGCAAAGAAAAAGCACTACCCATAAAGGGTAATGCTCAAGATTTCTTTCTCTTGCCCATATGCTCTTTTCTTTCTTCGATCTCCGCTCTAATAAATAAGCGATCCCTTGGAAATTCTTTCACCGGCTTGACGACGCCGCTCTTGATTAATTGATTTAAATACTGTCTGCTGCACCCTAAAATTTCGATCGCTTCTGAAGTATTTACAATGTAATCTTGCAAGAATTGTTTAAGTTCTTCTTCATTTTTGAAATAGAACTCCTGGTCATTCATAACGTGATACCCTCCATCTCAAGTAAAGATTATAAACAGTGAGCACAAGCCATACACAAGCGGCGACTGATGCTACAACGTCCATCCAATGCAACCGATTATAATCTAATGTGGTGAAATGTAAAGTGAACAACCCAAACAGTACGATGTTAAACCAATCAATTTTTTTCATAATTTCAAGTGAACATGGTATAATATTTTTTAAGAAGAAAGGGAATCGCTTCCCTCTCTTCCTTGCCTTATTTGCGACGTTTCTTCTTGCCCGGAGAGCGTCGCTTTTTGTTTTTCTTCTTCTTTCCTTTCTTTTTAGATTTGATGTTTTTCTTGCCTTTCAGATCGCTTAGGTTTTTGACGGTTGCTATTATTGCTCCAATACTAGTAGCTACCCAAGCTATCAATCTTATAACTCTTTCAACGTCTTCCATGTTCACTTTGTTCTCCCTCCTTTCTATACTTTAATTATACCAATTAACTTTACTCACGTCAAGTGTTTTTATGTTTTTATTTAACTATTTTTCCATTACTTTTTAAGGGGTAACCGCCATTTGTTTGTTTTGGACATAGAAAAAAGCACCCCGGAGGATGCTTTACGTTGCATCAAAGTATTTCCCACTGGTGCTTATTGTGCTTAAAAATTTGTAATTGTTCCATAACCTGTCTTTGATTATCATTTAAATCTTCAACAAAAACATCTAAATTCTCTTTTGTTGTTTCATTAAAAAACGTTTCTCCACCTAATGACTCAAGTTCGCCTGATATTATATCGCCAATTCCAGGTAAATTCATTTCTAATACTTCTGCAATGCAAAAAAGATTATTTTCTGTATAAATGGCTATCTGCCCCATTTGGTGGTTTATAATAGCAACCTTACCTCTCATTATAATTCCTCCTTTAATCAAAATTTCGACAAAAGGAGATAAGTTCCTGCATAAAAACGCCACCGCAAGGATGGCGAAAAATGTTCTTCTCATATATACGTCAGGCGTACGACAAAAAACATTAAAATAAACTTACTTTTCCAGGCTTTTTGTTTCTTCTATACACTTATAAAAGAAAGAATCTGATTTATTTTCTATATAATTATAAACGCCATCTGGTAAGTCCTCTTGCATATGGGCAAAAGCATCCATAAAAGCACTCATCATATTTCTTAAAACAATTGGGTGAAAAGAAATATCCGCAGCTTTTGACTCATTTAATTGGATATGTGATATTTCAGCCATTCTCATTACATGAAACTTTGCTCCATATTGTTTACGAATATAGTTTAATTGAGCGGATACATCTTCAGGATTTTTTTCTGTTGCCTCTCTTATTGCATTTACATATTCCATACTTCTATAAGGATCCGCAACAATTTTATCTTTCTTTTTGAACATACTCTCTCTCCTTTAGTTGTGGGTTTATCTTACTTTGTCCAAAATTCGACATAAGTTAATATTTTCCTGCAATAATTTATAAAACGTATTGGGACTGGGTATTATAATAAATAGCCCCTTTCATGAAACTAGAAAGAGGCTGCCATTTTTCCGATCTTCAATTTTCCGCTCTGCCCGCTCTAAATACGTCTGGACTGATGACTTAGTGATCCCAAGTAACTCCGCTGTGTGCTCAAGCGTCAAACCTTCTGCCCTAACCAAAGTGAATACGTCTCTCTCCCGCTTTGTTAAATCAGCAAGCACATCATCCAGTAGCCACTGTTCATCTGCTGTCAGTTTTCGTTCTTCAATAACTTCTCTATTCGGCACAACCGCTTCTAATAATTTCGGGTCTAGTGTATAGGCACCTGATCGATCTGCTCCACGCATTGCATCTGGATTACGACCAGACACCATCCATTGAATAGCAAACTCCACTTCACTAATCATGCTGTTGATCATCGATTTGTCTTGTTGATCCAACTCCGTCAATTCCTCTTTGGCTTCAATCGCTGTCTTCATCTTTTTCAGTTCTCTTAATGAGTGTTTATATTCATAAATGAGTGTCCGCATATTGATCCTCCTTATCGTTGTCTAAATGATCCACGATGGCGTTTATATGTTGGTCTGCCTGTACCCATCAAGTACCTTAAATCACGTTCAGACAGCTGCTCTCGCTTTTTCTGCGGCTGTTTCTTCCGCTTCTTTTTCTTTCTCTCTTGCTTCACTTCTTGATGCTGTCGTTTCCACTCTTTTAGTTGATCCTTCAAGCTTGCATTCACTTTGATCACTCCTTTTGGCAAATAAAAAAGGACACCAAGCTCTAAAGCAGCTGTATAGCTACTCTAAAGTTTTGGTGTCCTCCAGTTGGCTGGTAGAACAATATCTATTTAATTTTCATGTCTTACTATCTTGAATTTCAAATCACCGATGTACTGTAAAGAGTCATTTTGCTCGCATTTTTTTAATGCTTCAAAAGCCATTAGTACATCCACTACAAAGCCTTCCACTTTTATTAAAACCACTATACATAACACATAAAAGTAAACACCACTTGTCACCCCTAGCAGCAATATAAAAATAGGTGTCAAAATAATAAATGGTGTAAGTGCAATTATTATAAATGGAAATTTTTTAATTTTATCTTCCTTTTCAAATTCACATTTAGCACTTAGTCCCAAAAAGCGTATTTTGACCGTTGTTTTACAATCAAACTTCCTAGCTAAAAGGTTATGAGAATATTCATGAATATAAGTAAAAATCAGACTCGTCACAATTCCTATAAATATTGGCTTAATATTATAACTGAGAAATGTTGAAAAATTGTTTATTTCCTCTTGTATATTCTCAAAATTACATAATTGGTTTAGTATCCACTGAAACCGTGAATGATCTGAAAATAAACTTATTAAAATTAATGAAAAAAGTATCGAAGCTAATTCAGCTATTATCATCTGAACTCCACTATATTCTCCAATTGTTAAATCTCTATTTTCTTTCAAAACTCTTCCCCTTCCTCCCGCCTCATCCGCTTCACTTTCCCTTGATGCGTGACAATCTTATACTCACCGTGCGGCGGCAGCTCTCTGAGTTTGGCTTTGCCGTCACAGATCACCAGCACACAGCTATTTGGTAATTCCATTATATCCAATTCCAGTTTCATTGTGGAAGGATCGATCATAATTTCTTTCATGGTAGAGACGCCCCCGATCTGTTATAATGAATTCAGCCGAAATTAATTATGATGTAGCGAAAGGCCGGGAGCTCTCTCGGCTTTTTTGTATAATTTTTTCTATAACGGGAAAACCTTTTATTAGGCGGGACCTCCTTTTCCATACAGCCAATGTGCAACTACTTAAGTCAGGAGCGATCCTGGCTTTTTATTTTCTTCTTTTCAACTCTTCCTGCACCAAACCCAAGATATATTGTTGTTGCTGAACGTAAGCGTCCACTGGATCGCCGCCAGCCACGTGAGAGCCAATCCGCCGCTCTACGTCTTCAACTAGCAACAGCAGACCCTCGACCGCCAAACTCTTAATCTGAGACTCTATTAAAAGGCCCAATTGGATACCTCCTATCTAAATCTGTCAAAACAGCTTCATTTGCACCTCTTTTGCCTTTTCTAACGCACGATACTGGCGTTTTAACTCGTCTAACTGCTTTAGAAGGAGCATATTTTCAGCTGATAATTCGGTATTCTTCTTTTTTAGAAACCTTATTTCGTTGTGTTTTCTAGCGCATTTATTGTGATAAAATCCAGAATTACCAACAGTGAAATTCTCGCCTTCCCAAATATGCTCCTCACAAAGTTCGCATTGAGCTACGATACATCCGCTAGCCATCAGTCACTCCCCTTTATAGATGCGTGGCTCCCAATCTTTTATATCCAGCTTCCCCTTACATTTTTCGCAAAAGCAGCTGTTCTCGATCCAAGCGAACCAAACGATTTCATCTTGTTTGAAGTCTTGATGGCATTCACCACAATAACTAACACTTGTTTGTTTCATGGTCTTTCCTCCTTCACTTCACTCTGAAACGAATCATCACCAATGCCGCAACCAGCACAATGGTATGGCTCTAAAAAATCACGATCGTTATATGTCAATTCATATCCAATTCCGCAACTATGACAGAGACAAGATAATGTTTTCATCAAATCCCTCCTTCGCATTTACTTTCGCTTCAGTTGTTCAATAATCTCAACATCTTCTGGCTTGAACACAAGTGATCCGGCAGATTCATATCGTTCATTTTTCCAATCATTTATAAACTCTTCACGCTCGTCAACATACGCACCAAACACCGGGTCTTGTTCTACTAAATAAACATACTCTCTTACTTTTTCATCTACGTCATCATCCCATCCAGCTAAGATATAGCCTTCATGTAGCCAACTTTCCATAACAACAACTTCAATTCCGTCAACCAAGTTGTAAGCTTTAATCCAACTTTGAATTTCTTGATCACTTGGATCCCATCCATCAAACTCGTTTCTTACTTGCTCAGGAGTTTTATCTCCTGTTTTTAATTTGCCTTTGAATAATTTAATGTTCACTTATTTTTCCTCCTTCGCATCTTCATCGATCTACTAAGATTTCACCTTTAACAACCATTTCTTTATACTTTTGATTAATTAGATTAAATACACCTTCATAGCCTTGTCGTGAAGCTCCTTTTACTTCTTCCACTGTTAATACCCCTTTTTTGCACAAAAGAGTTAATGCCGCTGCTAGACATTCTTTTTCTGTTGCCAATAAGTTTCCCTCATTTCTACGTGCCGTATTTTCATCGAATTACATCTTAATTATTTAAAGACTTCAAAAGCATCATATTCTCCTGGATAAACTCTGTACGACCTTTTCAGTTTGTTGCTGTACAACTCAACATAACCGCCTTCACCGTTGTCCACTGATGCTGTTACCTGTACCTTCTCACCGTTGTCAAAAGCATCTTCACCGCAATATATTTTTTTCGCGTCTGTTATCAAAGCCTTAATCATTTGTTATTCCCCCTTTAATTTGCTATATAGTTTGCGTCTGGAACGCTGGTTCATCAACGTAATGCACACTACTTTTTATTTGCAAACCACAACATTCTTTCTAAATCCTGTTTAGGAATAGGCATTACAAAACTATCCTCACCATGCTTGAAAGCAACCCTTATCTCGCCTTTTTCGTTAGGGTGTATATCATAAGTGAAGTTGTTAATTAGCTTCAAATTTGTATAATCAATCTCATTCATTTTCCCATCCTCCTTCTGCCGCTTTATCAACGAAATGTCTATTAATCTTCTAATTTAAAGTCGCTTTCATTAAGAACATATGCTTCTACATAACAATCACAATTATGGCATGACCAGTCACCGCCATTAGGTAGTGCGTTAATAACATTTTCTCTAACTCTTTCACCACATCTTGGGCAGAAGTTAATTAGTAAATCCATATCTATATCCTCCTTTTGTCTATCTCGTTTTCATCAAGATACGCCCTAATTACTTAAAGACTTCAAAAGCATCATATTCTCCGGGATAAACTCTGTACGACCTTTTCAGCTTGTTGCTATACAACTCAACATAACCACCTTCGCCATTGTCCACTGACGCTGTTACCTGCACCTTCTCGCCATTGTCAAAAGCATCTTCACCGCAATATATTTTTTTCACGTCTGTTATCAAAGCCTTAATCACTTGTTATTCCTCCTTTAATTTGCTACGTTTTTTGCGTCTAAAGTAATGAGCCGTCCATCAATAGGATTTCAGTTTCATCTGATTCTAAAGTTTCTAAAGTTTCATCTAAGGTGATTAACTCGCCATCTTCACCTTTTGACCTAGCGAATTTCGCAACCGCATAATATTTTGGAACTAAGTTACATTCCTCTAATAACGATTCAAAATCATCTTCAACGCCAGCAACAACCTCTATATATTTCTTAACGGCTTCCTCTCCATGTTTAGCCTTTATTAGTGCGTAATAAGGATCAGCAAACTCAAAATATTTCATTTTTTATCCCTCCATTTTTTATTGCGTATTATGCGTCTAATACGTAGTATCATCAATAATCTTCTTGATATGGATCGCAATTCTTACATACTCTCAGACTATATGGCTTGTCCCTTTTATCTGGAGCTCCATAAAAATAACGATATTTATAACCTCGTAGAATGGGTTTCCCACAATCATCACAATCATAATTTTTTCGTGCGGTTTGAACTTTCCGTTTAATAATTAAACTCATTTCTTCATCTTCCTAACCTTTCTCCCAGCTACAAATGCTCCAACCACCACCGCACAGCTGGTTATGATCAGCACAAGCGATTCAACCGTTGTGATTACCGTCATCATTCTCCCTCCTCAATAGCTTCCATCAACATTTGGCAGCAAGGGCAAAGCTTCATCGGTATGATCTCCGCCCGAAGTTCTGATACATCACAGCCTTTGCAGACGTACTCAATCACCTTGGATCAACTCTGGGTTATCAAAACGATTGCCGATCACTTCATTTTCATTAACTTCGCTCCACAATAATTCAGAATGGTTAACCAAATTATCTATCACCCAGCAACCTTCTAATTGCCTAACTACACCTATAAACCCTCCGTGATCTACTGAACGCATATCGTTAAACTCTTGATAAACGATGTCTCCCTCGAAAATAGGCGCTTCTTTTTTACCCTTACCCCCCGTGAATTGCCCAACAGTTTCAGCATCAACCGAATGAATGATTTGATTTTCATCATAGATACAAGTGGCCCCTTGAGGTGTTGCTTGTATCAAAGAGCCGTACACCCATTCACCAGTGACTACTGAGCGGCCACGAAACTTAATCTCTCTACTCATTCCGCATCCTCCTTATCTCTCAATCTTCCAACCTTTCCGTAACCGAGCGTTGAGCTCGTGTCTCTGTAGCCATTCATATAACCAGACGGGCTGCCCTTCCTCTCGACGAAAGAGCAGGTAATAGCCCGGCTTGCGTTTGGTTTTCCGCATCTATATCACCTCGAATAGCGACATTTGCTCAAAGTTAGTTGGCTCTTCAACAAGTTCAACCAGCTGCTCCTCTATATCTTCAATCAGCTTGAAATCAGCAAACCAGTGTAAAGGGTAGCGCCCTTGGAACTCTTTCAACTCTTTGTCAGCATAAAAATTTGTGTTTTTTTGATTATCCGGCTTAATGTAATACTGTTTTAATTCCTTTCCTCTATAGCCTTTTCGTCTCCATATCAACTGAGCACTGTAAACCTTTCCTGCTTCGAGATCAGGGAGATCAAGCTTCGGCTCAGGAGGCCACTCATCGATCAACTGAAACCTTTTCTTGTGAAAGCACCCCATATGTGCCGACTGTCTCTGAAATCTGGAAACGTAATAATGATTGTTTCCATTAGGAAAGAGATACACCGTTTCAGGAAAGGACGATGCTAGCTCTAGATCGATGCAGGTTCCTTGTAACACTCTTCCTCGCCACCTTCCTTAGCTTTCAACTGTTTTATCACCACATTAATCCCTGGATATTCTCCGTACACCTTCTCGGCGATCACCTTGGCAACTTGGTTATCATCAGTCCAAGCAAACTTATTAAGAGAGTCGAAGACCCCTTTGACTAGATTGTCTGCATCAGGCTTTTTAACGTGATATTGACCGACCGCTTCCCGCTTCTTTTTCATACTCCAGCTTTCGGGGATCGGCATAATGAACAGAATATTTACTTGCAAGGCGCCAGCTGAGTAAAATTCACCGTTGATCTGCTGCTTAGTTAACCACTGGAGATGCGCTTTATACGCAAGATACCGTTTAGCGCTGTCTGATACATACTTCCCTCGTTTGGTCATCCTTACAGCGCCCATCGGCTCTACAGGAAAAAATAGATTAATCATTTTCAACACCTGCCAAGTAATCATCTATTGATGTCTGCCCTTCTGGCGGCTCGTTCTCAAGATCCTTTATCTTTGTTTCACACACCGGACCGATTCCTTTTGCGATACTTTCTTTGCTTTTGAGCGACCGGTTACATACTGGACAATTCATGTTTCATATCACCTTTCTTCGCGGCGGAAACTCCATCAACACTGCCACACCATAACCATGTTCTTTGACCTCACTAGCACGCTTCCACCCACGTTCTTCATGTGCTTCGATGTTTCGGACTAACTTGTACTCATTCAGCGCATAAACCAATTTCCGAAGCGTTACAGGTGTCTGCGCTTTCCATCCTTTTCTCATGATTTCTCACACTCGCTTCGTAATGTTCGATCAAGGTATTCAATAAATTGAACTGCTACAGCGGCAACCTGTACTGCTTCAGCTCTCATATTTTCATAGCCACCTTTTTTACGAGCATCTGCGCCATTATCGAAGATGGTTTCATTTACGGCTTCACACAACTCCCCAAACTCTTCACCAAGAATACTGATCCATGCAGCAGGATGATGATTTTGCTCTCCCCACTTTTCGTTTTGGCGTTTTCGTTCCTCCAAAACATTTATAAGAACCTCTGGAAGCATCAGCTTACGTCCTTTCTGTAGAGACGCTTAACTTCAGCAAATCGCTTCCGAAACTCTTCATGATTCTTTTCCCAGACCTCGCTTGGTAATGGTCCACAATTCGGGCACGCACTTTTAAAGTCTCCGAATCCAATATGTTCAGCAACCACATGGCTACCCTCGCATAACTTACACATTCTCTCTCCCCCTATTCGAGTAACAAACCTAGTAAGCTTTCATTTTCTTGCTTGGCGAGCTTACTGCGAATCTTTTCTTCCGGCATATGAACTGGATAAGTCATTTTTTCGATGCGGCTACTGATCCGACCCTGCGGATATTTGTCATCCAGCTCGTCAATGCTAAGGTTGCTTGTGAAGATCGTGATTTTCTGATGTTGCAGGCGGAAATCTAAAATGCGAGTAAAGGTTTCTTCCACCCAATCGGTTACTTTCTCGACACCGATATCATCAAGGATCAACACGTCCACTTTTTTAACAGAGTCGATAATATCTGATGATTTGACGGTTGATTCATCCGAGAACGTTTTTTTGATTTCTCCAATCAAATCAGCTGTTGAAGAGTAGTAAATACTCAGTGGACTCTCTCGTGAATCCTGTGTTTTTAGCAAAGCATTTAGAATACTCGCAGCCAGTCGTGTCTTTCCGCTCCCCTTGATCGAACTGTACAAGTAAAGCCCTTTGCCTTGCTCTTTCATCAAGTCGAACTTTTTCACGAAATTGCCAGCAATTCGCTTTGCTTTGGCTGCACGCAACCTCGACTCTTCCCGCTCATAAATGTTGATGTCGAACGACTGGATCGTTGTCTTCTTAAACTCATCTGGCATCTGAGCGGCTGAAAGCTTCCGTTCCAAAGCCTTAACCTCCCGACATTTACACTTTTCCATGAACTCACGATTTTTTTCGTGGTCCCTGATCCAGATAAGGCCAGTTCCATCACATTGGTGATAAGGGCATTCGTCAGAAATCGAACTCAGTGTCTCGTATCTCCCCGAGAAGACCTTTTTCTCTAGCGATTTGTTCGAGTCTTTCAGCTTCTGCGCTAGTGCTGGATTGTTCTGCTCCAACCGCTGTAGCAAGTTGTCCATCAATTGCATTTGGAACCGCTCCTTTCTTGTTTTTCAAGATCATTAACCCGCGTCTAGCTTCATGCTCCTTTGTATTTCGAAGGATGCCTAATGTATACTGCTCGCGTTTATCATCATGCTGCTCAACGTGCTTCCATAGCGCGTAATGAATTTGATTAACGCTGTATTTACTCATTTTCTCGATGTTCTTAACTAGTATGTTCGCTGAAATATTACAGGTCTGCCGAGTAAGTCGAATGCAGTCATAGTAAGCTACTAGTATTTTTTTAGAAGTACCCTCTGGCAAAGCGTTGGTTCGCAAAGCGAAATCAACAAAGATTTCAATATCGTCAACGGAAGTCAAATTCATGCTTTTCACGTTTGCTTCGGCGATATATTCTTTTAATGTTTTATTGATGTTACTAATGCTGTTTATAAATGCTGTTATAGTATGTGGAATCTCATGAGGTTTCTCTTGTGAGTTCTCATGCGGATTCTCTTGTGGATTTTGATTTTTAGACATGTCTTCCTCCTTACTCTCACAAGGGTTTGCCGCTTCTTCCTCATGTGGATTCTCTTGCGTTTCCTCATGTGGCTCCTCATGCGGATTCTCTTGTGGATTTTTCGACTCTTTTTTAGCTTTTTCTTTCTGGTAAGTTCCAAGCGATTGAAACTCTTTATAGTGACAGATGGTAATGAGTACGCCTCTCTTTTGAGGTAATGTTTCCATCTGGATGTAACCTAAAGTTTTCAGTCGATCTAAAGCTCCCTTGATCACGTCCCTAGACCATCCAGTTTCTTTCGCTAAGTTTGTTAGTACGATGATCGTTTGACCAACCTCGCAACGAGCTGATGCCGTATAATTAGCCTCCTCTATCAACATTTGATAGAGCATCTTATCTTTTAAACTCTTAAACTGCAGTCGGGGCTGGATAACGAACCCCGATGATGCTTGTATTGCTTTTTCCAACCCCGATCATCTCCTTACAACTTTCTTTCGCATAAGACATAGCCCTTTACAACCTTTAAAATTATTCGATCTGAATAGCTGGTACTCATATACCTTTTAATATTTTGTAAATACTCCGCGTTACTAGAAGCCTCATCTTTACACCAACCTGGAATCACAACTCGATAAGGAACATTTTTATTGAGCATCACATATCAAACGGAAGGTCATCATCTTTGATATGAATAGGATCACCTTCAAGCGGATTGTCGTATGGCTGCTTGGTTGATTCTTTCGGCTTATCTTCCGCTGTATTCCCTTTTGGTTCTTGTTGCCGGCTTTGTTGCGATGATTGTTCTACAGCGGCAAACATCGTTTCAATTGCCTTTTTGATCACCGCATCTGTTCGATCTTGGCCAACTAACCAGGTGAGATATGATTTATCAGAGCGGTATATCTCTCCAAGTGTCTTCCCTTTGAACTTTCCGAATGTTAACTTGATAGCTCCAGCATCATGTGAAGTCATTGTTTCTATCTGTTCTGTCTGCAAATAATCTTGTAAATCATCCTCCATCTCGCCACCGAAAATATCTGATAAACTTGCAATAGTTAACGTCGCGTCGATCTGAGCACGTTTCTTAGCCATCTTCAGACAAGTGTTTGCAACAGAGTAAGAGTCCTGATTCTTATACTTTTTTTCTCGAGTATTGCAATGGCCAAGACCTTCAGTAATTTTCATATCATTCTTGTAAATCCGGCAGCACACAGTAAAAGCAAAAAATCCCTTATCATAGTCCTGGATGCGCTCTGTCACTTCATATTCACTAGTAACACCAAAGAGCATTTGAATTTTTTCGGCCCCTGGCTTGAGCAACGTCGGTTTTGTTGTGCCAGGTATAACACCGAAATCACGGTTAGTTTTTAAAGTACTTTTGACAACTAATTGCAGTTGATTGATTTTGTCTAACGTGGCTTGCACTGCATGTACATCCATGGAATCAATTAGAGAAAGAGTCGTATTTTGATTGGTTGATAGTGGGTCCATCTCAACTCACCCCTTTCTGCAACACATACACATTGATTAATGCTTCATACTGATTAGCCAGACTCACAAGGTCCTCATGCGTGCCATTGTGAGCCACAACATGAGTCAGGCCGATGTAAGCCATGTCTAAGGCGTGTTTATTCTGTAAGCTTGGACTGATCCGCTTCGCATCACGAAAAGCAGTCTCTAAACGAATGTTCAATTTTCTTCACTCCCGATTTACCGCTACTGTAAAATGTGTTACAATAGCAGTAACCAATATTATTTCGAAACGTTTGACTCCTGCTGCCAACAGGGGTCTTTTATTTCGTGATAGAATGCCTCGTACACGATACTTCTCCTTTCACCAAAACAAATTTAAGTTACGAAAATAATCAAATGTACCGTCACGCCTCATATTTTTAATAGCGTTTAGAATAGAACTAGGGTTAGCCTCTAATTGAAGAGCCACTGGACCTATTCCATCGCATTCAGCATACTTAGCGATGTATTCCAGATCAGATACAGTTAAAAACCTAACTTTACCTGCCATAGTTTTCACCTTCTTCCTGATGGTTCAATGTCCATCTTCAGCAACCCAAGCAAGAAAACAGGGGGAAGAAAAACTCACTTAGGTTACTGAAGATAGGCACCGTAGTGCCCACCATAAAAATGTGGTATAATGAATTTGTTAAACGACTAATTAAATTTTTGACTTGCGGTGAGCTAATGTGGGGTTAGCTTGCCGCTTTTTCTTTTAGTGCGAAATATCTTTTCTGTGCTTCAAAATCCTGATTTAGTAACACATGAGCATTTTCTCTCAACTCTTTGCTTATTTCTCTAACCTCAGATACCTTCATCAACCTACTTGCTGATAAAACGAAATTCACGCCTGATTACCTCCCATCGCTTGTTCTATGAATTTGTTCATGCTTTCCACCCTCTCGCTCTAGCTTCAAAGAACTGCTCTTTTCGTATTTCTTCAAATTGAGTGACAGAGTGAATGATGACATGATCAGAAATAGCTTCTGTAATCCAGTTGCGATGCAATGTATCTTTACACAACCCCCAATTTTCTTCCATAGAGCCGATTACACACTCAGACGACTGTTGAACATCAAGAATTTCTTCTGAAAGGTTCAAAATGCTCCGTTCATCATGTTCGCTAAATGGACGCCCTGGTCTTCGATTACGACTTATATCCTTTAAAGCTTTAGCTGCTTCAATTGCTCTTTTAGCTTGACGGATAAAGTTATTTAACTGATCTGGAACAGATAACAATAACCTCGGGTCTGTTGGAGGAAGCGTCATCCCGTATATATGATTAATCTGCTTAAGCGCTGTTTGATCATTCACGATATTGCACCATTCAACAGCTAAATCGTAAGGGACTTGAGACGTCCCTTCTTCCATTCTTGTTAATCTATCTACAGTTATTCCCAACGCTTTAGCCATATATCGTTTTGTTCGTCGTTCCTCTTGACAAGATCGCTCCCTCGCAATTCGCAAGATATCCCCTATCGCAGACGGTGAATACAATCTAGTTTTTGAAAAAGTGTTCGCCACTTTGTTCGCCTCCATTTATTGAATTTTCAAAGGTACAATGAATCTATAAAACTAGTAATTTAAAGAATAAAAAATGGACTATTAACTAACTTCTTTAGATAAATTACTTTTGAATTTGTAACTATTTTCTTCGGCCCATTTGACTAAAAATGCTCGACATTCTTTCGCTGGAAAGTACCATTTGTTTCCTGTGTTAAATTTAGGGAAACGAGGATCATGAAAAAACATATCTTGTATGGTATTCCAGCTCATGTTTGTTTGACGTTTAAGCTCTTTTGTATCCCAGAATGTAACGTTGTGATCGATTTGATCTAAACGCTTTTTGATCTCTTCTAGATACAGTTTTTTTAACTCCTTTTGATCGACTTGGATTTGAATCATTACGACACCACCTTTTTTTCTTTTAGAAGGAGTTCAGCGATTTTTACTTGTCCCTTGCCAGTGATTAAAGTGGTTAATCGCTCGACGTCGCCTTCTGTTCGACTGACGATCGTTGGCCTTACTTCAAACCAACCTTGCTGAATATAAATTTGCTTAGGGTTGTTATGTTCTCGGCCACCTTTCATCAAATAGCCGTTGTCACGCAACCAATCAAACATTTTGTTACGACCGATTTTCAATCCATGTTGGTCGTACAGCATTTTCGCAAAAGCACCAACGCTAATTGCACCGTTTGAGTTTGAAACGATTTTCCCGAAAGTTGTATAAGGTTGATCCTGTTTTATTTGTTCTTCCAGCATTAACTTTTCGCGTCGGTTTCGCTCAATTGTTTTATGAGCTACCAACAAGGCTTTTGCCATAATAGAGGCATCATCGTCATGTTCATCTGTCATGATATATCCGCCATTTTTACGAATAGACGGTAATACTTCTGATGTGACCCAACGTTTAAATTTCTTGGCTGCTTCTTTGATTTCTAAATTGTTACCTTGTCTAGCCGCGCCAAAGATTAAGCTATATAAACCTGATTCGTTGATGTACTTTTTCTTTTGAGTACCACTGTTTGTAAGGGTGTCATGGACCATTACATCCTCAAGATCTACATGTGTGTTAATAGCAGCTCTTGGATTTGAAAAACTAAGTGAAGTTGCCGCTTCGCTTGCTCCAAACCACTCGACACCATTAACAATCATTACTGGTAGCTCACCAAACATTGAATGATTAAAGATTTGCAATTGATTCATGTGTATCGCCTCCTAACATCTATTATAAAATTTCACTTTTTCCAATTTTGACACTTACAACTTTTCATATTGTTTCAGTTTTGTTGGTGTTTCGAAAAAATGAATTAATATCTTTTCGTATCATTTCAATCTCTTTCAATATTTTTCGTTAAATTGGAAAAATCCCAAGAGGTATAGGTCAAGACCTATTTTTTTAGTAATTAGGAAACAATATTTCATAAGGTAAACTAAAAAGCTTTTGAAGTCCCAAGGAAACCTCTAAACTCGGTTTCTGCCTTCCATTTTCTAAATGAGATATAGTTGAAACGGAAACGGAAATTACATTAGCTACATCAGCCTGGCTCATACCACGTTTCTTACGTTCGAAAATAAGTCGATCAAGCTTTGCGCTTTTGACATTGCATAACTCTTGGCTGGATGTTTTGACTTTCTTTTTGGAACGTGACTTCCGCTTTTGAAGTGGCATGTGATCACCTCCTAGATGGCTTGTTTTGAGTCACTCTTTAATTTGCGACTTTTACCACAACACACTTCGTGAAGTTTATCTTCAAAAAAAATTTCTTGAACAGTTTTTTTATAATATTTAGCTATTCTAACCTTTATGTCATCACGAGGAACACGCTTTCCAGTTTCATACATAGCTAAAGCACTTTCGCTAACATCGATTTCAGTTGAAACTTCGGATCGTGTTTTATTACCTCTAAGGCTTACTAGCTTTTTTGCGATTAATTCTTTATTCATCTTCTTCACCACCTTTACATTTCGTGTTGCTATAACTAAATAATACACAACACATTTCGTGAAGTCAAGACGTTTCGTGAAGTTTATTTTAATACATCACATTTCGTGATATTATGAATTTAAGGTGATGCAAATGACAAGTTTTGGAGAAAGACTCAGATTACTTAGAAAAAAATATAAGCTGTCCCAAAAAGCTTTTGGCGCTAAATTAGGTTTAGCGGAAAGTACAATCAGTATGTATGAGAGAAACGAAAGACAACCCGACTATAACACGTTGGAACAAATAGCTCGGTTCTTTGAAGTATCTACTGATTACCTGTTAACAGGTAAAGAACAAAAAAATGATTACCCTACTTCTAGTTTTTCGAAGTTAACAGAAAAAGACGAAAAAGACATCGCAAAACGAATGGCGAAAATGAAGAGGGATTTAATAGAGGCGAGCCCTGACGGTGATGGATTAAACTACATGGGTGAACCAATGAGCCCAGAAGCAATTGAATCTTTATTAGAAGCTTTAGAGCATGCAGAACGCATAGCTACCCTTGCGAATAAGAAATATATCCCAAAAAAGTATAGAGATGAGGATTAAACTTTAAGGGAGAGAATTGCATGTCACGGATCAAACGCGAAGTCAAACAACTAACTAAGAAATATAAGACAAATAACCCTTATGAAATTGCCGCAGCCAAGAATATTTATGTCATTGAGCGGGATCTTCATGAAAGCATTTATGGTTTTTATAAATACATCCGAAAGAATAAGTTTATCTTTATCAACTCGAATATCCAGCAGACATTGAAACCTTTTACTTGCGCACATGAACTAGGACACTCTGAGATGCACCCTAGAGTAAACACCCCTTTTTTAAAAGCTAATACTTTATTTACTATTGATAAAATCGAAGTAGAAGCTAATAAGTTTGCAGTAGAGCTTCTGCTTCCAGATGAGGAACTATATCAATATCAGCATACTAACCTATCTATCCATGAAATTAGCGAACTGTATGGAATACCAAGAGACTTGGCTCATCTGAAAAGTTTGGGCCAAAAAATTTTTTAATCATATAGTGGTACTATTTTCATGATCTGTATGGATTACTCATAAAAGTAACTAGTTTATAGATGAGTTTTGCTCATTTATACATATATTTTCTTGTAGAGGAGAGTAAAAAATGAAAAAACATTGGATGTTTGGAAGTGCTCTATTAACAGCAGGTCTACTGCTTGGTGGATGCGGAAGTACAGAAAGTGACACTCCAGCAGAGCAACCAGGAGAAACGACAACAACTGAAACAGATGCAGCAAAAACAACAGAAGCTCCAAAAGAAGAAACTAACAAACTAACAAAAGAAAAGTTCGATCAGATCAAAGATGGTATGACCTACGAAGAAGTTGTTAAAATCGTTGGATCGGAAGGTAAATTAATGTCTGAAACGGGTGATCCCGGAACTGAATTCCACACTCAAATGTACGAATTCGAAACAGATGGGGCATTCACAGGTGCTAACATGACATTCCAAGGCGGAAAATTAATGAACAAAACACAAATTGGCCTTGGAGGAGATTCAGATGCAACGATTTCTTTAAAAGAGTTCGAGCAAATACAAAACGGTATGACTTATGAAGAAATAGCTAAAATCATCGGTGGCGAGGGCGAGAAGCAATCCGAAACAGGCGAAGCTGGAACTGATCTTCATACAGTCATCTATAGTTACAGTGGCGAAGGTGGAATTGGGGCAAACGCTAACTTTACGTTTCAAGGTGGAAAATTAATGAATAAAGCTCAGTTTGGACTTGAATAAAGAATTTAGGAGGATATTTATATGAGTAACAATATGTTGTTAAAAAGAGATTTAACAGCTGAACAGTTAGCAATTGTACACAGTGAGTTAGAGAAGAAAAAGAAAAGCAATATTGTTATGTATGTTTTGTGGTGGTTTACTGGAATAGTTGGAGGTCATAGATATTACTTAGGTGATATAGGATATGCTATCGGCATGACACTAACATTCGGTGGTTTGGGAATTTGGGCACTTTTTGATGTGTTCTTTATAGGAAAACGGTTAGAAAAGAAAACAGAACAATTAGAAACAGATATTATAAAAAGCGTTCTAGTCTATAACAAAAGAGCAGCCAAAACAATACAGTAAGTGTTTTAGCATTTATTTAATAAATTATATACTACTTTATTTTAACTTTGAAAAGCCCTCTTCTGGGCTTTTCTTTCACGATAAAAACGAACGTATATTCTATTGATTATGCTAAGGAGGGATAATAGTGGCTACCTTTAGACAGTTAAAAAGCGGAAGATGGCAAGCTCGTGTTTCGCAAGATGGGCACGAGTTTAGTATCGGAACATTTCGAACTAAAAAAGAAGCCATGTTAGAAGCTGGTAAGGTTGAAGAGAAAATATATTATGGCCATACTCTTGCTGATAAAAATAAGTTGTTTGGTGAAGTGGCCAAAGAATGGCTACATGTACAAAAGCGAGAAGATTTAAAAGAATCGACATTTATCCAGTATGACTCTGTTTTAAAAAATCATATTCTCCCTTATTTTGAACAGAAAAAAATATTCCGGATCAAAAGAATTGATATAAAACGATGGAGCAACATGTATGCTGAAATGGTAAATCCAGATGGATCAGAAAAATACTCTTATGGATCTCGTCTGCGTTACTTATCTATATTAAAAAGTATATTTCACTACGCAACGAATGATCTTGAAATTTTAGAGAAAGATCCTTCTATCAAATTAAGAGTACCAAGAAAAGATAAGGCTCGTGAAGAAGATATCATCAAATACTATTCATTAGATGAATTGAATCAGTTGCTGGATTATATGAAAGATTACAAACCTATGCGTTTTAAAGAATACAACTTTTACTATGTTTTATTTTATTTATTAAGTCGTACTGGATTAAGAATTAGTGAGTCTTTAGCTCTTACGTGGGATGATGTCATAGGTGACATATTGATAGTTAATAAACAAACAAGCAGAGATGACAATAATCGTGTGAATATCACTTCACCAAAAAACTTATCAAGTAACCGTAAAATAAAAATGGATGGTGATCTCGTTAAAGTCTTAAAGAAATTTAAGATCCGCCAAAAAGAAATGGAGTGGCAAGATCCTCGATTCAAAAAGAATGAAGACAATATTATTTTTCAAAATGGATTAGGTGAGTACCTTACACCATCTGTCATTAGAGAAATGCTCCAAAAATATTGTAAAGCTGCCGGAGTAGACTATAAAGGTTTACATGTCTTCAGACATACTCATGCGGTCATCCTTTTAGAAAGTGGAGCCAGTTTGAAATATGTATCTCAGCGGCTTGGACATCAAACCATAAAAACAACAGCCGATACGTATCTCGATATCACCGATAAAATAGAAGAAGACGAACTCAATAAGTTCGCCTCTTACACCCAAAAGAAATCTGAATCGGCACAAAATCGGCACGACTCCAATTCTATATAATAAAAACCGTGGTATAAACCCTATTATACCACGGTTTTTTCAACATTATCCGATTGATCCTTCCATTTCGAACTTAATCAAACGGTTCATTTCAACCGCGTATTCCATTGGAAGTTCTTTTGTGAATGGCTCGATGAAGCCCATGACGATCATTTCTGTTGCTTCTTCTTCAGAAACGCCGCGGCTCATCAAGTAGAATAGTTGCTCTTCAGATACTTTTGAAACTTTTGCTTCGTGCTCTAAAGAGATGTTGTCGTTTAAGATTTCGTTGTATGGAATCGTATCCGATGTGGATTGGTTATCCATAATTAACGTGTCGCACTCGATGTTGGAGCGAGCGCCTTCTGCTTTGCGTCCGAAGTGAACGATACCGCGGTACGTTACTTTTCCGCCTTGTTTGGCGATCGATTTAGATACGATCGTTGAAGATGTGTTCGGTGCAAGGTGAATCATTTTTGCTCCGGCATCTTGGTGTTGGCCTTTACCAGCGATCGCGATGGAAAGGGTTAAACCACGAGCACCTTCGCCTTTTAGAATAACGGCTGGGTATTTCATCGTTAATTTCGAGCCGATGTTTCCGTCGATCCATTCCATCGTTGCGTTTGCTTCACAAACAGCACGCTTCGTTACTAGGTTGTAAACGTTGTTCGCCCAGTTTTGGATCGTTGTGTAACGGCAGTAGGCATCTTTGTTAATGTAGATTTCTACAACCGCACTGTGAAGGGAGTTCGTTGTGTAGACAGGTGCTGTACAGCCTTCTACGTAGTGTACGCTTGCGCCTTCGTCGACGATGATTAGCGTACGCTCGAACTGACCCATGTTTTCAGAGTTGATGCGGAAGTACGCTTGTAATGGCGTATCTACTTTCACACCTGGTGGTACGTAGATGAATGATCCACCTGACCATACCGCTGAGTTTAACGCTGCGAATTTATTGTCTGTTGGAGGGATGACTTTTGCCCAGTATTTACGGAAGATGTCTTCGTTTTCTTTTAACGCTGAATCCGTATCTTTGAAGACGATACCTAAATCTTCTAAGTCTTCCTTCATGTTGTGGTAAACAACCTCTGATTCATACTGTGCAGATACACCCGCAAGATATTTTTGTTCCGCTTCTGGGATACCAAGCTTGTCAAATGTTTGTTTGATTTCTTCTGGTACTTCATCCCAAGAACGCTCGGATTTCTCTGATGGCTTCACGTAGTAAGTGATTTCATCAAAGCTTAATGCCGAAAGGTCGCCGCCCCATTGTGGCATCGCCATTTCGTAAAAATGATCGAGTGATTTTAAGCGGAAGTCTAACATCCATTGTGGTTCGTCTTTTAATTTAGAGATTTCTTCCACGATTTCACGTGTTAATCCACGCTCTGAACGGTAAACAGATACGTCTTTATCTTTAAAACCGTATTTGTAATCCCCGATTTCTGGCATTTTCTTTGCCATGTTATATTCCTCCTGTCGTCATTATGATTATTCGTTCTCGTTCAATCCTTTTTCCATCGCTTTCCACGCTAACGTCGCACATTTAATACGAGCCGGGAACTTGGAAACGCCCTGTAAAGCTTCGATATCGCCAAGATCGATGTCATCTGGATAGTCATTGCCTTGCATCATATCGGAAAAGATTTGTGAAAGCTTTAAAGCTGTGTCAATATCTTTTCCTTTGACTGCTTGCGTCATCATCGAAGCGGAAGCCATGGAGATCGAACACCCTTCTCCATCGAACTTCGCCGCTGTTACTTTGCCGTCTTCTACATTCAATGTTAAATGAATGCGATCGCCACAAGTCGGATTATTCATATCGATCGTTAAGCTGCCGTCTTCAATCTGACCTTTGTTGCGCGGATTTTTATAATGATCCATAATCACTTGGCGGTACAGCTGATCTAAATTATTAAAAGACATCGCTGAAATACTCCTTTGTTTTGAGAAGCCCTGCAACAAGCTTATCAATATCTTCCTCTGTGTTATACAGGTAGAAGCTTGCTCTTGCTGTAGCGGAAACATCTAGCCATTTCATTAGTGGCTGTGCACAATGATGGCCTGCACGAACAGCAATTCCTTCTGCATCTAACACCGTTGCCACATCATGAGGATGAACGTCGTCTAAGTTGAACGTGACAAGTCCTGCACGTTGTTCACCAGACATTGGTCCGTAAATTTGCATCCCAGGAATGGTGCTCATTTTCTCAAGTGCATAGGCCGCTAAGCGATGCTCATAGCGCTCGATTTCATCCAGTCCAATTTCTTGGAGAAAATCAATCGCCGCGCCAAGACCGATTGCCCCAGCGATGATCGGAGTTCCGCCTTCAAATTTCCACGGAAGCTCTTTCCACGTTGATTCTTGTAAACCAACGAAGTCGATCATTTCGCCGCCGAATTCCACAGGCTCCATGTGATCAAGTAATTGCTTTTTACCGTACAACACGCCAATACCAGTCGGTGCACACATTTTATGACCAGAGAAAGCAAGGAAATCACAGTCGAGATCCTGTACATCAATCTTCATATGTGGCGCCGATTGAGCACCATCTACGACCATGACCGCCCCGTGCTGATGAGCGATTTCGGCAATTTCCTTCACTGGGTTGATCGTACCAAGGACGTTCGATACCATCATGACAGATACAATCTTTGTCTTATCGGTAATCGTTGCCTTCGCATCTTCTACTAAGATCGTTCCATCGGCTTGAAGCGGAATATATTTTAGCGTCGCACCTTTTTCCTTTGCTAGCTGCTGCCAAGGAATGATGTTGCTGTGGTGCTCCATGTATGTGATGACGATTTCGTCGCCTTCTTTTACGTTTGCACGTCCGTAGCTCGCCGCCACCGTATTGATCGATGTCGTCGTGCCACGGGTAAAAATAATTTCCTCACGCGCCGCCGCGTTAATGAATTTACGCACTTTGTCGCGCGCTCCTTCATACGAGTCCGTTGCACGTGTACCGAGTGTATGCACACCGCGGTGAACGTTCGAGTTATCCTCACGATAATATTTATTCAATGCCTCAATCACTTGCACTGGCTTTTGTGAAGTGGCCGAACTGTCTAAATAAACGAGCGGATATCCATTGACTTCTTGGTCAAGAATCGGAAAGTATTTTTTAATTTCCTTCGCGTTCATTAGCGAACTTTCCTTTCAATCACTTCAGTCAATTGCTGTTTAACTCCTTCGATCGGAAGTTTATCAACAACTGGCGCTAAAAATCCGTGAATGATTAAACGTTCTGCTTCTTGACGAGAAATTCCGCGGCTCATTAAGTAATACAATTGCATCGGATCTACGCGTCCCACTGATGCTGCGTGACCTGCTGTTACATCATCTTCATCAATCAGAAGAATTGGGTTCGCGTCTCCACGTGCTTTTTCACTAAGCATTAATACGCGTGATTCTTGCTCTGCGTTTGATTTAGAAGCGCCATGCTCGATTTTTCCGATACCGTTGAAAATCGATTTCGCTTCGTCTTTCATAACGCCATGTTTTAAAATATAGCCTTCTGTGTTTTTGCCGAAGTGAACGACTTTCGTTGTGAAGTTTTGTGATTGCTTGCCGCGACCGACAACAACTGTTTTCGTATCAGCAAATGAACCCGCACCGATTAAGTTCGTGACGTTTTCTGATACCGTATCACCATCGTTCATTAGACCAAGTGCCCAATCAATGCGAGCATCGCGGTCAGTTACTCCACGACGGTTCACATATGTTGTTACACCGCTATTTAAATGATCTACCGCTCCGTACACCACTTTCGCATTTGGCCCAGCGATCACTTCTGTCACGATATTCGCAACAGCATTTTCTGTTTCCACTGTGGATATATAGTTTTCCACGTAAGTGACAACACTGTTATCTTCTGCCACGACTAATACGTGGTTGAAAAGCGCCGCATCCGCATGGTCATGCACATATACCGCTTGAATCGGTTCTTTCACTTCAACATTTTTCGGAACGTATAGGAAAGTTCCTCCGTTCATTAATGCTGCGTGTAAAGCCGTTAATTTATGCTCATCGACTTTGACCGCTTCTGTCATGAAGTATTTTTCTACAAGCTCGCTATGCTCTTTCACCGCTGTATGAATATCGGTAAAGATGACACCTTGCGCCTTTAATTCTTCCGATACAGATAAGAAAGCAGCCGTTTGGTTGCGTTGAATGTAAAGGTTTTTGTCTGCTTGCTCGATATCAATTAATGATTTCACTTCTTCAGGAAGCTCTTCTAAAGAAGCAAACCCTTCACTTGTCACTTCATGAGCCGCAAATTGCGTGAAGTTCCATTTATCGATTTTTGTTTTTTCCGCTACTGGTAACGGTAGTACATCTATTTTATCAAGAGCCGCTAAACGCAAGTCAGTTAGCCACTGAGCGTCGCCTTTTTGCGCTGAAAATGAGCGAACGTACTCTTGATCTACTGGTAAATTTGTTTCTACAGTCATGTTCATCCTCCTAGTGATCAGCTTTCGTAAAATGGCTCTTATTGATTCACTGTTTCGTCTTCGATTCCAAGCTCTTGCTTAATCCAGTCATATCCTTCTGCTTCTAAGCGTTGTGCAAGCTCAGGTCCACCTGATTTCACGATACGACCTTGCATCATAACATGTACTTTATCAGGAGTGATGTAGTTCAAAAGACGTTGATAGTGAGTGATCATTAGGCATCCGAACTCATTGCTACGCATGTCATTAATTCCTTTAGAAACGACTTTTAATGCATCGATATCTAAACCAGAATCGATTTCATCAAGGATCGCAATTTTTGGCTCGATCATCATTAATTGCAAAATTTCGTTACGCTTTTTCTCTCCACCAGAGAAGCCTTCGTTTAAGTAACGTTGCGCCATATCTTGATCCATTTCAAGGAAGTCCATTTTTTCGTCCATTTTACGGATGAATTTCATTAAAGAAATTTCATCACCCTCTTCACGGCGGCTATTGATCGCAGAACGTAAGAAGTCGGCATTTGTTACACCTGTAATTTCGCTTGGATATTGCATCGCAAGAAATAGGCCGGCACGAGCGCGCTCGTCTACTTCCATTTCTAATACGTCTTCACCGTCAAGTTCAATGCTACCTTTTGTCACTTCATATTTCGGATGACCCATGATTGCGGAAGATAATGTTGATTTACCTGTTCCGTTTGGTCCCATAATCGCGTGGAATTCTCCACCTTTTATCTCAAGGTTTACACCCTTTAAAATCTCTTTACCCTCAATTGCTACGTGTAAATCTTTCATTACTAATGTAGAAGCTGTCATATCTATACCTCCGTCGTTATTGAAAATGTTATTGAATTATTGTCATTCTCAATTTATTCTCATTACAATCTTATAACAAATTAAAAGTATATTCAACCAATCTAAAAGAATTGCTGAGATATTTGATTATACCAAAAATTTTACTGCATCATATAATATTCTCTCCTAAAAATACCTAAAAAATAACTAACAGGAATCCACTGTTTTTGTTTGTCAATATGTTGACCACTCATCTTACTTATGTAAAATAAAAGAAGGAAAAAAATCAGTTTGTACACCTATAAATAAAATTGCCTATTTACGATTTAGACACAACATGTTAGGGTAGTATGAGTACAAAAACACAATATATAGTATAACGATGTCGTGGTACCGTAACGGTTTAATAGGGAATCCAACAAATGGAGCTGTCCCCGCAACTGTACGCGCTGACGACCGTCTTGAAGAACCACTGTAGCACTTTTTGCTGCGGGAAGGCAGGCGGAAGGAGGAAGCGTAAGCCAGTAGACCTGCCACTCATCGTCAAGCGACACGTTCTTCGGGGATTGAGAAGTTGGAAGCGAGTGAATTGACCACATGCAAGTATAGCATATTCTTTCGCTTGTTTCCTAGATTAAATTCAATCATTCAGACGAACCCCGATGTGGATCGTCTTTTTATTTTGCAGTTAAGAAGAACAAGCGAGAGAGAGGTTTAAGTATATGACAATTGTAAGTGAAAAATTAAATGAGGAAGCAATCTTAGCATCACTGAAAAAGGAGTTTGGAACAGAGCAAATAGCACTGTTAGAAAAAGCGAGCGAAAAATGGCGTGAACGTCATCCAGATGAAACCGTAAAGGCGTGGACGACGGCGATGATTTTAGAAGCATTAAGTTGCATAGATGAAGCCGCTCCTCATTGGACATATATCGCAGCTCGTCTCTATTTGCACGAAGTATACGACACACAACAAGCTCTTCGTGGTATGGCACCGTATTCAAATTTTGATCAACATGTGGAGAAATTGGTGGAGCAAGGTCTTTATACGCCAATGCTCATCGAAAAATATGAACGATCCGAACTACAAGAGATCGGTCAATTGATCGTGCCAGAACGTGATCAACTCTTTACATATATCGGGTTGAAAACGTTGATGGATCGCTATGTCGCAGTCGATTTCAATAATCAACCAGTAGAATTACCACAGGAACGTTGGCTCGTGATCGCGATGACGTTGATGCAAGATGAGCAAGTACAACGAGTGGAAAAAATTGCAGAAGCGTATTGGGCGATGAGTCAGCTTTATATGACAGTGGCAACACCAACACTTGCCAACGCTGGGAAGCCACATGGACAACTATCCAGCTGCTTTATTGATACGGTTGATGATTCTTTACAAGGAATTTATAACAGCAACACCGATGTTGCCAACTTGTCGAAGTACGGTGGCGGTATCGGTGTATACATGGGGAAAGTACGTGCTAGAGGCTCTTCCATTCGTGGATTTAAAGGGGCATCAAGTGGTGTTCTTCCGTGGATTAAACAATTGAATAATACAGCGGTCAGTGTCGACCAACTCGGTCAGCGTCAAGGAGCGATTGCGGTTTATTTAGATGTTTGGCATCAAGATATTCTTACCTTCCTCGATTTAAAGTTAAACAACGGAGACGAGCGTTTGCGAGCTCATGATATTTTTACAGGGGTCTGCTTGCCAGATTTATTTATGGAACAAGTAGAACAACGAGGAGATTGGCATTTATTTGACCCACATGAAGTGCGTACGGTGATGGGTTACTCGCTTGAAGATTTTTACGATGAAACGCGTGGCAATGGTTCTTTCCGTGAAAAATATGAAGAATGTGTCCAACATCCATCTTTAACGAGAAAAACAGTGCCAGCGATCGAAGTGATGAAACGGATTATGAAGAGCCAGTTAGAAACAGGAACACCGTTTATGTTTTATCGGGATGAAGCAAACCGCGCAAACCCGAATAAACATGAAGGTATGATTTATTCTAGCAATCTTTGTACGGAAATTATGCAAAATATGAGCCCAACTGCCTTTGAGTCAGTGACATTAGAAAATGATCTCGTCGTGACACGTTCAAAACCGGGCGATTTTGTCGTGTGTAATTTGTCATCTGTCAACCTTGGACGGGCAGTTCCAGCGGGTGTATTAGAACGTCTCATTCCGATTCAAGTTCGAATGCTTGATAACGTAATTGATTTAAACAAAATTCCAGTTGTTCAAGCAGAGCGTACGAATCGTCGCTATCGCGGTATTGGGCTTGGAACGTTCGGATGGCATCATTTGCTTGCATTAGAGAACATTCAATGGGAATCAGAAGAAGCGGTAAATTATGCCGATAAACTTTATGAAAAAGTAGCATTTTTAACGATTAAATCTTCCATGGAGTTAGCGAAAGAAAAAGAGGCCTATCCATTGTTTGAAGGATCAGATTGGCACACAGGTTACTATTTTGAACAAAAAGGCTATCAATCCGAGCAATGGCTTGCATTGAAAAAAGAAGTGGCTACAAACGGTATGCGCAACGGCTACGTCATGGCGGTTGCACCAAATAGCTCCACATCAGTTATTGCAGGCTCAACAGCTTCTATTGATCCGATTTTTAAACCTTTTTATCACGAAGAGAAAAAAGATTATAAATTACCAGTTGTTGCACCAGATTTAAATCATCGAACGTATGATGTTTACCGACACTCTGCTTACATTGTCGATCAGCGTTGGTCAATTAAACAAAATGCAGCACGCCAACACCATATCGATCAAGCTGTGTCGTTTAACCTTTACGTACCGAACAATATTCGTGCTTCCGTGTTACTCGACCTCCATATTCAAGTATGGAAATCTAACATAAAAACAACATACTATATGCGTTCGACAGCGTCTGATATAGAGGAGTGCGAGTGGTGTCATTCTTAATTGCCTATGCATCATGGAGTGGCAATACCGAGGAAGTGGCGGAATTGATTGCGGAACAATTACAAAATCAGCAGTTTGATGTCACGCTCTATCAAATCGGAACCGACCCCGTTCCAAATGTCCGGGCATTCGATGCCTTATTTCTCGGTTCGTTTACATGGGATCGGGGTTCGACGCCAGATAGCGTCAAAGATTTCGTTGCAGAAGTCGGTTATAAACCGCAACATGTCTACGTTTTTGGCACAGGGGATACACAATTCGGTGGCGATGAATTGTTTTGTCATGCAGCGGTAAAGCTTGCTCGCTTTTATGAATCCCGTTATGAGCCGTTAAAAATTGAACAAAGTCCTCGTGGGCAACAAGAGAAGAAAGTATTGGAATGGACGAAAGGAGTGACTCAACATTGGAAAAATTAAAACGGGTGAAAGTTTTACATCCAGCAAGTCCGAATAAGGCAACAGCTCTTTTTGGTGGTGAAGCGAGCGGAATTTTAAATTGGAACGACCTCGCTTACCCTCAGTTTTATACGTTGCGTCAACGGATTCGTTCGCTTTTTTGGACAGCAAACGAAGTCGATATGACACAAGATGTAAAGCAATTTTCAACTTTATCACAAACGGAACAAGACGCGTATTTAAAAATTATCGGGTTACTCGCAACATTAGATGGACCTCAAACCGTCATCGCAATGAAAATTGCTGATTTCGCAACAGATCCATCGATAAAGTCGATAATGGCGACGATCGCTGACCAAGAAAGTGAGCATAATCATAGTTATGCGTACGTCCTGTCGTCTGTTACGACGCTCGATAAACAATTAGCGTCGTTTGAAATGGGACGTCAAGATGAAGTATTGAAGAAGCGTAATGAACGAATTGTCGATGTTTACAATGAGTTTGCCGCCAATCCGACGATGGAGACGGTTTTAAAAGCGATGGTCTATACGACATTGTTAGAAGGGCTATTCTTTTACAGTGGGTTTGCGTTCTTTTACAATTTAGCACGCCATCAAAAAATGGTCGGTACGTCGACGATGATTTCTTACATTAATCGAGATGAATTACAACACGGGAAAGCGATTAGCGATATTTTTAGAGCGACGCTTGCTGAAAATCCAGCTTATAATACCGAGCAATTTACGGAGTGGATTTACGATCAATTCCGTCATTCTGTCGAACAAGAAATTATATGGAGTCGTTATGTACTCGGTAATATCGATGGTATTGACCTCGAAGAAATGGATGGTTATATAAAATACCGTGCGAATAAAATGCTTAGAATGCTCGGATTAAGTGAGATTTATGATGAATTCACAGAAAATCCAATGAAGTGGATTCGCGCGTATGTCGACAATTTTGATGATACAAAAACGGATTTCTTTGAACAAACATCTCGTCAATATGTGAAAACAAGTGATTTAAACGGTTTTGATGATTTGTAAAAATGAAAGGAGCCTCCAGAAAGTCAGTTTTCACTGATTTTCTGGAGGCTTCTTTAACTTTACGAGCGGCTTCTTTAACCTTACAAGCGATTTCTTCGACTTTCTTGGACACCCCTTTTAATTTTGAAGCACGAAAAAAACCAGCAGTAATGCACTGGTTTTTCTCATTATTATGATAAATGATTGATAAATCGACGGCTAACAGCTGCTACCATGCGCCGACTATTGACATAGTCTTCTTCGCGCTGGCGTTCCACATTCATCCTCACTTCATGATTTTGACTGTACACCTCGTATCCGACTCCATGTGCTCCATGCATCGCCTTCTCCATACCTTCTGTGTACGTTAAATTCAGTGAGTTAAACAAATTAATAGGGAATCATTCCTTTCCTTTTTTTAACTTGCACTATCTATGTTAACAATCATTGGCTTTTTCCACAAAAAGCATATAGCCTGCTCTCATCGCCTCTCACTAGCTCTCCACTACTGACATCCGGATCACTCCCCTTATTCTTAAAATTCTTACTATATCCTTTCATATCCTCCCGCTAATGTTGCTAGCTTATCGCCCTTTTAATATGTGATGAGCACGAGCGGTTTATACGAGATTTTTAAGCAGACAAAGAGCCGATCGGGCGTGATTGGCCTATAATTGGGCGCTTTCCTCTTATTATTGGGCGCGATTCGAACAAAATTGGGCGGCAACAACCAATCATCGGGCGCAGAGCCCACAAAAAAAGCTTGCCGCTCCATAATCAAGCGACAAGCTTCTTTCTATTTATTCGTTTACTGGCACGATCGCGCCTTTCCATTCGTTCATAATAAAGTCTTGAATTTCTTGTGAATGTAACGCGTCGATCAACGCTTTAATTTTTTCATTCTCTTCATCTCCGCTGCGCACAGCTACGATGTTCACGTATGGAGAATCGTTTGATTCAATAACAATCGGATCTTTCAACGGATCTAACCCTGAATCAATCGCGAAGTTAGAATTAATTACTACGATGTCACCTTCTCCATTATTAAATGCTTGTGGAAGGAAAGCAGGTTCATAGTTATATTCAAATTGTAAGTCCTTTTTATTTTCGCTAACGTCTTCAAGTGTCGCATCCGTTTTATTAATACCATCTTTCAGCTTAATGAGACCTTCTTTTTCTAACAGGCTTAACACACGACCATGGTCAGCTACAGAGCTGCTCATTAACACTTTTGCCCCTTTAGATAGTTCATCTAAGCTTTTATATTTTTTCGAGTACACACCGATTGGCTCGATATGAATACCACCTGCGTTTTCAAACTTGTAACCATGCTCTTTCTTTTGTAACTCTAAAAACGGAATATGCTGATAGTAGTTCGCATCTAATTCGCCTTCATCTAACGCTTTGTTTGGCAATATATAGTCATTGAATGTTTCAATTTCTAGCTCATAGCCTTTTGCTTCTAATAACGGCTTAGCTTCTTCTAAAATGATCGCATGCGGAACGTTAGATGCCCCAACAACCAATTTCTTGTTTTCTTCTGATTTACCTTCTTCTTTTTTCTCTTCTGAACCGCCGCATGCTGCGAGGGCTAATACCACCAATGATGTAAGTAAAGCAAATAACCACTTTTTCATTCTATTTCCTCCTCATTATCTTTTATCTAATTTCTTAGTGAACAAGTCACCAATGAATTGAATCGCAAATACGATGAGTACAATAATGACGGTTGCCACGAACGTCACGTCGCTTTGACTGCGTTGGAAGCCGTCTAAAAAGGCTAAGTTTCCAAGCCCACCAGCCCCAATGGCACCTGCCATCGCTGTGTAGCCAACTAAGACGATCGCCGTGACCGTAATACCAGAAACTAAGGCTGGCATCGACTCTGGCAACAACACTTTAAAAATAATGGTGCTCGTTTTCGCCCCCATCGAGCGGGCCGCTTCAATGACCCCTTTATCAATCTCTCTTAGCCCAATCTCAACAATCCGAGCATAAAACGGGGATGCCCCAATAATTAAAGCAGGTAATGCTGCATCTTCACCAATCATCGTCCCAACAAGCACTTTCGTAAACGGAATTAATAAAATGATTAAAATAATAAACGGAATCGACCGAAACACGTTCACGTACGTAGCAACAATCACATGCACCGCTTTATTTTCTAATATTTGACCCTTCGATGTTAAAAATAAGAGTAAACCTAGTAAAATACCAAGAATAAAAGTCGCAACAACTGAAATTCCCGTCATATAAAGCGTTTCACCAGTTGCTCCCCAAATTTTATCCCACTTCACATTTGGTAACCATTGCTCAAGCATGGGTGATCACCTCCGAACTCACTTGATGTTGATCTAAGTAGGCAACTGCTCGGCTCACTTCTTCTTCCGCACCCGTTAAGTGAACAAAGAGCGAGCCATAAGCGCCCTCTTGCGTTTGCGACACGTTTCCTTGAACGATATTAACAGATATTTGAAAATTGCGAATTAACTCGGTAATAATCGGCTGTTCAGCGGATTCGCCAATAAAGCTCAACTTAATCACTTTCCCTTTTTGTTCAAGTAAATGCGCAATCGTCTCTCTCGACTCCTCTGTCCCCGTCACTTGCTGAACAAATCGCTTCGTAATCGGCTGCTTCGGATGCTTAAACACATCGAGCACCTGTCCTAATTCCACGACATTTCCTGCTTCCATCACAGCCACGCGATGACAAATTTTGCGGATAACATGCATTTCGTGAGTAATTAACACTATCGTTAACCCGAGTCGCTCATTAATATCTACTAGCAAGTCCAAAATCGAATCCGTCGTTTGCGGATCAAGTGCGGACGTCGCTTCATCGCATAAAAGCACTTTCGGATTGTTCGCTAATGCTCTCGCAATCCCGACACGCTGTTTCTGACCACCGCTTAGCTGAGAAGGATAAGCCTCTTCACGACCTTCCAGCCCAACTAGCTGAATCAGTTCATCGACGCGCTCTTTTCGTTTTTCTTTCGGAACACCAGCAATTTCAAGTGGAAAGGCGATATTTTCCCGAACCGTTCTCGACCAAAGCAAGTTAAAATGCTGAAAAATCATGCTAATCTCTTGGCGTGCTTGTCTCAGTTCCGCTCCTCGAATATTTGATACTTTACGACCAGCGACAACGACCGACCCTTCAGAAGGAGATTCAAGCCCATTCAGCATGCGGATTAGCGTACTCTTTCCCGCTCCACTGTAACCGATGATGCCAAAGATTTCTCCTTGATCTATGTTTAAATTAATGTCATCTACCGCTGTCACTGTGCCACTCTTCGTTGCAAAAATCTTTTTCACATTTGCAATTGAAATCATATGGCTTCACTCTCCCTTTAAAATAAAAAACCTTTCTGCCGCAATGAGCAGAAAGGGATAAGTTGTTAAGGTCCTTTCTCTCATCTACCAAAGCAATCGCTTTGTGTGAATTGGCACCTTTTCAACAAATCATTGTTGAAGGTTGCCGGGCTTCGTCGGGCACAATCCCTCCACCTCTCTTGATAAGAGTTTCGCTATTCAATTAATTGTTGAGACTGATTGTATCATCTTAGTTTGAAAATTGTCAATAAGAAAAATATTTTTTATTATCTCGTGCGGATGGCTCCAGTCCATACGCCGTTGAACAGCGCCTTCCGCTTTTAATCATACGCCCGACAAAGCCAGAGGAGGGATTCGAACCAGAGTTGCAGTCGATAAAGGCCTGATAGGTCCACTTTGCCCATGCGATGGTACAGAAAAAGGCGTTGTTCTCCCGCCAAACAGTGAGCCATGTTGCCTTTTTTGGCACTCACTTTTAACTGCCACGGCTGAAAGTCTTCGTTGGAAAAAGCAATGCCTTCTTTGCTAATCGTCAACAACCAATGTTCATGTTCATCTTCTAACAGCACACCAACAGGTTCAACTGGTAGCATTGAATGGAGATGCGCTCTTTCTTGACATGCCTCTTGAATCATCGAAAGTTGCTTATGCAATCCGCCCGCCTCCTCTAATTGCTTTATGATTACTTATTTCAAAAAAAAGGGCGGAAAATCCTTTAAGAATTGCTCGACAATATCTTCGCCAAAAAACCTGCCAAAACGATGGCAGGTTGTCGTTAATACTGATTTAATTTTTCATAAATATGCGGAACAGACTGAAACGCATAAATCTTTTCCATCAGCTGACCTTTATGAAAAATAAGTAAGCACGGAACACTTTCAATGCTATAGGTTTCGGCAAAATCCTCGTAATAATTTAAATTGATCCGAGCCCATTCGTAAGCTGTTCCTACTTTTTCTACGACATCGAGCATTTTCGAAGCGAGCTGGCACGTCCCACACATGGGAGCGTAGGCGTAAATCGCTACTTTCGGCTGTTGCTCGATCATCGCTAACAATTGTTCTGGCTGCATGTTTATCCACCTTTTTGCAAAAACTTACTGTGCACATCGATGTTGGCACTTAATAGGATCGTAGCTAAATGTCGATAAGGAGCAGTCGCCACTTCTTTATACACTCGATCAATATATAAATGATGAGCTTCTGGCAGCTCGCGAATAAATAGCTTTCGCAGCTTTTCCCCTGCTTTGTCGGCATCTACTAAAATATACACATCTCGACCATCAAGCTCATCGATCATTTCATCTAACTTGCTCACACCAATCGTACCATTTGTGCAAATGATTTCAACTGGCTCTTTCACGATTTCTTGTACTCTTCTTTTATCAGAAGTGCCTTCAACAACAATCGTTTTCTCCACAAACATCGTCATCACCCTTCGCCTCGATGATCAGTCTGTCTATTTTTAAAGAAAAGCACCTCCATCACGTGGAAGTGCTCTCGTTCGTCATTAGTCTTCTTTCACCATTTCCTCATATTGCTCAGCCGTCATTAAGCCGTCTACTTGAGAAGCATCGGATACTTCAACAACGACCATCCAAGCTTTTTCATAAGGAGATTCATTCACTAGCTCTGGGCTGTCGTCTAAATCTTCGTTCACTTCAACGACTTTTCCGCTAATAGGTGCGTATAATTCGGAAACTGTTTTAACAGATTCTACGCTACCGAACGGCTCGTTTGCTTTAATTTCATCCCCTACAGATGGAAGCTCAACAAATACGATATCGCCTAGTTCAGACTGTGCAAACTCAGTGATGCCGATGCGAACTTGTTCTCCTTCTGTTTTTATCCACTCATGCTCTTTAGAATAACGTAATTCCTTTGGTGCGTTCATACCTATCCCTCCATTACGTGATTTCAATTAAACTTTACCTATTTTACAAGAACAAAGCAAGAAACTTCTTTCTATTGTTTTGCCCAGTTCATTTCAAAATTGTCTTCCTTGAAACCGACAGTCACTTTCTGTCCATCTGTCGTGAGTGGACGTTTCATTAACATGCCGTCAGAAGCTAAAAGGGTCAGCAATTCGTCTTCCGTAGCCGTTTTGACTTTGTCTTTTAACCCAAGCTCGCGATACTTCTGACCGCTCGTGTTAAAAAACTTCTTCAATTCTAAGCCGCTTTTTTCATATAAATCTTTTAATTCCTCTTTAGAAGGAGGCTGTTCTACAATATGTACTGCTTGAAATTCGATGTTGCGCTCTTCTAACCATTTTTTCGCATTGCGGCACGTTCCGCATTTCGGATACCAATAAAATGTCAACGTCATTCCTTCGTCGACCTCCATTCTAAATAACTTATACCCTTTATAACAAATAACTTCGCTGTTTGCCACATAAAACCCTCTTTTGTAGGTTCGAACGTCAAACGAAACACACCCGCCACTTGAGCGGGTGCTAGCTAAATTAAATGACGTATTTTTCAGCGCTAATTAATTTTTCAGCCGCTTCACGTTTTTTCGTGATGATATTGACTGGTGTGTAGCGTGTTAATTTGCGTAAAACCGATAGCATCATCCGGAGGTTGTCGCCTTCTTCTACAGCGACCAATGTTTCTTTCGCGTGTGCTTCGATTTCATCGAACGCTTCTTGGCAGAAAATTTGCGTGTACAATAATTTTTGTTTGCTCTTCTCTTCTCCTACATTGGCGATCGCTTTTTCTGTGCGCAGAACTGCTGATTCCATCGCATAGACTAAATTAACGATATCCGCTAAATTAGACAACACTTCTTGTTCCTTTTCCAATGCCTTACCATATTTTTGAACCGCTAAACCAGCGGCTACTAGACCGAGTTTCTTGGCGTTTTTCACTAAATATTTTTCTTGTGCGAGTGGCTCTGCCCCCACTTCTTCTGGCATCAGCATCATTAATTCACCTTGTAATTGTTGTGCTTTTTCCAGCAGCGGAAGTTCACCTTTGAACGCTTTTTTGACATAAGTGCCTGGCACGATTAAGCGATTGATCTCATTCGTTCCTTCAAATATGCGGTTAATGCGGGAATCGCGGTACATTCTAGCGATTTCGTACTCTTCCATGAAGCCGTAGCCCCCGTGAATTTGCACGCCTTCATCGACCATATAATCAAGCACCTCTGAGCCGAAGAATTTTCCTAATGAACATTCAATCGCGTATTCAGCAATCGATTGGGAAATCGCCATTCCATCTTTTTGCTCTTCTTCTGACAGCTGGCTCATGCGGTCTTCGAAATAACCAACCGTGCGGTAAATCGCACTTTCAGAAGCATAGAGTTTCGCACCCATCGTGGCAAACTTCTCTTTCGTTAAGTTAAAAGCCGAGATTGGTGTGTTGAACTGCTTGCGCTCATTTGCATATTTCAACGTAATTTCAAGCGCACGCTTTGAGCTTCCGACTGTACCGACACCGAGCTTGTAACGGCCGATATTTAAGATGTTAAACGCGATCACATGGCCGCGACCGACTTCGCCAAGCAAGTTTTCTTTCGGCACTTCGGCATCTTGTAAAATTAATGTCCGCGTTGACGAGCTTTTAATCCCCATTTTGTCTTCTTCTGCCCCTGTGGATACGCCTGGGAATTCTTTCTCGACGATAAAAGCAGAAAATTTATCGCCATCAATTTTCGCGTACACAACGAATACATCGGCAAATCCTGCGTTTGTGATCCATTGCTTTTCACCATTTAACACATAATGCGTGCCGGCTTCATTTAGTTTCGCCGTTGTTTTCGCTCCTAGTGCATCCGACCCCGATCCCGGCTCTGTTAAGGCGTACGCCGCGATTTTTTCCCCTGTGCTCAATGTTGGCAAATACTTTTGCTTTTGCTCTTCGTTTCCGAATAAGACGATCGGCAACGAACCGATTCCAACATGAGCACCGTGTGTGATTGAGAAGCCGCCTGCTACCGCCAATTTCTCCGCGATCAAAGCCGAACTGACTTTATCTAAGTTTAAGCCGCCGTACTCCTCTGGCACATCGGCGCTTAACAGACCGAGCTCACCCGCTTCGTGAAGCAATTTCACCGAGCGCTCAAATTCATGTTTTTCTAAATAAGGGACTTGTGGCATGACACTATTCATCACAAACTCTTCTGTTGTTTTGGCGATCATTTTTTGCTCATCAGAAAAGTCCTCCGGCGTAAATACGCGATCATATGAAATGTCCTCAATTAAAAATGCTCCACCTTTAACAGCTTGCTTTTCCGTTTGATTCGTCATATTTTTCTCCCCCTGTTTCGTTAATTATAAAAGCTCAAATACCCCAGCAGCTCCCATGCCTCCACCGATACACATCGTCACCATTCCAAATTGCTCATTGCGTCGCTTCATCTCATGGATTAAAGATAATGTTAACTTTGCCCCTGTACAGCCTAGTGGATGACCGAGTGCAATCGCTCCCCCGTTGACATTGACCTTTTCTTCATCTAAACCAAGTTCACGAATGACTTGAATCGATTGAGAAGCAAAGGCTTCATTCAACTCGATTAATCCAATGTCGGCTACTTCTAATCCAGCGAGCTTCAACGCTTTCGGAATCGCCACAACCGGCCCAACTCCCATAATTTCCGGAGGGACGCCACCTACTGCGAACGAGCGGAATTTGGCGATCGGTTGTAATCCAAGTGATTCAGCTTTTTCACGTTCCATCACCATCACGGCTGCCGCACCGTCACTCGTTTGTGAGGCGTTCCCTGCTGTAACCGTACCCGTTGTAGAAAAAGCAGGGCGCAGCTTCGCTAACGTGTCCATGTTTGTTCCTAGACGTACCCCTTCGTCCTGTGAAAACTTGATCTGCTTCTCTACCAATTTATTGTCTGCTCCGACATGGCGAAGCGTCACATCCACCGGGACAATTTCATCAACAAATTTCCCTTCCGCGATCGCTTTCGCCGCACGTTCATGACTGCGAACCGCAAACGCATCCTGCTCTTCGCGAGAAATGCCGTATTTTTTAGCAACCTCTTCAGCTGTGTGGCCCATGCTCATATAATATTCAGGCGCATTTTCCGCAAGCCAAATATTCGGACGAACGACATGGCCCATCATCGGTACCATACTCATCGACTCGGCTCCACCAGCAATGATCGTCTCTGCTTGCCCCGTCATAATTCTCTCTGCCGCAAAGGCGATGGACTGTAAACCAGACGAGCAGTAACGGTTGATCGTAATCGCTGGTACGGTGTAAGGAAGCCCCGCAAGCGCACCGATATTTCGCGCCATATTCATTCCTTGCTCCGCTTCCGGCATCGCACAGCCGATAATAACATCGTCAATTTCTCCCTCGTAATTTCCTGCCCGTTTTAACGTTTCTTTCACCGCAATCGCCCCGAGATCGTCTGGACGAACAGTTGCTAACGATCCCTTTTTCGCACGACCGACTGGAGTTCTTGCACCCGCTACAATGACCGCTTCCTTCATACTCTTTCTCCCCCTTGCAAATTAATTACGTAATGGCTTCCCTTTCACGAGCATATGCTGCATTCGCTGTTGTGTTTTCGGCTCTTTACATAAGCTTAAAAAGGCCTCGCGTTCTAAATCTAATAAGTATTGTTCATCCACTTCTGTACCGAATGGAAGCTTCCCACCTGCAATCACATAAGCAAGCTTTTGGGCGATTTTTAAGTCATGCTCAGAAATATAGCCGGACTTTAACATCGATTGCGCACCTAACAGCAGCATCGCATAGCCGGACTCCCCAACGACCGGGATTTTCTTTCTTTTCGGTGCAGTGTAGCCACTCTCATATAAATACAGCGCCGCTTGTTTCGCATCGTGTAAAAGATGATCTGGATTGACGCTCACGCCATCTGCTTTCATTAAGAAATTATTCTCACGAGCCTCTTCACCCGATGTCGACACTTTCGCCATCGCAATCGTTTCAAACACTTTGTTGGCGACATTTTGCAAATCTACTTGCACCCCGTTCGCCATTTGCTCTAAATGGCGGATGTACAGCTCTTTGTTACCACCACCGCCTGGGATCAGACCGACACCTACTTCAACGAGCCCCATATACGTTTCCGTACTTGCTTGAACGTGAGCCGCTGGCAAGCAAACCTCTGCTCCACCGCCAAGCGTCATTGCGAATGGTGCGGCAACTACTGGCTTCGAGCTGTATTTCATTTTCATCATCGCTTGCTGGAAGCCTTTCACAACCATTTCTACATCCCATAAGTTGTCATCTTGTACTTCCATTAAAATCATCGCCAAGTTCGCACCGACACAGAAGTTCTTGCCTTGGTTCCCGATCACAAGCCCTTTGTAGTTCTTCTCGACTTCATCAACGGCATAGTTAATCATTTGGACAATGTCCATGCCGATTGCATTGCTTTTAGAGTGGAATTCAAGTAAGGCGATATCATCACCAATATCAATAAGACTTGCGCCACTATTGCTTTTAATCACGTTTCCTTGCTTCTTCAATTTTTTCAAATCGATTATTTTCGAATTGACCGGGACCGATGTATATTCCCCTTTATGGTAAAAACCATCTTCTTTATAAAACGAAGTATGACCGCTTGCGAGCATTTCTTTCACCCAAGCAGGCACATTTAACCCTTCTGCTTCCATCTTCTCGACCGACTTCTCGACACCGATCGCATCCCACATTTCAAACGGTCCTTGACTCCAGCCAAAGCCCCATTTCATCGCCTGATCAATCGCTAAAATATCGTCAGCAATTTCGCCTGTCAATTCAGCGGAATAGGTCAGTACAGGCGCGATAATCTTCCATAAAAATTGGCCAGCCTTATCATCAGCGTAAATAAGCGCTTTCAATTTGGCTCCGGTGCCTTTTTGCTGCTTTGCCATTTCAATCGAAGCGGCCGTTAACTTCTTTTGCTCACTATATTCCATCGTTTCTGGATGTAATTCTAAAATCGTCTTGCCTTCTTTTTTGAAAAAGCCTTGCCCGCTTTTCGCGCCAATCCAGCCGTTGTCGCGCATATTTTTTATGAATTCCGGCACTTCAAATACTTGCTTTTCTTCCCCTTCTACTTGCTCATACACATTGTTGGCAACGTGAATAAACGTGTCGAGGCCAACAACATCCAACGTTCGGAAAGTGGCACTTTTCGGGCGACCAATTAACGGACCAGTAATCGAATCCACTTCCCCTGGTGTGAAACCTGTCACAAGCATTTCCTGCGCCGTTTTCAACAAGCCATATGTGCCAATGCGGTTCGCGATAAAGTTTGGCGTATCCTTCGCCAGCACCACACCTTTACCGAGCGTGTCTTCTCCAAATGTTTTCATATATTCAAGCACGTCAGGATCAGTGTCCTTCGTCGGAATTACTTCTAGTAGCTTTAAATAACGAGGTGGATTAAAGAAATGTGTTCCTAAAAAATGTTTGCGAAAATCTTCCGAGCGGCCTTCTGCCATCGCTTCAATCGAAATACCGGATGTATTAGAGCTGATGATACTGCCCGGTTTGCGATACTTCTCAATCGTTTCAAATACTTGTTTTTTGACATCAAGATTTTCAACAACGACTTCAATAATCCAATCGACTTCTTGCAATTGCTCTAAGTCATCTTCTAAGTTCCCTGCAGTAATCAGTGAGAGATTCTTTTTAGATGTAAGCGGAGCCGGCTTTTGCTTTAATAGCTTCTTCAGCGCTCCTGCTGAAAAACGATTGCGCACTTGACGATCGTTCAATGTTAACCCCTTTGCTTCCTCTTCCTTCGACAATTCGCGAGGAACAATATCTAACAAAATCGATGGTATGCCAATATTCGCTAAATGTGCCGCAATCCCTGAACCCATCACACCTGACCCAAGAACAGCTGCTTTTTGAATGTGCTGAACCAACTTCATTTCCCCCTTCACACCCTTTTGAATGAATGCTCATTCATTTATTAATAACTCTAATATAACCCAATTAACAAAATGGCGCAATACAAAAGACAAAAAACTATAAATTTTCTAACTATTATATTCATCTATACCACATTTGGACCCGTTCAAAACGTCATAAAGTGAAACTTCAATCAGTGGGGGGTTTTCTTTATCCCCCACTGATTGTTAGTTGAACCAATCGGGCTTTTACGGGCTGTTGATCTCCCACCTAGATGACTGCGCTCTTTCTGCCATGTTGAGGTGGGAGTCTTACAGCCCGTTAATGCGGGAAAAATTCAGCGATCATGATATAATGAACATACAATCGATTGAAATGAAGGTGAAATGTAATGAAAAAAATCAGCTGGATCTTAACAGCCATCGGGATCGTACTTATGCTCGCCGGTCTGCTCTATCCATTAGAAATGATCACTAAAGCAACATTCCAAAAAACACTACTAAGCGGCGCACTCATCATGTTCGTCGGCTCAATGATTAGATCGTACGCCATATTGAAAGATAAATAGAAAAGCGGAAGGCGCTGTTTAGCGACGTATGGACTGGAGTGATCCGATCGAGATAAAAGAAACACGATGAACGTCAGTGAATCGATGTTGACTTATCGCAAGGAGGATCATGGAAGTCCACTAGTCGCTAGCGCCTGCAGCTGGACAAGAAAAGCGGAGCCGACTGTTCAGACACGACAAGCAAATGTTCTGGCACTGGAAAGGCGATGAGCCTTGTAAGTGACAGGTTATTTGACTCGAGTGTCTAGGAGGCGGAGCTGGATCATGAAAAACACAAAACGGACTCATCTTATTAGACGAGTCCGTTTTTCTATTGATAATTGGCGAATCATCAATATATCGAAAAAATGATTAATAAAAGAGGCGAATCTTTATTTATCATTAACGATAATATAAGCAGCTTTCACTGGGCCGTGTACACCAACAACAAGGTTCATTTCGATGTCGGCAGAGTTACTTGGACCCGTGATGTAGTTCACGCATGATGGCGCTAACTCACCAGCTTGTACTTTACGGCTGATTGCTTGTGCCGCTTGGGTAATACGTGGCACGATCGTACTTTTTGGCACAATCGCAATATATTTATGGGGTAGAAGGCTCACTGAGCGACCTTTGTCTTTGCTGCTCAGTAACACAACTGTACCTGATTCAGCTAAAGTCATATCGCTAAATGTAATACCGATATTCGCTTTTTCTGCGTTATCGATATTTTCTTGCCCTAACTCTGGATTCCAGACGTTCACTTCTTTACTTTCTTTCGGCCACGTTTCTTGAATTAAGTTTGATAAACCGAATTCTGCAAAACGTTCGTCATTCCATAAAGAAATTGGTCCACCGCCATAGGCATCTACTTTCTCAGACAATGTTTTCACAAGGTCAGCAGATGATGTTTCGATAAAGTCTGTGTGAATGTTTTTGCACTGCTCACGCAATACGTCAACAAGCTCATCTTGTGTCGCATCTTTCAACACTTCATGCTGAGGTTGAAATGCCCATTGTGGACGCTCCACTTTTTCTTTTCTTTCTCTTCCAAGATTTGAGGCGATGTTGGCTAAAAATGAGTCACGGTTATGAATCGTTCCTGCCATTATTTGTCGCCTCCTTTCTCTTTTTGATGTTCTTTAAACCAGTCGCGCAGGCGTTGTTTGTCTGGCGCTGGGAATTCACGAAGCTCCGTCCAAGCTTTCAGTGGACCAGGGCCTTTAGAAATACGATCATTTTTCGTAAATGGTTTCATCACTGTTGACGCCATTTTTGATCCCATTCCATACAATGGATTAGAAGACGTTCCTAGTCCAAATGCTTTCATCGCTAGCTTTTCAGAAATTGGCGCACGTCCTTCTTTCTCCACGATCACTTGGCGATGCTTATGAAGTAAGTCATGTAACGGAATTTTCACCGGACAAGCTTCAGAACAAGCAGCACATAACGTAGACGCATATGGAAGCTCCTTGAAATCATCATAGCCACCAAGTAATGGAGAAAGTACCGCACCGATCGGGCCTGAATAGATTGAGCCATACGAATGACCACCGATGTGACGGTAAACTGGACATACGTTAATACAAGCAGCACAACGGATACATTGAAGAACCGATTGGAATTCTGTTCCCAAGATTTTCGAACGACCGTTATCGATAACGACTAAATGGAACTCTTCTGGTCCATCTACATCGCCTTCTTCACGAGGGCCTGATAACGCTGTAACGTAACTTGTTAATTTTTGTCCAACCGCACTACGCGTTAATAAGCTAACAAGCACTTCAAATTCTTCATGAGTTGGAACGATACGCTCCATTCCCATAACCGTAATTTGTGTTTTCGGAATCGTCGTGACGAGACGAGCATTTCCTTCATTCGTTACGAAGCTGATCGAACCAGATTCAGCGATGGCGAAGTTACAGCCTGTTACACCGATATCTGCCTTCAAAAAGTCATCACGTAACATTTTACGAGCATGCAACGCAAGCTCTTCTGGTTTAGACGTCTCGTGATAATCTAATTTCTCTGTGAACACATCACGAATTTGCTCTTTATTTTTATGAAGAGCAGGCGTTACGAGATGGGATGGTGGATCATGATCATCGACTTGTAAGATGTACTCACCAAGGTCGGTCTCAATGACTTCACAGCCCATAGCTTCAAGTGCGCCATTCATACCGATCTCTTCTGTCACCATTGATTTTGCTTTTAAAATTTTCTTCGCATTTTTCTGCTTCGCAACGTTTGTAATGTATTCATTCGCTTGCTCAGGTGTTTCTGCAAAAAACACATGACCACCGCGTTTTGAAATATTCTCACTTAATTGGTGTAAATAATAATCTAAGTTCTCAAGCACGTGTTGACGAATTTCTTCCCCATGAGAGCGCCAGTCTTCCCAATTACCAAGCTCTTCTGCTGCATCTATACGACGAGTTCGCAAACGTTCTTGCGCGCCCGCCACAGCTCCTCTCATGAACGTGTCAGTCATTTTTTCCTTGACGCGTCCTTTAAAGTCTTCCGCTCCAAACTTCATTGCCATCGAACGTCACCTCTTTCTTTTGATTTTTTTGTATGGTTTGCTGATAAATCAACGGCTATTCAATACTTCGGCAATATGCATCACGCGAATAGGTTTCCCTTTACGTTCCATGCGTCCACCGATATTCATTAGGCAACCACAATCAGCTCCGATTAAATAGTCAGCTTCTACTTCTTCCGCACAAGCTACTTTTTCATCGACCATTTGCTCAGAGATTTGTCCCATTTTCACGGAGAATGTCCCACCAAAACCGCAACAGTTATGCGCATTTGGCAATGGAATAAATTCTAAGCCTTCTACATTTTTCAAAAGAGTCATCGGTGCATCTTTTACACCTAGAAGACGAGTCATATGACAAGACGTATGATACGTAGCTTTTCCAGGCAATTTAGCGCCTAAGCTTTCCACTTTTAATACATCAACAATAAATTGAGTGAACTCATACGATTTTTCTGCTAATTTTTTCGCACGCGGCTCCCAAACAGCATCTCCTTTAAACACATGTGGATACTCTTTGAACATGGTAATGCATGAACCAGACGGCGATACGACATATTCTGAGTTCTCAAAGGTTTCGATCATTTTCTTCATCGCACCTTTAGACTCTTCTACATAGCCACTGTTGAAAGCTGGTTGTCCACAACATACTTGACGCTCTGGAAACTCCACCTCACAACCTAAACGCTCTAAAATCTCAACTGTCGCCTTTCCCACATCCGTCTGAAACATATCTACAAGACACGTAGCAAACAAAGCAACTTTCATGTTGAACACCTCTTTTTTAAAAGTGACAGGCACTTCCCGATTTTTGTCGAAAAGAATTACCTATCCAAAGAACTGGTCATCTGATGACCTTATTAACCAATAAAATGTATCATACTACAATAAAAGCGTTTTTTGAAGTTTTTTTCAAATGCCGAAATATTTTTTTTATTCATAACCATCACTCATATTAAAAAAATAGAATAATTGGTAGTTAACTCCAGTTAACTACCCTATTCTATCTACTAATTTATCTTACCTTTTCGATTCCCTCTATATACTCTCTCAAAATATTTCCTATGTTATGAATATGATTTTGCATTTCTAGTCGCGCTTTTTCCGGATTTCCTTCTTCAATCGCTCGAAAAATGGCTTCGTGCTCCAGATTCAACTGCTCAAATGTTGCCATTTCTGAATAAAGACAAATACGGCGCGCTTCCTTCATTGACTCTGACACTAAATCCGATACATGATTCATTAAGCTAAGCAAAAGCGGGTTCCCCGTGGCTTCGGCGATCGCTAAATGGAAGGCAAGATCCGCTTCATCACCTAATTCCATCGGGTTAGAATGATGCTTCATTTCCTCAAGCGCCCAACGAATTTTTAATAAATCCTCTTCTGTACGTTTTTCAGCTGCACTGAAAGCAACACTCACTTCAAGAAGTTGCCGAACCTCCATTAAGTGAAACATATCTTCTTTATTCATTAATAAAGCGTTTTGAATTGGATACGCAATACCTGATGGAGAGAAATCTTTCACATAAGTTCCTTCTCCTTGACGCATTTCAATTAACCCCATAGCTCGTAAAGATGTTAACGCTTCTCGAATAGCTGAACGGCCTACATGAAAGTTTTCTGCTAATTGTTGAACCGAGTCTAACTTATCGCCTGGCTTCAACGTTCCAGAACGGATCGAATCCAAAAGAGCTTCTGCAACTTCTTCATATATTTTCTTCGGTTTAATTTTTTTATACTCCACCGGTTTCACCTCTAACTGTCCTAATACAATCATTATAAACGAAAATTTCAATTTTGCTGTCCTAATACAATTATTATAAACGAAAATTTTCACTTTGCTTGAGAAATTTGTTTTCATCGCCCAATCTATATCAATATCATTTTTAATTTTCACAAATTAGTAACATTTATATTGTCTTTTTCGACAACAACTCCTATAATAAATAAACAGATGGATGATCATTTCATTAGATCATCAGATGACCTACACTTCGTTTAATCTGACTATTCAAAAAAGAAAAACTGTTAGGAGGCTTTTTATGCAGTATCAACAACATTTCACTCCTATTGCAGACAGCCTGGGCTTATCTGCACTTGTGGCTTTAATTCCTATTATTTTCTTCTTCTGGGCACTGGCTGTTAAAAGAATGAAGGGATATAAAGCTGGTCTAATTACGTTAGCCCTTTCTCTTGTTCTTTCTGCAATCGCTTACAAAATGCCGGTTGGATTGTCTTTATTATCTGCCAGCCAAGGAGCTGTGTACGGATTACTACCAATCGGTTGGATCATTATTACTTCCGTCTTTTTGTACAAATTGACAGTTAAAACAGGACAATTCGACATCATTCGTGATTCTGTTTTAAGTATTACAGAGGATCGACGTTTACAAGCCTTGCTTGTCGCCTTCTCTTTCGGTGCTTTCCTTGAAGGAGCCGCCGGATTTGGGGCACCTGTTGCCATTTCAGCTGCTTTATTAGTTGGGCTTGGCTTCAACCCGCTATATGCCGCTGGGCTTTGCTTAATTGCCAATACCGCTCCCGTTGCCTTTGGTGCAGTCGGAATTCCGATTATCGCCGTAGAAGGACCAACAGGCATTCCAGCGATGGAAGTATCAAAAATGGTTGGACGACAATTACCGTTCTTATCCTTATTTATTCCGCTTTACTTAGTTGTTATAATGGCTGGATTTAAGCGAGCAAAAGAAGTGATGCCGGCTATTTTAGTATCTGGTGTTTCCTTTGCGGTTACTCAATATTTAAGTTCCAATTTCTTAGGCCCAGAGTTGCCGGATATTTTATCCGCACTTGTCTCTTTATTCGCTCTCGCTATTTTCTTGAAATTCTGGAAACCGAAAACAATTTATCGTTTTGCTCACGAGGAACAAAATGCACAGCATCAGGAAGTGCCGAAACATTCAGCTGGAGCTATTTTCAAAGCATGGTCACCGTTCCTTATTCTAACAGCTTTCATTTCTGTTTGGGGAATTCCATCGATTAAAGCGGCATTAACAGGCCATTATGAAGGATCAAACAGCGTATTATTGGCGATCAATTCCATTGGTCACAAATTAACCTTTGCACCAGAAGTTCCATTTTTGCACAACCAAATCTTCAATGGAGATGGCGAAGCTCTTTCTGCCATTTACAAATTGGAATTTCTCGGCGCAGCAGGTACAGCTATTTTAATCGCAGCGATTGTTAGTAAATATATTGTGAAAATCTCTTGGTCGGAATGGGTAAAAACATTGGGAGAAACAATGAATGAATTAAAGTTCCCAATTTTAACGATCGCAAGCGTTGTCGCCTTCGCTTACGTAACTAACGCATCAGGTATGACAACGACTCTTGGATTAGTCGTCGCAAAAACTGGCTACTTATTCCCGTTTTTCTCGCCATTCCTCGGCTGGCTCGGCGTATTCATCACAGGTTCCGATACATCAGCCAACCTATTATTCGGTAACTTACAAAAAGTAACCGCCGAATCGGTCGGAATGGACCCATTACTTGCCGTAGCGGCGAACTCGTCGGGTGGAGTAACCGGAAAAATGATTTCTCCACAATCGATCGCCGTTGCAGCTGGAGCTGTCGGACTAGACGGAAAAGAATCCGACCTATTCCGCTTCACCGTCAAACACAGCTTCATCCTAGTCATCATCGTCGGCATCCTCACCTTCCTCCAATCCAACGTACTAAGTTGGATGGTACCATAGAAAAGCGGAGCCGACTGTTTAGACACGACAAGCAAATGTTCTGGCGCTGGAAAGACGATAGTCTTGTAAGCGACAGGTTATTTGACTCGAGTGTCTAGGAGGCGGAGCTGGACAGTAGAAATGCGGAAGGCGCTGCTCAGCGACGTATGGACTGGAACGAGCCGATCGAGATAAAGGAAACACGATGAACGTTAGTGAATCGATGTTGACTTATCGCAAGGAGGATCGTGGAAGTCCACTAGTCGCTAGCGCCTGTAGCTGGACAGTAGAAAAGCGGAAGGCGCTGTTCAGCGACGTATGGACTGGAACGAGCCGATCGAGATAAAGGAAACACGATGAACGTTAGTCAATCGATGTTGACTTATCGCAAGGAGGATCGTGGAAGTACACTAGTCGCTAGCGCCTGTAGCTGGACAGTAGAAATGCGGAAGGCGCTGCTCAGCGACGTATGGACTGGAACGAGCCGATCGAGATAAAGGAAACACGATGAACGTTAGTGAATCGATGTTGACTTATCGCAAGGAGGATCGTGGAAGTACACTAGTCGCTAGCGCCTGGAGCTGGACAGTAGAAATGCGGAAGGCGCTGCTCAGCGACGTATGGACTGGAACGAGCCGATCGAGATAAAGGAAACACGATGAACGTTAGTGAATCGATGTTGACTTATCGCAAGGAGGATCGTGGAAGTACACTAGTCGCTAGCGCCTGGAGCTGGATCACGAAATGCAGAAGGCGCTGCTCAGCGACGTATGGACTGGAGCGAGCCGATCGAGATAAAGGAAACACGATGAACGTTAGTGAATCGATGTTGACTTATCGCAAGGAGGATCGTGGAAGTCCACTAGTCGCTAGCGCCTGGAGCTGGACAGTAGAAATGCGGAAGGCGCTGTTCAGCGACGTATGGACTGGAGCGAGCCGCACGAGATAAAGGAAACACACAAAATGAAAGCACTTTAGCCATGATCCGCTAAAGTGCTTCTTTAAATTTATACAACAAAATTAAAATTGACAGGTTGTCAGTCATTTAATATAATAAACACAGCTTAATTGATAACGGCTATCATTTAAGCTGTGTTTATAGAATTTTTTCAGCTACAACTTTACGCATCGTAGTTAAATCGAGTTGATTTTCCTTCAATCCGAATAAATGTTCAAAAGTAGATTGTAACGCTGCAATACGAGCAATCTTCTCCTCTTTTGTCCAACTAAATAAGGATGAATCAACCCAATGGTGAATGGTAGATAGGAAAAATTCTGCAACGAGTGTGGGGTTTTCGACTTTGAAAATCCCTTCTTGATTACCTTGCAAAATCATTTCAGTAACGATTGGTGAGAATTGACATATTGTTTGTACATACACGATTTGACGCAGCAGCGAGTTATGGTCATTGCGTAGATAGCTAAAGATGTCAACATGGTTAAGCGGATCGTCTAATTCATAAATGAAAATCCATGCTAATTTTTCATAAGCATTTAAATCTGGGCGTAGCAACACATCACGAAAATGTTTATGTAAAATCTGTAATTGTCGATCAACTAATTTTTGGGCCAATATTTCTTTTGAAGCAAAGTGATAATAAAGTGTTCCTTGAGCGATTCCTAAACTTTTCGTTATATCTGTTGTTGATGTTTTATCATAGCCTTTTTCGCTGAATAATTTTTCAGCCATATCTAATATTTCGTTGCGGCGCTCTGTTGTACTTTTTGTGATTCTTGCCAAGCGCATCACCCCCATTTCTTTATTTAAACACTCGGTATAAAGGTAGTCAAACGGTTGAAAGGAATTGATAGATAAAGTGACTTTAAACGTTACTGAGATTCATGATTTATTTGATCAATTTACGGAAATGGTGGAAGGGCACGTTCAGCAAAGAAACTGGGAGCAACAACTCACCATTCCTTCTCATATTGGCAAGGGAAATCTTATTAGAATTAAGATTCGTCCTGGTATGGAGATTATGCTAACAGATGTCACATTCAAGCAGGATATGAAACTTCACATTCAGGAATCTTGCCAATTATTTGAATTGAGTTACTGTGTTAACGGAGAAATTTATTGTGATTGGAGTGGAAAAAACAGCCTAACAATCGCTCAAACAGGAAATGTTCTTTTTTTGGAAGACGTTCGAGTCTATGAGGAAAAAAAAGCAGACATTCGAAATCAGCTTCTTGAAATCAGGTTTACTCCTGCTGAACTGCTACGCTACGCTGAGGATGTGACGGAGAAACGTAAAATGGAAAAATGGCTGAATCATCACCGTGGAAATATCGATCAATATCCGAACACGCCTGCCATCCAAAGATGTGTTTCTGAAATGATTCATTGTAAACATTTTGGAACTATGAAACGTTTGTATTTAGAAAGTAAGGCTCTAGAATTTTTAGCACTATTTGGAGAGTCAGATGGATATGGTCATGTTGGAGGAAATATGATGCTTCGTCGCAGTGATATTTTCAAACTAGAACTTGCTCATGAATTAGTACAGGAGCATTTTGAACACCCTCTATCTATTCGTGCATTGTCCAAGCGTATTGAAATGAATGAATTTAAGCTAAAAAAAGGATTTCGTGAATTGTTTGGCATGACGATCTTTGAACTTGTGCGGCAAAAAAGAATGGAAAAAGCACTTTGGTATTTAGAAGTAGGGCGTTTAAACGTTGGTGAAACCGCAGCGTCTGTTGGCTATAGCAATGCCAGCAATTTCACAACTGCTTTTCGTAAGCATTATGGTTGTAATCCTAGCGATCTTATTAAACAGATAAGTCAATCGGATGTAGAGGATACCAAGCTAAAAAACCGCTTCACACCATAAAATTATATAGAACGGTAAAATGGCTTGACAATTATATGTCAAGCCATTGTTATATACAGTGTAGATTATCAAATTCAAGGAACACTCTTTTTGTACTTATGTTATATAAGTAATTGCCCTATCCCCCGTAATTGGATTTGAATAAACCTCACAATCTATTTCATAGACCATTTCAATAAGCTCCTTAGTCAATATTTCCTCGGGCTTTCCTGATGCCATAATTTGACCTTGTTTAATTACATAAAGAATATCGCAATACATGGCGGCCATTGTAAGATCATGCAAAGCCGCAAGAACACCTATGTTTAACGATTTGACAACCTTTAAAATCTGAAGTTGATATTTAATATCTAGATGATTTGTTGGCTCATCAAGAATTAAAAATTGAGGTTGCTGCGCTATCGCTCTTGCAAGTATCACACGTTGTTTCTCTCCACCTGATAATGTCAAATAGCTTCTCTCCGCATACTCAGACAAGTTAACTTTTTTCAGCGCATCCGCGACAATCTGATAATCCTCTCTGTTATCGGATTCCATCAGATGTTTATGTGGCGTTCTCCCCATCATTACCATCTCATGAACGGTAAAATCAAAACTTAATTCATTAAATTGCCCTACTACCCCCATCTCCTTTGAAATCATACGCATGGGTGAGTTGAGAACATCCTTCTGTCCTAAAAAGACAAAACCCTTTTGCGGTTTAATGACTTTATAAATACTTTTCAATAACGTTGATTTCCCACATCCGTTAGGTCCAATAAGTCCCACAAACTGGCCATTTTCCACATGAAGACTAATATCTTTTACAATGTCTACTCCCGATAGTGTTACTGATATATGTTCTGCCGATAGATGCAATTTATTTCCCCCCGAATCCATAACTTTTTTTGATTAACATGTACATAAAGACTGGTGCACCCAAAAGCGACGTAACAATTCCAAGGGGCAATTCTCCATTATGAATGATTGTTCGTGCAAATACATCCGCCCATATCATGAATAATGAACCAAACAGAAGTGCAACAGGAACAAGTCGCTTATGATTGGACCCGACAACACTGCGCACTATATGGGGAACAATAAGTCCCACAAACCCGATAATTCCACAAGTTGAGACAAGAACACCAGTGACAATCGAGGCAATGATCATATACAATCGTCTATAATAATTTAGATTAATTCCTAACGTAACCGCTGTTTCCTCCCCCATCAGCATCGTATTAAGAATTCGAAATTGGAACAGAAAAAATACCCCTGCCAAAAGAACCACCGCTGTTATAAATGGAAGTGTCTCCCATTCAGCAGAAGACAGGCTCCCCATTGTCCAGAAAGAAATTGAGCGAATCCCCTCTGCGTTTTTAGCAAAATAAATAATAAAGTTTGAAAATGCACTACATAACGCATTAATGACAGTTCCAGCTAAAATTAGTTTCACTGAGGAGGTTTTACCGCCGATGCTAGCCAAACCCAAAACAAGAACAGCTGCGCATAAAGCTCCGATAAATGCCCATGTGGCAACGCCAAGCTCTCCTAAGATGCCCCCTACCCCAAAGCCAAGCATAATGGAGAACGTTGCACCCAATGAAGCGCCAGAAGATATTCCAAGTATAAATGGGTCAGCCAATGGATTTTGAACTGATGCCTGCATGATCGTTCCACATAGCGCCAAACCTGCACCTGTTACCATAGCCAATAACACTCGTGGAAAGCGAATTTGCCATATCACATCTAAAAACATGCCATCTGCATCTTCGGTGACATAGCTAGTATGTAATCCTGTGATATGTTCCACCAAAATCCAAAAAGATTGATTATAGGGTATGGATACTTGTCCGATAGAAACCGAAACAACGACGGAGATAATAAGAGCAATGAGTAATATAACAATAATTATTGAGGACAGATAACGTTTATCTGTCCATCTTTCCATACTTCTTTGTGTGGTCATTATGTCTATTCTCCTTTAAACAATTCAGGATGAATATATTGGGCAACATCCTTATACAAATCTGTAAGCCCAAGACTTCCACGAACAGCTGTCGTATAATCGACAACCTTTACATCTCCATTTTTAATTGCCTTCGCATTTTTCAGCTTTGGATTGTTCAAGTATTGATTAATCAACGCTTCACTATCCGATTCTTGGAATCCAGTAATAATAATTTTATCGGGATTTACAGATAGAATCGATTCCTCGGACATCTCTACATATGTTTCCTTAGACACTTGGATATACTCTCCTCCTGCACCTTCAATCATTTCGTCAATAAGAGCAAGTGATGGACCATAATAATAAGTCGTTTCTCCACTAGTTCCAAGCAACAGAACTTTAGGTTTGTCCTTTGCAAGCGCAGCTTTCGTCTCAATTTTGTTGATCTGTTCTTTTTGCTTCTCTACAAAAGCATCCGTCTTATCTTGGATGTTCAGTACATTTCCTAGATTCGTAATATCTTCAAAAAAGCTATCAATCGTGCGACCAGTTGTATAGTTGATTCCAGCAAGTACTGGTATGCCTCTCTCGTTCCAAAAAGAAATATCACCAAGCCGTTCTTTTTGGAAGGCAGAGGACATCGAGATAATTAAATCCGGCTGCAACTCCAAAATAGCCTCTTTTGACGGCCACATATCCGTAATAATAGGTAGTGTTTTAATTTGTTCTTCATACTCTGAAAAAGTTTTGTCCAAATAAGCTAGCCCAACGATCCGTTCCTCTTCTCCGAAAGCAAGCATCCACTCTGCAAAACCTTGCCCGATGACCACAATGCGCTTCGGTTCTTTTTCAATCGTTTGTTGTATTTCCTTCCCTGTATCGTCAGAAATCGTTAAATTCAACGGGTAATGGCTATCTCCAATCGCGTTACTTTGAGTTTCCTTGGTAAGACTCTGACTTGGCTCTTTCTGTTCAACTGTCCTTTCCGAGCAAGCAGATAGCATTAATAAACAAAGCGTGCCAATCAGAAACATCGAGATGTATTTTTTTATAAACATATATTATTCCTCCTAGTTTTATACAATTTAATTTCTATTTGTTTTGTCGGATAAATAAATAAACAAGACAAACATAAGCAGATAAAGAGAGTCCTCCACAGAGCATTAAAGAGGCGGAAAATGCGTCTACATAGTTGGATATGGTCGCATCTGTCAAGGAGTGTCCTAATACAACAGTGAATACAATACTACTTAATGCTACTCCTAATGAATTGGCCAAATACATTACCGTATTAAACAAGCCTGAACCTGTCCCTGCTTCTTCCGCTGGAATGGTACTTAACACAACTCGAGTAAGTGGCGTTGTAACTAGTCCGAGCCCCAACCCGTACACTAGCAGAGTCAAAATATATGGCAGATGCAACAGATGTCTGGGATCAATATGCAATAACAAAATAAGTAAAAAACAGCAACTTGCTGTAATTAACGCACCTATTTTCAACACAACCATTCCCCATTTGTCCACCACTCGAGATGAAAGTAGAGAAGTTAGGAAGAACCCGACACCTAGAGGCAGAAAAACAAAACTGGTCGCTTGGGCATCGAAATGCAAGCCAAACTGTAAATAATATGTCAAGATGAAAAAGAGGGAGAACATGCTAAGATAAATAAAAACAACTGAAAGCAATCCCACTCCAAATAAACGTTGTTTAAAAATCATCAAATTGACAAGTGGTCCATCATCTTGTTTTTGTTTATGAATTTCCACGACAATAAATGCAAGCAGGAACACTAACGATAAAATCAAACATGCCCATATCCAATATGACCATCCCTGTTTCTGTCCCTCTGATAATGGATAAACTAGCAGAAACAATCCGCTAATAAGGAAGGCTGTACCAGTCCAATCAATTCTCTGTGCGCGGTTACCATGCGATTCCTGGATCAGAGGAAAACATAGTAGAACAAGAATACCGAAGGGGATATTGAAAAAAAATACAGTTCTCCACCCTAAGGAAAATACATTCCAATTAACTAGAATGCCTCCCAATGTAAGCCCAAATGCAAATCCGAACCCTAGTAAAGCACCGTAAATACTGAAGACAAGACCTTTTTCACGCGATAGAAAATTTATTTGCATCATGGAAAGCACTTGAGGTTGTATTAACGCTGCTGTAATTCCTTGCACAATCCGAATGACAATTAGGATTGTCGAACTGGTTGTAAAACCTCCTAACATAGACATCAGCGTGAATCCGCTCACCCCAATAAGCAGAATCCGCTTCCTGCCATAAATATCACCAAGTTTTCCACTTATAACTAGTGTTACGGCTAAACTGAGCGAAAAACAGGTCATAATTAGTTGAGCATCTGTAAAACTTGCGTTTAAACTACTTTGTATGAATGGCAATGCGACCTGAATCATATAGGTATTCAAAGAAATTAGCAGTATCGGAAGAAGAATGACCGCCAGCGCATACCAGCGTCGCGGGTCAATCTGCTGCTCCAACTTTTCACCTGTTGTCGCCATAGTACCCCCTCTTTCATTCCTTGCTTGACGATAAGTTCCAATTTAATTTATAGAAATCTGTCTATATGATATAAAGCTTCTAACCTCCGTCTGAATCACTCCTCTGTCCATATCCTTTTCCGACATGTGGCTTCATCGGAATTTTAATTGATAATTATTATCAACAAATTCAATTATCAATGATGTCTTTTTTTTTCTCTACCTGTAGCGGGAGATTCTCCTTTTATAGAAGGAGCAAAAATTTAAGAAAACAACGATAAATCCTTCTCCTATCTTTTTTTGAAAAAATTCTCCAATTTCAGTTGACAGTATGGAACAAATCGTTTAATATGATAATTGTAGTTAGTAATGATAATCATTATCATTAGTTATCTCATCTTACACAGTATGCACGAAGACGGTACGGCCTCCCACCCGTACCGTCCCCCCTCTTTTATTTATAAGACAATGAAAAGTGACAGGCACCTTATCAGCTTCTCACCTCTAGCTGATAAGATCTTGAAGCTAAAAAAAGCTACTTGTTAAAGGTAGCTTTTTTCTATTCTCATTATAGTCTTCTATCTTTCCAAAAGTTTTGCATCACATGAGTAGCTGGGTCATATGCTCGCAATTCATATCCTTCTTTTTTCAAATACTTGAGGATGTCTGGCAAAATAGCGGCTGTCGCTTTCTTCTCATGCAGGAGAATCACGACATGCTGATCGCCTCTTTTCTTTTGTTGCTGCACACCGGCTTTTACATTTTGTAAAATTCGATACTTTGTACTTGGACTATACTTCCAATCTAAACTATCTATATCCCAATCCCATAAACGATACCCTTTTTTCACCATCGCATCACGATAAGATGGCTTTAAATATGGCTTGCTTCCATATGGAGCACGAACCAACATAGATGATTGTCCGGTTACTCGTTTAACCGTTTGTTGCGTTTGATTCATTTCCCCCATAAAGCTTTGTGGCGATCGATACAGTCGGTTCGCTTGATGCGTGACACTATGCAAACCGAGGTAATGCCCTTCTCTAACTGCTCTTTTTGCGAAAGTAGCATATTTACGAACATTTGGCTCGATATAAAAGAATGTTGCTTTTACGTTATGGGCGGCTAATGTATTTAAAATACTTGCCGAATAAACATTTGGTCCATCGTCAAACGTCACATAGGCAATCGGTTTCTTTGATGGCGGATTCGGCTTGTTTCGATCAAGGAACGATTGATTCGCTTGAATAAATTCTTCATTCGATAATTTCGCCCCTTGAGACGAATAAATACGTACCGTTTTAGAAGCACTTAAATAGTCTACTTTTAACCCAAAATGTTCGGCAACCCAGCGAATCCCAATATATATTTCATTATTTTTCGTATATAGAATGGCCGGTGTTGTCTTCTTTCCATTGAAAGAAGCTTCCTTTGTTGCTTTATTAAATTTTAATTGCTTCCCATGCTTCTCTAATGTATATGTACCATCTGCTTGATTAAACGATTGCTCCACATATAAATACCGATGAAGCTTTGACATTGATGCGACCGCCTGACCATTAACAATAAAGGATTCCCCTTTCGCAAAAGGAAGCATCTTATCATGAAGCCCAAGATAGATCCCTTTTTCCTGCGTTGTTCCCGAAACCGTTCCAGCAAACGCAAACATAAGAACACAAAAAAAGATTGCTGCAGCCCATTTCCTCATTCCCTTTACCTCCCCACAAAAACTGGTAATATATTATTTTCCTTTATTATACACCCAATATTACTTATATGTTACAAAAATAACAAAATAGTAACAAAGTCTATTTTTTTCATATAAGGTGTCCTTTTCACTCCTTTTTTTCTATATAGAGGGTGAAAGGAGGTGATCAATATGGCACAAGCAACGCTAACGAAATCCACTTTACGCCTAACGTTTAATCATGGAGTTGATGCAAAGGGTCAGCCGGTTCTGAAGTCAAAAACATTTTCAAACATTGATGAATTGGCGAGCGCGGACAACTTACAAGCAGCCGCTCAAGCAATTGCCGCTTTAGTGGACAAACCAATGGTCACAATCGCCCGCAACGATTTATCGGAAATTAACTAATAGGAGGAGAAAAAATGGCAAAGACACTACAACTACAATTCACTACTGACCTTGGAAAAACAGCTTCTTTAACACTCGACTATCCGAAAGAACCAGTCGATCCTGTGCTAGTGAAACAATCCATGGAGGCGATCATCGCTACTGGAGTATTTAGCTCCACAAGCGGAAAATTCGTCGCAATGAAAGAAGCAAACTTAATCGACCGCACCGTCTCAAGTGTCGTTATCGAGTAACCACTAACAGTCTATGCACAAATTAAAAAAGTGGGAAAGTCAGCTCGTCTGGCTTTCCCACTATATGTGAGGAGGATCAAAATGGAGCAATTGCTACCCTTTATTCAAGATGTCGGCTTTCCAATCGTGGTCACCTTCTATCTTTTGTATCGAATGGAAGCAAAGCTAGATGCGGTCATCCAATCGATTCAAACATTGCCTGAAAAGATGAGAGAAGGATGAAAGAAAAGAGCGTGCCACTTGGCGCGCTCTTTTTGATTGGGAATAGCAAGATTGAATGACCTTATTTCTTACATTTAATATCTACAGGAGATAACCATCCATTACAACTTTCATTTCTGTAAATATTTTATAATCATTCAATTTGCGTTCCATAAATGGTTATGATAACCTAATAAACAGACGTTCTTTTTGCGAAGAATGTTACTATAAAAATATGGAAAAGGGGAGTATGATCATGGCTAAAAAAATAAAGAAAAGCAAGATCGAAGAAGTAGTAACAAAGAAAGATAAGAAAAAGGCGGACAAAAAGAAACTTGAGAAGAAATTAGCTAAAAAAGTAGCGAAGAAAAAAGCTGAGAAGAAAGCCGACAAAAAGAAAGTAGCTAAAAAGAAAGATAATAAGAAAAATAGCAAGAAAGCTGCCTAACGAGGAAAACCTCTAGAGAAGTTCTTCTTCCCTAGAGGTTTTAGTGGTCATAATGATGTTCTTCACTTCATTTTTCTGAGCCTTTGCTACTAAAATATATAATACATCCTCTGGCAGTAGCTTTGTTCCGCCGTATGGAGTGATTAATTGTTCCCCGCGAATGACAGCTGTGATTAAGGTTTTTGGGGGAAGGTTGAGTTGTTGAATTTCTTGATGAGTGACAATGGAATCTTCAGAAATTTGAATTTCAATGATTTCGCTGTTTGTTCTTCCGATAGAGACGAGCTCTAAGCTATGTGGTGGTTGAAGTTTCTTGCCTTTTCCCTCCACTCTAAGGAATGCAGCAATAGGTGAAATCGTCGCCCCTTGTACGAGTGCCGAGGAAAGAACAACGAAAAAGGTCACATTGAACATTAACTGACCATTCTCTAAGCCCTCTACTAAAGGATAGGTGGCTAAAATAATAGGTACAGCTCCTTTTAACCCGGCCCATGAGATAAATAATTTCTCGTTAACATTTAATCGACTCTTGATGAGACTAACAAACACTCCAATCGGACGAGCAACAAGCATTAATAGAACAGAAAGCGCAATCCCTTGCCAAGCAACCTCTAACAACTCCCCAGGGAATACGAGTAACCCCAACAAAACAAACATCAGAATTTGCATCATCCAAGCAAATCCTTCATTAAAACCTACGATGGAACGACGATACGTTAAATCCGCATTTCCAAGAATCACGGCCATAACATAAACCGCTAAAAAACCACTCGCATTCATGATTGTCACCGTGCTAAATGTAAATATCGCAAGGGCAACAGAAAGCACCGGATATAAACCAGATGAGTCCAAATTAATATGATTAATAACCCATACAGACATTTTTCCAAGCAACACGCCCATCAACAATCCCATTCCCATTTGCCAAATAAAGAGAGCGAGAAGATGGAAAGGCTCAAATGACGGCGCTAGTATCAGTTGAATAAGGGTGATGGTTAGAAAAACAGCCATAGGATCATTCGTGCCTGATTCCGCTTCTAAAATCGAAGTTAGTTTTGTTTGAATATTTTTATTGCCTAGAACACCGAAAACAGCGGCTGCATCCGTTGAACCGACGATCGCACCGAACAACATCCCTTCTAGCCAACTAATTCCTAAAATATACTTTGCTGCCGTCCCAATTACTATCGTAGTAACTAGTACTCCAAACGTTGCCAGAGACACAGCCGGTTTGTACACCGTCTTTATATTCGTCCATTTTGTTTGCAATCCCCCTTCAAACAAAATGACAATTAAGGCCACTGTCCCCAATAACTGCGTCAACCAAGCATTATCAAAGAAAATAAAACGATTGAGCACCATCCCTACCATGATAAAGAATACGAGTGACGGTAACCCTAATCTTGTCGAAAACTTCGCCGTAAACACACCGATAAATAACAACACCGCAAAAATCAAAATAATATTTTCAATATAAAATCCCATCCGTTCCCCCCTTTTTTGTCTTACTATCATTATATACTAAACAAAAAGAAAAGACTGATCTGACCCAATATAATCTTCTACTGCATATTTAGACATAAAAACACCCCATAAATGTTAGTTTCGTGTCTAACATTTATGGGGCAGTTCACTCTGCTAACTCATGTCTCGCTGCTGCCAAAAATTCCTCTGGCTGATCGAGCTTTAAATATACTTTATCTACTTGCTTGCTAAAGCCATATAAATATTTCACCGTGAGCGGCTCTTGTAACTCAATGACAATTTGCGGCTCAGGCTTTTCAAAATCAACATACATTCCATGAAAAGCCGTTTTATCTTTTGGATGATATTCTCCCGGTTCTAGTCGACGAATCGAGTGAATGGCTTCTATCGGTACCGTGATTCGTTTCATCAACCCAATTGGAATCATGATTTCATCTGAATCGACCGTGATCCGATTAAGTCGAATCGCTTGAATCTCGCCGATAAAAAAGAGCACACCATACATATTGATCACTAACAAAATCCAAGAAACGATCGGACTGACTGAATGAAGCAACCAATGCAGACCTACCGACTCAAGCACAATCGCATGGATCATCATCACATAAAAAGCAATCACACTCGTGTTTTGATGTGCGGTAAAATGTTGGGCCGATGTCGGCGCTTTTTGCTTCCAACTGCCGAGTGCGTGTTTCAGCATCATCCATTCCGACACCACGATTTGTGCCAACCGATTTCCAGAAAATTTTTCGTCCGCTTGCTGCAAAACAGCCATCGCAGGTGTCAAACGTCGATCTTGCTGTTGCACCTCTGCTCGAACGCTTCTAATAAATTTCACCACTTGAACTATCAGCCAAATCTCCACTCCAAACAGCGTCACTTCACCAGCTACCAACACCCAGCCAATCCATTCCATTCCGTCGAATCGCTCAGCTGGAATCATCAATTTAGCTGTCAAATATCCAAGAAGCGCTACACCAATGATCGGAGCAACCGACCGTTTTTTACGAAGAATGAGGAAGTAAGTTAGCAAAGGAAGGACAATCACAAAGTCGACTAGCGATCCAATCGTCATTCCTTGTACATCCTCACTAGGAACGGTTAATAAATGATGGGCCGAATAATTGCCAAGTATGATCACTCCTGCTAAGAGAAAAAAACACATCCATTTTGGCTTTAACGTCTCTACTCGTTGCATCATAACACCCGCCTTTTACGATGTATGTATTCGTTTTCAGTGTAACATAATGGCTATACCGTTTATTTAGAAAATAAGGAGATTTATAGAAGTTTGTTCATACAAAATACATCCCATCTTTCTTCACCGATGCGCTTCAAACAGTCGAATCGACGATAAAAGTGAGATCACCCATGCCACCATCGCTAATCCGAAAAAAGTGAATAAAAATAATGGATGCATATCCCACAAAATAAATACGTTTGGAAGCACACTTGGATAAAAGACACTTAACATAAATAATAATAAAATAATCGGCCCACTCAAAGCGATCGCTGCATAGTAGCCCCAACGATAATACAACGGTTGAACCCTCCCCCACTTAACACTCTTACGAGTTGTTTGAAGTGGGGGATTCTGTTTCCTGCGAACACCAGTGTATCCACCAGTTATTGAGCAGGCTTTCCTCCGCAGTTCCTGCGGTTAGGTCGTCCAAGCGGCTTACGCCTCCGACAGTCTATTTCAATTTATTAGCCTTAATGCTTCCTTTTTAAGATTTGTAGCTGCATTGATATCCCGGTCATGGTCTGTGCCGCAAGAAGGACAAGTCCATTGACGTAAGGCGAGACTTTTCACTTCTTTATGCTGATGACCACAAAAAGAACATAGTTGAGAACTCGCAAATGTTTTGGATACGACAACGATTTGCTTTCCATACCATTTCGCCTTATATTCAAGCATTTCTCGAAATTGCGACCACGATGCTTCGCTAATGGCTTTCGATAGCTTTTCGTTTTTTAGCATATTTGACACTTGCAAATCTTCTATGCCTACAATGTCGTGGTTTTTGACAATATAGGTAGAGATTTTGTCTAAATAGTCTTTTCTTGCGTTGGTGATTTTTTCATGAATACGAGCTACTTTAACTCTGGCCTTGTTCCAATTAGAACCGCCTTTTGTTCGTCTACTCATGATCTGCTGGGCTTTAGCTAGTTTTTGCTCCAATGCGCGGAAGAATTTTGGATTATGAAACTTTTGCCCATTACTTAATATTGCAAAATCACTTAACCCTACATCCACTCCAACAGAAGAGTTTGTCTTAGGTAATTCTTTCACTTCTGTTTCTGTAAGAATGGATACAAAATACTTTCGGCTTGGATTCCGTCTGATTGTTACATTTAAAATCCTACCTTCTATTTCTCTGCTTTTGGCAAATTTAACAAATCCGAGTTTAGGTAATTTAATTGTATGTTCGACAATGGCGATGTTCCCGTTTGTGTGTTTCGTTTTATAGGACTGAACTTTGTTTTTTTTGGACTTAAAACGAGGAGCGTCATTTTGTTTGTTGAAAAAGCGGTCAAACGCATCTGAGAGGTTTTCTAGAGAAGACTGCAAAGCAATACTGTCTGGTTCTTTCAGCCACACAATTTCTTTCTTCAGTTGTGTGAGTTGTTTCGAACATTTGTTGAAAGACAGACCTTTTCCTGTTTGTTTGTAAGTATCATTCCAAAGCGACAAGAAATGATTAAATACAAATCGACTAGAGCCAATGGTTTTGTTGATCAGAATCGCTTGTTTTTCTGTCGGATAGATACGAAACTTATAGGCTTTATGAACGATCATGAGTTTCACCTCCTCATCCATTATGTTATGATGTACATATTATACCAATTAAGATGTTATTTGTATATCGTTTAGGGGTGAAAATATGGAAAAACAATCAGTTGTATTACGATTTCCTAAAGTTCTTTTAGAGAGGGTAGATGCCTACAAAGAGCAAAAAGGGTTTGGAACTCGCACCCAAACTATTTTCCATTTGCTACAAGTGGCTCTCGAACAGTCGGACAATCGAGATGGCAAATAGCCATCCCTTGTCCGAAGGCGATTCATCCCCCACCTACTCATTGGGCTATCGCCCTACACATTCCTTGAGGTGGGAGTCTTCTCGCCTAAAAAGATAAAAAATGCTCATCACGCCTAGGAGCATACTCAACACGATGATGACCTCTTGCCATTTAGGAACAGGAGCGATGAAGCCACCGAGTCCTCCGGCAACAATAAGATAAATGATGAACGCAATTAGAAACCACTTTAAGCCTCCGATATATTTTGCAACGACAATTTGTGTGCGAGTGACTGGCAACGTATGAATGAGAAGCGAACTATCGGGATTTTCCTTATTCGGCAAATTAGAAATCATCACATAATAACCAGAAACCGCAAAGACAAATACGATAAACTGATAGGAATGATTAGCTGTTATTGTTGATAAAAAAATGAATGGTGTCATAAATAATAATAGTCGATTCATGCTTTGAACGTTGAGCTTCATTAAATGTCTTATCACTAGTCATTCCTCCTTGTAAATAAGTGACAGCATCTCTGTCAGTTCAGAAAGAGAAATTTGAAAAGCTTTGCTTTGCTTGGCGACTTCCGTCAACTGGTCTTCTATAATCTTCAATTGCTTCTCCTTTAACAATTCCGGATTTTGCGCAGATACGTAAGAGCCTTTACCAGGATACGTTTCAATAAATCCTTCTCGCTCTAGCTCCTCATACGCTTTTTTCGTCGTAATCACACTAATTTGCAACTCTTTGGCTAGTTTCCGAATCGACGGCAGTGCCATCTTTTCTTGCAGCTCCCCGCGCAAAATATGCTCTTTAATTTGCCGCTGAATCTGTGCATAGATCGGCTCATCTCCGCTGTTCGTAATGCGAATATGCAAAGACATCCCATCCCCTCCTTTCCTCGTTAAAAGCGATGCTTCTCATACAATCGAACACACAATAAATAACTGCCGCCAGTAATTAGCCCCGTCAGCGTTAACATGCCTAATAGCGGCAATGGCTGGCTAAACCAATAGCCTCTCTCTTCCATTAGACCAGTCCCCGCTAAAACACTAAACATAAAACTGCAAGAAAAAATAATGATAAATATCGCGAAAGCGCTACTAACATAATAACTAAATCGATAATACATCACATGATAAATCGAACTAGCGACAAAGTGAAACATACAAATGGCAACGATATCTCTCCACCCGGGCAATGATGCAGCGATTCCAACATCGACAAAAGATATTACAGCCGCAATAATGAGATAAATGCTGAAACTAATTATAAGCACTGGAATACTCACTAAAAAACGCGCGCCTACTAGTTGTTTTCTCCACATCGGCAAAGACTGTGCTAAAAAACGACTACTCGGTTGTCCCCGATCTACTTGACTAATAGAGGTAACACAAAAGAAAGAAACCATAAACACATACAAAATCGCTCCCATATTCGTGTACCCATCCGTCGTCGCCAACCGCACTAATACGAGTGCCACCGCTGAATACATAATGTAAATAATCGGTTGAATAAGCTTCAATTCTCGAATGACAAGTTGAATCATTGCGCCTTCTCCTTCACAAAAAAGTACATTATTTGATCGAGCGTCGGCTTTTCAAATGAAAAATGATCTCCATACTGTTCGCGCAATAATGCTCCTTTTTCTGTTAACGCTTCAAAACCAACAGCTGTTTTTCTAACATGAATCAAATGGGATTTTACCTCATCGACTATTTCCGTCGGGCCTTTCACGATTTGAAAATGATCAAGCAGCTCATCCTTTTCTTTACTAAAGACGATACGCCCGTTATTAATCATCGCAATATAATCAGCAATACTCTCAAGATCCGTCGTAATATGGGTCGAGAAAAAGATCGCTTTGTTTTCGTCTTGAATCACTTCAAGCAAAATATCTAAAAGCTCGCGACGAAACACGGGATCGAGCCCTGCTGTTGGCTCATCCATAATAATCAATTCCGCTTCATGCGATAAAGCAAAGGCTAACGCCATTTTCATTTTCATCCCTTTCGATAAGCTCTTCACCTTTTGCTTGCGATTTAATCCGAATTTATCTAAATACGCGTAAAAGCTTGAATCACTCCACTGCGAGTAAAACGGGGCGACTAATTTTTTATTCGCTTCAATCGTTAAATGATCAAAATAAATATTTTCATCCGCGACAAAACCGATGCGATCTTTAATCTCCCTCGTTGCTTCCTCATGTGTTTTGCCGAACAGTTTAATCGTTCCTTGCTCATAAGGAATAAAGTCCATCATGCACTTAATCAATGTTGATTTTCCCGCCCCATTCGGACCGATAAATCCCATAATAAAGCCTTTCCTTATCGATAAACTAACATCGTCTAAATAGAAATTTTTAAATGTTTTTGATACATGCTGCACCTCTAAAATATGCTCCATTTGATTCAGGCAGATTTGAACACTGCCCTCTCCCTCCTTTTCAATCTGTTTATACTGTATATACTAAACATAAACAGTATAAACAGATATGTCAACAGAAAAAAACGTCTCACTGATTTATGAGACGGTCCTGTCTGGATAGAAAGCGAAGGGATGGGGTATCCAGAAAAGTTGAAGAAACTGTTCGTAAGGTTAAAGAAATGGATAGAAAGGCGAAGAAATCGCTCGCAAGGTCAAAGAAACAGATAGAACATCGAAGAAATCGCTCGCAAGGTCAAAGAAACAGATAGAACATCGAAGAAATCGCTCGCAAGGTCAAAGAAACAGATAGAACATCGAAGAAATCGCTCGCAAGGTCAAAGAAACAGATAGAACATCGAAGAAATCGCTCGCAAGGTCAAAGAAACAGATAGAACATCGAAGAAATCGCTCGCAAGGTCAAAGAAACAGATAGAACATCGAAGAAATCGCTCGCAAGGTCAAAGAAACAGATAGAACATCGAAGAAATCGCTCGCAAGGTCAAAAAGTTACCACCAATACGGTTTCTCCTCGCTACTTAACTCCACAAACGACGGCAATAATATCATAAGCAAAAACAGCGGACTCCAATACGTTAACGTAAGCCAATTAGTCGTTTTTTCCGACACATATTGTTTCGTCCCGCAATACGGACAAGCGAGGCCGTTTTTTGAAAAGCCTACTCGCAGGACTTCTCGCCTTTTCCATTTGTGTTGACAGTTTTGACAACGAGCCATCACCGCTCCCCCCTTTTCCTTCCTATACGTACCATCTATATGAAAAGTTTCAAACAAACAAAAACCCCCACCGCTGAGCAGTGGGAATTGAAAATTATAAGAAAGATTGTTCTTCCGCAATCTCTCGTTTAAATCCTTCGATACTTTCTTGGCGTCTTTCATTATTCGCTTTGATTTTCTCGATTTGCGCTGCGCTTTCCGCGTGATCGAGTGACTCGTTTGCCTCGTGGATATTGTCCATCGTGTTATTCATCATTTGTTGCATCTTGGCGACTTTCGCTGCACGCTCGTTCGCTGCGGCAATATTTTTGGCTGTATTTTTTTTCATTTGCTGCTCATTTGAGTGGCTCATCGAATTCCCTCCAAGTAAGTATCATGATCCATTGATGACATCTGGCTGTTTTCCAGATTTATCTTGCATCTTTTGTCCTTTATTTCCGCCGGCTGCCTTTTGCTGTTTGCCTAGTTGGTTCGGCGCGAAATCCTTGCTGTTTCTTTTCGGATTGCCCACACGAATCACCTCCTACGACTAGTATGCTCGTTTCGTTCGGAGATATGAAAAAAAGCTTCCTACATAAGGAAGCTACGCTTTTTTTCTTTCCATTATATTTAATACTGGAAGCATGATCATAATAATTAAGATCATAATACTAGTGGCTCGATCTCCATAAAATTTTTCAGTTACAATATCATAAAAGCACAACCCAACGACGACGGAGATAAAAACGGGTATAAGTATTTTTTTCAATCGAGCCACCACTTTTCTAATTGATAATAATTTTCATTATCTATTAGAAATAATAACCGTAGTGATAATGATTGTCAATAGCTTTTTTATTATCGTTTTTTAGCTACGAGACAAATCCCTTGAAGATGTTGCTGGTGCTTTATGAATGTATTTCTCATTTTTAGGACACGACGACGTGCTGTCCGATGGCGTGCAATATTGAAACCGATTTTCGCAACACCTTGCACTCCTTCATCCTCGATGAGACGTTTTGGCTTTAATAAATGCATCGGTGTCAGGTGGCAATGTTGAATGTCAAAGCCATGGCTAGTAAGCAACGTTTTCCACTCTTCCACTGTTAATGGAGTGGCATTTACTTTAATCGCCTCGATTAAATCTTTACGAATGACTTGTCGTTTTTCATCAGGTAAATCTGCGGGAGCTAACGCCATTTCATGAATGGCATATAGACCTCCCGGCTGTAAAATACGCCCTGCTTCTTCAATAATTCGATCTTTTTGGATAGGCGATTGCATCGTTAACATCGCTTCCCCATAAACAACGGTCGCTACGTTATCATCGAGACCTGTTTTCTCCGCCGTTCCTAAAATAACTTCTTGATTGGCTTTCGTTAATAACTTTGTTACTTTTTGAGCAGCTTGTTGATCTTTTTCAATCGCAAAGTAAGCGGATGGATTTTGTGCTAAAGCTAGTTTAGCCGTCAGTCCAAGGCCAGGAGCAAATTCTACTACTGTATCAGCTGTTGTAATATGAAGTGCTTCTAACATTCTTCGAGTCATTTGAATGCCACCAGGTCTTAATACTGTTTTTCCCAAACTCGCTAATAACCAGTGCCCAGGAATTTTTTCATAATCAATTGATTTAGCCAACTTCAACACCCCCTATTGATAATGATTATCACTAAATGTTAATATTAATAATAACATATAATTTTAGTCTGTGACGCAAATCAATTTTTAAGGGGAACGAATTATGAAAAAAACGTATTGTTTTTCAAAAGTGCCGATTTTTCAACATTTAACAGAAGATGAAATGAAGCATGTATCTAGCATCATTACACGGTATGAATATGATACGAATGATTATATTATTCTAGCTGGTTCAAAAGATAAAAAATTATTTATCGTTCATGAAGGTCACGCCAAAGTAAGTGTCACTTCTAAAGATGGAAAGGAGACGGTATTACGCTTTTTACAAAGCGGGGATTTCTGAGGTGATGAAACGCTCTTTCAACATGATTCTATTTCATATACAGTCGAAGCGACACAACCGACAAAAATTTGTGCACTCGATGGCAATAAATTGAAAGATCTATTAGCCGAAAGTCCGTTAACCCTTTTAAAAATGATGGAATCAGTAACAGCACGCATGGATGAAGTAGAAAGACGCTTTGTCTCTATTTGTCATGATGACGTCACAACCCGTCTTGCGCACTTTTTACTCGAACGCGCACCCGTCATCACCATCGCAAAAAAAGACCTAGCCTCCGTATTAGGAACATCAAGGGAAACAATCAGCCGGAAATTAACTGAATTTCAAAAGGACAGATCTATTGTAGTAAAGGGAAGAAACATTGAAATTGTCAACAAAGAAGCTCTAGGTGAAAAAATATCAGGCTGAATGATGGCGAACAACGACTAGATATCCTCTAGTTGTTTTTTATTTTTTGCTTCGAAATGTGACGTAGATCAATTACAATGATAATCATTTTCAATTAATATAAAGAAAAAGCGAAAAAGGAGTCTTTTTATGAATTCATCCTCAAAAAAACCTGCGCATTTATTTTTAGCCGGTCTCGGTAAAACCGTATTACGACCAGGAGGAAAAGCAGCAACTCATCAAATCTTAAACGCTTGTTCGATTACCGCTGAATCTAAAGTATTAGAAGTAGCGCCGAATATGGGAACCACAGCCATTCATATTGCCAAAACATATGGAGCAACTGTCAAAGGAATTGATATTAACAAAGAAGCTGTCAATAAAGCTCAACAAAATATTCAACAGCACGAACTAGAGCACCTTATTCATATCCAGCATGGTAACGCTTTACAACTGCCATTTGAAGATGAAACCTTTGATATCGTTTTAAATGAAGCGATGTTAACTATGCTTCCAGATGAAATGAAACAACAAGCGTTAAAGGAATATTATCGTGTATTAAAGTCAGGTGGGATCTTAGCGACACATGATTTACTAATCAAAGACGAGCAACAAGTGACAACCGAACTCGATGAATTAAGAAGCCTTATCATGGTAAGAGCTCAACCAAAAACACGCACAGTATGGCAACAGCTTTTTGAACAAGAAGGGTTCGCTATTCAACAAATAAATACGGGTGAATTACATTTATTATCGCTTAAAGGACTCGTTCATGATGAAGGGTTTGATGGGCTAATGACAATCATTCAAAACGCTCAACAAAACGAAGAAGATGAAAAGTATTTCCGAGAATTAATTGAGCAATTTGATGATGCCCGCACACACTTTGGCCATATTACAGTAGTGGCTTGTAAATGACTGCAACAGTTGTAGAGCTTGAACAAATTGCCATCGAGTACAAAGGGAAAAAAGTTTGTGAACAATTTGATTTATGTTTGGCCCTTGGCGAAGTAGTTGTACTCGTTGGACCATCTGGAATCGGAAAAACATCTATTCTAAATGTAATCTCAAACATTATTCAACCTACGTTTGGCAAGGTTTCTATTTTGACTGATGAAATTTCCTACGTATTTCAAGAACCGAGATTATTACCTTGGAAAAACGTCTTTGACAATGTGGCGTTTAGTTTAAATGAAAAGGTCGATTCATCGAAAGTAGAAGCGATGCTAGAAAAAGTACAATTGTACGAAGAACGAAATGTTTATCCTAGACAATTATCCGGTGGTATGAAGCAACGAGTCTCATTAGCACGTGCATTTATTAAAGAGCCTAAATTGCTGTTAATGGATGAACCTTTTAGTGCATTAGATTATCAAATGAAGCAAAGATTGCTCGATGATTTTTGCCAATTAATTGAGCAGCACCAAACTAGTGTCGTTTACGTGACACATGATTATGAAGAAGCGGCAAAAATTGCGGATCGAATTATCGATATTACCCAGGCCAATCAAGGAATATATGATGAGCTGTTACTGACGACGGAGCGCTCTGAACGAAGTCCAAAATATATCACCGATGTACAAATTCAATTATTGGAAAGAAGGAACACCTAGATGAAATATTGGAAATTGTTATTGCTGACGGTCATTTCAATCATTTTAGTCGCGTGTAGCAATGAAAAGAAAGTAGAACAAACAGAAACTGAAAAAGAAGCTGAAAAAGCGACTGAGAAACTAGACGCATTGTCGATTCAAGCCCCTTCAGGTATTTCAATTGCCTCGCCACTTTACAAAATTTTAGACGATCAATCACTATCTGAAGTAGTAGATGAAGTGAAGTACCAACCATGGAACACACCAGATGAATTACGTGCACGTATTACGAGTAACGAAGTGCAAGTATCTGCTGTACCAAGTTATGTAGGAGCGAACCTTTATAACAAAGGGATGGATATCAAACTAATTAATACGTTAGTTTGGGGATTGTTACACTTTATTGGCCCAGATGGAGAAACATTTAGTTGGGAGGATTTAAAAGGAAAAACTGTCTATGTTCCTTTTAAATCTGATATGCCGGACTTAGTATTCCAATACTTACTAGATAAAAATGGGATCAACAAAGATCAAGACATTACGATCAAATATGCTTCAGCACCGCAAGAAGTCGTTCAATTATTGGCGGCTGGTAAAGCACAATATGCTATTTTACCAGAACATGCGGCTTCACTTGTCATAGCAAAAGCAAAAAAATCGAACGTGAAGTTAACGAAGCAAATGAATTTACAGGAAGAATGGGCGAAAGTGACGGGGAAAGAAGCTCGGATTCCACAAGCAGGCATCGTCGTTAATAACTCTTTAATCGAAGAACACCCTGAAGTTGTAGAAACATTGCAAAAGGAACTTGCTTCTTCCATCGAATTTTTAAACACATCGCCTAATGAAGCGGCACCAATGATCGCCAAATACCAAGAAGGTTTAGAGCCGGCATTCATTGAAAAGCTGATTCCATCATTAAACCTGGAGTTTGTGTCTGCACAAGATGCGAAAGAAGAGCTTGAATTTTTCTTTGAACAATTAGCAACCATTTCACCAGATATTATCGGTGGGCAATTGCCGGATGATGATTTCTACTATGACCCAAAGTAAAAGCAGATCCATCCAACTAATATCGATTTTTGCTTTATTAACAGCTTGGTATATTATCTCGTTATTTTTCCCAAGCATTTTGATTCCTTCTCCTTATGAGACAGCTTGTGCTATTTGGGAAATAACGAGGACAGGCCAACTGTTCGAACAACTGTCCATCTCTCTTGTTCGAATGATAATCGGTTTCACCATTGGCGCCATAATTGCTATTAGTTTAGGAATTATGGCGGGCCTAAACGAAACGATTTATGAAGCATTTCGTCCGGTGACAGCCATTCTAATGGGGATTCCACCTATTATTTTAGTCGTGCTCGCTCTAGTTTGGTTTGGAACGAATTCCTCCATTGCCATCTTTGTCGTTTCTATTTTAATTTTTCCTACGTTCTTCTTAAACATAGCTAACGGCTTTCGACAAATGGATCAACAATTACTAGACATGGCTAAAGTATATCAAAAATCAAAATGGGTATTATTGAAAGATATTATTTTCCCAAGTTTAATGGTTCCCTTATTTACGGCGTGCTCGATTGCATTTGGTAGTGCTGTACGCACAACAGTGATGGCCGAATTGCTTGGTGCCTCAGACGGAATCGGTGCCTCCCTTTCGATGGCAAGAATCAACATTAACACCGATGTTGTGTTCGCTTGGACCGTCATAAGCATCTTATTAATTATCGGAATTGATTACCTCATTTTAAAACCGATGAAAGAAAAACTATTTCAATGGAGTGGAGATCCCAAATGAATATTATTGAATTACAATGGAGTTTAAAAGAAAAGAAAATTACTAAGCAACATGAAGCCGAGAGCTTTGATGCACTAACGATCGAACTTAAAAAAGGGCATTCTATCCCTACACATGATGCTCCGTATACAGTGTTAATCACCGTTCTAGAAGGATGTGTAACCTTTAATATTGAAGGTGAAGATCGAGTAATGAAGCCAGAACAAATACTTCAATTAGATCCTAAAGAGGCACATAGCTTAGAAGCTCTAGAAGACAGTAAAATTCTCGTGCTGAAATTAAAAATATGAAAATTTGCCCAAGCAACTGTTCTCTTTTGCTTGGGCAAAATCACAAGATTGATCATCACCTCTTGATACTCTCTAACTGCACCGGAACTTCCACCTCTGTATTCACCCGCTTTTTCGACCAATACGTCGCCAAGATCGGACCAGAAATATTATGCCAAACCGCTCCGACCACACTCGGTAAAGCCGCTAGCGGGCCGAAGTGAGCGGTAGCTAAAGCGACGCCAAGACCAGAGTTTTGCATCCCAACTTCGATAGAAATAGCACGACGATTACTTTCATCAAGACCAAGTAGACGAGCGGTCACATAGCCGAGCATCAGACCGAATGCATTATGCAACATAACCGCAATGAAGATGATCAATCCAGCCGAAGCAATCGTTGTCGCATTGCCTGCTACAACCGCCGACACGATGATAATAATCGCCAGAACAGAAATTAATGGGATGATATGGATGCTTTTATCGACAAAACTTGGAGCAAGCTTCCTCACAACAATCCCCAATACAATCGGAATAATGATCACTTGAATGATCGACATAAACATCGCCATCGGATCGACCGGCATCCACTGACCAGCGAGCCATAATAAAATAAACGGCGTCGCAATTGGGGCCAACAACGTAGAAACAGATGTCATCGCAATCGATAAAGCGACATTTCCTTTCGCCAAATACACCATTACATTCGAAGCCGTTCCTCCTGGGACAGACCCTAATAAAACAAGTCCTGCGGCTAATTCTGCTGGCAAGTTCAATAAATAAGCAATCCCAAAGGCAGTGAGTGGCATGATCATAAATTGAGCGCATACACCGATGATGACAGGCAGCGGCTTCGTTAACACAATTTTGAAATCAACCGCCTTTAACGTCAGCCCCATCCCAAACATCACTATACCTAATAAAATCGTAATATAGCCCTTAAGTACAAGAAAAGGAGCTGGAACAAAAAAAGCGATTAAAGCAATCAAAATAACCCAAACAGCAAAATATTTTCCGGCGACATTACTGATAGCTTCTAAAACTTTCATCCACTCACCTCTTATCGCTTCATTTTCAAAATTTTATTTGGATTTAATAGTGTCAAAGGATCGAGTGCTTGTTTGATTTTTTCCATCACAAGTAACGCCTTTCCATGCTCTTTCTCTTGGTATTTCTGTTTGCCGATGCCAACGCCGTGTTCTCCCGTACAAGTACCGCCTCTTTCAATCGCATACATTACGATTTTTTCATTTAATTCGTCAGCTTTCTGCTTCTCTTCCTCGTTATTCATATCAATCATTAACAACACATGGAAATTCCCATCACCAACGTGACCGACAATCCCGCCAATCAACTCCAACTGATCAAGCTCTTCTCTCGCATAATGAATCGCTCCTGCTAATTCAGAAATCGGTACACACACATCCGTAACCATCATCTTTCTGCCTGGATAGCCATGCACATAGGCGTAAGCTAAATTATGGCGCGCTTCCCAAAGTTGTACACGAGCGGCATTGTCCGTTTCAAATTCGATTCCTTCGCATTGAAACTCCGCCACAATTTCCTTCATAAAGTCTACATCTTGCTTTAAGCCCGCTTCATTGCCGTGAAACTCTAAAAATAACGTCGGCTGTTCCTTATATGAGGTGTCACTATGAAGATTCGCTTGCTTCATCGATGGTTCATCCACAAGCTCGACTCTAGCAATCGGAATCCCCGCTTGCAAAATGCCTACGACCGCTCCGACCGCATCGTCGACCGTTGGAAAAGAAGCTCTCGCCGCCATAATAAATTCTGGAATTCCGTACACACGAAGCGTTAATTCCGTAAAGCAGCCTAACGTCCCTTCTGAACCGACAAATAGACTATTTAGATGATAGCCCGATGACGATTTCGCCGCTAAATTCCCTGTATGTATCACCGTACCATCGGCTAGTACCACTTCTAAATCACGCACTTGGTCACGCATCACCCCATATTTCACTGAAGTCGTTCCGCTCGCATTCGTCGCAGCCATTCCTCCGAGTGTGGCATCAGCTCCAGGATCAACCGAGAAAAATAATCCATGTTTTTTCAACTCTTTATTCAATTGCGAACGCGTCACACCAGGTTGGACACGAACAAGGAAATCCTCGGCTCTCACTTCTAAAACTTTGTTCATTTGTGAGAAATCAACCGTGATCCCATGCTCATACGGAATGACATGCCCTTCTAAGCTCGATCCGACGCCAAATGGTACGACCGGTACTTCATATTCTGTCGCAATATTCATGACTGCACTCACTTCTTCTGTCGTCGTCGGAAACACAACGATATCGGGAAGGCTTGTCGCATGATAAGATTCGTCTTTCCCGTGTTGCTCTAAAATCGTTTCATTGATAGATACTTGCTGATCAGAAAGAGCCTCTTGTAAAGCTGTGATCCATTCTTTCGTTATATTCATTTGCTTTTCCTCCATCGTCACATATACTAATTTATAGGTCTAACCAAATCAAAGTTGGTCTAACCTTTTTCCTATTGTACTAAATTATCTGAAAAAATCAATAATTAAAATTTTTCACTAAATTGATTACAATACAACATAAGGGGGAGATTTTTTGATTCCACAGCCGAAGAAAAAAACATATCAAGTAATTGTTGATCAAATAAAAGAATACTTTTTAACGGAACAATTGCAGCCCGGAGATAAATTGCCGACGGAAAGAGAGCTCGCTAGCCGCTTTAATGTTAGTCGAACATCCGTAAGAGAAGCGTTACGCAAGCTAGAGATGAAAGGAATTATTGAAATTAAACAAGGCAGCGGAAGCTTTATGAAAACATCCGAATTTCAACTACTTGGCGATGAACTATCCACAACAATCGTCCACGCAGAAAATAAACTTGTCTATGAAATGTTGGAGTTACGCCGAGCGCTTGAAGTAGAATGTGCCTTTTTGGCTTCTCAAAGAGCCACCTCTGAAGACTTAGAACATATTCGCCAAGCCATCGAAAAAATGAAAGTCGCTGAAACTGACGTTGAACTTGGATTAGAGGCTGACCTCCATTTCCATTTAAGCATCGTTCGTGCCTCTCATAACTCAATTTTTTTACAATTGGTCCAAACACTGAGCGAGCATATGCAAGATACAATTCGAGCGACACGAAGACAACGACTCGCTGACCCGGAACGACTACAAGGTACGATTGATGAACATAAACAAATGTACTTGGCGATCGTCGCTGGAGAAGGAGAATTAGCAAAACAGCTGATGGAGAAACATATTACACAAATTAGAAAAGAATTGGCGGAGTCGCTTTTAAACTGGGAGTGAATTTATGAAAATCATTAGAGCAGCAACAAGTGAAGATATGAATGAAGTATATATGATGGGCTATGACGTTTGGGGAGATAATATGCCTTCTGAAAAGTACGTCACTATATGTCGCGAGTCTAGTAAATATAAAAAAGGGCAGTGGTACGTGCTTGAAGATACAGATAAGAAAGAACTGTTAAGCTCCCTTATTGTCTATAAATTGCCTCCATTAGGCGACTTAATGGTTAGAGGTATCGGTTCCATTGCCACACCGCTACAGCTGAGACAAAAAGGGTATGCTTCTTTATTAATCAAGCAAGTCATCATGCAATTAGAAGAAAATGAAAACTGTCAGCTTGTCTTCCTTTATAGTGATATCGGTACCGAATTTTATAAACGATTGCAGTTTGTTGAAGTTCCAGCTTCTAAACAAAGATATCGAGAGAGCACTTGTATGTATTATTCCAATGGAAATGGAAAAGGTATTGATATAACGTGCTTTCAGATCCCGAAATATTTTTAACATGCTTTCTAGTTTTTTTATACTTACTTTCATTGTACCTGATGACAAACAAGGGCTATTCTTCATGCATAGAAGAACAGCCCCTTACGAGTAACTGATCATAAATAGTAGGTTATGAAAAAAAGCACCAAAAGCAAAAGAAGGAGGAGTATACTTCGTAATTTGCTACTTTTCCACGTTGTAACAATTGACACTATGATCCCAATTGTTATGAAAATGTACCCGCTCATTTTCATGCCGTCTACCTTTAACAAACCTCCTAATGTAGCCAAAAAAGCACCGATAACATTAAAACCGATGGTAAAAATAAACCGTGGCGATTTAAAATCCGTCATCGCCTCCTGCTGTTCCTCCTCACTCATTTTTAAATACCCTCGAACAACCATGAAAGTCGGTATTCCCCACATTATTAAAAACATCACTAATGCATCCGTATCTATCTTCAAATATATTCACCCTCTATGACTATGATAATCTTTCATTATGTATCTTTTAGACAACTCCTCTTTTTGGTAAATATACAATAAAAATGTTTTAATTACCATATATACAAAAACAAAACGCCAGCCACAAAATGTGACCGGCGCTCGCTATTTTCTTATTTCCACTGTGCAACTTTTTCGATTGGCAGGCGAACGGATGGATAACCGCTATTCGCTGCTTTCCCAATTGAAATTAACATTACTGGTACGTAACGGTCTTTATCTAGCCCAAACGCTTCAGCGATTTTATCTTTTTCAAAGCCGCCGATTGGGCATGTGTCGTATCCGTGAGCACGAGCGGCAAGCATTAATTGCATCGCAACAAGGCCTCCATCCGTTAACACGACGTTTTTCATGACTTCTTTTGACACTGAATTGTAGTAAGCAGTCATTTGTGGCATTTGGCTGTCCTTCACTTCTTGAGGCATATAGCCAAGTTCCACTGTTTTCCCATAGATTTCTTCCGCATTTTCAAAGTTGTTTAAGTCACCGAATAAGGCAATTACTGCTGAAGATGTTTCTACTTGTGATTGGTTAAACATCGCAAGTGGTGCCATTTTTGCTTTTCCTTCCTCGCTTTCAATCACAAGGAAACGCCATGGCTGCATGTTGAATGAAGATGGTGCTAACGTCGCTTCTGTTAAGATTTCCGTCATTTCTTCTTTGCTAATTTTCACGGACGGATCGTAGTAACGAATGGAACGGCGTCCTGTCATAATTTCTGTAAAGTCGTTTGTTTTTTGTGTTGTGATCATAGATGAATACTCCCTTTTTATTAAATATCGTTAATATTTGTTTCAATGCGATTCAACATCGCAAACAGTTGATCAATTTCTTCTTCCGTAAAATCTTTCAGCACTAAAGAGACAAATCGTTCTTTTTCCTTTAAAAAAGCGCTAATCTCATGGCGTCCATGATCAGTTAAGTGAACAAGCGTAACTCGGTGATCAGTCGGCTTTTTACGCCTGGCGATCATGTCGTTCGCTTCTAGTTGCTTTAAATGTCTTGTAATGGCGGCGTTATCAATATGGATTTGTTGCTGAAGCTCTTTTTGACTCATTTCCTCGACTTGATACAACTGGTACAACAGTTCAAGCTTTGACTGACTAAGACCTGTACACCCTTCAAACTTCGAGCTCATTTCTTTATTGAGGAAATGCAATTTATAGACAATCATCGACTCCTTCATGCATAAATTCGTCAACTGATCCCGTCCTTTCCAGTTAGAAAAAAATAATTGATACGTCAATAGTTGATACATCAATTAATATACTAGAACGTATGTTGAGATGCAATCATTTTATCTTCAAAGTGAAAAATTACCGTTTTTCCTAATTGGAAAAGTGGTAATTTCGTATTTGTTACACCTTTATTTGATTACGAGCTTACGTTTAATCCATATAATTCTCAATCAAGAGGAAAAGGACTTCTCTCGGATTATGTTAAAATAAATGAAGATACACTTTGCACTTGAGTATCGCGTGTTACTTAGCAGCTATGATTGATCTCCACAGCTGCTTGGGATTTTTGAAGTGGAAAGAATGATTATCTTTATGACGATGCCTTTCTTTTTTGAGGAAGTGAGTTCCTAACTAATTCAAAAGGAGAATACATTAAATGAATATAACCCTTATTGACGTAGATAAGAATAATTATGAGGATATTTGTGACCTATCTGTAGCTGAAAACCAGTATGATTATGTAGCAGAAAATATGTGGTCACTTGTTGAGTCAAAATTCAACCCATCTTATCAAACACGCGCAATTTGTTTAGATGACAAACCTGTTGGATTTTTCATGTGGGTGCCTGAAACAAAACAAAAAATATCTATCTGGAGATTTATGGTAGACCAGAATTATCAAAACAAAGGTATCGGTCGTAAAGCTTTGCAACTAGCCCTTGATGAAATTAAGCAAACAGATGGATTAGAAGAGGTTGAAATCTGTTATGATCCCAATAACCCTGTAGCAAAAGACTTTTATGCTAGTTTTGGTTTCCTTGAAGTCGGTATGGATCAAGAAGGTAAAGATGTATTAGCAATTATTAAAATTTAACTAATAAATTTAAAAACAATTCTTCATCTCCTCGTATAAGGTGTTTTTTGTAATAACCAAATAATTAATAAGAAAAATAAAGCAAAAATCATTCTAGAAAATAAACTAAGTGCTAAATTGGATTGATCAAACGGATCTACTGGAATAATAAATGTTGATAAAAATCCTAATAAAAATATAACTACATATCTCAGCACCATATATTACCTCCTCGAGTTATATAATAACATAAATGAGAGTGAAAAATTGGAAAACAAAAAAACAACAGCCGCCTTCCCCAATTGGAAAAGCGGCTGTTGCTCATTATACTTTCATTTCTCCATGCTCAATTTGCGATGTTTCAATTTGAATCGTTGTATGTTCGATTTTGAATTTGTCTTGAATTTTATTAATTGCTTGCTGTAAAACGGCTTGGCTGTCTGCGTCGTCTTCAATTAAAATGTGGCAAGTTAACGTATCCAAACCGGAAGTGATCGTCCAAATGTGTAGATCGTGAACATCAACGACACCAGCGATCGCTTCTAATTCTTTTTTCACTGCTGCTTGGTCAACTGTGATCGGTGTGCCTTCCATTAAAATATGAACGGAATGCTTAATGACGCCCCAAGCACTTTTTAAAATGAGAAGAGCAACCAAAACAGAAATAATCGGATCAGCAATGTACCAATCGAACAGCAGCATCAGTAAACCAGCCACTAACGCACCGACAGACCCAAGCGCATCTCCTAACACATGTAAATAAGCACTTCGTAAATTGACGTTATTTTTCACGTCTCCCTTACTCATCAGCGACCAAGCACTAAGTAAGTTTGCGAACAAACCGACAGAAGCGATCAGCATCATCGTTCCACTTGCCACAGTTGGCGGCTCTAAAAATCGTTCATAAGCTTCAACAACGATAAATCCAGCAATTACAAATAACGTCACACCATTTAATAACGCTGCTAAAATTTCAAAGCGATAAAATCCATACGTTTTCGTTGGTGAAGCAGGTCGTGCCGCAAACCAGATCGCCACTAAACTTAAAAATAATGAGCTCGTATCACTTAACATATGACCGCTATCTGATAGAAGAGCTAAACTATTCGTGAATAAACCTCCGAAAAACTCCAAAATCATAATGCCTGCTGTGATCAATAAGGCAATGATAAGACCCTTTTTATTCCCTTCCCGCGTTTCTTCAAAATGATGATGGTGGTGGTGATGTCCATGATGGTCATGCCCGTGATGATGATGATGATGGTGTCCCATGTTACTTCCTCCTTTATAATCCGTTTCTTATTATATGTTGATCTATGTACTGCGCATCTGCTCCTACGCCGTGAAGCAAGGCGGAGCTACGACTGAATTGCCAAGGCAATCCGAGAAAATACAACCCGTCAATTGCTGTAACGCCTCTTTCATGAAGCGGTGTTCCCTTTGCATCTAAAACTCCTACAATGCCGATCCACTGATAATCCGAGCGAAACCCCGTCGACCAGATCACATTTTCTACCTTCACTTCGCTGCCATCCGCAAACATAAACTGGTTTTGTTTGGCATCCATCGTTCTCGGTTTCAATACTATCTTCTCTTGTTTCAATACTCTTTTCAACTCTAACCCCATAATCGGTTCTGGTTGTTTCTTTATCAATCTTCCCACTTTAGAATGAGCAGGCGCTCGATAAAAACCAAATATATCCAACCAACGAAAAAGGCTTCTGCGACCAAGGCGTAACGGAAGAAACTTCAATTGATGACCTACCGAGAAATACACTTCTCTTTCCTTAGCGAGCTCAACAGCAATTTGCGCACCTGAATTCCCTCCGCCTACGACTAACACAGACCCCTCATTTAATTGCGTCGCATTTTTATATTGAGAAGAATGCAATTGCAACACATCGTCAGAAAGCGAGGTTGACAACGCTGGAATGAAAGGCTTTTGAAACGGTCCGGTCGCGACAACGACTGTTTTCGTAAAGAAGTCTCCTTGATTTGTGATGATTTGAAAGCCATCTTTCACTTGAACTAACTTTTGCACCGTTGTGTTATGGCAGATAGGAAGTGCGAATGTTTTCGTATAAGCTGATAAATACTCGGCTATTTCATCCTTTGTTGGATACCCTTCCTGATCCCCTCGCAACTTCAAATCCGGCAAAGAACTGTAGCCACGCGGCGTAAATAAAGTCAGTGAATCGTATCGCGCTTTCCAAGACGCCCCTGTCTCTTGCGCCTGATCAAGAATCACAAATGATGCCTTCCTTTTATTTAAATAAAATCCCATAGACAGCCCGGCCTGCCCGCCGCCGATAATGACTACATCATATCGCATCCGAATCACCCTCAACTATATGAATATATGCTCATATATTAATTTATGTTATTTTTTCAATCATGTCAATGGAAAAATTGAAAAATAAAACGGCGTAGCCATATCCTGACTACACCGTTTGCTTCATTACTTTCTATTTCTGATATCCTTTTGAATCTTCCTTAACGCCTTTTTCGATCCGCGCTCGATGTCATGCTGAAGCTTGCGGTCTTTGTAGGCGACAAATAACGTATTTAAGTCGTACCCTTCTGGATAAAGCTCGCTCGCCTTTAATTCTAGCTTCACTCGCTTTACGTTCACTTCGATCAGCTCTTGTTGATAAAGTACGACGAGGTTATGGAACGAATCCTTCTCTTTGTAAACAATCGCCACATCGTCATAGTCTAATAACATGACTTTGTCGCCTTTAACATACTCATACGTTTCCACTGTTTTCGTCGAGGTCATTGGCGGTTTTTTAATTTTACTTTCATGTACCCGTTCGAAACGATACTCCTTATTGTCGATATAGCTTTTAGCCCGCTCTAATACATTGTCTGGCAGCTTCATTTTTTTCGAAATCCATAAGGCATTGCTTTCTCCTGCCGCACCGATAATTAGTCGGTATTTTGGCTCTAACGTCTCACTATCAAATTGCATCGCGGCATTCATAAAGTCACTATGCCTCTCAGAAAAACGCTTAATCTCACCGTAATGCGTCGTCGCCACCGTGATACAGCCTTTATGATAAAACTCATCTAAAATCGCAATCGCTAATGCCGCTCCTTCATTTGGCTCCGTTCCACTGCCGATCTCATCAAAGAGCAACAATGTATGATGGTTCGCCACCCCCATCATATCGGACATATTTTTCATATGCGAAGAAAACGTACTTAGCGCATTTTCGATACTTTGATTATCACCAATATCGACGAACACCTTCTCAAAAATAGATACTTCCGTCTCAGGATCGGCGGCGATATGAAAGCCCGACATGACAGCGAGCGTCAATAACCCGATCGTTTTCAACACAATCGTTTTGCCACCAGCATTAGGCCCTGTAATAATTAAGCTGCGATACTCGCTCCCGATTTCCATATTGAGTGGCACGACTTCCCCTTGCAAGAGCGGGTGTTTGCTATTGATGAGCTTCGTATATCCATGACTGTTCACTTTCGGCTCGATCCCGTTCGTTTGCTGACTAAACTTCCCCTTCGCAAACACTAAATCATACTGACTGATTAGCTCGACATTAATATTGATCTTACTGATTTGCTCTAGCAGTATCCCCGATAGCGTCGCTAAAATTTGATATTCCTCCACTGCTTCTTCTGCTTTCAACGTCGCTAGCTCGGCCGTTAATTTCGTCACCGTACTTGGCTCGATAAAAGCAGTCGTCCCTTTGGCAGACAGTTCAACAACCGTGCCCGCCACTTGATTTTTAAACGAGGATTTAATCGGAATCGTATATCGTCCGTCTTTTTCGCTAATAAAAAATTCTTGAATATATTTTTGGTTGCCTGAGCTATTTAGAAATTTATTCAATCGTTCTTTAATTTTTCCTTCAGTGGATTCTATCTGCTTGCGAATTCTCCGTAATTCTTTACTAGCCGCCGAATCAACTCGACTTCCTTTAATCGCAAATTGAATTTCCTCCTCTATATGCAGAAATTCGGTCATCGAATGAGCATACGAACTTAACATCGGCGCAAAAAACTCTTTTGCTAGCATAAACTGCTTCAGCTTTCGACAGCCTCTTAAAAAATCAGCGAGATGCACAAGCTCCGTCGGCTCCAAAATGATCCCTTTCTCAAGCTTTCCAATGAGATGCTCAACGTTCGACACACCAACAAATGGCACATGATGTTCTGCATCCAAAATCGCTCTAGCCTCTGACGTTTCCGTTAAACGATTTCGAACGACTTTCTGATTCGAGCTCGGCTCTAGCTGATCAAGCAGCTTCTTCCCTAACCCGCTCACACAATAAGACTTCACCGTTTCCTTCAATTCATTATATTGCAACTTCTCAAATGTCATTGTATTCATAATCATTCTCCTCACGATGGTTAATCCATGGGCAAGAAGATACCTAAGACTTTAAAAGTGGAGCCGACTACATTCCACTATTTATGCTGTTATTGAAACGACAAAAAAGCCGTGGGCGATCCCACGGCTTTATCTATACAAGGCTTGCGTAAAAAAGAGAGGATCACGAAATAAACGATCATTTTTTATCGCTTTTCTCTCTCATCATTACACACTTTGTAAAGTACAGTAGGTATCTTCATAGGTACTGAAATAAATCCATGACAAAACGAAGGGCACAACTCCCTTTTTTATCACGTTTATTTCATTCAGTTGTATCCTAGTTAGATTCTACGGCACTCACAAAGTTCACCTCTCAAAATTAATATGATAAAAATTCATTTCCACGCTTATCATACTCTATGATAAAAAATATGTAAAGTTTCTACCTGTTAAAAAAACATTTCCTGCATTTCTTTTAACAACGGCTCTGTCACTTTAGCGCCTGAACTCTCTCCAATGACCGAATCGATGCCACAATAAGGACAAACCGCTGTATCTTCATCATCCCACCAGTCCTCAATTTCAGACGGATGAAACACTTTTAAGCAATGAAAACAACCGCATACCGTATCCTTCTCTAGCCCTTCCTTATTATGCGAAGAAAAACGATACACCGTAAGTAACTGCTCTTCACTCATAATCTCACGCTCCTTTTGTACTATTATACTAAAATAATAGAATAGTATACAAAGAGAGCAATATTCGACAAAAAGCGGGGAGTGACAGGCACCTATCCAAAAAAGCCTCAAGCATTTTGCTTGAGGCGTTCACTTCGTTCACTTAGTTAAATAGACCAAAGAAATTGAAGAAGCCACTTTTCTTCTCTTCTTTCTCTTCTTTCTTTTCTAAAATATCAAAGATGGTATTGGCTTGGTCTGTGTTATCAGTCGTACCAGCGAATCGTTCTTTACTAGGACCGTATGCATATACCGGAACATCTACACCCGTATGGCCTCCTGTTGTCCAACCAGCACGAGCACGTTCATTGAATATATTAGAAATAGCTGTAGTCACAGCATATTCATCCTTTTTCAATTCCTTCTGTGCTTCTTTAACTGACTTGATTTCGTCTTTCGTCAAATCAAACTCCGTGTATTTATTTAATACTTCTTCTACATCTCCGCCTTCTTCGATTTCAGCAGCCATAAATTCTGGTGTGCGCTTCGCAGCTTTAATCGCTTCTGGATGAAATTCATAAACGCCGTCAACACCAACACTTAAGCCTCCAGTAGAATGGTCAGCTGTTGCAACAACTAATGTTTCTCCGTCTTCTTTTGCAAATTCAATCGCAGCTTCGAACGCCTTCTCGAAGTCTTCCATTTCACTCATAGCACCTACGATATCATTGCTATGTCCAGCCCAATCTATTTGACTACCTTCCACCATAAGAAAGAATCCATCCTCATCTTTGCTTAAACGATCAATCGCATTTGTCGTCATCTCTTCTAAAGATGGAACTTCTTCTGTACGGTCAATCATCTTAGGTAACCCAACTGGTGCAAATAATCCAAGTACTTGTTCATTATCATCCGCCATTAACTCTTCTTTCGTCGTTACATAACTGTAGCCATCTGATTGAAATTCTTTTGTCAAATCACGATCATCACGAACAAAGTAATCTGTTCCACCACCAAGCAGCACATCGACTTGGTGCTCATCATTAATCATAAGATCGTAGTAATCGTCTGCAATTTCGTTATAATTCCCACGGGCCTCATCATGTGCTCCAAATGATGCTGGTGTCGCGTGGTTGATTTGAGAAGTTGCAACTAAACCGGTCGCCATCCCATTTTCTTTCGATTGCTCAAGTACTGTTTTTATTTCGGACTTGTCATTGTCAACTGCTACTGCACCATTATATGTTTTCTCTCCAGTAGCCATCGCTGTCGCTGCTGCTGCAGAGTCTGTAACATTTTCTTTTGGGTCTTCAGGATTAACTTTTTGCATACCTACTAAATGCGGGTCGAAAGCAGTCGGCTCCATCATTACGCTTTCTGGATCATCCTTCAAATAACGATACGCTGTCATATAAGAAGGACCCATACCATCACCAATTAAAAAAATAACATTCTTAATTTCCTTTTCCTTCTCTTTCGCACTTACTTCAGTTGAACCTATTTGCCCAAAACCTGCCAAAGCAATCGTTGTTGCCGCAACAATCGGCAAAGTTTTTTTAGAAAACTTTTTGTTAAACATATTTTTCCTCCTTGATTACCATTTCACAAATAGGATAACGCATGAATGTAAAGGGAATATCTAGATAGTATTAAGCAAATGTAAATGAGGTGCATATTTGTTAAAAATAAATAATATTACCTATTTTTATTATTGTTAAATACTATATTTTCATGACAGAAGACTGAGGGCAGGGTATAGCATTATGATTTAAATGCCCCCTCAGTTAGAACACTTATCGCCTTTTCATGGAAGATTATGCATAATCAACACGCATAATAGTTTATAATTCTAATAGCTAATAAAAAGAGGATATTAGCTCTTATATTGAACTAACTATCCTCTAGTAATCATAGTACAGTTATTATTGGGAGGACGAAATAATGGATTTAGTCAACACATTTTTAAACGGGTTGAGGTCAGCATTATCAACAGATGAACTCGAGGAATTAAATACAGCGTGTGGCGCTACAAAAGAGGATATTGCTACACTAAAGTCAGAATATCCAAATTGTCCCGAATCACTTATCTGTCTACTTGAAAATATTGATGGTACTTACTGGCGAAAATATGGAGATAACGAAATTGCGGTTTGTATGTTAGGCTCAGGTGTTGAAGAAGATGGATATCCATATTATTTACTGTCTACACAGCAGATGCTTGAAAGTTCAAAAGAGGAAGAAGACGTCTCCTATCTTTTAGAATACGAAGATGACGAGGAGGCTGTTGACCCTAAGATAAATCAGGAAGGACTTCTCCCAGGGACGTATATCCATTTTTCAGACTGTATGAACAATGGTGGTTCATCAAGACTCTATATTGATTTTAACCCGTCGGATGAAGGGGTATGCGGTCAAATCATTCGCTTTTTACACGACCCTGATCAATATGAAGTGATCGCAAACAGCTTTGATGAGTATTTACAGAATCTTATTGACGGTGATTTTATTTATCTGGAAGAGGAAGAAAATGATTGAAACATATAACAGCTAGAGTCTTATCCGGACTCTAGCTGTTTTCTTTCCACACATTAGCAAACCCCTCAACTTCCGCTGTCATAATTTTAGTTATAAAATAAGTGAGCGAGATCGGTGGATGAATGTGCGTTGCTGGGATGATCATCAATTCCTCTCGATGTAGCTCCTCTTGCACTAGCGATAACGGTAAATAAGAAACACCCAGTCTTTGCTCAATTAGTCGTTTCGTCACATCCATTTGCGTGACAGACAACGTACGAATGGATGGCTGCACTTGTCTAATCATCGGCAACAGTTCTTCCCAGTAAGTCGGGTGATTATCTATTAATAAACGATACGCTTGTAATGCCTCTTCCTCTGTCAGTTCTTCACCATATGGAGCCACTAAAACGACGGGGTCTTCGTGAATAATTTCATAATGAATTTCACTTTCCCACGGTTCCATTCGTGATAACCCGATATCCGCTTGCCCGCTTCGCACTTTTTTGCCAATATCAAAGGAGCGCACAACATCAATGACCACTTCTATTTCTGGATGCACCGCCATAAACCGGCTTAAGATCGCCGGCAACATTGATGCGGCTATTTGCGGCGCAACGGCAATTTTCAGTAGCCGATGAACCCCTTTTTTCCACGCCTCCATTTCCTCCATTCCTTCATCGTATGTCGCGATCCACTTCTTCGCAATCGGTAAAAATTTTGCTCCAGCCGCTGTCAAAATAACGTGCTTCCCCACTCGATCAAATAATTTCACATCGAGCTGTTGCTCCAATCGCTTCACATGTTTGCTTACGGCGGGCTGCGTTAAAAATAATTCATCCGACGCTTGGCGAAAGTTCTCATACTTCGCCGTACTAATAAACGTTCGTAGCCACTTCATCTCCACAATCATCCCTACTTTCTCTTTAATAACACTTCGTTATCAATCGGTCACTTTTTTATTCATTTTCATTATATACCAAATCGTGTATCCTTCACTTAATAATAGTTTAAGGGGGAAATTGGATATGACGAAAGAACAAGTATTGAAGAAATTTAATGAGCATGCAGCGACTTACGATGAACAAAGGAAAAAATTAATTCCTTGCTTTGATGATTTTTACTCGATTCCAATCTCGCTCATTGAAAGTGCTAAAGAAAAGCCAACCGTTTTGGATATTGGCGCAGGGACAGGGTTATTTTCCGCTTGTTTGAAAGAGAAGTTCCCTGAAGCTCAATTGACCTTAATTGATCTCTCAGAAAAGATGCTAGAGGTCGCCCAACAGCGTTTCCAAGATGAAGACATCGATTACGTAACAGCCGATTACACGACATACAAGTTCGAGCAAACATTCGATATCATCATTTCCTCTTTATCGATTCATCATCTGTCCGATGAGGAAAAAAGAAAGCTATATCAAAATGTATACACATGGTTGAATCCAGACGGAATCTTTATCAATGCTGATCAAGTGCTTGGTCATACACCGTTTATCGACTCTATGTACAAACAGGACTGGTGGCAAAAAATTTCGGCAAGCGGTTTGACGAAAGAACAACTAGAAGCCGCTCGTGAACGAACGAAGCTTGACCGAATGTCCACCTTGCAGCAACAACTTAATTGGTTAACGGAAAGCGGCTTTGATGACATCGATTGTGTCTATAAATATTTTAACTTTGTTGTGTTGGTCGGAAGGAAGGGAGCCATCAATTAACTAAAGCTAGCCCCTCGCTGCTTGATGCAATGTGGGGCTAGCTTTAGTTTTTCGATCCTATTCAAATTAGACAGTCAGTAGCTCACACTCATTTGTTTTTATTGTTAGACCGACTTGATCACCGATAGAGTAGCGCAGGGAATGAACAGATTCATGAATCGTCCATGTTTCATTCTCTACTTCAACCGTATAATGAATTTCTTTCCCTTGATATTGGACAAAGGTGATCGTGCCTTGAAGTGCAGAGTGACTATTATTTGTTAGCTGCCATTGTTCTGGGCGAACCGGATAAATACCTTTCTTTTTTAATGGTACAGAAACGCCCGTATCGAGCCATTTCTCATAAGGAGCTTTTTCCGGTATAAAAAAGTCCTTCTCCCATGTCCCCTTTACGAGGTTACATTTCCCTACAAAAGTAGCAACAAATTCTGTTTCTGGCCTCGAATAAATGATTTCTGGAGAAGCGACTTGCTCAATTGTCCCATTGTTCATAACAACAATTTTATCAGCCATCGCTAACGCTTCTCCTTGGTCATGTGTTACGTACACAATCGAAGCTTCTGTTTTTCTATGGATGTTTTGAATTTCCTTCCTCATTTCCATACGCAGTTCTACGTCTAATGCACTTAGTGGTTCATCCATTAATAATAGATGTGGGAGAGGAGCAACCGCTCGGGCAAAAGCGACCCTTTGCTTCTGTCCTCCTGAAAGTTCTGCTGGATACCGATCCGCCATTTCTGTTAATCCAACTAACTTCAACACATCTCGTACTCTACGATCGACATCCGCTTTTAATTCTTTAGCTACATAATGGTGATGTAACAACGGGAATTGAATATGCTCATACACTGTCATATGCGGCCATAAAGCAAAGGATTGAAAAACCATCCCGATATTTCTTTTTTCTGGAGGAATCAATTGTTTTTTTGAGGCTACTATTTGATGATCCATTTCGATTTCTCCATCTGTCGGCTTCATAAAACCAGCTAGCAACTTTAATAAAGTCGTTTTTCCACAACCAGACGGGCCGAGAATAGCAACAAATTCCCCTTTATTAATCTGTAAATCTACAGACTGAAGAGCTGTGAACGAACCGTAATTTTTTGTTAGTTGGTGAACTTGAATCATTTGCTCTTCATCACCTTTCTTTCCCATAATTTGCTGAACAATATAAATAAGATGCCACCAAGTAAAATCGCTAACACAATGACACTAGCAAAGGCCGTTGAATAGGTCGTATAACCGGCTTGCTCATAATTGAAAATGACCACTCCAATCGTTTCTGAGCCAGTAGACCACAGCAAGCTCGATACCGTTAATTCTGTTAACACCATCAAAAATACTAATAAAGCTCCACCGATTAGCCCTGGGAAAATTAATGGCAAAAGGATCTTTCTCCATTTCACCCAACCTTGCGCTCCCGATGTTCTTGCCGCTTCTTCAATAGATGGGTCCACTTGCAATAAAGCCGTATAGCTTCCGCGAACTTGTAAAATTAAAAACCTAGTTACGTAAGCGATAAACAAGATCCAAACCGTTCCATAAATTCCTGGATTCCAACCTGGAATGGGCTGGATCCATGCGAAGATCATACAAAGCGCAAATACCGTCCCCGGTAAAGCATAAGGAATCGTAATAAAAAACTCCGTTATTTTCATTCCAACACTCGGTTGTTTATATCGCAAATACGCCAGAAGTGTTCCAATTACTACACAAACAATCGTCGAAAAGAGCGCCAATTGCAAACTAGTAGATAGTGATGACATCGCCTTCGGGTCGGTAAAAAAGACATATTGATAATTTTTAAGTGATAGATTTTCAAGTTTAAACGAAAGTCCATAGGCTTTAATGAGAGAAGTCGCAGCCATTGATAAAAACGGCACTAAACTAGTCACAAGCAACAAGGTCCAAACACCAAACTCAACCATTCTTTTCCGGGTAGTAGATAAATAAATTCGCGGCTCCATATCTCTCGTCACCGTTTCCGTCACTCGACTCCGTTTCAAAAGCAGCCATTGAATGAGGCTTCCAGTAAGTGCGATAACCCCTAACAGAACAGAAAGAACAGCCGCTCTAGAGAAAGCCGACGGTCCAAACCCGACAATTTGTTCATATATATAAGTGCTTAACACTCGTATATTCGCCGGAATACCTAAAAAAGCAGGCACACCAAAATTATCAAGGTTGGTTAAAAAGGCTAGTAACCCTCCACTAGCAATCCCTGGTAAAGCTAAAGGAAAAATAACCTTTCTAAATATCGTGCCTCTAGTGGCTCCAGATGTCCTCGCCGCTTCTTCTAACTCCCTGGGAATCTTCCGAAACACATTCACCGTAAACAAATACACTAACGGATAATGAGAGATACCAAGAATAAAGATAATCCCTCCCATACTGTATAAGTTAGGGAGCGGGACACCTTGCAGCATCGTGGAAACTAAGCCGTTTTTGCTAAAGAATTGAATCCAAGCTAACGTCGTTATGTACGAAGGAATAATGAATGGAAGAAAAATAAACAGCTGCATCCACTTCTTCCCACTTATGTTGACATAAGCGACAATCCAAGCAAGGGACACCCCTAAACTAAGCGATAACACCGTCGATCCAAACACAATATATATCGTATTTTTAATCGTAGACCATGTCGCTTTTTCTCGTAAGATTTCGGTGTAATGGTTAAGGGTAATCGCCCCTTCTTCCACAAAACTAAGGAAAATCAAACGTAGGACGGGCACAACAAAGAATAAAATGACTAATAGAAAACCAATCGTGAAAAAGATATTTTTTTTATTTAATAATAAAGAGAAGGAGGGCAGCCCTCTCGTTCTCTTTTCTGCAAGTTGATTGTCGGCAATCATTGCCCTCTTCCCTTCTCCAAATTATTGTTGTCCAAAAATGTCTCCGAATTGCTTCTTATCGTCTTCGCGCGCTTTAAGAAGTTCCGCTGTGTCAGCTTCTAATACCGTTAGTTCCTCTATCGTTTTCAACCCTTCTGGAGCGGCTATTCCTTCACGAATTGGTGTGTATCCTAATTCCGCCGCTAACTCTTGCCCCTCTTCAGAAAGAACGAAGTCAATAAACGCTTTTGCCGCTGCTTCATTGTCGGTATTTTTCATCACTCCTACCGGTTCTGTAATAACAGGTACCCCTTCCTTCGGGTACACTAATTCAACAGGAGAACCTTCTTGTTTCGCTCTAGCGACAATAAAGTCTACTACCATACCATAAGACTTTTCACCAGTAGCGACTGCTTCGAGCACGCCACCGTTCCCTTTCGTAACGCTCATTCCATTTTCTTTTAAACTCTTATAAAAATCCCAGCCAAATGATTCTTGTCTAGAAAAGACCCCTGCATTGTAAGCTGCAGCACCTGAATAAAATGGGCTTGGCATAATTGTTTTTTCTTTAGACCCTTTTTCTGTTAAAACCGTCCAGCTATCTGGTACATCCTTCACTTCATCTGTATTGACGACTAATGCAGTCGCCATTACCTTTGTTCCTGCATATGTTCCATCTGGATCAACTAAAGCTTCTGGAAGTTGTTTTGCTTCAGGAGATTGATAGGACATGAGAAGCTCTGCTTCTTTTAAACTTTCAAATGTAACAGCATCAGCGACTAACAACACATCCGCTTGAATATCCCCAGCTAAATTTTCTGCTTGAATTTTGGAGATGACTTCTTCTGTTCCTGAACGGAAAGTTTCTACTTTCACATCTGGGTATTTCTTCTGAAAAGAATCGACTAGCGCTTGCGCATCAGCATCCGGCTGTGATGTATAAAAATTAAGAGTGCCAGCTACTTCAGAATTACTATCTGTGCTTTTCGTTTCATTTTCTGATTTCTTCTCTTCTTTATTTCCACATGCAGCGACTACAACAGCAAATACTAAAACCATCATCATCATAAATAATTTACGCATTTGTTTTTTCCTCCCTGTCATAACTTAAATGTGCTTGTTGAAACCAGCGTTGAATTTGTTCTTGCTTTCGTTTTTGATGAGTCCGAAATTCCACTGGTGACACGGTAATATAGCCATCTTTCAGCTTGGCATAATCACTATCTTCATCAAATCCTGATAACTGACTCAACTCATCCTTTAACCAAAAATAAACTTGACCGTGTGGATCATTCAGACCAACATAACGATAGCGTGAAACATTCATATCTAAAGGAATCGTCGCGATCCCCTTACATAGTTCCTTTGACAAATTAGGTAAATTAACATTTAAAAAGACGCCTTTAGGGATCTTATTTCTAATGACTGTCTCAACTACATCATAGATCAGTTGTTTCACTTTATGATAATTCACCTTTACATCATTAAAAGCATTCAAGGACATCGAAACAGAAGGTATGTGATAAAGAGAAGCTTCTACCGCTCCAGCCATTGTTCCCGAATAGTACAAATCTCTTCCTAGATTAGGCCCAAGATTCACACCAGAAAATAAAATATCCGGCGGTGTTTTTAATAAAACTTCCATGCCTAGCTTTACGCAGTCAGCAGGGGTGCCATTCACTGCCCATGCTTGCTTAACCCCTGGAAAAATATCAACAGGCTTCGCTTTTAATGGTGTTCTTAATGTAATCGAATGCCCCACCGCACTCCGCTCCTGATCCGGACATACTACATACACCTCGCCGAAGTGCTGCAATACTTCAACTAAAGCAGAAACGCCAGGTGCAAAAATACCATCATCATTTGTCACTAAAATTTTCAAAGTGTCATCTCCATTCCTTTACACTAAACTACCTTGCTTAACATAATTGACGTTTTTCTTTAACCACGTTAATTCTTTCGAACGATCAAACCCTTCTATAACAATTGGAAGGTCAGCCGTATGCAAGAAAAAATGTAACGTATCTTCTTCAATATTTCCTACTCCTAAAGGAAGGTGGAGCTTGTCTTTCGTTGCATCGCTAATATGAATTTTCCCTACATTAGGTGTAGCCGCCCAAACTTCCCGAATATCTTGATGAAGAGGAATATGAGCCACATCGAAAGTTGTTTGTAAATGTGGAATGAATGGGTCAATCACTCTCTTTAAAACATTAGGCTCTGTGACAAATTCTTTCGTTTTCCATTCCATCATTTCTAGCGACAGCGTTACTCCCTCTCTTCTAGCAAATCGAACAAGCTCATCTAGTGACTCAATTAATAATTCTTCATGCATAGAAACTAAAAAAGAAGGCAAAGTCATCTTTCCAGGGTGAAACGTAATATTATCCGCCCCGATGTTGATCGCTAATTCGATCGAACGCTTAATTTCTTCAACCGATTGTTGACGAATACCAGAATTAAGTGCACAAAGATTTAAATCCCAGCTGGCCGCATGCATTGTTAACGCCAGATCGAGTTCTTTCTTTGCATCTGCAATTTTTTTAGGAGCGGTCCCATAGCTCCATATATGTTCAGCCCATACTTCCACTCCGAAAAACTTTTCCTCTTTCGCCACTTTCATTACTACATCTACTGGGTAAGACCAAGCTAACGTTGAAGCAAAAAGTAATTTCATCTTTTCGCCATTCTCCTTTCCCAATGCTCAAGCTGGATACTAGGCTGAATCTTCACACTGCCGATCGGGTAAGGATTTCGTGAATGGGGTCCATGAAAATCACTTCCACCGGATATTAATAAATCGTGCTCATTCGCTACTTTCAACCAATGCGCCGTCGTTTCTGCTGTATGTTTGGAATGATACACTTCTATACCGTCTAGCCCATGCTTCATCAAAATATTTAAAGGTACGTCAAATGAATAAATTCCTGGATGAGCTAAAAAAGCTACCCCACCAACCTCATGAATGAGATCAATCGCATCAATGGCCGAAAAAGCTTCTCGTTGAATGTAAGCTGGTTGGCCTTTACGCAACAATGTGTCATAAGCTGCTTGTTGATTGTCAAAATAACCGGCGTCCACAAGCTCTTCTGCTATGTGCGTTCGAACGAGTACTCCTTGACCAGCCCGTTCTACACAATCATCAAAAGAGATGGAATAGCCTAGTAATTGAAGCTGTTCAACAATTTTTCTTCCCCATGCTAATCTTTCATTTTTTCGCCATTGAACATGTTCGATGATTTTAGGATGTTTCGCATCAAATAAATAACCTAATATATGCATCTCACCCAGTTCCCCATCGGTATTCAATTCGATTCCTGAAATTAGCTTAACTCCTTCTTGTTCCGCTACTTTAAGACCGACTTCATACCCTTCAAGCGCATCATGATCCGTAATCGCGATCATCTCAATTCCTTTGCCTTTCGCCTCTTTTACGATTTCAGCTGGCGTCCAGTGCCCATCTGAATAAATAGAATGAATATGTAAATCCAAACGTTTCCCCCCCTCTTCCTCCAACTCTAATTACTATGTTAAAAAAGATTTATGAATAGCGAATAAACCTACAGTTAATAGTATCTTTAGAATTTATTAAGAAAAAAGGATAAAATGACTAATGAAAAACGTGAATAAACCGCCACTTCTATAGGTTCTGTAAACTTAATGTGAATTATTAACAAACTCTTAATATACAAATCCTTTTTTGAGGTGATTGAAAAAATGTATTTTACTGTACTATCATTCGACAAAAAGCGGGGAGTGACAGGCACCTCCCAAAAATAGGCACAAAAAAAGCCGTGGGCGATCCCACGACTTTTTATTACTTTCTATATTTTTATGAATCTTCGTTTACGATTGTTGATAAGCGCCCTTTGAAGATTTCACGTCATACACACCGTGCGTTACGTTAATAATGTGATCTGGCTTTGGTTTGCCTCTACTCGCTCTATGACCAGCTAAGTGCTCTTCACTTGTCTCCCAGTTTTTCCAGTCTTGTTCTGACTCCCAGCGAATCATAACGATTACTTCCTCATCGCCTCTTCTTACTTTTTTCACAAGAACGCTTAAGTCAATAAATCCATCAAACTTTTCAATGATGCCTTCCCCTGTGTAATTTTGTACAACAAGATCAGAAGTGCCTTCTTTTACCGTAAATGTTTTCGTTTCAATAAACATATACTTCAACTCCCTTTAGTCACAATTGATTTTCCTTTCATTGTAAGTGAATGTGATAATTATTTTCAATTGTATTGTTTTATTTTTAAGTGATTCCCTGCTGCTTGTGTTACAAACAATCCAAACCGATGCATTCTCATCACTCTACCAACTCCTAATAATAGGATAATCAACCGTATTTAAGCAACAAAAAAGTGTTGACACTATAATCTGCGCCATTATATTATCTATCTATCGATATTGATAATCTCTTTCAATTAAAGGGGTTTCATTCGCGAGAGTAATCTCAAAATAAAAAATATTATATTTTTGGAGGAAGACAATGAAAAAAATCATTAGTATTCTTGCGATCGTTCTTCTATTCGTTGTTGGTTGCAGTCAGCCAAAAGAAACGAAAGAAGAAACGAAAACAGATAATAATTCTGAAGCAATTACAATTCAGCATGCTGAAGGCGAAGCGAAGTTAGATAAGCCTGCCAAAAAAGTCGTTGTTTTAGAATGGTCATATGCTGAAGATTTATTAGCTCTTGGCGTTCAGCCTGTCGGTATGGCGGACATTGAGAACTACAATAAATGGGTAAATACAGAAATCAAGCCTAGCGCCGATGTGGTCGATGTAGGTACTCGTCAACAACCAAACTTAGAAGAAATCAATAAATTAAAGCCGGATTTAATCATTACTGCTTCATTCCGTGCAAAAGAAATTAAGAATGAGTTAGAGCAAATCGCACCCACTCTATTATTCGATCCATCAACGAATAATGACAATCACTTAGCTGAAATGACGGAAACGTTCAATCAAATTGCAAAAGCTGTAGGCAAAGAAGCAGAAGCTGAAAAAGTTTTAGCAGAGATGAATCAAACGTTTGCAGATGCAAAAACAAAAATCGAAGCAGCTCAATTAAAAAATAAAAACATCGTCATCACACAAGCATTTACATTAGAAAATGTACCGACGTTCCGTATCTTAACTGACAATGCTATGGCGGCACAAATTTCGAAAGAATTAGGCTTAACTAACGCATTTGAACCAGGTACAGCCCCAGCAGATGGTTTTAAACAATCTACTGTTGAAGCTCTTCAACCAGTACAAGATGCCAACTTCATTTACGTCGTAGCAGATGATGATAACATGTTTGATGGCACATTAAAAGGTAACCCAGCTTGGGAAGGGTTAAAGTTCAAGAAAGAAGACAGAACATACAAGCTAAAAGGCGATACTTGGATGTTTGGCGGTCCGCTTTCTGCTCAATCTTTCGCTAATCAAGTTGCAGATATCATGACAGCGAAGAAGTGATTGCATGATGAATAACATACAACATTCACTTCGAGCAATGTTTGTATTTGGAGGAGGAGCAGCCTTATTGTTGCTCCTTTTCTTCATACATATTGGACAAGGTCCAGCAAATATTTCTTACAGCATCATTATCGACGCCCTTTTCTCGCCGAACCAATCGCTTGAACATCAAACGTTAGTGATGCTTCGTTTGCCACGAGCAGTCATAGCGATTGTAGCAGGAGGAGCACTTGCTGTCTCAGGGGTAATCCTGCAAACATTAACGAAAAACCCCCTCGCCGAAGCAAGCACGATGGGGATTCATTCTGGTGCTTACTTCTTTCTTGTCGCATCAGCTATCTTTTTGCCAAAAGGATTACTAGCACATTCGCTATTGATCACATTTATTGGTGGAGCTATTACCGCTTTATTTGTTTACCGCATAGCAGGCGGCCGAAAAAGTACACCGCTTCGCATGGCATTAGCTGGGATGGTTGTCACGCTTATGCTCGCGTCCTTTACAGGAACGATGCAGCTCTTCTATGAAAATGAAACATCTGGGCTATTTTTATGGGGAGCTGGCTCTCTTATCCAAAATAACTGGGATGGCGTTCAATTTGCACTCCCATTCGTTATTTGCGGATTTTTCGTCCTGCTACTTATATCTAAAAAGTTAAACGTTCTTTTACTTGGAGATGAAGTGGCCATTGGACTCGGTGAAAGACTAGAGGTAACAAGGTTGATTGCGTTTGTTGCAGCGATCTTTTTAACAGCGGTTACCGTCACAATTGTCGGTCCTATCGGTTTCATCGGTTTAGTCGCTCCACATTTAATGAGAATGATTGGTTACCATAAGCACTTGCCACTGCTGCTCTCCTCTTTCTTATGGGGTGGAATCTTACTGCTTGGAGCAGATGTAGTTGGCAGAGTCATTGATCCAACGGGTGCTGAACTTCCAGTCGGAGCCGTGACGGCCATGATTGGTTCACCGTGGCTCATTTATTTAGTGTTCCGCATGATGAAGTCAAAAAAATATATGAGTAACGGTGGTTCTGCCATATCAAGCGGACGTTCTCGATTTTACTCTTATAAAAAAGTACTTATTGTTTCGTCCCTACTATGTATGTTAACGCTTATAGCTGGTGTCATCATTGGCAGTAATGACTATTTGTACAGTATTCAAAATGTGTTAACGGGGCAACTGACAGAGTTTGATAAAAATATGATGTTCAACTTACGGCTGCCACGGATGCTTGTTGCTGCGATTGCAGGAGCCTGTCTAGCACTCAGCGGACTCGTCTTTCAAGGAATCTTGCGCAATCCACTCGCCGATCCAGCGGTCATTGGGATTTCTTCCGGAGCAGGTGTTGGCGCGTTAACCGTTATCTATTTGTTCCCGACACTACCTAGCTTTTTCCTACCGCTTGGTGCATTCGTTGGTGGACTTATCGCTGTTGGGATCGTGCTTCTCTGCTCCTGGAAATCAGGCTTTCAACCAACGGCGCTCATTTTAATTGGTATCGGTGTGTCAGCATTCGGTTCCGCCATCATTCAAGTATTTATCGTCAGAGCTAACCTAAACGTAGCTTCTGCCTTAACATGGTTATCCGGAAGCACTTACGCCAAAGGATGGGAACATTTAGAAACTATCATTTTGTACCCTTCGCTTATATTAATACCTATTATTTTCTACTTCATCAGGCAGCTTGATATTCTTATGCTTGGTGATGAATCCGCGACGGGACTTGGGCAAAATGTAAATCAAGTACGCTTGATCTTAATCATTTTAGCGACATTACTTGCATCGGTGAACATCGCCGCTGTCGGAACGATCGCTTTCTTAGGACTTGTTGCTCCTCACTTGGCGCGCCTATTTGTCGGATCGGATCATCGCAAACTATTTTTCTGTTCCATTTTATTCGGGGCCACCCTTCTTTGCCTTGCTGACTTCATCGGCCGGACCATTCTGTACCCGAAAGAGATTCCATCTGGCTTAGTTGTCGCCGTGCTCGGTGCTCCTTACTTCCTATGGTTAATGAGGAAGAGTGGGAAGAAGATATAATGTAAAAAGGAATGTTCTACGATGAGAACGACAATACGTTGCTCATTTTCTCTACCGTGAAAATGGGTACATCATCTGTTCCTGTTATGGGAATTGAAAAAGTGTACTTTGACGTAGAAAGCACAGAAGAGTAAAGCAAAACTTCACTCAACAGGATAAAAGCTAGGTCATAAATTGAGATTTCAATTTACGATCTAGCTCTTTTTGTATTTCTCGTGTGGTTCAGTGAACTGAAAGATCGCTTGCCAGCAAACACCAAACCCCTATATACTATAATTCGACAAAAACCGGGGAGTGACAGGCACCTGTCGAAAGGAGAGGATTTTTTTGCCGCTTACGTTTGCTCATCCAGCTGCTGTTTTGCCTTTTCCGAGGAGGAGCAGGTGGTTTGATTTTAGTGCGTTGGTGCTTGGGAGTATGGCGCCAGATTTTGAGTATTTTCTTAGAGGGGAGCCGTATGGGGTGATTGGCCATACGTTGGCCGGGTTCTTTTATTTCAACCTTCCTTTAGTGATCCTCTTTTATATCATTTATCATCAGCTCATTCGAGAACCGTTGCATCGGCATTTGCCGTCCTTTTTACAAGAAAAGCCGATTGATTACTCGTTGTCTAGTAAATTGCAAAAAAGCTTCGTCGTCATATATTCAGCTTTACTCGGCATGCTCACCCATGTCGTTTGGGATTCTTTCACCCATGTCACTGGCTATATGGTCGAGCGGATACCAGCACTTGCTCATTCCTTCCACCTATTTGGACTAGACATCCCACTATTTAAGCTTCTGCAGCATGGAAGCACGTTGTTTGGACTTGGCATGATTTTTCTCTATATGATATATCGAGCGATGTTTCTTTATCCTCAAACAAACACCACCACGAGCCGCAAACAGAAGCTCTATTATTGGTTAGCTATTATCGGTATTGGTGGCTTCATCATGGCTTTATGGTATACTTTTTTCTATGAATCAGTTTTCAATTACGGTACAACCGTTGTGAGATTGTTTGACTCGATGATTTTGAGTTTATTGATCGTATCAATTTTATTCAAAAAACAGAGGTGATGAGAATGCTAGAGCGTTCGATGGAAAATATCTGGGTAGAAAAAGACGGAAAGGAAGTGATACAAAAAACAAGAAAAGGATGATAAATATGAACGAATATAAACAAATGATGAGCGATGGATTTGAATTGAACTATTGTATGAAAGGAAAAGGAAAGCCGGTATTAGTTGTTGGCAGCAGCATCTACTACCCGCGCTTATTCTCAGAACAATTATATCAGCATTTCCAATTCATCTTCATGGACCATAGAGGATTTGTCCGACCGCCGAGAACGTTAGAGCGTGAAAATTATCAATTAGATCAAATTTTAGCCGATATTGAAAAGTTGCGAGCAGCCTTACAACTTGAAGACATCGTCATTTTAGGCCACTCTGGTCACGCTTTTATGGCGTTGGAATATGCGAAAAAATTCCCTAAGCATGTCGATAAAGTCGTACTATTAAATTCAGCTCCCTCCAACAGTATGGAACGCCAGCAAGGAAGTCAGTCCTGTTTTGAGCAAGAGGCTGAGCCTGAAAGAAAGGCCGAACTGCATAAAAATATCGCCTTGTTACAAAGTGACATTGAAAAAGATCCCGAACGAAGATTTGTTCATATGTGCCTTCGAATGGGCGCGATGAGCTTTTATGATTACCAGTTCGACGCTTCCGACACGTGGGATGGCGTTTATACGAATATGAAGATCATTGACTACCTATGGGGCGAGGCGTTTGCTACACTGGACGTCACTAATGGTCTGAGCGAGCTGAACAAGCCGATTCTATTAGGCTTAGGGAAATATGATTACTTAGTGGCACCTACGACTCTTTGGGACCCAATTGTTGCAAAATACCCCGCGATTCAAAAAGTTATTTTTGAACGAAGCGGTCACAATCCAATGTTGGAAGAAAAGCAACATTTTAATGAGATTTTAATCAATTTTATTAAACATTAACTATCGAAAAAAGCCTTTCCTAGTTTTTACTGGGAGAGGCTTTTTTCGACAAAAACCGGGGAGTGACAGGCACCTAGCGAATCACCGTCAACACCGGAAACACATAAGGCTCAGCCGGTTCCGGAACCTCTTTCCATGACACGTTCTTCACTAGCGGTATACTTGCTTCATTATAGGAGGTCGTTTCTAGTGTCCCTTCGACCTCTAGCCATGTATCTTGCGGAATAGTAGCTGCTTCCTCGACCTCCGTTAAAAAGCCAATCGTCGTGGCATCAGCAACACAATGAGTAATTAAAAAGCGAGCAAGCACGAGCTGATTGTTTTTGAAATCTCCCTCTTTAAACACAAACCCCGTCATCTTTATTTTCTTTCCAGTGTATTGATTCGGTGCGGCATTGATTTCTCCGTAATAAGGTTCAAACACATCGTCAGTCAATGTAATGACCTCTTCGGCATTAAGAGCGTTCATTTTTTGATTGTATTCTTGATCGCTCATTTCATTCGGATTAACTAATGGTTCCTGCTCCTCGAAACTGCTTTTCGATGGAAGTGGAGTGGTTCCTTTTTTAGCGGCAATCGATGCATTCAACGTTGTCGCCGGCAATAAAAACCCCGTCACTAACGGAAAGGTTAAAATAGAATAAGAGATGATTTTTTTCATCCTAGAGTCGGAATCACCATGATCGTGATCGCAACCATGATGGCTACAAGAAGCCTTTTTCATCCAAAGACGCGATAATTGCACGATAAACAAAAACAGAAAAAGCCAGGCTGCTAGTTGACTTAATACCTCGTACTTCGGATTAATGTACTGTGAAATTTCTCCACGATAATGTAGCTGCCATAAAAACAAGACGAATGCTAATAGAATCAACGCTCGAAACGCTTGCTGTGGTTGAAATTTCATCTCTTCCCCCCTAGTTTAAAACTTGAATACATCCCCAAACAATAAGCGTAATCATTACGATTAAAACAGCGACAAATCTTACTTTAAACACACTTAGCAGCATGAAGGTATTTTTTAAATCAATCATCGGTCCGTAAATTAAAAAAGCCAAGATCGATGTAGTTGGAAAGACATGACGGAAAGAAGCTCCGATAAACGCATCGGCTTCGGAGCATAGAGATAAAAAATACGCCAGCCCCATCATCGTCAATACCCCGTCTCCCACCTGCAAAATCGATTGCATCGAGACATACGTTTGCACGAAAGCTGCTAAAAAAGCACCGATAATTAAATACTTGCCCATATCAAAAAACTCATCAATCGAGTGTTTACACATACCGAGAAGCTGCTGCGGAAAAGACACCTTCTGTTTCGACGGTAAAGGCGTAACATGCTTATGCTTCAACTGATTTCCTTTAAAAATAAAGCTCACAAGTAAAGCAATCAAGAAAGCAGCAACAAATCCCACGCCCATACGTAAACCCGCCATCCCCCAATCGTTTCCAAAGGCCATATACGTTGAGAAAATAACAATCGGATTAATTAGCGGACCCGTTAATAAAAATCCCACACCCGCATAAATAGGTACCCCTTTGGCCACTAATCGGCGAACGATCGGAACAATCCCACATTCGCAAGCTGGAAAACAAGCCCCAACAATGCAGCTCATCAACACCGCTGAAAACTTATTTTTCGGTATCCACTTCTCGATCTGCTCCACCTGGATAAAAATTTGGATAAACCCTGCAATTAGTACGCCGATTAAAACAAACGGAATCGCTTCAATCAGAATACTTAAAAAGATCGTATTCATCTGTAACACCGAAGTAGGTAATGTCCAAGTTACTGCTTGTCCTTCCATCAACCGTTGAAAAGTTACATAACCAGCCGTCACCATCACCATAAAAGCAAACACTTCAACAAAATGGATTCGTATCCACCGACTCATACTTGCTCCTTCCTAAACAAAATTTTTTCACCTAAACTATTATATGCAAAGAAAGAAAAATAGAATAAAAAAGGTCCAGCATCACCACATCATGCTGGACTTTTTTTCGACAAAATCCGGGGAGTGACAGGCACCTATCTACCCCTATCTAATAACTGGCTGAATTTTTTCGGACTCATGATTTCGTGGGTAATAAATTTTCCGTTTATAAACATTGAGAAGGTTGTCCACACTGTAGGAGCATTTTGTGCTTCTTCTGTTGTGTGGAGTTTATAGGCTGTAAAAGTCATTCCTTTATTTTTGGCAACTTCGCTTAACTCTTCTAACACTCCAGAAGCAAACGGGCACTGATTCGTATAATAGACAACGATACCTTCTTCATTCACTTTTACCCTCTCTTTAAAAGCTGGAGTTTCTCCTTGGTCGTTGAATTTCAACACAATCAATTGAAAATACGGCTCTGCCTCATCAACAACTTCAAATCCCATATATTCAAAAAAACGTTTCTCACTTAAGTAAGGAAGCTTTTTCTTGCCAACGATGTGAACAACTCCGTCCATTCTTTGATTGCGAGCATCTTGTATACACTTATCAAGCAACTGCCTTGCATAGCCATTATTTTTATAACGACCTGATACCCATAAGCAATTAATAAACATATAATTTGGCGCATGAATCGGCACCCAAGCATTATTTGCGGGGATATATTCTATAAACACTTTTGCTCGTTCATTTAACCGATAAAAGACCAAACCTTCTTCCATTCGTTCTAACAGCCACTGCTTCTTTTCAGTTACTGCAGAAGCGTATTGCTTCGCTCCTAATGCACAACAAATATGTTCATCTTCTATATTGTTTTTCGTAATTTGGATAAAACTCAATCGAATTCCCCCCTATTCTAAGAGAAGTCTTGATCATCCCAAAAAGCCTTTCCTAGTTTTGACTGGGAGAGGCTTTTTTCGACAAAACCCGGGGAGTGACAGGCACCTACCTGACAGGCACCTACCTACCCCCGTATCGCAATATAAATATCGACTTGCGCTTCTTCAGGGTTGGCACATCTTTCGTCGTATACTTCAAAGTCACCGGTATATGTTCTTTCAACTTCAGAGTTGGCGAACCAAGTCCAAATATGTTGCCAAGTCTTGATGACCTCTTCAACCATCGGGCCTTTTTCAGAGGTGAACACCATGTATTTGGCTGCTGGAATTGTCTTCACTCTCAGCCCCTCGGGAACGGCGCCGTTTGAGGAGACTTCCATTCCAATGGTCAGTGAATATTCTCCGTTCACATCCGTCGCATAATCCGAATACAAGCCGTATGTAGCAGTTGGCTTCACTAGATTCGACGTTTGTTCAGGTACCTGTTGCTCATAAAACGCTGACCACAAGGACGGAATCTTCCCTTCAGGCGTCATTTCATCCGCATTGCACGTCCGAACGGTTAATCCCATCACTTGAAAAGCTTCTTTCTCCACGATCACAGGCTCAACCGCTTCCCCCTTTTTCCATCGCTTTAAGCTCGGTAAAAAAGAAGTTAACATTTGACGTGCTTGCTCTTCTTCCATACCATCTTCCTTTAAATGAGGCACACAGATGTCAATCATTTCTTCCACCGTTAAATTCGGTTGCTTAAACTCCCCAGCCTCATAACAATATGTACAGTAATCTTTACTTAGTTGCCCCTCTTTTTCTGTCCCAACTAACGATTGCTCCTTTAATGGCATACCACAACTTTGACAATGATTATTCATTTTTCATTCTCCACCTTTCTATCATTTGTCCTTACTATAGCAAGGCAAACTTGACAACAGTCTGTCAGCAAATGAAAATAAGCCATTAAGCACTCCACTTAATGACTTTCTTCTTTATATAACGCGACGATTTCCTCCGCACGTTCTCGCACAATTTTTCTTATATGATCAGGTTCAATCACTTTGATCCGTTGTCCGAAACTTAGTAAATAACCGTATAGCCATTCATTTTCAGGTAAAGACACTTCAATGATGGAGTGTTCTGCATCGACACGTTCTAGTCCAAACATTTCTTCCATCGTTGTCACCATCTTTGGATCGAATGACAACGTAAGATGAACTAAGTTTTGTGGCTGCTGCCATTCTTTATCCCATGGCAACTCTGCTAACTGGAGCGGCTTTTTCTCAAACGATTCCGTCTCTTCTTCTACAATATCTTTCAGCCTAGCAATTTTAAATAAACGGAAGTTTTCCCGTAATCGGCAATAGCCATATACATACCACATTCGCCCTTTTTGTACTAACGTGTACGGCTCAATCAATCGGCTCGTTACGCTCCCATCACTAGCCGCGTAGCTAAAACGAACACAGTGAGCGGATTCAATCGCTTGTTTCAGTAAAGTGAGCTGTTCTTTTAACACGATATTTTGTCCCCAAGGACTGAGGTCGATAAACACTTGATCAACCGATTGCCGAACGCTCTCATCTGCCACTCCTGTCAGCTTCTCGAGCACAGCTTCTGCATGAGGATCTTCATAAGAGGTGAGCGCACTTTGAATCGCCACTGAAAGCGAAGCCAATTCGTCTTTCGTTAACACTTGCTGATCGACTCGATATCCTTCCATCAAACTAATGCCGCCGTTTGAGCCTTGCTGACTAGTAACGGGGATACCAGCACAACTAAGCGTATCAACGTCCCGGTAAATCGTACGAACCGACACATCAAATAAATCAGCTAACTCTTGCGCCTTCACTTTTTTACGATTGATCAAAATCATGATCATCGTTAATAACCGTTCAATCTTCATTTTTCGCTTCCTTTCAAATATTGCTTTCTTCGACAAAATCCGAGGAGTGACAGGCACCCGATTATCCCAGCTAAAATCAACAATGCTTCCTGTCCATAATAGATTATCATATCAATGTGGTCGCCAAATAGATAGCCGGTGGTAAAGATAATCGCCAGCCATAGAAATACTCCTACATAGGCTAATGATGCGAAAGTAGTAAAAGGTAACTTACGTACACCGTACAGAAACGGAACAAAATTACGAATGCCAGGCACAAAATAGCTGAATAACAGAGAATGAGCATGGTACTTATCAATCATTTTTAATGACTTTCGCAACGTCTTAGAAAAATAATTTTTACGTTCGAAAAAAATCAACAACGGTCGGCCGATAAAGCGACCTATTGAATAACTAGTCGTAACAGCCGCAATAATTCCACAATAAATGACGAAAAATGCAGCTACAGGATTTAATAAATGAGCGGCTGCCGCTACCCCAAGCGTTGTGACAATCGCCTCGTTCGGCACGGGAATGCCGAAAATACCGAGCCACAGCCATAGGAACAAGCCAATATATCCGCTCTCTTCAAGGATCGTAATCAAATAATCAAGCTCCATCGCTTCCCCTCCATTATCTAACGTCTTATCTGCTATTTTACTTTTTCTCACTTCACATGAAATCAAACCTCAGATTGACTTTACCGTAAGAAAATAGTCGCATTCATTCATGATTGACATGAATAAGAAAAAAGACAGCCACCTCTAAGGTGGCTGTCGCTTATTTACTTAGCGCAAAACGATAGACTTGATTAATGTAAGGTGGCAAAACAGAAATATGGTTTTCTTCTTCATAACAACAATGCTTCGTCGTTAAATGAGGGATTTGTGCAGATGTTAAACGATCAAACACCAATTTAGCATCCTCAACCATTTGTTGCTTTTCTAACGCACCAATTCCGATAAACAGCTTCGTCGGGGGAAGCTCTTTAGGAACGTCTTGAAGCATTCGTTCCATCTCTTGTATGAGCGCGCGGTTCTTCCACCAAGTGGAGGGACTTCCCGCTGCATACACTTGAAAAGCTTCATAGCGATTAAACATCGTATAAAGGACAAATAGTCCCCCTAACGAATGACCGAATAACGTCTGTCTCGTCCGATCGATGGAAACGAGCCCTTCAACAAACGGCTTCAACTCTTCCTCAATAAATGTGAGAAATGATTCAGCTCCGCCAGTCTTTGGCCATTCCTTCTCTGTTCGTCGCATCGGAAATTCATGCGGCTCAGCATACGTCGTATAATCGTAAAAACGAGCATCAGTATCAAAAGGTTCATCCGTTTCATAGCCAATTCCGACAACGACTGCCGGATCTAGCCCATGAGGTTTCCGAGATTGCAGACGAGCTGTTTCCGTTACCGTTCCAAACACAGAATTGGCATCTAATACATAGATCACAGGAAAACCTTCCGGTGGCGCCTCAACATTCGGTGTCCACATCATCATTCGATACGTACGACCAGCTTTGCTTTCACAAGTCCATTGTTTCGCTCGCGGAATTTCAAAAGCAGATGACTCGGTTACTTTCATTTTCATACTCCCCCTCTACTTCCTTGCTTTAAACAATAAATAAACGAAATAAGGTACACCGATAATCGAGATCACAATCCCAACCGGCAGTTCAGCTGGAGCAAAAATCGTCTTTCCGATAAAATCTCCAACTAACACCATGAGCATACCGATCGCTCCACAAGCCGGAATAATATATTGATATTGAATGCCGACTAACCTTCTCGCGATATGAGGAGCAATTAAGCCAACAAAGCCAATGCTTCCCGATACGGATACACAAGCACTTACGATTCCGATAGAGCAAAGAAGAAAAATCAGTCGTTCACGATCTTTATTTACACCAATGCCTGTGACCGTCACTTCATCTAGCTGCATTAAATTTAGCGCATGCGACCGCCACCAAATAATCGGAACTAAAATGACAACCCAAGGCAATACAGCGAATATATGAGTCCAAGTCGCATGATAGATGCTTCCCGTTAACCAAACCGTCGCCATTTCAAAATCTTGTGGGTCCATCTTCAGTGAAACATAAAGAGTAATCGCACCAAATCCTGAACCTAAGGCGATTCCTACTAAAATTAATCGCTGCGGATCAAGCGAACCTCGATGCCTAGCAAAAAGCAACAGTAAGAATGCCGCACCTAAGCCTCCGAGCCAGCCAAAAAGCGGCATCGTCATCACTGATAACAGACTTGCTCCTTTCATCGTTCCTTGGATGAAAAACATACAAAGAACGATCGCCGTTCCAGCTGCTGCATTGATTCCGAGAATACCGGGATCTGCCAATTGATTTCGTGTCACACCTTGCAAAACAGCCCCAGCAATACCTAAAGCAAATCCGACGATCGCTCCGATAATGATCCGCGGCAAACGAAATTCGAAAATGACTAAATCATAATCCGCTTCCGACTGCAATCGAAACAACGTGCGGATCGTATCCATCGCTGACACATCAAACGTGCCATTCGTGACACTAACATACATCATGACGATAGAAAGGATAATCGTCGATAAAAACACACTTAAAAATCGAGTACGTTGACCAAGCTTACTCAAATGCTCCTACCTCCTCTCGTTTTAATTAAATAAAGGAAGTAAGGAACGCCAAATATAGCAGTCACTACGCCAACCGGTGTCTCAAATGGATGATTCATAAAGCGGCTAATGACATCCGCCCACGCTAAAAACAACGCACCAAAAATAGCGGCATACGGAACAATTCTCCGGTAGTCTTGACCGATAAGAAGCCTCGTAATATGAGGGATAATCAAACCGATGAAGGCAATTTTCCCAGCCATCGCGACCGATACACCTGTTAAAATGACGACACTTAATATCGTCAAGCCTTTCATGAGATTAATATTGATTCCTAACCCTTGAGCGACTTCATCACCGAGGGAGATCGCTGTCACAGAGCGAGCAACAACAAAAGCGAGTATTAAGCCCACAAGCGCAAATGGAATCGTCCATTTAATAAGTGTCGGGTCCATTTGATGCAGTCTTGCGTTATACCAAAAGCTAATATCTTGTGACACTTGAAAATATGTCGATAATGCTTGAGACACCCCGTTAAGAAAGGTTCCAAGAATCGTTCCTAATATCGCTAGCGTTAACGGCGTCATTCCTCCAGGTAACAAGCGAGCAATGGAAAAAACGAGTGCTGCGCCTAATGCGGAGCCGATTAACGAGAACGTAACCAATGTCATAGAGGAAGCTTCCGGTATGAAAATCATGGATAATGTAATGACAAATACCGATCCATCAGCTACCCCCATAATGGTTGGGGATGCAAGATAGTTTCTTGTCATCCCCTGCATGAGCGCACCTGAGACAGCCATAAAAGCGCCAATTAATAAGGCTCCTACGACTCGCGGAAAACGCGACGTTTGAATGATTAAGTGATCCATATTGTTTGAATCAAAGTGAACGAGCGCGTCCCACACCGTTCCAAAGCTAATCGATTTCGAACCGTAAGCAATAGATACGAAGATCGTCGCTAGGAATAGGAGACTTAATAAAACAAGATGGACAACCCTGTTTTTCAATATAGAGCTCATACTATTATTCCCCTAAATGCTTTTGTACGCTTTCTAAAAACTCGATTCGACTGTAAGCAGGGCCTCCTTCCATTAAAGGATCTACAACGTTTACAAACACTTGATCATTTTTAAACGCATTCGTATTTTGGATAATTGGGTTCTTCTTCAACTCTTCAAAGGCCTTTTCTTCCTCTGAACCTTCACCTGTAACGAATTGTACAAATAAAGCATCTGGATTCATCGCAGCTAGCTGCTCAACAGAAATTGCTTCTTGCGTTTTCGCTTTGCTCACCTCTGCAGGAACGTCTAAGCCAAGCTCACCGTATAATACAGGGTTAAAGTATACATCTTGCGGATAAACGAACGATTGTCCTTTACGAATACGAACTGCGGCTACTTTTTTCCCTTCAAACTTTTCTTGTAAAGACGTTCTTGCCGCATTCATGTCCGCTTCATATTTTGCTAGAATCTTTTCTGCTTCTGCTTGCTTTCCAGTTAATTCAGCCATTAAGTTCAAATTTGCTTCCCAATCTGTTGCAATGTGAGATACTAAAATCGTTGGAGCAATTTTCTTCAACTTTTCGTGTACTTCTTCTGGAAACTTCGTAGAACCTAAAATAACGTCTGGCTTTAATTCTAATATTTTCTCAAAGTTCGGTTGAATTTTCTCACCAATTGACTCTGCTTGATCTGTTACTGAAGCGAAATGTTCCGGGAATTTTCCTCCCATAGAAATCGCACCTACTGGATGAACATCAAGTACGACCGCATCCTCCATTGCTTCCATTGCACCTGTAATAACAATTTTTTCGACATTTTGCGGAACCGTGTACTTCTCACCAAGATACTCAATAGTGCGAGTATCACCTTCTCCTGCTTCCTCTGTCTTCTCTGCCTGCTCTGTTTTCTCTTCCTTATTGCCTTCGCTCTTGCTTGGCTCGCTCTTTTGCTCTCCTCCGCAAGCAGCCAAAACTAGCATAAATAATGCTATTAAACTAACTAGCATAAACTTTTTATTCATTTTACTTGAACTCCTTCCAACATCCTATGAATTTATTGATAATGATTATCAATGTTGATTGTAATTGAGAAAGAAGCCCTTCACCATGGAGAAAATCCAGAAAGTTTATGGACAATCGATAGGTGGAAATGTCTGTAACAACTCCACCATTCGCCTATAAGCATGCGGCGAATGTTCTAAACACGGATCGGACGAGAGGTGGTACATTTGATTTTGGTGCACAGCAGAAAGCCGCTGCCATTCTCGATCGTTTTTCAGCCTCTCCCAATTCGCTAACGTATAGTTTTCTTGCCTAATTAACATAAATAGATGACTTGGGTTTTGTTCATTCAATTCCGCAAGCGTCACGATTTCATTATTCATACACTTATCATAAGTCGGCTGTAAATGAAGCTGCTCATAAAGCAATTCGCTAATGCCTTTCGAATGATGAGCATATAAATGTTGCTCTCGCATTTTTATGATGGCAACGGATTGGTTGCTAAATTGTTTCACATATTGATCTTTCACTTCTTGCAATTGACACTCGAATTGCTGCAGCCATTTCTCAGCTTGCTTTCGTTCTCCTAAAAACTCCGCCAACAATAAAAATTGCTTCTGCCACGTTTGCTTCATAGAAATATAATAGACGGGAGCGATTTCTTCCAATCGTTCCTTCTCATACGCACTTATATCATCAAAAGCAATAATGATCTGAGCACCAACTTGTTTAATCGCTTCAATATTAGACTGATGTACGTTTCTACGATAAGCACTTAAATGAAGAGGGATGTCTTGACGATAGTGCTGATAATAATGAGGCGTCCACTTCGGATGCAGCGGCGCCGCAAGCGGAAAAATATTAAGGGGCAATAAATAACCTAGCACAGACGGATGATACGCGATCAATTTTCGGCCACGATTTTTTATATACATTGAAGGAGATTCTCCCACTTCTTGCTTAAATTTACGACTGAAGTAAAATTCATCTGAATAGCCAACTTGATGAGCAATATCTCGAATCGGCAGTTGAGTCGTCGCCATTAATCGCTTCGCCTCTTGCATGCGCAATTCACTCACATATTTCATCACACTTTTGCCAAACGTCTTCTTAAATAAATCACCGAAATATTTCGGGCTAAGCTCCGCCATTTGAGCGAGTCGATCGATCGTTAAATTTTCCATATAATGCACTTCAATGTACTGTTTCGCCCGATCGATTGCTGAATATGTATGATCTGGCTTCATTTGCGCCATATGATGAATATAGTAAATCAGCCGTAAACACATCAGTTCACAATAAAGTGAACTTAATCGCTTCTGACTATGCCTGCCTTTATGAAGAGAAGTACAAATAGCAAATAGCTTATCGTCCTCCGGCAAAGATATTTTCCCCGAATAAGGGAGCGGTTGAGCATCCGTCGTCGCAGTTAACACTCGACCGCTTTGATTTTCTTCATACACATCGAAATAAACAACATACATCTCTGCATTTTCCGTCATAGCCGTTGCGACAAACGTTTCATTCGGCTTACATAAAAAAACCACATTCTTTTCCAATCTATACGTTTGAATATCTAACGATAGCTCGATTTCTCCATTCGTTACGACGATCAGTGCATAAGAAAAAACAAGCTGTTGCTTTAATTGGCAATTCTCTGCGCCTTTCATGAAATCAATGGATCGAAATTTAAAAGAGAGAGCCTCTAAACTTGTATCGTTCTTCTCTATATCTATCTGTATTTCTCCCATGCTCACACCACCATTACTTTTATTGATAACGATTATCATTTTTGATTATAGCATATCGATCAAGTGCTCACGTAATGACTCCAAAATAAAGACCTAGTAGACAAACACTGCCTACTAGGTCTTTGAACGTCTCACTTGATACGTAAATGCTCACGTAAAGTAACACCTGTATATTCACTTCTGGACAAGCCTTTTTCAACTAACATCGGCATTAATTCATCGAAAAATAATTCCATCGACTGGACAGAGCCACCCGGAAGAGCAATGAATCCATCCATCGCGCCCGCTTCAAACCACTCGATAATGTCGTTCACCACATCTTCCACCGTGCCAACAGCTACCCAATGCGCCGAACCGACCACTTCTGGTCTCGCCAACAATTCTTCCACTGTCGGCTCCTCACGCATAATGAATCGGCGCAATAAATCGGCATGTGTCCGACTGCGAACAGGCTGACTCGGATCTGGAAGCAAGTCGGCCGTTATCCGCTTATCTAAAGGCCAATCGCTTATATCTAGACCTAAAATCGACTGAACCGATGCATATCGATGCTCACGGCTTAAATGGGCATGTGTCTCGCGATGGAGCTCTTGCGCCTCGCTACGCGTCTTCGCTAAGAAGAAGTATAAGCCAGGCAACACTCGAATCGCATCCGGCTGGCGACCTCTCTCCTTCGCCCGTCTTCTCAAATCTTCACGCAATTCAATACCTGACATCATATCCGGTGTCGCAGCAAAAATCGCATCCGCTACCGAAGCAGCGAAATGTCGACCAGAGTCAGATGCTCCTGCTTGAAATAAAGGAAGCTCCCCCGATGAATGAGCTGGCAAATTAAGCGGGCCTTTCACACTGAAAAAATCACCCGAATGATCAATTGAGGAAACGAGCTCCTTATTCGCAAACTGCCCCGATGTGCCGCGAGCTGTCAATGCCTCATGTGGATAACTCGCCCAAAGCTTGCGCACAACATCCGTGAATTCACTTGCTTTCCTATACCTTTCTGAAGAAGAGGGCATAGGAGCATCGCCGAAATTTTCAGCCCCTTCTATAGAAGTAACGATATTCCAGCCAGCACGTCCGTTGCTGATCCAATGCAACGACTGAAGCTGTCTCGCAACAACATATGGCGGATTAAAAGTCGTCGAAGCAGTCGTAACAAGCCCAATCCGTTCCGTTTCACAAGCAATCGAAGTAAGCAAAAGCGTCGGGTCCAGACTACCGAACCCAGGAGATTTATCTAACACTTTCTGATTAAGAAATAACGTATCCGGTCTGAAAACAAAATCAAGCTTCGCCTTCTCAGCCATTTTCGCCAGTTTGACGTAGAAATCGGTCGAATATAAGTTCTCTACGTTACTATGTTCCTTTCCTTTCCTCCAAGTTGCCGTTAATGATAACCCGATGCAAAGCTGTCTATTTATAGTCATACGTACCAACCTTCCATAAAATGATAATCATTCTCATTTTATTGTCGGCAACGCCTCTGAAACCATAGACAAAACCCAGAATGTTTTTGGATGATTTCCGCATCAACACCTGTATAAATTAAAACGAAGAAACACCTCAAGATGTTTCTTCGCTTGGATCTATACTTATTCTTCTACCTTAAATCGCTTTACTTCTCGTTGAAGCACTTGGCTTAGCTCGGTTAATTTTGTAGCATCTTCCGCAACGAGTTGGATCGCTTTTGCTTGTTCTTCTGATGAAGCGTTCACTTCCTCACAAGTAGCAGCGGTTTGCTGAGCTAATGCCGCCATTTCCTGTATTGATTTTAATACAGCATCTTTCTTCTCAGATACACTCTCAATGTCATGGCTGACATGATCGATTGAAGCGACCATTTTATGAACAAAATCAGAAATCTGTGCGAACACATCATGTGTATGCCCTATAACTACTGCTTGCTTACTAAAGATTTCACTCGTTTGTCCCATTTCCTTCACTGCTTTATGTGAACTTTCCTGAATATCGCTCACGATCGTTTTCACATCTTCTGTCGCAACAGTTGATTGTTCAGCCAGCTTTTTCACTTCGTCTGCCACAACAGCAAACCCTTTCCCACTTTCACCTGCTCTAGCAGCTTCGATACTAGCATTTAAGGCGAGCAAGCTCGTCTGGGAAGAAATATCCGTAATCGTGTCCATCACCCGACCGATCGCAGAAATCTTACTATTTAATTCACTAATGACCGATTCCATCGACTGAACGAATTGATCCGTCGCCTCAAAAGAACTTTCTAATTCTTTCATTTGACTTTGTCCTTTAGCGTTCAATTCATTCGTCTCTAACGTCATATTTGACATCGTTTGTGTATTCTCTAAAACTCGTTGCAGTTCTTCTCCTAACTCTATTGATGAATGATTCGCGCGATCTGCATCCTCTGACGAACGACTCGCCCCTATCGAAATTTCAGAGACAGCATACACGACTTGCTCACTAGATGCTTGAGTTTCTTCAGAAATAGCACTCAAATTCTCACTCGACGTTAAGACGTCATTGGACGAACGATGAACGACAGAAATGACACTACGCAATTGTTCAACCATTTGATTAAATAGTTGGGCGAGTTGACCTGCTTCATCCTTCGTATCTACATTGACTTGAACCGTGAGATCACCATTAGTAATTCTTTCTACTCCAATTTTCAACTCGTTAAGTGGGCGCGTAATGATTGTAGAAATAAACTGAATCGCAAAGAAAGAAACAATTAAAATAGCAACAGTAATCATTAATAGCCTGTTCCTAACATGCGTAGCAAGCTCATACACCTTCTCTTCCTTATACGCCGTTCCTATCAACCAATCTGTCTCAGGCATTTTGTTATAAACAAGCAGTTTCTTGGCATCATCCAACTGATACTCCATGCTCCCCTTGTCTTGTTCATTATTTATCATCCTTTGAATGACTGGAACATCGGTTAAATCCTCTCCCTGCTTAGTCGGGTGAGCAATCGCAACTCCTTCATTATTAACAATGAAAGGTTCCCCATTAAAAGCCATCTCTTGGCTATACAAAAATTCGAAGATCTCATTCAATGTAATATTAATCGCAATAACCCCTAAAGTTTGATCATTCACTTTTATCGCTTTTGATATCGCAATCACATTTTCCTTTGTTCTCGCATCAATAAATGGGTCAATAATGGCTGCTTTCTCGCCACTCTCTAATCCCTCTTTATACCAAGGTCGAACCGTTACATCATAATCCGCTCCGAAATCATGAATAGGGTAATTGACATAGTTGTTATGAGCGGTTCCCATTACAACATTGACCGCAGCTGGATACTCTTTGAAAAACCCTTCCATTTCTTGATGAAATTTTGCTTCCAACAATGCAAGCTGTTTCTCATCGTTTTTTGATAAAGCTACAGCTACTTGTTCAACTGTCTGTCTTTTGGCTAATTGGTTTAACGCTGACGTATGAGCGCCAATAAATAACTTGACCATCTCTGTGACCGATTCATTGCTTACCTCAGCCACTTCACTTACATTTTTCTCTGTTTGCTTTTTCACTTGTAGTTGAGTGAGAAAGATAGCGATCAAGAAAGCTATCAAAAAAAGGCTCGCTACAAGGAGAACCATCTTGCTCTTAATTGATTTCATATTCTAAAAACCCCATCTATAAATTTAGTACTTTTAGAATATCGGAAAGAATTTACGAGCATTAATAGCAAGAAAAAATATAAAATAATTATAAATTGCATGTATATTTACAAAAAAGCTAAGAAACACAACAAGCGCTTCTTAGCTCTTTCCAATTATATAGTATCCTCCCTCTCAATATTCCGAATGGCCGAATAGGCAATTACCATTCCAATGGCGGCAAGCCCTAATTGAAGAGGAATGAATGTCACCATAGAAAACGCTGGATTCGTCGAGCAAGCAATCGCTACAACGATTAGCGATGAAGCAATCGTGGCTGCAACCGAATATTTTCGCATGCCGAAGTACAAGGAAATTAAGCTAGCTCCGGCAGCCGCGATAGCAAAGAAAATCATTTTGACCGCCTCTTTTAGAAACTCGTGGACAGTGACTGAAAACGGAACAATCGGAACGTACATATTGAGAATAAAAAATGAACCAGCCACAATTATATTAGATAATAAAATCGCAATAAACGTCATTACCGCTATTACTAATAGTTTACTAATGATTATTTTCTTTCGGCTGACAGGATAAGAGAACAAAATCAAAATCGTTTTATTTCGATATTCTTCAATCACCATTTTCGCAATCAATACCGCAGCAAACACGATAAACGTCGCTCTCACCATTCCACCGATTAGTACAAAGACATCTTGATACATCGTAACCATCAAATCTCTTTCTTCTTGTTCTATATACATAATGCAGCACATCAATATGATCATAATGATGTTGGCAATCATAGCCCCTTTTACATACCATCCAAATTTAAATTTCTTCATTTCTAGCTTTATTAACTGCAGCATGGAGTCCCTCTCCTTCTTTTAAGCCACATCGATTCGGTCCACTTTACGATAAGAAAGATAACCAATCATCATGCCTAATAAGCAAAGGGCCAGCGGTATGACAATGAACTCGTATAAACTTACATTGCTCACTCCATCAGACACGTTGGCATTAATTAGAAATCCGATTAATACCGATGTTGTAATCGTTGTAGGAGTTGATTTTTTTCTCATTCCGAAATATAGAGGAACGAGACTAATGCCAGCGACCATAAAAGCGTTAATGAAAGTCGATGGGACTGTCGCAATGATGTCACTCATCTGAACAGGAGTGTCAAAGAACCCTATCATAGGATTGAAGAAAAATGTCAACAAACTAATGATAAAAGTGGAAAGTACAATGCTGAAAAAACAGAAACTAAAGACGATAAATAGCTTTGCTTGCATTAATTTTTTTCGCTCGATCGGATAGGTAAACAATAATTGCATCGTTTTGTTTTTGTATTCATCAATGACTAAACGTGATAAAAGGACCGCTGAAAAAATGATAAATGTGATTCTAATCAAGATATTCGTTAACGTCATGAACTCTGAATAATCCGCAAACATTAGGTCACTCTCAACTTTCGACCCCCACGCCATTAGACCAACAGCAGCGAAAATCCCTAAAATACAAAATGCTACACTTTTAAAATAACGAGGTAATTGATGTTTTTTCCATTCTAGTTTTATCAGTTTAAGCATGGATGCCCTCTCCATTCATAAGGTTTAGGAAATACTCCTCTAATGAGCTATGCTTCTTATTGATGCTTTCAATCTCAATATCATTCATAATCAATGTCTTTGAAATTTCTTGCTGGGTAGCTGTCATTTCATAAATGCGAATCATTTTGTCATTCATGATTTTATAGTTTTTCAAGCCTAATTGATCGTCTAAAATATAAACAGCTTTTTTCACATCGTGAACCGTGACCTCAATATACTCGGTTTGTTCACCACTAATACTCTGCATCGACACTTCTTTAATCAGCTTGCCGTTTTGAATCACTCCAATCGTGTCAGCCATCTGCTCCATTTCCGCTAAAATATGGCTAGAAACTAGTAACGTAATGCCGTATTCTTTGCAAAGTATTTTAAACAATTCTCGCAACTCTTTAATGCCGATAGGGTCTAACCCATTGATCGGTTCATCTAAAATCAACAGTTCAGGCTTTGTCGTAATCGCTCTCGCAATTCCTAACCGCTGTTTCATCCCAAGAGAAAAATCTTTTACTTTTTTGTCATCGACATTATGCAAATGCACCAGATTTAACGCGTGGTCAATCGCCGTCTTGTCATAGTAGCCCATGTACTCACAGTGTAAGTAGAGGTTCTCTTTCGCTGTGAGTTTGTCATAAAAAATCGGATATTCAATAATCGTTCCCATACGTTTTAGCACTTCATAGGAAGTATCCGTTAACTTCTCACCGAAAATTTCAATATCACCACTCGTTGGCTTAATTAAATTCGTCAACATTTTCATGACCGTTGTTTTACCCGCACCATTCGGCCCTAAAAATCCGTAAATCTCCCCTTGCTTCACATGCATATTAACCGCAGAAACCACCTCTTTCCCACCAAACACCTTCGTTAATTGATTCGTTTTTAATATATAGGACATATCATTTTCTCCTTTCACTGTATAATTCAATTGTACGAAGCGAACTTCTCTTTTTTCTTACTCAATCCTTACAAATTTCTTAAGCTCACAGAAAAGCGAAAGGCGACGGTTAAGCCTGGAGCTAGACAAGAAAAGCGAAAGGCGAAAAAAAGCTTGCAGAACCTCCTCGTCTACAAGCTAAAACTCCATTCTTTTCAACATAATGGTAAACATGGTTTTCTCGTAAGGTTTACTAGAAAGATGGATTTCTCCACCTAATGCTTCCACAAGCCGCTTCGTGATTGTCAATCCAAGCCCGCTACCTTGGTACAACCGATTCCTTGAATCCTCTAATGTGTACATCCGCTCAAACACTTTGTCGATATGAGACTCAGAAATTCCTTTTCCCTTATCCCATATATCAATGCACACCAACTTTTCCTCATTTCTTACGGTCATACCAAGCGTTTTCCCATCTCCCCCGTACGCAATCGCATTCGAAATTAAATTATTTAATATCCGTCCTAACACTTCCTCATTTCCAAGTGCATAGAGCGGTGCTTCCGGTAGATCAATAGGAACAGCGAACCCTTTCGTCGTCAGTACATCATAGAAGGATAAAATATTTGCCTGACACACTTCATTCACATTAATTCTCGTTAGCTCGATCCTTTGATCTCCCGACTCCAATTTCGCTAAGTCAAAAAATTTATGAATAAGCTCCATCAATTCATGCGTTTTCAGTTGTACTTTTTTCAGCAAGGCTTGCCGCTCTTCCTCAGACAGTGTAGGATCGGTTTGTAATATTTCGATGTATCCAAGAATGACCGTCAGCGGTGTTTTTAAATCATGCGACACATTCGAAAGCATCTTCCGCATCGATATTTCTACCTTCGCATGATCCGCATTAGTTTTTTGTTTCGCTTCTAATAATCCATTAATAGCGACCAACAATTTTTGCAGTTCCCGGTCATCCGTCACGACTAACAACTTCTCCGCTGTTTGCTTTCCAGCGATTTCTTGCAGTTTTTCATATGTATAACGCAACTGTTCATCTTTACTTTTCTGCATCCGATATTGAAGGAAAATCACGCCTAGTAATATCAATATCATCGTCGTTAACAAACTGACCATGCTACACCACTTCCAGCTTATAGCCGATTCCCCATAACGTTTTAATATACTGCGGGTTGGACGGATCATCCTCAATTTTCTCTCGTAGCCGTCTCATATGAACATTAATAACATTCTCATCTCCGTAATATTCTTCATTCCAAATCAGCTGATAAATTTGCGCTTTCGTAAATACACGATTGCGATTTTTCATAAATAGCTTTAATAATTCAAATTCTTTAGAAGTAAGTTTGATCACTTCTTCTTTCTTCCAGACTGTAAAATTAATCAGGTCTATTTTCAACTCACCAACTTGAATTATTTCCGCTTGTTGCTGCGGAGTGGAATATTGGGTCGAACGACGAATGCCCGCCTTTACTCGTGCACATAACTCAATCATAGAAAACGGCTTACAAATATAATCATCGGCACCAAGGCCTAACCCGATCGCCTTATCAACATCTGTATCTTTCGCCGACATCATTAAAATCGGCACAGCACTTCTTTCACGAACCAACCTCACCACTTCTAACCCATCGATCTTCGGCATCATAATATCTAAAATGAGTAAATCAAACGACTCTTGTGTAAATTTCAGTAGCCCTTCTTCTCCATCCGAAGCCGTCGTTACGGTAAAACCTTCTTTTATTAAATAACTGCCTACCATTTCTTGAATCGATTGGTCGTCCTCTACTAGCAATATACGAGATGACATCTTCTTTTTATCTCCTAACTTTACATATATTAGCATGATTAATTGTACCGTAGGATCGATCATATGTGAATGAATACCCTCCGTCTCTAGTCTGAGTTGAAACTAAACCTCCAGTTCGTTGTTTAAACTTGGAAAATCCAATAAAATAGCATTATAGATTAGGAGGAAAAAACAGAAGTGAGGGAAAAATAGTGAAAAATATTATTGCCTTTATTCTTGTCATCTTAGCGTTCGGTGTAGCTTTTTATATCTTCAATGAAACGAGGGGATCGACAGCACGCAGCGCCGATATAACAAAAGACATTAATAAAATTGAATTAAACATGGAAGGTAGCGATACAACCGTCATCGCCGAAAAACGCGAGAATGTGAAAGCGGATCTTGAAGGAAAAGGAAAGCTCTCCGTTCGCGAAAATGGAAATACGATTGAAGTAGAAGTAAAACAGAAATGGTATCAATCATTTTTATCTTTCGGAAAATCAGCGACAGCCACCGTGTATATTCCGAAAGATTACGACCGCGACATGGAATTCAATATCGACGCTGGAAATTTAGTATTTTCAGGTGCATCTGAAGCAAATCCGATGAAGCTCGATACAGTGAATACGGAGATGAATGCGGCAAATGTGGAGTTCAGTCATTTAAACACCGCTCAATGGGTGTTAGAGGTTTCTGCAGGCAAATTAACGATTGATTCGTTAACAACGAAGGAAGGCAGCTTTAATGTCAGTGCAGCTGATGTAACACTTACTCGTTACACAGGTCCTCTTGAAGGAGATTTGGCTGTTGGAAATATGGAGATTGAAATGGAAAAGCTCGCTGGAGATGTCCGCTTTGATGTAAACGTTGGAAGCGTTGCGCTTGACCTCCCTGACAAAGCCGATTTTTCATTAAAAGGCCGGTCGGAATTGGGCGATATTTCCTGTGACTTCCCTCTACAAGATCAAGAGAGTCGCAACGGAAATATTTCCGGGAAACATGGCTCTGGGAAATATCAAATGGACGTGTCAGTAGCAGCTGGCGAGATGGAAATTTATTAATGGCAAACGTAAAGCAAGGAGGAAAACTATGAGAAATTTTTTCGTTATTCTCATCATCGTTTTAGCATTAGGGACAGCATTTTTGATAAAAAGAGACCAATCGGCGGGAACTCGTGCTGATGTGACTGATCGGATTGATACGATTGAGTTAAATATCGACAGCAGTGATACAACGATCATTGCGGAAAAGCGAGATGATGTGCAAGCTGAGCTTGATGGTAAAGGCACGCTCTCCGTCCAAAAAAATGGCGATACAATTGAAGTAGAAGTGAAGCGCAAATGGTACCAGTGGTTTTCATTCTTTGGGGAATCAGACGTCACCGTATATATTCCGAAAGATTATGAACGCCATCTCGATCTCAACATCGGCTCTGGGAATTTAACCTTCTCAGGTGAATCTAAATCGAAGCCGATGAAGCTAGACAGAATGAACATCGATATGAGTTCAGGCCATATAAAGCTAGCCAATTTAGAAACGACAGAATTTGAACATGACGGTTCCTCCGGGAAATTAACGATTGATTCCCTAACAACAAAAGAAGGTAGCTTTGACATGAGCTCAGGTGATGTAGTGCTCAAGAACTACGTCGGCCCAATTGAAGGCGATCTTTCTTCTGGAGATATGCGCGTAGAAATGGAAAAAATATCCAGCGATGTCCACTTTGATTTAAGTTCTGGAAGCGTCAAGCTCGACCTTCCCGATCAAGCAGACTTTACGTTAAAAGGAGAAGCAAGCAGCGGCAACATTTCCTGTGACTTTCCGTTAAAAGATCAGAAGATGGATGATGGAAATATTGCTGGAAAACACGGTTCTGGAAAGTATAAAGTTGATGTGTCCATATCAAGTGGAAATGTGGATATTTATTAATAAAGAGGCTGGGACAAAACTAGCTGATATTCAAGAAAAAAGGGAAATCGATGCTGCTCGATTTCCCTTTTTTCTTGTTTGACCAAGTCATTCTATTTTCTTTACCCTAATCCTTATAAAATCCTTATAATTATTTTCTACACTATAATCATCGAAAGGAAGATGATTATGGAAGATATTATTTTACAAACAGAAAATCTTAGTAAAAGCTTTAAGGGGCAAAAAATTGTAGAAGATCTGTCGTTAACGATACCCCGTAATACAGTATACGGTTTACTAGGCCCTAACGGTGCAGGGAAATCAACAACGTTAAAAATGATAACAGGGATGCTGCGTCCAAATGCAGGAAAAATATTTTTCAATGGTCATGAATGGAATCGTCATGATTTAAAAGACATTGGTCTATTAATTGAAACACCACCGCTTTATGAAAATTTAACGGCAAGAGAAAATCTCAAAGTTCGAACGATTGCCCTCGGATTGCCACAATCACGAATTGATGAAGTATTAAGAATTGTTGACTTGACCAATACAGGAAAAAAGCGAGCAGGACAGTTTTCATTAGGGATGAAACAACGCCTTGGAATAGCTATTGCGCTATTAAATTATCCAAAGCTTTTAATTCTTGATGAGCCAACAAATGGTCTTGATCCAATCGGCATTCAAGAGCTTAGAACACTAATTCGATCTTTTCCAGAGCAAGGTATTACCGTCATTTTATCTAGCCATATACTTTCAGAGGTAGAACAGGTCGTTGATGAAATTGGCATTATTGCAGGAGGTAAATTAGGTTATCAGGGAGTTGCTCCGCAAGGTCAGGAACTAGAATCATTATTTATGCAGGTAGTGTCTGCTAATAGAAAGGTAAGCATGTAACATGATTTTAATTATGAAGGCTGAAAGATTAAAATGGAAAAAGACTTTTATTACTAAATTAGTTTGGCTAGCCCCCATTGTGGCGATATTACTAACTGCAGTATTGATGGGAGGAAGCTTTTTTCAAAGTGGCGCTTATAATTGGTGGTATGCAATGCTCCTGCCGGGTGCACTGACGATATGTTGTGCATTAGTTGTGGAAAAAGATGCTAAACTGAAATATCATAGTATTCTTGCACTGCCTATTGATCTTAAAAGAATATGGTTAGGTAAAATACTTGCATGTAGTACTTGGTTGTTATTAACTACACTTATTTTCTTTGCAGGTATTACTACTGGTGGAATGCTTTTTGGCAATAGCTTTTCTTTCACCAATAGTCTTTTTGGTAGTTTATTGATTTTCTTAACATTTTTATGGCAAATTCCACTTTGTCTATTCCTTGCGGCAAAATTAGGAACTTATATGGCCATTTTAATAAATTTAGTTGGCAATATTGCTGGTGTGGTTGCACTATCAGATGGAGAGTTTTGGTATAGCGTTCCTTATGCCATTACACCAAGACTAATTTGTCCAACATTAGAGATTTTACCAAATGGTCTGCCAGTGCCTGAAGGAAGCCCATTATTAAGCATGTCGGTTATCGTTCCGGGTATATTAATTGCTTTAGCGTGGTTTGCATTAATTAGTTACTTTACTGCACGTTGGTTTCAGAAAAGAGAGGCGAAATAGTATATGGTAATGTTAAGATTACTTAGAGCCGAGTTCCTTAAAATTAAAAGAACACCATTTTTACTAATTCATTTCCTTGTACCCATTATTATTTCTGGGCTGTTTTTAGCATACTACACATATTCTCCATGGTATTTCACTGAGAAAGTATCAGTTTATTTTCAGGTTCTCGCATGTGGGTTTCCAACTATAATTGGATTAGTTTGTGCAATGGCCTCGGAGCAAGAAGCAACAGCAGGACATTTTCAAGAGATGCTAACAGCCTCTAAAATAAAAATAATGGCCTTTTTAAGCAAGCTACTACTCTTATTATTGTTTAGTTTTGGGGCAATATTATTGTCCATAGGTATTTTTAGTGTTGGTTTTATTAAGCTTTTACATGAAGATACCTTTAGTTTCTATTTTTATTTAACAGCTGGAAGTATTCTGTTTGCAAGCTATGCATTTTTATATATTTTACATTTTTTTGTGAGTCTTCAATTTGATAAAGGTGCCTCAATCGGATTAGGTATTGTAGGATCACTAATAGTAGCCCTACTACTCACTGGATTAGGTGATGGTATTTGGTCATTTATACCTTATGGTTGGGGTGGTCACTTTGTTTCATTATGGGCAATGAAGGCGTCAGGGCTTGACCTATCAACGGTGGAAATAGGACTACAGGAAGGTATTATTGCTTCAGTTTGCGGAACTTTACTCGCATTAGCCATATCTTGTTTATGGTTTTGGAAATGGGAAGGAAGAAAGTCTGATAATTAGGGTATGAAGAAATGATGAGGGTAGAAATATGGCAAAAATATTAGTAGTAGATGATGAAAAAGATATTTTAGTATTGATCAAAAATGCATTACTAAAAGACGAACATTTAGTGACGGCAGTCTCTGATGCTACGGAAGTAAGTAAAACGGATCTTGGTGCCTTCAATTTAATTTTATTGGATGTGATGATGCCGGAAATTGATGGATTTACTTTATGTGGCCAAATACGTCATGCGGTAGATTGTCCAATCCTTTTTTTAACGGCTAAATCATTGGAGGAGGATCTAATGTATGGTCTAGGTCTTGGCGCAGATGATTATATTATCAAGCCGTTTGGAATTGGAGAGCTACGCGCAAGAGTGAATGCACATTTGAGACGTGAAAAAAGAGAAAGACGTAGTACCCTTTTTGTAGATAAAATTCACTTTGATCTATCTGGCAAAGAGCTGTTTGTAAATGAGGAGAAGGTAATGCTGACAAAAAGCGAATATGAAATATGCGAATTTCTCGCTCGAAATCGAGGACAGGTGTTTTCTAAAGAAAAGATTTATGAAACCATTTTTGGGTTTGATGGGAAGAGTGACAGTACTGCTATTACGGAGCATATTAAAAATATTCGTTCAAAGCTACATTCCTTTAATATTGACGCCATTGATACTGTTTGGGGGATTGGATATAAATGGAGAAAGTGAAGCCTGCTAGAGGAACACGACTACACACTTTTTTTCTTCGATATCTCCTTTTCCTAAGTTTAGGCGTCATTCTGTTACTTGTACTACTGATTTGTTTAATATCTTTTGCTATTTCTACCAACATCGTATTACCAGCAAATTATGCAGAAACTCAAATTTCATTATCAAGGGATCGTATTGCGTCTAGTAGTTCGGTTACAGCTGATATTATCCCAGACCTTGTTGATTACGCAGTCTTCTCTAAAGAAGGTAAACTTCTTGCAGGAAGTCTTTCAGAGAAGGAAGCCTTTAAAGCTTGGGATGCAATGAAAAAAGAAACTCAAGGTACCACCCAATTCTACTCGTTTATAGAGCGAGAAAATGAGATTTGTATATTACGGTATTATATATTGCCACAGTACCGTTCGGCTATTATGAGAAAATATTTACCTAACCCACAACTGTTAGGGATTCTATTATTTATTATAGGGGTTATAACTCTAGTAACTGTCCTTGCGATCCATTTTGGAAGAAAGCTTAAGAAAAACATGTTTGGTTTGCAGGAAGCAATTGAAAAAATACAAAATCAAAATTTGGATTTTACGATAAACCCTTCAGGAATCCGTGAAATAGATGAAATATCGATTTCTCTTGAGCAGATGAAAGAGGCCTTAAACAATTCGTTAAAACAGCAATGGGAAATAGAGCAGACCCGTAGAGAACAAATTTCTGCTCTTGCTCATGATCTAAAAACACCACTTACAATTATTCGGGGGAATGCAGATCTTTTACAGGATACTGTTCAAGATGATATACAAAGAGAATATAATGACTATATTTTGAAAAATACAATAAAAATAGAAAAATTCACGAAAGAGCTGATTGATTTATCGAAAATGGAGAAAAATATCGTTCGTGAAAAAACGAATGTTAAAACGGATGTATTTATGACAGAAGTAGAGCATCAAATGAGAGCTCTTTCGTTGAAAAAAAATCTTCACGTAGATGTCCAAAAAGAAATGCTTCCTGCACGTATATTTATCGATGAAGAGCAGTTCTATCGTGCAATTTTAAATGTCATTGCCAATGCTGTAGAGCACGCCCCTGAAAATGGAAAGGTGATATTAACTGTTCAAGGTACTGCTGATGTTATTCAATTTACCGTTATCGATAGCGGCTGTGGATTTTCTCCGAGGGATTTAAATGAGGCTACCAAACAGTTTTATCGCGGAGATCCAAGCAGAAATGCAGGAAATCATCATGGGATGGGACTTTATATTGCCCAATCAATTGTTAAGAATCATGGTGGAACACTGCTAATTGACAATGATTTATCAGTTGATGGAGGAAAAGTGACCATAACAATCCCAATCAATTTCGCCTTGGCGTAATTGTATACTTATTTTTTGATATTGAACAATATAAAGTGAAACTTCAATCAGTGGGGGTTTTCTTCATCCCCCACTGATTAAAAGAGGAACAAAGGCTAAAACCGCAACGTCCTGTTGCAACACCTTTGTAACCTGCATCCTGCAGGCCCGAACGGATCGGGCGTTTACGGGCTGTTGATCTCCCGCCTACATGTCTGCGCTTTTTCTGCCCTGTTAAGGTGGGAGTCTTACAGCCCGTTAATGCGGGATAAAAGAAAAAGGGGACTGGGACAAACAGTTCACATCAAAAAAGCGCGAGAAATCAAATGTTGATTTCTCGCGCTTTTTAAGGCTTTGAACAGTTTTGTCCCAGCCTCTTTCGTCCGCTATTCTTCATTTCACCTTTTTCAACATTAACACATCCGCTTTCGTTTCGATCATTTCTTCTGTCAAAACGGTGAATTTCGCATCGACTTTATCGATTTTGTTTTCTACGACGATTAATCTTTCTTCTGCTTTGTCCATTTTGTTTTCTATAATTGTTAACCTTGCTTCTATTGCATCGATTTTTTTCGTCAATCGTTGCTCCATGGCTTTCATTTGATCGGATAGCTCCATAATTGCTTGTAGGATGGCGGCTGTGTCGATGGATGGGCTCATGCTTTAATTAATTCCTCCTTCTCTGTTTCAATGATATCTATGTTGACAACGTCTAAATGGCTAGTTTCAATTTCCTCTTTATTATAACACGCTTTTACATGAAACCACGAGAACGAACGTTCGTTTTAAACTAACAAATAAAGGGAATGCTAGTGCACTCCCTTCGCTTCCATTATTCTTTTAGATCCTCAATCGAATCGATGTCCATGTAAGTAGGAACGGTTAGACCGATTTTGACGTTTTCCATGCTTACGCCGATGTCTTCAAATTTGCCTTCGTATTTTTCCATATATGTTTTGTGGGTAACTGGTAGCCACGCGGAAAGCATCGCATCCGCACTGCCATCCGCGACCGCTGTCCACATCGGCCCCGCTTCTACTTGCGTCAGCTTCACTTTATAGCCAACGTCTTCTAATACTTTTTTCATGACGTGATGACTAGCCATTGCGCTATCCCAAGCGACATAAACGAATTCGATTTCATCGCCTTTTACCTTCTCGACACCTTTCGTCCATGCGTCCACTTTATCTTGATTCGCTTCTACCCATTTAACGGCCGCCTCTTCTGGTTTGTCACCTTTTTGAATATCGACCATGACCGCTCCCATATCGGCATCTTCCCATTTAAATTGCTGAAGCACTTGATAAGCTTCTGGCATGTCGTCTTTCAACCCGACCCGGCCAATCGAATGAATCTCTTCCGCTCCGCCATATGAGCCTTTAGGGTCGTCTAAATATTTCAAATCGTATTCAGAAAACATCCAGTGTGGATTCCAGCCTGTCACAATGATCGGCTCTTGTTTGTCATATGCTTTTTTCAAGGCCGCTGTCATCGCCGCACTAGAACCTGATATAACACTCCAATCATCTAACTCATAATCTTTAATTGCGCGATCCGTCGCTTCCATAATGCCAGCTCCTGGATCAATGCCGGTAATTTTATAATCTAGGCTTTCACCGACACTAGCCGTGTTCCCACTATTTTCACTATTGCCATCTTTCACTTCCGTCTCACTATTACATCCCGCAAGCCCCATCGCCAAAATAGCTACACTACTAAAACCGATTATTTTTTTAATCAAGATACTTTGCTCCCTTCATTTTGCTTGCCAATATCTTGTGTCATTCGATCTAAGGCAATGGCTAAAATTACGATCGCAATTCCCGCCTCAAAGCCGATCCCAATTTTCAGCTGAGTAACTGCTCGATACACTTCCTCTCCTAGCCCCGGTGCTCCGACCATCGAAGCGATCACGACCATTGAAAGCGCGAGCATAATGCTTTGATTAATCCCCGCCATGATCGTTGGCATCGCCAGTGGAAGCTGCACTTTCATTAAACGCTGACTCGTCGTCGAGCCAAATGCTTCCGTCGCTTCAATTAAATCATTCGGCACTTGACGAATCCCTAAGATCGTTAACCGAATCGTCGGTGGCATCGCAAAAATGACCGAGGCGACAACACCTGGAACCACTCCAATGTTAAAGAAAAAGATCGCCGGTAATAAATAAACAAAGGCCGGCATCGTTTGCATAAAGTCTAATAGCGGAGTAACGATTCTCCTTACACTGTCTTTTTGTGAGGCTAAAATCCCGACTGGAATGCCCACAACAACAGAAATGATAACGGACGTTAAGACGAGAGCCAACGTTTGCAGCATCGCATCCCAATAGCCTAAATAATCAATAATAAGAAAACCGATAATAGAGAATATTGCGATATTTCTACTTGAAACAAACCAAGCAATCCCCCCGATGATTAAAGTAAGAAGAAGCGCTGGCACAGCACCAAACCCCATGACCATTCCTTCGACCATTTGTTCAAGCCCATTGGAAATCCCTTCAAATAAGCCGCCGAATTGACTAACGAGCCAATCAACCAACTCGTCAATCCAATCTGCTAACGGTATTCTCGGTAATTCACTCATTTAATCCACCTTCTTTAATCCGTCTGTCTTATATTCATCTAGATCGTTAATATACACATCATTTCCGGCCAATGCGCCGATTAAAGCCCCTTGAATCACAATTCCTTGCAGGCGATGAGCGTCATCGACAACGGCGATTGGAATAGACGACATCGATACTAAATGAAATAAATCAACTAAGCGTGTTTCTGGTGCGACCGTTGAAATTTCTCGACTGAGCACTTGTTCGAGCGTTTTCCCTGTTTCTACCGCTTCTTTCGCTGCTTGAGCCGTAACCGCTCCTAATAAATGATTTTGTTTATCGACGACATAGATAGAGGAAATTTTAAAATTTTTCATTAACGTCAGAGCCACTCTTGCTCCTTTATCGATTTGAACGGTTTCCGCTGGCTTCATAATATGTGCGGCTGTGAATACTTTCGATAGATCGACATCCTCCACAAACTTCTCCACATACTCATTCGATGGGTTCATTAAGATTTCTTCCGGCGTGCCGATTTGTACCACTTGCCCATCCTTCATTAACGCAATGCGATCACCAATTCGGAGCGCTTCGTCTAAATCGTGGGTAATAAAAATAATCGTTTTCCCCATCGAATCATGCAATTGAAGCAACTCGTTCTGCATGTCCTTGCGGATGAGCGGATCTAAGGCACTGAAGGCTTCATCCATCAGTAAAATATCTGGCTCATTCGCAAGTGCACGCGCAAGTCCGACCCTTTGCTGCATCCCTCCACTCAGCTGCTTCGGATATTGTGCTTCATATCCTTCTAAGCCAACGAGCTTCAGCGCTTCTTTCGCTTTTTGCTGTCTCGTCGCTTTCTCCACCCCTTGAATCTCCAAGCCGTATTCCGTGTTACTAAGAACCGTACGATGCGGAAACAGCGCAAAATTTTGAAACACCATCCCCATCTTTTGCCTTCGTACTTGACGCAATTGCTCTTTGTTCATCTTCATCACATCTTGCCCATCAATTAGAATCTGGCCTGTCGATGGCTCAATCAATCGATTCAACAAACGAACGAGCGTCGACTTCCCACTTCCGGAAAGCCCCATAATCACGAAAATCTCTCCATCATAAATATCAAAGTTCGCCTGATTGACCCCGACTGTTGCACCTGTTGCTTTCAAAATCTCCTGCTTCGACTTGCCATTTTGCAAAAGTTGTGTCGCTTTTTTCACATGTTTTCCAAACACTTTCGTCACATGCTTCACTTCCACTTTCTTCACCTTTGCTTCATTCATCCTCTCACCTCTCATTGCCTTTTTTGTCAATACTATTTTATTGTAATAAACTTCATCGTTTGGACACAAACAGCGTAAAACGTGATCTCCGCTTTATACACTTTGTAAAGTTAAAGCTTTATGAACAAAACAGCACCTATTCTTACAATTGATTGAATTTTCTCTATTTTTCTGCGTTTCCCTCTTGGTAATTGAAGATGAAACGAATACTCTCCACCGCTAAGTATGTTTCCTGATTATACGTGAAGAAAATTTTCTGAATCTAAAATAGCGCTCGACAGAATCCAACAAAAACCAGGGAGTGACAGGCACCTAGAACAAGCCGCTCCTTAAAAAGGAGCGGCTTGTTTTTAATCGACAAAACTCGGGGAGTGACAGGCACTTGTCGAAGAAGAAGAAGAATACCACTCGACGACGTCATGGGCTTTCAATGGCTTGGAGTAGTAGTAGCCTTGAATGACGGGCGAGTTGCATGTAGTTGTTAAGTAGTCGACTTGTTCTTTCGTTTCTACGCCTTCTATGACGACTTTAAGTTTCAGTGATTCTCCTAGTGAGATAATCGATTGGATGATCGCCGAACCTTTCTCCGACTGAGGCACACCATCGACAAAGGATTTATCAATCTTCAACGTAGAGATCGGGATTTTCTTTAAATAAGAGAGCGAGGAGACCCCTGTACCAAAATCATCTAACGCTACACCGAAGCCTTTTTCTCGAAATTGATTGACCGCTTCAATCGCCCCATCAATCGTTTTCACAAAGCTCGTTTCAGTAATTTCGAGCTCTAAATATTTCGGATCGATCCCGTAAAACTCCATTCGATCCACAACATTATGTAACAGTCGTGGAGAGGTGACATAATTACCTGGAATATTAATCGCCACTAACCAATCATGTTCCTTGTTCGTTTGCCACGCTTGGAGCTGCTGGCATACTTGATCAATAATCCAATCCGTCACATCCATCATCTTATTATTCTTTTCTAAAATCGGGATAAAAACTGCTGGTGAAAGAAATCCGTGCTCTGGATGCTCCCAGCGAAGCAACGCCTCGACACCAATCATTTTCTTTAACGATGTTGATACTTTCGGCTGATAGACGATATACATCTCATTTTCCGCCATTGCTCGCTCCACATCATCAAGCAGCGATTGAGCAAACGATTGGGTGTGCACAACAGGATTATAATGAATGATTTCATGCTGAAATTGAATCGTTGGATGGTCTAAAACCGCCATTACACGCGTATGTAAATCCGTCGCCTGCTCACCCACACCAATAGTTGAAAGCGCACAAACCGTTTGTAGCTTCACCTGTTGCTCTTTCACGAGGAGCGGCTGTTTCAAAAGCTCCGCTGTCTTCTCCATCGCCTCTTCTAACACATGACTTCCTTTCACCCCGCGCGACACATAAGCAAACCGATGTCCATCTAACCGATACAAATCCACTAAAGCTGGCTTTGTCGACTTCAGCAAGCGGCTCGTCTCTTTAATCACCTCATCGACAAACGTATATCCATGCGCTCGATTCAATGACTCTAAATCGTGCAAATGCCACACTGCTAACGCATCATAAGTAAGATTCTCTACATTTTTCTCAAATAGACGGCGATTCGGCAATTTCGTTAACGAATCAAAGTAACGCAGTTGATGAGCTACATAACGATCTAACACACTCGACACTAGAAACAAACCGAATAACACTACCATGCTTACAGCGACACTTTTAGCCAAAAAGAGCTCATCCATCGAATGAGCCATGCCTTCCATTAACGGCTGATCGATCGGCACATAAAAGGTCACCGCAGTCATCCCCGTGAAATGCATACTCGACACAGCTATTCCTAACATACATCCAATCGCTACTCGAACGAAAAAACGCTCAGATTGATGCTGCAAAATAGAAAACACATACAAGGCAACACAAGAAACGACTATCGCAATCACAACAGAAAGAGCAAATAATCCAAAATGATAACTATAAATCACTCCGTCCATTTTCATCGCGGCCATGCCGACATAATGCATAGTAGAAATCCCGATTCCCATCACAAGACCTGCAACCAAATAAGAAGTCTTCGTACGCCTTGAACGGCTAGAAAAATAAAAAGCAAGAAAAGAAGCAATCATCGCAGGAATGATCGAAAGAAACGTGAGTGAACGATCATAGTGCATATCAACAGGTAAGGACAACGCACTCATTCCCACAAAATGCATCGACCAAATTCCTATTCCCATTGAAATCGCCGCAAACGTCAACCACAACTTTTGATGAAAAAAGCTACTCTTACGCGAGCGCTCATTCATACTTAATGCCGTATAAGCGGCTGCCCACGCAACTGCAATCGAAAGAATAACGATGGGGGTCGAATACTCCCCTTGAAGAACTTCATATTGAGCTAAAGAAGGCGCTGAAAACATATTTCTCCTCTCTTTTTCGACAAAATTCGGGGAGTGACAGGCACCCCTTTTATGCCATTCTACCCTGTTTCATGTTTTATCGACAATATGAATGTGGAATATGTCGAAACTTTTTTCTTTTTTATAGGAAAATAGCCCTTCCCGTTAGGAAAAGGCTATCGAACTATCCTCGGTGGAAAGACCCAAACACTTCCACCGTCTCTGTTACGTTAATAAACGCATCGGGATCGGCCTCATGAATCATTTGCCTCACGTTACTTAACTGATAACGCGTAATCACCGTCATCAACACCGCACGCTCGTCACCCGAATACGCACCAACACCCGGCATCACCGTCACCCCGCGATATACATTCGAAAGCAGCTTATCCTTCACCGCTTCCCCTTTCGCCGTCACAATTGTCACCGTCAGCTTAATATGGTTCGTATGGATCGCATCGACCACTTTCCCCGTCGCATAAATCGCCAACATCGTATACAACGCCGCATCCCAAGTAAAAATAAATCCAGACGCCGCCACAACAATTCCATTCATCGCCGACAACAACGCACCAAGCGGAAAGTCCTTCTTCTTCGTCAACAACATCGCAATAATATCAAATCCACCGGACGACCCCGACGCCCGAAAAATCAAACCAATCCCAAGCCCCGTCAACACACCGCCAAACAACGAAGACAACACCGGCTCCGTTGACACCTGATAAATCGGAATCACATACAAACTCAAAGAAATCATCACAACCGAAAAAATCGTATAATAAATAAACTGCTTCCCAAGCTTTCTCACACCAAGCAACAACAAAGGAAGATTCAATAAAAAATTAATCACACCCGTATTCAAAGGCGTGACCAACCCAAACATAATCGCAATCCCACTCAACCCACTACTCAAAATCTCATGCGGAATCAAGAAGAAATTATAAGCAAACCCCACAATAGCCGAACCAATCGCCATTACCAATAAGTTCAAACGCCTTTCCCCCTTCACACATATACCGTTTATTTTGTTCATTATAAGGGAAAGACAACCTCTCAAGTAAAATTAAGTTTTTTCTGAAATATTGGATAACACCTACACAAACATCCTCTCTAGCATCTCAAACACCGGCCAATTCTTCACCCAAACGAACAACCTCACAAAATGAAACGGCTCCACCAACACAACAAGCAGCAACACCCCAAAGCAAATCGCTACCGCCAGCCACTTCAACCAACCAACATCCCCATTCCGAAATGCCCCAACACTCACCAACATCCCAGCCCCCAAAAACACCAACCCAAGCGCAAACACATACTCCACAAAATTCTCAAGCACAAACGACACCCCAACAAACATCGCCCCAATCAACGAAAAAACAAATGAAGACAAACTGTAGATTTGCATGACGGCTCCTTTCTCACCTTCTCATATAATTTCTAGTAGAGTTTCTGTTTTATAGTTTAGGAGTTGCTTTACTACCTCATTGATGTGCATCGGTTCTTTTCTCCTTTTTCTTGATTATACTAATTTTATGTAAAAAAAGAGCCACCTCTACGGGATAATCGTAAGGTGGCGAGTAAATAGGAACACTTCTTACACAAAATACAATTTCATCAATTGATCAGCTAATTGTTGATGACGAGCTTGACACTCTTCTATTGTCCATTGTGGATAACTCTTCAATTCTTTTGTTAACTCAAAATCGGTAATTCCATTAGAGAAATATTTCTGCAATTTAATGTGAAACTCTCTATTATTAGCAGAAGCATTCTTTTTACGACTTAATAAAACAAGATTACCTAATCGATGCGTCCATATTTTTCTTTGTTCGTCTGAAAATCCTCTCTTCCAGTCGCTATCGTCTGATGGTTTTTGCGGTAAAATATGCTCTACACTAATGATACCTGTGTAGGATTTTTTCACATTTATGTTTTCGCTAAGAGCCATATCTAAACGAAGCAATAAGTATTTAGCGTATTTTTTCTTGTATAATTCGCTAGAATCAATATTATATTGAAACGCCTCTTGATCTAATTGAGTTTGAAAAATATCGGCTCGATACACTTTCTCTACTGTCTCAGCTTGTTCGATGACTTGAATCATTTTCACCGTTTCTATGACTCTAGCCGTTGGCGTGATGCCTTTCACCCAGCTAACAACATTTTTTCGCTCCAACACTTTTAAGAAAGCATAGGCTTCCCCATCGTTTGAAAACTTTTGACAGAAGCTAATGAAGACTGGAATCCAATCGGAAAATGGGATAAAGTCACGCATTAACGTCAACAGCCCATAGTACTTCGCCCCAATCTCCTTATCAGCTGTTGGAATATCCGCATTTAAAATTTTCTCTCGATAAATATTGGCAAAACGGAGTAAGTATTCAATAAATTTTTGACCTTTGAATTCAGGATGTTTATCAAAAACCTTCTCCGTATATTCTTCTTGAATCGTTTTTCTCGCTTTTTCTTTGACAAAAATCAAACGAATAAAGCCAAGTAACTTCTCTAATTCTTCTCGCCCAAGTTCCTCTTCCATGGACTCCCATAGATTTTGGTAATGTGGGCGTTCTAATTCATTGATGGCTCCTAAGTTCGTACTTTTTAATAAATCGGCATTTGTTAATGGCATCCCACGGTCATTTAAAATAGAAAACAAGCGAAAAGCTGATGTAAATGTGCCTGTTTTTACATAAACAAACATACACTTGTTTAGAACAAATTGAATCATTTGCTTCAGAAATTCTTCTTTTAATAGCCCATCCTCATAAAATTTTCCACGGAATAATTCGATTGCTTCAATCATTCGTTCTTGTGATTCAGTTAAATCCGTCTCACTAACAGGCAGATTCGTTCCCTCTTCTTCTAAAATATATTTCTTAAAAAAAGCAAAATCCCGATCTCTTACACGCAAGCGCACCGTTTCCGGCTTATCTTCATACGGATCTGCTTCCTGATAAATCTTTGATTGTAACGTCACCTTCGCACGCGAATCCGTCACTAAATCACGCATCACCGCTATTAAGATCGTCAAAGTCGTTAAACGCTGTTGACCATCTACTACATCATAAACACCACTCTCATCACTCTTTTGAGACATCACTTGTAAAATAACGCTCCCTAGAAAATAACTCTCTTCTTTATAGGCGAGCGCCTCTTGAATATCCTCAAACAATTGATTTTGTTGATCTTTTTCCCAAGAATATTGCCGTTGATATCCCGGGATTTGAAAAGCAAATTTGGAACCAAATAAATCTTTAAACAGTATCTCTTTTGCTGCAATTTTCGTATCAATCATTAAATCGATTAAACCTCCTATGCTACCACTCACAAGCTAATTTGTTTCTATCATACTATAAATGATTTCATTAATTATTGCTGTTTTTTCACATAACCTTTCCTCTCAAAATGCCAATGCAATCGATATTGACAAATCTCCTTCGTCCATTCAAATAAGATTTGTTCATGTTCTTTTTCCACTTCAATATACACTTGGAACTGGTTATCCTCAAATGTGATCATTCCCTTTGACGATCCGCTCCACTTTGTCATTGGCATCTTGGCGATGAGATCAGTGACTTTTTTCTCTTCGTATTGTTCGAGTTCTCGGCTTTGTTTATCGGAGAAATCGATTCGCTTCCTATATTCTTTAGATGTTAAATAGTCATGGAAAAATGGTGCGACTTCTTCTGGTGTAAGGGGTTCAAGCCACTGTTTCACACCTTTTGAGAGCATGTAACTTAGGACAACCATTTTGTAACTTTTCGTCATGCTTGTTCGCTCGACTTCTTTGAGCCAGTTTTCATGAGCCAAATAAACTTGCTCCTCTTGTTCCGTCAGTTCATTAATTGCCTGTAAAAATCCCGGATAAGAGCCGTAAAACTCTTTGATCGCTTTGCTGTCAGCATAGGCTTTCAAGTGAAAGTCAAGATAAGAAGGGCGTCTACCTAACTCTAGTTTTAACTCTTCATACGCATACAACAATTGATCTTTTCTCGGATTCTTTTTGCGAGTCATTTCCTTTAATAGCTCAACTGCTTGCAAATCAAATTCAATATGACAATTCTCTGGGACAGTCGGGATCATCGCTTTCTTTTTCTTGTTGTCTGGATCACTATCAAAGACTTGTAGTTTAATATCAGCATTGCGATAGTTCCCGATTAAATCAATAATCACACAATGACTTTTTCCATCCGCTACTCGGAGCCCTCGACCAATTTGTTGAGTGAACACCGTCAATGATTGGGTCGGACGAGCAAAAAGCAACGTATCCACCGAAGGAATATCAATCCCTTCATTAAATAGATCGACGGTAAAAATGATATCCAATTCCCCTTCATCAAGTGCTTTGATCGCCTCTTGCCGAGAATATCCCTTTGTTTTGGAATGAAGCGCAATTGTTTTCCAACCTTTGTTGTTGAAATAACCACTTAAAAATTCCGCCTGACGAATCGATGAGCAGAAGCCAATCGTTTTCGTCTGACGATATTTTTTCCATGCAGCTTCAATCTTTTCCGCCATTTCTTCTTTTAACTGTACTTGCAAAAGCTGTTCCTCATCATATCTTGCGCCAAGCCAAGTGAGCGCAGAATAATCGGTATCATCATACACGCCATAATAGACGAAAGGAGCGAGCCAGTTTTTCTGAATCGCTTCGATAAAATGGATGCGATAAGCAGTGTTGCCATCACAAATGCTATACACATCTTTATTGTCCATTCGATCCGGTGTCGCCGTAATCCCAAGCAGAAACTTCGGTTGAAAATAATCAAGAATCGTTTGATACGAATTAGTGGCAGCATGGTGAAATTCATCAATGATGATTAAATCAAAATCAGTTGGAGCAAAGCTTTCTAAATGATGCTTCATGCCAAGAGTAAACACTGAGGCGAACAGCATATCCACACCTTTTTCTTTATAATCCGCATTCAAAATTCCAGCCGTTCGTTCTGGCATCACATGCTGAAATGATTTTTTCGCTTGTGTTAATAGCTCTTTTTGATGAGCAATAAATAGGATGCGTGTAAATTTGCGAGCGAAAAATGCCGCAAGATACGTTTTCCCAAGCCCTGTTGCCATCACAACGAGCGCACGATCATATTGTTCTTCAAGCGTGCTTTCCAATGCGGCTAATGCTTCTTGTTGAGCGGGTCTTGGACTTAATTTTTTATTAATTATGTATGATTCCGTTGGTTCACTGACAAGTTCTGCTTGATCAGCAGGTTCTGAAAACATTATTTCTGTTTCTTCAGCTTCTGTCCATTGTTGAACGACCGATTGCTGGCGATGAAATTGCTCGTAGCTGTCTCGGTATGCCTTAATCGTTTCGTTGTTTACAGGAATCGTGAATTCATGTTGAAAAATAGCGGCAAATTCTTCGAGTCCCTTTTCAAAAATCTCGTCATCCACAGCTGGTGGGGCATGAAGATTCCATTCTACTCCGCTCGTTAAAGCAGAGGCAGATAAATTGGACGAGCCAACAATTAAATGACCTGTCTCATTCATCCGAAACAAATAAGCTTTCGGATGAAATGACTTCCCACCACTTTTCCACATACGAACTTCAGCATCAGGCAGTTCTTCCACAAGAAGCTGAAGCGCATCTGGCTGAGTAATATGTAAATAATCACCCGTGCCGATTTTAATCGTTGCTCCACGTAAAACAGCCTTCTTTAATGAAGGAAGAATCTGTTTTACGCCTGATTTCATCACGAAAGAAGTGAGGATATAAATCTCCTCCGCTTCTTCTGCTAATACGTTAATCGTATCGACTAAATTCTTGGTGATTAATTGTAGCTTAGTCATCCTCCACCTCAATCAAAAAAATCCGTTCCTCAAATCCCCCACGCTTTTCCGCTTTACGCTCACGAATCGCTTCGAGCTGGTCGTAATCAGCTCCATGAATCGTAGCCGCTGCATGGATTAGTTCTAGCAAATCAGCCAATTCTTCCAGTGCTTCCTCGTCATTATCGGCTGCTTCATATTCCATCAGCTCTTCGTTCATTTTTTTATGGACTTCTTCATAGTATTCTTGTTCGTTTAGAATACGAGTTTTTGATGATTTCCCTGCTTTTTCGATGATTTCTGGAATGCGGTCTCGAACGAGTTTGTTGTAGATGGGCATGGTCATAGCTCCTTTTACATTCGTTTTCCTAACATTTTATCAGAAAAGGCAATTAAAAAAATAGATACCCTCTGATCTTTATTGAATTTTCCCTTTCATTTTCCACCCATTCTATATATCAACAAATATTGTAAAATCACAAGTAAATGATAGGCCTTTCACACTAGTAAATCCCTTGTAAGTAGGTTACTATTGTAACTAAGTATGGGGTTTTTGGAATTATTATGTCGTTTTTTAAATGAGGTTAAGGGGGGCTTTATGTGAAGGTAGGAATTCGGACGAAGCTGTTTGGTGCTTTCGTTGTGATGCTGGGCTTTTTGGTTGTTCTTGGCGGCATTAGTATTGCTCATATTGTCAAGACGAATCAGATGCTGGCAGATATTAAGAAGAATGAAGAAATTATGGTCGGTTATAATGATATCGCCTTTCATACGGTTCGATCGAATGCGGCGATTCGTGGATATATGAATTATCAGAAGGACTTTATGAAGGAGAATCATTATTCGATTCGTGAGCAAGTACATGCTTCCATTGATCGGTTGAAGGAATTGGGTGTGACGGATGCGAAGTTTGTGCAGTTTGAAAAGGACTTCGTGGCATGGGAGCAGGCGATTGATGAGCAGGTGATGCCGTTAATTGATGCGAATAAGTTGCCTGAAGCGTTGAAGGTGTCGGCGCCGATTTTAGGAGAGGGCTCGCAGAAGTTGGTCGTTTTCTCAAAGGATAATGCGAAACAGATTGATAAGCAGATTGCTAGTGAAATCGAGCAGATGAATGCGAATGGCGATTTCATTTTTATTTTGACAGCGATTGTCGTTGTTGTCAGTCTGATTGTCGGTGCGGTTCTTGCGTTTGTGTTTGGAAATGGCGTGTCGAGAGCAATTCAGCAGATCATTTCGCAAGTGAAGCAATTTGCCTCTGGAGATTTCACAGTGACATTTGATACGAAGCTTCGTGATGAGTTTGGGATGCTCGCGTCTTCGATGAATGAGATGACGAGTACGCTTGGGAATACGCTCAATCAAATTAGTTCATCAGCGGAGCAAGTAGCGGCGACGGCCGAGCAGCTGACGGCGAGCAGTCAAGAAGTGAGTAAGGCAACCGTGGATATCGGGGGCGCGATTCAAAATATCTCTTTTGGCATCGAGAAGCAAAATGATAAAACGAAGCATACAGGCCAGCAGGTGAACAGTGTCGCTCATGAAACGGATCAAATTTCAGCGAAGATCCAGTCCGTGAATGAACAAACGGATTGGGCAACAGAAAAAGCAAATCAAGGCCATGATTTTGCGAACAATGTGACGGCACAGATGGATACGATTTTAACGAAGACGAATCAGATTACAACGAGCTTGCATGAGTTAAAAGCGAAATCAACGACCATCACAGAGATGGTGGCGATCATTTCAAACATTGCCGAGCAAACGAATCTCCTTGCCTTGAATGCGTCGATTGAAGCGGCTCGTGCCGGAGAGCATGGAAAAGGCTTTGCTGTGGTGGCGTCAGAGGTTCGTAAATTAGCGGAGCAATCGGGAAATGCCGCTCAAGAGATTCATGCGCTCGTCGGTACGATTACGGCGCATACGGATCGGGTCGTTCAAGAGATGGACAGCAACAACGCTTCGGTGCAAAAAGGAAAAGAAATGATCGATATAACAGGAGCGACTTTCGCCGATATCTCGCAGGCGGTGGAACGCGTACAGGCTGAGGCAAATGATGTGACGACAGCGATTCACAATATGCACGAAAACATTCAATCGATCGTTCAAGACACGAACTCGATCGTGAGCATTTCCGGTGAATTCATGGACGAATCACAAACGGTGGCAGCGGCGATTCAAGAAGAAAGTGCGATGATGGAAGAAGTAGCCGCAGCGGCGAACGAGCTCGCGCATATGGCGATAGAGCTACAGGAATCTGTTAGTCAATTTAAATATTAAAGAGTTTGAAAGGAGAGCCGCTTTTCGTAGCGCTCTCCTTTTGTGATATATGTTATCCTTAAGGAAAACAATAATGGGGAGTTTTACCAAAATGGTCAATAAGCAAAAGATACGAAATGCGCTTCCGTGGGTTGGAGTGGTTTTTTCATCGATTATTATGCTTGTTAGTTACTTCAGTGACAACGGAAGATGGACTGGCTATGTAGCGATGACTTTATTTATCATCGTACTTATTTTGCGGATTGTCTCTTGGGAGCGGAAGAAAGAGGAAGAGTAGAGGGGGGATATTTTGAAAAGATTTGTGATTCGACACAAGTCGGGGAGTGACAGGCACCTATCTTAATATTATCTATTTATCTGAATATTATAATCACTAAGGGGCTACTTAGATAATTTCTATCTAGCTCAAGGTGAAAAATGGGAGGTGTAAGAATGAAAAAAATAGCAATGAATATACTCATCATCTGCTTATATAGTTTTCCGTTTGTTTATTTTTCAATGTACAAAGACTTCACGGATGGCTCGATGATCGGCTATTTATTGATGATCCTCATTACTTCGATTCTCTCTTTCATCAGTCAATACTCTAACTACACACTAGCTGTAATCATCGGAAACGTGGTGTCGACTATCGTTTCTTATTATTTTATCACTCAAATGGCTGGAGATGACCGCTGGAGTAGTTATTTTAAACCACTAGCACCTACTCACTTGTTAGTATTGGTGAGTGTGTTAAATGTAATTCCTCAGCGAATGGCCATGAACTTCGCAAAAAAGCATAGAAAAAAGTAAATGATAATGAGGGCTATACATGATATTCATATAGGAATGCTTCTAACAAAAACAAGCCTACATCTCCGCTAAATCTACAGGGATACAGGCTTGTTTCACTTTATATTATTCGACAAAACCCGAGGAGTGACAGGCACCTTTAAAAATTTTCATTGATGATGTCCATATTGACAGTTTTAGCTACTTGACTTCCTTCTGCGGCTGCTATAGTTAGCGATGTAGATTTAAGGTTCTTACATTCTCCTGCCACATATATATTTGGTTCGGATGTCCGAGCTAAATCATCTGTAACGATATGACCCTTCTCGTTGATTTCACATCCAAGTTTTTCTGCAAAGTCATTCGTTCTTTTGTATGTAGGAGAAATAAATCCTCCCGTTCTTTCAATCACCATACCTGAATCAAACTGTACCGCTTCTAGCATCCCATTATCGCCACGCAGCTTTGTTATCCGAGATTCAATCGTCTCTATCCCCTTTTGTTGGAACAATTCAATCGTACGATCTTTAAATTTATGTCCGTTCGATGCAATGATGAGATCTTTAGACCAATTGTATACGAGTTTCCCTAAATGAATAGCGTGCTCATCACTTTCGGCAATTACAATAAGTGGTTGATTTTTCACTTCCCACCCATCACAATACGGACAGCTGAACACACTTTTTCCATAAAACTCGCTGACATTAATATTGTTAGGAAAAATCTCTTGAATACCGGTTGATAATATTATTTTACCTACTTCAAAGATCGCCCCGCTTTCTGTATGAATTAAAAATTTCCCACCTTCTATTTTACTGATATCCTCAACTGCCTGATTGACCAATTTCACATTGTCATACTGTTGAATATCTTTCATCGCTAACTGCTTAAATTCATTAGGGGTTACACCATCTCTTGTTAAATAGCCGTGTGATTTTTTCGTCACTCTGTTACGGTTTGTCCCATTATCAAAAATCACTGTATCTCTTAATGATAAACCTAAATAAAGACCGGCGCTCAATCCTGCTGCTCCTCCACCGATAATAGCACATTCAAATTGTTCCAAAATAATCGCTCCTTCCATATTTTTAATTACAGATATTATAGACTGTTAATGTCTTTAATTAGTATAAAATAAAAAGAGTTGAGCCGTCAATCCACTCAACTCCCTTCGATTTCTTTGGCGATGTCGAATATTTTTTTTGTTTTCAATTCTTCTTCCATCTTTTTTTCTGCTTCTAACATGACCTTATATACAAGACAGTTGGGACCATGTATGGGATCACATTCGAATAACGAAGATTTTCCTTCTATCGCCTGGATCACATCAAAAAATGTGAGTTCTTTCGCATGATGCAGTAAGCTATACCCACCGTTCACACCTGTTGTTGATACGATCATTCCTGCCTTTACTAATTGCGAAAGGATCTTCGATAGATAAGTAGTAGATATTTGTTGCTGGCTTGCTAGTTCTTGTACACCAATTGAAGTGTTTGAATCCTGCCTAGCTAAATAAATCAACGTGTGCAAAGCGTAATTGGTAGCTTTGGAATATTTCATAGTACCTTGCTCCATTCTAACAGTGATTAATTATCTATTATAAAATGGAACGTTGACAATTAATAGTGGGAACGTCAATAATTTTGTGTAAATAGGGATTGAGAAGCGAGATACAGGTGAATCCTGTCGCTTATGAGACGGAACAAATTTCAGTGAACATTCAAACGGTGAATGAGCAGTCCGACTTTACGATAGAGAAAGCGAATCAAGGTCAAAATTTCGCCCACAATGTAACAGAGCAGATGGATATTATTTTAACGAAAATATTCAGTGCCATGCTATTTTCATTCTATCCATTTCAAAAGCTTATTTATCCCGTATTAACAGACTATAAGACCCTACTGAGTCAAATTTCACTTTATTCACTCATAATCCGAATTAAATCGTATTGGTAATAACGACGATTCCTTTTTCTGTCATCCCCAAAAATCATATTTAATTGAACGAGTTGCGTTAAACTTTTCCGAACGGTTGCAGGAGCTAAACCTGTAGCTTTTTCAATTTGATGAACAGTCGCAATGGGCCTTGCAAATAATGCCCCCCACACTTTCTTCGTAGAAGGTTGATTAAGTTTTTTCATTCCTACATTATAAAGCTGTTCAGCTTTATCTAATTTCTCATATTGATGCTCTGCCATCCGAATGGTCGCATCTAAAAAGAAGACAATCCAACTTTTCCAATCTGGTTTTTCCCGTCCAATTGCCCGAACCCCATTTAGCATCGCATAATATTTGAACTTTTCTTTCTCAAGCTCTTCACTTAAAAAAAATAACGGCGAATCAATTAGATTAGATTGTAGCAAATATAAAACAATAAGAATTCTACCTAATCTCCCATTCCCATCTAAAAATGGATGAATAGATTCAAACTGCGCATGGACAATGGCCGCTTTAATAAGTGGATGCAACATATCCTCTTCCTCTTTTTGATAAGGATGACCATTAATGTATCTCTCTAAATTTGTCATATAATTCCCCATAAGTTGAGGCTCGGGTGGAATATATGATGCATCTTTTATATGTTTGGTTGGCCCGATAAAGTTTTGAATTTTACGGTACTCTCCAGAAGCATTAGTTGAACCTCTAGCATTTTCCATTAAAATCACATGCATATCACGAATTAACCGCTCTGTTAATGGATATCCCATTTGAACACTCTCTACACCTTTTTGTAAAGCGCTTTGATAATTACGAACTTCTATCTTCTCCCAGTCTTGTTTTTGATCAATATTATCTTCCAACATCTCACTAAATGTTACTTGCGTTCCTTCAATCCTTGTAGATTGGACAGACTCGTGCAACGTTAACAATTGAATGAATGACTCATTTACTAAAGAATAACGAAGCTTTTGCTTTAAACTCTCTAGCTTGGATGACGCTTTCACTACCTTTTTATAAAAAACAAGTTCCGTTTCCGCATCAAATGGAATAGGGAGTAATGGTAAGTTATATGGTTTCTTCAACTCAAACACCCCTAAAATTATTTTTAATAACATTATACTCTATCATATATCTTTTTTAAACATTACAACATTTTTCAACCAGAAAATATTACAAAATAATTGGAAGACTATAAAAAAATATACGAATCCGTTTTAACTTTGGAAAAGGAGTTGCATTCATATGAAGAATGATGAAGTGAAACGATTTTTATCAAACTTAAACAAAGAATTATCTCATATACCTAAGTCAGAAAGGGATAATTACATTCATGAATTTGAAGATCATCTTACTTCGTTGATTGAGGATAAAAAATCAACAGGAATGACAGAAAAAGAAGCAATCGAATCATCTTTAAACGAATTTCCCTCTCCTAAAATAGTTGCAAAAGATTTAGTAGACAGCCATGAAAAATTGTTTAAAGATCCAACAGAGGGTATGGATTTTAAATTCAGATATAAATCTGCATTGATAGTTATGGGGTTAGGGGAACTTGCACTATTGTTCATAGATCAATCAACATTTATTCGATTATTATTGGGTTAGTAATGATCATTTCAGGAAACATCTTGGTGTTTAAACATAAGAATTGGAAAGCTGACAATATCAAATTTGGATCCAGAAGAAATACAAAACTAGACAACTAGGTAACGGTATTATACCGGCAACCAGTTGTCTAGTTTTAGTTAGGTACAGCTATAGTTATAGTATTAACTATGCCCTTCTATAATATTTCGACTGTCTAGAAAGTCCAATTTTTTACTAATAAACACCTAAATTCTAAAAACACGTTTTATCCACCCGATTTTATTCGACAAAACTCGGGGAGTGACAGGCACTCACTGCATCGTATTGCTCTGCGATCCAACGCGGCAGTTCTACTCGCATTGTTTTGAGCGGGTTTACGGCTTGGCAGACACGCACATCACTAGCAATGCTCACTAACATACTCGCTTCCGCTGTGTTCAATAACGTTTCCTTCTCTAGCCATGAAACCATATTTTTCACTGCAATGCTCGTTGCTTCATCTAAAGTTTCCGCAGAGCCAATTGTTATCACATGTTCATCTGTGACGACCATCGGCAAGGTCCACTCTTTCCCTTTCATCACATCGACTTCTAATGTGACTCTCCCGGCAATTTCTACCCCTGTTGAAACTTCGCCATCTCCCATCGCTGCGTGTAAATCTCCTAAAGATAATAAAGCGCCTGGAACATTGACAGGCAAAAGAACACTAACCCCTTCTCTAATTTGCTTACAATCCATATTGCCCCCGTGAGCGCTCGGCCGATCATTCGATACCGGCTCATCTGCAGGAGCTGTACCGATCACGCCGATCATCGGCTGGACCGACAACTGTAGCCTATCGTTGAAGATCACTTTTCCGTTATGTATCGGCAACTTCTTTGTCACATTAACCGTTAATTGCTCCCCCATCACACCAAGGTCAGGTGCCACAAACGAAAATCCATAATCAGCTAATTCTATTTGTTGAATACGTACATGCAAAATGTCTCCTGGCTCTGCTCCTTCCACATAAATTGGACCAGTCGCAGGATTTAAACGTCCCCAATCAATTTCATGTAAAGAAACAGCCTCAGAATCAATTTGATTGTCAAAACAGTCGTTAATATCTAAGGTCACAACAGACCCTCGACTGACGACCAATGCAGGCGGATTCACTGGTGACATCTCATACACCTTTTTATCATTAGAAATCTTGTACATAGCCCATCTCCTCTCGTTTCCCTTCATAATCACACTCTATAACATACAAAAAATTCTAAATATTTAAAATTGTAACACACACATAAAACACGCGCAATCTTTCGTTTCATAAAACAAAAGCTGTTTCGCAAAGGAAATCATCCCTAAACGAAACAGCTTTTTTCAAATAATGTTTTTGACATTTGCATTCACTTGCCCTTTTTTAAGTAAATAAGCAAGCCATTTTTGACATGGCGGCAACGTCACTTGAATGATTTTTCCTAAAAATAAGGCGATGAAAATCGTACCGATGCCGACTGGTCCTCCGAGTAGCCACCCTAAAAAGAACACCGTGATTTCCATGCCATTTCGAACGAGCGTAATGCTCCAACCCATTTTTTCAACGATTAACAACATTAAACTATCGCGCGGTCCCGCTCCAAGATTAGCCGATACGTACAAACTAATGCCAAATCCTAAAAGGAGAACACCGACGATGAAACAAATGACTTGAATGAACAACGTCTCTGGCACTGGTAACAAACCATTGAAGATATCAATAAAAATCCCAAGCAACAGCATATTCGCAATCGCCCCGATTTTCGGTGGCGTTTTCGTTCCGATCCATGTAGCGCCAATAATGATAATTCCAACGATGATGGACCATGTACCGATCGTTAATCCTAATTGCTTATATAAGCCGTAATGGAAAACATCCCACGGCCCCACTCCTAACACTTTTCCTTTAATCGTTAACGTAATTCCTAAAGACAGCACAATCAAACCGACAATAAAAAAAGTCCATCGCAAACGATACTCTCGGCGCATACGCACCCTCCATTCCGATCAGAACACTTATTTATTTAGTATTCCGAAATAGTTTCCTCATTTACTTTAGCATATACCTCTCATTATTTTAAGAGGTTTTTCACTGCTTCTCGTTTGCTTAATGAGCCTGAGAGATTGGTTAACTATTCTATCTCGTTTCATCAAGATGATGACCAAGCAACGATTATAGATCATGATAAAGAATACATTGGCACATTAGGCAAAGAGCATTCCACACGATTAAAAGAAATTTTGCTCCAGTAAGAATGTACGATTCTCCTTATCTCCACAAATAGCAACAAAAAGCCAGGATTAAATCCCTGGCTTTTCATTCGACAAACTTCGGGGAGTGACAGGCACCTTAAGAGTTCCAAGCGCCACACCTACCAATGCTGGAACGATCCATTCTAGTCCAAATTCGGCTAGTGGAAGGTGTTCTCTTACGGTTTGGAGCGGTCCTAAGTTGATGCCGAATGTGTGTAGTCCTCCAAGTACTGCGAATACTCCGGTGAATAAAACGGTGCTTCCGTATACTTTCTTTGAGTTTTTAAAATAGCGATGAAAGAATGTTAGAACGATAAGCACGATCGTTAATGGATACGCCGTCACAAGGAACGGAACCGATACTTTTAAAATTTGCGCAAGGCCTAAATTCGCTAACGTGAATCCAACGACCGTTAATACTAACACCAATGTTTTATAGCTAACTTTCGGAAATTGCTCGGCAAAGTATTGGCTGCAAGAAGTCGTTAAGCCGACGACTGTTGTAAAGCAAGCTAACGTGAAGATTAACCCAAGTAAGATCATACCGTTTTGTCCTAATAAAAGAACGGATGTTGCAGTTAAAATGTCTGTGCCATTTTCAAAAGAGCCGCTCGCTGCCATTTTTCCACCGATTAAGCCAAGGCTGATATAGACGACGGAAAGCAAGCCGCCAGCGATCATTCCCGCTTTTAATGTATATTTCGTTAATGCTTTGCTGTCAGTGATGCCTTTTTGGCGGATCGATGTAAGGATAACAATTCCGTAAGCTAAAGCTGCAAGGGCATCCATCGTGTTATATCCTTCGATAAACCCTTTAAATAACGCACCACTTTCATATCCTGCTGTCGGTGCTTGTAACGGTGCATCTAACTTCATAAAGCCGACGACACAAAGGACGACCATCGCCACAAGCAGGACGGGAGTGATCCAGCGGCTTAAATATTTTTCCATTTTCGAAGGGTCTAAGCTGATGACATACACAAGAGCGAAGAAAACAAATGTATAGATAAATAATGTCAATGCCGGGTTCCACGCTTCACTTAAAAATGGTTTTACGCCCATTTCATACGCTACATTTGCATTTCTCGGGATACCAAGAAACGGACCGATCGATAAGTACACGCCAAACATGAACACTTTGCTGAAAGTTGGATGTACACGATTGCCGATTGCTGGTGCGCCGTCCTTCACAAGGGAAACAGCTAACAAAACAGCGAAAGGCAACCCAACACTCGTGATAATAAATCCAGCCATCGCGAGCCAATAAGACGTTCCCGATTGCGCTCCTAAATGAGGCGGAAAAATCAAGTTCCCTGCTCCAAAAAACATCGAAAATAACATTAAGCCGATAAATACTGTGTCTAATCTCTTCATTGCAAATCTCTCCTTTTGTTTTTGTAAAATAGAAAAGCGTAGCCGACTGCTTAGACACGACAAGCAAATGTTCTGACGCTGAAAAGGCGACAAGCCTTGTAAGCGGCAGGTTATTTGACTCGAGTGTCTAGGAGGCGAAGCTAGACAATAAAAATGCGTATGTACTGATCCTGGAAAAACAAAAAAACTCGTCCCCAAAAATAGGGACGAGTTTGTGCTCGCGTTACCACCCATATTCCGTTCGTATCGACAACGATACAAACAGCTCTCCAGTCACGTACAATCATACGCGCTCCATGATAACGGCGGAAAACCCGTCAAAGCTTACTTCTGTTCAGCTTTGCATCTCAGAGATGATTTTCGGACAAATCCTGAACATCGGCTCTCACCAGCTGCCGATTCTCTGTAGAACAGGGGGCTTGTCGTACTCTTTCTCGTCATAGAATTTATTGATTGATTAATAAATTAACAGACTATTTTTATTATGTCAATATATTTTAATAATTTAAATTTAAAAAAATATTATTTTTTTGATATAACAAAAGTCCCGCTTTGTGAACAAAATCGACATAATTCGGGTGGTGACAGGCACTCCCCGATCAAGGTATAATGATGTCTACAAAATACTACAATATTCGGGTAATTTATAGCCTGGAAAAGGATGAAGATATGACAAAAAAGAAGATTGCTTGGGTGACAGATAGTACGGCATTTATTACGGAAGAGTTACGCAATCATCCGGATGTGTATGTTGTTCCTCTTAGTATTATTTTTGGTGAGGATGCATTTGAGGATGGCATCACGTTAACGACGGATGAATTATATACTAGAATTAAAGCGGAGAAGAACATTCCGAAAACTTCGCAGCCACCTGTGGGCGTGTTTGCTCATTTGTTCGAAAAGCTGAAAGAAGAATATGAATGCGCCATCGCCGTTCATGTATCTAGTAAACTAAGCGGCACATACGCGACCTCGAAAGCTGGTGCGGAGATGGCTGGATTGGACACGTATATGGTCGATTCTAAATCGATGTCCTACGCTATTACTTCGCTCATGTATAAAGGAATGGCCTATGCGGATGAGGACATGGACCCACAAACGATCGCTGAGACGCTCAATGTGGAAACAGCCAAATCACAAAACTTAGTGCTATTAGGGAGCCTAGAGCAATTTTATAAAGGTGGCCGGATGTCAGGTACTTCGTATTTGCTCGGCACAATTTTACAAGTGAAGCCGATCATTTGCGTCAATAGTAACGGTGAGTTTGAATTATGCGAAAAAGTGCGTTCTGAGAAAAAAGCGCTCAAGCGTGTAATTGACATCGTGAGAGAAAAATATGACATGCATCATATCCCTGAAATTCGGATCATGCACGGAAATGTCCTAGAGAAAGCACAGTCTCTTCAGCAAATACTTGAACAAGAGTTTCCAAATGTGAACTTTGTCATTGGAGAAATTAGCTCAACGATCGCTGTTCATGCCGGTGAAGGCACACTCGCACTCATTTGGGAAAACGAATAAGAGGACGTTCGATAACGGACTATCCTCTTTTTTTGGCGATATTTTCAGATTCATACATATGCACGCCACCACTCTCTGTTAGTGCCATGGCGACCATGGCATGGGCGACTGTTTTCGCATGAATCGGCTGATATTTTTTCAACGGTCCAGTAAAAAGAAACGGGAACACGCTAGCTAATTTTTCAGCTATCCCTTCGCCAAGACGAGATTCCTCCCGCTCTCCAAGTAATAGCGACGGGCGAAAAATGTGAAGTCCATTTAGTTCAAGTGCTTGTAGCTGCTGCTCAAGCTCCCCTTTCACTCGACTATAGAAAAACGGTGATTTCACGCTGGCTCCCATCGAGGAAATGACGAGAAATTGAGACACTTGATGTTTTTTCGCCAGCTTAGCTAGCCGGAGCGGATAGTCTAAATCAACCTTTTGAAACGCCTCTTTCGTCTTCGCCTTTTTGATCGTTGTACCAAGGCAGCAGTATACATGATCGATCGACTCATCCAACGTCAGCTCATCAAAATTCACGACCTTCTCCTCCAACTTATCATGCACCATTCCCGACGAACGTCTGACAACCGTGATCACTTTTTCATACGCTGATGTCGCTAATAACTGTTGAACTACCTCACTTCCAACCAAGCCCGTCGCCCCAGCAACAAGCGCAACTTTTCCCATATGACCTCTCCTCTCAAATTTTTTATCAAATAGGGTGTCCTTTTCGCCCCGCTTTTTCTATATAGAGGGTGAATATATAGAATGGGGGCGTCTAACATGCGTTCAGGTCCAATTACTCAATTTCAATCATACAGTCAGTTTCACAATTTACAACAATTCAACCATCATATCGAAGCGTTCTTATTCGAGCATAAAAAGGATTTCACGAAAAGTGAACTGATTTGCTTCAAAACATTACTCCGTTTTTGCGCCAAAGTCGTCGGCGTCAGTAATGCCTCGATTGCCGTTTTATTGAAAGCTGCCGGGAACAAATTAGGCCCCATCTCCGAATCGACGTTTCATCGCATGAGAAGAAAAGCGGTGAAACTCGGTATTTTAACGGTGTATGCGACAGAACGAAAAAACCAATCGCAATCAAGTAACCTTTGGGTGTTCAATCGCTGGCTCAACAATGACACCCCCAAAACAAAGAACGAACAGCCTGAACCCGCACCACATCAAGAAAAAATTGTCGAGCCATTGGCACCCCATGAAACTAGTATTCTTTCAAAAACTAATAAACCTTTAAAAACACGTATGTTAAAACATGTACCAGCATCATTTATTTCCTATGCAAAAGCGATTTGGAATGACCCTGCTATGATTAAAGAATGCTATCGTGTCGTACAACTATCGACCAAATTTTATTTTCACTATACCGATGAAGATCGCGCCCAGCTTGGCCGCGAAGCTTTAATCATTCTCTTTCGCAAGCTGAAAAACGGCAAGAAAATGGATCGCCTATTTGGCTACTACTGGGGAATTATCAACCGTTTATTAGACGAGCGCTATTTTGAAGTTTTAGATGAGGCGAGTATCATTCAATCGTGAAATACAAAAAAAGGGGCGAACTAAAAGTTCCCCCTCACTCTATTTAATCGTCGTCACGGTCTTCATCATCATCGTCGTCATCATCATCTTCATCCTGGTCATCGTCCCAATCGTCACGATCATCATCGTCGTATCGATCGTCATCCCAGTCATCGCGATCATCATCGTCGTCATTGTCGTGGCGAATGGATGAAATTTCACCCTTTTGAGCATTTATGTACATATCTGTTTCGCCTTTTGCTGTGGTAACTTCCACTTCGTATACCCAAACACCATTTTTGTTCTCTAGTTCCATTTCGGTTACTTTGCCTTTAACTTTCGCTAGAGCGATTTTCTTCGCTTGGTCACGAGTGATCTTCACTTGGCTCTTTGCTAAGATTTTACCTGTTTGAGCATCAACATGTACTTCTTGTTCACCTTTTGTTGTGCGGATTTCTACTTCGTACACCCATTGTTTATTTTTTCTTTCTAAATCCACGTCAGTTACTTTGCCTTTGACGCTCTTCAAAGCGATTTTCTTTGCTTTGTCATGAGTGATTTTCACAGCTACTTTTTTATCGTCGTGATCATCTGCCTGCGCTACTTGAGTGATGCCTCCTAAAGTTAATGCTCCAGTTAAAGCGACTGCCCATAATTTCTTTTTCATTTCTCTTACCTCCTTTTTTTGTTACTTCTATCATAAGAAAGGAACATTAAGGAAAAAGAAGAGAAAGATTAAAATTTGATGAGAATCATTCCACTAATACGCCTTGCACCATGACACGCTTAGTCGTTTTCGTCGGAACGTCACAGGTGATCAAGGTGATTTTATTTTCGGTTGTGTCGTTGATGACATCCGTTTCCGTTTCTGAAATGATTTTGTTTTCGGTCACTTTGTAGTGATACTTATTTTTTTTATCTGTAACATAGATGTCTGCGCCTTTTTTCAGCTCAGGTACGTGTCCGAAAAATTGATCTTTCGAGCGGGTGTGATGACCGGCTAACGCGTAGTTTCCTTGGCCCATTTGTTGATCTGGACGCATCGTGGCCGCACCGATAAGTAAGTTGGCATTCGTCGTTCCTTTTAGTATCGGCAATTCGATGTCAACATCGGGAATCGTAATTACTCCGATGACGGCTGGGTCGTCCGTATTTACTGAGGAGCTCAACACATTAGTCATTGTCGGCGGAGTGATCGCTTCATAGTCAAAGGTTGCTTCCTTCTCATTGTTCTGTTGTAACTCTTCGGCAGAATATTGATCGATGGATACTTTAGAAGCACTAAAGTCGATGAGTTGATACTTGATCAACGGCGAAATCAATAAAATGATGCCTGCTGTGAATAATACACCGACAATCCACTTTCGCATGTTCTTCTCCCCTCTCTATGAAAAAAATCCCTCGCTACTAGGACGAGGGATGGTATGCTCGTTTAGATTTTCAAACGAATCGCTGCTAAAATCAAGAACGCGCCAAGGATCGGTGCCATCGAGCCAGCAGCATCTCCGGTTTGAGGTAGCTTACTCGAAGACTTGTTGTCGTTTTTTTGTTTGCTAACAGTCGTTCCACTTGATGTAACTGGCTTCTTGGAGGAATCCGGCTTTTTCACTGGTATTCCAACTCCTGTTCCATTCGAACTTGGCTTTTGAGGAATAACCTTTTGTTTTTCATTTTTGACTTCTAATTGTGTCATTTCGCCAGCAACGACTTTGACTGAAAATGTCACATCAGATTTGTTATAGCCTTCAGGTGCTTTTGTTTCTTTTAATAAATATTGACCAGAAACTAGTTTCTCAAAAAGAGCGACTCCGTTTTGATCGGTCGTCTTTGGCTGTGAAGCGACATGTCCCTCTTCATCATAGAGTTGAAATTCTGCTCCTTTTAACACAGCGCTTGTTTCACTATCTTTCCTAATGACTTTCAAACTACCAAGCTCTTTCGTGTTTGGAACAATCATTAAAATATCTTGCTTGTTTTCTAGCTTGACATCGATCGTTTTCGCTAGCAATTGATAGCCTGTCGGTGCTTTCGTTTCTTTCAATGTGTACGTCCCGTCAGGTAATTCTTTCGATACGGCTTTTCCGTTCGTATCGGTCACAAAAGAATCGATAACTTTCCCATTTTGCAACAGGTCAAAGTGCGCTCCTTGTAACAGTTGATTTTGATCTTCTTGATCAACCTTTACAATTTGAACGTGCGCTTGTTCATCTGTTGCTGTTTGAGGAGATTGTGTTACTTTTGAAGCGTTACTTTTGAGAACGATTGTTTCAGGGTTTTCCTTTACATCATGACCGATGAGATGGACAGGTACATCATACGTTTGGCCATTCACTTGAAATGATAGGTTTTTCGTCCCCTCTTTTTCTTTCATACTTTTGACTTTCGCTTCAATGAGGAACGAGCCCTTCATATTGGCTTTGTCCTTTACAGCCTCATCATATGTACATGTAAGTGTTGTTTTAGTAGCGACACATTGCCCAATGGATTGTCCATTCGCATCTTTCATAGGAACTTTTTCACCGTAGGCTTGCAGCTCCTTTGGCAGTTCGATCGTCAATTGGTCCTTCGGCTGTATCGCTGATTTCGTTGACCATTCTATTTCAATTTTCACATCTTCATATTCATGAAAACGATTCTTTGACTGTCCGTTTGCATCTAATAGCCTGATTTGATCTACGACGTCCGCCTTCGTTGCTTCAGCATGTGCAAGCGGCGGAAAGGCATTGATCATCATGCATAATCCAAAAAGAAAACCAATGATGGCCGGCATCTTCTTCTGAATGTGAACGTTCATTTTCTTGCCTCCCTTTATTTTCTCTCTACTTTCAACAAGAAGTCACTCATTACAATATTTTATCAGCGCATAAAAATATTGTAAATGACCCCCTTGAATATTCATCTATTATTTTTCGACAAAAACCGGGGAGTGACAGGCACCCTTTGTAAAATTTGTTAAGTTATTATGAAGTATTTCATAATTATATTCCATTTTTATGGTAGTGGTGGTACATTATTGTCGTTACTTAAGAACTATAGGAGGAGCTGACTAAATGAAAAAGCATATCGTTATTTTTGAAGTTGCAGGTGGAACAGATAAAGGACCAGATGGCTATCGTCCTGATACGATGCCGATTGTAAAATCACTAGAAAAACGCGGTTGGACCGCTGAAGTCATTTTTTACTCCCACGAAAAGAAAGATGAAATTTTACAACATGTTTCCAACACAGCTGATGCATATGTAAGTCGTATTAATCCAGGAAATTTAGCAGATGAAGCAAATTATTTTGATATGCTCCGCAAGCTTTGCGACAATGGCATCAAAGGAATGTCACATCCAGATGTGATGACTAACTTCGGAGCAAAAGATGCGCTCGTTAAACTTCGTGATACTGACTTAGTTCCTGACAACACATTTTCGTATTACGATATTGAATCATTTAGACACTCCTTTCCAAAATCTTTGTTATACGGAGAACGTGTATTAAAGCAAAATCGCGGCTCCACTGGCGAAGGAATTTGGCGCGTTCAACTAGTTGATAAACTAGCAGACGTTAAAGCCGTTCCACTGATGGCAAGAGTAAAATGCACAGAAGCGAAAGATAACCATGTAGAATATCACGAGCTTGGAGACTTTTTAACCTTCTGTGAGCAATACATTGAAGGCGATAACGGGATGTTAGTTGATATGCCATTCCTTCCTAGAATTAAAGAAGGAGAAATTCGTCTCCTCATGCTTCACCGCACACCAGTCAATGTTGTTCATAAAAAGCCAGCTGCTCAAGCGGATGCTTTTTCTGCCACGTTATTCTCAGGAGCTCAATATCGTTACGATGCGCCAAGCGATTGGCCAGAATTAATCGACCTATTTATTGCTAATTTGAGCACGATTACGAGCAAACTTGGCAACTTAGATTTACCACTTATTTGGACAGCCGATTTCATGCTTGATACAGATGAAAACGGAAACGATACGTATGTCCTCGGTGAAATGAACTGTTCTTGTGTCGGCTTTACTTCCGAATTATCACTAAGTGAACATATCGCTGATGAAATCATTAGCATTTTAACTCCGCAACTCGTATAAAAAACAGCCCCGAATTGTTTATTACGTTTAACAATTCGGGGCTGTTCTGTGTGCATCATATTAGACAGCATCCTTTCGCATCATGTATACTGATTTTTAGATACATAAGGGGGTATTAAGTTATGACAAAGGAACATTGGAATAAGCATTTCGGGCAAGAAGAGTTTGCTTATGGAAAAGAACCGAACGCCTTTATTCAAGAGAAAGGGCCTCTTCTTCCTCAAGGAAACATATTAGCGATTGCGGAAGGCGAAGGTCGAAATGCGGTCTATTTAGCAACTCTCGGACATGACGTCACCACTTGGGATTATTCGACAGCAGGATTGGAGAAAACAAAGCAGTTAGCCGCAGAAAAAGGCGTCAACGTGGAAACGAAATGCGTTGATTTAAATGAAGTGCCATGGGAGGCGGAAGCATGGGATCACATCACTTGTGTATTCGGTCACTTTGAAACAGACTTACGCGAAAAAACGTTACAGCAAATCGAAAAAGCGGTAAAAACAGGTGGTAGCTTCCTTTGTGAAGTGTATTCAACTGAGCAGCTCGACTATAAAACGGGTGGCCCGCGAGATATAAACATGCTGTATCGTCCAGAAGAATTTTTAACAGCCTTTTCCGACTGGAAGATTAAACATTTCTTCGTTGGGGAAGTAGAACGCCAAGAGGGAAAGCTGCATCAAGGACTTTCTCATGTCATTCAGTTTTATGGCGTAAAAAAATAGAATAGTTCCCCCTCGACAGAATGTAACTATTTCCGAGGAAATACAAACATAAAGGAGGACTTTTTATGACAAAACATCATTTTCATTTAACAGCTGATTGGCCTGGGACACGTAATGGCACTGGACATATTGAGTCAGGAAATTTAAAAACAGAAGTGTCGATTCCAACTGAAATGAATGGGCCGGGTGTTGGCACGAACCCCGATGAAATGCTACTTGGTGCCGCATCGACATGCTATATCATTACACTGGCGGCCATGCTGGAGATGAGTAAATTAGAAAAAGTGTCGCTCACGATGGAATCTGAAGGCATTGTCGATGTGACACGAGGAATGCTCACATATGAAACGATTATCCACCGTCCAAAGCTGATTTTAAAAGCTGATGCCTCTGATCGCGACATCGCTTTAGCTGAAAAATTAGCCGTCAAAGCGGAACACTCTTGTATGATTAGCCGCGCCCTTAAAGGCAACGTCGACATGCAGCTTGAAGCTACGATTGAAAGAGCGACTAGTTAACAGTAAAAGCCTGTTCGGCCACGCTATAAGCGTCTTTGCCGAACAGGCTTTTTACTAATTAATCGTCATCGTCGTCTCCATCATCATCATCGTCATCCGTTTCTCCTCCATCGTCGTCATCATCGTCATCCGTTGGAGCTGGAGCCGGTTTTGGAGTTGGTTTTGGAGTCGGCTTAGGCTTTGGTTGATTATTGCTTGGTGTTGTATTATTTGTTGCTGGTTGGCTTGGCTGTTGTTTAGCCGGCTGTTTTTCCGGTTGTTTTGCTGGTTGTTTCGCTGGTGCACCGTTGTCAATCGTTGTCGTTGAAAGGACGTCTCCTGTAATCGCGTGAACACGAACATCAACGATTCGATCTTCTGTTTTCGCAATCACTTGATACACAGGGCCTTTGCTCGTTTCGATTAGTTTGACAGCAGATATCGTTTCGCTATCGATGCGATCATCAGTGATTTCTATCGCTTGCTGCTTACTAATTTTCACTTGTGGTTGAGCGACTACTTTTTTGGACAGCACCTCTCCTGTCGCTTCGGCAATCTCGACGATCACATGCTCCTCTTCACTTTTCTTCACTTCTACGAAGAAAATGCGCTTACCTTCTTTCGACTCCATCGTCACTTGGACAACCGTACCTGGCACTTGCTTCACAGCGACCTCTTTCGCCTGCTGTTCAGTAATATTGCTCGGCTTCTCTTTGCGGACACGCTTCGTCATCACTTCTCCTGTCGCTTTGTCAATGTCCACGATCGTCGTTTCATTGACGCCTGTTTCGATTTCAACGACATATACCGAGCCGTCGCGCAAAGTGACTGTTTTCAACGTACCTGCGGCAACACCGAGAGCGAGATCGACAGCTTCTTTTTCAGATACCGCTAAAGCGATTTCTTTTAGCTCAACAATTTCACCGGTTTCCGCATTGACGATCACTTGATAAGTGCCGCGATCATTCATTAATCGTACATAATAAACCGTTTGTTCCTCTTTTTGCTTCAGTTTAATTGACTCGATTTCGCCGCTATATCGATCGATTACGATTTGCTTTACTTCTTTTTCAGTTAAGACTTTCGTGTCCATACTCGCCACAATACGTTGTACACTAAAGGCCGCTGTCACAAGTACAAAACAGACAATCAATAATACTTTCCACTTTCGATTCACCTTCACACCCCTCTTTCTTCATTTGGTAATAAAACCGTCACTTTCGTCCATTTCCCCTCTTCACTCTCTAGCTGAATCTCTCCTTCATGGGCATCGACAATTCGTTTCGCAATCGACAGCCCTAGACCTGTGCCTCCCGTGTCCCGACTGCGTGCTTTATCCACACGAAAAAATCGGTCAAACACTTGTGGCAAATCTTCTTTAGGAATACCGACACCGCTATCCTTCACAGAAAAAAAGACATGCTCCTGATCGATCCCGACGTCAATCTCAACCGCATCGGAGCTATATTTCATCGCATTGTCTAACAGCACGACGAGCACTTGCTTAATTTTTTGCTCATCAGCTAACACGAGCACGGATTCTTCGTTCGATACGAGCTGGAACGTCCGCCCGTAAGCGTTCGTCAACTGATCGGCCGCGGTTTGACAGACGCTCACTAAATCCATTCGTTGCATATTTAAATTCCACTCGGCACTATTATTAGCGAGCAATAGCATTTGATTCGTCATCGCCTTCATTCGCACCGCTTCTGAGTGAATCGCCTCAACCGATTCCTCTAACACATCCGGCTTTTTCGTTCCCCACCGTTTTAATAATTTCGCATAGCTTTCAATGACCGTTAATGGCGTTTTTAATTCATGGGACGCATCGGAAACGAATTGTTGCTGTTTTTCAAAGTTTTGCTGTAATAAGTCCATCATCTTATTGAAGGTGTTCCCCATTTTATAAAGTTCATCTTTCGACTGATGCTCAAGTGGGATTTTCTTAAAAATCCCTCGCACTTGAATATCTTCCATCGTTTGAATCATCGAATTAACAGGCCGCAAAATGAGATTACTTAACATACGTCCCGCAAAAAAGGCTGGAATTAACACGAACAATGACGCGAGAAATAATACATTTTTTAACATTTTCAAATTACTTTGCAACCTAGCGAAGCTTTCGGTCACTTCTAACGTCATCACTCGGCCGTCCGTCCAAATAACAGGCACTTTCACAAAGCCATACTCCATGCCTTTTGCTTCAAATTGACCGTCCGTCGCTTTCCGTTCAAAGTGCGGCTTCGTCCGTGGCATCGGCTCATCGCCATCCGCTTCTTGCGTGACAATCGCACGCGAATCGGCATCGATCACTCGAAGCATCCCGTTCGTCGGCAAATACGGCTGCAATAACGTCGCGGGATCGATCTTTTCCACACCTTCTTGATTTAAGCCGTCGGTAATATGTAGCGCCTCCTGCTTTAACCGATCAAGCTCTCCGTCTGTCGTCACTTTCGCAAATAGCCAATAAATCGAGCTATTAATAATTAGTAAAATAATGAGCAACGTGACGGTTGAGAATAAATATATTTTATTTTTTATCTTCATTCTTTACCCCTTTAACATATATCCAACGCCTCGTACTGTATGCAGAAGCGACGTGTCAAAATCACGATCTACTTTTTTCCGTAAATAACGAATATACACATCGACGACATTCGTATCGCCGAAATAGTCAAAGCCCCACACATTCGTTAAAATTTGCTCACGATTTAATACTTGATTGTGATGCTGCATAAGAAACAATAATAAATCAAATTCTCGTGGAGTGAGCTCAATTTGTGTCTCCCCTCGCGTGACTTCCCTCGTTTTCTCATCGATTGATAAATCAGCCACTTGAACTTTTGGATTCTCTTCCTCTTTCTTATAAGCTTGCGATAAGCGTAAACACACCCGAATACGAGCAAGTAATTCTTCAATTTCAAACGGCTTTGTTATATAATCATTCGCTCCTTGATCGAGCCCATTCACTTTATCAACCACGGAATCACGAGCAGTTAATAAAATAACTGGCGTCACAGAATTTTGCGAACGGATACGGCGCAGCACTTCCATTCCCGTCAACTCCGGCAGCATCACATCGAGTAAAATTAAATCCCACTCTGCATCATGAAACTTCTCTAACGCTTCGAGACCCGTTTTCGCCGTTGCACTTTCATACCCTTCATATTCAAGTTCCAATTGGATCACTCGTGCAATTTTCTCTTCGTCTTCTACAACCAAAATTCGCTCTGACATAAAATCCTCCCAAACTATCAATCTTTTTCCATGATTTCAGTTTAGCAAATTCTCTCTTGCCCTCAAAGAGGAAAAAGGTTCACAGTGAGAGGCCCACCCATTGCCAATACACATAGTAAAAGACGATCATTAAAATGAGATGCACGAAACCAACGGATAAACTTAATCGCAATAAATCCCTCGGCTGAAATATTTCTCTTTCGCCTTCTTGGAACATTAATAATGCCTTTGAACTGACCGGGAACGTTAAACAATAATTCATCCCGACAATCCCGATAAAGAGAACCGCCACTTCATTGACCTGTAAGCTACTCGCTAAATAAAGAAGAGGTGGTACAAAAATGACCGCTCTTGTCGTATGAGAAGTAATATATAAATGAGAAGTGAGCGACAGAATAATAATGACGAATAATAACGGAAACGTTGCTTCTCCACTTAGCTGATCCGTTACAGAGAAGAACCTCCCCATCACCCATTCCGCTGCGCCGCTTTCAATCAATGATTTTCCTAACGCAATGGCGGCACCAACGAAAATAATTAAATTCCAAGAGACTGCTTGCACGCCCTCCTTCCATTTCATCACTCCCACGTTTGGAAGCGTTAATAGGAAAGCACCAATCACAGTCACTGTCGTAATCTCAATGCCATGCAGTCGCTCGGTTACCCAGAAAATAACCATCGCCGCAATGATGGCCATCGTATAGGTTTCATTCCGTGAAAAGGTAAGCGTCATTTTTTTACCGCTGAGCGGCCGCTTTCTTTCTTCTTTATTAAGAAACAGGATGAGGACGATCCGACAAGAGAGGAAGCTCGCCACGATTCCAAATGGCAAGCCCCACAACAGCCATTCGATGAAGGAAATCTCTTTTCCACTAAACTCTTTCAACATATCCAAGGCGATAAAATGCGAGCCCGCTCCGATCATCGTCGAACTCGTTGACACTAAAATAATCGTCGGTAGTAAAATCGCCATCGCTTTCGTCAGACGACGACTGCCAATTTCCGTTGTTAACGAGTGAAAGACCGGAAGCAAGACAGCCGCCCGCCCCGATGTTGATGGGATGAAAAATGCCAGTAATTGCACGACGATCGTTAATAGCGTAAATAAGCTCGTCACATGTTTTGCTCGGCTAATGACGAGGTTCGTCAGCTTCTCGGCTAATCCTGTCACTTGAAGAGCTCCTCCAAGAATGAAGGAGCCAATCATTAACCAAATGACATCAGACGCTAATGATTCAAATAATAGCTCTTGCTTCGCCGTTCCGGTCACGACGAGAAATAACACCACTCCTAAAGCGACGTAAGCAGAATTGAGGCTCGTTGTCGTCCATAAAATGATCGCACACCCGAAGCTAAACAAGCTCCACTTTGCTTCCATCGTCATCGATGTCGCAAACAAAAGGAAAAGCTCCAATAAACCGATGAGCACAAGTGGAACCACCCAAGCCGGCCGTTGCTTTCGTGCTTCGACCGGTGCTACCGCTTCCTGCTTCGCCGCTAATGCTGCCTTCAAGAAACTCGCCCCTTTTTCTTTAAACGAGAAGCTAATTGTAAGCCGACTAAAATCGTTCGCATCGCACTTTCGGTACAATCTTTTAGCCATTTTTCCGCATGGATAAAGGCTTCTTCAAGTGTCGATGGCATCGGTAAAATGCTTGTATATGCATCAATGCCATGTTCATAATTCAGTCGCGCTCCTTTACCAACCGTTCCGACTAACGCTACAACCGGCAAGCTATGCTTTTTCGCTCGCTTAGCAACTTCGGCTGGAATTTTTCCGCGCGGTGTTTGAAAATCGATACTGCCTTCTGCGGTGAAGACGAGATCACTTTTTAATAGCATTTGATCCAAGTCAATATACTTCATAATGATGTCATAGCGCGGATGCAATTTCGCCCCGATGAGCGCGTGCAACCCCGTACCGAGCCCACCTGATGCGCCACCTCCTGGCATTTCTCTAACATCGATGCCGAGATCGCGCTCGATGATGTTGGCCAACTGTTCAAGCGCCGCTTCTAACTCCGCTACTTGCTCTGGCGTCGCTCCTTTTTGCGGACCAAACACGCGTGCGACACCATTTTCTCCGCATAATTGATTGAACCAATTGCAAGCAACATCGATTTGTACGTGCTGAAGTCTTCGGTCCACTCCCGACAGATCGATTTTGGCTACTTTTAACAGGGAAGTTCCACCTTCAATAGCGATTTCCTTCCCCTTTTTATCGAGAAACTTTGCCCCTAGTGCCTGCGCCATTCCTGCGCCCCCATCAGATGTGCCAGAATCACCACAGCCGAGTAAAATTCGCTGTACCCCTTTATCTAATGCCGCTTTTATTAATTCACCCACTCCATGTGTCGTTGTCTTTCTAGGGTCGCGCATATTGCGTGGCACAAGCCGAAGTCCTGCGGCAGCGGCCATCTCGATCACCGCTGTTTTTTTCTTTTTGCCGAACACGCCGAAATGAGAAGACACTTTTTTCCCGACCGGGCCTGTTACTTTCACTTTGAATAATTGACCATTCTTTATTTTAATAATTGCTTTTGTGAATCCTTCTCCGCCGTCCACCATCGGCAACGTTCGCACATTCGAACGCGGCATCACTCGCATAATCCCTTCCTTCATCGACTGAGCCGCCTGCTCCGCATCTAAACTCTCCTTAAAGCCCGAAGGCACAACTAAAATACGCATGATCTATATACTCCCTTTATCTATTATTTGTTAGCTCTATACTAATGCTGGAAAAAGAGAAGAGCATGATAGCTAGATTAGAAATTGATGAGAAATAGTTAGGAGGGGATGGGATTTTTGCTCAGTCATCACCAACCAATATATGATATAATTGGAAAAATATCTTTTTTCAAAAAGGGAGCAGAAATCATGGAACGAGCCACAAAACATTCAAAGAAAATCGGCCTCATCTTACTTTTTTTCATTTTACTCATTACTGTGACTATTTATGGAAGTATGCAATCGATCATTTTCTTTAACGATCGAGAGCAAGTAACAAAGGATGGCGTCAATCTCCAACAAACGAAAAATATTCAAGAAAAAAAGCCGAGTGAAGTGACGGCGGAATCAACTGAAGATGAAGTGTTGGACGTGATGAACAAAATGACGCATCAATTTGTGATTGCGGATGACAAATGGGGAGCGGTTGAAATGACACCTGAACGCATTGACGAGCTGATCGAAATTGTATCGACAAACAGCTATCCTAATAAAGAAAAAATGCTTGTGATTTTAGAAAAATGGAAGAAAGGGAGCTTCGAAAAGATGGATGAAGATCATAACATCATTTGGGATATGCAAGATGGAAATATCGGCAAAGCGAAAGGTATCATGAGTGAAAAAGAGCAAGAAGCGTTTAAAAAGAATAACTTTTCCCAAGAACATGAGGAAATACCTGTGAATGAGTAATACAACTAACTCCTCGACAAAATTCGGGGAGTGACAGGCACCCCTATTGCATATTAAACCACTTTGTTGCATAATTATAATTACTTTTTGATGAGTGGTGAGGAGAATGATAATGAATATTTTTCATGCGAAAACGAGTGATGTGCCAGCGATTTATCAGTTAATTCAAAGGTATGCGGAAAAGGGGGTTGTGTTGCCGCGTTCGCTTTTATCTTTATATCAGCAAATCCAAAGCTTGTATGTGATGAAAGAGAGCGACGATATTTTAGGGGTCGCTGGCTTGCATGTGTTAGGGCAGGATCTTGGGGAAGTCCGTTCTTTAGTTGTTTCGCCGGAACATGCAGGCAAAGGAATCGGCCGGCAATTAGTGGATCATGTAGTCAATGAAGCGAATAGATTAGAAGTGAGACGAGTGATTTCGTTAACCTATGAAACTGAGTTTTTCACTAAGTGTGGGTTTGAGAAAATTAATCGAGAGGAACTACCGGAGAAAACGTGGATCGATTGCATGCACTGCCCGAAGCTAGAATGTTGTGATGAAGTGGCGATGATTAAGTATATCCGCTAAAGTAATCTCCAATATAAATAGAACATCGAGCCAGCGAAGTGACTCGATGTTCCTTTTTTCAGTTGTCTCTGCTCATGCTTTGCTTCACCATATTTGATAATTGCTCCGCGTTGGCACTAATCTCTTCCGCTGTTGCAGAGATTTGCTCGATAGCAGCTGCTTGTGTTTCTGTAATTTCATTGATTTGATCGAATGATTCAGTTAAATCGACGATCATCGATTGCATTTTAGCCGTGATAGCATCTACTTGCCCTACATTTTCCTTTGATGAACTAGCGAGCTTGCGAATTTCATCAGCGACAACCGAAAAGCCCCGACCAGCTTCACCCGCACGAGCTGCCTCAATCGCTGCATTCAAGCCTAGCATATTACTTTGTTCAGATATTCCGCGAACAGCTGCTGATATATTGCCAATTTCTTTTGCCCCTTCTTCTACTTCTGTCACTTTCGACACGATATTCGACACGCGATCCGCTAAATTGTTCACAGAAGCAGCAACCTCATTGATCGTACCTGATGTTTGTTCAACAATCGCCGATAAACTTTCCGCCACTTCATACAGTTGACTCGCTTTTTCAAGGCTTGTCCCTATGCCTACTCCACCAATGATTTGATGATTTTCATCAAACAATGGAATCGCTTTCGCCATAAGTGGAAAGCCAAACAATTCTTTTGGGACATAGTCCGTTTGTTCTTTTCCTTGTCTAATGGCATTTGTAATGATATCTCCTTCGACTAAAGGATCTCCTGGTGTCACTTGGATAGCAAACGTTTTTGCTGGAATATTAATAATTAATTTTTCCGTATCATAAATTCCAACTGTCACATCGTCTAAGATCAAATGATTTAACAAAGGAGCCACCGTCAAAAAAGATTGAATAATTGGATGATATTGATTGTCTAGATGATTCATCTTTAACTTCCTCTTTTCATTAAGTTAATATGGAAATACCCGTTTCGAGCGATTGACGGAAATCCACTTCATCGTTGTGAATTCTTCTAAGCTCCATTCTCCATTTAATCGGCCAATGCCTGAATATTTCTCGCCACCAAAAGCGACAATTGGTTCATCGTTAATTGTTATGTCGTTCACATGAATCATCCCGGTTTCTATTTGTTGAGCTAATTGTACCCCACGGTCGATATTGCTAGTATGTACAGCTCCGCTTAACCCATAATGTGTATGATTCGCAAAAGCAACGGCTTCCTCATCTGTATCAAATGGGACCACAGTTACGACTGGTCCAAATAATTCTTCTTGAGCAACACACATATGGGAAGAGACGTCTATTAAGATGGTCGGATGGACAAGCGTCCCATCTATTCTCCCTTTTAAAAGTGGGGTCGCTCCCTCTTTGATAGCTAGCTGAATCATCTCTTCTAGACGCTCTGCTTGCTTTTTGTTCATCACCGGACCAATGACCGTATCTATTTCTTTCGGATCACCCACTTTTAAAGAAGATACCTTTTCTTTAAATTTACGATTGAATTCCTCATAAAGAGAGCGATGAACGAGAATCCGATTCGCAGACATACAGATTTGTCCTTGGTGAGTGAAACGACTAAAGGTAGCCGCTTCTACCGCATAATCTAGATCGGCATCGTCTAAAATAATAAAGGCACTATTGCCACCGAGCTCAAGTAGCGGCTTTTTAAAATGCTGGATCGCTTTTTGCCCAATATGACGTCCAACTGTTGTGGAACCAGTAAATGAAATCACACTCGGAATTGGATGTTGAACAAACGTATCACCAATCTCTTCAATATCCGTCACCAGTACATTCACTAGCCCTTTAGGCACTCCAGCTTCTTCAAAGATTTTCGCGATTAACGTGCCGCCGGTAATCGGTGTTTCTTCATGCGGCTTTAACACGACACCATTTCCCGCCCCAATCGCTGGCGCCACTGACTTCATTGAAAGGAAGAACGGGAAATTAAATGGACTGATCACACCGACCACTCCAACTGGCTTCCGATATAGGCGGTTTTCCTTCCCATCGACAGGTGAAGGTAAAATTTTTCCTTCCATTCGTAATGGGTATGTCGCTGCTTCCTTAAGAATATCGATCACTAGCCCGATTTCAAAATTTGCCTTTAATCGCGTGCCACCTAACTCGGCAATAATAATCTCTGTTATATCTTCTCTATTGGCTTGTATGTAAGTAACTGCACTTTCTAAAATCTCTCTTTGTTTATAAGGATTGACCTTGCCCCACTCCCACCGAGCTTGATCGGCACTTTGATAAGCATGATCTAAATCATCGATGCTTGCTAGTTGAAACTCAGCAATCTTTTCTCCATTGTATGGATTCATATCCACTAAAAATCGTCCACTACTTCCTTCAATCCATTCCCCGTTGATAAAGTTCTTGTGTAGCTCTCGATAACAACTCATATGATCCACCCATTTCTGTTTAAATCTTACACGTAAAATATCGGATAATTCTAACAAAAAATAAGATATTCGAAGTAACTGTCACGAAATAGACAATTTTCAATGAATAGGAAACTATTTTCACGAAGCTCTCTTATAAACGATGTAACAAATAAAGATCACGAGCAGTAGCCCAACTTGCCATTGCCATGTTAATCGCAACACCTGTTGCACGGAATACGCTTCAATGAGCAAGGAAGGAATTTTTCCAATCGTGCTCGCTATACTGAAAGAAAGCAGACCCATTTGACTGAAAGCTGCCGAAAGCGTCACGGCACCAGAAGGAACAAAAGGAACCACTCTTAAGAAAAGGACTAACAAGACCGCTTCTACCCCTGCTGTCCGTTCTAGCTTTTTCAAAAATTTATTTTCTAATTTTATCTTCCATTTCTGTAACCCTCGACGATACAGAAGAAAACTGACGACAGCCCCAGCCGCTTCTCCAATAATTGATACGATCAGTCCTCCTGTTAATCCAAACACCCCAATATTCACCGCTGTGATGAACGCACTCGGCAAGACGCCGACAACCGCCACCACTATATTTAAACTGACGCTCACAACGATGGCGATGAGCGGATGAGCAGGCAACCATTGAATCCATTCGTTGTCCATTTTTCAATTCCTTTCCTGATAAGATGCAAGACATATCATTCTATTTTATAATATATAGGAATTAAAATCCTTGGGGGGTGGTCAAATGGTAAATCAGTTCTATTTACCACAGTCTGGAGCGACTCATGCAAAGCCTGATAGAAACATGGCGATACTTTGCATGGGGCGGACGTTCGTTTAACTCACTATCGCCTATTCTATTTGGCTTTGCACCTTATTTTTTACTAATTTAAATAAGGGGCTGACCAATATGAAATATGTAAAAGCAACTCATGTGTTACCGGAACAGTTAATTATTGAAATTCAAAAATATGTTCAAGGGGAAACGATCTATATCCCTAAACAAAAAAAGTTTTACGAACCATGGGGGACACGTTCAGGAAGCAGAAAAACACTCGATGACCGAAACGCCTCCATTCAACAAGCTTATAAAAACGGCCAAACGATCGCACAACTAGCTGAAGATTATTTCCTCTCTGTGGAAACGATTAAGAAGATTGTGTATAAGAAATGATCCTGATACAAAGCGTCCTTTCTTCATGGAAGACGCTTTTTTATGTTAAATTTGTTTCCTACTCGTTTTCTCCCTTTCCAAAGGACAACCAATGTTTTACACTTAAAGCGAAAGAGGAGTGATAAGAATGGAACCATTTATCCGAAGTGATCAATTTCATTTTATTCAGTCACAGGCACAGATTCTTACGAATGGCCATGCGAGCGTGTCTGATATAGATGTTCTGCAAGCGTTGAAATCTCTCGCGCAGGAAAAAATATTTGCTTTGTTTCCGAATATAAATGAAGAACAACAGCAAGTGCTTACTCCCATTCTTACGATTGAAGAAAAAGCCGAGGCTGAAGCTGTGTTAACCCAATTAAAGCCTTATGTGCTACCTTTCCCAACAGTCACAGAACAAACATTGAAAAAACTATTTCCAAAAGCGAAGAAGCTAAAGACTTCTTTTTTAAAGGAAGTGAATTGGGAAGGGCTTTCTTATTTAAGCTGGGAGGACCTTGGCTCGAATAAGAGATTTATTGTCACTCCATACAACAATAAACTGATTGGTATTCATGGAACATTTAACCCCACAACGAAAAAAAGCATTTGTGCACTTTGCCATCAATATGAAGCCGTTGGTATGTTTATGACTGAAGTAAAAGGAGCTCAACAAGGAACTTTTATTAAAAGAGGCAATTACATTTGCCAAGATCCACAAGCATGCAATGAAAAGATCACTACACTGGATCAATTACACCACTTCATTACGAGAAATAAGTAACAAAAAAAAGAACCTCATTTGCGTAGAGGTTCTTTCTTTATGTCACTTTTTCTGTTTTCAGTGCTTCGATTGCTTCGTTAATAAACAAAATGGCCTCATTAATCTGTTTCGTTGATTCAGAGACGAGTTCAATGTGGTGATTGGCTTTCGGTATTTCGTTCACTGTTAATTGTAAAGAGTCGACGATATCGCTGAAAGAGTCGGTGGCACTCGAGCAGGAAGACTGATTGTTTTTTACCAATGAATCGAGCTGTTGCATCACATTTTTTACTCTTTCCATATCTACTGTCGCTTGATCAATTAATGAACCGACTGAGTCTGCCGAAGATTTTGTTGCATCGGACAATTTCCTCACCTCTTGCGCCACAATCGAAAAGCCTTTTCCTGCTTCTCCAGCACGAGCCGCTTCAATCGCCGCATTCAAAGATAATAAGTTCGTTTGATCAGCAATGCTAATGATCAACTGCATCGAACGGATCACCTCTTCAAAAGAGGACGATAGTTTCTCAATTAATACATACGCATCTGAAGACGTCGTTCCCATTTCTGAGAAGTTTTCTGTCAGCTGTACCATCGTTCCTTGTCCACTTGATGCTAATTGACTCGTCTCTTCCATCTTCTCTTTCGTTGAGTGAATGTGAGTCTTTAGCTGATTGGAATCTTGTGATAATTCATTGGAAATATCTAGCCCATCGGAAACAATTTGACTTAAATTATTCGATACGTTTTCAATAGCATCCGTAATTTTCTGTTGAGCTTTCTCATGCTCGTGTTCAATCGCTAACTGCGTTTCACTCTCGTAAGCTTCTAGCACAATCTGCTGTTCAAAGCTTAATAACTTAGAAATCGAAGAAATACACTTATATTGTAAATGTTCATCGTCTATCTTTTCACTTATTTTTTGAACCAATCCATTCTGCAACTGTTGAAATGCACACAAATACCACTTCGGTTTTAAACCAATGCGATAATGGGCTTTCGCCACATTTAATCTCTTACGAATAAATTCTGCATCAATTGTTCCATCAAATAGCTCCATAATATGTCGATGAATCACCTGTTTCAACTTATTAATAGTCGAGTGGTTTTGAATAATGGACTCTAACTCCGGGCTTTTCATCACGACTTGATAAAAACGATCAATGACATCATCTAATTGATCGATTAAAAGAGACTTAAGCATTTTCACCCGCTGCAAGTCCTCTTCTTTCAATCGAATCATTTCTATCTGAAGCTTCATCTCTGGATCAGTCAGTTGGATGGAGACTTTTTCCTCACTATACGAATATGTTTCTGTTGCGATCTTGCTTTTTCTCTTTAAAAAAAGCATAAGCCTGTTCCGCCTCTCAAGAATAAGATCTAATAAATATAAAGTAATATGTTAATTCTCCTATTTATTAGAATGATAAGTCAACAAATACCTACATTTTTCACATAAATTTTACAATTAGGCATAAAAAAGGGGACATTCTCGCACCGAACACCCCTTCTTTTTATCCATCGATCACTTACCTTTGATCCACTCTCTTGATAATATCCCCATTTCCCATTGATCCCAATATGTATCACCTATTTTTCTGCATTCGCGCATTAAACCCTCTCTCCTAAATCCGATGCGCTCATAGCAAGCAATAGCCGATTGATTAAAGTCAAACACACCAAGATTAACCCGATGCAACTGCATCTCCTCAAAAAGAAGCGTTAAGGCTTTTTGGATCATTTGTGTGCCAATTCCTTTTCCTCTCATGCTCGGGTCACCAATCAACACCTTTCCAATTCTAGCCGATTGATTCACGGGATCAACCTTGAAAGAAAGATGGCCAATCACCTGTTGTTGTTCTTTATGTACTACGCTATAACTATAAACATTCGTCTCTTTCTCACAGCTCATTCGCCAATATTCCTCTAACTGTTCCTTCGTTAAAGGAAAGCGAAACTGTGACCCACTCCACTGCACCAAAAACTCCGGCGTCTCCACCCAATCGATTAACAAAGGAATATCCTCTCTAGCAAAAGGTTTAAGTGTGATTGTCTCCTCGACAAATTTCGGGGAGTGACAGGCACCTACTAAGTCATCAAGCAGTTCTTTTTCCCATCGTTTCAGCTTTTGCCATTGCTCTTCTTTTGTTCTCGGCTTTTCTTCATTGGATCTTACTAGCTGTTGCGTTTCGTTTTTCATCGTAACACCCTCCAATTTATCGCGAGAAATATTTTTTGATTTTTACAAAAACTAAACCTTTAGTTATTCCACAAATACCCTTGAACATTACGCACTGCTCCTCTTCCACCATTTCACGACTAGCCAACTAGACAAAAAAGAAAAACCTGCACACTCAATTATGTACAGGTTTTTCACTACAAAAATCAAGCTTATTCGTTCGACAAAACTCGGGGAGTGACAGGCACCTGCTCACTCATATCTCAACGCATCGATTGGCTTCATTTTAGCGGCTTTCATCGATGGGATTAAGCCGAAGATGATGCCGACTGCCATGGAGAAGAGAACGGAGCCCACAATGGCAGGGATCGGAGCGGCGAATGGTAGGTTGGCAAAGTAAGTGATTGCTTTGGCCAGTCCTAAACCTACTAAGACGCCGATGACGCCTCCCATGCTTGTTAATACGGCGGATTCCGTTAAGAATTGCCATAGAATCACGGATCGTTTCGCTCCCAATGCTTTCTTGATTCCGATTTCTCTCGTTCTTTCTGTGACGGATACGAGCATAATGTTCATTACACCAATTCCACCAACAAGGAGGGAAATACTCGCAATGCCTCCTAATAAAAGAGTAAAGGCGCGATTCATTTCATTAATATCATCCATGATTTGCTGTAAATCAGGGATGCCGTACTGCCAAGTAGATGTAGTTGGCAAATGACTGTTCAATGAGGCAGCAACTGCTTGCCCCGCTGTCTCTAAATCATCTGAACGAAACGCTTGGACGAGTACTTGTGGGATATCATTGAAGCTACCTAAATATGGCCAAGCTGCCTTAGGCACGTAGATTTTCCCCATATCCATGTCCATCATAAACATATTATTCTCTTCACTTTTCTTATCGGCATACACCCCGACAACTCGAAATGGAACCTTGTTGATTTCAATCACTTGATTGATTGGGCTTTCTTCAGGAAACAAAGCATCTCTTGTCGATTCGTTGATCATTACGACTTGACTGCCATTTTCATACTCAACTGGTGCAATTTTTCTCCCCTGAAGTATTTCGATAGGAAAAATAGAAAAATACTTTTCATCGACAGCATACAACTCTGAATCTGATAAGTTATTTAAATAGAATACTTGGCTAAAGGTTTGATAATAGACTGCGACCGACTTCACTAAGTCTGGTATCATCGCTTCCTCTAACTGTTCATTGGTGATCGTTGGGATGACATCAGGAGGCGGTTCTTCTCCTCCCCCCATCATCATCATATCACTGCCGCCCATCGCCATCGCTTCAGGTGATTGGAACATAATAGCAATGGAATTATTCCCCGTTCCAACCATGCTTGACTTCAGACTTTCCTGTTGGCCTTCAATCATCGAAACAATCGCGATAATCGAGGCAATACCGATAATAACTCCTAACATCGTTAAAATCGAACGCATTTTATGAGCAAAAATGGATTGAAAGGATAGCTTTAAATTATCTAGCATAGCCTTCTCTCCTTTCATCCTTAATGATCGCCCCATCACGAAGCAAAATTTTTCGATGAGCAAACTCGGCAATCTCATCTTCATGGGTGATCAATACAACAGTAACCCCTTCTCGATTCAATTCAGTAAACAAGTTCATCACTTGTTCACTTGAAACCGAATCAAGGGCTCCAGTCGGCTCATCCGCTAAAATAAACTTCGGCTTGTTAATGAGCGCACGCGCAATCGCCACTCGCTGCTTTTGTCCCCCTGACAGCTGCGTCGGCTTAAAATTGACGCGATCCGCCAAACCGACTTTCGTTAACGCCTCAATTGCTAGCTCCTGTCTTTCTTTTTTATTTACCTTCGCATACACGAGCGGCAATTGAACGTTATCTACAGCGGACAATCTTGGAAGCAAGTTAAAGTTTTGAAAGACGAAACCGATATACTCATTGCGGATTTTGGACAGATCGTTTTCTTTACGCGATAGCACGCTATCGCCATCAAGTGTATATTCTCCTGACGTTGGTGTATCTAAGCAGCCTAAAATATTCATGATCGTTGATTTCCCTGAACCAGACGGCCCCATAATCGACACATATTCGCCTTCTTCAATAGCAAGATTGATATCGTGAAGGATCGGAACTTCTTCCTTCCCAATCCAATATGATTTATTGATGTTCTTCAAATGAATCATCAATAGTTACCTTCTTTCCTTCTTTTACTGTGTCATCTGGATACACAATGTAATCTTCGTTCTTTAATCCGCTCTCGATGATCGTCATCATCATATCTGGTAGTTCCTCACCCAGTTTGACTTCTTGCTTCTTCAACTTCTCATCAACGACCGTCCAGACAAATGCTTTATCGCCATCCATCACAATCATATCCGATGGAATCATCACTTCTTTAGGTGCCTCTTCTGCTCCTTTTAATTCAATAAACACATGGTAACCGAATTCTAGACCTTCATGCTCTGTTAGTTGCACTTGGAACGGATAGTTCGATGCTTGTGGGTTCGTCATCATATCCCCCATGCCCATATCCATGCTCATGTCGTCTCCATTTTCTTCGGTTGGTAATTTACCAATTTCGATAATTTTCCCTGGCCATTTTAGTGAAGGGTCTTTTCGGCTCACTACGTTCACTTCTTGACCAGCCTGCAGCTCATCTTTAATTAATTCGTTCACAGTCCCTTTTACAAAATAAGCATCGGTATTATAAATTTGCATAAATGAACCGGGAGCTTGCTGTTGCTCCATTTGATTGTTCGCAACAGATGACTGTTTTTGCTCTTCATCGACTTTTTGAACGATACCGTTTACTTTTGCTTTGACAATATTATCATTCACTTTTTTCTTCATTTCTTGATACTCTAAATTCGCTTTTTCTACTTCAAATTGAGCGAGTTTTAAATCGCCTTGTGCTTGTGTCACTTGCTGTCTTAATGCGGTCTTCTCTTCCGCAGCGGCATTTTTGATTTGTTTTTCTGTTTGCCAAATTTCATCTTTCTTCTGCTTCACACTGCTATTGGCAATTTCAAGCTCGATTCCTTTTTGCTTTAATTCCATTTCGCCTTCCTTATTTTCATAAGAAAAAAGCTGGGCACCTGCTTTAACGACGTCTCCTTCTTTCACAAATACCTCTTTAATCGTTCCACGTTGAGGATCAATAAAGATTTTCTCTGTTTCCTTCGGCTCAACTACTCCAGCAAATAAACCTCCGGAACCAGCCTCCATTCCCCCCATCATATCGCTCACTTTCATCGGGATAATTTCGCCTTCTCCTTCTCCTTCTGAACTATCAAACTTAGACTGTGTAAAGGCGTATCCTCCAGCCACTAACCCTAGTATGACGACTACCGCAATCGCAATAATCCACTTTTTCTTTTTACTCATCTACTACTCTCCTCTTTACTTTAAAAATGATTCTATTTCCCTACTACTTTTACACAAATTATATCACCATCTGTTTACACCAAAAAATACTACTTCGACATAATCTTAGCAAAGACTTCTATTTATTACAAATATTTTAAAATCCTGTCCGCTTTATTACAAATTCACACCACCTCATTCACATAGAAAAACCCACATAAACCACTCTTAGGAATATGCGGGCATCTCATTAATTCGACAATTATCGGGGAGTGACAGGCACTACTACTCCGACGAGAACATATATCGCCGTTCATTGTAGGTGATGGAGAAGATCAGTCCCATGGCAAACATGACTCCCATGAGAGAACTTCCTCCGTAACTAATGAACGGTAGCGGAATTCCTGTAATTGGCAAAAGCCCAATCGTCATTCCGACATTTTGAAAGACGTGGAAGGTAATCATCGCAATGACACCAGCACACATATACGAATAATAAGGGGTTCTCGTATTTAATGACAATTTCGTCAAGTGATAGACTAACAAAAAGAACAAGCTAACAACAATACTCGCTCCGATAAAGCCAAATTCTTCCCCAATGATACTGAAGATAAAATCCGTGTGACTTTCCGGAAGATACACTTCACGTGTCCCGAAGCCTTTTCCTGCTGTTTGACCAGAGCCGATCGCAAGAAGTGATCTCGTTAAATGGAACCCTGTCGAGCTTTCATAGCTGTATGGATCAAGCCAAGAGTAAATACGACCAAATTGGTACTGCTTCACTCCAAGATATTTCTCCAAAACCATAGGGTGATAGAGTACAAGATAAAAGATACCGACGATAAAAGCGGTAGCTGATCCAAAAAGCGGAAGTAATATTTTCCAAGTGATACCAGAAACAAAGATCATTCCTAAAAGAATCGAAATAAAGACGAGCGATGTTCCGAGATCCTCCTTGATCACTAGTAAGAGAGGACCTAGAGTCACAATACCTAACTTAATCAACAACGTAAAATCTGATTGCACCGTCTTCACAGGATTATTTTGATGATGAGTAACCATGACTCTTGAAAGCGTTAATATTAAAAACGTTTTGACAAACTCAGATGGTTGAATAGACAACGGACCTAATCTAAACCAAGCTTTTGCTCCGTTAATTCGCGGTGCGATATCCTCTGGTGCAAGGATCAAAGCCACAAGCAAAAGCAAACCGAAACCATACAAATACCAGGACATGGCTGACAATTGATCAGAGTCAAACCGAATGACCACAAAAATAATTACCAACCCAATAATGTAATAAACAGTTTGTTTTAACACAAAGTTGCTACTTCCATATTGACCAGTCGTCTGCGCACTGTAAATGGCTACGACACTCACAACAAACATCATTAATATAATTAAGATTAAGCCGAAATCAATTCGGCTAGAATTTTGATTTGGAGAAGTCATCGAACGATTCCTCTTTCTAATAAAATTACGCCTACTACATTATAACCTTATTGCGCAATTTAACAACAGTTAAACGTCCGACAAAAGGCTCCTCCATTCAATCAATATAGCTCTAAACCTTGATCTATCAACCTTTACCGTACTTATCCAAAAAATGTGAACAATAAGCTAATAGCGATTACTCCGAGCACAATTTTCCACACAGGCAGCTTCCAAACAGCAATCGCCGCATACAAGATGAGCACAAAAGCAAGATCAAGCGGCTGCTTGACCGCACTTGTAAAGACCGGATCATAAAGTGCAGCCAATAAAATCCCCACTACCGCACTATTAATGCCAATGAGTGCTGCTTGAAAGTAACTTTTCTTTCGAAGCCAGCCCCAAAATGGTAATGTGCCAATTAGAAGCAAAAAGGATGGCAGAAAAATAGCGACGGTCGCCAGCAATCCACCCGTCACGCCACTAGTGACAGTCCCTAAATAAGAGGAAAGTGTAAACAATGGCCCAGGTACAGCTTGTGCCATCCCATATCCCGCTAAAAAGGCTTCTTCCGTCATCCAGCCTGCAGGAACCACTTCTCTCTCAAGCATCGGCATGACGACATGTCCGCCGCCGAACACGATGGAACCCGCTCGGAAAAAGGTATCGAACATACTATAAAACATATGATTCACGCTTTCTCGACCGAGCGGAAGCAATATGAGCAATCCGAAAAATAAGACCCAAGCTAGAGCGGCACTTTTTTTGCCAATGCCAAAGTCGAAAGAGAGCTCAGACGATATTTGTTGATCCTTATAAATAAAAGCCCCTATGATTCCAGCAATAATAATAATCGCAATTTGTCCAAGTGCTGTCGGATATAAAAGAATGAACATAGCCGCAATGATCGCGATGGTTTTTCTCCCTTTATCCGGTGTCAGCTTACTGCTCATTTGCGAAAGAGCATGTGCCACCACTGCGACAGCCGTAATTTTCAATCCATAAATAATATATTCAGCATCAAAACCAGAATGCTGCAAAAATAACGCAAACAACATTAATACGACAACAGAAGGCATCGTAAAGCCAAACCATGAAAGAAATCCGCCTAGCATTCCACCGCGCAGCATACCAATCGCTATACCGACTTGACTGCTCGCCGGACCAGGTAGAAACTGACAAATCGCAATAATTTCTGCATAACGTTGATCATCTAGCCAACGCTTTTTTCGTATGTATTCCTCTTGAAAATACCCAAGATGGGCTGTCGGTCCCCCAAAGGAAGTGAAGCCCAACTTTAATGACACAAGAAAAATCTCTAAATATCTCCCCATAGTCCCTCCAAAAATGTTATTTCATTTGTTGTTAGTATAAAAAATTGAACGGCCATTTTCAGCATTTTAACAAAAGCTTTACATGATTGAAATCTTTTATTTGTTCCGATGCAAAGATCACGCTACAATAGCAGATGATAGCCATTTGAGGAGGAGTTACAATGCAATTAGTGAAAAGTGTCGAGCAATTCCAACAATTAATTTCCCAGGAAAAGCCCGTTATTATGAAGTTCACTGCTGGCTGGTGTCCAGATTGCCGTCGTATGGATATGTTCATTGATGACATTATCGCTGAATATAACCAATATGACTGGTATGAAATCAATCGAGATGAATTCCCAGAACTAGCTGAAAAATACGACGTCATGGGCATTCCAAGTTTGTTGATTTACCAAAACGGCGAAAAAACAGCTCATCTTCATAGCGCACACGCGAAGTCACCTGAGCAAGTCATCGAATTTCTACAAAGTGTATAAAGTGAAACTTTAATCAGTGGGGGCAGATGTCAGATTTGCCCCCTCACTTCTACCTCACCTTTACTGAGCCTTCATTTTTACTTCTCGTTCTGCTGTTTTATCCTCCACTTTTTTCACTTGCCTCCATTCACTCACAAGAATGCCAAGCGCTCCACCCGCCGCATAGAAAATTGTCGCTAGTTCACTAAAGAGAATGAAGACGACGATCGTGCTTAATACATAGAGAGGCCACGCATACCAAAGAGACATAAATAGATGATCTTCCTTTCTTCCATGTCGGGGAACACCTTGATAGAGAACTAGTTGATAGATCGCTCTTATATAAATAAAAAAACAGCCTCCCCCGATGAACGCTACCCCCACCAACAGCCAGCTCACATAGAAAACTGCAAGAAATGCTGTAAACAAACAGGTCATTATGACAGACATAATATACGGATTGTAAACGAATTCGCTAAGCTTCATCATGCCACACCCCTTTTTTTCTAAAATGTATGTTAGGGACAAGAAGAAAAGACTGTTTGAATGAGAAACCCTGTATATGTAATTTATCATAAAAATCAGAAAATAATTATTTTAACCGATGAAATAGACCTGTTTACTATATGAAATTTCATAGCGTAATCGACTAAAGTACGGTAAACTGATATAAAAACTAGAGGAAGATTGGGCTATACGAGGAGTGGGGAAATGAAATTTTTCAAATCAAGAGTTACTAATGATTCTAATTCTACTAATATATCTAATTTTGCAACAGCAAACGTTAAATTATCGGTAAAACCAAAGTCGGCACTATCCGAACAAATAAAAATGATCGACTTAACAGAGAATGATTTAAAAGCGATCAAGTCCCTTCAACCGCAAGTTGAAGAACACTTAACAGCGGTCATCGATTCCTTTTACGGAAAACTGATGCAACAATCGAACTTAATGAAAATTATTCAAGACAATAGTAGTGTGGAACGCCTAAAAAAAACGTTACGAAGACATCTTCAAGAGCTTTTTAATGCAGAAATCGATGAGGCCTTTCTTCAGAAACGAATCAATATTGCTCATATACATGTCAAGATTGGGTTGACAACTAAATGGTATTTGGCTGCCTTTCAAGATTTACAAAACTCTCTTTTTACTATTATTAGTCATACAAACACTTCTAAGGAAGAACAGATGGTACTCGTTCGTGCCGTTTCAAAGCTATTAAACTTAGAGCAACAACTCGTGATCGAAGCTTATGAACTTGAATTTGAGCGTATTCAATCGTTAGAGAACGAGCGTAAAGATGCCTTAACGAACAAAGTTCATACCGTTTCACAAGAGTTAGCGGCGATTTCTCAAGAAACTTCGGCTTCTTTAAAAGAACTTAGCTCACAAGCTGATTCTATTTTGCAGTTAGCGAAAGAAGGGATGTCAATGGCCGATGAATCCGCTAATCATTCTCTCGAAGGTCAAAACCAGTTGAAAGAACAAGGACAAAAGCTATCTGAAATTCAAAAAGCAGTCACAGACATCCAAACATTCTCAACAGAATTAAACGACATTGCTTCAAGCATTACCGAAGTCATTACCATTGTAGGAAACATTGCTGGTCAAACAAACTTACTGGCACTGAATGCATCGATTGAAGCAGCACGCGCCGGAGAATACGGAAAAGGCTTTGCGGTGGTAGCAGAAGAAATTCGTAAATTATCCGATCAAACAAAAACATCGACTTCGAGCGTGTCCGACCATATTTTAAAAACAAATGCGCTAATCGGGCAAGTAAGCCAATCAGTAGAAACAGTCAACAGCCTTGTCCATAAAGGGATTCAAAGCATGACAGCGACCGCTGATGATTTCAACCAACTACTCGAACTAATTAGCGGCACAAAGGAACAAAACCACTACATCGAAAACCAGCTGCAACAGCTGTCTAGCATTATTACAGAAATTGAACATGCATCAAAAGAAGTTGCATACTCGGCTGTCAAATTAAATGATTCTACCGAGCAATATCTCCATTCTAACTAAACATAAAAAAGGATGTCCTCTTCGTGCGGACATCCTTTTTATGTTTTCTTTTTCCCCACTTACAACTCCACCCATTGATGGGCCCATCTCTCCAGTTCTTTCACACTCGCCTCAAGTGCCCGCCCCTTCTCTGTTAATTCATATTCCACACGAACAGGCACCTCAGGATAGACTTGGCGTGTGACTAACCCCTCTTCTTCCATTTCTTTCAACCGATCTGTTAATAATTTCCCGCTAATAGGGAAACCTGATTTTATCTCTGAAAATCGTTGAGGTCCCATCAACAACTGATTAATAATCAATCCTGTCCAACGCTTTCCCATCATCTGCATGGCTTTTTCAAACTTCGGACAAAGTTGAACGTCTTTCATTTCTTTCACCTCTTTATGTCATCATTATACTCCTTTTTTCTTGAAAAAGATATCTTTACACTTTTTAAAACAAAGTTACTTGACTTTAATATTTTATAATTTTATACTAAGTTACGAAAGGTAACAAAAATAATTATTAAAAATATAACTAACAGAAAAGAGGAAAAAAATCATGACTAATTTTTATTCAGCTGTAGAAACAAGACGTTCGATTTATGCGATTAGTAAAGAGCAAACGGTATCAGACGAAAGAATACAAGAAGTAGTTGAATTCGCCGTCAAACATGCGCCTACTGCTTTCAACTCACAAAGTGGCCGTGCGATCGTCCTTCTCGGTCAACAACATGATGAACTTTGGGACTTGACAAAAGATACGTTAAGAGAAATAGTTCCTGCTGACCGATTTGGCCCAACAGAAGAGAAAATGGAAATGTTCAAAGCTGGTTATGGTACCGTTCTTTTCTTTGAAGATGAAACAGTAGTCAAAGGGCTACAAGAAAGCTTCCCAACTTACGCGGACAACTTCCCACTTTGGTCGATGCAATCTTCAGGCATGCTGCAATACATCGTGTGGACAGCGTTAGAACAAGAAGGCTTCGGCGCCACACTTCAACATTACAATCCACTCATCGATGAAAAAGTCCGCACAAAATGGAACGTGCCTGGAAACTGGAAGCTAATGTCTCAAATGCCATTTGGAAAACCAGCGGCTCCTGCTGGCGATAAAGAATTCCAACCAATTGACGAACGCGTAAAAGTGTTTAAATAAGGACAAATGAGGCTGGTTCCGAAATAGGAACCAGCCGTGTTTGTTGATTGTTGTGGCAGCTTTCTTCGACTTTGATGACGATTTCTTTGATCTTGGATAGCCTTCTTCGACCTTGAATTGCTTTCTTCTACTTTAGCTACATTTTCTTCAACCTTCGTTAGCTTTCTTCTACTTTAGCTACACTTTCTTCAACCTTCATTAGCTTTCTTCTACTTTAGCTACACTTTCTTCAACCTTCGTTAGCTTTCTTCTACTTTAGCTACACTTTCTTCAACCTTCATTAGCTTTCTTCGACTTTAGCAATATTTTCCTCACTCAAAAAAGCTGCCGAGAATTTCTCCTCGACAGCTTACATACGCTCTATTTATTTGCCATTTAAAGCCGCTTCGTCAACGATGATCGTTACATTCGGGTGTTGATGCAGGCAGGAAGCTGGAAACTCCTCAGTTACTTCTCCTAATAACAGGTTAGAGATCGCTTCTACTTTGGCCGCGCCTGATGCTAGCAATACAATTTCCTTCGCACTCATAATCGTTTGAATTCCCATCGTAATCGCTTGAGTTGGCACTTCTTCTAAACTGTTAAAAAAGCGAGCATTCGCTTCTCTCGTTGACTCATCCAATTCAATGGTATGTGTCAATGAATCAAATGGTGTGCCAGGTTCATTGAAGCCAATATGTCCATTGCCGCCGATGCCTAGCACCTGTACATCTATACCACCTGCTTCATGAATCAACGCCTCATACGCTGTACATTCGGCTGATAAATCCGCTTTTTCTCCACTCGGTAAATGAACATTTTCAGCTAGCACATCAATATGGTCAAATAAATGCTTCTTCATGAAAGCGTAATAGCTATTGTGATCTTCTTTTGGCAAACCGATGTATTCATCTAGATTAAATGTTGTCACTTGTTGATAAGTCGTTCCATTTGCTTCATGGTCTTCGATTAAGTTTTTATATAGTCCTTCGGGCGTGCTCCCAGTCGCTAAGCCTAGTACAAGTTTTGGATTCTTTTTCACTTGAGCAATGATGATTTCTGCAGCTGTTTGACTTATTTCCTGATAATCTTTTACCTTAATAATCTTCACTTTGCTTGTCCCCTTCTACCTACGACCGTTCAGTGATCGACCGACATTTTATCATTTTCTTTCATTTTCCATTTTATAAAAAGAATAGCACGTATTTTATTTAGTTGTCTATACCATTCCACACAGCTTCACTTTAACTAATCCAAATCTCGGTCTTCCCGTTTTCAGCTACGACTTCAGCAAAGCCGCCGATAGGTAAAGTAGCGAGCGGGTCGGTGTGGCCGAAATCAAGGTTAGCAATTACCGGAATATGTGCGAGCTCCGGCTTATTTTTCAACAAAGTAACGAGCGCCGCTTCCGTCACATTCGACTCTTTTTGGAAGCGGCCGATTAAGACGGCCTTCAAGTGCTTCGCATCCGGCAAGTGTAGCAATGATTGCAGTTGTCGATCAAACGTCATTAAATGGGATTCACTATCGTCTTCAATAAAGAGTACCCCATCTTTCAACGATGGCATAAATTCCGTTCCTTGCAACAAATTGATTGTGCATAAGTTGCCTCCAACTAGACGTCCTTCCGCTTTGCCCTCCGTCACAATTACCGGGCCACGATTCGGATAATAGGTGCGCTGATCTTGTTCTAAATACCATTTATCATCGCTCCATTGGTCAGACGGTTCGAGCTCAAACGGCGCATCATTCGTTAAGGCAGTGAGCATTCCTTGCACGACATAATCAGATAAATGCTTCATGCCGAACGTTGAAAAATGCGGGCCTGAATATGTAATGAGCCCTGTTTTAGCATACATCGCTAATTGCAGAGCCGTTATATCACTATAGCCACATACTATTTTGGGATTGGCTTTAATCAGTTCATAGTCAATATGCGCTAAAAGCTGATTGACATTATAGCCACCAATTGCGGTAAAAATTGCTTTCACATTCGGGTCGCGAAACGCGTCATGCAAGTCTTCCAGTCGATTTTCCACCGACGTCGAAAAAAACATATCATGCTCATCGACATGACGACCGAACGACACACGAAAGCCAAAACTCTCTAAGCGCTCGGTCGCTAGCTTCACTTGTTCCCCTTTCACTAACGCCATGTTTGTTGACGGGGCAACAATTCGCACTTCATCTCCAGGCTGTAAACGCACAGGTTGCATCACATTTTTCCTCCCTTATTTGCCTGCTTTCACCAATCGAGCTTGCCAATCGATTTCAGAGATTTCAAGGACAGCAAAAGCTGAAAAGTTGCTTCTGCATCTCGCAAGCTCACATCTAGCATTTGATCAATTTTGCTCATTCGATAGCGTAAACCACTGACTGACAAAGCCAGCTCGTCCGCCGTTGCCTCCAAATTTCCGCCATTGAGCAAAAAAATATACAACGTATTTAATAGCTCGATTTTTTTCTCATCCAGTGTATCATATAATTTTCCAAGCGTATATTTCGCAATTTTCTCGACAGCCGCTTCATTGTTGCTGGGTTCTACCCTTCACGCTCCTTGAAGAAAGGAACTTCTCTCGAATTATGTTAAACACAAAAAAACGACCCAACGGCCGCCATGTTCAAACTTTATGTAGGTCCTCTTTATACATTTCTTGCATTCTCTCTTTAATGATGTGCATTACTTGCTCCACTTTGCTGTCGTCTCGATGCCCTTCTTCAATCGCCTCTTGCATCAGCAGCAACAATTGTTTCTGTTCTTGCACCATGTTTCACTACCTCAATCATTGGTTTATTTATTTCTATTTACTGACAGCTATATCATACAACAAAACGGATCACCTTCCAAGCATTTGTATTATGAATGGCTTTTTATTGTTACATCAATCTCTGTAATCAATTACTTTTTATTTGACAAAAAGGAAAATAACTATTAAATTATAATTATTATTAAAAAGGAGTGACTTTCATTGAAGAAACAATTTACAACGAATCAAGGAACGCCTGTAGCTGATAATCAAAACTCCAAAACAGCTGGACGCCGAGGCTCTACTTTATTAGAAGACTATCAATTAATTGAAAAATTAGCTCATTTTGATCGCGAGCGCATTCCTGAGCGTGTCGTTCACGCACGAGGCGCAGGAGCTCACGGAGTCTTCGTCGTGAAAAATAGTATGAAAAAATATACGAAAGCTGCCTTTTTGCAAGAAGAAGGATTAGCGACACCTGTATTCACTCGATTTTCTACAGTTATTCATGGCAAACATTCGCCAGAAACAGCTCGTGACCCACGTGGATTCTCGGTGAAATTTTACACAGAAGAAGGAAACTATGATTTCGTCGGTAATAATCTTCCTATCTTTTTTATTCGTGATGCGATTAAATTCCCTGATGTCATTCATTCATTAAAGCCCGATCCAGCAACGAATATTCAGCACCCTGAACGTTCTTGGGACTTTATGTCATTGTCACCGGAAACAACGAATATGCTCATTCACCTATTTACTGATGAGGGCATTCCAGCAAACTATCGCCAAATGCGCGGCTCAAGCGTGCACGCATTTAAATGGTTTAATGAAGAAGGAAAAACTGTTTACGTAAAATTACGTTGGCAACCGAAAGAAGGTATTAAAAACCTTTCCATTGAAGAAGCGGCAACTATTCAAGGAAAAGACTTTAACCATGCGACGCGTGATTTATATGAAGCCATTGAAAGCGGCAATTACCCAGAATGGGATTTATATGTGCAAGTGCTAGATCCTATGGATATGGACAAATTTGACTTTGATCCATTAGATGCGACGAAGGATTGGTTAGAAGAAGACATTCCATCAGAGTTAGTTGGTACGATGACGTTAAATCAAAATCCTGAAGACTTTTTCTCTGAAGTAGAATCGGTAGGCTTTAATCCAGGCGTGCTTGTACCAGGGATGCTCCCTTCTGAAGATAAATTATTACAAGGTCGTCTTTTCTCGTATTCAGACACACAACGCCACCGCTTAGGGTCGAACTATTTGCAGTTAAACATTAATTCTCCGAAAAAGGATGTTCATAATTATCAGCGCGACGGCTATATGCCAGTGAAGCAACAAACGAACCGAATTAACTATGAGCCAAATAGTTATGAAAACACACCGAAAGAAGCCCACCAGTATGAAGAACCGTTACAACCAATGGAAGGCATGGCTGGGCGACAAGCGATTGAAAAAACGAATGAGTTTGGACAAGCAGGTCGCATTTATCGCAGCTATGATCAAGCAACTAAAGAGACGCTTATTAAAAATATTCTCAATGACTTCAAGCAAATTAAGAATCGTGACATCGTGACACGCGTCATTTCTCATTTCTACCAAGCAGATGAGCAGTTAGGAAAAACGTTAGCTGAACAAGCGAATGTCGAGCTCGTCGTCCATAAATAATCATTAGCGGCAGAGGATACTTTCTTCCTCTGCCTATTTTTTTGTTAATTTTATGAAAGAAATTCGCTAAAAAATTAATAATTTTTTTCTCATTTGACATTGTACTGACACATTGTTCCTGTAAAGTATAGTTATCAGGTAATGATTTTTGTCTATCCGTATAGGAGGAATAAATAAATGAAGAAAAAAACGATGTCTTATGTGATGAGCGGAGCCCTTTCCATTAGCATTCTAGGATCGGCTCATACAATTGTAGCGGCAGAAGGACCGGCAACTAGCGTAACTAAGACGGAGGCTTCTTCTTTGAAGTATAAAGAGGGTTTACAAATTAAGCCAATAAGAGACTTTTCAGATATTGTTTATGAGCAAGCAGAGCAGTTTGGGATTGATACAAAAGGAAAAAACTTTGAAGCGGTAGCAAAAGAGGTCCGCGAAGCGAAAATGAAACAGCAAGCGGAAGCGTACGGCATTTCTCATACAGATAAAGATTATCAAACATTAACACAAGAAGTTCGCCAAGCCCAGCAACAAGCAAAGGCTATGCGCTAATATTTTTTTAGAGGCTGTCGGATTGGCAGCTTCTTTATGTTTTTTTATATAATAAAGAGAAAAAGGGGTGGGGCTGATGACAGCAACGATTTTAGTAGCAGAAGATGAACCGGCAATCAGCCAAGTGTTAAAGGCGTATTTGCTCAAAGGTGGCTTTCAAGTCGTGCAAGCATTTGATGGAGAAGCAGCCATCGAACAGTTCCAAGCGGAGCAGCCAGCACTCGTCTTACTCGATGTGATGATGCCAAAAACGGACGGATGGACCGTGTTAAAAACGATTCGAGAGTCGAGTTCTTGTCCTGTCATTATGCTAACGGCTCTTGGCGATGTCAATTATCGACTATCCGGCTTAAATGGCGGCGCCGATGATTATATTGCGAAGCCCTTTAACGGCGAGGAAGTTGTCGCACGAGTGAAGGCGGTGTTACGAAGAAGCGGTGAGGAGCCGACACCTTCTTCTGCGACAAGCTATGGCTGTTTAACGATCGACCGTACGGCTCATCGGGTGACGATTAAGGAGGAAGAGATTTCGTTACCTCCACGCGACTTATCGGTTTTGTTCTTTCTTGCTTCCCAGCCAAATCGCACGTTTACTCGCGAGCAGCTCATTGAACACGTATGGGGACAGGATTATGATGGCAGTGATCGAGCGGTGGATCTCTCTATTAAGCGGTTGCGAAAATCGTTAAAAGATTGGCCGAAAGCAGAAGGAGAAATTAAAACTTTGAGAGGGTTAGGGTATCAATTTTGTATTTATGAAAAAGACGAATAGAATTTCTTTACTTAAATATTGGACGACCCGCTATGTAGCAACGTTAGTCCTCGGCTTGATCGTCGTCACGATCCTTTCTGTTGCTTGGATTCAGCATACGATTTTAGAAAATCGTTTAGAAATCTCTGAATTCATTGCCGAGGAGTTAGCTAACCGTATTGCGGGTAGCCAACAGCCGAACACTTCTCCTTCTATCGATAAAAATATGTTGAAAAGCCGCGACCAATTTTTACAATCTGAGCGTCCGCCAGCGATTTATATTGCCGATGCCGCTGGTCAAGTATTGTCTACGAATCAATCCGATGGCCCATACAGTTTAGACCACTTCCCCACCGATCTGTTACAAAAAAAGAGAGATGTGCTGAAGTATCCGACGGGGACGGAGGAAGCGCGTATTTGGATGATTAAAAAGCCGATTAAAGTGGATGATGTCGTGTTCGGCTGGGTCATCATGCTACAGCCGGAAAACGAACTCGGAAATGTCACTGACGAGTATCGCTTGTTAGCCATTTTGATCGTTAGCCTTGGACTATTTGGCTGGGCGGCGATTTATATTTTATCGCGCAGGCTGTCTAAACCGATCAGTCAAGTAGCCGAAGCCGCCAAACAAATTCAAGAGGGAAACTACGACGTGCGTCTTCCTGAGCATACGAAAGAGCAGGAAGTGTATGATTTAGTCTATTCATTTAAAGAAATGGCGCAAAAGCTACAGCAGCTAGAAGCGTTGCGCGCGGAGCTGTTAGCCGGTGTCACCCATGAATTAAAAACGCCTGTCACATCGATTAGCGGTTTACTCCAAGCCGTCAAAGATGGAGTTGTCACTGGGGATGAAGCCGACGAATTTCTGAGCGTATCCTTGAAAGAAACAGCCAAAATGCAAAAAATGATTAATGATTTATTAGAATTTAACTCTTTTACAGCGAATGCTTTGCCCGTTGCCATGGAAGAACATCACGTCAACGAGCTAATGACTGATATGGTGCATCAATGGAAAATAGGGCAAGACCTAGATTCGATCACTGTCGAGTTGACGACACTACCGACCGACCGAATCATTTACACCGACCTTGTTCGACTACAGCAAATTATCGTCAACTTGCTCAACAACGCTAAACACGCCGTCGAAGCAGATGGTCGAATTGAGCTTACATTGACGGAAGAAAATCAACTCTTGCTAATCGAAGTAAAAGACAACGGCTTAGGCATTCCAAAAGCCGAACAAGAACTAGTATTCGAACGATTTTACCGCGGCGATAATAAAAAATATAAAATCCGCGGCCTCGGTCTCGGCCTTCCCTTTAGTAAACTGCTAGCCAACGCCCTCGATGGCGACTTAATCTTAAAAGAAAGCTCTAGCTTCGGTACTACCTTTATTATTCAATTGCCGCTGAGTCGAGAGTAAAAGCAAAACCCCAGTTGCCGTGATGGTAACTGGGGTTTTGCTTTGGGTGCGGATCGTTCCAGTCCATACGCCGCTGAACATTCATTTCCTTGCGCCCAAAAAGTACAGTTATTTACTTCACAGAGAACGTCTTTTGCCAAAGGAATTCATCCACCTGCAGAAAATGCCATTCTTTTATTTCTCAAAAGAAACTTCCTATCGTATGATTAAAAGAAACAACAACATTTAACATCGACGACATCCCCTAAATAGATTGGAGGAATTTTATGAACAACCTAGCGTCTTTCATCGTTCGTACTCATAAGTGGCTGCTCGCGCTATGGCTCATTTTTTTCATAGTGATGGGGTATTTCGCCATTCAGCTCCCTTCTTTACTTGAAGGAGACGGGTTCCGAACGGATGGAGAATATGAACAAGTACAAAAGGAATTAAACGAAACATTCGATTTTCCAGAGTCCACTTTACTGCTTTTATTTGAAAAACAAGCAAGCAAATCGAATGACGACTTTCGGACAACGATCGATGATGCATTGACAGCCATTGAGAAGCAAAACACAACTACAAAGATTCAATCGCCGTTAACAGATCAGACACTCATGAAAGCGGACACCGCTTATGCCGTCCTCCATTATGATGAAAAGCTAGAGGATATGTCAGACATTATTAAAGACGTCAAAAAGGTAGCCGATGATCAAGCTGGCGTCACTGTTACTGGCTCTCCAGTTCTGTCAGAGGACATTAACAAAGCGAGTCAAGATGATTTAAAACGAGCGGAATTGATCGGCCTTCCGGTAGCACTTCTCGTTTTACTATTTGCTTTCGGCACAGTCGTAGCATCGATGTTGCCGCTCGTTGTCGGGGCGATTACGATTATTATCGGCTTCGGCTTACTGACATTTATCGGACAGGAAATTAAACTATCCATTTTTATTTTAAATATCGCTCCGATGATTGGGTTGGCGCTTTCGATTGATTTCTCACTGTTATTCATTAATCGTTATAAAGAAGAACTAGAGAAACAATCGAAAGCAGAAGCACTGATCACGACGATTCAAACAGCCGGCCGCTCAATTATTTTCTCTGCCGTTTGTGTATTTATCGGGCTTGGTGCGATGCTTGTCATCGAAGTCGATATTTTCAAAAACGTGGCGATTGGTGGCATGGTCGTCATTGCAGTTGCGGTACTCGGATCATTAACACTGTTGCCAGCGATACTGTATATGCTTGGCGACCGGATTCATAAGTGGCGCCTCGTTCGCACTGATCGTGATAGCCGTGCTCGTTGGCGGACATTTGCCGGAGCTGTCATGAAGCGCCCTGTTCTCATTACGCTTGTGGCAATGGTAATTTTAATTATTGGTATCCTTCCCGTCCAACATATGCGACTAGCAATTCCGACGACCGATTCATTACCAAAGCATTTCGAGTCACGCATCGCTTATGAAAAAATTGAAGAGACATTTATGCAAGAAAACAAAAGCACGATTTATGCCGTTGCAGAGCGTCCAGATGGCTGGCTAAATGAAGCTGGATTGGAAGAGATGAAAAAACTGCAAGACACGTTCAGCAAAGAAAAAAAAGTGACTGACATCGATACATTGTTTGCTACAAGCCAAATCGATGATCCTGCTCAACTAGCGGCTGCCCTTGAACAACCGCAAATGCGCCAACAGCTCGAACCAGCGATTGAACCATTCGTTCAAGAAGAAAAATTACTAATCCCTGTTCATCTAAATGTAGAGGGAAGTTCAAAGAAAGCTCAATCACTCGCTCGCACTTGGAGTGAAAAAGAATGGCCAGTTGACATCCAATTTGGCGGTCAACCAAAGTTTAACCAAGAAATTTACGACGAGATTTACGACAAAATCGGACTCGCCGTCGCGATCATTTTAATCTCAACGTTTATCATTTTGATGCTCGCCTTCCGCTCGATCATTATTCCGCTCAAAGCGATCATGATGAATGTCGTTGGTTTAACATCCACATTCGGCATTCTCGTCTGGATCTTCCAAGGCGGACACTTCGGATTGCCAGAAATGGATATTTCCTTAATTTTACCTGTGCTTGTATTCAGCCTCGTCTTTGGCTTAAGCATGGATTACGAAGTATTTTTAATTTCACGCATTCGCGAATTTTACTTAAAAACAAGTGACAATACCGCGGCGACCGTAGAAGGATTGGCGAACACAAGCAAAGTCATTACCGCTGCCGCACTGATTATGATTGTGATCACGGGAGCATTTGCTTTTACCGGCGTCGCACCAGTCAAGCAAATCGGGATCGGCATTGCGATTGCGATCGCCATTGACGCCACAATCATCCGCTTACTGCTCGTACCAAGCTTAATGAAGCTATTAGGTGATTGGAACTGGTGGTATCCGTTTGGAGGACGAAGAAAAGAGAAAAGCTTATAAGATGAAAAGGAGTCGGAAATGAAACATTTCCGACTTCTTGCTTTTAAACATTTACTTCACTTTTCATTTCGTCACTAGTGGATAATGGCAGAAACCCGGAGTTTATCCAAAGACAAATAATAAAATTGTAAAGTGCATGAGCAAGAATTGGAGCCCAAATTGTCTCTGACTGCACATAGATAACTGTAAACACTATGCTCAAAACAAATATTACCAGATTTAAAAAATGACTGTTTTTATATTGTGGCAAATGAATCATCATGAAAAGAATGCTAATAACTAAAATGGAAACAAAAGGATAAAAATAAAGAGTTAACAATCCGAAGAGTGCTCCCCGAAATAACAGCTCCTCAGATATCCCTGAACCTATAGAAACCACAATAGGCCCCCATGGTTTTTTTAATAACTGAATCACCCCTTTTGTATTACTGTTGACAGGGAAATCTATCTTCCTAATCTTCACACCCAAAAATACCATTAATAATGGGATGGTAGCACCTATAACTCCGAAAAACAGGACTTTTGAATCAAATAGAGGCTGCATATAAATTTCCGGGCTTAAAAAATAATAGATAATGATCATTGCAACGATAAGGTTAAATGCGAACCCTATAATTGTCTGCAGAAGAATATCCATATCGGAACTCTCTGAAGCTTTTACTTTTAAGTCACTCTTTTGTGCCTCTACTAATTTACTCCTATTTTCTCTCTGAAACAAAATTTTAATGAGCAAATTGATACAGATCATAATCATGAAAGTAAACAGCCAAGTAACACTCTTCTCATGAACAAAGAAGACTAGAGCCGAGCTTATTATAGGAACAACCCCAACAACTATATTTAGTACTACTAATACTAAATTTTCTGTTTTAGCAGCTACTCTTTCTAGTTCAGCTTGTTCATTGATGAACATATAAAGGAACCATATCGTCAAAAGCAAATAAAAATAGTTATATGGGAAACTTTCTTTCCAAAAAAGATAAAAACAAATTGGTGAAGCAATTAAGAATACATATTTTCCGATTTTATATTTCATTATGTAAGTTTCTCTTTTTTTTATTATCAATTAAGTGACAGTCCACAAACAAAATGAGCATACATATTATCAAAATAACGGCATCGATATTTATATATGCGCCATTGATCAAAGAGTATAAGAGAGAAAAGATTCCATATAATAAACCGAATCCAGTAATTCTCTTTACTATTTTCCTATTTTTTGCGCTCTGTTTATACATATGTTATTCCTCCATTTTAAGGCCCTTGCCGCCAAACTATTCATAACTCTCACCTTTTCTCGGCATCATGTAAACAATGCTTAATACTGCTAAAAACTTAAATAAGCATACCTTTTTTAGTAAATCTCGCAAACGCCAAACATGAAGCGATAAACGCAGTCATGACCATAACTATTAAAGATAATGACAATGAAGTATTTTGAGCAGAAAATTCTCCTGTAATATGTGAAGCAAGGTCTAAGTTTAATACAAAGAAATACTTTAAAAAATCTAGTTGGCTTTGTAAATTAGCTAGCAATCCACCAAAAAGAATAATAGAGATTGATAAACTTACAGTCGTTGCAACTGATTCAAACAAAATTGATACTAGTATAAATACACTAATTAAAGTAAGGATCGTAATAATATTAAGAGCAAGTCCATACATCATATACTCCCAAAGTGGAATAGCTTTGAAGTTCTCATCCCCTACTACTATTAAATCGTTCCAACTCCCCAAACCATAAAAAGGGATTGATGTAAAATATGTTAATAAATCCGATAATAACATAGCCCCTATCGATATAATTAAGGCTGCGCTATACTTAGCAATTAAGATACCTTTCCTGCCTATTGGTCTTACCAACATAGATTTCATAGTTCCATTTGAAGTCTCTCCAGATACTATATCCGCTGTGATAATAGCAATAAGTAAAGGAAGTATCAGTTTAATGAATATACCTTCTACACTAGAGGTCGTCATTCCTGATGCACCTTGATGTTCGGGATTAATGTTATTTTCCAAATGAAATGTAAGCTTGTTTTTTTGATTTAAAAGTTCAATATATTCTTGTGAGCTCTTGTTTTCAATCGTACTTAGATGATTTTCAATATTTACTATACCTTCTTTGGTAGATCCCTTCCAATCCATACTACTTCCAGTATCTTTGTCAAAAAAATTGATCGTAATCATTAGTGCAGAAAAAAATAAAATAATCCCTATAATTGCATGCATGCGCTTTTTCCAATAAAGTTTTTCTAATTCATTTTTTATTGCGCCAATGATCATTTATTAACCTCCTGAGTTACAGAAATAAAATAATCCTCTAGAGAAGATTCTTTTTGGTTTATTAAATAGACCCCTACACCATTTTTGTAAAGTTCATTTATTAAATGTGGGATCTCTCCTTTTCTACCTTGAACAATCAAATAATCCTCATATGGATGGACAGTGATATTTTTACTTTTAATTAAATCATACGCGATATTTACATTTTCTTTATCTACCGTTAACTTGAATTCGGAATGATTCTGTTGTATTAATTCATCCACCAGCCCTGAAACCACTTGTTTACCTTTGTTAATGATAAGAACGTGGTCACACAAATTCTCTATTTCACTCAATAAATGGGAAGATAAAAAAATAGTGATTTGATGCTCATAAGCCAGATTTTTAATTAATATTCGCATATCTTTTATTCCAGATGGGTCCATTCCGTTCGTAGGTTCATCAAGAATTAATATTTTGGGAGAAGATATTAAAGATTGAGCAATCGCCAACCTTTGCTTCATTCCCAATGAATAGCTTTTAACCTTATCGTGTATTCTATCCGTCAATTCTACGGTTTCAACGCACCACTTTATGTATTCCATATCTGGAGGAGTGTCTAACAATCTGACACTTTGGATAAGGTTTTGCCACCCAGTCATATAATTGAATAACGAAGGATGTTCAACAATTGCCCCTAAATTTTGCATAGCTTGACTAAATTCTTTTTGAACATCATATCCCATAATTTGTACCGACCCCATTGTCGGCTGAATCATGCCTGTCATCATTCGAATCGTCGTAGTTTTTCCTGAACCATTGGGACCTAAAAATCCAAAAATCTGCCCCTTTTTCACTGAAAATGAAAGATTTTGTATAATTTTTCTACCGTCGATTTCTTTAACTAAATCTTTTACTACCAGTATTTCATCTGAATTCATAACTCTATCCCCCATACTTATCCACACATTTGTAAAACGGGCTCTCTTCTTTAATCTTAATATATGTTTACTAAAAAACTTTTTTCGTATTGAAATAGTCTTTTTTTCAGTCTTTAACGTCCTTTTTTAAATTAGTTATCACCATTTATTGACGTTCACGATGCTATATACCGAACTTCAAGAATACTTGCTACACTGCTCAAAGAGAGGAAGTAGATTGGAACAACCAAAACAGCCAATTATTAATGAAGAACACCGACTGTACTTAAGAAAACAAGCACACATCCAGTAATAAGTAACAAAAATGATCATGCTTAGTATATTAAGATTACAAACATTAATTTAATCGAACTTTATTTTAAAGCTACAAGATCAACTAAAAATGAATAGAACAAACACATTATGCAAATTAAATGATAAGTAGAAATAAACTATGAATACGAATTTTATCAGAAAACTGATATTTATTAATACGGAATTAAGATGGAATTAACGGTTATTACTGTTTTTTGAACTTTTACGAACAAAATAAGAAATATTTTACATATCACTATATACTAAACCTGTACTAATACATATGGTACAAAATCAAATACTTTAATGGATGGTGACTCATGATGAAGAAGAACAAGTTAGCAGTTTTAGGTATGGCTGTAGGTTTGTTAGCTTTTGGTGGAGCAGTACAAGCAGGTACAAGTTATTCTGGTTACAATACTACTGTTGGTAAATTTAACGGAAGTGGTTACACAAGTTACCAAACAAAAGCTGAATCTGGTAAATATGGTCATTTGAAATCAAGAAGCGTTGGCAGTAGCTATGTTGTAGATGCGAGAATGAAAGCAAGTAGTGGTACAGGGAGTTGGGTTAGAAATGTTAGTGATAATGACTCTCGTAATTTACCAAACTCTGTTAGTAAAGGAAAAAGCACACGGGTTCAGTTCAGCAATGATGTAGATACACCTGTAAATGTTCAAGTGACTGGCTCGTGGAAAAGTAATTAATTAACGAAATCAAGAACGCTAATGGATATTGAAAACAGCGTTCTTGATTTTTTGTTTATTTCAGATAAACTGGTTCTAGTTGATATCTATTGATGCGGAATACATGATCACAAAGAATATTAATATCATCCTGATTATGACTTGTAATTAAAATTGTACGCCCCTCGTTCTTAAATGATAATAATAGATTTCGAATTCTATCCACACTTTCTACATCTAAAGCATTAAAAGCCTCATCTAGTATAAGAACCTGTTGATCTTCCATAATTGCCTGAGCAATAGCTAATTTTTGTTTCATTCCTAAAGAATAATCTTTAACTTTTTGCTTTGCCTGCGGTTGTAATCCTACCATTTCCATTGTTTCAGCAATCTTTTTATCACTAATTTCTCCTCTGATTAATGCCAATTCTTTTAGGTTTTGAAATCCGGTTTTATTTGCAATATAACCTGGACGATCTATAATAATACCAAAATTATCAGGAAACCTTTTGCTTTTTCCAACTTCTTCTCCTCTAACATAAATCGTACCGTTATCAGGGAATACGAAGCCACATATCATCTTGAATAATACAGATTTACCAGAACCGTTATGACCCACAATTCCATATATTTTTCCTTTTTCAATATTTAAATCTACACCATCAAAAAGAGTTAACCCTTTATATGTTTTACTTACATTTTTTAATGAAATAATAGACATATTTTCACCCCACCTATATTTTTAAACTTTGTTTGAATAAATAATTAATTATAAAAAAAGCTAGAGCATTCATTATAATTAAAATACATGTTAGATAATATGGCGAAAAATTAGTTAAATAAACAATACTATTTAATCCCACTGGAATAATCCCTACTTTATTAATACCTGGCAACATTAATATCATCAACAAACTAATTAGTAATACACCATGTATTGATTCCTTGCTGATCCATGAAACAATAAACACAGCGAATATATACAGAACAGTCTGTAAGAAACCATTAATGAAAAAATGGTACATAATATCATGTAAGGGGTTAGGGAGTATCGTCACATCAAAATTAGTATTCATCCCGAAACAACTAGCTATTATAAGAGCAAGTGCCATTAATATAAAAAGAAACAAAATCACTTTTATTAATAATTTCCTCATCCAACTCCAAAACCACTTATTCAAATTCTTATAACGAATAATTTTGTAGTATCCAAGACGATCAATTTCATTACTTAAAAATAACTGAACTAAATAAATAAAACCAAAGAATACAATTAAATAAAAGAAAAAAGGGACATAAGAAAAATTTTCTGCATTAGAGCCCCTAAAAGACATTACCCAAACATCCCAAATAGTTGATTCAGAAGGTTTAAGTGAAGTAGCTGTTGAGATTATACCTGTTAAACACAACAGCAAGTAAATTACTATAGGTATATACGACTTTATGGATTGAGCATGTATTTTTTTATTAAGGTCTATAATTCTTAAATATAAAACACTAAATAAACCAAGCAGCAGTAGAACAATATAACTTGAAATAGGAGAATTAAATGAATTAGCTGCTTTTGCAATTGAAAAATAAGTAGTTGGAGATAAAAAAAACATTTCCTTTGGTAATAATTTAAAACCTATAATACTTCCAAAAAAAATCATTACACTAACAAAAAGTATAAAATACTTAATTTTGGTCACCACATATACAGTTGCTAAAAATACATGCAACAATGAAAGCGTTAAAATTAATAAAATTAACTGCGCTAATAATACATATATTGGTGCATCAAAGGTTTTCACTAATTCATAAAGGGTATTAGTAATATGCTCAACCTCGCTAAGTGTGCTCCAATTCCACGAGTAGGGAAACCCAATCATCATAAACAGTGATACGAATACCCATAAAAACAATAAAGGAGTGCACTTCAACCAAAAATGTTTAAGAGAATAATATATCCATTTTTTGAACGAACCTAATCGAATTAAAATCTGGTAATCAAAATCTAACATAATAAATTTTATTGAAAAAAACATCACAATAGGGATTATAAAATAGACAATGAGGTACATATCGTTTAACAAACGTAAAGTAATGTCCCAGCCATTAAAGGACATACCCATTTCATAAGCTTCTTTGACTATCTCCTTTTTCAGCATAAAGCCATAAAAGTAAAAAACAACACCTATAACTAACCATTTAATACCTATTAATTCTTCAAGATATTCTTTCATACGAAGTTTTCCCTGCCTCATACTTATATCATCCATTCTTTTCTGTTACGGATTATGAATGCATAAAGACCTATTATAATGATTAGCAAAAATGAAAATGGTACCAGTACAGTCCATAATGGTTGTTCTACAATGTTAAATGGAAAAATAGTACTTAAGGGTGAAAACCAGGGTGTTGCAAATACACCTGTTATAAAATTGAAAATATGATAATAAAGAAACGGAGCAGATAAAGCTATAAAAGGATTATCTACGATAAGTAAGAGCATAAATGCAATAGTTGAATAAACTAACGCATTTACGGAAACCCACAAGGAATAAATAAGTCCATATGTCAGATCTCCATATGCCAAGAATTGCGAAAAAGTAACTTTTGGAATAACTGTATTCTCATCTATAGAAGAATAAGAAATTATCCCTAATTTCGGCTCAATATACACCACAAAAATAAATGTAAGAAATATTAACAAAAATGTAACTAGCGCCGTTAAACAAGCATTTATGATACCTTTGCTGAGTAAATAAATGTTTAACGGAATTCTAGTACGAGTGTAAGGAATAAAGTTATTTCTTTGCTCTTGTAAAAAACCCGGCAAATAAATGGTAATAATAATAGCGGGAAAGAGTAAAGAAATAATTGTTGATATCATCTCTTGAAACACTTCAATTGGATCAAAGAATTGGTATCCTTCTTTTATAGAATAAAATCTTATTGTTGGTATAAGAATAAGAATAGCTAACCATAATAATAAATTTTTCACCGTATATACTCTTTTTAATTCGACTAATAATTGGTTACCCAGCATACCTTTCACCCCTTGTACTTATTTATGGATTAATAAAAAATTTGTTAATTCAGCTGCAAAATGTACGGCATTAATTTTAAACGTAAAAATTTATTTTTAGTTGTTTACCTTTCGAATAAACGATTAAAAATAACTATCGATTATAGTTGATAAAGCACTTTCAAGATTTCAAAACAATAAAATATTGTCACATAAATAAGTAGATATAATCACTTACTTTGATCATGATATTTCTCTTTAAGAAGAAGAAGAAGAAGAAGTTCATCATAATCCACATTCAACGGTGCGATTTTATCAAGAAAAGTATCCAGTAAATTATCAATCAAACTTGTACGAATTTGATTAATAATTAAACGGTCATTTTGTACATAACTTGGTTTACCTAACTTAGTAACAATTATTTTTTGTCTTTCTAATTCGCTATACGCTAATACAACACACAATAAGCAAAAGAACAGTAAACTTTTTTCAGCTCCCCCTTTAGTTGGTTGTTTTTTTAAAATCCCCCTTGCTTTTAATCCAAAATAATAAATAACCAACAATATTCAACAATAAAAGGTTTATTATCCAAATTAATTTTAATCCATCTGCATGATACAATTGGATTAGCCCCCAGATGGTAAATAAAACATAATAAATTGTAAAACCGATAGCAAATAGAAAGATACCAATTGTTCGAACATCTATAACTTCCAGCGAGACAAAAAATTGATCTGTGCCGTAGTGCAACTCTCTTTTGAATAGCTCAGGTACCCAATGTTTATTACCTTCGAATGTGTAATCAGTTTTCGGAAGGTTTATTTCCCTTGATTCTGTACTGTATAAAGAAGCTCTAAGAATAAATGGTTCATTGACAAGCAAAGGATCTGCTGACTCTGAATTCACTGATGGTAAATCTCCTCCAAGTTGATATCCTATATCAGCAAAATGAGCATCATGAATGTTTCCTAAATATAAGAACAAACCAAACATACAACTGACAAATACTAAAAATGAAACGCCTACTGTCAACAACCAATTCGCAAATGTCCTCTGTCGAATCTCCATCAATGAAATTAATTTTTCTGCCTGTTCAAGCCCGCCAAAACGTTCGACTGCAATTCTAAATGCATCATTTTCCGTATAACCATCCCTCATTAATTCTTTTACAGATTCATTAAGATGAACATGAGTTTCTTCTTTTAATTCTTTTGTTTCTGGATGTTTTGAGTTTGCATGTTTATATAAGTTATCAACGTATTCATCAATCCTCCTCATTTCCATCCCCCTCACATGTATCCAAAAAAGTGTCTATCAATTTTTTTACGAATTCCCATTCTTTGATTTTTAGCTTAAAGTTGCAACGCCCTTCATCAGTCATTTGATAATATTTTCTACGTGCTCCTGCTCCTTGTTCATCACTCCAATAAGAGAAAATCCATTTTTTCTTCTCCAATCTTTTTAAAGAAAGATAAAGAGTGCCTTCCTTCAATTCAAACGCCCCATTACTGTTAATACGAACCACTTTCGCAATTTCATATCCATACATATCTTTTTTACTTAGGAGGGATAATATAAGTGTATCAATATGCCCCTTTAGTAATTCCTTATCAACTTCCAACCATATCCCTCCAATAATGAATCACTGTGTGATAAATATTTCATAAGGACATTTTAAATCCAATTACTTAATAATGCAAGGTTTTATATTGATTAACTATCATAGCTTTCCAAAATCTCTCATTACACTTGTGTATTAAATGTTTTCTAGAATTTAGACTTGTAGAAAAGGATTAGAGGAAATGCGCTGACTTATTCATCCACATGACATTTTTGTTATATAGTCATTGAGTTTTTAGAGAGAAACATGTGGCACCCTATTGGTGACCTTAATAGTTAAGAGACTAGTTTTCACAGCTTTATAGAAAAGCATTTGTATATATAACTACTCTAAGCCAACTAAAGCTATTTCCCTAAAAAATCTAACCCCCTCATCATCGTCCTCTAACTTATCAAAAATATCGAAAAATTTATCTATAGTAGTAATATATTTAAAATTTTATATATCCTTCAAATATAGTTCCTTATTTGAATCATTGACTTGCTTTCAGCTTTTCGTATTTTTTAAGTGGAGGATATGTTTCTCTAATTTGATCCATCGCTTGAGTGATGATTAAGACTAATATTGTGACGTTTATGATATTGCATATCCAATTTTAAGAATATTCGTTACAATAATTACAAAAAGGGGTGAATCTCAATGTCAATAATTGAATCATTTATTGTTAATACACTGATTAAACAAAAAAACTACACACAGCTAGATCAAGCAAAAATACGTTTCGGCGTTCAATTAATTTTTGCTGACTTATGTAAATTTTTGATTGTATATGGGGCTGCCTTTCTGCTCGATTGTTTATTACCAACTTTTATTGTACATATAACCTTCTATGCATTAAGACAGAAGTCATTTGGGTACCATTTTTCGAGTGCATTTAGTTGTATAGCTTGGAGCGTGCTAGCGTTTCCTATTATGTCCGCCTTTTTAGTTGCTTTCACTTTACCATTATGGCTCGTTTGGAGTATCGGCATTTTCTCAGCACTTACTGTTTTCTTACATGCACCTGTTGGAACGGCCAAACATCCGATTATTAATGAGAAACATCGACTTTATTTAAGGAAACAAGCTCATTTTCGCTTGTTGACTATAGGTATTATCACGTGTACTATACCCATATACACCCATAAATTCATAGTATTAGGTATATCGTTACAAAGCTTATCCTTACTTATTCAAAAATTTAAAGGAGAGAAGTCATTATGAATACCATGAGTAAGCTATTACAATCAGTAAAAGGTTTTGTTCTTTCAAAATTATCAAGCTTTGCTTTGTTAGTAGGAAGTTTTGCTTCGATAAATGCCTGTACATTTTTCTTTCATGAAGAAGAAATACCTGAAGAACTTCAGAAGAATCACCCATTTCTTACACATGAAGAGTAATAAAGAAAGTTGGAATTAAATCGATGAGTAGTTCTATGTATACTGCTTTAATTGAATTTATCGCCATTTTTGTTGGGCTAACCTATACATTAAACATTCAATTAGATCGCCGAAAAATATTTTTTATGATAGTAGGTATTGTTTTACCAACTGTTTGTGTATACATATGGATAGCACCTTGGTTAGGCATCATTACGCTGTTTTCTGCAACCACCATATTGTTTTATAGATTTTCAAACAATTATCGAGTGTTACTAGACTTATGTATTCTCTTTATAGGTGCTATGTTAGCCGATCATCTAGCACAACTTGTGAATATTGATCTATTTCATTTAGAAAACGTTGTATATACTTTTTCACACTCTTTATTTTTTCTTTTGATTTTCGCCATTTTTGTCTATGGTTACAAAAAGAGTATCGAAAAAATAATGGCTCACTTGGATATCCCATTATTCGTACAAATACTTATTTTCATTATCGTTAGCACGACTATTTTTGTTTTTTACTTGAATATTTTTATCCCATCTAATCAAGATGAAATGGAGCTAGTGAAAATCAATTTAGTGATTCAATTAGGCTATTCTTTATTAATGATTCTTTCGTTTAGCTTACTGTTATATAATGTAAAAAAGGAAAATCAAATCAAGCAGCGTACAATAGAGATGGAGCAATTTACGGCATATATGGAGGCTCTTGAACAAGTTAACCGAGATATGCAAAAGTTCCGTCATGATTATCGAAATATTTTACTGACAATGAAAGGCTATCTAGATGACGATAATTTAGATGATCTGAAAAAATATTTCCGACAACATATTTTACGAACAGAGGCTCATACGTTATTTAAAAATAGAGTGTTAGGAAACTTAGACAACTTACAACTAATTGGCTTAAAAGGATTATTAGCTACAAAAGCCCTCCAAGCAGATGAACAAGGCATCAAAATCAGTATTGAAATACCTGAAGTCATTGACAATATCGATATGAACATTATTGATTTAACAAGAATTATGGGTATTTTAATTGACAATGCCATTGAGGCAAACGAAACGGCATACGGAGGCGAAATTAATATTGCCTTCTTTAAAACGAAATCAGATTCAACGGTCATCATTATTCGAAATACTCTGCAAGACGATTCAATTGATCTAGTGAATATATTCAAGGACTCATTCTCTACAAAAGGTAAAGGTCGCGGTACTGGGCTAGCCAATATTAAAAATATTTTGGAGCGTTATCCACAGGTCCTTATGAATACACGTATCGAACAGAATTGGTTTATTCAAGAAATAGACATTCAAGACAGGAGAAAATGACGTGAAAGTGATAATTTGCGAGGACGATGCTGCACAACTTGAATATATTTATTCAAAGCTACGAAAATATGCGCTAATACAGTATCCGAGTATAGAATTCGCCTTAGCAACTTCTAATCCAGAAGACGTACTCGCTTATATAGAACACGATCGAGCGGACTGTTATTTTTTAGATATTGAATTAGGAAGCTCTTTAACAGGTCTAGAATTAGCCAGTAACATTCGGGAATATGATCCTCAAGCAAGTATTATTTTTGTAACTACACATGCAGAAATGCTTCAATTAACTTTTACATATAAACTAGCCGCACTTGACTTCATAGTAAAAAGAGAGAAAGTGGAGCTTACACATCAACTAATCACAGCGTTAGAAGTTGCTTATCAAAAATATAAACAATTAGGACATGTAGATGAGGGACACTACTTTCAGTTAAAAATTGGAGAGCTTATTAAAAACATTCCCTATGAAGAAATTTATTTTTTTGCTACATCTAGTCAAGTTCATAAGATAGAATTACATACTAAAAACGGACACTATGAATTTTATGGGAAGTTAAAGGAACTTGAAAGCCTAGACAGCCGATTTTACCGCTGTCATAAAAGCTATATTATCAATCTACAACATGTTCGAGAAATTAATAAAAAAGAGAGAACATTAACAATGATAAATGGGGAAACCTGTTACATTTCTTTTCGAGCTTTGCGAGGATTGCAAGTCAAACTGGCGGAATGAGGATTTTCAAATGGAGTGTAGAATAATGTTGTGTCGCTAGTGTTTTGGGAATCACTTTAAGGCCATATCGCCTTTAGACTGAAATATATAAAATCTCACCGATAAGCGAAAAAGTTCACTAAATAAAAACCAGCCCACAGGCTGGTTTTACTCATCTTCTACGATTATTTCTTTTACTAGAAGGGCGCTTTTCTCGATTGTTAACGACCGGCAATTCCCCCACCTCGACTTCTTTTCGCTCGAGCTTACGGCCAAGCCCTGTTTCAAGCGCATTCAATAAGTCTTTGTCTTTCAATGCTACAAAGGTAAAGGCCGCTCCGTCTTCCCCTGCTCGTCCGGTTCGCCCGATGCGGTGAACGTAGCTTTCGACATCTTGTGGAATGTCATAGTTAAATACGTGCGTCACTCCTTCAACGTCCAATCCACGAGCCGCAACATCCGTCGCTGCCAGTAAATGAAGCTCGCAGTCGCGGAATCGCTTCATGACTCGCTCCCTTTTTGCTTGGGACAAGTCGCCATGCAGTTCGTCAATGTTATATCCTTTCGCTTTCATCTCATCGCAAAGCTTGCTGACTCGGCGTTTTGTTCGGCAAAAAATAATGCCTAAAAACGGTTGAGCTTCGTCGATCGTTTGGCAAAGGGCTTGTTGTTTGCGGCGATCGGTCGTTTCAATGACATACTGACTTATTTTTTCAACGGTCATGTCTTTACTATGCACTTGAATCGAACGCGGCTCACGCATATAGCGTTTCGCTAATCGTCGCACTTCTTTTGGCATCGTCGCGGAAAATAAAGCCGTTTGTCTTGTGAACGGCGTTTCGCGGATGATCGATTCGACTTCATCTAAAAAGCCGATGTGTAGCATTTGATCGGCTTCATCGAGAATTAACGTCGATACATCGGTTAAATCGATGGTTCCTCGACGAATATGATCTAACAATCGACCTGGCGTTCCGACAACAATATGTATATGTTGCTTCAGTCGTTTCAATTGCTGTTCGACATCTTGTCCGCCATAAACCGCTAGTACATTCACATCTTCATCCTTCGTTAACTGCTGCAATTCATTCGTAATTTGCAGGGCCAGTTCTCGCGTTGGCGTTACGATGAGTGCTTGAATATACGGTTGGTCCGTGTCTATTTTTTCAAGAATCGGCAGTAAAAAAGCAAATGTTTTTCCTGTCCCGGTTTTCGCTTGTGCAATGACGTCTTCTCCGTTTAATAAAAATGGGATTGCTTCTTGTTGGATCGGAGTTGGTTCCGTCACGCTTTGATCGCTCAGCTTTTTCGCCCAACGTTCGTTAATTCCTAATTCGATAAATGTATTCATTCGTTCACCTCTTCATTCATTATACCAGTAAACAGAAACGCCATCCTCACAAAAGGACGGCGTTTCTGTTTTTTTAATGGGCGGTTGGATTGCCCTGGGCAGGGGCAAATGCTTGAACCATTTGCTGCATATCCTGTTGGGAAAATTGCGGCACTTGATAGTAATGATGTTTGTTTTGATAAATGGAAAGTTCATACGCCATTTCAATGCAGTTCGGTACGGAATCCGCTAATACGCGGCGAACGACTGGATTGGTCACTTCACAAGCGGCCATCGCTTTCAAGGCAGCGGAAGACTTCATCGCTCCAAGCATCAATCCAGACACGTTTTCATCCGTTATTTCAGAGATAGATTGTATCGGCTTCTTTTGTTGGGTTGGCGTAAGTCCAAAAATGAAGTCATTATTCTGGGTCATCTCGTAGCTTTGCGTCGGAACAGCCGGATCTTGACCAGAACGGAAACAATCGACCGTCGTATTATATTCCTGCTGCATAAATTGATATTGTCGATCGAGAATACCTAGCAGCTCCTGATCCTTCACATACTGTCTCAGCATCGTGTACTGATTCATCGCTCCGATCGAACCCGATAACACCTCATGAACATCCATCACTTCATGCCCACCATGGTTCAATTGCTGTGGTACAGCTCCCGTTTGCATATTTTGATGAGTTTGCCCACTTTGAAATTGCATTGAGTCATCCCCTTTTTAAGTGATAGCCGTACTTCGTTAGTATGTGAGCGATGGAATGTTTTATACGATCTTCATCGAAACTTAACAGAAGTCGTTCATGATGAAGGAAAGGAGTGATTCAAATGACTGATGTTGGCTTATTATTTGCTTTTACCGCAGGGATATTATCGTTTTTCTCCCCATGCGTCTTCCCTTTATTACCTGCTTACGTCACCCATTTAACAGGTGGAACGGTGGAAAATGCTCAACTGCAAGTAGAAAGAAATAAATTAATCACACGCTCGATTGGTTTCGTTCTCGGATTTAGCTTCATCTTTATTATCATGGGAGCATCCGCTACTTTTTTAGGAAAAATATTTATGGATTATCGATGGGTTGTTATGCAAATAGCAGGGGTGTTGATCATTATCTTTGGATTGCAAATGGCTGGACTTATCAACATTAAGTTTCTTATGATGGAAAAGAAAATACAAACGAATCAAAAGCCAAAAGGCATGTTCAGCTCGATGGTGCTCGGCATGGCTTTTGCGAGTGGTTGGTCGCCGTGTGTCGGCCTAGCGTTATCATCCATTTTATTATTAGCAAGCTCATCTGATACCGTCAATCAAGGAATGTTTTTGCTAACGTCTTATTCACTTGGAATGGCGATTCCCTTTTTCCTCATCTCAATTGCTATTTCCTATTCATTAAAAGCGATGAAGCGAATCAATAAATACTTATCGAAATTATCATTTGTAAACGGCATGATTATGATCGGCCTTGGCTTACTTGTATTAAGCGGACAAATGCAAAAAATTAGTGCTTGGCTCTCAGCCTATAGTTTATTTCAGTTTTAACGAAGGGGGGATCACCTTTGACAGCCACCAATTTAATCGGAAAAACGGTCTTAATTGTGGAAGATGACGATAAAATCCGACAGCTCGTCAAAATTTATTTAATGAAGGAAGGATATGAAGTTATTGAAGCGGCGGATGGACAAACAGCGAAAGAACTGATTGAGCAACTAGACCCTTGCCTATTAATTCTTGATTTAATGCTGCCAAAAATCAGTGGAGAAGAACTTTGCCGCTGGTTGCGTGAAGACTTAAAAAACCTTATGCCCGTCATTATGCTAACAGCGAAAGTATCTGAGAAACATCGAATTGACGGCTTTAAATTAGGGGCTGATGACTATGTCGTCAAGCCGTTCAGCCCCGCTGAGCTGATGGTTAGAATCGAAGCAGTTTTACGAAGAACGTCTAGCCGCTGCGGCAAGCTCAGTTTCAATGGGTTAACAGTGAAGCCCGTCAAAGGTGAAGCGAAATGGAATGGCGAATTGTTAGAGCTCACCAATTTTGAATTCCGCTTGCTGCACTTATTCATGCAGCATCCTGAACAAGTGTTATCACGCGAGCAAATTTTATCGTATTTGTATCAACATCATGAAAAAGCGGTCACCGAGCGAACGATCGACGTTCATATAAAAAATCTTCGTGAAAAAATAAAAGAAAAAACGCCACAAGATTACATCCAGACCGTGCGAGGAATGGGGTATAAATTTGCAGGACTTTAAATTATTACTTTCCAAATTAGTCGTCGTCAATAGTCTCGTCATTGCTCTCGTCATCCTACTAGCAGGCATGTCTGTCAAAGACTACGCCTGTTTTTTAGTCAATGCCGAAAATATTACGGGCCCACAGCTCGTGCAAATGCTCAACATCTTTTTAGTGATCGTCAGTGTTCTTTCTTTCGTCATCGCGGGCATCTTTCATTATTTCTTCGCTAAACAAATTGTGAAACCTGTCAAAATTTTATCTAATGCCGCACAAGAAGTTTCTGCTGGTCGCACCCCCGCTCCAATTGATGTCTCCACTTCTAGCGGCTTGACTGAATTGGCGAGCAATTTCAATCAAATGGTCGAAACATTAGCATCCGTACAAAATCAGCGAGAAGAAATGTTAAAGGATATCGCCCACGAATTGCGAACACCGCTGACGAATATGAACGGTTATTTAGAAGCGCTACATCACGAAGTTATTAAAGGCGATGCCGCTTTATTCGGCTCCCTTTTGGATGAATCACAGCGCATTACGCGAGTGGTCGAGTTAATTACTGAATTGAACGCTTGGGACAAAGGCATTTATTTTTTACAGAAGCCTTTTGAAGAGATCGAGATGGACAAGTTGCTTGATGAATCGGTCACTGCTTTTGATTTAAAGCTACAGCATACGTTTTCAACATTCGAGGCTGACTTTGAAGCGGCGATTGTGAAAGGACATACAGATGGCTTGAAGCAAGTGTTGACGAATCTTTTGCAAAATACGATTGATTATAATGAAGGAAACCACTTCTATATCCGTGGCGTTTGTGTAGATCACACGTATCGAATCACACTCTCCCACCGTGGTCAATGGATTGACCCAGAGCAAAAAGAGATGATTTTCGATCGTTTTTATCGAATGGAGCGTTCAAGAAGTACACCGGGAACGGGGTTAGGACTTGCGATCGCTCGCCGAATTATTGAAGCGCATCAAGGGTCGATTAGCGTGGAAACAGACGGACATCATCATCATTTTTCGATCGAGCTCCCACTTCTTCATCAATCCTTAACAAAAGCCGTTCATACTTCTGTTAAAGGAGGCGACGCGCCATGAAGAAAAAAATGTTAACATTCGCGATTTTAGCTTTAACGCTCGGCATCATCATCGTCAACGTTTGGAAACCTGACAATAAAGCTGAATCAACTATACAACAAGAGGAAACAAATTCAACCGAACAAATCGGGCTTGAACCTGGAAACATACCACCTGATTTTGAATTGACGACGTTAACTGGAGAACAAGTGCAACTCTCAGATTATAAAGGCAAGAAAGTAATTCTCAACTTTTGGGCCACATGGTGTCCACCTTGTAAAGCAGAAATGCCGCATATGCAATCTTTTTATGAGAAAAATAAAGACAATGACATTGCCATTTTAGCCGTCAACTTAACGAACACAGATAAGGGGAAAGCAAGCATTCGGGAATTCGTCAACGAGTACGAACTCACCTTCCCGATTCCACTTGACAAACAAGGAACAGTCGGACCAGAATATCAAGCGTACACGATCCCAACGAGCTACATCATCGACTCCAACGGCCTCATCCAAGAAAAAGTCGTCGGGCCTATGGATGAGGCGATCATGGAAGATTTAATGAATAGCATTGACTGAACAAAGCGTGTTTTGCACGCTTTGTTTAGTTAATTCCCATCCTTAACTCATACATATACTTCACAAATGGATGCTCCTCTTCCATCTGCTCCTGAAGTTTTAACAGCGTACGTTTTCCAGTTCTGCGATCAATAACGGCCAACATCTTAACGAGAGGATTAGTTGAACGAAGAGCCTGCTCAATTTTCACGGAAAAATACTCATCCAGCGCTTGAAAAAAATCAGTCTGTTCAAAATACCCATCAGCATTTGCCCACTTTCTAGCTTGTTCCTGAATGCTTAAATTTTCGCTTCTATTGTATATATCATCATCATCTCTTAGTTCATATTCTCTTTCGTTGATTTCCGATTCCGTCTTTATTGAGCACATACTGATGACTTCTTTTTGATCTACTCGAATAAAGACTCTCCCCATCTGATCATGAGCTTTACGATAGTTTGTCACTTGGAACAAAATGCGTTCCCTTAAACTGTCACATATCAATCCATCTAATTGTTTTTTGACCTTACTCCATTTTCTATGCATCAATTACTTCCTTTTCTGTTCATCCTGTATTAATTTCTTTCTATATATAGAGCCTTTAGGTTCATACATATATTTAGGAGTGAAACTTTAATTATATTCAATCTTCTTCGTCTTCATAAAAACCAAATAATTTTTCTTCTTCATATTCGTACTTTCTACCGAGATTATTTGTATCTCTTTCAATCTGCAATGTTACTATGTATTGTTCTTTATCCATAAAATCCAAACCAGATTTTTTAAACTCCACAACTGTAACTTTATCATATTCATATGTTTTCGAATAAACTTTTATCTCTTCAATTGTACTTGTTAATTCTTCATCATTTCCACGATAGACATCAATAACAACTTCATTTTTATATTTTTCAATCATAATCATACTCTTTTCTTTATTTTTCATATGTACAAATTAAATAATAAAACAAGTCACTAAAATCCATATATAGTATGATAGGAGTAATAAATTCCAATTTACGAGGTATATTCAATTGAAGCTAAAAAAACTACTCCTCTACTCATCTATTGCTATTTTAACAGTTGTCTCGTTGTTTACGATCTTTTTCAGAAACGGGATGATTTTAGATACGATCGGGATTCATTTGCAGTCCCCTTTTACAAAAAAAGTAGTGGTGGAAAAGCATTATTCACAAGTCGATCAGAATGAAAATGGCGTGGCTGATCCGCTAGATATCGTCCAGACGGCGAGGAAAGAAGTAGAAAATCGAACGAAGTATGAAAGCAACTACTATGCCGAGGGCTACCCACCGGAAAGTGAAGGGGTATGCACGGATGTCATTTGGCGAGGTCTGATGGGCATCGACGTTGAATTGAAGGATTTAATTGATCAAGATATTCAAGCCAATCCGTCTTTATATCCACGTGTGAATGAGCAGCCAGATGCCAATATCGATTTCAGACGAGTGCCGAATCAGTTTGTGTTTCTTGAGCGGCACGCCGAATCGTTAACGACGGAATTCATTCCTGGCGATGAGAAAAATTTGGCGGAGTGGCAGCCTGGAGACATTGTCGTTTATTTAGAGGGCACGGATCACACCGGCATCATCTCGGATAAACGAGCAAAAGATGGCGTCCCTTACTTAATTCATAACGCTCCACCTTTTGCCGCTGAAATTAAATTATCTTCTTATAGCCAACAGATTGCCGGACATTTTCGTTGGAAGTATGAAAATCAGTGAATAGGGGGCTTCATCTCCCATCTGCACGCCCTCGCTCCTGCTAGTTCTGCACTTTTTCACATTTGATTCCACACATAATTCTCCCTCCTATCAAATAGGATGTATAGAACAAAGGGGGGAGAACGATGCGGGATAAAGCGGATTTTGGACAGCAAATGCTGATTGCCCCGGAGACGAAAGCGGCTCCGGCTGAAGCGTTAACAGAAAAGATGTTCATTGAGCGTTCGCTTACGGAGAATCGATTTTGGCTACGGATCATGAAAGAACATGCTTATTTTCTTGGGGAAGGATTTAATAAAAAAGATAAACATCTTATTCAGCAAACCGACAATTTTTATCGATACTTTGAACAACAGGAAAAAAGAGCTTTGCAGACACCAGAGACGGTTCAAGCTGTTCGGAAATTAAACGAAGACAGCATTCAAATCGTGTACGGCTTTCGTAATTTCAAAAGAAATCTGTTACTGATGATTATTAATTGTAAAGTGAGCGGCTTTAATTTCCCCTTGCTCGTCGACCATATTGCTCGGGAAGCAGAGTATTTTATACGAACACTTCAAAAGTTCAATCAAGGGATTTTAGACCCGATTCAAGATGCGATCATTAGCGAAAATGTCTTTTGGTTGCGAATTATGATGGAACATTCTCGCTTTATCGCTTCTTTATTAGATCAGTCCGAGCGTAAATTAGTGAAAACGGCGCGAGAGTTTGCGGATGATTTTGAAGTGCTACTGAACCAAGCGAGAGATGTAGAATCGATGTTATTCAATAAAGAACCGACGTACCCAATTATTGGAAAAATGAATAAGGACAGCGAAAATGCGGCGACCGAAATACGAAATTTTAAAGTAGCCGGCTTAGAATTAATTAAAACTTGCCAAATCAAAAGCGTCATTGACCCTTTATTAGCTGATCATGTCGTCCGTGAAGCAAACCATTTCCTAGCGATGGTTCGCGTATTAGAAGATCGTTTGAAGAAAAAACAAAGAGAAGACCTCAATTAAACATATGTATCCCACTCGTATGGAGGTGGGATTTTCATGTGAAACATTACTCTATCACCACATCAGAAGCTAGCTGACACTTCGGATGAATTGGTAAGACGGTCCTCATGTAGATGACCGTCTTTTTGTATAGAGTGAAGGAACAATTAGCGCTTAATATTGATTTTTCCACTCATCTATTTATTGAATTCATTAACCGAAAAAATATTCAGTTTGATGAGTCTTATGTAGGTTATACCATGAATGCAATGTATCTGATGCAAATACATTTAAGGTTTTCAGCACTTCCATCGCAAATTCTAGAGGAGCTATTCCTGATGAAGTAACTAAATTCTCATCAGATACTACAGGTCCCGTCTCATAAAACTTTTCTCCTTTATAATTAGGGCAGACCATTTTAGTATAATCTAAGTTATTACTTGTATGCTTTCTAGAATCTAAGTAGCCCATATTGGCCAAACCATCAGTTGCACCACAAATTGCAGCAACGACAGTACCCAGCTTTAAAGCTTCGCCGATTTTTTTCAAGATCGGTTGATGAATATCTTCTCCCCAAGTATTTCCTCCCGGTAAAACGATAAGGTCTTTACTCTCAAGAGTACACTCATCAAGGGAGATATCCGGTTTTATCTCCAACCCTCCCATTGTAGTAATCATTTCTTTAGTCGTTCCTACTGTAACTACTTTTAAAGGGGCTACCCCTTTTTTGAAATATCTTCCTGAGTTTAGTTCAGCGATTAAATATCCATATTCCCAGTCTGACATTGTACTAAATACATAAAGATAAACTTTCGTCGTTTGCATCCAATAACACTCCAATCACAGTTGATATAGCCTATAATAATGGAACTTCCCTGACAACTAACGTCAGTGAAGTGATCATACTTGATGAAATGTTATTAATTCCGACAGAACTTCAACTAGCTTTTTCTTCAAACTGATTGGCTCAATAACTTGAATAGATTTTCCGTATGGTAAAAGCAAGTAAGGTACTTGTGTATGTATGATATCTTCTTCAAGAAGAAATGTTGCTTGAGTTGAAGTCCGTTCTTGTAAATACTGCCCTAAAAACCAATGTTGGCAAAGATCATCCAACACTCTTTTATTTCCAGAAATAACGAAAGAGATAACCCCCTCCTTATCTTCTATCGTTGGCAGGAGATTTTGCATAAAAAAGTCACCTGCTGAAAAATTTTCTGGTGGATTAAATTTATTTTTGGTGAGCACTAAACTTTCCATTCGATCTACTCTAAAACTACGGATCTCACTCCTAAGGTGACAAAATCCAATCACATACCACTTATTATTCCAATAAATAATTCTATATGGATCAACTAGTCTATACTTTGATGGCTCTTCGCCACTTTTATCGTATCGAATGTTTACAGAGTATCCATCAGCTACAGCCTGCTCTAATTCTTTCAAGAAAGGTTCTATCGAAAGGGAATTTGTTCGACTGATGACTTCAAGACTGTTGAAATGTTGGTTTATCTTTCTTTCCTGTTCTTCGTTTGAATAGTTGCTTAGCTTGGAAATTGCCCGATTTAGTGCTTCGCCTCCATAATATCCGGCGTCTTCTGCAAAAACAGCCGCGTGAAATAGTGCGGTTTGCTCCTCAAAATCAAAGAAAAGAGGCGCTTCAATAAAATGATTCAATAAAGTATACCCACCGTTATGCCCTGCGTCTGAAATGATAGGTACACCACTTGTCGAAAGTGTATCAATATAACGATACACAGTCCTTATATTCAGCTCTAACTTTTCTGAAATCTGCTTTGCCGTAATTTTTTGACCTGAATTGAGCATCCATAAAACCGCTAGCATATTGTCAATTTTAGGCATGTAAAGCCTCCTCGCTATGGATTTTATTATCTATCAATAAATTTTACTACTCTTTATACACCCCAAAAATCACCTGTTATGAACCATTTCTAACCTCTTACCTAACAATTTCCCACCTCCAAAAATTTCTATGTTACATTCATACTATACTGATTCAGTAGCTTCATCGGAAGGAGGCCTCCTATGAAAATTCATTTAACGATTAATCATGAGCTAGAAGAGACGGAGATCCATATACATGCGAAAGAATATAACGGGCAAATCGATCAATTAATGAAACAGCTACAAGCAGCGCAAACGACGATGATCGATGGCTATTTACAGCAGGATATTCATCTGCTAAAAATTAGCGACATTTACTCGATTTATGCAGAAGGCGCAAAAGTATTTTTGCAGACGGAAGAGCAGGAGTTCGAATCGAAACGCAAATTGTATGAACTAGAAGCGCAGCTCGCCAAAGACTTTGTACGTGTGAGCAAATCGACCCTTGTGAATATCAATAAAATTGCCTCGATACAAATGGGCAAAATCGGCGCAACGGAATTACTGCTTGAGAATGATGTCTCGATCCATGTGAGCCGGAAATATTTAAAAGAACTAAAACAACAACTAGGTATAGGGAGGAGTTCATAATATGAAAATTTTACGCATGATGATTATCGGTCTACTCATCTCGCTTAGTTCTTCCTACACTTTAGTGACGATCAGTGTCTTATCTACCCCTGGTGTTGTTGCAACAGGACCCGATCTACTTAAACAATTAGTATTGGCGGCTGTCCTTGGCATAGTGATCGGACTTATTTCGCTTATTTTTGAATCAGAGCGCTTATCATTTCCGATTCAATTAATCATCCATTTTATTGCTATTACTATTTGTGTACTCACAGCGGGATATGTCGGTGATTGGTATGATGTCACACAAGTTTCAACGATTATGTCTGTTCTTACTTCAGAGCTGATCATTTATGGACTCGCTTGGGGAATTTTATATGTCCTTACTAAGCGTGATATTGACATATTGAACGAAAGCATTCAAAAACGAAAGGAAGAAAGGCGATGAGCACGATCATTCAAGTCGAAAACTTGCGAAAACAATACGGCAACTATGAAGCGGTCAAAGGCATCTCCTTTACCGTCAAGCAAGGCTCCCTCTTCGCTTTTTTAGGTGCGAATGGGGCCGGGAAATCAACGACGATTGAAATATTATGTACATTACTAACAAAATCGAGCGGGACCGTCCTCATGAATAGCTATACACTCGATCAAACCGATCATCATGCCGACATTCGAAAATCAATTGGTGTCGTTTTTCAGCAAAGCTTACTAGATGAACGATTAACCGTTTACGAAAACATTATGCATCGCGGCAAAATGTATAGTCTGTCCAAAGCTAAATGGCGGGAAAACTATCAATTCATTTCGACTTATTTACATTTAGAGGATATTGAAAATCGGAAATACGGAACATTATCAGGCGGGCAAAAGAGGCGGGCAGATATTGCTCGAGCGCTTATCCATCGCCCTCAAATATTATTTTTAGACGAGCCGACCACTGGACTCGATCCACAAACTCGCCAATTTGTTTGGCAAACGATTAAAAAGCTGCAACTAGAAACGAATATGACCGTTTTTCTAACGACACATTACATGGAGGAAGCTGCCGTCGCTGATCAAATCGTCGTGTTAAAAGAAGGACAAATCGCAGCAGAGGGAACGCCCGATGCACTTAAAACCAAATACGCCTACGACCAGATGGCGCTCGTTTTTCATGATAGATCAAAAGGGGATAAATGGCTTAAAGAACAGTCACTCACCTACACCGAAAAGCTTGGCATCTTCTCGGTTCGGGTGGAATCTACCGTTCATGCCCTTGCTTTACTAAAAAAAGCAGAGCCACTGTTAGCTTCGTTTGAAGTGATCAAAGGAACGATGGATGATGTCTTTATGAATATTATGAAAGAAGGAGGAGCGGCCTAATGGAAGCATTATTTAGCTTAGTGCAACGAAATAACAAAGTGTTTCGGCGGGATAAAACACAAGTCTTTTTCTCGCTGCTATCCGTAATCATTTTGATCGTTCTTTATGCGGTATTCCTACAAAAATTACAAGTAGATGCGATTGAACAAATGACCAAAGCGACACCGGAAGTTGTGACAATGGTCAATGAATGGCTCGTCGCTGGCCTTTTATCGATGATTGCTGTGACATCAACACTGGCCGCATTTGGCATTGCCGTACAAGATATGGAGTCAAAGGTAACGGCCGACTTTTTAACCGCCCCTATTTCTCGCACAACCATTCAACTCAGTTACGTCTTACATGCTTTTCTAATCGGATCTATCTTTTCTCTTATTGCCCTCATTGGCGCTGAAATTTTCATTGTAGCGACTGGTGGCCAATGGCTAGCCATCGCCGATCTCGCCAAAGTCGTTGGCATTCTACTGCTATCCGTCTTACTCGCAAGTGCTATGAATCTCTTTCTCGTGCTATTTGTCCGTTCGCAAAATGCTTTTTCTACCTTAAGCACCATCGTCGGTACAGCGATCGGCTTTTTATGCGGCATCTATGTGCCAACGGGTGCGTTACCAAGCTTTGCTCAAAATCTTGTCATGTACTTTCCAGTTAGCCACACGACGTTGCTACTGCGAAATGCCTTTATGGAACAGTCGATAACGAAAGTATTTGATGGTGCTCCCGCCACCCAGATCGAAGCTTATGAAATCAACTACGGGATGATTTACGAATGGAGCGGGCAACAGCTAAGTGCGACGACAAGTATCGCCGTCATTGTGATCACGATCGTCGTACTTTCCGTTTTATCTATTATCATATTCAAAAAGAAAGGTGCAGCTTAATCACAAAAAAGGTACTGTTCAGTGACTCATTTGAACAGTACCTTCATTCATTTAGTTATTAATATATTTCTCAAACACATAACCGAAGTCTTTAATATAATACTTATCGTGAGCAGATGTTAACCATTCAAAGCTAAAATCCGTTAATCCTTTATACGTACCAGCTAAATTTTGATCATCCGTTCTAGAGCTTTGCAAAATCATCGCTGCTTTATCTAAGCTTTGCGTCGCCATATCCATATGCAATCCATTATCATACGTAATCTCAGCAATGCGAAGAAGTGATTTATATAAGTCTTTCAGCTGCTCGATTTGGTCTTTTCTCACATCGATATCGAAATGCTGACCGCCGATCATAAATTTAATTTCGACATCCATATCGATTTTCCCAGCTGTTTCTAACAGCACGCCAGAAATTTTATGCTGAGAATACGGATAGCGCTTCAATGTTCTCTTCGATGAAACGGCGCTTTCCCCATCTACATGAATCAACGCTAGATTCGTAAAGCAATACTCATCTGCCTTCGTCTTAATTAAAAAATAAATCTTCTCGTTATCCTCATGCATCACATAATCATCGGCATCTGCTTTATCATAGTCAGCCGGAGAAATAATCGTTCCAATATCAGACAAACCTAACGCATCCGCAGCCATTTTCTTAAACATCTTATCATCCCTTCTTCGGTTTCATTTGGTGAAAAATACTAAATTACCATTTTATTTTAACAAATTTCCTTAAGGATTCATACTGATTTTATCCTTAACGAACATAAACCATTTCTTCCACCAAATGCCGCAATTCTTGTGTCGATAGCTCGAATAATTGTCTGCCATCCTTCGCCTTATACACTTGACGATCGAGTAACCAGTAAATCATATGGTCTTTGCTATTGTGAAAGTTTATCATGTTTCATTGTCATCCTTTCATGTTAAAGGTTTGATCGGAAAAGGTTCTCGCGTATCCTCTTTACTGCATATATGAATAAATGGACATTGGGCACAAACCTCTTCCCCTGTTTGTATATTCGCTTCCAATGGTTTTTTTATCATTTCTTTTAATGTTTGTAAGTAACGAATGCCTACTTCCATATCCTCTGAGCAAGGGGAATAACAGTATTCCTTATTATTCAACAATGAGACGATCCGAACAGACGATGGCAACTGATGAAATGACTTTTCACAAAAAACAATCGTTAAGTAACGATATAATTTAATTAGCTCTTCATTCGTATCCACCAAGTATTTCGTTACTTGATAACTTTCCCGATGCCACTCTCCGACTTCAATCGTTAACGAAAGATACGTGTCTAACTCTTGAATGTGCTGGCGAAACTTTTCATGGACAAAAACGGGAGGCAACGTCCCATAATTAGTCGTTAACTCTTGCACTAAATAATCTGTAACGTTCGCTATGACGGTATAATAGTGCATTTTCGAATCAAAAATTGCGACTGTTAAAGGTGATACATGTTGATGAATAAGCTCTAATACTCTTGAAGTCGTTCGCTTCGAGGGAGGAATTTGAAAATATTGAATAACTACCTGATTCACAATATACTGCATCACTTTCTTCCACTCGACTTTTTTGGACTTGACTCCTTTAATGTAACGATAAAAATATTTATGAGGACAATTAATCACTTCTTTAAAATGCTGGTCTGAAATCGTACGAATAGAAAGCGAATACTGACTCATCCGTCTTGTTTACTAAAAAGTAACTCCTTCGCAAATATCCGACCGAACTCCTTGCACGCTTCTACATCTTCATCCTCTGGAGTAAGTTCCACTTTCAAGCCTTCTTGAGGAACAGAAGCTCCCCTTTCTTCTAGCTTTTCGATTAATATATTAACCGCTTCCCCATATTTCGGATACATCGAGTCGCACGAGCCGAAAGCCGCTGCCACTTTTCCGGTTAAATCTACTTCGTTCATCTCTTCATAAAACTCTTCAAACTCATACGGAAGCTCTCCGTCTCCCCAAGTATAAGCTCCTAATAAGATTCCACTATATTGTTCAAGCACTTGTGCTTCTGGTTCATCATTGATATCAATCATTTGTAACTCGGCCCCGGCCTCTTTCACACCTGCTTCAATCGCCTCGGCCATTTCTTCTGTATTTCCACTCATACTAGCATAAATCATGACAATCGTTTTCGACATGCGACTGCCCCTTTCAACGAATTAATTGATAATGATTATCATTATTGACTTAAATATATAAAATTTCCTGATCGTTGTCAAGGGAAAAGAGGGGGATATTTCCTTTGTGGTATACCGCAAAGGAAATGACGGTATGCCGCAATAGATTGGCGGTAATTACTTGATATATTTATGTTAGGGTATTAGGTGAGCGCTCGAAATAAAAGTCAGAAACTATTAACTAATTAGTGGAATAACTATATTACAATTGGTAAAATTAAACTGAGAAAGGATAGTGTACGATGAGTCTAAAGAAAAAATTAATTTCCGTAGGATGTGCAGCAGCCATCATGTTTTCTGCCGTTTCAGCAAGTGCAGGTACCTATATATATGCTTCAGTAGGTGGTAAATCTCAAACTACCTACAGTAAAAATCTAGGTAACGGCAAGCGATATTTGACAGGAGCTGGTGTAAGAGGATCAGGCACAGCTCAAGCTATAAAAATAATAAAATGGAAGCCAGATGAAGCTGTTGCTACTATTTATCTATCAGCCAATCATAGAGCAGAACGTTCATTCACGTCAAAAGCTAAAGCTTCTGATGGAACAGGCCAATCTTATTATATTAAGTGGAAAGGGAAGAATAGCTCTTCCGGTGCAAATGTGTCTATTAGGAATTAAAAATACAAGCAGGATGTTGATAAAACCAACATCCTGCTTGTCGATATATATTTATTCATAGAGAGGAGACTTACACACTTCTGTGTAGTGTAAAAAATAATGAAATCTTCGCTATTTTACATAAAAAAAATTCTAAAAAGCCCTCTATTCATTGTCGCTTTATTATTTAATCTCTATTTAACGAAAGAAAACATAGATGTACTAGAGACGAAATTATTCAGTTTTGTTGGCTATTACTATTTTGCTTATATATGTGCCAACTTGTATATGATCATTTCAAGCGCCTCCATTATGTCTAAAGATTATGAAGTGCTGTCATTTTTGGAAAGAGATCGTTGCAAGAAAATGATTGTAACTCTATATTCTTCAGCAATGATTGCCATTATTATGTTCATCCTACCGTTAGGAACAGTATTAATTTTCAACAAAACTATCACAGATCATCAGTTTGTTGTTAACGTACTCTTACATTTCTTTATCATATGGACCTCATCGAATATATTAGCGACAACGATAGGGGCTGCAGCTGGAATGATCTTAAAAAACACGCTAGCCCCGATAGTAGCTATTGGCGTTTACGGATTATTTTTATACCAATCTCAAATCCCAACACATAGATTTTTACGTAAATATATCAATTTTTTTGACGATCATACTTTCGTAGAATCCAATCATTTATCCGGTCCTATTTTCAATAATAGTTACATAATGGATAAACTTTTTATCATCTTGCTCATTGTATTGATCATCATGCTTCTGTATTCTTTCTATTCCAATGGGAAGAAAATCGTTTATATTAGTCTAGCCTGCATGACATTGTCTCTATCAATGTTTTTACTATATCAAGGAAAGCAACAGCAAGTAGTAGCTGAGCCAATTGTCCAACAAGATCACTCAGTAGCTTATACAATTCAGTCCTATCACATGGATTTGCATTTACAACGTGATTTACAAAATAAAGCAGATGTGTCCATTCACTTTACCAAAAATGTGGATAACATTGAGCTGTTGTTAGAAGATATTTTCACTATTAAAGAGTTAAAAATAAATAAGAAACAAATAGAATTTCATCATCAAGATGGTGTCGTAAATATTCCCGCTTCATTCCAAAAAAATCAAACGATTCAGTTATCTATCGAATATGAAGGAACAGTTGATGTAGAAAATGAGTTTGGGGTTAATACCTTTTATGTTCATAATCAAGTCGTCAATTTACCTGGTGAATATTTCGCGTGGTATCCAAAATTAAAGGGCCATCATGAAGGAGCCGCCATTCCGTTTGATGTAAAGATCGACACACCTGCAGCTATTTTTTCTAATATTCCCGCAAATAAACATGATCACAGTGTATTATCTGGAAAAGCAGAAAACTTGAATGTATTTGCCGGGAATTATCAAGTGATCAATAATAATAATATTCAATATATCATTCCGACGACTTATGACGTTGATTTCTTTTTATCTGTTATAGACGAAATGAGTCATCATTTGCCTGACTACAACGACCAGTTATCTGAGCAAGAAATGGAATTCATTCGAAAGAAATCATATAACAAAGTAATAGTTGGCGTTTGGCCTTATGGTAATGGCGACTTAAAATTAGTCGATAATACATTATTAGTTAGATACTACGACTATTAAATAGGAGTTACTCATATGGAAAATATACTGAAACTAGAAAATATAAGTTATTCATACGGAAAGAAAAAAATATTAGATCAACTCTCCTTTACTTGTGGAAACGGAATCACAGCATTATTAGGAAATAATGGGGCTGGTAAAACGACTTTAATGAAAATTTTAACAGGTCTTAATCCTGTACAGACTGGGAGTGCAACATTAAACGGGACAGAGATGCTGCGAGGCGAATATCCACTTCATGATGTAGGCTACCTACCGCAGAACTTTGAAATGTATAAAGATGTCAGCGGTTATCAGTTTTTATCTTTTGTGTATGACATCAAAAAAATGGACAAGCATCGCAAAAAAGCATCGATTGAAGAAGTAGTGCACAGATTCAATTTAGAAAAAGTCATTCATAAAAATATCGGTCGCTACTCTGGAGGTTATAAGCAAAGGCTCGGTATCGCGCAAGCCGTCCTTGGTAAACCATCACTAATCATTATAGATGAGCCAACTGTTGGACTTGACCCTGAACAAAGAGTTGAGTTCCGCAGTTATTTATCGGAAATCAGCAAAGATTCGATCACTATCATTTCTACCCATATCATTGAAGATATTGAGCTGTACAGTGATCAAATCCTTATATTAAAAGATGCGGAAATTCAATTTAATGGCACGATAAAAGAAATCATTGAAAGCAGCCGCCCTTTCATCTATACAACAGAAGTAAACCGAACGGCTCTGCCTCACGTAAAAAAGCAAGTGAAAGTAATCGAGGAAAAACGACTAGCGACCGACACCGTCAAAATCAAATATGTTCAATCTGAGCAAATGATAGAAAATAGCTATCCTGATAAGGAGATTTCATTAGAAAATGCGTATTTATACTTCCAAAATAAATAAAAGCTTTTGGGACATGTTTGAAATGAACGGGAGAAAGTTTAAGTTAGCCTTGTACTGTCTCATCGGCTTTTTCATCTATTCTTTTTTCGTTCCTGCACCTGTGGATTATCTGATTAGAACTCAAGAAAAAAGCTCACTAATAAGTATAGAAAGTGTATTTGACTACACACTTCCTTTATTCGCTTCATTAATGATTTTCTATGTTTTTTTAGAAGATTATAAAGGGAGAATCTATGAAATACTCGCTTTCTATAATCCTCGTAAGCGAAATAAAATTATGCTCTACCGCTGGAGTTTCTTTGTTAGTTTATTTATGATTGGTTCATTTATATGTGCCCTTTTTTATTATAGAAATATCTCTTTTATTGACCTAACTTCTATTTTATTAAGTATACGATTTTTACCTAATATTTTATTTCTCTCGTCATTGCTTTTAGTGACGATTGTCTTAACTAAAAATAATTTCGTTGGCTTATTTGTCACTTTATCTTATTGCGCAGTTGACTTCTTATCTGCAGGACGGATGTTCAAAATATTTTCGATCGGTGCACACACAAATAACTTTTATTATGCCCACTCACCACAGTATTATTTCGTCAATCGCTGCATCATTCTTTCACTAAGTATCTTATTCATGTATATTGCTACTAAAAAATCATTTAAGGTGAGGCTCTCACCAAAAATGTTTATGAAATAATGGATAAGAAAAAGGCCGATATGAACACGGTGGAAAATGATTTTTGATTTATATAGTAGTCAAACCTAGCAAAACAGTAAATATCAAAAAATGTACAATCCCCCCTCCATGGCCTAATCCGTTCCATAGAGGGGGATATTTCTATCCACAAAATTGTCCCGTTCATCGTATATTTTGTTCCTTATACATATTTATTAGTACAAATCTCTCCTTGAGCATCTATACTGATCCCATCATTAGAAGGGAGAGATTTTAACATGAAACATATAAAAACAATGACCTTATTTTTATTAGGAGCCATCTTGATGGTTTTAAGCAACGGAAAGTTTCTCATCGCTCCGGCCGCTTGGATCTATCCGATTTTCTTCTTCTTGGCAACGAAACATTTGAGTCCGCGTAAGTCTTTAGTTATCTTGATTGTTTTGACAGGTATATGTAATCAATTAAGTTTCTTTCATTTGATTCCAAGTGTGCCGATTCCGTTTTTCGAATACTTGCCTGCCCTTGCTGGATCGATGTTCGCATTCCCCTTCTTTTTTCAGAAGCTCGCTTATAAGAAATCGACGTCCTTTGCGGCAACGCTCATTTTTCCTAGCACCTATGCTTTACTTGATTACTTGAACTTGTACTTCAATCCAAACGGTACTTTTGGCGTTCTTGGGTATTCTCAATATCAAGTTCTCAGCATCGCACAACTCGCTTCCGTCATCGGGGTAGTCGGTATCACGTTTGTCATTACTTGGACGGCATCGATTATCTTTTGGCTAACTTTAGACCATCCACATGTTAATAAAAGAACGTACATCATCGGAACGTCGCTTGTGTTGATAGCTATCTTTACATTCGGAAGTCTACGTGTAATGTCGGACTCCGATGTGAAAACAGTGGCGGTTTCAGGCATTCATACAGTTGATCGAGATGATCCTCTAGTTACACAACTGCCTGATTTGCATAAACAGGATCTTCCTACATTTCTGAACGAAACAGAAAAAAATATGGAACAATTAATTGCTCAGACGATCCAAGAAGCGGACAATGGGGCAAAGATGATTGTGCATTCAGAGGGGACGCTGTTCATTGATGAAACACAAAAAGCAGCTTATTTAAAAAGGCTACAGGAGATTGCTAAAGATAAACAAGTATATATTATCGCCGTCCCCTATGTGCTTACTCGTGAAGAAGAACCGAATGAAAATGTTCTCTATATGATTGATTCGTCTGGAAAACTTGCCATTGAACATTTTAAATATGGCGGCAATATGTTTGAAGGTACTGTACTTGGGGATAAAACGATCCACGCGATCGACACAGAGTATGGTCGACTGTCTGGGATCATCTGTTGGGATAAAGATTTCCCGACCATTATTGATCAAGTTGGGGAAAAAGGTGTGGATACTCTTTTCATTCCATCAGCCGATTGGAAAGAAGTGACGCCTTATCACACGATCGTCGGTCACATGCGAGGAATTGAAAACGGCGCTAATACGGTCACACAATCTGTAAACGGTCTGTCTACGATCACAAATTACAAAGGTGAAGTTTTATCTCAAATGAATCACTTCGATACAGACGATTGGGTCATGAGAGGCCAAGTTCCTACACAAGGCACGAAAACACTCTATTCCATGTTCGGAAAATACTTCGTTATTTGTGTTATACTCGCATTAATAGGTGCTTTAGTCATCATATACAGAGATCAAAAAAAATCGCTTGCTTCAAGGAGCCACAATGAAACTAGGTCTAATTTGTAATAATGACATACGAAATCAATTGCTAGAAGAAATCGAATCGCTCGGTATCGAGTTGTTTCAAGATGCCGATTTATACATCGTTGAAGATGGACTTCACCATAGCTTCAACCCGTGTATCGTGTTTAACCCGAATGATCGAAATAAACTATTCGATATTTTGCAAATGCTGTCTTCTAAATCAGCCACATCCAAAATTGTTGGTATGCACAATGAAGAATATTATGTCATCCAACATGATCAAATCCTCTTCTTCGAGGCAGATGGCTCCTCTGTGTTTTGTCACACAGCCGCACAGATGTATCGAATGAGAGAAAAACTTTACCAATTAGAGGAGCGCTTACCTTCTGACAAATTTGTCAAGGTAAGCCGCTCCTTTATCGTCAATATTGATTCCGTCACGAAGATCATCCCTTGGTTCAACCGAAAGTTACTTCTCAAATTTGATCCCTCCAAGAAAGAAGTGGAAGTGTCAAAAAATCACGTTGGACATTTCAAAAAATTTTTAGGTATGAGGTAGATTCATTTGTCAACAACCCACCACTTAACAACCTTACAGTCTGTTTGAAGTGGGGGCTTGCGTCTGCCAAAGTTCGACAGTACCTCTACCCTCATAGATGGTAACTACGCTTGTTCCTACCCAGTAGTGCAAACGGTTGTTGAGACCTCCTACCTTAGAGTGGTGGAACATAAGGACGGTTGACTTCGCCCTTACTACAAGAGTCATGCTCCTGTAGTAACCACACCAATATGTTCAATGCCTTTACGGTGTAGGTTCATTGCACCAGTACGGTCATCATTTGATTCGTATTGGCAGTTTTTACACTTAAAGATGTGTAGGTTTTTGTTTCGATTCGCTTTCTCAATATGGCCACATTTAGGACAAGTTTGAGAAGTATATTTTGGGTCTACGACAATTACCTTCTGCCCATTCAATTCAGCTTTATATTCAAGCATTTGACGGAATTGGTAGAAAGCCCAAGAAACAGAAACATAGCGTTTTTTCACTCGTACTTTTTCTGTCACAGAACGAACACCTGTTAAATCTTCCAAAACAAACATAGTACCTCTAGGGTATTTGTCAACGAGTGCCTTTGTAATTTGATGGTTCACATCAGTTACATAACGGTTTTCTCTTGAGCCTATTTGTTTTAGTTTCTTACGAGCAGATGGGGTTTGTCGTATTTGTAACTGTTTACGAGTAGCTTTAAATTTACCACGCTTATGTTTAACAACATTTCCGTTATAGAAAGTGGTTTTACCTTGACTGTCATAAGTAACTGCAAGGAAGTTTATTCCTAAGTCAATGCCGACAATATGATTTACATCGGCAAAGTCTAACTCTTGGTATTCTTTTGTCATAGGGATGTGCAAGAACCATTTCTTGTGCTTATGCACTAATTTAGCTGTACCGAATTTCCAAGTATTATTAAAGTATTTTTTCATAGCCTTACGCTCATAATTTAGCTTTAGACGACCATCCAGTGTATTTACACTAAATTGATTTTGGGTTAGTGAGTAATCACGATTCCATACAAGGTCATATTCTGGAAGGTTAAATTCAACTAAAGACCATTCATGCCCATTCGATTTAGCTGACTTGTAACGAGCGATGACGGTTTTCATCACGGATTGAGCCATTTGGCTTTTTAGTCCAAATTGATTGCGTAAATCAGAATAATACAAGTCATTGAGGTTTGCTTGATTCAGTACTTTTGTTTCGAAAACATGTTTTGATAACCAATTGCAAGCTTTACGATAAGCATTAGTTGTTATCTTTAGACTTTCAGCTTGATTATCGGAAACATATATCTGTATTTTTGCAGTAATTGTAGTCATTATCTTCACCACCTTTCACTAACTGAATTATACCATTTTTTTAGTGAAAGCAAATAACTTAAACAGAGAAAGGAGGGGGCAAGGTGGAAGGTTCAAATACTTGATATGGTATAAAACCTGACGATTTTAACCTACCATACCGTATCTGACGACAATTCCTCCCCCACTGATCGTTGGGCTATCGCCCTTCACACGATTGAAGAAGGGGTATCCTTGCCGATTTTAGATGAAGAAATATTATATGAAAGCACTGATCATGTCGGCCTTTGCAGGTTTACTTATAAGAGGCATCGCTCTTATTGTATTGGATCAGCCTATTTTGACAAACCCTGAAAACTATATCGCTAGCGTTCTAATTGCTATGGCCTCGTTCTCAATTTCTTTCTTCATCCATGTCAAAGTACTGACTAACACCGATTATCCTTTTTCAATCAAACTAGGATTGATTTATTTCTTTATTTTACTCATTTATTTTAGCGTCAACATTTTCTTCAGTGGTGTAAGCATATTATCTGAACCCACTGTATATATATTTGCTTTGATCATCATGATTATCTCCTTGCCACTGATCTATCATTTCAACAAAAAGATGATGATGTATAACCATTATCTTCATCTTAAGAAGTCGAAAAATGCGAATAAAACATTCTTATCTTAGCGGCTATGTTGTCAAATTGCAATTTAAGGTATGATCACATATAATTATTTATATACTAAAAAATGACCGAGTGCGACGAACACTCGGCCAAAGCAACTACATGCCGCATGAAGAGCGGCTGACCAGTAAATATTGAGGTTTTTCTAAAAGGAGTAACTACCCTACATTCTTTGGTCGAGAGCGGAGGGGGTTACTTCTTTTTTCTATTGGTAACGAGTGTAATCATTGCCACTATAGCTGTTAGCACCGTCGCTAGAAAAATGCCAAATTGAAATAGCATATTCATTGCTTCGTATGTCACCATATCAAACACCCCCTTTCTTACAGGGAGTGCCAACCGCCCATCCGCTTTATGTAGTTGTTAAAGTGATTGTATCAATATCAACTGAAAAAATCTACAAAAGGAGAGCCGATCATTCCTTCACATGATCGGCTCTCCTTTTCTTTTTTCGACAAACTTCGGGGAGTGACAGGCACCTTATCACCCGAACTGCGCTTGATGTAAGCGGCTGTATATTCCTTTTGACTCGATTAGTTCGTGGTGATTGCCTTGTTCGGCGATTCCCTCTTTCGTAACGACGAGGATACGGTCGGCATTTTTGATCGTAGCTAGTCGATGGGCGATGACGAGGGTTGTTCGTCCTTCTGTCAGTTCTTCCAATGACTTTTGGATCGCGACTTCTGTTTCTGTATCTAGCGCCGAAGTGGCCTCATCCAAAATGAGGATCGGTGGGTTTTTCAGGAACATACGAGCAATCGCTAGTCGTTGCTTTTGTCCGCCAGACAATTTCACGCCTCGTTCACCGATGACCGTGTCTAACCCTTGTGGTTGATCATCGATAAAGTCCGTTAACTTTGCTTTTTCGGCAGCTGCTAAAATGTCCGCATCACTCGCCTGTAAATCTCCATAAGCAATATTTTCACGAATCGTTCCTGAGAAAAGAAAGACATCTTGCTGGACGATCCCAATTTGACCGCGCAAAGAGGATAACTTAATGTCTCTTATATCCCGGCCATTAATCGAAATCGCTCCATCCTGCACCTCATAAAATCGTGGAAGCAAGCTACATAGCGTCGTTTTTCCAGCACCGGACGGACCAACAAATGCCACCGTCTCGCCTGGCTGAATAGATAAGCTAATCTGATTAAGCACTGGTTCAAGACCTTCATAACCGAAAGAAACGTTTTTATATTGAATCGCCCCGTTTAATTCCAGCTCTACCGCATGTTCATGATCTTGAATATCTGGCTCCGTATCAATAACTTCCGTATAGCGCTTAAATCCAGCAATCCCTTTCGGATAACTTTCAATGACGGCATTAATCTTTTGAATCGGCCCACTTAAAACATTGGATAATAAAATAAAAGCGACAAACTCTCCGTACGTTAACTCTCCTCTAATGACAAAAAATGTCCCGAATAATAAGATGAACAACGTAACCGTTCTCATTAATAAATAGTTAGTCATAATGTTTTGCGCCATAATTTTATACGATTGTAGCTTTGTCGTCCGGTAGCTTTCATTGTTTTCTCTAAACTTGTCCTGCTCATACTCCTCGTTAGCAAACGCTTGAACGACGCGAATACCACCGATGCTATCCTCTACTCTCGAATTAATCTCGGCCACATTTTGAAACATTTTGCGGAAAGTGACCGTCATTTTTTTATTAAAATAAATCGCAAGAATAATAAGAAGCGGAATCACGATAAAAGACAGAACAGCCAGCTTCCAGTTAATGCTGAGCATCAAGGCGAAGGAACCGATCAATGTCATCACTGCCACAAACACATCTTCTGGCCCGTGATGAGCGACCTCACCAATCTCCTCCAAATCCTTCGTCAAACGAGAAATACTATGACCCGTTTTATTGTTATCATAATACCCAAATGAAAGCTTCTGCATATGAGTAAACAGCTTTTGACGCATATCTGTCTCGATGTTAATCCCAAGCATATGCCCCCAGTAGGTCACGATATAATGCAATCCTGTATTCAACAGATAAATCAACAGCAAGCCAACACAAGCGAATAAAATAATGCTCCAATTGCCCTCTGGCAGCAACCGATCAATCACTTGATTGACTGCTAAAGGAAAGGCAAGCTCTAGTATCCCTACAATAATTGCTGAAACAAAATCAAGAATAAACAACCATTTATACGGCCGATAATAAGAAAAAAATCGTGCTAGCAAATAATAACCTCCCAGTTAAGTTATAGATGAACAGAAATGAAATCCATTCTCAATTATAGAGGTAGGTTCTTGTTTATTCAATACTTTTCATCCTGTACTACGTATGTTTTTTAGCTATGCTACTGGATTTAATATAGTTTTTTCAAATTAGACAACGCTAGCCCGTACATCGCAATTCCAAAAAACGCTCCTGCACAACTCCAAAGAATAACGTCAAATAAGGAAACGGAAATGTCTCCTGAGCTCAAATAAGGACTAATATAAGACATGAAGATAAACATTTGGAAGCCCCAAAGCACTCCCGCTTTTACACCTGATTTTTTTAACTGCCTTTTTTTCTGTAAATATTCTTCTTCTGTTGCACACTCTGTGTCATTTAATCCCTTCTTCTTTAATTTCCACACTAGATAATTGGCATAAATCATATTAACGAAAAAAACAATGATCGTTCCAATGGATATCGTATCATTCATAGTATCCACGATTAACATAATCAACATCGCTAACATATTTAAGTACCACAAACCTATTCCTGCAATAGCTAACTCTTTATTTATTTCTTGTTTTTGATATTCATCTCTTTCACTTATCGCTCCGATAAAATGACTATATACTTTTTCTTTCCAGCTATCTTTCATCTTCTAGTGTTCCTCCCAAAATAAGGTGTTTAAATCTGTTTTCAATGCTTTCGCTATTTCAATGCACAAAGCTAAAGAAGGGTTATATTTATTGTTTTCAATTAAATTTATTGTTTGTCTAGCAACCCCCACCTTTTTAGCCAATTCCAATTGGGAAAGCCCTTCAGATTTCCTATACTGTCTGACATTATTCAAATATGAACCTCCCTCACCACTCTTTTTTGTCATTTATATATGACACATTACACTAAAAAGAAACAAAATGTCAATTATATATGACAAGAAATATTTTATTTTCATAAACCAAATCGTTAAAAAGAGCATATTTTGGAAAGATACAGTCCAAAACATGCTCTTCATATGTTCAAATGTAGGCAATAGCCAGCTAATAAGGATCATGCCTGCAAATATCGAAACCCATTGTTTCACTCTATCATTCATCCACTTTCTAGACGTTGCGACAATCATACATAAGACGATGTCGTGAAGCAATACATTTTAAAAAAACTCCATCATCCTACTCCCAATTTTTAATATAATGCCGCACACCTTGTTCTACTGTCATCCCCATTTTTTCATATAAACGCTGCGCTGAGTCATTATCATTGGCGGTTTCAAGTCTAATCTGTCGAGCTTGCTGTTGTTCACAATACGTATAACAAGTCTCCATTAACGCCTGTGCTACGCCTCGTTGGCGAAATTCTGGCATGACAAACAAATCATTTAAAACGTACACACGCTTCATCGCCACCGAAGAAAAAAATGGATACATCTGTACAAATCCAGCCGCTTCTCCCGCGATATACGCAAGCCATACGATCGATTCCCCTCGTTCAAAACGCTCGCTTAAAAATGCTTTCGCTCCTGCCTTATCACTTGCTTGCCCATAAAACTTCCGGTATTCATTGAATAAATCACTCGCCTCTTCTAACATCTCTCTCGTAAGTAATTGAATGTTCATGTCATTCTCCCTTCTCTCTCATCACAAACTTCAGTAGAATAATATAAAATATTCTGACATTACAAAAGGGACAGAATAAAACTTTTCCACATGTCAAAAGTAAAAAAAGGAAAGGGGATTATTTCTTTACATGATTGACTCTCCTTTTCTTTTTCGACAACCTTCGGGGAGTGACAGGCACCTCAATCATTCTTCTTCAAAAACAGTAAAAAAGCAAAAGACAAAATCGCAAAGAGAAACACAACAAAATAGACACTATGCAAAGAAGCCGCCAGTCCTTCCGTTAATAAGTGACGCACTTCTGCAGAAAAGCCGCTTTGTCCATCCCCTAATAATTGATTAATCGAGTCAATCGATAACGTCTGGACAGGCTCTTTCGATTGGCTCGACAAATAGGCTTGAAGCTGATTGTTCAACACGCCGCCTAACAAAGCGGCTCCTACTGTGTTTCCTAAGTTGCGCATAAACATATTGGCTGCCGTAGCCGCTCCTCGTTGTTCCCATTCTACAGAGCTTTGAATGGAAACAATGAACGCTGTCGATGTTAGCCCCATGCCGACACCAGTGAAAAAGGACGAGCCCGCTGCCCATAACGGCCCTGACTCCTTCGTCATTAACAGAAACATGCTGCTACCAATGATTAAAGCAACGCCCCCAATGATCGTCGTTTGGCGGTAACCGATGGAAAGTAATAATCGGCCCGATAACGTGGAGGCGAGCGGCCAGCCAATCGACATCGCCGTCAGCGTGAAGCCGGCAACCGTCGCACTTTCTCCCATCACCCCTTGAACATATGTAGGCAAAAAGCTAGTGACACCGATCAAGATCACACCTGTCGTGAATGAAACGATATTGGCAATCAAAATGGAACGCACTTTCCACAATTGAAAAGGCATCATCGGCTCGGCTGCTCGTTTTTCCTGCCAAATAAATAAGGACAAAGCGACCGCTATCACGGCTATGAGCAGAACAGCAGAAGTGGAAAACCACGCAAATTGAACGCCACCTTCTACTAATAAATACATAAGACTAGAGATCGTCACTAAAAAGAGCATCGTCCCTGCATAATCAATCTCCGGCTTTTTCTTTTCAATCTTTTCATGTAAAAAGAAAATTAAGCCCGCAATCGTTAACAAACCGAGCGGTAAGTTCAGCCAAAACACATAGCGCCAGCTGACATGTTCAACGAGCAAACCGCCTAACGCTGGTCCCATCACAGCGGAAATTCCCCACACGCTCGACAAATATCCTTGCACTTTCGCCCGTTCTTCCTTCGTATAAAGATCGCCCACAATCGTTGTCGCCACTGGCAAAACCGCTCCGGCACCAAGCCCTTGCAACAACCGGAAGATAATCAACTGCTCCATCGAACCCGCAAATCCACATAAAAAAGATCCGATTAAAAACAGAACGATCCCCGTAATTAACACCGGCTTCCGTCCATAAATATCCGACAGCTTACCATAAATCAACACCGTCGCCGCATTCATTAACAAATAAGCCGAAAACACCCAGCTATATAAAGAAAAACCGCCTAAATCAGCAACAATCGCTGGCATTGCCGTCGAAACAATCGTCGCTTCAACCGCTCCCATAAACATTGCCAAAATCACAGCGACCAGTACAAGAGGGCGTTTCGTTGTTTTGCTTGCTTTTGAAACAGTTGCTTCCATGTGGTTTTTCTCCTTTCTTTCTAGGGTTCAAGTAAGATCGAATAGACTTTTAAAAATTGGACCAGCTATCGTAATCAAACGATTATATGGATGTCAAAAATTCTATTACATAACCAATAAACATTAGAATGAAGAAGCTAAAAAACGTGATTGTATTGCCGATCATGAGAATTTTGGAATCAATCTTGATCGACAACATAACGCCCACACCTGAAAAAACAAATGTGAACAACCATAGAGAGGATGCTTCTTGAAACACAATATTAGGTATCCAAAGCAGTAAAGAAATAATTATTGTAGCGGTTGCCAAAAACTTAAATATGTTATTCATTTATGCACCCCTTTACGTTGGAATATAAAAACTATAATACCATATTGTGTAGTTTAGCTAGACTACAACACTAAGTTGGACAGAGAAAATAAGAAAATTAAGCCTAACGATAAAGTTTCGGAAAGGTTATAAGCATCAGCATTCTGTATGCACAATCCAAAACGCAAATTTTTTTTGTAGTTCTGCCCATATGCTGGATTCAAAAAAAAAATCCCCCCGAACCATTAGTTTGAGGGAACATCTTATGAACCGCTTATTAACACTGGTACCACTACAACAGATTATTTGAAAGTAACAGTTACGGTATAATTTAGATTTTTAAAAAAATCTTGTAGGGCAAGGCGGGCATTATCTTCAGCAGTTTTTAAAAGACCAGACTGAATGGCTTCCTTTTCTATATTTTGTTTAGCGAGATCTTCCATCTGAAACCCTTCCTCCCAATTGACATCACTACGAAACATGCCTTCACTTGAAAAGGATTGAATGTTCTTTAAGTCGATAGATGGGGCTTGCACAATGGTGGCATGCGGCAAAGTGATATGAATCGCCTTCGTGTTGGTATCCAAGGTGATGTCCTTTTTAGTCAAATTTTCCAAGTCAACACCTGCAGTCACTTCTCCAGGAACGACCAAAAATAACGTCCTTTTTGACCCAGGAAAATCAAATGGGATGCTTTTGCCAAATAATTTATTATCTTCTTTAGATATAACAGTTGTGATATGTCCTTGTGCAGTTGCCAATGTGGCTAATTTTTGGATGCTTTCAACGACTGATGCACTTTTTAATGTTTCTTCTTTTTGTAAATAAGCATGCCCTGCAAATAAAATGACTAGACTAACGATAACTGCTATTACAATTCCCCAAATCCAAGATTTAACCAATCGTGATTTTTGATGCCGATGAATAGGTCTAGCTAGTTGTACCGCTGAATTGGCAGCTGTTTCCTTTTGAGTTTGTTCCAGCTGATTAATAATATAATCTAGATCACTTTTGGATATTTTGCCTTCTTCTCTCATACGTTTCTCCCCTATACTAACCTTCATTTTAATAAAATGAGATTCTGCACCTACATGAAATAACGATTTTTCACAAATCTATTATACTTTAATTAGACATTTTTGTTTAATATTTTTTATTTAAGTAATTATTAACAAAGGTATCGGAAAAATTCCATCCACAAACATAATTTAAGATGATAAATCTTTGACTCTATGGAAATTGAGACCCCCGTGTAATTACAAACCAAAAACAAAACACCCGTCCTATTATGGATTGGTGTTGTTCTGTTTCCCTAAAAAAACTCATTTACTTATGGTACGGTTCAGCACGTTACATCTAAAACAAGTAAATGAATCCATCTAACTTACTTCCCCCTGGTCACTTCCCCACCTATCTCCCAAACCTCTTACGATATCCACATTTTCTACACAGCTCTTCCACTGCTTCTCTTCGTGAAAAACCATCGACAATATTCTTCGCTCGATCTCCTTCAATAATCTCAGAAAATGAGGCGTCATTAATATTTCCAAGGTTGATTATTCCTTCACCGTCTAAGCAACAAGGAATCACCGTGCCATTCGCTAAAATGCCCGCTTGATTTCGAAGTCCATAACAGAAGCCCTTTCCATCGTCCTCTTCTTCATGCAATGCCGGCCACTGAAATTCGTAATCTTGATTGATGTAGATGCGATCGGCAATCTTCACACCACTTCCTGGTACAACCTTCTCTTCAATTTTGTAGTCTAAATCAAATTCATTCTCAATAATTTCAAGTAATTCTCTGTTTCGTTGTTTTTCAAGATTCGTCGCATTGTCTTGGGTAAGATTCCATAATCTTAACGAAACAATCATTTCGGACTGACTCGTTGCTTCTTTAATAAAAGAAAGGATGCTTCTCACATACCCTTCCTTATCTGTAGAGCCCTCATGACCATCAAAGCTATGAAGCGAAAAATTCATCTGTCTTAATGCTGGTTTATTTAATAATTTGTCCCTCTTTTTATTAATCAACGTACCATTCGTTGTAATGTTCACTTTAAACCCTTTTTCATGACTCAAGTCTAATAGCTGGCCGATCTTAGGATGAAGCAGCGGCTCACCTTTTACATGTAAATAAATATAATCTGTATGCGGTTTAATTTGATCTAATCTCTTAGAAAAGTCATCCACAGAAATAAACTGCTTCTGCCGCTCTGTCGGCGGACAAAAGCTACAAGCAAGATTACACACACTTGTAACCTCTAAATAAAACTTCTTGAATTTTTTCAACTTCCATTCCTCACTTTTTTTCACTACTTAGAACAGGATGAGAGATTGTTCTCTCTCTATTACAACATACTTTTTCAGAAAATGTTATCTGTTGAATGGGTTTAATTATTATGATGGGTGTGTTGATGCGAAGACGAATAAGAATGGATAAAAAGAAAATGTGCGAAATGGATTTTGGAAAAATTCTGCGGAGTTGTTAAGCGGCTATGGGGTCTGACCCCATAGCCATAAAACAAAGGGAAAAGAACAAAAAAAGAAGCATAGCTTTTGCTACACTTCTCAAAACAATCATTATTCTTTTACACGGATTAAATTTAAAGGCATGCTGTTACCGGAAGTTTTATCTGTTTTAAATTTGGCGTCTTCATTGCATCTTCTGGTAATTAATTTTGTAAGACACGGATGGCTGTTTCCATAGAGAGCGCCGATCGATCGACATCTTAAGGGCCACGCCCCGATACAACTGTATCCAGTTCCTAATGACCAAAAGTGGCGCGCTGCTTGACTTCTTTAGAGCGCTTTATGATGGAAGTATCGACATTAAAACGTCCTCTTGTTTCTTATCGTTTTTGACGCTTTCCCTTGTGGCGTAAGGATTGAACGATTCTACACAATTGCTCCTTGTAAAGCCAATGATAAATCGTTTTGAAGGAAATATAGTCTCCAAACAAGCGATTAGAAATTTGTTCTGGAGACCAAGTGATATCCAACTGCTCCTCAATCATTTCAGCCAAGGCGGAGGACCACTTTCCACGGCAACCACCGTTGTTTTTGAGCCACTTCTGGCTTATATTCCCCATCCGATCGATTTCGCTTAATCTCTTTAGATATGGTCGAAGCAGCATGCCCAATCGTTTCGGCAACTCTTCGGATAGAATAACCCAGTTTTTATTCGTGCACGTTCAAATGTGGTAAGATGTTGCACTTAATATTACAATCCGTCTTGGATTTATATACTTTAGTGGTATAAATTGGACTATCTATCGTTCTTTTTGATGAATATGATATTTGAAAGTATATTAAGCACGAAAAATACAGCAACAAAGATTCCCCAATACATAATTAAGCTTTCATAGTTTAAGAGCATCGTCCGGTAGATTATCTTATGTATTAACACAGTGAAAAGAATTAAAAAACAATTTAATAAAGACAGGCCCACAATTCTCATGATTTTAATCCTCCTTTCCAGTAATATTAATTACCCTATCCGATTTGTCCGCAATTTCTTTATCATGGGTGACACAGACGATTGTCTTACCTGAACTTTGTAATTGACGAAACAGGGAGACAATTATTTCTTTGTTTAAATGATCCAGATTCCCCGTCGGTTCATCGGCTAATACAATCTTACAAGGCTTTAACATAACCCTAGCAATTGCTATCCTTTGTTGTTCGCCACCACTTAACTGATACACCTTTTTCTTTAAAAATGTAGAATCTAATCCAACTTTCTCTAAGGTACTTATCAACATTTCATCGCTGAACTCCTCGTTGTATACCTTTGAGATTAATAAGTTATTTAAAACTGTTTCATTATCCATCAGAAGATAATTTTGAAAAATATACCCGAATATATGTCTTCTCAAATACATGATTTCTTTTTTATTAGGATTTACATATCCGGCCACCCTAACATTGCCGTGGTCTGGTTTATCTAATAATCCCATAAGGTTTAACACCGTTGTTTTACCAGACCCACTTGAACCTACTATAGATACAAACTCATTTTTGTTTATATTTAAAGAAAAATTTGATAATACAGGCTGCCCATCAAAACTTTTACTTACATCATTAAGTTCGATCATATGTGATCTCCTTTTAACAATTTGTACATGTTCTTTTTACTTAAATAATTACTTAGCACATTTATGACAACCAAATCAATAATCAAAACTAAACTGACCACGGGGATTATAGTAGTGATATCATAAATGAAGCACACTAGTAATCCTGATATAACGTTAGAAAGAACCGCAATTAGAATAATAGTTTTATTTCTTTTCCAGTAAGAATAGCCAAACAAATATTTGAGATTTAATTGATAGACATTCGCACGATAATATGCCCAAATAAATGCAATAAAGAGTACCCCTGAAAAAATAATGGTAATGACCAACCCAATTATTTGCTGGAACAACAACCACTGTAATTGAACGATTTCATCATTCGCCTCGCTATAGACAGACACTGCATTGTTTACTTCAGACACATTAGCCTCAGATAGTGAGGAGGAAATATTCTCAAATGCACTCCCCTTAGAATTGTCTAAAAAGAATAGAGATGTCGTTGCATATGCTCCTATATTCGAAGTATCTACATTTTCGTTATATATTACCGCGATAGGGTCTTTAATTTTATTTTGACTATCTCCTGTAAAGCTATTGTATGTAAAATAATCCTGCCCTTCCTCGGTATATATAATATTAACAGTTAAATCTTCTATTTTTTTTTCGTTCAATGGAGAACCAATTTCTCGATTATACATATTATCTATATCTACTTTTTGAAAATAGAACTCTTCTTTATAGGATTGAATAATTTGATTTTCTAAGCCTTTGAACTGCTCGGGCACTAATATATTTAAAGTATCTTCGTCGTTTTGCACTTGATCATCGATAGCTAGCCCATTACTACTATTGATTGGATTAACATGTAAATAGTTTTTATTTATAGTAACACTTCTACCATGAGAAGAATAAATTTCGTCTTTATCTGTCGTATTTAAGGTGTAACTATAGATAGGTTCCCCATTATCATAATCAATGACACTGAAATTTTCAGACTCCATAAGAAACGCTTTATTTTCCGATTCAATCTTTTTGTAAAAATCAAACAATCGATTGGTTAAATCTCTATCCGTCTCTAAGTTGTTCATTACATCTTCACTTATTGGCCCGACTTGAATTCTAAACACATTCTGCGTTTGATTCCAATAGTCTAATCTTTCAAGCTTGTTACTTAAATAATAAAAATCAACTAGTGAAGAACTTATAACGCTAAATAGAACCATGGAAACTACCACTTTTAAAATAGCGGATATCCACTGGATTTTTTCAAACGGGAGTTTACCTTTAATATTTACAGGACTAGCGTTGAATTTTTGGATAAACCACGTCTCTATTAGCGTAAAAAATAGGAGAACAAGGATTGTAGTAGCATTCGTAAGAATAAACATTATTATGTAATCAGTAAGGAAATATGCTTGACCAAACACTATAATAAAACCTAACATTACCAATAATAATAACGATACTAAAAGGATGAAGAAGCGTAAAAACAGCCTTGGAACTGTGAATAATACTAACCATTTCGAATATCCCCAAAGCTCCTGCAATAATATATCTTTTCGATTTTGGATAAGAAAGTAAAACACCCCAATAAGAAAGATAACGAAGGAAAAAGCCACAACCATTAACAAGGACCTATTCGTCAAAACTAAACTACTTATATTTTCACTTGTCAGTGAAATACTACCGTAGCTTGAGAATTCCTCAATAAAGGCATTAATTAAGTCATGATCAGCCCCACTTATATAAAATTCTTCTCCAAATCCAACATTGTTTACTTGTTGAATATCATAGATATGAACCTTCCAGTTCGATAACGGGAAAGAAAACATACCCGACTGATTAGCGTTACTTAAATCTAAAGCCTCATTTGAGATATATGTAGTATCCTTAGGAATCTCTCCCGATTCCAAATGAATATTTGGGTCATTTATAATATTTGTAGAATAGATATTTAACTCATTTTCACTTAGATAATTATACTGAGAGATATTTATATTTTTATCCTTTGAAAACTTAACCAGATGTTCTACGAACTCAGCAATTTCAAAGTTTGATTTAGCTCCGCTATAGTCAATGTGCACCATTTGATTATTTGTGTATAAAAAATCAACCAATTGTTTATTACTCATTAATGAAATACCAAAGAGATTTACCGAAATAAAAACTAAAGTTAACAACACATAGAGTAATTTTTTCACAGAAGAGTACTCCTTTAAATAACGTAACATAGTGTAGTCAACGCCTACACTATGTTACAGGTTCATTATTATTTAGTTTGCCAGTTTGCTTTATTTCCCCACGGAGTCGACTTAATCGATTTATGAGCTAAAACCTTTTTGAGTTTCCAACGACTACGTAATGTTTGGTAGGCATTACTTACACTTGCTAAATGTGTTTTGGTCGGGTGATTGTAATATGATGTATGATAATTTTTTCCGTAATCAACATAGAACGTTCCTCCACCGTCTCTAGGAATTTTAACGGCTTTCGCAATTGCAGTTAACCCCTTAGATTCTTCTTGAAGAATAGGGTCTAAGTTAACTCCACCACTATCCTGAATTTCTATAGACTCATCAGACGCACTTACTGTTGATACACTAAGACAAGCAAATACCGCAAGTGTTGAAACTATTTTTTTCATAATTAAACCCCCATTTTTTAGAATAATATCCAAAGCGATGTATAATATTTCGACTGAACATTCCCAATTGATAATTTCAGTTGAAACGTCAAAAAAAACAATACTCTATAAAAGATTGATACTATATCAAGCGAAAATCTTATTTGGTTCTAGTAGCGCTACTAAATGCTATCATACTATATAATCGACCTATATTTACCGCAAATAAGTCAGTAATAACCGCCATTTTTTTGCGGTAATTACTAAAATCCACATGGATTCTCACGCTTTTATGAATATCCCATTTTCAGATCTTTGCTTAATAGAATTGCAAAAAGCACCTTAATCCAAAAAAGGTGCTTTACACATAACTTCAACTAATGCTTCTGATCTTGTGCTTGTGTTTAGTTATATATATTTTTTTGTTAAATTATATTCTACCGCTCGGGTGCTCATAAATAAGGCATCTGCAAGTTTTTTATTTCTTTATACTTCCACAATACAAAGGGAAAAGAATAAAAAAGAAGCGCAACTTTTGCTGCACTTCTCAAAACAATCATTATTCTTTTACATGGATTAAATTTAAGGGCATGCTGTTATCGGAAGTTTTATCTGTTTTAAATTTGGCGTCTTCTCTTTTAATCTGAATGGAACCATATATTTTTTCATCTTTACTTGATGAAACACTACCAAACCAATAAATATAGTTTTGAATGCTTTCTCCTTTACAAAATATAATAAGCACACGGTCATCTCGATATGCTACTGAAAAGTCGCTGATTCGATTTGCAGCAATTCCATATTTATTCTTTATTTCAGCTTTGTCCGTGTACGAATTAACTAGAATTATATTGTCCCAATCGCCATCTACTATTTTATTAAAATCAACATACTCGTTCTGTTGAACTTCTTGTTTAATATTTGAATGAATTGTATCACTTTCATTTATTTTATAAACATTATACAAGACGACTGCTAATATAATTGAAACAAAAAAAATTCCGTATTTTAAAAGTTTCTGAGATTTTAAACTCATTTTTTAGCTCCTGTACTATTTGTTTTTACTAAAGAACTTTTCAAACCAATATCAGTGCCATAGATTGATACAAATCCGCTCTGCCTGCATAAGGTGCGATTTTAGGACCATAGCTAATCCCAATATTATTTTTTAGATGTTGCACCACGCGTGATAAAAAATAACCAACTACCTAAAAAGTTCAGGCAGTTGGCTATTTAAATGGTTTATTTTTCTTACTGGTCATATTGAATTGTGTTCTCTCTCTTTTGAGGCTTCACCTGTTCATAGGCGACTTTTGCCATTTCGATGGATTGCTTTTGATTTGGTTTGTAGCTAATCGTAGCGGGTTTTTCTTGTTTTTCTAACGGACTATTTGGCTTTTCCTTGTATTCATCCGTTTGCTCATACTCGTGCTTGGCATCAGCTAAATGCTTCGCGCGAATTTCACGCTCTTCTGGATTTTGATGCTTTTCAATTTGCTTCGACGCACGAAACGCGACCATTTGCACATCTGTTTTTGTCGGTGCCATTTTCATACTTAGTTCAATAACTTCACGCTCACGTGTAATGCGATCAATGTAATCAATGATACCCGGTGCATTTTTACGCACATACGCCATTTCCTCTGGTGTTAGCTTTTCGCCGTTTTTAAAATTTTCAATTAAACGCTGTGCCTTCGGGTCATCCTCTCCCATATCCGTTCGCGCTTCTTCGATTTCAGCAATTTGTCGCTGTATGGTTTCCTTTATTGCTTGCTTCGAATCGGTTAATTGCTGCAAAACTGTCGCTTCCGTATCAGCTATTTTTTCTTTTTTCCCTAGTTTCGGTATGATTGGTTGAAAAGGAGATTGTCCAATTTTCAATTTGCTCACCTCTTGCTATTTTTTTAGTGTCTCTAAACCAACCCGTTTCACTATAATTCAATTGTTGCCTCACATCTTGCAGTTTGCCATCTACATAGTCAACGATAACACAAAATCTGGTAAGGCAGCAAATCCATTTTTTCGCAAGCTCATAATAAGTTGGTTCGTAATGTGAAGTTGATGCACTTACATAATTTTTTCATACGGATTGGCACGCATTTTATTTAAAACTGTTAACAATGTTTTCATATAACCATACTAAAAAGTCCTTCATCATTTAAGAATTGATAAAAAGAGAAAACGCGCAGAATGGATTGTGGAAAACTACGAGAGAGTAACTCCTAGAAACGGAAAGTATTCTACGGAGTTGTTAAGAAAGGAGTTATCGTTTGAGGAAAATTTTTTCAGATATAAACAATAAAAAACCACCAAATATGTATTTGGTGGAGACGGTGGGAGTTGAACCCACGTCCAAAGATAACGGCACTTAAGCTTCTACGAGTGTAGTCGATATATTCGCGTTTCGCTAAACTTCTCTGCCTATCGACAGGCGTTAAAGCCGCTAGTCTGGTTGTTCTCTTCCTTCTTCCTCAGACGGTGGAATCCGGCGTAACCCGCTAAAGTTGAGTCCGCTACCCTACCACACGGGTGATGGAGGGGCGAACCGCTAAGCGCTTATTAAGCAGCTAAAGCGAAATTGTTTTGTTGTTTGCCAGTTATAGGCTTTGACGTTTTAACGAGGCCGATCCCCTCGACTCGCAACCTAAGCTCGAACTACCCCTGTCGAATCCGTAACGTCCCCATGTTAAAAGGGTTGCGGATGCTCCAGGCTATTAGCCAGAGCTAAGTTGTCATTTAGTGACAAGACCAATTATAGCATACTCACATAAAAAATCAACCGATCGACGCTGGTATTACATTCCTTTTTGACGGTCACGGAAGGCGCGATCAATATCTCGTTTCGCTTCTTTCTTCTTCAAGTCTTCACGCTTGTCGTATTTCTTTTTCCCTTTTCCTAGACCGATTAACACTTTCGCATAGCCATCTTTTAAATACATTTTCAATGGAACGATGGAATAGCCTGCTTCCTTCGTTTCACCGATCAGCTTATCGATTTGCTTGCGGTGCAAAAGCAGTTTTCTTGTGCGTAGTGGCTCATGGTTGTAACGATTTCCTTGCTCATATGGACTGATGTGCATATTATGAATGAACACTTCTCCTTGTTGAATACGAGCGAACGCGTCTTTTAAGTTGACACGGCCGTTACGGATCGATTTGATTTCTGTTCCTTGGAGCACAATTCCCGCTTCATATGTTTCTTCAATAAAATAGTCGTGGCGCGCTTTTTTATTTTGAGCAACGACTTTTCCCTCTCCCTTTGGCATTTGCTTCACCTTCCATTTTTCATTTGAGCCGGCAGCCGTAACTGCCGGCTCACTAATCATTGTTTATTTTTACGTTGTTTCTTCATTTTCTTCGGCACACCTTCGTAAAATTTGCCGCGCTTTTTCTTTTTACGAGGAGGCTGATTGGACCATTCTCCCGCGGATTCTTTCTCGCTGTTGCCTTGTGGACCGCGTTTTTTCTGATCGTTGGATTTTAATTTTACCACTTTTGGCTGTTCTTTAAACGAACGTTTTTTCACATTTTTCATGCCGACGATTTCAAAGTCGATCGATTGCTCGTCTTTGTTCACATTGGTCACACGAACGGTAATTTCATCGCCAATGCGGAAGACGTTTCCGGTACGCTCGCCGATCATCGCAAAGTGACGTTCGTCGTAACGATAATAGTCATCGGTCATATAGGAGACGTGAACGAGTCCTTCAATCGTATTCGGCAGCTCGACAAACATCCCGAAATTGGTAACAGAGCTAATAATGCCATCGTACTCCTCGCCAATTTTATCAAGCATATATTCCGCTTTTTTCATTTCATCGGTGTCTCGCTCCGCATCAACCGCACGGCGCTCCATGCTCGATGTATGGTCAGCAATTTCCGGAAGTCGCGCATCCCATTTCGCTTGTGTCGCTGGATCGATTTCTCCGTTGATTAAATACGTGCGAATTAAACGATGCACAATTAAATCTGGGTAACGACGAATCGGTGACGTGAAATGTGTGTAAAATTCGGTCGATAATCCGAAGTGACCGAGACTTTCTGGATTGTATTTCGCTTGCTGCATCGAGCGTAGCATCACGGTAGAAATGACGACTTCTTCCGGCTTGCCTTCGATTGCTTCAATAATTTCTTGCAGCGCACGCGGATGAACAACATTCGCTGTTCCTTTGACGATTAAGCCGAAGTTCGTAATGAATTCAAAGAAGCGCTGAAGCTTGTCTTCTTTCGGGTCTTCGTGAATTCGATACATAAACGGTACGTCCATCCAGTGGAAATGCTCCGCTACTGTTTCGTTAGCGACAAGCATAAACTCTTCGATCAAACGCTCCGCCACGGAACGCTCACGCAATACAACGTCGGTCGGCTTGCCGTCTTCATCAACTAGCACTTTTGCTTCTTTAAAGTCGAAATCAATCGCCCCACGTTTTTTCCGCTTGTCACGCAAGATCGACGCGAGTGTTTCCATGTCTTCAAATACCGGCACGAGTGGCTCGTATGTTTTACGTAGCTCTTCATCTTTTTCAACAAGGATGCTGTTCACATCGTTATACGTCATACGCTCCGTCGTTTTAATCACGCTTTGGAAAATTTCATGACTGACGACTTCCCCAGTCGCATTAATTTCCATTTCACAAGACAGTGTCAGTCGATCGACTTTTGGATTAAGCGAGCAAATGCCGTTAGATAGGCGATGGGGAATCATCGGAATGACGCGGTCCACTAAATAAACACTCGTGCCACGCTCATATGCTTCTTGATCAATCGGAGAGCCTTCCGTCACATAATGGCTAACATCGGCAATATGCACGCCTAATTTATAGTTTCCATTATCAAGCTTCGTCACTGTGACCGCATCATCAAGGTCCTTCGCATCCGCTCCATCAATCGTCACAATCGTTTCCCCGCGCAGATCACGACGATTTTCCGTGTCTTTCGGGTCAATTGTATCTGGCACGGCATTCGCTTGTTCCATTACTTCTTCCGGAAACTCCTGCGGCAAGCCATGCTTATAAATGACGGACATAATGTCGACACCCGGATCATTTTTATGCCCAAGAATTTCAATAATTTCACCCTCGGCATTTTTGCGGCCTTCCGGATACGACGTAATTTTTACGACGACTTTATGACCTTCGACCGCTCCTTTCGTCACTTCTTTCGGGATAAAAATGTCGCTGGCGAACTTTTTATCATCTGGAACGACAAAGCCGAAATGTTTGCTGTCGGTGTAAGTTCCAACAATTTCGCTCTTGCCTCGTTCTAAAATGCGGACGACCGTTCCTTCTCGGCGTGATCCGCTCGTTTCAGATGTGATTCGAACAAGCGCAATATCTCCATTCAATACCCCATTTGTTTCATGTGGTGGGATAAAAATATCATCCATTCCCGGCTCCTCTGGTAGTAAGAAAGCAAAGCCTTTCGCGTGACCAGAAATTTTCCCGCGAACTAAATTCATTTTTTCCGGTAAGCCGTAGCGGTTCGCTCTCGTACGAACGACGAGACCCTTTTCTTCCATATGCACAAGTGCTTTCACAAACTCTTTAAAATCAGAAGAATCGTCTATTCCAAGCGCCTCTTCTAGCTCTTTCACCGTTAGCGGCTTGTAGCTTTCTTCTTTCATATATGTTAACAGCTGCTCAACGTACTGCTTTATTTCTTGTTCCATCTCTTTCCCTCCTGTTCTCGTTAAACTGTCCAGTCTAACCGCTCTAAAAATTGATACACATCTTCATGAAGCTGCTGTTTCTCTTGATCGAGTGTGATCACATGACCGGACTCTTCATACCATTTGATTTCCTTCATCGTTGACTCGATTTCTTCGTAAATAATATTGGCGCTGTTTGGGTTAATCATTTCGTCGTGGCGCGCTTGAACGACGAACGTCGGCGCATAAATCATATCGATGCTTGCACGAACGTCAGCGATTAAATGTTGCAACGCCTTTAACGTATTCATCGGCGTCTTTTTAAATTGTTCCATCTCTTTTTCAATGACGTCTTCCGATTTTCCTTCAAACTTTTTAAAGCCGCGCGCATATTCTACAATGCCATTGTACATGACCTCTTCACTTTTAAAATACATCGGAGCGCACATCGTGATCACACCTTTAACCGGTGCCGTTTCCGCTAGCTTTAAAGAAAACACACCGCCAAGTGAAAGACCCGCAACGGCAATTTCGTTATAGCCAAGCTCCTTCAAGTGATTGTAGCCATCCAGTACATCTTGCCACCAATCATCAGGTCCCGTTAACACAAGCTCCTCCGGCGGGACGCCATGCCCTTTATAATGAGGAGCGTGAGACGTGTACCCTTGTTTCTCTAAAAAGCGACCGAGCATGCGGACATCGGCAGAATTACCTGTAAACCCGTGGAGCAAAAGAACCGCCCGCTCGCCCGCTTCAAATGTAAATGGTTGTGGTAAAGTTATTTTCATGATGCATAAAGCTCCTTTTCTCTAGTATGGACCGTTCCTTCAACTCTCAACATTATTTTACGAAAAATTTCCTCCAGTAGCTAGTAGGAGGGAAAATTAAGTGGGTTGGGTGGGCGGCCAATTTGACAAAATTTGCGCCCGATTTGACAAAGCTCGCGCCCAATCATCGTTCATTCGTGACCAGTTTCCTCCTATTCGCGCCCAAAAAGAGCGATTTCCCGCCCGATCCGATCATAATTCCCCAAAATAAAAAAAGCACCCGTACGGATGCTTTTTTTTTATTATAGTCCTAAATAGGATACAGCGATCGTTAAGCCGAAGAATAAAACCGCTAATACGACCGTAGCACGGTGCAACACTAAATCAATACCGCGTGCTTTTTGTTTACCGAAAAGCTGTTCCGCACCACCTGAGATCGCTCCAGATAGACCAGCACTTTTGCCAGATTGAAGAAGAACAACTGCAATTAACGCAATCGACACGATGACAAGAGAAACCATTAAGATTGTATGCAACATGTTTTATTAACCTCCATCAAACGAACATACGAATATTCTTATTTTAACATAAGAACTGGAATTTGAAAAACAAGAATTCTATTCGCTCGTTTTAAATCGTTGAACGGTTTGGTGCAGTTCATCGGCAAGTCCCGCTAAGATAGCGGAGGAGGCATTAATTTCTTCCATCGAAGCGAGCTGCTCCTCCGTCGCCGCAGCAATTTGTTCCGTATTAGTAGCGGCTTGCTGGGCCCCTTCGTCTAACGTTTCTATCGTAGAAACAATGTGCGCGACATCTTGGCGAATGTCTTCGATCTTAGAGGAGACGTGAACAATGACTTGTTGCATCCCTTCAACAGACGATTCGATCGTTTGAAAATCGGTATTGGCTTGGTCGATCGTTCGGACACTGGAGCGAACATTCGCCGTCGATTCCGTCATGCTCACTTCTACTTTCTTCACTTGCTGCTGAATCGTTTGGATCATCGGCTTAATTTGTTCCGTCGAGGCGGCCGACTGTTCTGCGAGTTTCTTCACTTCCTCCGCAACAACCGCAAAGCCTTTGCCATGCTCGCCTGCTCTAGCGGCTTCAATCGAGGCATTTAGCGCTAATAAATTCGTTTGTTTGGCGATATCCGAAATGACTTGAACGATGTCATCAATATGATCCGTTTGCTCCACTAAGCTAGAAATATCCGTCGCTAAACTAGCAAAAGAGTTGGTCATATCATTCATTTGTGCAACGGAAGTCGTAAGCACCTGCACCCCATCTTGCGCCGCTTTTGTCGTTTCTTCAACCGCACCAACCGCTTGCTGCGACTGATGATGAATGTCTGAAATCGCCTCATTCATTTGCTTCGTCGTCTCTGTCGTATTGACAGTGAACGCTTTTTGAGCCTCTGAAGCCGCCGCAACGCCCATCATCGAATGGGTAATTTGTTCAGATGCTTTACCTGCTTCCTCTGACACGACACTTAATTCGACTGAGGAATCATTCACTTTTTCAGCGTGATGAGCCACTTCTTGAATCATTTGCTTCAATTCTTGCTTCATCCTATCAATATTTTGACCTAATCGACCAATTTCATCTTTGCGCTGAATCGATAACGACGGCTTGCTCAAATCTCCTTTGGCAATCAATCGAACTTCACGCTCAATCGACAAAATCGGGCCAATCATTCTTTTCGTATAAATAGAAATAATAACTGTACCAATCAGAAAAGCGGCCATCAACGTTATGAGTAAATAAGTCACAATTTGATTCGCCCCTGCGTTAAAGTCTTTCATATAAGTGCTCGCCGTCACGTTCCATCCCCAATGAGGGTCATGTGCGACATAAATGATTTTCGGAGCGGTCTCCTCCGAGTCTGGCAAGCTCCATGTATATTCAAGAAAGCCTTCTTGACTACTACTAGTTAAAATATTCATAAGCGCTTCGCCTACATTCACCCCATCAGGCGTCACGATCTGCATTAAATCGTCTCCCTCTATTTGCGGATGAGCCAAAAGAGTGCCTTGATCATCGGCGATATACATGTAACCGCTTTCACCTAAATCAAAACGATCCGTAATCGGGCGCGTTCCGTCCGCTTGCTTCGGTCCAAGGATCATTTGCTTCACTTGCTCCTGCGCTTCCTCAAGCGGCACCTCCCCCTTCTCCACTTGCTTATTCAACACTTCAATCGTTGCGAGCACAAACTGCACATCATTTTTTAAATTCTGCTTTCCAAGTTCATTTAACTCCTCTTTCGACGTCTCATAAGAAATCCACCCTATGACGAAAGCCGGCACAGCCAAAAGAACGAGTGTCACCACAATAAAGTTCATCTTAATCGACCGAAACACCTATATACACCCCATTCCTCCAACGATATACATAAAATTTTAACACATTTTTCTAAATATTCAAACGTTTATTCCGATATCAAAAAATGCGTAAAAAAAACCGACACATATTGTGTCGGGCTTTCCTTCACTTATTTCTTCAAATTATAAAACGTTTTATCGCCTAAGTACTCAGCCAATTCACCAAGGTTGTCTTCGATGCGAAGCAATTGGTTGTATTTTGCTACACGGTCTGTACGAGACGGTGCACCCGTTTTGATTTGGCCAGCGTTTGTTGCGACAGCGATGTCTGCGATGGTTGCGTCTTCTGTTTCACCAGAGCGATGAGAGATAACGGCTGTGTAACCAGCACGTTTGGCCATTTCGATCGCGTCAAATGTTTCTGTTAGTGTACCGATTTGGTTCACTTTAATTAAGATCGCATTGCCTACGCCTTGCTCAATTCCTTGTGCAAGTTTTTCTGTGTTTGTTACGAATAGGTCGTCCCCAACAAGCTGAACTTTGCCGCCGATGCGCTCTGTTAGCATTTTGTGGCCTTCCCAGTCGTTTTCGTCTAAGCCGTCTTCAATCGAAACGATTGGGTATTTAGAAACAAGCTCTTCATACCAATCCACCATTTCAGCAGATGTTTTGACAACACCTTCTCCGCTTAAATGGTATTTGCCATCTTCTTTGTTATAGAACTCAGAAGAAGCAGCATCCATTGCTAGTTTCACTTGTTCGCCGGGCTTGTAGCCAGCTTTTTCGATCGCTTCGATAATTGTTTGTAATGCTTCTTCGTTTGATTTTAAGTTTGGAGCGAAGCCACCTTCATCTCCAACCGCTGTGTTCAAACCTTTTTCTTTTAATACCGCTTTTAAGCTGTGGAAAATTTCTGTGCCCATGCGAAGAGCTTCTTTGAAAGTTTCCGCACCGACTGGCATAATCATAAATTCTTGGATATCAACGTTGTTATCCGCATGCTCTCCACCGTTAACGATGTTCATCATCGGTACAGGAAGTTGCTTAGAGTTTACGCCGCCAAGATATTCATATAAATGAACACCTAAGTGGTCAGCCGCTGCATGTGCAACTGCCATTGATACACCAAGGATTGCGTTCGCTCCTAATTTTCCTTTGTTGTCTGTTCCATCTAATTCGATCATCGCACGATCAATCGCTACTTGCTCAAGTACTTCAAAGCTTCCAACTAATTCTGGAGCGATGACATCGTTTACGTTTTCAACTGCTTTTAATACCCCTTTACCGAGGTAACGGTCTTTATCGCCATCGCGAAGTTCTACTGCTTCATATTCACCAGTAGAAGCGCCAGACGGCACAAGCGCGCGTCCAAATGCGCCAGATTGCGTATATACTTCTACTTCAACCGTAGGATTTCCGCGTGAATCTAATACTTCACGTGCGTAAATATCAGTAATAATCGGCATACTAAACTCTCCTTTTAATGTAATTTATTTTTTAATTAATGATGTACCAGTCATTTCTGACGGTTGTTCAATCGTTAACAAATCAAGCATCGTTGGTGAAAGGTCGCCTAAAATGCCGCCTTCACGCAATGCAATTCCCTGTCTTGTTACAATCACTGGAACGGGATTTGTCGTATGAGCTGTCATCGGATTTCCTTCAAGCGTTACGACTTCATCGGCATTCCCGTGGTCAGCGGTAATAATCGCTGTTCCACCTTTAGCTACAATTAAATCAACGACTTTGCCTAAACATTCATCGACGGCTTCTACTGCCTTGATTGTCGGCTGTAGCATACCGGAATGTCCGACCATATCAGGGTTGGCAAAGTTTAAAATAATCGCATCTTGTCTGTCGTTTTGAATCTCATCAAGCAACGCGTCCGTTACTTCATAAGCACTCATTTCCGGTTTCAAATCGTAAGTAGCTACTTTTGGTGAATTAATTAAAATCCGTTTTTCTCCCGGGAATTCCTTCTCACGGCCTCCGCTCATGAAAAAGGTGACATGCGGATATTTTTCCGTTTCCGCGATGCGTAATTGATTCAGTCCGTGATTCGATAACACTTCACCGACTGTATTCGTTAAATCAATATTTTCAAATGCAATGACACCATCAACTGTTTCGCTATATGGAGTCATGCAGACAAATGTTAGATTTTGCGGCACGACTCCACGATCGAAGCCTGCAAATTCTTTATTCGTAAACACATTCGATAATTGAATCGCACGGTCTGGACGGAAGTTAAAGAAAATAACAGCATCATTATCTTCCACTTTCGCCACTGGCTTGCCTGATTCATCCGTTAACACAGCAGGAACGACGAATTCATCGGTAATGCCGTTTGCGTAAGAATCTTCGACAAGCTCGATTGGATCTTTAAACAGAGGTGCTTCTTGGCGTACGATCGCTTGATAGACCATTTCTACACGCTCCCAGCGTTTATCGCGATCCATTGCATAGTAACGACCAGAAATCGTTGCGAACTGACCTACGCCATACTCTTCGATTTTTTTCAACGTGTCCTCAATATATCCAACCGCTGTTTTCGGACCAACATCCCGTCCATCTAAGAAGCCGTGGATATACACCTTGTCTAAACCTTTTTGAGCAGCGAGCTTCAGTAGAGCAAACAAGTGATCATTATGACTATGCACACCGCCATCCGATAAAAGTCCGAATAAATGAAGCGCAGAATCATGCTTTTTCGCATGCTCAATCGCTTGCAAAAATTTCTCGTTTTGAAAAAACTCACCTTCGCGAATAGCCACATTAATTCGTGTTAAGCTTTGATAGACGATGCGACCAGCGCCAATGTTCAAATGGCCTACTTCTGAGTTACCCATTTGTCCATTTGGTAGTCCGACTGCTTCGCCACTTGCTGTTAACGTCGTATGGGGATACTGCTCCCAATAACGATCGAAGTTTGGCTTCTTTGCTTGAGCAACCGCATTTCCTGCCGTTTCGCCTCGGCAACCAAAACCATCTAAAATAATGAGGGCTACTGGTGCTTTACTCATTGCCAACCGCCTCCAACAATTGCAAGAACGACGCTGGCTCTAAGCTAGCTCCACCAACAAGCGCGCCATCAATATCCGGCTGAGACATGTATTCGCCAATATTGCTAGGCTTTACACTGCCGCCGTATTGAATGCGAACGTTGTCAGCAACGCTTGCAGAAAAGCTCTCTGCCACCGTTTGGCGAATATGAGCACACACTTCATTGGCATCTTGTGCTGTTGACGATTTACCCGTGCCAATCGCCCAGATCGGTTCATAGGCAATCACCGTTTGGCTCACTTGCTCTTCCGTTAGTCCTTCAAGTGCTTTTTTCACTTGTCCACCAACGAACGCATTCGTTTCACCATTTTCACGTTGCTCTAACGTTTCACCACAGCAAACGATCGGTGTTAATCCGTGTTGAAAAGCAGCCTGCACTTTTTGGTTGACCGTCTCATCGGTTTCGTTAAACATTTCACGACGCTCCGAGTGACCAATAATTACATAGTCCACTTCGATATCTTGAAGCGCTTTTGGGCTAATTTCGCCTGTGAATGCCCCGCTCTCTTCAAAATGCATCGTTTGTGCACCAATTTTGACGTCTGTGCCTTTTACAGCCTGTACAAGTGGCTGTAAAAACAACGCAGGCGAGCAAATAACGCTATCTACTACATTAGCATCAGGAACTAAGCCTTTCACTTCTTCCGCAAAGCTTGTTGCTTCCGCTAATGTTTTATGCATTTTCCAGTTTCCTGCGATAATCGGTTTACGCAAGTGTCTTCATCCTTTCCAATGCTTTTCTCTTATTTGTCGTTTAAAGCGACTACACCAGGTAGCTGCTTGCCTTCCATAAATTCTAGGGAAGCACCGCCACCCGTTGAAATATGACTCATACGATCCGCTAGCTGGAACTTCTCAACAGCAGCTGCTGAATCGCCACCACCGATCACAGAATATGTACCTTCAGCTTCCGCCAACGCTTCTGCTACAGCTTTCGTTCCACCAGCAAACTTGTCCATTTCAAATACCCCCATCGGTCCATTCCAAATGACAAGCTTTGACTTTTGAATCGCTTCTTTATAAAGTTCACTCGTTTTCGGTCCAATATCAAGACCCATAGCATCGGCTGGAATGTCCTCAATCGCTACTTCCTTCGCCTCCGCATCTTCAGCAAATCGATCTGCGACAACCGCATCAATTGGCATTAAAAATGATACGCCTTTTTCTTCGGCTTTTTTGATAAATTGCTTCGCTAGATCAATTTTGTCTTCTTCTAATAAAGACTTGCCGATTTCATGGCCTTGTGCCTTCACAAATGTGTAAGCAAGTCCACCACCGATGATTAAGTTATCCACTTTATCAAGCAAGTGGTCGATAACATCGATTTTGTCCTTTACTTTCGCTCCGCCGATAATCGCTGTAAACGGTCGCTCTGGATTCGAAAGCGCTTTTCCAAGTATGTCAAGCTCCTTCTCCATTAACAAACCAGCAACGGCCGGCACATGATGAGCAATCCCCTCTGTCGATGCATGGGCGCGGTGAGCGGCTCCGAAGGCATCGTTGACATACACATCTGCAAGGCTAGCAAATGCTTGCGCCAATTCAGGGTCATTTTTCTCCTCACCAGGGTAAAAGCGAACATTCTCAAGTAGTAAAAGGTCGCCATCGTTCATTTTTTCGATTTCAGCTTGAACAGTTTCGCCGTAAGCTTCATCGACTTTTTTGACTTCTTTGCCAGCAAGCTCAGACAAGCGACCAGCAACAGGTGTTAAACGAAGCTCTTCTTTCACTTCGCCTTTAGGGCGGCCAAGGTGGCTCGCTAGGATCACTTTCGCTCCTTGCTCAGACAAATATTGAATGGTCGGTAACGCGGCACGGATTCGTGTGTCATCCGTTACTTTTCCGTCCTTCATTGGTACGTTAAAGTCGACGCGACAAAACACGCGTTTTCCTTTCACATCCACATCCTTGATCGTCTTCTTGTTCATTCAAAAAGGCCTCCCTTGTTTAGTTGAAAAATTGATCGATCACAAATGGCATTCCCACTTTTTAGAACTAAGGATGGCATGGCGAAAAGAACCGGTTCTCATGGCTTTGGCGCCCCGTTTTTTCTCGCCAGCCGACTCCCTACTTTTCAAAGTCAAGACGACTCATTCGTCACGATCAATGACAAAGGGGAGGGGGATTGTTCCCCGCTCCCCTTACATCCCAATTACATTATAGATGGTGGGTTACTATTTTCCAACTAAGATGTTGAAAAATATAACACATTTTTTATTAGTGTAACACTTTCAGAAAATTATAGTCCTTTTTCCGCGATGTATTCAACTAAGTCAATCACTCGATGAGAATAACCTGCTTCATTATCATACCAAGCAAGTACTTTCATCATGTTGCCTTCGATCACCATCGTCGATAAAGCATCAATCGTTGAAGAGACAGAGCTTCCGTTATAGTCGCGAGAAACGAGCGGCTCTTCTGTATAAGCAAGAATACCTTTTAATTCACCTTCTGCTGCTGCTTTCAATGAGGCGTTCACTTGTTCCACTGTTGCATCTTTTTCTAGCTCTACAACTAAATCAACGACGGAAACGTTCGGTGTCGGCACGCGCATCGCCATTCCGTTCAACTTACCTTTTAACTCAGGAAGGACTAAAGCAACTGCTTTCGCCGCTCCTGTTGTCGTTGGAATAATGGATTCCGCTGCCGCACGCGCACGACGATAGTCTTTATGTGGAAGGTCTAAAATTTGCTGGTCGTTTGTGTAAGCATGAATCGTCGTCATCATTCCGCGTTTAATACCGAATTCGTCATTTAATACTTTCGCAAACGGCGCTAAGCAGTTCGTCGTACAAGAGGCGTTAGAGATGACATGATGATTTTGTGCATCGTATTGCTCATGGTTCACACCCATCACGATCGTCACATCTTCTTGCTTAGCTGGTGCTGAAATAACGACTTTCTTCGCACCTGCTTCTAAATGCTTCGCCGCATCTTCACGCTTCGTGAAACGTCCTGTTGATTCGATAACAACATCTACGCCTAGCTCTCCCCAAGGAAGGTTAGCCGGTTCGCGTTCTGCTAGTACTTTCACTTTATGTCCATCAACAACGATGTACTCGCCATCAACTGTTACTTCTGCCTCCAACGTTCCGTGAACAGAATCATATTTTAAAAGATGAGCTAACATATTAGCATCTGTTAAATCATTCACCGCTACGATTTCTAAATTTGGATGTTTCAAAGCTGCTCGCAATACAAGACGTCCAATTCGTCCAAATCCATTAATACCAATCTTCACTGCCATATTCAAATTCCTCCTTCAATTTTTCAGAATTTATATGATCAATAATTAATGAAATGCCATTAATTATTAACTACTAATTTATTCATGAAGCAAACATGTAGCCGCCGCTTCATCCGTAATTAAAACCGTCGCTTTCGGTGCACCTTGCAAATACGAGTGAATCGCTTTTCCTTTAGATGCTCCACCTGCGACAGCAACCACCTCGTGAGCTTGTTTAAGGTCGTTCAATTGCAGGCCGATCGTAGCAATTTTATGTACGACAGTGCCCACTTCATCAAAGTAATAACCAAAAGCTTCCGCTACCGCCTGACCTTGCCTAATCTTCTGCCTATCTTCTTCAGCTGTATTTCGTCTTTTCGCCATCACGAGCGCCTCACCAATTCCATGAATGACAATGTTGGCGGATTTGATCATCGTAAGTACCTCTTTAATAGCCGGTTCTTTCATAAGAGACTGTTGCGCTTTCGGGCTCATTTGGTCAGGTGCATACAAAACTCTATGAACGCGACCTGTGTTCATCGCCATCTGGGCTACAATCGAATTGGCTTGAATATGAACATCTTCTCCAATGCCGCCTCGTGCTGGGACAAAAATGATGTCCTTCCCTTCGCTGAATTGTTCATTCATCGCTTGAGCTGCTTCTACCATCGTTGTACCGCCTGTAACTGCGATGATATTCTGTGCGATTAACCGCTTTTTTATACAGTTGACCGCAGCCGTGCCAAGTTCTTTCTTAACCCATGGCAATTGATCACTATCTCCTTGCACGATGATCACTTCATCGAGTCCATAGCGCATTTTCAATTGTTCTTCCATCGCGTGTAAGCCTTTAATTTCACCCATTAATTCTTGCAAACCATCAAGTACAGATTCACCATCCATCGTTAAAACCATACCCTTTGACTGAAAATCAATTAAAGCCTGATCTTTTAAAAACTCGACTTCACTTCTTAACACTCTTTCAGTCAAGCCTAGCGATTGAGCTAATAGCCTTCTTCCAACCGGTTGAGCAAGGCGAATCGATTGCAATATTTCATAACGCTTCTGCAAAACATGTAGCAAGTCAGGTAATAATCTTTTTTGAATATCAATAAATGTTCGCATAAAAACTCCTTTAATTCTGTTGTGGGTCGTTTTTCGTCCCATTAAAAATAAATACGTCCCACTAAACTCAAAAAAAATCCCTGCCTTCACGTTTATAGTAACAGGGGGAAATTCAAAAATCAACCAATATCATGTTAAGCTTTTATGTTGCTATTGTAATTTTTCGATTAATGTCGAATAATCAATCATCCCATATTGAATGATTTCATTATTATATTCAATCACAGGGATCATCAAGCCATACTGCTCTGTCCATTCGTCTCGATCGTTAATATTGCGTTCATGGACGACGATGGGCACCTCTTCCTGCACAAGCTGCAACACCGTTTGCGCTTCTGCACAAAGAGGGCACTGTGGTCGCGTATAAAAAATAATTTCTTTCATTGCTGTTCCTCAATTCTCAGTCGTATCTTTTTCGTTTCGAGGAGGAAGGGAGCGAGAGCTGATCACGGTATTTCGCTACCGTTCTTCTCGACACCTGCCACCCTTCTTCCTTCAATCGATTGCTAATTTCCTGATCGGAAAGCGGCTTTCTCTTATCTTCCGCCGTAACAAGCTCCATCATTTTTGCCTTAATTTGTTGAGCGGAGGCTGTCTCTTCTGTTCCCCCATTCGTTAAGCCTGCCGGGAAGAAGAACTTCAATTCATATGTTCCGTACGGCGTTTGCATATATTTCCCTCGCACCGCTCGGCTAACAGTGGATTCGTGAATCTCTAATTCGTCGGCAATCTCCTTCATCGTTAGCGGCTGCAAGCTCGTCGGCCCTTGGAAGAAAAAGTCTTTTTGCTTCTCAACAATTTTCAACCCTACTCGCTGAATCGTTCGCTTCCGTTGCTCTAAGCTTTTCAGTAACCATAAGTAGTCTTTTTGTTTCTCCTTCATAAACTGCTTCAACTGCGGGTCTTTATGAATCGCTAATTCATTAAAGTAATCTTTTTGAAAAATAATTTTCGGCAGATCCTCTTCAAGCAGATACACTTCAATCGCATCTTTTTTCAACTGAACCGTTAAATCCGGGCGCACGTAATTTGCTTGCTCTTTTTGAAAATGCGCACCTGGTTTCGGATTTAACCGTTGTTGAATAAAGTCCGCCACCGCTTGAATCTCTTTCACATCGACATCGAGCTTCTTCGCCAGCGGACGCCAGTTTTTTTCGGCAAATTCCATGAAATGATCTTCAATGATCGTAAATACGAGCGGAGAAGCATCGAGCATTCTTTCTAGCTGTAACAACAAGCAATCTTGCAAGTTAAATGCTCCTACCCCCGCAGGCTCTAACTCACGAATCATCTCTAGCACTTCTTCTGCTTCAGCTGGCTGGCAACGACACATGAGCGCCGCCTCTTTCATCGTAATCGACATATAGCCGTTTTCATCCATATTATATAACAAAAAATCAAGGATTCGCTTTTGTGTAGGTCCCATCGGAATGAGCGACAATTGCATTCGTAAATAGTCGAGCAATGTCTGTGACGTATCCGCCAAATGCTCCACCCAATTCTTATCATCTTTCTCACTTGATACCCCTTGCTTCGCCCCTGTTTTTTCCTTCTTATGAAGCGCTTTCATTCCTGATTCCTCTAATTGTATAAAAGGGTTCTCCATCGTCTTCGCTTCTAAAAACTCTGTCAACTCTTGGGCAGAGTACTGTAGCAAAGCGATCGCCTGCGTGAGCTCTTGCGTCATCGCAAGCTTCATTGTCTGCTGTTGCCAAAGTCCTGGCTTCAAATGCATATTCATCTTCCCGCTCCCCCCTTATTCTCTATTATACAACAGGAAATAAAAATGAGAATGAAAATTTAGAATTTTTATCAAGAATTGCTTGTATTTTGGTGGTGAACGATTTCAATTCGAACATGACTGACGGATCTACTACCAATGATTTTGTCTACTCGCCCAAAAAAAATCCTGTCGCCTCATGAATAAGGACAACAGGATTGGCTTATATACGTCGTATTTGAAATTGTCGAATGGACTGTGTCATTTTGATATTTTTTATAACTCAATCCGAATCGTTGTTCCTTCACCTAAAATGCTGTTAATCGCAATCGTACCGTGATGGGCTTCGATAATATCTTTCGCAATCGCCATCCCAAGCCCAGAGCCTTTATGAGATTCCCCTGTATTCGTACCGCGATAGTAACGGCTAAAAATATGGTCAAGCTCTTTCTTATCCATCCCTTTGCCATCATCCTCAATACAAATGGCTGTTCCGTCCACCGCCACAGTGATCTTCGTATCTGGATCATTATGTACGACCGCATTGTAAATTAAATTGCTCAATGCCCGCCGCAGTAACAACTCATCCACCTCTAAAAAAACCGCTTCTTCTTTACAGTTAAAAGTAATCGAGCATTGTTGATGTTTCGGGTCATTTAATAAATCGATGACGATATTTCTCACTAACGAGACGAGATTGACGCTTTTCTTATTTAACGACATTTGTTTATTTTTCAAGCGTGTTGTTAAATTCAAATCGTCGATCACTTCTTTTATATATATTGATTTTTGCTCAATGATTTCAGCGTATTCACGCATCTCCTCAATGGAAAAATCATAGTCTTTATCCTTCATTATTTCCGCAAACCCTTGAATCGAAGCAAGCGGCGTTTTCATGTCATGCGAAATGTTCGCAAGCCATTCTTCTTTTAAGCGATCCAGCTTCTTCCGCTCCGCTTCCGCTCTTTTTAACTGTGTTGATAAATCTTGTACATTATGAGTGACTTCCCGATAAACTCCCTTCGATTGACTCACGACGTTATAGTCTTTGTTTGCCAGCTTTTTAATATCATCAATAATTTTATGAACCGGTTTCGTTAATCGCTGGCTAAATGCATAGCCAATCAACACAGCAATCAAACTGTCGATGATCAGAAACAGCAAAAAGATATTGTTCAAGCTCTTCCCTAACTGTGCCGTATTGTATGAAAGGACATATCTATTAATATTACGGTCAACCACGCCAATAAAGTAACTGTACGCTTGTCCATTGTGATTCACACTATCCATAAAGACGGTGGTATCGGCATCGACTTCTTTATATTTATACATTTGAACAATTTCCACTGGTGAATACGATGTGGGCAACGTCTTTGGTGCTCGGTATGTATATTGCTCTTCTCCTTGTTCATTCAATACTTGAATCCAAGCATTTTTCTGTTTCAAAGCTGCTTTTCCTGCTGAACTGATCGTTGGTCTTCCTTCATCTATCTGAACATATTGTTTAAACTCTCGCCCAAATGATTCCACTGGTTGACTAGATAAAGGCGCAACCGTGTGCGATTGCCACAACAGTAAGCCAACGAGCATCATCCCATTAATACAAACGACAAATAACACAATGAGGAGGATCGAAACTAAATACCTTCCTGTTAAACGCCAGCGCATCATCAATCCTCCTTCATAACGAATTTATACCCTAAGCCTTTCACTGTGAGGATGTACTCTGGCTTGGACGGATTTTCCTCAACTTTTTCGCGGAGACGACGAATATGCACCATAATCGTATTATCAAAGCCGATAAAATCCTCGCCCCACACATGATGACAAAGGCTTTCCTTACTAATAATATGATTAGCATGCTTCATCAAATGGCTCATTAAGCCCAGCTCTTTCGGCTTTAACTCAATCGATTCACCATTCTTCGTCAGCACCGCTGTTTGTTCATTTAACGTAAACGGCCCCGCTTGTAAAATCTCTTCTTTCGGTTCCTCTCTCATAAAACTCGCTCGGCGCAGCTGTGCTTTTACCCGATAAGCGACTTCTTTCGGGCTGAACGGCTTCGTAATATAATCATCTCCCCCAATCGCAAACCCGACGATTTTATCCACCTCTTCATCCTTCGCGGATAAAAATAAAATCGGCACGTTGGAGATCTCGCGGATTTGCTTGCACACATCATACCCTTCTCCATCAGGCAGCATAATATCTAATAAAACAAGATCCGGACGATGCGCCTGAAATTGCGCCACTCCATCCTTCACGGTCGTACTCGTATAAATACGTTCAATTCCTTCTTTCGTCAACACCGTTTTCAATAACCGTAAAATATCCTCTTCATCGTCAATAATCAGGACTGCTTGCTGTTTCGTCATCTGTCGATCCCCTCCTGTTTTTCTTTAGTATAGCGGAAAAAGCTCCGTTTAGTAGCGGTTCGCTTCCTCTCATATTTTAAGGTTGTTGTAAGGTTCAGATTAAGATGATGTAAGATTCGGTGCGTATGCTAGGTGTCAGAAGGAAGGAGCGAGCAACATGAAACCTATATTACAAGCGAGAAATGTGGAAAAGGTGTTTGGCTCAAAGGAAAATGAGTACCACGCCTTAAAGGACATTCAATTAGATATACACGAAGGAGAATTTGTTGGCATTATGGGGCCATCTGGGGCTGGAAAGTCGACACTTTTAAATATTTTATCAACAATCGATACGCCATCTGCTGGTGAGATCATCATCGACGGGCAAAATATTGTGCAAATGAAAGAGGAGCAATTATCGGATTTCCGCCGTCATAAGCTCGGCTTTATTTTCCAAGATTATAATTTACTAGATACATTGACGGTAAAAGAAAACATCGTGCTGCCGCTGGCGTTATCGAAAGTGCCAGTAAAAGAAATCGAAACGCGCGTCAATGAAATGGCCGACACGTTTGGTATTCGCGAGATTCTAAATAAATATCCGTATCATATTTCTGGTGGACAGAAGCAACGAACAGCCGCTTCCCGGGCAATCATTACGAACCCGAAGTTGATTTTAGCTGATGAGCCAACGGGAGCGCTCGATTCTAAATCAGCAACTGACTTATTAAATAGTTTAACTACCTTAAATGAAAAACAACGATCCACGATTATGATGGTGACACATGATGCGTACGCCGCTAGTTTCTGCAAAAGATTATTGATTATTAAAGACGGAGAGTTATTTAAGGAAGTGTATAAAGGAAAGCAGTCACGTCAAGCTTTCTTCCAGCAAATTTTAGATGTGCTTGCGTCGCTTGGAGGTGGCGCTCATGACGCTCTTTAATATCGCAAGGAAAAATATTCGCCAAAACTTTACGAACTATTTTTTATACTTTGCTTCGATGATTTTTGGCATCGTCATTTATTTCACATTCGTTTCCTTAAAATATGACGAAACGATTGCCGCAACAACGGAAGCTTCACCGAAAATCAACTCAATCTTTAGCGCCGCTTCGTTCGTCTTACTCATTTTCGTTTCGATCTTTATTTGGTCATCGAACGCCTTCTTCATGCGGAAACGAAAAAAAGAAGTCGGCTTATATTCACTACTTGGCGTTCGCCGAAAAGAAATTGGGCGCATGCTCTTTTACGAAAACTTCTTGATGGGGATGCTTGCACTCGTGATCGGGATCACGCTTGGAGCACTATTATCTAAAGGGTTCGTCGCGATATTAATGAACATGATGGGCTACGAGGCCATCACCAACTTTACGATTTCATCAGCGGCCATCATCAATACAACGATCGTCTTTTTGATCATCACACTCGTCACATCGTTTCAAGGCTATCGCTTAATTTATCGCTTTCAATTAATTGAGCTATTCAAAGCGGATCAAGAAGGAGAACCTGAGCCAAAAGCTTCTCTATGGTTAGCAGGATTGTCACTCATCCTAACTGGTAGCGGTTATTGGCTCGCTCTTCAATCGTTCAACTCGACCGCTTGGCAAACACTCGGCCTGTTGTTCACGCCGCTCATCATTTTAACAACGGTCATTACCGGCACATACTTTTTATTTAGCACTTTCATTGTCTATGCGTTAAAAGCATCGAGAAAAAAGAAGTCGCACTTTTGGAACCGGTTAACGATCATTACGACGTCCCAATTGTTATATCGAATCAAAGGCAATGCCCGCACATTAACGATCATCGCTGTCTTAAGTGCGACGACATTAACAGCCGTCGGAGCTGCTTTTAGCTTTTACTACAATACGAAAACAACAGCGACAACGATGACACCAAATAGCTATTCCTTCGTCTCGACAGATGAGCAACTAGCGAAACAAGCAGAGGAACGGATCAAACATGCAGAAGATCATCAACTGCGCTATCACCAAACGATCCAGACTTTACAAGTAGAGGCCGATACAACGAATATACAAAGCCCTTTCATGGGAAAAGAGTTGGTCTACGCCTTAATTTCGATGAGTGATTTTAATACATTAGCCGACAAACAAGGACGGAAAGAATCGTTATCACTACACGGAAACGAAGTCGCTGCCTTAGATCGCATGTATTATGAAGAATTCTCACCGAAATATGTTGGCAACTCGATTACGTTTCAATTGAACGATCGCGAAGAAGAAGTGGCCTTCACCGATTTTAAAACCTATGACGTCCTCAATATCGGTGTCGACGGAGCAACGCTTGTCGTCAGTGACGAACTATTCAACAAGCTAGCAAACGAGCTTGAAGCGAGAACGATTGATATGTACGGCATCACAAACGCTCACCAAGCGAAAGAGTTAACAAAGCAACTGAAAACAAGCATGCCAGAAGAGGCAGCCTTCTCTAGCTATTACGAAGTGTATGCGGCTGGCTTAGAATCAAATGGATTACTCATTTTCGTCGGTGGCTTTTTAGGACTTGTCTTCTTAGCCGCAACCGGCAGCATCATCTACTTCAAACAACTAACAGAAGCACACGCCGACCAAGACCGTTATCGCATTCTATCCAACATCGGCGTCAATAAAAAAGACGTACGCAAAACGATTGCGAAACAAGTATTTTTCATCTTTGCCTTGCCATTACTTGCAGGGATCACTCATAGTGCCATAGCTTTAACCGCTCTATCTAACTTACTAGCAACCAACTTAATCATCCCAACGCTGATCTGCATGGGCGTATACACATTGATCTATATTATGTACTACTTCATAACCGTTCAAGCGTACTGTAAAATTGTCACAAACAAAGGAGAATAATCATTATGAAGAAATTAGGAATATCTATCGGAATACTTGCTGCTTTATTTATCGGGTTCATTCTATTCATCCAAAACGTGAACATAAACCGACTCGGAGCCGACAGCTACTTCGTCAAAATTACAACAGACGGAAAAGAAATCGGAGACGTGACTGACACAGGAGAAAAATGGACGCGCTACGAATATCAACTAGAAAGCGTGAACGAAAAAGGCGAGACGAAAACACTCGAATTCACAAGTCAAAATCAACTTCGCCACGACGCTTACCTTGAAGTGTTTGTGAAGGGTGAAAATGAAGTTACTTCTTATCAAGAAGTGCAACAAGCGGAGCTTCCTGATAAAGCGAAAAAGGAATTAAAATAAGACAAATGGGGTGATGTTCATTGAGCATCACCCCATTCATTTATAGCATTTCACAGGTTTTCGCCTAGCTATAACAACAAACACGATGCGGTTTTTTCACCCAACCACCTCTAAATAAAACTTCACAATCCATACATACCTTTAATAAAACCTTCAATAAATCCCTTAACAAAATCAGGGATTGCAAAAGCAGCCAAATAAATCAATACACCTGTTCCAATGCAATATTTAATTACCGTATGCTTTTTCAAACCGATCACCTTATTTACAAATATTTTACACAAAGATAGTATAACATAATAGATTCATAGATGATGTTGTTCATTTTAATACAAAAAACCTCTACGAATCACAACAAAAAATGTCGCAAAACATAGAGGCTTACTAGATTTTTCAACGCCTTCGGAGGGAATCGAACCCACATTTTAAGAACCGGAATCTTACGTGCTATCCGTTGCACCACATTCCGCTCAGAATATTATTGGACGTTGTTATATCTAGATCATCAGCATTCTATTCTACAGTGATGTATTATGTAAAAAATTTCAAGAATAATTACTTCAGTTGTTAAGAACACAGCTGCAGCGCTTCCTGAGTTTTGGAGATCTAAACAAATTACTTTTGAAGCTAAGTTTAACTTACCTGACCTTTGACTTTTATAATCCAGAAAACATCTTAGACCTAAAATATCAATTCAGCATTCAATTACTTATAGTTTTGAATGCCTTCAAATGGGTTTGACGTAAACCGTTAAATTGTTTCAAATTCTCTTCAACATCTTCAGTAGAGTGTGCTGGTCGAAGTAAATCTTTTCGTTTTGAGACATATCCATTACTTATGTAAAAATTGCTCGTCATAAAGATACATTCTTTTCTTAAAACATACTCTATTACCTTAAGCAATTTATCAATATTCCTAGTCAGCATTTTAAAGCAATCCGTGTAGAATACTGGTTGAAATTCAAGCGATATACGCATCAAAATCTCTAACAGTCCTTTGTCTAACTTTTCATCGATTCCGCTTTGTATTTCTGTAACTCTCATTTTTTCTTGTTGGTTAATTGGAATCTGTGTCTGTTGTAATTCTGCTATTTCTAATGGTGTATATTTAAGACTATCAAAAACTTGTGCTTTATTAGACCATTTACCTAATTCTGATAAGGCTTTCCATGCTACTGGATATCTCTCTTTTAGATCACCGAACATATCTTTACTCTCATCAATTATTAAATTATTACATTCTTTTTCAAAATCTATGTACTTGAAATGGGTTATTGCTACCTGTGTAAAAGCCTTAACATCAATTTCTGGTATAGGCGATTTTTTCAATCCTAATGTCAATGTAGCCTTTCGATTACTAACAAGATTTTCAAATAAGCTATTTCTAATAGCAACCACAACAAAACACCTTAATTCTAAATTCTCATTTGGTTCATAAAAGGTTGCTTCTTCTAGTCCAATCGTCAATAAGACTCTCCTAAATTCAATATCATTCCAACGAACCAAAAGAGAATAAATACGAGTTTCTATATCTTTATTAACAATCTCAATAACCTCATTTGGTAAATTATACTTTTTGAAAAATGAAGGTAGTACATCTTGAACATAGTCATTAATAAGATTGTACATTTTTTCCTTTTCACTCCTATTTAGTAAATACTTTAATTTGAAATAGCTTTTATATATAAATGGATCTAGTTTGAGTATACTTCCTTATTATCCCTTTCCACACTCAAAATGTTACTACAAATCCTTAATAAAATCGATATTTCATTAATTGAATAAGTAGGGCCATCTATATAAAGTACTGGTTTTGGAGAATGTTAGTTCTATGCTTATGGAAAATATGATACGTTATGAAAATGAATTTAGTACCATATGAGACTATCCGAAACCTTATTCGACCGTTGAGTAATATGCGCTGCAAAAAATGTACCTTTTGAAACGATTAAATTATCGAAAACAACATGATAAAAGTAGCGGTATCTCTCCTTTGATACCATTATCGAACTTTAATAGGTTTTCACTACAATTCTTATCACTTTACCTTGCTAAATCACATTGATGATTTGATTCGTGTCGGAAACTTACCAAATGTCAATTTGTGAACGAGCGTGATTTCGGTATTATGACTCTTGCATACAATATAGTAAAAGACATCCAACTGACTTGGATGCCTTCTTACAACTACTTCACTTGTTCTTGTAACACTTGTTTTAATAATTCAAGCGCAGTTTCTTCACTTGGGTCATTTGTTCCAAGTTCACCTCGGAACGCTTTTGAAAGGATAGACTGCTTTAAAGTTTCTAATTTCTCTTCAAGTTTCTTTATTAACCTGAAAGATTTAGCTTCTTTATCAAAAAAAACATCTAACATCTCTACAATAATTCCTTGTTCATCTTTTGGTGGAATCTTTACCTCAACTTGAAAAAAATTATTTCGATTTAAAGTAGGTACTGCTGTGCTTGAACTATACGATTGAAAATCAAAATTCAACAGATAGTAATAAACATATTTGGGGTTGTTTCCATTAAAATAATCTACATATAATGAGGTATTCAGAGGCCAATAGTCCTCTTCAATATAAAAGACACTACCAATTGTACCACTTCGTCCTGTTGTTACTCCAGGTCCTTTTACTTTAGATTCATTATGATGGTCAATAATTCCCCCCGCTGAAACTATAGGATAACTTCCTCCTACTCTATTTTGCACTGGTAAATCATAACCTCTTTGTAAGACACATAGATGAATAAAAGTTGTTTTTACCCATTTAGAAAGTCCTTCTATCTTATTATCTTTCAAAGAAAAGTGTTTAAAAATTTCAGGTCTTTTAGGTTTAGGCTTATTCTCTTTCTTTGCACTCAAGCATTGTTCTTCATATATTTTGGTTAGTTCAATATAGGCATTTTGAATATGTTCGTATGCAGACATTGAATCCAACTCATTCTCACGCCATTTCTTTGTTAACTCTCCATTCAAAGCTTTTCTTAGTATTGATTTACGACGAAGTTCAAACGTTTCCTTCGCTTCATCAATCAACCGCTTTGCTTCTTCAACTTTACTTAAAAGCTGCTCCACTTTCTCAGCAATCCGTTTTTGTTCATTTAAAGGGGGTAAAGGTATTTTTAATTCGTCTATACGAAAAAGTGCTAGCTTAGGTTGTGATGTAGATACTGTAGAGTTTTTAATTTGATTTTGTAATGCATCAGTATTTAGTACTAAATGAATAAATTTATTATTTGCACCTTTAATATCTGTAATTTTTGCAGCATTTTCAGTTAAATTAGCACCACTTAAATAATCAGGAACAATGCCTGTTTTTCCAATTGTACCAGCAATAGAGATATAAACGTCATCTTTAGAAATAACATACCTTGATATCTTGCTGGCTGTATCTGCAGAGATATATTTCAAATCACTATTATCAATAGTTCCGTTTTCAAAATCAGCTACTCGAAGATACGGATGATCCGTAGATTCTTGCAACAAAGCATGCCCTTTCGGAAGTCTTTTTCCACCTTTTACGTTCCCAACCCCTTTGATTTTCACCCACATCCAATTCTCAGGCACTTCATAAGGCTGCTCTTCCTCTAATACTAATGCTTCTTCTAACAATTCCTCAATGGTCTTCTTTTTCTTACTCACTGTTTAACCACCCCATCCCCTTCAACAGCACGTAACTCCTCAACTACTTCATGTAACAACTCCATCGCCTGTTGAAGTTTCACAATCGCTTCTTCCGCCGATTCAATCGGGTCTGGTAAGTTTTCATATGATGATAAAGACTCGTCTGCAATCAATCCAATATCTAAACTATCATCCTTCTTCGCAATTTCTTCCCTCGTAAACTTATTCCAACGCTCATCTTCTACCTTTGTACGGTCTTCTGAGGAATATGCTTTCATAAAGTTTTCAAAATGTGTCATTGTTAGCTGATTACGTTTTCCAAATGAAGTCATATTTGTACGAAGGTCGTATACCCATACATTTTTCGTTTGGTCTTTGTCCGTTTTTCCTCTTGTGAAGAATAAGACATTTGTTTTTACACCTTGTGCATAGAATATACCTGTTGGTAAACGTAAAATCGTGTGTAGATTACATTTATCCATTAAGTCCCGACGAATTTGCGAACCAATCCCACTTTCAAACAACACATTGTCAGGTAAGACCACCGCTGCTCTTGCATTTCCATCATCTTTTAATGCATTATAAATTAACTGCAAGAAATTCAACTGTTTATTCGATGTTTCAAATGTTAAATCATCACGAGAGACACGTTCTCCGCCTTTTTTTGTACCGAATGGTGGATTTGTTAAAATAACATCAAAGTTCTTCATCCATTTTCCGTTTCCTGATAAAGAATCTCCTTGTTCCAAACGCCCTTCCATGTTGTGAAGCAAAGCATTCATTAGCGCAAGACGATGTGTGTCTTTGACAAGTTCCATTCCTGTAAAGGCTTCTTTCTTTTGGAATTCAGCTTCTTGCGGATCGAGGTCAAAATAATCATCTGTTTTGTTCTTTAAATATTGATCTGCCGCAATCATGAAGCCTAATGTTCCAGCGGCAGGGTCATTGCATCGTTCTCCCACTTTCGGGTCGATAAGCTGTACCATGACATCAATCAATACACGAGGGGTAAAATATTGTCCCGCTCCCGATTTCTTTTCACTAGCATTCTTCTCTAATAAGCCTTCATAAAGATTGCCAAGTCCTTCTTCCTTTGCATTGTACCAATCAAGTGCATCAATCGATTTAATGATTTTCTCTAAGTTTTTCGGTTCGGTAATACTTGTAGCAGCGTCACTATAAATAAGGCGTAACTGCTCATTTTCACTGCTTCCTAAATCAAGTAACAACCGCTGATAAAATGTCTTTAATTCTACACCTTCTTTATCTAACAAATCATCCCAACGATAGCCTTCTGGGATCACACTTTCCGTTTCTTGTTCTTTCATCATTTTTAAAAACAATAAGTATGTTAACTCCGTAACGTATTGTTGATACGTGATTCCATCATCACGCAGGACATTACATAAATTCCACAGTTTTTGTACAATCTCTTGATTATTCATAGCTTCCTCCTAATTTTTGCTCAACTATTTTATTATAATGGAAAATTAATGACTCTGAGCAATTACCTTTAATTTCAAGAAAAAGAGAGTCCCCTTAGGAACTCCTCTGTTATTGAGCCTTTTCTTTTATGAATTGATAGAACTTAACAAATGTCTCATTATACTGTTTTAGACATTCCTCGATAGCCTGTTTTTCTGAAAAAGTAAACTTTGCCGCTAACCGATATAAATCGGTGTTTTTTGACCCTTGAGAAAGCTCTATTTCACATCGAAGCAACGTTTGCAACTCATCCGTATATCTCTCTGCTATCGAACGGATCAAATCTGTTTCTTGCTTTTTATAAGACTCCACGAACATGGAAGCAGTACGATCCTTCTTGTAGACAAACACAAAATTCCATTTCTTCCCCAAAAAGCGGTGTCCTTTGAAATAATCTCTTTGTCCACCATATCGAGCTGTGTAATCCGTATGGTTGTTGATAAAGTTAGCTACTTCTTGCAGGAATGAAGAAATATCTTCGTCCACCTTTATTTTGCGCTCTTTTACTGACGTCTTCTTGTTAATATAATAATCCTCAAGCTTATATGGAGGAATAATTTGATCGGTATCTACAATAAGTTGATCTCCCAGTTTGTATGGTTTGATTGTTACACATTTCACATCGATGCTATTTTCATATAACCATGTACAAACGGAAAGAATTCTCTTATCAATGTCTTTGCCGACAATAATGATCCGTTGGTTATTGTTAAGAATATTATTTAACTCTTCCTCACTGTCTACTTCAAGAAACTCCACTAGCTCATCTTTAGCATTAGTTGATGGAGCATGAACGCTTGAATAATCTTCATATACTTCAAGGATATCAGTGGGACTAAGCCTCGCACAATAAGAAGCATATTTTAGAGCTTGAAAATCAACACCGCTCCCCGTAGTGTCTCTCTTCACTTCAATTATCACTAAGTTACCTTCTTTATCTATAGCTAGAAGGTCTAGTCGCTCGTTCACTTCAAACTTATCGTATTCATGAGCAATAATGAGTAAATCTTCAGCAAGGATTTCTGGACTTTTACGAATCCATTCCTCTATGTGTTGCCGTTCCTTTAAGTCATTCTCAGAGAATGTGGTTTCTCGGATTTCTTCTAGTCGATTCTTTTCTGTATCAAGTCTATACAAGATAGTTATCCTCCTAATGAATCAGCTTATATAAAGGTTTTCATTAATTGTCGACACAATCGTATCAATGAGATCACCAAATTCACGGTGTAACAGCTTATATCCACCTTGACTGCGGAATGGCTCTTCAGTAAACGCTTCATGCGATGTTGGAGCAAGTACTGGCACTTGAAGTAATTGTTTTTCTATTCTCTCTAACCACTTCTTCTGCCTTGGAGTCCAATCATGCAGTGAATACACTTTTTGCATTGCTAGCTTAATACGGGTTTCATGGTCAACAAGGGCCTCACCTAAAGCAGCTTGACGAACAAAGCTGATAATATCAGCGGCAATGTCTTCATTTTTTGTCTGCTTCCAAGCTGTTTGCAAATGAGATTGCTTAAAGCCTTTCGTTTCCAGAATGGTAATAAGTTCTCGTAAATCCTGTCTTGTTAAGTCTTTCGGTCGTGTGCAAATAAGATGAAGAGCGGGAATTTCATTAATATTCTCTTGGATAAAACGAACGAAACCTTCTAAATAGTCTTCTGGTCGCTTGTTTCCTTCACCGTATCCTCGAATCACATCTGTTACTTCATCTTCCTTATTGGAGATGTATCGTTTCTCTCCTGTTACCCGATACGTTTCCATATACTCAAATAACATGTTATGTTGCTTTGCTTCTTGTGGCGTATACGACTGAATTTCTTGCGCCCACTCATCCACATTTTTTCCATTCGACAGTTCTTCAAACTTTTGCTTTCCTTCTTCATCCAGTCTTTGTTTACGACGCTGGATTTTCGCTACCAATTGTTCACGATAAAAAGAAGCTTCGTCTTCTGTAGCAGCATTAGCAAGTGATTCGTATAATTCACCGATACTGTAATTTTGTTTCTTTACAACAGGTTTCATCTCTGTATAACTTTGCAATTTGTCGTAGATACCCACTGCATCATAGACGTTAAAATGTGTCTTTCCAATGTCTGGACAAAGACGAGTCGCACGTCCAAGCATTTGGTCATACAGAATACGAGATTGTATTCGTCGTAAAAATACCAAGTTTGTAATTGGAGGAACGTCAATGCCTGTGGTCAGTAAATCCACTGTTACAACGATATTTGGTAGCCGTTCATTTTTAAACCGTTTAATTGCATCTAATGGCTTGTAGATATAGCCCGTAATTTTCATAATGGCATCGTCTTCAATTTCATCGCCACGTTCTTTGAAAGCTTCCTTTAATAACCGAACAACTAAGTCCGCATGTTGGTCAGTAGCTGCAAAAATAAGAGTTTTCTCTTTTCCTGTCGGGTCAATGTATTCGACCAATTTGTTTAGAACCGCTCGATTAAAAGGCTCAGTAATCACCCGTTTATTAAACTGCTCAACCTCAAAATGAACGGTATCTTCCATTTTCTCAAGAATAACCTCACCTTTATCAACATCATACACTTCTACTTCTTCGTCTTTTTCAAACGTAATTCCCACTTGTGAAAGTTCTGTCTTAAATAAATAAGGTGGCTTATGGTCAACTAAATAGCCATCCAGAACCGCTTCACTATAAGAATATTTGAAAATGGGCATACCAAAAATTTCTGTTGTATGAAGAGCAGGCGTTGCAGTAAGTCCTAAACATGCCGCATCAAAATAATCAATTACACGTCGATATTGACTAATGTAATCATTTTGGTCACGGAATTCTAATTCTTCCTCTGACATTTCTCTATCACTTGTATAGCCACGATGTGCTTCATCTACAATGATAAAGTCATACTGCCCGACACTTGGAAGCTTTTCGTTATCGCTATAGAAAAGTCTCCGAACCATTCCCTGGACTGTCGCAATATGCACCTTCGTTTCAACTTCTGGAGACATATCTTCTAATGACTTGACATCATATATATCAGCGAATGAATAGCCTTCAATTTTTGTATCTTTTAAAGCGTCCTCCGTCTGTTTTCCAAGCGAGTTACGGTCAACTAAGAAAAGAATACGACGACATTTTTTTGATTTAATTAAACGATACATAAGAGCGATAGCTGTACGAGTCTTCCCTGTTCCCGTTGCCATTGCAATGAGCATTCTTCTTTGTGCTTCTTTTAATCCCTCTTCAGCGGCAAGTACAGCTTTTTGCTGATAGTGACGTAAGCTAAACTTGGTAATATCTTCTTCCTCTAGCCGTTTATGTGCATCCTTATCATCTTGACTAAGAAGAAGCTGCAAATCGTCAGGTGAGTGCCATCCCTCAAGAGGACGGGCATGTTCTAATGGTTTGCGTGAATCCCAAAACCAGATGCCTGACTCTTCTTGAAGCTGTCTCAAGTATGGTCGACCGTTCGTTGCGTATAAAAACGGCACTTGATATTCACCTGTTGTCGGTGTAATAACTTCATCCTCAACTTGTACTACATTTTTTGCATAAACCTTTGTTTGACTCTCTAATGCACTAGGAATCGTTTTCTTTTTTGCCTTTGCTTCAATAAAGCTAACAAGCTTTAGCCCGATAAACAACGCATAGTCAACCCTGCCCCCATCGACCTTCCACTCAGCTATTGCCATGTTACGATTTTTCTCTGGCAACGTTCCATTCTTTTGATGATTTAATACAGCTGTGTCTACTTCCCATCCAGCAGCACGTAGTTTCCCATCAATAATCGTACGTGTTTCAGCTTCTGTTAATTGCTGTCGACTCATAAAGTTTTTGGATATCTTTTTACGCTCGGTTTTTATATCCGCTTGTTCTACTTCTGCTTTCTGACGAATTGCTTCTAATTCTTTTTCAAGCTTTTTGACTTTTTCTTCATATTCTTGCTGAAGCATTTCTGTACTCTGTTCTACTTGTTCTTGAGGTTCTATATACTTTGGTGCTTGAAAGTCCCAATCACCATATACCTCCATAAACCAAACAGACAAGCGGAAAGTCAATTGCAATAAAGCTTTTGCTTCTTCTGTTTTTCCATACCCTGCTTCGTGCATTGCTAGATTTCCCTTACGACGAAGAGCTTCAAATATATCTATTAATTCTGGCTCAAGTAAGCCTTCTCGACGTAATGTATTAATACGGTCTACCTGTGTTGTACCGTATGCCTCTTTAATGTTCTCAGAAGCAAGAATAAATTTTGTTAATGTCTCTGCGAACAATCGTAGTTTCATCACTGTTGTATGAGGGTCTTGATATACATTGTTCTCCGCTGTTTCTCCTAAGTTAGCAAGTACATCCCATTTCCCTTGAAAAAATGAAAAGTTGCTGCCCATTGTTATCACCGTTTTTCATAAAGTTGTATGCGTCTATTATACTATAAGTACAAATAAAATGGGAAAACAGTGGAATTCATGTGAAGTTAATCGAAGTCTTTTCATACTAGAACTCATTTTGTAGCACATCAATATAAAATCACAGCTTTATTCTTACTTGACTTCCCTCCCACGCTCCCAAAAACCCCTCTATTGCGTGGCACACAAAAAAGCTCCTACGCTCGTAGAAAAATCACTACAAACATAGGAACTCATTATCATTTTATTACGCCCTCGGCAGGAATCGAACCCACATCTTAAGAACCGGAATCTCACGTGCTATCCGTTGCACCACGAGGGCAAAATGTTTAAGTACATTACAAAATTATAGCGTAATATATCAGAAATTGCAATATGCAATTATTTCGTGCTGTTTAGCAGGACTTTTATTGGACATACTAGAAAATTATATTTAAAGAGAAAATGTTAATATTTAAAGCTTAATGTTTGACCTTCATTGACCATCACTGTATGATAAACATTACATAAGATTTTCTTACAAAATCATTCTTAAGGAGGAAAGAACATGAATCTAATTCCTACAGTTATTGAACAAACAAACCGAGGAGAGCGTGCGTACGATATTTACTCTCGTTTGCTAAAGGATCGCATTATTATGCTTGGAAGCGGCATTGATGACAATGTAGCAAACTCAATCGTTTCCCAATTATTATTCCTTCAAGCAGAAGACCCAGAGAAGGACATTTCCATCTACATCAACAGCCCAGGTGGAAGCATTACAGCCGGTATGGCGATTTATGACACGATCCAATACATTAAGCCAGATGTTCAAACGATTTGTATCGGTATGGCTGCTTCTATGGGAGCATTCTTGCTGGCGGCTGGAACGAAAGGCAAACGTTTCGCCCTACCAAACAGTGAAGTAATGATTCACCAACCACTCGGAGGCGCGCAAGGTCAAGCAACGGAAATCGAAATTGCTGCGAAACGCATCTTGTTCCTTCGTGAAAAACTAAACCAAATTCTAGCTGAGCGTACAGGTCAATCACTTGAAGTCATTTCTAAAGATACAGACCGCGACAACTTCATGACAGCTGAGCGTGCATTAGAATACGGCTTGATTGATAAAATTCTTACACGTAACGAACTTCCGGAAAATAAATAAAAGCGGAAGTCCACTAGTCGGTGGAACCTGTAGCTGGATAAATAAATCAAAAAAACACCTGAACAATGGAGCGATCCATCATTCAGGTGTTTTTTAATAGTTACCTTCCTGTTCAACGAAGGCTACTAATGCCTCTAATGCGCTTTGTTCATCATGTCCGTCAGCGGAGATCGTGACGGAGCAGCCGCGGTTAATCGCTAGGCTCATAATGCCCATGATGCTTTTGGCGTTCACTTTCTTGCCGTCTTTCTCAAGGAAAATCTCCGAAGAAAAGCGATTGGCCTCCTGCACAAATAAGGCTGCTGGACGCGCTTGAAGTCCCATCTTCAATTGCACGTTTGTTGTTTTTTCAACCACTTTGTTTCCCCCCTCTTCTTACTTATTCGATCGGTTCGCTTGCTCTAATTTTGTCAGCGATTTCATCTATTTTACGAAGACGATGGTTAATACCTGATTTGCTAATTTTCCCTCCAGATACCATTTCTCCCAGTTCTTTCAATGTGACATCTTGATGCGTCACTCGCAGTTCGGCAATTTCGCGCAGTTTATCTGGCAATACTTGTAGGCCAACTGTTTCTTCGATATAGCGTATATTTTCAACTTGGCGCAGAGCTGCACCAATCGTTTTATTCAAGTTAGCGGTTTCACAGTTAACTAGTCGGTTCACCGAGTTTCTCATATCGCGGACAATGCGGACATCTTCAAAACGAAGCAAGGCACTGTGCGCACCAATAATGTTTAAAAATTCGGTGATTTTCTCTGCCTCTTTTAAATAGGTAATAAACCCTTTCTTTCGCTCTAATGTTTTACTATTGAGATCAAAGACATTCATCAGTTCACTCAGAGCCTCATTATGTTCTTGATATAGGGAGAAAATCTCCAAATGATAAGAAGACGTTTCTGGGTTATTTACCGACCCACCTGCAAGGAAGGCTCCTCGTAAGTAAGCACGTTTACAGCATTGATTCTCAATCAGCTTGGCCGAAATGTTATGAACAAAGGAAAAGCCGGTTTCAATAATCGCTAAATCGTCTAATATTTCTCTTGTCTGTTCCTTTAGTCTAACAATGTAGACGTTATTCTTTTTCAACCTCATCTTTTTACGAACGAGCAGTTCTACTTCCACTTCATAGTTTTTCTTTAATAACACGTATATTCTTCGAGCGATCGCCGCATTCTCTGTTTGAATATTCACAACAAGTAAGCGATTGGAAAATGAAAGTGATCCATTCATTCGAATAAGCGCAGAAAGTTCCGCTTTCGTACAGCAACTATTTCCTTCAACGGTCGTTAGTTCTTTTTTCGTTTCCGAAGCAAAAGACATATGAGACACCCCCCTATCTGAGATGCTCGTTCTATAGTATAAGGTTTATTTTTTTTCTTTAATTAAGTTCGATAAGATGTCCGCCACTTTGTTGGTGTCATGACGAATCATGCCCTTTTCTCTAGTGACGATATCATCAAAAATGACGTTGAGCCCTAATGATTTCAAGAGGTCAATATCATATACGACTGGTTTCGCCAGCTCTTCTTTATATTTCTCTTGAATTTGTGTCGGGATCGGCTCGTTATTAACGAGGATCGTATCGATAAAAGCACAGGCCATATGGTCATAAATTGCTTTTACATGATCGCTTGCGGTGAAATCGAGCGTTTCGCCAGCCTGGGTCATTAAATTACAAATATACACTTTTCGCGCTGTCGCATTGCATACTTCTTCTCCAATTTGCGGAACGAGTAAGTTCGGCAAAATGCTTGTATACAGGCTTCCCGGTCCGACGATAATTAAGTCGGCTTCTCGAATCGCTCGAATCGTCTCAGGCAAAGGCTGTATATCCCCCGGTGTTAAAAACACGCGCTTAATTCTTTTTCCTGAGTAAGGAATTTTCGATTCGCCGGATACGACCGTACCATCTTCCATTTCAGCATGAAGGACGACGCTTTGATTCGCCGCAGGCAACACTTTTCCACGGACATTAAGCACGCGGCTCATTTCTTGAACAGCATGTACAAAATCACCTGTGATCGAAGTCATGGCAGCGATCATTAAATTCCCAAGCGAGTGGCCCGATAGTTCATTTTTAGTACTAAAACGATGTTGGAACATACTTTCTAGTAACGGTTCCACATCCGATAAAGCGGCGAGCACATTGCGGATATCCCCAGGAGGTGGGATGTTAAGCTCATTACGCAAACGGCCAGAGCTGCCGCCATCATCCGCTACCGTCACGATCGCCGTCAAATCGATGGGATGCTTCTTCAAGCCGCGAAGCAAAACAGATAGACCTGTGCCTCCACCGATAATCACGACTTTTGGCTGTTGCTGATTTTTCATACTTTTTTCGCCTTGCGTTTATTAATGTCGCGGTGTGTAATGCGCGTCTCATAATCCTTAGAGAAATGGTTACCGAGATATTCCGATAAAGCGACAGAGCGATGCTGTCCTCCTGTGCATCCGATCGCAATGACGAGCTGAGATTTTCCTTCCATCTTGTAATGTGGAAGCATAAATGTTAATAAATCAATCGTTTTTTCTAAAAATTTCTGCGTGTCACTCCATTTTAATACGTACGTCGCGACATCTTCCTCAAGCCCTGTTCGCGGTCTCATATGATCGATGTAGTGCGGATTCGGTAGAAAACGAACGTCAAAGACGAGATCCGCATCGATTGGTAAACCGTGCTTAAAGCCAAATGACATCACATTTACAGTAAAGACGGACTTTTTGTTTAATGAAAACTCGGTTAAGATTTTTTCACGTAAGTCTTTCGGTTTCATTTCCGATGTATTGTAAATGAACTGCGCTCGACCTTTTAACTCCTCTAACAGCTCGCGTTCTTGGAGAATTCCATCTAACGGCAAGCCAGTTGGAGACAGTGGATGAGAACGCCTTGTTTCTTTATAGCGGCGAACGAGTACGGAATCTTCAGCGTCAAGAAATAGTACTTTTGGCGTTAACTCGGCCATTTCGATCACTTCATCCAACGACTTAATTAAATCATCAAAGAATTCGCGTCCGCGCAGATCCATCACGACGGCTACTTTATTCATTTGATTATTCGCATCCTTCATAAGCTCCAAAAATTTCGGCAGCAACATCGGCGGCAAATTATCGACGCAATAAAAGCCAAGGTCTTCAAAACTTTGAATCGCGACGGTCTTCCCAGCGCCAGACATCCCGGTAATAATGACTAATTGCACATCGTTTCCCACATTTGTGTTCATGTTCTTTCTCCTCTCCTTTTTCTAGCTTGGATCTAATCGGTAAGATAATAGAGTAAAGTCTGGTGTATATGTAAAGGCTCCATAAAGAATGCCAGATCCATGAATCATGTACTCAAGGATATGACGATCTCCTTCTGCCATTGGAAGCTCTTTAATCATATCGATCGCATGCCATTCCAGCTTTCCTTCTTCACTCTCTACAATATTTACTCCATCACTTTCCGTTGCAAAAAAGGTGAACATCATCCATTCGGAAATAATTTCATCCTTCTCTTTAATCGTAAAAGTAAAGATTCCTTTCACATTCGGGTTGCGTAAATACATACCTGTCTCTTCCCGAAATTCACGAATAGCCGCATCTCTGATCGATTCCCCAGCTTCCATCTTTCCACCGGGAGCAACCCACCAGTTTCGGCGTGGCTTTTGCAGCAATAAAATTTTGTCATCCTTTAACAATAAACAATTTGTTACACGTTGCACAATTGATCACCTCAAGCCGATGCGACAAAATGCCGTCATTTTACTATTTTCATTATTATACTATGTTCTTTCTACCGATCTCAATGCTAGGTTCGTGTAATAAGGGTAGAGGGTTTTTTTCAAAAAAAAGCAGGTTGCCTCGCTCACATCGATTATGTGACCAAGACAACCTCATAAAGTAGGGATATACGTTAATACTTAGGGGGTGTTTGAAACTGCTAATTGTAGTATAGCGGAAAAATATTTCACCTCTATTACGGTTTCATTAACAGTCGATTAAACTTTCCCGTCTTATGCTTTAACCCCTAGCTCCGCTTTCAATTCTTCGATGTAATGCTGTGCCGATTGAGCGGCGATACTTCCATCTCCTGTTGCTGTGACGATTTGACGAAGTGTTTTCTCGCGCACATCACCCGCTGCATAAATTCCAGCAACGTTCGTTTCCATTTGATCGTTCGTTACCACATAGCCAGCTTCATTCGTGATACCAAGGCTTTCAAATGGCTTCGTCAACGGAACCATACCGACATAAATGAACACGCCGTCCGCTTCGAATTCACGTTCTTCGCCATTTTCAGTAGAAACGAGCGTTAAGCTACCAACCTTGCCGTCTTTTTCATTGATTTGCTTCACGGTATGACTCCAAATGAAATCTACTTTCTCGTTGCTAAATGCACGATCTTGAAGAATTTTTTGCGCACGCAATTGATCACGACGGTGAACAATTGTTACTTTTTTCGCAAAGCGAGTTAAGTACACACCTTCTTCTACGGCAGAGTCTCCGCCACCGACAACGACTAGCTCTTTCTCTTTAAAGAAAGCACCGTCACATACCGCACAATAAGAAACGCCGCGGCCGCCTAATTCTTTTTCACCTGGTACGCCGATTTTCTTATACTCCGCACCTGTTGTGATGATAACCGCACGTGCTTTATATTGCTTCGTTCCAGCGTCAATCGTTTTATATTCTTTGCCGTCAATAATTTGCTTAATATCGCCATAAGCATATTCCGCTCCGAACTTCTTCGCATGGTCAAACATTTTCGTCGATAGCTCTGGCCCAAGAATATGATCATATCCCGGATAGTTTTCTACTTCTTCTGTATTTGCCATTTGTCCACCTGGTACACCGCGCTCAATCATTAATGTTGAAAGATTCGCACGAGAGGTGTAAACAGCGGCTGTCATCCCTGCTGGACCTGCCCCAATGATAATGACGTCATACACTTTTTCTTCTGCTGTCAAAGTAAGCCACTCCTTTATTTACTCTCATTTTGAATATACCCTAAAACGTATTTTTTATTCTATACTCATATCGTACTCAATGTGTCACGATTCGTCTATTTTTATGCTTATTAAAGGTGTTCTCTCACAAATTTGACATATTTCTTCATTGTCGAAGGTGATACGTCATACTTTTCAGCGAGGTTCGCTTGCGACTCTTTTTCTCCACGGAACTTTCGCCACACATATTCTGTCGCTGCCGCAAAAGCAGATGGATTTTTCATTTTTGTCTCTTGCTCCATCTCATGAAAGATGGTAAACCATAACATAATTAAGCCAGCTTCCTCCGCACCGATCGGCTGAAACTGTCCATGTAATATCAAGGCTGTTTGATGAGCGATTTGAACGTTTGCTTCATCCTTCAGCTGCTCCGTGATCGGCATCCCTAACACAGTAGCTAAATATATTTTTTCCCGAAAATCGAGAGACTCAATCTCACAAAAATCCGGGTGACTCATCACTTGCTTTTGATCGTCCGATAGTGAAAACAAAAAAATACCGAATAAGCGCTCTTCCTCATATTCACTATTTAATCGGCGAACGATTGTCGCTGGATGATGCTCAAGCCCTTCCTTTTGACGATCATCTGCATTCCACGGTTCTAGCCCTTCTTTTTCAGGGCTTTGTTGCAACACGTATTTCCAAGCTTTACGCGCCACTTTCTCCCGCCCAGTAAAGTAAGCTGAATAAGCGAACCAATAATAAAACGATGCTTCTCCCTCAAAGCCGCGTTTATACAACTTCTTCAACCATCGATACGCCTCTTCATATTGACCAATTAAAGCGAATGTAGCACCAAGCTTATATTGTTGCTCCGGTAAAAGCGGGTTAATTTTCTTCAAAAGCTCGACTAGTTCCTTCAGTAACCCGTATTGCTTTTCGTAATACATAAAGACCGCCATATTACTTAACGCATGTAAGTTCCCTGGACTTTTCTCTAACACGTCATGGAGTACATTATGCGCCTTTTCAATATGTCCTAAATAAAAATGAGCAAGTGCTAAATTATTATAAGCAGACCAAAAATCAGGGTACTTTTCGATGAGGGCCTCTAAACGTTCAATGGCCTTTTCGTAGCTACCGCCCTCAAGGAGAAAACGAGCCTCTTCCTGCATCGTAATTAAATCATCTTGTGCATAAAGATCGTCCAGTTCCCCTTCACCATCGATCGTAATTAAATCTAATAGATCTTCCGCATCCTCGTGAAAATCCCCTTGCTCATCCTGATCTAAATAAGTTTGAACATGTTTAAATGCTTCTTTAAACATTCCCATATGGGCATAGTTATTCGCTAAAAAATAATGGCATTCACTAACGAGTGGATCTAAATCATCCAGTATAAAATGTAGAAGACCATTCGATTGTTCAAAATTCCCAAGTTCCGTTTCAACAATTGCTAATTGACAAGCAATCATCGGCTCCAGCGGCTCTAAATCCATCGCACGTGATAAATATTTTTTTGCCTTAGGTAGCTCTCTTTTGCTAAGAGCTTTCAACCCTTTTTTATAATAATACTCACCTGTCGGCAAAAAGGAGATCACTTTCCCCTTCTCCTCCCGTAACTTTGAGTGTTTTCTCATGTAAATCCTCCGAGCCATTTATACTTAACCTATGTAGTATACCATATAAAAGAAATTATCAGTTGCAAAAAAACAAAAATGGATAGCGCCATTATTGGGAAAAGGGGGTGGGCACTGGAATGTTGAAGAAAACGGTTTAACATTGAAGAAGGTCTTTGCAACGTTGAAGAAACGGTTACAACATCGAAGAACAGTCCGGCAACGTTGAAGAAACGCCTACAACATCGATGAAGTGCTCCGTAACGTTGAAGAAACGCCTACAACATCGATGAAGCGCTCCGTAACGTTGAAGAAACGCCTACAACATCGATGAAGCGCTCCGTAACGTTGAAGAAATGGCTATAACATCGAAGAAGCGCTCCGTAACGTTGAAGAAACGCCTACAACATCGATGAAGCGCTCGGTAACGTTGAAGAAACGGCTATAACATCGAAGAACAGTCCAGCAACGTTAAAGAAACGCCTACAACATCGAAGAACACCCCTGTAACGTCGAAGAAACACCCACACCACCGCCTTCCCACCTCGCCCACACGATAAAAAAGCGAGGCACGTTCCCCCGCTTTTCCATTCATTTATTTCGATTTTTCCTCGTGACGTTTCGCTAATACACTAAGGACATCTGCCAATTCTACTTTTTGCTCGCGCAGCAAGACGAGCAAATGGTACAACAAATCAGCCGATTCCCATTGCAATTCATCTTTGTCACGATTTTTCGCGGCGATGATGACTTCAGCTGCTTCCTCTCCGACTTTCTTCAAAATTTTATCGACGCCTTTTTCAAATAAGTATGTCGTATACGCGCCTTCTGGTCGGTTTTCTTCTCGTTCCGCGATGACTTCCTCTAGCTTATGTAAAATGACATAAGGCAATGTTTCCGTTTGCTCACCGTACAAGGAGTGCTCAAAGCAGCTAATTGTTCCTAAGTGACAAGCAGGCCCCACAGGCTTCACTAACACAACGAGTGCATCTTGATCGCAATCGTATTTAATATTGACGACTTTCTGTGTGTGACCGCTCGTTTCTCCTTTATGCCACAATTCCTGACGAGAGCGGCTAAAGAACCAAGTTTCACCGGATTCGATCGTTTTTTGCAGTGACTCTTTATTCATGTAAGCGAGCGTCAACACCTCATAAGTTGCCGCATCTTGAACGACCGCAGGAATGAGCCCTTTTTCATCAAACTGTAAATCGTCAATGTTTACACTCATCTCATTTTCACTCCTTGACTTTTTAAAAAGCTTTTCACTTCATTTACACTTGTTTCTTTATAATGGAAAATGGAAGCTGCAAGTGCCGCATCCGCTTTTCCTTCATTAAATACTTCGAGAAAGTGCTCGGCATTTCCTGCTCCACCTGAAGCAATGACCGGCACATCGACTGCCTCGCTCACGGCCTTCGTCAAGGAGAGATCAAACCCTTTTTTCTCGCCGTCACTGTCCATGCTCGTTAATAAAATTTCACCAGCCCCACGCTCGACCGCTTCCTTCACCCAAGCAATTACTTCGCGCTCCGTCTCTTTGCGACCACCATGTGTATAGACGCGCCATGAACCGAGCGCCTCATCCCACTTCGCATCCACTGCAAGAACGATACATTGCGAGCCAAAATAGTCGGCTCCTTCTGAAATCAACTCGGGGCGTAGGACAGCAGCGGTATTAACAGACACTTTATCTGCCCCTGCACGAAGCATCCGCTTCATATCATCAAGCGAGTTAATTCCTCCACCAACGGTAAAAGGAATCGCTAGTTCCGAAGCGACGGATTGAACGACATCGACCATCGTTTTCCGACCTTCATGAGACGCCGAGATATCAAGAAACACAAGCTCATCCGCCCCTTGATCATCATAAATACGAGCAAGCTCGACTGGATCACCCGCATCACGAAGCTGCACAAATTGAATCCCTTTAACAACTCGACCATCCTTCACATCTAAGCATGGAATAATTCGTTTCGTCACCATTCACTTCACCTCTTCCAACACTTCTCGAACCGTAAACTGACCCGTGTAAATCGCTTTCCCGACGATGACCCCACTTACGCCGTCCTCTGTATACTGCTTCACCTTATGTACATCCGCTAGGGAACTGACTCCGCCAGAAGCAATGACGCTTTTTCCTGTAGCCCGAGCTAGTTCCGCCACCGCCTCAATATTCGGACCAGAAAGCATACCATCTGTCGCAATATCGGTAAAAATAAACGTTTCCGCTCCAGCCTCCGCTAACTCTTTCCCAAGATCGACTGCTTTTAAAGAAGACGTTTCAAACCAACCATGCGTAGCGACAAAGCCGTCCTTCGCATCTAAACCGATCGCGATTTTATCGCCATATGTACGAAGCCATTCCTTCACAAGCTCCGGCTTAGAAACGGCCAAACTACCAATAATGACTCGATCCACGCCGTTCTCTAAGTAGTGGCGAACATCCTCTTCCGTGCGAATGCCGCCGCCGATTTGCACTTTCGCCGATAACTTCTGCGCCGCTTCAATGACAAAGCGATCATTGATACGCTCTCCATCTTTCGCGCCATCAAGGTCAACCATGTGAATCCATTCCGCTCCTTGGTCGACAAATGATTTCGCCATCTCAAATGGAGAATCGCCGTAAATCGTTTCCTGATTATAATCTCCTTGCGTTAATCGTACGCATTTGCCAGCGCGCATATCGATCGCCGGGTAGATGACAAAACTCATAATATCGCCTCCGATTGCTCCATTGCTTTTGCAAAATTTCTTAGTAATTGCATGCCTACTTCTCCACTTTTTTCTGGGTGAAATTGCATCCCAAATACATTTTTATGACCAACGACTGCCGGAGTGCCAACGCTATACATGGTGCTTGCGAGTAAATCCTCTTCCCTCATTTCACTCACATAGTACGAGTGAACGAAGTAGACAAACCCTTGATCGACGCCTTGCAACACAGGCGAATCTTGATGAAACGTCAGCTCATTCCATCCCATATGCGGCACCTTCACTTTTTCCCCAGCCACTTCAGCTGGAATGCGAGTAACTCGACCTTTTAATAAGCCCAGCCCTTGAAAACAGCCATTTTCTTCACTTTCTTCAAATAACAGCTGCATCCCAAGGCAAATGCCAAGAAGCGGACGACCACTGTCCACATACTCTTTTAAAAATTGATCGAGCTTCGTATCTTGCAGTAAAGCCATCGCATCTTTAAAGGCTCCCACCCCAGGTAAAATTAACCCTTTCATCTGATCCAGCTCTTCCGGCGAATCGCTAATAATATAAGGGACCTTCATTCGCTCTAGCGCTTTACTGACGCTGAATAAATTCCCCATTCCATAATCGACAATCCCGATCATTTACAACATTCCTTTCGTCGAAGGCACACCTTTCACACGTGGGTCGACCATCGTCGCTTCATCGAGTGCGCGAGCCAGTGCTTTAAAGACCGCTTCAATCATATGATGTGTATTTTGTCCGTAGTGAATAATGACATGTAAATTCATTCGTGCTTCTAATGCCAGCTTCCATAAAAATTCATGAACGAGTTCCGTATCAAATGTACCGACTTTTTGCGAAGGAAAGTCCGCTCCACGTATTTCAAAATGCGGACGATTGCTTAAATCGACGACGACTTGCGCCAACGTTTCATCCATCGGCACGAACGCATTGCCGTAACGCTTAATTCCCTTTTTATCACCAAGCGCTTCTTTCAATGCGAGTCCGAGACAAATACCGATATCTTCTGTCGTATGGTGATCATCAATTTCGACATCGCCATCGGCTTTTACCGTTAAATCAAACTGACCATGCTTCGTAAACAGATCCAACATATGATCCATAAACGGCACACCTGTCTCAATCTCCGCTTTTCCTTCTCCATCGATCGAAAAATTTAAGTTAATTTTCGTTTCATTCGTATTCCGGTTCAATTCTGCTATCCGCTTACTCACACTCGACACCTCATCTATGTTATTTTTTCTCCGCTCGGATCTCAACCGCTCGCGCATGAGCTTCAAGCCCTTCTAATCGAGCAAAAGCGGCAATCTTTTGATAATTTTCATTGTACGCCTGCTCGCTGTACATAATAATGCTAGATTTTTTCATGAAATCATCGACGTTGAGCGGGCTCGAAAAACGAGCGGTTCCGTTCGTCGGCAACACATGGTTCGGGCCGGCAAAATAATCACCGATTGGCTCTGAACTGTAGCGTCCCACAAAAATCGCTCCTGCATGACGAATGTCTTTGACGACCTCTAACGGCTGTTCCGTCATAATTTCTAAATGTTCTGGTGCAAGTCGGTTAATCGTTTCCACCGCTTCCGCCATAGCTTTCGCCACATAGATCGCTCCATAGCTTTCGATCGAAGCACGTGCAATCTCTTGACGCGGCAATTCTGCTAATTGTCGCTCGACTGCTTTTGCTGTCGCTTTTGCTAACGTATCAGACGTCGTGACGAGTACACTGCTTGCGCGTGGGTCATGCTCGGCTTGCGATAACAAGTCGGCCGCGATTTCTTGTGGACAAGCTGTTTCATCCGCGAGCACCGCAATTTCGCTCGGTCCAGCAATCATATCAATGTCAACATCGCCAAACACTTCTCGTTTCGCTAGTGCCACATAAATGTTTCCCGGCCCTGTAATTTTATCCACAGGCTGAATCGTTTCGGTTCCGTAGGCCAGTGCTGCGACCGCTTGCGCACCGCCGACTTTATATATTTCTTTCACACCCGCAATATCAGCAGCGACAAGTACTCCAGCTGGTAAGCGCCCATCTTGGCCCGGTGGCGATACCATCACAATTCGCTCCACCCCTGCTACTTTCGCTGGCATTACATTCATGAGCACAGACGACGGATAAGCTGCCGTTCCTCCTGGGACATAGACGCCCGCCGAATCGAGTGGGGTCATTTTTTGACCGAGTATAGAGCCGTATTGGTCGCTGTACATCCACGTTTGTCGCAGCTGCTTTTGATGGAAGGTGAAAATATTGTCAGCCGCTTCTTGAATAATATCGACCATCTGCTTCGGCAATTGCTCATACGCTTCATTCACTTCTTCTTGTGTCACTTTTAAGCTAAACAATTTCGCTCCGTCAAACTTTTTCGTTAACTCTCTTAATGCTTGATCGCCTTGTGAGCGGACAGTACGAATAATCTCTTGAACGGTCGCACGTTGCTCTTCTGTGCCGCTATCGACCGATCGTTTCAGCGTTAAATCACCCGTTATTTTTTCGATTTTCATCATGTTCACACGACCTTTTCTGAAATAATCTCGGTGAGTCGATCGACTAACGTTTGAATCTCTCTATCTTTCATCCGATAGCTGACTGGATTGACAATCAATCGCGACGTAATTCCGACAATCGTTTCGTATTCAACTAAGCCGTTTTCCTTTAACGTCCGCCCTGTGGAAACAATATCAACGATGCGGTCGGCTAACCCGATTAACGGCGCAAGCTCAATCGACCCATTTAGCTTAATAATTTCGACTTGCTCCCCTTGCTCACGAAAATAAGTCGATGCCACATTCGGATATTTCGTTGCAATTTTTGGTGCCACTTCGCTCATCGATGTATTCGGCAACCCAGCAACCGCTAAATAACAAGGACTAATTTGTAAATCAAGAAGCTCATACACATCGCGCTCTTCTTCTAATAGCACATCTTTTCCGGCGATTCCAAGGTCAGCGACGCCATATTCAACATAAGTCGCAACATCCATCGGCTTAGCTAAAAAGAAGCGTAAATTTTCTTCCGGCACTTCAATAATTAATTTGCGAGACTCATCGAATTCAGGAGGAAGCTGATACCCCGCTTGCCGCAGCAAATCAGCCGCTTCTTCAAAAATTCGTCCCTTTGGCATCGCGATCGTTAACATCGACATTAGCTTTCCCCTCCATTCTTCGCTTGCCCGACATAATAACTGACATTTTCATAGGCACTTGTAAAACGATCGACATCTTTCACGCCAGCCAAATCTTGTAGCACAACCTTTTCCCCTTGTGCTCGAAGTTCAGCCGCCGCTTCAATCGCTTCTTTCCGGCGCTCTTTACTGAAAATAAGACAATGAACTTGTTCCGTTTCCACTAGCTCACCGACCGCTTCAAGCAGAAAATCAATCCGTAGACCAAAACCGGTCGCACTAGCTGGCCGCCCGAATTTTTCCAATAAATTATTGTAACGCCCTCCGTTGCCGACCGGATAACCGACCCCATCGGCATACGTTTCAAATAAAATGCCAGTATAGTAACTCATATGACTAACGAGCGATAAATCAAATTTAATATATTGCTCGATACCGTAATCTTTCAGCAACTCGATCAATTGGCGCAACTCCTCAATCGCTTCTTTACCGGCTCCATCTTCGATTAACTCAGCCGCCATTTGCAAGCAATCTTCATTTCCATGTAAATGTAAAAACTTCAATAGCCGTTGCTTATCAATCGACGATAAAGACAGGGCACGGACATGCTCACGGTAGCCGACGTAATTTTTTTCATATAAATAACGACGAAGCGTGCTCGCTCGCTCTTCCGTTCCAAGGATTTGCTGAAATAGCTCTTCGACAAAGCGAATATGACCGATCGACACTTGAAATTGCTTTAAGCCTGCTTCTTGTAGCGCCGAGACCATTAACGCAATCACCTCAGCATCGGCACTAATCGTTTCATCGCCGATGTTCTCCACACCAATTTGAGCAAATTCAGCCGCTCGCCCTCCTTCACGCTGCTGGGCACGATATACATTCGCTGAATACGCAAGGCGAAGTGGCACTTGCTCTTTCAGCAATTTAGAAGCCGCCGTTCGTGCAATCGGCGTCGTCATATCCGGTCGAAGCACAAGCGTGTTCCCTTGTTGATCGAGCAATTTAAACAGCTGCTGATCTAAAATTGCCGATGCTTCCCCGACCGTATCGTAATATTCTAAAGCTGGCGTCTCAATAAACTGATAGCCAAAGCTTTTCATTTGTCGTTCAATGGCCTCTTTGAATTGCCGCTTCGTTTCATATATATGAGGAAGCGTATCCCTCATTCCAACTGGTTTTTCAAACATGAACAGTTTTGACATCTTCATCACCCGACCGCTTATATTTTTCAAAACCCTTTAGTTCGCTAATATGTTACCATAGTGAAGTTATTAGTATTTTAACGTTTCTGACTATTTACGTCAAGATAATTAACAGAAAGTTTGAAAAAGGAGACTCGATCGTCGCCGAGTCTCCTTTTGAGTTTAGTTAATTCATAGCTGCTTCTGCTTTTCTATTGTCTAGCTACAGTCCCCAGCGACTAGTGGCCTTCCCCTCTCCTCCTTGCGATAAGTCAACATCGATTCACTATCGTTCATCGTGTTGTCTAGCTCCGCCAACTAGCCGCTCGAGGTCAAAAATCAATCCGTCCAAAAGGTTAAAGAACAACCTTTCAGCCGGCTCGCCTTTTGCTTGTCGCGGCTAACGAGTTGGCTCTGCATTTCATTTTCCTTTATCTCGTGCGGATCGGTCCAGCCCATACGTCGCTAAGCAGGGACTTCCGCTTTTCTTTCTGCTGTTTTTACCTGTTTATGCTGAATGATTTGCCATACATATAATGAGAAGATTCCTACAGTCAGTACACTACCGATTATTAAAGAAATGGAATAATCCATTGCAAATCCTTCAGGTGCATAAAAGATGTACGTACAAACTACTCCTGTCATGAACAATGCTGGAAGACCAGTCATCCAATGAGCTTTTCCTTCTTTTAATAAGTAAGAAGTCGCCGTCCATAACATGACCGTTGCCACGACTTGGTTCGTCCAACCAACATATCGCCACAAAAATGAATAATCAATGGTCGCTAACAGTAACGTCGGCACACTTACCGCAATGGTTAATAAGAAGACCACACTTTTCTTATCAGGATTTATCCATTTAACCACCAGTTCTGTCACCATCATTCGCGACGAGCGAAGTGCTGTATCTCCTGTTGTAATCGGTAAAATAATTACTCCTAACACGGCTAGGATGCCACCAAGCGTTCCTAATAACGAAGTCGAAATTTCATTGACCACTCCAGCAGGACCACCTGCCGCTAATGCTGCTTGAAGCCCATCCGTCCCACCAAAGAACGTCATGCCAGCCGCCGCCCAAATTAAAGCAATGACCCCTTCACCAATCATCGCTCCATAAAATACTTTACGACCTTCTGACTCCTTTTTCATCGTACGAGCAATAATTGGACTTTGTGTACTGTGGAATCCAGAAATCGCTCCACAAGAAATCGTTACCATCAACAATGGCCAAACCGGCAATTCACCAGGATGAAGATTGTCCAATGTTATATTCGGAATCGGCTGATCCCCAAACAATAAAGCTACGGCAATCGCCAGTGCCATAAAGATTAATATCGCACCGAATATCGGATAGATTTTACCGATGATTTTATTGACCGGTAACACAGCTGCTAATAAGAAATAGATAAAAACAAGAACCAAACCAGCTGTGAAATTTAACGGAGTGATTTGTGCGATCAACTGAGCAGGCCCTGCGGTAAAGGCCGCTGCTACCAAAATCATTAATACGATAGAAATAGCATTGATCATCGTTTTCACTGTTTTGCCTAAATATCGACCAACTAACGTCGGAAATTGCGCCCCACCATGCCTTAGCGATAACATTCCTGAAAAATAATCATGAACCGCTCCGGCAAAAATACAACCAACTACAATCCAAATAAAAGCCACTGGACCGTATAAAGCTCCTGCAACCGCCCCAAAAATGGGACCCAATCCTGCAATATTTAATAATTGAATTAACGAGCCCTTCCACCAACTCATCGGCATATAATCTAATCCATCCTGCTGCGTATAAGCTGGTGTCGGTTGCTCATCATCAATAACAAACACCCGCTCAACCACCTTTGAATACACGGCGTAACCAACAAAAAGTAATAACAAAGCTGCAATAAATGTCACCATAAGATGTCTCCTCCTGATGTTATGTGTCAAATAATTTATTCTATATTCTATATTCTGAAAAATTAAAATACAAGCTTTTTTTTGAAAAAAAACAAGTAAAAATTGAGTTTGGTGGTAGGTTTGTTCTATTTTGAAATAATTTTTTCTATTTTTACTAACGCACTTGTTTCTGGAGGATAGCCATTTACGAATCATCGTTTCCTTTTTTTCTATAAATCTCATAAGCGAAAAATCCAAATAAATAGCCTATTCCAGCTCCTAAACTAACTGTAAATACTAAAGGGATCGAGAAAAACACGCCAAAAATTACACCGATCGCACAACCAAAAAGCATTCCCATCGGTATTAAACTGGCTAATAAATTTTGAGCGCCTTTTGACTTTTTCTTCCCTAGATCGCCTTGGTTATATTGATGTTTAAGTCTTTCAATTACATAAACTACAATTCCCCCCACTATTACAACAAGCGCAATTGCCATGACCAACTCCATGTTAGAACCCCCTTATTTTTATGATGTAGATCTAATCTACAAAAGATTAGCCCGGACAGGTGATTGATTCCCCTCCACTAATAATAGATGGTATAATAATCCTAAATAGGTAACGAGAGGTGAGTTTTTTGGCTGATTTTAACACTGCGGATGCTATGTTTCAACTGTTTATGCTGCTATTTGTATTAGGAATCCCTGCAATCGTCATTGTGGCTATGATGTATTTTATTCGGTCGGGGAAAAGGCGAAATGAACAGTTGCAGCGACTAGAGGATAAGATCGATCAATTAGAAAATCAATCAAAATAACCTCTTCCACACGAAGAGGTTATTTCCTATCTTTAATTTGCATCGGGTTCCCCCCGGCGAAGGCGCCAGGTGGGACGTCTCGATGAACAAGGGTCGCAGCAGAAACGATGGCTCCGTCGCCGATCGTCACGCCCGGCAAGATCGTACAATTGGCGCCGATCATTACGTTGTCACCGATGATCACTTGGCCAAGGCGATATTCGTCGATTAAATATTCATGGGCGAGGATCACGGTCTTGTAGCCGACAATCGAGTTGCGACCGATCGTGATGTACTCTGGGAACATAATGTCGGGCACCACTTTATAGGCAAGTGCCGTTTGTTCGCCAATGTTCATGCCGAGAAACGTGCGATATAAGCTGTTTTTCAGCCTCATAAATGGCGTAAAGCGACCAATTTCAATGATGGCGGTGTTTTTAAAGGTTTTCCAAAACGAAACGGTTTTGTAAATATTCCAAAGTGAGTTGCCCCCCTCTACTTTGTACCGCTCCGTCCGTCTCATTGTTTCACAGCATCCACTTGTAACACATCTAACAGCTCCGGCATTGTCTCTAACATATAATCTGGGTTAAATGTTTGTAAAAACTCTTTCCCTTTTACCGACCAAGCGACTCCAGCCGTCAATGTACCGGCATTTTGTCCACCTTCAATATCGTGGTAATTATCACCGATCATCATCGCTTCCTCCGCTGTCGAGTCGAGCGCTGCTAACGCTTTTTGCAACGGTTCTGGATGAGGCTTCGGTTCCGTCACATCATCAAGTCCGACAATCACTTCGAAAAAGTCATACAACCCCGTCAGCTTTAAGCCTTTAATAACCGTATCGCGCATTTTCGTAGAAACGATCGCCAGCTTATAGCCGTTTTCCTTCAACGTGCGGATCGTGTCATACACGCCTTCAAACTCTGTCACTAATTCATCATGCTTCGCTAAGTTATATGTACGGTAGCGATCGACCATTTCGTCCACCCGATCAGGATCGATGCTACTAAATGTTTCAACGAGTGTCGGTCCCATAAAAGGATACACATCTTCTCGCTGATATTGATTCGGGAAATAATGATCTAATGTGTGCAAAAATGAAGCGATAATTAATTCATTTGTGTTAATTAATGTACCATCTAAGTCAAACAGTAAAGTTGTTATGTTTTTCATGATAAAGTGGCTTCCTTTCTTTCTGCGATTTCAGCGCGTCTCCATAATGTTGAGACGATCAGAGTTAAAATGATGGCGACGATTACTCGGATTAAAAATAGAGAGAGCAATGTCCAGCCTGTGAGTCCAAGCGGCACGAAAATCAATGTATCCTCTACGACAGCGTGACAAGCAACTAAAAAGATAAAGGCGATCGTGACATCTTTACGACTCACTCCGTCATCTTTGACGGCTTGAATCATCACCGCTGATCCGTAAGCCAACCCGAATAAAAGACCCGCCGCTAACGTCGTCGATGTATTTTCCTTCATCCCAAGCATCCGCGTCACGGGTGCCATCCAGCGCGAGAACACATCGAGCCATTTCAAATCCTTTAATATTTGAATAGCGACCATTAACGGAATCACAATGAGCGCTAGTTGAAAAATGCCGTATCCCGCTTTTTCAAGGCCGAGCAGCAAAATTTCTCCCCAGCCGTTCGGCTCCGCTTGCTGCGGTGGCGCTATACCATATTTCGCGAGCTCGCCGCCACCTTTCCAAACGAGATTGATCACAACTCCAGATACAATCGCCAATCCGAGGCGGACGGCTAGCATCACCGATACCCTCACACCAACCTTCGTTGCGACGCTCGATTCAATTAATAAATTATGGGAAAACGACAGCATCACGGCTAAAATAAATACTTCTTTTACCGTTAAATCAAGCGACAGCATCGCTCCGATTCCCGCATATAAATTCAAAAAATTCCCTAGAACGAGCGGAATGGACGCTTCCCCTGATAGTCCGAAGATCCCCATGACCGGACTGATCAATTCCATTAGCCACGGCAAAACGGGTGTGAATTGCAAAATCGTGACGATCAACGTAATCGGAAAAATGATTTTTCCTAATGTCCAAGTCGTTTTTCCTCCAACAAACAAACCCCTTTTGATTGTCGAAATCATCCCTTACTCTCCCCTATGTTCAATTTTCCATACTATTGTAGCGCACTTGCTTAGTGTTCATTTTGCGACGAACGATCCAAATGATAACCGCCGCTACTACGAGCCCGATCGAAATCACTTGCGCCATTCTTAATCCTCCAAGCATCAAGCTATCTGTCCGCAAGCCTTCAATGAAGAAGCGGCCGATCGAATACCAAATGACATACGTTAAAAACATCTCACCGCGTCGTAAATTGACTTTTCTTAACGCGATCAATAGCGCAAATCCAAGCAAATTCCACAGCGATTCATATAAAAACGTTGGATGATAATACACGCCCTCAATGTACATTTGATTAATGATAAAGTCTGGCAAGTTCAAGCCCTCTAAAAAGGAACGAGTCACTTCTCCCCCATGGGCTTCCTGATTCATGAAATTTCCCCAGCGTCCAATCGCCTGGCCTAAAATAATACTAGGAGCGGCGATATCCGCCAGCTTCCAAAACGAAATATTTTTTGCCATGGAAAAAGCAATCGTCGTCGCCACAGCTCCAATTAATGCCCCGTGGATCGCAATGCCACCTTCCCAGATTTTGATGATATCCCCAGGGTGCTGCGAATAATATTCCCATTGAAATAGCACGTAATAAATACGGGCGCAAAGAATCGCAATCGGAATCGCCCAAATAAGCAAATCGGCAAAGGTATCTTTCTCCAAGCCGAGACGTTCGCTTTCCTTCGTGGCTAAATAAAAACCGAGTGCAATGCCACAACCGATAATAAGACCGTACCAATGCACTGGAAATGCACCGAATTCGAATGCCACACGGTTTAACGGATAACCTTCCATACATTCTTCCCCTTTCTATAATAAATCCGGATCTTTCTCGCTAATGACATTAGCCAACTTGTTCGTAAATTCCTGTGCCGTGTTAATACCGAGGCGCTTCAAGCGGAAATTCATCGCCGCTACCTCGATAATAACCGCCAAGTTTCTTCCTGGACGAACAGGCAAAGTAATTTTCGTAATATCTGTATCAATGATTTTCAATTTATCTTCTTCAATTCCAAGGCGATCGTACTGCTTTTTCGGGTCCCAAGCTTCCAAATGAATGTTTAATGTAATTCGTTTATGACCACGAATCGCTCCTGTACCAAATAACGTCATCACGTTAATGATCCCTAGCCCACGAATCTCCAATAAATGCTCAATAAGCTCAGGGGCACTACCGACAAGCACATCCTCATCTTCTTGACGAATTTCAACACAATCATCCGCCACTAGTCGATGACCACGTTTCACAAGTTCCAAAGCCGTTTCGCTTTTTCCGACTCCACTTTGGCCGGTAATTAATACACCGACACCATAAATATCAACCAACACTCCATGCACAGCGGTTGTTGGCGCCAGCATGCTTTCTAAATAATTCGTCAAGCGACTCGAAAGCCGCGTCGTCGTCATCTTCGAGCGCATCACCGGGACAGCATTTCGCTCCGATGCTTCCATTAATGATTCCGGCACCTCTTGTTCTCGTGAAAGAATAATCGCCGGTGTCGTATCATGACAAAGCCTTTCCATCCGTGATGTTTTCTCCTCCGGATGCAACTTACCGAAAAACGACATCTCCGTCATGCCAAGCAATTGCACGCGCTCCGCTGGATAATAATCAAAAAAACCAGCAAGCTCCAAACCCGGCCGCGAAAGATCACTCGTGATGATCGGACGATGAATGCCGTCCTCTCCACTCACAAGCTCGAAATTAAACTTCTCTAACAAATCCTTTGTACGAACTTTAGCCAAACTTTCTACCTCCTCAACTGGCAGTCTGATCATATTGTAACATTTTTCAGCACATCTCATATATAGGTGTCTCTTTTTCAATTGTATGACTCATCCTGAAGAAGCACAACTACTGCGGACAAGCCTGTACCAACAGCAATGTGCCGAGGCAATAGCTGAGGCGATTATCGCTTATTATCAAATGATTGCAGATTGCTAGTGCCACAAAAAAGAGGCGTCTATCAGCCGAATGCTCGACGGATAGACGCCTCTTTTCACCTATTCTTTTTGAAAAATCGTCAGCTGTAAAATCAAATTCACAAGCGCCATGATAACCGAAATCAACAGCGCCATACCAAATCCGGACATTTCAAAGTGACTCCCCATAATATTATCTGTCAGCATTAACGTTAAGGCGTTAATGACAAACAGAAACAATCCAAGTGTCACAAATGTAATCGGTAACGTCAAAATAACTAAAATCGGCCGAACGAGGATGTTTAAAATAGATAGCACAATACTAGCAATGATAGCTGAGCCGACACTATCCACTTCTAACCCCGTAAAATAGCCTGAAAGTGCAATGAATAATAAGGCATTAATTACAATGCCAGTAAACCATCTCATCTTTACTCCCCTTGCTCTAATTTAGGAATACTCTCTTGTTCCTCGCTTTTCGGAGAAATCGTGCGAATCGTAATCAAGCCTGTACGTGTTTCCGCTGTAATAAACACTTGCTGATCCGCTTCATTCTCGCTTTCAAAACGAACGAGCTTTTGAATCATTTCTTCCTTCTCTGTCACTTTCTTCATTCCCGTTTCTGGCAAATGGAACGAGCCAAAGTTTGTGCGCAATTCACCTTTCATCGCCATAGAGGCTGGTGCATACACTTCAACATTTCCAGTGATTGCATGTGCTTTAATCGTATGAACAGCGCCTGTTTTCATATCGCATAGCACATTACCGTTCACCGTTTTCACATCAATATCACCGACAGAACCAATCACATGAATCGCTCCGTTAAAGGAGTTCGCTTCTACCTTTTTAGCTTCAACATTCGTTAAGTAAATTTGGCCGTTAGCTGTTTCCCCTTCAAAATCATCTATGTTACAGTTCTTCACTTCAATTTTTCCATTTCCTGTTTTTACATCTAATTCGTCTGCATGAATGTCACTTACAGCGAATGAACCATTAAATAGCTTAATGGCAATATCATCGATTTTGGCTTTCGGCACATACAATACCGTATCTACCTTCATTAATTTCAAGCCGACAGAGAATGATATTTTATTGTCACGAGCATAGAATACACTGTTTTTAATAAATTCTTCTCGTGCAGTTTCTTCTTGCTCTGCGCCGTATACTTTCACATGGCATTCAGCTTTCACTCCTTGCTCATCCCAAGGTAAAATCGTTAAATCACCATTCGCCATTTCCACCTTTAAACGCTTCGGTGAGAAAACTTCTTCATGAAATACATGAGAGAATTCGACTGCTTTTCCAATAGGCAATTCAAAGTCCTTTAGTTTTTGAACTGTTGATTGAACGAACTGAAATAATTTATCCTTTGGCTGATGAAGCTGACTGCCTGCTCCTTGCATTTGACTACCTAATTTCTGTCCGAAATTCAATAACTCATCAAAGAAACTATCTTTTTGAGTAGTGCTATCTTTTTGAGTAGTGGAGTGCTCATTTTTTTCAAGTGCCTCCATTAATGCCACTGCTTCGCTCCCGGTAATAATTCCATCTTCAACCATTTTCAAAATTCGCTTTTTCTCTTCGTTCATTCTAAGTCCCTCCAAGTAATTGAATTTGACTTTCTCTCTTTACATACGCAACGATTTAGAAAAAGTTTCAACATCTTAAACTTTTACAACACGTTCGCGGTCACGAACTAATACTTTGTTCAAATAGTAACCGGTATACGATCCTTCCACTTCCGCTACTTCCTCTGGTGTGCCTGAAGCGACAATCATTCCCCCACGATCGCCGCCTTCCGGTCCAAGGTCAACAATATAATCCGCTGTTTTAATGACATCTAAATTATGCTCAATGACTAATACGGTGTCGCCGTTGTCAACTAAACGCTGAAGTACATGAAGCAAACGAGAAATGTCATCTACATGCAAGCCGGTCGTTGGTTCATCTAAAATGTAGAAAGAGCGTCCATTCGAGCGGCGGTGCAATTCAGATGCCAGTTTCACACGCTGAGCCTCTCCACCAGAAAGAGTCGTCGCCGGTTGGCCTAAAGTAATATAATCTAATCCCACATCGGCAATCGTCTGAAGCTTGCGTTTAATTTTCGGGATGTTTTCAAAAAATTGCAGCGCATCTTCTACCGTCATCGCTAACACATCGGAAATATTTTTTCCTTTATACTTCACTTCAAGCGTCTCACGGTTGTAGCGTTTCCCATGACACACTTCACACGGCACATACACATCCGGTAAAAAGTGCATTTCAATTTTGATAATGCCATCTCCGCGGCAAGCTTCACAGCGTCCGCCCTTCACATTAAAGCTAAAGCGCCCTTTCTTGTAGCCGCGAACTTTCGCTTCATTCGTTGTCGCAAATACATCGCGAATATCATCAAACACTCCTGTATATGTCGCTGGATTGGACCTTGGTGTTCGGCCAATCGGAGACTGATCAATGTCGATCACTTTTTCAAGATGTTCGATTCCTTTCACTTCGCGGTGTTGTCCTGGCTTGCTTTTCGCATTATGTAGCTTTTGCGCCAATGATTTATGAAGAATTTCATTGATCAACGTACTTTTTCCGGAACCCGATACCCCTGTCACCGCAGTAAACAGACCGAGTGGAAACTTTGCTTTAACGTTTTTTAAGTTATTTTCCTTTGCCCCCATCACTTCAATCCAGCGACCATCTGGCTGACGGCGCTCCTTCGGCAATGGAATGTATTTTTTTCCTGATAAATATTGACCTGTCAATGAAACGGGGTCATTCATCACTTGTTCAGGTGTTCCGGCAGAGACGATTTCTCCCCCATGAATGCCTGCCCCTGGCCCCACATCGATTAAATAATCAGCCGCAAGCATCGTGTCTTCGTCATGCTCAACAACGATCAACGTGTTACCGATATCGCGCATCTCTTTCATCGTATGAATTAAGCGATCATTATCTCGTTGATGCAAACCGATGGATGGCTCATCCAAAATATAAAGCACTCCAGTTAACCGCGAGCCAATTTGCGTCGCTAACCGAATGCGCTGCGCCTCTCCACCAGACAATGTTCCCGCTGATCGACTGAGCATTAAATAATCTAAGCCAACATTAATTAAGAAGCCGAGCCGCTCATGAATTTCTCGTAAAATTAAATGAGCAATTTTCATTTCTTTTTCCGTTAACGTCAGCGAGGCAAAGAACTTCTCCGCTTCCTCAATCGAATCATTCGTCACTTCACTAATGTGACGGTCGTTAATTTTGACGGCGAGACTTTCTTTTTTCAAGCGATAGCCTTTACATGTCGGACATTTTTGCTGCGCCATATATTTCTCCATCATCTCGCGAATATAATCGGAGCCCGTTTCGCGGTAACGGCGCTCAATATTGCCGATGACACCTTCAAATGCTACATGATTTTCGCGGATTTGCCCGAAATCATTTTCGTAACGGAAGTACACTTTTTCATTGCCCGATCCGTACAAAATTTTATCCATTTGTTCCTTCGGTAAATCTTTCACCGGCGTATCCATATCGATGCCATAGTGAGTACAAACTGACTCTAGAAGCTGTGGATAATATTGCGAGCTGGTCGATTCCCACGGGGCAATCGCATGTTCTTTTAAGGTTAACTCCCAATTCGGCACGACGAGATCGACATCGACCTTCAGCTTCGATCCTAAACCATCACATGTTGGACAAGCACCATAAGGGCTGTTAAAAGAAAACATGCGCGGCTCTAATTCCCCAATCGAAAACCCACAATGAGGACAAGCATGATGTTCACTGAACAGTAATTCTTCTTGGCCGATGACATCGATGACGACATTTCCTTCTCCCAATTTGAGAGCCGCTTCTAATGAATCGGCTAACCGCGCTTCGACCCCTTCTTTGATGACGATTCGGTCAATGACGACTTCAATCGAATGCTTTTTATTTTTTTCTAGTTCAATCTCATCTTCTATTTCGTACATTTCGCCGTCTACACGCACGCGAACATAGCCTTGACGCTTAATATCTTCAAACACCTTCACATGTGTTCCTTTTCGACCAGAAACGATCGGCGATAGCACTTGCAGCTTTGTGCGCTCCTCGTATTGCATAATGCGATCGACCATTTGTTCAATCGTTTGCGACGTAATTTCAATGCCATGAACGGGACAAACAGGACGGCCAATACGTGCAAACAATAGCCGCAAGTAATCATAGATTTCCGTCACCGTTCCAACCGTTGAACGCGGATTACGGCTCGTCGTTTTCTGATCAATCGAAATCGCTGGCGATAGTCCTTCAATCGCATCTACGTCTGGCTTATCCATTTGCCCTAAAAACTGGCGGGCATAGGCGGACAGCGATTCGACATAGCGTCGCTGACCCTCGGCATAAATCGTGTCAAAGGCGAGTGATGATTTCCCTGATCCCGATAAACCCGTCAGCACGACTAATTGATCGCGCGGAATGGTGATGTCGATATTTTTGAGATTATGTGCTCTAGCGCCTTTTACTGTAATTTTATCTATTCCCATAAAAAAGTCATCCTTCCGATTTCAACTCTAACCAGACATCGCGAAGCTCAGCCGCCTTCTCAAAATCAAGCGCTTTTGCCGCTTCCTTCATTTCACTCTCAAGACTTTGCAGTAAATGATTTCTTTCTGTTTTCGACAATTTTTTCGGTGTTTCGTACACTTCTGTTTCTTCGGCTGCATGGGTCGCTCGAATCACATCACGAACTTCTTTTTGAATAGTCATCGGTGTAATGCCATGCGTTTCATTATACTGTTCCTGAATCGAGCGACGACGCTTCGTTTCCTCGAGCGCTTTTGCCATTGAATCCGTGATTTTATCGGCATACATAATGACATGTCCCGCTGCATTTCGGGCAGCACGGCCCATCGTCTGAATCAATGAACGCTCGGAGCGCAAGAAGCCTTCCTTATCAGCATCTAAAATCGTCACAAGCGACACCTCTGGAATATCAAGCCCTTCTCTCAGCAAGTTAATACCGACAAGAACATCGTATTTACCAAGGCGGAGATCACGAATAATTTCAATCCGTTCGAGCGTTTTAATTTCCGAGTGCAAATACTGTACTTTAATGCCGATATCCTTTAAATAATCGGTTAAGTCTTCAGACATTTTCTTCGTTAATGTCGTCACTAATACGCGTTCGTTCTTCTCAATCCGTTCCTGTATTTCACCAAGGAGGTCATCGATTTGACCCTCACTCGGACGAACATCGACCGTTGGATCAAGCAGGCCGGTCGGTCGAATAATTTGTTCCGTCATATGTGGGGTATGTTCGATTTCATAAGGACCTGGTGTCGCTGAAACGTAAACCGCTTGATGAACATGCTCCTCAAACTCTTGGAACATGAGCGGACGATTATCCTTCGCAGACGGCAGGCGGAAACCGTGATCCACTAGCACTTGCTTGCGTGCCTGGTCGCCATTGTACATCCCGCGCACTTGTGGAAGGGTCACATGCGACTCATCAATGACGAGCAAGAAATCTTTCGGAAAATAATCCAATAGTGTGTATGGCGTTGAGCCTGATGGTCGCAACGTTAGATGGCGCGAATAGTTTTCAATCCCTGAACAAAATCCCATCTCCCGCATCATTTCTAAATCATAGCGCGTCCGCTGCTCCAATCGCTGCGCTTCTAGCAATTTATTGTCTTCACGTAATATAGCCAGTTGTTCCTCTAGCTCTTTTTCAATATTCCCAATCGCAATCTTCATTTTCTCTTCTCGGGTAACGAAGTGGGAAGCTGGAAAAATAGCGACGTGATCGCGGTCGCCAAGGATTTCACCTGTTAACGCATCGACTTCACGAATCCGATCAATTTCATCGCCGAAAAATTCCACCCGCATACAATGCTCATCACGAGAAGCTGGGAAAATCTCAACGACATCGCCGCGCACGCGAAACGTTCCGCGCTTAAAGTCAATATCATTCCGTTCATACTGGACATCCACGAGGCGACGCAACAGCTGATTGCGCTCTAGCTCCATGCCTGCGCGCAACGAAATCACAAGCTCACGATATTCTTCCGGAGAACCTAAGCCATAAATACAAGAAACACTGGCGATCACGATCACGTCATTGCGCTCAAATAACGCCGATGTTGCCGAGTGGCGTAGCTTATCAATTTCATCATTAATGCTCGCATCTTTCTCAATAAACGTATCCGTTTGCGGCACGTACGCTTCCGGCTGATAATAATCGTAGTAGCTGACGAAATATTCTACTGCATTATTCGGGAAAAACTCTTTAAATTCGCTATATAGCTGCCCCGCCAATGTTTTATTATGAGCGATTACAAGCGTCGGTTTATTCACTTCTTTAATGACGTTAGAAACCGTAAATGTCTTTCCTGTTCCTGTTGCTCCAAGCAGGGTTTGATGCTTCTTTCCTTGCTCAATGCCTGCCACTAGTTCGGCAATCGCGGTAGGCTGATCACCTTGTGGACTATATTTAGACACTATTTCAAATTGATTGACCACACTCTATCCCCCCTGCTAACCTTTTTCTTCTATCATACTCTTTCATCTACTATTATTTCCATTTGGAAGGTCTTCGATTTCGATACTTATCATATTGCCCATTTTATCACAAATAAAACAAAGAAAGCTAGTTTTTAACGCACGTATGTTCGTTTTAAATCTTGACATAACAAAAAAGCAGGAGCATCATGCCCCCACTGTTTTCACGATAAAATATCGACCCAAATCTTCACGGCTGTCGCTGCAATTAAGATAGCTAGTAGCCATTGAAGAATCTTTGTATTCATTTTTTGCCCAGCTTTGGCACCGAGTGGAGAAGCGATGATACTAGCAATAACCATAATCAGTGCCGGTAAAAACAATACTTGACCAGTCATGAGCTTTCCTGCGGTGGAACCGATCGATGAAATAAAAGTAATCGCTAGCGAGCTGGCAATTGTCATTCTTGTTGGGATTTTTAAGACAACGAGCATGATCGGCACGAGTAAAAATGCTCCGGCCGCACCGACAATTCCTGCGCCTAATCCGACAATGAAAGCAAGTACAGCCGCTAGCCATTTATTAAACGTAATTTCTTCAAGTGGGCGATCATCAAGATTTTTCTTCGGAATAAACATCATGATCGCAGCTAAAGCGGCTAAAATACCATAAATAACGTTCACAGTCGCTTCCGACATATTTTCAGAGCCGAAGCCACCAATAAAGCTACCTATTAATACAGCCGCCCCCATATAGATGATTAATGTTTTATTCAAGTAATCACTTTTACGATACGCCCAAACGCCGGCGATCGTCGCAAAAAAGACTTGAACCGCACTAATGCCGGACACTTCATGAGCAGAAAAGGCAGCGAATCCTAACAGTGGTGGGATGTATAATAACATCGGGTATTTAATAATCGAGCCACCGATTCCAACCATTCCCGAAATAAACGAGCCGATAAAACCAATAAGAAATATGGTGACGATAAAACCTATGGACCAATCCATTCTCTACTCACACCTTCCGCTCCTTTACTAACGGCTTTTCATTAATAATTCAACCGCTTCTTTCACCATTTCATCTGTTTCTTCACCGTTTTCCACATTGTGGCGAATACATTGCTCTAGATTTTTGCTGACCACTACGCCAATTGTCCGATTGATTGCTCCTTGAATAGCACTTAGTTGCATGACAATGTCGGCGCAATCTTTTTCTTCCTCCATCATTCGTAAAACACCTCGTACTTGTCCTTCAATTCGCTTCAGCCGGTTGCGTACATTTTTATCGTATGTCATCGTGGTCACCTCCGATCAGAAAGAGCCAGGCGTAAAGCCCGGCTCATGAAATTACTTCAACAAAGACATAACAGCTTGTGGATCATAGCCTAGCACCCATTGTCCGTTAACTTCTGTTTGTGGAACGCCCATTTGACCTGTCGTTGCCACTAATTTTTGTGCTGCTTGTTGATCTTGTTGAACGTTCACTTCTTTATATGAAATCCCTTGTTCATTTAAAAAATTTTTCATCATTGTGCAATAAGGGCATGTGTTAGTTGAATATACGGTTACTTTATTCATGATTCATTCTCTCCTTTTGTTATTTCTTCGCCAGCGATTTTCCATGCTGCAAAGCCGCCTACTACGTTTTCAATATTTTTAAAGCCTGCTGCTTGTAGCACGCTCGTTCCGATAGCTGAGCGAGCACCTGATTGACAGTGGACGATGATTTTCTTATCTTTCGGCAGATCCGCCAATTGATCTTGTAAATAACCAAGCATATGATGGTGCGCTCCTGGAATATGGCCTGCATTCCACTCCGCTTGCTGACGGATATCTACTACATACACATCTTCATGTTGATATTGCGCTTTCAACGCTTCAATATCAATGTTTGAATATTGCTCTAGCTCATCCGCTTCGCTTATAGCTTTCGGATCAGCGAAAGCGACAATGCGATCTAGCCCGATGGACTCCAATGCTAGTTGAATGTCTTTCGCTTGCTCTTTGTCAGCAATTAAGACAAGATTTTGTTCATAGCCTAACATCCAGCCTGCCCAGTTAGTGAAAATCTTCGAGAATGGAAGATTGATCGTTCCTGCAATATGACCATTCGCAAATTCCATACCGCCTCTAGTATCTACACCGACTGTATTATCTTTATTTAAAAGCTCTTGTAACTCTTTATACGTCTCTGCATAAGGCACTTTCTCATTCGTTAATACTTTCGGGCCTACTTTATTCACCGTTTTCATCATCGCAAAGTATTTTGGTGGCTCTGGTTGGTCTTTCAGTAATTCTTTTTGGAATTCTTCTTTATCTTCAATTTGTAGCGCCCAGTTGTTCACTTTTTCGTAACCGACTGTTGAAAGTGGAACCGCTCCAAGCGATTTTCCACAAGCACTGCCGGCTCCATGTGCTGGCCACACTAATAAATAGTCTGGAAGCTGTTTAAAGCGTTGAACCGAATCAAACATTTGCAATGCTCCAGCATCTGCCGTTCCTTTCACACCTGCTGCTTTTTCTAATAAATCCGGACGACCGATATCGCCAACAAATACGAAGTCTCCTGTGAAAATGCCCATCGGTACATCGGAGCCGCCACCTTTATCGGTCACGATAAAAGAAATACTTTCAGGGGTATGACCTGGCGTATGCATCACTTTAAATTCAATATTTCCGACCGTAAATACGTCTCCATCCTTCACAAGTGTTGCGGACAATCCATCTACATATTGATACTTCCAGTTTTCATCGCCTTCATCCGATACATATAATGTAGAACCGTGATCATGAGCTAGCTGACGAGCCCCTGACACGAAATCCGCATGAATATGAGTTTCTGTTGCTGCTGTTAAATGAAAACCTTCTTTTTTTGCTGTTTCCACATAAGGAGTAATATCACGAGCAGGATCAACGACAATCGCCTCACCTGTTTTTTGACAACCGACCATATAAGAATATTGAGCTAATTTTTCATCAAAGTAAGAACGAAAGAACATAATATGCTTCCTCCTTTTATTTTACCCCATTGGGTATACATCATCTTAATTCTTATAATACCCCATACCCTATAAAAAAGCAAGGCGGAAAGTTGATTTTTTTAGCTTCCTTACTGCGCCAAAAAAACACGGTCTCCCGCTGATGGAAGCCGTGTTGCTAATTATTCAATTTCATACTTTTCATCATGTGGTTTTACTTGTCCGCATATTTTTGCACGATCATTTCAGTGACATAATTTAATTCATTATGAGGGATAAATTCTTCCGACAACATATCTGGTAATATATGCTCGATAAAATATTGCACGCAATTCATCTCATGGAATTTCATAATCGTCGATAAGGCCTCTTGGTAGATTTCAAGAAATAACGGTTCTGGATTGCGCTTCAGTATTTCTCCAAACGATTCATAGAGAAGATCAATTTTATCCGCCACTGATAAAATGCGGCCTTCGAGTGTGTCGTCTTTGCCTTCTTTAAAGCGTTCTATATAAACAGCTTGCAATTCTGTCGGGAACTCCTGCTCAACAAACTTCTTTGCCATTTGCTCCTCTACTTGTGAAAATAGCGCATTTAATTCGTTAGAAGCATATTTAACAGGAGTTTTAATGTCACCAGTGAACAGCTCCGCATAGTCATGATTCAATGCTTTTTCATACAGTGAACGCCAATCGACTGACTCCCCCGCCATTTCTTCAATCGTTCCTAAAAATTGGGCAATCTTTGTCACCTTAAATGAATGAGCCGCTACCGTATGTGTTTGATATTTGAACTTCCCCGGTAATCGAAATAAATGCTCTAAATCCGATAAACTTTTAAAATAATTATGCACGCCCATCCAACCACTCCTCCCAAATACTTAACCTCTTTAAAATAACAATTGTAGAAAGTCGGAGAAAAGTCAAGTAAAACAATAAGAATGCCATCACAAATGATACCGGTTCGATCGAACTTACGAAGAATGAAATGTGATACGAAATTGACTTCGTTCATACTATAAGCGTGTGACATTGTTGTCACATGCTTTCCTTTTTTGTTCGGTCATTCGAAGGAGAAACGTATTCGACCCTTTTATAATAAAGAAGAACATAAACAATCTTTCAAAAGGAGTGTGAAAAAAGTGGATTTATGGGAATTGTTCGTCGCTTTTATTTTAGGCTTAGTTGAAGGAGCGACGGAATTTGCTCCTGTTTCTTCAACAGGCCATATGATTATTGTTGATGATATGTTATTGAAATCGAAAGACATGTTTTCTCAGCCAGTGGCGAATACGTTCAAAGTAGTCATCCAGCTCGGCTCGATTTTAGCAGTCGTCATCGTGTTTAAAGATCGACTTCTTCACTTGCTTGGATTGAAAAAAAGAACAACGACTGATCATCAAGATCTGTCTCAATTGAAATTAAGTGTGGTGATCGTTGGTCTACTGCCAGCGACCGTTCTCGGCTTATTGTTTGAAGACTATATCGATGAACATCTTTTTTCCGTCCATACAGTACTGATCGGCCTAGTGGTCGGGGCTATTTTGATGTTGCTTGCTGATAAATTAGCACCAAAATATGTCCAAGCGGAAACAGTGGATGACGTCACTTATAAACAAGCCTTTTTAGTGGGGTTATTTCAATGTTTCGCACTTTGGCCAGGGTTTTCTCGTTCCGGTTCAACTATTTCCGGAGGCGTGCTGCTCGGTATGAGTCATCGGGCCGCTGCCGACTTTACGTTTATTATGGCTATTCCCATCATGGCGGGTGCCAGTACGTTATCGCTCATCAAAAACTGGGAATACTTCACGCTAGATGTTTTGCCATTTTTCGTTGTTGGATTTGTTAGTGCCTTTATCTTCGCCTTAGTGTCGATTCGCTTCTTCTTAGCACTCATCAATAAAATCAAGCTAACACCGTTTGCTATTTATCGAATCATCTTAGCTGCTGTCATTTATTTTGTGTTTTTATAAGAAAAAAAGCCTGGTTCGCATAAGCGAATCAGGCTTCTTGTATCGTTTCGTCTCGAAGGTCATTCTCTACTTCGGTAAGAACCATTACCTTTTTTGAAACTTCGATAAATTTAATATGGTATCCTTCCATTTCGATCACTTTAAAGGTGTAGTTGCCACGTTCAATGGTGTCGCCTTCTTGAACTTCAAATTTTTCGGTTAACACCCAACCGCCGACGGTATCGATATCCTCATCATCAATGTCGAGTCCGAAAAGATCGTTCACTTCGCTAATGAGCACTTTACCATCTAGAATGACTTGATGCTCATTGATTCGTTTAATCATCGGTGTTTCATCTTGGTCAAATTCATCGCGAATTTCACCGACGATTTCTTCAATGATATCTTCTACAGTGACAAGTCCCGCTGTTCCACCATACTCATCAATTAAAATCGCCATTTGAATGCGGTCTTTTTGCATTTTGACGAGTAAATCATGAATAGCAATCGATTCGATCACTTGGATAACCGGACGAATGTAATGTTCGATGCTCACCGTTTTCTTGCTTTCGTCTCTAATAACGTCGGTCAATACTTCTTTAATATTGACCATACCGATAATGCGGTCTTTATCCCCATCCGTCACCGGGTAACGAGTGTAATTCTCATCTAATACCATGGCAATACAATCTTGTGCCGTCTCCGATTTATCGATCGCGATGATCTCTGTTCGCGGCACCATAATTTCTTTCGCTATACGATCATCAAATTCGAATATATTATTTACATATTTATATTCCGACTGGTTGATTTCCCCGCTTTTCAAACTTTCCGATAAGATCATTCGCAATTCTTCTTCCGAGTGGGCCATTTCATGCTCAGCTACAGGCTTCAATCCAAATAAACTAACGACCAATCGAGAAGTCCCGTTCAACGTTTTAATAAACGGGTACATAAGACGGTAAAACATAATCATTGGTTTTGCAAACAACAAGGTGACCGCTTCTGCTTTTTGAATAGCTACCGTTTTCGGCGCCAACTCCCCAATTACGACATGTAAAAAGGTGATCGTAGTAAAGGCAATCACAAACGATAATGCACTCACAACGGAAGCCGAAAGCTCCAATTGCTCAAATAATGGCCTCAATAAATCAGCAACTGTCCGTTCACCAAGCCATCCTAGCCCTAAGGCCGTTACCGTAATTCCGAGTTGACAGGCCGATAAATACTCATCCAAATTCGTAATTACCTTTTTGGCTGCTAGCGCGTTTTTGTTTCCTTCCGCTGCCAGTTGGTCAATCCTTGTGCTTCGAACCTTTACAATCGCAAATTCGGTCGCTACGAAAAAACCAGTTAATGCGATTAAAAGGGTAACCATGATTAAATTAAATATGTCGTCCAAATAACATCCTTACTGACATCTCTAGTCAGCAAGGAATTACACCTCCTGCTATAATTAAAATGAATATCTCTATTCAACCGTCCTCTTTTTTGTGCGCTGAGGCTTGTTCTGGCCTATTGGCATACAAAATTCAGTTCGGTTGTTTCGTGAAAATGCCATCATGCTTACTGCCTTCCCAATACCCTCACCTCACTTTTTTTCAGTTACTTCTACTTTAAAACAACTGCTTCATGTAGTCAATGTTAACGAGTTAAAGACTGGTCTAAAAGTTAGATACTGGAGCCATCATGCTTGCGCTCGCGGATGAGCCACAATAATAAAGTCGGCTTCATTCGTCATCGATAAGCGGATGCGTCCTCCCCAATAGCCTGTAGGATCATCGATCACCACCGTAATCGTATCTTCTACCATTGCCTCAATCGGATAGAGCTTTCCTTTAATAAACTCAAATGTCTGTTTTTCCGTTTTCACATCAAAGTTTCGAGTCACCTTCATGTACAACATGGGGAAAACCTCCTTCAAGTATTTTTGCCAACCACATACCCTACTAACAGCTTATTCACTCTCAATCAAAAAAAATTCTGTGCAGCTTTATTTTCTGCACAGAATTTTTTTAATTTCTTTTAAAATATTCATCTTGAAACATGCACATGCGGATCGCATCATGGTAGCTTCCAGCAACGAAAAATTCATCTCTCAATTCTCCTTCGACTTGAAAACCAACCTTCTCGTATACATGAATCGCTTTTTCATTCACTTTATCCACAATTAAATATAACTTATGCATGTTCAATACAGCAAAAGCATAATGCATCGCTAACTTTGTTGCCTTCACTGAGTAACCACGCCCCTGATGCTGGGGATGAATAATAATTTGGAACTCTGCTCGCCGGTGAATGTAATCAATTTCAACTAACTCCACAAGACCGAGCATTTCTCCCTCTCGTTCAACGATAAAACGACGCTCACTTTGAACATGGATATGTTTATCGTACAAATCTTGTAGCTCTACAAATGATTCATACGGCTCTTCAAACCAGTAAGACATAATTTTCGCGTTATTGTTCAGCTTATGAACAAACTTCAAATCTTCTCGCTCTAACGGACGCAACTTGACGTCGGCACTCATCTTCTTCCAGCCTCCGAATTCCAATGAATATTATTTATCACTTACCCACTTTTAGTATAAAATGAAAAATGGAATCAGTCTAATTTATTGTCACAGAAAGCGAGATGGAATTATGAACCTCTTCATTAAAGAGGTATGCGCTGATAATTGGAAAGCAATCGCTCTATTATCAGTAACTGAAGATCAACAACCGTTTATTGAAAGCAACGCCTATTCAATCGCTCAATCAATATTTGAGCCTGAGTGGAAATCAGTCGGGTTGTACGACGGCGACACGCTCGTCGGTTACGCCATGTATGGACGAGAACAATCGACCAAACAAATTTGGCTGGATCGCTTCATGATTGACCAAAGTCAGCAAGGACAAGGCTATGCGACTCGTTTCTTAAAAATCTTGCTCAAGCAAATAACAGAAACGTATAAAAACGACCAAATTTTCTTAAGCATCTTTGCCGAAAATAAGGTCGCTCAACGATTATATGAAAAATTCGGCTTCCGCCTAAATGGCGAAATGGATACCACTTCAAAAGTGGTAGGGTTAGTGATGGAGCTAAACTTACAAAACAGAACATAATCATAAAAGGTGTCCCAACAGTCGACTGTTGAGACACCTTTTTTCTATCGACTAGGGCGATTGGGCGGAAACTCGCTGTTTTTAGTCGGGAATGGCTGCAAATCGGGCGCGAATTTGCTCGAATTGGGCGCAAATCATGACGAATCGGGCGCCCTCCCCTTAACAGGTTATTTACTTAAATACATCTGGATAAATTTCTTTAGCTAACGCTTCCATTCCGTCAATCGCGTTGTAGCCATAGCCGAATAAGTAGTTGAATTCAACCGCAAAAATTTGCTTGTCTTTAATAGCTTTCATACTTGAAAGTTTTGGATTTGAATAGAGTGCTTTCATCACTTCATCTTTCTTCTCAAAGCTAGGAATGATAAGGACATCTGGGTCTGCTTCGATTAGTGCTTCAACAGCTACTTCTCCTGTTGCATCCTTAAACACATTTTCAAGATTGATCATGTTAAAAACGTCATTAAAGAATGTTTCATCGCTTGCTGGATAAATACTGATTTCTTTCGGATCATTCATATGCAAATAAGCGAATGTCTTATTTTCTTTAATATTAGCGAATTTAGAAGTGACCGAATTTTGTTTTTCTTTTATTTGCTTGATGAAGCTTTCTGCTTTGTCCTCTACGTTAAAGATTTTACCTAAATTTTCAATATCTTTATAGATTGATTCATACGTTCCATTAGTAATGGATGATTCTAATACAAATGTATTAATGCCCATATCATTTAGTGAATCAACTGTTCCTACTCCCCATTCAGCGTTTGAAAACAATCCGCCTCGGCCGTAAATGAAATCTGGGTTAGGTCCGAGCGCCACCTCTTTACTAATGTACTCCTCGCTTAGTATGTTCAATTTAGCATATTCTTCTTCTACTTCTTTATCTGGTATTCCGAAGCTTGCGCCGACACCAACAATTTTATCACCAAGTCCTAAATGTAATAGTATCTCTGCAGCAGGTCGTGTGTTAGCTAGAATTCGTTCAGGAGCTTTGTCAAAAGTTTGTTCGTTCTCTTTCCACTCTTTACCGCCCTCTGGCAACTTATAGTTTTTAATGGTTACAGGATAATGAGAGTCTCCTTCTGAATCTTTTTCTTTACTATTATCTTTTGTTTCTTCTGTTTTTGCCTCTCCTGCCTTTGTTTCTTCTTTCGAATCATTGTTACCACAAGCAGCTAAGATTAAAATTAGCATCAAGCTAACGATGAATAATAAGTTCTTCTTCATTTCTCCATCTCCTATTCTATACACCATAAGCAAATGCTAACCCATTAGTTATTGGGTTAATATATGTTTGGCATTTTATTTGATATAATACTTCAATGGTTTCAGGTGTTAATACTTCTTCTGGTGTCCCATATGCATAAATTTCACCATCTTTGATTGCATAAAGATAGTCACAGTAATGGGAAGCAATTTCTAAGTCATGAAGCGCCGCTAACACCCCGACATTTAATTCCTTTACGCATGTTAAAATTTCGAGCTGATAACGTATATCTAAATGATTCGTTGGCTCATCTAAAATTAAAAACTGTGGTTGTTGCGCAATCGTTCTTGCTAAAATAACCCGTTGCTTTTCACCACCCGAAAGTGACAAATAACTACGATTTTGATAATCAAGAAGGTTTGTACGAGCCAATGCTTGCTCAACGATGATTTCATCTTCTTGTTTGTCAGGTTCAAGCATTTTTTTATGTGGCGTTCTACCGAGCATCACCATCTGTTTAACAGACAGATCGAAGCTCATTTCATTGAATTGACCTACAACACCTAACCGTTGAGAAACCTTCTTTTCTGGGGATTTTAATACATCCAACTCATTTAAAAAAACGGTTCCTTTATGCGGCACTAAGCTTTTATAAATGCTTTTCAATAATGTTGATTTTCCACAACCATTCGGACCAATTAGACCAACGAATTGTTTTTTCTTTACGAAAATGGAGCAGTTTTTGATGATGTCTTTTTTTCCAAACTTCATGCTTACATCATTTGCAGTTAATTCCATTTTTCACCCTCCGAACTTATAGCCTTTTTTCGCAATCATATAGATGAATAATGGTGAACCAATAACAGATGTAATGATTCCGATTGGCAGTTCAACATTATTAATCAATGTCCTTGAAAGAATGTCTGCCCAAATTAAAAACAAACCACCTAATAATAAGGTTCCAAGTGTAAGACGCTTATGATCCGAACCGAATATTCCTCTTGCGATATGAGGAATGACAAGACCAACAAAGCCAATCATGCCCGAATAGGCAACCATTGTCCCTGTAACTAAAGCAGCAAAAATCATATACAACTTACGATAAGCACTTAAGTTGATTCCTAGTGTAATGGCCGCTTCATCTCCAATTAACATTGTATTGAGGATTCGATACTGCAACAGAAACAAAATACTGCCGATCAATATGATAATAGCTAAAATCGGCACTTCATCCCAACTTGCTGAAGCTAGACTTCCCATAGACCAAAAAGTAATCGTTTTAATTCCTTCGGCGTCATTGGCAAAAAAGATAATCAAACTTGAAAAGGAACTTACTAATGCACCTACGACAACCCCAGATAAAACAAGTTTTACCGATGTTGCTTTTCCACCGATACTCGATAAAAAGAGTACAGCAATTGACGTAATCATCGCTCCAATGAATGCACCGGTGGTTATCCCTAACTGGGAAAGGAGTGTTCCGCTACCAAATCCAACAAGAATTGCAAAGGTTGCACCGAGAGAAGCACCGGATGAAATACCTAAAATGTACGGATCAGCGAGTGGGTTTTGGACGACTGCTTGCATGACAACGCCACACAATGTAAGTCCCATCCCTATAAGCAGAGCAAAGATTACCCGCGGTATTCGAATTTCATAAACGATATTGTAATAGGATGAACTATCGACATTTTCCAATAATCCAAATCGACCATTTGTGATCGTATGTAACAAGATCTCCATCGATTGCTTAAAGGGAATCGTTACTTGCCCAATCGATATAGAATAAACCGCTGATAACAGGATCGCCCCTATAAGTAATAGAATGACAACGTAATATAAACTTGAAGTTTCTAATTTTCTTGCAGAATTGTTGTTCAATTGTTCACATCCTTCGATCTCTATAATCATTTGTGATGACTTGCTGGTATTTCTTCAAATTCCAAAGGGGGGAGGAATCACACACTTTTTAAATGAGAGTGATTATCGTTATTGATTATAAATGGTGTGTTTAAAAAAATCAATGGGTCGTCTATTTAATTTTGTCGTTTTTTTTAGAATTTTTGATGATTGAAAAACTGGAACACGAAAAAAACCGTTCTGTGCGCACCGATTACGCACAGAACGGTTTTCATGTTACTCTTTACCTGGAAACATAACGCTCCCATTGCTTGATTCAGATAATAAAAATCCCGTCAATACATTAGAAAGTTCTTCTGGTGGATAAGGCTTCGTTAAATATTTCTCAATCTGATATTGCTCCACTTTCTCTTTCACTTTATCAAGTGCTGAGGAAATGACGATCGGAATGTTGCTCGTTTTATCTGTTTCTTTCAACTTTTGCACTAAGTCCCAGCCGTCCATTTCTTCTCCGAGCATGATGTCAATGACGATACCGAGAAGTGGAGTGCGAAGAGCATCCTCAAACGCACGCTTAGGGTCGTTATGATAAATGACTGTAAACCCCTTGCTCTTTAATTCTTCAGATAAAAGCAGACCTAAGCTCAAATCATCCTCTACGATCATGACTTGCTGGCCCTTTTGCTCGGCAACTAGTTCTGCTGTTTTTTTCGTTTGTTCAGAAAGGCGTTTACTCACGAGTGGGAGCTGAAAGTACACCGTTGTTCCACGTCCTTCTTCCGACTCAATCCAAATCTCACCACCATGTTTAGCGACAATTTCTTTACTAATGGCTAGACCTAGCCCGGTACCACCAATTTTGCGACTGGAGCTATTATCAATTCGCTTAAACTTTTGAAACAGCTTTGTCAGAGCATTCGCTGGGATGCCAATGCCTTCATCTTTTATACTAACTTGCAGGGCATCATTCACATTTTCAAGCGTAATTAACACATCTCCGCCATCCGGTGAAAACTTGATCGCATTTCCGACTACATTCGTTAACAGCTGTATGATTCGCTCTTGATCTACCTTCACATCGACAAATCTTGCTTTATCAACTAAGTGAACGTGATGGTTCTTTTCATGTCGGAAACGATTGACAATTTCAATCGCCAATTCATCGAACGATAGTGTTTGCATCGAATATTGCTGCTTGCCCGACTCCATCCGCTGTAAATCAAGAAAATCATTGATGAGGTTCGTCAGGCGTTTCGCTTCCTTATGGATCGTCTCGATATATTTTTTCTGGCGCTCCGGCTTGACCGTTTTCGTCAATAGAAGCTCGGTAAAGCCGAGCACACTGGAGAGCGGTGTGCGCAGTTCATGACTCACCGTACTTACAAGCTCGGACTTCATTTGATCGACTTCGTATTCTCTCGTAATGTCACGATGAACAAATACGGTTCCTACCTTTTCCGCTTCTTCATATACACTTGCTGCATAGACTTCAATGAAGCTCGGTACTTCATGAGAGATTTTGTAACGAATTTTTCTCGTTTCCTTGAAATCATCCGTGATCGCCTGCTCTAAGAAGCTCGTCAGTTCTTCCGGTTGATCGCAAAGTGACCTAAAATGCTCCAGCCAAGCTTGCTTTACAATCTTCCTTCCATCTAACCAATCTTGACACTGAACAAGATGACATAGCGATTCATTCACTTGAATGACATCCCCTGATAAGGAGACAAACTGAATCCCTTCATTCACATTGTCAATAATATCTTGATTCAGCTGACGAGATCGCTCTACTTCTTCGTACATTAAGATCCGTTCAAAAGCAATCGAAACACGGTTCATCAATCCGTTAATATCCTCTAAATCTTGAGCAGAGAATGGATGCCCTTCTCTTGTCGCCATCATAACCGCCACAAGCTTGCCACTAGAATCCAATACAGATGAATATAAGTCATAGCAATCATAAGGATCGGTAGCAATTCCTTGGGCTTCCGGCGTTACGGTTCGTGTGATGACAAATGATTTTTCTTCCTCTAATCGTACTCGTTTGTCCTCGTTAAGCATTCCAACAACTTGTTGAATCGATTGCTCAGATAACCCTTTAGAAGCATACTCATTTCCTTCCCATAAATACATTAAACTTCTATCGAATTTATTCAATTCATCTAAGTATTTATGGACAACCGTCACTAACTTTTGTTTATCTAACGTAAACGTTAATGCATGGTTGAGCTGATTATATTTTTGCAGCTGATTAAGCGACCGTTGCAACTGCTCCTGATTCTCTTGTAAGGCGATTTGTTGGGCAGTCAGTTCTTCATTTTGAGCCATCAATTCTTCTTCTTTTTCTAAAATAGATTTTGACATAAACTGAAATGAACTAGACAGTACCCCTAGTTCATCTTGGCGCCCAACTAGTGGCCCAAGCTCAAAAGAATCACCTGCCGCTATTGCATTAGTGGCTGTCGTTAATTGTTCAACTGGACGGATAAGATTATGGAGAACTCTCCACATCATCATAGCCATGAACAGTAAAATAAGTCCGCTTAACATAAAGGCCAACAGCGTAAATTGCTGTGCTTGTTCAATCGTTTCCTGAAAAATATCATTTAACTCTTCATCTGTTTTATATTTATAGTCTTTTGCATAAATAACAAATTGATTGACGAGATCATTCGTCCCACTGCTAGAAAGTTTTCGTAATGCCTCATAGTCATTCGCTTCCACATAACTGATCGCTTTCGGAAAGATTTCCTGCTTATAGTTCACGTGAAAATCAACTAAACTTTTATATAATTCACGCTCTTTGCTCGTTAAATCCAACTTAGAAAACTGTTCTAATAAGCGCTCAAATTCTGCTAAGTCCTCATAAAGCAATTGAAGCTCTTCGTCATTTTGAAATGCATAGTATCCTCTAGCTCGAAAAAAGATTCCATTGAAATTTTCTTCGAGCTTGTCCACAATCACCGCTTTCTCGCGAATCGTTTCCCGCTCTACTTTTAAACGTTCATTAACCGAATCCGCATAAAGAAAAAACGCAATAACTATGGATAAAATAACCATAATCAATATAAAAATCATTCTTAAAAAACGATTGCGGATACTTTTCTCTAGCAAAGGCAGAGGCTTAAACATTCAAAATTTCCTCCACGACATGGGCTAAATCCATTGGACTAAAAGGCTTAGACATAAAATAATCAGCACCTTTCTCTAACACCGCTTGCCGATCCGTTTCTTGAGCCTTCGCCGTTAACATAAGAACGGGCAATGCTTGTTTAACCTCGTTCGGAAGTTGTTCAATCACTTCAATCCCCGTTATATTCGGCATCATATAATCTAAAATCATTAAATCATACGATTGCTCACTCACTTTTCTCAGTGCTTCTTCTCCATCTTCCGCTTCCTCTATCTCGTAGCCTAAATCCTCCAGCGTGTCACAAATCAACATGCGCAAAATTTCTTCATCATCTACTACTAAAATTCTTTTCATCGCTTCTACTCCTTTAAATTAGCACTCTCTTAATTAAACGTACGATTCGTTGTGACACCTCTTGAATATCAAACGGCTTCACAATATAATCATCCGCTCCACATTCTAATGCGCGAATAACATCTTGCTCACTGCTCCGCCCCGTCAGCATCGAAACAAGCACATTGTTTGCTGGATAACGCTCTCTTAACTGCTTAAGCACATCAAATCCATCTAGGTCTGGCATCTTTCCATCTAATAAAACGATATATTTCCCGCCAGGTGTATACCAATTGGCTTGTAAAAAGCTTACGCCATCGCTAAACTCTAGCACGTCGATCTCATATTTATCATTCGGCTCCCACGTAGAGAAATGCTTAGAAACCATCTCTCGAACAATAAACACATCATCCACGATAATCATCGTAATTTTCATTCGCTGTTGGACATCTTCTACATGTGATCCGAAAATAATCGTCTGATTTCTTCCAGACTGCTTCGCATGATAAAGAGCTTGATCGGCTTCTTCTAACAATTTCTTCGGATGCAAATTCGCCCTTGTAGCCTCTACTACTCCAGCCGAGAACGTCACCTGAAAGTTGACACCATTAGCTGAAAATACTTTTTTCGCCATCGATTTTCGAAGTCGCTCAAGCAAGACATAAGCATCATCAGCTGTACTGTTAGGCATTAACAGAGCAAACTCCTCTCCCCCATAGCGACAAGCAATATCCTGTTCACGCTTCTCCTGTTTCACTAACGCAGCAAAGCCTTGCAATACTTCATCTCCAACAAGGTGACCGTATGTATCATTGACCTTTTTAAAAAAGTCTAAGTCTAGCAGCGCAACAGCAAACGGCTCTTCCTCTCTATTAAACTGTTGAATAAGCTGTTGGAAACGATCATTCATGTATTTCCGATTAAACATCTTCGTCAGTTCATCCATCACAATCGACTGCTCTAATTCATTTTTGTAATTTATCCGATTGGTCACATAGGAAATCAAAATCCCTTGATCAATCGGTTTAGCAATAAAGTCGAGCGCCCCCATCTCATAAGCACGGATTCGATTTTTCGGGCTACCATCCGCACTCATCATAGTTATAATAATGTGCTCTTTTTTCACTTTCTTTAAAATATCTTCTAAAATCGTGAAGCCGTTTGTATCTGGAAGCTTAATATCTAAAAACACCATAGCTGGCTTCACTTCATACAATAACTCTAATCCGCGCTGGCCATTGTGGGCGATGAGAACGGAATAGCCTTCTTTTTCTAAGAGATCCTTAATAAATGTAATAAATACGATATCATCATCGATAACTAGAATAAATTCTTTTTCTGATTTAATGCCATCCTTATACTCATTCTTTAGCTCTCCAGCAGTGATCGCATTCTTCTCATAAAAATATAGCCCTTCAATCATCGGAGCTAAATAATTTTTCCAGTCCGCTGTTAGCCATTGTTGTTGCCCATCTTCTTCAAGTGTTGCTATTTTTTCATTAGAAATGACACTTAATTCAGTTAATCCAACCGTTCCTGCCGTTCCTTTCAAACTATGTAAAAATAGATACAGCTCTTTCTCTGTAATAAATTCGCGTTCTTCCCATGTGCGAAAATCTTCCTGCATTCGCTCATAAATCATTTTTTGATACTTCTCTATGACCATTTTGATCTCTCCATTTTTTATTATTAACGACCACTTAACATTCTGTTTTTGAATTTTGGAAATGCACTTTCTTCTCTTTTTATGTAAATTATACTATTATCTTGGATGTACTTTCATTGATTTCACGATAATTTTTGCCTTTTTGATGAACCTTTTGACTTAATCAACATGAAAAGGCTTCAAAGTAAGTACATCTTACTTTGAAGCCTTTTATTTGTAACTGTTCGCCGACACATCACATCTCGGCTTCTGCTAAGTACGGCTCATCTTCTGTTGCTAAAATGAGACCAAGCTCGTAATGCTCTCCTTGATAAAGCGAGCCTTGAACGAAGCGAATTTCTCCTCTGATATCAATGACTTCTAGCTTGCAATAAGCAGCATTCTTTTGTAAAGCCGCGTAAAATTCGGTTTCTGTATTCACTTCGACCCCGTTCGCCTTATAGACGATTTCTCCAATTTTCAGCTTCATTTTTTTTGCTGGGGACAGCGGGAGGATGCCTAAAATCATCACACCTCTTGGCTGTGGAGTAAAGAAATAATGACGGTTTTTCTCATATGAATAATGACGCCAAGCAATCCAAAGTCGAACGAGTGCCGCGAATATAATCGCCACGATAGCAAACATTGGTTTCCAATAAGCAGCAATGGAGAATGCCAACGTAAATAAGCCGGCTGCGATGATGTTTTTCCCTGTGACTTTGACTGCAAGCTCTGGTAGCGTGCTTTTCACCCATTGAACAAAGCCGATTAAAAAGGGATAAAGGATGAGCGCATAATTTTCAGCGCCAATCGAAATCACTGGCCACCACGAAAATGGAGCGGATAAGTCACCGACTGGCATGACGAGAAAGACAGGAACTAACCATAAACGCTGAGCGACATGCACACCGACTTTTAAGCCTCGTGGACTTTGAATGAGTCGCGGCGATGTTCCTTGCCAGCCTCTTTTTAAGATAAGCACCCCTTCTGTGATCATCAGCAAGCTAGTAATGATCGCAAGCGTCAGCAACAGCTGGCCGAATGATAAGCCCTCATAGGAAATAAATGACCAACCGAATTGCTCCGATGCGACAAAGATGATAAAGGCAAGTCCAATCGTCCATGCCGGTGACAATAAACGAAAGCCGCTTACACTTAAAATAATCGTAACCACTGCAATAAAATTCAATAATTCAAGCGGAAGCGTAAGCCCCGCTGTGATCGTGACAACCGATACGATCAAACCAATCAATAAACTTGAAGGCAATATGTAGCGCACCTCATCGTACAGATCATACACGCGTGTATCGAAGTCTTTTCTTTCTCGATTGACTCGAAACATTCCGACCGCAATTGCTAGCAGAAATGAAAAATAAAAGATCGGATGAATAAATAACCTTCCGATTCCGACCAATAACTCAAGTAACCATTCTTGTACCATGGCGTCACCAACCTTATCTTCTTATCCATTTACTTATCATTGTACCAAAAAAAAGCTTAACGATGGCGTTGAACGCTAAGCTTTTTTCTGTATAGCTATTTATCTCTTAAATACCCAAGGGCGGTTTGGAGTTGACGATCATTCTTTTCTTTCTTCATTTCTTCTATCCATTTTCCTTCTAAATAGTCGGCCGTTTCTTGATCGATCATCCCCGTTTGTTCAAGGTCTGCTTGGAGCTGCAAAGCACGTACCGATTTTGCCGTTTCTTTATTAAAATAACCATCCGTTCGCCCAGGGCCATATCCTAATCCTTCGAGCATCATTTGCGCACTTTTCACGCTATCATTGTTCATTTCTCGCTTCAGCGGCTTCTCGATTTGTAATGGATGAGCATAGAAATAGTCTGGTTGCCGCACTTCAATATCTGGGCGAATCCCTTTTTGATGAATCCAATGCCCCTTTGGCGTTAACCATTTATGGGTCGTTAATTTTAAGTTACTTCCATCTCCGAGCGGAACTGGCTGCTGGACCGTTCCTTTTCCGAAAGTCGTTTCTCCGATAATTTTATAACTTTCTGCTTCCTGCAGGGCACCAGCGAGAATTTCAGAAGCGGAAGCACTACCTTGATCGGTTAACACAGCGATCGGGTACGGCTTTATTTTTTCCTTTTTTGAGAAATACGGGATTTTGCGACCACTTCGATCTTCAATCTGTACATACGGTCGATTTTCGGTGACGAATTCTTTTAAAATCTCTTCTACACTAATTAAGAAGCCGCCTGGATTGCCACGCACATCAATTAAAAGCCCCTCGATGTTTTTATCCTCTAGCTTGTGTAATTCTCGCTTAAATTCCTTTGCGGTTTCTTCCGAAAAGGAAGTAATTTCAATGATACCAATCGACTGCCCACGCTTTTTGTTCATTTTAGCAGTGACCGTTTGTAATGGGATTTCATTGCGCTTCACTTTCACTTCAAGCGGTTTGGACATCCCTTGTCGAACGATGCCAACCATCACGCTTGTCCCTTTTTTGCCGCGAATTTTTTTCGTTGCTTCAAAAATCGTTAAACCGCTCACCGACTTCCCATCAATCGAGACGATTTGATCCTTTGGCTTCAATCCTGCTTTTTCAGCCGGAGAGTCTTTAAATGGTGCAACAATGATCAGCTTCCCATCCTCGACGGTGATCTCAGCCCCAATTCCTTCAAAGGAGGAGTCTAACGATTCTTCAAACTGCTTCACCGTTTCAGCATCCATATAGACCGAATACGGATCTTGTAGCGAAGCCACCATCCCATCGATCGCCCCTTCAATTAGCTCGGCTCGATCAACTTTTGCGACATACTTATCCCCAATCATTTCATAAGCCGTCTGCACTTTATACAGCTCATCCGGCAATTTATACGACGGTGACGGCTCTGCCTGTTCTTCTTTTACCCCCCAAGCAGATAGCCCCGCATACATCCCCCCCGCTCCCGAAAAAAAAGAAGCCACTATCATCACAATAACCCACTTCCTCTTCACGCTCTCGCCTCCTCCAATATGGAAAGCTTCCAAAAGCTGTCCTCACTACGGGACAACCTCTCTACCCTACCCTATGAAAAAAGCAGCCAAAATATGAATACGGGGGATGTCCAGAAAAGTCGAAGAAATGATAGAACGTCGAAGAAATCGCTTGTAAGGTCAAAGAAACGGATAGAAAGTCGAAGAAGTCACTTGTAAGGTTAAAGAAAACGATAGAAAGTCGAAGAACCTGTTCGCAAGGTCAAAGAAAATGATAGAAAGTCGAAGAAGTCGCTTATAAGGTCAAAGAAACGGATAGAAAGTCGAACAAATCGCTTGTAAGGTTAAAGAAAACGATAGAAAGTCGAACAAATCGCTTGTAAGGTTAAAGAAAACGATAGAAAGTCGAAGAACCTGTTCGCAAGGTCAAAGAAAACGATAGAAAGTCGAAGAAACCGCTTGTAAGGTCAAAGAAGCCGATAGAAAGTCGAAGAAGTCACTTGTAAGGTCAAAGAAGCCGATAGAAAGTCGAAGAAGTCACTTGTAAGGTCAAAGAAGCCGATAGAAAGTCAGTTTTCACTGATTTTCTATCGGCTTCTTATTGTTGATTATTTTAATTCACTCACCAGTTGCTGCATCATCTGTTCGTCCATTGGACCGACGATTTTTTGGTGGACGGTGCCATCGGTGTTGAGCACGTACGTCGTTGGGATCGTGAAGGCCTCGTATTGCTTGCCAAGCGTGCCTTCTTCATCTAGTAAGATCGGAAAAGTGAGCTCGTATTGTTTCGCAAAGTCAGCCACCGCTTCTTTTCCTTTGTCGTTTTTCGTTAAGTTCACCGCAAGAATTTCTACGTTATTTTTTTCGGCTTCTTTGTCATAATAGCTTTGCATATGAGGCATTTCTGCTTTACATGGCGGACACCAAGTCGCCCAAAAGTTTAAAATTACCTTCTGCCCCTCGTAATCTGATAAAGATACTTCCTCTCCTGCAATCGTCTTTACAGTAAAATCCGGTGCCTTTTCCCCAAGGCCAATCCCCGTTTGCATAGCCGATGGAGCTTGAGAATCCGTCGCTTTCATCCCCAGATTTTCAATTTCGGTTACTTCCTCTCGATCCTTGAGCACATTCACAACTGCGATTCCGATTAACAGAATGAGCAGTAATAACCCAAACCATTTTTTAGCCAACTGCCTCTCGCCTCCTTATCAATATGAAGCCTATGGCGACTCCTATATACAATAATCCATTCGCTGAAAATACGGCCTCTTCCCACGACTCAAATAGCAATTGCCAAAGAGTAAATAGCAGTAGCACTTGTAACGGAGATTTCATGAAAAATGATACAGCCAAGACTCCACCCGTCAAGCGAAGGATATCAAATAGCTCTACTTGTCCACTCAATATCGCTACAAGCAGTTCAAATAACGTGATCACGATCAGCCAAAGCTTGATCGCTTCATGCCGCTCGTATATCGGCCATTTCCATGCTATATAGATGAACGCCACAATCACTGCGAGCCAAAAGCCTCGATCCCCACCGTTAAAATAGAGCAAAGACATCGGTGCTTCAATCACTAGCGAAAAACTAAACAGAGCGATACTAAATTTCCAAACGAGAATGAACAAAAGAACGGTATTTCCATATACATCTAACAAGTCTTTCTCTTTCTTCCACCAAAGATAGAGAGCAATTAATAAAAAAGCAAGTCCAAGAGCGAGCTGAGAAACCGGCACCGTAAGTGACCCTATCGTATACCATTTCATTCTATACTATTCCTTCATATCCAAATCATTATTATTTAATCCATTTAGTGACATCTGAACCGTCCCTCCAATACCTTATTAGGTATTATCTTATAATAAAGTGAAACTTCAATCAATGGGGGTTTCCTTCATCCCCCATTGATGAAAAAGGGAACAAAGGCTAACATCGCAACGTCCTGTTGCAACGCCTTTGTAACCTGCATCGTGCAGGCCCGAACCAATCGGGCTTTTACGGGCTATTGATCCCCCACCTGCATATCTACGCTTCTTTCTGCCATGTTGAGGAAAGGGAGCTTACAGCCCGTTAATGCGGGATAAAGCACACCTCTCGTCCACTATGTAGAAAGTGAGCGCCCTCTCACTAGGACGCTCACTACGTTCACAAATATTTTCTGTTAGCACCAGCCAATATAAGCAGACCCAACGATAATTAACAAAATGAACAATACAACGATTAACGCGAAGCCGCCTCCGTATCCGTATCCGCCACTCATTTGCTACACCTCCCCTTTCACTTACAATTACAATTTATTCAAAAGGGGAAACTTTGCGTGGGCATTTGCCTAATATTCATTTCTGGTCTTACAAATTCATCTGACAGCTATGTAAAAAAACTGCCTGCCAATACAACGTTGGCAGACAGCTTTCTCAATTAAAAGCTAACATATTTTCGCGGGTCCACTGCATGTGCTTTCGATTGTGTCCACGGACCCTCGTGAATTTCAAAGTGTAAATGCTGCCCGAAAGAACGGCCAGTGTTCCCCATATATCCAATCGTTTGACCTTTTGATACATGACCACCTTGGACGAGACGCTCAGACATATGAGCATAAACCGTTGTTAACACTTTCCCATTGATTGAATGAGAAATGAAAATCACATTTCCGTATGTAGAAGAATAATACGAGCGGCTAACGACTCCATCTGCAGCCGCGACGATTGGCACGCTCACACTATTGGCAATATCCATTCCTTTATGGTTACCTAAACTACGATGACCAAACTCTGAAGAAACATGCCCTTGTGCTGGTCTCATAAATGAACCTGATGATACGGCTGGTGTATCGTTTGAACGATCAGGTGTAGGTGTAGTCGTAGCCGTCGAGCTATTTGATGAAGCTTGTGGCTGTGACTGCTCCTGCTCTTTTTTTAGTTGCTCTTGTCTTAATTGTTCTTTTCGTCTTTCCTCTTCTTCTTTCGCTATCCTTGTTTTCTCAGCCGCGATTGCTTGTTTAATCGCTTCATCTTGAGACGATAAAATTTCTTGCTCTTCTTCTAGACTTAGTTTGTCGTTATGCATCTCATCTTCTTCTGAAGCTAACTTTTGCATCACACGATCTTTAGCTGCTTGTTTCTGTTCTAGCTCAGCTTTCAACGATTGTAAACTAGCAAGCATTTCTTCAAGGTTCGCTAACTTCGCCTTAACTTGCTTCTCATTCTCTTCTAGCTGTGCTTTATCTTTTTCTTGATCTTCAAGAATTTGTTTATCCGCATTCACTAATTTCGTGACAGTTGTTGCTCGATCGACGAAATCACCGAAGCTTTCCGCCCCAAGAATGACATCAAGGTACTTCGCTGACCCTCCGTTTTTTTGAAGTGCGCGCGCACGATCATCCAATACGAGATTGCGCTTCTCGATTCTTTTCTTTAGCTCTTCGATTTCTTTTTTTAGTTTTTCAATTTCTTTTTTCGTTTGAGCGATCTTCTCTTGCTTATCGCGAATGTTCGATTCCGTTTTGGAAACCTCTGAATCTAGCTTTTTAATTTCAACCGACAGTTGATCCTGTTGCCCTTGTAGCTCATTAATTTTCTTATCTTTCTCACTGATGCTTTTCTCAAGGTTCGATTGTTTATTTTCAATTTGATTTTGACGGCTTTCAAGATCAGATAAATTAGAAGCAAATGCTTCATTCGTCCATCCAAAGGCGCCGCTAACACCTAAAGATGTAACTAATGCAACCGTAAGACCTACACGTTTCTTCACGCCAAATTCTCCTCTATCTTTTATATTTTCAAAAATTTACGCACCGACATCACACTTCCCCACATGCCGATAAATGCTCCAATGAGTAAAACAATGCTGCTCACCTGAAGGACAAATGGAAAATAATCTAACATTTGCACAAGCTGTCCTTGCATTCGCGCAGTAAATTCCTTCGCTGCATAATGATAACCGACAGCTATGACAGCAACTGGCAGTATCGAACCAAATAGTCCAATCCACAAACCTTCTAATAAAAATGGCCAACGGATAAACCAGTGCGTCGCTCCTACTAATTTCATAATCTCAATTTCTTTACGACGAGCAAAAATCGTCATTTTAATAGTATTCGAGATTAAAAACATCGCCGTGAACAACAAGCCAATAATTAATACAAGCCCAATATTGCGACCCGTCTTTAACACACTAAATAGCTTTTCGACTTTCTTCTCACCGTACACAGCGGATTCAATCGAATCAAATGTTTCGACTTTCTTAGCGATCTTAGGTGTATCTACCGGTCGCTTCGCTTTGACAATATAAACATCATAAAGGGGATTTCGTTGTTCATATAGCGCAAAGTCATCTCCTAAGTCTTCAATTAAATTATCTAGCTCTTGTTCCTTCGAAGAGTAGGTAATACTTTCGACTTCAGGTAACTGTTGAATCTCTTCCTTCAATAGTTGTTTGTCCACTTCCGTTGCATCTAGCTCTATGTGGACACGAACTTCTACATCCTGCTCAATATCTGTCGCGATCTTGTTCATATTCAGAATGACAACAAGAAACACCGCCACTAACAATAGCGTCACCGTGACCGCAGAGATGGCAGCGAAGGTCATCCAACCATTTCTGCTAAGGTTCTTAAAGCTTTCTCTAAAATGACGTCGAAGTGTACTAGGCTTCATACCCATAATCACCTCGCTGTTCATCGCGGACAATTCGCCCTTTATCAATCGCAATCACGCGGTGGCGAATTTTATTAACAATCTCTTTATTGTGAGTCGCCATCACAACCGTCGTTCCTTTTCCATTGATCTCCTGAAAAATACTCATAATATCCCAGGCAGTATCAGGGTCAAGATTACCTGTCGGCTCATCAGCTATCAATACTTTCGGCTGATTCACAAAAGCACGAGCAATCGACACACGCTGCTGCTCTCCTCCCGACAACTCGTTCGGAAGCATTCTCGCTTTATTCTTTAAGCCAACTAGTTGCAGTACTTCCGTAACTCGTTTCTTAATCTTCTCTGGACTTTCCTCAATCACTTCTAAGGCAAAAGCGACATTTTCATATACCGTTAACGTCGGTAGCAGTTTAAAGTCTTGAAAGACGACACCGACTTGACGTCGAAAATAAGGAACACTGCTCTCTTTTAATACAGACAAATTCATCCCGTTGACGACAATTTTCCCGCTCGTTGGTCGTTCTTCACGATACATCATCTTAATGAACGTCGACTTCCCGGCTCCACTTGGTCCAACAACATACACAAACTCGCCTTGTTTAATCGCAACATCAATCCCATGTATAGCTGTTACTCCATTAGGATATTTTTTTGTCACGCCTTTCATATCTATCATACAATCACCTATTTATTCTTTGAACTGTTGTAAATCCAGACTTATTATAACACTGAATTAAGCTTTATTCAGGTTCATTTGTATTACATTTTCTTTTCGCCTGTAATAAAATTGAGCATTTTTTCCTCATTTTCATTTCAAAAAACAGGATAAGAATTGGATATGAAAGCTTTTCTTTCTCATGAAATATTCGACATAATTGCTCAAAAAAAACACCAACTCATCAGCCGGTGTTTTCTCATTTTCTTATTTTTGACTTGCTAACCAGCTCGCCACTGCTTCGGCATCTGCACCTTCAGTAATATTTGGTGGCATACCGCCTTGACCATTTTTAATCACGTTTAAAATGTCTTCTTCACTAAGCTTCGATCCAATTTTATCAAGCGCTGGGCCTGCTCCACCTTCAAGGTTTTGACCGTGACAGCTTAAGCAGCTTTGCTTGTACACTTGCTCACCGTCAACAGCTGCTGTGTCTCCACCTGTTTCTTTCTCTGGCTCCGCTTCTTCTCCCCCACCACAAGCGGCTAGAGCAACAGATGATCCTAATAAAAGAGCTAATAATGATTTTTTCATTTTCATGTTATCTCCTCCTAAGGAAAAATGTGATGCACCTCTTCATTATAGCAGACTTACCTAGGTTTAAAACCTGCCATAACGACTTGCTCCACCGCAATGAACGGTCAATTGTTGATAATTTGTGAACATCTATGTTGATCTATTTTAACGAGTTTCAAAAGGACTAAATCATAACGAAAAGCCCGCTTGCTAAACAAACGGGCCTCTCTCTTAAATACGTGAACGCAAGTACGCATTAATAAATGGAGTAATCTCTCCATCCATTACGCCTTGGACGTTTCCGCTCTCTTCACTTGTTCGGTGATCTTTCACCATAGAATATGGGTGGAACACGTAAGAGCGAATTTGGCTTCCCCAGCCAATATCCTTTTGCTCTCCACGAATTTCAGCCAGCTCGGCTTCTTGCTCTTCTAATTTCTTTTGATATAATTTCGCTTTCAACATTTTCATCGCTTGGTCACGGTTTTTAATTTGTGAACGCTCAGACTGACAAGTAACAACAACATTTGTCGGTACATGCGTAATCCGCACCGCTGAATCCGTCGTATTAATATGCTGTCCACCCGCACCACTTGCTCGATACGTATCGATTTTAAGATCTTCCGTACGAATGTCAATTTCAATCTCTTCATTGAATTCCGGCATCACTTCACAAGAAACGAACGACGTATGACGGCGACCCGAAGAATCAAACGGCGAAATCCGCACTAAACGATGCACACCTTTTTCTGCTTTTAAATAGCCGTAAGCATTATGGCCTTTAATTAAAAGCGTGACACTCTTAATTCCAGCTTCGTCTCCCGGAAGATAATCAAGTGTCTCGACTTTAAAGCCTTGCTTTTCTGCCCAGCGTGTATACATGCGAAGAAGCATTGAGCCCCAATCTTGTGACTCGGTTCCACCAGCACCTGGATGTAGTTCTAAAATCGCATTATTTTTATCATGTGGCTCACTTAATAGTAATTGCAGTTCAAAATCGTTAATGCGCTGCATAAACTCTTCCATCTCTGCTTCAAGGTCGGCTTGAAGTTCTGCATCCGGCTCCTCTTTCACTAACTCATGTGTCAGCTCCAGATTCTCCTGTGCTTCAAGCAAGCCGTTATACTCGTTCACAATTTCCTTTAAGCCATTGGACTCATTAATCACTGCTTGCGCTGCTTGCTGATCATTCCAAAAATCAGGATGCAACATTTCATCCTCTAACGCAGCAATCCGCTCCTCTTTGTGTTCTAAGTCAAAGAGACCCCCTGAAGTCCGCTAATTTCTTAGCTGTTCTATCTAACTCATTACGAATCTCAAATAATTCCATATAAACACCTCATCAATTATTGGTCATTAAACAGGAAAAAAGACGGTGTCTACACACAGTCATCTTTTTTCCTGTCATTATATTACGTTGATCTAAGAAATGACAACTTCATTATGCCCGTTTATGTGACTTTCACGAAAACACTTTATTTCCCGGCACCACAGCAGCTTTTGTATTTTTTGCCGCTGCCACATGGACATGGTTCGTTACGACCAACTTCTGGTGCTTTACGAACTGGCTTTTTCTTTGTTGTTTTGCCTTCGTCCTCTTTCGGATGAACCGCTTGACCTTTGGCAACTTCTTGGCGCTCTAGGTTATTGCGAATTTCAGCTTTCATCACATATTTAGCCGCTTCTTCGTTAATTGAAGCAACCATATTTTCAAACATCGCAAAGCCTTCATTTTGGTATTCACGAAGCGGATCGATTTGACCGTACGCGCGCAAATGAATACCTTGACGCAACTGGTCCATCGCATCGATATGATGAATCCATTTAGAATCAACAGCACGCAGGAGTACGACTTTTTCAAATTCACGCGTTTGCTCCTCGCCCATTTGCTCTTCTCTTTCATCATAACGCTCTTTCACTTTAGCAAAAATTAGCTGAACGATCTCATCAGCCTCTTTCCCTTGCAAATCAGCAACCTCTACTTCACCATCTTGCAACAAGTTCCCATTCACGTAGTCCACAAGCCCTTGTAAATTCGACTGTTCTTCCGTTTCAACAGGGTTGATATGGAGACTCACAACTTGTCGAATGACCGTTTCAATCATGCCTTCCATAATTTCACGAAGGTTTTCTGATTCTAACACGTCATCTCGTTGCTTATAAATAATTTCACGTTGCTGACGTAACACATCATCGTATTCAAGCAAACGTTTACGAGCATCGAAGTTGTTTCCTTCCACTCGTTTTTGCGCCGATTCGACGGCACGAGTAACCATTTTACTTTGGATCGGCTGGCTATCATCCATGCCGAGCTTTGCCATCATCGATTTCATATTGTCTGAACCGAAGCGACGCATTAACTCATCTTCCATCGATAAATAAAATTGTGTGACCCCTGGGTCTCCTTGACGTCCAGAACGTCCACGAAGCTGATTATCAATTCGGCGTGATTCATGGCGCTCAGTACCGATAACAGCTAGTCCACCAAGCTCTTTCACACCTTCGCCAAGCTTAATATCCGTTCCACGTCCGGCCATGTTTGTCGCAATCGTTATCGCACCAGGCTGACCCGCTTCCATAATAATTTCCGCTTCTCGTCCGTGGTTTTTCGCATTCAAGACGTTATGAGGTACGCCTCGTTTTTCCAGTAAGCTTGAAATCAACTCAGACGTTTCAATCGCAACAGTACCGACAAGCACCGGCTGTTTTAGTTGATAACGCTGATAAATATCCTCCACGACCGCACGGAACTTCCCTTCCATCGTCGCATAAATTAAATCAGCACGATCATCACGGGCAATTGGACGGTTCGTCGGAATCGCGATGACGCGCATATTATAAATATTGCGGAATTCCTCTTCTTCCGTTTTCGCTGTACCCGTCATCCCGGACAGCTTTTCATACATACGGAAGTAGTTTTGGAACGTAATCGTCGCCATCGTCATGCTTTCATTTTGAATTGGGACGCCTTCTTTCGCTTCAATCGCTTGGTGAAGCCCGTCACTGTAACGGCGACCTTTCATGAGACGACCCGTAAACTGGTCAACGATGACAACTTCTTCTTCCTGCACGACGTAATCCACATCGCGTTGCATCGTCACATGAGCCTTTAATGCTTGATTAATATGATGGTTCAATGTGACATGCTTTAAGTCAAACAAGTTTTCAATGCTAAACGCTTTTTCCGCTTTGTTAATACCTTCTTCAGTAAGTAACACACCTTTTGTTTTCACATCATACGTGTAGTCATCTTCTTGCTTTAACGTGCGGACAAAGCTGTTCGCATGAATGTATAGCTGCGTTGATTTTTGCGCTTGACCAGAAATAATCAATGGCGTTCTCGCTTCATCGATCAAAATCGAATCGACCTCATCGATAACGGAGTAATGAAGCGGACGCATCACTTTATGCTCTTTATAAAGCACCATGTTATCGCGCAAATAATCAAAGCCGAACTCATTGTTTGTTCCATACGTAATATCGGCCGCATACGCTTGGCTTTTCTCTTCTTTCGTCAAGCTGTTTAAGTTCAAGCCGACAGATAGGCCTAAATAATTATACAGCTCGCCCATTTCCGCCGCATCACGTGAAGCCAAGTATTCGTTGACGGTGATGACGTGCACACCTTTCCCGGAAAGGGCATTTAGATAGACCGGTAGCGTTGCTGTTAACGTTTTACCTTCCCCGGTTTTCATCTCAGAAATATTACCTTCATGAAGAGCAATTCCCCCCATGATCTGCACGCGATACGGAAACATACCAAGCACTCGGCGCGCTCCTTCACGTACAACAGCAAACGCTTCTGGTAATAAATCATCTAACGATTCACCGTTACGATACCGCTCTTGAAATTCAGCTGTTTTCCCACGCAATTCCTCTTCCGATAGTGCTTCCGTCGCGCTTGCTAACGCTTCGACCTTTGTCGCCATATGTTCCAAACGTTTCACTTCACGTTTATTTGCATCAAATAATTTATTTAACAAACCCATAAAAACGCTCCTTTTACTCTTAACAAGTTAATATATGAGCCTAAAAATCACAAAATTCCTACTTAATCTTAACATTAACCCCCATTTGAAACAACTGAACGGCCTAAGTGAAAAAAGAAAAAAACGCCCATAAGAGCGTTCTTTTTCTAAATTACTGTTGAGCGACTAACCGTTCTTGAAGAACCGCTTCCATTTCTTTCGCTCGCTTCGATAAGCTTGCGGCAGTTGTGCCTAAACGTTTAGCTAAAGCGGCGTTCGAATCTTTCGCTTCAATAATGCTATACGATTGTAAAAGCGACACAAGGGCACCGACATAAATTTCCGGTTTACGGATCGTCGGATTTTCCTTCTGACAGTATAGATTCCATAGAAGAACCGCTGTTTGTTGATGTAGCTCCTCGATTCCTTCTTCTTGTAAAAATTCACGCAGGACATCAGCCGTTTTCGCTTGGGACTCTTTCTCCCATGTTAACTCGCTATAATCAAATGCTTCTTCAGACGCATCTGGCTGTTCCATCTCATTGTAAATATTGAATAAACCATCTAATACGGATAAGAAATTATTCGCAACAAAGGCTGAGCGATCTTCCACTTGTTCACATTGAGCTAACACCCACTTCTCCATGCGCGAAGCCATTTCTTTTTCAAAATGGAAGTCGATCATAAAGAACGTGTACTCTTGTTCAAACGGCAATAATGCACCAATAATAAACACTTCGTCTAAATCTACCTTTTGACGAGCGCGGATCGCCACTTTTTCACCGGAAAGTATGTCGCTAACTTCATATACATGATCACTAATGACACCTAATTGACCAGCAATGAACTTCGTTTGCGGCCACATTTTAAACACTTGCTTCGTCCGTTCACGTTCGATCGTATTCACTCGACGATCAACAAACTTCTCTAATACTGTCCGTCCATCTTTCAACGGATAATTTAAAATAAACCAAATTTCAAAAGCAACTAAAAATACTTGTGGATCTTTGCGAAGCACTTCGTATTTATGTAGAAGCGTTTGAAACTCTTTCTTCATCGTGTGTGAATAATTGCTCATCGCATAGTCAATTAATTCTCGCTGTAAGCTTTCTAGCTCCTCAAGCATGATTCCATGAATCGCTGAGCCTTCTACTTTCCCACAGCATTTCTTATACTTTTTCCCACTTCCACATGGACATGGTTCGTTCCGTCCAACTGACATGAATGCCACTCCTCCTCGTAAATCACAAAACTTAACACTTGTTCTATCTTAACATGCTTTGTCAACTCGATACAGATAATCAGCACTAGAACAACAAAACGCTTGCAAAGTACATCTTTGCAAGCGTTTCTCTGTTAATTCGTTTCAATTAAACCATATTTTCCATCTTTACGTTTATAGACGATGTTTGTTCCGTTGCTCTCAGCATCTGTATAGATAAAGAAGCTATGACCAAGCAAGTTCATTTGTAAAACCGCTTCTTCAGAATCCATCGGCTTTAAGTCAAATTGCTTTGTACGAACGATTGCCAACTCATCTGTCTCTTCTTCTACTTCAGCAGCTGCCGCTTCGTTCATTGCGATCGCAAAGTATTCTTGCGGCTCTCCTTTTTCACGGAACTTACGATTAACTTTCGTTTTATGCTTACGGATTTGACGCTCTAGTTTATCAACAATTAAGTCGATACCTGCATACATATCTGCGTTGCGCTCCTCTGCACGAAGCACAAGATTTTTCATTGGAATTGTTACTTCCACTTTTGAATTTTTATCAGAATATACTTTCAAGTTTACATGCACAGTAGCATTTGGTGTTTCGTTAAAATAACGCTCTAACTTCCCAATCTTTTTCTCGACGTATTCACGAATCGCCGGAGTTACTTCAATGTTTTCACCACGAATGTTGTAATCCATCATGCGAACTCCTCCTTAACTTGTAGCTATGTATATATATTTCTTCATCTCTTGAAAAATACCTGCTAAATTCCGAAAAAATATATGTCGAATTTTTGACATTAACAGATAAATTTGTCTATTCAAGAAAAATACATTAACATATTCTCCCTAATTGCCGATAGTAAGAATACAGACGATGTAACAAAGAAATGATTATTTCGAGAGGAGAGAACTATATGAGTGCCATTAGTGGAGCAGGGCAAGGACCAGTATCTCAATTTGTCCTAACAAATAAACAAATGACTGAGCAAGTCATCACCGAAAAAATAAGAGAAGCAACGAATGATCCTGCTAAAAGAATTCGCGAGTTGCAACAGCCGTCACCATTCTCACAATTTATTGATATTAAAGCTTAGTTTAAAAGAATCGCATCAAAAAAGCTGTCTATTCAGGCCCTGATACCTGAACAGACAGCTTTTTCACTAGATAAAATCCCCTACATATTTTTTGCGCCGATTGCTTAATGCCACTTTCCAATCCTCTCTTAACCGAAGCAACAACTCCTCTACCTCTTGCAATAACATACCATCACTTTCGAGATTCGCACGAATTAACAGCCGATTCACATAACCGTACAGAGAAATAATCCGTTCTCCTTCTACTGTCTGACCATCGACAAAGGGAATCAACGAAAGTACACACGCCTGCGCTTGGACAAGACTTTCATTCCGTTCTGCCCTATCTCCACAATCGATAGCGATGTTTCCTTTTTGAATTTGCTTAATTGCCTCTTGTAACAAGGAAATCACCTGTTCTTCAGGTGCCGCTGTTTGCTCACTCGTTTGCCGGTATTGTTGATGAGCTTTTTGTTGGTTCTTCATCGATTCCCCTGCCTTTCTTATGTTTGATATCGGTTTTTTTTTATAAATTTCAACTTTCCTCATCAAATCTTAGTAAAAAAGGACGATATAAAGAGAGAAAATGATTAGCATTAGGAAAGAGGTGAAATGAATGAAAATCCATAACCAAGCGATGGTCACATTTTCTATGACTCGTTATCAAAAAAATGATCGACTAATGGAAAAAACTATCGACAAGCTCTCTACCGGTAATGCGATTCGTCGCGCTAGCAGTAATGCTGCTGGGTTAGCTATCTCTGAAACAATGCGTGCACAAGTGAGAGGATTATCACAAGCTCAGCGCAATATGCAAGATGGATTATCTGTATTAGACGCAGCGAATGAAGGGCTTAATAACGTCAACGGCTTATTGCAAAGAGGACGAGAGCTAGGTGTGATGAGCGCAAATGATACGTTAACAGACGCCGATCGAAAAGCAAGCCAAGAAGAACTGGATCAATTAATGCAAAGTATTAATGACACAGCTGATAAGCTAGAGTTCAATACGAAGAAAATTTTAGGTGAAAATGCACCACTCATATTAATGGTAGGAGCTAATCCTGGTCAACAAATCACAATTGATCTTGTAGACACAAGTACAACCGCCTTAAACTTGGACGATGCTTCTTTATTGACGCGTGACAATGCTGAACAGTTAATTAAACAAATCGATGAAGCCATCGCACAAACAACAGGAAACTTAACAAAAATAGGTTCCTATTATGAAGCTATTGAACACCATATCGCAAATACGATGGTGAATGAATCCAACCTAACATCTGCTCTATCACAAATTGCTGATACCAACATGGCAAAAGAAATGATGAGTTTTGTCAGTCTTGACATTCGTCAAAACAGTGACCAATTCATGGTTTCTCGCATCAATCAATCGTCTACAGAGGCACTTCAGCTAGTTAAAAAATAAGAAAGAGCCGCAGTTATTAAGCGGCTCTTTTTGTATACGTATAAAGTTTAGCAAGAACGATACTAGTTTTTCTTATCATAAAATGCCGCATTAACACCTAGCGACGCATATGGATTCACATATTTATTAGCAGAGCTTTTTTTCTTTGATAGTTGCTGCATATCTTTTTGAATCTCTTCTTTCAGCTTTTTTAACCGAGTGTCAATGATCGCATTTTTTTCGATAATTTGCTTACCAAGCTCTTCTTCCTCTGCACTAAAAGGTGCACGAATGTTTGCTAATAACGATTGACGTTGTTCAAGTAGCTTTTCAATGGCTTCCACCAAGCCGTCTCGATCTTCATCTGGCGGTTGTACTAATTGAAACAGCTCTTCTGTGATTTTGTAACAAGCTTGAACGGCTGACATTATACTTGGCCACCTGCCCTAGCATGCTGAAGCTGGCGGTTTTTCTGAATCACTTCTTTCCATGTATCACGAAACTCAGTAACAAACCCTTCGACTTCCTCCAAAATGGCTGTATCATTTTTCACATTCGCTTCAATTAGACGGCGGTTTAAATAATCATAAAGCGACAACAAATTCTCTGATACAGCTGCCTCCATATTAAGAGTAACCATCAACTCTTGAATAATCGCCTGCGCCTTTTGAATATTTGTATTTTTCGTTTGAATATCCTTTTCATCTATCGCTTTTTTTGCTTTAGCAATAAATTTTAAACACCCATTATATAACATCAATGTCAACTCACCAGGCGAAGCGGTTGTGACAGAGTTATTGGAATACGTTTGATAAGGGTTTTTCATAGACAAGTCCATACATCACCTTTCATACTTATTAACCAAATTGGTTCATAAGAAACATCGATTGCTCATTAGAACGCTGAATCGCTTTTTCCATCGCTGTAAATTGACGCCAATAGCGATCTTCTATTTGAATTAATTTACGTTCAAAACTTGTAATTCGATCATCTATACCATCCAATGTTTTTCCTAATGCATACTCGTTCCCTACGTCAAAAGATTTACCTGCTTTTTTCTCAACGAGTTCCATCGTTCCTTTGAGCGTTTCTCTCAGCCTTCTAGCTAGTCCCATTTCTTCAACGTTCGGCTTTTCTTTGCCTGATCCATCGGTTATTGGCTTTGGATCATTCGCAAATAACTTATAAATCGCATTCGGGTCTTTCGCAATTGCTTCTTTTAATTTCTTGTCATCAATCACAAGCTTCCCTTTGTCTAAATAGTTTTTAGACGTCGTAATACCGATATCCGACAATTGATTAAGCTCTGTCGGAAGATCTTTTACAGGGGTAGATAAATCAAAGCGCATTTTATTAACTCCTGATCGCAATACAGCGTCTCCTCGTAATGTCCCACTACGAGCTTTCTCTTCCCATAGCTCTACTTCTTTATCAGACATCGCTTCTCGTTGCTCTTTCGTTAATGGCTGATAGCTACGATAGCGCTTCTCATCTGTTTCTCCATTAACTTTAGCGATTAATTCATTATATTGATCGACAAAACTCTTAATCGTGTCATACACTTTATCCACATCGGTTGTGGAAGTGAAGTTCGTTTTCCCTACAGCTTTTAGAGAGTATTCGACGCCGCCGATGGTGAAGGTGTTAGAGGAGCGTTGAGTTTCCAATCCGTTTAGGATGAACTTAGCATTGGCACCTTCTGTATATGATGCGACACCTTTACCTAATTCCAATTTAGAAACCAAATCGTCAGCACCACTTAAGCTAATCTCATCTTTCCCAAAAACATCACCTGAGTGCTTAGCTGTCATAGAAATCTGCTGTGAATAGCTATCATAAAACATCGTGACACCCGTTTGTTCATTGACCTTCTTCATAAAACTGTCTAGTGTTTCATCTGGGTCAATCTTCACTTCAATCCCTTTATCTAATTCACCATCTTTATTAATGGCCTGAACTGTAAAAGAGGTGCTACTTGTAATCTCACTCATCTTCATTGTTGGGTCTATCCCTGTTGTCTTACTACCAATAATTGTCGCTGACTTTGCTAATTCTTTTACTTCAATCGTCCCTGAAAAATCAGTCGTTGAACCATTATTCCGCACAGATGCTACGGATTCATCTGATAAATCGACCTTTTTTTGCAGGTAACTCTTCTGCATCATGACACCCTCAAAAATTTGATCTCTGAATTTAAGCATCGACGAGTTCATACTGCGATAATCATCACGTTGCCACTCTAAAAACTGTTTTCGTTGATGGAGCTTATCTACCTTCATTCTTTCTGCTTTCATTAAGTCGCCAACCATTTTTTCGATATCCATGCCACTCGCTAATCCACCGATTCGCATAGTAATGCCTCCTTAAATTTTTTTATCTACTAAAACCCCTAAGTATCTAGTCATTGCTGCATACATATCTAATATCTTTCTCGACGGAATTTCTCGAATGACCTCCTGTGTCACATTATCGACCATCGTCACGTAATACTCTTCTAATTCATCATGGAACTCAAATTTCACATGCCAATTGGAGGGCTTTAAAAAATCATTCATTCCTTGAACAACCTTTTCCATCTCCACTTTTGAAGGCTGTTTCTGAACTTCCTCTATTTTTCTAGTTGTGTCTATTTCCTGTTGTACGGGAGGAGTCACAGGCTTGGCCACTTGATTTAATGCACCTAACTTATCAAGCATCTCCATCGCTCCCTTTAGTAAATCATCTCTAATTCTTATATCGGAAGGCGAACGATGATATTAACAGACAAAACGAAAACAGTTGATTTTTTTGTAAAATCCATGTTGAAACTTTATCACTCTTTAACAAAAACATGCGTTGGCTCAAGCTTGCCAACGCATGTTTTCTATATTTCCACTCATAAAATATCCTGCACTCGCCCGACTTGTCCATCCTCTATCCGCACTTTAATACCGTGCGGATGAAAGCTGGAGTTCGTCAAAATGTCCTTAACGATTCCTCTTGTTTTCTTCCCTGTTCGCTGGTCTTTTTTTAACACGATATTGACCTCAAGCCCCGGTTGAATATCTTTGCGGTTTTGTCCGTTCATTTGTTTTCACTCCTTCTTATTTCAATCTATTTTACTCGAAAAAACGAAGGTAGGGTATTTTATTAGACAAATGATCTAATCTTATTTATAATAATTATTAAATAATAATGAAATTAACAGAGGTGCTCCCTATGAATATTTTTGATTTTAAAGCGAAAAAAACAAATGGAGAGATCGTTTCTCTTGAAGAGTACAAAGGAAAGGTGTTGCTCGTCGTCAATACAGCAAGTAAGTGTACGTTCACTCCACAGTTTGAAGACTTGCAGAAGCTTTATCTTACATATCAAGAAGCTGGACTTGAAATACTAGGCTTTCCTTGCAATCAATTCGCTGGCCAAGAGCCAGGTACGAGCGAAGATGCCTCCTCTTTTTGCCGATTGAACTACGGTGTCACGTTCCCGATCTTTTCAAAGGTGGACGTCAACGGAGAAAATGAAGCCCCATTATTTCAATTTTTAAAAGAGGCGGCGCCATTTCGTGGATTTGATGAATCTAATGTCAGTGAAAAACTATTAAAGCTGATGATCTCAGACAAAAAACCCGAATTTCTCCTTGGCGATTCAATCAAATGGAACTTCACTAAATTCCTCATCGACCAAGAAGGCAATGTGATTAACCGCTTTGAGCCATCCGATGAGCCCGCTTCCTTTGCGAAAGAAATTGAGAAATTGCTCGGTTAAGATCGAAGTTGTAGGAGGTGTCGAAAAGTCTTCGCAAATAGACTTTTTCGACACCTTTTTCTTATTGAATTGCGGAATGAGTCCGCTCTTTTACTGAATCACACCCAGGATTTACTGACTCACGCTTGCTTTTTAATGAATGCCTACTTTTTACGTATTCCACTCGCACTTTTACTAAATCTGGTTCCTTTTTTACTGAAATACACCGCTGATTTCCGGAATCAAGCCGCTTTTTTGCTGACAAAGACACAAAAAAGAATGGGGCACGCCCCATCCTTTTACAATTTATATCGATTAATCATCGCTGACAACGTTTCGCTTAGTTGTGATAATTGATCTGCTGAGTGACTGACTGTCGAAATGGCTTTTGATTGCTCATCGACAGAAGCAGAGATTTCTTCAACAGCGGCAGAGGTTTCTTGAGAAACGGCTGAAATGTTTTGAATAGCTCCTTGAATTTCATGACTTTGGTCAGTAACCGTCATGATTTCCTTACTTAACACATCGATCGCTTGGATCGTTTCTTTGACAGCTCTGGAAATTTCATTGAATTCCGTTTCGGTTTCGTGAACGGCGCTATTTAGCTGTGTCGAAAATAATACGGTTTCCTCCATCATTGAAACGGTTGTGGCCGTTTCTTGGTGAATGCCGGTGATCATCTCTTGAATTTGCTTAGTCGCTTGATTGGATTCCTCGGCAAGCTTTCTCACTTCCTCCGCAACAACGGCAAAGCCTTTACCGTGTTCGCCGGCTCTCGCTGCCTCGATGCTCGCATTTAGAGCAAGGAGATTCGTTTGTGCGGTAATGTGATTAATTGTCGTTGTAATGTGCGAGATATTTTGAATTTGATTCGTTAAATTCGTAATACTTGCTTTAATCTTTTCGGAAGCAGCTAACGATTGATCATTCGAACTTTTCAGCACTTGGACGATTTCTTTTCCATGATCAGTCGCTTTTGCCGTTACGACCGTAATGTCTCGAATCGCTTGATTTTCCTGATTCATTTGCGTAATTGCATCGGAAAGACGATCGACTGTTCTGCTCATATCATCAATATCCGAAGCTTGTGATACCGCTCCGCTAGAGATTTCATTCATCGCCCGAGCAATTTCTTGGCTGCTTGCCGATGTTTCCTCAGACACAGCAGATAAATCGGTCGCCGAGTGAAGCAGGTCGTTGCTCGCCCCTTGAAGCTTGCCAATCAACCCTCTTAATTCACTAGACATTTTGTTAAATGATTGATTCAACTGCCCGACTTCATCTGACGTTTCTTTAAGCTGTGGCGCATCTAACTCGCCATCTGCAATTTTTAAAGAAATCGCCGCTGCTTGCTTTAATAAATCTAACTTTCTCTTCGCAAACAAAAACATAGTAGCTAAGCTTAAAATCGCAACCAATACGGTGATGATGATTATATAAACCTTAATGGACTGTAACGCTTGATAAAATTCATATTCATAGGCTCCGATCCCTATGTTCCAATCCCACGGTTCGAAATAAATCATATAAGCCATTTTCGGTTGTTCGTTCGCTTCTCCAGGATTCTTCCAAGCATATGTATAAAAGTGATCTTCGGGATTGCTTGCTTGAGCCCTTTCTACGAGTTCACGCTGCACATACATTCCTTCACTGTTTTTTGTATCTGACTTATCTTCACCAATTGGAATGGCCGGGTGTAACTGCGTTTTGTAATTAGAGTCATAGGCATACAAATACCCATTTTCTTTATACAGATAATTAGACTGTTGGTAGTCATATCCACCCGTCCCCTGCTTAGGACCATTTAATATGATTCTAGCTTTCTCCTGCGCTTCTTCTAACGTAATGTTCCCTTCATTCACCTCTTCATTGAGCATTTCAAGCACGGGCATAGCCGTTTGAGCAATGCTTCTTAATTCCTCTTTCCCAGCATTAACTAACTCTTTTTTTGCTAAATAATAGCTAGAAATTCCAATTGCACTGCTAATCGTTAAAATAACTACTGTGACAACTAAAAGTAACTGAACGGAAATTCTGTTGAAAAAAGATACATTCGTGTTCATTGGCTTCCTTCTTTCAATTAAATTCGTCATTTTTCATTATTTTATCAGACGAAATTCTACATAAAAAGACCTTTACATATAATTAATAATTTAATTTTTCTCAATAAAAGCAACCTGAGTCCATATAAGACTCAGGTTGCTTCGCTCCATTATTTATATTGATCGAGCTTGTAAATCACCTTCGCAGCTTCGGCTCTTGTTGATGATTTTTTCGGCATGAATTTTTGGTTGTTGTAGCCGGAAATAATGTTTTGCTCAACTGCTACATCGATCTCGTCTTTAAATTCTTGACGAATTTGCTTGTTATCTTTGAAATTAGCTGGCTTAGAGGCTGTGAACTGCTTGCCTGCTTTGACTTCGAGAGCTCTTACCGTCATGGTAGCCATTTGTTCTCTCGTCACTGGCTTATATGGAGCAAACTGATCTTTGCTCATGCCAGAAATAATTCCCGCTTCATACACAGCTGCAATTTCTTTTTCCATATTCTTTGGTACATCTTTGAAAGGAGCTTTTCCGTTTGACTTCAAATCAAGCGCTCGAGCGATGAAGAGAGCAAATTCCCCTCTTTTTACGCTAGCATTTGGTGCAAATGTTCCATCCGTTTTTCCAAGGATGATTCCTTTGCTCGTCAAGCTTTGAATATATTTGTAAGCCCAATGATTTGTCGGTACATCTTTAAAGTCTTTTTCTCCTGTCCCTGTCTCTTGACCCTTCATATCAATCGAAAATTGAGCAAACCCGCTATCAAGTTGTTTCACGTATTTAAATTTATCCGAGCCTTCCGTGTACTTTTTCGCACTTGGTGATGTTTCAAACGTGACATTGACATTGTCGTTGATCGAAGCAAAGCCCCAGTTCTTATCAGCAGATGGGTTGATTTCTTTCATTTCCATCATGTAATCGATCACGATGCCACGGCTTTCATCCGGTGTTTCAATCGCTAATGTTTCTGCGCTGATGCCAGGAAAGTTTCCTCCCCCGCCTGCACGATAGTTATTCGTAGCGACAAGGAATTTTTGTTTAGGATCAATGTTTTTGCCATTGAACTTTAAGTTCTTAATACGGTTAGCGTTCGGATTAACGACTTTGCCATCGATGCCGTATTTAACAGGTTCGGTGACGTCGATATCATACGTTACACCTTCAATCACATCGAAATTATACGTTGGAAACACCGGATTCACGAGCGCTTGTTCTTTCGCACCTGCTTTTGGATCAATTTGGTTAAACTGACCAGCCGACATTTCTAGCCATTCCTTTACGCCTGCTCCATCTACAAGGACCGCACTTAACGTATTCGGATATAAATAAAGGTCAGACACGTTTTTAATCGCAATATCTCCCGCTGGAATGTCCGTGTAATAGTCTGGTCCCATGCGTGCTCCTGCTTTAAATGGAGCTGCCGCAGATAGAACAGGTACGTTTTCATACTCGGTTCCTTTAATTTTATTCTCTAAATACCATTTTTGAGCGTTAGCAACAATTTGCACAGACGGATCATCTTGAACGAGAGCGAAATAACTATTAATTGGTGCTGTTGTTGTCCCAACTGCACTTCTGACCCATTCTAGCGTTCCTTCATGCTCATGTTTCACAGCATCGACAATAGCTGGGTCTGATTCAACAGTCGGTTTTCCATCCGCCGTCGTAATGCTTCTCGTTTCAGATCGACCGTCCACAACTTGCCATTTGCCATTTTCGTTTTTCAGTTCAAGATCGACAATACCTAGGTGACTGCCCCAGAAACCAGGCATAACAGAAGCAATACCGTTAACTGTTCCCTTTTCAATGTCCGCACCTGGAATATCTTTATACTGTTCACTTGGGAACACTCCGTGAGAATGACCGAAAAGAACAGCGTCAATTCCGTCGACTTTCGTTAAATCGGATGTGGCGTTCTCCTTCATCTTGCCTTCCTCAATCGTGCCGAGTCCAGAGTGAGGGATCGCGACGATGACATCCGCCCCTTTTGCTTTCATTTCAGGAACAAATTTCTCCGCGGATTCAACGATATCCTTGGCGATCACTTTTCCTTCTAAATGTGCCTTATCCCAATTCATAATTTGCGGTGGAACAAAACCGATCACACCGACTTTAATCGTGTGCTCCTCACCATCTTGATCCTTCACTTTTTTGTCGATGATCAAGTATGGATCAAAATAATTTTTATCATTAGTTGGATCATTATCTTTATCATCTATGTATACGTTTGCACTAACGTAAGGGAAATCCGAACCTTTTAACGTCTTCTCAAGGAAATCCAATCCATAATTGAATTCATGATTCCCGATATTCCCTACATCATATTGCATTAAGTTCATCGCTTTATAAACAGGATGCGTTTCTCCGTCCTCTAATCCTTTAACTTTAGCGACATAATCACCAAGTGGATTCCCTTGAATTAAATCGCCATTATCAAATAACATTGAGTTTTCGTTTTCTGCACGCGCCGCTTTCACGAGAGATGCCGTACGAGCAAGGCCATACTTATCCACCGCTTTATCTTGATAGTAATCATAATTCACCAAGTTCACATGAATATCTGTCGTCTCTAATAGACGAAGCTTGACGATATCTTCATTTAAAGCATTTACATAAGTTGGTTTTTCCATCATCACCGGAACTACTACACTAAAAGCTAAAGCTGAAGCCAGTACAGTTTTCTTAATCTTATTTTTTGGCAAAGGTTTCTCCTCCTGTAAATAAACTTCATTCCTGACTTAAATGGTAACATGATCATATAGAGATATTTCTTTATTTTCGTTAAGTTATTGTAAAAGATTCTTTATCAAAAAAAGACAACCCTCATTTACAATCAAGGTTGTCTGTTATGTTTCAAAAAGTTAACTGCTTCATTCCGTGATCTAACTGTTGCTCTACTTCTTTAGCATCTTGAATATGTTCGTTAATCATTTGATCAGCGTTGTTAAATAGTTCTTTTGCTTCGGCTAGTTCTTTCTTCATTTGCGATGATAATCGCTTTTGTTCGTCAATCATTTTTTGCATTTCATTAATATCTAATTGACTATTCTCAATCGCCGCTAAAATCCGATCGATTTTGTCCGCTGTGTTCATGCTCACTTCGATACCTTTTTCCACAAGTTCTTTACTTTTTCTGGTAGCTTCAAGGGCATGTTCAATTTCACTTCCTAAAGTCGTCGTTAACGATTGGATGTTCGCTGTGCTATCAGACGTACTCTCAGCTAGCTTACGTACTTCCTGTGCAACGACCGCAAAGCCTTTGCCGTATTCACCGGCACGAGCCGCTTCAATCGATGCATTTAACGCCAACAAGTTCGTCTGCGCCGCAATGCCTTCAATGACGCCGACAATCGAATGGATTTCCACGGAACGTTCACTTAAAGATGCCATATTGTCTTCAGACGTTTGAATTTTGTCCCCTAATTCTTTAATGATATCCGCTGTACGATTGACTTCTGCCGTCCCTTGCTGTGCATCAGAAACAATTTGGTCGGAATGCTGCTTCACCGAACTGCCTTTTTCGTATAGATGGATCGATTGCTGTGAAGTTTGCTCACTTAAAGAAGCCACGTTGTTAAATCTTCGCTCGATTTGCCCGACTGCGTCTCCAATCACACGATGTTGGTCATTGATTTTTCCATTTTGATTGACCGCGGCAGCTATTTCCGACCTTACATGAGTCAGACGGCTCTTTTCTTCCTGTTCTTTCGCTTCAAATGAGGCCTTTAACGCTGTCATTTCTTGCTGTAGCTGCTGCTGGGGATATTGGTCGTTTTTTTTCGATCTAAACATGTATACGTCTCCTTTTCTCGGTGCGAACAGATTCACTTTCATCGTTGCCCATCACCTAACAATTATGAATGATTTCTGAATAATAAATAGCGTTACAACTTGTACTTCTGAATTGTATGATTTAATCATTTCTTGAATCTTAATGGTTTCTCTTTAAGCTTCTTTTTTAAAATAAGAAAGCAACCCGTTGACTACTCATAGGTCTCCTTTCCTATGAACATTAGTTATATTTAATATCGGTTCAGTTGTTAAAATTTTAATAAAATTCTCCCTCCATATTTTAAAGGAAATCTCTTCCTAGTGTAGAATTATGTTGAAAGAGTAGTTTTTGAACTATAAAAGGAGGGAAAATTATGATCATTGTAACAACTGAAAATATTACAAATTATAAAATCACCGAAATAAAAGGACCTGTCTTCGGCTTAACGGTTCGCGCTAGAGGAATTGGAAAAGATATTGTCGCTTCCTTCAAGGGCTTAGTCGGCGGAGAAATTAATCAATATACAGAAATGTTAGAGGATGCGAGAAAGCAAGCGATCGATCGAATGGTGAAAAACGCGCAAGCTATGGGGGCGAATGCTATCATAATGATGCGATTTGATTCGGGAGAGATCGGTCAAAATATGAGCGAAATTGTCGCCTACGGAACAGCTGTGATCGCTGAAAAGGAATAAGGGAATGAAATGGATCATTAGCTTTTACGGCGTGCAACTTCTCCTCCTTCTCGTCTTAATTTTTGGCTCTTGGTTTATTTGGGATCGTCGCTTTAAAACGAAGCACGGCAAAGATGTACCACAAGGCTTTGTTCGAACAGAAGAAGTCTCCATCGATCCGACGACAGGAAAAAAGATGGTCGTCTACTTTAACCGAGAGACTGGTGAGCGATTTTATAAGGAAGAATAGAAGAAGATTCCCCGTGTGTTCATAAATCAACACACGGGTTTTTTAGTACGCTCTTTCACACACAGTAAGTATTAAATTGTAAATATTACATATTTTTTACCTATCCCTCATTTAATTCTCCTCTAAGACACATTATAATAGACCTACCACTTTACAAAATACAACAAATTTTGAGGAGTGACAGGCACCTATAAAGGGGGATTTAACTATTGGCGCAGCAATCGATTAGAAGTAAGCTTTTGTTTATGGCTTTCATTATGTTGACTTGTGCTTTTTTGGTGACAGGATTTTTGCAAATGAATACGATCCAAAGTGTGATTGAAGGGGAAGCACTGGAAAAGGCCCAATCTGATTTACGTACGAGTTATGCACTCATTGATGAAATGTATCCCGGTGAGTGGCGCGCAGAGGACGATACCTTGTATAAAGGCGAGCAAGTGATGAACAATAACCTAGAAATTGTAGACGTAGTCGGTGAGCTTACGAATGGTGATACTGCTACTTTATTTTTAGGTGATACGAGTATTACATCAAACGTCATGGTCGATGGCGAACGCGGAATTGGCACAAAAGTAATTGATCAAGTAGCCGATAAAGTATTAAAAAACGGCGAAATCTTTTTAGAACAAGCGGATGTATTAGGACATACATATCAAACAGCTTACATGCCGATTAAAAATGGAAGCAACGAAATTATCGGAATGTGGTACATCGGTGCCCCAGATGCCTCTGAGCGAATTCAAAACATCACGCAAAAGGCCAATTGGAAAATGATCTTATTGGCTGTCATTATCATCATCGTTTCGCTGTTCCTATTTTATCTTTTAACAAAAGGTATGTTGAAACGAATTCAAGTGGCATCGACTTACCTATCACAAGTAGCAAATGGCGATCTTTCCGGAGAGTTATTACATACCGACGTGAAAGACGAAACCGGACAGCTAATTGAATCGGTCAATAAAATGGCGACACAGCTCCGCTCAATTTTAAAACAAATGAAAGAAGCATCTTTGCATATCGCTAGTTCATCTGAACAATTAACAGCGAGTGCCGATCAAAGCACAGAGGCGGCGAAACAAGTAGCGGAAGCGACGGAGCAATTGGCCTGCGGGTCCGAGGAACAAAAAACGAGTGTCGGTGAAACGATCAATGTCATCAATGTCTTATCCACCCAAATGGATGAGGCCGTCTACCGTACAGAAGAAGCAACAAAATTATCGGAGAACGCCTCTAAAGCGACAGCTGAAGGCACAGAAGAAATCCAAGCTGTTATTTCATCGATCACCGCCATTCATCAAAAGGTGAAAGATACAGCGATCATCATTGAAAAATTAGATCAACGCTCTCAAGAAATTAACAACATTATCGCAATGATTACGAACATTGCTGAACAAACGAATTTACTTGCCTTAAATGCAGCGATTGAATCGGCACGCGCGGGTGAATCCGGCAAAGGTTTTGCTGTTGTGGCTGAAGAAGTACGAAAGCTAGCCGAACAATCCGCTCAATCTTCTGGACAAATCGCTTCTTTAATCATTGAAATTCAACAAGAAACGAAAGAAGCGGTCGCATCGATGACAGAGGGTACTAATCAAGTAGAAGCCGGCATCAAAAAAACAACTCACATTAACGACGTATTTACCCACCTAGAGAACTCGATTACAACCGTCACCGAAAAAATACTTGAAGTGGAAGAAAACATTAAATCGACCTCTTCAAGCAGTCAGCAAATGGTCCGCGTCATCAACTCTGTTGGCGAAAGAGCTGACGAAGGAGCAGCAGCTAGCATACATAATTCCGCAGCTGCGGAAGAACAACTAGCGACCATTCAAGAAATTGCAGTAGCTGCGAATAGCCTGGCAAAATTATCAGAAGAGATGAACAGTATTTTTGACCAGTTTAAATTTTAACAAGAAAAGGTGTGTTATAAGTTGATACTTCGGCTTATAACACACCTTTTTTATCGAATAGAAAACTAGTTAAGGAAACGTCAAAAATATAAAAAAATCAGCGATGAATTTATAAAAGCCGATCACTAAGCACCCCTAATTAGTCATCACTCTTTCCAATCCATCACAAAAACTATACACTAACGGTACAATAAACCTGAATGGAAAGGAACGAGAACATGAAGCATCCTCATGCAGGAACGATACTACAAGAAAGATTAAAAACACATAAAATGGTCGCTGCGGTGAAAGAGCCTAAGTATATTGAAAAAGCGATTAAGTACAAGGATAACTTGAGCGCGGTCTTATTAATGACAGGAACGATTTTAACAGTAAAAAAATATGTAGATTTCGTTCAATCTCACGGTTTACCCGTTATTTTGCATGTTGAAAAGATTGGTGGATTAGAAATGGATCGAGATGGGATTGAGTTTGTCAAAAGAAATGTACAGCCACATGCAATCGTAACGACTAGAAATGGCATTATTAAAAAAGCAAAATCTAGCGGACTCGTTGTTGTTCAACGAATCTTCTTAATCGATACGGAGGTTTATACGAACTTAGTAAAAGATATTGAGCGCATTCAAGCAGATGTCATCGAAATTATGCCATGTCGCGTGCCTGACTTTTTGAACAAAATATCAAAAATCTCCCCAGTACCGACGATCACAGGCGGACTACTCAATTCACCAGAGCACGCAAAACAAGCATTAGAAAATGGTGCACTCGCAGTAACTACCTCCAATCCTGACATGTGGAAAATCAATTTAAATGAATTGTAAATGAAAATTTTACATTATATTAATACTAACCTAACAATCACTCGTTATTGTATGAGCATAAAGTGAATAAAAAACGGTGCGAACAGAGAGACCTCAAATTTGATGTATAGCGATGCGTATACATTTTATTTGAGGTCTCTTTTTGTTTTTCCCACCATTCAAGGAGGTGAACCAATTAGAGAAACAACTTCTACTATATATAACGACCGTCCGAAACCATAGTTAATTCTCATAATACTAATTTACAAAGGAGACTAATGAAATGAAGTCATTTTTAAAATTATTTAGCTCACTTTCATTCATCTTAGTGCTAGCCGCCTGTGGAAAATCGGGTGACACAGCGTCCAATGATTCAGCGAAAAATGGTGAAAAAACAGTCATTGAATATTGGCATGTCAATGCAGAAACTCAAGGTGGAAAAGCGGTAGAAGCATTGGTTAAAGAGTTCAATGAGCAAAGTGAAACGACGGAAGTCATCGCCAAATACAACCCGGATATGTATAAAGGGTTAATGCAAAACTTACAAGCTGAAGCGGCATCTGGAAAATCACCGGCCGTTGTACAAGTCGGATGGTCTTTCTTAGACTATTTCTCTAATAACTTTAGCTACATATCACCACAGGAAGTAATCGATCAACACTTCCCAGACGATCAAACCTTCTTAAAAGATCACTTTTTAGATAATGTTATGGACTTAGCCAAAAATTCAGAAGGTACACAAGTCGGTATTCCTTATTCATTAAGTACGCCCGTTCTATACATCAACAAAGATCTATTAAAAGAAGCAGGTCTTGATGAAAACGGACCAAAAACTTGGCAAGAAGTTCAACAATTCTCAAAAGTCATTAAAGAGAAAACTGGCAAGCACGGATTTTATATGCAAGAACCTGCTGATAACTGGGCAACACAAGCTTTATTAGAAAGTAACGGCGCTCGTATGTTAACGGACGGAAAAGCGACTTTCGCTTCTAAAGAAGGAATCGAAGCTTATCAATTAATGACGGACATGATTGTAAAAGACAAAACCGCTCTTCACCTTCCTTGGGATCAAGGTGTCCAAAGCTTTATCGATGGAAATGTAGCGATGGCATACACAACGATTGCTCGCCGTTCACAAATCCAAGAAAATGCAAAATTTGACGCAGCTGCTGTAAAATCACCAGCTTGGGAAGGAAAAGATGTACGTTTACCAGCGGGTGGTGCGATGTTAGCTATCACTGCTCAAGAAGAAGCACAACAAAAATCCGCTTGGGAATTTATGAGCTATTTATACAGTGTAGAATCTATGGCGAAATGGACGGAAGGCACAGGTTATGTTCCTCCACGTAAAGATGTAGCAGAAGCTGAAAATGGCCTTAAAACTTTCCTAGAAGAAAATGAAATGATGAAAGCAGCAGTAGAACAGATGGATGGTGTCGTGTCTTGGACTTCTTTCCCTGGCGATGCTGGACTACAAGCTGAGCAAAAGCTATTAGACGTCCGCGATCAAATCCTTGGTGGCCAAGTCGATGTCAAAGAAGGCTTAACATCCACAGAAAAAGAAATCAATGAATTATTGAAGTAACTTTCTATTCACAAGGTTGTCTCATAAGAAGAAGGATTCCGTTCCGAACAAATCTCTACACGAGAATATTCCCCCTCTCAATAGAGACATTCAGGTCGCACTCCCCTTTTATGGGGCAACCCTGTGAATAAAGCAAATGCGGGAGGAAAGCAAATACATGCAAGCTATGAAATCTTCAAAAATCAAGTTAACGAAAGACCACTGGAAAGCTTACGGCTTACTCATTCCCTCCTTACTCATTTTCATCTTCTTTATGTTTTGGCCGTTTGTATACACGATCTATTTAAGCTTTTTTGATTGGAATATGGTGAAGCCAACGAAGGAGTTTGTCGGTCTTCAAAATTATAAGGATGTTTTATCTGATCCAACTACATACAAAGTGTTCGGTAATACATTACTCTATATCGTTTTATTATTAGCGATCAACCTGATCGTTCCTTATATTTTCGCTTTTGTTCTTGATACCGTTTTAAAACGATTCAATAACTTTTATAAAGGAGCCATCTTTTTACCTTCCGTTATTTCCTTAGTGGTCGGATCGATTCTTTTCACTTGGTTATTAAATCCTGTTTCAGGTCCAGCCGCCATTATTCTTAGATGGTTCGGAATAGAGATGCCGATTTGGAGCAAATTAGATGGCTGGGTCATCGTCGTCCTAAGCTTAATCACTTCTTGGAAAGTATTCGGATACAACTTTATCGTTCTCTACGCCTCCGTCAATGGCGTTTCACGAGAAGTGATCGAAGCCGCCCGTTTAGATGGCGTTCCTTTATGGAAAATATTCATTCATATTGTGTTACCGATGAGTAGTGCGACCGGAATCTATGTCTTAATCATCACGATTGTTCAAGGACTTCAATACGTATTTACGCCGATTAAAGTCATTACACAAGGCGGGCCGAATTATGCTAGTTCCAATGCCATCTATCACGCTTATCATGAAGCCTTTGTCTTGTATCGAACAGGACACTCCGCTGCTTTATCGATTTTAACGATGGCGATCTTTATTATTTTACTTCTGATCGAATTCAAGTTTGTAGAAAGAGGTATCCATTATGAAAACTAGTCGCTTCGTATCGATACCTTGGCATATTGTGTTTATGGTGGCGATTGCGATCCTCACCTTTCCGATTATCTTTGCGATCGGTATTTCGTTCAAACCGTTAGAAGAGGCGTACAATAATGCCTTAAATTTCATCCCGATACAACCAACTTTAGAAAACTACGAAACATTTTTCGAAAGCTTAAATGTATTAAAGATTGTTGGAAATACGTTTATTATCGCAACGACCGTTACTTTATTTAAAGTATTCACTTCTTTTCTAGCGGCGTATGCGTTTGTGTTCTTTGATTTCAAAGGAAAAAACGTCTTGTACTTTCTGTTAATTAGTACAATCTTTATTCCTTTTTCAGTCACAATGATTCCCAATTATTTAGTCATCTCTGACCTTGGATTAGCTGATAGCGTCTGGGGTGTCATTCTGCCACAGCTTGCTGATGCCATCGGAATTTTCTTACTTCATCAATCAATGAAGACCATTCCGATGTCCTTAATTGAAGTGGCAAGACTAGACAACTTAGGGCATGCACGCATCATGAAAGATATCGTGCTACCGCTCGTCAAACCTGCAATCACATCAACAGGGATTTGGTTCTTTATTTTATCGTGGAATGAATACGTGTGGCCGGTGCTCATTTTGAAAACAGTCGACAATTATACATTGCCGTTAGCGCTACAAATGTATATTAGCTCAGAAGGTGGAACGAATTTCACTGTCGCGATGGCTGTTGCCGTGATCACGATGACCATACCATTAACACTATATTTACTGTTCCAAAAGTATATTATTGGGACATTTACTTCTTCAGGAATTAAGTAAAGGCGGGATATTGTGAAGGAAATTCGATTTGAAAATGTATATAAATCTTACGGAAAAACAGAAGTCGTAAAAAATCTCAACTTAACGATTAAAGAGGGCGAGCGATTAATCCTCCTTGGCCCCTCTGGATGTGGTAAATCTACTACGTTACGAATGATTGCCGGATTAGAGGATGTCACTTCAGGCTCGTTATATATGGATCATCAAAAAGTCAATGATCTTCCGAGTGGCAAACGAAACGTTGCGATGGTTTTTCAAAATTACGCTCTCTATCCCCATATGAATGTCATCAATAACATCACATACGGCTTAAAAGTTCAAAAAGTGCCAACGGATGAAATCCATCGCCGCACCGAGGCCGCTTTAAAGATGCTTCAGCTAGAAGAGTATAAAGAGCGCTTACCGAAAGATTTATCAGGCGGGCAAAGACAACGGGTCGCTTTAGCGAGAGCGGTCGTGAAACAAGGCGATTATTTTTTACTAGATGAACCGTTATCCAATTTAGACGCTCAATTACGTGTGTCGGCCCGAAAAGAATTAGTCAAAATCCACGAAACGTATAAACAAACACTCGTTTATGTCACCCACGATCAAGTAGAAGCGATGACAGTGGCTGATCGGATTGCCTTAATGTACAAAGGAGAACTACAAATGGTAGATACGCCTGATAATGTGTATCACCGACCAGCTAATATTTTCACAGCCAAGTTCATTGGCTCTCCTCCGATGAACGTCATCGATATCGACGTCCGGCAAGGCCAAGTAATTCTGGTCAATCAAGCAATAGAGTTAAGCGCTGAGTGGAACGACTATATCCAGCAAACGGGTGAAAAAGAGCTTGCATTCGGCATCCGTCCAGAACATATCCACCTATCAAAAACTTTGGTAGCAAACGGATGGAAAGGTCATGTTAAATACGTAGAAAACCACGGAGATAACTATGGCATCTATATTGATGTAGAAGGAAACGAACTTATCGCTATGAGCGAATCAAAAAAATGGTCACCTAATGAACTCGTCTATGTAGAACCAAGAATGGACAAAATCCACCTGTTCAACAAGCAAACAACGAATTCCATCGGTTACCCAAAATCATTAAATAACGGAGAGTGAACAATGATGAAAAAACAAATTTGTTATTCTGACTTAGCTTTATTATCAAACGACCTATTCGACAACATCAATCAATTAATCGAGTACGGTGCAGATAAAGTTGAATTATTAATGGATGGACAAGAATGGAACGAGATGGAAGACCTATTTGAAACGCTCGTACAAAAGCTTCAATCGCTCCCTATTGACTATACGATCCATCCACCCGCTTGGGATATTAATTTAACAAGTGAAAACCGGGCAACGAGAGAAACTGCTTTTTCCGAATATAAAAAAGCGATTGAGTTTGCTAGCATGATCGGAGCAAGCCATATCGTGATCCATCCAGGCTTTTGCTTTTCTCCAGTGTTTAATAAACAAACAGCTCAACAGCGCGCCTCTCATTACATTAATGAATTATGCCAAGTTGCCAAGCCATTAAATGTGAAACTTGCCATTGAAAACGTTGGATACAATGGCAGTTCACTTTTCACCCAAGAAGAATATACGAATTTCTTACATGCTATTGACGAAACAGCTGGCTTTTTAATTGATACTGGTCATGCCAATTTAAACAATTGGGACATTCCACGATTAATTCAAGAAACGAAAGATCGCCTGCTTGCCTTACATATTCATGATAACGATGGAACAGGAGACGACCATTTAGCCATCGGGGAAGGCACTATCGACTGGAAGTCTGTTTTTGCAGCTATTAACGAATACGCATCACATTGTGAATTAATTCTTGAGTACGCTCCAAACACACCATTAGAGAAATTACAAGCAGGAAAGGATCTTCTACTGAGTAAGATTCAAAACTAACGACACAGGAGTTAAACATGATACATATTGACGACTTTGAAGCCTATTGTTTTGATTTAGATGGAACAATCTATGTCGGGAAGCAACTTCTCCCCGGCGTCAAAAAAATGATAGATACATTAAAAAAGCACAATAAAAAAATCTTATTCATTACTAATGCCCCCACGCACACAAGAGAATATTGTCAGCAACTTCTCTGTTCATTAGGGATCGCAACAGAGCTAGAGGAAGTCATCACGGCTTCCTCGCTGTCTGCTATTTATTTTTTAGAAAACGCACCTAATGCCTCTATTTATATCGTCGGGGAGCAAGCAATTACCGAAGAATTTAATCATTATCCATTAAAGGTGACAGAAGATCCATTACAAGCCACTCATGTGCTCGTTGGATTAGATCGTGCCTTCACTTATGACAAGCTCAACTTGGCAATGACAGCCGTGCGTAATGGCGCTAAACTGATCGTAACGAATCCTGATCCTGCTTGCCCTGTCCCAGGTGGTTACATTGCAGACACACTCGCAATTGCTAAAGCTATTGAAGTCGCTGCGGGACAAAGCATTGATCAAGTCATCGGCAAACCATCGGCCTATTACATTCATAAAGTCCAAGAAAAGTTAAACATCCCAAAAGACAGATGCTTAATCATCGGTGACCGACTAGAAACGGACATCCTCATGGGGAGAAATAATGGAATCTCCACCTGCCTCGTATTAACCGGTGTGTCGAGCAAAAAAGAGATTGAGCAAACAAAGATTGAACCAGATTACGTAGTTGAAACTTTGGCAGATTTATTTCAGAGTACTAAATAATATCGCCAAAAAACAAGCCGTCTGATGAGCTAGGCGGCTTGTGCCTGTTCGGATGTCGTTACCTTCGCATCGTATCATGTTGAACCTCCTATTAACTTAAGAATAACTGAAACATTTTAAGAGGAAATTTATCATACTTGATTATTTTAAATTAGTATAATAGTATTGCATTTTATTTTTATTTAACAAAATAACCCAAAAAAATAATACTATTATATCAATAGTAATTTTTGGTTTAATCATACGATAATACTGTTTTCCTTTAGGCTTATTGATATGTGTCTCCAATTGATTTACGATGATTCAGTACAAATACACAATTAGAAATTCCTATACAACGGAAGAAAAAGGCAAACTATTCGAAAGGATAGGACGCAAAGCCTAGGGTCTAAGGTTTAACATGTGAAACTACGATCGCCTGGTTGCCAATTTGATAGATTTTTCTATTATAAAATTCTTTGGCTATTCTACCCTGTATAGAATAGTTTTTTTTACTTCCAAATGACAATAAATGAGGTGGAAATAAGAATGAGAAAAGAATGGTGCGCTGATGAAATTGAATACTTAAAAGAATATGCAGGCTTTCAAAAAATTTCGAGTATCGCCAAAAAACTAGATCGCTCCTTTGAATCTGTCCTAGTCAAAATGAGCCGACTAGGATTAGCTAACACAAAATCCCAAACAGGGCTCGTCACGCTCGGAGAACTAGCCAAAATCCTCCAAGTTGACCGCAACACGATCAAATGGTGGATGAAAAAGCATCATTTACCCTTTATTCAAAAAGTAACGAGAAAATCAAAAAACTTCTATTTTATTGACCCTTGTCAATTTTGGAAATGGGCAGAAATACATAAAGAAAAAATCACCTTCTCGAATATTCCCCACCAAGCACTTCTGCCTGAACCAGCGTGGGTGAAAGAAGAAAGAATAAAAGAAAAAGAGAATCAACTATGTAAGAAAAGAACCTACAAATGCTGGACGACAAAAGAAGATCAGCTCCTAATCCAACTACGCCAAGAAGGACTCACCTACGCAGAAATCGGACGACAAATGAACAGAAGCATCAACAGCATCACTCGGCGCTATGAGCGAGTGGTGAGAGAAGTAGAAGTATAAACATACGAAGAATAACTCCTAACAAAGGCCGTCCGAAAGCTGTGTATCGGACGGCCTTTGTTGGTTTATAGCACTGACACTCTTAACCTAAATTATTTTCTTCTATTCCATCTGGATTGCTACGGAGGTCCTCACCATTCTGGGGGTGAAAATACAAAGACTTATGAAATGCGCTAAACAATAAAAAGCCAAAGCAAAGCTGCCTTGACTTTATGTTTAATATCCAATTTTGCATATAAACACCTATGACGATGCGGAACAGTCCTTACTAGCAGAAAGTCTAAAGACTAAACTTCTACTGTGTATCTAATCATTCGTCAACAGGGACACGGTATCTGTCCCTATGTCCTGGAAATGCTCCCACGCCTTCTGAATATGCTTTTCTTTAAAAATATTTTTCTTTCTTTCGTTCCAATTATGGACTTCTTCGATTATATTTTTAACGTCCTCTGTCGCTTCTGGCTTTTCATTGATTACCCAATGAACCGTTGAAAGCAATTCTAAACCATAGGGAGTTTCAAACCCTTGAATGATATCCCGTACCTTTTCCAAATGTTCAAACGCTTCCCGCTCACCCTTTAAAAACTGTTCGGCTTGTTTTATTGCATCATTAATTAAATAAATTTCAGCATCCCGGCTCCTATCACCAAAACCTCGAATAAAATGACCATCTAAACGTTGCAATACATGGTTAAGGTTGTCTGCATAGGGACCGAATTTTCCTTTTTCAAATCTTAGTCTTAGCGGCTCACCAACTACTTGGAGGAAATAAGCCAATTTTTGAATTTCTAATAAGGACAATCTATATCCTGGTATCGAATAGTCGTTCATCAGCATTAAGAATAACGCTCTTGATCTTGTCATTTTCGGACGACCTGTTCCAATTTTTATTTCATCTGGTTTCGGACTTCCTGCTGGTTCATATAGATGCACTTCCACGTCTTGCAATTTCTCAAAAGCTGATTCTATTTCGAGCCGTACATCAGACCATTTCAAGCCACCATTCCCGCACCCTAACGGTGGAACCGCAATAGATTTTATACTTAATTCTTCGATCACCTTTAATGAACCTCCCCCACCTATCGCTTCGCACTTGAGGTAGTGGTTTCTTGTCTATCCCCTCGATATCAGAAGCTGGACGATGTCCATAGGTGTACACGACACCCTCGTCTTTCTCGGGGACTGACGCTCCCATATGGAAGCAGTGGTCTTGACGCAAGAAGTCTCTCGACGGATTGCTGCCACTGTAAGCAACAGAGAGAGAATCAAAGACACGGCCATCTCCCTCTGGGGCGGTTCTGCCCATCTACTACGCCTGTACAGGACGTAGATACGTGATGTTAGTTAGCATCACTTCTCGAAACTTCCCGTGCAAATATTGGGATAAGATATTCGCTGCACCGTGGACATCCCGATGCCGTTCATAGCCGCAAGAGCAGTGATAGTTTCGTGAACGGACTTTGTTTCGTTTTCCACAAGCAGGGCATGCTTGCGTCGTGTAGGCTTCGTTTTCTTTTGATAAGGAGACGCCAACCGCTTCTAATTTATAAACCAACTGTTTCTTGAGTTTTCCAAAGCTCCAGTTGCTGAGTTTTTGGTTCACTTGTTTGGAGCGGGGGCGTTTTCGTTTTTTGTTTCGCTTGCTTGTGTGTCGCTGGACGCCTTCCGCATCGCCAAGAGCAACATGCCCGACTTTTTGTTCCACGCACCAGTTCACAAAAGCATGAGTCGTCTTATGCAAGAGATCCCCTAACTGTCGTTCGCTTTTGGAGAGAATGTACTTTTTTGTTCGATTGTATTGGCGCCATTTTCTCGACCCTTTTTGACATCGGCTCATGAGAATTTGCAGCTCTCTCACTTTTTTGTTTCGCAACCGATGAACGCTGCGCATCTTCCTCCCCGAAATCACTAGCGCTTGTCCGCTCGTACTGACGGCGGCAATCGTATGAATCTCACCTGGATCAATCGCAGCTGTATGCCCATCTTGAATCGGTACAGGCTCGACGCCGTCTTCATACGACAAACAAGCATGCCACCGACCGTCATAGACGAGTTCTACTTCTTTGATCACGCCAGTCGGAACCGAGGCAAGCTTCAACACGAGCGGTGCCTGTTGTTTTCCCTGCCATCTTCCTAAGCTAAGTAGTAGTTTCCGTCCCTCTAAAACGAAAGATTTGTCGACCCATTTAGGAGGAAACACAAACTTTTCCTTGTATGGATACCGGATGGACTTGTTCATTTTCCGAGCTTGGTGAACCCCTTCTCGGGCACGCAAAAACTTGTGGCACACCGCTTGGATCGTCTGACTGTGAAGAGGATACAAGCCTTTGAGTTCAGCTTGAAGGTCACTTTTGTTAATCCACTTGCCGTGAATCCGGTAATAATACCGAGCCAACTGCACACAGTCATTCCAAATCGTTCCGCAAATTCGACGTAGATGAAACAACTGTTGAAGCGTGGACTGTGGCACTCTAAAGCCCGTTTTCAACGTTCGATACATGAGATCCCCCTCCTTTGTCATCATTATAAACAGAATGCATGTTCCCATCAAGAGCAAATGGAAAATTCCATCCTTTTTTCTTTCGACAAAGTTCGGGAGGTCCTCAACGAAACGCTTTTCGACTGTGCCGAACCGAGATTCATCCCCTCCCTACTCGCTGGGCTGTGCCCTTCACGCTCCTTGAGGAAGAGGACTTCTCTCGGATTATGTTAAAATCAGTAATATGATAGAGCAACTTTTCATTAGACATTCTCTGCACATCCACATCATTATAAAATAAGTACACTTTGTTCCTGTATTCAATAACTCTTGCCTATGTTCTATTATACAAATTTCATATCATTTGACTTTATTATATCATGGTTGAGGGTGAACACAAACATACGCTCGTATTAAAAACAAGACTACCTTGACTTTACGTTTAATATCCAATTTTGCATATAAGCCCCTATGTTGACGTTAAGCGAGACAGGGGACCTGACCCTACACTCCTTTCAACCCATGGTAAAATAAGGGTATAAGAAAGGTGGAGAGGAGATTGAAAAAAACTATTCTGGCTTTACCCTTTACTCTTTTTGCTTTGGTAGGTTGTACAAATGATAATGTGACTAATGATATTTACTTAATTCCAGAAGATTATGAGGGGTATGTATACGCCTTATATAACGTAAAAGATGCGCCTGAAATTAAAAAAGAAGGCGATTATAAAGTATATCTTATAAATGATGAAGGCTACTATGCTACTTCTACTCCAGATATGGATTACGGGATAGTGACTGATAAATACTACTATGTAGATTCGAATGGGAAAAGGACGAAGATTGACGAAGAATGCATTAGAGGACTGGGGACAGGCAGTTTTGAAAATGACCCGGACAGTCCTGACAATATTAACATTCATTATACTGGGATTGAAGTAACAAAAGATGGATGTGGTCAAGAGTTCACACAATCTGGTAATGGCATGAATCATGCAGATTTAGATCCCGTTCTTGCGGAAGTAGCGAAAAAACATTACGGGGTAGAGTTGATGGATAGTGATTAAGTGATTTTAGCTACGTTTCCATTTCGAACCGAACAACAGAACGTCCCCTAGCCGAAATAATAAAAATCCTCCCAGCAACACTTGATTTGATATCAATTTACATTTAATATATCTAGGTATATTTAATTATAACTAATCATAATTACTTATAACCAAACACAACAACTAGAGTTCACCGGCGATATTTTCATGCCTGATGGAATGACTTTTGTTAAAACAGCTGAGGAGAAAGGGCATATCCAAACGATCGAAGGCCCTATCGCTTACCATACACCCGTCGTTATCACACCGAAAGATAACCCAGCGAATATTCAATCTATCTATGACCTTGCCAATGAAGACGTTGAATTAATTGTACCTGAGCTGGAATCAACAGCGTTAGAGAAAACAGCGAAAAAAATCTTTGAAAACGCCAAGCTTGGCGCAGAAATTGAAAAGCAAATTCTTACATCGGTAGAAACCGGACCAAAAGTAGCTGCTACGTTGCAACTTGGACAAGGGAATGCCGCTCTTGCCGAATATAGCGCTTGGTCGAAGCAGAAAGATCAGTTTCACCTCGTTGAAATCGATCCAGCTATCAATTTAGTCGATGAAATTCCGTGTGCGACGACTACATACTCCGAACAGCCAGAAACAGCAGAACAATTTGCTAAATTTGCAGCCGACAAAGGACCAGAAGTATTCGAAAGCACGGGTATAAACCGATGGCAGATCAACGTTCCTTTATCTGAATGGCAAGAAACAAAACACCAAGTAGGCGATCAAATCATGCTCTACATTCACAAAAAAGATATTTTATTTTTTCACAAGGAAGGAGAATTAACATGACCATCACACTAGAAGCCATCGGCACGATCTACACCCCTTTTACAGAGGCGAAAGGAATGCCGATTCAAGCAGTCGCAGCTAAAGAAGCAGAAGGGTATATCGAACTAAACGAAGAGCTCGTTCCTGGCCTAAAAGATATCGAGGAGTTTTCTCACCTAACGCTCATTTATCACTTACATTTAGTCACAGATATCTCATTGGAAGTGAAACCCTTCCTTGATAACCAATCCCACGGCGTGTTCGCTACCCGTTACCCGAGACGCCCGAATAAAATCGGCTTATCCACCGTCCGATTACAAAGGGTGGAAGGCAACCGCCTATACATCTCTGAAGTCGATATACTCAACGAAACACCACTGTTAGACATTAAACCGTTTGTTCCTCAGTTTGATCATCGAGAAACCGATCGAATCGGCTGGTTTGAAGAGAAAGTTGGAAAAGTTGATTGTACGACGGCTTATGAGGGGGAGTGAATAGGAAACTGCCAGCATCTCCATTCGATGCTGGCAGTTTTTCATTGGTAATGAAATCTATTTCCAACCCATTAACTGTTCTACTTTCGCACGATCAACTTTTCCATTAGTCATAAATACATTGGGAATACCTCGTCCATAAACTCTAATATTCCCCGCTCCAAATAAAGATAATAACCGCTTATACATGTCACTCAGCTCTCCTGAATGGTTTTTCATAAAACCTTTCATATCTTCATGAAACATCCAAACTGATCAACCTAATACTAAGATGAATGTTTGAATAAATCATTAATTAATATATGTCGTTTTAATTGGCTTTCAAAGGGACTACATCTACAGCATTCTAGTGAACTTACCTTTTTGACTTTATAATAAAGGTCTTCTAAGCGAACTAATTGATATGCATTTAACTCAGAAGCTTTTAGCCTTTTACCAGTGTTATGGTAGTATTTTTGATATAGCTTCTTTCTAATCCAACAATCTAGAGCGCGTAATTGCTGAACATCTGTTATTATAGAAAAATAATTAAACCAGCTTCTTTTTGCCTCATGAAGATTGCAACGTTGACAAGTTCTCAACTCAATAGCTTCATTTCCTAACAACTTATATGTGAGTTTAGAAATAATAGGATTTAACTCTTTACTACTTTGAAATAAGTTTGTTTCATGAATAATTTTATTTAATCTATATTTAAAGTTATTTATGTTAGCTTTCTTTATACGAACACCTGAAGGAGAAATCGAAAAGCCAACAAAATTCACAATTTCACCCTTTTCTTTCAGATCAATTCGTTTAGTTTTTTCTTTACTTGGATGCAACGTTAGTTTCATTTCACTTAATTTTCTACTAGTTAACTCTTGAATCTTGGTCACGTTTTCTATATTTCTAGTTAAAATAACAAAGTCATCTGCATATCGTATATATTTTAAATCAAATTTTCTTGAAAGTTCTGTCATTATCCAAATGTCAAATGAATGAAGAAATAAATTAGCTAATAATCCTGATAACACTCCACCTTGTGGAATACCTTGTGTTCTAATCGTACGAATTGGTTTTTTATTGTGGAAACTCTTATAATCTCCTTTATAATGTTCCCATTTTACTCGGTCAACTGAAATAAACCTCTTGAAATATGTGTGCAGTAAATTATTTTCTTTCCCTAATAACTTCTCTACTCTTACTAACAAATCTTCATGAGGTATACAGTCAAAGAATTTCTCGATATCAGCGTCCAATACAGCAGTATACCCTTGTTTAACATATTTATATAAAAGCTGTGCTGCATCAGGCGCCGACTTTCCTCTCCTATACGCAAAACTCACATTAGACACTTCGTTAAACAAGGCTTCTGCCTGATCATTTACTGCTTTATACATTATTCTCTGCATTAAGACATCCCTAATACATGAAATTGAAATTGTGCGTACTTCTTTTTTGTGTTTAGCAGAGTCTGCCGAGTTTTTAGGTATCTCTACCTCACGAAATGGTTTAAAAAAATAGCTCCCTTTTCGTACTCGGTTAGATATATGTAAACACTCTTGCTTAATATTTTCCTCAAAAGATTCCCATTTCACACCATCTGCCCCGACTTGAATCTTTATCTTAGGTGGAATTAAAAGATCATCTGTCTTTATTTTTTTATAAAGATAAAATTCTTCTTCTAATAGCCCTGGCATCGATAATGAAAGCAGTTGTTGATCAACTTTCATTGAATCCCCCCATAAAAAAATCCCCTTCTCTTTTATAGCGGCGTTAGAAGGGGAGATATATCAGCCGCGCCTCTAGCTGTTATACTAGAGTAGATTCCTTAAAAGATTACAAGGATGAATTAACTGTGTGATTTATCAAGACCATGATTAGTTCCATCCTCCAATTGTTATCTGGTATGTCTAGTGATAATCCTAGCATAGCAGAAACAAGTGACCCTTAGTAAATAGGGCATACTAATGTATCGACTAAAGCCTTATGCATCTAGTCTCACTAATACCATTCTGTCATAATATTAAGGGAATTTCAATTTTTAAACGGTAGCTTTTTTAAGCTGTTCAAAGTTTTTCACTTCTACGCTCGCTTGACTTCCCTGCAACTTTAAAACATATTCCATTTTAAATTTCCCTGGAATAGTTGATTTTTTCAACTTATCAAACATATCGAAATCGTTGAACCAAGCACTTAGAGGATTGTACCCAACAATGTTTTCATCCTTGTTATATTCTGAATAATAATATACTTTAGTTCCTTGTATCCGTGTCCCTTCATCATTAGTAAAGCTCACTTTTTTTACGCCAATTACTTCTACTTCGATGGAATCCATAGTCTCTCCTCTTTCTTAAAAATAATCTTTTTTCTAAAACAGCTTAGTATTTTAACACCGGTATTCACAGCAGATATATGGATAATTCAACAATGGATGTAGTAATACTCGATTGTTTATGGTATATGATATCTCTAAACCTTAACCATTTTTCTGCCCATGACTTCTTTAGAACTATTTCTATTATAGTTCATTTTACTCATTATTCTTCTATCTATCGTTCGACATTTTCTGATAATTTATTTAAAACAACTGATTTATAACTCTGCTCTAAAAACTAAATAAAGAGGTCAGACCCTATTCGGACTCTGCCCCCTTATATCAGTTAACCTTTAGTTAAAATTCATCATATAAAAATAAAATCAAATTGAAATTTCAGCAATCAATGTATCACATTTTCCTAAAGCAGCCAATTGATTTTCATATTCTTTCTCTAAAAGCGGACTATTAATAAAGTTCCATTGTTGATGTCCACCTGGCTTTTCTTTTGCTAACCAGTATAAATGATTACTTAAAGGATAACGCTGAATTTGCTTAATATAATTCACTTTATAACCAGCTTTTATAAATAATTCATTCAAAGTTTTAGCATTAAATAAAAACAGATGACAACTCCAATATGTAAAGTTGGCAAAAGCACTACTATTAAATAATGTTAACAAAGCATCGTCAGAATTAGGTACTTCAATAACTATCTTTCCATTTGGTTTTAAATACCTTTTCAATTGCTCTAGCATGTTTAGCGGATCAGAGAAGTGTTCAAGGACATGGAATAATGTAATATAATCAAATGTTTCTTTTACATCTTCTATGTTCTTGTAGCATTTTACTCCTTCATTATTAATAACTTTATTTAAATGATTATCTAACTCAACGCCTGCAATGTATTCTGTTTTATTCTTCAGAAAATGGAGTAAACCTCCGCCTCCACAACCAAAGTCTAATAACGTCTTATTTAATATTTGATCTTGTATATACAATGCTCTTCGTTTGTCATCCTTATAAGAGTTATTACGATACTTCTGTATCTCTATTTTCCCATCCATCATACCGGATTGTTCATAGAACTGGTCATTTATGTGATCAAATGATGATAGGAATACTAAACTACAGTTTTTACATTCCATTACCTTTAATTCTTCAGAATCCCTTACTCGACCATGTCTTTCAACAATATGTTCAGAATCACATAAATAACATCCATCACTTATTTTCATTTTTCCAACCTTCCATATTTATCCTCATAACGGATAATATCATCTTCACCAAAGTAACTTCCTAGTTGAACTTCTGAAATCATTAAAGGGTTAGTAGATGATGTATTTTTAACCCTATGTTTGCACCCTGTTGGAATGTAGACATAAGTTCCTTCATAAACTGGCTTTATACTCTCACCAATTGTCATCATACCTTCACCTTTTATGATCACCCAGTGTTCCTCACGCTTTTTGTGCTCTTGTAAACTCAGTTCTTGATTTGGATTAACTTGAATGATTTTTGCTCTAGAATATTCACTTAAAAACACTGTCTTATAATAACCCCAAGGTCGATCATAAATTTCCTGATCTATTTTCTTGTCATCTAAAAGCGAGAAATCAAAATGAAGGTCCCACTCTATTCCTTCAAGTAAAGCCGTATGAAGTTGATTTTTTGTTAAAACATTGGTTAATTTATTCTCATTATTTACAATTGGCAAAAATTCTATTTTAGGCGACTTAAAAAAACTAACTATTTTTTCAAAAGGATCATTTTCGTATAAAAAACCGAAATCATTTGAAATAATTTTAGAAATGGGAGAACCTAGACCTTCTCCTTTTAAAAGAAGCCTCCTAATATCTCCATCTGTAATAGTACCTTTAACTATTTGAAGATCATCAACTACTATGACAAATCCCTTTTTATTTTTTTCAATTTGTGCTAATGCATCATATATTGTTTTAGAGCAATTCAGCAAATAAGAATTTAAATTCATTATTGTCAAGGTTGGTAGGGCAACAGTATATCTGCTATTTCCCTAACAGCCCCTTGTCCTCCTTCTCTGGTTGTTACATAATCAACAATTTGCTTGACTTCGGCTGTAGCATCAGCCACAGAAAAAGCCACCCCCACTTTTTTTAGTAAAGGAATGTCATTTAAATCGTCTCCTACATAAGCTACTTGGTCAAAACTTAAATTATACTTCTCTAGTAGTTCTTCCATTGCTCTGACTTTATCATCACATCCCAAATAAACATGAGAAATATTTAACTTTTCTGCTCTTTTTTTAACTATTGGCGAATCTTCACCTGTAAGAATTGCTACAATAACTTCAGCTTTTTTTAATAAACTTAAACCCATTCCATCCTTAGTATTAAACTTTTTCAACGTATCTCCTTCACTAGAATAGTACATTCCTGCATCTGTCAACACTCCATCACAATCAGTAGCAAATAGTTTGATCTTTTGGAGCCTTTTATCTAGAGAAATAGATTGTTTTTTACGTAAAAGTTGCTCTACAATTAACCAATCTTCAGGTTCATCAATCTCAAAGTATGTTTCTTCAGGCATTTCATAATATCCGATATTTCCTGAAATTCTAGTTTTAGACGTTAACAAAGCCTTTAATGTAGTTATATAAAAAGCTCCATTTTCAACTAAATATCCATCAAATTCCTGCCTTCTGGGGCGACTTTCTGGATTATAATTTATCGGGTTCACTATTCCACTGTCAGTTTCTCTCCAAATAAAACGTTTTTGGCGAACTAAAGATAACAAACTATCATAGTCATTTTTAAAAAAGTGTTCACACGCTTCATCTAACTGATACCACTCTAATAATGGGCTAGTGGCCTGAATAAGAATAACATTTTCAAACTCCGCTTGATTCGCAAATTCTAAAAGAACTGATTCAGTTGATGCCGTATCTGTTGCATTTTGAGGGTTTCGATCAATATACTTGAGCTTATTATAGTCATTCTTGTCATATTGTTGAATACAATGTCTTATTTCTTCACTATCTGTACTGATAATTACTTCATCAATATATTTGCAATTAATAGCAGCATCAATTGTCCAATATACTAAAGGACGACCATTTATCTCTTTAATGTTTTTTAAAGGGATAGACTTGCTACCTCCTCTTACTGGAATAAACGCAACCGTCTTCCCCATTACTTAATCACCTGATACTTTAATTTTTTCCGTTGTACCAGCTCTATATCCAAAATTTCTTCAGACTTATACTGAAGAGCTTCATTCACATCATGTAAGTCCTCGATTAACTTCTTTAATTCTTCTGGCTCAAGTGATGCAGTATGATCCGTACCTTTCCACATTTTATTTAAAGTAAAATGACGTTCAAACCATTCTGCTCCTAGAGTAAACGCAGCAACATCTATAGCGGTACCGAGGTGATGACCTGAGAATCCAATTGATTTTACTACATCTCCAAACTTTTCAATCAACCTTGTAATTTCTTTCAAACGAATATCTTGATAAGGTACTGGATAACCAGAAGTACAGTTATATAAAACAACATCTTTATTACGTTTTTTCTCAACAAAAAAGGAAATAAGCTCATCTATTTCTTTATATGTAGTCATACCAGTAGAAACGTGAATTTCTCCATCATAATTATCACAGAGCCATCCAATCATTTCATAATGATTGTTCAATGCAGAAGGAATTTTAATCATATCCGGCTTTAAAGTGGCTATTTCTTTAGCTGAAGTCAAATCCCATACTGATGTGCTATATACAATATTAAATTGCTCACAATACTCTTTTAATTCCTTATGTTGCTCTAAAGTTAATTCTAAAAATTCCCTGTGTTCTCCATATGTGTCTCCATATGAATTTTTAGGATTAGGGTGTGGTGCATTATATTGTTCTTCAGAAAGTAACTCTTTGTTGTTACGTTTCTGGAATTTCACAACATCAGCTTTACAATAAACTGCCGCTATATTAATCATTTGTTTGGCAATCTCCATGCTACCTTTATGGTTACATCCTATTTCTGCAATTACTTTCGGGTTCATCTTTAACATCCTCTCCACAATTACAATATATTTTGTTCTTTGAGCCAGTCTTTTAATAATAAATATACTTCATTCTTTTCTTCGTATACTTTACTTAGGGAATTTTTATATGCCTGATGTAAGGTAGTTAAATATTCATCATCGTCAACTTTGTTCATTTCTTCAATTAACTTCTCAAAAAACAATGGTTCTGTAATATTTATAGCTCTATGTGGTAAACCAATTTCCTCATACATATCCCCTGATTTAGGAAGTGTAGCAATTCCTAGTGTCGGAATCCCCATAGATATCGCACACACATTGGTATGAAATCTCATCCCGAATATGGCTTCACATTCTTTATAATATTTAATTGTTTCTATTTCTTGTCCCTGTATTATTGGAGTTATAGAAATCCTAGTTCTTAAGTTCCTTTCACTTATAGTTTCTATAATATCAACAAATACTTTATAATCAGTTTGAATATGAGCGATAAAATAAATATTGTAATTTGAATTCAATAAAAAACTTTGTATAACCCCCCCTATTTTCTCTATAAAATAATCATATGTCACCTTTGAATACCGAAATTCTTTTAAATCAAATGCAAAATTAAAACCAATAGATTTGACTTTCTTAACTGGCTGATACTGTTTAATTTTATCAAGTTCACTTACAAAAAATCCGTGATCAGGAATTTTAAAGATTCGTTCTGAACATTTAGGGTAAAGTTTTTTTATAGTTGTGTAAGATCCATCATTTCTAACAGTTATAAAAATATTATCTTTTTTTGTTATTCCTTCTAAGAAAAGACCAAACTTTCGGATTACCTCGTTTGATGGATTTCTACTTATATCTACGCCTATAGCATTAATAAAGATTGGTGTATTAATCTGGGCCAATACTTCACAACTTATATCTAATGAGGTTCCTGTAGCAGAGTAATCCCAACATAAATCAAAAAAACCTCCTCCTCCTATAATTAGCAAATCGTACTTATTGGCGAGATCCGCAAATTCATTATCAAATTTCATTTCTCTCCAATTTTTATAGAACTTTCTCATTTCCAATTGTTTTATTTTTACTTCTTTATTAAATATTTTTCGAATTTGAGAGTAAAATCCTTCATGGTTTGCTATATCACCAATATTTCCAGAAAAACTCGCTAAATGTAATATTTCAACTGTCATATATAACACTCTCTTTAAATAATATTTTTTATAATAAGTTCTTTAATCAAATAGTTTAACTGTATCCTTTTTATTAATAAAAGTAATTAATTCTCTATAATAAGTTTCCACAAACTCAAAATGTCTATAACAATCTATCAAAAAAGGGCCGAAAATTTGAATAACAAATTTCCCCTTCTTTTTTATATTTCTTTCAAAGTGTATCTCTTTAGATTTTTTTCTAAGTTGTTGTATTTGAACCCGCATCATTGGTTCGATAAACATTTTAAAGAATAAATTTTGTTGTAACTTATTAAATTCATTGTCAAACTGTTTTATGCTTCTACTAAGTTGGTTCATTTGATAAACATTTATTTCTTTTTCCATTTTTTTCACAAAACTTAGAGTTCCTTTAATCAAAACTTTACATATTTCCCTTTCTCTCTCTAGTAATTCCTTTTGTTTTTGCACTCCTTCATAATCATATTGATTATGAGCTCTCCACCAGTTAGAAACAACGGGGCTACTTCTTTTAGATAAACCATTTACAATTACATCTGTTAACGACATAAAAGTCGTTCCTTCAATATGTGCTCCACCTTTTGTTGTATTAACAACTTCTGTGTAGTTAAATCTATTTATATGCATTTCCAATTGTTTCTTCATTGAAAAATACATAGAAGATGTGTACATTTCCATGCCATTCACATCTTTAACTGTTATTAAATCTTTTTTCTCCTCTTCTGTTAATTCATTTGTAATATGACTATATTTAATCCCGTTCGCAAATCGCATATTATTTTTAAACCCTAAATTTTGCCCTACTAAAATGATCTGATTAAAGCCCATTAAATTCAATAATTCAAAAACTACTACTGCTATAGAAGGAGCATCATGCACTATATCAGAACTTTTAATTTCCTTCACTAAACTAGGGGCTATAGTATCTTGACTTGTAATCATATGTAGCATAGGACCTGGGTAATCGAGTAACGTTTCAAAGCCTACTGAACTTCCAAAAACAAGTGGTATCCCGGTGATATTACGATCTTTAATGATCTTTATAACATTTTGATTACGTTCCTTAGGATCATACGTACAAGCGGCATCTGGATAAATATCATGCTCGATTAACGAATTAATCGCCGACCCCACCGAGAATATATAAGCTAATCCATGTTCCTTAATATATCGTAAATTCTCAAACTCCTCCGATAGCGACGGACCTGCTGCAACAATAATAGCTGCCTTCCCCTCAAAAGCACTTCTATCTACATCATGCAAAATATTAGGTGTTTGCATCACTTTCGGAAAGTTTTTAATCGAATTGATCGTCCATCGTTTTTGAAAAGAGACTTCAGCTGCTAAGTTCCCTCTTTTATTCTGCAATAGCTCTTTCATCGTCTCCATCACGATTTTCAACTCTTCAGCGTACAACTTTTCGTAGACGGGAAGTGTGTATATATATATATCACTTCCTGCTAGCTGATAAAGGTTTTGGATATGTGAGCGAATTTGTTCATTATCTGTTGTTGTAAATACTTTGTGTAGCTGCTCCCCACATAAGTCATTTATATTTTGATGAGAGAAGAACTGAACTAGCGCATCTTGATTCGGTTCATAAATGGAATAATTCATATCCGGATATTCATTTAATAACGCTTGAATCTGATATCCGAGCCCTGCACCGAAAAATAGCACATGTTTCGTATTTTCTGGAATTTCCTTTTGTTTATGTAATCGTTCCACTTCTTTCTCGGGATCATACTTACTATAAACATATTGAGTTTTCTCATCGACCGTTAGTTTTAACGTCGGTAATCCTCTTTTTGAAGGTTCAATGACAGCCGCCTCTATATGTTCCTCTCGTTCAGCTAACATCTCCAACAACGGCCGATTTCGCAGTCGTAAATAGTTTCTGTTATCAATTAAGATCATGACGCATTCCTTCTGTATCAATGATTTGTTTCACCTTTTGGGCAATTGTTTCAAAAGCCGGCAACACTTCATATTGCAACATATCCGCAATAAGGACGGTATCCGTGTTTTCTAATGCTTCTTCAAGGTTACCTAGTTCCGCCTGTAAATTAGTTGTCGTTGTAAGTATTTCCTCCCAATCAGATGGGCAGGCAACAGATTGCGTCACTGTATCAGTTGCCATTGCTAACCACTGCATTCCTTCCAATAAATTGCTCAATTCAGACCAACTTGTCGTTGATGGATGATTATAAAATTCATCCGCTACAGCTGTAATATGAGATACCGCACGTTCTGTATATTCTTCTGCAGACAACAACAAGTCATTAATGAATTGTTGCGCCGGTATAGCGACAACTGTCAATTCATCGATTCTCTCTAAGTTGTTCATCAGAAAGATTTCTGGCTCCTCTAACACTTCCTCGCCATCTGCAATGAAGTGGTTGAAGTAATATTGATCGTGTAATAGTTCGTTAATTTGTTCAATGACTTCGTCTACAGAAATCGTCTGTTGGCACTTAATCATTTGTTCGTTAAAAAGGAGTTTCATCGTTGTTCCCCCAATAAATTTGTTCTAAATAAAAACTTTCTTCCTATTATATCGACAGAAATCTACTTTTTTAAATGTCACAGCTAGTGAAACTTCATTTCTTCTTCACTACTTTTCTATTATAATTAGGAGAAAAGGAGAGGTAAACATGAAGATTACCATCGTAGAAACTAGAACCGTACCGACTATAAAAATAGAAGATAACGGAAAACTCATGACGTTTCATAGTAAATATGACCCTTTGCGTGAAGCGAAAATTTGGAGTGAAAATGCCAGCAAACATGTAAAAAAAGATGAAAACATCGTCGTCATCGGTCTAGGTGCCGGATATCACATCCAAGCACTTGCTAATTTATTACCGAATCAATCGATCACGGTGATTGAATTTAACGATACGTTTTTCCATTGGTTTAAGAGCAGTCCTTTTCATGAGTTGGTTGCAAACCTCCCTAATGTTTCCGTTAAGTCATTCACCCAGCTTCCATTGATGGCACAGACAAATTTATTTTCTGACATTCGCTCAACAAACTTACTCATTCATAAACATGGTTTAGATATCTTTCCGAATGAATTAGGAAATGTGAAAGCGGTATTGGATCATATCAAACTTCAAAATGGATCACTCCAGCATCAAATTGAAAATATGAAGACAAATTTTGAAAAAAACATCGCACTCAACGACCAGGGAACTCACAAACTGATGAATAGACATAAAGATAAGCCAATGATCTTAGTTTCAGCAGACCCTTCCTTAAATAAGCAACTGCCTTTACTCAAACAAATTAGAACAGAACAGACATCTATCATCGGGGCAGTAGCAACAGCCATTAAACCACTCATGCAGCACGGAGTTACTCCTGACTTTTTCCGTTATCATTGATGCCAACGAAGCAACCTATACGCAATTAACAGACATTTCTCTACCTAAAACACCACTATTCTATTTAAGTACAGCTTATCACGAGACCGTGATGCTAAATAAAGGCCCTCGACGAATTTTATGGCAAAAAGGTTTTGAAGAAGCAGAAAAAATAGCTGCTTTGAAACAAGAACCTACAATTCAAACCGGAGGATCTGTCGCAACAGCTTTACTCGATGTCATGGTTCAGCTAGGAGGAGAAAGCATTGCCTTAATTGGACAAGACTTAGCTTTCACTGATGGTAAAAGCCACTCCAATCAAGCGCATGCCCAAAAAGAAATGAAACAAACGAAAGCCTCTGAAAAAGTGTTAAATTACGACCGCACAGGCGAAGTATACACAGCAAAAAATTTAACGATCTATCGCAAATGGTTTGAATCATTCGCTAAAAATCATCCTCACCTACACTTATACAATTGCACTGAAGGAGGAGCGTACATTCACAATTGGGAGCACATTCGCTTGCAAGATTATTATTTAAAGTATAAACAATAAAAGGAAGGGATATCTTCTCTTCCTTTTATTGCATAAATAATAATAATCGCTTACAATAAGAACATACGTTTCATAAGAGAGGTAGGATAACATGGAATTATACGGATTAAGCAGTATACAACAAAATGTATTAATCGCTAGTATCATTGGGGACGGCGAGATCACTAAACTATATAAAGGAGCTCGAAGGAAAAATAATAGCTATCGTGAGCACTATGGTGTTAATCAAAGAGCTTATCGAGAGTGGAAACAATCTTTAATCCCACAATTATTCTATTTAACTCCTAAAAGCCAAACTTTACGATCTCGCTCACTTTCATTATTCACTCAATTGTATCCATACTTCTATCAAGAAAGTGGTCAGAAGCAAATTCCTACTCAATTATTACCTGATTGTACCTCACCTTATTTTCTGGCTATCCTTTACATGGATGATGGCACATTATCTATCACAAAAAGAATCAACCACCGCAAACAAAAAATTTATTTAACTCCAGCCATTACGTTAGCTCTACAAAATTATCCTAGACACCAATTGGAGATTTTACGCTGTCATATTGAAAATACGTTTAATCTTTCTTTTAAATATGTCATGGTGCCAGACGGATACCACTACGCCTTAAAATTCACATCTGTTAAAGATACTTTCGCCTTTTTATGTTGTATAGAAGCCATTAGCTTCCCTTGCCCTAGTATGTATTACAAAACGAATTGGACTTGGCGCTTTAATCATGAAAAGCAATTACTCACAACGCAATATCCGAATTATGAAGTAATAACTACGGATTCCGAAAGATATAAGCCCTATTCGGAAGAAGAAGTATCCTTGTTGACTTCAATGAAAACAAAAGGTGCTACAACTAAGCAAATAGCTAAAAAACTGAATCGCACCTATTGGTCAGTCACCTATAAAATTAAAGAACTACGCCGCAAAAGTCTTTTATGAAAGGTGACTTAAAAAACCGGCTTTCCCAAAAAGGAAAACCGGTTTTCTAATAAAATTAACGAAGAAGTTGAAGAACTCCTTGTGGTTGTTGATTGGCTTGCTTTGCCGCTATGCCTTTCGGTCACAGAATAGACTATATCTTCACCCGATTACTATTACAGTCAACTATACACTTTAAACTGTCAACTGCCTTTCGCCGGGGCTGGGCACTTCGAACAGCGTTTGCTGCCCTACGAGATTCATCATCATAGCTTAAAGCCTTAAATGGTATTCTCTAGTCGTTGAACCTTCTCCAGAGTTTCCTCACAGGAGCTTGGCTGCTGATTATCCATTGTTTCATCCTCATCATTTTCACACCTTCACGCTTACCGTTTCCAGTTACGTTGTAGTTAAAGAGGCTTTAGGAAGTTCCAGCAATTCACCCAGTGATCCTCTTATCCGTTACCAGATAAGACGCCCTTAAATCAATTATCTCAAAAGTTGTAATACTCCTTGAGGCATTTGATTCGATTGAGCTAGCATTGCTTGAGATGCTTGCGCAAGGATAGAGTTCTTAGTTTGGTTCATCATTTCTTTCGCCATCGTGCGAACATTTGCTTTCACAAATGACCAGACTATATCTTCACCCTCTAACGATCTAGTAGGGGTCGGGCACTTCGGATTCACAATGCTGATGATACATTGTTTCACCTACGGATTTCATCATCATAGCGTTCGCCTTAGATGGTTTATCCTAGTCGTTGAACCTTCTCCAAAGTTTCCTTACAGGAGCTTGGCTGCTGATTGCCCAATCTTTCTTCTTCTTAAACCCTTCGCACTTGCCGTTTCCAGCTATGCTGTGGGGAAGAAAGCTTTAAGGGGGTTCCAGCAATTCACCCGATTGTAATCTCTAGCCGTTACCAGCTAGGACGACTGTGCTTGTCACTACTTAAGCAGCTAAAGCATAATCTACGTCACGGATACGAGATTCCGCAGCAGTTAAGTTTTCAGAAGATGTTCCTAAGTTGTTGATAGTGTGCTCTAAACGATTTTGGTACGCACCAAGTTTAGAACGTTGAGCAGAAACTTGTTCGATAGCATCGTTAACTACAGTAATAGCCGTGTCAGCAGAAGTTTGGTCTAAAATACCACCAGATGTAGCACCACTAGCAGTTTTCAAGTCAGATAATTTACTAGAACCACTACCAGTAGAACCAAGACGCGCACTATCCATAGAATCAATTGTTAATTCGATATTTTGACCTTCGTTAGCTCCAATATGGAAAGTAAACGACTGACTGCTACCAGTGAATGTTCCACTCGCATTTTTTGCACCTAATAGGTTTTTAGTATTGAATTCAGTATTTCCAGCAATACGATCAATCTCATCGATTAACTCGTTCATTTCTTTTTGAAGTTCGCCACGGTCAGTATCTGTATTTGTATCATTCGAAGATTGTACTGCTAGTTCACGCATACGTTGAAGGATAGAGTGAGTTTCGTTTAATGCACCTTCAGCTGTTTGGATTAAAGAGATACCGTCTTGCGCGTTTTTAGAAGCCATGTCTAAACCGCGGATTTGTCCACGCATTTTTTCAGAGATTGCTAGACCAGCAGCGTCATCTCCTGCACGGTTGATACGAAGACCTGAAGATAATTTCTCCATAGATTTAGATTGTGCACCATTTGCACTGTTTAATTGGCGGTACGTGTTAAGAGCCGCGATATTATGATTGATTCTCATAATGAAAATTCCTCCTTGAGTATGTAGTTCACGTCCTTGTGAACTGTGATTTTTTACGGATTGTTCAGGTCGGCCGCCCTGTCCTGTCCGTTATATTGTTAATATCGGAGGTTGGGGAATTTATTTAATAGTTTAAGAGAATTTTTTTTATCTTTTTTTATTTTGTGGCGAAAGCGTGAAGAAATGAGAAAAAGAACCTCACAATGGAAGTTCTTGATTTTCTTCATCATTTATTTTTTCGGTAGCAAGTTAAATAAATCTTTCACTCCAGCGGAAGCCGACGCATTTTCTTCTTGAATCGCTAGATACACTTCTTTTCGATGGATGTCGACATGCTTCGGTGCGTCGATGCCAAGTTTGACTTTGTCTCCTTGGACGCTAATGACGGTAATTTCGATGTCGTCGCTGATTCGGATAGACTCTCCTGATTTTCTTGTGAGTACTAGCATCGTCGGTCACTCCTTTTCGGCGCCGACTGGGAAAATGGAATGACGAGTTTCATATCGGCTGTCGTTTAGAATGACTTGCTTTGCTCGTTGGTTCGTTGTGTTGATAATGATTGGTGCTTTTAAGTTGGCTGTTGTTTGTTCGAATGGTTCTTGGACAGTGAGAATCGTATAGACCGCTGCATCTTCTGCTTTTTCCAATTTCAATGCTTCAACGACGGGTTCGTCAAGTTGAATATCATAGTCTGGGAAGAAAGAAAAGGGGCTAGTGATCACAAAACCAAGTGCCGGCGTGTTCGTTGATTGCAAAACAAAAAATACATCGTTTTCTGGAAAAGCTAACAATATGAATTGATTTTCTTCCGCAAAGCCCGGAATACTTTGATTAAATGTCCAAATGTCTTCTTCGTTAATTTCGACTTGTCCGTGGTATTTTGTTTTGATGATCATCATTTCACGTTCCTTTGTTTATATTTCTTGCTCGTAGTTGATGCCTTTATATTTTAAATTGACAAAATCAATGTCAACAGAAGGGTTTTGCTTCATTGACACATGAACCTTCCCTGGCTGATAGTCGTGAATTGGTTTTTGCGGTCTTGTGTTATTAATGACTTTATTTGTTTTCACATCAATATGCACTTGACCAGGTTGATAATCTATTTTCACGCTGCCGTGCGATGGAATCCAGCCGATATTAAATTGACGTTCTGGCCCCTCGGCATTGCGTTTCGCTTGTTCGACAAGCGGATTCCCACCATTCTCAATCCTCATTAGTTCGTCACCTTCAGCAGCAACACGCGCTAGACTCTCAAACCAATCTTGATAGCCTAATTGAGCAAACTCTTCTATTCGTTTCGCCACGCTTTTCAAGTCCATGTCTTCCCGCGCTTTCGTTTGATCAATTGAAAGCTTGGAGGGTGTCCGTTCAATCGTGAGCTCCGCTGGCGACTGCTGTAAATCAAGTTCGGCGAGCGGTTGTTCAATCGATTGAACAGGCTTTTGAATATCGAGCGCAATTTGTGCTCGTTGCGATGTCATTCGAATTTGTGCTAATTGCATAAGATCACCTCGTTTAGAAAAGAATGAAAGCGCCTGTCTTCTTCTGCCTTTCACATGTGGCAGAGAAGACAGGCGCTTTTACTAATTTATCGTAAGAAGTCCATTAATGTTGGCTGAATAATACGAGAACCGACACCAAGAGCAGCTCGGTGTAGTACTTCTTGTGTTTTCAGTTCCGTAATAACGACTTCCATATCCGCATCTTCATTTTCGGACATGATTCGTTTAGCAATGATTTCTTGCTCATCTACACGCTTTTCCATCAGTTCAATCCGGTTAAGGCTAGCACCCATTTTAGCTCGTTCAAACGTCACCGCATCCATATGAGTATCTAGTTTACTTAAATAGCCATCCAACTCGTCGCCTGTCTTCCCACTTGTCAAATCATTAGAAAGAGCTTGAAGGTCTGTAAAAAAGTCTTCCGTGAATACTTCTTTCGGATTGGCATTCACTTGAATGACAACTCCTTTAGATAATTCAATTTTGACAGCATTTGAATTGTCAGAAACAGTTGGAGGACTAGTGGATGCGTCGACAGGCTTGTTGAGCGTATCTGTCCCATTAAATAAGTATTTATCTCCAAATTTCGTGTTAGCTATTTCTTCCAAATGTTCGGTCAACTGCTTAATTTCCTTCTCGATCGATTCACGTTGACCTTCTTCATATGAATCGTTACTCGCTTGAACCGTCAATTCGCGAATACGGTGCAGCGCTTGTGTCGCTTGATCAAGCGCGGCGTCCGTATTTTCAACCCAGTTATAGGCTTCACCGAAATTTCGCTTATATTGCTCGACTTCTAATACCGTCGTCCGGTACGACATCCCTTTCATCGCAATTATCGGATCATCCGATGGCTTTGTAATCTTCTTCCCTGTATTCATTTGATCTTGAAATTTTCCCAATCTTTCATAACTATTCGAAAGATGCCGCAACATATTATTCGATAACATTGATTGTGTAATACGCATTGTTATTCACCTACTTATTTATTATCTTCCTACAACACCCATGCCATTAATCACTTTGTCAAGCATTTCATCAACGACGGTAATATTTCTAGCAGCCGCATTATAAGCATGCTGATATTTGATCAAATTCGTCATTTCTTCGTCTAATGAAACCGAACTAATCGATTGTCGACTCCCTTCGATCATCATCACTGAAGCAATACTACTTTTCAATTGGCGATTAGCCGCTCTAGCTTGTACCCCTAAGCTGCCAATTGTCCCTTCGAAGAAAGAGATAATACCGGCATCATGCTGCACATTAGCAAGGTTAAGAGCATTTTCTCCGTCACCGGCATCCCCATTTGAAGAGGCAGCTATTTTAGAAGAATCGACAATTACCACAGAAATATCGCTAGCTCCTTCACTGACACTGAAAAATGGCCCACCTTGATCACCGTTTAAATCTATTCCGTCATCATGTACGTCATTAAATGCCGTAGCAAAGTCTTTAGCCATTTTATCTAAGGCATCAAGCATTTTCGGATAATCATTATTATTTGCCTCTACTAGAGCTTTAAATTGCCCTTCAGAGTCAAGAGTTGATCCGTTAGCAGATATTGTAATATTCCCATCAGCGTCCTCAGCCATCGTTAATTGATTAATAGTGGAAGTATTAGCATCAATAAGCGGTATTTTCGTTCCATCCGCATTCACAACATTAATATTGTATAAACCATCAGCTATCGCAAGGTTGGCTCCACCAGATTCTACTTTCTCTACTTCAATATTCAGATGTTGCGATAACTCATCGACTAACCGATCTCGGTCATCATACAAATCATTCGGTAAATAACCATGCGTTTCAACATCTTTAATCTGTTGATTCAGGTCATTGATTCGCGTAAGGATCGAATTCACATCTTTAACTGTTGTCTCAGCTTGATATCCCAAATCTTCTCTAATCTCAGTAATAGAACTATGTAGATGATGAAATGTGTCAGCAACTGCTTGAGCGCTTTCTAATACAACCACTCGAGCCCCTTCATTTTCTGGATTCGTACTTAAAATCTCTAATGATTTCCAAAATTCACCCATTACTTTTGAAAGACCGTTTTCACTTGGTTCATTCAGAACGTTCTCCAATTTACTTAAGGAATCCGCTCGAGACTGCCAGTATCCAAGGTCACTGTTTTTTCCACGAAATTGCAAATCTAAAAAGTCATTCCGTATCCGCTGCACAGATCCTGCTTCCACCCCGGTTCCCATTTGTCCAGGGATTTGTGGGCGGTTCATGCCTACACTCGGATAAGGTGTTGTCGTTTGGAAGTTGATTCGTTGGCGTGTATAACCTGGTGTATTGGCGTTTGAGATGTTATGACCGGTTGTGTATAAAGCGCTTTGCTGTGTGAACATGCCGCGTTTAGCTGTTTCTAAACCGGAAAAAGTAGATCGCATACTAAAAAACCTCCTATGTTTCATTAGTCTTCATTAGAAAAAGCGGTGTGTGATTCACCACTATTATTGTTTATGCTTGCGAGTCAAACATTGAACGTTTTTGTTGTCCATTTTGTCCTTGGGTTGGATGACTATACGTTGGTTGTTCTGGTTGTGGTCGCATGAGGCTCATGCTCATGTTGACGAACTGTAATGATTGATAGATGAGTTGCTGGTTGAGCTCATTTTGTTCTTTGAGTTTTGTGACGTTTACCGCTAGTTGTTCTTTTAATGCTTGGAGTTTGAGTTTTTCCTGTTCAGTTACGACTTGTTGACAGTCAGTAATTGTGGCGTCTGTTTTCCTTGTTAGTGCTGTCGCTAATTTTTGCCGTTCTTGTTCCATCGTGTTGATGGCAGCGACGTATTTCTGCTCGTCCTTGAGCAATTGATCGAGTCCGTTCATGTCGTTTTGTTTCATAATGTCCGTTTTCTTTTCTGCTAACGCATAGAGCATCTCATGTAGGCGATTCATTGTATCTAGTACGTCAATTAACTTTGGTGCAGACATAATGTCTCCCTCTGCTTTCTTGGCTATGGCCACTAGTTATTCATGGTTTTCTAAAGAAATCGAGCAGTCCTTTGGCGATCTGTTCCGGATTCGGTTGATACTCTCCAGCGGTCACTTGCTGTTTGAGGAAAGAAACTTTCTCTTTCCGCGCTTCTAACAATTTAGAAGCTTCTTGCATTTCCTTGGCAGTTGATGAAATTTCGAGCTTATCTGGTTGCATTCCGGAAAACTTCTTCGCTCCTTCTTGCTTGTTCAGCTGCTTTTGGTATGGATTGATTCCGGATACGCCTGTTGGATGAATTTTCAATGCATATCCCTCGCTTTCTAATGTCCCTTTTCTACTATTTTTCCTTTATATCGGCAGATTAAAATGAAAGTTTAGTGCGCTTTACTTATTTAGAACTTTCTTTTATTGACCGCATAGTACGTCGCACGACGCTCACTTTCTTGTTTCTCTTGTTGAAACTCTTCTTCTCGCTTCAGTTGTTTAATATCGTCCTCAATTTGCTGTGTACATTTTGCACAGAGATTTCCTTTATGAATAATCGATCCGCAACGGTCGCACGGATAGCCCATATTCGGAAAATGAGTGGCATGAAGACGACCTTTCTTCATCCATTTATGAATCAATTCTTCTTCGACTCCTGTTACCTCAACAACACGTTCAATCGTCGCCGCTCGATTTTCACGTTGTCGTAAAAATTTATATACTTTTTCATACATTCCTTCTTCTTCTTTCGCACATTTCGAACATACGTCACGAAAGGCATTGTTCATATATAATTCGCCGCAACGGGGACAGTTCACGATTTCACTCATATTTATTCCTCCAACTACTTTTTTCTCTATGATATATCTATCCTCGAACGAGTGTAAAGGAGCGGATTTCCTTAGCTCCTGCTTCTTTCATTAACTTGGCTGCCTGTCTAAGTGTAGTACCTGTAGTATATATATCGTCAAAAATTAATATTTTTTTATTTTGACAAGCATTTTTTTCAATTAAGCGAAACACTTGTGAAGCATTGATACGCTCCATTCGAGATTTCTTTGACTGCTTTTCTGTATGCACTCGCTCCATCATTTCCGTAACGTCGAGCCCTGCTTCTATTGCTAATGCCTTCGCTTGGTTAAATCCTCGTTCTTGAAGGCGCTCATCACTTAATGGAATCACCGTCGCTTCATCATAGTCTAGCGTTTGAACCAATCGGCGAATATCTGCCGCAAAGCTACGAGCGAGCACGTAATCACCGCGATATTTAAAACGAGCCACCCATTCTTTCATTGGCTTATTGTAGATAAATAACGAACTATTTTGTGCTAGCACATCAGAAAATTGCGGGTCCTGCTCCCAGCGCAGACAATCTTGGCACAAGCCGTCTTTTTTATATTTCTCATCCAGTTCAGCAAGTGGTCGCGAGCATATTTGACAACGCTCACCTTCAATGAGTTGAAACGTGGCTTGACATTTGTCGCACAGCTCAGCCGCCTCTACCCCTAAAAATTGGCGCCAATTCAATTGTAGCCTCGTCTCCTGTTGGCATAATAAACATCGACTCATCTGTCAATCAGCCCCCTACTTCGTCCTTCCTTGTTCATCGCTTCAATATGAGCAATCGCCCGTAGCATTGCTTTCGTACGACCAAAGTGAAAAAAGGTAACGACCCCATCCGGGAAATCCGCACTGCGCCCAACCCGACCAGCAATTTGAACGAGTGCACTTTCGGTGAAAATATCATCCTCGGCACCGATCACCGCTACATCAATATTCGGAAAGGTCACGCCTCGTTCCAAAATCGTTGTCGTCAAAAGAAAGGGAAGCTGTTTTTCGCGCATGAGAGCGACTTTCTCCTTTCTATTCGGATCTTCGGCATAGACGGCTTGAATGCGTGGGTCCAACTGCTGAAAAAGCGGAAGTGCTTGTTCCATTACATCAATATGAGGGAAAAAGAGCAGCGCTTGTTTGTTTAAGGTGAACCGAGATTTCATCCATTCCGCTATTTTCGGAGGGATATTGCCTTTTAAGAAGGATTTTTGCCAGCGGCCGCACCAACGCATTTCGGGGACTGGAAGTGGATAACGATGAAAGCGAGCGGGGATTTTCGTATGCTGTCTTTTTCCTGCTTGGCATTCCAATTGCCATTGTTCATTCGGCGTGGCGGTTAAGTAAATGAGGGCAGAGAGGGGCTTGCGAGCTTTGTCGACCGCAAATTGTAGCGTGGGATCATAGGAGTACGGGAAGGCATCGACTTCATCAACAATCATCACATCAAATGCCTCTTGAAAACGAAACAGCTGATGAGTCGTTGTGACAACGAGGGAGCTGTATTTATGGCGATCGGGGCTACCGCCGTACAAAGCTGAGATTTCGATTGCGGGAAATACTTTTTGTAGCCTCGGGGCCAATTCAAGCACGACATCCGTTCTTGGGGTAGCGATGCAGACTCGCTTTTGTTCTTTGAGAGCGGCTTCAATGCCACGAAATAACACCTCTGTTTTTCCTGCGCCACAGACCGCCCAGATAAGCGTGTCACTTTGTTGCTGAACAGCTTCGACGACCGCATCAGAGGCTGTAAGCTGCCCTTTCGATAACTTTCCTTCCCAATGTAAGCGGCCATTCTCACGCTTCATTGGTGTTGGCCCTATCCAGCGCACGAGCCGAGAGCATTCAGACACACGCCCCATCATGAGGCAATTGCGGCAGTACGTACAACTTTGACCACAGCGGGCACACGGGAAAGCGGCAAAAAGGAACGGCTCGTTGTTTCCGCAGCGTGAACAGCGATACAGATTGTTTTCTTTAGAAACACCTTGGATAAATGCAACGGGTTGATCTTCGAGGGGAAAAGGAATTTCTTCTTCGAGGAGTAATCGGCCGGAGAGGAAGAAAGCTTGTTCTTCGTTCATATTGTCAGCTCCTTATTAATTGAAGGTTGGGGTTACAATTCTATTATAAAGGAAATAAGTAGGAGGGTCATGTTAATTTTATGTGAGGGAGGTGTCGAGAAGATTCTTCGACTTTACAGAGGCTTTCTTTGGCCTTTGCTAACTTTCTTTGACCTTACAGCTGCTTTCTTCCACCTTCGCAAAATCATCAGTAATCTAAACAGCTTTCCCAACAAACCGAAAGATCAAAATGAGCCATCCCTCTATTTAATGGAGAAATGGCTCGTTCGTTTTTATGGCTGGGACAAGGAATCTGCCCCCTAGTCCCTCGGTCCCCAACCTAAGCCAAGGGAGCCTTCACCAAGATGGGTGCCGATGACTGGGCCGAAGTAGCTGATGTCGAATTCAGCTTCGGGAAAGCGTTTTTGTAGCGTGTCGCGCAATTCTTTTGCTTCTTGTTCGCGATTGGCATGAATAATGACGGCCTTGAGTGGTATTCCTTTTTTATATTCCTCTTCGAATAAGTCACCGATGCGTTTTAATGCTTTTTTGCTTGTGCGAATTTTTTCGAATGGAACGATCAGTTTATCAACAAAATGAAGAACGGGTTTTACTTGTAATAATCCACCGATGAAAGCTTGAGCGCCATTTAGGCGACCGCCACGTTTCAAGTGGTTTAAGTCATCTACCATGAAATACGCACCAACAGTTGGTCTCATCGCTTCAAGAACTGCGATAATTTCTTCTGGTCCTTTGCCTTCGTTAGCTAATTGTGCCGCTCGCAAAACATAAAAAGCTTGAGGCGCACAACTCAGTTCTGAATCGAAGGAATAAACGTTGAGCCCTTCGACCATGTCTCCAGCAGCGATCGACGTTTGGAATGTACCGCTAATACCGCTTGATAAATACACACCCACGACTGCATCATGTTCTTTTGCTAACTCTTCATATAATTTCACAAAGTAACCGATTGGCGGCTGTGAAGTAGTCGGAAACTTCTCCTCTTCACGAACTTTTTCGTAAAATTGCTCACTCGTAATATCTAATTCTTCACGATATGTGTCTTGTCCGATAATCACACTTAATGGGATCATATGTATGTTTAACTGGTCGCGCAATTCTTTCGGAAGATAGGCTGTACTATCCGTTACAATTGCCGTTTTCATATTTATACCTACCTTATTTTTAAATTTGACGTTAGAAATGCCATGTTCTTCTTATTTTATAAGAAAACAATCGCTTTTGCACGATTTTATTATTGCAAACGACAGAAAGGCTGCCCAAAAGAGCCGAGTCATTTGGAAACAGCCTTGTCTTTCCTTACTTTTTAATTAATACAGCGGTAAATGTGACAGGACCATTTAGAAAAACATCGTCTCCATCTGGTTCTAATGTCACCGTGTATGTCAAGTTGCGGTCATTAGCATGAATGACATCTACATGAGCTAACGGCTCTACGACTTGGTCATCATTACCCGCCTTATCAATTTCAATTTTAGCTAAATAAATTTCTTCGCCTGGGATACATACCGTTGGGCTGCCTTTATAGATTCTCATTAATACTTCACGGAATTTATGATCATCATTGTCTAACCCGAAAACACCGTTTAACCAGACAAGATTTCCTTTTTTCACTTCATCTAAGGTAACTGAGGCTACAGGAGTTTGAACGTTTTTCCATAATTTACAGCGGTTGGACACTGATTTGTTGGAATCTAGTGTATAAAACTCAAAATCAACGAAACTGGCTTGTTGATTCTTTTTAGAATGATCGTTCCATTCCTGCTCATGATGTCCACTACACTTTTTACACATCATTGTCACCTCCTTTCTTATTACTTCTAGTAAATGCAAGAAAGGAAGAATTTGAATGAGTTAAAAGTTTAATAGGCTAAAAAATGGTTATTAATATTACTTTTAACAGAAACAAGCTGTTCTTGTTTAAGAACAGCTTGTTTCTGTTAAAAAATTTCCGTCCACTCGTTGCGCTTGTCAAGCATGTTGCGAGCGATCGCTTTTGCTCCTTCTAAGCTATGACTCGCCGCCCAACCACATTGAACTTCGTTGCAAGCAGGTACCTCTGTTGCCGCTAGCACATCTTGCAATGTTCGTTCGACAATTCGTAAAACATCTTCATAATCGCCATGATTAATGACGGATAAATAATAACCCGTTTGGCATCCCATTGGACTAATATCGACAATCTTCTCCGAATGATTCCGGCTGAACTCTGCCATCATATGCTCGAGCGAGTGAAGAGCCGGCATGTCCATATGCTCCTTGTTCGGTTGACAAAAGCGAAGGTCATATTTATGAATTCGATCTCCGTTTACTCCTTCTTTCACACCTGCTAAGCGAATGTATGGAGCCTTCACCTTTGTATGGTCAAGATTAAAGCTTTCCACATTCATTTGCTGCCGATCCGTCATTCCTTCCACTCCTTTGATTATGAATTGTCTTTATCCCGCATTAACGGGCTGTAAAACCCCTCTGATTGAAGTTTCACTTTATTATAACAATTTTCAGACATTATTGCATAGCGGACAAAGCGGCTTGTTTCCATCCTTCTTCTTCCTTTTTAAACGTCATTACTTGGCGCGTCTCATCTTCAATTTCTTTTCCTGTCTCTAAATCCTTCGTTACTGACTTCATAACGATAAATATATGAGCTTCTTGCTCTTCTTCATCATACTTAATAATTTTCGTATGCTGCGGCTCCATATGTATATCAAAAGCGTCGAAATATTTTTTGACATATTTCCGCTCTTCTTCTAAATCTCGAGATTCTTTAGAAATGGTATGAATGTAAGTCTCTAAATCTTTCGCATTAAATGCTGAAATATGCTGCTCAAACGCTGCCATAATCTCCTCTTTTATTTCGGGAGGTAAGTTTTTCGCTTCCTCAATCGGTTGCTTAACCGTCTGATTTTCTGTTTCATTCGTTTCTTCCACTTGCTTTGATTCTTCCTTTTTTCCCCCCGCTCCACAGCCGACAAGTGTAGTGCTGATGAGCAGAGCAAGAGCGATCGTTTTCAACCTTAACACGTTCATCCACGTCCTTTCCGCACGATTCAGTCACGAACTCTTTTTCATGACAAAAAGACCGCCCACCCGGACGATCTTTTCTTCAATTATCTTACTTCGACCCAGCCTTTTTTAATGGCGGTAACGACGGCCTGCGTCCGGTCATTAACGTTCATTTTTTGCAGGATGTTACTAACGTGGTTTTTCACCGTTTTTTCACTGATGTATAGCGCATCTCCAATGCCGCGGTTGCTTTTTCCGTCGGCTAGAAGTTGCAGTACTTCACATTCACGACGTGTGAGTAAATGAAGTGGACGGCGCACTTCTACTTGTTGGAAGCCCTTACCTTTTCCTTCATCATTTGCTAGACGGCGATAGTCTTTAATAAGATTATGAGTCACGCGTGGATGCAAGTAAGATCCGCCTTCTGAAACAACTTTGACTGCTTCAATTAAAGCATCCGCATCCATTTCTTTTAATAAATAGCCCATAGCTCCTGATTTTAAAGCATGTGTGACGTAGTTCTCATCATCGTGAATGCTCAAAATGATCACTTTCGTATTTGGAAACTTGTCCACAAGCGTACGTGTTGCTTCTACTCCGTTAACTTCCGGCATATTAATATCCATTAACACAACGTCTGGACTATGTTCGATAACAAGCTTCATCGCTTCCGATCCGTCATCTCCTTCAGCTACTACATCAAAGGATTCTTCAAATTCTAAAATCCGCTTAACTCCCTCACGAAATAATTGATGATCATCGATAATAACGATTTTTGTTTTCATCTTTTCTCCCCCTCTATACAATGCTATTCCAAAATAGGAATACTAATCATAACTACAGTTCCTTTGTTTGGTTTGGATTGAATCGAAAGTTCTCCCTCTAGAAGCTCTAGTCGTTCCTTCATCCCAATGATGCCAAATGACTCTTTCTTTATCTCAGTGACATCGAACCCTTTTCCATCATCTTTCACGACAGCTAGTACATTCTGTTTATTGATTTCTAACTTGACAGTGATCTGAGTTGCTTCGGCATGCTTCAAAGCATTCTGGACAGATTCTTGTATGAGTCGGAACAAGGCTACCTCTAATTTGGCTGGCAAGCGTTTTTCGCCCCCCAAATTGACGAAATGGATTTGTGTCGATTTATTTAATGATTGTATATATTCTTCAATGGTTACTAAATATTTTTTTATCGTTGGGATTAAACCTAAATCATCTAAAGCCATAGGGCGTAAATCATAGATAATCCTTCTCACTTCGTACAATGCAGAACGAACCATTTTCCTTAAACTACGAAGTTCTTGAAACGCTTCTTCTATATCGCGTTCTTTATATAGTTTCTCTATTAAGTCTGATCGCAATAGAACGTTCGCCATCATTTGAGCGGGACCGTCGTGAATTTCTCTTGATAGCCTCTTTCTTTCCTCCTCTTGAGCCTCCATAATCCGAAACCCAAACTCCTGTTTCAAACGAGCATCTTCTAACACTTCGCCAATCTTCTTCATATCTTGATTCAAGTAGTTTAAAACAACTGATACTTGTGTGACAAGATGTTCCGCTCGCTGAATCGTGGACTCAACAGAGACCAATCTTCTTTCTAAATCATTTCGCTTTTCAATGAGCTGCTTCTCGCTTTGGCGTGAAATTAGTAACTTTAATTGCAAGTCATGTGCTCTTTCATACGTCTCGCGAACAAACTCTTCAGAATAAGCGTGAAAATTCTTACTCACTTCCGCGAGCCTTTTGCGCGCCATACTTACTTTCAATTCAAGTTGCTCCTGCTCATCGATTAGTGTATGTACTTGATCACGAACAGTATTTAGTTCAACAAGTAAGATTTGATAATCCTTTCTACTTTGTTCTGCAATAGTGAAAATTTCTCCTTTACTATTGTCCACGGTTTCGATGATTTTTTTTAATATCGTATCTAAAACGGCTATATTGTTATTTGTATTAAACATAGAACGTCCTTCCTCCGACAATACCATTTTACCTGTATCTCTACATTTTCACTAGAAAGAACAGACGGTTTTATGGAAATTTAATCAAAAAGGCATATAAGTATCATATTTGTAACACGCAAGTAGGTCTTAAGACTTTACAATTACAAACAAAACCCATACTTATTATGTAACCATTATGACCTAAAATAAAACATATATACTTTGAAGTGATGACGATTGTATTATAACATGTAAACTTTTAACTTAGCTTAAAGTTGCATGACCTTTTGATTAAAAATTGATGTCAACGGAGATAGCTCTTTTTTCTTTTTCTATTTTTATATATTATAAGTGTAATTCATTTCCTAATTACTAGTCACAAAAATCGAAAATGATATTTTTTTCATATGAATTGGAGGCAGATCCATTGTTATCTCAATATTATACAGTTAAAGGCTACGGTGAACATGAAATCATTATACAAAAATCACGGTTTATTGCCTACATTAGTCGAGCCGAATCGGAAGAAGAAGCACAGCAATTTATCGCAGACATCAAAAAACAACATTGGAACGCTACGCATAATTGCTCCGCTTATATGATCGGAGAAACCAATTCGATTCAAAAAGCAAACGATGATGGCGAACCGAGCGGAACAGCTGGTGTTCCGATGCTTGAAGTATTAAAAAAACGAAACTTAAAAGACACCGTCGTTGTTGTTACCCGTTACTTCGGTGGCATTAAATTAGGAACGGGCGGATTAATTCGCGCATACGGTAAAGCAACGTCTGAAGGAATTACAGTAACCGGTGTCGTTGAACGTCGTCTCATGCAAATTATGAAAACGACGATTGACTATACTTGGCTCGGCAAAATCGAAAACGAATTGCGCTCGTCCATTTACACGATTAAAGATATTCATTATTTGGATACCGTCGAAATCGAAACTTTCGTCAAAGAAAACGAAAAAGAGGCATTTATTCAGTGGATGACGGAATTAACAAATGGACAAGCCGTCATTGACGAAGGCGAAGTACTTTACCAAGAACAACCAGTTGACAACAATTAAGAAAATAAAATTTACTGTTAAATCTAATCATAGTAAAATAAAGTGTGGGTTATTTGATCAAAACACGATGCATCATATTGAAATTAGCTATTCCCTTAGCAAGATTAATTACTGAAGGAGCTTAGGAAAATTTATGCCAACCGAAAGACAACGTATGCAAAGGCACAAGAGGCAAAAAAGAAAACGTCGCCTTGTGTTTCTACTGCTACTCCCGCTATTGTTTCTTACATTCACTGCCGCTGGTTATGGCGCCTTTTTATACAAAAAGGCCGAATCCGTTTTCAAAGATTCCTACCTCGATGACGGCCGTCACAAGTCTGAACTTCGCGATGCCAAAGTCCATCCATTAAAAGATAATATATCTATATTATTTATCGGAGTAGATGAGAGCGAATCACGAGAAAAAGAATTCGGAGGAAAAACACGTTCAGACGCTTTAATGCTAGCCACATTAAACATTGAAGATAAATCGATCAAATTAGTCAGCATTCCTCGCGACTCTTACGTACATGTTCCAGAGGTTGGATACGAAACAAAGATCAATCACGCTCATTTTTACGGCGGTCCAAAAGCTACAATTGAGACCGTAGAAGATTTGTTAGAGATTCCCGTTGATTATTACATCCGTATGAACTTTTACGCGTTTATTGATGTAGTTGATGCACTAGGTGGCATTACATTTGATGTTCCATACGAACTCAAAGAAAAAGATTCGAACGATATTCATAATGCCGTCCAGTTAGAGCCTGGAAAGCAAGAATTAGATGGCGAAGAAGCATTAGCAGTTGCACGTACTCGTAAATACGATAATGATATCGAGCGCGGGAAACGTCAACAGCAGCTACTTGAAGCGATTGCGAAAGAAGCTCTTTCTATCAACTCCATTACAAAATACGATGAAATTCTAGATGCAGTTGGCTCTAACATGCGAACAAATATGACATTTGGGGAAATGAAGTCCCTAATTGAATATGGAAAATCTGGTAGCCTACAATTTGAAACGATTACGTTAAAAGGAACAGATGGAAAAGATAGGAACAATAAATATATTTATGAATTAGATGAACTTGAATTAGAGGTCATCAAAAAAGAGCTGTCGAGACATCTTGGATTAGAGGAATAAATAAACAAAACAGTACCGAAACGCGGTACTGTTTTTTCTATTCACCATCTATATGAATCTATTACTATCTCAACTCAAACAAAAAAAGCAGTCGAAATCAATCGACCGCTTTTTTGTTTTATATTAATTCTTTTTGACTCGAACGCGCATCAAATTCATTAACGGCTTATAATTGGAACCAACAAGCCCGACACTTTCGACAAACAATTCAATTGCCACAACTAAAACGGCGATAAGGACGATCGCGCCCCAAATCGTTGCCATCGTAAAAATCACCGCGGCCAAGCCAAACATTGAGGCGATCGCATAGATAATCATAACCGTCTGCTTATGCGTATAGCCCATACGCAGCAAACAATGATGCAAATGCGATTTATCTGGCGCAGATAACGGTTGCTTATTCACTTTCCGTCTAATGATCGCAAAGAATGTATCTGTAATCGGCACACCGAGAATAATGATCGGAATGATTAATGAAACGACCGTTACATTTTTGAATCCGAGCAAAGCGAGCACGGAAATAATATAGCCTAAAAATAGCGCTCCTGTGTCTCCCATAAAGATCTTTGCCGGATGAAAGTTATAATGCAAAAATCCAAGCGTGCTTCCTAACACAAGCAAAGCGACACTCATTACATATAAATCACCTTTCATATAGGCCATTAAACTAATGGTAAACAAAGCAATTGATGACACACCAGCGGCTAGTCCATCTAGTCCATCAATTAAATTAATTGCATTCGTAATGCCGACAATCCAAAGAATCGTCAGTGGAATACTAAAGTAGCCAAATTCCATTTGACCACCGAACGGAAGGTTAATATCTTCCATCTGCACACCACCATACACAACGACGACAAGTGCAGCAAGTAGCTGTCCAGCAAGCTTGACTTTAGCCGATAATTCAAAGCGATCATCTAGCACTCCTGTAATAATAATGATCACACCACCAAGAATGATCGCAAAATTGAAATCCGCTTGCGGTTGTAGCACGAACATTCCAATCATGAAGCTAATAAAAATCGCTAATCCTCCCATTCGGGGCATAATTCTCTGGTGTACTTTACGATAATTCGGTTTGTCCACTGCACCAACAGCAATCGCCAATTTCTTGACAAGCGGCGTAATCGCTAACGATGCGATTAAACAAATCACAAAGGCAAGGGCAACCATGTAGTACCTCCTTAAATAATGAGCAAATGGATATATTTTATCTAAAAAACATTGAAGTCAATATCATTATTTTTTACAGCATGAAATGATTTTACAGCAACTCATCTTACATTTTCTCATAAACTGTTTTTTTTTCAACAATTTAATTGTAAATTTTTCAGTTACAAACATTTTACAATTGTATTTCCCTTTTGAATGTCCGTAATAAAACATGACTTTCGCTAAACAAAAATAGCTTTCAAAATTGTCACGTACCTCCCGTTATGATAGTCAATCGTTACGGATTTTGGTAAGATTAAATAATGATTTGAATTGATTTTCTAGTGAATTACTCTAAGGGAGCGTAAAAATACATGATTTCGTTTTTTAAAAAATTAAGCGATTCAAACGATCAGCGCTTAAAACAATATTATAAACTCGTTGACCAAATAAATGCATTAGAAACGACTTTCGAAGGACTTACGGATGATGAATTAGCTCAGAAAACGGTGAACTTTAAAGAAAGATTAACTAATGGAGAAACGATCGATGACATTAAAGTTGAAGCATTCGCTACAGTACGAGAAGCATCTAAACGCATACTTGGCATGAGGCATTATGACGTACAGTTGATTGGTGGCCTTGTACTAACGGATGCCAATATTGCTGAAATGCCTACAGGAGAAGGAAAAACACTTGTCGCTTCGCTTCCAAGCTATTTGCGCGCCCTTGAAGAAAAAGGCGTTCATGTTATTACGGTCAACGAGTATTTAGCAGAACGTGACCGCCAAACGATTGGACCGCTTCATGAATTTCTCGGCCTAACTGTTGGATTAAATCTCCCGTTGATGGACCCTGATCAAAAACAAGCGGCTTACCAAGCGGATATTACATACGGAGTTGGAACTGAATTTGGCTTTGACTATTTAAGAGATAATATGGTGTGGCATCCGACTCAGCGCGTGCAACGTCCCTATCATTTCGCCATCATCGATGAAGTCGATAGCGTATTAATTGATGAAGCTAAAACCCCCCTCATCATTGCTGGAAAGATGCCGGGAAGCTCCGAACTTCATTATATTGGCGCGCGAGTAGCGAAACGATTTAAGCGCGATGAAGATTATAACTTAGATGATGAAACAAAAGCTGTTAGCCTTACCGATCAAGGTATTGAAAAAGTAGAAGAAGCATTTGGTGTAGATAATTTATATGAGCTTGAACATCAAACGCTTTATCACTATATGATTCAAGCTGTACGTGCCCATGTGATGTTCACACGAGATGTAGACTATATCATTAAAGACGGGAAGATTTTACTTGTGGATATGTTTACAGGTCGGACGATGGAAGGTCGCTCGTTAAGCGATGGGCTGCACCAAGCGCTTGAAGCAAAAGAAGGGCTTGAAATCACCGACGAAAATAAGACACAAGCATCCATTACGATCCAGAATTACTTCCGTATGTATCCTCATCTTTCCGGAATGACAGGGACAGCGAAAACGGAAGAAAAAGAATTTGAGCAAGTATACAATATGATGGTCATTCAAATTCCAACAAATCGACCGAAACAACGAGTAGATATGCCCGATCACGTCTTTTCGACATCCGATCAAAAATATCAAGCAGTTACGGAAGAAGTAACCAAACGACACAAACTGGGACAGCCGGTACTTGTAGGAACAACTTCGATTCTACAATCTGAAAAAGTGGCTGAACACTTTACAGAAGCTGGACTAACCTTTGAATTATTAAACGCCAAAAGCGTTGAACAAGAAGTCGAGCTAATCTCAAAAGCAGGACAAAAAGGGCAAATTACGATCGCCACCAATATGGCAGGGCGTGGAACCGATATTCTCTTAGGTGACGGTGTCGCTGAGCTTGGAGGACTTCATGTCATTGGAACAGAGCGTCATGAAAGTCGCCGCGTCGATAATCAGCTAAAAGGACGTTCTGGACGTCAAGGAGATCCTGGCTCCAGCCAATTCTTTATTTCCTTAGCAGACGATATGTTCAGACGCTTCGCTAAAGAAGAATTAGAGAAGATGGAAAAGAAGCTAGACATCGATGAAAACGGCCTTGTGCTAAACAAGAAAATTCATGAATTTGTTGATCGCACTCAACGCATTGTAGAAGGCGCCAACTTCGCGATGAGAGAATATAACTTGAAACTAGATGATGTGATTAACGAGCAACGCAATATTATTTATGGCCTTAGAAACAAAATGGTCAACGAAGAAGAAATATTTGACCATTTCCTTAACGCTGTCAAGCAAGCGAGCTTCGATGAGGTGGAGCACATTTGTCATGAAGACCTAGAAATAGACGAATGGGATTTAAAACAGCTGAAAATCAATGTGGAATCCATTCTCGGAGGACACTCCATTTCCTTGCCTGAAGACATTGCAAACAGAGAAGAAATTCAACAAATCGTCAAGCAAGCAGCTGACAACTATTGCGAAGAATTACAATCGTTAGCCGAGCCTTCTTGGGATGACTATATTAAACAAATTACTCTCTCGAATATTGATCGCTTATGGGTAAGCCACATCGAAAATATGACGAGACTGAAAGAAGGCATCGGCCTTCGCTATTACCAACAAGAAGATCCAATGCGAATTTATGCGCGTGAAGGGCTTGAAATCTTCACGACGATGCACCATCAACTACAAAAAAACATCGCTATTCAATTCGGTTCATTTGTGAACGAACTAACTAAAAAGGAGTAGTCATCTTATGTTATCTTTTTTCAAAAAGAAAAGTAATGATAAAAGCAAATTAAAAAACGACGGACTCGAAAGCACTGTCCCATCCAGTGAATTAACGAACAGTGACACTCAAGAATCAACAGAAGAAATCGAAACGCCGCTTTCGCTTCATCCAGCAGCGACGATCTCGAAGGAACAAATGTATGTGTTGCGCTTTTTAAATAATGAACTGCCATTGTTAAAAGCAAATCAGCTATCTTTATCAGGAATCGAATGGGAGGAACAACCGGAAGGGCTAGCGGTTTCTGCTTTCGTCCGCAACTCGGTTGATAAAGACCTTCAACTAGGAGAAACTAGGTTATTACTAATGAATGAACAGCAACAAGTGAAAGCAAAGCATCTATTTAACATGAAAGAGATTGGTAGTCTACCAGCGCAAAGCAGTCGCCCATGGACATTCATTTTCCCAACTGAAACAATCGCTTCATCCATCGATTTAGCGAAGGAAAATTGGACGCTTGCATTCGATTTAACATCGACAAAGCATGAATTAGACTTAGCTCCTTCATGGGAGGAAGCTTTGCCGGAAGCGCAAAAAGAACAGCTACGAAAAGTCGTAGCAGAACTCGGAGATCCTGGCAAAAACGAACTCAACTTTACTGGCCTACAAGCCAAGTTCGCAGACGACGGTCAATTTCATGTTACTTTGTTAATGCGCAACGGCTATGAGAAGAACTTGAAGATCGAACAGCTTCCACTGCAAGTATTAGATCATCAAAAGGAAGTCATCGCAGAAGGACAGTTCACATTCGAGGATTTCGAAATCAAAGCGAACACAACGAAGCCATGGACCGTCATTTTCCATAAAGAGCTAGTGACGAAAGAACAGCCAGATTTAACGACTTGGAGCGTTCGAGTAAAAGGGTAGTTTCCGAGGATAAATCGATGATATTATATCCAAGATATGAAATTTTTTCTTGTGAATATAAGTAGATATGTTACAATAAAAGTGTAGTTTTCCGTTTTGTAAGTTATCGATAATATAGCGGCAACGGTTGGTGGTGGCCCGAAAGCATCTGCTCTTTGTAGCAGATGCTTTTTTTTGCACAAAAAAAGATGCAGACATATTTGCCTACATCCTTTCTAGTTGATTAGTAAAACCGTTTGAAGCTATCAAATCTCTGTTTAAAATAGGAATTATCTAAACTAGTAATAGTAATCCCTTGCGATGAGCTTGCTTGAATAAATTGATTGTTTCCAAGATAAATTCCCATATGTGAGATCCCTTTTTTATACGTGTTCTTAAAAAAGACGAGGTCTCCAGGCTGAGGGTTAGAAACGAAATAAGAGCGGCTATAATACCCTTCCGTATTCGTTCTAGGCAACTTCTTCCCGGCTTGGTTAAATACATAATAAATGTAGCCGCTGCAATCGAAGCCAGACGGTTGCTTGCCTCCCCACACGTACGGCACACCCATATGCTTTTTCGCTTCAGCAAGCAAACGAGCCACCGAAAAAGACCCACCGGATGGCTGTTCAGGCTTATTGACAACAGGTGGCTTCCCACCGTCGGCTGTCACCTTTAATGTTTGACCAACATAAATACTATCGGAACTTAAACCGTTTAACTGCTTCAATTGCTGCACACTCATATTAAACAGAATCGCTATCAAACTTAAAGAATCTCCATTTTTCACCACATATGAACCGCTAGACGTCGGCGGTTTTGGCTTTGAAGTTGGTGGCTTCGGTTTTGGTACAGGCGATTGACCACTTACTTTCAACTTTTGCCCAACGTAAATGATATGCGAGTTCAAACCGTTCAACTGCATTAATTGCGTTACACTCATTTTGTGCAATGCCGCAATTTTACTTAAAGAGTCTCCACTTTTAACTGTATATGTATTCGATGTAGCTGGCGGTTTGCTTGGTGGCTTCGATTGAGGTGGTGTTCCACTCACCTTCAATTTTTGTCCTACGTAAATGATATGCGAGTTCAAACCGTTCAACTGCATTAATTGCGTTACACTCATTTTGTGCAATGCTGCAATCTTACTTAAAGAGTCTCCACTTTTAACTATATATGTATTCGATGTAGCTGGCGGTTTGCTCGGTGGCTTCGGTTGAGGTGGTGTTCCACTCACCTTCAATTTTTGTCCTACGTAAATAATATGCGAGTTCAAACCATTCAACTGCATTAATTGCGTTACACTCATTTTGTGCAATGCCGCAATCTTACTTAAAGAGTCTCCACTTTTAACTGTATATGTGTTCGATGTAGCCGATGGTTTGCTTGGCGGCTTCGATTGAGAGGGTTTCCCACTTACCTTTAGTTTTTGTCCGACATAGATCATATGCGAGTTCAAGCCATTTAGCTGCATTAATTGCGTTACACTCATTTTGTACTTGGCTGCGATCTTACTTAAAGAGTCGCCGCTTTGGACCGCATATGTCGAAGCAGCTGCTGTCATCAAAGGTTTCTGCTCGCTAACAGAAGGAGCCTGTTCAGGGGATGCTTGACCGCTAACAATCAACTTCTGACCTTCATAAATGTTCGTTGACTTTAATCCGTTCAACTCTTGCAATTGAGCAACACTCATATTATAGATGGTAGCAATCGCAAACAGCGAGTCCCCTCCTTGAACAGTGTACACCTTTGTCCTAGAGACTTGTTTTGACACAGAAGCACTTGTTACTTGCTCTTCTTCAACCAGCAAAGGTTCGCTAATCACCTTCAATGTTTGATCGGCATACAGTTGATCACTATTCAATTCATTTATTTTCTTTAGAACTTCTAAATCGACATTATATGTTTTGGCAATGCTCTCCAGCGTCTCACCAGGCTTAACCACATGATTTTCCGCTGCTTCTACCGCTGTCACAGCACCGGCTGAAATCATCACTGCTGTCGATAAGGTGAATAGAGTTTTTTTCATTTCGACTCTCCTCTCAGATGAAGCTTCTTGAACGAATCACTTTTTTATTTATATCGACCCGCTTCGGATAGACTTAATACACATCTAGCCTTAAGAATCTTTATACCTATAATACTCCTTTAAAATTTACATTTATATTCATTTGAGTATGATAAAAGATATAAATAAGCATCATGTGAATCGATTGATAACGAGCATTTATTTTATTGTAAAAGTCCTATTCCAACTTGTTTTTTCCAATCGAATAGTACTAGATGCCCGTTGCTACATTTACTATACAAAAAAAGACAGCCATCAACAAATCATTGATAGCCGTCTCTTTCTTCTTTATTTAGCTTGTAAAAAAACATTTCGACTCGCTTCGATCGCTAATTTGCTTCCTCCCTGTCCGTTTACTCCTTCGACCATCAGAGCTAACATCAACGTAGGGTTGTTCTGATCATAAGCGACAAATAAGCCGTTTTCTTTTCCTTTTGTTCCTTGAGTGGCTTTTAACTCAGCTGTACCCGTTTTTCCAGCTAACGCTAAGCTTGGCACATCGGCTGACTTCGCCGTTCCCTTTTGAACGACGAGTCGCAAATCTTGTTGCAACATCTTAGCATCCTCTACTGTCAACAAGTTTTTTTTCCATTGTTTTGGCGGTGTGTTGGCCAATAACTGCGGCTTCATCATCGTTCCATCATTGACAATCGCTCCATATACCGAAGCGAGATGAAGCATGCTCGTTAATACTTCACCTTGACCGTAGCCTGTGTCACTTAACAATAGTTCTTTATTCAAATCCCCACTATTTGAAATTTGTGATTTTCGAATCGGATAGTCGAATGGTAACTTTTCGCTAAAACCGAGTGCTTTCATACCCGATACCATTTTTTCTGGACCAATTTCTAGTGCTGTTTGGGCAAAGTAAATATTATCGGAATACATGAGTGCTTCTTGTAAGTTAACCGGCTGACCGATATCCTTTACCCGTGTAACTCGATAACTTCCCCATGAAGCATCCTTTTGCCATTGTAGCCCTTGAATATCTCGCTCCTTTTTCGGGTCAAGCGTCCCCTCTTTTAAACCGATTGCTACGGTCAACGGCTTGATTGTCGAACCAGGTGAATAAGTCGCCGCAAATCGATTGAGCAGCGGCTTCTTCGGATCGCTTTCTAATTCTTTGTAACGTTCATTGCTTACACCACGCACAAATTCATTCGGGTCAAATGCTGGAGAGCTTGCGAGCGTTAACACCTCTCCTGTTGTCGGATGAACAGCGGCGGCAGTACCCGGCATCCCTTTGAACTGCTCATAGACATTTTTTTGCAGTTCCGCATCGATTGCTACTTTAACATCTTTTCCGTTTTGAGCTGCTGTTTCAGCTAACGTCACCGGCTCTGCTTTCGGTTTTGCAATATAAATTCGATGCCCGTTCTTTTCCTTCAATTCCTCCTCTAATAGCTGCTCCAATCCGCGTTTGCCAATTTGGTCATGCTCTGTATACCCTTTATCCTTTAGCTTTTTCAGCTCATCTCCATTAACGGCGCCAATGTAGCCTGTTAAATGAGCGGCCGCTTCTTTATACGGATACTCACGCATTGATATTGCTTCCACCGTCGCCCCAGGTAGTTCCCGAAGCTTGTCTACCGTTTGTTGCTCGCTATAAGCTAGCTTCTTCAACGGAACAAAATAGCCTGGCTGTACCCAGCTTTGCTTCAGCTGTTCGTCAATAAATTGCGGCTCAATCTGAAGCAACTGAGCGACGTTCGCTTTCGCCTCAGCATTCTCATCGATTTCCCCCGCACTTATCCCCGCCATATAACCGCGACCATTGATCGCTAAAGAGTTTCCATTACGGTCAAAAATTTGCCCGCGTTTCCCCTTTAACGTTTCAATGCGAATCTTATCGCCTTCATCTAATTCAGGAAAAATATACGTCGTATCCCAATCAACGAACCAGTTTTCTTCCTCTTCTGTTTCTTTCCGCTTTAAGACAGCGGTCTTCTCAAAGCTGATCGGTCCCGCTAGCGTATCCATCTCCACCTTGATCGGAATCTCCGCTCGCTTTTTCTCTCCCCAATCTTTCTCCTCTTTGGCAAGGGAAGTGACTTTAAAGTTCTTCACCTCTAAATCTTCATAAATCGCTTGATAGCGCTCGCTAAAATCCTTCTCCTTCACTTTTTCTTTCACAGTAGGAGAGACATACGTTTTGTACATGCTATTAAACTTTTGTTGATTCCATAGCTTGACATATTCATTAAGACGCTCTTCTGGAGAAGGCATCCGATTGCAGGCCGCAAGACTGAACAGCAACAAGAATAGTCCAATCATCCATATGTATTTCTTCATCTTTTCACCTCGAAGTTTTTGTGATCACATCTGACCTCTTCTTATTATAACAGGAAAAATCTAGTTGTTTATAGCTAGTTTTTTCGCATGCGATACGTAGCTATGCAACACCATGCCAAGAACAATCAACAGCATACCCATCCAAGAAACAGCAGTTGGCAACGGCGCCGCTAAAAGAACAGCTTCTCCTGCGACAGCAAACAGCACTTCAAGCGATTGCGTCGCCTCAACCGCTCCTAGCTTCTGCATATTTCCTCGTACAAGATCAGTTGCTGCAAAAAATAGTACCGTAGCAAATACACCAGAAAAAAGAGCGACAAGTCCAGACTGCATCACTTGATTTTCACTTGGCCAGCCAACCGTCGTCACTGCATATACAGACAAAAGCAACCAAAACGGCAAGCTAGCAAGCGTCATTCCAAGCACACGTTGATAGGCATCTAACCGGTTCGAACAGACGTCCATCATTTTTCGATTTCCAAGCGGATAAGCAAAGGATGCCACAATAATAGGCAGTGTACATAAAAGAACCGCTTGCCACGAAAGGCTTTGGGCGTGTTCGATTTGCATAAGAGCAACACCAACTAAAATAACCAATGACATCGCAAGTCCACGAATCGGAATTTCACCTCGTTGTTTCGTCATGCCATTTGCTGTCTGTATCGTAACCAAAAACAGCGGCGCTAGCAAAGAACCAGAAATAATCGTGATTTGCCACGTTCCTGCAATTAGCCAGCCAGGCCCGTAAGCAGCTGCAAAGCATAATGGAGCGTAGAAAAAGCCGAAACCAACGATGCTCCATAACAACCAGCTTAAAGGATTTTTCTTCATTTCTTGAAAAAGAGGATGCAACCCTTTTCTAGCTGCAACAACAATAAGCAACAGTGGCACCATAAACAAATAGCGCAAGGACGCACTCCACATCCAAGAGCCTCCGTCTACTTCCATTAATCGATTTAATACAAACGTAAAAGCAAAGAAAAATGCAGATAGTATTCCTAATATAATTGGTCTCATCTAACTCCCCCATTCCAAAAGAGACTACATACAATATACCGAATATTTGAAAATTAATAAAAACAAAAAAGCGCCGGCAAAAAGAAATTCTTTTCACCAGCCGCTTTTCGTTGATTATGCCCAATAAGCAACTGAGCGCTTTTTCAGCATTTCACGGTTTTGTTCAGTTGTTTCTTAGTCAATCTCTCCTTCATCAAATACAAACACAATCGGCTCTTTTCTTGATTTAAAAAATAGCAACAGACAAATATCCATGACAGCCCTAAATGCTTCCTATATAATGAAACAGTTAAAAATTTAAATTGTGAGGTTTTCTTCTTGTCTAAAGCACAAAATTGGTTATCGTTAAACTTTTTTACTTTTTTCTTTACTTGGGGAATTTTCATACCGTATTGGACGGCTTGGTTAATTTCGAGTAAAGGATTAACAATCGAATCAGCAAGTACCGTCATTGCGGTTGGCTTGCTCGTTCGTTCATTTTCTACCTTTTTTATTTTCCCTGCTTTAAGCAGTAAATTCCCGATCGGTCTATTAATGAAGGGATTGGCTATTGCAAGTATTGTTTTGCTCTATTTATTTATCCCGTTTGATTCGTTTTATGCGATGATTTTGGCGATGACGTTGTTTAGCCTTGTGTATCCGCTCATGATGCCATTGACGGAGAGCATCGGGGCGATCATGATGCAAAGCGAACGCATTAACTATGGAAAAAGCCGCTCTTTTGGGTCTATCGGTTACACGATTGGTTTACTACTGATTGGAGCTGTCACGGCCTATTGGGGAGAGGAAGCGATCATTTATGTGATGTTTGCCGGCTGCCTGCTCGTCGTCATTTCGGCATTTTATCGCACGCCTGCCTCCTTACAGGAAAAATCTGAGACAACCTCTGTCCCGTTTCGCTCACTACTTCAATCGAAGCGTTTTGTGATCGCCATGATCATTTGTGTATTAATTCAAGGTGCTCATGCCTCGTACTACAATTACGGCTTTTTATATTCACAGCATTTGGGCGTAAATAATACGTGGAGCGGCGTCATATTAAATATTGCCGTCATTTCAGAAATTATCTTTTTTATGATGGCGGATCGATTAATGAAAAATGTTCATGTGTCTTCGATGTTCCTTGTCGCTGCACTTGCTTCGGTCGTTCGGTGGACATTGTTATTCGTCTTTCCGAACGTACCTGTATATATTTTCACGCAGCTACTTCATTCGTTAACATTCGGGCTTGCTCATTTCGCCTTTATTCGTTTGCTCTATCAAGAATTTTCCAGTCGTGAAATTCCTACGGCTCAAGGGATTTACGCATCGCTCGGAATGGGGCTTAGCACGTCTTTATTAACCTTTGCGGGCGGCTATTTATACAAGGAAACACCGGGACTCGCTTTTCTAGGAATGACCGTTGTGATCATCCCTGCTATTTTCCTTAGTCTCTATATGAAAAAAAATTACGATTCTCCTCTAGAAAATCGGTGAAAATGCTTTCAAAACCTGTTTTTTCCCTTATACTTAAGAGGATACACACGTCAAAGGAGAGGACAAACGTAATGAAAATTGTAAAAGCTGAAGTATACGGCATTCATTTGCCGCTAAAATCACCATTTATTATTTCTTATGCTACTTTTCATCACATGCCTTCGATCATTGTGAAATTAGAAGCAGATAACGGCCTCATCGGTTGGGGAGAAGCGGTGCCAGATGAACATGTAACAGGGGAAAGCTTCCACGGCACACTTGAGATTTTGAAACATGTACTTTTACCAATGGTTATGGGGAAAAATCCATTTCAAATTGAACAGATCCATCATATAATGAACAAACGAATTATTGCGAACCCGGCAGCTAAAGCAGCAATCGATATCGCTTGCTATGATTTAATGGGGAAAGCAACAGAATTACCGGTATACGATTTAATCGGTGGTCGCGCTCACGAAGAACTAACATATCCGAAAGTATTAAGTATTGAAGAGCCTGAAGTAATGGCTAACAAAGCACGTGAAGCGATCGAAGCTGGCTTTAAATCACTAAAGTTAAAAGTTGGAATCGATACACAAATGGATGTGGCACGAATTGCTGCTGTCCGTGAAGCGGTTGGAGCCGACGTTCCAATTCGTGTCGATGCGAACCAAGGCTGGCACGTCTACTCTAAAGCAGTCCAAGCAATGAAACAACTTGAACCATTACAGCTATCTTGGTTAGAACAACCAATTCGCATCGGCGACATCGACGGATTAGCTCAATTAAAACGTCAATCAACAACGCCATTAATGGCTGATGAATCGCTTCAAACAGGCGAACAACTTATGGAAATGATCAAAAAAGAAGCCGTTGATAAAATCAATATTAAATTAATGAAGTCTGGCGGTATCTTCCCTGCCATTCATATTGCGAAAGCAGCAGAATATGCGGGAATTGACTGCCAAATCGGCTCCATGGTCGAGTCATCAATCGGATCAGCAGCCGGCTACCATACAGCGATGGCTAGAAAGAATATTACAAGCACTGAATTAACTGGACCAATTTTATTCAGCAAAGATATCGGTGATTTGCATTATGATGTGCCATTTGTTCGCCTGAATGAAAAACCAGGTCTTGGACTGACAATTGACGAAGACATGTTACAGGAATTAACAGTCACGAAATTTGACGTTCAATAAGGAGAGGTCTCACTTGAGTAAAACCGACACCAAGCTAGAAAATCGTCTGTTTGATATTTTTAATCATTTGCATACTCACGCAGAAATTAGTTGGGAAGAAACGAAAACAACGGCTTATATTGCTGACTTACTTCGGTCTGAGGGGGTCTCTGTGTCGACCTTTGATGACTGCACTGGACTCGTTGCTGAAATCGGCTCCGGCAAACCAGTGATTGCTGTTCGCGCTGATATCGATGCGCTCTGGCAAGAAGTGAACGGAGTCTTTCAAGCGAATCATTCATGCGGTCATGATGCGCATATGTCGATCGTGATCGGCACGATTTTACAATTAAAAGAGCAACTGACGAAAGGCTGCGTTCGCTTCATTTTTCAACCGGCGGAAGAAACCGGTGGTGGGGCGCTAAAAATGGTGGAAAAAGGAGTCGTCGATGATGCGGATTATTTGTTCGGCATTCATTTACGTCCAGTTGAAGAACTGCCATTCGGCAAAATTTCACCGTCGATTCATCACGGAGCGGTAACGTTTTTACAAGGAAAAATCGAAGGGCACGATGCTCACGGTGCCCGCCCGCATCAAAACGTCAATGCCATTGATATTATTTCTACGCTCAATGAGCAAACAAAATTGATTCAATATTCGCCATTCGAAGTCTATTCTGCCAAAATGACGCATGTCGAAGCTGGTAGCCAAAACTATAACATCATTCCTGGCTCCGCTAAATTCGGAATGGATTTACGGGCACAGAAGAATGCGGTTTTGCAAGATATGCAGAAGAAAGTGGAACAGAAAATCGAGCAGATTTGCCAGCTTTACGGTGTGAACATCAGCTATGAATGGCTTGATTTCACCCCGGGTGCGGAAGTGTCAGCTGAAGCAGAAGAATGGCTCCGCCGAGGAATTATCGAAACAGGCGGCATCGATATGCTAGCTGAACCCGTGATCACGTCTGGAAGTGATGATTTTCATTTCTATACGATTAAACGACCACATTTAAAAGCGTCGATGATGGGCATCGGAGCCGACTTAAAGCCTGGCTTACACCACCCCAATATGACCTTTGACAAAAACGCGCTAAAACTTGGCGTTGACGCCTTAACAAACACTGTGTTACTCGCGTTAAAATAAAAAAGGTGGAGAAAAACAAATCGTTTTTCTCCACCTTTTTTTGCGGTAGGAGTCTTACTGCCCGTTAATGCGGGATAACAGTTGGGTCGTGATCGCTAAAATCGGTAATTCCAATAATGGGCCTATAACTAACGTCAAAGCGATTAAAGGCTGATCTGGAAATGCCGTCATAGCAATCGCTAAAGCGATAGGTGAATTCCTTGCTAAAATCGTTAAGGTTAAACTGATTCTGTCGGAGTTCAGGAACCCCATACGTTGGCCAACCTTTTGGCTAACGAAGAAGTTTACAATGAAAAACAAAAGAATAGGTATAGAAATTTGCCACATTAATTCTAAATGATCCAGCAATAATTGTCCTTGTGAAGCAAACATAGCAACGATTGCAACGCTTAGCAAAATCATCGGTAACACGCTAAGATTGGATATAAGCGTTTCTCTTAACTGTTGCTTATTTCTCAAGAGGAATTTTGTTAGAAAAGCTAAAACTAATGGTAGGAATAAAACCGTTAAAATACTTTCTACTAGAAAAGAAAATTCTATCACTCCTGTCGTTCCACCAAAAATAAGAAGGTAAAATGGCAGCAAAATGACCTGTAAAATTAAGTTTAAAGGTAAGATAGCTGTTGATAACGCCACATTCCCTTTCGCTATCCCAGTAAAAATTAAGTACCAATCTGTACATGGTGTGACCATCAGCATAATGAAGCCGATATATAAAGCCGGAGTATCACCTAAAAATAACAAGGCAAGTAGCCATGCTAACATAGGTGTCCAAAGAAAGTTAATGATCAGCGAAGTGTATGTAAACTTCCTATTTTTAAAAGCTTCCCTAATTTCTTCAATGGGAATCTGTAAGAAAGTAATATACAACATAGATACTAATAAAGGGACAATGACTATTTCCGCATTAGCTCTTATTAGCTCTACTTGCCCTATACCTATCCCAATAATGACTGCTGAAAAAATAATAAGAGTATATAATTTTTCAAATAAGTTCATTACGTACCACAACCTACTAAAAATAATTTAAAGCACATATAATTTTACCATGGTTTAACTTTATAGTGAATTTTACTCACATGAATATTAGACAATAAAAAAAGGATAGATGTAAACAGTATGCTTACCTGTTCATCTATCCTTTCCTTTTACCAGATTAAATGTAATCATAGCTCTTGCTGTCACATTAAAGTGGGAGTCTTACAACCCGTTAATGCGGGATTAATCTAAAATAGTTATATTAACTGTGCGTACGCCCCATTGATTAGCTTCTGCTTTTGTAGGAACATGCAAATCAATTTTATTCCCTTTAATAGCGCCACCTGTATCTCCAGCAATCGCTGTTCCGTAACCTTCTACATGTACTTTTGATCCTAGTGGAATCACGTTCGGATCAACGGCAATCACTTTCGCATTGCGATTGGCATTTAAATCAATACCTGTTGCAGTAACTCCTGAACAGCCGTTACATTGTGCTGTATACGCTGTTGCAGTAACCGTCATCGATTGTCCTTGTACGTTAGATGAAGCGGCTTTAGCTGGTGCTTTTTGAGCAGGTGCTGGCTGTGTAGATGCTTGCGCCGCTGGCTTCGATGCCTGCTCGACTTTCGCATTACCAGAAACCGCTAATTGATCTCCTGGATGAATCAAATGAGAAGATAAGCCATTTAATGCTTTTAATGAGCTAACAGACAAACCATGAGCTGCAGCAATTTTTCCTAAAGTATCTCCAGCTTTAACCGTGTAAGTGCCGTTGCTTGATTGAACTGGTGTTGCTGCAGATGAACCACCCTTAACTTCTAATGTTTGTTTAGGGAAGATCAAGTCTGAAGAAAGGCTGTTCCAGCTCTTTAATTGTTGAACAGTTGTGCCGTTCTTTTGTGAGATGCCCCAAAGTGTATCCCCTTTTTGTACTGTATATGTTTGCGCTGATGCTGCTGTACTAAAAAGGCCTCCGCCAATCACTGTAGTAGCTGCTAGTGCAATGATCTGTTTTTTCATAATAGAAAACCTCCAAATTGTTCTCATGAATGGCTAACGCCCGTGAGAATCTTTTTTATTCGGTCCATTGGTCAAAGTAACAATCTATTTATATATAAATGCGTCCGGCATCTCGCCTTTCGCTAACATGACCCATTGTATCACGCAAGTAACCTGTAATGTTTTTAAGAAGTTATTACTCTTTCGTGTGTGTTTATGACGAAAGGGTTACAAAGGCGTCATTCTTTTCTATTTGTCATCTTGATGAAATAGTTCAGATTGTTTCTAGCTTTTCGACAACGTGACTGTAAAAAAAAGAAACCCAAGAACAAATGGATTTCTAGTAAACTGAGAAGTTATTATTTTAAAACTTTAATTTTTACTTTACGAACGCCCCAACTATACGCTCTCTTTTTTGTTGGCATATGGACGTCAATTCGATTCCCTTTAATAGCGCCGCCTTTATCACCAGCAATCGCTTCACCATATCCTTCTACATATACCTTTGACCCAAGTGGAATCACTCTAGGATCAACTGCAATCACTTTCGCATATGGATTCTTTTTTAAATTGATTCCTGTAGCTGTAATACCGGAGCAACCTCTACAGTAAGCTGTGTAAGCACTCGCTCGAACCGTCAATTCCTTCACTACTTTTTGGTTTGTTGGCTTTGATGGTTTAGCAGGCTTTGATGCAGCAGCCGTAGAATCCGTATTGGAAACTATTAATTTAGTACCTGAATATAACATATTAGATTTCAAGTTGTTCCATTTCTTAATTTGAGAAACTGTTGTTTTATATTTTTGGGAAATGCTCCACAATGTATCTCCACGTTTTACTGTATGAGTCGTAGTTGCTGCTTCAGCAGTTGAAGCACTAAAGACTAGCGCGGCAAAAATAAACGACATAATCGTTTTCTTCACGAATAAAGCCCTCCTTAATTTTGAACATAGTCCACATTCTACCATGATATTATAACGAGCATATTACACAAAGATGTTTCTTTCATTACACTAACATTTCATAAGATTGAATTTTCTGATAGATAATACACCGACAAACTGTTTAGTCTATTGATTTCTATCAATTTACTGTTCATATTCCACTAAAATAATTGTCATCCTCTTGTCATATTTCATCTATTGTGAAAGGCACTTTTATACGCCTTTATTATTAACAGTCATTAGATTATAATTGACTAGTGTCAAATGATTACAGATAATAAGGAAAGATGTCATTTCATTTTATTTATTGGGGGATTTTCACGATGATTTATCAACTGCAGCTAGTCAAAGGGCTGTTGCGACCAACAGATAGCTTCTATCGTCTCGGACAAGCAGAAGCAATCCGCGGGTTATGGAGCCGCTTATCTTTGTTAGTATTTTTTAGTATATTCATTTCGTTTATAAGCGGCTACTTAGGCATTCAAGCAGAGCCTGTTTCTACATATATAACGGAAGTGAATCCAACTATTTTCGAGTGGAAAAAAATGCTTTTCGCTATTGGAGCAGCCGTATGGGGTCTGATCTATCCACTAGTAGTCGTTTTTATTCCGACTCTATTATTCTGGACGTTTTTAGAAGTCGATTTTCGTAAATTAATGACTTTACAAATATTTGTCTACTTGATTTATTTAATAGAATTTTGCCTATTAATCGGGTTACAACTTTTCTTAGCGATTCCAAAAACATCTTCACCATTCACTTTAGGTGTACTTGCTCAACATATCACGGATAATCAAATCATCATTCACTTCTTTAGTTGCATTTCATTATTTCAATTATGGGCCGTTGCCCTTCAGTACCGCTTTTTAAAAAAGGTATCTACGAAAAGCTCACGCTATGTTTTTTTATTAATCATGATCATTACATTAGTCTTTTGGGTATTCTCAGCATTATTTACGTCAATTCATATCGAGCGATTATTTTAATATGCGAGGAGGTGTCAAAGCATGAACGTGAAACGACTGAAACGCAACGCTTTCATTATAGGGAGCATTCTATTCGTTGCCAGCAACTTGTATTTAACATTTAAAGAAGATAGTAAAGCAGAACGTACACAGTGGGTCACTGAATGGAATCCTTCGGCTGTGAAAGACGTCACTGAATCCTTTCAAACGGCTGGTGTGATCACTACCGCTGAAGTGACACCCGTCTATTTCAATCGCGATCAAGGAAGCTTTCAAAAATTTTTAGTTGAAGAAGGACAAGTCATTAATGCTGGCGATCCGCTATTTGAATACTCCTCTGTTGACCTTGAACGCCAATTAACAAAACTCGAAGCGGACAAAGCCGAAGCCCAACAAAAAATCGGATTCGTCGAACAGCAAATCTCCCAATTTGAAGGAATTTTAAATGATTTAGAAAGAGAAACACGAAGAACGAGAGATAAGGATAGAGATGATAAAGACGAAGACAACGGCTTAAGCGCGATCACGATGATGGAAAAGGAAATTATCGATCAAGAAACTAAGAAGAAAAACCTCGAAGAAGAAGTTCGTAAGTACGAGAAGCTCATTTCTCAGCTTGAATCGAATAAAAGCAACTTAGTCGTGAAAAGTGAAGTTGAAGGCATTGTTAAAAACATTGACGAAAAGCTAAACAATCCACTAATTACGCTTCATTCACCAAGCCCAGCTGTCCAAGGAGTACTTACTGAACAGCAAATGAGAAAAGTATCGGAAGGGTTGCAAATAAAAGCGGCTGTTGCCCCGCTATCATTACAGCTAGAGGGATCGATCTCAAGTCTGCAGAAGTTCCCGGAAAAAGAGCCCGCCGTGAACCGAAAAAGTCTATATCCATTTACAGCGCAACTCAATCAAACAGGAGATGCACAAACTGCTGACTTGCTTCCAGGAATGAAATCGAACGTCACGATCATTACAAACGAAGCGCTTCAGGCGATCACTGTACCGAAGTCTAGCGTCGTCAAAACGAAGAAAAAATCCTATGTATATGTCCTGAACAAAAAAGGACTAATTGAAAAGAGAAATATCCAAGCAGGACTGCTCGTGAACGGTGTCCAAGAAGTACAAAATGGTTTACAAAAAGGGGAAATGGTCATAACAGACCCTAGCAAACTACAAACAACAAAAGCCCACTTCACGACACCGATCCAAAAAGATTTACTCAAAAAGAAACCATTTAAACAGCTATCAACAAAAGAAAGAATCAAATTCATCCTCATGGGGGCATTGTCTTAACAGCACCTAGAGCTGAACACCAAAAACAGGTTCCGTCATCATTTCGGAACCTGTTTTTTTATATACTTTATTTCACTATTAATTTATACGGTTGCGCTGAAGCTCTTCCTTGTGTTTCACTTACTTCGATAAAGTACTTACCTTTTTTCAAGTGAATAGACGCAACTTCTTCGTCACCGCTTCCATAGTGATCGAAACTCGCCACGCGAGCACCTTTCTCGTTATAAATTTCTACCTTGCCATCGAGACCTCTTTCCATTTGTAGCGTAATGTTATAGCGTTTATCTTTCGTTACATTTAAACCGAAGTGATCTACATCACCAAATGGAATTTCAGCATTCATATAGCCGTTCGTATACAAATAATCCTTCGCCTTTCTCAACGTAAGTGGCTTTTGTGGCACATGGTTAACGACTTTGCCATCGCCATCTCTTAAACTACTTTTCATTTCTGACAGCTTCACTTCATAAGGAAGTAAATTCGGCTGAGTTGACATGAGAGAGCTAACCTGTACAAAGTAACCTGCATGTTTCTTTGCCTTAAACGCTAAATCTACAGATGTCTCAAAATTCATGCTAAACAAATTTGGGCCGAACGGAACATGTTTCAACAATTCTTCATCATCAAGTATTTTATCGCCGTTTGTATCCTCTATTAGCATACCGCTGAAAATCACTGGCTGACGTAAATCATAAGGGATTTTCGCTTTTTGAGCCGGTGTGACATTTGCCTGCTTAATACTTAAGCGATGAACTTTCTCCGCTTCCCCATTTTTAAAGTAATAATAATCGACATCTCCTGCATGAATGAAGTAATTTTTATACGTTGTACCTTGCTTAATGTTTGCTGCTTTTTCTTGACTATTTTGATCCGTGTCAGACTCTTTAGGAACATCAGCGACCTTTTTTGTACGAATCGTGTACGGATCACCAGAAATATTATACGTCGAATTCGCCACACGCAGGATGTATTCCTCGCCTGCTTTCAATGCGACCGTCGTTTTATTCGCCTGCTGTCCTCCACTTAACAACGCCAAAATCACGCTTAGTACGTCTTCTCCGCCCTCGGTAACTGGGAGTAAAGCATCGATGTCTTCATTATATTGTAAAATGGTCCCCATCGGCATCTGGCTAGATCCTTTCACAATATCTAGTTCATACACACCACTCGTTGTCGGGACAAATTTATAGTGATCTTCGTCTCCCTCCACTTGGAAGTAGCCACGTTGCTCTTTTCCAAGGGTATATGGAAGCGCATTTGCTAAAATATCTTTATCCGCATTGTATTCAGCGATCATTTCTTCTGTAAATTCTGCTTGATCTTCTGCTTTCTCTTCTACATACGTTTGTGGATCAATCGTGCCATTTTCTAAGCTTTCTTCTAAATCCTCTGCGATTGGCCAGCCATCTTCATCAGCCGGAAGCTGTTTTTCCTCTACCTTTAATTGATATGGAAAAGCTGATGCAGCGGCAGGTCCAAGGTCAATACTGCCACCACCCATTCCAAGTAGAGCCAAAATAGAACCCATTTCTCCATCCATCATCGTCGACTCATTCGTAACGGTGATTTTATAATCAACTCCTGGTACGGCTTTAAACGACAGCACTTCACCTTTACTCGATCCGTTGTCATTAGCCATCACCACTTCTTCTTCTCCACCTTCTTCATCCACTACCATTGATACACTTAATGCCGCGTTCACACCTGGTATATCTGATAATGAAATCGAAAGAACTTTTGGCTCATCAACAGCAAAGCTGAAATAATCATGATCAGGTGTTTCTTGCTCCGCTGGGAATAACGTGAAATCTTTTTTCTCATATGGGAGAGACGTAATTTTCACTGGATTCTCAGACGTATCAGCATCCGCTTGTAGTGCTGAAACTGTGTTTGCCGTCAATGTGTATGTTGACTGACCCGCACGATGATAATTGCCGTTGACGTCCTTCACACCGATTACTAGCGTTCCTTTTTCTGCAGCTGTGTATAAATAAGCTTCTTTCTCACCTGCACGGCTTTCATTATGCTCGATGAACATGCCTTCTTCCGCACCTTCAGGGATAAAATAAAACTCCATGCCATAATCGTAAGAGTCAGCACCTTCTAGCATCGTTTGCACATGTTCATTTTCATTTACATCGACTTTGTACCAGTGCATTTCACCTGGTGATTGAATGTGACCTTTAAACACATTGTCGCCATTCTTTAAAGGCTTCGCTGATTTTAAGATCGCTTCCTCTGAATGATCAGGTTGTGCTGGGAGCTTCTTCGGATCTAACTTCAAAGCAGCAACCGGGTTAATCAGTCCATTTGCGAAGGTTGTGTCGTATCCTTTTGCTCCAAGGTCTGTCGCTGTTGTTTCTAATATATTCTCAACGTCATATGACGTAAGATTTGGATATTTTGATTTTAATAGTGAAGCAACCCCTGCAACTACTGGGGAAGCCATTGATGTTCCTGTTAACGTGGCATAACTAGAGCCCTTCCCTGATTCATACCCTGTGTTGTAAATGTCTTCTCCTGGTGCAACGACATCAACTGATGGACCGAAATTAGAGCTGTCAGACAGCGTTTTATGACGATCCACATTTCCCACACTAATAACGCCAGGATAAGCGGCAGGATAAGCATACACATCCGTTGATTCATTTCCAGCAGCTGCTACAACAACAATTCCTGCATCAATCGCTTGCTGAATCGCGTCTTCCACTAGCGGAGAAGAGCCAAAGCCACCGAGGCTTAAATTAATGACATCGACTTTTTTAGAGACCGCATAAAGAATTCCTTCCGCGATCGTATAATCATTAGCATTTGCTTTTCCGTTAAACACATCGACCGGTAAAATTTTGGCATTCGGATTGACACCATGTCCGCCAAGTCCATTATTTGCTTTAGAAGCAATGATGCCGGCAACATGCGTTCCATGCATATCACGTAAGGGGGTTCTTGATGGATCTGCCGCGTTATAAGGTGGAAGCAGTTGACCTTGTAAGTCAGGATGCTTATAATCAACGCCTCCATCCACGACTGCCACGGTTACTTTATGTTTGCCAGCTTGCTTGATTGCTTGATCAATATTTAACATCGGCAAATGATACATTTTCGATTTTTTCGGATCACCAAGGGCCGGGGCAAATTGCTTATATTTCACACTCGGGCTGATGGATTCAACTGTTTTCTCGTTTTGATAAACTTTTACAACGTCATTAAATTTTTTTGATTTCGGTATGTAGATGACATCATAACCAAGCTGTGGAAGTGAGCGTACAAGCTTTACTCCTGCTTTTTTATGCACTTGCTTGGCGATCGGTTTATTGTACTTAATCACAAATGTATTAGCATTAAGGAATTCTTCCATTTCTTTATTTGCTTTGTACATTTCAACCTGCTTCTTCGCTTCATTTCCTGGAAGAGAAGCTGATTTCGCTGCTTGCTGAAATTTATTCACATCCTCCGCATGGATTGATGTGCTCGAACTCGAAGCCATCGCTCCCGCTGGAAATACCATAACTGCAGATATGCCCAATGCTAAAGCGCGTTTCCAATTGTTTTTCATGAATATAATCCTCCTGCTGTTTTTTGCTTACTTTCATTTTAACGTATTAGTCACGAAAAAGTTTCATTTTTTTAATATTTTTGTAATAAATTTAATCAAAAGTTAAAGAATAGTAATATTCCAAACAAAAAAAGCCTGACTCTGATCCATCCAATCTGCTTAAAGATTGAATAGTTAGAGTCAGGCTTTTACATGAGATAGCTGCGATTAAATCACGCGGAATGTTACCATCCCATCGATTTTGCTCATTTTTTCTTGTAAGCCAGGGATAACATCGCCATTTACTTTATTATCAATGTCAATAATCGTATAAGCGTAGTCACCTCTGCTTCTATTGACCATGTCAGCAATGTTTAAGTTGTACTCAGATAAAGCGCCCGTAATTTGTCCTACCATGTTCGGGACATTTTTATGGAACGCTGTTACGCGACGTTTACCTGTGAAAGGTAAAGAAGCGTTCGGTAAGTTCACAGAGTTTTTAATATTTCCTGTTTCCAAATATTCCTTCACTTGACGAGAAGCCATGATTGCACAATTCTCTTCTGATTCCTTCGTAGATGCTCCGAGGTGAGGAATTGGTACGACATTGTTCATTTTTAAAATATTTTCGTTCGGGAAGTCCGTAATATATTTCCCTACAATACCTTTTTCAATTGCTACTGCCATGTCTTCTTCGTTCACTAGTCCTCCACGAGAGAAGTTTAAAATATGAACGCCTGGTTTCATCATACCGAAAGATGCTTCATTGAACATACCTTTCGTATCTTCCGTTAACGGTACGTGAACCGTAATGTAGTCAGCTGCTGCAAACAGCTGATCCATCGTCATCGCACGTTGCACGTTACGAGAAAGATTCCAAGCTGTATCAACAGAGATGAATGGGTCGAATCCGATCACATCCATATCAAGATCAAGTGCATCATTAGCGACAAGTGCCCCAATCGCACCTAATCCGATGACGCCTAATGTTTTTCCTTTAATTTCTTTTCCGACAAATTGCTTCTTGCCTGCTTCCACAAGCTTTGGCACTTCATCACCTTTGTCAGCTAATGTTTTCGTCCATTCTACGCCGGCAAATAAATTACGAGAAGAGGCCATTAACGTCGTAAGAACTAGCTCTTTTACCGCATTGGCATTGGCACCTGGCGTGTTAAATACAACGATTCCGCGCTCTGTGCAAGCTTCCACCGGGATATTGTTGACACCAGCTCCGGCACGTGCGATCGCTTTCGTGTTTTCGTCAATCTCCATATTGTGCATATTGAAGCTACGAAGCACAATCGCATCTGGATTTACGCTGTCGTTATCAATCGTAAACGCCTCTTTATTGAATACATTTAAGCCACATTCGGCGATATTATTTAATGTTTTAATGGTATACACGGTTATGGTCTCCCCTTTTACTTATGTTTGCTTTCGAATTGTTTCATAAAGTCAACAAGTGCTTGCACACCCGCAACTGGCATCGCATTATAAACACTTGCTCTCATTCCACCGACCGAACGATGACCTTTTAACGTTTCTAAACCTGCTGCTTTTGCTTCCTTCACAAACGCCGCATCTAATTCCGCGGATGGTGAAACGAAAGGAATGTTCATGAGTGAACGGCTATCTTTTTTCACCGGAGAAGTGAACATCTCAGACTCTTCTAAGAAGCTGTATAGAATCTCCGCCTTTTCTCGGTTGATCTTCTCCATTGCTTTCAAGCCGCCAAGCTCTGTTAACCATTCAAACACAAGCTTTGCCATATAAATGCCGTAAGTCGGAGGCGTGTTGTATAAAGAGCCGCTCTCACTATGCGTTTTATAATCAAGCATCGTCGGAACGCCTTCTTTCGCAAAGCCAATTAAATCTTCACGAATAATGACCACTGTTAATCCAGCTGGACCGATGTTCTTTTGTGCACCCGCATAAATTAAGCCAAACTTCGACACATCGATTTCTTCCGATAAAATATTAGAAGACATATCTGCTACAAGAGGAACATTTCCTGTATCAGGAATTTGTGTGAAAGCTGTTCCTTCAATTGTGTTGTTAGTTGTGATATGTACATAATCAGCCTCTGGATCGATCATGCTTGTATCCATCGCTGGAACATAGCTGAAGTTTTCGTCTTCAGAGGAAGCGATGACACGAACTTCACCATACTTCTTCGCTTCTTTAATCGCCTTTTTAGACCAAGATCCTGTGTTCACATAATCAGCTTTTCCACTGTTACGTAACAAGTTCATTGGAATCATCGCAAATTGTTGAGACGCTCCCCCTTGGATAAATAGCACCTTATAATTCTCTGGAATGCTCATTAGTTCACGAAGTAGTTGCTCCGCTTTCGTAATAATATCTGTAAATAAGCCCGAACGATGGCTTAACTCCATTACAGACATACCGGAATCAGCATAATTGACCAATTCTTTTTGAGCTTTTTCCAACACTGGTAGCGGAAGCATAGAAGGTCCCGCTGAAAAATTATACACTCTTTCCATGTTAACACCCTCATTCGTTTCTTATTTGTATATCAGAAAATTTCACGTATTAATATCAATGAATTATAAATTATAAACACCTACTTATCAAGAGGAAGAAAACTAAGGTCAAAGCCGAATTCCACCTTGTTAACGCTTACAAAATTGATTTTATCGCATTCCATAAAAGCGAACATTTTTTATTTTTATTTATTATTCGTTCGTATTTAACGTTTTTTTCTTACATTTCATCGAAATAATATTTATTGTTTGAATAATATTATGTGAAATAGTGAACAAATACTTCGAGAGAAAAAAATCAATTTTCCGTCCAGTACTAGCAAAGTTTTTTTCATTATTGAATCTTGCTAATTTTATAACTTCTATCGTTTTTGTGGCAGGATTTTAACATTTTGATATAATAAAAGAGCTTTAATTGTTGATTTCGACAAAACTAAATGTTTTCTTTTTTACTTTTCGACAATTGTCTAGTTTTTTCAAAATGTTAAAATATATTTATCAATAACAGTGAAAACGTTTTCAATTATCGCAATCTTAGAAAAACATCTCAATGAGGAGGGGATGAAAGGTGTTAGAAATGTTACAAAAGATCAACAGTGTGCTCTGGGGAACACCAAGTTTAATATTACTAGTCGGAACCGGTGTCTTTCTTACTTTTTTTCTGAAAGGACTACAGTTCCGCCGCCTACTTTACGCTTTCAAGCTAGCATTTTCTAAAGAGAAAGAAGAGGATGCAAAGGCGGAAGGTGACGTAAGTAATTTCAAAGCCTTAATGACGGCACTTGCTGCGACCATCGGAAACGGAAATATCGCTGGGGTAGCCACTGCCGTTACACTTGGTGGACCAGGGGCAATTTTTTGGATGTGGGTCGTTGGCTTATTAGGAATGGCAACGAAATATGCGGAAGCTTTATTAGCAATGAAATACCGTGTCAAAAATGCTAATGGTGAATACTCCGGCGGGCCGATGTACTATATCGAACGAGGGCTCGGTCGGAAATGGAAATGGTTAGCGATGGCCTTCGCCATGTTTGGTGCATTCGCTGCCTTAGGAATCGGAAACAGTGTACAATCTAACACAATCGCTGATGTCATGTCGAAAAGCTTTCATATCAATGGGTGGATCACTGGCATCATCCTTGTCGTATTAACGACTTTAATTATTTTCGGTGGAATTCAACGCATTAGTACGGTAGCTGGATTTTTCGTACCAATTATGGCGGCGCTTTATATCGGTGGATCTTTATTAATTATCGCTATTAACTACGATCAAATTATTCCTTCTTTTCAATTAATCTTCCATTATGCTTTTAATCCCATTTCTGCTGTTGGCGGTTTCGCCGGAGTCGTTGTAGCTGAAGCGGCTCGCAACGGAGTATCAAAAGGGATTTTCTCCAACGAAGCAGGTCTTGGTACGGCGGCACTTATCGCTGGAAATGCTCGTGCTGATCACCCAGTGAAACAAGCACTTGTAGCGATGACTGGGACATTTATTGTGACGATTGTCGTTTGTACGATGACAGGCCTCGTTCTTTTAATGACCGGCTTTTGGGACCCGACAGGCGGAACACTTTCCGGTGTCACTCACAATGCAAGCCTTGAAGGTGGAGCATTAACAACTGCAGCCTTTGGTTCTGTCCTTGGTACGGCTGGTGAATGGATTGTGTCTCTATCCGTGATCTTCTTCGGATTCTCAACGATCGTTGGCTGGTACATGTACGGAGAAAAATGCTTCGAATACATCGCTGGATTAAAATACATCTCTGCTTACCGTATCGTCTACGTAACAGCAACAGGAATCGGAGCTGTTGCAAGCTTAACAACCGTTTGGGCATTCGCCGACATGGCTAACGCTCTTATGATGATCCCAAACTTAGTCGGTATCCTACTCCTTTACAAAGTCATCGTCAAAGAAACAAACAACTTTTTCCAAACAAAAGCGTATAAAGAAGAAAACAAAAAAGTAAGTTAAATCGAAAAGCGGAAGGCGCTGATCAGCGACGTATGGACTGGAACATTCCGATCGAGATAAAGGAAAACGAAATGCGAAGCCAACTTGGTCAGCCGCGACAAGCAAAAGACGAGCCGTCCAAAAGGTTGTTCTTTAACCTTTTGGACGGATTGGCTTTTGACCTCGAGCGGCTAGTTGGCGGAGCTAGACAATTAGAAATGCGGATGCAGGAATTTCTGAATATTAATCAATAACAAGAACAGCGTTGTAGAGCTTTAGCTTTCGCAACGCTGTTTTTATTTTTTTAAAATTAATAAATTTATGTAGAAAGCTGTCGGACATTGCTGTATAATATGATCAATTTGTGTTCAATATTACGTTTAAAGGAGAGTTTGTATGCGCACTTATCAAGTTGATGAACGACCACCAGCGTTAGCGATGATTCCGCTTAGTTTGCAGCATTTGTTTGCGATGTTCGGCTCAACGGTTCTTGTACCGATTCTTTTCGGTGTGAACCCAGCAACGATTTTATTAATGAACGGCATTGGAACGTTGATTTATCTCGTGCTATGTAAAGGTCAAATTCCTGCTTATCTTGGCTCTAGTTTTGCTTTTATCTCCCCCGTTACGATTGTGTTAGCGGATAAAGGCTATGGTGCCGCTCTCGGTGGATTTATCGCTGTCGGAATTATTTTTATTCTCATCGCTTTACTCATTCGCTTTGTCGGGACAAAATGGATTGATGTCGTGTTCCCTCCTGCGGCAATGGGAGCAATTGTTGCCGTTATCGGACTCGAACTTGTCCCGGTTGCTGCTCAAATGGCAGGTCTCATTACCCCAGATCCAACAAAACCGTGGACACCTGATTCAGCTACAATTACTGTTTCACTATTGACACTCGGTATTACGATTATCGGAAATGTAATGTTTAGAGGTTTTATGAAAATTATCCCCATTTTAATCGGGATTGTTTCCGGCTATATGATTGCTTATTTTTACGGACTAGTAGATTTCCAACCAGTTCGTGACGCTAAATGGTTCGCCCTACCTGATTTTTACAAACCTGAGTTCGACTTAACTAGCATGGCGATTATTATTCCAGCAGCACTTGTAGTCATCGCGGAACATATCAGTCATCTAGTCGTAACAGAAAAGATTGTAGAACGCGATTTAATGAAAAAACCAGGGCTTGGTGTTTCACTCTTAGGTAACGGAATTTCAACTGTCATTTCCGGATTTGTCGGCTCAACACCTAATACGACATACGGTGAAAATATCGGGGTCCTTGCCTTAACGAAAGTATATTCTACATGGGTTATCGGTGGCGCGGCTGTCATGGCAATTATTTTATCTTTCGTCGGCAAACTAGCAGCGCTGATCTCTACGATTCCAACAGCCGTGATGGGCGGCATTTCGCTCCTGTTGTTTGGCGTCATTGCCGTTTCAGGTCTACGTATGCTCGTTGAATCAAAAGTCGATTATTCAAAAGCGACCAACATGATTTTAACAACGGTTGTACTCGTAATTGGTTTAAGCGGTGCCTCTCTAACATTTGGCGAAAATTTTGCCTTAAAAGGAATGGCATTAGCGACTGTAGTTGCCATTTTACTAAGTGTATTCTTCACCATTATTGATAAGCTTAAACTCTCTAATGATTATGAATAAAAGGCTGCCCTCGGGCGGCTTTTTTGTTTAGTAAACGATGCCTCCTGCTAGGCGCAAAAAAAGCTGCCGAAGGGTCCCTCCGACAGCTTGCTACTATTCTTTTACGATATGAGTCCATCCGTCCTCTTGATACACTCTTCTCTCTTTCATCAGCTTGCCAAGCGCTCGCTTGAAAGCGCCTTTGCTTAGACCGAAGCGGCTCTCAATTTCTTCTGGGAGGCTTTTGTCGCTATACGGCATGGAACCGCCGCGTTGCACAAGATACTCATAGATGTCTTCAGCGTCATCCTTTTGTACTTCTTGTCGACGCCCTAGAAGAGACACGTTAACAGAGCCGTCTTCTTTGACATCAACGATTCGACCATCAACTTTTTGACCGAGGCGCGGCTCTACTTTACGCTGAGAATCGTGAATGAAGCCACGATAGCCTTCAGCGGTAATGATAAATGTGCCCGCTTTTGTTGCACGGTACACGATACCAGTAATATCTTTATTGAAATCCTTTTTAGAAGCGGTTGCAAACTGCTCCTGCATCACTTCTTCTGTTGCTGGTTTCGCAAATAAACGGTCGTTACGATCAAGCTTCAGCGTACAGTAGAGAAGGTCGCCAACCGTCGGGCGAACCGAGAACATAAATGGCAAATCATCTACTGATACAAGCATGTCTTTTGTAATCCCAATTGAGACGAATACGCCTAGTTTCTCTTCTATACCAACAACTTCCACCCAACCGTAGTTGTCTAAAGTGATTAGTGGCTTCTTCATCGTAGCGGCAAGTCGCCCTTGATGATCTTGAAATAAAAACACCTCGATTAAGGCATCTGGATCAAAGTCATCCGTCATTTCCGAGTGATGCAATAATACGCTTTCCTCGCCATCTGTTAAAAACCAGCCAAACGGCGCTTCGTTTTTCACCTCAAGCGTGCGAATCGTTCCAGCTTGTAAGTTCGTCATATATAATAAATCCTTCCTTTACCTTTAATTAATAATCAATTTACCCGAATCTGCCTTCATTATAACAGGAATTAAGAATACTATGCTCGAATTTTATCCCGCATTAACGGGCAGTAAGATCCCTACCTCAAAAATTCAGCGAAAAGCAAAGAAGTTAGGTGGGGGATCAACTGCCCGTAAAAGCCCGATTGGTTCAACTAATAATCAGTGGGGGATGAAGAAAACCCCCACTGATTAAAGTTTCACTTTATTGTTTAGAGCTGTCCTATTCAGGGAAAATAATAGTGAGGTGACGAAAACGTGAAAATCAAGTCGATTGTAAAAACCGCAATTAAATACGCGCCCGTTGTTTATCCGATCGTTAAGAAAATACTCAACAAGCGCAAAATAGTAAAATAAACGAAAGGGCTGTCTTCAAACAAAGGAGACAGCCTAAGTTTTTATTTTTGAACCACTTTTACAGCGGCTGTCTTGACCATTGATTGACGGTTATCTGCCACTCGGAAAACGATTCTATACTCACCCGGCGCTACGTAGGAACCATCTTGTCGCTTACCACTCCAATAAACAACGAATCCGCCTTTTTGCGGCAATTGACTCCGGATCAAAGTATTCACACTTTTGCCGTTAGCATCCTCTATAGATACAGAACCTCTCATACTACCACGAACTGATAAACCAGCCCTCACATTTTTTCCAGCTTTAATTTGTGTCGAGGAAAGTGAAATATTACCCATTGGTTCTGGTGTCATTTTTAAAGCTTGATACGTATCAATTCGCCCCATTCCGTAGTAGGAGTCCCATCCCTTTTTCCCTAAATCACGTGTGGATGAATAAATGATTTTCACCACTTGATTAGGTGTTAAGAACGGATTTTTCGATAAAATTAGTGCCGCTTCTCCTGACACAATTGGTGTAGCCATAGACGTGCCATCCATATAAGCATAGGCATTATCAATAACCGTCGACAAGATTCCTTCACCTGGTGCAGATACATTAATATAACGACCGTAATTGGAAAGATAAGCGATTTTATCCTTGGAATTTGTCGCACTTACTGAAATGACGGATGAAAGAGAGGCTGGATAAAGCGGCTGATTCGTCGACTCATTTCCAGCAGCAGCCACGATGACCGCCCCTTTTTTATAAGCATAATTGACTGCATATTCCACGATGCTACTGTAGCTATAACTGCCAAAGCTTAAATTCAACACATCTGCTCCCTGATCAGCCGCATAAATAATCGCTCTCGATATGTCATAACTTTCGGCATATTCTCCGTCAAATACATTGATCGGCATAATTTTTACACCTGGAGCAACACCAGCTGTACCGGTACCGTCCATGGCAGCTCCAATAATCCCCGCTACATGCGTGCCATGATCATCCGGTGGAAATGTCGTACTGTTTGTGACTGCGTTATATGGCTTTACGAGTCGGCCTTTAAATTCTGGATGTCCCATATCTACCCCACCATCAATCACCGCAACCGTTAATTGTGAATTCCCACGTGTGCGATTCCAAGCATAAGGCGCATTGATTTTTGAATGAAACCATTGGCGGCTATAATAGTAGTCATTCGGTTTGTATTCAGCCGTCATTCGATAGTTTGGTTCTGCACTTATAATCTCTGTCTCTTGCATGAGTGCCTCTGCTACTTCTTTTAACTTGTGATGGTCCTCAATCATCACATTAACGAAGAGCCCATTTTGCAACGTCGACTTCTCTGTTAATTCATGTTTTTGATAAATCATTTCTCGCTCCGCTTTTGTCAACAAGCGTTCAAAGTGAATGATGAGCTCACCTTTTTCATAGTTTCCTTGAATAGCTTGCGGATTTAATTGTTCGGTAGCTTGTACGTGAGCCGAACTGAATACTGTAAAAGCCATCGCTACACTTGCCAAAATTGATGTTGCTAATCTTTTTTTCTCCATAAAGATCCTCTCCTAATTATTAAGCTTTTCTGAAAATTATAGAAGGAATATGCGCGAGTGTATAGAGCATTTGAATAAATTATTTGACTAACAATTACATTTTACATTCAATCCCAGTATTTCAATTTCATTAGGTCATTTAATATGTTATAATAATATAGAATATCTTTTTGGTGCTATTGTGACTAACATAGTTCCTTTTTCTTGTTTTTCCTTAATCATTATCGGGTATATCAAAATGTACCTACTACTTAGAACGGGGATGAAGAAAGATGAATGCAAAGAAAATTATTACTTATGGCGTGTTACTAGCGATTGTGTTACCGAAATTAAAAGAGCGTTTACAAACAAAGGAATTGCGCAAATCTTATCAGGAGTCACACCGAGTGCATCGCAATCATACGAGCATTTTAGACAGATTGTCTCAATAAGCTTGCCTTTCCTTCAGCAAAGAAATGAAATGAGAAGAAGGCTGACCTCTATTTTTAGGTTAGCCTTCTTCTTTTTTAGTTCAAATGGATCATTCGATCATTCACGAAAAATTGGTAATATTATAGTAAAACTTTAATTAGAGAGGAAGTAGTCAACATGGAGCGTAAGCGAATTCTACTAATAGAGGATGAAGCAACGCTTGCTGAAGTAGGTATTATGTATTTAGAAGCCGCTGGATATGAAGCTCGTTGGGCAGCAAATGCAGAAACGGGTTGGGAAGAAATACAGCTTTTTCAACCTGATTTAATTTTGCTTGATATTCAGCTCCCAGGAGAGAATGGTCTTGCTTTAGCCAAGCGATATCGCAAACAGTATGATGGTATATTAATATTCATTTCTGGATTCAGTGAAACGTCAATCAAATTGCAAGGGTTTGACAGCGGCGCTGATGATTATATTACAAAGCCTTTTGATCCTCAAGAATTACTCGCACGAATCAAAGTCCACTTGCGGAGACGTCCGGACGAAACAGACAATAACAAGTTGGTATTTGGTACGCTCACGCTCGATTTAGAAAGTATGGAAGTAAGAAAAAATAGAGAGCCTCTCGAACTGTATGTGAAAGAGAGACAATTACTATTTTTCTTGGCGCAGCATCCAAATAAAGTCTTTAGTTCAGAGCATTTATTTAACTCCATTTGGGGAATTGATTCTGAAAGCGACGCTAACACAGTATTTGTACACATTAGCAATTTACGAAAAAAAATTGAAGACATTCCGAAAAAGCCGCGCTATATTCAAACCGTTAGAGGCTTCGGATACAAATTCATGCCATGAAGAGACAAGGAACATATATTTCTGTCACTCTAGGCTTATTGCTTTTATTATTCATGTACAGCCAATTCACTCAACCTACTCATATTTCTTTTGAAGCGCAACAAGGCGTTTTAGATCTTCAACAACACTCCTTTGAAACTACACCAATCATCGGGTTAGATGGCGAATGGGCTTTTTCATGGAAAGATTTCAGTGGACAGTCTCCGATCTATGTAGATGTACCAAATGAATGGACAAATTATAAACTAAACGGTCAAGGTGTACCTCCAGATGGTTATGCGAACTATCGCCTAACTATGAAACTAAATCCAGAATACGTTGGAGAACGTCTTGGTTTTTACCTCCCAGAAATCGGATCAAGCTATATTTTCAAAGTAAACGGTGAAACGCTTTATGAAAACGGTGTCGTCGGCACAACAAAAGAAGATTATGTTCCAGCCAATCGCCCATCCTTTATCGCCTATCAACCAGACCAAGAAGTATTGCAGATTGATATTTTAACGGCTAATTATATGTTCTATCATACTGGCTTGTGGCAAACGATCGAATTTGGTAAAGAGACTGTGTTACTCCCTCAATATAGTTTACGCCTAATGAAGGAATCGTTTATTATTGGTGGAATGTTGATTTTAGCGATTTATCATATCATTTTTTATGTGAAACGTCGCAATGATCTGTCGTCGCTCTACTTTAGCCTTGTTTGCTTGGCCGTAGCGATTCGAACGTCCACTGCTGGTACGATTCAACTTGACCTGTTATTCCCATTTTTAAGCTGGACGACGATTTTAAGAATTGAACATGTTAGTACCTTTCTTCTTTTTATCGCTTGGTATAAATATTTTCATTATATGTTAATACAACCTTTGAAGCCTATTTATCTTAAAGTAGTCACTTTCATCTGTGTAACGAGCGCATCCATGTCTTTATTTCTACCATCAAGCATATTTACATACACAAAATTGCCTTTCGCCTTTTTCGTACTTTGTGTGTTTATCTATATGATTATTTTGTCCCTTCGTTCTATTAAGAAAGGCGTAGCTGAAGCATATTGGAATCTCGCTGGTTTAATATTAATCACCTATGGTGTCCTCAACGACCTATTGATTCGACTAGATATAATAGAAGGAATGTATATCGCTCCAACTAGCGTCCTCTGTTATATCATTATTCATGTAGCTCTGAACGCAGCGAAATATGCTCGTTCCTATGCAATGGCTGAGCAACTGTCCGATCAGTTGAATATTTTAAATAAACAATTAGAGAAAAAGGTACAAGAGCGAACAGTAAAATTAGAAAAGGCTTATCAAGAACTAGAGGAAGCAGAAAGTGCCAGAACTCATTTAATTTCAGCAATTTCCCACGACCTCTCTTCTCCGCTATCAGTACTGAAAATGATAGCTAAAGGGATGCTAGATGGCATTCTTCCTTTAGGTGAAAGAAAATATATCGATAACCTTTATAAACAAGTGGGCTTTATGGAAAAATTATTAGCTGATTTGAAACAGCTCGTGCTAATGGAGGAGAAACAACTTTCTTTTCAGTTTCAACGCGTTGATTTTGAGGAATATATATATAAACTATTTCAATCGTATGAAACAAAAATTAAGGCGGAACAATTAACATTTGTTTATCAATCTTCGTTAGAGAAAGAAAAGCGACACGAAGTATTGATTGATCCGATTCGAATCGAGCAAGTTTTTTCAAACTTATTATCAAATGCAGTGAAATTTACTCCACCTGGTGGAATGGTGAAAATGTCGGTTTGGAGAGGTGACGATACGATCTCCTTTCAAATTAAAGACAATGGTATCGGCTTTTCAGAAGAGCATGCAGAAAAACTATTTGAACGTATGTACCGCACTACCCCGGTTCGTATTGAAAAAAACAGCACTGGCTTAGGTCTAGCTATCGCTAAAGAAATTACTAAAGCTCATAAAGGAATCATCACCGCCCACAGCCAACTACAAAAAGGAGCTGAATTCACTGTAGATTTACCAATTTAAAGAAAATATAGTAATTATGTTTAAAGTTTCTTATTTTCATCCGATATAATAAATAGGTATACTTAACTGAAGAAATGGAGGTCGATGTATGACCGTCAAAAATGCCATGGAAGATATCGTTCAAGCAATGATTACAGAGCATAAAAACAACTTAAAGCTAACCTGCACGTGCAATCGTTGCCTAGCAGATTTATTAGCTCTTTCACTCAATCATCTTCCACCAATGTATGTAGTTGATGATAAACATAAGCCGTATGTCGCAGCAAAATACATGGTCAACACTCAAGAACACGCCAATATTTTAACAACTATTGCCCGTGCAAGTGCTAAAATAGCCAACAATCCACACTGCCAAAATTATAAAAACCAGTGATGAAAGTTCCCTCTTTCTCACTGGTTTTCTTTTACTGTAACGGTTTAATTCAGTCAAACACCTAGTACAGCGCTTGTACTGAAAAACTCTTTATATAGTTCTTTTAAGACGTTGTCTGTATCTTTTTCTTGGATACCAAATACAAGACTGACTTCGGATGATCCTTGGTTAATCATTTCGATATTAGCACCAACGCGAGAAATGGCTGTCGTTGCTCTCGCTGTTAAACCACGTGTGTTGTGCATTCCCTCTCCTACAAGGACAACCATCGCAAAACGATGTTCGATATACACATCATCGACTAACAACTCTTCCCGGCATCTCGAAATAATTCGAGCTTCTTTCTCTGGCGTTAATTGATGACTACGCACAATGACAGATAAATCATCAATGCCAGATGGAGTATGCTCATAAGAAATATACTCGTCTTCTAATATTTGCAACAAGCGACGACCGAATCCAAGCTCACGGTTCATTAAGTACTTACTGACATAAATTGTGGAAAACCCACCATCTGCGGCAATACCGATGACAGGGCTATTCGAATATTCACGTTCAGCAACAATCATCGTTCCTTCTGCTGACGGGTTATTTGTATTTTTAATGCAAACCGGCACAGAACGCTGGAAAGCTGGCATTAATGCTTCATCATGGAAAACGGAAAAACCAGCATAAGAAAGCTCGCGCATTTCTCGATACGTCATTCGCTTAATTTCAATCGGGTTGTCTACCACTTTCGGGTTAGCCGCGAACACCGAATCCACATCTGTAAAGTTTTCGTATAGCTCCGCACCGATCGCAGCAGCTAAAATCGAACCTGTAATATCCGAGCCACCACGAGCAAATGTCATCATCACGCCATCACGTGAATAGCCGAAAAATCCAGGGAACACGACAACCCCTTTACGATCACGCAAATTACTTAAATTTTCATACGCTTCCGGTAAAGCACGAGCCCGCCCCGGTTCATCGCTAACAATTAGCCCTGCCTCTTTCGGATTGACATACTCCGCTTCCATACCGATACTTGAAAAATAAGCAGCAATCAGCTTCGCATTATTATCTTCCCCACTCGCTTTAAGCTGATCGACAAATAAATCGCGATTATTACGATTGACCGTTACCCGTCCACGAAGATCTTCTTCAATCACTTTGACAATTTGCTCATCCAAGCCAAGTTCCTTAGCAATATCAGCATAGCGGTCCACAACCGCTTGTAATTCCTTCTCCGCTTCTCCGGTTGAAAGAGAAGCCTCGGCTAAATTAATGAGTAAATCCGTTACTTTAATATCATCACTAAAACGCTTTCCTGGAGCAGACACAACGACAATTTTGCGTGTTGCATCCTCCCCAACGATCGCAGCCACTTTTTTGATCTGCTCGGCACTGGCCACAGACGTTCCACCAAATTTACAAACCTTCATCCAAATTCCACTCCTTGCTCACTGTTTAACTTTCATGATGAAAAAGATTTATTTGAAAGATTATACCACTCCTACACACAAAAAAGAAGAAATAATCTGATATTTCCCAAATTGAAAGAAATAAAGTGAAACTTTGACTCTCTTATCACTGGAACGTAATAAGAATTAGATGATGGAAATTAATGCTTGCATTTTTCAAAACAAGCGCTTATGATGTGTATATAAACACATATACACATTAACACTAGGAGGTTGTCTACTATGAATTCTGTTTGGCGTGATGCTTGGTGGTTGAGTAGGTTTGAATTCGTGAAAACAAAGGGATTATTCAAACTCATCATTTTTGCCCTCGTTTTTGTATTTCTGCTAACAGCACTCTCCAATGGTTCTGTTAACTTGGCAACAAAAATAATTTTCGATTGGCTCTTTATTGTGGCTGTAACCTCTCTACCGTATTCCTTCCGCTCAAAAGAAGACCAATTAATAAGGGTGTCAGGAGATTTTTGGGGCTGCAGTTCTTTCAACTTTTTACAGGAGCAGCCCATTCCAGAAGAAGTGTTGCTAAAAAGCCGTTTTCTTTCTAACTCTTTTCAATCGCTCATTGCAAATGTGATGTTAATTGGATTATTGCTCGTTTTACCGTCGAGACTGAATTCTACCCTGTCATTAGGTGAATCTATCGCTTTCCTATTTTTTTGGCTTCTAATTGGTCTAATGATGAGCTCGCTTCTCTCAGCTAGTGACGTGGGCGATGTAATATCCATGACAAAAATAATCGTCTTTTCAATTATTATCTACGGATCGATCTTAGCAATGACGATAACTTACTATTTTTATGTAAGAACTAGCTTAGTCGAAGGCTCCATTTTTCTGATCAAAAATTACCCAGTAGTTACATTAGTATGTGCAGCACTTTTAACAATCGGAAGTTATCTTTACTGGTATCAATACGCCGTAAAAAAAGTCCAGACCATAGATTATTTGTAAAGGGGGAGATTACCATGACATTACCAATTCACATCTCCCAAGACAGTCGGGAACCGATTTATCATCAAATTGAAGCTCAAATAAAGGCGCTGATCTCTGGAGGCCAATTATCAGCTGGAACTGCTCTACCTTCTATAAGAGTACTAGCGAAAGAATTGGGATGTAGCGTGATTACTACGAAAAGAGCCTATAATGATTTGGAACAAAAAGGATTCATTGAAACGATTCGAGGGAGAGGAACTTTTGTGGCAGATGTAGCACTAGCAATCAAAGAAGAAGTAAAAGAAAAAACCGTCCATCAAGCGATTGAACGGGCCGTTGAAGTAGGATTGCAGCATGATTATTCCTTGCAGGATATCGAAAAAATGTTCACCCTCATAATCAATAAAAGGAGAGATTAACCGTGAGCGTGATTAAATTCGAACAAGTATGTAAACAAATTGGGGAATTCGAACTCGGACCTGTTAACGTCGCCATTCCCGCTGGCAGTTCCGTTGCCATTATTGGTGATAACGGCGCTGGCAAAAGTACGCTGCTCAAAATGATCATGGGATTGGCCAAAGAAGACCGTGGACATATCCAGCTTTTTGAGCAAAATCGAGTGTTAGGAGACAACAGTTGGAAAGAGCGAATCGCTTATCAGCCTCAAACAACGTCTGGCTGTAGCAGCTTGAAAGGATCGGAAATGAAAAAGCTCATTGCCCATTTTTCTTCTTCCTTTGATGAAGAACGGTTCTCTCACTATGTCCGTGAATTAAATATCCCACTGAATAAACGATTTGATAAGCTATCACAAGGGGTACAAAAAAAATTAATACTTGCGTTAACATTAGCTCAACCACAGGATGTAATGATTTTTGACGAACCGATGGCAGCTATTGATTTAATGGCTCAAAAATTAGTGATTGATGAAATGGTGCAGTTAATGGATGAAGATTTGGAAAGAACCATTTTATTTACGAGCCATCAACTTCACGATATTCGTAAATTTGCCGATTACCTTTTATTGATTCGCCAAGGAGAATTTTTAGGCATGTTTGAAAAAGACGACTTAGCCTCTAAGTTCACTAGATTCTGGTTAGATCAACCTTTGCAACAGCCCATTTCACATGTCATTCATACAAGCGATGATGGACGAGAAGTCATTTCCTACAAGGAAAACATCACGGAACAAGAACTAAATAAAAGCAATGCTCACATTATCCGCAAAGCTAATGTTGGACTCGATGAGACTCTTCCCGCCATTTTATCTGGAGAGTTCGACTTAAAAAACTGCCATACCCAGCATTATGCTGGAATCATCTAATTCAAAAAGCCAACCAAAATTCTGGTTGGCTTTTTTCAGTATGATCTTCTTTACTCAATGGCTCTCTTACAGCCCGTTAACATAGAATAAATAACACAACATTAAAAAATTTACATACTTTTAATATCATCGACTGGAATAATTTACATATGATAGTTACTATAGTATTAATCTCAAAGAAGGGGGAGTTTTTAATGGTTTTTGTTGAGAGTTATCTGCCTTCTGCAAGTACAATGGGCCTTGTAGAGCATCATCAAGAGGGTTATCATACAATTATTTACGACGAGAAAGGGACGTATTACACCGACGAGACCGCAAAACAATTGTTAAATAAAGCCTGCTTACACCGTCTTTTCACCTATGAAGGCCGTCTACAAGCAATTCGTAAACAATTAAACTATTACAGAAAAACGCCATTGTTAATTTGCCACGAAGAATTAATCTATACCTTTCCTACGATTTCACCTGACGAGTCTGGCTGCTGCTGGATATTTCCACGCCATGTACAATCCCATTCTTCAAGTAAAGGAAAAATGGTGGTCTGTTTTAAAAATGGCGTCGAATTGTCCTTGAATTGTTCTCCTCATGTTTATTACAAACAATTAGATCGTGCCACAAATTGCATTACATACATGTTGAAGAATAAAGATTGACGATTTCCTCTATATTTAGAAATCACTTTGCACAAAAGTCTTGTTCATTAACTAGAACGAGGCTTTTTTATGTTTCCCTTCAGATTTTCTTCACTGTCCTATACAGCTTTTACTGCTTTCTTATAAAAAAGGAGGTTTCATACGTTTACTTAGGACAAACGTCGAATATTAGGTAATATTTTACATTTATTTCTCTACCTTTCCTTTATTTTATCTTTTCGCCTAACAAAGAAAATCCCTCTATGCTTGATTCAACCCGGGAATTTACGGTAAGCGCGCTTCCAGTCAGGAAGAAAACAGTGGAGGGTTTTGAGAACGTTTATCATCAATTTTCACCAATGATTTATCATGTAATGAAGTCCCTGCATATTTATAAAAATCAAGACGAATTTCAACAAATTGGGCGAATCGCACTTTGGGAAGCTTATGAAAAGTATGACGAAGAGAAAGGTACCTTTTCTAGCCTTGCCTACTTGTATATTAAGGGTCGAATGATCGATGAGTTAAAAAAAGCTAAACAAAGAGAAGAAAAGGTCGTCTATACTAACGGGCTGTTTTGGGAAGAGAAACCGGACGAACGAAGTGATCAATCATCAGAGCTCGAAGCCTTACTCACTTACGCCAGCCTTCTAACGCCCCGTGAAAAAATTTGGCTGATTCGTACATTTTATCACGGTATGACAACCACCGAAATTGCTCAATATGAACATGTTTCGCCTTCTACCGTCAAAAAGTGGCGGAAACAAGTGATGAACAAATTAAAGCTGCATCTAAGGACCAAATGAAAATAACTTAGCCTATTCTACCCTCTTTTTACTAGCATGATAAGAAACCTCTTTTATCATGCTAGTAAACTAGTTAAAAATTACTATTTTGAAAATTTTTGTAGATATTTCTTTCTCTCATTTGTTAAAGTAATGATGATGATAATTCTGAAAATTGAGAGGTGTTTATATTTGAAGACAAATTTTAAATCTTTATTAATGGCCGTTTTAGCCATCATACTTTTCGTTCCAGTAGCTTCTCCATCCGCAACGGCTCTAGAAGGTAGCCTAAGTGGAAAGTCTATTTACAATGACGACCAAATGGATTATCAAGCAGCCAACTCTACTACGTTTCGAGATGTGCCAAGAACATATTGGGCGAAACAAGAAATTGACTTTCTTGTTCAAAACGACATTATCCAAGGCTACAAAAATGGAAATTTCGGTGTGAAAGATCCTGTAAAGCGTTGGCAAGCAGCCATTATTTTAGCAAGAGCTTTAGGAATAGAGAATGACCCAGCTCCAAATCCTGGATTTCGCGATGTTCCAACATCTCACCAAGCTTATAATGCTATTGCTGCATTAACTAAATACGGTGTTTTCAGCAAAGCCTCTTCCTTCAACCTGAACGGTAAATTAACAAGAGCGCAAATGACGAAAATTTTAACAGAAAGCTTTGGTTTACGCTATAATTCACCTACTAATTTCAAAGATGTGAAAAGCAATGCCTGGTACTATAAATATGTTCAAGCGGTAGCATTCAACGGAATAGCTAATGGCGATAAAAAAGGTTACTTCCTTCCAAACAAAGCAACAAGTCGTACAGAATTTGCTGTTTTTATGGCTCGCACGCTGAATGAACAATTCCGTTCAGGTGTTCAAGTTACTGTCACAGGTACACAATTCCAATCGGATGGTCGCTTGAAAATGAACGTTGTGCTTTTCAATAATACGAGCAATAAAGTTTTCAATATTAAAGGTAAATATACACTTCATATCAACAATAAAGTTGTCGCTCAATCTACTTCGTTACGTGAATATAAAGGTTTAACTCTTGCACCAAAGCAGAAAAAAGCAACAGCTTTCTACTTCTCTCCTAGCGAAGTAAAAAATCGCATTAACTTTAATAACACAGCAGAGCTTGCATTTGAGCATCAGTGGTACTATTACCAATAAAATGAAGGCGTGATCCTGATCGGGATCACGCCTTTATTTTATTCATCTTTTCATACTCCGCATTGATCAAGCCTCCAAACAATAACACTACAGAGGATAAATAAAACCACAGCATCAAAATAATGATCCCAGCTAGCTGACCATAAATGCGCGTGTAGTTAACAGAGCTAGCATATTCTCCAAATACGACAGAGGCCACCTGCCAACAGCTAGACGCGAATAAAGCGCCTGGGATCACGTATCGAAGCGGCTGTTTACCATTCGGCAAAATTTTATAAAACAAAAGAAAAAAGAGGAATAAAAACAGCGTCCCTAAGCCCCACTTCACTACCGCCCAAGTTTTAAAATACGGTGTCAGCCCTTCAATGGTGCCGGTTATTTCCGTAGAGATTAGTACATGAAGCAGTCGCTCTACAAGAGGGATCATAAAGGAGAGTGGAACAAGAAACATAAAGATTAAAGTGACGCCTAAATCACGAAACAACCCAGTGAAAAAAGAAAGTCGTCGCTGAATCTTATAAGCATCATTCAGCGAACGAACGAGTGATTGAATCGCCATTGAAGATAACCAAAATGTAGAAAGGAAGCTAATCGAAATCGTCTGCCCTTGGCCTCGTACCACAATCGCTTGAACGTTGTCCTTAATCAAGCTATAGGTGTTTCCTGGTGCGTAAGGTTCAAGAAACCCTAAAATATTGCCTTCTTTAATCGGCAGAAAACTCATTAAAGACAACATAAAAATCAAAAAAGGAACGACAGACAACAACAAATAATAAGCCGTTTGTGCTGCCTGGTCAAAAAAACGCTCAGCAAAAAAACGGCGTACTACCACTTGAACTAGCTTCATTCCCTCCCACTACCTTTCTTCTTACAGCCGCGCTTGGAGCCAACTTGCAACGTCTTCAATGACCTCTTGACTATTGGTTTCGTTAACCATTTCATGTCGTCCTTCTTGATACAGCTTGTAATCAATAGTAGTGAAACCTTGCTGTTTGTATTGATCGATTACACGGAGAACTCCTTTAGAGTACTCACCAACAGGATCTTGATCGCCGCTAATGAAGAAAAAAGGTATGTCTTTTTCCATACGGCTCACCTCGCCTGGCTGATGGATTGTCTCTAAACCAGTGAATAAATCATAAAAGAATCCCGAGGTTGGAATGAATCCGCAATAAGGATCATCCACATATATTTGTACTTGCTCGCGATCTCTAGAAAGCCAATCAAACTTAGTTTGAACATCTGTGAATTTTTTATTAAAATCTCCAAATGATAACTTATCTAATAACGGACTTTTCGTTCTTTTTCCACGTATTCTCATTTCAGCTTTAGCTAACATTCTTCCCATCTTCCCTAACAGTCCACGATCACTTCCCGTTCCGGAAATAATCACACCATTGACCGTTCCAGAAAAGCGCTGCAAATAGCGACGAACTAAAAAAGAGCCCATGCTATGCCCCATTATAAATATGGGGATGTCAGGGTGCGTACGATGAATCATATCATTAATTTCTTTTAAATCATCCACAACTCGTTCAAACCCATTCTCCTCAGCAAAAAAGCCAAGTAGGCCGCTTGTTTCCCCTGTTCGTCCATGCCCACGATGATCATTGCCATAGACGACAAACCCCATCGATACTAAATGCTCAGCTAACTCACGATATCGCTTACTATGCTCCGTCATCCCATGAGCGATTTGCAACACCGCTTTAGGCTTCACCTCATCATTCATCCACTCCGTCAAAAACACTTCATGTCCATCTGACATCGTTAACCAACGTTCCTCTTCCAACACGCCACTCCCTTTCCAAACTGCAAAATGCCTTTTTAGAAGGAAGATACCTCTTTTTACATGGCATGTCAAATAAAGTGAAGCTTTCAATATTCACTATTAGCGTCTTGATACAAAAAAGCTCGCAACCTAAATTGCGAGCTTCTTTTCTTTATTCAATTATATCGCTATCAATGAGTAGCATAGACAATATAGCCGCTACATAAATTGACACAGCCGGTGCAGTAAATACATGCCCAGCAGTAGCCCCTATGCCAACAGCTAAAATAAATCCTACGCCATACATCACATAGGGAATAGTAAATGTTTGTTTTATATTAACAACGAAATACCAGATAAAACGAAGCGAATAGTAGATAAACGGTGCCATGAGATACAAGAATCCAACGATACCTAATGAGAAAAAGAGATCATGGAAATCCATTTCAATCATTTTAGGCTCTTTTCCTGGCTCTGGCATTTCATAATTTCCAGCGAAACCAAGACCAAACATTTTCTGGAGAAGAGGTGCGTCCGCAAAATCTTTTTTGTAATCAGCTAAATATTTTTCTCGACTACTAAAGACAAGATTTTGTAATTGCGCCTCTGAAATTTTTGGCTCTTCTTTCTCTTCTTGTATTTCAATTTCACCCGTTACTTGGTCTACTTTCTGCTCTTCTTTCTGGATTTTAATCCCCAATAAATCGACATGTGCATACATATTATTAAATACAGGCGTAAATGGTGTGGAAACAGCTAATACAGCTAGGAGACCAAGAGAAACGAGCATATTAACACGCGTTTTTCTCATACGTCCTGTTGTCAAATAGATGATAAATAGAGACATACAAGCGGCGATCAACACTATGACAATCCCACCGTAACCAACTTTCGTTCCGAGGAATAACATAGATATAGACAGCAGGATAAATGGCAGCCAATAAAAACTATTCTTTAAAGAATCTGTTTTTTCAATAGCGTACAAAGCTGTCATTGGTAAGATAATGGCCATAATTGCCCCAATTTCATTTCCAGCAAAGAACCAACCAGTGTATCCAGTTTTAGTATGAGAATAATTAGACAAGCTTGTTCCCGTGAAATAAGAAACAATAAACACCACACTAATAAAAATAGAGGAATAAAGGAAATAACTCGTTGTTTTTTCCACAACTTTTATCCGTGACTGTTTCAATTGTAAATAAATCATGCTAAAACCTAAAAATAGAATTGGAAAATAGATGACCTTGTTATAAAACTTTAACTCTTTGAATAAAAAATACGGATCTTTCAAGTTCATATTAATAGCAATATTTATAATGAGCAAAATAGCTAAACCAACTAAATAAAATATATACTTTCTAGCTCCACGGTGCTTGAAGGATAATTTTAATAAGAGTAATAAAATAATGCCCATGAATAATACGCGAAGAATTACACCGACGGTAATATTCAAGTTAAAGATTAAAATAGATGCCGTTGTCATTACATCAATTACCGGCTGCAAGACTAAAAAGGCTAGCAGCACCAAAAGTGTCCTATGATTCAACATGTAGATTAGTTCCTCTTTCCTTTCGATTTCCTTTTCCGACAATAAAGTATTAGTTATTGTGTATGTATGTCTTAAATGGCTCATTATATTATAGCACGAAATGCTTTTCAGCTTATCAAAAAGTAAATTCAGATTATAATTGAGAATACATTGTATCATTTTCTCAACTAAGAAACCATATATTTACTAGCATTACTTTCAATAATTTTTGATTATTAATTTTACGAAATTGAGGATATTAATTAAATTAATGTTATAATATGGTTGGATTTTTTGTACCACTACGAAAGGACGTTATTTATGAAAACACCTCAAACATTAATTCCATTTGAAAAAGTCTTGAAGGATAAAACTCCTCATTACTACGATTATGCCGTTAACATTCATGAAATAAAAACGTTATTGTTAGATAAAACTGGACACGACTTTCATATGTATTCACATAAGGGAGAGGAGGATCTTTGGGAAATTGTTGAGCAAGTGTTGGCTCGTCAACCTGATGATATTCAAATCCTTGCCCACGTCTTTGATTGTTTAGAAACGAAGACTATTCAATATTCTACCATAACAGGTGAAAACAAACATGTAATTCAACCATCTCTGAACAACTCAATTTTGTATTTCCCTGCTTACGAGGTAGCATTAGCGAAGCTTCCTATTTACCAAAGCCACGAGGATTACGAAGAGGATTTTATTTTTGCTGAAAGTGATGAGCGCTTACTTGCATTTATTGATTACCTGTATAAACAACAAAAAGAATTTATGAAAGGGTACATCAACATTTTTACTGATACAGAAGATGGCGTCGAAAAGCTCCATGAGAAAATCACTCATCAAGTGAACCGCGAAGACGTCCTACTAGAAGAAGAAATCAAAACAGAAATCTTTCGCTCGATTGATGAATTTTTTCTGAATAGTGGCGGCTTCTTTAAAAAATATAATATCCCATACAAACGAGGAGTGTTACTTTACGGAGCACCTGGAAACGGTAAAACCACACTGGTGAAGTCGATTGCTGGAAGCACCTCTGCACCTGTCGTTTACTGGCAAATTACCGAATACACGACGAGCTATTCGATTAAAGAAGTATTCTCGACAATTACGAAAATGGCTCCAATGATTCTTGTCATTGAAGACATTGATTCCATGCCTGAAGAATCTCGCTCCGTCTTTTTGAATACGTTAGATGGCGCGGTTTCAAAAGAGGGGATCTTCTTAATTGGGACGACGAACTACCCGGAAAAAATTGATCCAGCATTGATTAACCGTGCTGGCCGCTTTGATCGTGCCTATGAGATTAAACTACCAAATGAACAAGCACGTGGCCAATATTTAAGAAAAAGAAAGATCGATCAATTCATGTCTGAAACAGAAATGGACCGCCTAGTAAAAAACACAGCTGGTCTCTCGATCGCTCAGTTGAACGAACTATACATGTCTATCGCCTTGCAATGGCATTATGAAGAAAAAGTCAACATCGACAAAATCACCGAGGACTTACTAACGAACAACAAAAAAACATGGCGCCAAGATTGGGATATGGACCCCCACAAACCAACAATGGGCTTCGGACGATAAAGTGAAACTTCAATCAGTGGGGGGGTTCTTCATCCCCCACTGATAAAAAGAAGAACAAAGGCTAACGTCGCAACGTCCTGTTGCAACGCCTTTGTAACCTGCATCGTGCAGGCCCGAACCAATCGGGCTTTTACGGGCTGTTGATCTCCCACCTATATGTCTGCGCTTTTTCTACCATATTGAGGTGGGGGTCTCACAGCCCGTTAATGCGGGATAAAGAAAATTTCTCACGGTTATTAGTTTTTTGTAGTTTCTTGTCGTGTTATGATAAAATAAAGTACAAGTATTTACTTTTATAAGTAAGCGGTAAGGGTGATATATATGGCTATCGGTAAGCGTATTCGAACATTACGAATGGAACGAGGACTGTCATTAACGGAATTAGCTAGTCGCGCAGGAGTAGCTAAGTCCTATATCTCTTCTGTTGAGCGTGAAATCCAACTAAATCCATCCATTCAATTTCTAAGCAAAATATCTGCCGTATTAGACGTTAGTGTCGAGAAATTAATAAACGATGACAATAACTCGACTGAAGTTGTTGATTCAGAATGGCTAGCATTAGCGAAAGAAGCAATGGACTCTGGCATTAGCAAAGAGCAATTCAAACAGTTTTTAGAGTTTCAAAAATGGCAAAAAACACATAAATAATACACTGCTTTACTAATTGAAATAACATGATCTTCCATGTGAATGACTCCCCATTGTTCACATGGAAGTGTTTAAGGAAAAGCAAACTTATTTGGCCTTTTGCAAACTAAACTTTTCTTCTTCTATAAACTGCTTCACTTCTTCAAGTGTCAACCCTAACTTTTTGGCTTCTAACATCAAATCAATCCACTCTTGGTCAATGAATAGAACGTTTCTCATGAAAAACCCTCCTGATTCTAGGTGGCTCAGCCATCCTAACAGATTTCACTTAGACTAGTAGCTTTCATCCGCTTGACTCCATAAGTTCGCTATTTTCATACCTCTTAATATCCTATCAACACAAAAAGTTTAAATATTCTATTTTTTCAGATTTATATATTCAATCATTTTCCTCAAATTTCATTAGACGATCGTTTACTCTTTAGGCACCCAAAAGGAAATGATTTCATAAATAGCATAACATATACTACTTATTTAAATAATAGGAAATAATAACTAATATTCCTTTATAGTGAACAAAAATTAAAAATTTTTATAAAAAAACCGTACATTTCGATCTTTGGTGCGTTATAATGAACAAAAAGGAGCTGAAGGGAGCAATAATAGATGATCGGAGTTCGTATTAAACAATTAAGAGAGCAAAAAGGTTATTCTCTCACCGGACTGGCAAAGGCAGCCCAAATTTCTAAATCTTATTTATCTAACTTAGAAAGGCAAACAAATACAAACCCCTCCTTATCCGTTTTGTCAAAAATCGCTACAGCTTTAGATGTCACAACGAATGAATTAATTGAACCATCATCAGCAAAAGCAGACGAACATGAATCGCCCCACAAGAAAGTTAGAAAAGCAGACCTGCTAGAATTCCAGCAATTCATGCAGTCTCGAAAACAACAAAGAAGGAATACATCTGATTAACTAGTAAGTAGCGAGGAACTTCCTCGCTTATTTTTATGCCGTCACTCTTTCATACTTCACTAGTCTATCCATTGCTTTACTTTATCAATAGAAAAATCGATCTTCTTAGCTCCTAACATTATCAAAGTCCTAATCTAGTTATATCCCTATTCCAGATCCTTATTTTACAGAATATTTCTTAAAATTAGTTTAAAAAAGTGGAGTATCCCTAAATTAATACTATTGTCATAGTTTAAATAGAACATAAAAATCTTTAAAAATAAAAAAGACCTAAATATCATTAGCCTTTTTAATATACGTCACATCTTTTTAGGAGTGCAGCAATATAAGAAACAATCCATTTAGTACATTTTATTCAGTACAGGGAAATAATATGCATAACGAATGGCACATTTCCCATTTTTAAATGATTATATGAACAATGTACACTATACATCTCAACAAATTTTCAACATTTTGGTTCATGTTTTTTTCAAAAAAATTAGTATAATAAACTACAATTGGTTGATATTAACTCGCATATCAATAGTAGGAGGAGCTATGAATATCATTCTTGTAGACGATGAAAGCTTGGCGCTGGACTATTTAGAAAGCCTGCTGAAGAAAGTTGGCGACTTCAAAACGATAAAGAAATTTGATAACCCTCTGCTCGCAAAAGAAGTGATTGTGAATGAGGAGGTAGACGTTGTTTTCTTAGACATTAATTTACCAGAAGTCAATGGGATTGAATTGGCTGAAATGCTAATCGAAAAGAAACCGAATTTAACGATTATCTTTTGTACAGCGTATGAAGAATATGCTGTACAAGCATTTGAACTGAATGCACTAGATTATGTCGTTAAACCTGTGTCGATCGAACGATTAACAAAGACGATGAATCGAATACAAACACAAGTACCCACTGAAACAAATAATAGCAAAGTTGATGACGACGGCTTCCTTTACATGAACATGTTTCAAACCGTATCTATTCAATCGAAAGAACGTTCTTTCCCTACACTCTCTTGGCGCACGAAAAAGGCAGAAGAACTCTTTCTGTATTTATTGCAGCATCGGAATCAGCTCATCCATAAATCTATGCTTACTGATACTCTTTGGCCTGAACACGATGAAGAAAAAGTGTACAACCAGCTTTATACAGCAGTTTATTATGTAAGAAAAAAACTAAAAGATTTCGGAGAACATTTTCAGCTAAAAAACACCTCAGATGGATACGTACTTACTTTAAACAAGGTTATGTTAGATGTGGAGGAGTGGGAAACACGATATCAATCCGCTCCATCGTTACGCGAAGAAACGCTCAACTACTATACCGATTTACTTACTCTTTATACTGGTGACTATTTGCATGAGTATGATTATTGGTGGGCAGAAAGTAAGCGTGAAAAATATAAGCAGTGGTGGCTTTTGACGATCTATAAGCTCGCTCACTGGCATGAGGAGCATCAACAATTCGATAAAGCTGTCTTGTACTTTTCACAGCTTGTGCGTAAATACCCTGAAGAAGAAGTCGCCTGCTTCCATTTAATGAAACTATACGATGCTAGTGGCCATCACTTACTCGTTGATCAACACTATGAGACATTGGCTACTTTTTTACAAACTGAATTGAACACAGAGCCGAGTCCTTATATTACCGAATGGTATCTTGACTTTAAAAAAGAGCAAAAAAAGACTTTATCATGAATGAAAACTAATAAAAAAGATAAGCTAATAACTACTATCTGTAGCCGATTAGCTTATCTTTTTCACTTATTTTCTAGGAATCGTAAAGCAGACCTCGGTTCCCTCATTTTCAACGCTACGAATATGTAATCCTTCCCCGTAAAGTTGCTGCAGTCGCCTATTCGTATTAAATAAGCCGATCCCTCTTGATGAATCATTTTGTCGACTAAGCACTTGCTCTACGCTCTTCTCACTCATCCCCATTCCATCGTCTTTTATACTTACTTCAGTATGAGTTTCATAGTCAACGATTTTAATCCAAACCGTTCCACCACGTGCTCTTTGTAACACGCCGTGCTTCACCGCATTTTCGACGAGCGGTTGAATGGATAAGGGAGGGATCTCCACCTTTAACTTTTTATCAACTTCCCAATGAACTTGCAGCCGATCACCAAATCGCTCTTTTTCAATATAGAGGTATGAGCGCAACAATTGCAGCTCATGCTCTAACGGCACAAATTTTTGTAAATTTTTCAGATCAAAACTCGCTCGTAAATACTGACCGAAATGTTCGAGTAGCGACACCATTCGAGAGGGGTCTATCGTACTTAAGGACGCAATCGTGTTTAATGTATTAAATAAGAAATGCGGTTGAATTTGCGCCTGAAGTAAGGCTGCCTCCATGCGAATCCGATCACCGATGGCTAATTTTAAATCAATGAGGGCTTGCGTCCGTGACTTTAACTCTAAAGCGTTCAGTGGCTTCATGACATAGTCATTCGCTCCCGCCGCAAAGCCGGCTGCCACATCTTCTGGCTGACTTCTGGCTGTTAATAATAAGATCGGTAATTCTAAAATGGAGGAGCGTTTCCGAATATTTTCTGCTAACTCATATCCAGACATATTCGGCATCATCACATCAGAAATCACTAAATCATACTCTTGTTGATCTAATAATGACAACGCTTCTTTCCCGCTCATTGCTGTCACGACCTCATATTGTCTAGATGATAAAATACTGCTCAACACTTTCAAATTGATCGGATCATCATCTACAGCTAATATCCGTGCCTTTGCTCCAGTGGTCGATTGGATGTTGCTTGGTATGGAATTCTCTTCCTTACGTTCATTAACTGAACAAAGCTCGCTTATCCTTTCTTCTTTGGCCTGCTCTTGAATTGAATCCTCGGCAAGTGGCAGCGTAAAATAGAAATCCGACCCTTGATGAGGAACAGAGTCAACAGCGATCGTGCCTCCATGTAAAGCCACCAGCTGTTTACAAATGCTCAACCCAAGCCCTAGGCCCCCACCGATATCTAGAGTATTCAAATTTCCTCGTTCGTAAGGGTCAAATACTTTCTTCTGCACCTCTTCATCGATGCCAATCCCTGAATCCTTCACATGAATAACAGCCATCTCATTCTCAATGCGAGCCGAAACAACAATCGTTCCTTCATTTGTATATTTAACGGCATTATGCAACAAATTAAAGAGGATTTGAACAAGTCGGTCTTTATCTGCCCACACCAGAGGAAACGAATCAGGTATATCAGATACCATTTGCACCGGCTTTCCTTCCATTAAAAACTTTAACATATCAATGACACCAACTGTCACCGCCTGCACCTTCACCCTTTTTGGCTGTATACGCATACCGTTCTCTTTTAAACGAGTCACGTCGAGAAGATCATTGAGCATAAAGGACATTCGACGACCAACTGTAATCAATAGCTCTAGATTTTTCTTATTTTCTTGATCCAAGGAGTCTTTTTCGCTATCTAATACTGTTTGAGCAATGTTGATGACCGCATTCAATGGATTTCTTAATTCGTGAGAACTGTTTGCTAGAAACTCATCCTTCGCCTTATCCGCTTTCTTCAATTCATCGACCAATTCCTCTACTTGTGTTGTCGTCATAAAGAAACGTTTGAACCAGAAAGCGGCTACACCGAAAAAGGAAAGAATAATATCAAATGGATAGTAAGGCAAAGTTGGCCAAGCATATGTCTTGATCAGCCCCCACGTTGCGCTTGAGAGCATACATAGTGAAGAAAATATTAGCCAGGAAACTTCTCTCTTCTCATGAAAACCCGGTGAGAAGACGAGCAAAAATATGAAAATCACGATATGCAATACAAGAAAGCTTAGAAAGATCAGAACTAGAATATTAGACTGTGGAGGCATCATTAACACCACTAATGCATACACCCCATAAAAAATTGCCATTCTCTTCACGATCTTATCGGCTTTATCATCCGACAGAAATTCTTTTACAAATTGCAGTAAAAAAAAGGCTACACCTAAATAACTTAATTTAATGAACCTCATAAACCATTCGTAATTCATCGGTAACCATTGAAGCAAAACTTTACTATCTTCAACTAATGTAGCTACTGTCATACAAAACAGGACAGCGGTAAAATAAGACACGTCTTTTTTCCTCTTAAAGAAAAAGCAAACATACACAGTACCAAAACCATGTAGCACTAGCACAACCGCAACGATCACTTGCAACGCTTCATCGAACTTTTGCTCATTAATAACGGAATCAGCAAAGCCAAAATTTATTGATTTTTCAATGTCCGCCGTGCTAGGCTCTTTAAAATTGGACACTTGTAATACGATGTCAATTTCCTCTTGATTAGAGGAAAACAAAGCCGTGTACGGTAATACTTGTCCTCGATGCGTTGCTTGGCCTGTATCTGCTATTTGACGACCGTTAATAAACAACTTTGACACCATCTCAGATGATTGCACTCGAATCCCGTATACTCGTTCTATATCTGATGGGAGTAAGATCTTTAATCGATACGTACCAAATGTATAAGGTACATCTTCATTTTCTTTTTTAGGAACGGGGACTATCATCCTTTGCTCTTGCGGTAGTTCCTCTAACTGAGGCGTCCATAACACCTCAGGAAAAAACGCCCATTCTCCATCTAAAATGAGTGTTTCACCATCAGATAACTCGCAATCCCGAAGATCTAACACTCCTTGATGAGCTACAGGTTGCTCGGGCCCCATTTGATAAGCGATCCATATCATCCGAATCCCTGTTAATACGAGCAAGGTGATAAAAACAAACAATAGTTTCTTTATTTGCATGTATTGGAAATTAAACAATGTATTTTTTCATCCTTATCCACGCTTGACGTTTTCCTCTATTTTAACATGGCTGTTTGTTTTTAATAGAAACAAAAAAAACTAACTCTACCTATACTTTTCTCCGTTACTCATAATCCCACAAAATCAACCATTTCCCCTTACGTTCCGTCACAAACACCTCTTGATGCAAAGAAAAATTCCCGAATCTTCCTTGATACACTTGCGTCACAGAGATTTGATACACCGTTTTTAATGGTGAAGAACTCTCTGTGTCTTTCCAATTCTCGATCTTCTTCACTTTTCCAAGCGAAAAAGAAAACGTCTCTACCCCAAAATGACTCATAAATACATGAGCACGCTCTTGAATGTAATCTCCTTTAGGAAAGCGCTCCTTCATCAACGGATGAAACAATCCCCACGACTCCGAAAACCGTCCCTCCTGCTCAAACTCGTAAAACGAACGGACTACCCGCTCCGCCTGTTCGCTAGGCGATACCCTGAGCGTACCAATCACTCCCCATACCACTACGCCCAAAACAAAGATGACCAATAATCGTCCACTCCACTGATGACGCCGAAACCCTCTCCGCAATACATCATCTCCCTTGGGGTTAGACTCCCACCGTGTTAAAGCGTTTAGTGTGTCATTACGGCTCTAATGATTACAATCATTTTATTCAATGATGAAGTGTTTTAGTATAGATTAGCTAATTGGGTGAAGTAAAAGGCTATCAATAAATGGTTTTATTTAAGGGTAATATTGTGAAAATTTTAATATTTTAGTAATATGGATATATCAAAACTTAGGGAGGAAGAATAGATGAAGGTGTGTGAAGGCTGTGGACACCGCTCAGAGCAAGATAGTGCTTTTTGTTCAGAATGTGGAACTTCTTTAAAAGACCAAATAGAAAAGTCGATTAATCGTGAAGATACAAAACTTTCAAAAAGAAAATTTCAAAAGAATAAAACACTGATTGCTTTTACACTCGCTGCTGTTCTTGTCATTTTTTTATTTACTAGTTATCAAATGCTATCTAAGAAATATAGTGAAGAAGCTGTCATTGATCAATTCATCACGGCCCTTACTCAAAAAGACAAACAAACACTTAAGACATTAATTGTACCTACAGACTCTCGTATCAATGTTAATGAAGAAAGTCTAAATGCCTTATTTGCACTCATTGATAAAGAACCATCATTAATCGAAGACATCAAAAATTCCCTTCATAACGAAGGACTTGGTAATCAATCATTTTACTTACGAGAGAACGGTAAGCATTTTATGATTTTTACCAAATACGCAATCGACACATCTGGCTATTTTGTCAACGTTGGTAGCACTGGTGACAATACAACGATTCATTTAAACGATAGTGAACTCGGCGTGTTGGACTCATCTGAAGATACGAAAGAATTCGGCCCGTTTTTAACAGGTCTCTATTCCATTAAAGGTCTAAGCGGAAAAGAGAAAGACGAGGTGATTATCAATCTAGCAGGTTCCAAAACAGAAACGACCGTTGTCTTAAAAACAGGAACCACAGAAACGGAGGAAGTGCAAAAAACGATTGTCAAAGAAGTCATTCGAGAAGTCACTCCAGAATATGCCTACTATATTCTTCCTCATAGCGACTATACATACTTGACTTATAGCGATATTGCAGGTTTAACAAAAAAAGAGCTTCGCCTAGCGAGAAATGAAATCTATGCAAGACATGGTTATATTTTTAACTCTAACGACTTACAAAACTATTTTAGCAGTCAATCTTGGTATGTCCCTAACCCTAGCTTCAATGGGAATTTATCCAGTTTAGAAAAAGAAAACATAGATTTCATCAAATCCTATGAATAAAAACAAGATGAAATGGCTATCCTTTACGATTATTTTAATCGCGATGTGCTCTTCCTTTCTGCTACTTCAGTTAGACGCTCAATCTAAACAAGGGTTGTTAAATGCACTCTTTAAGAAAGAAAATGAACAAGTGAACAAAAAATCGTTTGAACAAGCAACAACAACTAATCCAGCCTCTCATATATCTATGGAAAAAGAAGAACCTTTCATCATCTGCATTGATCCCGGACATCAATCAAAGGCAAATTTAGAACAAGAACCGATCGGGCCGGGTGCAAAAGAAACAAAATATAAAGTATCAGGAGGCACAACCGGAGTAGCCACCAACACCCCGGAACACGTGTTAACCTTACAAGCATCTACCTTGTTAAAAAAAGAATTAGAAAACAAAGGATTCCAAGTCATCATGACGCGAACTTCAGCAGATGTAGATATTAGCAATAAAGAACGAGCAGAAATAGCAAATCAACATAACGCAAACTTGTTTGTTCGCATCCACGCTGATGGGGCAGAAAATGCTGAGGCGAGCGGATTTTCTGTTCTTGTTCCAACAAAAGAAACACCTTACACAAAATCCATTTTTACAGATAGCGAGCAAGCCGCCAAACTGGTAGTGAGCAATGTGTCAAAAGAAATCTCACTTCACCAGACAGGTGTTCTATACAGAAATAACCTATCCGGCTTTAACTGGTCCAAAGTGCCTGTCATTCTTACTGAAATTGGATTTATGACCAACCCAGAAGAAGATTTAAAACTGGCTGATCCAACTTATTTAACAAACCTTATTCAATTAATAGCCAATGGAATTGAGCAATATGCTGAAACGAAAAAATCCAGCACCCTTTAACAGAGGTGCTGGATTATGATTGGTTATTGAATTCCTTTAGACATATGGTAAATTTTAAAAGCCATTTTGTTGAATTCTAAAGCTTCAGGTGAATTTAGTTGTTTATCGCCTATATAAGGACTTTCACTTGGACCGTTATAGAAATAATGATAGTCGCCTTTAACTTTTAAAGGTGTATAAGGTGCTCCTTCATGTTCCGGCATCTTAGACTTATGAATTTTACGAATCTCTGCTGCCGATAAGTCCCGCTTCAAATTCGTTCGATCCTTATAGTAAAATTCTGTGACATATACGCCATCTTCTATTTTCTTATCTTTAATGACGATTTTTTCTTTCATATAATTTGGCAATTCAATTTTGTAAGTAAGAGTCTTGCTATAGTAAGGAAATGTTTTAAATTGATCGTCCTTTGCCTTAGCTAGGAAGCTGGCAAACTGCGCTCTAGTGACAACGGTATTTGGTCTAAATGTGCCATCAGGATAACCAAGCGTAATACTGTTGTTCGCCAATGCTTTAATAGATTGATAAGCCCAATGTTGTGAAGGAACATCCTTGAATGAATGTTTTCCAGAAGCTTTCAAATCAAACCCCTTCGCTAACATGTGAGCCATATAATCTCTCGTGATCGGTTTATAGGGTTTTAAATAATTACTGTCTTTAGGGAAAAGCCCTTCATCCATTACAGCAGCTACATATTTATAGTTTCCGTGCGAAGATGGCATGTCTTTAAATCCAGGGTTCGGTCGGTTAGACAATTCTAAATTTAATGCCCGAGCCATCAAAATCATCGCTTGTACACGAGTCAATTGACCTTGTGGACGAAAGGTCCCATCAGGATACCCATTGATAATCTTACTTTCCGTCAAATATGTAATTTCATCATAAGACCAATACATTTCATTAACATCCTTAAATGCTGCAGAAGCTACTCCAGTACCACTAAAAAACAACATAATAGAAAAAACAGCTATTAAACACTTCTTCATATAATTACCTCATTCGATCCAATTATACCATATTCAAACATAAAAAGGAGGTTACTAGTAATATTTTCATTAAATATCCTATACATATTGTAATTCTTTAATTAATTCAGCCAATTGATCTTGTGAATAAAGTTGACAGTAAAATAAAATGCCTCTAGACTTACAATTGATAATGATCTTCAATTAGTTTTGGATTTCCTACTTAAATTATAAGTAAGGAGATAAATTATGTTTGAAACAAGTAATTTAACCGTTCATTATGGTAAAAAGGAAATTTTAAAGGATTTCTCTCTATTTTTTCCAGATAAATCTATCACATCTATTATTGGACCAAATGGCTGTGGTAAATCGACTCTCGTAAAGACATTGGCTCGAATTATCCAACCTACAAAAGGTGCTATTCTGATTGATGGGAAGGATTTGCAAGAATTACATACAAAAGATATCGCAAAAAAAATTGCTATGCTTCCCCAATCTGCACAGGCCCCAAGTGGAGTAACAGTAGTTCAGCTTGTATCATATGGACGTTTCCCACATCAAAACCAACTCTCGGCCTTAAAGCAGGAAGATTATGAGGCCATTCATTGGGCGCTCAATGTTTGTGGTTTAGATGACTTAAAAGATACAAAGGTTGATCAACTATCGGGTGGGCAGCGACAAAGGGTATGGATCGCTTTATCATTAGCACAGCAAACCGAGATGCTTATTTTAGATGAACCTACAACATATCTTGATATGTCCTTTCAGCTTGAACTCCTTACACTTTTAAAAGATCTGCATGAAAAACAACAATATTCCATCGTAATGGTACTCCATGATTTAAATCATGCCTCCCGTTTTTCAGATTATTTAGTGGGGATGAAAGATGGAAAGGTGATTGTCCATGGTACTCCTGAACAAGTAATGACAGAGGAAAATATCCAATTGCTTTTTAATATAGAGGCTAGTATTGTCACTTGTCCGTACAGTGGCAAGCCACTTTGTCAGGCTTTTAATTTAAACCAAACGGGTACACGTCTATGAACAAGATAATTCATGAAAAAGTTGTTATCTACCCTTGGCGTGCAATTTCGATGATGTTAATAAGTTTACTTCTGCTCGTTATTTCAAGTGTGATCTCGATTGGAACAGGGGCTATCGAAATACCATTTCAAACTGTCATTGAGGCAATTTTTCAAATGGATAAAGCAGTTACTGAGCATCATATTGTTTGGGATCTTCGACTGCCACGAGTAATTGGAGCTATTTTTGTCGGTATATGCTTTGCTGTTTCAGGCGCTATCATGCAGGGAGTTACCCATAACCCATTAGCAGATTCGGGACTACTCGGGATTAATGCGGGATCTGGCTTTTTTATCGCCATTATATTTGCTTATAGTCCTGTCGTGTCGTTCAGTATGCTACTAGGTGCATCGTTTATTGGTGCAGCTTTAGGAATATTATTAGTATATGGATTAAGTTCTTTAGCGTTGGGGGGATTAACTCCCATGCGATTAATATTGGCCGGGGCAGCAATGACTGCCTTGCTTACAGCGCTTAGTGAAGGGATTGCCATGTACTTTAATATTGGACAAAGTTTGGCCTTTTGGTTTGCTGGAACGATCTCAACAGCAAAATGGGAGCAACTTGACATATTTATTCCATGGGTCGTCGGAGCATTATTCATTACCATGTTCATTAGCAAACAGCTTACCTTACTTTCACTTGGGGACGAAATGGCGATTACGCTCGGGGTGAATATTAATTTAATTCGTATTTTAACGATGCTAGCTGTGCTCATTTTGGCAGGAGCAGCGGTATCAATTGTTGGGGCTGTCGGTTTCGTTGGCTTAATCATTCCCCATATTACACGTATGTTAATCGGTAATGACTATCGTTGGTTAATTCCGACTTCCGCCATTAATGGTGCATTACTAGTTGTACTCGCTGATTTAGCAGCTCGAACATTAAGCCCTCCTCATGAAATTCCGATTGGTGCACTCATTGCCATTCTCGGGGTACCATTCTTCCTTTACTTAGCGAGGAAGGAGGATATGGAATATGATTGATTTTTTGACTGTAGCCCAGCAGAAAGAATTACGGAAAACGAAACGCTATTTTTTATTACTAGCTTTTCTTATTATCATAACATTGATTATTAGTTTAAATGTTGGCGTCAGTAAACTAACATTTAATGAGCTATGGCAAACGTTATTGGGAAATGGCACCGCTAAGCACAAGCTCGTATTATTTGACTTTCGCTTGCCACGCATGACGTTATCCCTTTTAGTCGGAGCAGGATTAGCAGCATCAGGATGTGTGTTGCAGGGAATTACAAAAAACGATCTAGCAGACCCTGGTATTCTAGGAATCAATGCGGGTGCTGGTTTATTTGTTCTTATTACCTTAACGTTGTTCCCCGTAACAACAAGCCTTTCGATTTTTACGATGCCTATATTGGCTTTTATCGGTTCGATTATTACAGCATTTTTAATTTATATTTTGTCCTATAAAAAGGGACAAGGTATTCACCCTGTTCGGCTGTTACTTACTGGTATTGCCATCGCTACAGGGATTAGCTCTGTTATGATCGTACTCTCGTTACATGTTAGCTCCGAACATTATCAGTTTGTTGCTAATTGGCTAACAGGGAGTATTTGGGGAACAGATTGGCCTTATGTTATTGCTGTATTACCATTTATTTTATTTTTTTTCGCTTATTTATTTTATAAGGTACAGATTTTAAATATGATTCAACTTGGCGATGAGCTGGCGATTACATTTGGTGTAAGGTTAGAAAGAGAACGGCGACTTCTATTGATCATTGCATCAGGATTAGCCGGTGCATCGGTTGCGGTAGGTGGCGGCATTGCCTTTATTGGTTTAATTGCTCCGCATATTGCAAGGCAACTTGTAGGAAACGATTATAAATACCTTATCGGTGCGACAGCGCTAGTTGGTGCGTGGCTTGTACTATTTTCTGATATGCTCGGCCGCACTATTCTTCAGCCTGCTGAAATACCCGTTGGCATTGTCGTTGCCGTTGTTGGTGCTCCTTATTTCATGTATTTATTAATACGCTCGAAGTCCTAAAGAAGGGAGGAATGATGATGCACTTTTTTCAAGCAGAAGAAGGACATTTTCATTTTCAACACATTGTTCATATCACAAGTAAGCACGATAAGAAGTTACAGTATGAATATACGCAAAACGATGCTCTCATATTTTGCAGAAAAGCCAAAGGAAATATTTTAATAAACGATCAAGTTTTCACTATTCATTCACCGAGTGCATTTTTCATTCCTGTAAAGTCCTTTGTCCAATTGAATGTGAAACTTGATCAAAATGAAGACCTTTATATGATCTTCTTCAATATGTATTCAACTTCACAATTTGAGCCTGAAAAGTACTTACTTCAGGCTCATTCTGTTATTTTCGGCTTACTGCGGCAACTATACTTGCAAAATCAATCAACGATAGCGATGCGTCATTTACAAAATAGTGTATTGTTGGCACAGTTAATATTAGAACTCGCTATTGATGTAGGGCAGAATCAGCATGAAAACAGTATTGAAATAATAAAGCAATACATTGACGAGCATTACGCAGAACCAATTCAAATCCCACAGTTGGCTATGAAATTAGGAGTTAGTGAACCGTATTTTATGGAACATTTTAAAAAGCAATATGGATGTACAGTCATTGAATATGTAACAAATAAAAGAATGCAAGAAGCAAAAAAATTATTAGCGACTGGGAGATTTTCCGTAAAGGAAGTAGGATCTATCGTTGGATATAACGATGAATTTTATTTTAGCAGGCGATTTAAAAAAATAACGACTATCTCACCCTCTCATTTTGCAAAAACGAGAAAAAGAAAAATAGCTATTTTAGATAGCTCCATTTTTAATATTTTAACACCTATTTACTATGTTCCCACCACAGCCCCGATTCATCCGACATGGCGTTCTTATTATTATAATAAATATGAGCTTCAAATTGCACATCAACTTCTCATTGGAAGAGACGAAGCGGTATTAACAACGAATGTGAATAGTTTAATTACGAGTGGAAATCAGTATGATTATATTATTACGATCCAACCTATACCGCAAAATCTCCGGGAACCACTAGAAAAATTGGGTAATATAATTGAAATACATTGGGAACAACCTTGGCGTAAGCAATTATTATATATTGCTAATGTTTTAGGAGAAAACATGCTAGCAAATAAATGGATTGATAACTATGAATCATTAGCAAAAAAGGCAAACAAGCAACTATCTGCAAAAGTAACCGGCCCACTTTTGTTTTTATTAGTGAAGGGAGATCATGCCTATATCTATAGGGATCGAAACATTCATGAAGTTGTAGAAGACGACTTACAACTGAGTATCGTCCATCCTTTTGACGACGTAATAAATGAGCAGCTTTGCATAGAACAAATAGCAAATAGTCAACCATTTGCTATTTGTGTTTTATTATATGATGATGAGGAGTCTTGTAATACATGGAATACAATCCAAAAAGATGATAATTGGCTTGAAATTATAGCGGTACGCGAAAATAGAGTCTATATGATTTCACCATTTCCGTGGCGTGATTATGGAGCACAGGCCCATTTCTTAATGCTAGAACAATTATTCGGATATTTATAATACAAGGAAGCACCTGAGAATAGTACATGGATTTTCACGAACAACTTTTATATATTGATAATGAAATTCATTACTAATTAATATCATTATCAAATTTTTATGAAGGGACGTTCGAACATGAAGTTGAAGTGGTTGGCACTATTAGGACTACTATTATTATTAGCTGCTTGTAGCAATCAGACAGATAAAGAAGGAGCAAAAAACAAAGAAGGTGATGTGGGAAAAGAGACAAAAATCATTACCTATTTAGGTGAGGAATATGAAGTACCAGAAAACCCAGAGCGTGTCGTTTACTTGAATGCTTTTGAATCACTCGAAGATGCTGTTTTACTAGGTATTGAACCATACGCATCCAGTGCAATTGGAGATGAAAATGAGCCTTTCCCAGACTTTTTTGCCGATGTAACGAAAAAAACATTACCGATTTTAACTTATAGCGATGAAAGTTTAGAATATGTTCTTGAACTTAATCCTGATTTAATCATTAGCTCAGATATGGAGGACCCAACGGTTTTCAAACAACTTAAGAAAATCGCCACAACGATTCCAGTGTCGCATTTCGGGCCCGACTGGGATAAAAACTTAACACTCCTAAGTGAAATCTATAATAAACAAAGTGAAGCATCTAAATTAATCGAACAGTATAATAAAGACAGACAAGAAGCGGTCAACTACTTAGAAAGTTTTAAAGATAAACAAGTGTTAACAATACGTATCCGTGGCGGAGAAATGATGCTCTATCCTGAGAATGTATTTTTAAATGATATTTTCTATGGAGAGCTAGGTTTAAACACTCCAGACATTATTAAGCAAACGACAGAGCAAAGCGCCATTTCGCTTGAGCGTTTATATGAAGTAAATCCCGACTATTTATTTATTCAATATGATATCTATGAAAACGATATGGATGAAACCATTTTACAGAAGCTAGAAGAAAGTGAAATTTGGAAATCATTACAAGCGGTAAAAAATGATCGAGTATTTGTTAATAAGGTAAATCCGCTATCAATGGGCTCCCCAACATTATTTGGACGCTATGAAATCTTAAACGCCGCTCGGGACCATATTAAATAATGGAGCGGCTACACGATCATCTTAATCAATTAATAAAAGAAAAAAATTTCTCTGGAAATGTATATATTGAAAAAAATGGTGCTAAATTTTTTTCTAAAAGTGCAGGTTTCGCAAACATTTTGACATACGAGGAAATTACAGAGCAATCTGTGTTTGAAGTTGCGTCAGTAACAAAGCTCTTTACTGCACTAGCTACCATAAAGCTTTGTGAGCAAGGGAAACTTCAGCTATCAGATTCTTTACATCGTTATTTAAACTTGCCCTATGATGATGTAACTATTGAGCACTGCTTAACACATACATCAGGACTTCCTGATTATATGACATTGTTCGATGAGCATTGGAAACATAATACAATCGCAACAAATGCAGACGTACTTAGACTATTAAGAGAGTACAGTCCTCCAATGCATTTCCCGGCAGGAACACAATATGAGTATAGCAACACAGCATATGTACTTCTTGCTTCAGTTATAGAAAAAGCGAGCGGAATACGATACAAAGAATTTTTACAGCATTACATTTTTGAAGAAGCGAATATGAAGCAATCTACCATTTTTCATCGCCGTTACGATAAAGCCAGCCTTCCTTTTTTAGCATATGGCTATATTTATAACGATAAGGAAGGTACATTTTATTTGCCAGACGAATCATCTCCATATCGATTTGTACAGATACTAGACGGAATTGAAGGCGATGGTATGCTCCATACAACAGTGCTAGATTTAGCAAATTTCGCAACTGCTTTTAGACAGCACATGCTTTTATCCACTTACTGGCAAAGAAATATGTGTAAGCCACATATTTTAAATAATAATAAACTTCCTTGTGGCTATGGATTTTATATTAATGAAAGTCCATTAGGAAAAAAACTAGCGCACGGTGGCGGCTGGCCAGGCTATCGTTCAAGCTTTTCTATGTATGAGGAGCAGGCAATAACGATAGTTGTCCTCAGCAATGTAGAGCACCTAGAAAATGAAAAGCAACTATCAATACATGACATGGTAAGCGATATCGAATGGCTGTTACACGAAAACTAACCTCCCGATCGTTCAATTAGAATACCTAAAGGAAACCTTTTAATATAGGCGTCAAACCATCACCCCTACCTAGGAAATGATGGTTTGACGCCTATCTATTTTAAAAGCTTAAGTTCCTTTTCCCTTCAAATATGAACGATAGACCGATTCTTTGGCGTCAGGCGAAGCATCTATGCTTTCATCCTCCTTGCGATAAGTCAACATCGATTCACTATCGTTCATCGTGTTTCCTTTATCTCGTGCGGCTCGCTCCAGTCCATACGTCGCTGAGCAGCGCCTTCCGCTTTTCTTGTCTAGCTCTACCTCCTTGGGGCTCGAGTCAGATGCCTGCCCGACTTCATGGCTGAAAAACGCCATTTTGCCGGTCCGTCATCTGCTTGTCGCCCTAGGACAGTCGGCTCCGCTTTTCTATTTCAATACTCGTAAAATTCCTTCTGCCGCAGCAATTCGAGTAGAAGGGTCGTTTGACATTAGTTCTTTCTCTAACACTTTCCAAGCACGATCGGCTAGTTCTTTATGGTTCTCTGAATCGCTCTTATTAAATAACAACCGATCCAATTCAATCCGATCAAATCGTTGTTGAAAATGAGATATAACAGACACTTCTTTTTCTGTGACCATAACAAAAGCCCCCTCAAAAGTTCGACATACTCCCCTCTGTCTATATCATCATTTTACAACAAACGAGAAACTTTATAAAGAACTTTATGTTCATTATAAAGAACTTTTTTACAAAAATTCGTCTAGCTTCACCGTTTCTATCTTCTCTTTACGTCGCTTCCACGAGTAAACAGGCACGACTATGAGTAACGCAATCAATCCACCAGTCAAATCAAGCAACACGTCTGTCACGAGCGGGCTTCGTCCACCCGTTAGCATTTGGTGAAACTCATCAACAGTAGCGTATAAGCCTGTACCAATGAACGCCCAAACAGCAGATCTCCGCACTTCATCCGGTCGCCAAATAACTAGCACCCCAAATAAAGCAACTGCCAAACACCCAAACAAAAATAAATGAGCAAACTTACGAATAAAAAACTCAATAAAATAGTAATAACCAATAGACTCCACTGAAATAACCGCCCCGGCATAAGAAAGCTCTAAACGCCCCAGCAAGTCAGCAAAAGGCTCCCCCGGAAATAATCTTCTCATAAGCGGTACAAGTGACTGTTGGTCATACGTTTGCGAAGAAAAACGAAAAATGACTCCTGCTACCAATGCTAACAAAGCAACTCTAAAAAAATTCTTCAAAGTGAACTCCTTTAAGACTTTTCTATATCTTAGCAGATAAGAAAATTGGATGCATATAAAAAGTCTTACATTTTTACACACAAAAAAAGAGCGGGTTGGACCTTCAACACTTTAAAATATTGAAGGTCCAACCCCACTGTTACTACTAATGTATTGTTGCCACCTCCATGCATCACGGCACATATCCGCTAGTGTTTTCTCAGCTTTCCAGTGTAGTTCTCGTTCAGCTTTTGAAGGATCTGCATAGCACGAGGCAATATCTCCTGAACGACGGTCAACAATGCGATACGGCACTTTTGCACCAGTAACCTTTTCAAACATGTGAACAACGTCAAGCACACTATACCCCTTTCCTGTTCCGAGGTTATAGGCTTCGATGCCATTTACACGTTTCACTTTTTCCAACGCTTTAATATGACCTACGGCTAAGTCACTGACATGAATATAATCACGGACGCCGGTCCCATCCCAAGTAGGATAATCTCCGCCATACACAGAAAGCGCCTCTCGCTCTCCAATTGCTACTTGCGTAATGTAGGGCATTAAGTTACTAGGAATACCTGTAGGGTCCTCCCCTATCTCCCCGCTTTCATGAGCGCCGATTGGATTAAAATATCGAAGCAAAGCAATACTCCACGCCTCATTCGCTCGATACACATCCTGTAAAATTTCCTCAATCATCAATTTCGTTCGTCCATATGGATTTGTCGAATGTAGCGAAACCTCTTCCACTACAGGGACTTGTTCAGGAACGCCATAAACGGTTGCTGACGAACTAAAAACGAGACGTCGTACCCCGAATTTATCCATCACTTTGCATAATGTAATCGTTCCGCCGATATTATTCTCGTAATAAAATAAAGGTTGATCCACTGATTCAGAAACGGCCTTCAACCCGGCAAAGTGTACGACTGCTTCGATTGAAAACGTTGCAAATACTTTCTCAAGTGCTTGCTCATTCCTCAAATCGATTGCCCGAAATGGGATGGGACGTCCTACTAACTTCTCTAATCGTTCAAGCACTTCGATCCGACTATTGGAAAGGTTATCAACAATCACTACATCATACCCTGCTTCTAATAAAAAAAGAGCCGTATGACTTCCAATGAAGCCGGCTCCTCCCGTCACAAGTATCGTCATCTCACATCACTTCTTTTCAAAGAACATGCTTCTACATAATAGGCAATCGTTTCTTTTATCCCTTGATCAAACAAATACTCTCTCTCAAAGCCTAGCTCTCTTCGCAATTTTGAGTCATCAATCGCATAGCGAAAGTCATGCCCCGGTCGATCAGCAACAAAGGCAAGCAACTGTCGGTAACTAGTGATTCCTTTCTTATTCATCCGAACAGGTTGTTCTTGATCAAGGATGTCACAAATCGTTAATGCGATTTCCATATTCGTCTTTTCACAATGGCCACCAATAAGATACGTCTCCCCTGCTTTTCCAGCAAAAAATACTCGTTCAATCGCTCGACAATGATCAAGCACATATAACCAATCACGGACATTTTGACCATCGCCATAAATCGGAATCGTTTCTAATGCCAACGCTTTTCGAATGATCGTTGGAATTAATTTTTCCTCATGTTGCTTCGGTCCGTAGTTGTTCGAGCAATTGGTCGTCACGACATTCATCCCATACGTATGGAAGTAGCTCCTTACCATCATATCGGAGGAAGCTTTACTCGCCGAATACGGACTATTCGGTGCATAGGCTGTCTCCTCTGTGAAAAATCCTTCCGTCCCAAGCGTACCATACACTTCATCTGTTGAAATATGGTGAAACCTCGCCTGTTGAAACGCTGACTTATATTGACCAATTCCCTCCATCCAAAATGTTCGAGCTGCCTCCAGTAAGTTAAGCGTACCTAGTACATTCGTTTCCACAAAGCTTCTCGGATCGCGAATTGATTGATCAACATGCGACTCGGCAGCCAAGTGAATCACTCCGTCAATTTGATGTTGTTCAAACAGATGCTCCACTAGAAACCGATCACAAATATCACCATGAACAAATGTATGGCGCGAATCATCCATGACCTCCTTTAAATGATCCAAGCTTCCTGCATACGTTAATTTGTCCAAATTTACGATATGAATATCTTGATGCTGCTTTAACATATGCTGAACAAAATTAGAACCAATAAACCCGGCACCACCTGTCACTAGTACATTCATTTATACCCTCTCCAATATGCATGTCGCTATTTTTTTCACATCTTCTATTTCTAATTCATGATACAAAGGTAAACATACGATCCTTTTCGCTACATCTTCAGAAATCGGACATGAGCAAGAAGCATTTAAATAGGGCAACGTATTTAAGGATGGATAAAAATATCTCCTTGCATAAATTTGCTTCTGACTTAGTCGCTCCATAACAGAAAGCAATTGTTGCTCCGTTTGAAACATCACTGGATAGTAAGCATAATTGTAGGAGATATCATTGGAGATAAATGGTCTTCCCACTCGATTCTCTAATAAAAGATCATACATTTGACATAAAGTCTTTCTTTTCATCATCAATTCATCGACGTACTTTAAATTACACAACCCCATCGCCGCGTGAAGCTCTGAATTTTTGGCGTTCGTCCCTACTAACCGATAATCCTCTCCCACAAACCCGAAGCTTCTCAACAATTCGATCTGTTGGTCGAAATCCTCCCCCTTATGATGAATGATCGCTCCGCCTTCCACTGTATGAAACAGCTTCGTCGAATGAAAGCTAAGGGTCGATACGTCCCCATAATTCAACACCGATGTCCCTTTATATTTCACCCCAAAAGCATGGGCAGCATCATAGATCACTTTGAGGTTGTGTTTTGCAGCAATTTCCTCGATTTTCTCCACATCACAAGGAACCCCAAATACATGCGTGGCTAAAATCGCTTCCGTCTCATCCGTAATTGCAGCTTCTATTTTTCTAGCATCGATACACAGCGTCTCTGGATCAATGTCAACAAAAACCGGCTCGCAATCCTCCCACAAAATGGCTGTAGTTGTTGCTACAAACGAAAACGGAGTCGTGATCACTTTCTTCTTTATTTGTAGAGACTTGATCGCTAGTTGAAGAGCCATCGTCCCGTTATTAACAAAATGAAGAGACGGAACATGCAAGTAAGTCATCAGCTCCCGTTCTAACTGTTGAACAAACTCCCCATTGTTGGTCAGCCATTTCGTATCCCACAGTTTAGAAATGAATTTGTTGTACTCTTCCATCGGAGGTAAGAAAGATTGCGTCACTGGAATCATCCTCGATCAAAACCTCCCCGTAACCAATTCATTTAAATAGGTACGATATCCATTTTTGTACTGAGCAGCAATATCCAATAACTCCTCAGCTGAAATCCATTGGTTACGATAGCTAATTTCTTCTAAGCAAGCGATTTTAAACCCTTGTCTTTTCTCAATCGTTTCTACGTACTGTCCCGCCTCTAATAAGCTTTCAAATGTTCCCGTATCTAGCCAAGCAAACCCTCGACCAAGCAGTTCCACTTTCAATTGCTTCCGTTTCAAGTACTCCTTATTAATATCTGTAATCTCTAACTCCCCTCGCTCCGATGGCCTCACCTGTTTGGCAATCTCAACGACTTGATTATCGTAAAAATATAAGCCCGTCACCGCATAATTTGATTTTGGCTGATCAGGCTTTTCTTCTATTGATATTGCATTAAGATCGGCATCAAATTCAACAACACCAAAACGTTGAGGATCAGTGACTTGATAACCGAACACAACCGCTCCTTCTTTCAATTGTGCCGCTCGTTTCAACACAGGAGAAAATCTCCCACCGTAGAAAATATTATCCCCTAACACAAGACAAACTGAATCCTCCCCAATAAATTCCTCTCCAATAAGAAAAGCATCCGCTAAGCCGCGCGGATGCTCTTGCACTTCATATTTCAGTTCAATGCCCCAAACCGATCCGTCCCCTAGTAAGCTTTTAAAAAGAGGGGCATCTTTCGGTGTAGAAATAATCAAAATCTCCCGAATCCCCGCTAACATCAAGACAGATAAAGGATAATAAATCATCGGTTTATCGTATACAGGTAACAGCTGCTTAGATATCGCTTGAGTAAGCGGACTTAACCTCGTTCCATTCCCACCAGCTAATATAATCCCTTTCATTCCAATCACCTTTCTTGTTATCATCTTAACGCCCTTTGCCTTTTAAAAGAACAGAGAATGGTTTTTTCTTTACTATTGCTTGAACCATTGGCGCTATCAATTCATAAATCATTGTGAGCTCTTTGATTTTAAACATTCGACTAAAGGCAATATATAGAATAACACCTGTACTAATTTGTACACCAAGCTTGAGGATCGGCTCATCAGGCAACATACTGCCTAACAAATATACAACCCCCCCCATACTTATTGAAATCAACAGCATCGGAAATACGTCCTTCACTTGATCCATAACAGAATAAGATATCTCGCGCGCTGAAAAATAAGCATTTAAATAAAAGGACAAATACGAGCTTACAATCGCCGCTCCTATTAAACCGATAATCCCTAAAGAAAGAAATAAGGAAATGGCGATTAATATCGTGATCAACACTTTCTTGATGACTTCAAGAATCAAGAATAGATCAGATCGTCCCTTCACTTGCAGCATATTTAAATTAATCGCATGCAACGGATACAACATACCGGCAACACACAATAATTTAAAATAAATAATCGATTCGAACCATTGATCTCCAAAAATTAACGGGATCAGCGTATCAGCAATCGCCATTAATCCAATCATGACAGGGAACATAAGATAAGCAGATGTCCGAATTATTTTTTGAAAGCCTAAACTAAGACGCTCTTGCTCCTCTTGGATACTACTTAAAACGGGATAGGTCACGCGCTGCAACGCACTCGTAGAAGAAATAACAATGACATCACTAAGCTTCGATGCATTCGTATAATATCCTAACCGAGAGGCTGGGTACATTCGTCCGATAATCACAGCGTATACCTGACTATAAATCGTATCAATTAAGCCTGAAATTAATAACTTAGAACCGAAGCCAAACAGCCGTTTAAACGATTGAAAACTAAACACAAAGGACGGCAGCCACTTATTCGAGAACCATAATAACACCGTTTGCATCGTTTGCAATGTTAAGCTTTGCGCCACTAAACTCCAAACGCCAAAACCAAGTAGAGCGCAACTGATCGCTACTACGCTAGCGATCACACCCGATAACACATTGATCTTTGTTTGGGTTCGAAAGTTAATTTGTTTAGTCAACATAATCCGTTGAATAATCCCTAAAGAATGAATAATCAGCCCAAACGACAATACTCGCAAAATAGGAATCAGCTGTTCTTCATGAAAAAAGCTGCTGATCAGCGGTGCTAATCCATTTAATAGACTACACATCACAATGGCGATCAACAATTGAAAGAAGAAAACCGTCGAATAATCCTCTTGACTAGCGTTCGTTTCACGCACCAATGCCTGTGTAAATCCACTATCAATGATCGTATTCGATATAGCAATAAATATAATCACCATACCAATCACACCGAAATGCTCCGGTGTTAACAGTCTCGCTAGAATCATTAAAACCAAAAACTGAATGCCTTGGCTCATAAACATATCCATAAAGCTCCAAAGCAAACCGAAAATCGTTTTTCTTTTTAATTGATTTTCATTAGACATCAGCTTCACTTCACTTTTTGCAAAGTAGAATAAATCCGCGGGAAATAACATCTAGAATAGATTTTCGCCTTCTCTACTGCATTTAAGCCATCAAATAATTCCTTAAATCTTTCGGCTTTCAATTTATTTAATTCACCTTTTAAAATATGGATTTGAAACTCAAATACTTTTTTCACTTCATCAATATCTCTTTCATATTGAAAATTGGAGTATTCATTAAAATAATCGTACAAGTCAATAAAGTGTTGATTATGTTGAATTTGCTTCTCTACCGTATTGTTATCTTTATTCCACCTAGTTGTTGCAGAGTTTGGCAAACCAAAACGATAGGCACATGTTGTTTCATCCATAAAATAGGCGTACCCATGACTGGTTGTAATCAACTTGACAGAGTTATCATCGACGATCACTCGAAAATACCAGTCAGGACGATCATCCATCAAATGTTTTGGGAATAAGAATGAAGCAGTTGGAATATAGCCAAGTAAGGCCAGTTCCCCCGCTAAATATTTATGATCTTTACCATAATAATAAGGTTCATTGTGTTTCAGCCATGGAATAACCGCTCTCCCTTGCAATTGCTTCTTTTCATCCGCTACCTCACCATTTGTAAAGCAAAATGTGCATTCAGGATGACTTTCCATATAATCAACTTGCTTTTGTAATTTATATGGATCAAGCCAATAATCATCCCCCTCACAAAAAGCGATGTATTTACCTCTTGACTGTTCATGAAGGCGAATTAAGTTTTTCCTCGCTCCGACATTATGTTCAGAAGTGATTAATCGAATATGATCCGGATATAAACGAACATATTTCTCTACAATTTCTCTTGTACGATCGGTACTACAGTCTTCTCCAATCAACACTTCAAATTCAAAATTCGTCTTCTGCATCATAAAGCTTTCAATGGCATCCGCAATATAATTTTCGTGATTATACGTGGCGCAGTGAATACTGACTAATGGATTCATCTAAGTCCTCTCCTTTCAGATCAACCATTTGAAAATAGATGTCTAATAATCGTTCATGATTAAGCTCTCTGTTATGCAAGGCCATTGCTTTTCTTTTCGCATTTCTAGAAAACTGTAGCGCTAGCTGATCATCGGCAAAGATTTCACATATGTAATGTGCCAACATATAAGGTGCATCCGACGGGTACACAAACCCTTCTTCCTGATGTTGTAACAAATCCATTACCCCTCCAACATTTGACGCAACAGAAGGTACACCAAGCAGCATCGCCTCCCCTAATGAATTTGGGCTGTTTTCAATGGAAGATGGACATGCAAATAGATGCGATCTCAAAAAACGAGCGCACATTTGGTTTTCATTTAACATTCCTGTGAAAATTACCTTACTTTGCAAACCTTTCTTTTCGATTAATTCCTTTATATACTTTCCATAGGAAGAGAGCTTTAATTTTTCCCGCCATGTATCCGACTTTGTAATATCTGGCCCTCCTACATAAAGCTTGGCATTGGGAAATCGTTTCAACACAAATGGCATCGCCTCAATCGCAAAGTGTAAACCTTTAATCGGATATGACCCTTGACTCAAAAAAATGGAATATCGCTCACAATGATCGATATCCCATTCATGCTGATAAAATTCATTTCTTAACGTTTCGTTGCAATAATGATACGTAGCCGCTGGATTGATAAAAGATGTGCAAGCTCGGTCCCATGTCGTCCGCCCAATAATATGCTCAACCTTTTGAATCGCCTCCACTTCCCACTTGCCACGTGCGATAAAACGCTTTTGCTGTTGTTTAATATTATCTTGTTTCAGTAAATCTCTTAACGTAAAGTGCGATTGTACATGCTGAGGCAAACCTAATGTGTAATGCTTAGCAATCACAGATACTAACCCTTGAATAGAAATAACGACTTGAATACCTGCTACTTTACAAATATTCACCATCGCCAACGTATGCGCCAATTCCGTTCCAAAAATATGGACAATATCTGGTCTCGCCTGCTCAATCACTTCCTCCAAGCTTTGTGTTTGATTAGGTGATTCGATAGGAGCAAATGGATAATATTGAATGCGCTCGCCTCGAAGCTTCTGCACACCACTCACTCCACTTTTCGGAAACGCAACCGATAGCTTGGTATCAGAATGATCCGAAAGCGCTTCGGAGGCATGGACTAACCAGCCGCCAAAAGGTAAGGCCTCCTCCTGTAATAATCGACTCGCCTCAGGCAAAGGGATATTAACAAGCCATAGAATGTTCATTGGTTCCTCCTTCCCCGTAGTACTTTATTTCGACTGAAAGCGTATGGTAGGAATGGAATGGTTGGAGCGATCATAAACAGCACAAACCCTAATTGATAGATATATATGACTGGATTAATAAATCCGAAAACAACAAACGCAGTTTGAGCAATAAGCAGAAATGGGAGAAATGGATGACCAGAATAAAACGAGAGATTCTTCTTGAAATTTAAAAATACCCCTATAAATAAGGGTAAAGCACCAAATAGTCCATAGTAAGCCATTAAATCTAACCACCCAGAATGCTCTCCAACCTCAGCATTAAATTCACTACCTAAAGGGCCATATATTCCAAACAAAGGATTTGCTAGAAACGTTTTAAAAGATTGCAAATAAAGTTCACTACGATAAGCAGTTTGTTCACCCGCTCCACTTCCTATGAACCCTTGTGCTAAATCACTTAATTTCGTATTTAATGTGTCATTTTCCCTAAATAATTCAGCAATATCTAACAAAAAGTAACCAATTAATTCTTTCGGGAAGAATAGCAAAAAAAACACTAGCAGAAAAATAAGAAAAAATAGCGTTTTTTTCCCTTTAATAAACAATACTGATATGATACCAGTAAATAAGATCATGACTGCAATAGTGTACGATGCCTTAATCACCATCATAGAGATGGAAACTAAAGTAACTAAAGTAAACATTTTGCAATAAATATTTATATAGTAAAGTTTACTAAACAAAAGGTAACAACATACAATACCGATGAACACCCCACTATAGACAAAACCAAAACCACCTATTCCAGCTGTTTTAAAGGAAAGTGGATCAACAGCTCCCGTAGCTAACATTCTAGATGCTAATGGATACTTTTCTAAGCCGATATACGTTTGTATAGAGCCCACGAAAAACAGAGTTAAGGCAAGAAAAGAGATCCTCCCTAACATCACGTAATCTTTCTTATAATGCATATAATAATGATTAATAAATGCACCTACTATAAATAAAATAAAGGTAATCTGTATAAAACGAGAATCAATATAGCCATACCTAAAATTACCTGTTAATATATATGGGATAAATGTAATTAACCAAATACCTAGAAATAATAGATCAAGCGGCCATTTTTGAAGCAACCATCGAAAATCCGATGTATAGATCCATACAATTAAAAATGCACCAAAATAAACAAACCCTGCTCGATCACTAAAGTAGGGCCAGATCATCCACATACACATCAAAATAGCCATAAATCGGTTTATCATATTTAGTGGGTCAACATTAATAGGCAATGGTTGAAATTTAATGTTCGCTATCTCTTTCAAAGGTGTTAAATTTGATTTATCTGACAACATAGTAGGATCCTCACCTCATTAATTTTCCACCCGTAACTTCTTGTTGTATTAACTGAATAATGGTAGAAGTTTGAATTACACTGGTTTTATTCCCTAAAACAAACTGTCTAGCCCCTTCTCCTTTCATCCTCAACTCACTTTTCGGTTTATTAAGAATGGCGTGCATTTGATCATTTAAACTTTCTGCAGGATCAATGATATATAAATAGTCGTGATACTCTTGTGGAATACATTTGAGATTTGTTGTCATAAACGGTGTCCCAGAAACCATATACTCAAACGTTTTGGAAGGAAATGAATACATAGTGTATTCATCCTCAGGATTTCGTGCGTTAATTAATAAGGTCGCCCGCTTTTCATACTCAAACACTTCAGAGCGCGGCTTAAAGCCAAAAAATTTCACTCTTTTATCTCTTATTGCCAGCTGTTCAATATACTCTCTCATATCTCCATCGCCAAACAGCCAAAGCTCTAAATCCTCATCTTCCATTTGTTCAAATGCATCTAGAATATTCTTCACTCCATATTCAAAAGCGAGCGTGCCCGCATACATAACAGCCTTCTGCTTAGGAACTTCCGATAAATCCAAATCATTATTAAAAATACCTTCCATCACGATGAAAGGTTTGTTTTTAGGATTCACTTTTTGATTCATCGGCTCAGTAAATAAAACATAACCATCATATTGATGTTCAACAAAGTTCACTAGTTTCATATAAAAAGGCAATACCATTTTTTTGAACCATGGCATGTTTTGTTGCCTTTTCGAGGTCAATATATCACTTGATAGATCGGTAAAAATATTCACTCGCTTAATACGCAATAGTTTCGAAGCTACAAATATTCCTAAAGATAGGGGTGTATAATTAAAGGGTGTCAAAATCACCTTTTGCTTACTGTTACGATGTTTTATCCCCCAAGTGAACGTACGGATCATTCCTTGAAAAAAAGCGTAGACTTCTTTGGCTAATGGCAAGTTCAAATTAGATACATATTTAACCATATATTTTTGGTTTAATGGCTTTGTTTTTCTTTTAAACATTAGGGACTTCCCTTTTGGATAATACGGTTCTTGGTATAAGTAATGTAGTTCCATTTCTATCTTTTCTTTTGCTGAAAAGCCATCGACTAAAGCTTTTTCAAACATGAACTGTGCAACTTGTGAAGGTGTACCGTTGTTATGACATACTTGATTAAACCATTTCTTGTCACAAAGACTTCCAAAATATAATATATTCATGTCACACCTACGAGATTAAAGTTTTTGTTAACAGGTTTTCTTCCGTTTTTTGCTGTTGAACCTCAAGCATAGGCTTATATCCTATTTCTGCTTGAAGATATTGCTTCATTAACAAACATAGTTCCATTGGGTTAAATGGATCGAAAAATTTCCCATTTTCGTAACCTTTAAGTATTTCTTGGGAAAAACTCGTATTAGATGCCAATACAATCCCCTTATGCAAGCGCGCTTCTAACAACGGCAAGCCAAAGGTTTCAATATAAGAAGGAAACAGCAAGATCGATTTCGTATACAGATCAAATACTTCCTTTCTCGTTTTCGCTCCTTCAAAGCGAATAGGAAGCTGTTCTTCTTGTACTTGCCTATAGAGATTAGCTACATGTTCGTTTTCATTTCCATTTAAAGTGAATATAATCTCGTAATCTTGATTAGTGACACGCTTTAATTCTCGTGCAGCATCAATAATTAGCTGATGATTTTTATACTCCATCGCATTAGCTGGATAGAAAAAAGTTGTTAAGGACCGTTCATTTGGCTCAAAGTAACCGTTGACCGCTATATTAATGTTGGGCGGGATCACTTTAATCTTGCTGCTTTCAACTTGAGTTTTCTCGATACAAGCTTGCTTCATCCACTCTGTTTGCACGATGGCACGTTTAGCTTTCTTGATCGATTGAATGATGCTTCTACCGATAATATTTTGATACACCCAAAATAATCGATTGTCTCGAAAAGAAAATTTGTAATCAACAAACGGTAAAGATTGATGCACATAAAGAATTTGCTCACATTTCACTCGGGGTACTATCACATTTTGCAAAGAAAATACTTTATCAGCTTGATATCGCTTCACGAGTTGAGGGGCGATGACTTGGTCAAAATAAAAACGATGCCCCCAGCTTTTCTTAACCCATGGAAATCGCAGCACCTTGATACGATCTGTTTCTTGTAATGTTGCTGTACTAAGTACAAATATCCACTGAATATTTGTATCGTTCCTATCTAGCACTTCATGATAAAAATCATTTAATACAGACAAGGCTCCCCCGTGTTCAGCTGCAACATTAAAGACCATAATACGCATTGGTCTCACACCTTCCCCCAAACATCCCGATTAATCATCCCCGTATAACTCTGAATAATCTTCACAACCTTCACAGACACGTTCTCATCGTGGTAATCATTGGCCACATATGTCTTTTCGTTGTTCTCTCTCATCGCGCGACTTAGCTCAACTGCTTGGATGATTTCTTTCTCGGTAATGCCACCGATCACGACCGTTCCTTTATCTAATACTTCTGGACGTTCGGTGGAGGTGCGAATTAAGACGCCTGGAAATCCAAGAATGGCAGATTCTTCGGATAACGTGCCACTATCAGATAACACCGCAAATGCATGTAGCTGTAGCTGGTTGTAGTCAAAAAATCCAAATGGGCGCAATTGACGGACGAGTGGATGAAAGTGGAATCCTCGCTCCTCAATTTTTTTCCAACTGCGCGGATGAGTGGAATAAATAATCGGCAACTGATACTTTTCAGCGATATGGTTGATTGCATTCATCAACGATAAAAAGTGCTCTTCGTGATCAATATTTTCTTCGCGATGGGCTGAGATCAAAATGTATTGTCCTGCTTCTAGCTTCAAATGGTCTAGCACTGGGCTGTCGGTAATGCTCGCCATATGTTCGTGTAACACTTCAGTCATCGGTGATCCCGTCACAAAGATATGTTCTTTGCGAATGCCCTCTGACAACAAGTACCTGCGACTATGTTCCGTATAGGGAAGGTTGACATCGGATACGTGGTCGACAATTTTGCGGTTAATTTCTTCTGGTACATTTTGATCAAAGCAGCGATTGCCTGCTTCCATATGAAAAATCGGGATTTTCAGTCTTTTCGCTGCAACAGCCGACAGACAGCTGTTCGTATCTCCAAGAATGAGCAAAGCATCTGGCTGTTCTTTTGCCAATACTTCATACGATTTAGCGATAATCTTGCCCATTGTATCTCCAAGGTGTTCACCGACTGCGTCTAAATAATAGTCAGGCTCACGCAAGCCGAGCTCTTCAAAGAACACTTGATTTAATGTATAATCCCAGTTTTGTCCTGTATGAACGAGAATATGATCAAAATAGCGGTCGCACGCTTTCATCGTTTCTGATAAGCGAATGATTTCCGGCCTTGTACCGACGATCGTCATCACTTTCATTTTCGTCATATCTATACCTCCAAATAGTACGTATCTGGCTGTTCAGGATTGAAAATTTCACAAGCCCAAAATAGCGTAATCACTTCATCGTCACCGACATTTTCAATCGAATGCGTGTAGCCGGCTGGAATATCAACGACCTCTGGAACCTCGCCATCCACTTTGTATTTGATCACTTCATCCGTATCAATTTTGCGAAACTTGATGAGCGCTTCCCCTTGAATGACAAGGAATTTCTCTACCTTCGTATGATGCCAATGATTTCCTCTTGTGATTCCTGGCTTCGTCTTTGAAATAAAGATTTGTCCCATGCTGTCTGTTTTCAGAAATTCCGCGAGCCAGCCGCGTTGATCGACATTTTTCTTTAGCTTATAAGAGAAATTATCTTCTTCTAAATACGATAAAAATGTGGCATATAGCGCTCGGTCGAAATCACTTTTCAATGAAGGCATCACTAGTGTTTCTCTATTTCTCTTAAAGGCATAAAGCTTGTCAGCAAGCTCGCCAAGCGTAACTTGATAGCTGACAGGTACATAACAGAAAGTCTCCTCTCTCGTTGCCTTACCTTCTAATGCTCGTAAAAATTCGACCAACACATCATCTATGTAGCATAACGTCAGCTCTGTACTAGGATCATTCACTTGAATCTCTAAATCTCTAGCAATATTATGACAAAAAGTAGCAACGACGCTATTGTAATTTGGCTTGCACCATTTTCCAAAAAGGTTAGGCAAGCGGTAAATGTGAAATGGACTATTCATTTCGTCACCGTGAGCGAAAATAAGCGCTTCTGCCGCCCTCTTACTTTGACCATATGGATTGTCTTTTTCCGCTTGGATCGATGAAGTAAAAAGGACAGGCGCAGGGTTACTATTACTTTTTAAAGACTCTAATAATTTAACTGTGAACATGAAATTCCCTTCCATGAACTCTTTGTCATCTTGCGGTCGATTGACCCCTGCCAAATGAAAAACAAACTCACATTCCTTAGTATATTCGTCTAAAAGAGCAGGGTCTGTTTCACGCGTATATTCGAAAATGTCGGTATAGCCGTTATTTTTCAACTCCGCCACTAAGTTCTTGCCAATAAATCCGTTTGCTCCCGTTACTAGTATCTTCATGATTTCCCCAGCCTTTCAATTCTTCTTGGATAAACTCTAGCGTCAGCAACTTCTGTTTCACTTGTTCGATAGTTAACCGCTCTGTATTATGAGAGTTATATTCTTCTGCGATCATGAGCATTTGGTTTCCTTTGGCAAAGTACTTATCATAATTGAGATCTCGCTGATCAGCGGGTACTCGAAAGAATCCTTCTAGATCATTCGCTACGACATGCTCTTCTCTCGTTAGAAGCGTTTCGTATAGCTTTTCGCCGTGGCGAGTACCGATGACTTGAATTTCATTGTCTGCGTTAAATAATTCTTTAAGTGCTTGAGCTAAGTCGCCGACTGTACTGGCTGGCGATTTTTGCACCATAATATCTCCCGCTTTCGCCTGATGAAAGGCAAACACAACCAGTTCCACAGCTTCCTCTAAACTCATTAAAAACCTCGTCATATTTGGGTCGGTAACGGTCAATGGCTTCCCACTTTTAATTTGCTCAACAAATAACGGAATGACGGAACCGCGAGAAGCCATCACATTGCCGTATCTCGTCCCACAAATTAACGTTCGCTCTGGAGAAATTGTTTTCGCTTTAGCCACAAACACCTTTTCCATCATCGCTTTGGAAATTCCCATTGCATTAATCGGATAAGCGGCTTTATCCGTCGATAAACAAATCACTTTCTCAACCCCATATTCGATTGCAGCTGTTAGCACATTTTCCGTTCCGATAATATTTGTTTTCACTGCTTCAAGCGGAAAGAACTCACAGGAAGGTACTTGCTTTAGAGCTGCTGCATGAAAAACAAAGTGGACACCATGCATCGCATTTTTCACACTAGCTAAGTCACGCACATCCCCTATATAAAATTTGAGCTTGTCATTTTTATAACGTTTTCTCATATCATCCTGTTTTTTCTCATCGCGAGAAAAAATGCGAATTTCTTCAATATCCGAATCTAAAAACCGTTCCATCACCGCATGACCGAACGAACCCGTGCCACCAGTAATCATTAATGTTTTGTCTTTAAACACTTCATCTCACCCCCGCTAATACATGCTTTAACAAAATATCTGCTACTTTCCTCACATCATAATGCTGCTCCAAATATATCCTTCCGTTATCGCCCATTTCTTCTCGCAATCGTTTATTCATCGCAAGTTTTACGGCATACATCATAAAGCTATTGAGATCACCACTTTCACACCAAAAGCCACTGTTGGATTCTTCCAGTACATCCTTTAAATCTGTCTGTCGATCCGTCGCCGCTAACACCGGAAGCGAGTATTCCATATAAGACAACAGCCGTGACGGAAAGTTTGGAATCGTAAACCTGTTGTCTAAAAAAATCAAACCAACATCCGCGATTTGTAACAATTGATCGTATTCCTCTTTTGGGAGATAAGGCAACAACGTGACATGTTTGTTATTGAGTACTTGAAGCGTAGAGCGCACCTTTTCATATTCCGTTCCAGAGCCGATAATTAGTAAGTGACCAGCATCAAATTGAGCAACGACCTCTAATAAAAAGTTGATTCCTTGTGGCTTACCTAAATTCCCTCCATAAATAAATAAAGTGGAATGTGGAGGAATTTGATATTTTTCCAACAGATGGTTCTCTTTTGTTTTCCTTGTGATTCTGTTGATTGGATCAATACAATTAGGGAAAATCTCTAACTTTTTCTCATCGATCTCGTTATGCCTCGCAATATAGTCGACATTCGCTGGCGACATGCAGCCAATGTGATCCGACAGCTCATACAGCTTTTTTTCTTTATTTCTAAAATATCTCCACATTAACCCGCCTTTTTGCATTAACTCAATATCAACCGCATTTTGAGGAAAAATATCTTTCAATAGTAAATACGTCTTGCTTTGATGATGCTCCTTAAAATATCGCACCACCTTTTCAAACGTAATTGGCGGAGTTGAATACATCACTAAATCAAAATCAACGTTCCCAAAATGCTCTTGAATCGCTTGAAGATATTTCCTCTCTATACTTAAAGTAGACAACCCTTTTTCGATCACATTCGTTTTTGTGATATTCCCAGTTTTTACTTTTAATAGATAAATATAATCTTCTCTCACTAACTCTGTCGGCAAATTCTTTCTTTTCTCCCGCGGAGTCACCACATACATATGGATCCCTCTATAAGCAAGCTCTCGAACAAGATCCGTGTAAATCCCCCTCTCACTCACACTCTCCATACTCGACAACGTCAAAAACAACACATTCACCCCATCACCCTCTTCCCTCAACTAAAATCACATAAAAAAACTACTAATAAAAACGCACAAAAATGAGCTTTTATTAATAGTTTTGATCGAAAAGCGGAGCCGACTGCTCAGACACGAAAAGCAAATGACAGAATGACGGAATGGCGTTCTTCAGCCATGCAGTCAGGCTGGTATTTGACTCGAGTGTCTAGGAGGCGGAGCTGGACACTCGAAAAGCGGAAGGTGCTTGCTCAGACATGAAAAAACATTCAAAAAATGGGCATCTAACCCGACCTCACGCTATACTACCGACGACTTGCGTCTAAGGCGAGGATTCATACTCGCCCACAGTATAACCGAGTGCCTCCATTGATAATGGTGAGGAGACATTACCAGTTACTGCTTGTCTTTTAAAGAATGTTTAACGAAAATCCTCTTTTCATAAACATGTATCCCGCTCTACTTTTTGTTGTAATAATAGTCGTAGCCAACTTTCTTGCTGCTCATATTATTTAGCACGACACCAAGTAATTTCGATTGGGCTGATTGCAATACTTCCTTTGCTTTCATCGCTGTATCTGCGTTTGTTTGTCCACTGCTCACAACGAGAATAGAGGCATCACATTGGTTCGCTACCACTTGTGCATCTGTCACTAATAACACTGGAGGAGTGTCAAATATAACCACTTCATATTGTTGGTAAGCTTCTTGCATAAACTCTGCCATCATATAAGATCCTAATAATTCGGCTGGATTGGGTGGAATGGGGCCAGAACATAAAATATGTAACTGATCAAGCTGTGATGGTTGCATAGCAGCAGATAATGCTTTTTGCTTCGTTAAAACGTTCGTTAAACCCACATTATTCACTATGTTGAACGTGTGATGCATCGTTGGCTTTCGCAAATCAGCATCCACTAATAACACCTTTTTCCCTTGCTGAGCAAAGACGATAGCTAGATTGGCTGCTGTTGTAGATTTTCCTTCTCCTGGACTTGGGGATGTCACCATTAACGAACGAATTTCTTGACCGACAGAGGAAAAAGTAATATTGGTACGAATCGTACGATATTGCTCGGAAATAGGTGATTTAGGATTTAACAACGTCACTAATTTACGTCGGATGACATCAAGGTCACTTTTTTTTCGTTTGTTAAAAATCAATGGATTCACCTCTTACTAGCTTGTTTTTTGCACGAAGGTTCTTCATTTGTCCCTTAGTTGTTGCAATCTCGGAAATCATGCCAATGACTGGTAGACTAAGGACTTGTTCTACATCTTGTTCAGATTTGATCGTTTGATCTAAATATTCAAGTAAGAAAGCTAATGCCACACTGATCATGAAGCCAATAACAAAACCAATCGCAATATTTAATAGCGGCTGCGGCTTCACAGGGGCCATCTCCTTTGACCCTTCCGCTTTTGCTAAAATACTGACATTGTCGACATTCATAATTTTTATAATTTCTTTTTGAAACACAGTAGCCACTTCATTCGCTATCATCGTTGCTCTTTCAGGGTCCTGGTCTTGAACCGTAATATTCACCACTTGCGAATAGGTTTCATTTTGGACAGCAATTCGCTGATTTAATTCAGCAACTTTTACATTGAGCTTTAAATTTGCTATCACCTTGTCTAAAATCGCGGGGCTTTTAATGATGTCATTATAAGTATTAATTAATTGCAAATTTGTTTGTACAGCTGTTGAGTCGTACAACTGCTGTTCCGTTTTTGCTTGATTGACGAGCAATTGCGTAGACGTTTCATACATAGGCGTTAAAATAAAATAACTAATCACACCACTCAACAAAGTAAACAATATAGTAATGCTTAAAATTAACTTCACACGCTTCCAAATAATATTGGTCAATTCACGTAAACTAATTGTTTCCCCCATACTTTCGCCTGCCCCCAAATTTTTGATTTTCCTCTCAGCGCCGTTCATTCAAAAGAATATTTTTGTTCTTTATTTAGAACAACTTTATAAGAGGAGTATATCATAATCACTAGGATTAAATAATAGGTAGATCGGCTCATTTATTCGTTATAAAGAACGACATTCAAAATGATGAAACTTTCCCTAATTATCCACTTGTATGTGAATAAAAAAGGAGAAGATTCAATGTCACAATATACATTTGAAGCAGAAACGCCGAATTTGATGAGTTCTTTGTTGAGAACATTCACATTTAGACTTCGTTAACTTGTTTATTAATTTGTTACGAGTGATTGGCTTTTTGAGCGAGGATTAACGAAAAGAGGTGTACCCAAATCATTAGACTTGGGTACACCTCTTTTCAGATTTAAACAAGTTTGTATGGAAAGAGTATGATTATGCGGTAAACTGTAAGGAAGAGAAAACAGTCGATAGAGGGGGCCAAAAACATGAGCGAAAAAGAAATGGCAGGCATTGCCGCATCAAGCGGCATCGCGATCGCCAAAGCATTCCGATTAGAAACCCCAGAGTTCATCATTGAAAAAGTAGCAATAGTCGATACATTGGCTGAAGTGGCGCGCTTTGAACAAGCGATTGCTACAGCGATGTCGGACTTAGAAATCATTAAAGAGCATACTCGTAAACAACTAGGTGAAGAGCAAGCAGCGATTTTTGCCGCCCAGCTTCTCCTATTAAGTGATCCAGAGTTCATCCAGCCAATTAAAGAAAAAGTTACTTCCGAGCGAGTCAATGCCGAATTTGCTTTAAACGAAGTCTCTTCCACATTTGTTGACTTGTTTGAATCGATGGAAGATGCCTACATGAGGGAGCGAGCAGACGATATTGATGATGTCACCAAACGAGTATTAGCTCACCTGCTACACGTAAACTCTACTGATTTAAAGACCATTACAGAAGAAGTCATTATTGTTGCGAAAGACTTACCTCCCTCCACCACTGCACAATTAAATCGACAATTTGTCAAAGGCTTTATAACGGATAATGGTGGTCGGACTTCTCATTCTGCGATCATGGCTCGTTCAATGGAGCTTCCAGCAGTTGTTGGTACGAAAAGAGGTACGGCACGCATTCAGCATGAGGACATCGTGATTGTTGATGGAATTGACGGAAAAATTATCGTAAACCCAACAGCTCAGATGATTAAAAAATATGAAGAAAAAAAATTAGCCTACGAGGCCAAAAAAGCGGAATGGACGCAGCTTGTCCATGAGCAAACTGTATCTGCTGACGGACATCTAGTCGAATTAGGTGCCAACATCGGGACGCCAGCCGACGTGAAAGGCGCACTCGAAAACGGCGCGGAAGGCATCGGGTTATATCGGACTGAGTTTTTATACATGGGGCGGGACAGCTTTCCGACAGTGGAAGAGCAATTTGACGCTTATAAAACGGTATTAGAGCGCATGAACGAAAAGCCTGTGATCGTTCGGACACTAGATATCGGCGGCGATAAGGAGCTACCATATATCTCTCTTCCTAAAGAGAAAAACCCCTTTTTAGGATTTTGCGCTATCCGCTTCTCTTTAAGTATGCAAGACATGTTTAGAACGCAATTGCGAGCACTATTGCGAGCGAGCATATATGGTCATTTGAAAATCATGTTCCCGATGATCGCCACACTAAGCGAGCTGCGACAAGCAAAGGCGATTTTAGTAGAAGAAAAAGAAAAACTGCAAGCTAAAGGCATCAAGGTAGCGGAGCAAATAGATATCGGCATCATGGTGGAAATTCCCTCCACCGCTATCATGGCCGATCTATTCGCCAAAGAAGTTGATTTCTTCTCAATCGGAACGAATGATTTAATTCAATACACATTAGCAGCGGATCGCTTAAACGAAAACGTATCCTATTTGTACCAACCTTATCATCCGGCCCTTCTGCGCTTAATCAAACACGTGATCGATGCTGCCCACAACGAAGGAAAATGGGTCGGCATGTGTGGAGAGATGGCCGGTGATGAACTGGCGATTCCGATTCTGCTCGCATTAGGCTTGGATGAGTTCTCAATGAGCGCGACTTCGATCTTAAAGGCTCGCTCACAAATCCTGCAGCTTTCTACAGTCGATTGGAGCGAACATATTGAACATATTCTTTCAATGTCGACAGCGGAAGAAGTGGTAGCGTTTGTTAAAAGTCAATCTTGATCGAGGTACCACCCTTTATTTAGGTGGTACCTTTGTTTTTTACTGAGCTGAAATAAGTAAAGTAAGTGGATCTTCGTCACATCAAAGAAACCTGCAAACGCCAAAATAATTTGACATTATATCCCACTAATTTTATAATCAAATATGTAAAAAACTTTTTACATATGGAGGGTGTGTGATGAAAATGTTAGTGATTTATTTGCTTGTTCCAATAGTATGGGTTTTGATTATTAGCTGGTTTACCGGAAGAAAAGAGTATATGTTCCAATCAAATGATGACGAGCGAAAACAACACATTAAACAAAAAGCGATCGTACAAAGTTGGACAGCTTTGATTTTATTTTTCTTAACTAATTTCTTCATAGATTTTTTCCATTTGCATGATGAACGTTTAGATGAAGTACCTTTCGTTTTCCCTGAACTTTTATATTTACTTATTGCCCTTTTCAGCTATTTCATCTTCTTTTTTATAAACAACAAAAAAATGAGCGCTCATTAAACGTATGCAAAATAATATTCGCACTCTAAGGAAAGAACTCGGATATTCACAAGAGAAATTAGCCCATTATACTAACGTTTCTAGACAAACTATTAATGCAATTGAAAATAACAAATATGACCCTACGCTTGAATTAGCTTTCCGCTTAGCCAAAGTTCTCGGTGTAACCGTAGATACGTTATTTTTTTCTGAATAACACGACAAGAGCATGTTTTGTTTAAAACATGCTCTGTCTACTCTTTATCTAAACTCCACCGGAAAAGCATTGACGTTCACGTCGAAAATGAGCGGTAAGCCTATATAGATGGCGCCAACGATGAGGACAATCGCTATAATATTGACCCAAAAGCCGGCTCGCATCATTTCGCTAATTTTAATTTTTCCTGTGGCGAAAATGATCGCATTCGGCGGTGTACCAACTGGTAGCATGAACGCACAGTTCGCGGCCATCGAAGCAGCCATCATTAAAGCAAATGGATGAACATCAATCGCCATCGCCAATGCCGCAAGAACTGGCATAATCATCGTAGCGGTAGCAGTGTTTGATGTAATTTCTGTTAAGAACAACACGAAAGCTGTCACGAATACAATGACAAGGAATAGCGGAAATGCCTCTAATACCGTCAACTGATCACCAAGCCAAGTGGCAAGACCCGTCTCTTTAAATCCAGCAGCAATCGCTAACCCACCACCAAACAGCAAAAGAACACCCCAAGGTAAATCGCGTGAAACCGTCCAGTCTAACAACGCTCCACCTGTTCGTTTAGAAGGTAAAAGGAATAGTAATACTGCGGCGAAAATAGCAATCATCGTATCACTAATTCCCGGAATCACAATAAAGTTTTCATTTTGCCATAAAAATGTTCTCGTCACCCACATGAAAGCAGCAAACAAAAAGACTGCAAGCACAAGCTTCTCCTCTGAGCTCATTGCCCCTAACTTCTTCTTTTCTTCACGAATCAGTTCTATACCACCTGGTAACTCTTTAAATTTAATTGGAAAGGCAACATTCACTAAATAAAACCAAGTAAAAATTAACGAAATCAACACGACAGGAGCCGCCATTAACATCCAATCAGCGAATGAAACTGTCACACCGTAAAAGCTTTCAATTGCGCCCGCCATAATAATGTTGGGTGGTGTTCCGATCAACGTCCCTAATCCACCGATCGTACCTGAGAAGCCGATTCCGAAAATGACTGTTTTCTCAAACCCTTTAATATCAATCGACTGTTTTCCTGATTGTTTCACAATTTGAGCTGCTTGATATGTAATCGCTGTTCCAATCGGCACCATCATCATGACAGCCGCCGTATTCGATACCCACATCGATAAAAACCCAGTCGCAATCATAAAGCCTAGCACGATTCGTTTAGAATCAGTCCCCATCACTGCGACAATATTAATCGCAATCCGACGATGCAAATCCCACCGTTCCATCGCCATCGCAATCATAAAACCACCGAGGAATAAAAAGACCATCGGATCACCGTAAGCAGCCGTTGTTACTTTACCATCCACTGCTCCGGTAATCGGTAATAAAATCACCGGCAAAAGCGATGCGACCGGAATAGGAATCGCTTCTGTAATCCACCAAACGGCAACCCATACCGTTGTTGCGAGAACTGCTCTCGCTTCAACCGTTAATCCTTCTGGTGAAAAAAACAATTGAATCAATGTAAATAATAATGGTCCAAGGAACAAACCGCCCCATTGCACTTTCGTCATCGACCGTCTTTTATTCGGCTCATTCGGCTCTTCTTGCTTCGTTGAAGACGAATGATGTTGCATCTCTACTACGTTGCTTTCTTCTTTTGCCGAGAAAAAAAGAAGTTGTTTAATTTTATCATGTGCATTCCAACATTCTTGCCAAACCGTTGCTGTTAACTGATTCATCGGCAATCCCCCCTCTTAATATCTACTTTAAGAGTAAAGGATTCCACAGAAAAAAAGAGATTAAATAAGCAAAAAAATAGTTTTGAAAATAAAAAAAGCAAACGCTTTCATTCTATATACGATTGCACTTGATTCCGTTTTTGCTTCAAAATTCGACATCTTGTTTGCGGACGACCCACCGATCCATACGAAATTCGCTCTTCTAACACGCCGATCTCCTGCAAAAAAGATAAATATTTACGAACAGATACTCGTGATACACCTGAATGAAAGGAAATATCATCCGCTGAGAAATCGCCCTCTGTCCACTTTTCCACTGACAACCAAACAAGCTTTAACGTTTCTTTCGTCAGCCCTTTCGGCAATACTTTTCGAATCGCCTTCTTCTCTTTTGAAAAAAAGAGCTCGTCAATCTCCCCTTGATTCACTTCATCCGAACGCACATACATCTCATGTCGTCGTTGATAAGAAAGAAGGGCTTGCTGGAAACGGTCAAATTGGAATGGCTTCATTAAATAGTCTACCGCCCCGTATTGTAATGCTTTACGAACACTTGCCATATCATTTGCTGCACTAATCACAATGACATCAATGCTTTTATTCAATAGGCGAATGTTCTTCAACAACTCCAGCCCTGTCATCCCTGGCATATATATATCTAGTAAAATTAAATCTGGACGATGCGCCTGTACCTCTCGTAGAGCCGCTTCCGGCGCATTAGCAATCGCTTGCACGTGAAACCCCGGAATCGCCTCGACATACTGTTGATTAATTTGCGCAACCATCGGATCATCTTCTGCAATTAATACTTGAATCAACGCTCTCTACTCTCCTTCCTAACCGGAACATTCACTTCTATAATGGTTCCTTTTCCTTTTTCAGATGTCACATAAATTTGCCCTTGTAGCTCTTGAATCGTTTCTTTCACAAGATATAGCCCGAAGCCATGTCCTTCTCCTTTTGCAGACATGCCTTTTTTAAATGCCTCATCGACATGATCCATCCCTTTTCCGTGATCTTTCACTTCAATTGTGAGTACTTCTTCTTCATACCCGAGAAACACCGTCACTGGTCGCCCCTGCTTCGGCGTTGCCTCCAATGCATTGTCCACTAAGTTACCGATAATCGTAATTAAGTCATGCGTCAACGAAGCGCTAGAAACATTCGGCATGAAAGAATCTTCCGTTAACATTAATTCTTTCTCTTGTTCATGACAATAACTCATTTTCGCTAGTAGAAATCCGGCAACTACTGGGTCTTGAATCCGCCGTGATAAATAACCGATGCTGTCTTGATAACGCACATTCAACTCTTCAATATAAGCAGGGAGCGCATCATATCTCTCCATATGAACCATCCCTAAAATGACGTGCAAACGATTCATAAATTCATGCGTTTGCGCACGTAACGCTTCCGCATACATCTCCGTCCCACTTAATCTCTCCGCTAATTTCTTCATTTCAGTTTTATCGCGGATCGTTGCGACTGCGCCGATAATTTGATCATCTACATATAATGGAGAGCGGTTCACAAAGAAGATTACATCGTTCACTTCCACCTCTTCATCCACAATGACCTGTCCATCAGTTACCGTTTGCCCTAAATTCATCCTCGGTAGCATCGTTCGTTCGGATTGCCCAACGAAAGGCCCTGTCACACCTGCTTTTTCAAGAAGACGAACCGCTGCTTCATTCATTAATGTCACCGTGCCATGACGATCTACCGCCACAATCCCTTCATGGGTAGATTCAATCAATATCTCTCGCTCCTCAAGCAATCTAGCAATTTCCATCGGCTCTAGCCCGAACATCACCTTGCGCACACGACGGCCGAGATATAAGGCCCCACCAACTCCGACAATTAAGCCGGCTCCTAGTCCAACATAAATCACTTGTTGTTCGGAATGAATGGCTTCCTGTATATGAACAAGTGTCATTCCAACAGCTACCGCCCCGATTTGATGCCCCTCTTGGTCCAAAACAGGGGTAAAATAACGCAGCGATTTGCCAAGTGACCCTTCAGCAATGGATAAGCCCTCTTCTCCATTTAATACTTTTTGCACATCATTCCCTTGAAAAGGTTGACCGATTTCTTCCGGGTTTGGATGAGATTTACGCATACCTTGTTGATCAAACACCGTAATGAAATCTACATTTAACTCTTTCCGCACATGTTCCACATATGGTTGAATTTGTTGCTCTTTCGCTTCATTCGCTAACCCTTCACTAACGACCGTTGACTCTGCCAATAACCTCGATGTCATCGTTACCGTCTTCTCAATTTGCTCCCTCGTTTTCTTCTCCGTCTGATGTGCGATTAACCCATTCGTAATAGCAAGCGCCAACACAACAACAACTACAACGAGACCGACAATAAGCGCTCGTAACGTCAATTTCTTCTTGATGTTCAAAATCATTTCCTCCATTAAGCAAATCCACTGACTCTATCCTCAAAATATGAGAAACTGTTACTTTTTACTTCCCTATAGTATAACACTCGTACTGTTCAAAATTATAAAGAAGATTTGACGCTTATTTTACTTATTTAAAAGGAAAAGATATCCTCAGCCAAGTCGAAAAACACGCCTTTGATTCAGCCGAAAAATGTTGAATACAAAAAAAGCATTCTGTTCTATAACAAAATGCTTCATTGTATTAGGGCTGACTTTTGTTGCAAAGACAAAACGAGGAACACCTACAAAAACAAGAAAGTAAAACTCTAGAAAAGCCCAAGGAACTTCTTTTTAAGGTGTAGATATGTCGGTGGCTCCTTATGAATATGTTGACCACTTATAATAGTTTCGGCATTTTCTTGAAAGTAGAAACGGTAATCGTCCCCCATCTGCAATTGTAATCTCTCGTATGCTTCTGCTAGATGGAAAGGGCGAGTAGTCGTGTTGTGGGCATCAGATGCGATGAAATGAGCTAAGTTGGCTTCGATGAGTTGTTCTGTCAATCGTCTAATTCTTTTTCCAAAATAACCGATATAGGAGGAAGCAGTTACTTGCGTTAAAGCGCCATTTTTGACAAGCTTGTACAATTTATCAGGATGCTCAAGGATTTCTTGATTTCGCTCGGGATGAACAATGATCGGAAGAAGTCCTTTCATCTGGAGATCAAATAATAATTTTTCCGCGTATTGTGGAATATAGCCGGAAGGGAACTCAATCAGTACATATTCGGAATTTCCGCCTACAGTAAGTAGCTCACCGTTTTCGAAATCCTCAATGAATTCTCCATACATTCGAATCTCTTGTCCAGGTAAAATCTCTACATTTATCCCTGCATTCCTTAATTCATAATTTAAGTTAGCAACGTGAAGTAAAATATCAATTTTCTTATTTTCATAGATACTATTTTTATGGTGTGGGGTCGCAACAATCTTCGTGATTCCTTGCTTCTCGGCCATTTTAGCCATCGATAAACTACTCGCATTCGATTCAGCGCCATCGTCTAAACGAGGTAATATATGACAGTGAAGATCGATCATGACATTTTCTCCTTCCCTTACTCGCTTATCACTTTTAGAGTAAACAGAAAACACACAGCTTATAGGCCGTGTGTTTTTGTCTAGGTGTCGTTAATGTTATTGAATGCCTAAATGTTGTTTCAGCATATCCGAAACGCGCTCTTTTTCTTCATCAGACACTAGGTGGTAGTAGACACCACCCATTTTTTTGCCTGTTCCTTCGATTGTTTCTTGTTGGATGTTGTTTCTAGCTGAAGCGTAATTCTTTTGAATGTTCATCATTTCGTCTACCGTTAAATTCGTTTGCACGTTCTTTTGCAGGGCACCTAAAATTTCGTTGTATTTTAACACCGATGTTATGCTAGCCCCTTTATCAAGAATGCCTTGAATCACCTGGCGTTGGCGAGCTTGTCGACCGAAATCACCTTGTGGATCTTCATAGCGCATACGTGTATATTTCAATGCTTCTTCTCCCGTTAAAGTGATCGTTCCTTTTGGGAATGTTTCACCATCATAAGTAAAAGCAAATGTGTTTTCCACTTCAATTCCACCGACAGCATCGACTAAATCTTTAAAACCATCCATATTGATTTCCACATAGTAATCAACGGGTACATCAAGAAACTGCTCCACTGTTTTTGCTGACATATCAACTCCGCCAAAAGCATAGGCGTGATTGATTTTATCTTCAGTTCCTTTGCCTACAATTTCAACACGCGTATCACGCGGAATGCTGAGCATTTTCACAGAATTTTCTTCGCCGTTAACGGACATCAGTAACATCGTATCTGATCGACCTCGGTCACCTTCTCGCTCATCGACTCCTAACAGTAACACGGTAAATGCTTCTTTATTTTTCAAGGAAACTTCTTTTTCACGTTTTTCAGATTTCTTTAGCGCATGTTCATTAACAATGCCATCTAAAGCATTGTTGATTACCGAATACGCTGCAAAAATCGCTCCTCCTCCAATGGCCAATATCACCAACAAAACAATGAGAAAAAGCCTTTTCTTACTTTTCTTCTTTCTAGACCTCGATCTTCTCTCCATCCAAGTTTTTCTCCTTTATCAATGTACGTACCTATCCTTTAGAATAGCATGAAAATGGAAAGGAGAGAAGAAGGGGGTTTTTCAATACTAACTTGTAACAAAATATTTGAATGAAGATCATTCATTCGATTCATATCATACTAATATTCTTTTCTTTATTTAAGCTATACTCCAAAATATGTATCTATTTCATTTAACAGTTTTTGCTTATTAAAGTTTCGATCATAATAGTTTCTCGAATTTGTCCCCATCTTAGTTAATTGTTCTTTTGGGCAACTTAATAATTCAACAATTGCTTTAGCAAGCTGTTCAGCGTTTCCAGCCTCGCTAACGATACCTGCGTTAGCCGCTTGAATAATTTGATTAGTTTCTCCTTGGGCTGAAGCAATGATAGGCATTCCACAAGCCATATAGGACTGAAGCTTGGCAGGGATAGTCATTGAAAACAATGGACTTTCCGTTAAACAAAGAAAAGCTGCATCACTAGCTGCTAGAAGTTCAGGAATCCGGGTTGCTGGCTGCTTTGGAATAAAATGAAACATATCAGATACATCGTGGGAATTCACTAAATCAATTAATGTTCCTTTATATCTACCATCACCAACAATATTAAATCGAATATTTCTTTGTGAATTATATCCCTTTAATAACACAGCCACCTTAGGGAGGATATCTAACCCTTGAGAAACACCAATATTACCTGTAAAAATAATATTAAATGCCTCATCATTTGGAATTTCTGCAACACTAGTTGTTTCTAGTGGTAGATAGAAATCCTCTGCATACTGAGGCCAGTACGATATTTTTTCCTGTGAAACTCCACGATTGGCGATAGAAGTGATGAAACTATTTGACGTCGTAAAGATTTTTGTGGAGCGAGAGTAAATATAATCAACCATTCTGCCTATTAAGTTTACTATCAATTGATTTTTTATTCCTGATAAGATTTCGAAGTTCTCTGGCCATAGATCTTGTACATAAAGATAGCATGGAATCTTTTTCTTCTTCGCATACCATACGCCTGGTAACGCTTGTGTCATTGGCGAAACTTCAAATATAAAGACATAGTCCGCGTTGACCCTAGTAAAAATTTTCCATAAAAAACCTGAAACTACAAAGGACACATAGTTTAGTGAAAGCATCAATGGGGTATCTCCCCTTGGTATGAGCGGGATGCGAACGATCTCAATACCGTTATATATTTCTGTTCTCTTTTTAAATAGACCGTACCCGTTGAAATATTTTCCTTGTGGATAGTTAGGAATACCTGTTATAACAGTTACTCTATAGCCTCTTTTCACCCACTCAGTACAAATATCATTGATTCGAAATTGTTCAGGGTAGAAATATTGAGAAATAACCAAAATATGTTTCTTCAATTCATCGTCCACCCTTCTTCATCATTTTTCCGTTAATATAATCGAACTTCTTAAATCTCTAACTCTATATTCCTCTTTATAATCACTCAAACTCTGATCATAAATCAAATTACCAAATACCTTATTAACAATTCTTACTTTTCTACCTATAGCAATTAAAATCGGGTTAAATACTTTAGTCAATTTAACCTGCCGACGATGGGCTTCAGCGATAAGTTGAACAAGATCACTGGTCTTCACGTACTCATAATTTTGAGGAAAAAAGAGGTCGCTCTCTTCATTATTAATAATAAGGCGAATAAACTCACAAAGATTGTCTATATGAAGCATACTTCGTTGATTGTTAATGTTAGGAAATATGGGTAGGATCTGAGCTGCTTTAGCCAATTTAGGATAATTTCCTTTAGAACCTTTACCATAAATCATCGGAGGTCTAATAATAGCAATGTCGAAATCATCGCTCCTTAAAGGCTTAATCCCTTCTTCTGCTTGAAGTTTGCTATCGCCATAAAAGTTTGCAGGGGATGGTACCGTTGTTTCATCAATGATTCTCGGAATGTTTATATCACTACTTTCACCATAAACGATAATGCTACTCATAAATACAAATTGTTTCACTCCATCTTTTTTGGCTTTTTGTGCAGCTTCTATAGTTAAATCTCGATTCACTTTATAATAGAGAGGTTCCATTTCTGGTTTTGCATCAACATGTGCTATGCCAACCGTATGAAGCACCACATCATATCCTTCAAATGACTGTTCCCTCCAACTCCCATCCCTCAAACTGATCATATCAACAGAATATTGATCAGGGTATACTGATGCCCATTCATTAAAGGCTGTTCCTATATAACTATTACTTCCTGTTATAAGTATCTTTTTCATTTTGAAATACTCTCCTCTTCAGAAGTAGCTACCTCTCTAGCTCCTTGATGAATATTAACTAAGCATTTATTAACGTATCTATCTTCACCAAATAAAATGACACCAATAGTCCTCATAATAATCTTACAATCAAGCCACAAGCTAAAATTCTCTATATAGTAAACATCAAGCTTATAACGATCCTCCAAAGAAAGATAAATATTACCACTTACTTGCGCTAATCCTGTCATCCCTGGGTTCATATTCAGTCGTTTAGAAATTTCATCCGTATAATCCACAAGAGATGCTACTCGCTCGGGTCTTGGACCAACTAGACTCATTTCTCCCTTTAATACATTTAGCAATTGTGGAATTTCATCCATTTTGCTTCTTCTAAGAAACTTCCCAACCGCCGTGACTCGATCATCATCCTTCATGACCTCTTGACCTTTCACCATGTTTTCTGAACCCGGTCTCATCGTTCGAAATTTGTAGACTTCAAAGATTTTCTTATGGAGTCCCGGACGATCCTGTAAGAAGAATATTGGACCAGGTGAAGTCGTTTTAATTAAAATAGCGACTGCTATCCATAAAGGAAGAAACAATAACAGTACAAGTAAAGAAACAGCGATATCAAAGAAACGTTTCGTCAATTTTTCCCATCTTTTACTTTGCATGACGATCCCTCTATTTCATAATCAATCAGAATTAAATATCCGTCTCTTAGTTTTATTTCCCCTTCATCTAGATTAGTTTTAGCTGCCCATATTCGGAAAATGTGATCTCCATTATAATAAAAAGCACCGGGGTATGGATGTGTGACGGCTCTTACTAATTTATCTGCTTCATCCATGGTCATATTGTTGAAAATCTCGCCGTCTTCTGGTTTTCTTCCTGGCCACTCCGTCGCTTCTGATTCATTTTGTTTTGTGAATGTAATGTCGTTATGGACGATATCCTTCCAATACTTTGAAATAAGAGAAATATGCATCTGATCCACTTGTTTATAAAGCTCTGTTGCTGTGATATTCTCCTCAAGAGGAATGATACCTTGACCAATGATATCACCAGTATCCACACCTTCATCTAGCTTAAACATCGTTACACCTGTTTCTTTTAATCCTTTAATAATCGCCCACGGAATAGCAGCCCGACCTCTGCCTAACGGTAATAGGGTAGGATGCATACCAATACAGCCATGTACAGGAGTTTGTATCACTTCTTTTCCTGCTATTTGTGACCAACCAATAATAAATAACCAATCAATTTGATAGTCTTTGAGTGCTTGAATCACTTCTTGGTCATTGATGTGATCAACTTTTAACAGTGGAGTATGATGTTCAGCAGCAAGATCATCCAGATAGATTCGACCAGACTTATTTTTCGCTTTCTCATCCTTCAGCGTGATCAGTAAGTCTAGGTTTCCGCCGATACGATATATTTCTTCCATGCAACTAAGCCCCAATTGAACACAAGTGGCAAATGCTATTTTTTTTCTCACTCTCATCCCCCATTCCTTATAGGTTAAAATTCACGCCGGAATACACTTTCAAAGGCTTCGGCGTAAACCATCCCCGCTTGTGCCCCTCGGTAAGCTGCCAGTCCTTTAATTGCTTCTTTACTTCTAGGGTGAGGATAATCTCTCATCACACCGCGGTATTGTGCGAGAGCCTCTAATTTTTTGTCTACGTTGGCTTCTCCCACTTCAATAAACGTATTGGGTGAAAACTGATTTAATGTTTTATTCATCCCCCACTCTGTTGACGACGGAACCTCCATAAACAGTAGCTCCTTCAAAGATTTCACATCATCTCTTCTTTGAAATAGCCTCACCGCCGCTTGACAAGCAAGCGATGTATGCAAATGATCGTTATTTAAATCTGCCGGGTGATGAGTAAAGATCACTTCCGCTTCCGTGTCAATTATTGCTTGTTCAACAAATTGCACTAATTTCAAATGTGGAGCCATATTAAATTCAATGTTTAAAAAATCACCTTTAATAATTTGCTCAACTCCTAATAAATTCATAGAGTTGTTCACATCTTCATTCAATTCATCAGTGGTGGGTCGGTAATTTCTCGCATTCACTTCCCCTGATAAAATACAGACGTTTACCGAATGACCTTCCTGAGCTAGCTTATACATCGTTGCACCCGCCCCTAACACTTCATCATCCGGGTGAGCAACAACTACTAAATAGTTCATGAAAGTTACCTCGCTTATATCAAATTATTATTTGTTCCGTGAAAAACTAGTTAACCTATCCGCTCTTCTTTTTCTACGTTAAAACAAACTACATTACTTTTTAATTCATGGATAAATTGTTGACACTTGCCTTCTGCTTCCTTGACATCGGTTCCAGTGCAGATGACATGACCACAATGGTCGATGCTCGATTGAAGTTTAGAAATTTCTTGGTTTTCTGAAATTTTTAAAACAAAGTCTGCTGGTTGATATTTTTGGTGGAGTGGAGAGAGATCTCCTATTTGCTTGAGAATACCATTTTCGTCAAAATGGATAAATTGAACGGCTACGGCTTTCGTTTCGGTGATAGATGGGCATTTAGGCTTTTGTCCACTCGCTAATTGCACAGTAAGAGCGACAAGGTCGATGCCTGAATGCAACTTGATGAGTTCAGGTATTTGATGAGCAGCTAGTCTAGCCCCGATCTCAATAATGAAGGGTATGCCGTCAGCAGTCATCATGATATCGAAATGACAAGGACCATTTTGGATGCCTAGGCTAGTAAGCGCCTTTTCGCATTCGCTTTTCACTCTTTTCACCTGATCTTCAGATAGAAGCGATGGAAACGAGTGACCGATTTGAACCATTTGTTTTACTTTGTCATTGTGAAGAAAACAATAAACCATTTCTCCATCCACGCTAAACGACAACGCTCCAAACTCGAACCCTTCGACAAATTCCTCGACTATTACATTCCCACTGGGGCTAAACTGCATCGCATATTGGACAGCTTGGTCTAATTCAGCAATGTTTGTCACTTTACTAATTCCTCGACTTCCTGAACTGTCCGTCGGTTTCACAATATAGTTTTTTGTTTGTATCGCTACTTGTAATTGAGACTTCACCCTTATTAAATCGATTGGATGACTAATTTTATAAAATGGAGGAGTGAACATTTGATGAGCGGCAAACTTTTTTCGCATTTCATATTTGTCTGCCACAACGTGTATAAGCCCTTCTCCTTGCATAGGTAGATTCAACTTTTCATTCACATAACAGCTAGTCGGAACCGCTAAGTCATTGGACATCGTCATCGACCCGACTACCTTGTATTTGCGCGCCACTCGTTCTACTTTCCTAAAATCAGTGACATCGACACACTCGAAATAATCGGCCTTACTCGCTCCAATGCAGCTTGGATCATTAGAAACGACCACCGCATGCATTCCAAAGGCTTGAGCCTTTTTAATTGCCGGTACCTGTCCCACACTTCCGCCTAAAATTAAAAAGTTCTTTTTCATAGAATCTCCCTCTCCCCTTACAAAACTTGAGTTTCAATTCGACAAATATCGAGTAGTGACAGGCACTCTGTGATAAATTCCGCACACTTTTCTTCTGCTTCAACAGCACTCGTTCCAGTAAAGATAACGTGGCCGTATTGATCTTGGCCTGATTTGAGCTTAGTTATTTTTTGCTTTTCTGACAGACGAAGTTCGAAGTCTACTGGTTGGTATTTTCGCACGAGTGAAGATACATCACCGATTTTTTCAATGATCCCATCCTGATCGACAGTGATCATTTCTACTGCTACTGCTTCGTTTTTAGTCACTGGTAGGCACTCGACTTTTTGTCCACTCGCTAATTGGATAGTAAGGGTAGTTAAATCAATGTCTGAATGAAGCATGACCAATTCAGGAAGTTTCGTTGCACCAAGTCTTGCTCCTACTTCAATCACAAAAGGAACTCCGTCAGAATCAATAATGATGTCAATATTACTTGGCCCATTTTCAATTCCCAAACTAGTTAACGCCTTTTCGCATTCCTCTTCAATTCTACTAACTTGCTCCTTAGTGTACACGGAAGGAAAAGAATGACCGATTGGAACCATATTTGACACTTTATCATTATGAACAAAGCAATAAATTATCTTGCCATCGACACTAAACGTTTGGGCACCTATTTCAACTCCATCAATAAATTCCTCTACAATTACACTTTTATTCCGGCTAAAACCTACCGCATATTGAACAGCTTCATCTAATTCTTCACTAGTTGTAATCCTACTAACCCCTCGGCTTCCTGAACTGTCGTTAGGCTTAACAATAAAGCTTTCTGTTTCCAAAGCAGATTTCAGTTTATGCTTAACGAAGATTAAATCGTCAGAATCTCTAATTTGATAAAATTTTGGTGAATTGACTTGATGAGTAGCAAACTTTTCTCGCATAAGATACTTATCTGTTGCAAGCTGAATCAACGCCTTTCCTTGAATTGGAAGATTTAATTTTTCATTCACATAGCAACTAGTCGGTACAGCCACATCATTAGACATAGTCATCGAACCAACCACTTTGTATTGGCGGGCTACTTGTTCTACTCCCTCGAAATCCGTAGTATCCACGCACTCAAAATAATCTGCTATACTTCCCCCAATACAATGTGGATCATTAGAAACAACCACCGCATTCATCCCAAGTGCTTGTGCTTTTTGTATAGCTGGCAATTGTCCTACACCACCGCCTAAAATTAGAAAATTAGCCCTCATAACTTTTCACCACTCTCGATCAATTTTTCGCTGATTAAACTCACCACAGACCTTTTATTTTGACAAACCTCTGTCATTTTCGATATTCTGGAAAAAACCTAGCTTCTTCTCCTTGAACTAGGTTAGTTTTTGCGCTAGCTAGTTGGTCGTAGATTTGTTGATTGTGAATTTTCTTACCGATGTAAAAGTTTGTTTCAGTATTGGAGAATTGTCGTTTGTATTTATACAAAGAATCGCCTTTTTCTTTTCCTCCCCCATGGTCAACAATTCGATAGCCATTTCTTTGCCCCCATAGAACGCATTCATATCGTAAATAACAATTTGGGCATAAATGAAGATGCTCTTTGAAAGAAGCACTTAAATGAATAGTGACAAACCCTTCGCTTTTTAATAGCAAATTAGCAGAGATAACTTGACCCTCATGTAAAGCGAACGCTAAAGTAATATGATCTTTCAACGCTTCGAAATAAGCTTGAAAGAACTCTAGTGAGAAATAATAAAAAGATGAAGCTTGCTTCTTATCCATTGTTTCTGTATAAACATCGTAGAATGTTTGAATTTCTTTCGGGCTAATATCCCTTCCATCGATAAACTGTACCTTTACTTGATGTCGCTTACTCTTGTTAATTTTCCGTCTCTTGCTTGGAGCTACCGCACGCCAAGTTTCTTCCTCCGTCTTGGTGACATCATTATAAACAAACTCACCGGCGCACATCATATTCAAATACCCCTCTAATACTGCTTCCGTTTGTAAATAAGGATGGAGACGAACAAACTCACTAACAATCCCCGCTTCTTTACAATAATGCTCAAAGGCACGTCTAAAATCATGAAGAAAATCATCGTCTTCTTTTAATTGACTAGCAGAACACAAAGGCCCTCCATATCCATAAGGAGTGGTAATATCATAATATATTTGATCATCAACGCGATCTGGAATCTCTCGTTTTAAAAAAGGGTAGATGATAAATCTCTCTTGAGATTGCTCATACACAAATAATTGCGCCACCCCTTCTCCCCTCTCTTCATACATTTGTGCATATTGTGGAAGATAGAATACATCATAAGTTTCACATCTCATGACGAAATCAAGCCATTCTTTCCTTTTGGAGAGGTCAAGGATTTTGTACTTCACATTTTCTTTTATCATAATTTTTCCAACTCCTTTTTTTGTTCGTCATCAATTTAGAACGTGGAACAAAACCTTAAGTATTAATCGCCACTGGCTTCGGAGAAATGACCGTCCGATGATGAGCAATGTCTAATAATAGATGAGCAAGCGTGTGACTATCCATCGCCATAAATGTAGTGAGCAAGTAGCTGACAACCTCCATATCTTGCATGACTGCTTTTCCGATATGAATTTTCGGATGAATTTGTTGTTCGTGCACTTCGTTGTCGTTGAGCAATTCTTCATACAGCTTCTCTCCCGGTCGGATTCCGGTAAACTGAATGCCAATTTCTTCTGTCGTAAAGCCCGATAATTTAATTAAGTTTTTCGCCAGGTCCACAATTTTCACTGGTTCGCCCATATCTAATACAAAAATTTCTCCCCCGTTCGCTAACGTTCCCGCTTGAATGACAAGCCGAGATGCTTCGGGGATCGTCATAAAATAACGCTCCATTTCAGGATGAGTAACTGTCACAGGCCCACCTTTTTCAATCTGCTTCTTAAACAAAGGGATGACACTACCGCGACTGCCAAGAACGTTTCCAAATCGCACCGCTACGAATTTCGTCTTCGCTCGACCGTTCATATTTTGCACAATCATTTCCGCTACTCGTTTCGTCGCGCCCATCACACTCGTTGGATTGACGGCTTTATCCGTTGATACCATCACAAAGCTCTCTACTCCGGATTGAGCAGCGGCTTCTGCAACATTTTTTGTTCCGATAATATTATTTTTGACCGCTTCATGCGGGTTTTCTTCCATTAAAGGAACATGCTTATGAGCCGCTGCGTGATAAATGATGTCCGGTTTATATCGTTCCATCACTTGTAACATGCGTTCTCGATCTTGAATGTCCGCTATAACAGGAATAATATGTATAGCCCCTTTGCATTTTTCCTTCAGCTCCATCTCGATCGTGTAAATGCTATTTTCACCATGCCCGAGTAGGATCAGCTGAGCAGGGTTGAAATGAGCAATTTGGCGACAAATTTCCGAACCAATCGATCCACCTGCTCCTGTGACGAGTACGACTTTTTGGTTAATCGTTTCTGTAATATGCTCCGTCGCTAGCTCTATCGGTTCCCGTGCTAACAAATCCTCCGGACGAACATCTCGCCATTGATGAACAGAAAGTTTTCCGAGAATGAGATCTTCTATTTTTGGGATGATTTGCGTTTTTCTATTTGTTTGCGAGCATGTTTGATAAATAGTATTAATCTCTTTTTTATTAAGAGAGGGAATGGCAATAATAATATGTTCAATGTTATGAGTTCGAACGATTTCTTGAATATCCGCAATGCTCCCCACTACAGGAACCCCCAATATTTCTAGGTGATGCTTTCTTTGATCATCATCTACGAAAGCCGCGGGCAATAATTCAATGTCAACTTCTCTCTGCAATTGACGAACAACCATAACACCAGCAGCACCAGCTCCAACAATTAATGTTCGTTTTTTATTCTTATCTGGTAAGAGAACTAGATCACGCAGCACTCGGATGGAAAATCGTGAACCGCCGATGAATAGCATCAGTGCCATCCAAATCACGACATACAGCCGCGGATTTACTTGTTGTGTCATGATGAAATCAATCGCCATTACGCTAATCACAGATAAAGTAATCGCCTGCAACAAAACCATTAACTCCCTTATGCTAGCAAAGGACCACGCCTTCTTATACAAATGACTTTTCAAGGCAAACACCTGATAACTGCACACCAAACCAGCAATAATCACCAAAGTGGATAAATAATCGAACTCAAGCAAACCGCCAACCACCAACTGCCCGAACACCACCGCCACAAACACCAACAACACATCCATGAACACCAACACCGTCACTCGCCTTTGATAAACCATACGACTTCCCTCCTTTTTTAGGTGCCTGTCACTCCCCGAGTTTTGTCGAACAAAAACTCGGTCGGACACCGTAAAGCTTGTACGCAAATCACTGTTTTCTAGCATCATGAAAACGGATGGTCAGCTATTCCAATATTCGAAGAAGTAAAGGCAATCCTGCGCAACTCGTTCAATATAACAAACATTTTGTTCTCTATAAAGAATATTATAAAGAACACCCCTTCTTTTGTAAATACAATCTTTTCGGGAGGTGCCTGTCACTCCCCGAGTTTTGTCGAAACACAAAAAATCCGCGAGATCACAGGTTCATCTCGCGGATTTTCGTTTGTTTAGTTGTGTTCGTTCATTGGTCAATGTTGCTGTTTACACCAGGCAATTAACTGCTGCTTGAAGATTTCATTGTCTTCTTTTTTCCTTTTTTTCGGCCCCTTCATCCGGCCTCCTGCTTGGCGAATTTTCTTCGCTGTATGTCGGCTATGTAGCAGTTGATCAATATTGTCTGCTGTATAGCTTCGACCATTTTGATCGATCGCCGCTCCTTTTTTGGCGAGCACCATCGCGGCCAATCCGTAGTCCTGTGTTACGACAAGATCCCCTTTTTCTACCCGGTTGACGAGTACAAAGTCCACCGCATCTGCGCCCTTGGATACGGTAATCGTTTCTGCTCCATCGCGTATCATATTATGAGCAGTATCACAAAAAATGATCACTGGAAGATCAAACATCTTCGCCACCTTACACGTTTCATCGACTACGGGACATCCATCCGCATCAATTAATATTTTCATCAACAACACCCTCTTTTTTCCTTTCTAACAGGATTTTTTCCCTAAAAGTTGAAATGCTTCAGCAAAATCATCATACTTTAATAAAAAAACTGCTATAATTCATTATAGTGAAAATGTGAAAAGGAATGATCAAAGTGACTGATTATCGTCAATTTTACGATAAACTACAAACCGTGGTGAATAAAGAGCATATTCGCCTTGATGAATATTTAAAAAATCATACGTACACAAAATTAGGTGGCAAGGCGGACTTGTTCGTGACACCATCGACGTATGAAGACGTACAGCAAGTCGTCAAATTTGCTAATGAGAACGAGATCCCGCTAACGTTGCTTGGCAATGGATCAAACTTAATTGTCAGAGACGGCGGTATTCGCGGTATTGTCCTTAATTTGGAGTTTTTACACAAAATTTATGTTTCAGAGGGTGACATGCTAGTTGCTCAAAGTGGAGCGGCGATTATTGAAGCCTCTAGAGAAGCTTTGAAAGCCAAATTAACTGGACTAGAATTCGCTTGCGGTATCCCTGGCTCAGTTGGTGGCGCATTATTTATGAACGCAGGAGCGTACGGTGGAGAAATTAAAGATGTTCTTGACTATGCGATCGTCGTTAACCGCGAAGGCGAATTATTAAAGCTTGCGGCAGCAGATTTAGATTTATCGTATCGCACGAGCAACATTCCAACGAATCGATACATTGTACTTGAAGCAGGCTTTCAACTGAAGCCCGGGAATTATGATGAGATTAAAGCGGTGATGGACGACTTAACGAACCGACGAGAGACGATGCAGCCGCTTGAATATCCATCTTGCGGAAGCGTCTTTAAACGCCCACCTGGATACTATGCAGGGAAACTAATCCAAGATAGCGGCTTACAAGGAACAAGAATTGGCGGTGCCGAAGTATCAACGAAGCATGCCGGCTTCATCGTCAACATCGACAACGCCACAGCCACTGACTACATTACTTTGATCAAACATGTCCAAAAGACAGTCAAAGAAAAATTCAACGTGGACTTAGAACGAGAAGTAAAGATTATTGGTGAAGAATAAGTGGGACGGAGGGACAGGTCCCTTGTCCCTCTGTCCCAAAGGAAGCCTCGTATGTGAGGGGCTTCTTTTTTTTAATTAGAAAGAGACAATGATTTTTCACAAATCATTTCGCAATATTGACGCTTTTGTTCCTCCAACGTGCCTCGATAACCTTCTAGTAGAGGGGCGATGTTTATATAAGGGGGGAGCTCTTCGCTATTGTCGGCGCTGTAAAATGAATAGCTGCTCCACGGGTAGAGTTCTGGGCAGGTGACCATTTTAGCGGCAACAGGATTTAAGTGAATGTAGCGACTGACGCGGAGCATCTCCTCGTGATCATAAATCACTTCGTCAAAAAATCGCTTTTCAAACACATGACCGCTCAAGCGATAACGACTGTTGAAATAATCGGCAAATCGCTTATTCAATAGGGACATCACTTTAGAGATCGGTTGCTGAGTAGAACGTAGCTGTAAGTGGAAATGATTCGTCATCAAACAGTAGGATGTGAGTTCAAAAGGATGGGTTTCATGGAGCTGGTTGAGGATGTAGAAGAAGGCTTCGAAGTCATCAGGGCAGTAAAACAGTGGGTCCCGGCGATTTCCACGAGAGACAATGTGGTAAAATTTTTCTGGTATCCAGGTTCTTCTTTTTCGTGGCATGTTACGTTCTTTCCTTTAGAGGGGATTGAATAGTGCGAACAGTGGACAGTAAATGAAGAAGCAATGCAAGTCCTCCTTTAATAGAACAAAATGTGAGCCAAAGCGACCCACACTTAACATATTAGACACTTTTTACACCAAACCCTTTTTAACGTGGGGAAAATTATTTCGACAAAAGTCGGGGAGTGACAGGCACCTACCGTATACCGTATGCTACACTTGATCTGTAAAGGAGCGTAGATAGAATGAAAAAGAGAATGACTTTTGCCGTGCCGATTATGATTGTTGTCGGGATTCTAGCCACATGGATGCTAGCGAAAGATTATGCCACGATTGATTTGACAACACGTGTGTTAATCATCGCTAGTGCCGTCGTTTTATCAGGTGGTATCTCCTTCTTCCTATTAGGCAACGAAAACGATAAAATCGATCCGCCGCCGACTAAGAAGAAATAGAATCGACAAAAACCGGGGAGTGACAGGCACCTACCCTCCCCGGTATTATCTTATTTTGTGCTTTTTAGGTTAGTTAGTAGGTTATAGGTGAATAGAAGGATGCCGAGTACGGTTAGTGTGGAGCCGATAGCTACCCAAGTTGTGAGCGCTTCGTTTTTTGTCGTGAGCAAGAAGGCTAAGGCGATCATCATAATAGGAAGACCAATGTTGTGAAGCCAAAAATGGGCTTTAGCTATTTTTCCAAAAGTAAGCGACGGAAATAAATAATAAATGATCCCAGCAAACATGAAGGCTACCCATCCAAGTAAAAGCAAGTGCACATGAACACCTGTTAACTCATAAGAATGCTGAATGGACATATAATAACCAAGCAAAACCCCCAAAGCAAAATACACAACGGAAATCTTGATGAATTTAATAGCCATGTTGATCCCTTCCTTTTTAAAAATAATAAAATGAAACTTCAACCAGTGGAGGATCTTACTGCTCTCTAACGGGGGATAAAGCATCCTCCTCACTTTCAATATATGAACAAAACCAAACCATAGACCAAAACCCTGCGGAACATTTTTTTCGCAGGGTTTCGACAAAAATCGGGGAGTGACAGGCACCTGTCGAAGAATATCACCAAGCACAAATGGGCCGATATCGCATACATTGCAAATAGACAGGATGAAAGGAGTTCAAATATATGGATTACACAGATTACTCTCAGCATTACCCATTCCCGTTAGAAGATGATGAGTACAGACAAAATCCGTTTCAAGGACCACCAGGACAACAGCCAGGATTTCCAGGTGGATTTGGCCCTCCAGGACAGCCGCCTGGTTTCCCATCAGGAGGTGGACAGCAACAAGGAGGACCACCTACTTCTCCACCGCCTTCGTTCATACCTCAGTCGCAACAAGTAACAACATTTGCCGTTGATCCAGGTGCCATCAGGGGCTGTTTATTCCGAAATACTTATGTCTGGCTCCGCAATGGACGCAGCTTCTGGTTCTATCCAACTTTTGTTGGCCGAACATCGGTAGCTGGCTGGCGTTGGAGAAACTGGCGCTGGATGTATTACGGCACGGATTTAAATAGAATTCGTTCTTTCCGATGCTTCTAATTTAATTAAGCAGAGAGCCTCTATGGGCTACTCTGCTTTTTCTAGGTAAAAGTGAAACTTCAATCAGCGGGAGCTTCATCCCTCACTAATCAAAAAAGGAACAAAGGCTAAAATCGCAACGTCCTGTTGCAACGCCTTTGTAACCTACATCTTGCACGCCCGAACCGATCGGGCGTTTACGGGCTATTGATCTCCCACCTAGCTTTCTCTGCCCTGTTGAAGTGGAGGTCTTACAGGCTATTCACTAACGCCGGCCTATACCGTGTTCCCATTGGCATCTTTCCAAATAGTTCCATTCCACCAAACTGGTTTATTTAGTGTCGTATCAAAATATTGTTTTCCAACCACTAATGATTCACTTGGTCTATTCGCAGTTGATCCTTTTTGAGATAAAGAATCCATTTCCTTTATCCTTACTCTTCTAAGCGCCACATAGTCGTTTATGTGAGCAGCACCGTTTAAGATGATATAAGGACAAACATATCTGATAAACTTGGCATGACGAAGTTTAAAAGTATCAATGACTAAATTATTTGTTTCAAGCTTAGAATTAGAGGTTGTAATGATGTTAAAGTATTCTGGTGGCAAAAAGGCACCTGTACCTGTATCATTTGTCAATGCACATACTGTCCCACTAGAAATCGTTTTATTGATGGGAGAATTTAAATAAACTCTTTTATTTGCCACATCAATACTAGCTATAGAGCTAGCGCTTAAATAATTATTTGAATACTCGACTCCAACTGCATAGCCGTTAGACAATACTGTATCGTAAAACACTAACGTATTGCCCCCAGCAACACTCCACCCTGTTAAATCATCAAAATATAATATCGTGTCCGATTCATTAACATCCCTTGATAATTCTGAATAATCAGAAACTTTAGAGTCTGGTAATGTCTTATTCCAAATAGGGTTGCTGTCATAATCTTTCATATATAGTCCGATCAATAGAGAAGAAGTATTAACTTTATTCCAATAGTAATCGACTTGCATTTTAATAAGACCTGGTACAAAAATAACATTATTTCCAAGAAAAGAATTTTTATTTTTATCTAATTTAATGCCATCACCGAATATTTTATCATACATCGTGTCATTCGTATTATAGGTGCCTTTAGTATCGAACTCACCACCCGTAAAAAGCGATGTAGACGATTTAATGTCCTCTAAGTTCTTATTCCCTCCAAAAGAATCAATGAACGTATTCGATGATAGATTATATAGATTTTCAATGTATTGATGGCCCAATTGCGACTTATTTATATAATCAGCTCCTGGGTAATTACCACTAATGAAACCATCAAATATATTTGCATTGTTCGCTATATAAATATCAGTTAATAAATTAGGTTCAAAATAGCATCCCGAAATTTGAATACCTATCATTAACCTTTCTGGACTATCTCCACCCAAGTAGACGCCAGATCCACTGTTTCCTTCACAACATGTACCAGCACCAATAAATATAGCCGTACCACTAATTTTGATTCCATGTCCATAAGTAGTGGTCGTTTGACCTAACTGATACAATAACTGACCCATTTCATTTCTACCATTATTTTGTGCTCTACACCCTATAAAGGAAATATTATTTTTTTGATAGGCATAATAATGTTCAATTAAAACACCGTTATCTTTATTCATTTCAAACCTGCAATTAACGAGTCGACTAATATAAAAATCGTGGTTGACACCCGAAAATAAGCCATTGCCACCGTGACCTATAAAATCACAATTGCTCATAAATACATTAGCTGCCATTCTAACTTCAATCCCATGGCCTGACATCTCATTTTCTCTCGTCGTTCCAAATACTCTTAAATTGAAAAGTTTCGTTCCTTCTATCAATTTAGATCGATTTTTTCCTAAAATAATGGCGGGCAACCCTATACCAATGTTCGTAATGGTCGCAAAATTCGATGTGCCAACCATCGAAAAATGATATTTATCGATCATAAGAGGCCTATCGATAATAAATGACCCTTGTATTTTGATGCTATTATTTAATTGAATGGCTTTCTGTATTCCGTACCAGTCTATGCTATTATCTAAATTAGCATCAGGATCTAATTCTTTCACCTCAGCCAAAGTAATCGACGGATTGACATCTTTAATTTTTCTAAAAACACCATCACCAATAGCTCCATATTCTTTGACATTGACCGATTGATCCGTTATTTGTGATAAAATAGCATCTTTTTCCTCTTCGACTTCTTGTCTCGTGACAAATTCACTTAAATCCATATCAATAATGACATGACCATCTTCATCTGGTGAAATGCTATTAAATGCCATAATAGATTCTGCACTATTCACTTGCCGATTTGTCTTGTTATCAACCTCGCTCATCATCGACACAACTTCGTCTATACCGTTTGCTTTTTCACATGCGTCACCGTTCGCTTCTGTTACTACATTTTCTACTTCTCTAACTTCAATAAAAAGCTCCTGTAAGATCGAATGATCGTGTCGTTCAGTATCGCATGGTTCGCCAAAGTAAACGTTTAACCTCTTGCTAAATAATACGTTCTCCATTTTTAAAAAATGTAGTGTGAGCCCTGCGTATCCAATGACTTTCTGCTCCTCATCACCAATGTCATAAGTGATTTCGTTACCTTCCGCTTGTAATGAACGTTGTGTTATCACTCCGTCGGCACGCCTTATACTGACAATAACCTTATCAATATTCGATAGATCTGCATCAACACCGTTGTCTTTTACAATAAACTTTAACTTGTTGGCATGATATTGCGTATAATGTGGCAACGGTACCATTGTATTTTTTCTAAAGTCGATGATGATCGTCTGCATATCGGTTGTTTCCAATTACCTCACCTCAATTAAATATACTAAGACTGCGATACTCGTTCTTCCCACTTTAGCGTATAATATCGCTAATTATGGTTGTACCATCATATTCTTACCTGTCCTCTATTGTGACGTTTTTAAGCGGAAATTAATAAACAAATTTGTCATCCCTCTCTTTCAATGCACTTTTCTAAAAACCAAAAAAGCTTTGTAGAGATGTCACTCTACAAAGCTTTTTTCAAACATAATTTATTTCGCTACATCCACAATACGGCCTTCGATTTGCGGATCGACTGTTTTTAAGCTTGCCACATGGTCTCTTAAATTCTCCCAATCTGACAATCCAAGATCGGTTACACGCCCTTCTTCATAAGCCACCTTGAACATATCATAGCCGTCTCCACCTTTAGCTGTGAAGGCATTCGTTGCTACTGTGTACGTCTCTGTATCTTTAATCTCTTCGTAAGTGTCGTCCGCTTTTTTATAAGAAATCGACACAACCCGCTCGCCTGCTGGTTTAGAAGAATCATATTCTACTTTTGCACCAGATACGTGTAAGAAACCGCCATTTTCTTTTGGTAAAGTGCTCACACTCGTTTCAAACGCTGCCTTCAACTCAGCCCCGGTCACGTCCATCGTTGCTAACGTGTTACCGAATGGAAGGACAGTAATAACTTCGCCCACTGTAATTGGTCCTTGATCAACCGGTACGCGAATACCGCCACCGTTTTGCAGTGCCATCACAACGTTTGAATTATACTCTTTCGCTTTTTTAAGCATACCATCTGTAATTAAGTTTCCAAGTTCTGTTTCGTTTTTACGAACACTTGGTTTCGTATCATCACCTGAAGTACGTGGGTTATCAAGTAGCTTTTCCGCCGTTGCTCCCGTAGGTGTGTTTTTGATTTCATTTATTTTCTCTGTGTATGGTGCTAATAATGCCTTTGCTTCTGCATCTTCCGCTTGCTCTTTAATTTCAATTAATTGACCAGCGTGGCCAATTAATTTTCCGGCTTTGTCAAATTCAACATCTAATGTACCTAAAACTTTATTGTATTGATCCGCATGAACAATGACTGTTGGATCTTTCACTTTGCCCGATTCGTCTTTATTCACAACAGTTGGCTCACTTAATTTCGTATGACTATGTCCACCGACAATCACATCGATGCCATCTACTTTAGCAGCTAATGTTAAATCATTATCAACGGCTTCATTGTCATCATAGCCGATATGAGAAACAGCAACGATTTTATCCACACCTTGACCTTCAAATGCTTTTACCGCTTTTTCCGCTTCTACAAGGTAGTCCTCAAATGTCACTTTGTCTGGACTTGAGATATCTTTCGTGTCTTCCGTCGTCAAACCGAAGAAGCCAACTTTTTCTCCGTCTACTTCTTTAATAATCCCATTATAGATTTTTCCTTTTTCAGGCTCACTTGAAATGACATCACTGAATAGTCCTTTGAATTTGTCATCTCCGGAGAAATCCACATTAGAGCTGACAAACGGGAACTTAGCCCCTTGAATAAAGTCTGCTAATGCTTGATGACCTTCTGGACTAGAACCAAGATCGAATTCATGATTCCCGAACGTCATCACGTCATAGCCCATAAGATTCATAAACTTCAAATCTGCTTGACCTTTAAATTCATTGAAATATAGCGTGCCTGAGAACACATCTCCTGCATCTACTAATAACGCATTCGGCTTTTCCGCGCGCACTTCTTTAATGGCTGTCATTTTTTTCGCAGCATTGTCAAGATTAGCGTGCGTGTCGTTCGTATGCATTAAAGACAAAGTAAAATGGTTCTCTAGCTTTGAAAGTTTATGTAAGAAAATCGCGTATTCACCGCGTTTAATATCGTCATTAGTTCCATAAGAAGTTGTTGTCTTACCTGACGTGATCTCATGTTTGACAAGGGCTCCGACAGCCTCTTTATAATCCTTTGAAACGTCTGTAAAAGGAATGTTTGTTTGATCTCCTTTCAGTTCATACGCTTTTGTTAACATAAGAGCTGCCTCTCCGCGGGTAATCGGCTGGTTAGAAGCAAAGGTTGTGGCTGTTTTCCCTTCTACAATTCCAGCCTTTTTCAGCGCATTAACATAGGCTCTTGCACGTTTTGGTACATCAACAAACCCGGAATCTTCAACATCTTTAGTATCAAGCTTTAACGCTTTCGCTAGCATAACTGCAGCATCTACACGCTTAATGGAAAGAGCTGTCCCAAATTCAGTCTCCGTCATTCCAGCTGTGATTTTATTACTAATAAGGTAATCTACGGCCTCTTTATAATCCTTTGAAACGTCTGAAAATGAAGCTGCCGAAGCAGGTGTAACAGCTGTTGCCACAAGCGTAGCTGTGGCAGCCGTTGCGATAAATTTACGATGCGAGTTTGATAGATAAGCCATACACTCAATTCCCCCAATTTTAATAAATGTAAGTTTGATCGTGTACTTCCTTGATAAAAATATACAATTATATAGAAAACTACCCAATCAAAACCATAACACAAACAACGCATAGGTATTGTAAAAAAATTGTATTAATTCTGTAAATTATTATGAAGCTTGTCACGTTAAAATACTTAACAACATATGTCGACAAAAACCGGGGAGTGACAGGCACCTCATTTCAAAAAACAAACTCTGCAGCGAAACATCGCTGCAGAGCTTATCTTTACCCTATTCCTTTAACGATGCATCTGTCGAGTTAATTTCAACAATGTAGTCATCTACATTCGTTTTAATTGAAAATTTATAGTAGCCTTTGCTTGTTCCTTCATGTTTGATCGCCTTAACATACTCGCGTTTATCTTCCCAAGTCCATGGATCTTCAATCACTGATTTCAAATAGTGTTCTGCTTGTTTCACTGTTAATTTGAATGGAGCTTCTTTAATAGAATACTCTTCCCAGTCTTTAATTTTCCATTTTCCTTTGACATTTACTAACGTCCAAACAGCTGTATACGCATCGTTCATTTCAGCTGGGTAACGCACTTTCACTTTAATTTGCTTATTACTACGTTCCATAATTTCGTATGGCAGTCCAGTATCATAAACCTCATCATACATGACCCAATCGCATTCTGTGCATGACTCATTATAGTATTCTTTCATAAAACCATCCACAAGCGCTGTTTCAGCATAAGGAAGCAATTCTCCTCGCACTTTAGAGAATGATGGTCTCTTAGTCGAAACATTCTTATAATATTCAACAACCATATTCGCTTTATTCTGTAATTCTCTAACTAAATTAAAAATTTCCTCATCATTGTACTGACTCACCGGCTTTTTTTGATGAGCACGGTACAAGAATAAAGCCATTTGCTGGCGTGTCAATTTATGATGGGGTGAGAAAGTAGTAGCCGTCGTACCGTTTGTTACTTCACTACGAACTAACGCATCAATATAAGGTACTGCCCAATTTCCTTTAACTACATCCTTAAATGGAATGACTGCATTGGCATTCGTTTTATATTTGAAGCTTAACGAAATCATCTTCGCCATTTGCGCTCGTGTTAAAATCTCATTAGGTTTGATCGTGCCATCTTTAAACCCAGTAATGATACCTCGCTCCGCTAAAGCAGCGATAGAGTCATAGTTCACATTTTCCTTCGTTACATCACGAAATCCTGGATGGTTACTTTCTCGCTCTAACCCAAGTATTGCAGTGATCATGTCCGCTGCCTCTGCACGTGTCACTAATTTATTAGGTGCGACCTTTAGTGAATCATCATCTTCTGATACAAGCACTCCTTTTGCCGTTAAACTCCAAACCGACTCGTAGAAGCGATAGCTCGACTTCATGTCTTTAATTGGCTCAGCTGCTGCTTGCACGTGGTTCATGGGTACAGCTGTACAAATCAGCAAAACTGATAGTATAAAGATAATTGCTTTTTTCAACCTTATCCCTCCAAAGAATTTTTTATCAAAGCAGTAAAAACATAACAAGTAAATTATACCCATTAAAAATGTAACATTCCACCTCTTTTTTCAAAATAACGGAAAAAAACTAAATATACCATACAACCAACCTGCTAATTACCATATAAAAGCCCCTATCCTCTACAATTCCTACACACTAACCTGATCAAAATAAAAAAAGTCTTGTAGAGATTTCTCGACAAAACTTTTTAAAGATGTATATCTAACTTCTAATCTCTTTTACCAATACCACTTCACCATTCGACAAAAACCGGGGAGTGACAGGCACCTACCAGATCATAGCTGCCCATTCGGGATGGTCAATGAATGGATTGCGATTTCCTTGCCACTCTTGGATGACGTTGTTTCTGTTTTTCTCAAAATCGTCAACTGGATCTTGTTTATGCCATTCTAATAGAACGGACTTTTTTCCATGGTATGGGTTCTTTCCGTTATTTAGTCTCTCATTCAATTCAAGGTCGACACGATCTCCGCTTTCATAACGAACCGCCATGTAAAAGATCATTCTAGCGACATCACCTTTCACACGATCAGGTGGCTCCCATGAATTAGATGAGCGGTAACAGCCGTTACAATCACTTACGGAACTTCCGCCATTATCAAAATCTAAATTGCCTCTCGTGCTATTGATACGAACATCTGTCGGACGTAAATGGTGGATATCTGTGCCCGGCCCTTTGCTTGTCCCGAAATCGCCATGTGATTTCGCCCAAACGTGCTCACGGTTCCAATCGCCCATATCTCCACCATTTAAACTCTTTGAACGAGATTTCCCAGAGTAAAGTAAAATTACGTTATTTGGATTATTGGGATCTTCGTCTGTCTCACGTAATGCTTGCCAAACATCACTATAAGAAAGCTGCGTATGATCATCAATGATTTCATGTAGAGCAGCTTTCAAATCGCTTCCTGTCTTTCCATAAGCATCTTTATAATAATCATCACTTGGTACTTCCTCTGCTTTGACAGTGACACCAAAGCTTGCTGTTATGCTAGCCTTTCCATCTGTAGCAGTGACAGCGACTATATGGCTTCCCTCTTCAAGCATAAGCGTCAGTGTTCCTGTCTGCTGATCAACTGTTCCTTTCGTCGATGTGAATGTTAACCGATCATTGTCAGGATCAGAGAAATAATCGGATAACGGCAAGGAGATCATATCTCCCACTTTTACTGTTTGGTTTATAAAATCTTTTTTCAAAATAGGAGCTTTATTTTCTTCTGGAAAAGAAGGAGAGCCAATTGGCTCTCCTTGGGAATCAGTAAACTTAATAGATTCAGGTGTTGCGCCTTTTTCGTATTTAATATTTTTAATGTTTTCAGCGCCTCTAATTTCCTTCACATTATTTTTTTCAATAATCACTTCTCTCACTTCAGCACCTTTGAAATCAATGATTGCACCTGGTGCTGTCGGTTGAATTGTTACTTTCGTCTTACTTAAACCCGCACCTTGAAGTTCGGCATAAGCACCTTTTAACCAAATTCCATCTTTAATAACGGATGATTCATCTACATTAATAGCAACGCTCGGTGAGTTGATTTTTAATTTCTTTGTTTTAAAGTTAGTTAAATTATATTCTTTTTCAGGCTTGATTGGTTCTGGAGTCACACCACCACCCGTCAAACTAACCTGAACCAACACTGGATCATGATCGCTTGCACGTCCTGCCATATCAGTGAAGTCAGCATTGATGTGAAGAATATCCACTTCTGTTGCTTTTTCAAGATTTTTCGATACTAAAATATGGTCTAATACTTGAGAGTTCCCTTGGTATACATATGTGTAACGATCAGGTGTTTCTACCTTATTGATCATGTTCGTCATATGCTCACCTTCGTGAATCTTTAACGCATCAGAGAATTGGAAGTCGTTAAAGTCACCGAGAGAAACAATATTGGCGTCTGGATTTTCTGTTTTGACATCTTTGATAAAGTTAGCTACGATTGTGGCAATTTGCTTACGTTGCACTTCACTTTTGTAAACAGGTGGCTGTTGTGAACCAAATAATGGTGTATCTCCACCTTTAGAATTCCAATGGTTCGCAATCACAATAACATTGTCCCCTTGGAAATCAAATTGCGCGGCTAACGGCTTACGACTGCTATTAAATGCACTGTTGTTCGGATCAATACGACCTGGATTATGCGTTAATTGACCATTTTCATACCCTACAGCTGTCGTTGCATCCCCTTGAGGCATACCGTCTGTTAATGACACACGATCAGGATTGTATAAGAAACCAACTCGAATATTGGCTCCTGGTTGACCACCATCTTGATTATACTCTGGATCAACGTTGACGTACTCATACGTTGGTCCTCCGGCATTTGCAATCGTAGCAATCAATCGTTGATAACTTTGATCTGCTTTTGAATCGCCAGCATCTGGACCGTTATTATCTTGCACCTCTGTCACACCAACAATATCAGGGCTTTGCATATCTGTAGCAATCGCTCTTGCTAACTTTTGTGCTTTATCATCTGAAGTCGTTTTGTAATTGTTTGAGAAGTTTTCTAAGTTATAAGAAGCGATTGTTAACTTCTTATCATTCTTCACAATCGTTGTTTGTTCTGGTGCCGCCTTACCTTTTACATGAGCAGCTTCCATCTCATCTAACCCAACGTAAATTTTGTAGTTTTGGAATGAATAGCCTACGACACCTTCGATCGGCCCTGTAAATTTATCACCAGTCGCCACTTCAAAATCACGAGCTGAACTGTTCGGCTCTAAACGGAATTGGATACGATCTGCGTTTTGGTTATCTTTTTCTAATAATACGCCGCCATGCAAAGAGTTTGTTTGTCTGTTTTCAAGAACAGTAATTAAATCCCCATGTTCTTGTGGAGCAACAGCTTTCACATTATCGACTTCTACACGCATACCTTCAATACTTTCCCAGAAATCAATCGCATCTACTTCTGGATTAAATTCACCTAATTCGTCACTATCAATATGTTGAGCCGGTAAATTAGTTTCATCGATTACAATCGGCTTTGGTAATTCTACGCCAGATTGAAGTACTTCAACTTTGCCACCTCGATCATCACGAACACTGATTTGTGTTGTCTTCATATCTGTTTCTTGTTTGTCACTGAAACCATCGATCGCATATTCACTAACTTCACCAGTCACAGATACTAAATCTCCTACTTCGATCGGCCAAGGATTTTTTCCGCTATAGAGAACGATTCCTTCTGATGTTTTTGGATCATTATCAGCCAGTTCATCTGGTGTTTGAATGTGATAATAATTGTTGCTGCCTAATTTAAATGAATACGTCACTACACCCTGAATATTTTCTACCATTTGACGATCAAATGATGTTTCGTGGCTAGCTCCTTGAATATCATGGATTTGTAAGCCATCTGTGATTTTATAATCAAACGTTCTGACTTCAGAAGATCCCTTCGCTGTAATGGCTACTGCTTTAATTGTTGTATCTTCTGTAATTTCGATTGCCGTTGTATATTTAGTGCTTTCTTTTGTCGGTTCTGTACCGTCTAATGTGTAATAAATTTCAGCACCGGCAGTGTTTGCAGATAATGTAACTGTTGTGCCACCTACAAATGTGCCGCTACCTGGGTTCGCAAACGCAGGTTGGATCACAGAGCTATCAGCTACGATATCTTGCTGTGAACGTGGGATGATTTGATAATCTGCATTATACTGTTGAATAATCCCTGTAATGGAGTCATATTTCATCCCTTCCGTTAACTCTAGTTCGCCTGTTTCATCACGAACAATAAATTCCGTTGTGCCATCTGTAACTGTATAGTTTGCCCAAGAACCACCATCGTTTACGCTTTTAATTTCCACATTTTTCACTGCAACCAATTCAGATTCATTGTCTTCATTTACATCAGCGCCCGTCACTTCTTTCGGAGTGAGTGCACCAGCATTAACGTTTTTCTCAACGATCGTCGCTGAATCTAATTGCAGAAGTCCTTTAAATTCAGCAATTGTTCCTGATAATGTCACTTCATCGCCAACCGCTACATCTAAGCTTGTCGGACGAACCGCCATACCGCCTGTTTCATCTTCCACTGCAATTGTGTTTTTCAGTTTAGCTGTGACCGTTGCTTTAACAACTACTTCCTCACCAACCGATTTTGCACGTGCATTGGCAATTGACAATACTTGAGTAGGGTCAGCTGCTGTCACTTGTTCCGTTGCATTACTAGTCGCTGTAGATTCATTATCTCCGTTAATAATGACCTTGATAAATTTTCCTTCTTGAGCAGCTGTTAATGCTAATGTTGCCTTTGTAGCACCTTCGATATTTGTATAAGTACCATCTATCGTATCAGCTGCTTGCCATTGGTACGTGACATTTGTTGCTCCATCATTGGCTGCTGCTGTTAACGTTTCACCAACTTTTGCTGTGCCGGTAATAGTTGCGGATGTAACGTCAACTGGCTCTGTTGGGTCTGGCGTTGTTGAGCCGTCCATTTGATGTTGACCTAGTTGAGTAAAGGTATCTTTATTAAATTTATTCCATTCCGCAGCTACATCAAATGTATCCTCAATATTCGTATCTCCAGATGTAATGGAGCTTTTACGAACGAGTGTAGCATCAGATACAAAACTATTCTTTAATCCGTTAGCTTGTCCGATAGAGTCTACAACAGCTCCATCCTTTCTTAAAACAATTGGATCATCTCCATTAAAGTTAATGACTGAAGAATTTTCTAGATCACCATGATCCTTTATTTCTTTCGCTGCATCGTTATGATGGATCACATACACATCATTATTTTCTAATGTTCCCTCTAATTCCACTTTATTCGTTGCCGTAGTCGCTCCATTTGAGTGTAATTCAAGTGTATAGGTACTTAAATCAATCGTTTTGCCTGTCCCATTATATAATTCAATGGCTTTATTATAACTTCCCCCCTCAATATACTCAGATATAATCAAGTCAGTGGCTGCTGTTGAGGCTTTTGTAGTTGCTGGAAAAATAGGTACTAGTAAACTCGCAGCTAAAGTGGCAGACAAAATACTATTAATCGATTTTTTCCATTTATTCTTGCTCATTGAGTTTCGTCTCCTTTGTTATTAGATACACCCTTGTAACAGATGTCTTTAAGAATGAGTTACCCCTTCCCATGCCCTATAGTGAACTGGGCATGAGAAGATCAGCCTAACATTTTTCTACAACAGGCATTAAAAAATGGTCTCTCCAGCTACTTCAATATTAGACAAATCTAATGATTTGAAGTCCTCCTCGAGAATTAAATCGCCTTCAACTTTAATATTGTTCAAAGCCAGGTCAGGGTTTTTCGATCCATTAATTGTTAAGTTCCCTTGCACCACAGCGTGTGACAAAGAATCAATATTTGTCACGTCAACAGTTACAGAGCTACTATAAACTTTTGGATTTGCACTCGTTCCAGAAAAAGAATTCCCATTAACATTACCGCCAGGAAGTATAGGGTTCGACCCACCACCAGTAGATCCACCTGTATCTGGATTTGTTTGGTTCACTACATCCACAATACGGCCTTCAATTTGTGGATTGACTGTTCCTAAGCTCTTCACATGATCTCTTAAGTTTTCCCAATCGGATAAGCCAAGATCCGTTACACGACCTTCTTCATATGCTTTCTTGAAGACGTCGTAACCATCTCCACCTTTAGCAGTGAAGGCATTGGTCGCTACAGTATATTTCTCTGCCTCTTTAATTTCTGTGTAAGAACCATTTGCTTGTTTATAAGAGATGGATACGACGCGCTCACCTGCTAGTTTAGAAGAATCATATTTTACCTTTGCTCCTGATACGTGTAAGAAACCACCGTTTTCCTTTGGTAAAGCTTTTATGCTTGTTTCAAATGCTTCTTTTAACTCAGCACCTGTGACTTCCATCGTCGCTAACGTGTTTCCAAATGGTAGGACATTAATGACTTCACCAACAGTAATTGGTCCTTGATCAATCGGCACACGAATACCGCCGCCGTTTTGAAGCGCCATGACTACTTTAGGGTTGTACTCTTTTGCTTTTTTCAGCATGCCATCTGTGATTAAGTTTCCAAGCTCTGTTTCATTTTTACGAACACTTGGCTTCGTATCATCACCGGAAGTACGGGGGTTGTCTAGAACTTTTGCCGCTGTTGCTCCTGTCGGTGTGTTTTTGACTGTATCGATTTGTTTAGCATATGAATCTAAAATACCCTTCGCTTCTGCATCTTCCACTTGCTCTTTAATCTCAATTAACTGACCCGCTTGGCCAATTACTTTTCCATTTTTGTCGAATGTAACATCTAATGTTCCTAAAAACTTATTGTATTGATCCGCATGAACAATGATGGTAGGATCTTTCGCTTTTCCATTTTCATCTTTATTCACGACAGTCGGTTCGCTTAATTTCGTATGACTATGCCCACCAACAACGACATCGATGCCGTCTACTTTGGCAGCTAATGTTAAATCATTATCAACCGCTTCGTTATCGTCATATCCGATGTGAGAAACAGCGACGATTTTGTTCACTCCCATGCCTTCAAATGCTTTCACCGCTTTTTCTGCTTCTTGAATGTAGTTTTCAAAGACTACTTTATTCGGGCTAGATATCTCCTTCGTATCTTCCGTTGTCAGACCGAAAAATCCTACCTTTTGACCAGCCACTTCCTTAACCATTCCGTTATAGATTTTTCCTTCTTCCGGTTTACTAGACACCGTATCACTGAACAACCCTTTGAATTTGTCGTCCTTAGAAAAATCGATATTCGAACTCACAAACGAGAACTTAGCCCCTTTAATAAAGTCTACTAAGGCTTGATGGCCTTCTGGACTAGAACCAAGGTCAAATTCATGGTTTCCAAACGTCATCACATCGTAACCCATAAGATTCATTAATTTGAGATCCGCTTGCCCTTTAAATTCATTGAAATATAGAGTGCCAGAAAATACATCCCCTGCATCCACCAATAACGCATTCGGCTTTTGCGCGCGCACTTCTTTAATCGCGGTCATTTTCTTCGGCGCATTGTCAAGATTGGCATGCGTGTCGTTCGTATGCATTAAAGACAAGGTAAAATCTTTATTCACTCGCGAAAGCTTATGTAAGAAAATCGCATATTCACCGCGTTTGATATTATCATTGGTTCCATAAGAAGTTGGTGTCTTACCTGACGTGACCCCATGTTTTACAAGCGCCCCAACAGCCTCCTTATAACGAGCACTTACGTCTTTAAAAGGAATATTCGTATTATCCCCTTGCAGCTCATAGGCTTTTGCTAACATGAGAGCTGCTTCACCGCGGGTAATGGGCTGGTTAGAAGCAAAGGTTGTCGCTGTTTTCCCATCTACAATGCCAGCTTTCTTCAACGCATTGACATAGGCTTTTGCACGTTTAGGCACATCTGTAAAACCCGAATTCTCCACATTTTTAATGTCGAGCTTTAATGCTTTCGCTAACATTACCGCAGCATCAACACGCTTAATAGAATGAGCTGTCCCAAATGTTGTGTCCGTCATGCCATCCGTGATCTTATTACTAACTAGATAATCTACAGCCTCTTTATAATCCTTTGAAACGTCTGAAAATGAAGCTGCCGAAGCAGGTGTAACAGCTGTCGCCACAAGCGTTGCTGTTGCAGCAGACGCGATAAACTTACGATGCGATTTTGATAAGTACCCCATACACTCAATTCCTCCAACAATGATATTCTGTTATTTTTTATATTAAAATACTGAAAATACAACAACTGCAATCAATCGGAAATATGTACATTTAAAACCATAGCATAGGTATCAAATGAAAAATGTAAAACTATTATAAATATTTAACAGATATAACAATACCCCTTGATATATATAGGTTTTTCCAGCTATTCATATGAATAATTACAACAATTGATCAATTAAACTTTACAATCTGTTTACAAAAAAAGGTTAATTATAAAGTAATAGGTCTTTTTTAATATGTATTTTGAACATAACAAAAAGCCAAATTCTCCTTTACTAAGAATCTGGCTTTGGATCATTAATATTTTACACTTTAAACTGATTCACTAATTGAACTAGTTCTTCTGATAGTTCGTTAAGCGTCGCTGTACTTGACGCGATTGCTTCCATAGAAGCTAGTTGCTGTTGGACAGAAGCTGATGTTTGTTCAACACCAGCAGCCGACTCTTCTGAAATGGAAGAGAGTTCTTCGTTATACTGACTAATTCTATCTCCGCCTGTTTTCACTTCGCTAATGCTTTGAACGATGTTTTCAATCGATGAAACCATGCCGGAAACGGATGTTGAGATTTGTGTAAATGTTCCGCCTGTCGCTTTCATCTGCTCGTTGCCACGTTTCGATTGCTCTACTCCGTCTTGTAAAGTAGCCACGATTTCTTTTGAATCATGTTGAATTCCTTCAATAATCGTCGTAATTTCATTCACTGATTGACTAACACCATCTGCTAGTTTACGAACTTCATCTGCTACAACAGCAAAGCCTTTTCCATGCTCCCCTGCTCTAGCCGCCTCAATCGCAGCATTTAAAGCTAATAAATTCGTCTGATTCGAAATGTCCTCAATCACGTTGACCAGCTTAGAAATTTCCGCATTTTTATGATCAAGCTCTTTCACTTTAATCATTGAATCAACGACAATGCTCGTAATGTTCTCCATATCGGAAACGGATTGATTCATTAACTCACGACCATTCGTAGCACCTGTATATACTTGCTTCGACTCTTCATTTAAATGGCGACCACTCGCTTCAATATCACTAATTTCCTGATTTAAATCGTTCATCGTTTCCGCAGCATCTTGAACAGCGCTCGCCTGCTCTTCTGCGCCACCCGCCAACTCTTGCATCGTACTGGAGATTTGCTCACTGCCAATTTTCACTTCATTAGAAATTTGCGTAAGTTCTTCGCTTTGTTGATTCACCGTTTGCGAAATACCAACAATTTTCGACACCATGAGCGCCAGATTATCCTTCATTTGATTGACTGAATCAGCTAAAATCGCTGTTTCATCCTTATTATTCACTACTACTTTCTCCACTAATAAGTTGCCTTTAGCGATCTCTTGAATACCGTCCGTAACTGCACGTAAAGGGCCTACAATATTCCGCGTTAACCCAACAGTAATAATCACTCCAAGTAACAGTGCTACACCAAGAAATAGGAAGGTTTGCATTTTTGCGCTTTGATAACTATCCTTCGATTTCTGTGCCGCTTTATCCGCTTGCTCTTCATTAATGGCCACAAGGAAATCTAAGTTCTCCTGCATCGCATCAAATAGGACTTTATCCTTCTGCAAATTAAATTGAGCCAATTGTTGTTTCCCTTGACTACTAAATTGAATCGTTTTTTTATTATCCGCTAAAAATCGGTTCCAGTCCGATTGTAGCTCATCAAAATGTTGCCGATCTTCATCTAAGTAAATCGTTTTTTCATAAGCAGCCATCACCTTTAAAATACTATCATTCCTCTTGACAAGCTCTTTTTCTATTTGCTCTTTCTCATCTTTATCTTGTGATTGTATATGCATTAATGTGAGAGATTTCACATTCTCTGTCTCATAATTAATTCTATTAATACTCGCTACCCCTGGCATCCAACTATCCACGATTAACTCTGATTTCTCATTCATGACACGCATCTTCGTCAGACTCAACATGGACACTATAGTGAGCAGTAATAAAATGATTCCAAATCCTAGCATAATCTTCTTCCCAACCGACAATTTCAAACAAATTTCCTCCTTTTTTTCAGCTATTTAAATATTTTATCGGAGACAAACTCAAAACATTAATACCTTCTCAAAAAATAGCCAACTGGGTATGTCAGGTAATCGATACGGAGTCAATCCCATAAAAAAAAGCGCAATCAAGTATGTCTCTTTTGCGCTTTTCTTCTTTAAAAAAGTGTTTATTTACTTGTCGCTTTCTTACAGCATTTTAGCCTAAGATCACTTAAAGCCATCTAAGGTGCTTGTTGATTGTATGTCGTTTTCACCTAACCGTCAGGCTCTATATTCTATCCACACAAACTAGCGCCTTTTTTCAATGACTTTCTCGCTTATTACAACCCCGATACTAAAGACCCCTTTATCTATAGTTCTATTATACTATAATCTATACCCTTCTCTCCTTACTTTTCTTCGACATTTTCCAACAAATTCACATCATATTAATTGCCCCACACGAATGGGCTATAAGATTCCCACCTCAACACGGCAGAAGAAGCGCAGACATGCAATTGAATTCAAAATTTGAACAATATTTACAAAATTATAACAATCACACCATAGTTATATATTACCATTACTGATACACTATGAATGAAACAATCAAAGGGGGTAGGGAAAATGGAGGAGAATCCAAATTATAAAATATCTACAAAAACGATGTTGCTCAAGGAAGAGTATCACCTAGATTACAACACGATCATTTATGATGTCGATGGTATTTACTACACAAAGCAAACAGTGAAGTCGTTGTTGAATGCCGCTTGTATTGAAAGAGCTAGTACATATGATGGAAGAATTCAAGCCGCTCGGGTAGAAACTACTTGTATGAAAAAAACACCTCTGATTATTTGCCCATTTGAAAAGCTCTATGCCTTTCCCATTGTTTCACCAAGCAACTATGGCTGTCCTTGGTTTTTCCCAAGGCATATCGTTCAAGCACAACAAGAAAAAAAGGGGCTATTAAAAATCGAATTCAGCAATGGCATCTTCACCTCTATTGAAGGCTCACTCTATACGTTTAATCGACAAAGAGAGCGTGCAGACCATTGTCTCAATCACTTCTCTAACAAGTTGTATCGCCAGTTAAAATGGGACCGTCTCTTTGGTTAACAGAGACAAGCATCTAAAAAAAGAAGAACTAACCTAAACGGAAACATATATAAAAACCCTTACCTAGAATTAGGTAAGGGTCATTTAAATCTAATGCTGAATTTACTTAGACACTGTTACTCCAGCTTTTTGAGCAACATTATTAAGGTCAAGAATATCTTGTTCTGCTACATCTACTTCTACAGTAGTTAAGCTGCTTACCTTAGTAGCATCTGCAACAGTAAGAACTAACTTTCCACCTTCTACAACTTCTGCTGCTGTGAAGGCAATTGCTGCTCCTTTGCTATCTACAAGCTTGATTTCATCTTGAATATCAGCTGCTGTAGCGGCATCAGTTAACTTAATAGCTTCTGTATATGTAACAGTTAGCTTAGTTAAATCAGTTGCAACAATAGACTTAACCTCAGGAGCTGTGTTATCAGACACTTCAAGTACTTTAGAGAACTGATCGCTTACTTTGTTATCTAACGTTTGAATCGCATTCACACGGAAGATAGCCTTTTCGTCATTTGCTTTTACAAAACCACTTGGAAGTGTAATAACCACTTTCGTTTGGTCAATAGAAGTATCTGCCTTCTTTGCAAATTCAATGTTAGTATCAGCAGGAAGAGCTACTCCGTTAAGTTGATATGCAGAAGGGTTTAGGGCTGAACCTGTACCAGTAGCTTTTACTTTTTCACCAAAATCAACCGTGATCACATTTGCATCTACCGTAGCATCCTTAATAGTGAATGAAGTTTCAACTGGCTTTCCTGCTTCAATCACATCAACATTGAAAGCATACTTTGCACTCTTATTAGGAGCTAACGCTTTGTCTACTACGAAACCTTCAGCTAAATCAAAGCTATATTCGTCTGTTGCTAATCCATTAGCTAATGTGAAAACAACCGTTTTTGCATCTTCAGCAGAAACTTGAGCATCCGCTACAACAGAAGCTACAGGTAAAATTTCACCTTTTGAGTTCACTACAGCCGCTTTAGCTAGTGTTGGAGCTGCCACTTCCTCGTTATATGTTACAGAGAAAGAAGTCACTTTACCATCAGTTGTTGAAGTAGCTACTTTAACAACTTCCGGAGCTGTTGCATCTTTAGAAACGACTACATCTGTTGCAATTTCAGAAGCGTTTTTGTTTCCAAGCGTATCAACTAGTGCTTCTTTTGCAACAGTTAAAGTAACTGTATCAGAATCTCCATTTTTAAATAAATAACTGTTATTCAAAGTTACAGTATATTCCTTTTTATTTTTAGGATTAACCGCAACATCAGTTACAATATTTGTGGCGAACGTTCCAATTTTACCAGTTATGTTTAATGTATCTGCTGCTAATTCTTTATCAACAGTAACGGTTACTTTGTTTTCTCCTGCTGGAACAACACTCAAGATTGAAGGTGCTACATTGTCAACTGTTACACTTACTGCAGCTTCTTGCATATCTTTAACGTTACCAGCAGCGTCCGTTGCATTAACAACTGTCACATCATATGTTTTAGTTGCATCAAGGTCAACAGCAACCGTTGCTTCTTTTCCATTTACAGCAGCACTGTAGTTCACACCATTGATTTTAACGGTATCAATAGAAACCACTTCTTCATCGAATGATAATGTGATTTTCTTCAAGCCGTCTTTAGTATCTTTAATAGTTGAAGTAGCTGTCGTTAAAACAGGAGCTGCTTTATCATTTACAGTTACTTTTGCGTTAATTGGGCTAACGAACTGACCTTTCACATCTTTAATAATTTCAAAAGGAACCTTAACTGTATAGTCACCTTTAAAAATCTTAGTTGCAGTCAGAGTAAGCGTCTTTCCATCTTCGCTTAATGTTTGAGTAACTCCCTCAAAGTCTGCCGCACCTTCACCAGCCACTACAGTGATCACGTCTTTTTCATCTTTAACTAAAGTTTTCGCATCAACTGCTTTGTTGAACTTAACTTCAATTGTTTTAGCGTCAATCGCCTTTACACTTTCAACTTTAGCTTCAGCTGGAGCTACGTCTAGTGTCTCCGCTCTGTATAAGAATACAGCAAAGTCACCACGGATGATGTTGTCATGTGTTCCGAATGTAGTTTCTGATTTACCTGAAGTGATTTCGTTTTTCACTAATGCATTCACTGCATCTGTGTAATGACCGCCTACGTCAGAGAATTTGTTTTCGACGCCTGCTCCGTCTAAGTCGTAAGCTTTAGTGATTAATTTCGCCATTTCTCCACGAGTTAATGGATCATTCGCACCAAACGTTGTTTCTGATTTACCATTGATGATTCCTGCCGCTTTAAGTGCGTTAACTGCACCTTGACCACGAGAGCTAACATCAGTGAAGCCAGCGTCTGGAGCCTTGTCTGTATCTAACTCAAGTGCTTTAGCAAGCCAGATCGCTGCATCCATACGTTTGATTTCTTGATTAGTACCGAACGTTGTTTCAGACATCCCTTGAGTAACGTTGTTTTTTACTAAGTAGTCAACTGCATCCTTCACACGATCATTGACATCTGTGAACTCCGCTGCGAAAGCTGGAGTTACTGCTGTTGCTACTAGAGTAGCTGTTGCTGCAGTAGCAACAAATTTACGATAAGATTTTGCTTGGAAACCCATATTAAAAAACCCTCCAAATAGTTTATTAAATACATATAGCTATATGTATTTCTGCCATAATGAGAATAAGGTGCTAACCTTTATAGAATAAGGAACTACTACCAAACTTACATTTCAAGCCTACCAACCTTGCATTTATATTCCTTACCCTCCACTAAAATATAACCTTAGGAGAAACATTTTTCTATATTAAAGTAATGGATGTATTTACATATTTTTCAATAAGATAATTAATTTTCTAATCAATTAAATTTATTATTTATTAAAAAAAGCCCCACGAAGATTTCTCTTCGCAGAGCTTTCCTAAAAGTATGAATTCAAAGAACGATTACACCTCTCGATTCCTCTGTACTTCATTCGTTAATTCATCAATACTCTGCCGAACATTCCCTTTTCCCGAAAGATTCTCTAATAATTCCTTCACATCAATGCCAGCCGATGCTTTAAGAGACTCTTGCATCGTTGACATCAGGTTCGTCGTGTAGCCAGTAATTTTGTTAGCCCCACCATTTTGGCTATCGCTACCTGTATCAACGACCGTAATTTTGTCGATGTTTCCTAGCGGGCTAGCGACTTGCTTCGCGTATTCTGGAAGCATTTTAATGATCATATCTAAGACGGCTGCTTCGCCGAAATGTTCAAAGGCTTCGGCAATTTTACGTTTCGCTTCCGCTTCTGCAAGACCTTTCATCCGAATAATATCCGCCTCTGTTTCCCCGCTCGCTCGTTCCGCATCAGCTTTCGCCAATCCATCTAAGCGAATTTTCTCCGCTTCCGCCTTTGCCATCGCTTCCACTCGATACTTATTCGCTTCCGCTTCTGTCATTTGCTTCGTCTTCTCGGCTAATGCTGCTTGCTCCACCGCATAACGATCAGCATCGGCCTTTTTCTTCACTTCCGAATCATATTGACGCTCCCGACGCTGAATTTCTTTTTCTTCGAGCTCAATTTGCTTTTGACGCTCAATAATCCGAATTTGCATTTCCTGTTCCGTTACTTCTTGCTTCGCCCGTGCCGTTTCGAGATCGTATGCCTGATCTGCTCGGGCTTTCGCCACATCTTGTTCCCGACGATAATCCGCCACTTTTAATTGATTTTCCTTCTCCGCTTCGGCAATCTCTGTCGCTCGCTCTAGTTCCGCTTTCTGCGCTTCCTTCGTCGCTTCCGCTTTTTTAATTCGTGTTTCTTTCTCGGCTTCCGCTGTTGCAATATCAGCATCACGCTTCACTTGAGCGATTCGCGGCTTCCCAAGAGAATCTAAATATCCATTCTTATCACGAACATCTTTAATCGTAAAGGAAACAATCACTAGCCCCATTTTCGCTAAATCCTGTGACGCGACACGCTGCACCTCTTGCGAAAACTTATCACGGTTTTTATAAATTTCCTCGACCGTCATCGAGCCTAAAATCGAACGCAAATGACCTTCCAACACTTCTTTCGCTTCATTTTCCCGATCCTCTTTCGACTTCCCTAAGAACTGCTCGGCTGCTGTCGCAATTTCACCGATCGATCCGCCGATTTTGATGATCGCCGTTCCATCTGCCATCACCGGAACTCCTTGCTCTGTATACACTTCCGGCGTCGTCACTTCTAACTTACTTGACAACAAACTTAAAGGTTCCGACTGTTGAAATACCGGAAAAATAAACGTACCGCCACCGCGAATAATCTTAATCTTATTCCCCGAATCATCAACGTGTACATTCTTATTGCCTAAGTAACTACCCGTCACAATCAATGCCTCATCGGGCCCTGCGGTTTTGTATTTCGATACATACACCCCAACTAGAGCCACCAACAAAAAGGCTACTACACCAATAATCGTCCATACAACCGTCATAACAACACCCTCCTATTGTTGATCTTGAAACAGTGGATCATATGCTTGTACATACAACACACCTTTTTGCACATCAATAATCAATACCGTCGTTCCCTCGGCAATCGGCTGATCATCAAAAGCACAAGCAGGCTTCGAAATCATCCCGCTACTACTTTCAATAACCACTTCCCCAAACCCATCTTTCGGAATCGGAATAATCACCTTCCCCGTTCGCCCGCTTAACGACTCCTCCGTATACACAAGCGACTCCTCCGCCGACGACAACGGAATCAACACAAAATAATAAAGCAAAAAATCAAACACAACAGCTATACCGACAGCAATAAAAAGAATATAAAGACTCGTTAAAGAAGAAAACCTTTCCAAACAATAACCAACAGCAGAAACAATCGTCACAAACGCTAATACAACCGTAGGATTAAAAAATGGAATCCCATCATCAGCCCCACCAAGCACATCGCCAAAAAGAACGTACAAAATAGTCATTGAAGCTGAAGCAATCAAAAGAAATAAGTACACAGTAAGAATGGGGAACCCGAATAACTCCAAGTGTGAACCTCCTTTCTCAGGTGGTTAAAAAGAATATCGTAAATTAACTTTATATTCTTACTATTTTATACGGTAATAGGTGGGGATAAGTTTCATTTTTGTTAATTTTTTTAATTAGAAAGAGGTGTTTTTGTTGATTGCTAATAAAAAAAGAAAAGCCCCGCAGAGATTTCTCTCCACAGGACTTTCTTCATTCAGATTACTATTTAATAAATCAACTGAATTACCTAGTAATCTAGTAAAATCACAAATATTTTCTATAAACTAATTATTTCTTTGTAATATTTGTGATTTGAGTAGCATCAGTAGTTACTTCAAATGTTACTGTTTGAGTTGCTCCTGGTGCTTTAGAGATTTTAGCAGTTAATGTTACTGTTGCAGGACCTGCAACAAATGCACCTGCATTAGAAAGTTTAGTTGCATCTGAAGATTCCCATGCAATTGTTGTTCCGTTTGCACCTGAAGTAGGTAATGTTCCTAAGTCAGCACCTCCAACAGTTGGTGTAGCTAATGCTGTTACATCTGCATCAATATCAGCATTTGCTTGATGTTGTGCTGCTAATGATGCACTGTACTTCACTTTGTTGGCATCTAATTTAATTGTTGAACCTTCTTTTGCTTTGTTGTTTGCTTTATCTGTAACACCCATTGTTTTATCAGTTTGTTGATCTTCTGCAACAACTGTGATTGTTGATGCTTGAGATACGTTAACTTGTTGTGCAAGTTTTAATACTAGCTTATGGTCTGCTTTGTCACCTGAAGCTACCGTGTCTACAGAATCAACTTCAAACTCAGAACCGTTAAGAACTACTTTAAAGTCATCTTCTGCATTAGCTGTTGAGATATTCAACGCTTCGTTGAACGTTAATTCGATTTTGTCTGTTTTTGTTTTGTTATCAACAGTTTCTGTACCTACATAGTATACAGCTGATGCCAATTCTGGTTTCACGTTATCTGTTACTCCAAACACTAACTCAGCTGGTGCTTTTGTTTGAAGTGAACCTACAATGATTGAATCTGATTCAGTTTTCACATTAGTTGTAACACCGAATTTGTATTGTGTTGAAGTTTTGAATGTACCTTCTGGGAATACAATACGAACTGTTTGACGATCGCCAACAAAGTCTGCTGTTGTTCCAGCTGGTAATGTTTTACCATCCAATGTGTAATTAGCAACATTGCGTGCTGAATCACTCATTTTTTGATCATATTTGAAAGTGATTGTATTTTTCTTTGTATCGATTACCAATTTGTCAGCTGCATCTTTCCAAATTCCTGAACCAGCAGATGTTTCTGTAACTTCTGGGAATTTGTGCTCTACATATTTAAAGTTAGATGATGCTTCTTTACCAACAGAAACAACGATTTTATCGTTTTTCACTGTATTAGCAAGATAGTGTTCTACACTTGAAAGATTCACAGCGTTTTTAAATTTATCTGCTTTGAATTCTACTGTGTATGGTGCATCTTTAAGTTTAGTATTTTTCGAGAATGTTACATTTTGACCATCGACATCGGCATTAAATCCTTCAATAATAACGCCATCTTTATCACGAACTACAAAATCTGTTCCTTCAGTTAATGCAGTTCCCGCTGCTAGCGAGTTTGTAAATTTCACTACAAGTTCATCTGCTGCTGTATCTTCTTTTAATACTGTTGTTTCCACAACTGGTTTTGTGTTGTTTTTGTTTAATGTAACATTTTGAACTGATTTTTTACCGATTAAGCCGTCTGCTTGGAATTTCTCAACTGTTACTGTCAAGTTAACTGCTGCTTCACCTGAACGGTATAATGGATTTTCTTCATCTTTGTTGTCAGAGTTATCCGTTACTACTACCCAGATACCTGGTTTAGATTTGTACAGACCTACTGTTGCATCAGCTTTTGTTGCACTATCTGTTACTACAGGATCATCATAATTTTTATCAGCATTTTGGAATTCATGTGTACCTTTATTTACAGTTACAACTGAATCTTTATCAAGTGTTACTGCTGTATTTGTGTACACGAAGAAACGGTTTGCATTTACTGCTTCAATACCAGTTACTTCAGGTGTTGTTACTTGATCTGTTACTGTGTATGAGCCCGTTAATACGCTTGCTACTTTCTCGTATGATGCAGCTGTATCTGCAACGTCGAAGATAACCACTTCATGCGTACCTACTTTTTTAGCTTCTGCTTTTGCAGCTGGATCAGTAATAGCAATTGTATATTTGTATTCGCCTGCTTCACCAAGGATTTCAGCATTGCCATCTTTAGCTTTTACAGGTTTTAAATCTTTAGAGCCGATTTCAACTCCATCGATTTTTACAAGTGTAACATCGTTTCCAGATTTATCTGCATCAACTGGACGATTGAATGCTAATTCAAGGTTGTCACCTTTCTTAGCAACACTTACTAAAGCTGGTGCAGCTGTTTCAGAGAATGTAGCTTCGTTTGATACAAATTTCTCTAATTTTTTACCGTCTTTAGAAAGAATTGCATCGTTAGTTTGGATAACATATTTGTCTCCATTTTGGAATGCAATCGCTTGTTGATCAAGTAAAAGCGTTGCTGATTTTCCATCTTTTGATAGATTAATATCAATAATTTGTCCAGTTGGAACTGGTGTGTTATTGATTTTCAAGTCATAGTTCGCAGCGTTTTCTGCTGTTTTCTTGTCAACTGGTTGAGTGAAAGTCACTTTTAATTCAGAAGCGTTAATTGCACTTACACCGGCAACTTTAGCTGCTTCTACTGGTTTTGGATTTTCAGCTCTGTATAAGAACACAGCTAAGTCACCACGGATGATGTTATCATGTGTTCCGAACGTAGTTTCTGTTTTACCTAAAGTGATTTCGTTTTTCACTAATGCATTAACTGCATCTGTGTAATGTCCAGCCACGTCAGTAAATTTATTTTCTACGCCTGAACCACTTAAGTCGTAAGCTTTAGTGATGATTTTCGCCATTTCACCACGAGTTAATGGATCATTTGCACCGAATTTAGTTTCTGTTTTACCGTTGATGATACCTGCTGCTTTAAGTGCGTTAACTGCACCTTTACCACGAGCACTAACGTCAGTGAATCCCGCATCTGGAGCATTTTTTGTGTCTAATTTAAGCGCATTAGCAATCCAGATTGCCGCATCCATACGCTTAATGTTTTCGTTAGTACCGAATTTAGTGTCAGTCATACCTTGAGTGATTTCTTTCTCCACTAGGTAGTTAACTGCATCCTTCACACGATCGTTGATATCTGTGAAACCTGCCGCGAAAGCTGGAGTGACAGCTGTTGCTACTAGAGTAGCTGTTGCTGCAGTAGCAACAAATTTACGATAAGACTTTGGTTGGTAAGCCATGTAATAGTTCCTCCTGTTTTGTAAAGTTTTCTTTTAAAATATGAAATCAATCTGCAAAAAAGCAGATTGTTCCTTAACATGTGACAAGAGCCTCTCTGTTAAAAAAGGAAATCCGTGGATATGTATGTAACATTCGGACAGATTAACAGATTTAAACTCAGTTACTATTCTATCAAAGTGCTATTTTTTTTCAACTATTTTTTCAGCCTTTTAACTTTTCTCTATTAAACTGTAACAATTGTAAGACTTTAGTAAACATCGAATTATTACTGAGAGTTCAATGGATAAATGTTCCTGAAAAATAATAGCTTCCCTATTATAAACTATTGTCCTAGGAAATTAAAGGATTAATTCTATAAAATATGGTTATAATGCTACTTTTTTTAAAAAAAATTAGAACATTCTTAGGAAATGTTTCGCTAGGATACAAATAAAAACCCCGAGAGGTAATCTCCCGGGGTGACATATTCTTTCCTATATATGTGTTATTTTTGTGTACAGTTGGCGATGGGCTTCGGCAAGCTGTTGAAGCGAGAAACGTGTGGAAGCAAAGTGATAGAGCTGATCGCCCATTTGCTGTAGTTGATCTTTGCGAGTGATCGCTTCCCGCAGTGCTTGTTCGTATGCTTTCACGTCTCTCGTTGGAACGATCCAGCCGGTTTGTCCGTGGTCGATTAGTTCACCAACGCCGCCGACATCGGTGGTGATGATCGGTACGTGTTGATTGGCCGCTTCTAATAAAGCGAGCGGAAAGCTTTCGCTATAAGAGGCTAAGAGCGCCAAGTCGGAGGCGGCATAAATATGGTCAACGTCCGAGCGGAAGCCTAAGAAATGAACGTGACGCTCAAGCTTACGACGAGTTACTTCATTAATGAGTTCGTCTTCAATCGGCCCGTCACCGACGAGCAATAAGTGCGGTCGATCCTCTTCTGAAAAGGCGGTCATCGCTTCAAATACGACTGTATGCCCTTTAATCGCATGAAGGCGAGCGACCATCGCCATCACAAAGTCGTCCTCCGTTAAGCTCCATTCCCTACGAGCGAGCGGCGTCGCTGTTTCGTTCGTAAATTGGATGCCGTTGTAGACGGTTTGGATTTTGTCACTGTTGATGCCAAGCTTGATTAAATTTTGCTTAAAGCGTTCTGATACGGCGAAATAGCCGTCCATTTGTTTTACCGCATACATACTTAATGAGGTGAAAATTTTTCCTTTAATCCCCGATTTGACGAAATCAAGCGCTGGATCACTATGGACGGTCGTGACCCAGCGGATGCCGGTTTTCTTTTTGATGTAAATGCCAAAAAGATTGGCACGCGGGCCGTGGGTATGTAAAATATCGAAGCCTTCTTGTTGAATGAAGCTTACGAGCTTGTTCAATACGGATAGGTCGTAGCGGGAGCTTTGTGGGAAACACTCGGTGCGGATGCCGCTCTCCCTCGCCTCTTGTGACAGTTGCCCTTCTTGAAAGACGGCGAGCGTCACTTCTTCTGCTCGGAATTGTTCGAGCAATGTAATAACGTGCTTACGCGAGCCGCCCTTTTCTCCGCCGCTAATTAAATGAAGCACTTTCATAGATTGCACCTCCAACATACAAGAAAGGCTTTAAAGCGCATAGCGTTTTAAAGCCCTTCAAGGTTATTTGCTTACGAGTATTTTGAGTAAGAATTTCGGTAAAGCCAGTTGGCGTTTGATTCGCTTCGGTTCTTTCATAAGGCGATACAGCCATTCTAAGCCGAACTTGCGGTAAAAGGCTGGCGCTCGCTTTACTTTTCCTGAATAGACATCGAAGCTACCGCCGACACCTTGGAACACTTTCACATTCGGAAGCTTCGGCATATTTTCACGAATCCATAGCTCTTGGCGCGGGCTGCCGAGTGCAATGAACAGGAGCGCTGCTTTCGATTCGTTAATTTTTTGCACGAGCGCTTCTTGGTCTTGGACATAGCCGTTTTCATAGCCAACGATGCGCAAATTCGGAATCGAGGCTTCAAGCTTTTCCTTCGCCGTACGCACGACTTCTTCCTTCGCGCCGTAGAAAAAGACACCATGCCCTTCTTGGGCGGCAAATTGGAGCAAACGGCCCATCATATCGACGCCCGTCACCCGCTCGCGAATGTCGCCATTTTTCAGCTTAGAGGCAATGATCATGCCGATGCCGTCGGGAATTTGGTACGTTGACTCGTTAATTAATTCTTTGACGAGCGGATCACGACCAGCGGTGATTACCTTTTCCGGGTTAACAGCAATAACAGTTGATGGCAGATCATCCGCCATACGTATTTTGATGTCATCAATGATTTCATCGTACGTATACGGCGAGACTGATACGCCTAAATATTGTTCTTTCTCCATTTGGAACATCCTAATTATTTATTGGTTTATTCGCTTGGATCGCTTGAAGATTCGTTAAGTCGCCGATGCGATACACGGTAAGAGCGGCTTCTTTTTCAAGGTGCGAACAGTTTTTCGTATCAAAGATGACTGGTGTATCCATCTTGGCGATCAGCTCTTGCGGATTTAACGCTTTAAACTCATTATGATCCGTCAAAATAACGACAAGGTTCGCCCCTGTGATCGCTTCTTCAAAAGAAGAAAGCTTGAAAGGTACTTGCTCATCGCGAACGTGCGGGTCATGAATACGCACGTCAAAGCGCGGATTCGCTCGTACTTTCTCAACGATTTCAATCGCTGGGCTTTCACGAACGTCATCAATATTTCCTTTGTATGTGAGGCCGAAGAGCGCAATTTTTGGCGTTGGTAGTTCGGCCGTTAATTTAATGATTTGCTCGATCACAAAGTCCGGCATTGAGTTGTTAATGTCGCGTGATAGCTGAATCATTAACGCTTCTTCCGGTGCTTTTTCGACGATGAAATACGGGTCAACCGCTAAGCAATGGCCGCCAACTCCTGGCCCTGGCTGATGAATGTTGACGCGCGGATGGCGATTGGCAAGCTCGATCACTTTGTGAGAATCGACGCCTAGACGAGCGGCAATTTTCGTTAATTCATTCGCTAACGCAATGTTGACGTCACGGAATGTGTTTTCCATCAGCTTCGACATTTCCGCCGTGACTGCTTCTGTTTCTAGCACTTCACCTGTAACGACTTGACGATAAACATCCGCCGCTTTTGTCGCCGCTTCCTTCGTTAAGCCACCGACAATACGCGTATTTTCCACAAGCTCGATTAAAATGCGACCAGGTAGCACACGCTCTGGGCAATGCGCAAGGTATACATCTTGTTCTGGGTCAAAGCCCGCTTCTCGAATGATCGGCGCAACGACATCATCCATCGTCCGCGGTGGGATTGTCGATTCTACGATGATGATGTTTCCTTTTTGCAAATGAGGCACGACCGCTTTTGTGGCGCTTTTGACGTACTCGACATTGGCGGTGCAGTCTTCATGAATCGGTGTCGGTACAGAGATGATGAATACATCCGCTGCTTCCGGCTCTAATGACGCGCGCAGCTTGCCGGCATCGACAACTTCTTTCACGACTTCCGGAAGACCAACCTCCTCAATAATGATTTCACCTTTATTTAATCTTTCAACGACTTGTTTGTTTACATCTACTCCAACAATATCAAAGCCAGCGCGAGCGAAAACAGCCGCAGTTGGCAATCCAATATATCCTAAACCAACAACACAAATCTTCTGCATGGCAAAAAATCCTTTCTAATTACAACTAGTGTGGATTGAATTTAATAACTTAACATAGTATAGCAAATTCGCTTTCACCTTGCACTAATTTCGTTGAATGTGGGTGGGTGAAATGATAAAATGAAGTTTAGCTTTTTAAGCGTATTTGACTGACGAGGAGGCTAACTTTTTGAAAGTTGTCATTTCAGGATTTTATGGATTAGGCAATACTGGGGATGAAGCGATCCTAGAAGCGATTGTAGATAATTTACGAAATGAAATCGATGATGTAGATATTACTGTATTTTCCCTATCACCAGAACAGACGGCAAAGGAACATAACGTCGATACCGTCTACCGCGGCTGGCGTCATGAAAATAAGGAGAAAGTGAAGGCACTCCGCCAAGCAGATGTATTAATTAGCGGCGGTGGTGGACTACTTCAAGATACATACCCGACGAAGTTCTTGTTCGGCCCGCTTCCTTATTATTTATTGATTGCCTTTTTAGCGAAGCTGTGCGGCGCAAGGGTGATGTTCTTCTCTCAAGGAATTGGCCCGGTCACTTCCACTTGGGGTAAGATATTAATGAAGGTTTTCGCTAACCGCGCTGATTTTGTGACGGTGCGTGACCAATATTCAAAGGATTATTTGCACAAGCTAGGCGTCACTCGTCCACAAACGGTCGTGACCGCCGATATCGTGTTTGCTTTCCAGAAGAAGGAAGACGATTCGTGCATGAAGAGCTTGTCGTTGACTGGCGATGAGAAACTCGTCGCTGTCTCGGTGCGCCCGTGGTTTGAGCATGATGATTATTATGAAAAGCTGGCGGATGCGCTCGATGAATTGATTATGACTGATGGTATTACGCCGGTGTTTGTACCGATGGAAGGCCACCATGATGTCGATGCATCGAAACGTGTGATGAAGTTAATGAAGAAAGCCGATGCTTGCCATTTGCTTGCTGGCGATTTCACACCGAATCAGTATTTGAATTTTATCGGAGAATGCGACATGACGATCGGCTTGCGATTGCATTCATTAATTTTCTCCGCTTTAACAGCTGTGCCTCATATCGGCATTAGCTATGATAAAAAGGTCGAGAGCTTGTTGAAGCGTTCTGGCATGTGGGATTATTCGTTCCGCTTGGAGGAGTTCGATGCAGAGAAACTGAAGGTGAACGCTCGTGAAGTGTTATCTCGCCGCGCAGAATTGAGTGAGACGGTGGCTGTGAATGCCGCTTCGATGCGCCGTGACGCCTTAGAAAATATTGAACTATTAAAGAAAAAATTTATGTAAGGGGAGGTTTTTTCGAATGAAGATTTTGCTTGCGACCGTGTACCATTATCCGCATACAGGTGGGTTATCAACTCACGTAGCCACGTTGAAGGCTGGATTGGAAGCACGCGGTCATGAAGTGGATATTTTATCATTTAGTGACATTCCTGAATTACAGCAAAATATGAAAGTGCGCGGCCCTGGCTTTTTAATGAATAAATTGTCTAAAGGGAAAGGCTTCGTATACGGCTTACAGACGCGAAAGAAAATGCTACAAAAGCTAATGGAAGCAGTGAAGCATAAAAATTATGATGTCGTGAATGCACAAGAAGTGTACGCAACATTTGCCGCTCTTGATGCCGGGATGCCTGTTGTCTCTACGGTGCATGGCTACTTAACGTATGAGGCGTTGAGTGCTGGAAACATTTTAAAGGATAGCGAAGAAGAGAAGTTTTTGATGGGTGAAGAAGTGAAGGCGTACCGCAGCACACGTGCGATTATTACAGTAGACACGCGTATTAAAGAGTACGTGCAACGTGAAGCCGGCATTACGGGTACGGCGATCCGCAACTTCATTAACGTCGATGACTTCCGTCCAGAAAAAGAGAAAAAAGCGGAATTTCGTCAAAAGCATGGCGTCGATGTCGATGTGCCTGTGTTCTTCGTCCCACGTCGCTTAACGAAGAAAAACGGCGTGATTTATCCGATTTTATCGTTGCCAGCAGTGTTAGAGAAATACCCGAATGCTCAGTTGATTTATGCAGGTACAGGCGAAGCGATGGATGAGATGAAACGATTGATTGCCGAGCATAAGCTAGAGAAGAATGTTCGTTTGTTAGGTGCGATTCCGCATGACGTCATTAAAGAGTTTTACGCGTTGGCGGACGTTGCGTTAGTGCCGAGCGTTCACTCTGCCGGCGTAGAAGAAGCTACTTCGATTTCCGCATTGGAAGCGATGGGCTCTGGCTCTCCACTGATCGCTTGTGCGGTTGGTGGACTGAAAGAAATCATCAATCACAACGTCGACGGATTGTTGACTGAAGAGAAAAACGTCGAAGAACTATCTGCGGCGATGATCGAGTTGCTCGATGATCCAGCGAAAGCTCAAGCATTTGCTGATCGCGCACGGAAGAAAATTGAAGATGAATACTCTCACATGGCCGCAGCTGAGAAATATGAAGAAATTTATATGCAGGCTGTGAAGTGAGTAGTGGGCCACCTCGCCTTGGGCGGGGTGGTTTTTTTTTGTGGGTGGGTTGGCGTGTGTGATGCCTAATTCGACATGTTTCTCGCCCGATTCGACAGCCTGGACGCCCAATTCCAGCGCCCGGGCGACTAATTCGACACACCTCACAACCAATACGACAAAAAACAAGCCCAATCACACAGGATTGGGCTTATTTCGGTAACGGCAAATAGTATTTTCTACTTCTTCGGTTGCCACTCTGGGTTAGATTCATCGCCCCGAGCAATTGTTTCGCAATGTTATTCGATTGCAGATGAAAGTAATGGCGAAATTGTTTGTTCGTGATGACGGGGCTATGCAGAAGAGCATAGTCTGCGAGCGCCGAAATGTGGGCGTCAGCCGATTGATGGTGACAACGCGGGCAACGCCACGTGCCGACTGCTCGTTTCATCGGTTGGTGCTGACATTTTTCACATTTAGCACCTGTTAATAGTTCATCTTCTGAAATTTGCAGCTGACCGAGTACATCGGGGCGATACGGTTGGTCATGTTGGTTCAATAACTGGGACAGCTTACTCATTGCTGTTCGAGTGAGCCGTTCGTTTGGATAGCTCTTATGAAGATGGTCGAATTTAAATGGAATGGCGCTGGCGTGGGTGACGATTTGGAGGACCGTTTTGTGGGTGTGATCATTTTTGATCATTGTAGTTGGGTTGCTGATGACGACGAATGGAACGATGGGTATGGCGGGGAATTTGTACGAAGCAAGCCACGATTCGAGCTAACGTTGTTGTCGGCGAACTTGTAAAATCGGGTCGGCGAAGGCTTCTTCTTTTTCCTCAGTAGTGCGGATGAGCTGATGAAAAGTTTCGTCAAAGAACAGCGCGCCGGCGATGTTTTTTACTTCGAGGATGACGATGACGTTCGGACAAATAATAAGGGTGTCTATTTGGAAAAAATAACCTCCGCTCGAAAGCCGCACATTGTGGAGAATGAGGTGGTCATCGGGGAGAAACGATAAGTAGTAGTCGATCGATTGCTCGCCGCGATATCCGGCTCGGCTTCTAGCCAATTCGTCTTCAATCATAGACTGTTTCATGTGGTGCTCAGGCAAGTTTCGCTTCAATGCCTCTAACATTGAGATCTTTAAGGGGATCGTTCTTGCTTTTACTAACACATTTTCACTCCTCTCTATAAGGAAATATTTCTACATCGTCTGACAATATTCCTTTGCAACATTTATGTTATTATTAGTTAGATTGATATTTTGAATGAGGTGGAGTTCGTGTCGTTAAAGAAAACGGCTCTTTGGCTTGTTGTGCTGTCGCTTGTCGTGAAGCTTTCGGGCTTTTTGCGGGAAAGTATTATTGCGCGCGAGTTTGGAGCGACTAGTTATACAGATGGATATTTATTGGCGTTTTCATTTATTACGTTAGTGATTGCGATTATTTCGGGCGGGTTTAACAACGTATTTTTACCGCTGTATGTCAAAAAGAAGAAAGAGGCACCGGAAGCGACCGAGCGAAATGCCAACGGAGTTATGAACGCAACAGTTGTCATCTTCTTGGCGATTTCCGTATTGGGATGGTTGCTTAGTCCGTGGTTTGTTCCGCTCATTTATCCAGAAATCACTGGATTAACGGCGGAAGTAACGATTGAAATTACGCAATTTTTCTTCTTATTTATGAGTGCGATTGCGTTGAATGGGATTTTGGATTCTTATTTGCAAGCGCAGCGAATTTTCGTCCCGTCACAAATGTCGAAGCTATCAGCTACGTTGATGGGAGCCGTGTTTGCGCTGCTGTTCTCTGATCAGTGGGGCATTAACAGCTTAGCGTACGGATTCATTTTCGGAACACTTGTTGGGATCGGGATTCAATTATTTTTCCTATTGAGAAAAGGGTATCAATGGCAGCCGACACTTAAAGTAGAAGAAGAATTCCGGCGCTCCTTTCTTGTGTTGCTCGTGCCTTCGCTATTAAATGCCGGAGTTGGACAAATTAATATGTTTGTCAATAAAGCCTTTGCGGTGAGTACGGTTCCGGGGGCGGTCACTTATTTAAACAATGCGAGCTTGATTACGAGCATTCCGCATACGATTTATGGAACGACGATTGCCGTCGTGATTTTCACGCTATTGTCTGAACAAGTGAACAATAAGAAGAAGTTTCAAGATACGTTTTTCATGGGGATACAAATTTCTTTAGTGACGCTCGCTCCGATTGCGGCCGGCTTGTTCCTCGTTGGAGAAGAAGCGATTTCCTTTATTTTCGAGCGCGGGAAGTTCGGTGCGGATGACACGCATAATACGTATTTAGCACTAGTGTATTATTTGCCGATCGTTGTCGCGCAAGGTCTGCAGTACATCGTCTCGAAATCGATGTACGCTCAAGGGAAAACGAAGATTGTGTTCCGCATTAGTGTTACGACGATTGCATTGAATTTCTTTTTGAACTGGCTATTTGTCGAGCCGTTCGGCTACCCTGGCCTGGCGCTGACAGGCTCGTTTGTTTCCGTTTATTATTTAATCGTGAGTACGATTTTTGTTTATAAAGACTTCGAGAAAAAAGAAGCGACACGCTTATTTGGCTTAATCGCCCGAGTGACAGTTGTTACTGCGGTGATGGTCGGACCGCTTTATTTGTTAAAAGCGTATACGCCAATTTCTGAGCTGTATTCGCTTTGGCAACTAATGATCATCGTGCCGCTTGGAGTTGTGCTGTATATTGCTGGTTTGTTTGTATTTTATAAAGAAGGCTTCCGCCAGCTGTTGTCGATGGTGAAGCGGAAAGTTAAATAGTAGTGTGCGGTACTGGGTCGCATGACTAATTCGACATCGTTCTCGCCCAATTCGACACAATTCATGCCCAATTTAGCCTACGCCACGCCCAAAAACATGGCGTAGGTGACTAATTCTCCCCAAAAAAGCCTTTAAAGCGACCGCTTTAAAGGCTTTTTGACTTACTTTGCAATTGGTAATGGCGTTAAGTAGCGAGAATTGATATAGCCCTCGTTGTATCTCAAGTCGTCTGAGATAATTTTTTGCCAAGTTCTTGATTGACCAAGGTACGCAACTGGCATACCTTTTGACTTGTATTTATATCGAAGCGTGCCGTTTGGTGTCGCACGAACATTAAGTTCAGCGGCATTAGTTACACCTAGTTGATATTTGCCGAAGTCTTTACGTCCGAGCGCTTTGTCGATGCGGTACATATGTCCGCCGACTTTGGCGCCCCACCATGCATCAGAAGCGTATTTCACATTGATGCCGTTCGCTTTTGTTCCTGGTGCACTACCGTAAGCACGCCACGTATTCGGCATTAAGTAGCCACCCCGCCAATCGATATTCGCATTCATATATTGATCAGCCAATGCATACACACTTTCTGCTGGCGATTTAAATTTCGCCCCTTGATCCGGTGTGCTATCGTACACGGCGATGCCAAATAAGTTGTTGATAGTTTGTGCGTGTTTACTCATACCATAATCACTTTCATGATTGGCCATCGCTAGTATCATCAGCGCATTAACTCGCTTTTCTGCCTCTACTTTTTTCAATGTCTTACCGAGACCGATCAGCTTACTCTTCTTCGTCGCACCTTTATATTTGGCGAAACCTGTTGCTTCTTTTTCGGCGAGAACTTTTTTAATATAGCTATCTAGTTGAGCTGCTGTGTAGTTTGTTTTCGTTCTAGCAGATAGAAATTGGAAATATTGATAGGAAGTACCTACCTTCTTTCCTGCTCCGTTGTAAAAAATTGCACCATCAAAGCTATAGTACTTCTGATTTTTGCTCATAAATGAAGGAGCGACGCCTGCATTATACTTGATGTACGTATTCTTATCGTAGCTATAAAGATAGTGATAAAGCTCGCCATTCACATTTTCGTAGTAGTTGCGACCTTTCGCGCTTTCAAATGGAACAAGCAAGGTATCAGCCGGTTTCATATAGAATTTTTCCCCACCGATATATACTTGGACAAATTGATTTGTCGATGTCACGTACTTTAACTCAGTCGTTCCATATTTAGCAGAGCTAGGTACAGATGCTTTAACCGTTTTAAATTTTGGGTCCGTATATAAATTGACCGTCGCTGCTGATTTTGACTTGGCGTACACTAATCCACTGTGTGCTTTCATATAAATGATCTTCTTGTTGAGTGTGACGATTTCTTTCTTTTGGCTTGTCATCGCCTGTTTTGCTTCTTTAAACGAGTTATAAGAGGTAGACGTGTAAGTCAACTTTCCATTCTTATCAATATTAGCTACTTGATAAGGCTTGACTGGTTCTGGTTTGATGTCCTGTCCTGTTGCCTTTAACAAACGATAAATAAACGCCGCTGCGTGAGCACGAGTTGTTCGTTCGTCTGGACGAAACGTATATTTGTCATAACCTGAAATGATGTTAAGTGCTACATTTTTATGAATCGCACTTTTCTCATCTGAGCTTAAATGACTAATGTCGGAAAAAGAAGATTCTGTATATGTAACATCTACTTTTAAATAATCTAAAGAGTTGCTAATCATAACAGCGGCATCTTTTCTTGTCACGAATGCTCTTGGATTGAATTTTCCATTCGAATCTCCGCTCACAATGTTTGCTGCGGCCGCTGCGTTTATTCCATAAGCCAGTGAAGATCCAGGTGGCACATCAGTAAAAACTGGCTTGCCCTTTGGAAGCTTCAGTGCACGAGCGATAAAATTCACAAACTCCCCCCGTGTCACTTTTTTCCCCGGCTTATACACTCCATCGCCATAACCGTGCATAACTCCTGCTTCAACCATCGCCCGAAGTTCTTTTTCCAACGTAATCCCTGAAATATCATCTGCCTTTGCTGTTAAAGGAGAGAGGAATGGAAACAACAAAACTAGCGACATCATCATGGTGAAAAATTTCCTTAACATAAAAAATGATACTCCTTTCTATTTTTTACATACTTTTCTATTCTATCGTATCACAAATAGTAAATTAAGGGTTTAATAGAATTTTAGGGAAAACACAAAAGGGTTCGTGCCTAATCCGACATAAATCTCGCCCAATTCGACACGATTCACGCCCAATTTATCCTTCGCTACGCCCAAAAACATGGCATAATAGAAAAAACCTTTAAAGCGACTGCTTTAAAGGTTTTTTGACTTATTTTGCAATTGGTAATGTCGTTAAGTAACGGGAACTAACGTAGCCTTCTTGGTATCGTAAGTCGTCCGAGACGATTTTTTGCCAAGTTGTTCCTGCGCTTGCTGTTGTGCTACCAAGGTAAGCAACTGGCATTCCTTTTAGTTTGTATTGATATTGAATTGTGCCATTCGGTGTCGCGCGAACATTGAGTCCTTCAATGTTCGTTTGACCTAGCTTATATTTGTTAAAGTCTTTGCGTCCAAGCGCTTTGTCGATGCGATGCATATGACCGCCCACTTTAGAGCCCCACCATGCGTCGGAAGCATACTTGACATTGATGCCGTTCGCTTTCGTACCTGGTGCGCTACCGTATGATCGCCATGTGTTTGGCATTAAATAGCCGCCTCGCCAGTCGTTATTAGCATTCAAGTATTGATCAGCCAATGCATATACACTATCTCCTGGTGTTTTAAAACTTGCTCCTTGATCTGGTGTGCTATCGTACACAGCGATACCAAATAAGTTGTTAATTGTTAATGCATGTTTACTCATACCGTAATCACTTTCATGGTTGGCCATTGCTAGAATCATCAGCGCATTGATTCGTTTTTCCGCCTCTACTTTTTTCAATGTCTTACCGAGACCGATCAACTTACTTTTCTTCGTCGCATCTTTGTATTTGGCTAAACCTGTTGCTTCTTTTTCAGCTAGAACTTTCATAATATAGCTATCTAGTTCAGCTGCTGTGTAGTTCGATGTTGTTCTTGCAGATAGAAATTGGAAATATTGATAGGCTGTGCCTACTTTATTTCCTTGTTCATTGTAAAAGTTTGCACCATCAAAGCTGTAATATTTCTGATTGCTACCCATAAATGAAGGAGCGACTCCTGCATTATAAGAAGCATATTTACTTGTATCATAATTATAGAGATAATGATACAGCTCGCCATTGACATTTTTGTAGTAGCTACGACCTTTTGCCCCTTCAAATGGAACAAGTAAAGTGTCGCTCGGCTTCATATAATAGTCTTCTCCACCAATATTCACTTGAACATATTGTTCAGTGGACGTCACATATTTTAATTCGGTGGTTCCGTATGTAGCGGAACTAGATACATAGGTTTTCGCTGTTTTCAACACCGAATCGGTATATAAGTTAACCGTTGCCGCCGATTTTGGCTTGGCATATACTAATCCGCTGTTCTCTTTCATATAAATGATTTTTTGATTAAACGTGACTAATTCATTCCCTTGACTTGTCATCGCACGCTTTGCTTCTTCAAAAGAATCATAGGAAGTCGAAGCGTACGTTACCGTTCCAGTCGAATCGATATTGGCTACTTGATAAGGTTTGACTGGCTCTGGTTCTGGTTTCGGTTCTGGTTCTGGTTTTGGATCCGGATCTGGCTCGGGCGGCGGTGTTCCTCCCCCGTCCAAATTCTCTACAGCTTGTAGCATGCGGTAAATAAATGCGGCTGCATGGGCACGTGTTGCTTGATCATTTGGACGGAACGTGTTATCTGGAAATCCCGATATAATGTTAAGAGCCACGCTTTTACTGATCGCTTTCTTATGAGCGGAATTTAACCCTTCAATATCAGAAAAAGTCGCTATATTATACGTTGTATCTACATTTAAATAATTTAATGCGTTATTAATGATTAACGCCATATCTGTTCTTGTAATCAGGAATTGTGGATTAAACTTGCCATCTGTATATCCATTGACAATCTTTGCGGCGGCGGCTGCATTGATTCCAGAAGAAAGCTTAGAACTTGTTGGAACATCCGGAAAAATCGCTGGTCCTTCTGGAAGTTCTAATGCCCTAGAAATAAAAGTGGCAAACTCTCCTCTTGTTATTTGTTGGTTTGGTTTATAGACTCCGTTACCATAGCCTTTCATAATGCCCGCTTCTATCATTGCCCGCATTTCTTTTTCCAGTGTTATTCCGGTAATATCATCTGCTTTTACGTTTAAAGGAGATAAAAGGGGGAATAACAAAATTAGAGACATAATTACAGCAAAAAATTTTTTTTGCATAGAAGATGGTACTCCTTTCAATACCCGTTTTTTAACACTCTCTTATTCTATCTGATACAAAATGATAAATTAAGAGTTTTTAGGATTTTTTATGTAATTTCTAAAAAAAAGCCTTGGAAAGATTCCAAGACTTCACTTAAAAGTTCATAGCGTTATAAAGAGCGGCAGAGAATACAGCACGAGTCGCACGGTGAGACCCGTAATAGTTTTCCGTTTTAAATACGCCTGTTTCGTCAATTGATTTCATCGCTACAATTGCATCATGAGCCCAACTGCTAGAAGGAACATCTTTATAGCCATTGCTTGCTGCTGTTGCATCGCCTAGATTTAAATCAAATGCTCTTTTAGCGATAACTGCCATTTCCGTTCGAGTAATATAGGCATTTGGTCGATAAGTTCCATCTGGGTAACCATTAATAATGCCAGACTCACGCATCGCTGCAATGTCTTTTGCAAATCGATTAGATGATAATACATCTTTGAAATAAGAAACGTTTGCTGGTTGATTCTTCAACACTCGGTTAATAAGGGCTGCTGCTTGTCCGCGTGTAATAGGATCATTCGGTCTGAAAGTGTAATCATCAAAGCCTTGAATGATATTTTTATCAGTTAAATCATCAATCGCATCATAAGCTAGATGACTTTCTGATAAATCTTTGAATTTGCCATCAACTACACGTTTAGCTCCTGCATATTTCGGTCCCCAGTAAGAGTTACTTAAAGAAACAAGAGCAATCCCTTTACTAGTCGTTGCATTTAAAACTTGATTATTTCCTGCGTAAATCCCCACATGTGAAATCCCACGCTTATATGTATTTTTGAAGAAAACTAGATCCCCTGGCTTTAACTGACTCTTCGCAACAGAAGTTCCTACACGATATTGCTCTCCTGTCGTTCGCGGAATTGATATCCCATGTTTTTTATAAACATACTGAGTGAACCCTGAACAGTCAAATCCTCTTGGAGTGGTTCCGCCAAATACATAACGTACTCCCATGAAATTCTTACCGTAACTTACCATTGACTCCCCGATCGATGCTGCTTGCGTACGTGATGTTGGTAGGAAAATTGTCAATGTAAGCATAAAGGCAATAGAAAAAACCAAAAACTTCCTGTACCTATTCACTTACTAACCTCCTAAAATATCTCTCTCGTTTGATGTTGATTCTATTTTAACAAAAATATACCTAGCTTTCATTTACGGTTGTATTACATTACTATTTCGTCATGTAAATAAAAAAAGCCTGTTAAATCAAGCTTTTTCTACAAAACACCACATGTTTTTTTCATAATTCAACCATTTTAATATTTATTATCTATTTATATTACAAATACAAATAACTATGAAACATTATAGTTATTTTATGGAACAGAAATAAGTTCCTCATCTTCAAAAAAAGCTGCCCACATCGTGGACAGCTTTCGCTAGTTTGTCACTCTTAAGTCTTTATTTTTAGTTCTTGCTAGAAAGACAGAGAAGCTAGCACGATCAATCGTGCCATACGGGCGGAATGTTCCATCAAGATAGCCGCTGACAATATTTTCAGCCGCTAACGCGTTAATGTAGCCACTACCTGTTACACGTGAATTAATATCTTTAAAAGCATTATTTGTTTTAGGAGCCACTTCATAAGCTCTAGCTATAAGTATCGCCATTTGTGCGCGTGTCACTTGCTCATTTGGGCGGAATGTGCCATCAGGGTAACCACTTACGAAATTTTGAGTAGCTAACGCTTCGATGTATGGAGCACTAGCACCAACTTTTGCATCTTTAAACGTCGTTGGTCGTTTCGACGTGTCTAGTTCTAGCGCTCTAGCAATTAAAATTGACGCCTCGCCACGCGTAAGCAGCTTCGTTGGTCGAATGGTCTCATCAGGATACCCTTGCACAATCTTTTGGTGGTACAAATATGTTATGTAGCGATTGTACCAATGAGAAAGGGATAAGTCCTTAAAGGCTGGTCCAGGATTGTTCACTTCTAAATTAACAAAGTTCAATTCTCCTGATGGATCAGCTGAAGGATAAAAATGATACTCCACCGTTCCTTTTGATGCATAATCGACCACTTCGGTAGCTGTTACATTGCTAGCAATCAGCTTGCCAGCACGATACATATTAAAGCTATTGTATTTATTGATCAGTTGGCTAGTGTCAAACGTGATCTTTCCTTGACCGTCCGTTATGTATGGAACAGCGATCTCTCCATTCACTGATTGTTTATCTATTTGAGCCAAACCATAGCCGTAATAGATGTCACGACCTTTACCACCAAGGTCCATGGCATTTTTCTGTAGTAACATTCGAATTTGACGATTCGTCATTTCCGGATATTTCTCTTTATACAATGCGATAAGACCCGTCACATAAGGTGCGGCCATCGAAGTACCTGACATCGTCTCATAGCCACTCACATATAGTGAAGTCGGAACGGTGCTATAAATATTTTCACCTGGGGCAGCCAATTCCACTTCGCTACCGATAGAAGACAGTTCTCCAATTTGTTTCTTGTTATCGATCGAAGAAACGGCCATCACTTCATCGAACCTGGCTGGATACTGAACCGAGGATTGGTCTCCTGCCCATGGTGGACCTTCATTTCCTGCTGCTGCGACAATGATTACACCACGATCATAGGCTTGTTTCACCATTCGTTCTAATGCTTCATCATATCGAGGAGCTGTAATACTAATATTCAACACATCGATGTCTCGCTCAATCGCCCATTCAATACCTGCCATAATCGTTGAAGTTGTACCTATTCCTCTTTTATCCAACACTTTAATGGAATAGAGCTGGGCTTGCGGTGCGACTCCTACTACGCCGATGCTGTTATTTTTTGCTCCGATAACGCCTGCAACATGGGTTCCATGCCCCGCATCGTCATTGTAAGAATTACTACAACCTCGTATATCAATGATTCTCATCATACAAGCCCCGCCTGCAATGCGTAAATCCGGATGCTTCGTATCGACACCTGAATCAATAATACCGATTTTGACCCCTTTACCGCTTAAAGTAGATGGAACTCGCTTGTCAGCTCCGATCATTTTATAGCCGTAAGGAATGATCTGACCGCTTTTTTCTATTGGTTGGTCGTATTGAATCATTTGAATGTCTGGATGGCTTGCAAGTAATTGTTTCTGATCTTCTGTCACGTTCACTGCTGCGGCAGGTAGTTCATCAAAGATAAAATTAATCTCTTCAGTGTTTTCTTCTAATAATGCCCGATTGACTTCATTATGAAAAAACACGATCGCTCTTTTCTCTTCAATCGTGTTTGCATTGGAAATGGATGGGGTAATAGAAAAGAAGAATAGTGCAGCAAAGAATAGAAGATAGCATTTCATGTCTTTCACAACATTCACCTCTCTCTTTTTGTAAAAAAATAAAAGGAAGACTATTAAGCCTCCCTTTCATTTTAACGTGAATGCGATGATTATTCTATTTTATTTTATTTACTATTTTGCGACAGAATATAACGAGTCGACTTTATATCCTTTTGCTTTATAGTAATCTAAAGTACCATAGTAAATCGCTTTCGCTGCTGCATTTTGCCAGTAGTCTGATTTCAGCTTGGCATTATCTTTCTTGTTGTCAATGAAGCCTAACTCTAGCAAAGTAGCCGGCATATTGTTTTCACGGATGACGTGTAAACTCTTCGTTTTGACGCCACGATCCTGTAAGTTCCACGCCGCGATCAGACGTTTTTGAATCTTCGTTGCTAGCAATTTACTATCTGCTGTATGCGGGTTTTTTCTAGAAGCATAATAGTATGTTTCTGTTCCATTTGCTGATCCATTAAACGCATTCGCGTGAATACTAATAAATGTATTTCCTTTCACTGCTTGCGCATAGCTTACGCGCCCACTAAGAGACACATATTTATCAGTCGAACGTGTCATCTTTACTTGGAAAGGTGATTTCTTGAAAATTTCGTTGACCTTTAAACCTGTTGCTAGTACAACGTCTTTTTCTTTAATACCGTAACCAATCGCACCAGGGTCACTGCCCCCGTGACCAGGGTCAAGAACAATCACTTGGTCCTTAATTCGCGGATCGTAGTTGCCTGTTGGTGGTTCTGGTTTCGGATCCGGATTCGTTGCCCCTCCAGAGTCCCCTTTTCCATCTAAGTAATTGCCGTGTACAAAACCTTTAATAGAGCCTGCTTTTATGTAGTACCATGCTCCTACTGAATAAGCACCTTGTACAGCTAACCCTTTGTTCAATGAACCAACCTTTCCGTAAGCTGAATTCGGACCCTTTCGTACATTCAGGTTATTTGTGTTCACTGTAAGGTCTTGGTCGAATTTAACCGTATTTGCTTTCACACGGTAGTCAGGGTTGATCGCTCTCGCTAAAAAGACGGAAAAATCCGCTCGAATAATCGATTGATTAAAACCGAAAGACCCATCCGCTAAACCTTGAGCAATCCCTCGAGATAAAAGAGCTTGAGCTGCTCCACTACTTGAATTATTAAACGAGTAGCCAAATGCCTTACTAATCATGATCGCCATTTCACCGCGTGTCACTACTTTACCCGGCTTGAAACTACCATCTCCATATCCAGAAACAATTCCTTTGTCTACAGCTGATTGGATATAGCCAGAAGCAAATATCCCTGAACCAACATCTGTAAAGCTTGTTGATCTCTGTGTACCATTTAATTGAAGTGCACGTCCAATTAATGCGACTGCCTCTGCACGAGTAACAGTTTTGCTAGGGCTAAATCGAGAACTAGATACCCCGTTAGCAATTCCTCCATCAACTAAATAATTAATCTCTTTCGCTGCGCGATGTGAGCTTGGCACATCTGAGAAAGTACTAGCAAATGCAGTACTTTTTACCCCTAACATAGGAATGACTAAAAGAAACGACAAAAAAACTAAAAAAGCCCTTCTCTTCACACTCCTACCTCCCTTCTTATTTGCCTTCATTCTAACATATCTATTTTAAAATCGAATCCCCTTCTACGAAGCTATTATTTACATTACATGGGGCGATATGATTAAACCAATAGTTTATGGGTTGTATTACCAAAAAAATTTAATATTTGTAACGGCAATGAAATGTTTAGAAATAACTGAAATCTCTCTCTTTCTCGCCATTTAAATGGTCATCCTCAAAAAAATAGAAGGGGGATATTGAACATCCCCCTTCTATATATACCGATTATTCTATTTTGCAACAGAGTATAGTGAGTCTACTTTATATCCTTTTGCTTTATAGTAGTCTAGCACTCCATAATAAATCGCTTTTGCTGCTTCGTTTTGCCAGTAATCGGATTTCAACTTTTGATTTTCACTCTTGTTGCTAATGAAACCTAGCTCTAATAAAGTAGATGGCATCGTAGTTTTGCGAATAACGTAGAAATCTGCCGTTTTAACCTTACGATCCTTTAAGTTCCAAGCTTCAAGCAAACGTTTTTGAATCTTCGTTGCTAACAATTTACTATCGTCCGTACGAGAATTCTTTCTTGAAGCATAGTAGTATGTTTCTGTCCCATTCGCGGATTCTTTTGAGTGCGAGTTGGCATGAATACTAACGAATATATCTCCGTTCACCTGTTGGGCATACTTGACACGATTTGCAAGTGATATATATTTATCTGTCGAGCGAGTCATCTTTACTTGGAGAGGTGATTTCTTGAAAATTTCGTTCGCCTTTAAACCCACTGCTAGAACCACATCTTTCTCTCTAACACCATAAGCCATCGCACCAGGGTGCTTGCCGCCATGACCAGGGTCAAGAATAACCACTTGATCTTTAATTCGCGGATCGTAATTGCCTGTCGGTGGTTCTGGTTTCGGTTTCGGATCTGGATTCGTTGCCCCTCCAGAGTCCCCTTTTCCATCTAAGTAATGACCATGTACAAAACCTTTAATAGAGCCTGCTTTTATGTAGTACCATGCTCCTACTGAATAAGCACCTTGTACAGCTAACCCTTTATTCAATGAGCCTACCTTTCCGTAAGCTGAATTCGGACCCTTTCGTACATTCAAATCATTTGTGTTCACTTTAAGGTCTTGGTCGAATTTAACCGTGTTTGCTTTCACACGGAAGTCAGGGTTGATCGCTCTCGCTAAAAAGACGGAAAAATCCGCTCGAATAATCGATTGATTGAAGCCGAAAGAACCATCCGCTAAACCTTGAGCAATCCCTCGAGATAAAAGAGCTTGAGCCGCTCCGCTACTTGAATTATTAAACGAGTAGCCAAACGCCTTGCTAATCATGATCGCCATTTCACCGCGTGTCACTACTTTGCTCGGTTTAAAGCTACCATCCCCATATCCAGAAACAATTCCTTTGTCTACAGCTGATTGAATATAACCAGAAGCAAACATCCCTGAACCAACATCCTTGAAACTCGTTGAGCGTTGTATGCCGTCTAGTTGTAGCGCACGTCCAATGAAGGCAACCGCTTCTGCCCGTGTCAATACTTTGTTCGGACTGAACCGCCCATCAATTCCCCCGTTAACAATACCACCTTGAGATAAATAACTAATCTCTTTCGCTCCTCGATGTGAGCTTGGCACATCTACAAAATTACTCGCCAAAGCTGTATGTTTAAAGCTTGCTGTAGAGAGGATTAAAAGAAACGACAAAAAAACTAAAAAAACTCCTTTCCTCACACACTTACCTCCTTTATCATTTTCTACCATTCTATCAGATATATCCCAAATGCAAATCCCCCCTCGGCAAAGGTTCGAGCAATGTTACAGCAAATAACGCAATAGAACTAACAATTTGCGAGTTATATTGACAAAAAATTTAATGTTTGTAATATAAACGAAATCACTGAAACCAAATGAAATGTATTAATTGATTTAGGATTCACATTTTTTATTTAAGAGATTTGTTCTATAATGAGGGGATACGAGTAAATACGAACGGAGGCCCTATCTATGCATGCAAACAGTGAAGCACTGAAGGAACAATTGGATGCTTTCGGTTCAGAATTAAAATTAGAGCTCAGCCCGGCGCTACCTAAAGATCGAGCAGTCGTGACTAAAGGCTTTGAGTTACTGGAAAATGCTCAAGTAAAAACGTTTAATGAAACACTACTATCTGGTTCCGTTTGGACATATACAGAAACATATGAAGTAGGAATTGATCTTGATTTCCCCTCCTTCAGTACGTGCTCTTGTTCTCAAGAGTCTTGGTGCCCTCATAAAATTGCCCTTTTTTTTCAAGCATATCAAGACATCGAGACGGCAGCAAAATGGTTGGAGGATTGGCTCTCTTCAAAAGCCGAGTTAACGGATATTCCTGGGGTCATGCGAGCGAGTGATCTATTAAGCCATCGAGTAACAGCGCAAGATGGGCCGAAAGCTTGGATGACAACCGTCCATCGAATAATCCAAAAAAAGCTGGCGTTTGATGTGATTCAAGCTAATCCTTATGCGCTTGAATTTGAAGGAAGAAAAGTGCTTGAAGCGTTGTTGAAACAAAAACCGTCGAAGCGTGAATGGCAGCCGCTGTATGAGTTATATGTTAACTTTGGCCTGTTGACCTACATGATGAAGCTATTTAATGATTCAAACATCTCTCCAGAAATATGGCAACGGTCAGGGGCCTCCTTTTTATACTATTTAGTGGAAGAAGCTGCGGATGCTGCCGCAAGCATGAGTGTCCATGCCCTTCCTTTTGAGTTTGACGATTACATTCACTATTTACAGCAAGAAACAGCCAACATCATCTCTCCTAAGTGGCATGTATTTGAGGAGCAACGAATCGACCTTTATCGTTATTTATGGAATGATCTGTTCAAACGAGAAGCGTGGCGAAAAGAGGAACGCCTACGGCTGGAGCAATTGACTAGACCACCGAAAGATGTCGCTCTGTCGATCGCTTATTTGCACCAGCTTCTACTAGCGAACCAGCTTGAATTATTTGCAAAAGTAGCGTCTGAGCTTGAGGAGGATGCGCTTGAATATTATATGTTTTGGTTACATGATGTGTTTTCTGCCAAGCAATATGAAAAAGTGCGCGTATTAATCACATTACTTGAACAAAAACTAGAAGCTTATTTACAACACCTCGGAGATAGCTTTCATTGCCGCCGGTTTGTCAATTGGCTACTCACCTATTGTGATCGAGAATGGTTGATGATGAAAGAGCCGCTACTCTATCGAAGCTTACTAGAGCGAATGCTTCCATATAGTTATTCTGAATTAAGTATGTATTTATTAACTATGGACCAAGTTCAAGAATGGGTCGAGCTGCAATCATGGGTTGGTTATGACTTAACTGAGCTAGATCATGTCGGTTTAAAAGAAGCGCAAAAATCGGCGCCGCAAGAAGTACTTCCACTCTATCATCATGGAATTGATTTATTAGTGAATCAACGCAACCGAGATAGCTATAAAAAAGCGGTCCGCTATTTAAAACGACTGCGCACACTATACAAAAAGTTAAAACGTACCGACCGCTGGGAACAATATGTAACGGCACTATTAGCAGAAACGAAGCGTTTGCGAGCGTTTCAAGAAGAGTGCAGAAAGGGTAAGCTGATCGATGGTTAAAACGAGAACAATGATGATTCATATGACCTTGACAGAAAATAAACAGTTCTTTCTCTATGCAGAAAATGAATCTAGTCAGAATATCCCACCTGAACAATGGGTGAAGCAGCTATTTTTGCGACATGACGAAAGCTTCTACGGTTCACGCTTGCCTCACACTGTCTATGAAGGTAAGCATGGTGTATTACTTTCGCCGTGGCACTGGGTCACTTTATTTCAAAGCGAACAATTTAATCGCTTCATTCACTGGGAGTGGAATGAACTTGGTCACTTCAGCTTAGCCGCTGCTCCTGTCTTATATGAAACGATCATCGATGGAGAATTTTCCCCTGAATTTAAAGAAGAAGAGATCATCTGGAAAGTGCCCGATGTCGTTTGGGATGAATTCTCCACTACCTTTTGGGATGAGCATGTGTTAGATGTGAGCAACCGCGAGTTGGTGACAATGCTATTCCAACACTGTGCCGAAGAAGTATTCAATAATATGACGAACCAACACCTGCTGCACCAACTGACAACGACTGCGTTAACGGCTGAGGAATTGAATCTCTATTTTGACAAGGCTCGCTTTCGTGAATGGATCGGCACAGAAGAGAGCGATACCCCTTTCCATATCGGTCTTCGCTTAACGGAGCCTGCCGAGGACGGAGAGGATTGGGCGCTTGAAACGGTGCTCATTCATAAAAAGAAAGAGGAGAAAATCTATCCTCTCACAGGAAGAATACCGAAAACGTGGACACCTTTTTTAACAGAAGTGGATGAGGAGAAAGCTCGTTGGCTACGAGTCTTTCCTTGGCTTGAAGAACATGGAGAGCTACGAACACGGCTTTCAGAGGAAATGGCTTTTTTATTTCTAACAGAAGCAAGTGAGAAATTGATGCAGCTCGGCGTTCATATCTTGTTGCCTTCTTGGTGGGAGTCGATTCGTAAAGCCTCGCTGTCGTTATCTGCGAAGGTGTCGTCACAAAGCGCAAGCCATCGCCCTTCCTTCGTTGGATTGCAAGCGATTGTCGATTTCAACTGGCGCTTATCGATGAATGGCGCGGAATTGTCCGAAGATGAATTCACAAAGCTCACGGAAGAGAATCGTCGGCTAGTGAAAGTGGATGGCGAGTGGATTCAACTCGATCCAGAGATGGTACGAAAAATTCAAGGTCTGATGCGGAAAGCGAAGAAGGAAGGCTTGCGCTTACAAGATTTGCTTGAGCAAGAGTTAGCGCCCGAAGAAGAGACACCAACGGATGATTTCGTTGATCCACGTCTGTTCGCGCAAATTCAAATCGATTTAAATCGTTCGTTCAAAAAAATGATCGCCCAACTAAAAGACGTATCAACAATTCCGCTTGAACCAGCTCCAGCCAAGCTAAATGCCGAGCTTCGTCCGTATCAGCAATTTGGGATGAGTTGGATGCTGTTTCTCCGCTCCTGTGGCTTCGGTGCTTGCTTAGCGGATGATATGGGACTTGGGAAAACGATTCAGTTGATTTCATACTTGCTTCATGTCAACGATCGGGAACAAATGGAGGCACCTGCTTTAATCATTTGTCCTACATCGGTACTCGGCAACTGGCAAAAGGAATTAGAACGATTTGCTCCTGATTTGCGCGTGATGCTTCATTACGGAAGCAATCGCGAACAAGAAGAGGCGTTTCAAGCGGCTGCTCGCAATGTGGATGTCGTATTAACCTCTTACGGGCTATCTCATCTTGATTTTGACACCCTTTCATCGATTGAATGGAGCACGGTCGCCTTAGACGAAGCACAAAATATCAAAAATGCCCATACAAAACAATCGAGAGCGATTCGGAAGCTGAAAGGGAAGCATCATATTGCCTTAACGGGAACACCGATGGAAAATCGCTTATCAGAACTGTGGGCGATCTTTGACTTTACGAATCACGGCTACTTGAACAGCTTGCAGCAATTTCAGAAAAACTATATTGTGCCGATTGAAAAGGATAGCAACAAAGAGAAAGTAACGATGCTCCAATCGAAAATCCGCCCATTTTTACTACGCCGGACGAAAAAGGACCCAGAGGTGGAACTGAATTTACCGGATAAGCTAGAGCAGAAAGAATATTGTCCATTGACAGTGGAGCAAGCGGTGCTATATGAACAGCTCGTTAATGAGACGATGGAACAGATCAGCCAGCTATCAGCCTTTGAACGGCGCGGACTGATCTTGCAGATGTTAAATAAAATTAAACAGCTATGTAATCATCCAGCATTATATTTGAAAGAGGACGTACCGAACCATATCGTTGAACGCTCCGAGAAAATGAATAAGCTGATGGAGCTGATTGAAAACATTATCGAGCGACAAGAGGCTTGTTTAATTTTCACTCAATATATTGGGATGGGGGAAATGATTCAGCAGGAAATTGAAAAGCGCTTCGGTTTCTCTGTTCCGTTTTTAAACGGAAGTACTTCTAAAGAGCAACGCGATCAGCTAGTGAGGAAGTTCCAAGAAGGCGAGTTCCCTGTCTTTTTGCTTTCGTTAAAAGCAGGAGGCACTGGGCTGAATTTAACAGCGGCGAATCATGTCATCCATTATGATCGTTGGTGGAATCCTGCCGTGGAAAATCAAGCGACGGACCGCGCCTATCGAATTGGGCAAAACCGCTTTGTTCATGTGCATAAAATGATTACGACAGGAACGTTAGAGGAAAAAATCGATAGCATGCTTGAACAGAAACAGGCGTTAAACGATGAAATCATTAGCAGTGACCAATGGATCACCGAATTATCCGATCAAGATTTACAAGCCCTATTAACATTAACATGATAGATAGCCGGTTCTTGAGGAGAAGAACCGGCTATTACATTTGAGGCTGTAATGGAGATTCTGTTTTGTTGCGCAGAGCTTTTCAGCTTGATACGAGGAGATTCGTGGTCGTTTATTAACATAGAATTGATTGATTTTGTGGTTGTTCTTCGAGGTAGCGTTGTTCTAATTTAGCAACTCTTTCTTCTAATTCGCGGATTTTTACTAAGGCTTTTCCGAAGCGGTATGTCATTTCTTCTAATCTTCTCTCATATGTCGATTCAGATTGTGGCATCTGCTTTTCTCCCTTTATGGTATCGTCAAAATCGGCAACATGTCAGCCTCTATTGAATCATTACGCTTTTTGTCTAAGAAACGAATCGTGTTAACTAGTACTTCTGTCGCGTATACTCGCTTGCCGTCTTTATCGTCATACGTGCGAGTTTGAATCGTACCGAGCACGCCAACGAGCGAACCTTTTCGACAATACTTGGCCGTATTCTCAGCAGATTTGTTCCAAACGGTGCAGTAAATAAAATCAGTCTGTGATAGTCCCTCTTGATTTCGATATGGACGATTCACAGCCACCGTCATATTTAACAAAGCTCTACCGTCTGCTGTAAAGCGTACTTCGGGGTCCTTTGTCAATCGACCAACAAGTGTCACCTGATTAATAATCGTTACTCCCTCCCTTCTCTTAAGATGGCTTTATCATACTCTGAAGTCTCAAATGAAGTAAACTTGGGATATTGGACATTTATCTTCTCATTTCGTACATCCAAGCGCTCTTTTAACTCATAAACTAACAGTTCCTCTATGCTAAACGTAGGAAATCATTGATTTTTCATTTTTTAGAAATCTACTCGTTTGTTTTGGTCATTAGTCAAATCATGCTATAATTTGATTAAAAATAGAAAGGAGCTATACCTTTCATGAAAACCTTTAAAATAGCAGGATTTTTTATAAATGAATCTGCTCAGTTGCACGAGATTAAGCTAATCGATGGCTTAATCATCAACAAAGAAGATGAAAAACACACATGGCTAATTGAATTATTTGTGAGTAAAGATTATGAAGAAGTATTCTCCGATTATCAAAAACGAGAAGGTGAATTGAGCGTACAAATACTCATTTCCCACCCAAACAACGACCCAGCGATCTTTACCGCCGAAATGAGAGGTATGAAAACACTCGAAAATGGCATCACGGTCCTCCTTGAAGGAAAGCTCTAAAAAGGAATAAAAATAAGAGCCACTCCAATTCATGGAGCGGCTCTTTAATGTATATTGGAGGAGACCAGTTCGTCTTTTCCAGTTTCAAGCGTTTGTTGAAGCTTTTGAATAATATATTCAATATCCTGCTTACTATAAGATCGGTTGGGTAGCTCTTGATCATAGACATGATAATAAAGAAGAGCGGCAATCGTTAATTCTTTTTCGTCAGCTGGACTTAATTGTTCTTTTTTTTTAACTGAGCTGTTAAAAAGTCGATGTAGAATTTCGCTTCCGCTTTATAGGAATAGTCGTAATCTGTTCCTAGCTCTTTCTGTAGTTGATCAAGTGTATCGATTTGTTCAGGCGTTGGCACTTCTGATAAGATCTTTTTCACCACTTCGTTAATCTTCACTGCTAACTCTTCATGAAACTCAGGGCTAGATTTGATTTCATCATTCACTTTGTCGTACCACGAAGAACTAGTGCTAATATATTTTTGCCATTCTTGCATAAAGTCTTCAAATTTATAAGCATTCTCATCCCATAATATTCTCGCCATATAATGCTCAAATGCCGTCGTAATTGAACGTGTGATACTTATTTTAATTCCTTGTGATAAGTCGCTTAACATTTACAATAAGTACCTCCTAGAATGTCCTAGCTGAACTTCAATAAATTGATAATATCTTCTACTTTATCACACTGCCCAAGAGTTGACAAAGTTTTTTTCCCAAAACAAAAACAGGGGATCGTTCCCCTGTTTTACTCATCTTTATTATCCGCATCCTGCATATCATTTGTGTCTTCGATCGGATCTTCCGCTGGCGTATTATTATCTTTCGTCATATCACCATCACCTGGTACATTCTTGTCTTCCGATTCCGGATCATGCTCATCGTGCATTCCCTCGTTCACATCTTCGTTGATATTATTATTGTCTTGTTGCTCCATATTACCTTCGTCATTCACTGGGTTGTCATTATTAGCTGGCTCATTGTCAGTGCCACACCCTACTAACAACATGGCCATTAAAGCCGCTCCTCCTACCCATTTCAAAAATTTCTTGTCCATCATGAAAGCTCCCTTCTTTTTTCAATATCTGTACATAGCCTTCCCACCTCTTTGAAAAATATTCAAAAAAAACAAGCAGCGATAAGCTACTTGTTCTTTATTTCAATGCAAATGTAATTTCTGCTTCACAAGCTAATTCACCATTGACTGTCGCAACGGCTTTTCCTTTGCCAATCACGCCACGGAAGCGAAGCATTTCCACTTCTAATCGCAATTGATCACCTGGGCGAACTTGACGCTTAAAGCGACATTGATCAATCCCAGCAAAAAAGGCAAGCTTTCCACGATTTTCTTCTTTGATTAGCATCGCAACTGCTCCTACCTGAGCTAAAGCCTCCACGATTAGCACGCCAGGCATGACTGGGTAATCAGGAAAGTGACCGTTAAAAAATTCTTCATTCGCTGTTACATTTTTAATACCGACCGCTCGTTTTCCTTCTTCGACTTCAAGAATTTGATCAATCAGTAGAAATGGATAGCGATGCGGAATGATTTCTTTAATTTGCTGAATGTCTAACATATAATTTCCCACCTTAAAAAAAGCTATTATATAAAACTTCCACTAAATGAATCCATATTTGGGGATTAAACACTTCGAGTGGATGTCCCCCACCAATCACACTGTAGCCAATGATTGCCCCCATCGTAGCAGCGGCCCACAAAAAAAACATAGTCACAATAAAACGTCCAAAAGGAGTTAACTGTGTTTTTGTTTGCGTTCTTTTCCTTTGTTCAGCCAATACACTCAATCCCCTCTAGCGTACGCCGTTAATAAGCCCCAGCATTTGGTCGGCTAGCGAAATAGAGCGAGATTGGAACTGGTAGGCACGTTGGACGTTTGTCAAGTCAACCATTTCCTTCCCCATATCAACATTTGATTTTTCTAATGTGCTTTGTTGTAAGGAAATAACTCCGCGATCGGCATTTATTAAGTTTTGCAAAATTTGATCTTCCGGAACAGCTGGATTGTCAGGAAGCGTTAATAAATTCGATCCTTTTTGTTCTAGGAACTGTGGCTTGTTGATTGTTACCACTCCTAAATTAAACGTTTGATCGCCTGCACGAATGCGACCATTCGCTTCTAACGTGATCGGCCCATTGTTCGGATTAAAAGTGATTATTTCGTTATTTTCATCTAATACAGGTCGGCCCTCATTCGTCACGAGCATCACTTCATCGTCATTGACTGGTGTAAGTGAAAATGCCCCATCTCGTGTATAATGAACTTTGCCTTGTCCATTTTCTTGTACAAGCACTTTAAAGAATTGCTTTTCTTTAGAGAAAGCAAAATCAAGTAGACGTTCTGTCGTTTGCAAATTTCCTTGTGCTCCAACCATTTGAGACTGAGCAAGCTTAGCTCCTGCCCCAACTCGAATGCCTGCTGGCGTTAAGCGACCGATGTCATTTTGACGCATATTATTGACATTTTGATTAATTAATTCAGTGAAAGTCGCTTCACGTCTCTTATAGCCAGTTGTATCGACGTTACTAATATTATGGCTAACAATGTCTAGTTTTTTCTGTAATTGACTTAATGTATTAGCTGATGTAATCATCGTCTGATTCATACCCATTTCCTCCTGAGTTAATTCACTCGGCCTACTTCATTAGCAGCCTTTTCCATGCTGCGGTCGTAAGCAGTTAATATCTTTTGATTGGCTTCAAATGAACGATATGCAGACATCATATCTGTCATTGCACGAGCAGCGTCTGTATTTGATGCCTCTAAAAATCCTTGCTGGAAGCGAAATTGAATATTATTTTGTGTATACGCATTAGGAAGTGCCCCATTCTCTAAACGAAACAGTCCATCTCCCTGTTTAATTAACAAGTTCGGATTTTCTGCGTACCCAAGTCCGATTTGACCAGCTACCTGCCCATTTTCTATAATTTGTCCATCTTCTGAAATAACAAACTCATCAGAAGTGAGTTGAATGCGGTTACCTTGAGGGTCAAGAACATATAAGCCACTCGCTGTTGTTAAATATCCGTCTGCATCTTGCGTGAAATTCCCGTTACGTGTATAACGTTCTTGTCCATCGGCCCCTTGAATCGTATAAAAAACCATGCCCGCTTGATTCGTTTCTTCATTGACTGGCATATTTACATCTAGCAAGGCGACATCCGTCTTCAATCCCGTTTCCCTTAAATCCCCTTGGATAAACAACGGCTTCGTTTCTTGCATATACACGCCCGTGCCAAGAGCTCCAATCGGTTGAGTAGCAGTAAAGTTTGTCTTATTTTTTGTTGGTATAGATGATTGATCCATCCGCTGCAATAGCATTTCAGGAAATGCCCGCAGAGACGACTGATCTGCCTTATAACCAGGTGTATTCGCATTAGACACATTATTTGTTAACATTTCTGTGCGACGCTGTTGAGCGATCATTCCAGAAGCCGCTGTATAAAAACCACGAAACATTTTTCCACCTCAATTATCTTTATATGATTTATTTATTATATCATCATTCAGACGAAACGATAGGAATAATCCACAAGAACGTCAGTCGATTTTTTTACGGATAAAAGCGAGATGACCTCTGCATCTCGCTTTTATCCATTCAATTATATTAACTTCTTTTTAGAGATTCTATCTATATTCTCAAGCATTAAGCCCGTACCGATTGCCACACAGTCCATTGGATTATCTGCCACTAATACAGGTACCTTTAACTCCTCCGCAAGAAGAGTGTCAAGGCCGTGAAGAAGAGCGCCTCCACCTGTTATAATAACCCCGCGGTCGATAATATCCGCTGACAATTCAGGAGGTGTCTGCTCTAGTACATCTTTCGCAGCTTGTACAATGACCGCAATCGACTCTCTCAATGCCAATTCAATTTCTTTTGAGTGAACAGTCAAAACACGCGGAAGCCCCGAAACCATATCGCGACCGCGAATTTCCATCTCTTCATTACGACTATCTGGATAAACAGTAGCAATATTCTTTTTAATATCTTCTGCCGTTCTTTCCCCGATTAACAGCTTATATTCTTTCTTAATATAATTAAGAATTTCCATATCAAAATTGTCACCAGCCATTTTAATGGAAGCTGATGTCACGATTGATCCCATCGATAATACGGCGACATCTGTCGTCCCTCCACCGATATCTACCACCATATTTCCGCTCGGCTGGAAAATATCCATACCTGCTCCAATCGCCGCCACTTTTGGTTCCTCTTCTAAATAAACCGTTTTACCACCGCTTTTTTCTGCCGCTTCACGAATCGCCTTTTGCTCAACGCTCGTAATGTTTGTCGGACAGCAAATTAAAATGCGTGGCTTGGACATAAGCCCTTTTACATTTAATTTATTCATAAAGTGTTTAAGCATCGCTTCTGTAATATCAAAATCCGCAATAACACCATCCTTCAACGGACGAATGGCAACAATATTTCCTGGTGTTCTTCCGACCATGCGATGCGCTTCTTCTCCGACAGCGAGTACTTTATTTGTTGATTTATCAATTGCTACAACGGAAGGTTCATTTAATACAATTCCTTGACCTTTCATATGAATCAAAACATTCGCTGTTCCTAAGTCAATGCCAATATCTTTTGAAATCATTCAGGTAGTCCCCTTTTCATCAAAACTTTTTTATTTATTTTGCTACATTGATATGTCAATTTTCACATAATACGAATTTTAGTTTCCCAATTTTTTATTTTAGCACATTTTGACTAAAATTGAGGGAGATTTGTAAATTTTTTATGTCTTGAGCATGATTTCTCCAGCTTAAAGACTCGATTGATCGTCTTGTTCAATACTTTACAAAGTGATATATTAAAAAATCCGCCAATAGTGGCAGATTTATCTTTCTATGAGTAGACGAGCAATTCTCTCATTGAACCGCTTCTTCTTTAGCATACTTCCTTTTCGTTGCTTCCCCGCCGCGAAGGTGCCGAATCGACTTGTGATATTCAAGAATAGATTTCACGCGCTGAGCTAATTCTGGATGAACCTCTGGCAATCGCTCGGTTAAGTCTTTATGAACTGTACTTTTCGACACACCAAACTCTTTGGCAATCACTCGCACTGTTTTTTTCGTCTCCACGATATACTCTCCGATCTTGATTGTCCTCTCCTTGATGTAATCGTGCACACCGCTCGCCTCCTTCATTGGATGTGAGACATGTGAAATGAGACTCGCTTTCGCTTGAATGTAATCATATTGATCCGTATGTGGCACCTCACACGGAGCTTTGTTCGGCAACTAGTCTGCTCTGAGTGCTAATAGGTATTTTTTCGTCTAACGATCCCTCACCTCAAACAATCCCTTTTTCTTTGTACAGGTATTATTAACACTATATGATATTGTTTACAAAATATTCTTAGTAAAATGATTTAGCTGTTGGCATGTATGATTCCGTCGATTTTCCCAATTGATTACGCTAGAAAACGGTAGCAACGTAAAAAAACAGCCCATTATGAGCTGCTTTTTTCTTCTAATGATTGTTTTTGTTCATCTCCGCTATCCGGCGTTTCGACATTTTCTGTCTCTTCTGTATCGCTTGTTTCATCTGTAGCTTCTGTATTGTCCGTTTCTGATGTTGTTTCTTCATTTGACATATCAGCTTCTTCGATCGCTGACAGTGGTTTACCGAAGAAACTGTCTGGGTTTAAAGCCATTTGGTCTTTTCGTACTTCGAAATGGACGTGGATGCCTGCCTGTTCGTTAAACAAGCTTTTTCCTGCTTTCGCAATGACATCACCTTGGGAAATCGTGTCACCTTCCGCTACTTTTATATCCTTCACAGACTGATACGTTGTGACAATTCCATCGGCATGCTCAATTTCAATCACATTACCAAGCAAGGAATCTTCCATTACTTTCGTTACTTTTCCACTGAGAGCAGCAACGACGTGAAATGTTTGATTTTCTTTCATGCCAAACGCGATGCCTGTATTCGGCTGATACGTATTGTTATAGATGACTAAAGAAGCTTCTTGCTCTTTTTCAGATGCACTCTCTTCGTAAAAGCCCGTCTTGACAACTACTTCATCTGCATTCTTCACTGGCTTAATCATTTCTTCTACAGTAGAATTAACTTCTTCCGCCGGCTCATCAAATGCTCCTTCATTGAACATACCTTCTTGCGGCTCAAATCCTTGCTCGTTGTCTACTCCAGCCATTTGGTACCAGATAATCCCTGAAATTAATAGTGCGGCACTCATTAAATAGACAGCTGGAAATACCCAACGTTTCTTGAAAAATTGCTGAATTTTTTGGGGGATTGGTTTCTTTTCTCCCTTTCTCATGTTCATCACCTCAGCAACCAGTGTGAACAGATTACTACAAAACTATACATCATCATTTGGAAATTTTTTATTTTTCCTCAAAACGTAAAAAAAATGCCACAAAGCTCAAAAAAGTTCAAAATAAAACGTGATAAAATGGTGAAAAGGCGGTGATACGTATGAAAATGATCGCAAGAGGCTTGTCCACGATAGCCCCTTTCGCTTATATAGTCGCTATTTGGATCTTGTCTAGTTTACCTCACGATGCTATCCTCTCGCTTCCACAAAACCAAATAGACCTGTTATTTAAAGAATCTCTGCATTTAATTGAATTTGCCATATTGTATGGATTGATCGTCAACGCCTTGTTAGCGCACGGTCGATTTTCAAGTGCGACAAACTTAGCGGCCGCTCTGATCGCTTGCTTTTACGGATTCATTGATGAAATTCATCAAGCCTTTATTCCTTATCGCTCTGCTTCTATCATTGATGCGGTTAAGGATGTGACAGGTGTATTTATTTGCTACTTACTCGTCAGGTATAAATATTTTCAGCGACCCTCTAGCCGAATTCATCAATGGATGCAAAAATTCAGCCATTGGGTCAGTTCTTAACACTCCTTATTGCTCGCTACGCAATAAGGAGTTATTTTTTAGCCGTCATCATCTCATCCATATATCGATCCGCTTTGTCGATCTTTATTTGCTGATAATAATGATGAATAATTTGTTGATGATCCTTTCCTTCCTTCGCCATTCCGTTGGCTCCATACTGGCTCATCCCCACACCATGGCCGTAGCCTTTCGTTGAAACGACTACCTCATCCCCTTTTACGACCCAGCTAAAGTCCGAGGAAGGCAATTGAAGCTTTTCCCGCACTTCTCGTCCCGAAAACTCCTTATCACCAATTTTCACTGTCGCAATTCGCTGTCCTGATGTTCGCTTCGTAATCGTTCCAGCTTCCTGAGCTTTGTTCATAGAGACATCGAGCTTCTGTTCAAATTCACTAAGAGGTAAGCGCAATTGAGCGCGATATTTAGGTGATTGTTCATCCCATGGACTTTCCACGCTTTTTAAATAAGGAAGCGGCTGTCCCCAATAATCTTCCGAGTTTTCGGTGTAGCCGTTGCTCGTCGAGAAGAATGAAGCGGTAATAGGCGTTCCATCGTATGTGATAATTTCCCCCTTTGTTTCCTGTACAGCTTCATTAATCTTTTTCCATTTCCATGAGAAGTCGTTGCCCCACGTCTTTTCTAATTCCTTTTTCGTTTTAAACACTTGATGTTTCACCGTATCAGTGACATGTGCTTGACCGTTGCTCACTGTTTTGCCGTTCATCATATGTTGAATAATGAAAGTTCTTGCGGTGAGGGCTTGCGCCTTGAGGGCTTCTTTTTCAAACTCTGCAGGCATTTCAGCCGCCACGACACCTGCTACATATTGTTCTAATGGGAAGTTCTCTATTTGTTCGTTTCCTGAACGAAAGACAGCCACTTCTACCGCAGGTTCATCAGGTGGTTTTTTGTTCGTCTCTTTCATCGCTATCTCCCCTTCTTTAGGAGAAAAAACGAGCACAAGCAAGGAAGGAATAACGAGAGCCGTAAAAAATAGAGCAGCAATAACTAACCATAAAGAATGACGTTGTTTTTCCATGATTCCATTCCTCCATCGATAGATTGAGCAAAATACTTAATAGTATAAATATGGTGAACGATAGAGGTTTATCACGAAAAAATATTGTTTTTTTATGAATAAAAGCGAGGCAGTATGTATAAAAATATAAAAGAGCCTGACTGTAAATAGTCAGGCCCTTCATCATTATTAAGCGTTAATATCCGTTATCACTTTTTCAGTAACTACTTCTTCGCTAACACGTGTCACATCCGCACCAAGTGCTGCTAGCTTTCCATGGAAGTTCACATATCCACGATCTAAATGCTTCAGTTCTGTTACGCGAGTATAGCCGTCTCCGATTAATCCAGCAACAATTAATGCCGCTGCTGCACGAAGATCCGTTGCCGCTACTTCTGCGCCTTGAATCGTTGAAGGTCCATCGATCACAACAGAACGTCCTTCAATTTTAATATTGGCATTCATGCGACGGAATTCCTCTACATGCATAAAACGGTTTTCAAACACTGTTTCCGTAATCATGCTTGTGCCTTCCGCTTTCAACGCTAACGCCATCATTTGTGATTGCATATCTGTCGGGAAACCTGGGTGAGGCATCGTTTTAATGTCGACAGCTTTTAACTTTTCTGGGCCAATGATACGAAGACCTTCTTCTTCTTCGATTATCTGCACACCCATTTCTTTCATCTTAGCAATTAAAGAAGACATATGTTCAGGAACCGCATTTTGAATCAGCACGTTTCCGCCTGTGATCGCTGCAGCTGTCATAAAAGTACCTGCTTCAATGCGATCTGGAATGATGTTATGATCTGCTCCATGAAGCTCTTCTACACCTTCAATACGAATTGTTCCTGTACCAGCACCGACAACTTTTGCACCCATTTTATTTAGCAAGTTCGCTAAATCAACAATTTCCGGCTCCTTAGCACAGTTTTCAAGTATAGTCGTACCTTCCGCCAATGTAGCAGCCATCAAAATGTTTTCTGTTGCCCCTACACTTGGGAAGTCCAAATAAATTTTCGCACCTTTTAATCGTTTGCTGACTTCCGCTTCAATGAAACCATTTTCCACGCGAACGACAGCTCCCATTGCTTCAAATCCTTTTAAATGCTGATCAATTGGACGTGAGCCAATCGCACAGCCTCCAGGAAGCGCTACACGAGCTTTCCCAGTACGCGCTAACAATGAACCCATGACAAGTACAGACGCTCTCATTTTGCGTACATATTCAAAAGGAGCTTCAACGAATAATTCATCAGCTGCATCAACAGTTACTACATTGTTTTCAAATGCTACATGACAATTTAAATGGCGTAACACTTCATTAATTGTATATACATCAGAGAGAGTCGGCACATCCCGAATCACACTCTTTCCTTTACTAGCTAACAAAGTAGCGGCGATTACTGGCAGAACTGAATTTTTTGCTCCTTCTACTTTCACAGTTCCGCTTAACTTTTGTCCGCCGCGGACGATAATTTTATCCAAGGTATTCCCCTCCGCGTCCAATTTATATATTAATATTCAATCGTGATGATCGGCGTGCCTATCACAAAGTTTGTCTTAGCTCCCGATCCATTTTTTCTTAACCCTATTTGCACATTCATTTGCTTTGATGGCAACGGAAGGCCTTGATTGAAATGCTCTGAATACGCTGATACAGAATAAAAACCTTCTTCAGAAACAACTTCCAATTCGTTTGCTTTCCAACCATTCATTAATCCAGAAAACTGATTCGACAAAACTTCTTCAATTTTACCATCAAAACTCCCTTTAATACAAGTGAAAACTGGAGTGGATTCATGGAAAAAATGTGAATAAGTTTTCACAAATTCCCTTTTCATAAATGTTCTTATTCGATCCTCATCTGTAGAAATAACTGTATAGAGAAGAATATATTGCCCATCCTGTTGACCCGTAGATACGATCTGAATCTTTTGACGTAGCTTTCCCATTGAATGACTAGCAACAACTGCGTCATCATTTTTCGTGTCTACTGTAAATGTCCACTCAGATAAGTATTCTTGAAGTTTCAAAGCTACTTGCTTCATTTCCTGCTCGTTTAAACGCTCGCGCATATGTACGGTCCATTCTTCAATATGTCCTTTCTCTTTTTGTACGTCTTCTGTCAGCCGCACTAAGTGATTAGAAGTGGACGTCGCAATAGTGCTATTCCCGTAAACAATGACAATGAAACAAATTAACAAAAGGCATTTGATCATTCTGCTCATTTTCATTCTACTCATCTCCTTATCTGCTAGTATGACCTAGTAGATAAGAAACATACGAGAATTCAAACGACAAATGATCGAAGAAATCGACTCCACCTTGTTCAATGATTCACTTAAGTAGAAGCAGAAAACCTCTCTAAAAAAAGCATATACAAAATCAAAAAAAATTCAACGTGAAAGAAGTACTATCTATTATGCTTCGAGAAAAAATTATTGAAATAACAGTGGCAATTGGCGGGACCATAAGAAGTAATCAAGGAAGAAGTTGCTGACCGCAGATCCGATCGCAATCGATAACAAAATAAATAATAACCGTGCTTGAAACACATGATTTGCCTTGATTATTTGTTCATATCGGACAGCTTGTAATGCCCAAAAAGACAAACCTATAAATACAATATGAGACAAGATACTGATCAATGCCTCTTGTCCAAAATCAGAAACCATTTCATCCTCCTCCAATTTTCACAAAAAAATAGGGTATTCACTGTATGAATGATACATCAAAAACCTTCCGGATACGGAAGGTTTTTGATTATTACATTCTGCCTTCATAGATTTCAATGCGATTCATCGCACGTTGTAAAGCTAATTCGGCACGTTTAAAGTCTATATTCTCTTTCTTTTCGCCAAGCAGGCGTTCAGCGCGCATTTTGGCTTCTTTCGCCCGGGCAATATCAATATTTTTCGCTAGTTCAGCAGCTTGTGCTAAAATCGTCACTTGGTCTGGACGAACTTCTAAAAAGCCGCCGCTAATTGCTACCAAATCTGGTTTGCCAGCGCCTTTATTTAAACGGACAGCGCCAATTTGTAAAGGTGCGACCATCGGAATATGACCTGGTAAAATACCTAGCTCACCGCTTTGAGCTTTTGCACTAACCATTTCCACATCCGATTCATACGCTGGGCCGTCAGGAGTGACGATACTGACTTTAACTGTCTTCATTGTTTAACCCCCTGGTCCCTTATTATGCCTCTACACCCATCTCTTTAGCTTTAGCAACAACTTCTTCAATGCCACCAACTAGACGGAAAGCATCTTCTGGAAGATTATCGTATTTGCCGTCAAGAATTTCTTTAAACCCGCGAACTGTTTCTTTTACTGGTACATAAGAACCTGGTTGACCTGTAAACTGCTCAGCTACGTGGAAGTTTTGTGATAAGAAGAACTGGATACGACGCGCACGTTGTACAACAAGCTTGTCATCTTCTGAAAGCTCATCCATACCAAGGATTGCGATAATATCTTGAAGTTCTTTATAGCGTTGTAACGTTTGCTGTACTTGACGAGCTATACTGTAGTGCTCTTCGCCTACGATTTCTGGAGAAAGGGCACGTGAACTAGAAGCCAATGGATCTACCGCTGGATAAATACCCATCTCAGAAAGCTTACGCTCAAGGTTCGTTGTTGCATCTAAGTGAGCAAATGTTGTTGCTGGAGCCGGATCTGTATAGTCATCGGCTGGTACATAGATCGCTTGGATCGATGTAACAGAACCAACGTTTGTAGACGTGATACGCTCTTGTAATTGACCCATCTCTGTTGCAAGTGTTGGCTGGTAACCAACGGCAGAAGGCATACGACCTAATAGGGCAGAAACCTCAGAACCTGCTTGCGTGAAACGGAAGATGTTGTCGATGAAGAATAATACGTCTTGTCCTTGCTCATCACGGAAGTATTCCGCCATTGTTAATCCTGTTAAAGCTACACGCATACGCGCACCAGGTGGTTCGTTCATTTGACCGAATACCATCGCTGTTTTCTTAATAACCCCAGAATCACTCATCTCGTAGTAAAGGTCATTTCCTTCACGAGTACGCTCACCTACACCAGCGAATACTGAGATACCGCCGTGCTCTTGAGCAATGTTATTGATTAATTCTTGGATTAATACTGTTTTACCTACACCGGCACCACCGAACAGACCGATTTTACCACCTTTAATGTATGGAGCAAGTAAATCTACTACTTTGATCCCTGTTTCAAGGATTTCAACCTCTGTAGAAAGTTGGTCAAAAGTAGGAGCTTGACGGTGAATGCCATCACGGCGTGCATCAGCAGAAATCTCTTCGTTTAAGTCAATTGTTTCACCTAGTACGTTAAATACACGTCCTAAAGTAATATCTCCAACTGGTACAGAGATTGCTTGACCCATGTCTAATACTTCTATGTTACGTTGCAACCCGTCAGTTGATGCCATTGCAATCGTACGTACTGTATCATCACCTAAATGAACCGCTACTTCTAAAGTTAATTCAGAAGCTTCTTTACCCGCTTGTGCAGGAACCTGCACTTTTAACGCATTATAGATATCAGGAAGTTGACCGCTTTCGAACTTAACGTCAACAACTGGACCCATAACTTGAAGAACGCGTCCTTTGTTCATTTCTTTCCCTCCTAACTAGCTTTTCACTACTCTAAAGCCGCTACGCCGCCGACGATCTCAGTGATCTCCTGTGTGATCGCTGCTTGACGTGCACGGTTGTATGAAAGCGATAAAGAATCAATTAATTCTTTCGCATTGTCTGTTGCTGATTTCATTGCTGACATACGAGCCGCATGTTCACTTGCTTTACCGTCAAGTAAAGCACCGTAAATTAAGCTTTCCGCATATTGAGGAAGTAACACTTCCAAAATCTCTTCAGCTGATGGTTCAAATTCATAAGAAGTCAATTTATTAGAAGATGCAATCTCCGTCAATGGTAGCACTTTTTTCTCTGTTGCGTCCTGTTGAATCGGACTAACGAAGTGATTGTAGTACATATACAGTTCGTCATATGTGCCATCAGCAAACATGCCGACTGTTTGATTCACAATCGCTTTAATATCAGCGAACGAAGGCTGATCAGGAAGTCCTACAACATCTAGTGCAACATTCATTCCACGATTTTTAAAGAAATCGCGGCCTATGCGACCAACGGCAATAATAACATACTCGTCATTGGATTTATGGCGTTCTTTAATCAAATTATGAACAAGACGCAAAATGCTGCTGTTATATGCTCCCGCCAAACCGCGGTCAGAGGTAATAACCAAATACCCGGTTTTCTTAACGGGGCGGGAGATGAGCATCGGATGTGTTACATCTTTGCTTCCAAGAGCAATGGATGCGACCACTTCCTGAATTTTCTCCATGTAAGGAACAAATTTCTTCGCATTTGTTTCTGCACGGTTTAATTTAGAAGCGGAAACCATTTCCATCGCTTTTGTGATTTGGCTCGTCTTCTTAGTAGAATTAATCCGAGTCTGTATATCGCGTAACGATGCCACTGGTTCTCACCACCCTTTTTAATGTTAGAAGTAACGAAAGGGGAAGACCGTTAACGGTCTATTCCCACTTTCAAAGATTCCGAAAAATTATTCAGATTTCGCAAACGTCTTTTTGAACTCGTTGATTGCTGCTTTCATCTCATCATCAGAAGCAAGTTCTTTCGTTGTGCGAATATGCTCTAACACATTTGTGTGGTTGTGATCTAACCAGCTTAATAACTCATCTTCAAAACGGCGAATATCCGTTACTGGAATATCATCTAAATGGCCACGAGTTAATGCATAAAGGATAACAACTTGTTTTTCAACCTTAAGTGGTTTATTCAAGTCTTGCTTTAATACTTCAACTGTACGCGCACCACGGTTTAGTTTCGCTTGAGTGGCTTTATCAAGGTCAGAACCGAACTGAGCAAATGCTTCTAGTTCACGGTATGCTGCTAAGTCTAGACGAAGTGTACCAGCAACCTTCTTCATCGCTTTAATTTGAGCAGACCCACCTACACGGGATACAGAAAGACCGGCATTGATCGCAGGACGTACACCTGAGAAGAATAAGTCAGACTGTAAGAAGATTTGTCCGTCAGTGATTGAGATAACGTTCGTTGGAATGTAAGCAGAGATATCGCCCGCTTGTGTTTCAACGAATGGAAGAGCAGTGATTGAACCTGCACCTAACGTGTCATTTAACTTTGCTGCACGCTCTAGCAAGCGAGAGTGTAAGTAGAAAACGTCACCAGGATAAGCTTCACGACCTGGAGGACGACGTAATAATAGGGAAAGCTCACGGTATGCTGCTGCTTGTTTTGATAGATCATCATATACAATCAGAACATGTTTGCCGTTGAACATAAATTCTTCACCCATTGTTACTCCAGCATAAGGAGCAAGGAATAACATTGGAGCTGGTTGTGATGCAGATGCTGTTACGACGATTGTGTAATCTAGGGCACCATGTTTACGAAGAGTTTCTACTGCATTACGAACAGTAGATTCTTTTTGTCCGATGGCTACATAGATACAAACCATATCTTGATCTTTTTGGTTAAGAATTGTATCGATCGCTACAGATGTTTTACCTGTTTGGCGGTCACCGATGATCAATTCACGTTGTCCACGACCAATTGGTACAAGAGCGTCAATCGCTTTAATACCTGTTTGTAATGGTTCATGAACAGATTTACGATCCATAACCCCTGTTGCTGGGCTTTCGATTGGACGTGTTTTCGTTGTGTTAATCGGGCCAAGACCGTCAACCGGCTGTCCTAGAGAGTTAACAACGCGTCCGATTAATTCTTCTCCTACTGGAACTTGCATAATGCGTCCAGTACGGCGAACTTCATCACCTTCACGAATATCCTTGTAAGGTCCAAGAATAACGATACCTACGTTGTTTTCTTCCAAGTTTTGTGCCATACCCATGACACCGTTTGAGAACTCAAGAAGCTCTCCAGCCATAACGTTGTCGAGGCCATGAGCACGAGCGATACCGTCACCAATTTGGATAACCGTACCAACATCGCTTACTTTCATATCGGACTGGAAGTTTTCAATCTGCTTTTTAATCAGCGCACTGATTTCTTCAGCTTTGATGCTCATGAATTTCACCCCTCATAATATTAGTGGTCAAAGAGTAATTAATAGTTAGTATTAATTTACTCATTTACGTTTTGTTTTAATTAGTTAACGACTAATTGCTTTTGTAGACGATCTAGTTTACCACGAAGGCTACCATCATAAATACGGTTACCAATACGTACTTTCACGCCACCTAACAAATTAGTGTCTACTTCATTTGTAATTTTCAATGACTGCTTACCAACTTTTTTAGCGAACTGAGCAGAAATTTCCGCTTCTTCTGTCTCCGTTAATGGACGAACAGATACGACTGTTGCTGCTGCCACTCCGCGTTCTTCGTTTGCTAATTGTATGTAAGCATCTACTACATCAGTAATATACATTTCACGGTGACGCTCAGTTAAAAGCATCAACAGATTGACCGTATATGATGAAGCGTTAGTGAATGCTGACTGCAAAAGAGCTTTCTTTTGTTGGATCGTCATTTTTGGTGATTGTAACAAAGGAAGAAGTTCTTTGCTATCCGTAAATACGGCTTTCACTACATGAAGTTCCTCTTCAATTGCGTCTAGTTGCTTTTGTTCTTTGGCGATTTGGAAAAGAGCTAATGCATAGCGCTTAGCGACTACAGAGTTACTCATCGCTCTTCCCCTGCCTCTTTAATGTAATCATTGATTAATTTTTCTTGATCCGCCGCGCTCAATTCTTTTTCAATTACTTTAGAAGCAATTAAAACAGAAAGTGAGGCAACTTGTTCGCGAACCGCTGCCAACGCTTGTTCTTTCTGCTGATCGATTTCCATCTTTGCAGACTCTTTCAAACGTTCTGCTTCTGCACGAGCAGCCGCAATAATTTCATTCTTTTGATCGTCGCCGACTTTCTTCGCATTTTCAATGATTGATTGTGCTTCTTGGCGAGATGCTTTTAATTCTGCACGTGTTTCATCTAATAATTTATTAGCTTCTACACGGCTTTTTTCAGCTGATTCGATCTCTGAGGCAATATGCTCTTCACGCTGTTGCATGATTCCCATAAGTGGACCCCAGGCGAACTTTTTAATCAACGCAAGTAAAACGATAAACATTACTAATTGGAACAAAATATCTCCTTCATTAAGGCCCTCAGATGCTCCTAGTACAAATGCGTTTGCTAACACGCCTACTTCACTCCCTTCAAGAGTCTCCATCCTCTCTTAAGTAGAGAAGATTCTATTAAACGAAATGCTTTTTTAAAGATTGAACATAAAGGAATGGCGAAGGTTCGCTTGGAATGATCTTCGCCATTTGGAACAAAATCCCGAAATATAATATAGCTTCTAGTGTTAAAAACAAACACCTTTAGCTATTTTTATGATCGAGCTTTAACGACCAAACTACTGAACATATACAAAGCTTGCTATGTAGCAATCTTGCTTATGACAATATTTAAGTAGTCGTTTCTTGAAGTTATTATTTACCTACAACCATGAATGCGATAACTACTCCAATGATCGGAAGTGCCTCAACTAATGCAACCCCGATAAACATTGTTGTTTGAAGCATACCGCGAGCTTCTGGTTGACGAGCGATCCCCTCAACTGTTTTTGAAACGATTAAACCGTTACCAATACCTGCACCAAGTCCTGCTAAACCAATCGCAATTGCTGCTGCTAATAGACCAATTGAACCTGTCATTGTAAAATTTCCTCCTTTTAATGTATGAATAAAATATTTTTCACATAGTTCTGTTCATATAAAATGAACAAATTATAATTAATGGTCTTGACTCACTTTGTGGGCCAGGTAAACCATTGTTAACATAGTAAAGATAAACGCCTGAATTCCTCCGATAAAGACGGAGAATCCTTGCCAAGCAAGTGTCGGAATGATCGCAGCGATTGTGCCACCTATTCCTGATGCTGCCATGCTTCCTGCTAGTAAACCTAACAGAATCTCACCTGCGAAGATGTTTCCGTAAAGCCGGAGACCAAGAGTGAGCGTGTTGGCAAACTCCTCAATGATTTTCAATGGGAATAAGAACCACATTGGACGGAAGAAATCCTTCCCATATTCACTGAAGCCTTTCATTTTAATTCCATAATAATGTGACAAACCAACAACCATTGCAGCAAGTGTTAATGTAATCACTGGATCTGCTGTTGGTGATTTCCACCAAAGCGTGCCATCATATACGACTGCGAATGGAAGTCCTAAGAAGTTGGAAATCGCAATGTAAAGGAATAAGGTCAAACCAAGAACATGAAAGCGCCCCCCTGTTTTCCAGTCCATATTACTTTGGATAATCCCTTTCACGAAGTCCATGATCCACTCAAAAAAGTTTTGCAGCCCAGTAGGCTTCATCGCTAACTTTCTCGTAGAAATGACGGCAATAAGAAAGACAATCGCACTAGCCACTGTAATCATTAACACGTTAGCTAAGTTAAATGTCAGTGAAAAGCCATCAAAAACTTCCCATGTAAACGTTGGATTTTTATGATGCAACTTTTTTCACCTCTCTTCCCCGGTTTTATTTATTAAAAAATGAATAAAAAAATCTATCATAATGACAAGATAGGATGTCATTAATCCCAAAACTGTGAAAATAAGATGGATATGCTCAGGATAGCGTAAGGCAATGAGCGTAGCTAATCCCGCTGAAGCCATTCTAGATAAAGTACCGAGCGATTTCACTTTTTCGCCTTTATCGATCGCATCGCTAAAACGGTTCATTCGATTAACCATTAACCAATGGTTGAAAAAACTTAAGCTTGTCCCAAGGATGAGGCCTGCGAACACAGGCTTATAGGGCGTAATTCCCCAGCAGAAGACAAAAACGGAGAGCAAGTAGATTATGTACTTTCGATGCCTAGCGTATGTGTGCTGAAGTTCCGGCATAGTAATTTAATCTCCCGAATTAAAATAGCGGACTGATTGTAACATTAAAAAAATGCCAATGGTTAAACCCAGTAGCAGTCCGATGATTAAACAAAGTGGGTCGGTGTTCCAATTTCCATCAAGCCAGCGTCCAGCAAATATCCCCATAAGGATCGAGCCTGCTAACTGTGCTAGAATGGAACTGTACAAGGCCATTGCTCGAAAAGGGCTTTTTCGACTTTTCATACGAAAACACCTCTATTCTAGAATGGTTTACTTGACATGACAAAAACGGTTACAATTGTTTGTTCCTTACCCTTTGTTAGCATACAATAGGGGTTTTTCAATGTCAATGTGTTTAGAGTGAAAAAGATCACAATTTGTAACGAATCTTTCACAAAATGATCAAAAAATAGGAACTGTTATAAGTTTTTCTTATTATATAGAAGAAGCGTGATTTTTTTCCAAAGGTTTGGTGATGCTTCTTTGACTTTTTATGGCTTTTCTTCGATCTTACGTGACATTTCTTCGACCTTCCAAACTTTTCTTCGACCTTGCGCCGCACTTCTTCGACTTTCCACGCTTTTCTTCGACCTTGCGCCGCACTTCTTCGACTTTCCACGCTTTTCTTCGACCTTACGCCACACTTCTTCGACTTTCCACGCTTTTCTTCGACCTTGCGCCGCACTTCTTCGACTTTCCACGCTTTTCTTCTATTAAAAAAGCCAGCTGTGCGATGCCCAGCTGGCTTTTGCTTTTTGTAAATTTAGAATCGTTCTGGCTTTTGATCCGTCGCTTTGAAATGGTAGCGAATCGCTTCGCAAATGCGGCGAGATGCTTCTCCATCGCCGTACGGGTTAGAGGCTTTCGCCATTTTTTCATATTCAGCTTGGTTCGTTAACAGCTCTGTTGCTAATTTGTAAATCGTTTCTTCTTCCACACCTGCAAGCTTTAATGTTCCCGCCTCGATTCCTTCTGGTCGCTCTGTTGTGTCACGCAACACGAGAACCGGTACGCCAAGTGATGGTGCTTCTTCTTGCACCCCACCGGAATCGGTTAAAATCAAGTGCGCTCTTGAGGCAAAATTGTGGAAATCAATCACATCAAGCGGTTCGATTAAGTGAATGCGCGGGTCGTTGCCAAGGATTTCGTCAGCAATTTCTCGAACCGCTGGATTTAAATGCACCGGATACACGACTTGAATGTCGCTATTTTCTTCAACAAGACGCTTGATTGCTGAGAACATGTTACGCATCGGTTGCCCAAGATTTTCACGACGGTGAGCGGTCATTAATACGAGACGGTCACTACCGACACGCTCTAGTACTTCATGATTGTATTCTTCTTTCACCGTTGTTTTCAGCGCATCGATCGCTGTATTTCCTGTCACGAAAATCGCTTCTGCTTTTTTATCTTCATTTAACAGGTTGCGTTCCGCTTGATCCGTCGGTGAGAAGTGAAGATCCGCGATCACACCTGTGAGCTGGCGGTTCATCTCCTCTGGAAACGGAGAGTATTTATTCCACGTACGCAAACCTGCTTCAACATGGCCAACCGCAATTTGATTGTAAAAAGCCGCTAAACTCGCGATAAATGTTGTCGTCGTATCACCGTGAACGAGCACGATATCCGGCTTGACTTCCTTCATCACGCGATCTAGCCCTTCTAATCCGCGAGTTGTCACGTCAATGAGTGTTTGGCGGTCTTTCATAATATTTAAGTCGTAGTCAGGCTGTACGTTGAAAATTTCAAGAACTTGGTCAAGCATTTGACGATGTTGAGCGGTCACGGTCACAATCGACTCAAAATGCTCTGGATGTTTTTGTAATTCAAGAACAAGTGGTGCCATCTTAATTGCTTCCGGACGTGTGCCGAAAATCGTCATCACTTTAATTGGGCGATTCATTTTACATGTACCTACCTTTTGAATTATTTTGTTCCGAATAGACGGTCTCCTGCATCTCCTAGACCTGGTACGATATAACCTTTTTCATTTAATTTCTCATCTAAAGCGGCGATGTAAATATCTACATCTGGATGTGCTTCCTTCATTGCTTCTACTCCTTCAGGGGCAGCCACTAAGCACATAAACTTCACGTTTTTCGCTCCACGCTTCTTCAAAGAGTTGATCGCTTCAACCGCAGAACCACCTGTTGCAAGCATTGGATCAACGACGATAAAGTCACGCTCTTCTACATCAGAAGGGAGCTTCACATAATACTCAACCGGCGTTAATGTTTGTGGATCACGATATAAGCCAACATGCCCTACTTTCGCGGCAGGAATTAACTTTAATACTCCTTCAACCATTCCAATACCGGCACGTAAAATCGGCACGATCCCTAATTTTTTACCTGCTAGCATTTTTGTCTTTGCTTCGCATACAGGTGTCTCAATGCTCACTTCCTCTAACGGCAAGTCGCGTGTAATTTCAAACGCCATCAATGTCGAAACCTCGTCCACAAGCTCACGGAATTCTTTTGTTCCTGTATTTTTATCACGAATCATTGTTAATTTGTGTTGAATTAATGGATGGTCAAACACATATACTTTTGCCAAAGTAATCGCTCCCTTATCTTTATGTACAAAAAATGCTCTGTTAGCAGCTATCACATAAACGGCAAAAAAAAACCGCATAAGCAGCAGATAGCGTTTATGCATTTTTCATTATTATAGTACAAAAAAACACCCGAGTACAACCGGGTGCTTAAACTGTTTAATTATATAATGGATATTTTGCTGTTAAGTCGGCTACACGTTGGCTAGATTTTTGTAGTGTTGCTTCATCTTCATGATTTTTCAACGTGTCAGCGATAATAGAAGCTATTTCGTCCATCGCTTCTAAATCGAAACCACGAGAAGTGACAGCTGCTGTTCCGATACGAATTCCACTTGTGACGAACGGGCTTTGTGGATCGAATGGGATCGTGTTTTTGTTAGCTGTGATTCCCACTTCGTCAAGTACATGTTCCGCTACTTTTCCTGTTAGGCCGAGAGATTGAAGGTCGATTAATAGCAGGTGGTTATCTGTACCGCCTGATACAAGACTGATGCCTTCTTTTGTTAATCCTTCACCTAGACGTTTCGCATTGTCGATGATGTTTTGTGCATATTCTTTAAAGCTTGGATTTAACGCTTCACCAAAAGCTACAGCTTTCGCAGAAATAACGTGCATTAATGGACCACCTTGGATACCAGGGAAAATCGCTTTATCAATTTTCTTCGCAAACTCTTCTTTACAAAGAATCATACCGCCGCGAGGACCACGGAGTGTTTTATGCGTCGTTGTTGTAACGAAATCAGCGTATGGCACTGGATTTTGGTGAAGGCCTGCTGCTACAAGACCAGCAATATGAGCCATATCGACCATTAAGTACGCGCCTACTTCATCAGCGATTTCACGGAATTTCGCAAAATCAATGGCACGTGGGTACGCACTTGCACCCGCTACGATTAATTTCGGTTTGTTGTCGATCGCTTTTTGACGTACATCTTCGTAATCGATCATTTGTGATTCTTTATCGACACCATACTCGATGAAATTGTATTGTACCCCACTGAAGTTGACTGGACTACCGTGCGTTAAATGGCCACCATGAGAAAGATTCATCCCAAGAACTGTGTCACCCTGCTCTAAAATTGTAAAATAAACTGCCATGTTTGCTTGTGCACCAGAGTGAGGTTGCACGTTTGCATGTTCGGCACCGAAAATTTCTTTCGCACGATCACGAGCTAAATCTTCTACAACATCCACATGCTCACAGCCACCGTAATAACGCTTAGCAGGATAACCTTCTGCATATTTATTCGTTAACACTGAACCTTGTGCTTCCATCACTGCTTCACTAACAAAGTTTTCAGAGGCAATTAACTCAATTTTCGTTTGTTGACGTTTTAACTCATCTTGGATTGCTGCAAAAACTGCTGAATCTTGAACTTGAAGTTTGCTCATTTTCAATCCCCTTCCGTTTTATAGGACTTATTTTTCAACTTTATGTAGTGCCAATTTTATAAATTCTTTTATATTCTATCACGTTTCGGCCATCTTTCAAATAAATTAACGAATTTTTTTATAAAAAAACCGACTTTCATAATAAAAAGCCGGTTATATCCTAACATTAACTAGTGCAACTTTCGTTTATATTCGTTTTTTCATAGACCGCTCGAACGCCACCGATTAATTTCGGTCGTGTTTTCGCCATCGTTACATGAGCATGTCCCACTTGCTTCACGCTCGTACGTAGCGGAACTGCGACATGCTTTAAATGCATTCCGATCAATGTATCACCGAGATCGATTCCAGCATCGACTTTAATATATTCAACGACAGCGCTGTTCGAGTTTTGCTCATAAGCATAGGTAGCCATTGACCCGCCCGCTTGCCGAACAGGGATGACCTCGACTTCTTCAAGATGCAAACGCCCAATCAGCTCACGATCAACGACTAGCGCCCGATTTAAATGTTCACAGCATTGAAAAGCCAAGTGAACACCGTGTTCATCCGCCCATGTTTTCACTTGACGATAGACCATTTCAGCAATCTCTAACGTGCCCGCTGTGCCAATTTTTTCGCCAGCAATTTCCGAAGTCGAGCAGCCAATGACGACCGTTTGCTCTCGTTGAAGGTTAGCCTGTTGCTGAAACTCTTGTAACAGTCGGTGTAAGTCTCGTTCCCACTCTTTTAATAACACAGGGCTTCACCTCGCCTTATTATTGTTCGTATGCTTTAATTTTACCCACACGATTTTCGTGGCGGCCACCTTCGTAATCCGTCATTAACCAAACTTTCGCGATTTCACGAGCCAATCCAGGACCAATGACGCGCTCTCCCATCGCCAGCATATTGCTGTCATTATGTTCTCTCGTTGCTTTAGCACTAAACAAATCATGAACAAGCGCACAACGAATGCCTGTTACTTTATTAGCAGCAATGCTCATGCCAATGCCTGTTCCACAAATTAAAATCCCACGGTCAAAGTCACCATTCGCTACTTTTTCCGCCACTGGAAGCGCGTAATCTGGGTAATCAACAGATGTACCACATTCACAGCCGAAGTCCTCAAACTCAATGCCAAGTTCTTCTAGTAAGCTCTTTATTTCCTCACGAATATTTACTCCACCATGATCCGAAGCAATTGCTACTTTCATTTGTACAATCCCCTTTCAATTAGGTATCTGTTTGTATTTTGTCATAGAACGATATCTCAGGCAAGCAACCGACAGTTGGCTATAAACGAAAACGAGTGATCGTTGATTTCAATTCCTCCGCTTGTGTTTTCAGCTGGATGATGTCTTGTTCGATATGGTTCATGACTTTCGTTTGATCTTTCGTCACACGTGTCACTTCTAATGCGCCTGCTGACGTTTCCTCAGCAATCGCAGCGACTTCTTGCGACTGTCTAGACGTCAGTTCAATACTATCCATCTGCTTGTTTACTAAATTAAAAATCATCTGGACATCATCTGCCACGACAAGAATTTTGTCTGTCATCATTTCAATCGCTTCGTTCGCTTTTGATCCCTTCTGCACTTCAGTGTTTACGCTTTCAACTTGAGAAGAAATTTGCTGCACTACTTGATCAACTTCCCGCTGCATTTGTTGAATCAGCTCAGAAATCCCTTGAACTGCTGTGCCGCTTTCATCTGCTAGTTTGCGAACTTCTTCTGCCACAACCGCAAAGCCTTTTCCATGCTCTCCTGCTCGCGCCGCTTCAATCGAAGCATTTAATGCTAGTAAATTCGTTTGTGCCGCAATCGCTCCCACTAGTTGAATAATATCGCCCACTTTACGAGCATTTTCTTCTAACCCTCGCACAGCTCGCAAAGAATGTTTGTTTTCAGTGGATAACCGTTCCATACCTGAAATCAGCGACTGAAACACCTCTTTACTTTCTTCAAGATCGCGAACCATTTCTTCCGCTTGAACAGCTGAAGTTTTCGCTTTTCGTTGCACCTCACCCGCTAGGTGAGTCACATCCTCTACCGACTCCGCTGTAGACTGGATCGCAACAGCAGAATTTTCGGCTCCCGCTGAAATCTCATCCACCGTGCGGAAAATATCCTCTGCCTTTTGTGAAGCTATCGCTGCTTCCTTTGAAATTTGTTGTACACTTTCATTCGTCAACGAAAAATTATTTTCAATGCTATGAACCATTTGTCTTAAATTAGCGAGCATTTTATTAAAAGCCTGGGCTAGTGATCGGACTTCATCTTGACCATTTGGCAACTCTACATCTTTTTCAATATTTCCAGTAGCCGCTTCTAGAGCAACGACTTCTAACTGTTGCAGTGGCTTAACAAAATAGCCTCCCACAATGTAAGCTAAAATGCCAGACCACATAATTCCCATTAGTAACGTCATAATCGTAAATAATGTTTCATTCATTGTGGAAAAAAACGCAGGATATAAGTAGTAAATAAAAAAAGCGCTAGTGGAATATGTAACGATTGCCAACACAGTCACAAGCGCCACAAGTTTCTTTCCTACCCCAAATGAGAATTTAGTATGATTTTCCATATTTTCCCCTTTCTACATAAACACTATTCTAAACTGTTAGGTATCCCTTCAATAAACTGATCAATCAATTGCTCTAGTTCATTATACGTGTCTCGATAGTCTTCAATGGAACCACCGAATGGGTCGCGAACATCCGCTAAACTTCCAGTCACATATCGTTTGAACACACGAGTCTTCGCTCTTAATTCTGGGGATTGAGAGACTAGCATCTGTTCATGAGAAGCTGTCATTGTCAAAATAATATCCGCCCAATGAACTAATTCTTTAGATATTGCTTGGGAAATATGATTGATCGGAACGTTAGCCTCCTCTAACACGCGCCTAGCCTGTTCAGAAGCTGGACTGCCAGCTGCCGCAAAGATCCCGGCTGATTTCACTTCCCATTGCGGACGTTTATGCTTTAGCAACGCTTCAGCCATCGGACTTCTACACGTATTCCCTGTGCATATAAATAAAACCTTCAACTTCTCACCCCTCCTCATCTAAATATCTTTCTCCTATTATATAAGATTTTTTATTAATAGGGAAAAAAGATATACGTTTTATTTATTAAATCGGAAATAGTAATTTAATACCAAAGATCAGCAAAATACACCCACCAAACATTTCACTATATGAACCGAGCAAACCCCTTGTTTTTTTGCCGAGTAAGAGCCCACTCCAAGTTAGCATAGCTGCTATTCCTCCAAAAAGAGACAATGCGATCACCGTACTTGCTCCATAAATACCGAGGGTCAAACCGACCGAGAAGCTGTCAAGGCTCACAATGATCGCAAATAAAATTAAACTCCACCCAGAAAGGATTGATCGCTCTGATTCCTCCTCTTTTAAGACCGCTACAATCATTTGCACACCAGCGATCATTAATAAAATGCCCCCAATGATGTTAGCCACTTCCCCGAACTCATTTGATAACACCCTGCCCGTTACCATCCCGACAAGTGGAAATCCAACATGCAATGCGCCAACGATTAACCCTATATAAAAGATCCGCTTTAGCCTAATTGGTGCCATACCAAGACTTAAACTAGCCGAAAATGCGTCCATCCCTAAAGCTAATGCCATCATCGTTAATGTGAGAATTTCCCCCATTCTCCTCTTCACTTCCTTCTCTTTTGGACGTGCCTTTTTTCAAACATATGCAAGCACGAAAGAGAATTGCACGATCTGTTGCTTTTTCATACAAAAAAAGGGCTGACACCGAAACACCATATGATGTTACGTGTCAGCCCTTGATAGGTCAATTTTCTTTTTGTTTACGCCACTGATGAGAAGCGGCTTTTTCTAATCGATTCATAACGGCTAGTCCTACTCCTTCATATGGAAAAGCCTCTGAAAAAATGATATCGACGTCAACTTCATTAAATGCGCGAAGAACATCGTAAAGAGAATGAGCGACAGTCGTTAAATCCGCACGATTTCCACAGGGCAAAATCACATCGGCCTCGTATAAGGATACCACTTCCTCCGTTGTTAACAGCCCGACCGTTTTGCCTTTCGCCCGCTCCTCGTCAATCTGTTGCTGGATCCATTCACGGCTACCATCAACTAAAATCATCGGCGCATTCGGAGCGTAATGCTTATATTTCATTCCCGGAGACTTCGGCTGCTCGTTCGCATTTTTTAAAGCCGGATCAAGCGCCACTTCCCCAACGACCACTTCAAGTTCTTCCTTTGTAATTCCGCCCGGCCGTAAAATGACTGGAATATCCGTTGTACAATCAACAACTGTGGACTCGACACCTACACCTGTTTCACCACCATCAAGAATTCCGGCCACTTGACCATCGAGATCATCTAACACATGCTTGGCTGACGTCGGACTTGGTTTGCCGGAGCGATTAGCACTCGGAGCAGCCAATGGTAATTGCGATTCACGAATCAACTGCAAAGCTAGCGGATGATCCGGCATCCGAATCGCTACGGTATCTAATCCAGCCGTTACGTTATCAGCAAACACACCTTGCTTTTTCTTAAAAATGATCGTCAACGGTCCCGGCCAAAAAGCCGCCATCAGCTTTTCCGCTTGCCTTGGTATTTCCTCAACTAACCGCTTTAATTGCTGCGAATCAGCGATGTGGACAATAAGTGGATTATCACTCGGTCTGCCCTTTGCTGCAAAAATTTTCGCGGTAGCTTCATTCGAACAGGCATTAGCTCCTAGACCATAGACCGTTTCTGTTGGAAAAGCCACGACTTCATTGTTTGTTAATAACTCGGCTGCTTCTTTCACTTGTGGATAACTATTCACACAATCCACATTTTTATCCACAAACCAATAAGTTGTTTTCATTCCGCTCACCTTTTTCATTTCTCCATTTTCCGCTATATTTCTCGTATTCTATTCACAAATATACCGAAGTTACCCACAAACTGTGTATAATTCTTCATGAAATGTTGATAAGTCTGTGGACAAATGTGGATAGTTTTCTGAAAATAATAAATTTATATACCTCGCTATCCACATGTGAATAATTCTTTCTACACTACTCGCCGCCTTTAAATAGTTCGACAAGCATAAATTTTATTTCCGGTGTTTCTTCTTCACCCTCGGCATACACTGGCTCGACTTGCTCTGTTTCCTCTTCAACGTCTTCCGTTACAGAAGATTCGACCTCTTCTTCTAGCTCTATCGGTTCTTCTACCCCAGGACTAACGGCCATTCCACTAGAAAAGTCCACAAAGCAAAGTGGCGGATAGAGCACACACCACCAGTTTGCTCCCTGCCCTTCCCCAATCGTAATAATAATGGCTTCGTATTCTCCTGCCGGGTATAGAAAATTGCCATATAACTTCGTCGGAAACTTCGCTTGGCCAAATTCCACTTTGATTGCTTCCGTTGCCCCTTCTTTTTGCGCTCGTTTTAACGCAATCTGTTGGATTTCAGGTAGCTTTTCTTTCAACAACTGACGTGCTTTCGGTAGCGATTCTAGATCTGCTACCCATTTCGTAATCTCTTTATTTACATCGTCTCTAATCTTTCTTTTTAATTGCTGATCTTTCGCCTCATCGCTATTCGCTAAAATTCTAAGCCGAATCGCTTCCTTTGGAATGATGATCGTTTCATCCGCTTGAGCGGCTTGTTCGGGTATATATAAACTAACAATCGTGGCAATGGATAATGTGAATAAATAAAGTCCTGCTAATAATTTGTTCATCGTTTTCCCCTCCCATCCATCATTCTGTCCAGGTCAGGAAAAACTTAAACAATGTATCTATCACATTTGCAAAAATACCATCCGATCTTTGCCGTTAATGTCGTACTCGATTCGAACCGATGCGTGTGGGAAGGCTTGCTGCAATAGCTGTTGCACCGCTTCACCTTGTCCAACTCCCACTTCAAAGCCAACGATCGCTTTTTCTTTTAACACTTTAGGTAGCTGCTCACAAAAACGCCGATACAAATCAAGTCCGTCTTCTCCGCCAAACAAAGCGAGGTGAGGCTCATGATCCACAACGACTGTGGATAACTCTTTTTTATCCGACAGCGGAATATACGGCGGATTAGATAATAACATATCTACTTGGATGCCCGCTTCAATGAGCGGCTGCAATAAGTCACCGTGCAACCATTTCACATCGGCTTGCAATGATTCACCATTTGCTTTCGCTGTTTCTAATGCTTTTTCCGATAAATCAACTGCATAAACAGTGAGATCCGGCTGTTCTAACTTCATCGTAATAGCAATAATGCCACTACCTGTCCCGATATCAGCCATCGTTAACGGTTCGTTTTTCGGGAAATATTGTTTGATCCCATTCAACGCATGCCACACAAGTTCTTCTGTTTCCGGTCGAGGAATTAACACATCAGAGTTCACCCGAAAGCTTCTGCCGTAAAACTCCTCTGTGCCTATCATGTGCTGAATAGGGATTCCTTGTGCATGCTTCTGTACTTTTTCTATCCATTGCTCCTGCTGCTGCTCTGTTAATGGTAAATGTAAGTTTGCCAAAAGCTCTGACCGACTCATCTTTAACACATGCTGCAGAAGAATTTCACCCGCGTTCGCATCCCGCTCATGCTCCGCTAAAAAAGAAGAAGCCCAATTGAGGGCTTCGTATACTTTTTTTGTCAAGGGATCTATCCCTCTAAACTTTCAAGCTTCGACGATTGCTCTTCCATAATTAACGCATTGAGCACTTCGTCTAACTTACCTTCTAAAATTTGATCTAGCTTTTGAATCGTTAAGCCGATTCGATGATCCGTCACACGATTTTGCGGGAAATTATACGTGCGAATACGTTCGGAACGATCACCAGAACCAACCGCAGATTTACGCTGCGCATCATATTCTGCTTGCGCTTCCTGTTGAAACTTATCGTACACACGGGCGCGCAGAACTTTCATCGCCTTCTCTTTGTTTTTGATTTGTGATTTCTCATCCTGACAAGACACAACTGTCCCCGTCGGAAGATGCGTTAAACGAACCGCAGACATCGTTGTATTAACACTTTGTCCCCCTGGTCCACTTGAAGCAAACGTATCGACACGAATATCTTTTTCATGAATGTCGATTTCCACATCCTCCGCTTCCGGTAAACAAGCAACCGTCGCTGTCGATGTATGAATACGTCCACCTGATTCTGTTTCCGGTACACGTTGCACACGATGAGCGCCATTTTCAAACTTCATTTTCGAAAAAGCGCCCTTTCCATTAATCATAAAGATAATTTCTTTATAACCGCCCAATCCAGTCGGGCTCGCTTCAATTACTTCTGTTTTCCAGCCTTGTACTTCTGCATAACGGCTGTACATCCGATAAAGATTCCCAGCAAACAACGCCGCTTCGTCTCCTCCAGCTGCGCCACGAATCTCCATAATCACGTTTTTATCATCATTCGGATCTTTCGGGATAAGCAAAATTTTCAATTGCTCTTCATATGTTTCGAGATTCCTCTCTAACTCATGCAGCTCCTCTTTCACCATCTCGCGCATCTCAGCGTCCAGCTTCTCCTCAAGCATCACCTTCGCATCTTGATGCTGTGATTTCGCTTCCTTATACTCACGATACACTTCAACCGTTTCCTGAATATCCGATTGTTCCTTCGAATAATCCCTTAGCTTCTTCGGATCATTCACAATCTCCGGATCACTCAAAAGCTCATTTAACTTCTCATAACGGTCCTCAACCGCCTGCAACCGATCAAACATAACGTCACCTCAACTATTCGTCCATAATGTTACTATTATATAATACCAAAAAAAACAGAACAACACCGAAAAGCGAAAGGCGCTGCTCAGCGACGTATGGACTGGAGCGATCCGATCGAGATAAAGGAAACACGATGAACGCTAGTGAATCGATGTTGACTTATCGCAAGGAGGAGCGTGGAAGTCCACTAGTCGCTAGCGCCTGGAGCTGGACAACACCGAAAAGCGGAAGGCGCTGTTCAGCGACGTATGGACTGGAATGATCCGATCGAGATAAAAAACCTTTTCCAGCCAAGCTGAAAAAGGCAACGATCTATTTTATTCGCATTTCGATTTCGTATCTTGGCAAGGCAGCGACTAGACTTTCATAAGCGGCTTTCGCTTCGGCTTCTGTGTAGTTATGACCTTGTTTTTCGTGAACAGTGACTCGCATTTTTCCACCGTTAATCCATACAGAACCTGGTTCGTATGGAGTGAAACGCTCGATGACGTCTCTAGCATGATCAGTATCTGTTCCACGAGTGGGTTGCTGTGGTGATAAATCTAGAAAGTTCGGATTTTGATTAGTGTTGACTGGGTCATTTTGCTTCGCTTCATCTGCACGTGTTTTCGTTATATTATCAGGAGCAAACTCTTTTCCTTGCTGATTTTCATTCCAACTTTCATTAGAAGCTTCTTTGTCTCCACACGCTCCTAAGGCAAAGGCTAACAAGATCGCCATTAGAAAAAAACGCATAAAAAAACCTCCTTTACATGTAGGTTGACCTGTTTAAAGGAGGTTTATCCGACTTCGAACTATTTTTTCTCTAACTGATGAACTGCTTTAGGTACTTCATGGTGATGGCGGCAACGCGGTTCATAGCTTTCCGATGCACCAACTAAAATGATCGGGTCATCATACTTAGCTGGTTGTCCATTGATTAAACGTTGCGTACGGCTAGCTGGTGATCCACAAACAGCACAAACGGCTTGTAGTTTCGTCACAAGCTCAGCCGCGGCCATTAAAGCGGGCATCGGACCGAAGGGTTCACCACGAAAATCTTGATCCAATCCAGCCAAGATCACTCGATGTCCTCGATTCGCCAATGTTTGCGCTACATTTGTAATATCATCATCAAAAAACTGCGCTTCATCGATCGCCACTATATCTACATCAGACATCACTTCTGCCAAGATGTCTGCACTGCTTTGAATCGGTTTCGCAACAACGGAAGAACCATTGTGAGAAACAACAGATTCTTCACTATAACGATTATCGATCGCCGGTTTAAACACCATGATCGTTTGTTTAGCAAATTGAGCGCGGCGAACACGGCGAATCAACTCCTCTGATTTCCCCGAGAACATACTGCCACAAACCACTTCTAACCATCCAGTTTGTTTCATTACATACATGAAAGAAAACCCTCACTTTCATCACTTTAAAAAACAAAAAAAGGCAAGCAGTTAATTGTTAACTCCTTGCCCGTTTTGTTATTTTCATTGGTTTTTGATGCCGTATTTTTTGTTGAAACGGTCAACACGTCCGCCTGCATCAGCGAATTTTTGACGACCAGTGTAGAATGGATGGCACGCAGAGCAAACCTCAACTTTGATTTCCTCGTTTACAGAACCAGTTTCAAACTCGTTTCCGCACGCACACTTTACCATTGCTTTTTTGTAATTCGGGTGAATTCCTGCTTTCATTCTTGTCATCTCCTTCCGCCCTGAATCATTTCGAAACAGAGTAAGTATATACGAAGTACGGCTAAAAAACACCGAACTTAATTACTAAACACACATCAACATTATAACAAGCCTATAAATAAAAATCAATTAGGAATTATAAAATTCGTTTCGATGGTCCATTTGTTTTAATTTCAGCAATTAATTGCTCGATGAAATCAGCATTTACTTTCGTTTGTCGTAATCGACGAAGGAATTTCTCAACAAGGTCTGGTGAATCCGACATCGTTTTACGAATCGACCAAATCATTTCAAGCTGTCCTTTTTCAATGAGCAATTCTTCTTTACGAGTACCTGAACGTTTAATGTCAATTGACGGGAAGACCCGGCGTTCAGCAAGCGAACGATCGAGATGAAGCTCCATATTCCCTGTTCCTTTAAATTCTTCATAAATGACATCATCCATACGAGAACCTGTATCGACAAGAGCTGTAGCTAAAATCGTTAAACTGCCGCCTTCTTCAATATTGCGGGCCGCACCGAAAAAGCGTTTTGGACGATGGAAAGCAGCAGGGTCAATCCCTCCAGACAATGTTCGTCCACTTGGCGGAATAACAAGATTATACGCTCTAGCAAGTCTTGTAATACTATCCATTAAAATAATGACGTCACGCTTATGCTCAACTAGACGCATCGCACGTTCTAGCACAAGTTCAGCGACTTTAATATGGTTTTCAGGCACTTCGTCAAATGTGGAACTAACGACTTCTGCTTGTACGGAACGCTCAATATCCGTCACTTCTTCCGGGCGCTCATCAATTAAAAGCACGATCAGCTCTGTCTCCGGATGATTCGTTGTAATCGAATTAGCAATTTCTTTTAACAACATCGTTTTTCCAGCTTTCGGCGGAGCGACGATGAGTCCACGTTGTCCAAAGCCAACAGGCGAAATTAAATCCATAATACGAGTAGAAAGATTTTTAGGGTTCGTTTCGAGTAAGATTTGACGATCTGGAAACAAAGGAGTCAACGCTGGGAAGTGAACACGCTCTTTTGCTGTTTCCGGGTCATCACCATTAACTGCCTCTACATGAAGGAGACCATAATAGCGTTCATTTTCTTTAGGAGGTCGTACCTTTCCAGATACTTTGTCACCGTTTCTTAAATCGAAGCGGCGAATTTGCGAAGCAGAGATGTAAATATCTTCGGAGCTAGGTGAATAATTGATTGGGCGCAAGAAGCCAAAACCTTCTGATTGAATAATTTCTAAAACGCCTTCCATGAAGAAATAGCCTTGCTCTTCTGCGCGCGCTTTTAAAATCGCGAAAATTAATTCTTTTTTCGTCAATTTACTATAATAGGAAATTTTATATGTACGCGCAAGTTCATAAAGCTCTTTCAGCTTTAAATTTTCTAAATACGATATTGTTAACTCTTCCATTTTGGCACCACACTTTAGTTTAATTCTCCCCTATGATCATAGAGAGCCATTCTTATCAAAACATACCTATTTTAACTGTTAGGGATGATTGAATCAATCATTAAATAAGTCGTAAAGGAAGGAAAAATTGTTGTAGTAATGGTCGTGGATTACAAAAATGAAACAGCAGAAACGGGCAAGTTCACCCGTTCCTACTGTTCTTTTGCTATTAAGGCTTAATGACTAAATTTGGTTTCTTACTCAAGCTGTGACGGCCGTCAACAAAACGAACCGTACCAGATTTTGCTCTCATCACAATAGAATGAGTCTCACCGTAAGAGCCTTTGAATTGAACTCCTCGCATTAACTCTCCATCCGTTACGCCTGTTGCAGCAAAGATCGCATCATCACCGCGAACGAGGTCTTCCATGCGAAGTACTCTATTCACATCAAGACCCATGCCTTCGCAACGCTTAATTTCCGCTTCATCTTGTGGAAGTAAACGTCCTTGGATTTCTCCTCCAAGACATTTTAAAGCAACAGCGGCAATAACGCCTTCTGGAGCACCACCAGAACCGAATAAAATATCTACACCTGTTTGATCAAATGCCGTGTTAATCGCTCCTGCTACATCACCATCATTAATCAATTTAATACGAGCACCTGCTTCGCGCAATTGAGCAATAATTTCTTCATGACGCGGACGATTTAATACAGTAGCTACAACATCTTGAATGTCTTTATTTTTCGCTTTAGCAACAGCTTTTAAATTATCTAATACTGATGCATTAATATCAATTTGACCAACCGCTTCAGGTCCAACGGCGATCTTGTCCATATACATATCCGGCGCATGCAAAAGGTTGCCATGATCAGCTACAGCTAGTACAGCTAAAGCATTCCAACCACCTGATGCCACAATATTTGTTCCTTCCAGGGGATCTACAGCTATATCCACTCTCGGACCGTAGCCAGTACCAAGCTTTTCTCCAATGTATAGCATTGGAGCCTCGTCCATCTCACCTTCACCGATGACCACTGTTCCTTTCATCGGGATCGTATCGAACACGTCACGCATCGCAGAAGTCGCCGCGTCATCCGCCTCATTTTTCTTTCCTCGTCCCATCCAGCGAGCGGAAGCTAAAGCTGCGGCCTCCGTTACACGGACAAGCTCCATTGATAAACTTCTTTCCATTTTGGTTTTCCTCCTGTATTACAACTGCAATTTTTAATCCGTATATCACATTAACATATATATTGTAACACATACATAGGAAATTGCGGGAAACAATTGTTTAGCTTTTTATTTGTTCTAGCTCTTCTTCGGATAATTTTTCGCGCCAAAGCTCCGCTCCGATATCACTAAGCTTTTCAACGAGCCTACTATACCCTCGATCAATATGTTCTAATCCTGTAATTTCTGTAATCCCTTCTGCCATCAACCCTGCAATAACGAGAGCGGCCCCCGCGCGTAAATCACTTGCCTTCACCTTCGCGCCGTGGAGTTGTACAGGACCATTAACAACCGCTGAACGCCCTTCCACTTTCATATTGGCATTCATCCGGCGCAGTTCATCTACATGTTTAAATCGAGCAGAATAGATCGTATCCGTAACTACAGCCGATCCTTCCGCTTTAGTTAATAGAGAGGTAAAAGGTTGTTGGAGATCTGTTGGAAAACCGGGATAAACGAGTGTTTTAATGTCCACTGCTTTTAATCGATCCGCTTTTCCAACAAAAATTTTATCGTCGGCCATTTCAATCGGGATGTTCATTTCTCGTAGCTTGGCTGTTAAAGATTCTAAATGGAGGGGAATGACATTGTCTATGACAAGCCCACCGCCGACAGCAGCAGCAAGAATCATAAAAGTACCGGCTTCAATACGATCGGGGATAATCGTATGACGGCACCCATTTAAGTGTTCAACTCCGTCAATCCGAATAATATCTGTGCCTGCTCCTTTAATCTTTGCACCCATATTGTTTAGCAATGTAGCTACATCAATAATCTCTGGCTCTTTTGCCGCATTTTCAATGACCGTTTGTCCTTTAGCTTTGACAGCAGCCAGCATAATATTAATCGTAGCCCCTACACTGACTACATCTAAATAAATTCTCGCACCGCGGAGCTCTTTCGCTCGCAAGTAAATGGCCCCTTGCTCGTTTGTAACTTCCGCTCCAAGCGCTTCAAACCCTTTAATATGCTGATCGATCGGGCGAGGACCTAAATGACAGCCTCCTGGAAGGCCAATGACCGCTTTCTTAAACTTCCCGAGCATAGCTCCCATCAAATAATAAGAAGCTCTTAGCTTTTTGACACGACCATTCGGAAGCGGCATCGCAATCATATTCGTAGGATCGACCTGCATTTCGCCATCCTTAAAGGTGACTTCACCACCAATTTCCTCTAGTAGCCCTTTTAGCATATGAATATCCGATATATCCGGCAGCCCTTCAATTGTGACTGGAGACTCCGCCAAAATGGTGGCAGGGACAAGAGCAACCGCACTATTCTTCGCTCCGTCAACCTTAATCGTTCCTTTTAATGGACGGCCTCCTACAATTTTCAGCTTTTCCATGTTTGACTCCCTTCTTTCACGCACTGACTAAGCATCGAAAAGGAATAGTACCTAGATGTTTGAACAGCAAATTTAATAGTTAATAGTTTATCCCATTGTAGGTAAATCATGTAATAAATATTGATTATTTTGCTTTGCGTTGTTCCCAATCAGCAAGGAAAGCATCGATCCCTTTATCTGTTAATGGATGTTTGAACATTTGTTGTAGCACTTTAAATGGAGTCGTAGAAATATGTGCTCCACGAAGAGCCGCTTGAGTGACATGCTGCGGATGACGAATGGATGCAGCAATAATTTCCGTTTCAATTCCATGAATCGCGAAGATACTTGCAATCTCTTCAATCAAAGCTAAACCATCCGTACCAATATCATCAAGACGACCTAAAAACGGCGATACGTATGTAGCACCTGCACGAGCAGCTAATAAGGCTTGATTCGCACTGAAAATTAACGTCACATTCGTTTTAATGCCTTCTTTAGCAAAAATCGCTACAGCTTTCAATCCTTCTGGTGTCATCGGTACTTTTACAGTAATATTCGGAGCGATTTTCGCTAGTTCACGACCTTCTTCGACCATTCCCTCTGCATCAAGAGCAATAACTTCAGCGCTGACAGAATCGCTAACTAAGTCCGTAATTTCACGAAGGCGATCATGGAACGGAACATCTTCCTTTGCAACTAAAGAAGGGTTCGTTGTCACTCCGGACAAAATCCCCCATGAGTGGGCTTCTCTAATCTCTTCCATATTAGCTGTATCGATAAATAATTTCATAAATCAACTCTCCTTTATAGTAAATATGAATTGTTAAAAAATATGCACGGAAACCGCCTTACTAAATAAGGCGGTTTCAATCGTACTTTTGATGTATTTTTTACGCTCTACCTGAAGAACCAAATTCACGCATTTTGCCTTTAACTGTTTCTTTAATCGTTTCGCGTGCAGGTCCTAAGTATTTGCGCGGATCATATAGATCTGGCTTTTCAGCTAACACTTCGCGAACGGTTTTCGCAGAAGTAATTTGGTTTTCTGTATTCACATTAATTTTCGCTGTTCCTAAAGAGATGGCTCTTTGGATATCTTTTGTTGGAATACCTGTTCCACCATGAAGAACTAACGGTACTCCTGTTAAATTCATGACTTCTTCCATGCGCTCAAAACCAAGGTTCGGTTCACCTTTGTAAGGTCCATGGACAGAGCCTAATGCAGGTGCAAAGCAGTCTACACCCGTTTCACGAACTAATTGATCACACTCAGAAGGAATCGCATACATCGCTTCGGCATCATCAACAATAAGGTCATCTTCTTGACCGCCAATGCGTCCAAGCTCAGCCTCTACAGATACGCCATGAATATGCGCAAGCTCAACTACTTTTTTCGTTAATTCAATATTTTCCTCTAACGGATGATGAGATCCATCGATCATAACAGAAGTAAATCCTGCCTGAATTGCTTTCGCACACATTTCAAAGCTTGAGCCATGGTCTAAATGAATAGCCACTGGCACAGTTACATTGTACTCTTCCATTAAGGCTTCCACCATAGCAACGACCAATTTAAACCCACCCATGTAACGGGCAGCGCCTTCAGAAACCCCAAGAATTACAGGTGATTTTTCTTCTTCTGCTGCTTGTAAAATCGCTTGCGTGAACTCAAGGTTGTTTAAGTTAAATTGTCCTACAGCGTACTTTTCTTCCTTTGCTTTGTTAAGCATGTCCGTCATGGAAACTAAAGGCATAAATATTTTCCTCCTTGATCATCTGTTGTCAGCACTCTGACCTATTCATTTCTCACTCTGTATCATACCAAAATAACTTGGAAAACAAAAGCGGAAGGCGCCGTTTATCGGCGACAAGCAAAAGACGAGCCGGCTGAAAGGTTGCTCTTTAACCTTTTGGACGGATTGGCTTTTGACCTCGAGCCGATGGCGTCTGGAGCTAGCCGAAACAAAAGCGGAAGACGCCGTTTATCGGCGACAAGCAAAACTCAGTAAGCGATGTACTCCTTCACCGTTTGGCGAATATCATCAATATCAAATGGTTTAGCAAAATGAGTGAGGGCTCCGAGATTTTTCGCCTCTTGAATCATGTCGAGCTCTCCGTAAGCAGTCATAATGATGACCCGGATATCGCTATTTTTTTGTTTCATCCGCTTTAAAATCTCGATTCCATCCATTCCGGGAATCTTCATATCTAATAGAACTAAGTCCGGTTTATGCTCATCCGCGATCTCCAATGCTTGAACCCCATTTGCCGCTTGAAAAGTTTCATATCCTTCTTTTTGCAATACCTCATTTAATAAAATGCGAATTCCAAATTGATCATCAACAATTAATATTTTCTCACTCACATTTATTCCTCCTACTATGTACGCATTTCTTATTCTGTATTTCTTTTCCTACCATCAAAATTCCTGCTTGTTCCACTAATTAATTTACAATATACACCTGTTTTGCCCTCAAAATGAAACCACTGTATAATAGTTAGCGAAAAGGAGGAATTGTTTTGTTGAAAATGTTCTCTACTCAATTAAATGGACTACTCCAACGGATTGCTGATAAAGAGGCTGAACAAATCGAAGACGGTGCTCGTTTACTTGCACAAGCAGCAATCGGCGACGGAGCTATTTTTATAAAAGGATTCAATGAAATGAAGGCCGTAGAAGCGGAAGCGATATATGGTGCCGAGCCCCTCATCCACGCTACACCACTTTCGTCGATTAATGAAGTGACAGAGACCGATCGCCTTCTCCTCGTTAGTCGCTTTGCCGATGACGAAGAGGCTTTGATGGTCGCTAAGGAATTGCAGAAGAAAAACGTCCCGTTTATCGCTATTGCTGGTGCTAGATCGACAGAAAATGAATCATTGGAAAGTTTAGCAGATATCTTTATCAACACGAAGTTGTTGAAAGGCTTACTGCCAAATGAACAAGGTGAACGCACCGCCTTTCCGTCTAGCATCGCCGCTCTTTATATTTTCTTTTTATTAAAACTAACGATGGATGAAATTTTACTAGACAATGATGAAGCTGCCGTTTAATGACGGTAGCTTTTTTCATCTTGAGGACAGCTAAACTCACGCAAAAAAAGCCGTTAAAACGCAGAGCTGCGTTTTAACGACTTCTATATCACCATTATTTTCCTTGTAAGGATGCTTCAATGAAGTCACGGAACAATGGTTGTGGACGAGTTGGTCGAGAAATGAATTCTGGGTGGAATTGAGCAGCCACAAACCAAGGATGGTCTTTCAACTCAATGATTTCCACTAGACGGCCATCTGGACTTGTGCCAGAGAAGATGAATCCTTTTTTCTCCATCTCTTCACGGAATTCATTATTGAACTCGTAACGATGACGGTGACGCTCATACACTACTGTCTCATTGTAAGCATCGAACGCTTTTGTGCCTTTTTGAAGTTTACATGGATATAAGCCTAGACGCAATGTACCGCCAAGATCTTCTACGTCTTTTTGTTCTGGTAAAAGATCAATAATTGGGTACTTAGTTGCCGGGTCGATTTCTGAAGAATGCGCCCCTTCAAAGTTTAACACATTTCGTGCAAACTCAATTGAAGCTAACTGCATACCTAAGCAAATACCGAAGAATGGCACTTGGTTTTCACGAGCATATTGAATTGCCGCTAGTTTTCCTTCAATTCCACGGTCACCAAATCCACCAGGAACTAAAATACCGTCTGCTTCTTTTAAGTGATCCGCTACGTTTTCCGCTGTTATTTCAGCTGCGTTGACCCAGTCAATTTCAATATCGGCATCGAATGTGTAACCTGCATGCTTTAATGATTCAACAACAGAAATGTACGCATCTTGAAGCTCAACATATTTACCAACGAGAGCAATTCTTGTTTTACGTGACAAGTTGCGCACTTTATCAACAAGCGCTGTCCACTCTGTCATTTCTGCATCGTGGCATTGAAGTTTTAAATGATTGCACACTAAATCATCCATCTTTTGATCTTGTAACGATAATGGAACGGCATATAAAGTATCAGCATCCATCGCTTCAATAACCGCTTCTGGTGCAATGTCACAGAATAGAGCTAGCTTGTCTTTCATATCTTGAGAAACAGGCATTTCTGTACGAACGACGATAATGTTTGGCTGAATACCAAGGCTACGAAGCTCTTTTACACTGTGCTGAGTTGGCTTTGTCTTCATTTCGCCAGCCGCTTTTAAGTAAGGAATTAACGTACAATGGATATACATGACGTTATCTGAACCAAGGTCGCTCTTAATTTGACGGATCGCTTCAAGGAAAGGAAGTGATTCGATATCCCCTACTGTTCCGCCGATTTCAGTGATGACCACATCTGCGTTCGTTTCTTTACCAGCACGCATCACGCGTTCTTTAATTTCATTCGTAATATGTGGAATAACTTGAACTGTTCCACCTAAGTACTCACCGCGACGCTCTTTACGAAGTACGGTCGAATAGATTTTTCCTGTTGTCACGTTGCTATATTTAGACAAATTAATGTCGATAAAACGCTCGTAGTGACCTAAGTCTAAATCTGTTTCCGCACCATCATCAGTAACGAATACTTCCCCGTGTTGATAAGGACTCATCGTTCCCGGGTCTACGTTAATGTACGGGTCAAACTTTTGAATCGTTACCTTTAATCCTCGATTTTTTAACAAACGGCCAAGAGATGCAGCTGTAATTCCTTTACCTAAGGAGGACACAACCCCACCTGTTACAAAAATATATTTAGTCAACTGAAAAGCCCCCTTCAATCTATTGTTCCCTATAATAAAAGTATTGAATAAACCAATTTTTCTCAGGGCTAAAAACGCAAAAACGCCCCGCTTACTTAAAAAGTAAAGGGAGCGTTATAATCATAAAACATATCTCTTAAAGAGCCCAAATAAAATACTACAATTTGGACTAGGATAAGTCAAGAAAAGATTAAAAATCTTTATTTTTGCTCGTCTTCGTCATCATCATCGAGATCATATTCATCTTCAGTAACTAACTCATCATCAAAGTCTTCTTCATCTTCATCGTCTTCATCTAAATCAGCAATTTCTTCGACTTCGTCTTCTTCATCTAGATCGTCAATGTCCTCTTCTTCAAAATCGAAATCTTCATCGGCCTCATCCAGATCTTCAATCTCTTCGTCTTCTTCAAGGTCCTCTTCTTTGACAGCCTTTTTCGTCTTTTTCTTTTTCGTTTTGACCGCTGTAGTTACTTCTTCTTCCAACTGGTCAATTGGATACCATGCACGCAGTCCCCAGCGGTTCTCGCCCAATGTAATGAAGCGACCATCGAAATTTAAATCTGTATAAAACTGGACCATACGCTGTCTTAACTCTTCATCACTCAGCTCTAAATACTGTTGAATTTGATCTAAAATCTCTTGAAATGTAATCGGTTGTTTACTTTCTTCAAGAATACTAAATGCCACTTCAATAAAGGACATTTCTTTTCGTTCTTCTTTTGACAATTGCTTTAAATTCACATCCGCACTTCCCTTCTCTATTTACACACCCTGCGAAAGTGGTGGAGCTTTACCCGCACCCTTTTCATTGCTTTCGAACAATTTTCAGAGCAAAAAAGGCCATATTTTTCATTATAAACATAACCACTTTCAATATGCTATAAGTTTATGTCAAGATTCATACTTTTTTTCTCCATTTACTTGATACTTTCATTTAGTGATGTTTTTTGGGGCTCTTTAATTCTATATAAGCTTTATAGAATAAGAATAAGGAGAGGAAAATAAAAGGAATAGCACCTAGTTGTTTATTATATAACCATATAAATCCAAACGTACTGATACCTATGATGATATAACCTAATAATTGTTTCACCTTTTCACATCCCGTCATTGTCCTTATTCTCATTGTATACTTACAGATAGCATTTATAAAACAAAAATAGTGTTAAGAAATTGCAAAGGTTTCATCTGTTATCATTTATACCCAAAACAATCAAAAACCATAAGTAAAAAAACTGAGCGCCAAAGGAACAACCTACATTCCTTTGACGCTCAGCCCGATTTACATATTTCTTCTATACTGGCCGCCCACCTCATAAAGAGCTTTCGTAATTTGACCTAGACTAGCCACTCGCACACAGTTCATTAGCTCCGCAAATATATTGCCACCGCTAATCGCTGTTTCTTTCAGCTGCTTCAAGGCCACTTCCGTTTCATCTTGATGCTTTTGTTGGAAGTAACGTAAATTCGTAATTTGCAGCTCTTTTTCTTCCATTGTGGCTCGAGCAATTTCCATATTATCAATGTCCTCTTCAGACGGAGGATTCGGATTTAAGTAGGTGTTTACACCAATAATCGGCAGTTCACCTGTATGCTTGAGCATTTCGTAATGCATCGATTCTTCCTGAATTTTTCCGCGTTGATATTGTGTTTCCATCGCACCGAGCACACCGCCACGATCGTTAATGCGCTCAAACTCTTGCAGCACAGCTTCTTCGACTAAATCTGTCAGCTCTTCCACAATAAATGAACCTTGTAGCGGATTTTCATTTTTAGACAAGCCATGCTCATTCGTAATAATTAATTGAATCGCCATCGCCCGACGAACCGACTCTTCTGTCGGTGTTGTGATCGCTTCATCGTACGCATTCGTATGAAGCGAGTTACAGTTGTCTTGCAGTGCCATTAATGCTTGTAAAGTCGTACGAATATCATTAAAGTCAATTTCTTGCGCATGCAAGGAACGACCGGACGTTTGGACGTGATACTTTAATTTTTGCGAGCGTTCATTCGCACCATATTTGTCACGCATCGTCGTCGCCCAAATACGGCGTGATACCCGCCCAATCACTGTGTACTCTGGGTCCAACCCGTTCGAGAAGAAGAACGATAAGTTAGGAGCAAAGTCATCAATATTCATGCCTCGACTTAAATAATACTCTACATACGTAAAACCATTAGCGAGCGTAAAAGCTAGCTGAGAAATCGGATTCGCTCCCGCTTCGGCGATATGATAGCCAGAAATCGAAACCGAGTAATAGTTACGCACTGATTGATCGATGAAATATTGTTGAATATCTCCCATTAAGCGTAAAGCAAATTCTGTCGAGAAAATACAAGTGTTTTGTCCTTGGTCTTCTTTTAAAATATCTGCCTGTACCGTTCCGCGTACCGTTTGCAGCGTCTGTGAACGAACGTCTGCGAATTCCTCTACCGTCAGCACTCGGCCAAGTTCTTCTTCCTTCACCTTCACTTGCTGATCAATCGCTGTATTCATAAACATCGCCAAAATAATCGGCGCCGGTCCATTAATCGTCATCGATACAGATGTCGATGGATGACAAAGATCAAAGCCTTGATATAGCTTTTTCATATCATCTAGTGTACAAACGTTGACACCACTCTCCCCAATCTTCCCGAAAATATCTGGGCGATGATCCGGGTCTTCTCCGTACAACGTCACGGAGTCAAAAGCAGTGCTTAAACGCTTCGCCGTATCATCCTTTGATAAGTAGTGGAAACGGCGATTCGTTCTGTCAGGTGTTCCTTCTCCAGCAAACTGCCGCTTCGGATCTTCCCCTTTTCGTTTAAACGGGAATACTCCCGCCGTATAAGGAAAAGAACCTGGTACATTTTCGCGGTACACCCAGCGAAGAATCTCACCGTAATCCGCATATTTCGGCAAAACCACTTTCGGAATAGGAAGCCCTGATAAGCTAGTCGTCGTCAATTCCGTCACGATCTCTTTATCGCGCACCTTCGTCACAAACTTTTCGCCTGCATATTTTTCACGTAATTCCTGCCAGCCACGCAGAATATTTTTCGATTCAGCCGTTAATTGATCTTCCAATGCTGCTTTTAACGCTGCTAGTGAACGAAGAACTTCTTCATTCTTTTCCTTCGTCTTTACCTCTTCCATCGCTCCCTCTAATTGGAACAATCGACGAGCAATATTCATTTGTTCTTCCGATCGTTTATGATAACCACGTACGGTTTCTGTAATTTCGCGTAAGTAATAACGACGATCATTTGGAATAATCACGTTTTGTTTCTCTACATTCGCTTTTTTGCTAAAAGAAGCGGCCCAACCGGTACCCGTTTTTTCATTGATCGTTTCGACTAAAGCCGCAAATAATGCATTCGTCCCTTGGTCATTAAACTGGCTCGCAATCGTTCCATACACAGGCATCTCATCGAGCGGCTGATCAAATAAATTACGGCTACGCTGATATTGCTTTTGCACTTGGCGTCTCGCATCTTCAGACCCTTTTCTTTCAAATTTGTTAATAACAATTAAATCCGCAAAGTCGATCATATCGATTTTCTCAAGCTGAGATGGCGCCCCAAATTCACTCGTCATTACATACATGGACACATCGGAAATCTCAGCAATCTCTGCATCCCCTTGACCGATCCCACTCGTTTCAACGATGATTAAATCATATTGTGCCGCTTGCACGACTTTAATCGCATCTTTAATCGCCAGTGATAACTCTGTACGAGAATTTCTTGTCGCTAAACTACGCATAAATACACGTTGGTTAAAAATAGCGTTCATCCGAATACGGTCACCGAGTAACGCCCCACCCGTCTTTTGCTTCGTTGGATCAATCGACAAAACCGCTACTTTTTTCTCTGGAATTTCATTTAAGAAGCGACGAATCAACTCATCGGTAAGCGAGCTTTTTCCGGCTCCCCCTGTTCCCGTAATCCCGATGACAGGTGCACGTCCCCCCATCGATTCAATTCGTTCAAAAATTTCTCGCGCAGCTGTTTGTTGCTCTGCATCCGCATCAATTTGATCTTCAGCAAGCGAAATTAATTTTGAAATAACCGGAATCTCACCATTACAAAGCTGATCAAGCTCCTCTTTTACAGAGCTTGTTACAGTGGAATAATCACATTCTTCAAGCATGCGATTAATCATGCCTTGCAAGCCATATTGACGACCATCTTCTGGAGAAAAAATCCGAGCAACTCCATACTCATGAAGTTCTTTAATTTCTTTCGGAATGATAACGCCACCCCCGCCTCCATAAATGCGAATATGAGAGCAGCCTCTTTCCTTTAACAAATCATAAATGTATTTAAAATACTCCACATGTCCCCCTTGATAAGAGGAAATCGCAATCCCCTGAACATCCTCTTGAATGGCAGCGTTTACAATCTCTTCCACAGAACGATTATGACCTAGATGAACCACTTCCGCTCCACTCGATTGCAAAATACGACGCATAATATTAATGGATGCATCATGACCATCAAAAAGGCTAGAAGCTGTCACAAAGCGAATATGATGCTTAGGTTTATAAATTCCCACTGTTTGACCCATATTATCTCCCCCTTAGCTTTTTGTTTTGTACCCGTTAATACCGGAAAAAAGCAAATCCGTCTGCAGCTGAATATAGTCATCAATCGTGAATGACTTTCTTAAAGTCCAGCGACGGAACCCCCACATTTGTCCTTGAACAAAAATATTTTGTGCGAGCATATGGATCGTTCGCTCATCCATCTCCAATTCCTTTGTCTCCACACAACGACGAATCAACGTTTCAAACATGCTCACCATGTCCATTTCCTTTTGCAATACATACGGTAGCGCATCCTTTGAAAGCGATTTGGCTTCCTGGTACATTACAAGTACTTCATCCTGCATATCGTCCATGACTTTAAAATAATAACCGACACCTAGCTTTAAGCTATCAAGTGTCCCTGCCTCTAAATCGATTCTTTGCAACCGATCTTTTACTTGGTCATAAATGCTATCACATACAAGATAAAGAACATCCTCTTTTGTTCGGATATATTCATATAAAGTACCGATGCTGAACCCCGATGCTTTCGCAATTTCTCTCGTTGTTGTCCGATGAAAGCCTTTTTGCTTAAAAAGTTGGACCGCCCCTTTAATCATTTCGGACCGCCTTTTTTGTATCAACTGTTCATCTTTGACAGATGCATGTACTTTTCGTTTATTTGCATCCATTTTTTATCAACCGCCTTTATTTGAACATACAGAAAACAAGGAGGAAGAACAGACGAGAGGATTGAGTACCCCTCCTCTGTTCTTGTCTTAATATGAAATTTTTTGGTTCTTTGACTTTATAAAGTGTTTCTTCGACTTTCTAATCATTCCAGGTCAGAACATTTGCTTGTCGTGTCTGGACAGTCGGCTCCGCTTTTCTTATTTAGTCACCATTCTAGAAATAACTAGGCGCTGGATTTCTTGTGTTCCTTCGTAGATTTGAGTAATTTTTGCGTCACGCATATAGCGCTCTACTGGGTAATCTTTTGTATAGCCGTAACCACCGAAGATTTGAACGGCTTCTGTTGTGACTTTCATTGCTGTGTCACCAGCCATTAGTTTAGACATAGCCGACTCTTTTCCGTATGGTAATCCTTGAGATTCTAACCAAGCCGCTTGGTATGTCAACAAACGAGATGCTTCTACAGCGGTTGCCATATCAGCAATCTTGAACGAGATCCCTTGGTTTGCGACGATTGGTTTGCCAAATTGTTTACGCTCTTTCGCATATTCAATCGAAGCATCTAACGCACCTTGTGCGATGCCGACTGCTTGAGCCGCAATTCCGTTACGACCGCCATCTAATGTCATCATCGCCACTTTAAAACCATCGCCCACCTCGCCTAAAATGTTCTCTTTCGGCACGCGGCAGTCTTCAAAAATAATTTCCGTTGTCGGTGATGAACGAATGCCGAGTTTCTTTTCTTTTTTTCCAACGGAGAAGCCTGCGAAGTCTTTTTCGACGATAAATGCTGTTGTGCCGCGTTGTTTCGATTCAGGATCAGTTAAAGCAAACACGATATAAGTATCAGCAATACCGCCGTTAGTGATGAAGATTTTCGAACCATTTAAAATGTAATCGTCACCATCTAAGCGAGCTGTCGTTTTCATTCCACCTGCATCCGACCCTGAACCCGGCTCCGTTAACCCGTACGCACCGATTTTTTCTCCTTGCGCCATCGGCTTTAAGTATTTTTGCTTTTGTTCTTCTGTACCGAACTTATAAACAGGCCATCCTGCTAAAGACGTATGAGCGGATAACGTTACGCCTACTGAAGCACAGACACGCGATAACTCTTCCACTGCGATACAATAAGCTAAATAATCACTGCCAATACCACCGTACTCTTCTGGCCACGGAATCCCCGTTAAGCCAAGCTCCGCCATCTTATGGAAAAGCTCCATATCAAAGCGCTCTTCTTCATCGCGCTCGGCTGCTGTTGGTTCCACTTCATTTTTAGCAAAGTCTCGTACCATCTTGCGAATCATTTCATGTTCTTCTGTTAATTGGAAGTTCATCTCCTGTCCCCATCCTTTGTCTATTTAATGAGCTGCTTACTAATAACAAGTCTTTGAATTTCGCTAGTACCTTCATAAATTTCTGTAACTTTCGCATCTCTGAAATAACGTTCAACGGCATACTCTTTCGTGTAGCCGTAACCGCCGTGTACTTGAACAGCTTCAATCGACACGTCAACCGCTGTTTTGGAAGCAAATAATTTCGCCATTGAAGCTTCTTTTCCACACGGAAGACCTTGAGCGCGTAAATTGGCGGCACGATACACAAGTAGTTTCGCAGCTTCTACGCTTGTCGCCATATCTGCTAGTTTAAAAGCAAGTCCTTGCTGTGCGGCAATTGGCTTTCCAAACTGCTTGCGTTCTTTTGAATAATTCGTCGCTTCTTGTAAAGCTGCTTCAGCGATCCCCAACGACTGAGCAGCAATCCCAATTCGACCGACATCAAGATTTGCCATCGCAATTTTAAAGCCTTCTCCTTCTTGACCGAGAAGATTCGCTGCTGGCACTTGCATATCTTCAAATGTCAATTGTACTGTACGTGAGCCGTGAAGCCCCATTTTATGTTCGTCCTTGCCGATCACAAGACCTGGCGTATCTTTTTCAACGATAAACGCTGAAACCCCTTTGCTTCCCAATTCAGGATTAGTAGAAGCAAAGACAATATATGTATCTGCTTCTCCCCCATTTGTGATAAACACCTTCGAGCCATTAATAATATATTGATCCCCTTGTTTGACCGCTCTTGTTTTTAAGCTTGCGGCATCTGAACCAGCACTCGGCTCCGTTAAACAAAATGCTCCCAAATATTCCCCCGCCGCTAATTTCGGCACATATTTCTGCTTTTGTTCTTCTGTTCCGAAGTAAAGAATAGGGTTCGTTCCGACAGACGTATGAACGGATAGAATAACGCCTACTGTCGCACTCACTTTCGACAGCTCGTTAATAGCGATAATGTATGACGTAAAATCCATTTCACTGCCGCCATACTCTTCTGGAATCGTGATCCCCATTAACCCTAATTCAGCCATCTTCTTAAGGATTTCGCGCGGGAATTCCCCCTCTTCCATACGCTCAATCCACGGAGCGATTTCAGACTCCGCAAAATCTCTCACCATTTTCCTCATCATTTCTTGCTCTTCTGTAAAACGCAATTCCATGATTGATTCCCCCTGTTGTTAATGAGTGTTATTCGTAGCTGTAAAATCCGCGACCTGACTTTTTACCGAGCCAGCCTGCTTTTACGTACTTTCTCAATAATGGACATGGTCGATATTTATCGTCACCAAAGCCGTCATGTAAGATTTCCATAATGTAAAGACAAGTATCGAGACCGATAAAATCAGCTAAAGTTAATGGCCCCATCGGATGGTTCATGCCGAGCTTCATCACTTCATCAATCGCTTCTTTCGTTGCTACCCCTTCATATAACGTATAAATCGCTTCATTGATCATCGGCATGAGGATACGATTAGAGACGAAGCCTGGAAAATCATTCACTTCCACAGGTACTTTACTTAGCGTATGTGTCATGCTTTCAATCGTTTTATACACTTCATCCGCTGTCGCTAAACCGCGAATAATTTCGACTAGCTTCATCACAGGCACTGGATTCATAAAATGCATGCCGATTACTTTTTCAGGACGATCTGTTGCCGCTGCAATTTCAGTGATAGGTAAAGAAGATGTGTTTGAAGCAAGAATCGTATGGTCTGGAGTAATTTCATCTAGCTGAGCAAAAATTTTACGTTTAATCTCCATGTTTTCAACTGCTGCTTCAATAACTAAATCGACGCTTTGCGCGTCTTGTAAATCCGTCGATTTCACGATGCGACTTAACACTTCTTCTTTTTCTCCTGCCGTCATCCGCTCTTTTTCCACTTGACGAGAAAGGTTTTTGTTGATGACCGCTAAGCCGCGTTCTAAATATTCTTCTTTTAGATCATTTAAAATGACTTCATAGCCTGCCTGTGCACAAACTTGTGTAATTCCTGAACCCATTTGACCTGCACCGATGACCATTAACTTTTTGACCTTCATCCTTTTCCCTCCGCATTTTCCTCAATTGTTCGCAATAAAAAATTACCCTTGCACTTCAATCATGACCGCATCGCCTTGACCGCCACCGCTACAAATAGATGCAATTCCGATACCGCCACCTCTGCGCTTCAATTCATACGCAAGTGTTAAAATAATTCTCGCACCGCTTGCACCGATCGGATGACCGAGAGCGACCGCACCGCCATTGACGTTCACTTTCTCAGAATCTAAATTAGCAATTTTCCCGCTAGCTAAAGCGACTGCTGCAAACGCTTCGTTAATTTCAAACAAATCGACTTCTTCTAAAGAACGCCCCGTCTTTTTCAATAACTCATTAATAACAAGACCAGGTGTTTGTGGAAAATCTTTCGCTTCTACTGCGACTTCCGCGTGACCAATCACTGTAGCGAGCGGTGTTTTCCCTTCTTGCTTTGCCCGTTCGTCGCTCATTAGCACTAGGGCAGCTGCTCCATCATTAACACCTGGTGCATTTCCTGCTGTGATCGTTCCTTCTTTCCCGAAAGCTGGACGCAACCTAGCTAACGTTTCTTTCGTTGTCTCTTTACGTGGTGCTTCATCTTGGGAAACTGTGATAGGATCTCCTTTTCTCTGTGGTACTTGAACAGCAACGATTTCTTCTGCTAGCTTGCCAGATTCAATCGCTACAATCGCTTTTTCATGGCTTCCTACCGCCCATTCATCCTGCTCTTCACGAGAAAGATTGAACTCTTCAGCTGTACTGTTTCCGTATGTTCCCATATGTACGCCTGTAAAGCTACAAGATAGCCCGTCAGATATCATTAAATCGACTAATGGTGCATCGCCCATACGAAGGCCCCAACGCCCCTTTAGTAACGCATACGGCGCATTAGACATCGACTCCATCCCACCAGCAACGATGATATCCTCATCGCCCGCACGAATAATTTGATCAGCTAATGTGACACTTCGAAGCCCAGATGCACAGACTTTGTTAATCGTTTCCGTCTTCACTTCCCAAGGAATCCCTGCTTCTCTTGCCGCCTGTCTCGATGGAATTTGCCCTTGCCCCGCTTGAAGAACATTTCCAAAAATCACTTCATCTACTTGATCAGACTGAACACCTGCTCGATTCAACGCTTCCTTGATCGCAATCCCACCAAGCTGAGAAGCAGTTAATGAGCTTAACCCTCCACCGAATTTCCCAAAAGGCGTTCGCGCCCCATCAATAATCACTGTTTTTGTCATGCTTTTTTCCTCCTTCAAGTTAGGAATAAGTAACCGTTTTCACCATTTGACTGAACGCTCGCTCAAAACAACATCAAAAGGAAAGAGACACAAATACCCCTTCGCCTCTCTACCTCTCTCTTACCCTTATTTTAATCCAAAATTTGATAAAATCAAATAACAATAAAGAAAATTCAAAAAAATTTTACAAAAGAAAAGCGGAAGGCGCTGTCACATATGAGGCACTCCGATGTGACAGCACCCTTATCCTGTTATTTTTGCTCTTCTTCTGCCGAAGCTGTTTCTGCGATCACAGCCTCTTTTTGCTCCTCTGGTTGTTCTACTTCCGTTGGTGCTTCTGTTGTTTCTTCTGACTCTTCTTCAGGCGTGATTGCGGCTTTTTGCGGACCGAAAACAGCTTTTTCTAACAGCTCAGCCACATCATAAGTCGCCACCTTGTCCTCGACTTCCTTCGCTTTCGTTCCATCAGATAGCATTGTCAAACAATATGGACAACCTGAGCTAATGACTGAAGGTTTGCAAGCTAATGCTTGTTCTGTACGGGCAACGTTAATGCGGTGTCCAGTATCTTCTTCCATCCACATTAATCCTCCACCGGCTCCACAGCACATGCCTGTTTCGCGACGACGTTCCATCTCCACAAGCTTGACACCTGGAATCGTCTTTAAGATTTCACGCGGCGGATCATACACTTCGTTGTAACGTCCTAAGTAACAAGAATCGTGGAAGGTGATCGTCTCGTTCACTTCATACTGTGGCTTGAGTCGGCCTTCTTTTACGAGCTGATCAAGCAATTCTGTATGATGATAAACTTCTGCAGTCAATCCTAAATCCGGATACTCATTTTTGAAAATATTGTACGCATGCGGATCGATCGTCACAATCTTCTTCACTTCGTTTTTCTCGAATTCAGCGATGTTTGCTGTCGCGAGCTCTTGGAATAAAAACTCATTTCCAAGTCGGCGCGGTGTATCTCCTGAGTTTTTCTCTTTATTTCCTAAAATGGCGAATTTAACATCGGCTTCGTTTAATAATTTCGCAAAAGCAAGCGTAATTTTTTGGCTGCGATTATCGAATGCTCCCATGGAACCAACCCATAGCAAGTATTCGAAGTCTTCGCCGGCTTTTTTCATTTCTCTCACCGTTGGCACATGAACATCGTCGCGCAGGTCACGCCAGTTTTCTTTTTCTTTACGATTTAAGCCCCATGGATTTCCTTGACGCTCAATGCTTTGCATCGCACGCTGAGCTTCCGGGTCCATTTTTCCTTCTGTTAATACAAGATAGCGACGCAAATCGATAATTTTATCGACATGCTCATTCATGACTGGACATTGATCTTCACAGTTACGGCATGTTGTACAAGCCCAGATTTCCTCTTCGGTGATGACGTCACCAATTAAGCTCGGATTGTAAAGCTCCGCTGCTACTTCGACTCCGCCTCCTTTAGCCGCACTAGCCATCGCTAGCTGATTGCCTTTCGTACCAGAGAAAGAGAAAGCTGGTACCCACGGTTGTTTCGACGTTACAGCGGCGCCTGTCATCGTCAAATGATCACGCATTTTGACGATCAAATCCATTGGCGAGAGCATTTTTCCTGTGCCTGTCGCCGGACACATATTTGTACAGCGGCCACACTCTACACAAGCATAAAAATCAATCATTTGTCGTTGATTAAAGTCTTGAATCTTCCCCACGCCGAATGACTCTTGAGACTCGTCTTCAAAATCAATTGGCTGAAGCGTTCCAGCCTTTTCTAAACGGTGAAAATAGACGTTAACAGGGCCCGCAATTAAGTGGGCATGCTTCGATTGTGGCACGTAGACTAAGAAAGTAAGTAGGACGATTAAATGAATCCACCACATCACATAGAAAATGGCAATGGCAGCTGTTTCCCCGATGCCAGCCATCGCTACAGCAACTGCTGAAGCGATTGGTTCAATGCCCATCCAATGAACGTTTGCTCCCTCATGCCAAATTAAATCCATTCCGTTTCCAACAAGAACAGAAAGCATAAGCGATCCGATGAAGATTAACACAAGTCCATTTTTCCAGCCGCGCTTTAAACGAACCAATTTTTCAATATAGCGACGGTGGAAAGCCCAAACAACCGCCACTAAAATGACTAATGTGACAATTTCCTGGAAAAATTTAAAGCCGTCATATAATGGGCCAAGCGGCAAGTGAGCCCCTGGAACAATCCCCTTAATAATAAAATCAATGGCGCCGAGCTGTACGAGCAAAAAGCCATAGAAAAACATAACGTGAATCGCACCGCTCTTCTTATCCTTAAGAAGCTTCTTTTGACCAAATACATTGACCCAAATGTTATTTAAGCGCTCTTTCACATCTTTATTAAATTCTTCTTTTTTCCCTAATTGAATGTACTCGTAACGCGTTTTCAATAAATAAACGAATAAATAACCCCCGTAAGCGATTACAGCAATTGTTGCAATTAAGTTGATCCACAGTAAACCGTTCATTCTCCCCCACGCACTCCTTTCCGAGATGTCAAAACATTTCCCCCTTTTTAAACAAAAGCAAACATAAAAAATTTTCAGAATGTTTATACCTCTATTATATTATGAATGAGCATTCAGTCAACCAATTATTTTACTTTTTAAAAAAAAAGATGATGGAAACAACTTTTTCTCCATTTTGGAGATACTACGAAGAAAAGGAGGTGGAGGGATCGTGTGGTTTGTTTTCGGTCTTTTTTTCCTGTTGATTCTCGTCTTAGCCGATCTTTATTTTGGAAGAAGAAAAATGATGAACACCCCCTCTCAAAAGAAGTACCCACATAGAAAAGGAGAGATTCAGTTTTTTGGAAGTGGACCAGAATTTTTTGATCAGTTGTTTACGGATATAAAGGAGGCTCAACATCGGATAAGCTGCCTATTTTATATTGTGAAGGATGATGAATGTAGTCAACATTTTTTCTCACTGTTAAAGCAAACCGCCGAACGTGGGGTGGAAGTTTATTTATTAATGGATTGGCTCGGCAGTTATAAAGTCAAAAAAGCCACCGTGAACGAGTTGAAGCAAGCGGGTATTCACGTAGATTTCTCCTGCAAGCCTCGCTTTCCTTATTTCTTCTTTTCGCTACAGCAGCGCAATCATCGTAAAATTACGGTGATTGATGATCAAATTGCCTATCTAGGTGGCTTCAATGTTGGTCGCGAATATATAAACGAAAGCAAAAAACCTGCACTGTCTCCATGGAGAGATTATCATTTGCGTATCAAAGGAGAAGCGATTCAAGATTTGGAAGCGGAGTTTTTGGCTGATTGGAATCAGGAGAAACGACCTTTTTTACATGGGATATGTCAAGCAAAGACTTGTGAACACGGGATTAAACACGCGATTTTGCCTTCTAAAAACGGGGAGCTTGAAGATCAAATGATCTCCATGATCGCAGCTACTAAACAGTCTTTATTTATCGGTTCTCCCTACTTTATTCCTTCTCAGCCGGTGTTTCAGCAACTAATAGCAGCACTTGAGCGCGGCGTGTCGGTCACGATCCTGCTACCTGCCCATGCCGATCATCCACTCGTTAAGCAAGCCGCCTATCCTTATTTGCGAAAGCTACTTCAACATGAAAATGTGCGTATTCATTTATTTAATAACGGCTTTTATCACGCGAAAATTGTCATATTCGACAACCGTCTTTGCGATATCGGTACAGCCAACTTCGACGAGCGTAGCCAGCTCACCAATTGGGAATGTAACGGTTTGATCGATAGCTCTACATTTATCGCTGGCATTCAACCTGTTATTGAAAAAGATATTGCTAATTCAGAAACATTAACGTTAGATGGACTGAATCACTTATCCATTGGTGAACGAGTGCAGGAACAGCTAGCCAAAGTAATTCGTAGGTATTTATAGCTATGAAAAAGCTTGCAGCACCGATGTCTGCAAGCTTTTTGAATTACATTTTTTCTGGTGCGGATACACCGATTAGTTGTAGCGCATTTTTCAATGTGATTTGTACCGCTTTGATCAGTGCTAGGCGTGCTTCCGATAGCGCCTTATTGTTTGGATCGAGCACTTTTTCTGCGTTGTAGAAGCTATGGAACGCAGCTGCTAGCTCTTGCGTGTAGTTAGCGATGCGGTGCGGAATACGTTTTTCTGCTGCTTCTGCCACCACTTGTGGGAAGTCACCGATTTTTTTCAATAAGTCAATTTCTTTTTCAGCCACTAGAAGCGACAGATCCGCCTCTGGATTGATGTGCATATTTTGCTCGTCGCCTTGGCGGAGGATACTGTTAATACGTGCATGGGCGTATTGAGCATAATAAACAGGGTTTTCGTTCGATTGTGAAACAGCCAAGTCTAAGTCGAAGTCCATATGCGTATCGCCGCTTCTCATTGCGAAGAAGTAACGAACAGCGTCTAACCCTACTTCTTCAACTAGCTCACGCATCGTGACCGCTTTTCCTGTACGTTTACTCATCTTCATTTTTTCACCGTTTTTATATAAGTGAACGAGTTGGATGACCTCTACTTCAAGGCTTTCTTGGTTGTATCCAAGCGCCTCAACAGCCGCCTTCATCCGGGGGATATAGCCATGGTGATCGGCTCCCCAAATGTTGATCACTTTTTCGTGACCGCGCTCAAATTTATCTTTATGGTAAGCAATGTCTGGAGTTAAATATGTGTATGTGCCATCGTTTTTCACAAGCACACGATCTTTATCGTCGCCAAATGTCGTTGAACGGAACCAAACAGCTCCCTCTTCTTCAAAAATATGTCCTTTGTCACGAAGAGCGGCCAATGCCTCGTCGATTTTGCCGTTTTCATAAAGCGATGTTTCCGAATACCAAACATCGAAATCTACACGGAAGTTGGCTAAGTCTTTTTTCAGCTTTTCCATTTCGTATTTCAAGCCGTATTCTCTAAACGTTTGGTAGCGCTCTTCTTCTGGCATTGACACGAACTTGTCGCCGAATTTTTCTGCTAGCTTTTGACCGATGCCGATGATATCTTTGCCGTGGTAACCGTCTTCTGGCATCTCTTTTTCCTGACCTAGCGCTTGGAAATAACGCGCTTCGACAGATAAAGCTAAATTATGAATTTGATTACCTGCGTCGTTAATATAATATTCTCTCGTCACATCATAGCCGGCTTTTTCAAGCACGTTACATAAAGAATCACCAACAGCCGCCCCGCGAGCATGTCCTAAATGAAGATCGCCTGTCGGATTCGCAGACACGAATTCTACTTGAACCTTTTGGTTGTTTCCAGCATTCGTCTGACCATATTTATCGCCTTCTTGTAGCACAACTGGCACTAAATCCGTTAAATATTGATTGTTCATGTAAAAATTAATAAAACCTGGTCCTGCAATTTCAATTTTTTCGATCGATGCTTTCGTTTGATCGAAATGAGCGATGATATCTTCCGCAATCGCACGTGGAGCCTTTTTTGCTATGCGAGCTAGCTGCATAGCCATATTCGTTGAATAATCCCCATGTGCTTTCTCTTTCGGCGTTTCTAAAATCACTGCCGGAATTTCTTCCTCTTGTGCTAAGCCTGCCTTTACGACGGCCGCTTTCACTTCTGCTTTTAATTCTTCTTGTACTTTTTCTGCAATATTCATTGTGAAAATTCCTCCTTTTTAGAGTCAAACTCCTTGAAATGTAATACTCATTTCGTATGTTCCAACTGGTGATTCCTGCATGAACAAGTTGTAATTTAGTTTGAGCATGCCTTGTACGGTTTGTTCGTTGTATGTACATTCATGAACTAGCGTGTTCGTTTGTGTGCTTAACAGCAATGTGCCATATGGACTATCATAGGAGCCATTTTGCTGTTCGTCTAAATGGAAAGGTAGTCGCATCTTGACGGCTCCACTACGTAAAATTAACGCCTCATTTTGAGAGAATTTCACAATCGTATGAATCGTTCCTTCTTCTTGCACCTCATCGTACTTTAAAAAGAACCCGCTACTTTTTTCGTAAAACTGTCCCGAAAGCTTGAGCTCGTAAGATTCCTTTTCCCCATTCATCTCAATGTTTGTCGTTAAACAAATATTCACAGGAATATGTGCTTGCTGATTGGTCGTCAAGCGCTTCACTTCCTTTATTTTTTCACTGTTATAACTTATTAAGTATAAAAATCTTTAGCGGAAAATGCAATGTTTGAAAAAGTGAAAACCCCTGGTACTGTTGACCAGGGGAATCTCTAATTATTTCTTATTTGCTACAGCCCAGCCAAGCATCATTTCACGAATCAGCTTAGAAGCGGTATTCGCTGTTTGCTCAGACGAATCATAAATTGGTGCGACTTCCACTAAATCGCCGCCCACAACGTTTACTCCAGAGCGTGCGATCGCGTGAATGGAAGCAAGCAATTCTTTTGATGTAATCCCGCCGCAGTCGACTGTACCTGTGCCTGGCGCATGAGCCGGGTCTAACACATCGATGTCGATCGTCACATATACCGGACGACCAGCAAGTGTTGGTAAAATGTCTTTCAACGGCTCAAGCACTTCAAACTTCGAAATGTGCATGCCATTTTCTTTCGCCCATTGGAATTCTTCCTTCATACCAGAACGAATCCCGAATGAGTATACGTTCGATGGACCGATCAACTCAGCAATTTTGCGAATCGGCGTCGAGTGAGAAAGCGGCTCGCCCTCATACTCTGTACGCAAATCCGTATGAGCATCCATATGAATGATCGCTAAATCCGGGTATTTTTTCGCTACAGCCTTCATTACTGGCCACGACACTAAATGCTCGCCACCCATACCAAGTGGGAACTTGCCATCTGTTAATAGACCATCAATATAGTTCTCAATTAAATCTAAGCTTTTTTGAGCATTTCCGAACGGTAATGGAATATCACCAGCATCGAAATATTTCAGTTCCTCCATCTCGATATCTAAATACGGACTATACTCTTCTAAACCGATCGACACTTCACGAATACGGCTCGGGCCAAAACGAGAACCCGGACGATAACTAACCGTCCAATCCATCGGCATCCCGTATAACACGACGCTACTCTCTTCATAGTTCGGATGACTCCCGATAAATACATTTCCTGAATAAGCTTCATCAAAACGCATAACAACCCCACCTTTTTATGTAAAAAAATTTAGCTAATGAAGAGGTCCTGCAAGCAGGACCTCTTTTCATCTTACTCCGTCATATCTTTGACGAATTTCGGTAATACGAAAGCAGCTTTGTGCAATTCTTTCGTGTAGTATTTTGTTTCGATTTCGTGGAAGCGCTCTTCGCTTACTTCAAGCGGATCGTGTTTTTTCGAACCGATTGTGAATGTCCACAGACCGCTTGGATACGTTGGGATATTCGCTGTGTACAGACGAGTGATTGGGAAAATTTCTTTCACGTCGCGTTGTACTTCACGAATTAAGTCCGCTTTGAACCATGGGTTGTCTGTTTGTGCAACGAAAATACCATCTTCTTTTAACGCTTTCGCAATTCCTGCATAGAAGCCTTTTGTGAAAAGGTTCGCAGCTGGGCCGACTGGCTCCGTAGAATCAACCATGATGACATCGTACTCATTTTCGCTGTTCGCGATATGCATAAAGCCATCATCGACTTGAACATCAACGCGCTCATTATCAAGCTCGCCTGCGATTTCCGGTAAAAATTTCTTCGAGAATTCGATGACTTTGCCATCAATGTCAACAAGCGTCGCTTTTTTCACGCTTGGGTGCTTTAACACTTCGCGGATCACGCCGCCGTCTCCCCCACCAACAACAAGAACGTTTTCTGGATTTGGATGCGTAAATAAAGGCACGTGTGCGACCATTTCATGATAAACGAATTCATCTTTTTGCGAAGTCATAACCATGCCATCTAAAAATAGCATATTACCCCATTCTTCTGTTTCAGCCATTTCAAGATATTGAAAATCCGTTTGCTCCGTGTGAAGCGTCTTCTTGATCTTCATTGTAATACCAAAGTTTTCTGTTTGCTTTTCTGTATACCAAAGTCCAGCCATTCAATCCTCTTCCTTTCTATTTAAAGAGTGGTCTATTTATTATCTGTAAAGCGCGGACAAACAGGCCGCCCTTGCTAAATCATTCTTAGTCAAAGCATCGTTTCGCCTTTTTTCCACAAAAAAAGTATAGTGGAATCTTGCAAAAATTCAAGAGGATTTTATGTTTAAAAACTAGTTTTTTTTTTCATACTGAAAGATATCTATTCTAAATAAGGCAGGTGATTATATGAAAATCACGACCCTGTCACGATTTCATCGAACAGTCAAGTGGGTACGGGCTAGCTTGTTTCTTAGTTTTTTTGCCGTCATCATTTTAGCATTATTGTTTAGTGCTGGTTATATGTACTTCAAAATTTTAGGTGAACCAGAAGTTGTTGTGCCACAATCCACTTTATATTTTGCTGCTAATGGCGAGGTGATTGGCGAGAGTCATGCAGGTGAAAAAAGATATTGGGTGCCTCTTGATGAAGTATCCCCTTTTTTGCTGCAATCTACTCTAGCCATTGAAGATAAAAAATTTTATAAACATAACGGATTCGATTTCAAACGAATTGGTGGAGCCATTGTCGCTGACTTGAAGGCGATGTCGAAAGTACAAGGAGCAAGCACAATCACGCAGCAATACGCACGTAATTTATATCTTTCTCATGATAAAACATGGAAGCGAAAGCTATCGGAAGCTGCCTATACGGTTCGACTCGAACTGAATTTTTCTAAAGAGAAAATTTTAGAGGGCTATGTGAACACAATTTATTATGGACATGGCGCCTATGGCATTGAATCCGCTAGCCAATTTTATTTCGGCAAAAAAGCGAGCGACTTAACGCTCGCTGAAGCCAGTATGCTTGCTGGGATTCCGAAAGGTCCGTCCGTTTATTCACCAATTAAATCGATGGACAACGCCAAAAAGCGGCAAGGAATCATTCTTCAGGAGCTAACTAAGGATGGCATCATTACTGAAAAGGAAAAGCAACGGGCCGAAAGCGAATCCCTTCAGCTAGTGGCGAAGCATCCTCACACCGATGTTGAACAAGCCCCTTATTTTCGCGATGCCGTTCAAAGAGTATTAGCTTCTGAGCTTAACATTGATGAGCAGACGATCGCTCTCGGCGGTTTAAGAATTTATACGACGCTCAATCCGACACATCAAAAAATTGCTGAGCAAACGATTCAAAAAGTGATTCCTGACGAGTCAAACATCCAGCCAGCGCTCGTGTCAATCGCGCCGAAAACCCATTATGTGACCGCTCTCGCTGGAGGAAAAGACTTCAAGCAAAGCTCGTACAATCGAGCCGTTCAAGCGATTCGACAGCCCGGTTCAACGTTTAAGCCCTTTTTGTATTATGCCGCTTTAAAAAACGGCTTCACACAAGCGACGATGTTAACGAGTGAACCGACTTCCTTTCAGTTTGACGAAGGTCGCAACGTCTATGCACCGAGCAATTTCAATCATCAATACGCCGATAAAGAAATGACGATGGCGCAGGCAATAGCCGTATCCGATAATATTTACGCCGTGAAAACACATCTTTTTCTCAAGCCAGAAACACTCATTAAAACAGCGAAGGACTTCGGCATTTCAACTTCTTTAAAGCCCGTTCCCTCCCTCGCTCTCGGAACCTCTGGTGTGCGCGTGCTCGACATGGTCAATGCTTATGCAACAATCGCGAACGGCGGACAATATGAGAAGCCTGTTTTCATTACAAGGGTCGAAAATGCGCACGGAGAAGTTATTTATGAGCATCAACCAAGTCGTATCGAGAGACTTGATCATAAGAAAACGGCGGTCTTAACACAGATGATGACAGGAATGTTTGATGAAAAGTTAAATAGTCAGGCTCATGTGACCGGTGAATCGCTGGCGCCGAAAATGACGAGGTCTTACGCTGGAAAATCTGGTTCTACCAACACAGACTATTGGATGATTGGCTTCACTCCACAGCTCACGATGGGCATATGGACGGGGTATGACGATGGAAGAAAAATTACTGTAGGAGCTGATCAATCATTGGCAAAAAAAATATGGATTGAATTTATGGAAAAAGCCCACAAAGGGAAAAAAGCGAAAAAGTTCTCCAAGCCGGATGGGGTCGTTGCCGTCAAAGTGAACCCTGAAAACGGAAAAATTGCCAGTGAATACTGTCCAATTACACGCAAAATGTATTTTGTGAAAGGGACTGAACCTGAAGAGTATTGTACGGAGCACTTACCGAAGAAAAAGAAACAACAAGAGAAAAAAGACAGCTGGTTCGATCGACTTTTTCCTTTTTAATCTACTAAAAAAACCTCGGGTGTGCGGCCCGAGGTTTTTTATTGTCCTAGCTTATGCAACTTGTGCATTATCCTTATTGTACTTTTTTTGTTAATATTCAGCAATATGTGAATCGTGAATCCACGAAAAAAAGTTCATATTTTAGACACAATCAAAGAGGTGTCAGTCAGCTAAACCTTCCTTCAATTGCGGTGAAGATAATTCCCACATTTCTGCATTATGACCCTGTAAAAATTGTTTCAGTATTTTTTTCGAACGGGCGTCCATATGATCCACGATGATGTGACTTTTTAACGATTTATCCATGCGGTTCACATGTTCAGGAAGAGATTTGTAGCCACGGCGAGCTGCGCGGTTCACCGTCATCTCACAAGCAGTCACGCCTGCATAAAATGGACCTTCCTCGGAGCGATCAATCGTTACCCAAACGAGCCAAAACGGCTTAGCGCCTTCTGGTACCTCTTCTTTATTCGGCAAAAACTTAATCCCTTTCTCAACGGCACTACGAGCATGCATCGCACCGACATCGATAAAAGCATCATCTTCTTCCACATCAATAAAGACAGGCGACACATTTTCTAAGCTAAGCGCCCCTTTGCCGAAACCTTTATGACCGTCTGTTGGGTCGTTTTTGATAATATTAAATCCTACTTTTTTCTTTTTTTCCACGTTGAAGTCCCCTTTCTATCAAACAAAAATTGAAAAGATCATCGCAAACCCTTGCAAGAGCGCAGGTAAAACCATATTAAAAATCGGTTGAATCACCCATTGATTAAGCGGTGTAATCACGATGATCAAGAAAATTAACACGCCATATTGCTCGTATTGTGTTAATTTCACTCGTGTCGCTGGCGAAGCTAAATCTTCGATGATTCGGTAACCATCAAGCGGTGGGAATGGCAACAAGTTGAATACGAATAACACTAAATTCAGCCACACCATCATTTGTAGTAAATCAACGAAAAACGGCGGAATCCCAGCTGGCACTAAGAAAAACATCAATCCAAAAGCAAGTAAGGCGATGATGAAATTGCTAAGCGGTCCCGCAAAGGAAACTAAAATGCTAGCGAGCCGAGGGTTTTGGAAATTACGACGATTTACAGGCACCGGACGAGCCCAACCAAATCCTGCGATTAAAATAAAAATCGTACCGATCGGATCAAGATGAGAAATCGGATTCAACGTTAGCCTCCCTTGCTCCTTTGCCGTATCATCTCCAAACTTGTACGCAACAAACGCATGAGCAAACTCATGAAACGTAAACGCAACCACAAGAGCAATGACAACAAACGGCATTTCTTCTAATGAAAAAGCTAAAAAACGCTCCAAATAACAAACCCCTTTTTTATTTAATAATTATTATTGTAACTGATATCGCACATCTATTTCTATTATTTCCTTTTCTGTAATGTTGCTTAATCACATAAAAAAAGCTTACAATTTGATTGAACCTACATAGTTCATTATAGAAAAGGAGAGAAATATTATGCCATACGTAACAGTTAAAATGCTTGAAGGTCGCACAGAAGACCAGAAAAAAGCACTAGCAGAAAAAGTAACAGCCGCTGTCAGCGAAACAACAGGTGCCCCAGAAGAAAAAATCGTCGTCTTCATTGAAGAAATGACAAAAAACCACTACGCCGTAGCCGGAAAAAGACTAAGCGACGAAGAATAGAAAAGCGGAAGGCGCTGTCCAGCGACGTATGGACTGGAACGAGCCGATCGAGATAAAGGAAACACGATGAACGTCAGTGAATCGATGTTGACTTATCGCAAGGAGGAGCGTGGAAGTCCACTAGTCGCTAGCGCCTGGAGCTGGACAATCGAAATGCGGAAACGGCCGTTTAGACTCGAAAGGCATAAGACGGACCGTCGAAGTGGCGTTCTTTGCCACATAGACGTGACGACTTATGCCCGAGAGTCTGGCCGTTGGAGCTAGACAAATAGAAAAGCGGAAGGCGCTGTTTAGCGACGTATGGACTGGAATGATCCGATCGAGATAAAGGAAACACGATGAACGTCAGTGAATCGATGTTGACTTATCGCAAGGAGGAGCGTGGAAGTCCACTAGTCGCTAGCGCCTGGAGCTAGACAATAGAAATGCGGAGCCGACTTGCTCAGACACGACAAGCAAATGACAGAATGACAGAATGACGGAATGGCGTTCTTCAGCCATGCAGTCAGGCTGACATTTGACTCAAGTGTCTAGGAGGCGGAGCTAGACAACCGAAAAGCGAAGCCAGCTGAAAGATTATTTTTTAACTTTCAGCTGGCTTTTTAGCATAGAGTCTATTCACTAAAGATATGCCTTGGAATGTCGAAGAAAACGTTCATAAGAGCAAAGAAATGATACAAACGTCGAAAAAATTCCTCATAAGATCAAAGAAACCACTCAAACATCGAAGAACTCGCCCTTAATATCAAAGAAATCCGCCCCATCCAATAAAAAAACCCGCCCGAGGAGCGAGTTTTCATTGTAGCTTCTTTAATTTTTCAATATAAGCATACGCTTCGTCGATTTCTTCTTCGGTGTAGCGTTGTTTGCTTTTGAGCGTAAAGATTTTTTCTGCTACTTCTTCACGTGGTAATGTATCAAAATAAAGTACAGTAGACACTAATTCCAAAAAGCGAGCCGATTGGCTATTCATTTCTATCGCCGTCTCTTTTAAACGAGGCATGTCTACATCGGCATGCTTTAAAAACGTCTCGCCTTCTTCCGTCATCGTATAGCGATATTGATAGTATCCGCCTTTTTTCTCGCGCACTTCACCGATAAATCCCATATTGCACAACTCTTCTACACGCAGCGTTAATTCCTCTGAATAAGGTCCGTAAAAATGAAATTCGAACTTTTCCTGAAAAGGGAAGGAGATCTTCTTTGCGATGTAAATCATTTTCTGCAACTTCTTTCGCCCGATCACTTCTCCACAGGCTGCCAACGCCCCCATTAATTTTGCATGTTCTTTTAACACAATTTATTCAACTCCCACCTTATCGTTCACACACTAAATTTCCAAAATCGACCGAATTTGCTTTTTTATATTTCGTCTCGATGACTGATCATACAGTCTATCTGCAGGAAAATATAATTTATGGTCTGTTCGTCTTTTCCCCGAAATGGCGTCAACAATCTCTGACTCTCGTGACAATTCTCGAAGTTCCTCATTTTTCATTAACAAATAAATCGGTAGACGCTCTTCCTCTTCGCCCGGTCGGTAAAAATCATACGGCAAATCGGAGGAAGAATCATACACTAAATAATATTCCGGATCGATGCCCGCCTTCTTAAATAGCGCCTCAAGCTCACTATGCTTACGGTAATCTTTCGCCGGATCAAATTCGATATACTTAAATAAATCTCGGTTCACAAAACGGCGACATAAATCACTTAAAATCGCATCCTCTTCTTCTTGCCACACTTGAAAATAATAAAGCATCACCGCTTCATCCAATTTTAAATAGTCTTGAAGGACATACTCTTCATTAAAGATCGAATAGAAATGGAGGGGCTTATAAGTAAAGTTATATTCTTTTCGAAACAGCTCTTTCGCCCGATGCAAAATTTTTGTCAACAGCACCTCAGCACTCCTTGTGACTGGATGAAAATACACTTGCCAATACATTTGGTAGCGGCTCATAATATAATCTTCCACCGCATGCATCCCACTTTGTTTAATGACGACTTGATCTTCCCGCGGACGCATCACTCGCAAGATTCGCTCCATGTCAAAATGACCGTAGCTCACCCCGGTAAAATAAGCATCACGCTGCAAATAATCCATTCGATCGGCATCAATTTGGCTGGAGATCAAACTGACGACGAGCTTATTTTCAGACGTTTTCCCAATAATTTCTGCTACTTTTTTTGGAAACTGTCGATCTACTCTTGTCAATATGGCGTTCACTTCTGTGTCCCCAAGAATAATCATCTTCGTAAATTCCTCATGGTCAAGTCCAAATACCTTCTCAAAGGAATGCGAAAAAGGTCCATGTCCGACGTCATGAAGTAATGCGGCGCATAAAGATAGCAGTCGGTCCTCGACATTCCACTCTTGACGACCAGCAAACACATCATCAACGATGCGACGAACGATTTCATACACCCCTAATGAATGATTAAAGCGACTATGCTCGGCCCCATGAAACGTCAAATACGTCGTGCCTAACTGTCGTATTCGGCGCAAGCGCTGAAATTCCTTCGTTCCAATTAAATCCCAAATCACGACATCACGTACATGGATATATCGGTGAACAGGGTCTTTAAACACTTTCTCTTCTTGTAACTTTCGCTTTGAATACTCCATTGTATACCCCCATTCCTGCTTCATCATGCTTCCATTATAACGAACTTTGGCATATTTATCGGGATAAACAATGATCGAATTTGTTCTTTTCTCAAAAAAGTGAAGAATCTACAGGGCTATTGCATATAGTAATAAGGAAAACAATCAAATAGATCCCTTTTGATCTGCAACTCTCAACTAAAAAATCTATTATTTATCAAACAAAAAATCACCTCATCCACTTCGAACGGTTAGGTGATTTCCAACTATTTTTTTAACTTTTTTCGCACTTTTTCCATTAACTCTTCTTCCGTCAACGCAGCCACTGGCCGATTATTAACAAAAGCAAAAGTTTTTTTACGTCCTGGTCCGCAGTAAGACTGGCAGGCAATATCAATAGTCGCATCTGGGTCGATATCCTTCAACTTCGGCAACAAAGTTTTCAAGTTCACAGCCTGGCAATCATCGCAAACGCGAAATTCATTTGCCATCTATATACAAGTCCTTTCTTTTATAAGATCAAACTATTCGATATTTTACATGGAATGGTTGTCGTTTGCAAGGGGCAATCCTTCACGTTTAAGCAATGTTTCCACTAAAAACAGTTAAACTAGCAGAAAAAAATTATTTTTCCATATTGGTATAAATCTATTGTAATTTGCTCATCCTGTCAGTAGACATATTTTTCACTAAAAAAGGGAGTTGAAAATAAATGAAAAACAGGCAAGATGCATGGTCAGAAGAGAATGATCTATTGCTAGCGGAAACGGTGTTGCGTCATGTCCGTGAAGGTAGCACACAGTTAAATGCTTTTGAAGAAGTTGGTGACCAATTAAATCGAACATCAGCTGCTTGTGGGTTCCGGTGGAATGCTGTCGTCCGTCATCAATACGAAAAGGCATTAGACCTTGCAAAAAGACAACGAAAACAGCGCAATCGTTTGCTTGGAAAAGAACAAGGTGGAAAGAAAAAGCTATTGTACCAACCGCCAGCGCCATCATTAGAAGAAGTCGAAGCGATGTCCATGCCGCTTGGCAATGATGTGGAAATGGCACTAGATATGGCTCCTACTTCAGCTACTCCGCAACTAACAGGCGAAATCACAATGGAAAAAGTGATTGCCTTTTTGCAAGCTGTCTCAGGAAATTCCTATCAAACCGATCGATTGAAACAAGAGAATGCCAGATTAAAGCATGAGCTTACGGAGACGGAGAAAGAGAACACACGTTTAGAAGATCGTGTGGCCGAGCTGGAACAAAACTCTGAAACAATGCAAGAAGACTATGAAACATTAATGAAAATCATGAACCGTGCGCGAAAGCTCATTTTGTTTGACGAAGAAGATCCATCCTCTACTTCTTTTAAAATGGATCGCAACGGAAATTTAGAAAAGATGGCAGAATAAAGTTTAAAAGGGCTGATTGTCAAAGTCAGCCCCCTTCCCCTTCACTCTAATAACGCTTTCTCATTCCGCTCGACTACTCGCTGTAAATACCGTTGATACCAATCAGCCTCTTCCCCCGCTAAGGAGCTAGGCACTAATCGATCACTATAGTTGTTTAATACGGTCAAGAAACGCCGCATGACCTCTTGAATAGTTAGCTCCTCACTAAATAATTCCGATAACGAAGCCATCACACTCGGCTGAATCGTTGGATAGACCCACTTTGTTTGCTCAGCTTTTTTACCAGCTTGATAAAAACGGCGAATCAGCTCCGCTCGTTCACTCCCACTACCTGTAACACATAAATAAATTTGTACCGCTACGCCTTTACGAATGCGTCGTTGAGAAATACCGGCAAATTTCTTGCCTCCGATACTTAAATCATAGCTTCCCGGACAATATGAACCAACTACCTCAAATGCCTCAATCTGCTCGCTATATTCTGCAAACATCTCTCGAATAAGTGTCAGCATCGCTTCATACCCACGATCAATATCAATTCCCTTTTCTGTATCCGGGAAAATCAATGATAAATTAAGCACTCCTTCATCGAGCACAACCGCAAGCCCACCTGAATTACGAACAATCACTCGATAACCAGCATCCTTTAACACTTGAACGCCATCGGCTAAAAAAGGGAGCTTCGTATCTTGAATGCCGAGCACAATCGTGTCATGATGCACCCACGCTCTCGCCGTCGCCGGACTGACCTCGGCACCGACCGAGGTACAAAGCGTGTCATCCATCGCAAACGATTGCAACGCATCAAACATCGGACCTAGACTCGATTGATCAATGATTCGCCACTCTTTTTGCTTGAGTAGCTCTAGCTTTTCACTCATAGGCTGAATCCCCTTCTACCCAAAATCAACTACCTCACATTCTTTCAGCATACCTTTCTTACACAATAATTCAAGAAAAATTTATCACGCTAGATTTTGTCGTCCGAAGTGTCTTCTTATCGTTTGTAGGGCAAACTATGTTATATTAGAGATTGAAAATGAATACATAGGAGTGAATGACATGAGCGAAGCAGCAAAAACATTGGATGGCTGGTATTGCCTTCATGATTTCCGTCTAATCGATTGGGCGAGCTGGAGAATGCTTTCTAGCGATGAGCGACAAACAGCAATTCACGAGTACCAACAATTTTTAGCGAAATTAAACATCGCGCATGAAGCGAAAGAAGGCAGTCACGCATTTTACAGTGTGGTCGGTCAAAAGGCAGACTTTATGTTAATGATCCTTCGTCCAACGATGGAAGAGTTAAACGTATTAGAAACTGAATTCAATAAGTTAAAAATTGCTGAATACATGATCCCTAGCTATTCTTACGTCTCTGTTGTTGAACTTAGCAACTATTTATCTTCTGATGAAGATCCTTATGCAAATCCACAAATTCGCGCTCGCTTATATCCAGAGCTGCCTAGAGCGAAACATGTGTGCTTCTACCCAATGGATAAACGCCGTCAAGGAGAAGACAACTGGTACATGCTTCCGATGAAAGAGCGTGGTGCTCTAATGCGCAGCCACGGCATGATCGGCCGTCAATATGCTGGTATCGTTAAACAAATCATCACTGGCTCTGTCGGTTTTGATGACTATGAATGGGGCGTTACGTTATTCTCTGACGATGTCCTTCAATTCAAAAAACTCATATATGAAATGCGTTTTGATGAAGTCAGCGCTCGCTACGGCGAATTCGGTTCTTTCTTCGTCGGAAACTTAATGGATGACGAGAAGCTTGAACAAATGTTACATGTAAATTAATGAATGAAATCCTCTTCTACTTGGTAGGAGAGGTTTTTTAGTTGTACACTTTTGAAACTCTCCATTCCGCAAAGTTTTCGGTCATGAACTCCACCCTTTCACATACATATAAACTGAAAAGTCGTTTGACAAAAGTGAGGTGGAATTGTGGGAGTCGTTGCTCATAATGAAGCAGATGTGAAACTGTTAGCTAGGTTGATGAGAGCAGAGGCTGAAGGAGACGGCCAGCTCGGCATGTTGATGGTAGGCAACGTTGGCATCAACCGCGCTCGGGCGGACTGTCTCGATTTTAAAGATATTCGTACGATTCGCTCGATGGTCTATCAACGACCAGGCGGATTTGAGGCTACACAAAAAGGTTATTTTTATCAAAGAGCGAGGCAAAAAGATATTAACCTTGCTCGAAAAACGATTCGAGGAGGGCGCTACCATCCTGCTAGCAATTCTTTATGGTTTTTCGAGCCGCCTGGAAGTTGTCCTGTCCAGTGGTATAATCAGCCGAATACCGGTCGCTTTAAATCGCATTGTTTCTTTTCTCCGACTCGTGCCAATTGTCCAAGCGTTTATTAACGATTCGAAGGAGGATTCTTAATGAAGCAACAGACCGCAAATCCGTATATGTATAATATGCCGATGTATTATCAACCAAGCCCTATGTATACGACACCAGCAGGCTCCACCTTACCAGCAGCAGGAGGAACGACTGGGCAAGTAGCTGGGCAACAGACTCCTGGCATGTTGCCAACAGAAGAATCTTACATCGAAAACATTTTAAGACTCAACCGCGGAAAAGTCGCTACTGTCTATATGACCTTTGAAAACAACCGTGAATGGAACGCCAAAATCTTCAAAGGCGTCATTGAAGCCGCTGGTCGCGATCACTTAATCTTAAGCGACCCCCAAACCGGTAGGCGCTACCTATTACCAATGATTTACCTCGACTACATCACATTCGACGAAGAAATCGAATATCAGTACCCATTCAACGGCGCCCAACCAATGGCCAGCTACCCTCCTAGATAACAAAAGCGGAAAACGAAATGCAAAGCCAACTTGGTCAGCCGCGACAAGCAAAAGACGAGCCGGCTGAAAGGTTGTTCTTTAACCTTTTGGACGGATTGACTTTTGACCTCGAGCGGCTAGTTGGCGGCGCTAGACAACACGATGAACGACAGTGAATCGATGTTGACTTATCGCAAGGAAGAGCCCTAGCAAAAAAACTGTTCCCCCATCATCAGGGAACAGTTTTTTAATTATATCTTCATGACAGCAAGGACAAGTAGCACCCAGCTCGCTAAAAACGCCACACCACCCAATGGTGTAATCGCTCCAAGAACGCCAACTTGCGTCAATGTTAAAACGTACAAGCTTCCAGAAAATAAAATGATTCCAACAAGCATTAACCAACCAGACCAATTAAGAAGGGAACTCGCCGGAATTTGTCCCATAAGAATACCGATAAAAATTAAGCCAGAGGCATGAAACATTTGATATTGAACACCCGTTTTCCAAATATCTAAATACTTAGGCGCTACCTTGCCTTCTAGTCCGTGAGCACCGAACGCCCCAAGAGCCACTGATAAAAATGCGTTAATGGCCCCGATAATAATAAATGTCTTCATTTGTTACATCCTCTCCTTAGAAATCAAATATTGAATCACCGTTGGCTCCATCTTCTGTTTCTAGCTTTTCTTCTTGACTGATTGTTGGCTTTGACAATGTCGGCGGTGGAAAAGCGTGCTCTGCTCGAACAGAAGAAACCATTCCTTGCCCCTCCGCAGACTCCAATACTAAATCACACAACGCTTTAATCGTATGTACATGCCGCTTAATTTCATCACTTTTTTCAGCTTGCCGTGCTTGTCGAACTTCTATTTCTATTTTGTTCAGCACAGATTGATGGGAAATATTCATGATCACACCTCCATTAAGGGGTTACCGCTTTTTCAAACACCGTCAAATTTTCCTCAGCCCCAAACACTATTATTTTATCATGCGGCTGGAATTTTTCATCTGATTTCGGTGTACCTACTAAATATCCATTCCTTAAAATAGCCACAATTGTCACATGATAAGCATTGCGAATATCTAAATCTCTCAATGATTGTCCAACAAACGGTGAGTCACTTTGGACCAATATTTCTTCAATCGAGTATTCATGTTGGTCTGCAGAGAGCACTAAATCCATATAACGGACACTTAATGGTTTTAAAATAGACATCACCATTTGCTTCCCGCCAATGGAGGACGGATTAATGACTTTAGCTGCCCCAGCCGTCTTCAACTTCGTAGCTGTGGCCTCTCTTTGGGCTCTTGATACAATATAAATATCAGGATTGAGTCCCTTAGCCGTCAACGTGATAAACACATTATCTGCATCGCTAGGTAACGTCGCCACTAGCGTAGATGCTCGTTCAATACCAGCTGACTTCAATATATCATCTTCAGTTGCATCCCCAACAATAAAAAATTCATCGGGTTGAAGTGCTTTATGTAAAGCTTCCTCTCGTTCGTCAATAAATACAGCCTGCATCTCTTTACGACCTCTGACATACTCCAATACTTCTTCTCCGACTCGCCCTAATCCACAGACGATCATATGATTCTCTAATTGATCAATCTTTCTTTTCATCTTTCTCTCCCTCATTGATGTAGAAAGCTCACCCTCTACGACGAGCGAAGCCACCGCACCGATAGCGTAAGAAACAATCCCGACACTAATTGGAATAATGATTAACGCAAACACTTTTCCACCATGTGTTACCGGAATCGTATCTCCATAACCGACAGTCAATACAGTAATAATAGTTAACCAAAGAGCATCAAATAAGTTTAACTTTTCAAAATAGCTAAATCCAATCATTCCGATTACACACATCGCACTCATCGCAACAATACTATTGATCAAATGCTGGTAACGTTGTCTATTTTTCATCAAACATCCTCTTTTACCTTCAGAATCCCTCTGTTTTTGTCAATGTTCCACGTGAAACATCGATAGTAGTCGAAACATCAATCATCGTGAAGACACCAATTGACAGGTGTTTCACCAAGCTCTTGCAGAAAGTCATTTGCCTGTGAAAATGGACGACTTCCGAAAAATCCTCTACTAGCTGATAGTGGGCTCGGATGCGGTGCTTGAATAATTTTATGTTTCGATTGGTCAATCAAGGCTAATTTACTTTGAGCAGGTCGTCCCCAAAGAATAAAGATCACTGGCTTTTCTCGTTCATTAATGCAAGCAATCACGCGATCAGTAAATCGTTCCCACCCTTTCTTCCGATGAGAATTCGCTTCTCCTTGCCGAACGGTCAATACGGTATTCAACAGTAATACCCCTTGTTTAGCCCAAGGAATTAACGAACCATTAGTCGGAATCTCGCATCCCACATCCTGAGATAATTCTTTGAAAATATTTCTTAACGACGGCGGTAACGGGACTTCCGGTTGAACAGAAAAACTTAAACCGTGAGCTTGATTCGGTCCATGATAAGGGTCCTGTCCAAGAATTACTACTTTGATCTCCTTATAAGGCGTGAAATGAAACGCATTGAAAATGTCATACATGTTCGGATAAATGGTTTTTGTTGCATATTCTTGTTTCAAAAATTCCTGAAGCTGTAAATAATAAGGCTGTTCAAATTCACCCTGAAGCAACTCTGCCCAATCATTTGTTAAAGTAGCCAACATACTCTCTCCTTTCAGTAATCGATCACCGGTAGATATTTACACCTATTTTACCAGTCCTGCAATGGTTCGGCACTCTAAAAAGACTTGTGTAAAACATTTAAATTTTTTACACTATTAATACATATTAATATATGTTGCTTGACGAACTTTAGGAGGTTTTGGACAATATGACGATGAAGAAGACATTAACGATTGCCGGTTCAGATACGAGCGGTGGCGCGGGTATCCAAGCGGATTTGAAAACGTTTCAAGAACACGGCGTATATGGCATGACCGCTCTAACAACAATTGTAACAATGGACCCGAACAATCATTGGCACCACGGTGTTCATCCCCTTTCCCTTGATACGTTAGAAGCTCAATTAAAAACAGCGATGTCTGTCGGTATTGACGCGGCTAAAACAGGTATGCTGGCGACGGCTGACATTATCGAAATGGCTGGTAAGCATTTGAAAGAAAACGGCATCGATAAAGTCGTGATCGACCCTGTCATGGTTTGTAAAGGCGACGATCAAGTGCTGAATCCAGAAGCGCCTGTTGCGATGCGCGAATTTCTACTTCCGATCGCTACGGTTGTAACGCCGAACTTATTTGAAGCGTGGCAATTATCTGGTGTCGGCCCGATCCGCACAGTGGAAGATATGAAAGCAGCTGCTCAAAAAATCCATGAGCTCGGCGCAAAAAATGTTGTCGTAAAAGGTGGAAAACAGCTGGATCACACGAAAGCCATCGACGTATTCTACGACGGCAAAGAATTTGTTGTGCTTGAAGCTGACAAAGTAGAAACAACTTACAACCATGGAGCTGGCTGTACATTTGCGGCAGCTATCACAGCAAACCTTGCCAATGGTCAAAGCGTAAAAGACGCAGTGACGAACGCGAAGCAATTTGTGAACGCCGCAATCCGTCATGGATTTAAGCTTAACCAATACGTAGGCCCTGTTATGCATGGTGCTTTCAATAAAGTAAATAACTAAGTGCAATTGGACCGCTTGAAAGAAGGCGGTCTTTTTTTTCGCTTTCATCGCTCGATTTTAGTAAAATAATTGTTACAGGCTTGTAGAGGAGGGTTCACTTTGGAGCCAATTATCGTATCAAAAGTTCAAGATGTTATCGATCAGTTTGCTAAAGAAGAAGTATATATTCATCTCGAAACAACAAACGGCGCTTATGCGACACATTTTAATGAAAAAATGTTTTCAGCGGGGGCTTATATTCGCAATGCCCAACTTCAATATGAACATGGGAAAATTGTCGGTGACGGTCCATACCGCGTCGGCTTAAAGCTAGCGATCGGCTGGGTGTACGCAGAAGGTTTGACTCACTTTAGCTTCGATGAAAAAGGACGATTGTTGCTAGCTGGGCACGACTTTGACGGAAAGCTGGCTGTTGCCTTGCAAATCGGCAAAGAGCCTTTTAACTACTAAAATGGGAAGGAGCACTACTCAATGGTGATGGAAATCGAAAAAGAGCGCCATGTCCTTGTCATCTTTCCCCATCCAGATGATGAAGCGTTTGGCGTTTCAGGAACAATTGCTACTCATACGAAAAGAGGCACGCCCGTTACTTACGCTTGCCTAACCTTGGGAGAAATGGGGCGAAACCTCGGAAATCCCCCATTTGCCACACGTGAATCACTGCCCGAAATCCGCAAAGCCGAATTGAAAGCGGCAGCTAAAGCATTGAAAATCGATGACTTGCGCATGATGGGCTTACGTGATAAGACATTAGAATTTGAAGATGATAAGAAAATGGCGAATCTTGTATCCAACTTAATAGACGAGCTGAAACCATCGTTAGTGATCAGCTTTTATCCCGACTTTTCTGTTCATCCTGATCACGAAGCGACCGCCCGTGCTGTCGTTCGTGCGATTCGTCGACTGCCAGAAAACGAGCGCCCTAAATTGCACTGCGTCGCATTCGCTAACAATACAGACTCAGATCTAGGCGCTCCCGATATCATCTATGATATTAACGACACATTCGAGCAAAAAATGGACGCCCTACGCGCCCACATCTCCCAAACAGCTTGGATGCTAAAAGAAATGGAAAAGCTTCTAAATCAAAACGATGAACAAACGATTCAACGCATTAAATTTGAACGCTTCTGGTCCTATCGCTGGGACGATGACCAAGTGAGCGAGTTATAAACGTAACCCCCGGTCGCGGAATTGGACCGGGGATTTTTAACTTTGTTTAGACTTCTTTGACGTTGTGTGGCTTTTCTTCGACTTTTTAGACATTTCTTCGACCTTACGCGACTTTTCTTCGACTTTCTATCAATATCAACGATTATTTATGCTTAGCATCATTATTTAAGTTCGAGATAGAATAGCAACGATTTTTAGTATGGCCACTTTCTTTGAGTTGAAGTGACTTTAAAAATTTATATGTGAAATTTAAGGACTCCGTTTGGAAAAAATCAGCTAATCGCTTAGTCGTAACTTTGTGGCCAAACAATTGAGCATATTCTTGTAGAGCTTCAAAATGAGCATTTTTCGATACATGATGGCAACTTAAGCATTGCCAACTTCGCTTCATCCTTGTCATAGCTATTCTTTTACAAGCAGGGCAGCGCACTCCTTTAACTATATCCTTCTCTAGAACTTGAAAACGAGCCATTATATTTAAGTCATACGGATTACTTTGTTGAATGATTTGTGTAGAAAGAAATTGAAGTTGGTGAGATTGTAAAATAGGAGTAGAGTAGGTTTTCAGGAGGGCGTCAATTTTATCGGGAATCTCCGACGCATGAATGATTTGATTAATATAATTTTTATTAGGGGGTGAAATATCGATTCTTGCTAATGAGTTGCTCATGACCAATGCGGTGAGTACAGGAATAGAATATACATTATGCTGAGCCAACCAATCTATAAAGTGCCTTTGCTGTCTGCGCATTTGAAGAATCGGATCTGCAAACACTTCTTCCTTTCCCTCTAGCGTTCGTATTAGTTGACGCGTATCTCCTTTAAATAATAGTTGTCCAGAATAGTTTTTCACTTCCATAATTAAGAAAAAATTAGGTGTTAAAAGCACAGTGTCAATTTGAAAAAAGGAATACTCTCCTGCTGGTAATCGAATATCATGCAATATGAACACATCATTTCGCTTCACCTCTCGTAAAAAGTAATCAACGGTTTGTTCTCCTCGATAACCAGCCTGATGTCTCCCATAAGCTTCTTCAATGGCAGCCATTTGACTATGCCTTTTCGGAAGTCGATTCATTAAAACCTCCAATTTCGACAAAAGCAATGGCTTCGAACGTGGTTTCATAATCATATTATTTGTCCTTTCAGTTAAAATAGCTTACATTACCTCTTTTCTTGCTAAGACTTGATTTTCCTTTTAGTACATAGAGAATTTACATTGTTTTAACAAAAACTCGTTACTCTTCAAAAAAGCTTGGATCAATCAACTATTTCTTTGACCTTGCTACAAATTTCTTCGACTTTCCCGCGCTTTCTTCGACCTTGTCACACACTTCTTCGACTTTCCTCCGCTTTCTTTGACCTTGCCACACACTTCTTCGACTTTCCCGCGCTTTCTTTGACCTTGCCACACACTTCTTCGACTTTCCTCCGCTTTCTTCGACCTTGCTGCTGCCACAGACAAAAAGAAGCCACGCCTAAGCGTGGCTTCCACTTTAAATGAGTAAATTAAACAAAAACGGATCACTGTTGATTTCGATGTATGGAAATCCTTTTTGTTTCATGCGGTTGATAAGTGGGAAGTAGTCTTCTTTGTACTTTAACTCGATGCCGACAAGGACTGGGCCTTCGTCGCGATTATTTCGTTTCGTGTATTCGAAGCGTGTGACATCATCGGTTTCTCCGAGTACTTCGTGCAGGAATTCTCGTAAGGCTCCGGCACGTTGCGGAAAGTTGACGATGAAATAATGTTTCAGCCCTTCATAAATGAGAGATCGTTCTTTAATTTCCTGCATGCGATCGATGTCATTATTTCCGCCGCTCACAACACAAACAACATTTTTCCCTTTAATCTCATCCTTGTAAAAGTCAAGTGCGGCAATCGGTAGAGCACCAGCTGGCTCCGCTACGATCGCATTTTCGTTATAGAGCTTCAAGATAGCTGTACATACTTTTCCTTCCGGGATAATGACAATATCATCAAGCACTTCTTTACAAATTTCCATCGTAATATTGCCAACTTGCTTCACTGCCGCTCCGTCAACAAATGGATCGATTTGTTCGAGAGCAACCACTTCATTATTAGCAAGGGACGTTTTCATCCCTGGTGCTCCCTCAGGCTCTACACCGACCACTTTTGTGTTTGGGCTAATGCTCTTCACATACGAACCAACACCAGATGCTAAGCCACCGCCGCCAATTGAACAAAATAGATAGTCAATCGGATCAGACATCTCGTTCATGATTTCGACGCCAACTGTTCCTTGCCCAGCAATCGTTCGATAGTCATCAAATGGATGGATAAATTCCATTTGCTTCTCTGAACAAAAACTCATCGCCGCTAAATAAGAATCATCAAATGTATCTCCGGTTAAAATAACCTCCACATTGTCTCCACCAAATAGCTTCACTTGTGATACCTTTTGTCTTGGCGTAGTGGATGGCATAAAGATAGTTCCTTTAATATTTAACTGCTTGCAAGAAAAAGCAACTCCTTGCGCGTGGTTACCTGCGCTTGCACAAACGACTCCTTTGGCTCGCTCTTCTTCTGACAGGCTATATATAAAATTGTACGCACCGCGTAATTTAAAAGAGCGAACAATTTGCAGATCCTCGCGCTTTAAATAAATATTGCATCCGAAACGCGCCGATAATAGCTCATTTTTTTGTAATGGTGTTTGAGACACCACATCTTTTAACGTTTGATTTGCCATGACGATGTCTTCTACTTTTACTTTCGTTAGTGCACTACTCACATTTCTCGCCTTCTTTATTCGAATTTTAAGAATTATTCTAACACACTCACAACTCGTTTGGGTAGAGAATCACGAGAAATTCTCGTGATTCTCTACACCGATCAATTTTTCAATAGCAGCTGCTACTCCATCCTCATCATTGGTGGCTGTCACGTAGTTACATAGTGCTTTCACTTCTGGATTGGCATTGCCCATAGCTACCGGGAAGCCCACACGCTCTAACATAGAAACATCATTGAAGTTATCACCAATCGCCATCGTTTCTTCAAAGGTAATTCCTTTTTCTCTTATGAATTGTTCTAAAGCGATCCCTTTTTGAGCATCACTATGAGTAATTTCAATATTTTCACTTCCTGAAGAACTAACCGCTAAACCTTGCATAAGAGCGAGCTGTGTTTTCGCTTCGTCTAACTTCTCTTTTTTAAATGAAAAAGCTAAAAATTTGGAAACAGCTGTGTCCTCATCATTAATAATCTCTTCATAGCTGTCCACTAAGTGAAGGAGACCTTTTGTAAAACGGATTTTAGCTGCTTCACGAATTTGGTCTTGCGGAATTTCTGAATGAGCTGTTAGAAAAATATTAACCATAATATCGAGCGCTTTTTCATAATCATCTGTGAACGTACCTTTGGCTGTATGTACTTCAAAGTAGAGTCCCATTTCCTTTAGCATTTGGAAGATACGTGTAGCTGTTTCTTTCTCAATAAAAGAATGTTTTATCACTTCGCCAGAGACGTCCCGAACTTCTGCCCCATTTGCGCAAATGATCGGACAATGAATATCCGCTTGATCAAGGGCGTAGCGAGCTTCAACATAAGAACGCCCCGTCGCCACAACGACCTCTACTCCTTCTGCTTGAGCAGCTTTGATCGCTCGGCGATTTTCTTCACTTACTTCCATTTTCCCATTTAAAAGGGTGCCATCCATATCTGTAGCCATACATTTTATCATTTTTTCCACCTGCTCTATGTTGTATTGTATTCACTTACTTATTTTAGCATGAATGACACGCAACATCTTTTTCAAGGAAAGTGTAAAGTCTTCTAACAAATTCCTCTACACTTTTTGTCGAATTTGTGACATTGTATCTTTTCAATTATATATTATTATGTTATAGTTTTTACAAATAATTCGAATTGTTTTTATATTTAAAATACAGGGAAATTGTAGATTTTTAAGCTTATACGCATTAAAATTAGTATTTCCTAATAATTATACAAAGGAAGGAATAATTAATAAAATGGAAAAGACTAACAACTATTCATTCTCACATATTTTACGTTTTATCATTCCATCGTTCATCGGTGTTCTGTTATTTATGACCCCCGTCAAAATCGGCGAAGGGTACACTATTCCTATCGCTTTCTTGTCTAATTCTTTGCAAGATAAGATAGGAGCCTACATTCCGGCCATTATGGCGATTTTAATTCTGATTTCAGGGCTCGGTACGTTATTTGTAAAACTTGTTCGCCCCGAGTTTGTCAGACGCTCTCATTTCTTAGCTTCCCTATTCGATATCACACCTTTTTGGACAACGGTGCGTGTGCTAGGAGCTATTTTTGCCATGATGACTTTATTAAAATTAGGTCCGGAAGCCATTTATTCTGAAAATACAGGTGGCCTATTATTAAATAGCTTATTGCCTGTATTATTTGCCACTTTTTTATTTGCAGGCTTGCTTTTGCCTTTATTATTAAACTTCGGTTTGCTCGAATTTATTGGCTATTCATTAACGAAAGTGATGCGTCCACTATTTAAATTGCCTGGGCGTTCATCTGTCGACTGTCTCACGTCTTGGCTCGGTGACGGTACAATTGGGGTGCTATTAACGAGTAAACAATATGAAGAAGGCTTCTATACGAAGAAAGAAGCCGCGATTATCGGTACTACGTTCTCAGTCGTTTCTGTTACGTTTTGTTTAGTAGTCATTTCTCATGTTGGATTAGGAGATTATTTCATTCCTTTCTATGGAGCTGTTATTCTTTCAGGAATCGTAGCCGCATTGATTTTGCCGCGAATCCCGCCTCTTTCTAGAAAAGAAGATACGTTTATTAATGGAAATGAGAGAACAACATCTGAAGAGAGAATTCCTGCAGGCTATTCTCCGATTTCCTACGGTTTTAATCAAGCGGTGGCACAAGCACAAAAAAACAAACCTGCTCACGTAGTGAAGGATGGGATTCATAACGTTATCGACATGTGGCTTGGTGTAGCACCAGTCGTCATGGCGTTAGGTACAATTGCACTAGTGATTGCCGAAACGACTCCTGTATTCCAATGGCTCGGAATGCCGTTTATTCCACTGCTTGAATTGCTACAAATTCCATTTGCTGCAGAAGCATCTGAAACGATTATGGTCGGCTTTGCTGATATGTTCTTACCATCTGTTATCGGCGCTGAAATCGAAAGCGAGCTTACACGCTTTGTCATCGCGACACTTTCCGTTTCTCAGCTCGTCTATATTTCAGAAATGGGCGGTCTAATCCTAGGAACAAAAATTCCAGTATCATTTAAAGACCTGTTCTTAATCTTCATCCTAAGAACACTCATCACCCTACCAATCATCGCTGGAATCGCCCACTTAGTATTTTAATTGAAAAGCGGAAGGCGCTGTTTAGCGACGTATGGACAAAAAACCGACAACGTACTCTCGATTCATCCCGAGCGTGCATTGTCGGTTTTGTATATAAAAGGGTTTCTCTACCACTCCTATCTCGGTATAATAAAGCTAGTAGAGAAAGGAAGTGAGTGCATGACTCATAAAACTTGGTTTCAATTCGGGATTGGCATTATCCTTCTACTTGTCATTATTAGGATGTTCAGAGAAGTACAAGATATTTTCTATCCATTGATGATCGTGATAGAAACGGTCTTTTTACCAATTTTACTGGCCGGTGTTTTATTTTACTTAACACGTCCGATGGTTAACTGGCTCGACGGGAAACGTTTCCCTAAATGGTCTTCCATTTTAATTGTTTTCGCCTTACTTTTTGGAGTATTTTGGATGTTGTCAACGATCATTGGCCCGCTTGTAAATGAACAAATGACAAAGCTGATTAAAAATACCCCTCGAATGTTTCACGCAGCCGAAGAAGGTATTAGTTACATAATGAATCAACGAGAGCGACTGCCAGAAAGTGCAATGCAAGCAATTGAGGAAGCTCTTAATAAAATTCAAGCAATGGCTATGTCTTTCGGTACTTGGTTGATTAACTTTATTCAATCATTGCTACAAGCAACCATCTCGATCGTATTAGTTCCGTTCTTCTTGTTTTATATGTTGAAGGATCGTGAAAAATTCACTCCGTTTATCACTCAGTTTTTCACTGGGAATCGTAAAGAGTGGGTACAGAAGACGCTAGGTGATTTAGACAACACATTAAAATCCTATATACAGGGGCAACTTTTTGTTAGTTTTCTCATAGGAGTTATGCTCTTTATTGGATATTTAGTCATTCGATTAGATTATGCACTCCTTTTAGCACTATTCGGCATGGCAACGAATGTCATTCCATTTTTAGGCCCTTACTTAGCGGTCGCTCCTGCTCTATTAGTAGCATGGGCACAAGACCCTCAACTAGTAATTTATGTATCGATCATTATGCTCGTAGCGCAGCAAATTGAGTCGAATTTAATTTCACCGAATGTAATGGGTAAAGCGCTTGATATTCATCCATTAACGGTTATTACTGTTATCCTTACTGCCGGAAATTTAGCTGGTATTTGGGGAGTTATTTTAGCCATTCCTGCTTATGCCGTCATCAAAACCATTGTCGTCAACTTGTACGATATGCGTCGGGAAATTAAACAAGCAGCGACTAAAAATGTGTAGTCAGACTGTCCTCGGACAGTCTTTTTCTCTTTAAAGATATTTCGATCAATAAAAGAACATACTTAAGACCAAAGGGGGAAAATAAGATGAGTCACCTGAGAAAAAACACCTTAATTGCACTCCTTATCGTCTTTAGTTGCATCGGTTATTATTTACTTACTCAAACAAAAGCAGCGACTGCGCCTCCCTCTAACGTTACGGTATTTGTTCATGGCTATAAAGGGACAGCCGTTTCTTTCCGTTCGATGCTCCATCGTTTCGAAAATGAGCATCAATGGGGCAAGCAAGCTCTCGTCTGCAAAGTGACGAAAGATGGCCGTATTTTGATCTCTAAAGTGCATCGTTATACAGCGAAGGACCGCTTGTTCGTTCAAGTCATATTTGAAAATAACCGAGCGAGCTTTAAGGATACCGCTTACTGGCTCTCTGAAGTGATGAACACGTTGAAGACCCATTATCGTATTGATCAGGTCAATCTAGTCGGCCACTCGATGGGTGGAATTGTGTCTACAAAATTTTTAGAGGATTATCAACACACAAATAAATATCCATATGTTGATAAACTAGTTGTGATCGGCAGTCCGTTTAAAGGGGTAAAAGAAGGAGCTTACTTGAAAACGAACATAGGAGGAGCTGCATATGACTTGATGCCTAATTCTTCTGCCGTTCAACAACTAGATCACAATAAAGAGGCTTTCCCGAAGCATGTACAAGTGCTCACAATTGCTGGAGTTGGTGATCAATTAGTGACCGTTGATAGCGCACTAGCGATTAAACACATCGTCCCTAAAGAAAACTATACCGAAGCCACCATTTTGGACCGCCACATTAACCATAGCGGCTTACATGAAAGCGATGAGGTTAATGCGCTAATCGGACAATTTTTATGGAACGAGAAATGAGAGCCAGAAATCGCTTCTGGCTCTCTCGTTTTAAAGTTTTTCTAAAATATGATGGCAAACGTGACTGATAATCGTTGGATCTTTCCTTTGTTCATATAATGTTTCGATTTGATCTTTGTATTGCTTGCTTTCTGCTAAATAACGAGTCGCTCTTTTCATTAAAGTACTGTATTGATCGGCCACTTCATTGATTTTCGTTGCATTTTTTTCATCGGTTCCTTCTTCGATAATTTCTTCATAAAGGTCAATAATACGATCAGACGGTCTGTCAGGAAAATATTCATGTGGGGCTGTGCTGTCGAATATAGCAAAGTCCAACTCTCTAGCGATCACCATGTCTATACTGTTTGGGTCAAAGCCACAATGATACACTTCTGTGCTATAGCCTCGCTCCTCTGCGGCAGCGACAATTTTCTTCATCATTGTTGACTTTCCTGAACCTGGTCGCCCTTTAATAAAGTAGCGATTGTTAAGATTCTCAGTTAAATTGTCGATGAAGTCCACCGCTCCTTTCGGGGTCGCCGCACCGAGAAAGCGATGTTTACTTACTGCTGTCTTCCGATATTGATCGTTTCCAGGAATGAGCTGCTGAATAATGTTGGCCGTCAGTTGATTCGCTCGCCGTTGATCGAGTGCTTGAATGTAAATATGCTCCCAGTCATCATGCACTTCAAGCGCCTTTCTAAAACAAACATAAGCCTTTGTTGTGGCTGTATTCGCTTTTTCTACAAACTCAAGTATTTCCTGTGCTGCTCGTTCAGAGACAGGCTTTCGTTCTGGAATGGTGACATACTGTTTGTTCGCCCCCGCGATTTCTTTAGCAGAAAGACTATACGCATACACAGCTGCTTTTTTATCCGTCATGATGACCCCTTCAAGGGCATCTGGATCAGAGGCACAGTGAACGAATTCCACATTCATTCCCAACTCTACACAACGCTCAGCCAATCGTCCGATACAAGCCTTTCTGTCCGCTTCTGTTCCACCATCTACAATAAACACTTGCTCGATCCCCTGAAGGTTCGTTTCAAGTAAGCTATAAAACCCTTTCGCCGTGTTGCCTCGTGTAAAATAACGAATCGCTTGATCGCTCATACTTACACCTCTTTATCGATCGATTTAAACTGGTCTCACTATTTATATATATGATGATCAAAAGTGGTTTATGTTCAGAGAGAGTCGGAGAAGGTTTGCTAAGGTTGATCAAATTACCCAAACACACGAAAAAGAGGTAGCCCCAGTTTGGAGGCTACCTCTCATGTACTAATAACAATTGTCGTTGTTCAGATCCCTTACTTGAAAATTTCTCGGTGAACTTCTTTGATGTTGTTTAGTGCATCGTCTAGACATTCATATTCTTGCCCGATTTTGTAGCTTTTCACATTCATTAATGAGCAATCTTCACCTGGATTGTGTAATACTTTTAAATATTCTTCCGTAGATCCTTCGACTTCTCCAAACTTGCCTTCATGAAAGACCGCTTGAGAATGCTGAAGTTTTTCGTAAATAACTAAGAAATCCTCTTTAATTTCACCGTCAAAATAATTTCTTGAATCAAGTAAGTTGACAACAACCATTATTATTTTCACTTCCTATTCTTTTGTTATGCCCACATTATATATCAAAAAAAGCAAAAAAATACCATGTTCATTATCTTTTCATCAAAAAGTCACATAACATTAACAGAAGCTTCACATAATATTCAAGGTTGTCATATCTTTTACTTGACCAGATCAAATTGGGCATTGCCGTTTGTTAAATTGATTAGATCAGCCGCTTTTAATTCGAGCTGGATGCCGATTTTTCCCCCGCTAACAATCAGTGTCTCTAGCGAGTTGGCACTTGCATCAATAAAAGTCGGATATAGCTTTTTCATGCCAATCGGTGAGCAGCCACCTCGAATATAACCTGTATGTTTTTGAATATCCTTCACAGGTATCATTTCAAGCTTTTTCTCTCCCGCCGCTTTAGCTGCTTTTTTTAAATCTAGCTCTTCTGCCACCGGAATCACGAATACGTATAAATCCTTCCCTCCACTCGTGACTAACGTTTTATAAACGATTTCCTGATTTTTACCGATTTTATTGGCAACGGAAATACCATCAATTTTTCCGTCCTTATTTTCATATACTAATGTCTCATAGGTCAATTTAGCGGCATCAAGCAGCCGCATCGCATTTGTTTTTGCTTTGCTCATTGATCTCTTCCTTTCTTCCTTCTTTCATAGGATCTTGATAAGATAAGTATATACGATAAGCAAGAAGAGGTGGAGATTATGGATAACCTTACAGTGACTTCTATTATGGATGTGATGAGGACATTTCTTCCATACAATACATCTGTGGCCGTGTCAGATGCAGAAAAGTTTATTTATTACCAGCCGAGTAAACTTGTGGATTTACAAATTCGTCCTGGTGAACCTTTTAAAAAAGGCGGCGTAACAGGAAAGGCGATTTCAGAAAAGCATACTGTTTCCGAATACATCGATAGCGAGGTGTATGGCACACCTTATTATGCCATGGCCGTCCCACTATTTAGTGGAGATCAGGTGACCGGTGCGGTAACAACGATTTTCCCTGCGAAGCCGTCACCGATCTCAACCAATTTTTTTACGATAAAATCAGAGGATTGTTGGTATCCTATTCCTTATAAAGATGTGATCTATTTGGAAGCAGAAAGTCGTAAAACAAAGGTACAAGCTGTCAACCGAGAAGGCTATCATAAGCTGAATTTAACTGAGCTTGAATTTTTATTGCCGGTAGATCATTTTATTCGCGTCCATCGTTCCTACATTGTCAATGTCAACTTCATTCAGGAAATTCAGCCGGATTCTCACTCTACTTTCCTGCTCATCATGAAGAATAAAATAAAGATACCAGTGAGCCAAACCTATTCCAGTTTGTTCAGAAAATCACTTAACTATTAACTTTCTGTTCCATGTATGATATATTCTGTTTCGGTGCAAATTAAAGGCTTTTCATGCAAAAGCGGATGAGCAAGCATCAGAAAGTTGATAGAATATTTAAAAAAGTAAGAGGGGGATTATTTGTGAATTCTCGAATCACAGAACGTTTGCGCAATACAAAATTACAATCGTTAATTGTATCTGCCGATGAGGCTGCCTCTTGGATTAAGGACGGAATGACTCTTGGACTAAGTGGTTTCACACGTGCTGGGGATGCGAAAGCTGTCCCAATGGCATTAGTGGACCGTTCTAAAGATGAACCATTTAAAGTTGATGTATACACTGGAGCTTCACTTGGGTTTGATATTGATAAATTAATGGCGGAAGCGGGGATCGTTAATAAACGCTTACCGTTCCAAGCAGACCCAGCGATGCGCAAGAAGATCAATCAAGGAGAAATGTACTTCACAGATCAGCATTTATCTCATGTCGCTGAAATGGTGCGAGCTGATGTATTAAATCCCATTGATTTCGCGATTGTCGAAGCGGTAGCTATTACAGAGGATGGAGCGATTATCCCAACAACATCTGTCGGAAACTCCTCTATTTTCTTAGAGAAAGCAGAAAATATCATTATTGAACTGAACGTAGCTCAACCGTTAGCTCTTGAAGGTCTACATGATATTTATGAAACAGGTGAACAGGGCCAACGCTCGCCGATTCCACTGACCTCTGTAGATACCAGAATCGGTACGAAAGGCGTTTATGTAGACGTTAATAAAATTAGAGGAATCGTGTTGACGGATGATTTAGACTCTCCTTCAACGATCACACCTCCAGATGAGGATACGGCAACAATGGCCAACCATTTAATTACGCTCTTTCGGGAAGAAATTAAAGCTGGCCGTTTAACGAATACGTTGGCTCCATTACAATCAGGGATCGGTACAGTAGCTAACGCGGTGCTTCACGGATTATTGGATTCAGAATTTGAAGATCTGGAAGTGTATTCTGAAGTATTACAGGATGCAGTATTTGATTTATTAGATAGCGGCAAAGTTCGCTTTGCTTCTGGGTGCTCCATCACATTGTCCGAAGCAAAAATGAAGCAAGTGTTTGCGGATATGGATAAATATAGTGATCAACTCGTGTTGCGTCCACAAGAGATTTCCAACCATCCTGAAATCATTCGTCGTCTCGGTCTAATTTCCATCAATACCGCTCTAGAAGCAGATATTTATGGAAACATTAACTCAACTCATGTCGGCGGCACAAAAATGATGAATGGAATCGGCGGCTCTGGAGATTTCGCTCGCAATTGTCGTTTAGCGATCTTTGTCACTAAGTCGATTGCGAAGGACGGCAAGATTTCAAGCATCGTGCCATTTGTCTCTCACGTCGACCATACGGAGCATGATGTCGATGTCCTTGTTACAGAACAAGGCTACGCTGACTTACGTGGTTTGGCACCAGTGGAACGCGCTCGCACTATCATTAATAACTGTGTACATCCAATGTATAAAGAGCAAATCTCTGCTTACTTTGATGAAGCACTAAAACGCGGTGGACATACGCCACATGTGTTAGCAAAAGCCTTTTCTTGGCATACGAACTTCGCTGAAAATGGCACGATGCTTAAAGAAGAATTTGCTACAACTAAATCATAATCTTTGCTAACGTCTGCAAGGTAGTTTAGACACCTTTGTGAAGACTAACCCCAGACTTCCAATCTCAAAGATGCGCTTTTATGTCTAAACTGCCGGGCGTTAATATAAAACAATACACTCCTAATACTGTCAAAGAAGAGGGTTGCTTATGAATAGCGACCCTCTTCTTTTCTTGTCTAACGACTAACAGAATCATTCGACTTCTCTTTTGTTGTCTTTTCTGATGTTACTTTTTGTTTAATATTGGAAGGTTCTAATCCATGTCCAAGTGTCCCAAACTTTGTTCCTGGAAATGGATCAACTAGCTCGGTCTGGTTATTGTATATACGCGGTGTCTTATAAAGAGCTGCTAGCGCTTGTGTTAACGGCATTTCATGATAGCGCTCCGGCCAGCGCTTTTTCAATTCGGCTTTCACGAGCGGATAGTATTTAGAACTCATTCCGGGAAATAAGTGATGCTCCGTATGGTAAGAAAAATTGAAATGAAGCATGTCTACCCATTTTGGAACGGTAACCGTTAAACTGTTAGCCAGTGGATCATTCACTGGTGTCATCGGATTTAGACGATGATTCGTCGCAATGTAAGCCATAACAATAAAGTTACCGATTAACAACGGAATAACAAACGCAAACAGCCATTTTAACGGACCAATTAGGAATAGAAGCCCAATCCATGTCACCCACGGCAAAAGCAACTGAAACCAAACGGACACGCGTTTATCTGGCTTGAATTCTAAAATAAACCGTTTAAACATTCGGAGCGAATGAAACGTAAATGTAATCGCTAAAAACGCCATACCTAAAAACCCTCGCAGTGAAGTTGGAAGCTTGTATATCCCCTTCAGTAACGGACTTTTGGCAAATTGTTCAATGGTCGGCCATGCATCGGGGTCCTTTTCTTCATCTTGCGTGTGGATATGATGTGTCATATTGTGCCACTTCCTCCATAGACGCGGACCTGTACTTAACGGAAAAAAGGCAATTCCTCCTGTTAAATCACGCAACCATGCTTTTCTAACGACGGTTCCATGCAAAATTTCATGTCCAAGTAGCCCCATCGAAGCAAAGGAAGAGCCTAAGATTACAGCTATCGGCACATAAAGCCATACATTCAAATCAGTCAAACTAATCGTCAATATTCCTGCGATAACAATCAATAAATGAACGAAACCAGCCCATAATCTCTCAGGAGCAGGCTTAAACGCTTGTTTAGGAAGGTGCGGCGCAATGCGTGCAGCATACCAACCAAATGATTGAAGCTCTTTCACTAAACGTCCCTCATTTCAATTTTTTGTTCTTCTTCAATATTGTCCGAAAACTCAAAATTATAAACCCTATCCTATCACTCGATTTTCACCTTTGTCAATCAAAATTATGACTAGGTATTAAAATAAGATATCATAAATAGATCCCAAAATAAATTTCACGAAAAAAAGGGGGCTGTCCAGAAAGTCAGTGAAAACTGACTTTCTGTGACAGCCCTTCTTCATTTATGGAAAAAAGCCCACAAAAAAATCGCCCTTTATAGTAAAATGAAGTTACCACACCACATTTCAAAAGGAGCGATTTTTTATGAGCAATCCAAAGATTACTACTGACCATTATAACACGCAAATGAGCCTTCCTCTAGAGGTAAAAGAAGAAACTTCCGTTTCCAAGCGAACGCTTTCCCCCACATTTAAACCGTATCAATCCTCCCAAAGCCAAACAATCCTAGACATTGAAGCTTAGATTCCTGAACATCACGTCGCACGGGTGATTGATGAAATGATCGAAGTGATCCCTGATGAGCAATTGTTTGCCTATTATTCAGGTGGCGGTCGAAGCTCGTACCATCCGAAAATGATGTTGAAAGTAATTTTGTATGGCTATTCCTAAAAGGTATACTCGTGCCGTGGCATCGAAAAGCTCACAAAAGAAAACCTTCCGACGATGTGGCTAGCTACGATGCAACAGCCCGATTTCCGCACGATTAATGAATTTCGTGGACAACGTATGAAAGCGATGATGGACGAATTGTTTGAAAAGATGATTCTGAAGTTAATCGTTAATATCGGTATAGGTTGCTAAACAATGTGCTTAAGCTAAAGTAATCAGGTTTAGGAAGAACTTTAAGATATATGGTTCATATTAGGAAATGAATTTAGGGAAAAGCAATTCATATATTGCAGTGAAGATAGATGAATATTTGGTGCACTCTATGTTTTTGAGAAAATTCATGAAAGTGTGGGTGTATTAATGGATATAAAAACATTATGGGGTTTAAGGTTTCAGGAATTTTATAGAAAGATGTTCAGATACTATTCAATCATTGGTGCGAATGTTGTTTACTTTTTTCTGATCATTAGTAGTATCTTTATTTATTATTTTAATTTATTTCTACAGTGGATACCTTCTCAAATATCTGTTGAAGTAATCTTATCACTATTTGTAACCTACACTTTAAAACAGACAAAAGTTCGTACTTTTGTTAAAAGGGCAGATATAATCTTTTTGTTGCCATTAGAATGGGGATTAAAGCCTTATTTTATTAAATCACTTATATATAGTTTTGTTATTGATGTTATTAAATTGGTAAGTTTCATAACTGTTTTTTTATCCCTATTTTTGCACACAACTAATATAAATCTTCTCTTTCTTTTTTTTATAGTGGGGATTGCTGCTTATAACATTTTAATGAAGTGGACTGAACAATGGTTAAAGACCCATGTACAATTTGTGTTACATAGGCTAAATAGGTTTTTTTCAATATATTTAATGTGTTACTTTTTGTTTAATAATGAATGGATTTTTGAGCTTGTTTTAATGAGTATAAATTTCATCTATTTAATTTATTTTATAGGAAAAAAAAGAAATCTGAATTGGCAATGGCTAATAGTTGAAGAAGAAAGTGCCTTATTAAGTAACTTTAAATTTATTAATATTTTCATGGATGTCCCTAATCTTAAACGTTCTTTTCGGAAAAGACGTTTGCTTACTATGTTTTTGAAAAGGTGTATTCCATATAGTCAGAGTAGTACATTCGTATATTTATACTCACACTTGTTTGTAAGATATAATGATTACTTTTACCTTTATCTAAGACTAACTGTAATTGGCATATTTGCTAATTATGCTATACCAACAAGTGGTTGGATTTTTACTCTCCTAATTTTACTTATGACTGGACTTCAAGTAATTCCTTTACAACATGAAATTAAACAAAGTGTATTACTTTATCCTATTTCTAAATCCCAGATGAATGATTCTTTCTTAAAGTTTGTCTTGGTTATATTATATGCACAATTGTTTATTCTATATTTCACTCGTTTCATTCATACTTCTACTGCTAAAATATACTATCTTATAATTGGAAGTTTATTTGTTTATCTATTTGTATATTTCTTTGTATCAAAGAGAGTCAATGTCTCAGGAAGTGCCTTTAAAGAATAACGTGATATTCAACTAACGGAGGCTTCAGCTTAACAAGCCAAATAAAAAGTCGGTTCCTTAGCGTGCTGGAATCCGACTTTTTTTAGGTTGAAATTTGCTTAGCGTACAAAATTTCCGAAATGTTGGCTGTACCCCATGCCCATCAAGCTAACGACAGAAACTGTTAGAGGCGTGGTAATTATTGTTCCAACACCGGTGAGTATCAGAAAAGTAAGCATGACAAAGAAACCTATTAAAATATGATTTTTTCGCTAGGCAGCTTGTTTCCGCTTTACTGTCGTTTCATACACGATACCGAGAATGTCAAAGACTGTCTTCTTCTGATACCGATGACACTTACGCCCATTCTTTTTAAACAATTGATAGAGGCGATAGAGAAGTTTTAAGAGTTCATGTGTGCCACCAGACATGGCCTCAAATAATAATGGAAAATAGTCCTTAATCATATAAATCGACTTGTATTCGCTTAGCTCTTGTTTTTTCTTTTCCAGCAGGAGCTGTCGCATTTGAAACATCGTGGAAGAACACAGAAGAATCCCGATGAGTTGTCCATATAAATGGCATTCTAAGCGTTCTTTTTTGATGTTTTTACACTCATCGATCTCAAAGAAAGATTTCCATGTTTTAAACAAAATTTCTATTTGCCAGCGTAATGAATACAAAGCGTGTACGTAATTCGTTTGTACTTTTTTTGTTGATGTGTTTGTGATATATACGTTGATTCCCATTAGTTGTTTACTTTTTTCTTTCATGACAATACCTTTCTTTTTCTCACGTACAGCTTGGTTTTTTAGACGTGTTTCGGTTTGATCATTCGTTAATCGATGGACAATGACACGTGTCGGTAATTTCTGAATTTGGCCAATATAAGCTTCCGAAATTTCCATGGTCTCACCTAGTTTCAGTTCTTTCATAATTTGTGCCATATCAAGCTGAATATATTCGGTCTGTTTCTTCATTGTACCGTTCTTGAAATATTCTGGCTCAGGGTTCTTGATATAAATGCGTGTATTCAACTTTAAGCGTGAGGTATAGTAGGCTTCTTTCTCATGAATGGTTTGTAAATCCCGCAAATCAAAATAACCTAAGTCACGCAGGCATAAATCACCTGCCTGCACGCTTTCAAGACAATCCGTGCCATAGGTTTTGTCATTATTTTTACCCGGTCCTAGCTGCACGTTTAAGAATTGTCCACTCAGTAAATCGTATTCTAATTGGATCTTTACACCTGCCGTGTGACTACTTCCACCTGAACCTTGATAATCATTTGCGAAGGCATCTGGCAGCTGAAACACCGTCGCATCCAAAATCCGAATACGTTTAAAAGCAGAAATCATGTGTGAAGATAGCGATTGTGTCGCACAAAGTTTTTGTGTTAGGAGTGAAGTAAAGACTTTTCTGAGGAAGGCGACAGCTGCTGAATTAAAGCGTTGTAATTCTTGTGAGAATAGATGTAATTCTTCAGAAAGCGAGAGGTCCATGAAAAAACGTCACCCTTTTCAAGTATTTTACTGAAAGAATAACGTTTTTTTCATTTTGGGGGAAATTCGTTTCTTTAGCTTGATGGGCATGTGGTACTACCCCAAAAAGCCGAGATTCAACGATAACCTTGAATCTCGGCCTTTGATTATTTCTTCATCATTTCAAATACTTGTTGAACGTCTTTATCCCCACGGCCAGAAATGTTAACAATAATAACTTGATCCTGCTTCATATCTGGAGCCATTTTGATTGCATGAGCAACAGCGTGAGAGCTTTCAAGAGCTGGAATGATCCCTTCTGTACGTGACAGCGTTTGAAAGGCATCCAGCACCTCCTGATTAGTTACCGTATAATACTCAGCGCGACCCGATTCTTTTAATTCACTATGTTCTGGACCAACGCCTGGATAATCAAGCCCGGCCGCAATCGAATAGGTCGGCTGTGGATTGCCCTCTTCATCCATTAACACGAGGCATTTGAAACCGTGCAAGACAGCTGGCTTTCCTTTCGTTAAAGAAGCTGCTTGATCTGGTTCCACTCCAATTAAGCGAACAGACGGCTCTTTTAAATAGTGAGCAAACGCCCCTATCGCATTGCTTCCACCACCGACACAAGCGATAACTGCATCCGGCAAGCGTCCTTCCTTTTCGAGAATTTGTCGCTTCGACTCCTCACTAATAATCGAATGGAAATGCTTCACCATCGTTGGATACGGGTGAGGACCAACGGCAGAGCCTAATAGGTAGAATGTGTTTTTATAATTAGCGATAAGATCATTCAACGCTTCGTCTACAGCATCCTTTAAACGACCTTGACCCTTTTCAACCGAAACGACTTTCGCCCCTAATAACTCCATCCGGAATACATTCAATGCTTGGCGGCGAATATCCTCTGCGCCCATGTAAATAACGCATTCCATGCCAAACATGGCACAAACAGTCGCGGTCGCTACGCCATGTTGGCCTGCACCTGTCTCAGCGATGACCCGCTTCGCTCCCATCTTTTTCGCTAGCAAAATTTGCCCCATGACGTTATTGATCTTATGTGATCCCGTATGGTTTAAATCCTCCCGCTTTAAATAGATTTTCGCTCCACCTAACTGCTTAGTTAACTGGCTAGCATACGTCAGCGGATTTTCGCGACCGACGTATTCTTTTAAATAATATTTAAATTCCTCGATAAACTCTGGATCATCTTTATATTTATGAAATTGCGCGGCAATATGATCTAATGCCTCTTTCATCTCAGGTGGTACAAAGCTACCACCAAACTGTCCGAAATATCCCTCTTCTAACTGTACTTTACTCATCTCTCTCTTCTCCTCTCAAATTCCAATAACTATTCTGAAAATTTATTTATTACTATAACAAGATCTTTTTTTTCCGTCAATGATAAAAGAGGTGACCTCTGCACCTTAAGGTCACCTCTTTTCAATTACTTATCAAATCGGCGTTTATTATAGATGACGAAACAAACGATCAGACTAGCTATTATCCAAATAAGCAAATTCAACACATTCGTTTTAATACTTGAAAACGTTCCTACTTCCATCGCCTTAGTCATTCCGATTACTAAATGATCCGATGGTAAATAAGAAACCAACCTGAGCAACATTTCATTTTCAATCATATATTTGACACTAGGTCCTAACATCATCAAGAACATAAACGGTACTCCGTAAATAGATGTTTGCGTCACATTTTCAGAAATCAAACCAATAATCGTTCCAAAAATTGTAAATAAAAACGCCGATAGCAAAATAACTCCAGATGTTAACCATATATTTTTCATATCTGTTCCTAAAATAGCAAAACATATACAACAAATAACGATCGTAGCAATAAAAGTTAGCAAGCTTTTGCCGATTAAAATTTCTGCTGGTCTTGCTGGTGATAACATTAAGACACGTAATGTATTCTTCTCTTTATCTTCAGCAATTAATAAAGATTGAATGTAGCATGTCACTACTGTGAAAATAATTAGAAGTGGTTTTGTAGCGGCTTCCGGAGTGTCTCCCCCATCAACTTTACTATTTAAAAAAGCAAACAAAATTGGCAATGCTACCATGATTAATATTTGTGAATTTGTCTTTAAGTCTTGATACTCTTTCGTAACAAGTGCTGAAATCCGCTTCATTGACAAGCTCATACTAAATCCCTCCCCGTTAATTGAATGAAGATATCTCCTAATGTTGGCTCGTTCGAATGAATGGAAATAAGCTCCCCATTTCGAATATACTCTTGGATTTTGGCTCCACCCGCTTCATCCATTTTCAACGTTTCTTTTTTTTCATTTTTTAACATGAGTTCAATCGTATAGTCTGTATATTGGAGACGAAGCTTTTTCGGCTCACCCAATGCAACAATTTCGCCGTTATTTAAGAAAGCAACACGATCACATAACGATTCTGCTTCCTCCATATTATGAGTGGTTAAAAAGATCGTCGTTCCTTCTTCATTTAAACGGCGCAATCCATTGTGAATATGCTGTACATTCGCCGGGTCTAATGCCGATGTTGGTTCATCTAAAAATAATAAATCTGGTTTATGCAATAACGCTCGCGCTAATGTCACACGTTGCTTCATTCCTTTAGATAACTTTTTCACTAACGTTTTCTTTTCATTTAATAGATTCACTTCATTTAAGACTTCGTCAATTCGCCATTCGTTGACATCGTACAATTTGGCAAATAGAGAGAGGTTATCATAAATACTCAAACGTTCATATAACCCGCTATTATCTGTTAGAATACCGATGCGCTTTAAGTGATCATGATTCACTTTTTTAATGTCTGTTCCGAAAACCCTTACTTCTCCATTTGAATGAAGTAACTGGGAAGTAAGGATTTTGACCGTTGTTGTTTTCCCCGATCCACTCGGGCCGAGCAATCCAAAAATCTCTCCTTTTTTAATGGTAAAATTAATATTTTTCAAAGCGGTTTTGTGTCCAAATGTTTTCAACAATTGGCTCACTTCAATAATGTGGTCCATCTCGATCGCTCCTTTATGATTCCGTTTGTAATTAGTAGATGGTTACATCATAAAAGGAAACTCAAAGTCCCACCTTATTTTTCCTGTGAACAGATCGAAAAAATGCTGAGTGATGCTTATGTATAATTCAATCCTTCATTTAGGCCGTTCAAATTTCACTACAATCCTAAAATCCCTTTCAATTCATCAAAACGCGCTTTCGATAAAGGGATCGAACTTTTCTTGTCATCATCAAGAACTAAGCTATAGCTGTTTCTTGTCCACGTAATTACTTCACGCACTCGCTGTAAATTGACAATATAGGAACGATGGCAGCGAAAGAAACCAAATGCCTTTAGCTTCTCCTCTAAATCATTGAGTGTAAACGAGCAAGGAAAGCTCCCTTCCGATAAATGCAAGTGTGAGACTCCTTCTTGGCTTTCTATATAATGAATTTCTGGAGGATCAAATAAAATCACTTTTTCTTTCACTTTTGCTGGAATCTTTTCAAGCTTCATTGGCTTCAGAACTTCCGTGGATTCCTCATCCGCTCGTTGGTTTTCCGGCTCATCCTCGTCCACCTCAATTTTTTTCAAGCCTTCTTCATTCAACCAATAAACTTCATTCGTTAAAGACAATGCATCTTCTAAAAAAGATGTTATGATTAAGATCGCTTTTTGCTCCTTTTGCAATTGTCGAATCGCATTTCGAATAATGATGGCACTTTCAATATCAATGTTTTGCTCTGGCTCCTCCAACACAACTAAATCATAATTATTTATAATTGCCCGCCCTATCTGCAAACGTCTTTTTTCCGAAAAAGTTAGCTTGGCAGTTTTCACCTCTTTCTTGTCCAACAAACCAAGCAGTTGAACCACTTCATCAACCGTCCTATCAGATTCCGACATTTTTTGAAAGAAAGCTAAGTACTCTTTCACTTTTAATCTCTCATAAAGACCATCATCTAAAAAACAAGCACTTATTTCCCGGAAAATATTTGAGTCACTTTTCAGATCATTTCCTTTGAAGTATACATAGCCTTTTGAAGCTACTTCCTCTCCTAAAATAATTTTTATTAGCATATTTCCTAGATGTTGGTTACAGCGAATGACCACACATTGACCTCGATCAATTTGAAAGCTAATCGTCGGCAATAATGTCGTATTTCCTATTTTTTTCGATAAGTTTTTTACAGATAGCAATTGCGTCACAAAACAACCTCCATTAAATGAATTTTTTACCAAGTGAAATTTCAAAAAAAAGCTACCCTTAAGCTCATTGCATGGAAATAATCCATATAACAAGGTCCTTAAGGGCAGCTCACTACTAATTAACGGAAGACAATGGTTTTATTTCCGTGTACAATTACACGGTCTTCTAAATGCCACTTAACTGCACGTGCTAGTACACGACGTTCAATCGACTGACCAATTTTCTTCAAGCCAGCTACATCGTCACGATGGTTCACCCGCTCAATATCCTGTTCAATAATCGGACCTTCATCCAAGTCATTCGTTACGTAGTGCGACGTGGCTCCAATCAATTTCACTCCGCGTTCGTGCGCCCGCTCATACGGTCTTGCACCGATGAAAGCAGGGAGGAAAGAGTGATGAATGTTAATAATTTGATTCGGAAAATGACTGACGAAATCCTCCGTTAAAATTTGCATATAACGAGCCAAAACGATCACATCGACTTCGTATTCTTTCAACAGTTGAATTTGTTGCTGCTCTACTTGCTTGCGAATGTCTTTATTAGCTGGGATATAATAAAACGGGATACCAAGCGCTTCTACCATCCCTCTCGTACTCTCGTGATTACTAATAACAAGAGCGATATCGGTTGGCAGATCTCCGCTTTGCCACTCCCAAAGCAACTCAAGCAAGCAATGAGGTTCTTTAGAAGCGAAGATGGCCATCTTCTTTCGTTCCTCAGCATATGTAAATTGATACTCCATAGCAAACTCCGATGCTAGCACATCAAAATCTTTCTCCATTTGCGCCGCATTTTCTGCTAAATTCGGACGATCAAACTCAATTCGAATGAAAAAGGTGCCGCCTTCTGGATTATTAGAATATTGATTCGACTCAATAATATTGGCTTCATGTTCAAATAAAAATTTAGAAATAGCCGCGACAATTCCCGGACGATCCGGACATTTGACTAGCAATCTTCCACGACTACCTAGCTTCTCCTCTTGAAGTAAAGGTTTTGTCTGCACGTTCGTTTTCATAGTTTGAACCTACCTTTTTGCGATAATTAATTATTCATTATACCGCAAGAAAAACAGAATGAAAATAATTTTCTGACACCATTATGCTCATAAACCATATAATTTACATTTGTCATACAAGCTCGTTTTACTAATCCCTAATAACTTAGCTGCTTCTAGTTTATTATTTCCTGCCTTCTTCAATGCTAGTTCTAAAGCCGATTTCTCCGCTTGAGCTAACATTTGTTTTAATGGAAGCACGGCTTGCTCTTCTCGTTCATGTAATTTCGTGACAGTCGGTTCTTCCTGCAAATAAAGAGGTAAATGATGCAATTGAATGACCTTACCATCTAAGACATTCACAGCCCGCTCTAATACATTTTCTAATTCTCTAATGTTGCCAGGCCATGAATGGAGCAGCAAACGATTTATCACTTTTAAAGAGATCGTCAGTTGCTCGCGACTAAATGTTTTTGCTAGCTTTTTTACTAACATGTGAGCAATGGTAGGCAAATCCTCTTGACGCTCGCGTAAAGAAGGAATGTCAATTTTCATGACGTTGAGTCGATAATACAAATCTTCGCGAAACTCTCCCTGATGCACCATTTCTTCTAAATTACGATGAGTAGCAGCAATGACGCGAACATCAACCGGAATCGGCCTTTGCCCACCGATCCTCTCAATCTCTTTTTCCTGTAGCACGCGAAGCAGCTTTCCTTGCATTAGTAACGGCATATCTCCTACCTCATCTAGAAAGATCGTTCCGCGATGAGCGAGCTCGAACTTTCCTTTTTTCCCACCTTTCGTTGCCCCGGTAAAAGCTCCCTCTTCATAGCCAAACAGTTCGGATTCTAGCAATGGCTCAGGGATCGCCGCCGAATTCACTCGCACAAACGGAAACGCCGCTCGCTGGCTCGCCCCGTGAATCGCATGAGCAAATAACTCCTTTCCCGTACCAGAAGGCCCCATTAGTAGTACCGATGATTGACTTCCTGCCACGCGCTGAGCCAACTTTTTTGCTTCTTTAAACGTCGAGTTCTCGCCAATTAAGTCCGCAAAGCTATACTTGCTTTGCAACTCTTTTTCAAATTTCTTTTTATAATATTTCAGCTCTTCAAGAAAAGGTTGGACTTTTTCCGAATAAGCCATCCAATCCTCAGAATTACGAAACATGACGGTACCGACGGCTCCAACTAGCTCTTCATTTACATATAAAGGATAGCGATTAGCAATCATTTCATTGCCTTTAATTGGATGAATCGAAGCAATTTCCGGCTGTGACGTCTGGACGATCAGATGCATTCTCGTATTTTCGATAACATCGCGCACATCTTTCCCTATTGCTTCGGAGACGGTCGTTCCGAGATAGTCGCAATAAGCTGCGTTAATATAAATAATGATACCTTTACAGTCAACTACTACTACCCATTCTGCGGCGATATTAATCATTTCCTCAAGCCATTCATAAGGCAACTTACTGACTAATCTCTTCATATCTACAATTCCCGTCCTTCCCTTTTGTTTACTATTATTATAGTAACAAAAATTGGGACAAAAAAACCTTTCAAGCAATGAATCACTTGAAAGGCGATCGTTTTCTATTGCACCGTATATCCTCCATCGAGAACGACCGCTTGACCGGTCACTCCCTTTGCTTTCTCACTAGCTAGGAAAATCGCATAATCAGCGATTTCCTCTACACCAAGAAGGCGCCTTTGTGGAACGAGCGGATAAATCACTTCTTCCAACACATTTTCTAATGGCACATTTCTCGTTTTCGCTAAATCCTCCAATTGGCCGCGCACAAGCGGTGTGTCCACATACCCTGGACAGAGAGCATTGACTGTTATGCCGTGAGCAGCCGTCTCTAGCGCAGCTACTTTCGTTAAGCCAATAACGCCATGCTTGGCACTGTTATAAGCTGCTTTCCCAGCAAAACCAACAAGGCCATTAATAGACGCCATATTAATAATTCGACCCGAGCCATTTCTCTTCATAATCGGTAAGGCGTGCTTAATAAAAACAAAAGGTGCGGTCAGCATCACTTGGATCAACAGCTCAAACTTCTCTGTTGAAAATTGTTCAAGCGGTGCTACATGCTGCAACCCTGCATTATTCACTAAAATATCGACCGCCCCAAATTGATCAACCACAAATTGAAGGCACTCTTGTACTTGCTGTTCATTCGTCACATCGCAAGCAACCGCTGCTACGTCAAACCCTTGTCCTTTCAACTGCTCCGCCGCTGCTTTGGCCGCTTCTTCCTTTAAATCAGCGATCACTACTTTCGCCCCTTCTTTCGCAAAAGCACGGGCCACTTCTAACCCAATCCCACTCGCTGAACCTGTCACTAAAGCTACTTTTCCTGTTAACATTTTTCTTTCCCCCTTTACACTAATCCCGTTAAGCTATACATTGCGATAATAAAGAAGACCGCTACTGTTTTAATAATCGTAATGGCGAAAATATCACGATAAGATTGACGATGAGTTAAGCCTGTCACTGCTAATAGCGTAATAACTGCTCCATTGTGCGGCAATGTATCCATGCCTCCAGAAGCCATCGAGATCACACGATGCATTACTTCTGGTGGAATATTGAACTCATTGATAGCAGCTAAATACTTGTCTGCCATCGCACTCAAAGCAATCCCCATGCCGCCCGAAGCAGATCCTGTAACCCCCGCGAGAGCAGTCGTTGTTACCGCTCCATTGACGAGCGGGTTCGTAAACGTTTCAGAAATCCCTTTACTGATGACCGTAAAGCCTGGTAAAGAAGCAATCACGCCGCCAAAACCATACTCGGCTCCCGTATTCATCGCCGCCAGTAAAGCGCCTCCAATCGATGCATTGATCCCCGTTTGGAAATTAAGCTTGACTCGCTTCCAGTTATATAAAAGCGCCGCAATAATCCCCGTTACTAATGCCATTTGTACGGACCAAATCGCCACAACCGACGGCAATTCTACTTTTCCGAACGCCTCTAACCCAATATCAGCAAAATCAAAACCATTCGGATACCATTTCGGCAAAGTCTCTGTAAATACTTTATTCATCACCGCCACGAGAATGAGCGGAACAAATGCCAATACTCTTCTAGCAGTCGATTCTTTTTCGTTTGAAATCCCATCATTTGTTTCTTCTTCAACAATTTCATGATTGATTCCGTAATAACCTTCGCCAGCATTTACCGCTTTTCGACGACGGCTTTCAAGATAAAGCATCCCGATCATAAAAACAAAGATCGCACCAATAATGCCAAGAATAGGAGCAGCATAAATATCTGTTTTGAAAAAAGTTGTTGGAATGACGTTTTGGATTTGTGGTGTACCCGGTAACGCGTCCATCGTAAACGTAAACGCCCCAAGCGCAATCGTTCCTGGAATTAACCGCTTCGGAATGTCCGCTTCCATAAATAAGTTTTTCGCAAACGGATAAACCGCAAATACAACGACAAACAAGCTGACACCGCTGTACGTTAAAATCGCACACATCAGAACAATCGCTAGCATCGCTTGCTTCGCCCCAACCCACTGAACGATCGTCTTCGCAATCGACTCAGCAATCCCGGACATTTCGACCACCTTACCGAAAATCGCCCCTAACAAAAATACAGGGAAATAAAGTTTAATAAATCCGACCATCTTCTCCATGAAAATATTAGAGAAAAACGGAAGCACAAAGTTCGGATCTGTCAAAAACACCGCTAACAATGCGCAAATCGGCGCAAATAAAATAACAGAAAACCCACGATAAGCGACAAACATTAATAGTCCTAATGCCAACAAAATAATGACTAAATCCATTCCTCAACCCCCTTGTTTTTTAACCCTTGCTTTTAACTAAAAATGCAAATTTCGTGCCAAACGGAGAGGATATGTAAATAGTAACCATTTCGAAGTTTTTTCCTGTTTTACGGAAATACCAAAAGTTTATTTTCCAGAATAGCGGAAAATTCCAGAATAATGGAATGTAGAAGGAATCAAGTAACATTAGTTTGATCCATACAGAAAGTCAGACACAAATGACGATGAAGCAGCCTTGATGTTTATAAGAATGATAGATAGAGGGTTTAGATACTAGAGAGGAGAAAAGTGATTGAGGTTTACTGAATTCACCAATTTATACGTCACACATAAAGATAGAAGAAGGCATGATTATACTCTGCCTTCTTCTATGATATTCCTATAGAAATTCTGCTCCAAAAAGGACTTATTAGCCTTAAGAAACTACCTTTCTAAATCACTTAGTAAGCAGCTCTTTCCTTTGTTTCTTTTTCTGTGTGAATGCGTCGCTCAGTTTCTCCATCAAAAAAATGGGCCTTGTTCATATCTAATGCTAAAGCTAATTGTTGACCTTGTTTCACTTCTGTGTCAGCATCAACGCGTGCAACAAAGTTTTGGCCTTTAATATGGGAGTAAACTATGGTTTCAGCCCCCATCAACTCTGCCACATCTACTTTGACATTTATTTTTGTATCTCCTGACACATCAATGAACGCAGGATCATCACGGAAATGCTCTGGGCGAACACCTAAAATGATTTCCTTATTGACATAACCTTGATCACGTAATGCTTTCATTTTTTCTTCTGGCACAGCAATGCTTACTTCACCGATTTGGAAGCTCTCACCTTTTAGCTTGCCTTTAAAAAAATTCATTGCAGGAGAGCCAATGAAACTACCAACAAATACATTTTCTGGTTTTTCGTACACGTCTTTTGGTGCACCCACTTGTTGAATAATCCCATCTTTCATTACAACGAGACGAGTTGCCATTGTCATTGCTTCCGTTTGATCGTGTGTAACGTAAATGGTGGTAGTCTGTAAACGCTGATGTAATTTAGTAATTTCAGCGCGCATTTGGACGCGCAGCTTTGCATCCAAGTTGGATAAAGGCTCGTCCATCAAGAAAACTTTCGCATCTCGAACAATCGCACGTCCTAAAGCAACACGCTGACGTTGACCGCCGGAAAGAGCTTTCGGTTTACGATCTAAATATTTTTCTAGGTCGAGAATGTGCGCAGCATCTTTTACGCGGCGATCAATTTCATCTTTTGAAAATTTACGCAATTTTAAACCAAATGCCATATTATCATATACATTCATATGTGGATATAAGGCATAGTTTTGAAATACCATCGCAATATCACGGTCTTTCGGCGCCACATCGTTTACACGTTGCCCATCGATATAGAGATCACCTTTTGAAATCTCTTCAAGACCAGCAATCATACGGAGAGTCGTTGATTTACCACAGCCTGAAGGGCCAACAAATACAATAAATTCTTTCTCTGGAATATGAAGATTAAAGTCTGTAACAGCTGTAACATTTTTATCGTAAGTTTTATATATGTTTTTCATCTGCAATTGAGCCATTTTGTAATCCTCCACTTGAACTTCCTATAAATATACAAAGCAATTACTTTTTACGCAACTTGAAGAAGCCGAAAGTTTACATGCGTTAATTGCAATTCCCCTCTAATCTAACTACCCAAACTCCACTTGATTGCCATACACCCTATAAATGAATTATTATCAGAATAGAAAGAATATTAAAATGCCAGGAGGAGAAAAATGGACGTTTTTTCAAAAGAGTATGCGAAATCATTAGATCAGCAAGATGAGTTAGCGCATTTTCGTGAGGAGTTTTATTTGAAGGAAGGTCGAACTTACCTTGATGGAAACTCGCTTGGATTGCTATCTAAACGAGCGGAAAGAGCTGTGCTTAATTTGCTTCATTCATGGAAGGAGTATGGAATTGATGGCTGGACACAAGGAGAGCACCCGTGGTTCTATCTATCGGAATCTTTAAGTGAAAAAATAATCACGCTTACAGGGTCGGATGCTGAAGAAGTCATTATCACGGGATCTACTACTTCTAACCTTCACCAATTAGTAGCTAGCTTTTATCAGCCTGAAGGGAAGCGAACAAAAATTCTAGCCGATGAACTGACATTTCCAACAGATATTTATGCAATGAAAAGTCAACTGCAATTAAGAGGTTACGACCCTGCCAAGCATTTAGTGCTCGTTAAAAGTGAAGATGGGCGACTGTTGAAAGAAGAAGACATTATTGCAGCAATGACTGAGGAAATCGCTTTAATTATTTTACCAGGCGTGCTATATCGCAGCGGACAAGTGTTGGATATGGAGCAGCTAACGAACGCCGCTCATGAGCGAGGGATTTTGATCGGCTTTGACCTTTGTCATTCAATCGGTTCGATTCCCCATGAATTAAGTCGTTGGGGCGTTGATTTTGCTTTTTGGTGTAATTATAAGCACGTAAATGGCGGACCTGGCAGTACAGCGGCACTTTACGTTAATAAGAAGCATTTCGGTCAAGCACCAGGACTTGCTGGCTGGTTTGGCTCAAAAAAAGAGACGCAATTTGATATGACGCTAGATTTAGATCCCGCTGAACATGCCGGAGCTTATCAAATGGGTACACCACATGTTTTAAGTACAGCTCCGTTACTTGGAGCGCTAGAGCTATTTAATGAAGCGGGTATCGACCGTATCCGCAACAAATCATTGCAACTGACAAATTATATGATGGAACTAATCGAGCATGAGTTAGCGGAATTCCATTTCACAATTGCGAACCCTCGTAACGATCGTCAGCGCGGCGGTCACTTATTTCTTGAGCATATAGAAGCGGCACGTATTTGCAAAGCGTTAAAAGCTCATGAAGTCATCCCTGATTTCCGAGCACCTAATGGCATTCGATTAGCACCAGTTGCCCTGTATAACACGTTTGAAGACGTTTGGCAGACGGTGAAAATTTTGAAAGAAATCATGGAAAAAGAGCAATATAAGCAATACAAAAATGAACGGGATGTGGTCGCATAATGAGCGCAAAATGGATCGATATTACACAGCCGCTCAACAGCCGAATCGCTCATTGGCCGGGAGATGTGCCTTTTTCCTATGAACTTTCTTATACAAAAGCAGAAACAGGCTCTGTCAATATCGGAAGAATCACAACAAGCCTGCATACGGGCACCCATGTCGATTCCCCTTTTCATTTTGATCATGAAGGGAAACAAATCCATCAATTAGACGTTGAAATTTTTATCGGCAAAGCACTAGTGATTGATGCGTCTAACCTAGATTACATTGGGCCACAACAGCTAGAGGTTTACCGATTAGACAGAGCAGAGCGGGTGCTGCTACGGACAACTTCGAAGATCGTGCCAACATCATTTCCCGGGAAAGTGACTCCCCTTGATCCAGTACTTGGTCCATTCCTGAAAGAAAAAGGAGTTTTTTTACTCGGAGTAGATGTACCTTCAGTGGACGCATTGAATAGTAAAGAAATGGAGGTTCATCATTCATTGCACAAAAACGGGGTCCATATTTTAGAAAATATTGTGCTTGATCATGTCGAACCGGGCTTGTATGAAGTCGTTGCGTTACCGCTGTTCATTGAAGGCGCTGATGGTAGTCCTGTACGCGCTATTATTCGACCAATAGAAGAAGGAGGAATATTACATGACAATGAATGAAAAATCGATTCATACTGATTTCACGAACAACATGACCTACGGAGAATACCTTGGACTCGATCAGCTACTCAGCGCTCAGCATCGGTTGTCTGGTCATCATGATGAAATGCTCTTTATCATCATTCATCAAGTGAGCGAATTGTGGATGAAGCTGATCATTCATGAAATGGAAGCAGCAATTAAGCTTATTGCACAAGATGAGCTACAACCCGCTTTTAAAATGTTAGCCCGCGTGTCTAAAATTCAAACGCAAATTATTCAAGCGTGGGATGTCCTTTCTACGTTAACACCAGCTGAATATATGGAGTTTCGCGAAAAGTTAGGCCAAGCTTCCGGGTTTCAATCGTTTCAATACCGACAAATTGAATTTTTACTCGGCTATAAAACGGCGCACATTTTAACAATTTATGAAAAAGATCCGCAACTTCATGATATATTAGAAAAAGCTTATCATGCCCCAAGCATTTATGATGCAGCGATCGAAGCGTTGGCACGTGCCGGCTTTCCAATTAACCCAGACTTAATCGGCCGTGATTATTCGGGGACTTATACAGGTGACCCGACAGTTGAAGCGGCTTGGCTTTCAGTCTATGCCGATGTGGAAACATATTGGGATCTCTATCAACTAGCGGAAAAGCTAATCGATATTGAAGATTGGCTACAGCAATGGCGATTCCGTCATATGAAAACGGTTGAACGAATTATCGGCTGTAAAATGGGGACTGGCGGATCATCGGGTGTGCAATATTTGAAAAAAGTGCTCGATCATCGCTTTTTTCCTGAGCTTTGGGATTTACGCACAAAGCTTTAATAGAACAGGAGGTATTTTATGGAAAATAAAGAGCAATGGTCCTCACGTATCGGATTTATCTTATCATCAGCAGGAGCGGCCATCGGTTTGGGAGCGATTTGGAAATTCCCGTACGTAACTGGACAAAGTGGCGGTGGTGCCTTTCTGCTTCTCTTTATATTATTTACGCTTTTAATTGGCTTGCCCATGTTAATTTCAGAGTTTATCATTGGTCGCGGCTCTGGAAAAGAAGCGGTCAGTGCTTATAAAAAATTAGCGCCAAGTAGCTTCTGGACGTTGACCGGAAAATTGGGTGTCATCGGCTGCTTTCTATTGCTATCGTTTTATAGTGTGGTTGGTGGCTGGGTGCTCACCTACACGGTCATGTCACTTGGTGGAAAAGTGATTGGAGACGGTGCCGACTACGGGGCAATGTTCGGACAAATTACTAGTTCCCCCATGATTACGATCGGTGGATTGGCGGCGTTTTTACTCATTACTATCGTTGTCATTGCATCCGGTATTCAGAATGGGATTGAAAAAGCGAGCAAATATATGATGCCGCTATTATTTATCTTCTTTATCGTGCTCGTCATCCGTTCACTGACATTAGAAGGAGCAATGGAAGGCGTTCGCTTTTTCTTACAGCCAGACTTTTCGAAAATTACCGGTGAAGCGGTACTTTATGCGCTTGGACAATCCTTCTTCTCATTAGCGGTTGGATTTTCGTGTATGGTGACGTACAGCTCGTATTTAAATAAAAACGTAAGCATTCCAACGTCTGCCGGATCGGTCGCACTCATGAATATTTTCGTATCGGTGTTAGCAGGGCTTGCTATTTTTCCAGTTGTATTTGCGTTTGGCTTTGAGCCGACAGCAGGACCAGGCCTTCTCTTCATCGTCTTGCCGTCTGTCTTTTCACAAATGCCGTTTGGTGAATTATTCTTATTTATGTTCTTATTGCTCTTCTTATTTGCGACGTTAACGTCTGCTTTCAGCTTATTAGAAATCATTGTAGCCGCCTTTCTCGAAAATGGAGCATCAAGAAAAGTGGTCACTTGGATTGCTGGTATAACAGTGTTTATTGCTGGTATCCCTGCTGCGCTTTCTTCTAGCCTACTGGCAGACATGAAAATTTTTGATAAAACCGTCTTTGATGCAACCGACTATCTTGTCAGTAACATCATGCTGCCACTCGGCAACTTGCTCATCGCCCTATTTATCGCTTGGAAGATGAACCAACAACTCGTCAAACGAGAATTTATGCTCGGCCAATCGCTAGCTCCAAGCACTTATACGACTTGGCAATTATTAATGAAATGGATCGTGCCACTGACGATTATCGTTGTCTTTTTAAATTCACTTGGTTTGGTAGGCTAAGGAGTGACATACAATGAGCTTATTAGAACACGAAACATAACAATGCTGTCTATTTATTAGAGGACCTCCTTTTATAAATTGGTCAAACCACATATAAAAGGAGGATTATAATGGTAAAAGATAAACAGTTTTTAAAGTACATTCAAGATGAAAAGCAATGTTTTTCCGGCTGGGACTTCTCATTTATTACAGCAACAGGACGTATGCAAAGCGAGTTGTTATCTTGGTCTTATGGCAGCATGGCTATATCACTTGTCCAAGAAGCCCATTCTATATTAGACATGGGAACCGGTGGAGGGGAATTTCTATCTAAACTAGCTCCTTTTCCACCAAATATATTTGCTACTGAAAGCTATAAACCTAATGTTCCTATTGCCAAGGAAAGGCTTGAACCATTGGGCGTTAACGTGGTCTCCATCAATGAGGATGCCGACCTTCCTTTTGAAGATCACTTTTTCGATTGCATTCTTAATCAACATGAATCTTTCTCTTCCAAAGAAGTAAGACGTATTTTAAAAGATAATGGCATCTTTCTTACTCAGCAAGTAGGCGGTTTCGATTGTTATCAAATAAATGAGAGCTTCGGCGTCCCTTTGAACGAGGAATATTCAAGCTGGAACTTGAAAGCAGCTTTAGAAGATTTAAAAAATAATCACTTTGAAGTTTTAGACTGCAAAGAAGAGTTCCCGATTCAACGTTTCTATGATATTGGGGCACTGATCTACTATTTAATAGCGATTCCGTGGCAAATTCCCTCATTTACAACCAATCGGTACCTTGAACAGCTGTATAAAATTCATCAAATCATCCAGTCTAAAGGATACTTTGATGCAAAACAGCACCGTTTTATTGTTAAAGTGAGAGCAATATAGGAAAAAGGAGACCCCACAAAAAGAGGTCTCCTTTTTCCTATAAAATATCCAACCAAATTTTAATCGCTGTTGCCGCAATTAAAATCGCCAGCAGCCATTGTAAAATTTTCGTGTTCATTTTTTGTCCTGCTTTCGCTCCAAGTGGTGAAGCGATAACGCTCGCGACAATCATGATTACCGCTGGCCAAAACAATACTTGTCCTGTCATGAGCTTCCCAGCTGTTGAACCAATTGAGGAAATGAAAGTAATGGCTAAGGAGCTAGCGATCGTCATTCTCGTTGGGATTTTCAGCACAACAAGCATGATGGGAACTAAAAGAAATGCTCCCGCCGCTCCAACAATGCCCGCACCGATGCCGACAATAAAAGCAAGAGCCGCCGCGAGCCAGCCGTTAAATGTGACTTCACTCATTGGACGATCATCGAGATTTTTCTTAGGAACAAACATCATAATCGCTGCTAATGCCGCAAGAATCCCGTACACGACATTGATAACTTCTTCTGATAGCCCTTCGGAACCGAAGCCGCCGATAAAACTACCGAGGAGAACAGCTCCCCCCATGTATATAATTAATTTTTTATTTAAATAATCGCTTTTGCGATACGCCCACACACCTGCAATCGTCGCAAAGAACACTTGAACCGCACTAATTCCCGATACCTCATGCGCGCTAAATGCTGCAAAGCCGAGCAATGGTGGAATATATAACAACATCGGGTATTTAATAATCGAACCACCGATGCCGACCATACCAGAAATAAATGAACCGATAAAACCGATCATAAAGATCAAAAGCCAATACATGAGATCCATCCGTGCCCCTCCCGTACTCCTTTTACTATGTAAAAAATAGATTAACGTTTGTACTTCTACTTCAGTATAGAAAAAAAAGAAGCATTCATACATAGGGGGGTTCCCCTATCGAAGTAGTAAATATGAAAATTTATTGAAGGTTGTAACTGTTGAAATAGAGAAAATGCTGAAATAGGTGAAGCGATCGATCACTCTCGCAATAAAAAAACGCGAGACTCACCCCCGCGTTAATGGATATCACTGAAATAGTTTTTAATTCCATATTGGATCATTTCGTGTTTTTGTTTTAATCCTAACTTGTTCATAATATTTGCTTTATGATTTTCCACGGTTTTGGCGCTAATGTGCAACTTTTCTGCAATTTCTTTATTCGTATAACCAAGGACGTTTAAACGCAATACTTCCTGTTCTCGCAAAGTTAACGGTGAGACAGGCTGTTCTTTTTTCTTCATCATCTTTTCAATCTGTGCCTCACTCAAGTCTGTGTTGTAGTAACGGCGTCCATGGTAGACATGATAGATCGCTTCATACAGCTCGCTTCCTTGGCTCTTCTTTAAAATATATCCATGTGCGCCTAATTGAATGGCTTTGCAAATATAAGCTTCTTCATCATGCATCGTTAACAGCACAACTTTAATGTTTGGCTGCTGCAGAAGAAGCTGCCTTGTCGTTGTGAACCCATCTAATCCATTAGGCATCGAAATATCCATTAAAACGACGTCTGGCTCCGTTTGCATCGCTAACACCAATGCTTCATTTCCATCTCCAGCATCGGCTGTTACTTCAATATCTTGATAATTTCCTAAAAGTAAAATAATCCCTTTTCTTATTAAATCATGATCATCGACTACCATCACTTTCATTTGCGATTGCCTCGCTTTCATCTATCATCATTGTAGCCATAATTCTCGTGCCTTCACCTGATGCTGATTGAATGAAAAAGCGGCCATTTAACTGCTCAATTCGTTCCCGCATATGTTCAAGTCCAAGTCCACCCTTTGCCTGCTCTAAGTCAAATCCGACACCATCATCGTGCACTTCAACAATGAGCTGCTTCCGTTCTTTCCAAAGAAATAAGTAAACTTCATGTGCTTGTGCGTATTTCACTATATTGTGCAATGCTTCCTGCACGGTACGATACACGTTAATTTCCACCGCAGACGGCAAACGGCCACTAATATTCGTTTTAAAATCGATGACCAGCGAAGAAGTCGATTCAACGGACTGAATGAGTGCCCCTAAAGCAGACACTAAACCTAATCGATCTAAGCTCGTTGGCCGAAGCTGATGAGAATAAGCTTTAATATCAGACATTGCTTTGTCTAATTCGGCTCGAACCTCATTTACATAGTCCAACAGACGGGCATCTTCAACCGTTGATTCGATCGCCTGCAAAGCAACAGAGATCGTATAAAGGGATTGACTCACCCCATCATGTAGCTCATGAGCTAGGCGCTTATGTTCTTTTTCCTGAGCTTCAATCAACTGCTTAATCACCTTTTTGGATAATTTCACCTCTTCTTCTTTTTGTCGCAACGTTTGATCGCGAAGCACAAGTAAATACTCTTGCTCCTGACTGTCTTGATCTTGATAAATTAACGCTGTGCTCATTTCAACATCTAGCTCATTGCCATGGTACACAGGCATTTGTGATAAAAAGTAGGGCACTTCATTCCTTGCGATTAAATAGCAGCGATTTTCTCCGTGAGAAACTTTTCGTTCTTGACAATAAGAGCAAAAGGGAACTTGACCACCAATGTTCCAGCCTGTGAGTCGATGGGCCGCTGGATTCATTAGTAATATTTCCCGATTTTGATTCATTACAATGATCCCATCTTGAATATGTTCAAAAATTTGATGTAAATATTTTTGTTCCACAGGATACTGTTCCATTGATCTATTTCCCTTCTAAAGCGCTTTCTTTTATTGTAAACGAAAAGCCGCCAGTGTTAAATTTTCACCGGCGGTTTTATCAATAATTATTTTACAGCTTCCAGTACGTCTGTTTTCCAGCGGGAGTAGCCACCTAACAAATTCGTTACGTTTTTAATTCCTTTCGCTTGAAGTACACTTGCTGCGATGGCAGAACGGCCACCCGCAGCGCATTGAACAAGAATTGGCTGATCTTGCGGCACTTCATCTAAGCGATCTGGTAATGTGCCGAGCATCACATGGATCGCGCCAGCAATATGCCCTTCATCCCACTCTGTTTGATTGCGAACGTCAAGCACTTGGATATCGCCTTTTTCCACTTTTTCTTGAATCGCAGCTGGTTCAATATTTTCATAGCTTTCAAGCTCAGATACTTGCTCCAACGCGGCATTGACATTCATATAACCCACCGTGTTGTCGATCCCGATTGAACGAAGCGCCTGTAAAATGGCTGGTAGCGTCCCTTCTTCGACGAGTAAATAAAGTGGTGCTTCATAATTGACAAGCCAGCCTGCCCAATTCGTGAAAGACTTATTGAATGGAATGTTAATTGTGCCAGCAATATGACGTTCCGCAAACTCGGAAGAAGCACGAGTATCAATCACCATATCGTTTTCAAGCCATTCATGAAGAGCGGAAGCATCCGTTGCTTCGACTGGTACTTGTAAATCTTTAAATAAAGCAGGACCAACTTTATTGACACGTTTCATCACTGCGAAATATTTTGGTGGTTCTGGCTGCCCATCGAGCAACGCTTTCACAAATGTAGCTTCATCATCGAATTGCAATGCCCAGTTGAACATTTTTTCATAACCGACAGTCGAAGAAGGAATAGCACCTAATGCTTTACCACAAGCACTACCTGCTCCATGGGCGGGCCATACTTGCAAGTAATCAGGAAGCAACTTAAAGCGCTCAAGCGAAACAAACATTTCTTTCGCTCCTGCATCAGCTGTACCCTCATAACCTGCCGCTTTCTCTAACAAGTCTGGACGACCGACATCGCCAACGAACACGAAGTCACCCGTGAAAATGCCCATCGGATGATCCGCACCGCCACCGTTGTCTGTTAGGATAAAAGAAATACTTTCAGGTGTATGACCTGGTGTATGCATCGCTTCTAACGTTAAGTTACCAATCTTAAATTTGTCGCCATCTTTCAGCAATTGATGATCAATGTTTTCAAGATTTTGATACTTCCAGTTTTCATCGCCTTCGTCAGACACATACATTTTCGCCCCAAAACGATCGGCAATATCACGAGATCCAGCGACAAAATCAGCATGAATATGCGTCTCAGCTACCGCTGTTAACTTTAACCCTTCCTTTTTCGCTACTTCAATGTATTGCTCAATATCACGAGACGCATCAATAACGACCGACTCCCCCGTCTTCTGACATCCCACCAAATAAGACGCATGCGCCAACTTCTCATCATAAAAATAACGTAATAACACTTCGATCGCTCCTTTTTTCGGAAGGGAGGTGCCTGTCACTCCCCGGTTTTTGTCGAAAAATCATTATTGCTTTTTAGGCAAGGTGTCAATTAATGCTTGTACGTAAGATAGTCCTCGCTGGACGGATGGGTCTTTCATCCACTTTAAGATCGTGAAAACGGAAATGTGTTGCGTATTGGCTTCCGCTTTCGTTTGGACTTCCTCCCACAATGTCTTGCCTTGTTCTACTTTTTCTTGAATTGGCTCCAAGTACCCTTCTGCGCTCTTTTGCAAGTATTCGATCGACTTTTGATCGCCTAACACTTGCTCCATAAAACGGACAACCGGTTCTAGTTTTTCAATTAGCTGTAAAAACAAAGGTAATTTCTCTAGCAGGCGAAGGCCAGCTTCGAGCGTATCTACATCTACATTAGTGTAATCGAGCTTCGTTTTCACTTTTTCCATCGTGTGCTGATCTTCCATCGCAGCTTGACCAAAAGATAATATGTTATCAACCTGTTCTAGCTTTTCCGTTAAAGCAGGCAGCTTTTCTATTAGCTTTTGAAGAGAAGCTTGTACTTCTGGTTTATCCAGTTCATCGACCCAATCTTGTTTTGATAATGAAGTTGCCATCGCTCTCACTCCTTTCCTGCTATTACATAATTCCTTTCAACATACCGTCCCAATACATAATTGGAAGTAAATCCTTTTTCATAATATACATGCTACGTCGTTCCTTCGCTTGGTTCATCGGGAAGGACTCGCTCGGGATTTTACCATATTTAAACTCGGCTAATACTAAGCTGTTATAGCCTGTGACGAGCGGACAAGAGCTGTAGCCATCATATGTCGCGCTCATCGGCTCTTCTTTCATAAGAGACAGCACATTTTCCGCTACGACAGGGGCTTGCTTGCGAATCGCCGCTCCTGTTTTTGAAGTTGGTAAGTCGGCACAATCACCTAAAGCAAATACATTTTCATACGTTTGATGCTGTAATGTATAAGGGTGAACATCAACCCAACCACCTTCACTCGCTAACGAACTGCTACTAATGAAAGAAGGAGCTCGCATTGGCGGAGTAACGTGAATCATATCGTAATTGATCACCGTTTGTTCATGCGTATCTAAATTTTCAAACACCGCTTCTTTTTGATCTGCTCTAATTTCGATTAGATTCTGACGGAAGCGGGCATCAATTTTTTTACGCGCTACAACTTTCTCCAAAGTGTCACGATATTTCTGAACATCAAAAATCGCTGGATTCGCCGAACCGAAAATTACATTCGTTTGATCTCTCACTCCTGTACGACTAAAGTGATCTTCTGCTAAATACATAATCTTCTGCGGGGCGCCACCACATTTGACTGGTGTAGCCGGGTGAGTAAATACCGCATTCCCACCTTTAAACGTCCGAATAGCTTCCCACGTATAGTCTGTATATTGATACGAATAGTTACTGCAGACGCCATCTTTACCAAGGGCATCCTTCAAACCTTTCACACCATCCCAATGAATCTCAATTCCGGCAGCTACAATTAAATAATCATAGGAAACCTTTTCCCCGTTTCCTAACTCGACGATATTCTTCGTCGGATCAAATGAAGCTGCAGCTTGTTGAATCAATACAGCACCTTCAGGAATTAATTCTTCCATCGTGCGCTCTGTATCTTCTTTCTTTGCTGCTCCACCACCGACTAATGTCCATAATGGTTGATAATAATGATGCTTAGCTGGATCGATAATCGCCACCTCTTTTGCAAGCGATTTCATTCCATTCAACAATCGAGCCGCAGTACTAATTCCTGCTGAACCGCCGCCCACAATTACTACCCGATAATGCTTATTCATCTTTATCTTCCTCCTAGTCATCATCAATGACAAGTTCAGGGGCAAGCCCTGTGAGTTGTTATAGCTGTTTATACATTTATAATAGTGAGAATGTTCTATTCATACCATAGGGGGTTGCCCCTATATTGTTGATAAAAATTACTAATTAGTTGTTAACAGGAAAAAACAGGTTCATCGATACATAAATTGGGTATAAGATGACTAGATACGGTTTCAATACATTTATTTCCTATATCATTTCAGCATTGATTTTATATCTTATTGGCATTGACGATATTAATATTCAGGGATTATTATTTGATTAAAGAAAAAAATTTAAATATTCAAACGAACGGATAGGGGATGAGAGTATGACAGTAACGAAAGAATGGACTCAAAACGCTACGCATACAGCGAAAAAATATGTGCAAGAAGTGTTTGAAACGGTTCAAACACGCAATCCAGGAGAAAATGAATTCCATCAAGCAGTGAAGGAGATTTTCGACTCGCTTGTACCGGTGTTCGCTAAACACCCTAAATATATGGAACAAGGCATATTAGAAAGAATTGTGGAGCCTGAGCGTTTAATTACATTTCGTGTGCCTTGGGTAGATGATCAAGGAAAAGTTCAAGTCAACCGCGGCTTCCGCGTTCAATACAATAGCGCCCTCGGTCCATACAAAGGCGGACTTCGCTTTCATCCCTCTGTTAATGCCAGCATCATCAAGTTTCTAGGCTTCGAACAAATTTTCAAAAACTCCCTAACGAATCAACCAATCGGTGGTGGGAAAGGCGGTTCCGATTTTGATCCGAAAGATAAGTCCGATGCAGAAGTAATGCGCTTTACGCAAAGCTTCATGACGGAGCTTGCTCGCCATATCGGCCCGGATACAGACGTGCCAGCAGGTGACATCGGTGTAGGCGCACGTGAAATTGGTTATATGTTCGGTCAATATAAACGCATTCACAACGCTTATCATGCAGGTGTCTTAACTGGTAAAGGTTTACACTACGGCGGTAGCTTAACAAGAACGGAAGCAACAGGCTACGGTACGGTTTACTTTGTTGCTGAAATGCTAAAGGATAACGGTTTAAGCTTTAAAGATCGCACTGTTATTGTTTCTGGTTCTGGTAATGTTTCGATTTATGCAATCGAAAAAGCAACACAGCTCGGTGCTAAAGTCGTTGCTTGCAGTGATTCTAACGGCTATATTTACGATAAAAACGGTATTGACCTCACAACCGTTAAACGTCTAAAAGAAGTAGAAAGAAAACGAATTAGTGAATACGTTCTCGATCACCCAACAGCAGAGTATGTAGCAGGCTGCTCCGGTATTTGGAATATTCCTTGCGATATCGCCCTTCCATGTGCGACGCAAAACGAAATTGACGAAGCAGCCGCTGCTACGCTCGTTAAAAACGGCGTGAAAGCTATTGGCGAAGGCGCTAATATGCCAAGTACATTAGAAGCAATTGACGTTTTCCTCAAAGCAGACGTATTGTTCGGACCAGCAAAAGCAGCGAATGCCGGTGGCGTCGCCGTTTCCGCACTAGAAATGGCACAAAACAGTATGCGGATGCCATGGACCTTTGAAGAAGTAGATGAGAAACTACACATAATTATGAAAAACATTTATAAAAACAGTGTGCAAGCTGCGAATGAATTTGGCTTTGAAGGAAATCTCGTCGTCGGTGCCAACATTGCCGGCTTCCTCAAAGTGGCTGATGCAATGATCGACCAAGGTGTTGTGTAAAAAAAGCGACAAAGGCAGGCTCTGAAAAAAAGAGCCTGCCTTTTTACATTGAGGGGGAAAATACCTTTTCTTTTTAGAACAAACATACTATGATTAGAAAGCTATTTATTTTCTATTTGATGAAAGGCTGGGAATATTTTGAGGAAATTTCTGAAAAGTTATCAATTTACTTTTCTATTATTAGCTGGCATTATTATCGGCGGTATTGCAGGTGTCGTGTTTGGCCCTAAAGCGGCAATTGTGAAACCGTTTGGGGATTTATTTTTAAATTTAATGTTTATGCTCATCGTACCGCTTGTATTTTTCAGCATCGCCTCAGCGATTGCTTCGATGGACGGAATGAAACGTCTAGGAAAAATTATGGGCAGTATTTTTATCGTCTTCTTCGTTACAGCGATCATTTCAGCTGTTGTAGGCATGGTAGGTGTGACATTGTTTAATCCTCTCGCTAACACTGATGTGTCCGCTATTAAAGAGTTAATGGATCAATTCGAGCCAGCAGAGACTGAAGCGGAAGACTTAACTTTGCTCGGACATCTTGTAAACACATTTACAGTCGCTGATTTCTCTTTACTACTGTCTAAAAGTAATATGCTACAACTTATCGTCTTTTCGATTCTGTTCGGTTTAGCTACCACAATGGCAAAAGAACACGGCAAACCGATGGCGAACTTTTTAGCTTCCGGTACAGCCGTTATGATGAAGATGGTATCGATCATTATGTACTACGCTCCAATTGGATTAGGTTGCTACTTCGCGGCCATTATCGGAGAACTAGGACCACAAATTCTAGGTGGCTATGCTCGAACATTCTTCTTATACCTTGGCTTAACTGTGCTTTATTACTTCGGCTTCTTTACGCTGTATGCGTTTATCGCAGCTGGAAAAGACGGAGTGAAAGTATTTTGGAAGCATGCCGCCGCTCCATCGGTCACAGCGATCGCTACATGCTCAAGTGCCGCAAGCATTCCAGTCAACTTAACCGCTGTGAAAAAAATGGGCGTTCCGAAAGATATCGCTGAAACGATTATCCCACTCGGTGCCAACACTCATAAAGATGGCTCCGTATTTGGTGGCGTGTTGAAAATCGTCTTCCTATTCGCGCTGTTTGGCAAAGACATGACAAGCTTAACGAGCATTTTAAGCATCATCGGCGTTTCCTTCCTTGTCGGTGCGGTCATGGGGGCGATTCCAGGTGGTGGAATGATCGGCGAAATGCTGATTTTAAGCGTATTTGGCTTCCCTCCTGAAGTGTTGCCAATCATCGCCGTTATCAGTACGATCATCGATGCACCAGCAACATTGTTGAACTCAACAGGAAATACCGTTTGTGCGATGCTCGTTACACGACTAGTCGAGGGGAAAAACTGGCTACAGAGACAACTAGCCATGAGCAATTAATCAAAAAGAGTGAAAACCTAACGAGGTCTTCACTCTTTTTTTGATGGGAATAAACGCAAATCTACAAAAACCTCTTCCTAATTTCTGGAGAAGGCAGTACACAATGATCTTTTTTACCGAACCATTTGTATCTATTTTTCGCCACCCATTGATATACTTTATCTCTGATCGGTCGAGGAATGATTAATAGATAATAAAATAACTTCCATCCCCCTGATAAATGTTTGCATATGCGAAGAGCGGCTGTTGATTGGTGATAGCAATGGTCACCATCAATCAATAGCAAACTATCAATATTAGAAGGGACTTGATGCGCTTCCATTAGCCTTTGTCCGATGTCACTTTGTAACGAAGCAAATTTATAGTGCGCCTTCGGATCTCTTTTAATAATAAATTGCACGCTATGTTCACAAAAGTTGCATTCGCCATCAAATAAGATGATCTTACTCATTGACGCTCCTCCTTTGTTATTATTTTAACAATATATAAACATAATTGATAACTATTTTGCTTCCTTATAATTTGTAAAAATACCCCTGAATATTGTAACATATAGGAAATATAAAAATGATGAATAACTACTTATAAGTTGTTATCTACGACCCCTAGCTCTTGTTTGATCAACACTAATTATAAAGAAACGGAGGAATATAAAATGAGTAAGCCAGAGTTAACTGTTGCTTTAGTATGTGGGCCTGATTGTGATATGGATTCTAATGCGATTCGTTCCGCTATTGAATATTTTGGAGGGCGTGTCATTACTTATTGGATTGGAAGACCAAACGATTTGATCGGTGTACTCTCTGGAGAAGAGCTGTACCCAGACACGGATTATATTATTCTTAATTTCCACGGCGATGAAGGTCAATTCGTTATGCCAGAATTAGATGAATCGGTCTATGAGACCAATGAACCAAAAGGCGATTTCGGTCCAAATGATGTAAAGCGCTTTGCCAAATTAAAGGATAAAATTGTTTTAGCGAATGGCTGTACACTAGGGGTACCGCAATTGGCGCAAGCCTTTATGGATAGTGGCTGCCAAACATACATTGGTCCCGATGATTACCCGGATGGAAATGCAGCGCTTATGTTTGCCTTACGATTCTTTTATGAGGTCATTCAGAACAAAAAAAGCATGCGAGAAGCGTTTGAACTAGCGAAAACAACGGATGAAGAAATGTCTATGTACCAATTATATGAGAGAAAATAACGATAAAGGCGAGTACCTATTTTTTCGGCACTCGCCTTTATGAACAGCGGCAACTATGGAGCACCGGTTGTTCTTTTCGCCTTTGGAGCTGTCGGTTTTGATTATGCGGTTATCATGATGGTGTTCCAGTCGCTATTAATGAATACGATTGGGCTATTTTTCGCTTCTCTCGGCGGCAAACAAAGGATGACATTCAAAGAATCATTCTTGCGTGTACTGCGCATGCCAGTTATTTACGGCACCTCTTTAGGACTCGCTTTTCAGCTACTGGCAATTGATCTGTCGAAACCGTTTATGGATGCGATTAGCTTAGTTGCCAACGCCTCGATACCGACAATCATGCTCGTTCTCGGCATGCAGCTAGCAGTGATTGCGAAAAAACGAGTCGCTTATCGTTTTGTGTCTGCTGTCACGACGATTCGTTTGATCGCTTCGCCAGCGCTTGCGGTCATAATCACATCGTTTCTTCCTCTGAACGACTTGTTAAAAGACGTGCTCATTTTGCAAGCGGCAATGCCCGCAGCGGCCAACACAACATTAGCAGCGATTCAGTTCGGCACGGAGCCCGATCTCGTTTCTTTTAACACGTTAGTTACGACGTTATTAAGCATCGTCACCGTACCTGCTACGCTATTCTTTTTAGGTGTCTAACTGGAAAAGGCTGTCTTCACAACAGCCTTTTATCGTCTTACTAGCAATTCTTCTCCTCGTTTACATCCGTTACTCGGCTGATCGACCATAGCAACCTCTGCTTTCGTTTCTTCCTCTTTTTCCTCTTCTTTTTCGTTCGAAGTCAGCTTTGAAAAAGGAATCGGGGCTGGCAAAGTGTTTAACACTTGTTCTGGTATATCAGGACTACCTGGTGCGTACACATCGAGAAAACTATTGGCCATTTGCAAATAGCCGGCCGTGCTTGGATGAACATCTTTCGGATTAGGAAGCAAAGACTTCGCACTATTGCCAAAATGCGCGCTCACCGGCACAAAATGAGCACCTGCTCGTTCCGCCTCTTGTTTAATAATTTGGTTTAAAATCCCCAATTGTTTTTCGACAGATGGCTTATGCTGCTCTTTCACATGCGGATATGGAAAATAATATCCCATCGCATACACCTCTGCATGAGGATTCAATTTTTCAATTTTATCAAGCAATTGAATATACGTTTTCCGCACACGATTGAGGGCAAATGCTGCGGGAATCGGCTCGTAGCTAAGCATGCCGCGGACGGAATCATTGCGAATGAGCGGCAATAAATCATTTGCTCCAGCGGAAATCGTAATAATATTTGCTTTACGAACATCTTGCTGAGCTCCTTTTTTATCGAGCTGCTTGAGTACTTGTTCTGTTGTATAGCCTGGAAATGCCCAATTTTTTGAAAAGCTTGCTAAGCTACCGGACTGCTGCAAAGAGAGGGCAATTAAGTCCGCATACCCCGCTCCAATTTCTTTGTTCGGGGTTTGTCCAGCTGCTAACGAATCACCCAATGCTACGTAGTGAAGCCCCGCCGCCTCTGCTTTCACCGGCAAGATCGTAGCAACCGTTAGCAAAAGAGCAATAGCGTATAAACAAATTCGCTTCGTCATAGAATTCTTCCTTTCTTCACGATATGCTATAATTGAATCTTATCATAATTCAAATACATGGAGGCTATATGCTAACTTTTGAAGAAAAACTGGAAATTATTGAATCTTTCTCACAGCTTGAGCGTAAAAATGTTTCTCTTGGCCGCGTCAATTTTCACTTTGAAGACAGTGTAACAGATAAGAAAAATATTGTGTATCATCTACATCCAAACGGAAACGGCTTTGTTTATGCTGGTGAGTTATCTCATTATCCAACCGACTCCAAAGGCATGATCAATATTCGTGATTTTTCAGCGGAAGAACTACGAACGATCCTAGATGAAGCGATTCTTTCGCTATCACCGAAATCAAATGAAGAGCAAGCGATTGTTGGAGATGCTTACGAAGAGAAATGGGTTAGTGAAGATGGACATACGTTGATGCTTATTGAAGAAGATGAAATGTGGAATGTATATGCTGGCTTGAATTTAGACGGTACGTTCCATACGTACGAAGCCGCTTTGCAATACTTAGATGAAGAGGGCTTTCATCGACTTTCTTAATACTCAAAGAGCGTAACTGCTTGACTATAAAAGTGGCAGTCACGCTCTTTCCGTTATTTCGTTCTGTCTTGCAAATGAGCCAGCAACTTCTCGGTAATGAGCCCTGGCTTCCCATCTCCGACCGCTCGATGATTAACAGCCGTTACTGGCAGCACTTCACACAGCGTACTCGTTAGAAAAGCTTCATCTGCTTCAACAAGCTCTGCCTCCGTAAATGCCCGCTCGATAAACGGAATCCCTAGCTCCTCAGCGATGGCCTTAACCGCTATTCGTGTAATGCCAGGTAAAATATAGTTCGTTAAGGGGGCCGTTTGAATACTTCCTGCTTTCACAATAAAAAAATTAGAGCTCGATCCTTCCGTAATAAATCTATCTCGCACTAGCACCGCTTCAAAACAATTTTGCTCAAAAGCTTCTTGCTTCGCCAACACATTCGGCAACAAATTCAGCGATTTAATATAGCAATTTTTCCAGCGTTCATCTTCTAATAGTAAGACTTTAACGCCTTGCTGACGTAGCTCCTCTGAAATAGGCGAAGAAGCCTTAACCGTCATAGAAATCGAAGCAGGGCATTGAGGGAATAAATGCTGTCTCGGTGCCACTCCCCTCGTTGCCTGCATATACAAATCCGCATTCTTTAGCCCACTATTCTCCACTAGTTCAATCATCGTCTTTTCCAACTCTGTCGGCTCACTGCCAATCACAAGCTTAATCGCCTTTGCACTAGCATATAGCCGCTCTACATGCTCTTTCATCATAAACGGCTTCTTGTTGTAGAAACGAATCACTTCATAGACACCATCACCGAACTGATGACCACGTTCCTCAATCGGAATGACCGGCTCCTCCCCATCAATGAACCTTCCATTAAAGTAAGCGAACGTCACATCCATCCCCTTTCCACATCTACTGCTTATTGTATGCATCGCAGCTGCTGTTTTTTCTAATCTACAAAAAAGAACCCTAGATTCATATCTAGAGTTCTCCAGTTCATTATCCAAGCGCTACATCTAAGATCATCATAACGGTAAAGCCACACATCACACCTGTTGTCGCAAAGTCGGTGCTTCCAGAGGATTGCGATTGCGGAATCAATTGTTCCACAACGACAAAGATCATCGCTCCAGCCGCAAAGGCAAGCGCATATGGTAGAATCGGTTGCACAGCAAGCACCGCAACCGCTCCAATCACAGCCGCCACGGGTTCAACAATAGCCGATAATTGTCCGTAGTTAAAAGCTTTCACACGAGACATCCCTTCTCCTCGCAACGGTACAGAAAGAGCGGCTCCTTCTGGCATATTTTGAATACCAATCCCGATAGCAAGCCCAATCGCTCCAATTACAGAAGCATCGGACAGCCCTAAAGAAGCGGCACCGAAAGCTACACCGATTGCTAACCCTTCAGGAATATTATGAAGCGTAATCGCCAAAAACAATAACGTCGACTTATTTAATTTCGTTTTAGGGCCTTCTGCGTCGTGTTCCGCTAAACCAATATCAAGATGGGGCACGACCACATCGAGCAAGCGAATGAACAAGCCTCCTGCTAAAAATCCAATCGCCGGCGGAAGCCATGGAATTTGACCATTTTGCTCACTGAAATCAATCGCCGGAGCTAACAATGACCAGAAAGAAGCGGCAATCATTACACCTGCTGCAAAACCAAACATCGCGTTCATCAAGTTTTGATTCATTTGACGAAAGAAAAAGACAAGGGATGCCCCAAGTGCCGTCAACCCCCACGTCATTAATCCGCCAAACAACGCCTGAATGGCTGGATTTAACTGAGAAAACCACTCCATAAACATTTGTACCGGTCCCTTCTGGCAAGCTTATTTCTTTTTATTGTGCATCAAGGAAAGTTTTACTGTCAATGAACAACTTACCTTTCACTCTTCATTTTACGATAGTTTTGAACGAAATGAACCCCTTTATTCTTTCAATTTTTGCTAGACTTATAGAAAAACTACCCATTTCGGAGGTTAAGATGAATTCATTTCAAAGTAGTCCCTTTATTAGAGCTCTTGAGTTCAGAAAAGAAAACATTCCTTCTTTTCAACAATATCCCTTTCACTTTCCTTTTATTCAATCGGATCGAATCTCTTTCCATCCGAAAGTAACTTATATTATTGGAGAAAATGGAATGGGCAAATCCACCTTATTAGAAGCGATTGCCATCGCCTCAGGATTTAATCCAGAAGGCGGTACATTTAATTTCAATTTTTCTACTCATGACTCTCATTCAGAATTAGAGAAATACACAAGATTGATTAAAGGTATCTCGAAGCCGAAAGATGGCTTTTTCTTGCGTGCGGAAACCTTTTATAATTTAGCATCGAATATTGAAGAGTTAGATAAAGAAGGGTTTGGCGGATGGATCATCGATTCCTACGGTGGCGTTTCGCTTCATGAGCAATCCCATGGGGAATCATTTTTTGCCGCCTTTACCCACCGATTCAGCGGAAATGGCCTTTATATTCTCGACGAACCAGAGGCTGCCTTATCACCGTTAAGACAACTGTCGATGTTATCGCGAATGCATGAGTTAGTAGCGGAGAACTCACAATTTATTATTGCTACTCACTCTCCTTTATTAATGGCTTACCCTGAGTCAAGAATCTTAGAATTAACCTAGGATGGTCTGCAAGAGAAAACACTAGAAGAAACGGGGCATTATCAAATTATGAGGCAGTTTTTTGATGATAAAGAGCGGTTGTTGCATCATTTATTGAAGGAATAGACAAACTAATTTGCAACCATTTTTTCATAAAGTAAAAAATATAATTTGAAAAGTTATTTATTTTTTTACTATTTTCTCCTTTTGACTTCCGCAACTGACTTTCATAAGGCTACAAAGTTTCCCTAATGCCAACCTTGTTGCTCTAGACCCACACGATTTTCACCTGTTATGCTAATGTCTAACAGTTGAACGAAAAACTGGAGGAATGAAGAAATGGAAACATATGAAGATATAAAAAAGGGGGAAAAGGGCGCGTGGATCAGCATTATCGCTTACATTTTCCTCTCGGTATTAAAGCTAACAGTTGGTTATATCGGAGGCTCTCAGGCTCTCCAAGCTGATGGATTAAATAACTCAACAGATGTAGTTGCCTCGATTGCGATTTTGATAGGGTTAAAAATCGCCCGTAAGCCACCAGATGAAGATCATCGATACGGTCATTTTCGTGCAGAAACAATCGCTTCTTTAATCGCGGCTTTTATTATGATGGCCGTTGGATTTCAAGTACTCATTGAAGCAGGCCAGTCCTTTTTTACAGAAGAACAGGCTACACCAAGTATGCTTACTGCTTGGGTCGCTTTATTTAGTTCTGTATTTATGTTCGGCATTTATTTTTACAACGCTAAACTAGCTAAAAGTATTAATAGCAAATCACTCATGGCTGCGGCACAAGATAACCGTTCAGATGCACTCGTTAGTATCGGCGCTTTCATCGGAATTATAGGGGCACAGCTAGGTATCGACTGGCTCGATGTACTCACAGCCTTCATCGTTGGACTCATCATCATTAAAACTGCTTGGGAAATTTTCAGGGAAGCGTCTCATGCCCTGACTGACGGCTACGACGAAGTAGAATTGGAAAATATTAAAAAAACCATTCAACAAGTCGTTGGCGTTCAAGACGTGCGAAGCGTCAAAGCTCGCTTACACGGCAACTTAACTCTCGTCGATGTCGTCGTCTGCGTCAACCCCGAACTCAACGTTATCGAAAGCCACACAATCACCGAAAACATCGAAGCTATACTCTTAAAGAAATACAAAATCCGCGACGCCATCATCCATATCGAACCGGCGGACGATCACTTCCATCCGATTTAAGAGAAAAGCGGAAGGTGCCGTTTAGCGACGTATGGACTGGAATGATCCGATCGAGATAAAGGAAACACGATGAACGATAGTGAATCGATGTTGACTTATCGCAAGGAGGAGCATGGAAGTACACTAGTCGCTGGCGCCTGGAGCTGGACACTCGAAAAGCGGAAGGCGCTGTTTAGCGACGTATGGACTGGAATGATCCGATCAAGATAAAGGAAAACGAAATGCGGAGCCGACTGTTCAGACACGACAAGCAAATGACAAAAAAGAACAGACGCAACAGCTCTGTTCTTTTTTCAATTTATGCTTAAATTTGATGATATGCCGATTTTCGACAAAAACCGGGGAGTGACAGGCACCTAAATTTGCCGCCGGTGTTTGCGCAAGTATTGTTCTACATCGTTGTAAAGGCCGCTTTGGTTGGCGTATTTGACGTAGTTTTTGGCTGTACGAAGCCATTCTAGTGTAGAAGGTTGTTGTGTTTTGAGGACGTTTAATAAGTCTTCCATACAAATTGGCCGTTCATTTCCTGTTGTCAGAATTTCCGCTAGTACATTTTCAACAGCCAATTCGCATACATTCTCAATATCTGCGCCCGAGAAGAATTCGGTTTGGGCAGCTAACTTGGCGACATCGATGCTCTTAGCAAACCTTCCTTCAAGCTTTAATTGGAAGATTTGCTCCCTTGCTTTTTCATCCGGAGGGGCAACAAAAATTAAGCGATCGAACCGCCCCGGTCGTTTCAAGGCGTTATCTACGTCCCAAGGCATATTTGTCGCGCCAATCACTAGCATTTGATCGGTGCTCGTATCAATCCCTTCCATTTCTGCAAGGAGCGTATCAATCATACCTCTTGTATTAGCAGAAGATTTGGCGCGATTGAAGCCGATAGTATCGACCTCATCAAAAAACATAATGCTTGGTTTTTGAAAGCGAGCTTTATCAAATATCGCTTTTAAATTCTGTTCGCTTACTCCGATATACGGATCGAGAATATCTGTGATATGTACCGGATAAAAATGAGCACTACACTCACCAGCGGTCGCTCGTGCGATAAAGGTTTTCCCACAACCAGGAGGCCCGTAAAGTAGAACGCCACCACCTGCTTTTTTGCGAAATTTAGCAAATAACCCTTGATTGAAAAAAGGACTAATAATTCGCAAGTGGATTGTTTTTTTCAATTCATCTAACCCTGCCACATCGGCAAATGTCACCTGGCTAAGTGTGGATTTTTCTTGCTTCTGTTCCCCACCGCCATTAATGACTTTCAATTTAGATGAACGATCCATCCATTTCCTTGATTGCTCAACTTCTTCAGGAATCGGATGACCGTCCACTTTCGGTGAAATATCTTCACTTAGCGCTGGAGCAGCGTCACTTGGCTTTCCTTGTTGAAGCTGTACACTTGCATTGGTGATCTCGTTAATAATCTCTGCCCGCAGGTTTTCATCCGAGCAATGAATGGCCCCCATAGAAAAAGATTGAATAGCTTCAAGCCAGGAGCCTTTTTCTGCCAATTCTTTCCCCAGCCAATAATGAGTTTGCGCATCTTCTGGATTTTGTTTAACTTGCTCTTGTAACCATTTTACTTTATCCACATAATTACCCTCTTATTTTTTTAATTATTTTAATAAGCGGTTCTGACATCCACGAATAGATGACAATCGCCATATACGCAAACGCAAAAAGTACACTAGCTGTTGTAAACTCTAACATCCCTAGAAGAAGAACAAGTCCCACACCCAATATCCAAAATATAGCAGGTCCACCTACCCGTTCAATCCAACGGTTAGGTGCATATAACGGATGACTAGCTAATTCTAATTCTTCTAATAATTCCAAGAGCTGTTGATCATCAGGCTTCATTAAAAAGGCCTGTCGAAAATATTCTCGCGCTTCTTTCACTCGATTTCGAAAAATAGCATCGAGCCCAAGATGAATCACTTTCGCTAGGTCACTATCCGCCGAATGTATGTATTGCTCTAGTGCCAGAATTTGCTGTTCTCGATTGCCACTTCTGCCTTCTAACATATAGCGACTACGAAGCACTTGCGGATTTTCTGGATCGAGCTCTAATGCTTTTTTGATTAATAAAGTGGCCTTTTTTCGATGACCAACTCTTTTCATTAAGGTCGCATAACCAGCGTGAGTAACAGCATGATTAGGCTCAAGGCGTAATGATTCCAAAAAAGCTTTTTCCGACTCACCCCAACGCTCCGTTTCCATGTATACATACGCCAATATGAACAAGACAAATTCCGGTTGATAGCCTAATCTAATCGCCTCAATTAAGTGCTCTTCCGCCTCTTCATAGTGATTTAAAGCATAATAGCTGTACCCTAACACATACCAAATGCGCCCATTTTCTAAGTGCTGATCCATTTCCTCATTTGCTAAGGCAATAACTTGCTCGTAACGTTCTATGTCAAAATAATGCTCAATGACCTCTAAGCTAACCGCTTCATTCTCACTCATTTCTCCCTCTTCCTTTTCCATCAAATATTTAAGCTAGCAACAGCAACGACAAGTCCACCTTCTACAAACGCCGAAATCAAAACCCATATAATTCCGTCTTTCATTAATGGCTTTGTTTCCCCTCCAAGTGCCAAGTGATCATTAAACGCTCTTTTTAGTACAAAATAATAGACCAGATATACAAGGATCCCCATGCCTCTTCCTATCACTTTCATAAAAGAGTCCTCCATCTCTAACACTCCATGGGAAACGGCATATACACCCCACAACTTTAAAAGCAAGGCAAACACACTAAATGCCGCTAGTTGTAGGATATATTTCTTTTCTAACAATAGCCATTTGGCATTTCTCAATCCAAGTACAGTGACAGCAAAAACACCACCAAAAAAAGCAACAACAAATAAACTGCCAAGATTATAGCTTTTGGTTTGCTGATCCTTTCCTTCCGACAAACTTGCCGTGTATAAACTTTCCTCCTGCATGCCTTTCACCTCCTAAATTACCAATTTACCATTTATATATAAATAAGGTCAATATTTTACAACGAATAGGTAACTATGGTTAAATGAAGAGTATCGCCATGTTATTACCACAAAATAAGAGGAGGTGTTCGCTTTGTTTGTACTCACATTACTTTTGGCAGTCGCCATTTTAGGTGCATTCATTTTTAAATACCGCACGAATAAAACCATGGTAATCTTATCATCAGCCGTTTTAGTTCTTTTATTAATAGCTGGCGTTATATTTTTTAGGTATATCGGGCAAAACTTCGCCCCTTAACTGTACATAAACAAGAGGCTGCCCATTTCGATGCAGCCTCTTGCGAAAATTTATTTCTTTTTTCCTGCCCAATAAGTAGCCAAGATCGGTCCTGAGATATTATGCCAGAAACTAAAGATGGCACTTGGAACGGCTGCAATCGACTAACTCTTTCTAAAACATTCATGATGAAGCACCTCTTTTTTTCGTTGTTGTCATATTATATCCATAAAACACTAAGTATTCAATAAATTTTTATAATTGGGATAATTATAAAAAATGAGACAAAAAAATTCTTCCCAAAAAAGCTGACTCCAAAAAGACGTTTTTTCAATGACCTTGGAAGTCAGCTTTTTTGACTTACACGAGCAAACTCTTTATTATCGAATTTTCCGACAAAAACCGAGAAGTGATGGGCCCCCGGTTACTATCGCCGCTGCCTAACATTGGGAATCGTACGCAGTACTTCTGAAACAATGAGCCCCATCGCAATCGCTCCGGAGATCATGAAGGCTTTAGCCGCCAATGCCAAGGCGGTGTTGTAATCATTTTGAACAAAGCTGCGCATCGCATTGTAAGAAATCCCGCCAGGCACAAGCGGAATAATGCCCGCCACCGTAAAAATAATAATCGGCATTTTGTATCTTTTGGAATAAACATGACTAATAATAGCAATCACAAAAGCGGATATACCAGTCGAGAGCACGGCATTGACTCCTTCTTTCCAAAACAGATAATAGACGATCCAGCCAATCATCCCAACGAATCCGCTTGTAAGCAGAGATTCTTTCGGCGCGTTAAAAATAACACCAAAAGCGGCGGCAGCAATAAAGCTCGTGACTAGCTGTACAACAATGTCCATCTAAAACCCTCCATTCTGAAAAAAAGTGACGACAACAGCGATCCCTGTGCCAATCGCAAAAGCAGTCAAAAATGCTTCGGCTCCCCTTGCCAAGCCGGAAATTAAATGCCCTGCCATTAAATCACGCACCGCATTAGTGATTAGCAAACCAGGCACAAGCGGCATCACCGAACCAATAATAATTTTATCCAATTCCTTCCCGATGCCCACCCAGACAAAAAAGTAAGAAAGTAAACCGATAATCACCGCCGCCGTAAATTCAGAGAAAAATTTGATCGGTATCATCCGATGCAAGTAGATGGCTGAGACAAACCCCACTCCTCCAGCAATCATCGTTGGCACAACGTCGTACCAACCACCTTGGAACATCATCAAAAAACAACCGCTAGCAATAAAAGCAGCCATAATCCGCATGGAAAGCGAAAAAGCCCTATCCACCTTTTGTAAATCCTTTAACTCCTGATACGCTTGCTCCACCGTAAGTTCATCAGCACTAATTCTTCTCGAAATGCTGTTCACCATACAAACCTTTTGCAAATCGACCGTTCTCTCAGAAATACGAATTAACTTCGTCTTCGTCGGCTTTTGCGCCTCTATCGAAAACATAATGCCCGTTGGTGTCACGTAACAATGTGACTCCTTAATGCCAAAAGACTGAGCAATTCTTATCATCGTATCCTCTACTCGGTACGTCTCTGCTCCGCTCTCTAACATCATCTTGCCCGCCAGCAAGCTCACATCCATAATGTCGTATTTTTCTTCTAATTGACGTTCCATCGTATCTCTCCATAGTTTTTTTATCATTATACCCACCAAAGTGGTGAAACGAAAACTAGGTTTATTGCAATTTTTTTATTATTTTGAAATTATCCTCAATAGTACTTCTTGTTAAGGTGACTGATTTATACAAAAAAGGCGCCAATCTCTGGCACCTTCTCTTTTATTAGTTCTCCAACATCATCTGTTCTAATGTCAACGGCTCAATATACTCACCATGCTTATAAGCACGCATATTACCACCAGAAATCTCGTCAATTAATACAATTTGCCCATCAGCTAAACGGCCAAATTCAAATTTGATGTCATATAGTTCGATGTCTTTTTTCGCTAATTCCTCTTTCACTGTGTGAGCAATTTTCTGTGTTAGCTCTTTCAACACTGCATATTCTTCTTTTGTCAAAATCCCCAACATATCAAGAGCGTCCTCTGTAATTGGCGGATCTTGACGATCGTCATCCTTTAATGTCACTTCCACGAAAGCGTCTAACGCTTGACCTTCTTCTGCATACATGCCATAGCGACGAAGAAAGCTTCCAACTGCTCGGAAACGGCAAATCACTTCTAGCCCTTTACCGAATACAGTCGCTGGTTTCACGGTCATAGTCGCTTCTTCAATATTGGCATCGACATAATGAGTCGGAATCTCTTTTTCTTGTAAAACTTCAAAAAAGTGTTTCGTTAAGCGAAGCCCCGCGCGGCCTGCGCCTTCCATCGTTAAACCAACTGTGTTAGCTCCTGGGTCAAACACTCCATTTTCTCCCGTGACATCGTCTTTAAATTTTAAAAGATAATTGCCATCCTCTAGTGCATAAACATCTTTTGTTTTCCCTTTGTAAGTTAGTTTCATCAATTATTCCCCTTTTATAAATTTTTCGAATCCTTTCTTATTATGCAATAATTTCATTCCAAAAAGAATCGTAAAAATGAAGATTCCTGTCACTCCGATTGTAGAAATTTGATATGCTTAAGAAAAAAGTCGAGAAAGGAGTGGAACAAACTGTGGAATTGTTAGAAAAAGCACGAACCGCAAAAGACAGTCAAACCGCCGTGCCGTATTATGAACAGGTCGAACATAAATGGTTTGAAGCGAAAGACTTTGCTGTGTATGCAGAAGGCCTCCACTATATAGGGCGAACACCTGAAGGCATCGCTATTATTGAAACGGGGCTAAAGCGCTTTCCAGATGATGCTTACTTAAACGGGGTGGCTGGTCATATTTTTAGAGAAGATCATCGCGAGGAAGAAGCGCTGATCCTTTTAAATAAAGCAATTAGCCTAGCAGATTATTATTGGTATTATTATACAAGAGCGCTCGTTCATCAAGATTTAGGATGTATTGATGAAGCATTAGCTGACTATAAACAAGCGATTAAGCGTGAAGAGGAGCTCGGTCACCCACAAGTGAATTCTTCTTGGTATGAATATGGCTGCGTGTTATTTGATCATGGGTTTGTCGACAAAGCACTAGCTGCTTTTCAACAGGCTGTTCAATCAGAAGATCATGCTGTTCCGATGTTTTATTACCGTTTAGCGAAAACCTACGAGGAAAACGATGAACTAGATGCTGCTTTAGAGAACATGGAGAAAGCCCAACAGCTCCTTACCCTTTTTCAATCCATGGAGGATGAAGGCTTGCAGCTATATTGGGATCGAGCCCGCTATTCCGCTGATGCCGTACATACTTTTCAATCGATCATTAAAGAGGGCTTTGACTTTTTGCCCGATTACGCTCATTTGTTGCTTGAAACCGGTCAAGCAGAAGCGGCGGAACAAACATTAAATGAGGCGATCCATCGCTATCCCGATGCCTTTAGCTTATATATTGAACGCGGAATCCTTCTATTTGAACTAGAAAAATACGAAGAAAGCTTGGCCGATTTTCATCGAGCACAAGAGCTAGATTCAAACGATCCCGACCCTCAATATTGGTTAAGCCGCGTGTATTATTTCTCGGGAAATTTACATCAAGCACTCGTTCATTGTCATGAGTTAGTCAAGTTAGATAGCGAAGATACGAGCGTATACAAGCTAAGAGCCCAACTTTATGAAAAACTCGGTCGCTTTGAAAAGGCAGAAGCTGATTACACCACTGCTTTAGAAAAAGAAGAGGTTGGCAAGGATCAAACGTTACGCGAAAGAAGCTTCGTACGCTATCAGCAAGGAAAGTTTGAACAAGCCTACGATGATTTACGATCCGCTTTACAAGAGAATCCATCACTAAATGAAGTGAGCGAGTACGCGCTCGACGAAGGAATGGCACTGCTTGGAATGGGATTTTTAGAAGAGGCGGAACAAGCCTTCACGAAAGGAATCGAGCTAGAGCCTGATTCACCTGTCATTTTAGAAAAACGAGCACGCTGTCGACTTTCCCAAGAGAAACTCCAAGAAGCACTAGAAGACTGCGATGTAGCGATAGAAATAGCGCCAGAATATACAGCTTTATATCATTTGAGAGGCTTTATTCATTTACGTATAGGACAGTTAGAGCAGGCGCTAACTGATATTGAGCAGTTTATTGAACGCGCTCCAAGTAGCTTTCAAGGATATGTCACTTTAGGATTGATCTATGAATCACTCGGGAAAGATGAAGAGGCAGAGGAGCTATATAATATGGCTATCACGATTAATGCTTTTATACCCGAACCCTACTATCGAAGAGCCTTCATCCGTGCAGAGCAAGGGCGGCTCGATGAGGCTGCCTCCGACTACGTGCAATGGGTGTCTTTATACGGTAAAGAACTGTCTACCGATACATGGCCCTTGCTACTTGAACAAATTGAAAACATCGATAAGGCTGTACTCAAACTAGCTCAAAAGAAAATGAAACAACTTTACGGAAAAACCCCGCATCTTCTATCGTGAAGAATGCGGGGCTTTTATTAATAGGCTATATCCAATGAAACAGTCACTTTGAACAGGTCACCGTCTACTTCAATATCAAGCTGCCCGTCGTGTAAATCAATGATGGATTTAGCGATAGCGAGCCCTAGGCCTGAACCATCTGTATGACGAGAGCGATCACCACGTTTAAAGCGTTCAAATAGTTCATCGAGATTGTCACCGAGCTCGTATTTCGTCACATTTTTAAACGTGATTATCGCTTGATCCCCCTCCGTTTTCATCGAAATATACACTCTCGTATTTTCCAACGAATATTTCAAGATGTTGCCGATTAAATTATCAAACACTCGCCAAACTTTCTGACCGTCCACATAAGCGTAAACAGGCTCCTCTGGATTGGTCACTCGAAAATGCAAGTCAGATTCACCGATCGTTTCGTTGTATTCCGCTAATGCTTGCTGAAGCAGTTGAACGAGATCGGCTTTTTCTTTAACCAATTCAGCATTTCCGCTCGCCATTTTCGATGCTTCAAATAAATCATCAATCAATACTTTCAGCCGCTTCGATTTACGGTCGATAATCTCGGTATAAGCTGCTCGTTCTTCTTCTGCCAGACCCGGTGTTTTCAACAGCTCCGTATAAGAAATAATCGAAGTGAGTGGTGTGCGTAAATCATGACTGACATTCGTGATTAGTTCCGTTTTTAGCCGCTCACTTTTCGCTTGTTCTCTTTGCGACACCTTGACCCCTTGCTTCAATTGATTCATATTTTCCGCCATTTTCGCAAACACTGACTTCCCTTTGACCGGAAGATCCGATTCTGGATATCCAGCCGCCACCCTCTCTGTATGCTGAGCGATTTGGTTAAAATAAGCGATACGCTTAAATAATAGAAAAAGGGTAGGTGTGGTAACTGTTGCAAATAAGAATAGATAAATAACGAGAACTTCATAACTGTTATAAGCAATGACGATCGGCACCCCAAAACCAGTGAAAAAGAACACCGACAACAAAAGGAATAATTGCACACCAACCGAACGAACTTCAAAGACATTTTTCACTAACTCGATGAATCTCATGAACAAACTATTTTGCCACTCTACTTCTATCCCTGAGCCTTCTTTGGCGCGTAGCCATAATAGCTTTACTTGAAACCATACAACTACAGTACCTATCACTGATGGAAGTAAATTAAATAAAAGAAGTTCCATCCATAATGATGGGGTATCTATATAATAAAAAGACTGATACGAACTTAACACAATGAGTGTAATAAAAGCGGTAATCATCAACATGATGATACTCACATCTACCGGAATTCTATTGTAATAAAACCCCATTTTATCAACAATAGCAACTGGGAGCACGGTCGTCTTGCGGCTTATTAGTATGCTAATGACTAATGCAAGCAACCCGCCAATGACAAAAATATAAAATTGCCTCTGTTCATTTTTGAAATAATGATAATCTATGATAACGGGTGCTGTATCACGCGCATGTTTCGTAACGGCAATCCTGCCTTCATACGTGCCCCCTGCTGCTGCCTCAACCTCTATCCCAAAGTCTGTATGACCGTAAGAACTGTCCGTCATTAAGTAGTTCGGCGAATCATACTTTTTAATATGAAACATATCCTTTTCATTAAATACATCACTAAGCGAGCCGCCTGCCAAATTAACATTCGTATACGCTTCACCTGTAGCCGTATTTTTCAAATAATATTTAAATACTTCCCCATAATCATCAAATTGACGACGTTCATTTTGATGGGTCACATAAAACTCATCAATCGCTTTTTCTTTTTCTGCTTGAATTTTTTTACGCACGTAGTCATCACTTTTAAAGTTATTCGTGACGTCTTTAATTTTCTTATCTCTTTCCTCTTCGTACATTTTGGCCACTTCTTGATTTTCCGCTAAAAGAGCCTCTTGAATCTTCTCTGCATACTGCTCTTTAATCGTCGTTACTTGCTCTGATAAACCTCCATAGCGAGTGCGATGCTCTTCAATTTCCTCTTTCGTAACGGTAATCTTCTTCTTCGCTTCTTCCGCTGTTACACTATTTAACTCATACATATTTAAATTGTTGATAAACTCGTCAAGTTGATCTTCAAATTGACGAGTATCAAAATAATCTTTTTTCAAATACATACTTCCATGATTTATGAATGCCATAACCGCACTTAATCCATATGTAAATAACAATAGCCAACCAATAAACTTTAAGCTACTTTTCCATTTTGTATCCAATTCCCCACACCACCTTTAAATATCTTGGATTTTTCGGATCGATTTCTATTTTTTCTCTAATTTTACGAATATGAACAGCCACTGTATTTTCAGCATTATAGCCAGGCTCTTGCCAGACACGTTCATAAATTTCATTAATCGAAAACACATGACCAGCATGAACCATTAACAATTCCACGATTCTATACTCGGTCGGCGTCAATTTAACTGCCTCTCCATTGACCGCCACTTCCCTTGCCGACTGATCAAGCGTTAATCCATTTAAATCAATGACCTGCGTCACGCCTTCATATGTGCCTAATCTGACGTATCGACGCAGCTGCGACTTCACTCGCGCCACTAGCTCCATCGGGTTAAACGGCTTCGTCACATAATCATCCGCCCCGACTTGCAAGCCTAAAATTTTATCGGTATCTTCACTTTTGGCACTAAGAATAATGATCGGAATATTTTTTTGTTCCCGAATTTTGAAGGTCGTCGCAATCCCATCGAGCCGCGGCATCATCACATCCAAAACAATGAGATGAATCGGGTGCTCATTCAACTTTTCAATCGCATCGATGCCATCCTCCGCTTTGATAACGGTTATGCCTTCATTTTTTAAATATATTTCGATCGCATCGCGAATTTCTTTTTCATCATCGACAACTAGCACATTGTATTGGGTCATTTTTCCTCACACTCCTTTCGAAAGTATATCATGCGTTCGTTACTGTGATTATAGCGAGCAAATCTTAATAAACGCCCAGCATAATTCTTAAGACTTTCTTAAAAAAAAGAACCTGCTTCGCGACAGGTTCTTTACTGATTTCCAATATACGCATGGACCAACCCATGGCCATTGTCCTCTAAATCTTTAGCGAGCTTCTCAAGAGCAACTAGAAAGGCTTCTCTACTTCCGTCACAAATGGCCAGCACCGGCCAGCTATAATCCTCTCTTCCTTCCTTCAAAAAACGAATGAGATGCTCGCGGTTGCTATTAAAGCCAAAGCGCCCGCACATATAGCCTTGTTCCCCGCTATGACGATATTTAATTGCTCTCAGTAATTCAAAAATGTCATAGTATCGCTCAAACTCCGCTTCATCAAAAGCCAGTTGTGTGTCAATGAACACTTTTTTCATATATGGATAAATAAAAACGGTTTCCATCGGCAAATGATAGGCTTTGTCGGAGGAAACGTAGTGAAATAAACGTCCAAGACCTAACGAGGGAGAGGTGTATTTCAAAAAGGAAAGCTGATGACTGTAAGGATCATGCACTTTCGGGCGGGTAAAAAGCAAGTTGAGCAGGTGATAATTTTTCTTCATCACAGCCGCAATGCCGACGCTGTAAAGAGCAGCTTGAAGCGGCATTTGCTGCAAGCTAAGCAGATGAGGTTGTCCACGATGCCGTCTCGACCCGGTCAACCGCTCTAATGTTTGCATGAGGAGTACCTCTTGCCCCTCTCTCTTCATATAATACGACAGAACCGCAAGCAACATCGATAACGCTCGACTTTGCTCCTTCACCGTTTCAATTTTTTCCGTCACAGACTCTGGAGTAATATGACCGTCATATTTTTGCTGTACAAGAAAAGACACAACCTCTTTCGTATGCTCCGTCACCATCTCACGCAAGTCGATTTCTTGATCATCCGTTATATACCGCTTGATTCGCTTCATTTTAATTTGAATATGCTCAGGGCTGATTCGCTTCACCTTTGATATATTGGACACATTTTCATACAAGTCGCCAAAGAAATGATCGGCGCCACGCGTATCAACAATTTTGCATGCATCACGAAATTTAATGAGTTCCTCCGCATGAGGAGTTAAGTTTTCTGTAAAGGCTTGCCAGTACCACGAATAGCGCCGTCCCTTCACCGATTTAATAATATCGCGCAAAGCGGTATCCCATTCAGCGGACCAGCCTGAGACAATGACACCATATTCATCAAACACCCGATGAATCATACTTTCGAGTGATTCCGAATAGTGATCCAGTTCATCTGTCACATTTTTAAAACGTGTATCACGATAATCTCCGTTAATTTTCAAAATCGTACATTGGGCGTGAGCGAGCGGCTTCATCCCTTCGATATCCGTTTGATGATATACCGTTTGATATTGAATGCTGAGCTCGTCTAAGGCATGCTCCAATAACCGATCAAAATTGGTCGTCACAATCACTTTTACATATCCTTTTTGAACTAATTTAGCGATCGCATGATGAGCATCGGTTGGGATCTTTTGCTGCTCCTTCATCTCTTCAGCTGTCGGTTCGAAAAATTCTTTTAACAAACCGTTGCGCTCTGACGATGTTTTCGCCAATATTTCAATCACTTCATTATATAAAGGTGCTTTCCCATACTTTTTTTCATACCATTCCATTGAATCTTCCTCATTGTCACCGCTCACCTGCATCATCCGCCGACAAAGCTCACGCAACACCCCACGGCCTGTAGGGATTCCCGCTGCATAAGAAATACCAGAGCCAAGCAGTAATGCATATACCCCTTTATTTGCTTCTACTGAAAAAGCTAACGATAATAATTTCTCATCCACTCTATGGCGGCCTCCTCTCTAAACGAAAACATGGAACAATCAATGTAAATATGTATATGAATCACTTCTCGAATCTATACCCGAAACCCTCTAATTTTACTTTTATTTAACATAGAAAAGGCATCCCACTCAATCACAGCAGGATGCCTTTTCGACCATTATTTTTCTTTGCTATTTTTCCCAAGAACAAGTTGATCCAATGAATAAAGGGAACTACCTGCAATAGCGAGATAAGCAGACATTGCCATTAAGGCTAGATCGAGTTCGTAACCAGCCATTTCGCCATTTCCCATAAATCCAGCTGCTAATTTCACTTTTGAAATAGCTACAAGCATCACAATGACAAGTAGACCAGCAATAATACGTGTACCTAATCCTAAAATTAGTGCCGCACCGCCAACTAATTCAACGGCAGCCACAATGTATGCCATAAAGCTTGGAATCCCAATGCTATCAAACCAACCAGCAATGTTCTCAATTCCTCCTTGAAACTTCGCCAACCCGTGAACAAAAAATGTCAAACCTAAAATCACTCGTAAAATAAGTGCACCTAACTCATGCTTCTTCGTCATGTTGAAAATCCCCTTTCTGAACAAATAATTAATTGATTACTTTTCGTAACTTACTCTACAATAACAATTTTGTTTCGTCAAGTAATAAAAACAAAAAAAGTTAATAGCCACTATTTCGACTATTAACTGAATTTGGTTTGAGACTCTTGAATTATATAGTTGGATCTAAGTGCAGAAGCTATTTCTTTATTATATTCTGCTTTGAAAAGGATGATTTCCCCGCTAAATCCACCCTTTCTCCTCCGCAATTCGCGTCGCCTGTTGTCTCGAATCTGTTTCTAGCTTTTGAATCGCAGAAGATAAATAATTACGGACAGTTCCATTAGTTAGAAACAATGTCTTGGAAATTTGTCTGGTTGTCATCCCCGATCCAGCCAATCTTAATACTTCCTGCTCCCTTTCCGTCAAAGGATTGGCTTCATTTATAAAAAGGGCTGCCGCCAAATCCGTGCTGATGGCTCGTTCGCCATTCATGACTTTTCGAATCGCAGCAATTAAAAAATCAATCGGTTCGTCCTTTAACAAGTATCCTTCAACCTTTAAATCCATTGCCTTTTGCAAGTAGCCGGGACGAGTAAACGTCGTGACGATCATGATTTTGCATGGATGACCTTCACTTCGTAACTTCTCTGCAATTTCCAGTCCTGTAACATAAGGCATTTCAATATCAAGCACACACACATCTGGCTGCAGTGATTCAATGGCTACTAATGCTTGTTTGCCATCTGCTGCCTCCGCAACCACTTCAATATCCTCTTCTAACTTTAACAGTGAGGCTAGTGCACCGCTTAACATTTTTTGATCTTCCGCTAGAACCACTCGTATCATCTTGCTTCTTTCCTTTCTTTCTAAACTGGAACTTGTAATGTCACTGTGACGCCACCCTTTGCGCCTTCTTCAATAACCGCCTGTCCGCCAATTAATTTCATTCGTTCCTTCATGGATGACAAACCACTCCCACTCGATACTTGTTGTAGTCCTATACCATTATCAATTAATCGGATTAAAACAAAATCATCTTCATCTGTAACCGTTAACTGACAATCTCTCGCCTGACTATGCTTCATAATATTCGTCACAGCCTCTCTAATAGACAAAGCCGTCATCGTTTCATTTAATTTTGACAAAGGTATATGTGCAATCTGTCTATCCACTTCAAAGTTCACACCAGCAACAACCAATGCTTTTTCCGCATACCGCAACTCTTCATCCAATGACACCCATCTCATCGTCTCCACCATTTCTCGCACTTGCTTCAGTGCCGTTCGCGATGTATTCCGAATATCTGTCAGTTCCTGCTTTGCTTGCTCTACATCTTTTTCCATCAACCTCATAGTTAATTCACTTTTTAATTTAATCATCGTTAACGTTTGACCAAGCGTATCGTGAAGATCCCTAGCAATTCGGTGACGTTCCTCTTCTTGAATTAAGCGTTCATTCGTACTGCTTAACTCTTGCTTCAACTGTTTCGCTTGCTCTTTGGCAAAAATAACGATCGGTAGCGCTAACTGAATCATCATGATAGGTAGTTCCACTGTTTGCAAAAAAGCGATCGGGTTATCATCTACCATCCCATGCACAGTAAAAAACACACCCACAATCGCAATTATTCCAATGACCAGATGTCGTTTCAAATAAGAGCGTCCTAATAAATCCGCAAAAATCATACCGTAAAGCAGTAGCCAACTATCTATCACCACACTCAAGATACCAAGGACCATGAATCCTAATAAACAGGCACCTAGTAGCTTTCCATCTCGGTGCCATAGCCCCATATAAAAGGCAAACAAAAACACCATAAATAATAATAAATGCCCCGTTAAGCCAATCGTACTTTCAATCGTCACTAGATGATAGAATAAGAAAACGATCGCAATGACATCAATTAGCAAGTATTTCTCCATTTGATCAGATGGATATATTTTATTTCTCATCACATGTTGCCTCCAGAAGTTACACCTTTATTAAGCGAACTGCATATTTACGTGCTGTCTCCATCGGGCCAAAGGAAAGCTTCTTTAACCAAAGCGAGGCAAAAGTAAGCTGAAAGATCACGATCAAAAACCAAATCAGCACAACATCAAGCCCTCCTACTTTCCCACCAAGACCTATGCCCCATCCATAAAAAATAGTCGTTCCTAAAATATTTTGTAGCACATAACAAGTAAGCGACATTTGCCCTACTTGTTCAAGGCGATGCCATAACCAAAAACGCTGATGACGTTCCACAAGCCAAGCAATCAGTCCGACATAGCCAAGCGACAACACCGGTGCAAACAAGTAACGAACAGGAAAATCAAAGACACCGCCAGGCACGAAAATCAGCAAATTCAGCGGTACACCAACAATAAGTCCCCACTTCAACATGCGTGATCTCCACACTTTCCCTGTTTGATCTGGAGAAAACGCTCCTTTCCTCATCAAAGTAACCCCAAGTAAAAACAAAAAGATATTCATTGGAATCGTAAAAATTACTTCTCCTCGTAGCCACATAAAGTTGTTGATTCGGTATTGAACTTGCGCAAGCCAGCTTCCTTCTTTATACAGCCGAACCGCCTCATCCATATTTCCGAACGAAATATTAGCACCTTGTAAATTGGCAAATATCGTACTAACCATTATCAGCACAATCATGATAACGTGGAAGCTTCCCATCCCGATCATCGCTCTTTTGATCGCACGATCTCCTCGCTTCACAATGAAGGCGACAATCATCGCCGTCACGCCATAGCCCATCAAAATATCGTACTCCATAACTAAAATGAAGTGGATCAAGCCCTCGAGACATAAAATCAGCGATGTCCATAAATAAATACCAGGCCAAGCAGCTTTTTTCCTTAAGGATTGCTGGTACTTCATCTCTAAACCGACCCCAAACATAATCGTCAATAATCCAAGTAGCTTCCCATTGACTAAAAATAAAACAAACAGACGGATGAAATCATTGAAAGAAGCCCACCATTCATTGTGATCAGCTGTAAAGAGATATGACAAATCGCCTAGATAAGCAAAGATCCAAATATTCGTCCCTAACGTCCCCAGTACCGCAAATCCTCTTAAAATATCAAGAAGGCGAATCCTTTTTGTTTTAACTTCCACTTAGTTCCCCTCATTTCCTGCATTTGTATCTTCATTCTATCTTTTTAAAAAAAGATTGGTATTTACAGGAATAAGCAGTTTCAAATGACAGCTGTCATATAATAAATTGAACCCATTGTACAAAAAAAGAAGCCTTCGCTTTTACACGAACACTTCTTTCTACGGTTTATCCCCTGTCAACCAAGCTATCAAATAACCAATGAACATTATAATAAAAAACAATAGTTTCATGAGCCAAGAACTAAGCATGGTCCTCACCCTTTAATTTTTTCCATTATTATACCATTTTGCAATTAATCATTGAAATATTTGTCCTAATAACCAACAAAAAGGAATCGATGTTGTCCACTATTCCGATGAGAGCGATAATTCCTGGGAAATAAAAACGTCAACGGCAAACTGTTCGTTCAGGAAGTGATTAATAAAGCTCAAAACGACGGCGGATTTACGACTTATGAATGGAAGCTACCGAACAGCTAAACGAAGCGGGTGATGAACTGAAACAAAAAATTTATAAACTGCGACTATAAAGTATGAAAGACGAGACCATCCTCGGTCTCGCCTTTAGCTTTCTATTTGTTGTTTATAATTTTTTCGCTTTTTATATTTTTTATACAGTTCAAAAATAATTTCTTGATCAATCGGTAAATCGTTCTCATAAGCGTATTTGACTCCATACCCTAGTGCGAGAGTAAGAGATGAAGCAACTAGTCCACCTGCGATCGATCCAGCTCCAGGGACGAATTTAACAATTTGTCTATATGCCGTTTGCCCTGCTGTTTTTGTCGCTGTGACAATAATTAACTCTTTCGCCGCCTTTTTCGTCAATGGCTTGTCGTAAAGAGTCGCTAACTTCAATGTAAGCCCCACTTGAAGAGCAGTTAAAGGAACGACATCCGACCCAGGTATCGGTGAGGCACCAATCACTCCTGCAGACACTCCTGCCGCGTTAATCCAGCGTTTAGCAGCAGTAGATTTATCTTGTAAGCTTTTTGCGAATAGGATGTCTTTCCCCTTTTTTTCGAGTAGCTCCAATATCCGGTCCTTTAATATATCAATGTTTTGCCCTGTTTTAGAAGAGATCGGCACCACATCGTACTGACTGCCTGCATGCTGTTTAATAAACGTCACTAAGCTGTCTATATCCTCAGCGGCATCAATCTTATTTAGTATGATCAAGATATTTTCATTATGAGCCGCAATCTCTTGAAACTTCGCTTTTTCGCTATCCGAGAACACAGTACCTGCCGCATTCGTGAAAAACAGAATGATGTCTGCTTCGCTAATAAATGCTTCTGTTTTCTTCGGATTCTCATCATTTGGATCATTTAACCCTGGGGTGTCCATTAATTTTATTTTTTCCAATCCCACTAAATTGTAAGGATCTATACTAACCGTCTCTCCCGGTTGGGGATTGGTTTTCGCGACATCCTTGCCGATGATTTTATTAATCGTTGATGACTTTCCCGCATTCACTTCTCCAACGAGTGCGATCAATAAATCTTGATCGAGTTGCTCATGAATCTTCTTCACTTCTTCATCAAATGCTGTATCTACACTTTGGTGGAACGCTTTCTCCTCATTCATGCCACAACCTCCATTTGTATTCTCTATCTATACGTTGCCCTATACTCTCATCTTGTACTAATCCCATATAAAAATCAAACGATTCAAAAATATATTTTTCCACTAATGCCTACTTGAATTATCGGATTAAAAGGATTATACTACTTTTACTAAACATTTACGTAAGGAGTGTTCATATGCTTCAGCTGATTTTAACAGGTTTATTATGCGGAGGTTTACTCGGATTCGTCATGCAGCGTGGACGTTTCTGTGTTACTGGAGCATTTAGAGATATGTATGTAACGAAAGATCACCGGATGTTTGTCGCTTTTTTAGTGGCAATTTCGATGCAAAGTATCGGGGTCTATTTGCTCCATTCATTCGGAATGATTCAATTTGAATTAGGAAATTTCATGTGGTTCGCCACTATTTTCGGCGCATTCGTATTTGGAGTTGGTATTATCTTCGCTGGTGGTTGTGCGACAGGTACATGGTATCGAGCTGGTGAAGGATTGATTGGTAGTTGGATCGCACTTGCTACTTATATGGTGTCAAGTGCGATGATGAAAAGCGGGCCTCTTAGCTCTTATGCCGCTTCCATGCAATCTCATCAAGTAGAAGCACAAACGATTCACGGAACACTTGGCGTTTCTCCATGGGCATTAGTTGCTCTTCTTGTTGGTATTACAGGCTTGCTCGTCTGGAAGCAATTATCGAAGCCAACCGTGAAAATTCCAACAATGAAGCCTAAGAAAACAGGGCTTGCTCATCTTTTATTCGAAAAACGTTGGAACCCTCTATTCACTGCGATCCTCGTCGGTTTGATTGCTATTGCTGCTTGGCCGTTAAGTGAAGCGACTGGAAGAATGTTTGGACTTGGAGTCACAACGCCAACAGCTAATATCTTGCAATACGCCGTGACAGGTGATAGCTCATTTTTAAACTGGGGTGTGTTTTTAGTCATCGGTATTCTCATCGGCTCATATGTAGCCGCTAAAGGGAGCGGCGAATTCCGTTTTCGAGTACCTGATGTGAGCACTTGCCTTAAAAGCGCGTTCGGCGGTATTTTAATGGGCGTTGGTGCGAGTCTTGCTGGTGGCTGCTCGATCGGAAACGGCTTAGTCGAAACCGCTCTATTCACATGGCAAGGATGGATTTCCTTACCGTTCATGATTCTCGGTACTTGGACAGCAGCTTACTTCACTATCGTTAAACCGAGACAAAAAGCAATGAAAAAAGTAAAAGTGAGCACGCAAACGGCGTAATCATACACATAGGAGGAAAACATTATGCAAAAGAAATTAGAGGTACTAGGAATGGTTTGCCCTTTCCCATTAGTAGAGGCAAAGGAAGTAATGGCGGAGCTTGCTAGCGGTGACGAATTAACGATCGACTTCGACTGCACGCAAGCAACCGAAGCAATCCCGCGTTGGGCGGCTGAAGAAGGACACGAAGTCACGAACTTCGAACAAAGCGGCGATGCTCAATGGACGATTACGGTGAAGAAAAAATAACATAGCAACTGCTGCTACTTTACGAAAGCTAAGCCACAACGGTTTAGCTTCTTTTTTTCACTTGAAATTATATTCAAAACAATCAATCTTCAATCTAATGGATTGAAGATTGATTATGGTAAAATAAAAGATAAACATTTCCAAAAGGAGTTGTATTTACAGTGAAAAACGAATTACTGAAACGCTTTACTTCCTATGTAAAAATTGATACACAATCAGATGAAAATAGTCCAACGACTCCTTCCACTGAAAAACAGTGGACGTTGATTCACATGCTTGAAGAGGAGCTAAAAGAAATCGGCATGGAAGAAGTGACCGTTGATGAATACGGGTATTTGATGGCAACATTGCCTGCTAACACAGAAAAGGACGTCCCTGTCATCGGGTTTTTAGCTCATGTCGATACAACGCCTGATTTTACCGGAAAAAATGTTCAGCCTCAAATCGTTGAAAATTACGATGGACAAGATATCGTCTTAAACGAAAAATTACAAATCATCTTGTCGCCAAAGGATTTCCCCGAATTACCACAATATAAAGGGCATACACTTGTAACAACAGACGGCACGACTTTACTCGGTGCCGACAATAAAGCCGGTGTAACCGAAATCATGACGGCGATGGCTTATTTAATCAACCATCCAGAAATTAAGCATGGAAAAATCCGTGTAGCGTTCACTCCAGATGAAGAGATCGGCAGAGGACCGCATAAATTCGATGTCGATGCGTTCAATGCCGCCTTTGCCTACACGATTGATGGCGGACCGCTCGGTGAACTTGAATATGAAAGCTTTAATGCCGCTGGAGCGAAAATCATCATTAAAGGAAAAAATGTTCATCCAGGAACCGCAAAAGGAAAAATGATTCACTCCTCTAAAATCGCAATGGAACTACATGCGCAATTACCAGCAGAGGAAGCACCGGAATATACAGAAGGCTACGAAGGCTTCTATCACCTTCTTGCCATCAATGGTGAGGTAGAACAAACGGAAATGGAATACATTATCCGCGACTTCGACAAATCCAACTTCCAAGCAAGAAAAGACGCGATGACTCACATCGTCAAAAATTTGCAAGAAGCTTACGGTGAAGACCGCATCATTCTCGAAATGAACGACCAATATTACAATATGAGAGAAAAAATTGAACCTGTGAAGGAAATTGTCGACACGGCGTATGAAGCGATGAAAAACTTAGGCATCGAGCCAATCGTCAAACCAATCCGAGGTGGCACTGATGGCTCGCAACTATCTTATATGGGATTGCCGACACCGAACATCTTCACTGGCGGCGAAAACTTCCACGGTCGCTTTGAATATGCTTCCGTAAATAATATGGAAAAATCCGTACAAGTCATTGTCGAAATCGCGAAATTATTTGAAGAAAAAGCATAACATTGCAACACCGATTTATCAGTATCCTAAGCCAACCTAGCCATAGAAGCAGGTTGGCTTTTATGTACGTTAACGCATGAAAGGCTTTAGCTGTTGATAAGCTGTACGCTCAGGCTCCCAATATAACAGAGCCGCATGAAAATCATGCTTGTAACGATAGGTTCCATTTTGTTCTGTTATATATTTTTCAAGCACTTTTTCCACATGCCGATCATCTACATATTCACTTAAAATCTTCGCTTTATTTTTCGTGATTAATTGTTCAAAGGAGCTGAATTGATAGGTTCTTTCAAGGGGAATGATTTTACAATTGGCGTAAATACCCATTTCATACAATATATTTTGTAAATGTATGTAATCTCTGCGCGGATATTTAATTTTATAGCCGTACTCTTTTTCTAAATCCAAGTAATGAGGCTGAATCGGTCCTGATGTCATGCCGATGATCGCCAAGCGCTTAGCTGATTCTTGAATATTTCTTAACGTCTTTTCGATCTGATACATGCGATAAAAACAATTCATTCCAAACACCACATCATATGTTTTGGAAACGACATGCTCTTCCCATTTGTCTGCAATAAACTGCATATGATGGAATTGCTTTTTTTCACTAGCTCGCTTTAAAAATTCTAATACACTCGCCGAGCTATCTACACAGGTCACATTGTTGGCCTTTTCAGCTAGGAAAAACGTGTAATTCCCCCATCCCGGACCAATTTCTAACACCTCATCTTCCGGCAAAATTAATGTGTCCAAAAAGCCTTGAATCTTTTTCGCATAAGGATCTTCATTCGCCTCCACCGTTTTCTTGTCTATTAATTGCTGCCAAAAGGCTTCTTCCAGTTCATCGTTCACGATGCGCTCCGGGAGCACTCCGTCCCAATTCCTCATTCCCTCTTTCCATAATTCAACAAAATTAATGTTGTCATTTACATCAATTTTCATGATTCCACCTCCAAATCATCCACTAGTTTTTCTGCTACTTTTCTATATAAATTGCTCATATGGACAAGCGAAGCAATCATAAGAACTTGCTCAAGATCTTGATCCACCTCTTCCATTTCTTGTTGAACTGCTTTCATCTGTGTTTGGATATCGTTCTTGAAATGCTCCACATTTTGATTCGCCAGACTCAAATAGCTATTATAGAACGAATCTAAATCTAACTGTTCATTTTCAACTTTTTCATTGACCCCTTGAAGCGTCTGCTTAATATCATTAATCGATAACGCTCCCTTTAGCTGATAAATCAAGCTAATTAACAAAATATGCTCCTTGGAATATTTCTTTTGTTTAATCGGGAAAAATAGCTTTCCTTTCGCATAGTTGTTAATCATTGTTTTCGTTAACACTTTCTCTTCTTCACTTCGCTTTGAACTGCTGAATGTATTTTCAAAAAGTTGAATCACTTGATCCATATACAAGTCAATATTCGGTATATCCTCTAAAGTCACTTGATTGTCTAAACCTAGCTTCGTCATAATTTCATTGATTTTCTCCATGTAAAACCTCCACCTTTCCCGATTATTATACATAAATATAATTTACGGGTAAATGTTGACTACATAATGAAATTATAATATTATTTTATGTAGTATCAATAACTACTTAATAGAACTAGGAGGTATAAGATATGAATCTTTATATAAGAGAACCGATTAACGGTTTAACCCACTTAGCTGGAGCGATATTATCTTTTGTCGCCTTGTTAGCCATGGTCATTAAAGCCTCGCTCACTACAGGTTCAGCGATCGCCATCGCAGCAGTCACCATTTTTGGCATTAGCATGATGTTGCTTTACAGTGCATCCGCCACGTATCATATGGTTATTGCCAAAAATCATGTCATTGCGGCATTAAGACGACTCGACCACTCGATGATTTTCGTATTAATTGCTGGTTCTTACGCTCCTTTTTGTCTCATTAGCCTGAACGGTGCTGGCGGTTGGAGCTTATTTGCAATCATCGCCCTTACTGCTATATGTGGTGTCGCTTTTAAGCTGGTTTGGTTTCAATGTCCGAGATGGCTTTCTACGATGCTATACATTGTGATGGGATGGATGATTATATTTGCGATCTCGCCGCTATCAACTAATTTAAGTACTTCCGGTTTGCTTCTATTAGTCCTCGGAGGCATATTCTATACAATTGGCGGCATCATTTACGCCTTTAAACCGAAATGTCTTTCATTTAAACACATGGGCTTCCATGAAATATTCCATATCTTCATTATGCTCGGCAGCACCGCTCATTTTCTAAGCGTTTTTCTCTACGTTTTATAAAAATAAGGTCATATTTTCATCATTTTAAAACGATGAAAATATGACCCTCTTATTATTGGAACAAGTTAATACTCGTAAGGATGATTGGTACCGCGAATACGTCGATAAGAAAGGCACCAACGATCGGTACGATTAAATAAGCCTTTTGCGAAGGACCAAATTTTTGCGTAATCGCTGACATGTTCGCCATTGCATTTGGTGTTGCACCTAATCCGTGCCCAGTAAACCCTCCGACCATGACAGCGGCATCATAGTCTTTACCTAGTAAACGGAATAATACAAATACGCCCATAATAACAACAAACACGACTTGGACTGCAACGATAATGAAAATCGGAAGAGCTAAGTCGGCCACTTCCCATAATTTAACGCTCATTAACGCCATGGATAAGAAAATACCTAGCGTGACATCGCCAATCAAATTCACGCTTCTCATATCGATCACACGGTCATTTACACGGTCTAATACATTTCTTACAATGACGGCGACAAACATCGCGCCTACATAACTCGGAAGAACTAATTTTGTTTTCTCAGAAAATACTTCTCCTAAATAAGTACCTAACGCCATACAAAACGTAATTAATAACACTTGCATAATAAACGTATCCGAATGAATAGCTGCTTTCTCTTTGTCTTCAAGTTCAACAGCAGCTGCTACTTCCTGCTCAGCAGGTGTTAAATTGTATTTGGAAATTAAATATTTCACTGTCGGCCCACCGATTAGTCCTCCTGCTACTAAACCGAGCGTAGCAGCCGCCAAGCCAATCGTTAATGCTGAATCTACCCCCATCTCTTCCAGTGTCGTTCCAAAAGCAGTAGCTGATCCGTGTCCACCTTCCATTGAGACCGCCCCCGACATAATTCCAAGTAACGGATCAATATTTAATAGAGAAGCGACTGAAATACCAATTACATTTTGCATAAGAGCTAAAAACCCACAAGCAAGCCAATAAATGACGAGCAGCTTCCCTCCTAATTTCACAAGTTGGAAGCTCGCACCTAAACCAACTGTCGTGAAGAAAGCTAGCATAAACAAGCTTTGTAAAGAAGTATCTAATGTGAGTTCAACAATACCCGTCGCTTTTAAGATCGTCGCAATCAGAGCAAAAAGCAAGCCGCCAACGACCGGTGCTGGTAAACAAAACCTTTGAAAGACGCCTACTTTTTTTACTAAAAAGGAACCGATAACGAGTAACGCAACTGCTAAAAATATAGTTGTGACTTGATCGAATTGAATGTTCATCCTGTTTCCCCCTTAAAAAAACTCATGATGGCTTCGTTAACTAATTGAGCGGCTAGATTGACTGTACGGCTGTTTTCATCTAATGAAGGATTCACTTCTGACACATCAAATGAAAGGGTTTTTTCTAGCTGTGTAATGTAGCTGATCAACGTGCGAACAGCAAATGGGTCTAATCCAAACGGCGAGGGAGCACTTACTCCCGGAGCATAAGCGGCATTTATGACATCCGTGCAAAGGGTAAGAATGACATAATCATGTTGAGCTGCAAACTGATCGATCACTGAGAAAATATGAGGAAAGTTCCCATTCGTCACTTCATCTTCTAAAATGTAATCGCATTCAAAACGGCTCGCAGTTTCAAATAACGCTTTCGTATTTCCGTATTTTTGAATGCCAATAGGTAAATATCCGCAATTCGAATCTTGATCTAAAATTTGTTTAAACATCGTACCAGATGATGTCTGTTCATCATAAGGTCTTAAATCAAAATGAGCATCGATATTAATGATTCCTAAAGAAGCATCCTTGCCGATAAATTCTCTTACTCCTAAGTAATGTCCATATAATGTTTCATGCCCGCCACCTAAAATAATTGGTGTGACTTTACTAAATAATAGTTTAGCGACATAATTCCCTACTTCTTGCTGAGCCTGCTCAAGCTGTCCGTTTTCACAAGTCACATTTCCCGCATCAACAATCGAACCCTCCTCTGGGCCATGCCAAGGAAGCTTAGCTAATGAAGTTCTAATCGCATTAGGTGCAGCGGCCGCTCCTATTCTTCCTTTATTTCTTCTTACTCCCTCCTCACATTCAAAGCCGATGATGGCACATTTGTTGCTCTCATCCTGCACAAGCTCTTCTGCTTTTAAATCACATAATTGAACTACTTGATGAAGTCGATAGCTTGTTTGATCTGTCACACTATCTACTCGACCTATCCATACATCTTGTTTTGCAGCGTTATACATTACTCTCTCCCTTTCTGAAATTTCCGATTAAATATATTGTTTAAAAAAATTATATAGTAATTTATTTATATTTTCTAATATAATTATTTTATAATTTTATAATTAAAAACTATAAATAGGAGGTACTCTGATGGATTTAAGAAAAATGCGCTACTTCATTACCGTTGTCCAACAAAAAAGCTTTTCAAAAGCCGCTGAAATTTTACACATTTCTCAACCTTCACTAAGCAACGCCATTATGAAACTAGAAGATGAAGTCGGCTTTCCTTTATTAGAAAGAAACACAAGAAACATTCGCCTCACGCAATCGGGTGAAATGATGTATATGCGAGCACTTGAACTGATTAACGATTTCGACAATTTAAAACAAGAAATGAGAGAGGTGAAGGAAATAGGGAATGGACAATTATCGCTAGGTTTGATCGAATCCGCTAACTATTGGTTACCTAAAGTGATTCATCGATTTAAAGCTGATTACCCTCAAGTTCAAATAAAGTTCAGCGAATTGCTCGGTGTAGATGAGGTCCAAAAATCATTGCTTAATTATGAAACACATGCAGTCATTACGAATCAATTAGTTTCTCATGAAGCTTTGTTGACACACCCTATTTATCATGAACGCCTTGTCCTACTCTTCCATCGAGATAGTCCATTGGCAAAATTACAACAAATCACGATGAAAGACTTAGAGAAAGAGCCTTTTATTGTTAGTACGACGGGCTTTCAAACTCGACAAGATATTTTACAAGCCTTTGAAAAAGAACAAGCTACACCCCGTCTGATGTACGAGATTGAACGCTTTGAAACAGCCTGTAGCCTAGTGGAAGAGGGGCTAGGCATTACGATCATTCCAGAGAATTACGCAAATAACGCCATCTTTCCAACTATTTGCATGCGTTACATTGACTCAGAATGTTTAACAAGGACTGTCTATCTTGCCTATTCTAAAGATAGATATCTTCCTCCATATATCCATAGCTTCTTAACTCATACGAAAACATACTTTGGAGCCTAGACGAGACATTTCTCCCCTTTTTCAAGTAGACTAGAAGGTGAGGTGAAAGAATGAAACAAAAATTAACAACTATACTCAGCTTTTCTTACTTTATTTTCATGTTTGGCTGCTTTTTATTTTTTTGGTTCGCAGAAGATGTGTATCGCTATCAAATCGGGCTCGGCGGGATGATTGCCGGCTTAGTTCCAATAATTATCGAGCGCTTTACTCGTTCGTCATTAAAAAAACCGTTAGTTATCTCTTATTTTATTTTTCTAATTGGCTCTCAAATATTAGGTTCGCTTATGCGCTTTTACAGCCTTGGCTGGTGGGATACATTTCTCCATTTTTTAAGCGGTGGACTGATTGCCTTTGCTGCTTTAGAACTGATGGATCGTTTAACGACTCCAGCATCTAGAGAAGGCATGTCTCCTTCCTTTGTTCTCTTATTCCTGTTTTCAGTGTCTGTACTAGGCGGTGTATTTTGGGAAATCTATGAGTTTTCCGCAGATCAACTATTAGGAACTACAACCCAAGGTGGCGGAAACGTCGATACAATGGGCGATTTAATTGCAGATAGTATAGGAGGCTTACTCGTCGCCATTGTCATTGCCTTTAATAAACAGCGAATATAAGCTCAAACCCTTTATAAAAACCAAAAGGAAGCCCGTCCAACGAACAGGCTCCTTTTTTATTTTTTCGACAAATTCCGGGGAGTGACAGGCACCTATTCTTCTTTCATCTTGTCTAACATCGTGATCGTGTCGACTAGGTGGTTGTTAAAGATTTGGCGCGCAACGGCGAGAAGTTCGATGATCATCGGGTCCCTTAAAGAATAGATGACTCGATTTCCGTCTTTTGTTCCTGTGACAATGTTTTTGCCTCGCAGGACAGTGAGCTGTTGAGAAACGGCTGAGCCTTCGCTTCCCGCTAGACTTTGAATTTCGTTAACGCTTTTATCTCCTTCAGCTAATATCTCAAGAATTTTGATCCTAAGCGGATGTGCGAGCGCTTTAAAAAACTCGGCTTTAAATTGCTGCATTTCAAGAACCAATTTCTTTTCCTCTCTTTCTATCATGTGATAGACATCGCTCTTGTTTCATCCTTTTTCTTCTTCAAGCCTGAAAGATTTTCACATTCTCTAAAAGCAAAATGCTTACAACCAAGGCATTGATCTTTTTTCAAGTGCTTGAGAGCATAATTGATCGCCTCTCCTGTATGGTCAAAAAAGTGTTCTTCGCCAATGAACTCATAGAGCCCCGTCTTCATTAGTACTTCTTTCGGTTGAGACTGAATCCCTGAAATAAGTACAATCCCATGCTTGGAGAAGTTTTTAACAATGCTTAAGAAATAGGATTCCCCAGTTGTATCCATAAACGGGACTCTTCCCATTCGTAGCAGCAATACTCTAGGCTTGTAATCAATCGTCTTCATAATCGTTTGCTCAAAAGAATGCGCCGCTCCAAAAAACAGCGGTCCTTCCACATTATAAATACTAATTTGAGGGCAATCATGAGTATCGGACACGACCTGACTCTCTACTTTTTCATGCTTATTATGAGGATTTGGCAACGCCTTTTCTGTCACCATTATATCACTCATCCGCTTCGTAAAAAGAATCACCGCTAAAACAAGACCAACTTCCACTGCTACCGTCAAATTTACTAAGACGGTTAGTAAAAAAGTGATCAACAAAACGAATGAATCTTCCGTTTTCGTCTTCAGCACATGATAAAATACACGCCGCTCACTCATATTCCAGGCCACCACCATCAAAATCGGCGCCATACTAGCTAACGGAATTTCTGATGTATAAGGAGCTAGCAGCAACAAAACCAAAAGAACGACACCCCCTTGAATCACACCAGAAAGTGGAGAAGCTGCCCCATTTTTAATATTCGTCGCTGTTCTAGCAATCGCACCAGTAGCCGGAATCCCCCCGAACATCGGCGTTACCATATTAGCAATCCCCTGCCCTACCAACTCTCGATTGCTGTTATGCTTACTGTTCGTCATCCCATCTGCGACTACCGCCGATAAAAGCGATTCGATCGCACCCAAAATCGCAATAACAAACGCTGGCTGAATCAAAGGTTGTACCTTCTCCCACGTCAAATCAAGGAAGTCAAACTTCGGCAATGTATTAGGAATTCCACCATAGGTTGAACCAATTGTCGCCACCTGACCAGGGTAAAAAATAGTAGCTATCATCGTTGAAAACAAGAGACCAATTAATGGTCCCGGAATCTTTGGTAATAGTTTAGGCGTATACAATATCGTCACGAAACAAATAACTGCTGTTAAAATACTGTAGAAGTTAAGACTACCAAAATGAATCACAATTTCGTTTACATTTTTCACAAAAGATTCATGCTTCTCTACATCCGTTAGCCCTAAGAAATTCGGGATCTGTCCAACAAAAATAATGACCGCAATTCCAGTCGTAAATCCTATCGTCACCGGCTTAGGAATAAATTTAATTAATGACCCTAGCTTAAAAATCCCCATCAATACTAAAAGAATTCCCGCCATAAATCCGGCAATTAATAAATTTTCATACCCGTACGTCATGACAATTCCAAGTAAAATCGGAATGAATGCACCCGTAGGACCACCGATTTGATACTTAGATCCGCCAAACAACGAAATCAAGATTCCTGCAATAATTGTCGTATAAAGACCATACTCAGGCTTTACCCCTGAAGCTATCGCAAAAGCCATCCCCAATGGAATTGCAATGATACCTACGACAACACCAGACATGACATCTTTTTGAAACGACCCTAGAGAATAATTTTCATATCTCCCCGTCCAGAACTTGCGCTTTCTCATTTTATCCCTTCTTTTATTAACTGTATTTGTATATCTGATTATTTGAATATACTATAATACGAAAATACACCCCATTATGTGTAAAGTCAAAGGGAAATATAAAAAGACAACAAAACGGGACATGCTTTGTACAATGCCTTTTGATTTTAATCACTCATGATATTGCTTCATTTAATAGTGCCAACCTTGATCCAAATGCATCAGTAGGTTGTGTTCCTTTAATAATCGTTCTAAAGCTTGTTCTAACATTGTTGAAACAAGAGAGTATGTAGATCTAGAGTCGATTGTATAAGTAATTAACCATAGAAAAACTGCACCCCAATTGTTAGACGCAATCTAACAATTGGAATGCAGTTCATTTTCACTTCTGTGTTTTTTATACATTTATTGAAAATTACTTTGCGCTTCACGGCACAGTTTCTATATAATAATTCCTTGGCTTTCAAAAAATTCTCTAGTGAAATTTGGGCTGGAATTTTCATGTCTATTATATATTGGCTCCCAAGGGCTCAATTTAGCAGTTACAACTTTATTTTTAACAAGCGGATCATTGTTTATTATATCATAGGCTTCCTCTTCATTAGCGACTTCAAGAAGAGAAGCTCCTCCCGTATGATCTTCAAATGGGCCTGCAAAGATAATTTTACCTTCGTTAAATCTGTTTTGAATATGCAGAGCATGTTGATTAATATATGGCTGCTCATTTGTTGTCTTTCCAGCAATCCAAGCCTCTCCATGTGTATAATATACTAAAAATCTCATAATAATTATCCTCCTCTAATTTATTTAATTTGCGATCATCAATTAATATTTAACAACATCGAATAATTTAATTAAAACCATTCGTTTCGTGATATTTTCACGTGGTGTAAGTGCTCCTTTTTTATATTATTTGACCCATCAATAATTGACCCATCAAATAATATAGTATGAATTTAAGAAATATGCAATATATAAGAATCGACTACATAAATTTACTAAAAATAAATCAGCAATATAACATGCACCTGACTATAACTAACGATCACGCGTGTCACAGAATAAACCTTTTCGGTTCACAAATCCTTCATTTTATTCTGGACGTTTTAAAAATTCCATGCATATTTTTCATATATTATGTAACAATAATTCTTCTTCAATCGATTATTTGCTAATATTACTAATAGATAAATATTTTACCAATCTTTTTGTTTGCTAATAATATTATTTCGGAATAGAATATCCATGTATATACAATCATTTCAGACATTTCATAGCATGCTATCAAGCTTTAATTTCATCTATTTCTTTTATCACTCATAAAGGTATTATTAGGAGGAATTATTCATGGCAAACAAAACAAGTGAATTTCATATGCCCGCAGTTAATCTATTCGGTCAAGGCTCTGTTAATGAGATAGGCACTCGATTAGCTGGTCTTGGCGCAAAGAAAGCATTATTAGTAACGGATGCTGGACTACACGGCTTAGGTATCTCTGAAAACATCGCGAAAATCATTCGTGAAGCAGGGGTAGAAGTTTCGATTTTTCCAAAAGCTGAGCCAAATCCAACTGATAAAAACGTAGCGGAAGGTCTAGAAGCTTATCATGCAGAAAATTGTGATAGCGTTGTCACTCTTGGTGGCGGAAGCTCTCACGATGCCGGAAAAGGAATTGCGTTAGTCGCAGCAAATGGCGGAAAAATTCATGACTATGAAGGTGTAGACGTTTCAGAAAAACCGATGGTAACGCTAGTTGCTATCAACACAACAGCGGGTACAGGAAGTGAAGTCACAAAATTCACGATCATCACAGATTCTGAACGCAAAGTAAAAATGGCGATCGTCGACAAACACGTGACACCTACACTATCTATCAATGACCCTGAACTTATGGTTGGAATGCCACCAGCTTTAACAGCGGCAACAGGATTAGACGCTTTAACTCATGCGATTGAAGCTTATGTTTCAACAGCAGCAACACCAATTACTGATGCATTAGCTATTCAAGCGATTAAGCTTGTTCCTAAATACTTACCACGTGCGGTTGCTAATGGAGCCGACATGGAAGCTCGTGAACAAATGGTATACGCTCAATCATTAGCAGGTATGGCATTCAATAACGCTTCTTTAGGTTACGTTCATGCGATCGCTCACCAATTTGGCGGATTCTATAACTTCCCTCATGGAGTTTGTAACGCCATCTTACTACCGCATGTATGCAAATTTAACTTAATTGCTAGAATGGATCGTTATGCAGAAATTGCTGCTTACCTTGGCGAAAATGTCGAAGGGCTAAGCACACGTGAAGCAGCGAAAAAAGGAATTAAAGCCATCGAGCGCCTAGCTCGCGACCTAAACATTCCGAAAGGCTTTGAAGAATTAGGTGCAAAAGAAGAAGACATCCCAACATTAGCCGAAAACGCAATGAAAGGTGCTTGTGCACTAACAAACCCACGCAAACCAAAACTAGAAGAAGTCATCCAAATCATCAAGAATGCGATGTAACTAGAAAAGCGGAAAGCGCCGTTTAGCGACGTATGAACTGGAACGAGCCGATCGAGATAAAGGAAACACGATGAACGACAGTGAATCGATGTTGACTTATCGCAAGGAGGATCGTGGAAGTTCACTAGTCGCTGGCGCTTGGAGCTAGACAAAGAAGAAATGCGGAAGGCACTGGTCAGCGACGTATGGACTGGAGCGATCCGCACGAGATAAAGGAAACACGATGAACGACAGTGAATCGATGTTGACTTATCGCAAGGAGGATCGTGGAAGTCCACTAGTCGTTAGCGCCTGGAGCTGGACAAAGAAAAGCGGAGCCGACTTGGTCAGCCGCGACAAGCAAAAGACGAGCCAGCTGAAAGGTTGTTCTTTAACCTTTTGGATGGATTGGCTTTTGACCTCGAGCGGCTAGTTGGCGGAGCTAGACAATAGAAATGCGAAAGAGGCTGTCCCTAGTCCGTTCACCGGGAGCAGCCTCTTTCGCGTTAAATAGACACACATCTTTCCATCTGGAACTAAACGAACCGTATAAAAACAAAAGGTCTCCAAAAAATAAATATAGAAAACCATTCCATATCCCTTTTTTGTTCGCTTCATTCCCATTATAATTAAATTCTTCAACATAAATTTTTTTAAAATCTAAATAAAGGATGCGATTAACCTGCGACTGAATAAATACATTAGTGAATCTGGGAAAACATCTAGACGCGGAGCAGATAAATTAATTAGTGAAGGCAGAGTCACGATTAACGGGAAAGTGGCGAAAATAGGTAGCCAAGTCGAGCCTGGAGATGACGTTCGAGTGAGCGGGGAACAAATTCGATTGGCGAGAAACAACGTATATATCGCCTTAAATAAGCCTGTAGGCATTACAAGTACAACTGAGAAAAAGGTCAAAGGAAATATTGTCGATCTAGTCAATCACCCTTTACGAATTCACCATATTGGCCGTCTTGATAAAGATTCTGAAGGCTTAATTCTCTTAACAAACGATGGAGACATTGTGAATAAAATCTTGCGTGCTGAGAATAAACACGAAAAAGAATATATCGTGTCCGTAGACAAGCCAATCACCCCTGAATTCCTAAAGGAAATGGCGGCAGGTGTGCATATTTTAAATACAAAAACATTGCCTTGTAAAGTCGAGCAACTATCAAAGTATGAGTTTCAAATCACTTTAACTCAAGGACTAAACCGACAAATTCGCCGTATGTGTGCTGCTTTAGGCTACGAAGTATATCGCCTGCAGCGAACACGCATCATGAATATCCAATTAAACAACTTACCAATTGGGCAGTGGCGCGATTTAACGAAAAAAGAGAAAAAACAATTATTTGCTGATCTCAATTACGAGCCAAATGAATGGTGAAAAAAATGCCCCGAAACTAATTGCTTCGGGGCATTTTCTCATTTCATCATCTGCTTTACTAATTCTCTATTCCGCTTTTTAAAAATGTCATTATGTGAAGATACCATGCCTGACTTATTAGCCTCAGGCTCAATCAATTGTTTCGCTTTGTTCACAGCATTCGCCGCATCTTGGAATGCTCCAGCAATTAAATGTAGCTTGCCATCATGCTTCAAAATATCTCCGGCTGCATACAAACCTTCGATCGACGATTCACTGCTCGCATTACCAGCGATAAAATAATTGTCAATTCTTTCAATATCGATTTCACTTTGGTCGAGCAAAGTCGTGTCGCGTTCATATCCATGATTGATAATGACCTCATCAACCGGTAGCAAGACCGTCTCTCCTGTTTGATGATTCGTCAACTCTACCTTTTCAATGACTTCGTGGTTTTCACTAGCGATCAGCTTTGTAATAGCTGTTTGGAAGAAACAAATAGCCGAGCTGTCCATCAGCTGCTTCACTTGCGCCTCATGGCCTGATAACACTTCTTTTCGATAAGTGATATATACTTTTTTAGCGATAGGCTCTAATTCATTGGCCCAATCAATGGCTGAGTTTCCCCCGCCAGAAATGATTACGGTCTTATCTTTAAAACGTTGGAGTGATTTAACCGTATAATTTAAATTGGATACTTCAAACCGCTCTGCGCCTTCTATTTCAAGTTTTTGTGGGTTCAATATTCCTCCACCGACTGCTACAATCACTGTTTTTGAATAATGTTTTTGTCCAGAAGCTGCATGCAATACGAAGATGCCATCCTCATTTTTAGTGATCGACTCTACCTTTTCATTTAACACGATTTCAGGATCAAAAGTTAATCCTTGCTGTACGAGTTGCTCAATCAATTGAGCTCCTGGAATAGGTGTCACCCCGCCCACATCCCAAATCATCTTCTCAGGATACACATGAACTTTTCCACCTAATTGAGGTTGATATTCGATTAACTTCGTCTTCATTTCTCGCAACCCACTGTAAAATGCCGAATACAGTCCAGCAGGCCCTCCACCAATCACCGTTACATCAAATAATTGTTGTTGATCCATTTATATCTGCTCCTTATCATCTAAACGTAATTGATTATCATTATCAACAATAATACTCTTTTCCCTTCTTTTTTACAACTAATATCACTTATCTGAATAAATTTTCTAAAAAAATAAGATTGACACTGATAAATGAGAGAATTATAGTATAAAAAGAAGTGACACTGAAAATCATTATCAAAAAACAATAAAATAAATGGAGGTTATCCAATGGTTCGTCTATATACAACGGACTTAAATATCGGCTATGGTGAACGTCTCATTGTCAAAGACCTTAGCGTAGAAATTCCTGATAAAAAAATTACAACGATCATCGGTTCAAATGGTTGTGGAAAATCAACGCTGTTAAAAGCGATCACTCGTATTATTTCCCATCAATCAGGAACTGTTATTTTAGATGGTGAAAATATAGCTAAAGGAAACACCAAAATCCTCGCCCAAAAAATGGCGATTCTTCCGCAAATGCAGGAAAGCGCTAGCGGATTAACAGTTGGTGAACTGATTTCTTACGGACGTTTCCCCTATCAAAAAGGCTTTGGTCGCCTAACGAAAAAAGATTATGAAGTGATCGATTGGGCACTGGAAGTAACAGGAACAACAGAGTTTAAATCTCGTCCCGTAGACGCCCTATCAGGAGGTCAACGTCAACGCGTTTGGATCGCCATGGCGCTTGCCCAAGAAACCGACATTATTTTTCTTGATGAACCAACCACTTATTTAGATATGGCCCACCAGCTAGAAGTGCTAGAGCTATTACAAAAACTAAATCTAGAACAAGAACGAACCATTATTATGGTGCTGCACGACTTAAACCAAGCGGCTCGATTCGCTGACTATATGATCGCCTTAAAGGACGGAGAAATCATCAAAGCTGGTCATTGTGAAGAAGTAATGAAACGAGACGTGCTTCAAAAAGTATTTAATATTGACGCAGAGATCGGACGCGACCCAAGAACAAGTAAACCAATGTGTATCACGTACAACTTAGTGAAGGATAACGAACGTGAACAAGCTGCTATTGCCGATCTTTCTACTGCTCGTCTTTATGGTTAGTGCTTGTAGCGAAGACTCAAAAAAAACAGCAAATAGAAAACAACAAAAAGTCATTTGAGTCCCGGTGAATAAAGGATTCAAATGACTTTTTGTTTTAAGATACGCATACTAGATTCCGTCCAGTCTGTTTCGCTTCATACAAAGCCTCATCTGCTTGTTTAATCAAATAATCAACATCCGCAGTCGTTTCTGGATAATTAGATAATCCGATAGATATCGTAATAAAGATACTAGATTGATTAGGCAAAACAATCGGCGTTCTTTCTACGGCTAAACGAATTTTTTCTGCAATTTCTTTTGCTTGAAATAACGGACAATCGAGAAGTAAGACAGAGAATTCCTCCCCACCATTGCGATACACTTGATCAAATGATCGAGCATTTTCTTGTAAAACGATCGCCAACTGTTTAAGAACCTCATCTCCCGCTGCATGACCGTACGTATCATTTACTTTTTTGAAGAAGTCAACATCTATGAATAAAACGGATAATCGCTCTCCCTTTGCTACACCGTTTGTCTTGAATTGATTCAAAGTTAAGTCAAATTGACGCACATTATTTAAGCCTGTTAAGTAGTCCATTTTATTCTCTTTCTCCATGTTTTGCACCATCTCATTATATCGATTTAAATACAGGTTAAGAGCGACAATTAATAAGCCCACAGGAATCGAAATACTAGAATGATAGGCCATAATTTTTAAAGCATAAGATAAGTCCGATAAACAAGAAATAGTTAAATATATCATACATAAGGCTGCCACATTCATGACAAAGCTTTTCACATATATACTGTTCCATTTCAGTTTAGTCATCGCAGCAAGCATCACGCCTGTCATTAGTATATTCACCGAGGGGACAATTGCCGCTTCACTTACACCAAATAAAAACAAGCGCCCAACAGCCATCACCACACTTGCCCAAACGGCTGAAATCGGTCCTCCAAACAAAGCAGCAATCATAATAAATAAGTGCCTCAAATCAATAATGATCTCGTTTGAAATGTGAATGGAATAATACATAAGTATAATCCCCATCACCCCCGTTCTATTTCCAACAAATATTTGTTGAACGAGTGGTGAGCGTTGTTTCCTATCCTTTCGCCCTACTAAAAAACCAATAATAAACAAATAAGATATGATAAGCGATGCGTGGAAAACAAGATCCTTCACGATTACACCCCCTTTGTTTCCTTTTGTAAATATAAAATACTATATATCTATTCTATAACAAAACCATATCCTTTTTCCGACAATATTAAACAAATTTCGTCATAATCCAACATTGAGATTTCAACACAAAAAAATGGATGAACCCATTATATCGCTTGGGCTCATCCACTTTCTTTCAAGCTATAGCTTTTATCCCATTTGTCCAATATCAAGAACTTCTATATCCTTCTCTTCGCAATAATTATAATAAAGTTGCAAAGCTTCACGCCAGTTTAACATATACCTGACACTCCCACGAATAAATCCGTGGGGTTCTTGAATACGTGAGATTTCTTAACTACTCTCCCTTCAACCGATGTTGCTGGTTGGGTACAACATAGAAACATGATCTCGTTTCTTCAAGACTTTGACGAACAAGACGACCATTGCCATCCTTAACGTTCGCATCGGCTCATGCCTAAACCGTTGAGTTTTTAACTTATTTCAATCCCATACTTTTAAGAGTGTGGGATTGTTTTTGCAGTTCATTCATGGTTCTTTTGTGATTTTCTAAAAACATATCGAATTCTTTTATACATCTCTCTCTGTCTATTTTTTCTAGCTTCTTATCATCAACCATATTCATTAATAGGAAGGCTGAATATAGATCGCGTTGTACTTTCATACCACCAAGATCATTCCATCTCTTCGCCAGAGGCTTTTTCGTGTAGGTATGATCGAGATGATTGTATTGACTAGCTTTTACTTTCGCTGTATTTACTTTTTTTAATTTCAAGCCATTGTATGCTAACTTTCTTTCCAAACAACTTAAAAACATGGACGGCGCACGATTTGAAAGGGTCCTTCCGAATCTTTTCTTTCTTTTGAATATCCCTTCGCCGTTCTTTTCTGTTTTTTTACTTCTTTTTTGCAACCCTTTAAACGACATGGTTTCCACGAAAAAGGTGTCACCCAAAGCTAATAATTGGTTGGACATGGTTTCATGGTCTTGCTTCCGAATCATTCTGTTCTTGCGATGTAGTTCTCGGTAGGTGTTTCTTAGTTTTCTATATCGCTTAGAGAACACCCATTTTTCTTTATTTCCTTTTTTAATTGTACCGTCGGCATTGAATTTGTGAGGATTCATCACTCGTTTGCTTCTATCCATTTTCCGTTGAATAAGATAGATGTTCCTTTCATAATCAACAACACTTGGAGCTAAAATGGTTAACATCGTTTCTTTTTTTGAACTAACCGCAACCGTAGATGTTCCAATATCAATACCAACACGCCCCACTCCTACTTGTTGTTTTAATCCATTGGAATGATAAGATTGCGGCGGAATGCCTTCTAATACAAGTTGAGCATAGTAGACATATCTCCCTTTGATCATTTCACGTGTAATGCGAACATATTTCACTCGATCTTGTAGTGCTAAATGTGCGTACACATCCCGATTACGAATAATGACAGGAATAGATAACCCTTTCCAAATAATCCTATTTTCCACGAAACGGATACCTGTTTTATTTGATTTCCCTTCTACGGATTTCATTTCACCATACCGCTTAAAATATACTTTTTTCGCTTCTCCAAGCATCACTTTCTTAAATGCTCGAAAAGCTCTTGTGCCTAGTTTTTGACCAGCTTGCGAATCTATATTAGTAGAAAAACGCTGATTCATAGGTGTTAAAAAAGCATGGATGGAATACTCTGTCAAACCAAACAGCGTATTCAACTCAGCGAATAAAACGTTGCGTTCCTTTCCTTTTTTCATCTTTTTGACTTTCTGGTATTTCTTCGATTGTTGCATCGTTCGATAACGCTTATATAATTCATTGACACAAGCGTTGTACATCTTACGAGAAATCTCAAATCGCTGATCTAACGCATCTTCTTGAAACGGTTCTGTTTTTAATCGTAGAGTTAATACATAGCTTGATTTCGCCATCGTATTCACCCCCTTGTTTTTTGACTTTCAACATAATGTCTGATCGTTTCGCTCGATACATTTCTGGCAGTAGAGACAAAATAAGAACGTGTCCACAAGCTTGGCAAATGTTGAAGATGTGGAAATTCCTCTCTCAACTTTTTAGACGTCACTCCTTTAATTTTAGCCATAATATCCGCAGGACTAAGCGTTGGCAAAGCATTTAAAAACATATTGCTATCTTCCTAAGCTAAGTATCAGTTTCCGTCCTTCTAACACGAAGGATTTGTCGACCCATTTAGGAGGAAACACGAATTTTTCTTTGTATGGATATCGGATGGATTTATTTGTTTTTCGCACTTGGCGAACTCCTTCTCGGGCACGCAAAAATTTATGACATACCGCTTGGATCGTCTGACTATGAAGAGGATACAAGCCTTTTAGTTCAGCTTGAAGGTCACTTTTGTTGATCCACTTGTCATAGATCCGGTAATAATATCGAGCCAGTTGCACACAGTCATTCCAAATCGTTCCGCAGATCCGACATATGTGAAATAACTGTTGAAGCGTGGACTGTGGCGCTGAAAAGCCCGTTTTCAATGTTCGATACATGAGATCCCCTTCCTTTGTCATCACTATAAAACGAACGTTTGTTCCTGTCAAGAGCAAATGGAAACTTTCATCCTTTTTTCTTTCGACAAAGTTCGAGGGCAATCAACCAAACGCTTTTCGGCTGTGCCGAACCGAGATTCATCCCCTCTCTACTCGCTGGGCTGTGCCCTTCACGCTCCTTGAGGAAGAGGACTTCTCTCGGGTTATGTTAAAATATGAGCACACTCTGTTAAATGGAGAAAGCGCAAGCGTTCTTATAGACAGCATAGATATCCCCCCCATTCGATTCGGAGTGATTCATAAAAAAGAATTCATTCTTCCTCCTATCTATCATAAGTTTTTAGAAAAATTCAAAACAGAATTGCTAGGAAATTCTTCTTAAACAACGAAAATAATAATCATTTTCAATTAATCCATTTTATAGTATATTTAGATAGGCGAAATAATATATACAGAACGTGAGGACATCACTATGTGGAAAAATAAAAATGTTTGGATTTTATTATGCGGTGAGTTTGTAGCAGGTTTAGGTCTGTGGCTTGGTATTATCGGGAACCTTGAGTTTATGCAAGAGCGAGTCCCTTCTGATTTCTTAAAATCTATTATTTTAGCTGTTGGTCTTCTTGCGGGAATTGCCGTTGGACCGCTGGCTGGCAAAGTCACTGATCAAATTAGCAAAAAGACGGTGATGCTTGTTTCTGGATTTGTTCGTACGATAAGCGTCATTTTCATGTTAATTGCTATTGAAACTGGCTCCGTCTGGTGGATGATCACTTTTTTAGTTTGCACCCAAATTTCCGCCGCTTTCTTCTTCCCAGCACTACAGGCTGCTATTCCTTTAGTCGTAGAAGAAAAGGACTTATTACGACTGAACGGGGTGTATATGAATGTATCTACCCTTTCGAGAATTATAGGAACAGCCGTAGCAGGAATTTTATTAGCGATTATGTCGCTTTCAATGGTATATATCTCTTCCCTCATTGCTTATTTGTTATTATTTGCGTTAACTTTCCTTTTAACATTGGACGAATCGAAAACGGAACAAGGTAGTGTCAAAGAAGAACAGGCGACAGGATCAGGATTTAAAGATGTATTTCCGATCATTAAAGGGCTTCCACTTGTCTTTATGACTCTTATTTTAACGCTCGTTCCTCTCTTATTCGTTGGCGCATTTAATTTAATGGTTATCAATATTAGTGAGATCCAAGATAGCTCTACCATTAAAAGTTGGATTTATACAGCTGAAGGTATCGCCTTTATGCTCGGAGCGTTCTTCGTCAAACAAATTAGTCAGAAGCTGTCACCCTATATGATTCTATTTGTCTTTTCATTTATCATTGGGTTATCACAAATGTTACTGTACTTTGCCCATGTTCCCTTTCTATCCGTGTTGGCCTTTGTTCTATTTGGTTTTGCTGTTGGCTGCTTCTTCCCAACCTCTGCAACCATTTTCCAAACAAGGGTTCCAAAGGACTTCCACGGCAGATTCTTTTCCTTCCGTGGCATGCTCGAACGGGTCATTTTTCAAATTGTCTTACTAATGACAGGATTTCTATTGGACACAATCGGCCTTGAACATATGGTAGTCATCTTCGGTCTATTCTCATTTGCCATGACGACATTCTTTTATATGAGATTTAAACAGATGAAAATAGAGTCACCAGTGGAAAATAACTAAATACAGCTTAATTAAATTATTACTAATAACCTTGATACAAAAATAAGTCTACAGAGCATGTTTTGAAAAAAGATTGATCAAAACATGCTCTTATTTCATGTAATCGATCTATTTATAAAAAATTTGAATAGTTTTATTAAACCTTATTCAACTAACACTTCTGATAGTGGCCGTACTATAGCTGTACAAACCACCACTAAATTATGTACTACTCTCTATTTTTTTAATTGTTCACTGAAGATTATAATCAATAATGTCTATACCTTCCTGTCCATACAATACTTTCTTTGGATTTATAACGATGATTAAGACCGCTACTACTAAATAAAAAGCTGCGTTATACATGATTAAGTCAATTAAATTTCCGTTTATTATGCCAATAAAAAAATTAAAAAATTGATGGATGATGATTGGGATAATTAAATTCTGATTCAAGTTATAAAATGCTGTCATGACGATCTTAGTGGATATAATTGCAATCATAAAGAATAGAATAAATTTGATTAAATCAATACCCAGATACCCGTAAGTAAACCATATAGGTAGATGCCACATCCCCCACCAAAATCCTATGATTATCGAAGCTTTTAATGGCGAATGCTTCTTTTGAAGCTCAATTTGAGCGAAACCTCTCCACCCTAATTCTTCTCCTAGTGGTCCTGCAAGTAAGGTTTTAAAAAAGAAATAGATCAACATTCCCCATGAAGATATAGAAAAAATGGAGTCTACTTCACTATTATTAAATACGAGAAATAAAATCCCTAAAAATAGGAAGGTTTGAATCATAATAGAAGTAAGAATCACAGACAGTTTAAGTTTATTCTTGAATTTATCTTTCACAAATTGGATAAAACTCTGTCCAGGATAGATTTTTTTAAATAATGCTGCAAAAGCAAAGGTTGAGGACCAAGCTGATACACAGAACATTACATCAACGACCCATGCGGGAAATCCTAACATGCTTACGGCTCCTACAAGAAAAAAAAGTGGCAAAAAAATGATATTGGTTAGTACAATAAAACTTGCTACTGGTTTTTTTAGTTGCGTTTCTCTATTCATGTACAATCCCCTCTTCAAACTAAGTATTTCGTAAATATAATAACGCTCAATATTTACTAACACCTTCAGCTTAAACCTAGGGGTTACTCACAGGTCAATACACACCTTCATTATTTTATCCCGCATTAACAGGCTTGTAAGCCCCCTACCTCAACCATGGCAGAAGGAGCACAAACATGTAGGTGGGGGCAACAGCCTATAAACGTCCGATTGGTTCGGACCTACACAATGCCGGTTACAAAGGCGCTGCAACAGGACGTTGCGATTTTAGCCTTTGTTCCTCTCTTCATCCGTGGAGATGAAGCCCCAACGAATTGAAGGTTCACTTTATAGGTGCATAAATTTCTAAAAACACACGTTCAAGCCCATCTTCATAAGTAGTGAGTAATAGATTTATATAAACTAGCCCCAATAGTTCATATCCTTTTTCTATTGCTATTTTTCTCAAATTAGCTTCCACGTTATGATCAATATTTTTTCCGCCAGTTGACCACCTTCCATCCTCAATAACTGTATAAATACATTTTGGATGAGATAGAATTTCACCTTCTATTGCTTGATCATAACCTTCTACTTTTCTTACAATGATGAATTTGTCTTCTAGAATACCTTCTTCATTGAAACATATGACTCTTCTTAAAGATGTGAGAGTCACTGCTTTTTTTAAACTGTCTGTGCTTTCTTTTAGAGTGTCATATGTTTCATATGCAGTAAAATGCTCTATTTCTCCCTTTATTTCTAAGGGCTTCATTTCTTTTACTGTGTATTCTCCTAAGAATTGTTTAATTTTTTCACAATCTTCTTTTACTATCTGAAGCTTTTTTAAAAGACGTTTTTTATATTCTATTTCCTCCAAAACCTCTTGTTCTTTCTCTTCTAATACTGATTTTATTCCCTCTATACTCTTACTTTTTCTTAATTCCTGGATTTTTTTAATTTCAATATCAATTTCTCTATAGAAATTTACCGTTGTTATATCATATATATCAAAATGATTATATTTTCTATACCCATTCTCAATATTTTGTCTAGGCTTCACTAATTCCTTTTCTTCATAAAATTTCAAAGTATCTCTAGATACATCCAAAAATTTCGCAACTTGTCCAATTGTATACATTACACCCTCCTTTATCGTTACTACATAATTCTTTAATCACCACAATCATTATACCAATAAATAGTAGAAACCTCCTTTTTCTTCTCTTTTTTAGATTGTGTATCAGCTAGCAAAAGATCATTGATTTGTCATCCACCTCTTCTAATCCATTTATACAGCAAAGAAACAGGAATCTACGAAGGATCAATTGAAAAAATATATGTAGAGAAATAATCAAATCATCAGCACTTCTTTTATAGCTCCTCCATATATTGTTGTTAACCTGAATGATGGAGGAGGCTTCTACTCACTCATGGCCCATTTATATTCTAAAGGCTGGTTCATCCAACAATTAAAGCAAGCCAATATCACAAAATTAGAAGGTCGTAAACTTGAACAGTACAAAACGCATGTGCTACGCAATCTGTATCTTCAACTAATTGAACAAAATGAAACCAAAACGAAATAAATCCCAAGCACCGTCTAAACTGAAGATGGTGCTTGGGATTTGAGCTTTATGTACACTTTCTTTAGCTTTCTAGTTACTTCTTACACCTTGAATTTACTAACTAACCGTTGTAAATTCTCCGCTCGACTAGACAACGCTTGAGAAGAAGCGGTTATCTCTTCTATTGATGCAAGTTGCTCTTCTGCCGCAGATGCTACTGTTTGTGAATGCATCGACGTCTCACTTGAGATCCCAGTCATGCCCTGCACCGTCGCTGATACCTCTTCAGTGCTTGCTGATACTTCCTGCGCTGTAGCGGCCATTTGTTCAATCTGATCCGCCAACTCATCCATCAATTGCAAAATCTCTTGAAAGTTTACTTCTGTACGCTGAACAATATGTAAACCACCTTTTACCTCTACAGTTACTTGTTCCATCGATTGTTGAGATTGCACCATATCTTTTTGAATATCGATAATTAAATTAGAAATTTGTGCAGACGATTGTTGAGATTGCTCCGCTAGCTTGCGTACTTCCTCCGCTACTACTGCAAAGCCTTTTCCGTGTTCGCCAGCTCTTGCTGCTTCAATTGCCGCATTTAATGCTAGTAAATTGGTTTGCTCTGCAATATCATTAATTGCTTTTGTAATATCTCCAATTTGCTTTGAACGCTCATCTAATGATTGGATAATGTCGCCACTTTCATTGACAGATCGATTAATTGTCTTCATTTGTTCGACAGTCTGACTAACAAGCCCTCCGCCTTCTTTGGCCTTTTGAGCCGTTTGAGAACTTACCTCTGAAATAAAGGAAGCATTCTCTGCAATCGATTGCACTCCTTTACTCACCTCTTCTAAGGCAACAGAGCTTTCTTGAACACTATTCATTGAATGTTCAGCCCCATCAGCCACTTGTTGAATGGACTCAACAATGTTCTCTGTAGCTTTACTCGTTTGCTCTGCACTAGCTGTTAACTGCTCCGATGAAGACGCAAGATGCTCGGAAGTCATCATCACTTCATTCGTCATCTTTTTAAGATTGGCCACCATTTGATTAAAGCTAATGGAGAGACTACTCAATTCATCACCAGCTGCATCATGAACCTCCGCGGTAAAATCACCGCTGCCCGCTTGTTCAAGCGCCACAGTCAAATTGTTCAACCTCGTTTTTATTCTTTTCGTAAACCAATAAGCCACTCCACAGGACAGTATGATCACAACAACTAAGACTGTGGAAAATGCTGTTAAAAATTGAGCTAACACTTCATCAATAATTTGTTGTGAGGCTCCCATATATAAAATACCGACCACTTCATTATTTATATTCTTGAGGGGCATATAAGCCGTTTGATATGTATGTCCAGTTACTTTCGCCGCACCATAATACTCTTCCCCTTGTTTAAGAACCTTCTCGATGACTTCAGGAGTAGCTTTCGTTCCAATGACACGATTGTCTCCATCCATCACATTCGTCGATACGCGTGTATCACCTTGAAAAATTGTAACCGTATCTCCCGTATCTTCACCTATCGGATCAATGACTTCATAATTTTCATTGATCAGTGTCGCTCCTTTATACAACTGATTATTCTTAATTTCCCACTCACCAGTGTACTTGTCATCAATATATCTATAAGCGAGATTTAAATCGCTTTTTGCCTTTTCAACAGCAAACTTTTCAATCCCTTTCGTAATTTGCTGTTTAACAACTATACCCATAACGACTGATAAAGCAAGAATAATTCCAATAATCATCAAGTTAATCTTAGTGCCAAACTTCAACTTCATGTTACAAACCTCCTTAATTACGTGTCCATTCATCAATCAAATAATTAACAATATATTCTTGTACCACATTATACATGAGTATATAAACACTTATACCTAGTTCAAAAGTAATTTTACAAAAATAAAACAATTGAATTCGACAACTATTTTTCAAATATAAAAGAAGCCATCAAAAAGGAATTTCTTCCTCTCTGATGGCTTCTTTACTGGATGTTGTTTCTATTTTATTGCTCCCCACTCTTAATATAATGATAAAGTTGATGTGGCACAGGCTGCTCCAGCACTAAATTCATATGAACGACTGGAATCTCTTTATCGTGCTTATCTTTCATTTTTGTCTGTTCAATGCTTGATGGCTCTGGAATTGCTTTCCCTAAATAATAAAAATCTCGCCCTTCGTCATTATCCTTTTTGACAAACATATGAATATCAATGCCATTTTTCTCTGCTTCTATAATCGTTTGCACTTCTTTTGACTGTAGCGTCCGGTTACTCCTTGTATACCACTTAAACAGATCAGGACTTAAAAACTCGTCTCCATACTTGACACTTGCCTCAATCTCATCCTGCTTATGATACGTAACGAATATAATGCAAGACTGATACTTCGTTTTATAGCCATACACTGTAGAACTTTCGTCGTTTTCCCAGCTTAATAACTTACAAGCATCTTTTCGGGAATACTTTTCATACAAGGTGAATGCTTCCTCACTGCGGTACTTTTTAGTATTTTCCAGTCCACACTTAATAATATCTTTAACCATTTCCTCGAAAAAAATATTTTTTCTTAAACTAGATTTTATATTTGAGTGAAAAAGGTATTTTTGATCGGCTGTGAGTTCAACAATCGGTTGCGCTCCATATTTCTTCTGTTGGCTTTGTGTAAAAAAAGATAAATCAAATAAACGATGAACCGAACGAATCACATCTTCGTCTGTTGAACACTGATATTCTTGCAAACGAGAGAAATAAGCTTCACCCTCTACCTCTTCCTCATCCATCAGCATGTCTAATAAAATCAACTCATGTCTCCGCTTACCATCCAACACTTCCTGCGACAGCATCGTTAACACATTGTTTTCATCAACCGATATAACAGGGACATCCTCTTTTATTTTCGATGAACCTCCCCCACCTATCGCCTTCGCACTTGAGGTAGGGGTTTCTTGTCGATCCCCTCGATATCAGAAGCTGGACGATGTCCATAGGTGTACACGACACCCTCGTCTTTCTCGGGGACTGACGCTCCCATATGGAAGCAGTGGTCTTGACGCAAGAAGTCTCTCGACAGCTTGCTGCCACCGTAAGCAACAGAGAGAGAATCGAAGACACGGTCATCTCCCTCTGGGGCGGTTCTGCCCATCTACTACGCCTGTACAGGACGTAGATACGTGATGTCAGTTAGCATCACTTCTCGAAACTTCCCATGCAAATACTGGGATAAGATATTCGCTGCACCGTGGATATCCCGATGCTGTTCATAACCGCAAGAACATCGATAGTTTCGTGAACGGACTTTATTCCGTTTTCCACAAGCAGGGCATGCTTGCGTCGTGTAGGCTTCGTTTTCTTTTGATAATGAGACACCTGTTGCTTCTAATTTATAGACCAACTGCTTGGTTAGTTTTCCAAAGCTCCAGTTGCTGAGTTTTTGGTTCACTTGTTTGGAACGGAGGCGTTTTCGTTTTTTGTTTCGTTTGCTTGTGTGCCGCTGAACGCCTTCCACATCGCCAAGAGCGACATGCCCGACTTTTTGTTCCACACACCAGTTCACAAAGGCTCGGGTCGTCTTATGCAGGAGATCTCCTAGCTGCCGTTCGCTTTTGGAGAGAATGTACTTCTTCGCCCGGTTGTATTGGCGCCATTTCCTGGACCCTTTTTGACACCGACTCATGAGCATTTGCAACTCTCTCACTTTTTTATTTCGCAATCGGTGAACACTGCGCATCTTCCTGCCCGAAATCACAAGCGCTTGTCCATTTGTACTGACGGCGGCAATCGTATGAATCTCACCTGGATCAATCGCAGCTGTATGACCGTCTTGAATCGCTACAGGGTTAATGCCGTCTTCATACGACAAACAGGCATGCCATCGGCCGTCATAGACGAGTTCTACTTCTTTGATCACGCCAGTCGGAACCGAGGCAAGCGACAACACGAGTGGTGTCTGTTGTTTTCCTTGCCACCTACCTAAGCTGAGCGTTAGCTTGCGCCCTTTTAGTGCGAAAGATTTGTCCACCCATTTAGGGTGAAACACGAATTTTTCTTTGTATGGATATCGGATGGATTTATTTGTTTTTCGCGCTTGGCGAACTCCTTCTCGGGCACGCAAAAACTTATGACATACCGCTTGGATCGTCTGGCTGTGAAGAGGATATAAGCCTTTTAGTTCAGCTTGAAGGTCACTTTTGTTGATCCACTTGCCATAGATCCGATAATAATACCGAGCCAACTGCACGCAGTCATTCCAAATCGTTCCGCAGATCCGACGTAGGTGAAATAACTGTTGAAGCGTGGACTGTGGCGCTGAAAAGCCCGTTTTCAACGTTCGATACATGAGATCTCCTCCTTTGTCATCATTATAAATAGAATGTATGTTCCTATCAAGAGTAGATGGAAATTTTCATCCTTTTTTCTTTCGACAAAGTTCGGGAGGTCATCAACGAAACGCTTTTCGGCTGTGCCCTTCACTCTCCTTGAGGAAGAGGACTTCTCTCGGATTGTGTTAAATTCTCACCTTACTTAACCTCTCAATCGCCGGAACATCCGCTGGTGCCCAGTCTAATGAGGTTAACTCATGTGGTGCTAACCACTTCACAGCGACATGCTCCGTTAACACAGGTTCTCCTTCTACAATTCGGCAGAGAAATGTCGTTAAGTGAACAATACCAAAATCATATTCATATACGGTATGCTCGACTTGTTCGCCGATCTCAATTTGGCAGTGCATCTCTTCTTCGATCTCGCGACGCAATGCTTCCTGCGGAGATTCGCCTTGTTCAATTTTCCCCCCTGGAAACTCCCATTTTAATGATAAGGTTTTTCCTTCTCCTCGTTGAGCGCATAAAATTTTCCCTTCTTCCACGATCACTGCTCCGACAACATATATGTTTTTTTTCATAATAATCCTCCTCAAAAATTCGTTCCACGTGAAACAATTTCACGCATCATGTCGAAAAATCAAAAATCGCTCATTCTCATCTTTTTCATAAAGCTCAGGAACCTCGATCTGTTGGATGAGTTCAAACGGCGTCTGTTGTTCTAGAAAATGAATATACTCAATTGTTGGGTAATAAAGAATAATGTCAACAGACCGTTTATTCTGCTCCACCGAAAGCAAAATATTATGAACCACTTTCATGAAAATCTGAATTGAAAACGGGTTAAAAAAGTAAAATCGATTGTCCGTTGGCTCCACTTTATACTTCTCAGCTGGGCCGCATACAAAACGAAGGGTGCTCTTTTTTGAACCGCTCGTCTTCATATAACTCGCCTTGTTATGCAACGCTTCTTCATATAGCTGTTTATTCACTTCAATCCCTGTCACAGACAATTGAAAATGGTGATGGATATAAAAAGATAATCGACCTTTACCGCAGCCCACATCGACCACACCATCTGTACGGTTCAACTCATACGAACGAAACAGCTCGTCCAATGCCGCATACGGTGTCGCTTCATAACGATTATAATGAACCAATTGTAGCGGGAATTCCTTCAGACCAATGGTGTCAATCCCTAGCATCTGATCATACGCTTGTTCTGTCATAATATCTCTCCATTTAAAAATAACAGACACTTCTTCGAGGAAATGTCTGTTTTCATACATTATATAACAAAAGAACAATAAACGCTGCGGATCAATTTGCGACTGTTTTAAAATAACGATAGATTCTATCTAATTTTTCCTTCTGTTTTCCCTTTGGACTTTCCATATGGCCAAATTCGAAAAATTTCACCTTTTTAATTCCTACAAAATTAAATACCGCTTTCTTCATTAAGGCTTTATGAGCATTGTTCAATAACAGCAATGGATAATTCGTAGGTCCTTTCATAGTAGAAATGCACACGACCGATTTCCCTTTTAAAAGTCCCTCTGGCAATAGTCTCCCTTCCTCTCTATAAGCGAAATTCGACGCAAATATTTGATCGATATATCCCATTAACATCGCTGGTGGCCTTCCCCACCAGATAGGATAGACAAAGACGATCTTATCCGCCCACATAATTTGCTTTCTATACTGTTCAAAGGTAGGATCACTATGCATATCACGTCTTCGTTTATTTTCATTAAATACAAGAAGTGGATCAAAGGCCTCTTCGTATAAATCTAATACTTGTAATTCCTTTATATTCGGGTTCTCACGACTTCCTTTGATCACTTCCTGCAAAAAAGCATAACTTAAACTTTGATGATTCGGATGTGTGTAAATAGTCAATACTTTCATTCATTGCACCTCTTTTATTTATCAAATGATAACTAAAAGATAGCACCCTCTCACTTAGTTGTCAAATGATAATTGTTTTTCGATAACATCTTTGTTACCTTGTCAATAAGAGGTGAGTATTTTGAACAAAGAAGATTTATTTAATAAATTTGTGGCCTTTTCATCTTCCTTTCATCGTGTAACGCATGAATTAACGAAAGAGGCTAGATCTAATACCATCACGCCCGTTCAATATAGTATTTTGGAATACATCGCTGTTAGCGAGTCCGTTACTCCTAGTGACATTAGTGATTGTCAGCATATGTCTATGCCGAATACAAGCCGTGAGCTTAAAAAATTAACTGAAAAAAATTTAATCGAAAGAATCGCCGATACTGAAGATCGCAGAAAGCACTATATTCGTCTGTCAAAAGACGGTGAAATGATGATGAAGGAAGCTTTTCAATATATAGAAGCTAAGTTCCTTGATCGAATAAAAGATGCTTCTAAAGAAGATCTGGAAGAAATTGAACAGGCACTCGACCTTCTTCAAAGAAAGCTATTTTATTAAGACATAACAAAACACACTTCCAGGCCATTTGACCGGAAGTGTGTTTTACTTTATTCAAATAAACTCAAAAACTCGCCATATCCTTCTTCAATGAGCTTGCTTTTGGGCACAAATCGCAGGGCCGCTGAATTGATACAGTAACGGGCACCATCTGGACCAGGACCATCATCAAACACATGGCCGAGATGAGCATCGGATGTTTTCGTTCGAACCTCAATTCGTCTCATCCCGTGGGAAGTGTCTAACTTCTCAGCGATTTCCATGCGGCGCAACGGCTGTGTAAAGCTTGGCCAACCACAGCCCGCATCATATTTATCGAGCGAGCTAAAGAGTGGCTCGCCAGAAATGATGTCGACATAAATGCCCTCTTCTGTATGATTCCAAAATTCATTGTGAAACGGCGGCTCTGTCGCATTATTTCTTGTGACTTCATATTGAAGCGGCGTTAATTCCTTACGTAGTTGCTCGTCGCTTTTTACTTTTTTCCAATGCTCGCGAATGAATGGCGCTCGCCCGGAGCCTTCTTTGTACATATTGTAATGGAATGCGTTCTTTTTATAGTAACCTTGATGCTTTTCTTCGGCTTGATAAAACGGGCTTGCTGGTAAAATCTCCGTCACGATCGGCTTTTGAAAGCGGCCACTAGCGGCTAGTTCCGCTTTAGAGGCTTCTGCTTGCTGCTTTTGTTCCTCGTTATGATAGAAAATCGCCGTTCGATACGATAATCCGCGGTCATTGAATTGACCACCGGCATCGGTTGGATCAATTTGCTGCCAAAACAGCTCCAATAATTTTTCATATGGAAATACATTCGGATCAAACGTAATTTGGACCGCTTCATAATGTCCTGTAGTATCAGAACATACCTCTTCATACGTCGGATTGACTGTGTGACCTCCTGTATATCCAGAAATCACTTCTTTAATTCCCGGCTGCTCATCAAATGGGGCCACCATACACCAAAAACAACCCCCTGCAAATGTCGCCAATTGTAATGATTCAGACATCGTGATTCCTCCCCTTTACATGAATTGTTACAAAAATCACTAATTTTAGTATAACAATGATTGCTTTCATAATGAATTTTGAGCACCTTGATTATGTGCTATCGTCAATAACCTTTCACACCCTTGATACATATCCTTTCCGACATTGGAAAAGATATGACGGATGAGGAAAAAGAGGAAAGGACGTAATAGGTTATGGATGATTTATTTATTGCCCGTTCCTTATTTGGAACGACGATGGCCTTCCATATTATTTTTGCTACGATTGGGGTCGGGTTGCCATTAATGATTTTAATAGCGGAATTGTTGTATCAAAAAACGAAGGATTTAGATTATGTCGTCATGGCGAAGCGCTGGACGAAAACATTTGCGGTGTTATTAGGGGTCGGGATTCCGACTGGGACGATTGCCGGCGTGCAATTATCACTGTTATGGCCTGGCTTCATGGAAGTGATTGGTCGCGTCATGCCCCTTCCGTTCCAAATCGAAATTTATGCTTTTTTTGTTGAAGCATTATTTATGTCTATTTATGTGTATGCCGCTGAACGAATTGCTCCGTGGATGAGAATCGTTAGTTTAGTTTTCGTTGCCTTAGGAGCGTTGGCATCCGCTGTCTTAATCACGAATGTTCATGCCTTTCAAGGAACCCCCGCCGGTTTCCGCTATGAAAATGGACAATTCGTTGACATTGATCCTTGGGCGGCATTTTTTAACCCTAGCTTCTTTGTCACCGCAGGTCATGTAGCTTTATCGGCTTACGTCGTTGGCGCATTTGTGGTCGCTTCTGTTGCCGCTTATAAAATGATGAAAAATAAACGGGGATCGAAAGTGTATCTTTTTCACCAAAAAGCTTTAATGGTTAGTCTCGTTGTTGGAGGAATCTTCTCTTTTTTAACAGCGATCAACGGCCATGAATCCGCCCAATATTTACACGAATATCAGCCGGAAAAACTAGCGGCGGCGGAAGGCTTATTCGAAACGCAATCACACGCCCCTTTAGCTATTGGCGGATTCACCGATCGCGAAACCCAAACGGTCAAAGGAGCAATTGAAATTCCGTGGGTGCTTAGCTTTTTATCAGGGAATAGCTTTGATACGGTCGTCGTCGGCTTGAACGATTTCCCAGAAGAGTATTGGCCACCGCTTTTTATCCATACGCTCTTTAATGCGATGGTCATGATTGGCTCCCTTCTCATTCTGGTAGCCATCATCGGACTTCTCTGGAAAAAATTCAGTAAAAAAGGACATTTCCCGAAACCGTTGCTCTGGATATTCGTATCGTGTGGCCCACTTGCTGTTATTGCGATCGAATGTGGCTGGATTTTCGCTTGTACGGGTAGACAGCCTTGGGTCATTTATCGTGTACTCCAAACCGCCGATTCCGTCACATCCGTTCCTAATTTAATGATTCTCTTTATTTTATTCTTGATCGTATACGTGATTTTAAGCATCGCTGTCGTTTCGGTGCTTCGATACTTCTTTAGAAAAAATACGGAATTAGATGATTTGAAAAAAGCAAAAGAAAAATACATAGGAGCTCATTCAAATGGATAGGAGAGAATGCCAATGACTGATGCGTTAATTGCCATTACCGTGCTTTGGGGATTTGTGTTTATTTATTCCGTCATGGCCACGATGGATTTCGGAGCCGGCTTTTGGTCGATGATTTATATTAATCGAGAACAAACGAGAGCCACTAATGTCGCCAATCGTTATTTATCCCCTACATGGGAAGTCACAAATACGTTTATTGTCGCTTTAGTCGTGGCTGTTTATAGTCTGTTTCCTACCGCTGCTTATGTGTTAGGAACGATCCTGCTTATTCCGGGAAGCGCCATTTTGCTGTTGTTGGCACTTAGAAGTAGCTTCCTCGTGTTTTCAAATATCGCCACCGAATACAAAAAACCGTTAACTTATGTGTCAGGGATCACTGGAATCCTCATTCCTGGTTTATTAATTAGTGTGCTCCCCATCACTCATGGTACATTTATCGATTACACGAACGGATCACCTTCGTTAAATTTACAAAAATTATTTACGAGCCCGAATGAATACGCCTTTATCGGCTTTGCAATCAGCAGTACGCTCTTTCTCTCTTCTTTATTGCTAGCGGACTACTCGAAAGCTTCTCATGAGAAAGAAGCGTATGAAACGTATGTGCGTGATGCTCGTATTCTTGGACCGATTTCGTTAGCGATGGCTTTTCTCATTATGTGGACGTTGAAAACAGAGGCCCCTTGGCTTTACGAACGAATGATGGAAGACCTTCCCCTATTATTTCTTTCGATCGGCTTCTTTTTGATTGGAGGAATTGGGCTTTTCGTCCCATCGATTCAAGATAAAAATGTTCGCGGAATGCCAAGACTCGCCGTTGTCGCCGTCGCCATTCAATACTTGATTGCTAGCTACGTCTATGGAAAAGCTCATTTGCCTTACATCGTTTATCCGAATGTGACGATTCAATCGGCCTTTACTGATCCAAATTCATTTAGAGCCGTATTTGTCACTTATATCGTTGGATTTGCGATCCTATTTCCGGGCTTCTTCTACTTTTGGCGTTTATTTATGAATGATAAAAAATATTTACGACAAAAAGCCCGTGAATAAACGCTGGCTTTTTCATTGTTCGTGGCATTCGACAAGATTTTCCTATACAATTTAAGAAATAATTACAAATTGTGTGGTGAATCCGTTGTTTAAATTATTATTAATTGAAGATGATGCTTCCTTATTTCACGAAATTAAAGATCGCTTATCGCAATGGTCGTATGATGTATATGGAATTACTGACTTCGCTCAAGTGCTTCAAGAATTCACAGCCATCAAACCGGACTTAGTCATTATCGATATCCAGTTACCGAAATTTGATGGCTTTCATTGGTGCCGAATGATTCGCTCTCATTCTAATATACCGATTATTTTCTTATCCTCTCGCGATCATCCGACCGATATGGTGATGTCGATGCAGCTTGGGGCTGATGATTTTGTTCAAAAACCATTTCATTTCGATGTGCTTATCGCCAAAATCCAAGCGATTCTTCGTCGTGTATATAATTACAATACCGAACCAATTGAACTAAAAACATGGTGCAAAGCAACCGTTGATTACGAAAAGAATACCGTCACAAATGATGCAGGTTCAATCGAGCTAACGAAGAATGAAATCTTTATTTTAAAACAGCTCATTGAACAAAAAAATAAAATTATCAGCCGTGAAGCGTTGATTAATAGTTTATGGGATGACCAACGCTTCGTTAGCGATAATACGTTAACCGTTAACGTCAATCGTTTGCGCAAAAAGCTCGATGAACTTGCTCTCGGAAGCTACATTGTGACAAAGGTCGGTCAAGGATATATGGCGAAGGAAGAGGATTGATTTCATGATTAAAACATATATACTCGAACGGCTTAGCTGGATCATCCTATTTTTATGTTTACAATTATTGGTCGTTCTTGTCGTTTTTATCGATCCATCTATTCCTATTGAGGCAGGTTTTTATATTGTCTTGCTATCAATGCTCATTTTTTCGACCTTTTTGGTCATTCGCTACCATAAAGAAACGAAATTTTATCAAAGCTTGCAAGAACGCGATCATGACCTTGATATCACAAACCTTCCTGTACCAGAAAGTCCTTTTGAACAAATCATCGCTACGAGCATGACGAAGCAAACAACAGCATTGAAGCAGCAAGCGACCGAAAATCGCGTGCTGCTTGAGCAGGAAAAGGATGAATTATTAGCTTGGGTTCATGAAGTGAAGACTCCGCTAACAGCCATGCACTTAATGATTGATCGCCTAGAGGATGATAAATTGAAAGCGGCTATGACGTATGAATGGCTGCGAATTCACCTGTTATTGGATCAGCAGCTTCATCAAAAACGAATTCCTTTTATGGAAAATGATTTATACATTGAAAAAACGAGTTTAGAAGACATCATCTTTCAAGAAATTAAGACATTGCGATCGTGGTGTATGCAAAAGCAGATCGGCTTTGACGTTGATTTAGAGGTAGAAAACGTCTTAAGTGATACGAAATGGCTCGCCTTTATTATCCGACAACTGCTTACAAATGCGGTCAAATATAGTGAAGCATCCGATATTATCATTAAAAGTTATATCACGAATGAACAAACGGTACTTCAAGTGCAAGATTTCGGACGGGGCATTGACCCCAAGGACATCCCACGCCTCTTCGACAAAGGCTTTACGTCCACAACTGAGCATCAAAATAACGCAGCAACGGGCATGGGGCTGTATTTAACGAAAAAAATCGCCAAACCGTTATTGATCGACATCACCATTCAATCCGAACTTGGAGTAGGAACAACCGTTACACTCACCTTCCCGAAGCGAAACGACTTCGTTCGTACTATTAGCATGTGACAACAATGTCACATGCTTTCCTTTTTTGTTCGGTCATTCGAAGGAGAAACGTACCCAATCCTTTTATAATAAAGAAGAACATAAGCAAACAATCTTTCAAAAGGAGCGTGTTCAAATGACGATTTTAGAAGCAACGAAAATTCATAAAAGCTATGGAAATAAGTTTAATAAACAAGAAGTGTTAAAAGGCATTGATTTAAACATTGAAAAAGGCGAATTCGTCAGTATCATGGGGGCGTCTGGCTCAGGGAAAACAACGTTACTGAATGTCCTATCCTCCATCGATCAAGTGAGCCTAGGCAACATTAAAATTAACGGAAAAGAAATGACCAATATGAAAGAGAAGCAACTGGCGGAATTCCGTAAGCATCATTTAGGCTTTATCTTTCAAGACTACAATTTACTAGACACATTAACCGTAAAAGAAAATATTCTCTTGCCGTTATCAATCATGAAAGTATCGAAGCAAGAAGCTGATCAAAGATTTCAGGCGCTAGCGATGGAGTTAGGCATTCAAGAGCTAAAAGATAAATACCCAAGTGAAATTTCTGGCGGTCAAAAGCAGCGAACATCCGCAGCTAGAGCGTTCATTCATCATCCTAGCATTATTTTCGCCGATGAACCGACTGGCGCCCTTGATTCAAAATCGGCTTCTGATTTATTAAATAAACTAAGCGAACTAAATCAAAAACGACAAGCTACAATTATTATGGTCACACATGATCCGGTTGCCGCAAGCTATTGCAGCCGAGTGATTTTTATTAAAGATGGACAAATCTACACGCAGTTAAATAAAGGAAATGAAGATCGACAAGCATTCTTTCAAGACATCATGAAAACACAAGGTGTGCTAGGTGGGGTGCAGCATGAGCGTTAATCAACTCATCCTCCGAAATTTGAAAAAAAATATAAAGAACTACTATCTTTATATTTTCGCTTTAGTGTTTAGTGTCGCCCTTTATTTCGCCTTTGTGACGTTGCAATATGATCCGTCCATGGATGCAGCAAAAGGATCTATTAAGGGAGCCGCTGCTATTGGAACAGCATCCATTTTACTCGTAGCAATCGTGGCGATTTTCCTGTTATATGCGAACAAAATTTTTATGAAGCGACGCAGTAAAGAAATTGGCTTATTTCAATTAATCGGAATGACAAAAAACGAAATTTTTCGCCTGCTAAGCGTGGAGAGTTTTATTCTTTATTTCAGTTCATTAATGATCGGAACATTGGTAGGGTTCTCTATTTCGAAGCTAGTGATGATGATTTTATTTAAAATATTAGGCATTGAAGAAATAGCCAACCTGAATTTTTCTATGCAGGCATTTATTCAAACATTGATCGTGTTTGCGGTCATCTATCTCTTCATTTTACTAACGAATTACATCTTTATTAAACGACAAACGATTTTATCGTTATTTAAAGTGACATCAACAACAGAGAGTAAAGTGAAAAAGATTTCAATATTTGAAATCTTGCTTGGAATCACAGGAATTATCTCAATCATTGTTGGCTACTATACTTCATCGAAATTATTTGGCGGCGACTTTGTCTCAATGAAAGAACTGTTCATGGCCATGGTCTTTATTCTTGCCACAGTCATTATCGGTACATACCTTTTCTATAAAGGGTCGGTCCGTTTCATTGCCAACGTCATTCGAAAGAAGAAAAATGGTTACTTAAATATTAATGACGTGCTATCGCTGTCATCGATTATGTTTCGCATGAAATCAAACGCGCTGTTGTTAACGATCATTACAACCGTATCAGCGCTGGCAATTGGCTTACTATCACTTAGCTATATTTCCTATTACTCTGCGGAAAAAATGGCGGAAAACTATATACCACATGATCTTTCTATGACAAATGAACAAGAAGCAGCACAGTTCACAAAAGAATTAAAGGCTCAAAACATTTCATATAGTGAACACAAAATGGAGATCGTTCAAGCCCATGCAGATATCGCCCAAATACTAGCTTCAAAAACAGATAATGAAAATATGGACCTTGAAAACTCCCAGCTTCCAGTCATCAGTGACAAAGCAATAAAAGACATCGATCTATCGGCAGATGAAGCGATGTTCACTGGCTATAACGACTTATTTAAGAAGTTCATGCCTTTAAAAGATGATGGAAAGATTGGATTAAAAGGAAAAAATAATGTCATTACTCAAAATTATATCGGGTTAAATGAGGATTTTGTGGCATCCTTTTATTTCACTGCTGGTGGTTTACCTACCCTTATCGTTGACGACACAATTTTTGAACGCTTAAAGAAGGATCTTGATCCAACCATCCAAATGGAATCATCCATTTACATCGGCATTGATATTAAAGATAAAGAAAACATTAAGAAAGCAAACGATCTGTTCGAGACATTCTCTTCTAGTGAACAAGGAAGCAATCATTCTCAACTAGAAATGGCCTCGCAACAGAAATCAACTATGGGACTTGCCATGTTTATCGTCGGCTTCTTAGGCCTTACGTTCCTCATCACCTCTGGCTGTATTCTGTACTTTAAGCAAATGGATGAGAGCGAAGAAGAGAGAAGCAATTACACGATCTTAAGAAAACTCGGCTACACACAAGGCGATCTATTAAAAGGAATCCAAATTAAACAGCTCTTTAATTTTGGTATCCCATTAGTCGTCGGCTTACTACACAGCTACTTTGCCGTCCAATCCGGTTGGTTCCTATTCGGTACCGAAGTTTGGACGCCGATGATCATTGTCATGGTCATCTACACTGGCCTATACTCCATCTTCGGCCTATTATCCGTGCTTTACTACAAAAAAGTAATTAAAGAAGCATTGTAATCACACTTTATTATAGTAAAATAGACTCATCATCACCAAAAGTGATGATGAGTCTATTTTAGTTGTGGCTGACCTTTAATTGCTGAATCATATTCTCTACATAATAAAAATGATAATTATTGGACGAATTTCTTCCTTATAAATATGACAAACTAAACTTGTAAAATTTTTTTCACAAAATGGACTAGAAAAAAATCCGAAAATGTGGTATTTTTTATGTCGGTTTCTGAAATGTTTCACCAATCTGATTTAATTGGAGGGAATTTTCTTTGGAAATGACATTAGGAAATAAAGTGGTGTTAATTGGAACAGGTGCTGTCGGCTCAAGTTATGCATTTGCTTTAATGAATCAAGGAATTAGTAGTGAGCTCGTTCTTATTGATTTAAACGAAGGAAAGACGAAAGGCGATGTCATGGATTTGGATCACGGAGTTGTGTACGCGCCTAGTCCAATGAGTATCACTTTTGGTTCGTATGAAGATTGTAAGGATGCTGCAATCGTCGTCATTTGTGCAGGAGCAGCGCAAAAACCAGGGGAAACTAGATTAGATCTCGTCCAGAAGAATGTAAAGATTTTTGAATCAATTGTCGGCCAAGTGATGGATTCTGGATTTAATGGCATCTTTTTAGTTGCTACTAACCCCGTAGACATTTTAGCTTACGCCACATGGAAATACTCTGGTCTGCCGAAAGAGAGAGTTATTGGTTCAGGAACCGTATTGGATTCAGCCCGCTTCCGCTCTTTATTAGGTCAAGAGTTCAATACTGCACCTACAAGTGTGCACGCCTATATTATCGGTGAGCATGGCGATTCACAACTACCCGTTTGGAGCTCAGCCAATATTTCCAGTATCCCAGTCGCACCAAAGTTAACGGATGAAAGAAAAGCAGAAATCTCCATTCAAGTACGTGACGCAGCCTATAAAATTATTGAAGCAAAAGGTGCCACTTACTATGGAATTGCGATGGGATTAGCGAAAATAACGAAAGCCATCTTGCAAGATCATCAGATCACCTTACCAGTTGGTTCACTTTTAGAGGGTGAATATGGACATCATGATGTATACATCGGAGTACCTACTGTTTTAAATAGAACCGGTGCAAAAACCGTCTTAGAACTCTCGTTAAATGAACAGGAAAAGGCTCAATTCGATGGCTCCGTGAAAACATTGAAAGAGATTCAAGCACAGATTTGGACATAATTTGATTGACGAAGAGGAGTCTTAACTATGTTAGTAGAAACTTTTGATCCATTTAATCATCTTGGTATCTCAGCACTGGTTGCTGCGGTGCCAATCATCTTGTTCCTTTTATGTTTAACCGTGTTTAAAATGAAAGGACTGAATGCAGCACTACTTAATTTAGCCGTTACCTTCGCAATTACATTTTTCATATTTAAATTACCAGCAGGTGAATCGGTCGGTAGTGTGATTCAAGGATTGATTCAAGGTATTTTCCCGATTGGATATATCATTGTCATGGCTGTTTGGTTATACAAAATCTCAGTGAAATCTGGGCTATTTGACACTTTGCGTGGAAGTATTGCTAGTATTACACAAGATCAACGCCTTCAGCTTTTATTAATCGGCTTTTGCTTAAGTGCCTTTCTTGAAGGGGCTGCTGGCTTCGGTGTTCCGATTGCCATTTGTGCCGTATTATTAATTTCATTAGGCTTTCAACCGTTACAAGCAGCGATGCTTTGCTTAATTGCTAATGCGGCTGCTGGTGCGTTTGGAGCGATCGGTATTCCTGTAGGTATTATTGATACATTCGGTCTAGAAGGTGTCACAGCAATGGATGTATCTAAGATCAGTGCGTTCATTTTGCCAATTACAAACTTCATCATTCCATTTGTATTAATTTGGGTTCTTGATGGGTTCAAAGGTATTAAAGAAATATTCCCAGCTCTTTTAGTTACAGGCATCGTTTATTCAGCTACTCAAGCATTCATGACTGTATTCGTTGGTCCAGAGTTAGCTGACATTATACCAGCTTTAATCACGATGGGAGTTTTAACTATCTTCCTTAAAAAGTGGAAACCGAAAAATATTTTCACACTTAATGGGAAAGAAAATAAAGTTGAGACATACTCTATTGGCGAGGTTGTTAAAGCATGGTCTCCATTCTTATTGTTAACGGTTTATGTGTTAATTTGGAGCTCTGCGACTTTTAAAACCCTATTTGCTGAAGGTAACGTCCTTCACAATTCTATCATTAAGTTTGTAATTCCAGGATCTTCAATCAATATAAGCTTAGATTTTATTGGGGCAACTGGAACGGCTCTATTACTTGCTTGTGTAACAACAATCGCTATCACAAAAACGATCAATTTTGCAGAAGGATTCTCACTTCTGAAACAAACAGTTGTTGAGTTTTGGACACCAATCATCATGATCTGTGCCATTATCGGTATTGCCAAACTGATGACTTACGGTGGATTAACAAACGCGTTAGGAGAAGCAGTGGCAACGACTGGAAAGATCTTCCCGTTACTTTCTCCGATCTTAGGATGGATTGGCGTATTTATGACAGGATCTGTTGTCAACAACAACACACTATTTGCTCCAATTCAAGCAACGGCAGGTAACATCATTGGAACAAATCCAGCACTATTAGTTGCTGCTAACACAGCTGGAGGAGTTATGGCGAAAATCGTCTCTCCACAATCTATTGCTATCGCGACCGCAGCAGTTGGTGCTACTGGACAAGAGTCCACACTAACGAAAATGGCGATCCGATACAGCTTTGCCTTCCTATTCTTTGTATGTATTTGGACCTTTATTTTATCACTCTTTTTATAATTTTACCTTTAAAGGTCTGATGACCATATAGTATGATAAACAGTTGTTTTTGTTCATCATTAGCAAAAAACCTCCAGCCTCATGTGGGCTGGAGGTTTTTCGTATGAACTATTCATTACACGCGATACTCATCTGCGCGCCAATTGTTAATCGCCTTTTTGATCTCCTTAGGAGCCAACTGCTCTTGAGCGGCCTTTTCTGCCAATGCTGGATACTCTTCATCTGAAGCAAAACGAAGAGCGATCAATTGCGGAATCGTTAAGCATGGATCTAATCGCTTATTTGTTAAAATATAATAACGAAACTGCTCTTCTGTACGAATGAGCCGATCTTGCAAAGCAAGGCCATACATCCGTGCTAATATTCCAGCAAGAGCACTCAATATCGCTAATGCTAATAGAAGAAACGTATTTAAAGAAAACTCCCCGTTTTTAACGACTGAAAAAGTGTACACAATAGCTGAAATTAGTGTAATAGCAGCCAGTGGCATCCAAATAAAATGTTGCAACGGATTATAACGCGTATGATTCTCATAAGATTGCTTTTTCATAAAGATAATCCACCTCCTTCATAAACATTTCACATACCTATATCCGTATTATATATTTTCTTTGCCCGTAAAGGTATCAAAACGTATCCGATCTCGTTAAATCCTGCTTAAAAAATTGAATGATTTGCTTCGATAGGACAGAAAGCTGGTCATTTCGTTTGTTTAACCATCCAAAATAAACCTCCTGTTGAGGATAGGGCATAACTTCTAACGTAACCAATTCTCCACTCATAATTAGAGGGTGATTAGCAAATGAATAATCATGTCCAATCGTGACCGCCACATCTTCTATTAATGCTTTTTCAATCGCATAGCTATTATTTGTAGTGCATAATACTTGAGCATCTCCAAAACTTTTCGTTAACGCTTCCATGAATTGATCGACATAATCATCTTTATATAAGATAAATGTTTCTTTTATTAGCTCTTGAGGATGAATCTTTTTTCTGTTAGAGAGGGGGGATTTCTTCCCTACACAAACAACCATTTTCCCTTTAATAACCGCTTCAAAATCTACTCCAATTTTTTCTTGGAGCATTTCTTGAGTCAGAGCAACAAACCCCATATCGACCTTATTCTGTTTGAAATTCTCGATAATCTCAAACGAACCTTTTTCTGATATTTCGATGTTAAGACTAGGGTATTTCTTTTTCAAAAATGCCACTGTCCGCACTAAAGTAGGCATCACACCAGGCATGCCTTCAAAGCGTAAGTCTCCCGTTATGGCATGCGCTTGAAAATAAGCTTCTTCCTTTAATTCTCGAATCTTATTCAACGCCTCCACGGACTTCTTAATAATCTCTTTTCCTGAATCTGTAGGAATAGCTCCTGCCCTAGAGCGGTAAAATATTTTTAAATCTAATTCTTTTTCTAAAGCTGTAATCGATAAGCTAAGCCCTGATTGGGTAATATGGAGTATTTCAGCTGCCCTAGATATAGACTGATATTTCGCAACCTCAACGATATGCTCAAGCTGTTCAATATTCATGAACCTCACCTTTCCTTAAGTGAAACTTATGTATCCATTAATACTTTTAAATTTATTAAAACATAATGTGACAATATAATGAACATATAAGCCTTACATTAAATGTACTAAGGAGATGTAATATATGAAAGCAGCTGTATGGTATGGAAAACACGATGTGCGAGTGGAAACTAAAGAAGAACCTGTTATTCAACCAGGGAAGGTAAAAGTAAAGGTTGCCTTTGCTGGTATCTGTGGTAGTGATTTGCACGCTTATCATGGTGCAGGTGTTCAACAAGACGTTCCTCATCCTGTTTCCGGAGAGATGGCTCCGCTTACATTAGGTCATGAATTCGCTGGAACAGTTAGTGAAATCGGTGAAGGGGTAGAAGGTATCTCTATCGGTGATCGCGTAACTATTGAACCACTTATTTATTGCGGTAAATGTCAATATTGTAAACAAAATCATTATAACCAATGTGTAGATTTTGGTTTTATCGGGTTAAATGCCAACGGTGGATTTGCTGAATATGCTGTCGTTGAACAAAAAATGGTGCATAAACTTCCTGATTCCATGTCACTTGAAGAAGGAGCATTAGTCGAGCCAGCAGCAGTTACTGTACATGCTGTACGACACAGCCAACTAAAAGTAGGCGATAAAGTCGCTGTATTTGGAGTAGGACCTATCGGATTATTAACGATCATGGCGGCTCAAGCTGCTGGTGCATCAGAAATCTATGCAGTCGACGTTTCTCCAGAGAGATTAGAAAAAGCAAAAGAAATAGGAGCAACACATACGATCAATGCGATCGAGGAAAACTCTGTCGAGAAAATTCTTTCTCTATCCGCAGGCGGTGTTGATATAGCGTATGAAGTAGCCGGCGCTGAAGTAACATTAGCGAACGCTCTTTCTACTGTTAAGAAGAAAGGCGAAGTGGTGATTGTCTCTATCATCCCTGAACCTGTGAAAGTAGATATTCTTCAATTGACGATTAAAGAAGCAAATATGACTTCTGTATTAGCTTACCGCAACATTTTCCCTGAAGTCATCAACTTAATCGATTCAGGCAAGCTAGATGTCAAAAAAGTTATTACAAAGAAAATTGCTTTAGACGAAGTTGTTGAAGAAGGATTAGAGCTTCTTGGTAAAGATAAGAGTCAAGCGAAGATTTTAATCGATATTCAAAAATAACTCAATTACAAACGTCAAAAATGTTTCCAACCTTAAAAACTAAGTATGAACATTCCTGTTCAGAAGAGAGGGGCATAATTTTATGAATTTCAAACATGTTACGGTAGCTGGTGGAGGAGTATTAGGGAGCCAAATTGCATTCCAATCTGCTTTTAAAGGCTTCGAAGTTTCTGTTTATGATATTAATGAAGAAGCACTGAAAATGACGGATTCTCGATTTAAAAATTATATGGAAATATATAAACAGGATGTAGGTGCAACCCAAGAGGAAGTGGAAGCAGCATATACCCGCTTAAGTACGTATACAGATTTAGCAAAAGCCGTGGAAAATGCCGATATCGTAATTGAAGCTGTCCCAGAAGTAGTCGCAATTAAAGAAGATTTCTATACGAGATTAGGACAAGTTGCTCCTGAAAAAACGATATTCTGTTCGAACACATCAACATTTATGCCAAGTCAATTTGCACCAATTTCAGGTCGTCCAGAAAAATTCTTAACTTTGCATTTTGCAACGGAAGTTTGGAAGCACAATATGGGTGAAGTAATGGGTCATCCTGGAACAGATAAAAAATATTTCGAAGAAGTGTTAGCATTCGCAAAAGCGATTGGAATGGTACCTATTCCTATTCATAAAGAACAACCTGGTTATGTCTTAAACAGTATGCTTGTTCCTTATTTTGTTTCAGCTTTAAATCTTGTTGTAAATGAAGTAGCATCCCCTGAAGACGTGGATAAAACGTGGATGATTGCTTCTGGTGCTCCTTTTGGACCATTTGCTTGGATTGACTTAGTTGGTCTACAAACAGCTTACTCTATCACTAACGGTCTTGGTGAACAAGGCGATGAAAATTGCGCAAAAATTGCTGAATACATTAAGACGAATTTCATTGAGACAGGCAAATTAGGAAAACAAGCAGGCGAAGGGTTTTATAAATATCCAAACCCTAACTACTTGAATGAAGACTTTTTAAAATAAGTCTAGCCTACAAATAGACAAAAAAAGGTGGAGAAAACGACTCATTTTTCTCCACCTTTTTATTTTAGGTACTTATTGGACAGTCCCGCTCACGATAACAAGTTAACTGATTTTTAACTTAATATTTCTTGTTCTATTTCACATTCAGATGTTTTGCGCTCTAAGCAAATTGAATTCTTTTTTCACCATCCAAACGAGCCACAAGGTAATCACTACGTCAATCGCTAATGAGCCATAATAAACCCCAGCTACACCGAAGAATTTTGGTACAATGATCATCGTCGGTATATAAAACACAACTTGTCTGGCGATACCGATCATCGCAGCTGGCTTTCCTTTATCAATCGATGGGAATAACGTCATCCCCATAAAAATAAGAGAACACAGCGGCAAAATGGCAAGATATACACGAAAATATAATAAATCTGCACTCGTAAATACAGTATCCGTTAACATGAAGCTTAAAACTGTAATCGGGTCAATCATCGCCCATATCCAAACGGGTAATGTTAACGCCATTGACGTTACGGTAAATACTTTATACGCATGAATCACTCTTTCATATTGATTCGCACCATAATTAATCCCAATCACCGGCTGCAACGCACGCATAAGCCCGAATATCGGAGTAAGCAAAAATGTAAAGACACGATACACTACTCCATAGAAAGCGATATCTGCTACTGTGCCGTACTTCGATAACACATTAAAGACAATGACTGCTTGCACTAAATTCATTACCACCATAATTAATGAAGCCATCCCTAATCGAATAATCGATCGAACCGCTTCTGAATCTCGATGAATGCGGAGCAATTTCGTTGGAAATGAGGCATACCCTTTCCCAAAGTAAATCCAGCCGAGCAACGTATACACAAACATTGCGATGTTCGTTCCCCAAGCTGCTCCTTCCACACCGAAATGTAACACACCCATAAACACGTAGTTTACAATCACATTAACGACTAAGCCTAATCCCATCATCCAGGCAGCGGTTTTCATTCTTCCTTCTGCTCGAATCATCATATTAGCTGCTAAGCCATACACCCAAAAGAAAGCGCCTATCACCGTAATACGGAAATAATCATCTCCTAGCGATAACGCCTCTCCCTTTCCCCCCATCGCTTCGATGAGTTGCGTCGAGAATAACAAACCGAGTATCATATAAATCACGGTCGTCACAATCGTAAGCCAGTTCACATTTCCCAATAATCGCTCTTGGGTTTGCCGATCTTTTGCTCCAATAGAAATACTCAACATAGCTCCAGCACCGACACCGATGAGCGAGCCGAAAGCAACACTTATTTGCGAAAGTGGGTAGGCAACCGATACACCAGCCAATGCCGCTTCACCGACATAATAGCCAACAAACACAGCATCTAATACGGCATTCAACCCATATAACACCATCGCAATAATAGCTGGCCAAGATAGCTTCCACATAACACTCCACATGTTACCTTGTAAAATCAATTGCTTTTCTTGTATCGCCGCTTTTGTCATACAACCCCTGCTTCCTTCATATGATTTTTTAAATTTTTTAATGAGAATTATTTTCAATTGTATAAAATGTAAAGATAACAAACAATCAAGTTTGAATATATATGGCATAGAGCCGAAGAAGTTTGTGTTTTAACTGAAATCAATCAGTGAGAGATGCCTCCTACTGATTGAAGTATCCCTTTATTATTGTTTAAGCTGCCAACCACTAACTAAAGAAAAGAAGCATGCAAGGGCAAGAAGCCATTTACGTTGACCAGCAAAACTGAGTATCGTCTTCAATGCTTCAGACATAAGTATAAAGTCCTCTCTTTATTGATTTTGAGCAATTTTTCTTTGAAGTAATACCTTAACGAATAAAACAAACATCCCCCCCTGTTTCTATATATTTAGGAAATAATTTGGTAGAATGAAAATGAGAATCTTTATCGTCTATTTAACTTAATGGATTGATCTAGCTCTATCAATGATCTGGTAGTGATTAAGTCTAATCACGATAGCAGTTCGTCTAATCAATATTTAGGTGGGATGAAATTGAAATGTGTATTAACTGAAGTTCATAAGCCTTGTTTATCGAAGCTATATTTTTATGAATGTAAAAATAGTGGATTATATAACAATGAAGGTCATTTATATAAATTACGAAAAGAATTTGGAGAAGGATATTATTGGGTGTATAGTTATCGAAATCTTTTCTCTATCAGTATTTGTGATCTTCGTATTCATAAAGACTTTCACTTTCATCATGTGCATTCGAAATTTTTCTCTATAAATTATTATGATTTCATTCAAATTGACGAGATTTCTCATAATCGAACACTATCATCTAACAACAATTACACCTATTTAAGTAACGATACACCTTACCATACCCGTTATTATAAAAATAATCGTGTACTAGGAATCGGTATTCAAGTTACTCCCGATTTCCTCGTAGAAAAATATGATTATAGTTATCCGGATGCCATCGCTCTTTTCAATAAAATGACTAGTTACTGCTACCCAGAATTATCGCCTTTATTGATGGAGATTAAAGATTTTCGAGGGATGGGCATCGGTGCAAAAATATTTTATGAAGCGAGAGTATACGAAGCTTTATCTATTATTTTTAATAAAGTACATTCCCAAAATCCAGAATATAAAGGTTTAACAAAAGAAGATTTATCCAATATCATTCTCGTTACTCAATATATAGACGATCACTTTACAGAACAAATTAGATTGAAAGATTTGGAACACATTTCATACATGGGAAGTACGAAACTGAAAAAGACATTTAAACAAGTTCATCAATGTACAATCACGGAGTACATTCAAAGAAAAAGAATAAACTACGGGGAACAATTGCTAAAGGTCCACTCATTAACTATCAAAATCATTGCGAAAAAATGTGGATACAATAATCCAACGCGTTTCACTGAATTATTTTATAAATACACTGGTCAATTACCGAGTGAAGTTAGATAACATCGGGATAAAGAAAGGAGGAAAAATCATTGGCAACTATTTTACAAACGTTATACGAACCGCATTTATCGAAGTTTGGATTATACCCATTGAAAGATGAAAATAATATAAAAAATTGTGGTTTGACTTATATGCTCGATCCTCATATCGGAAAAGGATATTATTGGATTTATCCTGTAGGTAACTTATATGCGATCACGATTCATGAATTATTTTTTACACATGATGTAGCGTTTCAATGCGAACATCCATCGTTTGTAAACGTAGGCATTTACGAATCGTCAATTGCACGGATGATGTTCGGCAGTACCGTCTCACATCCAGAAAATTTGTTGGGGTATGTCAGTGAAGGGGGCACTTATGAACAGATGATACGGAAAAATGTGCCGGTTCGATGCGTAGGGGTTTCTTTCATGCCGGAGTTTTACAAAGAACACTTAGCGAAGCAGTTCTCTGAGGATTTCGATGAATTGGCAACCATCTTTTCTAAGTTGAATGGCGATGATACCATTCCAGAAGTGATGATGGTGTTGAAACAAATTCGCACTTTTCAACCATCTAAGAAAATAGCAAAAATGTATTATGACAGTAAAGTACAGGAAATCATTTCACTCGTCATGCAATGGGGAGAAGATCGGTTATCATTTTCAGAGACAAAGCAGGTGCCGGACTGGGAAATACCATCTCTTGAGCAGGTATCCGATTACTTAGAGAAAAATTATGCGAAACGACTATCGTTAAATACGTTAGCGAATATCGCTTGCATGAGCCGAACTAAATTGACCTCCTCCTTCAAAAAACTCCATGGTCTAACTATCACGGAATACACACAATCGCTTCGTATAGAAAAAGCGAAAGAGCTTTTGTTGAATTCAAACTGGAAGATACAAAGAATTGCTCATGCAGTAGGCTATAAAAACCACGGCAGTTTTTCTGAAATGTTTAAGCACGCCACTGGATTCACGCCAAATGAGTTTAGAAAGCAACCATGATAAAAATAAAAAAAGTGGTAAGAAATGAATCTTAACCACTTTCCTAATAAAATGATCTATGCTTTCACGTTGTTAGATCAAACGGGCGATCTAACACGTAAAGTCGCTGATAACGCTCATTTGTCTTCAATAAATGTTCATGCTCACCTTGTAAGGCAATTTCTCCTTGGTCAAGGAATAACACACGATCCGCTTTATGAATAAACGCTAAATGATGTGTGATCCATAAGACAGATTTTCCTTTTAACACATCAAACATCGTCGTAAGTAGCTCTTTCTCTGTTAACGGATCAAGTCCAATTGTAGGTTCATCTAAAATTACAATCGGCACATCCTGCAATAGAATACGAGCAAGAGCAATCCGCTGACGCTCCCCTCCAGAAAATCGACTTCCCATCTCGTGCACTTGCGTTTCATATCCATTCGGCAAAGATTCAATTAAATCATGAATTTTCACTTGTTTCGCCGCTTCGTACACTTCTTCGTCCGTCGCCTCTGGACGTCCAAGACGAATATTGTTTAAAATCGTCGTATCAAACAGATGAGGATGTTGATTTAATACAGCAACCCATTGAGAAATACTAGCGCTCATCCCATGAGTAGCTACTCCGTTCAACGTAATCGAGCCATTCGTTGGAGGAACGACGCCTTCGATTAATTTAAGAATCGTTGACTTTCCTGCCCCACTCGGTCCGAGCAAAGCCACTTTTTCACCTTGCGTAATAGAAAAACTAACATCATCTAGCACACGGCGATACTCATCATATTGGAAAGAGACATGCTGCAATTCAAGAACAGCTGGCTCACCGTTTGGCACGATCTGGTGCTCATCCTGCTTATCAGCCGCTTGCTTATCACCTAGCTCAAGCCCTGACAACCGATCAATCGAATCTTGATAAGACGGGATCTCACTAACAGCGTCTGATAGCGGTAAGAACGCTTCTGTTAGTGGAAACAACACTAGCACGAACGCTGCAATAAGCGTATAGTCAATGGCACCAATCGAGCTTTCATTCGCTGTCCACGCTAACATTGAAACAACCATAATCGCAATAACAACTTGCGCCATAGAGTTTCTCCATCTAACGAAACGATTTCGCTTTTGTTCTAGCAATAGCAACTGATGCTCCTGACGTTCATATTCCTCAATAAATTCCATCTGACGACCACTGTACTGCCAGTCACTTACACCCATGACCGCATCTGTTAATCGTCCGTAAAGAACATGACGTCCTTGTTTAATTTGTTGTACTTTCGCTTTCATCACAAGCAAAGAAACAAACGGAAACAAAAATACTAAAACACCAGCATAAATCGCCATTAATAAAGCAAACGGCCATGAAAAGAACCCAAGAGCTATCACGGCAAGTAAATAAAGAAATAAGCTGACTAAGCTAGGAAATACTGTTTTTAAATAAATGTCCTGAAGCCGTTCCACATCATCTGCCAGTATCCCTAACACATCCCCTGTCTTTAACTTCGAACGTGGATGTAACACTTGTGGTTCAACTAACTGATACACTTTTAAGCGCATTTTTGACAGGATTCTCAACACGACTCCATGGCCAACTAATCGCTCAATATAGCGTGAGACCGCTCGTCCAATTCCGAAAGTACGAACACCGACAATCGGAATGTAGACCATCAATAAATTTTCTGGTCTTGTTGCTGACTTAGAAATTAAGTATCCAGATGTGTACATTAAAGAGGATGCTGCAAAAACAGTTAAAAACCCTAATAAAACAACAAATATTAATAAGCGTTTGTTCTCTTTTAAGTAAGGGAGAACCCAACCTTTATCGTTCATGCCTCATCCCCCATTTGTATTTTCACCATCTGATAGTACTGGCCTTTCTTCTTCATAAGCTCCTCATGTGTACCTTCTTCTACTACTCTTCCTTGATGCAAGAAATAAATATAATCCATATCCACCATCCAATGAAGTCGATGCGTTGCTAATAAGACCAACTTCTCTTCGAACAAGTTAACAAATCTTTCTTTCAAGTCATATTCTGTTTCAATATCTAAATGAGCTGTCGGTTCATCTAATAGCAATATTGGACGTTTTTCAAGAAAAGCTCTAGCAATGGCTACCCTTTGTGCTTGTCCACCACTTAATGTACGCCCGCCTTCACCAATCTTCTCATCTAACCCGTTCGGAAACTCTTGAAGTAACTGTGATAACCCCGCTTGATCGGCCGCCCACCGTACTTCTTCTAAAGTCGCATTCGGATGATAAAACGCAATATTATTGAACAGAGTATCCTGAAATAAATAAGGATGCTGGGGAATATAGATGAGCTGTTCTTGCCATTCCTTCCTTTGCAAGTGGGTAAATGATTGTCCGTCGACCTTGAGGCTACCCGAATTCGTCTCAATAAAGCCACCAATCAAATCAATGAATGTTGACTTTCCTGCCCCACTCTCCCCAACAATACCGATTTTACGATACCCTTTGATAGAAAGTGATACATCAGCAAGAGATGGCTTCCCTTCGATTTCATGTTGAACAGTCACAGAAGATAGTTCGATATTCGTTTTCTCATTAACACGGTCCATTGGTCGTCTTTCCTCTGCTTTAAATTGAGGAAGAGAAGCAATTTCCTTCAATTTCTTTCCCGCTTCTTGTCCATTTAACGTCGCATGATAATCTGCACCAATCTCCCGTATCGGCAAGAAATATTCTGGCGCCAAAATTAAAATCGTCAAAGCAGGCTGTAGCAACAACTCTCCTTCAATTAAGCGTAAGCCCAAGAAAACAGCTACTGTAGCAACTGATAGCGTCGTGAAAAAGTCCATAGCAAAAGATGATAAAAAGGCAAATCTCAACGTTCCCATCGTCGTTTTGCGATAGCGGTCGCTGACTAGTTCAATCTTTTGACTATGGGATCGACTTAAACCTAAATACTTCAGTGTTTCTAGTCCTCTTAATGAGTCCACAAAGTGATTGGAAAGGACGCGATACATGTCCCACTGCTTATCTGCTTTCTTCTGAGCAGCCCAACCGAGCAGAATCATAAAAGCAACTAAAATCGGTACAACAACAATTAAAATAACGGCTGATGTACGATCCTGAAGCAGCACATACACGACAATCATCGCTGGAATAATCATCATATTTACCATCTTAGGAGTAAACAAGACGATATATTGCTTAAACTGCGAGATTCCATCTAGCAGTAACGTAACGATATTTCCTGTTCCAATTTTCTTCGCCGCCCGCGGCCCTTGGTGAAATAAACTATCTAGCACCTCCGCGCGTAATTTTGCGCCTATATCCGCTGAATAGCGATCCATCATTTTATTCTTTATATGCTGAATGCCATAGCGAGTAAGGAAGCTAAGCACAAAATAAAGCGTTTCCGTATATACCTCTTGAAAAGCGCCGGAATTAAAAAGATGAGTGACCACTTCTGCAAGCATAATTGCTTGCAGAAGAATGGACACTCCTTGTAACACTGTCAATATCGTAAGAGACGCTAATAATTTTTTCATACCTTCATATTGAAGTAATTGTTTATCCATTAATAAACCATGTCCTTCCCATCAACACGTTTACGGAATACATAGTAGTTCCAAATTTGGTAACCAAGAACGAATGGTAGTAAAGTAAGTGAAACAATCGTCATCACTTTTAATGAATAGGCACCTGATGCCGCATTATAAACCGTTAAATCATAAGCACTGCTAATTGAACTAATCATCACACGAGGGAATAGAGCAACAAAAATCGTTGAAATCGTTAAAACAATTCCCATGCCGCTGAAGAAGAAGCTCCAGCCATCTCTTTTCTTCTTCAACATCACAATTGTCGCTACGTAACAAACAACGATTAAAGCGATCATTGGGATCGTTACATTGCCTCGATACGTAAATAAATCTGTGTATTTATAAGAAAGCGCAACGAAAGCAACTAGTGAAATAAGAACTGGAAAGACCACTTTTTGTGCCATTTTACGAGCGCGCACTTGCAAATCTCCCACTGTGCGTAACGTTAAAAATACTAATCCATGCATTAAGCATAGTAATGTCACAACAATTCCACCAGTGACAGAATACGGGTTCACATAATCAGTGAATCCTGCGTGTAACGTCATTGTTTCATCAATTGGCATTCCTTTTAAAAGGCTAGTAAATGCTACTCCGAATAAAAATGGAGGTACGATACTTCCGACAAGAATAGCCAAATCCCATGTATTTGTCCACTTCTTACTATCGACTTTCCCTCTAAATTCAAACGACACACCACGAACGATTAAAGCAAGTAAAATAAACACAAACGGAATGTAATAACCGCTAAACATTGTTGCATACCAGTGAGGGAAAGCAGCGAACATCGCTCCCCCTGCTGTTAATAGCCATACTTCATTGGCATCCCAGAAAGGCCCAATCGTATTAATCATAATGCGACGTTCAAGATCATTTTGCCCTATAAGTCTTCCAGCCATTCCTACACCGAAATCGAATCCTTCAAGGAAGAAGAAACCGACAAACAGAATAGCTACAAGAAGAAACCATAATTCACTTAATTCCATTATTGGTAAGCCTCCTTATCGAAAGGATCAATGTTGTCATGTACATCTTGAGAGTCTTGTCCATGATGTTCCGTGCCTTTTTTAATTTCTTGTACAAATAAGTAAACTAACACAATTCCAAGGATTAAATAGATCGTTGTAAAGGAAATGAACGAGAACAATAGTTCATTATATGAAACGTTAGGCGAGATCGAAGCGGATGTCGTCATCAAGCCAAATACAGTCCACGGCTGACGACCAATCTCTGTCATAATCCAACCAGCTGAGTTCGCAATGAATGGGAATGAAATTAATCCCACCATCACTTTTAATAACCATTTTTGATTCATTAATGTCTTTCTATATTGGAACCATAAACCTAATGCGGCAGCGAAGATCATCACCATACCAGCAACAACCATGACTCTAAAGCTCCAGAATGTTGTTTTGACTGGTGGAATATAATCCCCAGGGCCATATTTTTCTTCATATTCTTTTTGTAATGTCAGCATTCCTGGTACAGAACCAGAGAATTTCTCGTAAGTTAAGTAACTCAATGCATATGGAATATGAATTTCAGCAGAGTTTTCTTGTTTCTCCACGTCGATATTCGCGAATAACGTCCATGGAGCAGGGTCTGCACTATCTTCCCATAACCCTTCACTCGCTGCCATTTTCATTGGCTGTGAAAACATTAAATGCTGCGCTTGAGCGTGACCGCTGAAAGCAATCCCTAATCCTGAAATCAGTGCTACAACCATTGCCATATTGAAAGACTTAGTAAAAAATTCAACTTCTTTTTTCTTCAATAGTTTATAAGCACTCACACCACCAATGAAGAACGCTCCCGTTGCAAGTGCACCGAAGATTACGTGTGGGAATTCCACCCATAATTGAGGGTTCATCAATAGGGCAAAGAAATCATTCATCTCAGCACGACCATTATTCATCGCAAAACCTACTGGTTCTTGCATAAAAGCGTTAGCTGCTAAAATCCAAAGAGCTGATAACATTGTTCCAATCGATACGAGCCAAATACACATTAAATGCACTTTCTTCGATAAGCGATCCCAACCGAAAATCCACAATCCAATAAACGTGGATTCCATAAAGAACGCAAGCAACGCTTCAATCGCAAGCGGTGCACCGAAAACATCTCCGACAAATCGTGAGTATTCAGACCAGTTCATTCCGAATTGGAATTCCTGAATAATCCCCGTTACAACCCCCACTACGAAGTTAAGAAGGAATAAGTGTCCCCAAAACTTCGCCATCTTCTTGTAAATTTCTTGCTTTTTCACTACATAGAATGTTTCCATTAACGCTACCATGAACACAAGTCCGATAGATAATGGCACAAACAAGAAGTGAAAAATCGTCGTAGAGCCAAACTGAAGTCTAGCTAGTAATAACTCATCCATCTGTTGTTTCCCCTCCAAATTTTCTACGTTTTGTACGCTAGAGTTGATCTTGTTCACAGCTTCACATTTTTATCTAACATAGTTACTATTGTAGACCAGATGTATGGGGAATTTATGATACCTTTTTAAACAACTTGTGATAGATTTGCGTATAATTTGTGACAAGCTTCACGTAAATTTATGACTGTTTCTTGTATCTTATGACTTACATAGTTGACAAAATAAAGGGAAAATCGAAACATAATGCTTTTTCATCCTGCATCGCCAAAAAAGCTCTAAAGTAAAATAGGCGGAGAAAAAATCAATCATTTTTCTCCGCCTATTTTTGTCGATTTCATCTTTTCCGAAGAGGCCATAACAAAACTAGTTTTCCCTATATAACATTTGCTTATAGTGTTATTCGATAATCCAATTGATAAAATGGTAGCTTTAATCTTATAATCGAAAATGATAATTATTATCAAGTAGATAGGGTGAGAATATTACCGGAAGGAGATCAATAACTAATACTTGCTCTAATGACCATTTAAATCACTCAGGAGGGAAACACGTGGAAGCAACCTTTCATTCCAGACATCGATTGCTTTCTTCAATTGGCTTCATTGTTTTGCCGATTGTTTTACTTTTCATCTCACTCTGTCTTGGACGATATTTCATTTCGCCAACGACAGTCTATCAAATATTATTATCGAAAGTCATGCCTATAGAACAGACATGGAGTGCCATGGAGGAAACCGTCGTCCTAACAGTTCGGCTACCACGCACCATTTTAGCGATGATGATCGGAGCAGGGCTATCGATATCCGGGGCATCCTTCCAAGGAATGTTTGGAAACCCTCTAGTAAGCCCACATATACTTGGCGTATCATCCGGAGCCGGATTTGGAGCTGCTCTCTCTATTGTGTTGTTCGGCAGTAGTACTATTACGATCATATTTGCCATAGCTTTTGGGATCGTGGCCATGTTAGTCACGTTTTCTATTAGTAAAGTAAGAAAGAAAAGTCCTTTATTTGTACTCATTTTAGCTGGTGTCATCACCTCTGCCATGTTTGAAGCCGCTCTCTCGCTCATACAATATGTTGCTGATCCACAAGATGAATTGCCGACTATTGTATTTTGGCTGATGGGCAGTCTTGCTGGCACGTCTTATGCATCATTGATCATCGGAGTTCCTTTAATACTAATAGGCATTATTATTCTATGGTTACTGCGCTGGCGAATAAATATTATGTCTCTATCAGAAACAGAAGCGAAGTCACTTGGAACGAATGTACATAAAATGCGATGGGGAATTATTGTAGCCTCAACTCTTATTACAGCTACTGCCGTCTCCCTTAGCGGAATCATCGGATGGGTAGGGCTAATCATCCCTCACATTGCACGAATGATTGTCGGTAGTAACCACCAAATATTGATTCCTGTTTCTATCTCTATTGGTGCGATGTATTTGCTTGTCATTGATAATGTCGCTCGTACATTAACCGCCGCTGAAATTCCATTGTCCATTCTAACTGCTATCTTTGGAGTTCCTTTCTTTGCTTACCTATTAAGGAAAACAAAAGGAGGATGGACATGAGTATCACCGTTAAAGAAGGAACCTACTCTTACGTTGCAGGACAACCGTTATTTACTGATATTAGTTTCTCATTAACCCCTGGTCAAATCATGGCGATCCTCGGTCCTAACGGTGTTGGAAAAACAACGTTACTTAACTGCATTACAGGTTTGCTACAGTGGGAAAAGGGAGAAACCTTGCTTAACGAGCAACCTCTGGTACAAATGACTGAGCGGGATATTTGGAAACAAATTGGTTATGTCCCGCAAGCTCGATCTAATGCGTTTTCTTATACTGTACTTGATATGGTGCTCTTAGGAAGATCCACTCATTTAGGATTGTTCGAAACGCCTAGCCAAGAAGATGCTGATCGTGCACTTGAAATACTAGAATTACTTGAGATTGCACACCTCGCTAGTCATTCTTGTAATGAAATAAGCGGTGGAGAATTGCAACTCGTGTTTATTGCTCGCGCCTTGATTGCAGGTCCGAACATTTTAGTTTTGGATGAGCCTGAGTCTCATCTTGATTTCAAAAAACAAATGATTATCTTGAATGTAATAGAAAAGCTCGCTCATGAGCAAGGTATTTCATGCATCATGAATACTCACTTTCCTAATAATGCTTTAAGAATAGCCGATCGAGTACTTATGCTTGGAAAACACCAGCCTTGTCTATTCGGACCAGTGGAAGACGTATTGAACGAAAGTAATTTAAGAGAGTATTTCGAAGTACAAGTGAAAATGATAACAGTGGACAGTGAAAAACGTACATTCAAAAATATCTGTCCAATAGATATAGTCGAAAGGGGTTCATCATCATGAAAACTAGAAAAATCAAAAAATATTTAGTTTCTTCCGTCTTACTATCTGCTTTATTCGTACAAAGTGCCTGCTCTATGCCGGAAAAAGAGAATGCAAAAGAAACGGCTGATAAAAAGACGACAAAAGAGAAAACAGAAATTGTCGATCACGGTGGCAGAACTGTACAACTCCCGGAGAATAGGGACCGAATCGCTATCGGTTATCACATGCCATTACCATCCGCCTATTTCATCGCAACAGGATCGACCGATGAAATAGCGGGAATTTCTCCAGGGTCACTGGAACTGGCGAAAAACTCTATGTTAGGCAAAATTGACCCAGGTATATTAGATGCCAGCACGAAATTCATGGAAAGTGGCGAAATCAACGCTGAAGAGTTGTTGAAACTAAATCCAGACTTGTTCTTTTCAATGAATGATACAGAAGAAACGGAAATGGTGGAGAAGTTGGATATACCTACCGTTGCATTCGGTACATTAGAAATAGCCGATGGAAATGTATTTGAAACATTTTATGGTTGGATGGAATTGATTGGACAGGTCGCAAATAAGACGGAACGTTCAGAAGAAATTATTTCATATGCGAAAGACACAATGAAAGACACGCAAGATCATTTAAAAAATATAAGTGAAGAAGACAAACCTAATGCGCTGTTCTTCTCCGTTTTAGAGGAGAAAAGCTTAAATGTGAATGGGAAAGGCCACTTTGGACATTTTTGGTTAACATCAACGGGTACTAATAATCTAGCTGCTCCCGAATTAAGTGGAAACCCTAGTGTAAATATGGAACAGGTGTACAAATGGAATCCAGAAGTCATCTATATCAGCAACTTTTCAGCAACCACTCCAGAAGACCTTTATGAAAATCGCGTAAAAGGTCAAGACTGGAGCAAAGTGGACGCTGTTAAAAACAAGCGTGTATATAAAGTACCTGAAGGAATATTCATGTGGTACCCGCCTAGTGCTGATGCACCGTTAATGATGAAATGGATGGCTCAGAAAAACCATCCTAACACGTTCAACTACTATAAGATAGAAGACGAAATTCGTGATTACTATAAACGCTTCTATGATTATTCTTTAACAGACGAAGAAATCAATCAGATTCTAAATCCTATTCCACCAAGCAGCTAAGCTAATATTTTTATAAAATTAGATAGCATCGGAAGGACCTTGTGTTGAGAACGATGAACAAAATAATACTTCTTCTTCAACACGTTCTTAAACATTTGAATGGATGTTAAATTCCCTTCAGCTAATTCTTGATCAATAATCGATTTAGGTAAAAAAGCAACACCTTGCTGCGTTAATACGTTCTGTTTAACCATATCAATATGATTAAATTCAACATAATTGCGCAGCAAGAGATTTTGTTTATGAAATTCAGTTTTTATCTCGTTTCGTAAAGGGCAGCCACAATCCGTCAACAATAGACATTTATCGGCAACATCAACCATCTCTATTGATTGATTATTATTATGTTGACCACTTACTACTGCTAAAAATTCATCTTCATAAACAAAATGCTTATCAAAGCGATCGTCAATCGCACCCTCATTTAAAACAATAGCTTCTCCAATTGTTCCTTCTTCCAACCGTTTAATTAATTGGTCATTTGACTGAAAAATGATTTGGAGTGAGCATTGAGGGTTACGCCGCTTAAATTCCGCTTGGGCATCAAGAATAATATGGGAATTGAGACAAGTCGTCACAAATAATTGAACCGTTTGATATTCTTCTGTTTGTTGTTGTGTAAGCATTCTTGAAGAATGATGGAAAAGCCGACACATTTCTTTTGCATAAGGAAGGTATTGTTCACCGCAAGGAGTCAAAATAACTTGTTTGCCTTTACGAAAAAACAACTGTGTATTCAGTTGTTCTTCTAGTGAACGGATTTTCATGCTTAATGCAGGTTGGGAACAATAAAGTATTTCAGCTGCTTTAGAAAAAGTTCCGTGTTCCGCTACAGCAACAAAAGCAGCGAGTTTTTCAAAAGATTTCATCGTGTAAACCTCCAAAAAGCGATCTTAATTATTGATATTGAAAATCATTATCAATAAAGAGTATAAGGAATCAACTATAGAAAAGCAACATATTTATCATAATAAGGAAAGAGAGCTTCACGGCTAGTCCTAATGAAGCTCTCTTTCGTGTTTTCATCATTTCACTATTATTAGATAAGAAAGAAAGCGATCGTAGACAGCAATAACGATGTAATCGTCATAGCGATAAGTGGGCGTAGAGCTTTTGTCCGCAAATGAATGAAACTTATATTTAACCCAAGCCCAACCATTGCTGCAGTTAATAGCCATGTTGTAAAGCTGGAAATGGCGCTTTTCCCACTTTCAGACATAGCGATAGAATCGGCAAATACGTAACTTCCTAACATACTCAACAGAATAAAACCAACAAGGAACCATGGATACTCCATTTTTGTAGCTAGTTCTTTCGAGTCTTTATGTTTCCGCTTTGTTACATATATAAATATGAAACAAAGCGGAATAAGCAGGAAGACACGTCCTAGTTTAGCTAATAACGACATCGTTAGCGCCTCTTCTCCTGCAGGTTCAGCAGCTAACACGACATGAGCAATTTCATGTAGACTCATGCCGGACCAAATTCCATATTGAGTAGCATCTAAAGGGACAAAGGGAAATAAAAGTGTATAAGCAATAGAAAATATTGTCCCCACTAACGCGATAATCCCCACACTGATTGCTGTATCCTCGTCCTTTGATCGGATGATCGGCGCGACTGCCGCTATGGCAGCTGCACCGCACACGCCAGTTCCGACCCCTAGTAGCAAAGAAATCGACTTATCAGCTTTCAGCCATTTGGCTAGCCAACTAGTCAACAAGATGGCAAAAATAATAATGAAAACATCACGAAGTAAAATCCCTATCCCCTCACTAAGAACGACCGCCATGTTCAATTTAAGACCATACAAAATAATAGCAATCCGTAGCAGCCTCTTTGATGAAAAATTAATGCCCAATCGAAGAAATTCAGGATATCCAAAAACGTGGCGATAAACAATAGCAATAATAATTGCACAAGCCAATTGACCAATATAATTAAATCCGGGAACTAATGCCAATAAATATCCTAATAAGGCAATAAAAAATGTAAAGATAACCCCACCTATCCACGCTACTGGTGCAGAAACTTTCTTATCTTTCTGCTCGATCACATATACCTTTTCTAAAGCCATAAAAAACACCCCCTTACTTCACTATAACGGGATAGTTATTATAAGAAAAATAAGTATTCATTATGATGATAATAAGTAAATTGATATGATGAACGTAAAAAGTTTTATGATGGAGGGAAACCGATATGGATATCCATTTACAAGTCTTTGTAACAGTGGTCGAAAAAAAGAATTTTTCAAAGGCGGCCGAAGAGTTACACATGACGCAGCCGGCAGTGAGTCAATATATTCGTAAATTAGAGGAAAGCGTTGGTGTCAGATTGCTAGAACGAACGAATAAATATGTGCGACTAAACAAAGCAGGCGAAATTGTTTTTCATCATGCAAAAGAAATTACGGGATTGTATAAAAAGATGCAACACTTAGTGGATGATTTAGCCAACGAGGCGAGCGGACCTCTTTCGATTGGAGCAAGTTACACATTTGGAGAGTATATCCTCCCTCACCTTGTCGCAAACATGCAACAAAACTATCCAAACATTCAGCCAACCGTGACGATCGGCAATACGGCGGACATATCTAACTTAGTAATAAGTCACCAACTTGATGTCGGCATTGTCGAGGGGCATTTCAAAACTGAACAACCATTACAGACAGAAGAAATTGCCAAAGACTCCATGGTTATCATCGCCTCTCCTGCTCACCCGCTATCGAATAAAGATGGAGAAGTGACGACTAAAGACTTAGAACAACAAACGTGGATTTTGCGCGAATCCGGTTCAGGAACAAGAGAGGCCGCGGAACATGCTTTTCAACGATTACATATCTCTCCTGCTCATATCGTGAACTTCGGCAGTACTCAAGCTATTAAAGAAGCCGTTGAAGCCGGATTAGGTATTAGCTTATTGTCTCAGTTGGCCATCCAAAAAGAACTCCGTTATGGACACTTACAAATAATTAACATAGACAAGCTACCTTTTACAAGACAGTTTTCAATCATTACAACATCACCATTTCAAACGAAAGCACTTCAAGTCTTTATTGATTTACTGCGCCAGAATAAGCAGTGAAAGAAGTACCGCCAAAAAAACCACGCTAAGCAAATTGAGATGAGAAAAGAGCCGGATTTTATCCTGTTAAGAGGAAATCGGCTCTTTAATAGTTATCTAAGTGATTATTTAGATACCGCATTTTCATTTTGATTCAATATCATATTTAACATTGCAGCCGCTTTAGGCCATCCAACGTAAAAGGCCATATGCGTTATTAAAGCAATTATTTCCTTTTCTTTAACTCCATTCTTTTCTGCTAATTGTAGGTGAAATGGTAGCTGTTCCGTATTACCAATACTAATTAAAGCAGACAGCGTAATCAAACTTCTTTCTTTTGATGATAAAGTAGAATCTCTCCATACTTTTTCGAATAATATGTTTTCAGCGTAATTAACAAAATCGGGAGCAATATCTCTCATTTTCTCTGGAATATTAGATTCGATACGATTATTCACTACTTTTTTCCTCCATTATATTAACCATTTGTGCGATTCCTTGACCAAATGACCAATTTTCAATAGCTGTCTCGTTTAATGTAATAAAAATATTAGTTGTCGGGATGTTTAAATGAGTATAAAAAGCTTCCGATATTGATCGATACAAATCTCTTTTCTGATTTATCGTTCTTCCTGGTCCACATGTAATGGAAACATGTATCATTTTGTCTGTTCTCTTTTTCTCCCCTTCTAGGAGATAATGTCGATCGTAAAAAAATTGATTAGATGGGTAAGGTAAAAACATTTGAAAGTAATCATTTTCTGGAATTTCGAAATGTTCAATCAATGAATGATGAATACTATCGCTTACCGTTTTTAGGTCTTCTTTATTCAATTGACCATCTGGATAATAAACATTAACAAACGGCATACTTTCACTCCCTTTCTTAATGCCCTTATTTTACTTCCATTATCTCCATTTGTATAATTGAAAATAAATCATATAATTATCAATAAAACCGATGAAGACGAGGTGTGAAAATGGAGATAAAAGAGTTAAATACATTTAAGAGGATTGTCGAAGAAGGAACTTTTTCACTGGCAGCAAAAAAATTAAACTACGCTCAATCAACCGTAACAACACATATAAAAAAACTAGAGAATGAACTTGGCTTCCTTCTATTTGAACGAGGGTGGGATGCCAGGTTAACAAAGGAAGGTGTTTTATTTGCTGAGGAGGTAGATAATCTGTTAATGCATTGGGATTATTCAATATCCCAAGCACAACGTATAAGTAATGAGGAAAAAGGAACATTGAAGATAGGACTAACAGAATCTGTTGCTGAAAAGTTAATTCCATCTATATTAAACTATTTAGATAAGGAGAAACCATATATACATTGTGATTTTGTTGTAGGGAACACAGCACTTTTATCACAAATATTAGAACAAAATAAAATTGATTTTGCCGTTTGCGGAAACAACAAAAATAGTTCCGATATGAATTTCTCTCCACTTTACAATGAACAAATCGAATTTATTGTCAATAACCCCCATCATCCAATATTACATAAAGAATCAATTGAAATATTCGATATCATTAATTACCCTGTTTTAATTGGAGAGAATAGTTGTTATTATTCTCAATCTGTCAATGCTTTCTTATCAGAAAATAATTTATCTTTTAAAAGAGTTTACAATTGCAGTGCATTACATCTTATTCCACAATTGGTTTTTGGAAATGCAATAGGTATTATTCCGAAGGGAACTATTTTAAACAAAGGTAATATATCATTTAAGGTTAAAGGATTTGATCCCCAAATGCCTATAGGATTATTAATTTCCTCTAAAAACAGAAACTATTTGAGCCAAACAAAGCAACAACTGATGAAATTGATCGAATCGTTATTGTTATAAAGTGAAACTTTAATCAGTCGAGGTTTTCTTCATCCCCCTCTTCTTACTTGAAGAAGCTCAAACAAAACAGAGCGATCACCAGCAAGGCAGCATACGTAAAAACTAAAGTATGCTGCCTTTCTGATGCTTTAAAGTTGATAATGCCTCTGAAGTAAATAAGAAACCCATTTACAATGAGGATGATTTCGAATGTTTTCGAGTAGCCCTTTTACGATAGCAAGGGGAAAAGTCGGCTCAATTAACTGTTGCTTCAACAGAATTAACGATTCTTTCGCAATCGATTCTTCCATTTCCTCTAATTTCTGTTCAATAATTATAATAATTTGCTCTTTCGTCACTTCTTCACTCAATGGCTGCTTCATAATTTGGAAAAGATCTTGTGAAATAAACGGAGTGGTCGTGTGTCTTGCTAATACATTTGTTTTTTCCACAAGCGATTGAGACAGTACATTCAAGTCCAACGGTACATTATAGAATAAAAGCAACTCTGAATAAGTCTTCATAAAACCTTTAATACAATACATCAAATCATATTTCGTACGCTCGACTTCTTGACTGTATAAACGTTCAATCATAGATAGAATCGTATGCTGAAGCGAAGTATCATAATTGCGCATTTTTATCATAAATTCCTCATTAAACGATTGTGTCTGCTCTTTAATGAGAATTTTGGTGAATTCAGAATGATTTTGAAAAGAATGAAACGTGGTGTAATAAAATTGATAGAGAAGCTCTCTATCATCATGAACGTTTCTGACCACATAGTCAATATCCGAGGTTATTTGCATCATAAAATGATCAATTAAAGCTAAGATCAATTCGTCTTTTGATTTGAATGATAAGTAGAAAGCACCTTTAGAAATACCACATCTTTCTGTAATTTGTTGAATAGACGTCGCTTCAAAGCCTTGTTTTGCAAACAATTCCAGCGCACTTTCCATAATCAATTGTTTTTTAACCATTGTATCTTCTCCGCTCCTATATTATTGACAATTGACCGATTAGTCATTACTATAAATAATTGAATGAAATTAGTCAATTTTAGGGTGGTGTTTAAGTGAAAGGATTAGTTAATTTCGTCCTTAAGAATAAACTGGCAGTATGGTTACTTACCATTATCATCACTGTATCAGGAATCTATTCCGGGACACGAATGAACAAGGAGATGATTCCCGATATTTCGATTCCGTATTTAATGGTCATGGACGTGTATCCTGGGGCAACTCCTGAAAAAGTAATGAACGAGGTATCCATACCATTAGAAAAAGCCATCGACGGACTTGAAGACGTAAAAGCCGTTTATTCAAATTCCTATTCTAACATGGCCAATATTCAAGTGGAATACGAGTATGGCACCGATATGGATGAAGCCAATCGTGCCTTACAATCGGCGATCAGCAAAGTGTCGTTGCCAGAGGGTGCACAAGAGCCAGATGTTACGGCTATTAGTATGAACATGATGCCTGTCGCTGCGCTAAGTGTAAGTAGCGAAAAAGAAGATATTGTTGAGTTAACGTCCACAGTAGAAGATATGATTCTTCCAAAAATCGAAAAGCTCGACGGTGTCGCATCGGCTACGATGACAGGTCAACATATTGAAGAAGTACAACTTACGTATAACGAAGAAAAGATGGCGAAACTTGGCTTAACCGAAGAGACTGTCAAACAAACGATTCAAGCAAGTGACCAAGCTATCTCATTAGGTCTTTATGAATTTAAAAAAGGCGAACAAGCAGTAGCCGTAGATGGAAAATTCATGACCGCTGAAGAATTACAGGACATGTTAATTCCTGTTACACCATCTGCTACACAACCAACTCCATTCGTGAAGCTTAGTGATATCGCTACCATTGAAACGGTGGGCAAAGTTCAATCCGTTTCACGTACAAATGGTGAAAATGCGATCGCTATTCAAATTGTGAAAGAGCAGCAAGCTAACACAGTAGAAGTCGTTAACAGCGTGAAAGAGTTAGCTAAAGAAGAAAAGGAAAAAATCGACGGACTAGTAATTGATATCTCTCTAGACCAAGGAAAACCGATTGAAGATTCAGTCGCAACGATGATGGAAAAAGCTATATTTGGTGGTTTAATAGCAATATTAATTATCTTGCTATTCCTGCGTGATTTTAAATCAACCATTATTTCCATTGTTTCTATTCCGGTTTCAATCTTCATGGCCTTCCTATTGCTACATTGGATGGATATCACGCTCAATGTTATTACACTTGGAGCCGTGACCGTCGCCATTGGTCGTGTCATTGATGACTCCATCGTCGTCGTTGAAAATATTTATCGACGTCTACATTTAAAGGAAGAAAAATTAACCGGTCGTGCTCTCATACGTGAAGCAACGATTGAAATGTTCAAACCGATTCTGTCCTCAACATTAGTAACGGTAGCGGTATTCGCACCATTGATTTTCGTTGGCGGGATGGTCGGTGAGATGTTCATGCCGTTCGCATTAACGATGACTTTTGCACTCGGCGGATCATTGCTTGTGGCGATTACGATCGTTCCAGCGCTATCTCACTTTTTATTTAAGAAAAAGCTATATAGCGAGAAAACAGAAAGCCAGCATAAAGAATCTGGTAAATTAGCTACTTGGTATAAAGGCGTTCTTCAATGGACACTAAACCATAAAGTCATTACCTCACTTGTTTCTGTTGCTCTATTAGTTGGTAGCTTAGCATTAACACCGCTCATCGGTTTTAGTTTCATGGGTAGTGAAGAAGAAAAAGTCATGTATTTAACTTATACGCCAGAAACAGGCGAGCTTAAGGAAGATACATTGGCGAACGTGGAAGTAGTAGAAAAAGAAATGCTTAAACGTGATGATATTGATATCGTTCAATTATCGGTCACAGAGAGCGGAGACACGACAGCTGCCATGATGGGTGGCGGAGATGGTGGCGCATTAATGTACCTCATCTTTGACCCAGAAATGGAGGATTTCCCAGGCGCTCGTGAAGAAGTGGAAGATTATATCTCCAACGTTGAACAATCTGGTGAATGGAAAACTCAAAACTTCCAATCCACTCCAACATCTACAAATGAAGTCAGTTATACCTTCTACAGTGAAGATTTAAATAAGTTAAACGAAGCTGTCAAAATGGTAGAGGATGTAATGAATGAAAACGATCGACTAGAAGATGTCTCTTCAAGTGCAGAAGATGCCTACGTCGAACATACATTTAAAGTCGAACAAGACAAATTATTACCGTACGGTTTAACGACCGCACAAATCGCTATGATGTTAAACCCAACGACAACAGAGGATGTATTAACAACAGTAGAGAAAGACGGCGATACATTAGAAGTTATCGTTCAACAAAAACAAAATAAGCAACTAGAATCGATCGACGACCTTTTAGCGACAGAAGTTCCAACTGCAACAGGACAAAAAATGCCGCTTTCTGAACTCGTTACTGTTGAAGAAGGCACAACATTAAATACACTAGCCCGCAGTAAAGGCGAGTACTATGCGACTGTATCAGGAACGGTCATTGGTGATGATATTTCAAAAGTAACAGCTGACATTAAAAAGTCCATCGATGAATTAGACTTACCTAAAGGGGTTAACGTCGGCGTTGCTGGAGTAGCAGCTGATATGAATGAAACATTCACACAGCTTGGTGTTGCTATGCTTGCGGCCATTGCGATTGTATACTTCATTCTTGTGGTTACCTTCCGTGAAGGTGTCGCTCCATTTGCGATTCTCTTCTCGTTACCATTCGCTGTCATCGGCTCATTCGTTGGTCTACTAATTGTAGATGAAACGATCTCTGTCTCCGTCATGATGGGGCTATTAATGTTAATCGGTATCGTCGTCACGAACGCCATCGTTCTCGTCGACCGTATTATTCATATGGAACGTGATGGTTTAAGTATGCGTGAAGCTGTTTTAGAAGCTGGGGCCACACGCCTTCGTCCAATCTTAATGACAGCTATTGCGACAATCGGTGCATTAATCCCATTAGCCATTGGTTCTGGCGGTGGCGGATTAATTTCGAAGGGACTTGCCGTAACCGTTATCGGTGGTTTAACAAGCTCAACGTTATTAACATTAATTGTCGTACCAATCGTATATGAAGTACTATCAAAACTATTTAAGAAAAACCGTAAAGAAGTAGAAGAAAACTAATAAATTAACCCTACAAGGTAATATTTTTCCTTGTAGGGTTTTTCGTTTTTATTATGTGCCACAAAACGTTCGATAAGGCTTTCCTGATGGAGCTGGCAACGTACAATATTCAACCTGTTCCGAAGAATACGCATACGGATCAGAAAGAACAGCTACAAGCCGTTCCATCACGCTATAATCTCCTTGCTCTACAGCTGCTTCAAGTGCTTCTTCCACTCGGTGATTCCTTGGAATAATAGCAGGGTTGCTACTACGCATCAATTCATTGGAGGCGGCTTTTAATTCTGGCTGTCGGGCTAACCTCTCCTGCCATTGCTGATGCCACTCAGTAAATTCCGCAGCTCCAAATAAAACCGTATCTTCCGGCTGATTTAAAGTGAATGCACGGAACGTATTCGTATAATCCGCTCGATGCTCCTGCATCATCTTGAGGAGGTTATCAATTAGAGTCTTATCTTCTGTTTCTTCATTAAACAGCCCTAATTTCGCTCTCATGCCGGCAAGCCAATGATCATGAAACAGCTTCGGAAAATCAGACAGCTTTCCTTCCGCCAATTCGATCGCCTGCTCTTGATCTTCATGCAACAACGGCAATAGCGCTTCAGCAAGTCGCGTAAGATTCCACCCAGCCATGCTCGGTTGATTGCCATACGCATAGCGGCCTTGCCTATCAATGGAACTAAACACTGTCGCCAAATCGTACACATCGATGAAAGCGCAAGGTCCATAGTCAATCGTTTCGCCGCTAATCGTCATATTGTCCGTGTTCATTACTCCATGAACAAAGCCAACGAGCTGCCATTTAGCAACTAGCTCGGCTTGACGCTTGATCACTTCTTGAAGCAGAGCAAGAGCGTTATTCTCCTGCTCTTCCACCTCAGGAAAATGGCGCTTTAATGTATAATCAACTAACGTCTGAAGCTGCTCCACTGTGCCCCAATTCGCTACGTATTGAAACGTGCCGACACGTAAATGACTAGCAGCCACACGAGTCAACACCGCACCAGGCAATTCAGTTTCACGGAATACCGGCTCCCCCGTCGTCACTACAGCTAAACTACGAGTCGTCGGAATGCCAAGCGCATGCATTGCTTCACTAATAATATATTCCCGCAACATTGGCCCAAGTGCCGCTCGTCCGTCACCTCCACGAGAGTATGGCGTTCGACCAGAGCCCTTTAGCTGAATATCCACTCTCTCATCCTCAGGCGTGAGCTGCTCACCTAATAACACCGCTCGGCCATCCCCTAACATCGTAAAATGTCCAAACTGATGACCTGCATAAGCTTGAGCAAGCGGGGACGCCCCTTCTGGAATCTCATTTCCTGCAAACACGGCTACCCCTTCTTCACTTTGCAACGTCTGAACATTCAACCCAAGCGAGGATGCTAGCTGCTCATTGAAAATGACCAATTTCGGTGCACGTACCGGGTCTGGATTCGTACAAGAAAAAAATGATTTCGGCAAATGGGCGTAACTATTATCAAAGTTCCATCCTATTTCTTTATTATTTGTCATAAATGCTCCTTTTTTGTTTACTCTAATCATGACAGCCATGATCAGCATATAATCCTTTTTAATGTATACTTCTTCCAACTTATTATACACTGAATGTGTGGCCTTACGTATAGTAGGAACTGTCTAATGGCGAAGATGTTTAGTGAAGAATATTCTCTTTTATTGAAAGGGGTGATAGCCGAAAACTTCACTTGCATAAGCGACCCTAAGCAACGATTGATTGAGAAATCACAATTGTAATTGAAAATCAAACTTTTACCCTTCAAACCCATTTACAGCCCTTTTTTAACGACAGCAACAAGCTTAAATTCGCAACAACTATTAAATTAAAGATAAAATCGCTTGTTTTCCCTTGACAAATAATGCAGGATATATAATAATAAATTTGTAATTAGAATTATTATTAACAACTAATAAAAATTAAAAACATATTAGGAGGAACATTTATTATGTCTCTAATCGGAAAAGAAGTACAACCATTCAAAGCATCAGCTTTTCAAAACGGTCAATTTATCGATGTAACAGAAGAAAACTTTAAAGGAAAATGGAGCGTAGTTTGCTTCTACCCAGCAGATTTCACATTCGTTTGTCCTACAGAGCTTGAAGATCTTCAAAACCAATATTCAACTCTAAAAGAACTTGGAGTTGAAGTATACTCTGTTTCAACAGACACTCATTTCACACATAAAGCATGGCATGATCATTCAGAAGCCATCGGCAAAATCGAATACATTATGATCGGTGACCCATCTCAAAAAATCTCTCGCAACTTCGATGTACTAGACGAAGAAACAGGTCTTGCTGATCGCGGTACTTTCATCATCGATCCAGATGGTATCGTACAAGCTGTTGAAATTAACGCAGGTGGCATCGGCCGTGATGCAAGCACGCTTGTTGGCAAAATTAAAGCAGCACAATACGTTCGCAACAATCCAGGTGAAGTTTGCCCTGCTAAATGGCAAGAAGGCGGCGCAACACTTAAACCAAGCCTTGATCTTGTAGGTAAAATTTAAGGAGTCGAAACCCATGATACTAGAAGCAGATATTAAAGCACAATTAGAACAATACCTTCAACTGATGGAGGGGGATGTACTACTCAAAGTCAGCGCGGGAACGGATGACGTTTCTCGCGACATGGTGGCTCTAGTAGACGAATTAGCTACCATGTCCCCTAACATCAAAGTTGAAAAAGCGTCTTTAGAGAGAACACCTAGCTTTAGCGTGAACCGCATCGGAGAAGATACTGGCGTTACTTTCGCTGGTATCCCTCTCGGACACGAATTCACATCATTAGTATTAGCTTTGCTACAGGTGAGCGGCAGAGCGCCAAAAGTTGAACAAAGTGTCATTGATCAAGTGAAAAAGATCGAAGGCAACTATCATTTCGAATCTTATATTAGCTTGAGCTGTCACAACTGCCCTGACGTTGTACAAGCACTCAACTTAATGAGTGTTCTTAACCCTAGCATTACCCATACAATGGTTGACGGTGCGGCATTTAAAGAAGAAGTCGAAAGTAAAGACATCTTAGCTGTACCATCCGTTTACTTAAACGGTGAACCTTTCAGTAGCGGCCGTATGACGCTTGAAGAAATTCTTGCTCAGATGGGCAGTGGGCCAGATGCATCAGCGTTCGCTGACAAAGATCCATTTGATGTACTTGTTGTCGGCGGTGGACCAGCTGGTGCAAGTGCCGCTGTATACGCAGCACGTAAAGGCATTCGCACAGGCATTGTCGCTGAACGCTTCGGCGGTCAAATTATGGACACGATGAGTATCGAAAACTTCATTAGTGTGAAACAAACAGAAGGTCCAAAGCTTGCCGCAAGCCTGGAAGAACACGTCAAAGAATATGACGTAGATATCATGAACTTACAGCGTGCCAAGCGCTTAGAAAAGAAAGACCTAATTGAAATCGAACTAGAGAACGGTGCCGTACTAAAAAGTAAAGCTGTCATCCTTTCAACAGGTGCTCGCTGGCGCAACGTAGGCGTACCTGGTGAACAAGAGTTCAAAAATAAAGGTGTCGCTTACTGTCCACACTGTGATGGTCCGTTATTTGAAGGAAAACACGTGGCTGTCATCGGCGGTGGTAACTCTGGTATCGAAGCAGCGATCGACCTTGCGGGTATCGTTAAGCATGTAACCGTTCTTGAATTCATGCCGGAATTAAAAGCTGATCAAGTCTTACAAGAGCGCCTTTACAGCCTACCGAACGTAACCGTATTAAAGAACGTTCAAACAAAAGAAATTACCGGTACTGACAAAGTAAACGGCATTTCTTACATCGACCGTGAAACAGAAGAAGTTCACCACGTTGAATTAGAAGGTGTCTTCGTTCAAATTGGTCTCGTCCCTAACACAGACTGGTTAGGTGAAGATTTTGAACGTACGCGCATGGGTGAACTCATCATCGACAAACACGGCGCAACAAACATCCCTGGCGTCTTCGCTGCTGGTGACTGTACAGACAATGCTTATAAACAAATCATTATCTCTATGGGATCTGGAGCAACTGCCGCTTTAGGAGCGTTTGATTACTTAATTCGAAATTAATAAAGTAATAGAAAGAAGCCACTGTGGGATCTGCAGTGGCTTCTTTTACGCTTCGGTTTCAGAAATTGGACGATAAGCATTTAATCATTTTTTTAGACACCATCATGTTCGTCCCAAATCTCCCCTACCAATATTTCGAGAATATCTTCAAGAGTGATTAACCCTAAAGTTTTTCCGGTTTCATCAACAACGATAGCCATTTTCGTTTTCTTTCTTTGAAGTTTAGAAAGTAGAGAAGCAATACTCATTGCCTCTGTCACAAACAAGGTCTGTTTCAATAGGTTCATAATATCAGGTTCATGATCTTCGATAAGCCAAGCCAGGAATTCACGCTCCGTTATATAGCCGATAATATGATCGATATTTTCTTTGTAAACGGGAAGCTTCGCATATCTCTCTTGTAAAAAAACTTTTTTAATTTCTTCTCTTGTCCTATTTACTTCTACAGCAACCATACTAGTAACAGGAATATACATTTCACCCACCTTCATTTCCTTTAATTCGAGCGAACGATGAATCAAATCTCTCTCAGCTTTGTCAATCCCGCCCTCTGTTTCACTAATGTCCGCCAATATTTTTATTTCTTCCTCTGTAATCGAAGGAAGTTGCTGTTCATTCTCGTATGCTTTAGAAACATATTCTTTCAACTTTCGGCTCAGGTAATTAAACGGCGTTAAAAGCTTTATATTCAAGAATAAAATATCAGCGTACTTTAACGATAACTTCTCAGCATTCTCCTTTGCTATCGATTTGGGCAAAATTTCGGCAAATATTAAAATAATAAGTGTCATGATAAATGTACTGACAACAAGTCCAGTTCCTGTGCCGAAAGTTTGCGTTGCCACAGTTGTCGCAACGCTAGTAGCAGCTATATTTGTAATGTTATTCCCTACTAATATAGTAGATATAGCATCATCGAAATTTTCAGAAATATATAAAGCTTTTTTGCTGCCTGGTTTGTTTTTAGTAACATAATATCTTAACCTAAGTTTATTAACACTTGAATAAACCGTTTCTGCCCCTGAATAGAAAGCAGATAAATAAAGGAGAATCACGAGAAAAAGAATTGAACCGACAATCGTCACTTTATAACACTCCTTTCAATTAAATTAATTTATTTTTCACAGAACCTCTCTATTTCAATATATGAATAAATCAGAAAGGGGATTGTACTTATAGGGGAAATCAGAAGTTTTGTTCACCAAAAAGAACAATTAATTTGGAGATACCTAGGTTTCCTTTGTGACAAAATTAATCTCAATCAGTGAGGGTCTTACAGCCCGTTAATGCGGGATAACACCTTCCTGAGCGATGCCGCACATTTTTTCAACAGTAATTGTTTGCCTAAACATTTTAAAGGTTGAAACATATATTAATTGCAAAAGGAGGTGATCTCATGCTAGAAATGATCGGGTATATTTTGCTAGTTGGATTATTTGTTCTTGAAATAACTCTACTAAGAATAGTTTTTGCCCGCCAATCCAAGAAAGAACTTAATACCTTTGTGGAAGGCTGGGACTCTACTCAAAAGCAACATGAAACTGTAAAATCAAAAGCTACAAATCTTGTTATCAATAAATAAAGCAACGCATATGTGATAAGAGGATCAATAAATTAATTGCAAAGGAGGTGAGGGATTGCTCAGTTTTTTTCTATTATTAACCTTCCTAGGAATCTTTATTTCTGGAATGCTGTTATTAAGATCTGGACTATTTAACCTGTCAGCAGATTCTCTTCAAAAATGGCTTGTTACATTTACAGACGCTCCATGGAAAGGCTTGCTTACTGGGACTATCATTACAGCTATTCTGCAGAGTAGTTCTGCTGTAACAGTTATTACCATCGGTCTAATATCGGCCGGAATACTAACTTTCCGACAATCTATTGGGATCATACTAGGGACTAACATCGGTACGACGGTCACCGTCGAAATTATTGCGATCGATATTGATTCACTCATTATTCCAATAGCAGTTGTTGGCGGAGTCTTGGCGTTAATGAAAAACAAAAACTTTCGTAATTCAGGGTTCGCAATACTTGGCTTAGCCGCTGTTTTTGGAGGAATGTGGGGATTTGAATATGTAGCAGCTCCATTGAAGGAAATGGAAGCAGCCTATCAAACCCTTCAATCTATAGATGATAATCATTTCTATGGGATTTTAGTTGGAACGATAATTACAGCCATTGTTCAATCAAGCAGTGCTGCTACTGGAATGGTAATGGGATTTCTTTCCGCAGGTTCCATGGACTTATCTACAGGAATTGCACTTGCACTAGGGGCAAATATAGGTACTTGTGTAACTGCATTATTCGCTGCACTAGTCTCACATGGAAAGGCAGAACGACTTACCGCCTATGCTCATATTTGGGTAAATATAATCGGAGTCGCAATATTCTTCCCTTTAATCGGGCTCCTTGCTACGATTGGACAACAATTAGCCACACACCCAGATGTACAGCTCGCACATATTAGCGTTATCTTTAATGTTGTTACTTCACTTCTTTTCCTTCCATTTGCAAACAAATTCGGAAATTTACTTTTGAAAATCCACGATCGCAAAAAAGAAATTCCATCATAAAATTCACTTTATCCTGCAGCATATTCTCCATTGGAAAAGAAATATCCAGTAACTATTAGCAACCACTTACCCTTATTACTTCTAATAAAAAAATAGAGAATTTGTCTTCTTCAAGGTTTAGAATTTCCCGATGAAGAAGACAAATTCTCATTTTATTACTTCTATATAAGTTATTCATTTATTCGTCTAATCATCTGTTGTAATTAGGACATATACTAGTGACAAAGGGGGTGATGGCATGCTCCAGTTATTATTATTTTATGAGGAAATTTACCATTTTTTAATATTTTTTATTTTTATAGGATTATTTATTTATGGAATGGCGATTTTGCGGTCTGGACTATTTAACTTGGCTGAAGAATCTCTTAAAAAACGGTTAGTTACATTACTAGATTGCCCTTGGAAAGGTTTTATAACAGGTATTTTGATGACAGCTGTTCTACAAAGCAGTTCTGCCGTAATGATCATGATAATCGGTTTAATTTCAGCTAGATTACTGACATTTCCTCAATCTATTGGGATTATACTTGGGACTAATATCGGTAAAAATATAACAAATGAGATCATTACGATAAATATTGACTTTCTAATTATTCCGCTCGCCGTTATTGGAGGCATTCTTGTATTTATAAAAAAGGAAAACGTCTATAACACCGGTCGTATATTGCTTGGATTGGCTGCCATTTTTGCTGCTATGTGGGGGTTTGAATACTCAGCAGGCATATGGAAAAACATGGACATAATTAAACAACTCCTTCTAGCTATAGATAAAAGTCATGTTTATGCTCTTTTAGCTGGGATGATAACTACAGGGACGATCCAATCAAGTAGTGCTACTATAGGAATCATCATGGGGTTCCTTTCAGCAGGGGCTATGAAGTTAGATACAGGAATTGCAATGATGCTAGGCGCAATGATGGGTACATGTGCAAATGTATTATTTACGGGTTTTGTCTCAGGTGGAAAGGAAGAAAAACTCGCTGCCTATGCTTATACTTGGGTTAATGTAGTAGGAGTTGCAGCGTTTTATCCTTTAATTGGATTTCTCACTACTATTGTACAACAAATTTCCGCTCATCCAGACGTTCAGCTCGCACATGCAGGAGTTATCTTGCATATAGTCACTTCAACTATTTTTTTACTATTTGCAAATCAATTCGGAAGATTGATTTTAAAGATTCATGGCGGCAGTAACAACCGTGCCTAAAGACGATTATTTCATAAATAAACTACCTTTCTCCAATTGGTTCTGGAAAAAGGTAGTTTATTTGTTATCTGTTCATATTACTAGAGCTTATCCTCTATCTTCTTGTTCTTCTTGCTCTTCAGCCGCAAACTCAAACTCAATCATGTCAATCCTTTCAGCTATCGCCACAAAAACACTATTCGATTTATTAGTGAAAAAAGCTAAACCTGTAATTCTATCATATTTCACAAATTCTTCTACAGTTGATATATCTTCACCATTCATCATTAGTTCTCTTATAGCTGTACCAGGAGGAGTTTCCTCCAATAGTCGACAGATATGATTAGACAAATTGATGCCCCCTTTACATTAAGTTACTACAATATATTCCATTTATTTAGAATTTGTTTGTGCGTTTTTTAGAGGATTAAAAAATATGTATTTGACATTACTTTCACTGATCGTGAGACAGGCGAAGAAGCTCTTTTTTGTTGTTTTATTCATTTATTTTATCCTCGTACTCAGCTTGAATGCAGGCCTTTTATCATATACTATGAAACATGCACTAAATTTAATTAAAACATTACAGGAGCTTACAAAATGAAAAAATTACTAAAAGTATTCCTTATTTTAATAGGAATTATTGTAGGAGGATTAGGCGGATTTTTAGCCTATATGACGGTTACCAATAAGAAGCATGAAAACGTTGAAAAAGTGCAAGTAACAGCCAATACAGAAAAAGTATTACCGGTTGGAGAACCGTTTAAAACGACCACCTTTAATATTGGCTACGCTGGCTTAGATAAAGATCAAGATTTCTTTATGGACGGCGGCAAAGGCTCCCGTTCTAGCAGCAAAGAGCAAACTGAAGAGAATTTAAAGCATATGCTTCAATTCATGCAAACAGAGAAATCAGATTTCCTGTTGCTTCAAGAAGTAGATACAAAGGCTCTACGTTCCTATAATATTAATCAACTAGATTATATGGAAAAGGGCTTAAAAGGGTATGCATCGACATTTGCATTCAATTACAATTCTCAATGGGTACCCGTCCCGATTCAAAAGCCGATGGGGTCTGTGGAAGCTGGTTTAAGTTCTTTTTCCACTTATAAGATAGAGGAAGCAACGAGATTTCAACTGCCAGGCCAAGAGCCGTGGCCAAAGCGATTATTTGAATTAGATCGTTGTATCGTTGAGCTTAAAATCCCTGTAGAAAATGGAAAGTTTTTGAGATTAGTTAACCTTCATTTATCTGCTTACGATAAAGGTGGAAAAATTAGAGGCCAACAAGTCGAGTTTTTAAAGTCTTATATGAATAAGCATTATAAAAATGGCGATTACGTCGTTCTTGGTGGAGATTGGAACCAGCTTTTATCCGATGTACAATTAAAGGACCCAGAATTTAAAAAGAACTGGCCCGAGTGGTTAGTACAGCTACCGAAGAATTTCAATGAAGGCGGATTCCAATGGGCCGTCGATCCAACTGTATGGACAGTTCGTGACGATGTGAAGAAGTATGTAGAGGGAGAAAACTTTGTCACCATTATTGATGGATTTATCGTTTCCCCTAACGTAGAAATTGTGAACGTTCAAGGCCATGATTTGAAATTTGAACATAGCGATCATAATCCTGTAAGTACAACGCTTCGATTAAAAGAGTAACAAGATAAACAAAAACAGCAGCGAAAGAGCTTGTTAATCTCTTTCGCTGCATTTTTTTATGACATTAAAATTTTTGTATTTTAGAAAAGTCTGAACTAGTACTACTACGCTGTCTAGCTATTATTGAGAATATTTTTATCCTCTTAAAGTTGCAATGATTCTATTTGGTTTCAATATCAACTCAAAAGCTTCTTCAATATTCTTACATACAATGTCAGCTTTCATTAAAGATTTTGCGGAACATCCTTCTTCTCCGATTACTATAATTGATATGCCGCAAGCTTCAAACATTTGTCCGTCATTAAACCCATTCCCAATACATATACATTGTTCTGCTCCAAGTTTTTCTGCAATTTCTCTTTTATTTTCTGCAGCATTTGAGTTATCAAATACCTGTATTTCAATAGGCATATTAACACATTGACTTCTTGCAGTACCATGAGTATCAGCAGTTACTAACTGTACTCTTATTCCTTTTTTATTAATAGCCTCTATTTTCTCTTTTACTGAAGGAATAACTTTACCATCACAAGCTATAGTTCCATTATAGTCTAATAAAAGATTTTTAATTTTTATAAGTCCTCTTCCTGGTATATTAATCTCCACTATAAACCTCTCCTTATCCTTAGTTTATACATCCACACTATTAGTCATAGGCGTTTCTTTGGTGTGCATTTTTATTTTTAATAGATTTCTCATGCTGAAGCAGCCATTCCTTTCTCCATAGACCACCTGCATAACCAGTTAATTTTCCTGTGGAACCAATAACTCGATGACAAGGAATGACAATGCTTAACTTATTTCTACCATTCGAACTCCCTACGGCTCTAACCGCTTTTTCATTTCCGATAAAAGTAGCTATGTCCATATAAGATACAGTTTGAGCATAAGGTATTTTGGATGAACCTCCCCCACCTATCGCTTCGCACTTGAGGTAGGGGTTTCTTGTCGATCCCCTTGATATCAGAAGCTGGACAATGTCCATAGGTGTACACGACACCCTCGTCTTTCTCAGGGACTGACGCTCCCATACGGAAGCAGTGGTCTTGACGCAAGATATCTCTCGACAGCTTGCTGCCACCGTAAGCAACAGAGAGAGAATCGAAGACACGGTCATCTCTCTCTGGGGCGGTTCTACCCATCTACTACGCCTGTACAGGACGTAGATACGTGATGTCAGTTAGCATCACTTCTCGAAACTTCCCGTGCAAATACTGGGATAAGATATTCCCTGCACCGTGGACATCCCGATGCCGTTCATAGCCGCAAGAGCATTGATAGTTTCGTGAACGGACTTTGTTTCGTTTTCCACAAGCAGGACATGCTTGCGTCGTGTAGGCTTCGTTTTCTTTTGATAAGGAGACACCGGCCGCCTCTAATTTATAAACCAACTGTTTTGCGAGTTTCCCAAAACTCCAGTTGCTGAGTTTTTGGTTCATTTGTTTGGAGCGGAGGCGTTTTCGTTTTTTGTTTCGCTTGCTTGTGTGTCGCTGGACGCCTTCCACATCGCCAAGAGCGACATGCCCGACCTTTTGTTCCACGCACCAGTTCACAAAAGCACGAGTCGTCTTATGCAGGAGATCCCCTAGCTGTCGTTCACTTTTGGAGAGAATGTACTTTTTTGCTCGATTGTATTGGCGCCATTTTCTCGATCCTTTTTGACACCGACTCATGAGAATTTGTAGTTCTCTCACTTTTTTGTTTCGCAACCGGTGAATGCTACGCATCTTTCTGCCCGAAATCACTAGCGCTTGTCCGCTCGTACTGACGGCGGCAATCGTATGAATCTCACCTGGATCAATCGCGGCTGTATGACCGTCTTGAATCGATACAGGGTTAATGCCGTCTTCATACGACAAACAGGCATGCCATCGACCGTCGTAGACGAGTTCTACTTCTTTGACTAGACCATTAGGGACGGACGAAAGCTTCAACACGAGCGGTGTCTGTTGTTTTCCTTGCCATCTTCCTAAGCTAAGTATCAGTTTCCGTCCTTCTAACACGAAGGATTTGTCGACCCATTTAGGATGAAACACGAATTTTTCTTTGTATGGATATCGGATGGACTTGTTCGTTTTACGAGCTTGACGAACCCCTTCTCGGGCACGCAAAAACTTGTGGCACACCGCTTGAATTGTCTGACTATGAAGAGAATACAAGCCTTTGAGTTCAGCTTGAAGGTCACTTTTGTTAATCCACTTGCCGTGAATCCGGTAATAATACCGAGCCAGCTGCACACAGTCATTCCAAATCGTTCCGCAGATCCGACGTATATGAAACAACTGTTGAAGCGTGGACTGTGGCGCTGAAAAGCCCGTTTTCAACGTTCGATACATGAGATCCCCTCCCTTGTCATCATTATAAAACGAATGTATGTTCCTATCAAGAACAAATGGAAACTTTCATCCTTTTTTCTTTCGACAAAGTTCGGGAGGTCCTCAACGAAACGCTTTTCGGCTGTGCCGAACCGTGATTCATCCCCTCCCTACTCGCTGGGTTATGCCCTTCACGCTCCTTGAGGAAGAGGACTTCTCTCGGATTATGTTAAACTCATTAAAAAACCTATCATTCATCGACAAAAATCGAGGAGTGACAGGGAATGAAATAATAAATTGTAGACGTCAAGTCGATTTTTACACTTTTTGCTCGTTTCCTTTTTACACTTCTGCTGAAAAAATGCTTTTCCGATTTTTCATCCGATGACTGTCCTCATCTTCCGCACCACGTATAACTTCCACACGATGAAGTAAGCGATCTAAAATAGCTGTGGTGATTCCTTGATCTCCAATTAAATTACCCCATTCATCTGGACTTTTATTTGAAGTTAGGATAATCGAACTTCGTTCGTATAAATGATTAATCAAATGAAAAAATAAGTTTGCTTCTCGCTGATCCATCGCCATATACATTAAATCATCGATAATCACGAGATCGGCATTCCTAATCCGTTTGAGCTGAACTTTGGATTTATTCAGATATTCTTCTGTCTTTAAAAGCTGCACAAGCTCGCCCATTGTAGCGAAGTAAACATTGAATCCTCTGTATACGGCTTCGAGTCCCAGTCCAATGGCGATATACGTTTTCCCAATGCCAGGAGGACCTAGGAGAATTAAATTGTACTGTTGCTCTAGCCAACTTAATTCTCTAAGTTGAGTAAGTTGACGGGCCGTCAGAACGTTTTGACCTTTCAGTTCGAATTCATCTAATGACTTCACGAAAGGGAAGCGTGCCCATTTCATTCTTTTTTCAAGGCTTTTCGCTTCACGTTTTCCTAATTCATATCGTGTTATAGATGCTAAGAATTCTAAGTAGGTCCACGATGCTTTTTCCGCTTCGCGAAGAAGCTGTGGCAGCTCCTCCGCAGTCTCTGATAAGCGTAACTGACGAAATTGATCTTGTAATTCATGCACAGTCCTGTTCATTATGCCCGACCTCCTAAAATACTGGTATACGCATTTAAAGAACGGGTGGAAGCCTTAATATGAGAATGTTTTGGCGAATTATTATGAAAAGATTGTACTTCTTTCATCGCTTCATCATGCAATGTATCAAGGTGGTGAGCGATATCACGAAAATCATTCGCATTGTATAGTTTCTCTGTCATGCATTTAGTCAACACGGTATCAATTAATACTGGATACTGTTGAATCACCTTCTGGATGATCGCAAACTGGTCTCGACGATACCTCGGGTATCTTTGGCTGATCTTATTAAAATAAGCAGCTGCCTGTGTCGGATCTTCAAAGTAAGAGATTAGACGTTGCTTAAGTTCTTCAATCCCTTTCGAACGATCACGGGTATGATGGCGGTTTTGAATAAGTTTTCCTTTTTCTGAGCTAATAATGTGTTCGGCAATGATTTTACCATTTGCTTCTTTTCGTATCACGAGTGTTTGTTGCTCGTCGCCTATCACTTCAACCCATACAAGATTTTCAGTCATTGTTTGATAAGTCCCAAGTGGGACGGAATAACGGTTTGACTTATAACGAATCGTGTTGTCCTTACTTACACTTCTTGTTATACTTTGTTTGTTGCTACTTTCATATGAAAGTAACGAAGGGACTGGCTGTAAGTGTTGCTTTTCGAGGAGAAACACTTCTACTGGTCTTTTTTTCGTTGTTTGGTGAACCTGATGGTTCCCGGTACGTTGAAGCCACTGTAATGCTCGATCATTCCAATCTTCTATGTTGCTAAACACCCGACTGTCTGCGAAATTGCCTTTTATGTATTTCACTACATTTTCAATCATCCCTTTAGATTCCGGATCGGCTCTTCTGCACAAGTAGATTTTGAATTTTCGTTCATTCACATAACTTTGAAACTCAGCTGTTAAAAGTAGCTGTCCTGCATTTTCACTCACTGTGATTAAATGATCCTGATCATAGACGATTTCTTCTGTTCGTCCTCCGTAAAACTGGAATGCATTTTCATGACATCGAATCGCATCTCTTGTGGTAAATGGACGTGCCTGCCATTCCATATATTTATGCCTGGAATGAGCGAGTACAAAGGCAATAAAGTACAGTTTGATTTCTTTGTTGTCCATTGTCTTCTGTTTTGTTTCGCCCCAGTCTACTTGAAGTTGTTTTCCCATTGGTTGTTCAGGAACTGCTTCATATTGACGTACAATAACCTTTTTCTCAATCTGATAAAATTCACGAATGTCTTTCACATAAGATCTCACAGTACTTCCACCGACCAATAGGTCGGGATATCTCTCCAAAAGCCAATCATGAATTTGAGCACTACTCAGGTGAGGATACTCTTCTAGCCAGGCAAGTATCCAGTCTTTATAGGGATCTAGTTTTTTCTTCTTCCCCAAAAGTTGTTCAGTGTAAACTCTTGCCTCATCAAATGTCATTTCTAAATATTTATAAACAGTTGGTCTTGAGATCTTAAGCTCCTTAGCGATTTGTGCTACTTTAAATTTTCTTCTATGCAGTTCATGAATCTTTATATACAACACTAACTTCTCCTCCAAAACCCTAACCTCCAGTAAAATAGCGTTAACATCTATTTTACTAAAGTAATAGGTTGATAGAGCAAAAGTGTAAAATCCTATCAAGCGAAAACTGTCAACTTTATTCTAGCGTTTACATAAATTTGGATAGACTTTTCTTTTTATCATTTACACATACAGAAATAGTATCGCTACCGCTTTCGTTCGCACTTTCAGCAGTTGCATCAATTCTTGTCGGTTTGTAATGCATAAACCATCTTTTAATATTCTTCCTTACTTATATCTACTTAATATCTCTTTTGGAATATGACAATAATCATTTGGACATCTAGCTAACCTATCTTGGTGTTCTTCTGCACTTCTCACATAGTTTGTAAGAGGTAATACTTCAACAACTATAAGGTCATAATCATTTCTCTCACCAAGAAATGCCTTCGCCTCTGTTAAGTGTTCTGGCTTTTCACTATATACTCCTGTTCTGTATTTCTCTCCAACATCCTGCCCTTGTTTATTCAAACTGTATGGATCAATGATTTCAAATAAATATCCCATTAATTCCTTGATTGTTACAACCGTCGGATCAAATCCTGTTTTTACACATTCGGCATAACCATCATAATCACCCTCAAGTGTATGACTTGTTCCATTAGCTCTTCCCGCTTCTGTAAATTGAACTCCAGGTAAAGTTTTTATAAAAGCTTGTACTCCCCATAAACATCCACCTGCAAAATAAACTACTTCCATATTGTTCTCTCCCTTATACAGCAAAATTGCCCAACAATCCAAGAATGAAGTCCAGTTCTTATTCCAGTTTCGCGCCCTATTGTTAAATTTCCTTCCTAGACCCAATTATCTTTAAAATCATCAATATATTTTCTACTAAAGATAAAGCAGAGATTTCAGCAAGGTCTCTTGTGTCAACAAAGCTTGTTTTTCCCTTGCCTGCTGGAACAAAGATACGATGTTCTTACACAATCTGTCCCGATTGCTGAACAATCTAAAACATTTCCTAAAAAATCAAATAACCTGAGCCCCTATTAATTTGGGAATCAGGCTTCATAATTATGCTTTTTAATTACTGTCTACACTGGTAGTACACAATTTCGAACTGGCATTGTTGTTTTTCCTAAGAAAAAATCTCACTTACTTATGATACGGTTCACCGAGATAGATCTATATGAGGTTTTCATTTCATTTTAGCTTCAAGGATTCAAAATCCCAATTCTTTATATCATTCTTTTCAAATAAATAACTAACCAAATTTTTTGTATTTGTACTAGAGGCATTGTACTCCACATCACCTAACGGGCTTGCTTTAATTATTTGTTGTATTTCGTCTATTAATACTGGACTTTCAATATTAACATCAAAATAGTAAGCTATTGTAGCTAGGACCATTGAGATACCTACATGGTATTTAGACATACGCTTTTCAGTAAGTTTATATATACTGCTCGAGAATGGATATTCTACTTTTTCTGAGATTTTAAGCATCAACAAATTAAATTCCTCAAATTTCTGTTTTAATACCTCTAGATTCTCATTTTCATTATTTTTAAACTGGGCTGCTTTACCTTGTAAAAAGTTATTTGCAATTTCAACCCCATCTTTAGCAGACAAGTCTGGTCCATCTGTTAATATACTCAACAAAATACAAAGTTCTTGATGGTTTTTTTGCTTATCTTTTCTATCTTTTGTAACATTATATATTTTGATTACTCTATCACTTAAAATATCTTTGTCTTTGTTATCCATATGTTTATTCAAAAAGTTAGTAATAAACTGACTTGTACTTGAATAATATGTTGCCATAGCAATTTCATGTTTTTCTAGTGGTTTAGTGTTTCTGTTATATCTTTTAAATAATTCAATTTCTATTTTGTCATCTTCAAAAGGGTAGAATTCCAATATTGATAAGTGGCTACCTAAGATTTTTATCTTATTTTCTCTAGAAAGTTCGGAAAACCTACAATTGGTAAAATCCTCTTTATCTCCTAGTATTTCTAAGTGCTTCAATGGGAATTTGTCTTTAACATACCTATAAATAGCAGTAAGTCGATGTTGGCCATCCATTACATGCCTTAGTTGTATTCCTCTATTACTAGTTCTCACTAAAAATATTTCAGGAATTGGTATTCCTAATATTATAGATTCAATTATTGAAGCCTCTTCAGTCGGAGAAGATCTATATTCTCTTTGATAATCAGGACTTAAAACTATTCCATGCAATACTTCCATTTGTTCCTCATCTGTTAGATTATCAAAACCGTTTTTTATATATTTTTCACCTTTATCTATAAAATTAACTAAATCTTGAACAGAGATTAAGGGTCTTTGATACTCAATTCTTGAATTAATTTTCATAAAATAGCACCTACCTAATCTTCATCATTTAAAAGTTTTATAAACTTAATAGTCTTTACCATATTATCCTTATCAGGATAGATATTCTCAAAAGTAATACCTAAATTAAATAATTCAGATAATATCTTTTGCTTAGATTCTTTATCTATTATTGCAACTTTAGTATAGTTGTTTAACATGGAATCTAATGAATCATTAGGCTCCACCTTCAAAAAGCACCCTTTTTGAAAATGTATTCTTTCATTAGAGTTTGGAATGTCAACACTAACCTGAACAATCTTTATAAGGACTGCTGCTTAAATTCAGTTGGTGTCAGATATCCTAGTGTTTGATGAATTCGAATGTGATTAAACCAGTTCACATAATCCCGTAGTTCAAGATCTAGTTGTTCAAGGGAATGGAAAGTGCGTTGGTACACAAATTCGATCTTAAAGCTCTTGTATGTCGCTTCGGCCACGGCATTATCATACGGACATCCTTTTGCACTAAGTGAACGCTGGATGCCAAATGCTTCTGTTGCTTCGGCCATTAGTTGATTATCGAATTCTGAGCCACGGTCTGTGTGGAATAATTGTACGTTTGTCAGGTTACCTTTAATGTTACTTAAAGCTTGGTAGACAAGTGCTGCGTCTTTACTTGGACCTGCACTGGCACCGACTAATTCACGATTAAAAAGATCGACAAACAAGCACACATAGTGCCATTTTTTCCCGACACGCACGTACGTTAAATCACTAACTAATACCGATAATTCCTTCTCTTGTTGGAATTCACGATTTAATACGTTGGCGATTGCCGTCTCGTTACTTTGTTTCTTTTGTGGTCTGTAATAAGCAACCGTGTAATTCGAGACAAGACCTAAATCCTTCATGATTCCACCTATACGTCGTCTAGAAACCGTCAGGTCTTGTTTCTCTAATTCTTTCTTAATTTTACGTGTCCCATAGTTATTGCGGCTTTGCTTAAAAATCGTATAAATACGCTCTTGTAAGTCTGCTTCCTCCGCTTGTTTTTCGTCATCTTCACGCTTGTGAAGGTGATAGTAGTAAGTACTTCTTGGAATTTGTAGGACGTCACACATGGCTGATACCGAATATTTGTGAGCGTTGTTACGAATCACATCTATTTTCGTCCCATGATCAGCGCGGCTTGCTTTAAAATATCATTTTCCATTCGTAGGCGTTGCACTTCTTTGCGTAGTTCAAGCAATTCTGTTTCTTCTGTCGTACGATTGTCTTCTGCCTTGAAAGATCCTGTTTCCTGATGATTTTTAATCCAACGATCTAATGAAGAAGGCGTAATCTCATATTCTCTCGCAATATCCGCTCGCGATTTTCCGTTTTCATAGAGCTTCACCATTTGCCGTTTAAATTCGGCTGTAAACGTTCGACGTTCTCTTCTCATTTTGACCCGCTCCTTAAGGTTAGTCCTTTTAGTGTACTACCCCTTATAAGAGTTGTCTAACTTAGTGTAGCCTATCCAGTTCCCCACCCTTATAAAATAAGACTTATCTGAGTATGTTCTCTCTTTAGTAGCCTTTAATTCCTTATCTGAGAAATCAACCAATTTAATATCATCTTTAATTACTTCTCTATTATAGGAAAGTGCATCAATGAAATATACTATTGAATGGTTTTCTAAGTAATCAAACTCTTCTACCGCAAATAATAAAGATATGAGATGCGCCTCTGTAAAATCTAGGTAATTGGTAGGTAACCCAAAATGTTGTGCATAAGCTCGAATCTCTTCTTCATCTTTTTTTTCAATAGTATTATCATAAAATGCAACTTTTTGTTTAAAAAAAGATTCATACTTTGAAGAATGACTTTTGAAACTATCTTTATGCATTCTATGCAATGAAGGTAGTAAAGTATAGCTACAATCTTTTTGTCCTCTCGAGACGTAATTTAAATTTTCGAAAGATGTAATGAAATCTATGTATGAAGAAACACTGTTAATTAATACACAGTTCTCTGGTGGAATCTTATTTTTTTTTGATACAGTTTCTATAACGTGTTCCTTTTCCCATGATTCAATTTTTTTCATTTCATTCTTTAGTTTACTATCATCTTCATATACATATTCGATAATAACCTTCCTATCCTGAAATGTAATTGAATCAGGCTCAATCAATTTAGAGAATACTTTCTTTATTTTTAATTCATCTTGTACAATTTGCTCTTTTTCATTACTATGGTCAATAATGTCTACAGAAAAATCTAGTTTGATTAACTTAATCACATCGAACCATTTACTATGGTTATCTGGAGTGGGAAATTCTTCTTTTAGAAAATCCTCTATTTCCTGATCGCTTATACTAGAGATTTCTTTATATTTTATTTTTTCTCTAATAAACACCTCTTTGAACTGTTTAAATTCTGCGGTTTCTAAGTCTATATCCTGAATATCAATATCCTTATTAACTTCTTCTATTATTTCTTTAAGAATCATATTGATTCCCCCTATTCAATTACGGACTCTATAATACCTTTTAGTAATGTTTTACCAATATATTTATTATCTATTTAATATAAAAAAAAGTAAACAGACTTATCTTCTGTTTACTTAGAAACTGAAAAACCGCACTTACTTATGATACGGTTCCCCTCTATTAATCCGAAAACTCCGATAAACCTGCTCCACCAAGATCAACCGCATCAACTGATGAGGAAACGTCATTTTAGAAAATGATAACGTATCATTCGCCCGCTGCATAACATCTTTCCCTAATCCTAGCGATCCCCCAATCACAAAAGCAATTTTACTCTTGCCATAGGTCGCGAGCTGGTCGAGTTGTTTCGCTAGTTCTTCGGATGTTTTCATTTTGCCTTCGATGGCGAGGGCGATGACGTGGGCATCTGGGCTGATTTTGGCGAGGATGCGTTCGCCTTCTTTGTTTTTGACTTGTTCCATTTCGGTTGGGCTTAGTTCTTCTGGCGCTTTTTCGTCGGCGACTTCAATGATTTCAATTTTGGCGTAGGCAGAAAGGCGCTTCGTGTATTCGTCGATTCCTTGCTTTAAATATTTTTCTTTTAATTTTCCAACTGTAATAATTGAGATATTCACAGGTTTCCCTCTCTTTACAAACAATTTACAAACAGGATATCCACAGAAGTTATCCACATATCAACAAAATAATCTGTTTTTTCTTTATTTATCCACTGTTAGTTATTTTAGATTATCATAACATACTGTTGCAACTGGCTTCTATTTATGTACCGAATTCAATCCGAAGATTATCTATATTATCGAATGGCGATTCGTCGTGGAACAGCGGTGCAATTTGACAATATAAAAGTGCGTTCCTTCCGAGAGTATTTAAACTCTAATTCAACTAAAAAATCAGAATGAAAAAGAAGTATTAAAAGGGGGTTTTTCAGGTGTAATACTGTAAATAAAGATCATTAATTTGTGCCTTCCTCAAAAGATGAGGAAGGCTTTTTTTTAAGAGAAAGTCCCCTCTCATAAAAAACCGATCCCCACTAGAAATCGGCCTTTTTTCTAACTATTCACAATGTTAACAACTAATCTAAAGTAGTTTATCCACATATCCACAATACCTATCCACATATAGTGGGGCGAATATTAGTTTGCTACTACATATTCCGCGTTGTTTTGACAATATTCACAGGTTGTGGACAGCTTTTTGTCGTCGTCTAGTTTTTCGATCGTTGGTGACGTTTCGTATTCATCGACAATGACGTCTAATGCAAGTTCGGCATGTTCTTTGCAGCAATAAATCATGGTGTTCAGCTCCTTTTTGTTTTCGAAAAGAAACGCAGAACGGCTTTTGGCGATTCTGCGTACTCTCATTTACATCATTCCTTCTGTCGTCAGTACAACAGTCATTGTTTTCTTTTGGCCATTTCGATAGAAGGTCACTTCCATCTTATCGCCCACTTTTTTATGTGTATACATATATTTGCGAAGCTCTAAAATATCATTGATTTCTTCGTTATCTAGTTTCACAATTACGTCTAGCTCTTGCAAGCCAGCTTTCGATGCTGGTGTGTCTGGATAAACTTGTTCAATCATTGCCCCATCTATTACACCTTCAGGCAGTTTTAATGTTTGTTGTTGATGATAAGCCGGAATTTCGTTGACGTTTCGCAGTTGCACACCCATTGATGGACGTTTCACTTTTCCGTATTTCTCTAAGCTATCAATGATTGGCATTGCATAATTGATTGGAATCGATAATCCGATACCTTCAACCGCTTGCTGAGCAATTTTCATCGAGTTGATGCCGACAACTTGACCGGAAATGTTGACGAGCGCGCCACCACTGTTTCCCGGGTTGATCGCTGCATCTGTTTGCAATACTTCTGCTTGCCAGTCAATCATACCATCTCCGTTAATATCAACGGGAATCGCTCGTTCTAATCCAGAAACAATTCCTTGTGTTACTGAACCAGAGAATTCTAAACCGAGCGGATTTCCGATCGCCATGACAGGTTCACCAATTTTCAATGCTTCCGAATCTCCAAATTCCGCTACGTCTTTCACTTTTTTGCCATCGATTTCGATGACGGCTAAATCAGTCCAAATATCACTTCCACTAATGGTTGCAGGTACTTTAGTTCCATCTGCTAGGGACACTTCTAGCTTTTCGGCCCCTTCTACGACGTGATTATTCGTCACAATGAAGGCTTTGCCTCCCGCTTTTTTATAGATAACGCCAGATCCTGTTCCTGCTGGTTGAGCTGTTCCACCTTCCCAAAAGTTCCCGGATTGAATGTTCGTAATACCGACAACGGCGTTCTCCACTTGATCCACCGCTTTTGTCACATCCGTCGTGACATCCAATGAAACATTTTTCGTTTTTGTTGATGGTTGTGTCGTTTCTTGATTGTCTTCATTTAGCTTGAAAGTATCGGTCATGTTTGAAAAAACGAAGGTAACTAGTAAGGCACCTATAATCATACCAGCCAAACTGGCTAGAAAGTAACCACTTTTTTTAGGGCCGTTCTGATTTCTTCCCGTTCTTCCATGATCGTCGTAATAACCCAAGTATCTCACCCTTTACTGTTAATGTTGTGATTATTTTCCCCATTTAAAAAAATTATAACGCTTCCCATCAAAAATTCAATTAATATGCAAAGCGAAGGAAAAAGACCGCCTTCAAGAATGAAAAGCGGTCTCTCTACTTACAATTCAGTTAAAATTGTTGGTGTTTTCGGATCGGTGTCAAGCAATTCAAACTGCTCACCGACCGGCATATCTTTCATTTCGAGTGTTTGGGTCACACTCATTTTCGCCAAATCCTTCATATTATTGTCTTGACTTAAGTGAGCAAGGTAAATGCGTTTCGTTCGGTCACCGATGACATCACACATCGCCAGTGCTGCATCCTCGTTGGAGACATGGCCGAAATCACCTAATATTCGGCGTTTAATACTCCATGGATAGCGACCCATTCGCAGCATTTGGACATCGTGATTGCTTTCAAATACGTAGGCATCCGCATCTTTAATAATGCCTTTCATCCGATCACTGACGTAGCCTGTGTCTGTGATCAGCACGATTTTTTTTCCTTGATAGTGAAATACATAAAACATCGGCTCGGCGGCATCATGAGAAACGCCGAAGGATTCAATGCTTAAGCCGTTAAAGCTTTTGACTGTTTCCATCTCAAAGATGAACTTTTGTTCCGTATCCACTTTCCCGATAAGGCCGTCCATTGCTTGCCACGTTTTTTCATTCGCGTAGATCGGTAGCTGATATTTTCTCGCTAATACTCCGATTCCTTTAATGTGGTCACTATGTTCATGGGTGACTAATATCCCCGATAAATTTTTGATATCCCGATCAATAGAGGAGAATAAGGATTCCATTTGTTTGCCACTTAAACCGGCATCTACTAAAAAGGAATGTCCATCAGCCTCTACGTAAAACGCATTTCCTGTGCTTCCACTCGCTAGCACGCTAAAATGCAACATCTTGTTCACTCCACTTATTTTTAACTATCTGTTTCATTTGTATAAATCGTTCCATCTAACGCATTGACGTAAATTCTTTCGACTTTGTCGTTACTTTTTATTTTAAAGTACCAAGTAGGGAAGAGTACTTGTGCCTCTGTTACTTTAACGACCGTATAGTAACCAAGCTCGGTATTCGCTATTTCGCTGTTTGGCTTAATGAAACCATTTTTGTAGAGGCTTTGAACTGCTTGAAAGGCTGGAATAATCGTTTCCTTTTGATCATTCTCCTTTACTTGTCCTAAAAGCCTTTGCTCATACTTGATAATGTCTCCATTATCATTCAGTTCAATTTCAAGCCGTCCATTGATGTTTTCAAACAGCTTTTTACTATTAACATGCTGATAGAAAACTGCTTTTTTCTTCTTTTCATCCATGCCCCAATAACGATATTCTTTTCCGTAAACGACATGGTCGTCCACAAAAGAGCGGATGTCTTGGACTTTATTCTCTCCTAATTTCACCGGCTTTTGTAATTTACTATAAACAATCATTTGACTGTCGGAAAGCTGGATTTGCTGATTTTTTAGCTTAGTGAATTCCTTTTTATCGAAGTTTTTCGACTTGGCCGTAATAATGGTTGCCTCAGTAATATCATTAGGTAAGTCTTCATATTCAATATTGTATTCTTTTAGCTTTTCTTCAACTGGCTCCTCTTTCATCGTTGCGTATTGATTGGCGTGATCTTTGTTAAAAAACATGATAAGTAGAAAGATATTTAAAGTTAGAAAAACAGCAATAAAGATTGTTTTTGTTTTACTCCAATCCATGACCACTGTCCTCCATTTCTTCATTCCATAGCAGTTCTTTCCAACGACCATCGTATTTATAAAACCAAGCTGGCTCAAGAACGAGAATTTTATCTGTTTGCAAATCATGGCGCATATGATAGCCAACTGCCATATCTTCTAATAGAGAAATATCAAAATTAGACTGTTGTTTCACTTGATTAAATGCTGTCAAGCTATCCTGCAATTTCACCTCATCCGCTTCAGAGGGAATCGAAATATTTAATGTGAAGTACGGTCGAACATATTTATAAATTTGTTCTTTTCCCCAAACTTGCATGATTTCTGCCATGCCCTGCTCGTTAAACACTGGCTGACCATTAATAAACAACCGATAACTAATTTGCGGAGAGGCTGGGATGGCCTCAAACAATCGATATTGATCCGTCCAACCGCTATGCTCATTAACGAAATTAATGCTTTTATCAATTAAAGTATGCAGCGCTCCACTGCGAACCGCTTCCTGAGCTGGATTGACGTATTCTATCTTCTTGTTATCATGAAGCACTTTCATTAAGCTTGAGCCGTCTGTATACTCTTCTCCGTTCGTTTTTGTTCCTTTTTTCACAATGCTTGGGTCTGTAAATAGGGCGTCTTTAAATTTCAACGTATCAATGTCATCTGGATAATATTTATATCTCATTAAAGACGGGGAACCTTCTGGTAAAAATAGACGACGGTTATCCTCTAACTGCTTGGACAAATAAACATCCCACTCGAGAGCCTGATTGGAATAATTTTTTTTAAATGCACCTAATGTAGCTGACGCAACTTGACTTTCAAATACGAGACGTTCATTCGTTGAGACAAAATAAACGGATGTTTTTTTATCTCTTGTATTCATTCGACTAATCACTATGCGATCGAAAACTGCATTAGGTACGTTCTGATTATTAAATGACCATAATGTATTGATTGTATAAAACGGAATGAACGTCGGGAATACCAATTCCATTTTATTACTTCCATATACTAAACGATCAAATTCTTTATCAGTGGTCGTATCTGAAATGTTTTTCGGTTCATTAAACGTCCATCCTTGTAGTTCTTTCAATATGTTATTGATCTCATTTTCATTTGTTGTACCAAAATGACGGCCTCCATCATGGAATAACACTTTAGATGGTTTAATGAGATCAGCAATTTCCCTCATTTCACCAATAGATACTTCATGAACATAATCATCTTCAATCGTTTCTAAATGCGGCTGATAGTTCCAAGTGCTTAATGTCAAAAGAATGCTAGTAAAAACAAGTACGACTAAAACAATACTTTTGATGTGTTCATAGTTCATAGCCAATCATCCTCTTGAGATAACTCGTATGGCAGCGTAAAGAAAATAGTCGTTCCTTTCCCTTCCACGCTATTCGCCCAAATATCGCCACCATGTGCGGTAACAATTTCTTTAGCAATCGCAAGCCCTAATCCCGTACCACCCATTTTTCGAGTTCTAGCACGATCCACTCGATAAAAGCGTTCAAAAATCCGCTCAAGATTTTTCTTCGGAATCCCCATACCTTGGTCACGGACACTGACGATAATGGCATTGGCTTGTTCCTCCACCTTAAATGTAAGCTTGCCTCCTTGTGGAGAATACTTCAAGGCGTTGGAAATAATATTATCCAGCACTTGTGTCAATTTATCAGTATCGATCTCAACATACATCGGATAGTTAGGTAACTGTCTCTTAAATGTGACATCTTGAGATTTCGTCATTTCAAACCGATCAATAATTCGGTTATAGAATCTCGTGAAATTAATTTCTTTTTTTGTAAGCTGAAAATCACGGCTATCAAATTTAGATAGCTGCAATAAATCATTCACTAGTCGGATCATTCGCTCGGTTTCTGTTTGGGTCACTTCTAGAAAATGAGGCGCAATATCGACATCTTGCCAAGCACCATCCGCTAATGCCTCTAAATAACTCCTCATCGTCGTCAATGGCGTTCTCAATTCATGAGAAACATTCGCCACAAACTCACGACGATCCGCTTCAATTTTTTCTTGCTCCGTAATGTCATGAAGCACAGTAATTAACCCATTCACAAACCCCGTGTCTTTTTGAATAACGGAAAAGTTAGCACGTAAAATATACGGCCCATCTTCATTACTGTAATCTAATATGACCGAATCTTGCTCATTCAGTAAATCTTCAAATGAATACTCTTCCTCTAGACCAAGCACGGACGTAATCGGCTTCGAAATCAATGTTTCACGTGAAACATTTAATAGTTTAGCTCCTGGTTCATTAATGAGAATAACACGGCCTCTTCGGTCGGTTGCAATCACCCCATCCGTCATATAAGACAAAACCGAGGATAACTTTCTTCGCTCTCCCTCCGTCGTGGCTTGAGCTTCTTGAAGTCGCTTCGTTAAATTATTAAACGTGGCCGCTAGCTCACCGATCTCATCTTGCCCGTACACTTTCACCTTTCGAGAAAAGTTTCCTTTTCCAAGTGCGACGGCTTGACGACGCATATCTGTAATCGGTCGGGTAATGGTACGGGCTAACACGACACCTAGAATAGCTGTTACCCCTAGAGCAAGGGCGGTTGCTGAGAATAGGATTTCATTAATCTGATCCATTTGTCCGAATACATTTTCAATCTTTCCAACTAAATAAACCGCACCAATCACTTCTCGATTCGAAATGATGGGGGATGTTAACACCCAAAAACGCTTATTCGTTTGCTTATCGACATACATCTTGTCTTCTTCAGCTCCAACGGACAACGTCCTCTTCACTGAAATTTCCGTTGTTCTTTGACCAAGCGTTCCTTGTTTCGTCGGATCAGATGTACCAATAATTCGGCTACGTGCGTCAATAACCCGCACTTCCGAAATATCAGGACCCGAAAAATCCTCTAATATTTTTTGGATATCCTGCTCCAGCGTCGGCGTATCCTCGGTTCGCTCTTTCAACATCTCTTCCCTTAAATTATATTCCAGCAAATTCACACGTTGCTGCAAAGAGCTTTTAAAATTTGTGACAAGCTTCTTCTCTAATTCATTAACAAAATAAACGCCAATAATTTGCATAGCAAATAAAATAAGTAGCACATAAATTAATACAAACTTTAATTGTATCGAACGGAAAAAACTCACTTTTTTCATTTATGATTACTCCTGTTCAGGATTACGCAAGTAGTAGCCTACTCCTCTTCTCGTTACAATCCAGGATGGGTGACTCGGATTATCCTCAATTTTTTCACGTAAGCGACGAACGGTTACATCGACCGTGCGAACATCACCATAATAATCATAGCCCCAAACGGTTTGCAACAAATGCTCCCTCGTCATCACTTGACCAATATGTTTTGCTAAATAATGAAGCAATTCAAATTCACGATGAGTCAGCTCAATCGTTTCTCCACGCTTAGATACCATGTAAGCATCAGGCAAAATCGTCAATGTACCTACCGTAATTTCATTCGATTCTTCTTCTTCCTCCACCGGCGCAGGGGCCGCTTGATGACGACGTAAATTCGCCTTCACCCGAGCAATCAATTCTCTTGTACTAAATGGCTTTGTCACATAATCATCCGCACCAAGTTCAAGCCCAAGCACTTTATCAATCTCCGAATCTTTAGCCGTTAGCATGACAATGGGCATTTCATATTTTTTTCTTACTTCACGACACACTTCCATACCATCCCGTCCAGGAAGCATAATATCTAATAGAATCAAGTCCGGCTGCACTTCTTCTACCATCTCAACAGCCCGATCTCCATCGTATGCACAATGAACTTCATAACCTTCTTTTTTTAAGTTAAATTGTAGAATATCTGCAATAGGCCTTTCATCATCTACAACTAATATCTTTTTTTGCATCCTGCTCTCCTCTTTTCTTCAAAAGTCAAAAAATATTTACAATCAAATTGTTTAGTGAAGAGGTTATTCCTTTATTTTATCATAAGAAAACACCGATTTCTTCCACTTTTTATTTACTCTCAATCAAGCAAAAAAAGACTGACTCTAAACAATAATATCTACTATTTAAAAGGAGAAAATCCTTTTCATTGAGATATTCTTATGGCTGTCAGCCCTCTCAAAGCGGTCTTCTCAACATAAATACCGCATCTATTAACTGTATCACGAACAGCAACCTTTTTCATCCTTTAATAGGGAATATGAATATATACCCAAATGTTCCTCTCTTGGATCTTTTTCTTTCACAAAAAAAAACACCGCGAGAGTTATAATCATCGCGATGCTTCTTTGATGGCTCAGGACGGAATCGAACCGCCGACACATGGATTTTCAGTCCATTGCTCTACCAACTGAGCTACTGAGCCAAATCAATATGTATTTAACAAAAAAACTGAGCGGCCAACAAAGAGGTTGCTCTTAGAAGTCATGGCCGACTAATGAAAAAATAGGATTCATTAAGTAAACGATAAAAAGTAAATGATTCATTTATGGCGGTCCGGACGGGACTCGAACCCGCGACCTCCTGCGTGACAGGCAGGCATTCTAACCAACTGAACTACCGGACCATAACTATTGATTACTTTTTTTAAATAAAACTTGGTGACCCGTACGGGATTCGAACCCGTGTTACCGCCGTGAAAGGGCGGTGTCTTAACCGCTTGACCAACGGGCCATTCAATAAGAATGGTGAGCCATGAAGGACTCGAACCTTCGACCCTCTGATTAAAAGTCAGATGCTCTACCAACTGAGCTAATGGCTCGAAACAGTGTTTGTTCTTAGCAACGTTGTTAATGTTATCACAAGGTATTTAAGCTGACAATAGATTTTTAAAAAAAATGTCGAAAAAAATTTGACATTAGAAATAGCGTGAGTTGGACAAATTTTAAAAAGAATGGTATAGCCGTATGACTTAAAAACCAAAGAAACACTTCGTAAAGTTGAAGAACCGAGCGGAACACCGAAGAAACAACCAATACACAAAAGCACCGGCTTCCTCGAAAGGAGAAGCCGGTGCTTTTTATCTTAACCTTGTGCCCAAACACTGCGAACAATGTTCGTTTGATTGCGGTCTGGTCCTACTGAGAATGTAGATAACGGAATGCCTGTTAATTGAGAAACACGCTCTACGTAGTGACGAGCATTAACCGGGAGGTCGCTTAATGTTTTGCAACTAGTGACATCTTCTGTCCAACCTGGAAGCTCTTCATAAATTGGCGTACATTCAGCTAAAATATTTAAGTTTGCTGGATACTCTTCAATCACTTGATCGTTGTAACGGTAAGCGACACAGATTTTCACTGTTTCAATACCTGTCAGTACATCGATTGAGTTAAGAGAAAGATCCGTTAAACCGCTGACGCGACGAGCGTGGCGAACAACGACGCTATCGAACCAACCAACGCGACGTGGACGACCAGTTGTCGTACCGTACTCACGACCTACTTCACGAATTTGCTGACCAATTTCATCATGAAGCTCTGTCGGGAACGGGCCATCTCCTACACGGCTAGTGTATGCTTTCGCTACACCAACAACGCTATTGATCTTTGTTGGGCCTACACCAGAACCAATCGTTACCCCACCTGCTACCGGGTTAGAAGATGTTACGAATGGGTACGTACCTTGGTCAATATCTAACATAACGCCTTGAGCGCCTTCAAATAATACGCGACGACCTTCATCTAATGCATCGTTTAACACAACAGATGTATCGCAAACGTATTGTTTAATTTGTTGACCATACTCATAGTACTCATCAAGAATATCTTCAATCTTGAAGCCTTCTGTTTCATAGAAGCGCTCAAGTAAACGGTTTTTCTCTTCTAAGTTGCGAGTTAATTTCTCTTCAAATGCCTTGCGATCTAAAAGGTCGGCCATGCGGATACCGATACGTGCTGCTTTATCCATGTAAGCTGGTCCGATTCCTTTTTTCGTTGTGCCAATTTTGTTGTCGCCTTTACGTGCTTCTTCTACTTCATCAATTTTTAAATGATAAGGAAGAATTACATGGGCACGGTTACTAATGCGCAAGTTATCTGTTGACACATTTTGATCTTGTAAATACTTTAATTCTTGAATTAATGCTTTAGGATCTACTACCATCCCATTGCCGATCACACAAATTTTCTCTTTATAAAAGATACCTGATGGAATTAAATGCAATTTGTATGTCACGCCGTTAAATTTAATCGTGTGTCCCGCATTATTACCACCTTGGTAACGAGCTACTACTTCTGCGTTTTCTGAAAGGAAGTCAGTGATTTTACCTTTTCCTTCATCGCCCCATTGTGTTCCTACTACTACTACTGACGACATGTATAAGCACCTCCGAAGGGTCCCTAAATTTCTTTGTTATGTCAAGCACTTTTTATTTTAACAGGTTAAAGTAAAAGAAGTCAAACTGAAAATACGAACATTTAGTTATTTTGTTGTAAATTTGTTCGTAAAATAGCAAATACCAGCAGTTTTTACCTTTCACTGCTGGTATATCATGTATATTATCCTGTTTCATCGAACCGTCGCTCTAAATTAACAAACTTATTATACTCTTTCACAAAAGCAAGTGAAACCGTGCCTACAGGACCATTACGCTGTTTGGCAATAATGATTTCGATAATATTTTTGTTCTCAGATTCTTTATCATAATAATCGTCTCGATATAAAAAGGCAACAATATCTGCATCCTGCTCAATCGATCCCGATTCCCGAATATCAGACATCATTGGACGCTTATCCTGCCGTTGCTCTACACCACGAGATAGCTGTGACAGAGCAATCACTGGCACTTCAAGTTCACGAGCAAGCGCCTTTAATGACCGAGAAATTTCCGATACTTCCTGCTGACGGTTCTCACCTGAGCGACCACTACCTTGGATAAGCTGCAAGTAATCAATTAAAATCATGCCTAGCCCATGCTCTTGCTTTAAGCGGCGGCACTTGGAGCGAATTTCACCAATACGTACACCTGGCGTATCATCAATAAAAATCCCAGAGTTAGACAAACTTCCCATCGCCATCGTCAACTTGCGCCAATCTTCATCAGTGAGGGAACCCGTCCGCAAATTTTGAGCGTTAATATTCCCCTCGGCACAAAGCATACGCATTACGAGCTGTTCAGCCCCCATCTCCAAGCTGAAGATCGCCACATTTTCATCTGTTTTCGTGGCCACGTTTTGGGCAATATTTAAGGCAAAGGCTGTTTTACCAACAGAGGGACGGGCAGCTACAATGATTAAATCATTGCGCTGGAAACCAGCCGTCATGCTATCAAGCTCGGCAAATCCAGTTGGAATTCCTGTGACATCGCCTTTGCGGTTATGAAGCATTTCAATGTTGTCGTACGTACGCACGAGCACATCTTTAATATTATGAAACGCACTCGTATTTTTCCGTTGTGCTACTTCCATAATGCTTTTTTCGGCTTCACTTAGTAACGATTCTACTTCATCTTCCCGACTATAGCCTTCTTGAGCAATATGAGTCGCTGTGCGAATTAATCGACGTAAAAGTGATTTTTCCTCAACAATTCGAGCATAATATTCGATATTGGCCGCTGTCGGGACTGACTCAGCCAATTCAGTTAAATAGACGACGCCGCCGACATCTTCTAAATCTTTAATAGCTGCTAGCTCTTCTGTCACGGTCACGACGTCAACCGCTTTGCCGTGATCGTTCAGCTTCAGCATATGATTATATATCTTTTGATGGGCGGTACGGTAGAAATCTTCTGGTATCAAAATCTCAGAAGCAACCGTTAAAGCGGATGGCTCTAAGAAAATGGCTCCAAGAACAGCCTGTTCCGCTTCAATACTCTGTGGCGGAATTCGATCTGTCATAACATCGCTCATCGCTTACCTCTCCCTTAAAAACAATCTCATTGATAAAAAAATGTGACCAGAAACATCCGATCACATTTTTTCAACCTTATTATTTTAGCATGAAACGAATTATTTTTCTTCCGTTACATGAACTTTTAATGTGGCAAATACTTCATTGTGAAGTTTCACTGGTACATTTGTGTAGCCTAGAGCGCGAATGCCATCCGATAGATCCATTTTGCGCTTATCAATGGTAATGCTATGTGTTTTCTTCAATTCATCCGCAATTTGCTTCGTTGTGACAGAACCGAATAAGCGACCGCCTTCTCCTGTTTTTGTAGCAATTTCCACTGTTAAAGCTTCTACAACTTCTTTTAATTTTTTCGCTTCTTCTAGCTCTTGCTGAGCCAGCTCCGCTTGTTTTCTTTTTTGAGCATCTAATGTTTTTTTGTTTCCAGCTGTCGCTTCTACAGCTAATCCGTTTTTGATTAGAAAGTTATGAGCGTAACCATCCGCTACATTTTTAACTTCCCCTTTTTTCCCTTTTCCTTTTACGTCTTGTAAGAAAATAACTTTCATTCTTCATGTCCTCCTTCAAAAAATTCATCGATTGCTTTTTGCAGCTGAATTTCTGCATCGGGAATGGTAGTGTCTTTCATCTGGGTAGCCGCATTCGATAAATGACCTCCGCCGTTCAATTGCTCCATGATGACTTGAACATTGACATCACCGAGGGAACGTGCGCTAATTCCAATCGTATTTTGTTCACGATAAGCAATTACGAATGAAGCCTGTACCCCATCCATTGTAAGAAGAGTATCAGCCGCTTGTGCAATCATAACAGCATCATACACAGAGTAGTTGTTTCCTTTGGCAATAGCAATACCATCCCGGTAAAAATAAACCGTTTCAATAATTTGTGATCGTTGAATATACGTATCAATATCCTCTTTCAAAAACTTTTGAACAAGTATCGTATCTGCTCCATGAGCCCGTAAATAAGAGGCGGCATCGAACGTTCTTGAACCAGTTCGAAGGGAGAAACTTTTCGTATCAACTACAATTCCCGCCAATAAAGCCGTTGCTTCTAGCCTATTAATCTTATGCACTTTCGGTTGATATTCAAGTAACTCTGTAATTAATTCAGCCGTCGATGAAGCGTAAGGCTCCATATAAACGAGCAGTGGATTTTTAATAAATTCTTCCCCGCGACGATGATGATCAATGACCACGACCTTCTCAACCTTATTCAGAAGCTTTTCTTCAATGACTAGTGAAGGCTTATGAGTGTCCACAATGACCAGTAACGTATCATCCGTTGCGATATCCAAAGCTTCTTCTGGTGTAATGACACGAGAAGATAAATCTGTACTATCCTTAACTTCCGTCATTAAACGCTTAACGGATGTATCAATTTCTGAAGCATTCAAAACAATATACCCTTCACGGTCATTCATTTCAGCGACGCGTCGAATCCCCATAGACGCTCCAATAGCGTCCATATCAGGATATTTATGTCCCATCACAATTACTTTATCGCTTTCAGTGACTAATTCTTTTAAAGCATGAGAAATCACCCGAGCTCTGACGCGCGTTCTCTTTTCCATAGGGTTTGTCTTTCCACCATAAAACTTTACTTTCCCATTTAATTGCTTGATGGCTACTTGATCGCCACCGCGACCGAGGGCTAAGTCTAAGCTTGATTGCGCTAGATCTCCAAGCTCTGGCAACGATATGTCTCCTTGTCCTACACCGATGCTTAACGTTAAAGAAGCAGCTTGTTTCGCTGTTTTTTCTCGCACCTCGTCCAAAATGGAGAACTTCCTATCTTCTAGCTTCTGTAATATCCTCTGATTAAGTATGGCAAAGAAGCGCTCGGAAGAAACCCTCTTCAAAAAAACACCATATTCTTTTGCCCAATTATTTAATATAGAAGTCACCATACTATTTAAATGGCTACGGGTCTGATCATCCATCCCCTGCGTTAAATCGTCATAGTTATCTAAGTAAATAATCGACACCACTGTTTGTTCTTCCTCTTGTTTCCTAGCAACCTTCATTTGCTCTGAAATGTCGATAAAGTAAAGTAGCTTTTCTTTCGGCTTGATCACCACATTAAATTCCCGTTCATTCAATTGAATGATATCGCCTTTTTCATTTTTAATAATGGGGATAACCGCTTCTGCAAGCTCATATAGAGAATTTCCTGCCAATGTCTCCTTTTGAAAACAGGACAAAAGAAAAGAATTTGCCCATTCTATGTAGTAATCTTCATTATACAAAAGGATCCCTATTGGTAGTTCCATTGTAGCTTCTTCTCCAATTAGCTTCACCTTTTTGGAAAGCGTTGTTACATAAAGCCTAATTTCCTCATGAATCTTTCTCTCCGTCTGAAGCAGGAGAAAAAAAACAATGGTACCTACCGCTAAACCAACTAATGCTATAAACCAGTTGTAAAAAGCAAGTACAACTAATGAGAGAAATAAAACCAACATGATTCCATATAGCAGAAGTTGAATCTTCTGCCGACTGTAGTAAGAAAGCATCATTTCAGCTCCTAAAATTAAAAATAAAGCCACAAATTATGGTTTTTGTTGAAGGCGCTGTCGCAAATCAAAACCTAAGTCAATTATACCTAATAATCTTACAAGATAAAGGAGCGGAAGGAAGACAATTGATAAAATTGTTAAAATGATGGGCACAATTTTTGGCCATTTCTTTACATCAGCAAAGAAATAGAAAAAAGATAAACCTTGTATAATTAAACAAAATTGTAGCATAAACATCAAATTAACATAGGCTGAATACCACAAACTTCCTACTTCTAGGATTGCAACAAAGCTTAAAAGCAACAAAATTAAATAATACCATAAGATGCTTTTAGGCATCCTCCACATCCGAAATGGTTGAAAATGAGGGACATCAATCTTTAACTTTTTTAATATAGGAAAGTTCACAAGCGTAAATAAAAATACTGCTGTCAAAGCAAATAAAACAAATAAGCTAGGCGTCAAAGTATTAAAAAAAGCAAACCCTTCTTGGAATTGTTTCACCGCTTCTTCCGGCAATGGTTGACCTAACTCCTCCATCAAACCTATCGACTCTTGAAAAGAACGCTTAAACGATTCGTTCATTTCTGTTACTACATTAACTCCAGTAAGCAAAATCGTCGATACGTATAACAGGATAATATTCAACAAAAACGTCAAACTTCCTGCTATAAATATAGACAGTTTATCAAGTTTTTTGTACACCATACTTCCCATTACAATACCGGTAGAACCAAACATAAATGCTAACGGTACCGCACCCAATCCTCCGACGACACTAGCTACCAATAAACTAATCAATCCAAACATCACTGATGATTTTAATGAATATTTAGCACTAAACACTAGAAAGGGAAGGACGAGAAATAAACTAGATAACGTAGATACTACTGGAACATAAATCGATACTAACAAAAGCACAACAAAAAGCGCTAGCATCCATATTCCTTCATTTAATACTTTTTTCTTTTCCACTCAAACACCTCATTAAATAATAAGCTGACACACTTTCCAAACTATCTACCCTAAACGAAAAGTGACCATCATCCTACTATTTTATCCTCCTTTCCCCCTTCCTTCAACTAAAGAAGAGCGGAAGCAGCCGTTTAGACTCGGCAGACATAAGATGGACCGCCGTAGTGGCGTTCTTTGCCACATAGGCGTGACAGCTTATGTCCGAGAGTCTGGCTGCTGGAGCTGGACAATAAGAAGAGCGGAAGGCGCTGGTCAGTGACGTATGGACTGGAACATTCCGCACGAGATAAAGGAAACACGATGAACGACAGTGAATCGATGTTGACTTATCGCAAGGAGGAATGTGGAAGTCCACTAGCCGCTAGCGCTTGGAGCTGGACAATAAAAAAAGCGCAAGACACTGGTCAGCGACGTATGGACTAATCTACAGGCAACAAACTCGCCAACCTATAAAAGCAGGTGGCGAGTTTGAAAATAATGCCCGTATCATTCTAATCCGCTAATCGATCCCCTTCATCCTGAAAATGAAAGCGCTCAATCGATTGTTGTAGTTCTTGGTTCAATCCATTCAACTGCTCAGTTGCAACGGTCACTGATTGAACAGCGCTTAATTGCTCATCTGTATGATTATTTACTTTTTCACAAGCTACTGCTGTCTGCTGAGAAAGTGCGGCCATATAGCTAGATAAATCAAGCAATTCATCTTTTTTAAATGCCACTTGCTGCATATCAAGGTGCAGTGAGTCTATTAACTCTTTCATATTATTCATCAGCGCCGAATTGGTTTCAAAAATTTGATTCGCTTGCTTAACCGCCTTTGTTTGTTCAGTGAAATTCTCTTTCGTCTGAACAATTTGATTCACTGCCTTATGTGATCCCCGTAAAATCATTTCGATCATCTCTTGAATTTCCTGTGCCGCTCGGTTCGATTGTTCCGCAAGCTTGCGAACTTCGTGAGCAACAACGGAAAAGCCTTTTCCATAAGTGCCTGCTCGGGCAGCTTCAATACTCGCATTCAATGCTAACAAATTCGTTTGCGCTGAAATATCAGTAATCGTATGAATGATCTTTTCAATTTGTTGAATTTCCGTTCCCAATTCAGTGATCACTTGCTCAGTTGAATCGATAAATTGCTTCGAGGTTTCATTCGACTGCTGTAAAGATTGAATATGATGTACACCTTGCTGATTGGCACGATCCGCATCTAATGCAAAAGCAGACATCTTCTCCGTTTTAGCAGAAACCCCGTTAATAATCTCACTTAAGCCTTCAGATTGTTCTTTCGCTGATCTGGCTTTGTCCGCAGAACTAGCTGATTCAACGGCAATTTCGTTAATTTCAACGACTGTACGTTCACTCGAAGTGGCCGATACTTGTGCCATTGCGTTTAATTCAGTGATTGATTCTTTTACATTTTGAGCTGATTGCGAAACTACTGTAATAATATTTTTCATATTATCAATCATATGGTTGAAACTACGACCAAGTTGAGCCACTTCATCCCGACCTTTAATTGTCACTTTCGTATGTAAATTGCCTTTTGCGACTTCACTCACCGACTGATTTAGCTGCTCAATCGGTTTCGAGATTTTCGCTGATAAATAATAAATGACGACAATCATAATCATCAAAATGGACAGAGCCGTCATTGACAATATTTTTCTAATCTCTTGTGATACGCTGATTAGCTCTGCTTCATTGAACACCGCTCCTACGGTCCAATTCGTCTCTTTTACCCTCTCATAAATAAATAATTGTTCCGCTCCTTGATCAAATGATATTCCATTATCTTTCTCGCTAGATACCGCCTTTTTAAATAAAGGTTGCTCCGTTAAATAATTTCCTTTTTCTTTCGGATGAACAATGGCAGCCCCATTTTCCGCCATAATGACAGGGTATCCTTTATATCCAATATCTAAGTCATTAATATGATTCGTCAAACTCGTTAAATTAATATCTGCTCCTACGACCCCGACTAAATTCTTTCCGCTATACAATGCTTTCGACACAGTAATCACATATGTTCCTGAATCATTTTCATACGGTTCACTCCATACAGCTGATTTTTTATTATCAACTGCTAATTTAAACCAACTTTGACTAGTTGGATCATAATTATTGGATAAATTCGTAGCAGGAACCATTTTAAATTGCTTATTCGGTGCAGCGAAATAGACATTTAATACATCTTTATATAAACGAGTATATTGATTGAAAATCTCTTGAAGGTCTCTTTCAGCCAAGCTTTTTGCTTCTGCAGAAGTGTTTATCGATTGACCATATATTTTGACTTGTTGACTTTCTGATAATAGCTGAATACTCTCATCATATTTTTGCAAAAATTGTTGAGAAGAGTGCTCCAATTCCTTCACTATTCCTTTAGTCTGCTCTAATACATCTGCTTTTGTTTTCTCTTCTACTTTCCATCCTGTAAAAACAATGATAAAAGCAAAGGAAACCAACAGTAAAATCGCAATAGGTACTATGAACTTTAATCGAATAGACTTCAGTTTATACACGCCCTTCTATAGCATCACTGTTGTTTATTATAGTATCTTTTACCTAGTAATTGTATAGGGTTATTGTAAAGATTTTGTTTATTTTTACAGCTCAAACAGCACATCGGCTAGTTACCGATGTGCTGTTTGAATCAATTCAATTTAAACCGCTCGACAGCATGCTTCAATTCCACACTTAATTCCATCAAGCTTTCTGATGACTTCGTTACGGATTCAATCGCTCGAAGCTGTTCATCAGTAGAAGCGCTAATTTCTTCACTAGCAGCGGCGGATTGTTCAGCTGCTGCTGCAATACCTTCCATCACTTGCAGCACTTCATTTTTTGACTCGGCTGCTTCAAAAATTTCGCTATTAATTGTGGTAATGGCGCTTTCCATCTCCTCTACTAAAGAAGATAAGCGAGTAAAGATTTGCTCTGTTGCTTCTACAACAGCCGTCTGTTGATCAAAGTTTTCTTTCGTTTTCATCATTTGGTTGACCGCTTGATGTGATCCACCTTGTATGTCGGTGATGATTTCTTTCACTTGATCAGTCGCCTGTCCTGATTGCTCAGCTAGCTTTCGAACCTCATCCGCGACTACTGCAAAGCCTTTTCCGTGTTCCCCAGCACGTGCTGCTTCAATCGAAGCATTTAACGCTAATAAATTGGTTTGAGCAGAAATATCCGTGATCGTTTGAATAACAAGCTCAATCGACTTGATTTTTGTCTCTAAAGCTGTAATCACTTTCTCCATCTCATCAATATACCGCTTCGATTCCACACTTGATTGAGCTAACTCCTGGATTTGATCCAGACCTACTTTATTCGCTTCCTCTGCTTTTTTCGCGGCATTTGCCATATCTGATGCTTGATTCGTAACAACGTTCATCTGATCACCGAGATGATGCGCTCTCTCTGTTGCTTCAGCAGATTCTTCCGCCGACTTAGCTGCACCTTTGGCGATTTCATTAATAGCAGCTGCAATTTGTTCACTTGATGCATTTGTTTCTTCTGATACGGAACTTAAATTCTCTGCTGCTTCTGTCACACTTGACGCTGAATGATTCACCGTCGAAATGATTTCTTTCATACTGCTCGTCATTTCATTAAAGGAAGAAGCAAGCTGTCCGACCTCATCCCGAGTAGTGACTGCTACTTGTATGCTTAAATCACCCGTTGCTACTTTCCTAGCAGATTGTTGAAGCTCATTAATCGGCTGTGTAATGTTAACTGAAAGTACCCAAATCGCTGCAATCATTAGCACTAAAACAAAGATCCCGGTAAAGATTAATATCTTTTGAATCGTTTTTGACAAACTTAGCATATCCTGTTGTTTATAGGACGCTCCAATCTTCCATGTGGTATTTTCAACTGTATCATAAACAAATAGCCGTTCCTCACCTTTAAATAGATAAGTACTAACACCATCTGATGAAGAAGCATTTAATATTTGCTGAACAAAGTCATATTTCCTTAAATCTTTTCCTTTTTCCGTCGGATGAACGATTCCCAATCCTTGCTCTGAAAAGATAACGGGATATCCCTTATAGCTGATTTTCATATCGCTAATTTTTTCGGTTAATGTTGTTAAGTTAATATCTACTCCAAGTACACCAACGGTTCCGTTTTGATATTTTACTAATTTCGAAAGAGTGACGACATATTCACCAGTTGCTGAATCAATATACGGCTCACTCCAGATCATTTCTCCATCTGCCGCCGAAGCCTGTTTATACCAATCACGCGTTAACGGATTATAGTCTGCCGGCAGTGAATTCGGATAAATGTCGATCGTTCCTTTTGGTGTAGCAAAAAAAACATTTTCGACATCACCATATGAATCCAAATAATCTCTTAAAGTCTTTTCTAAAGCAGCTTTTTGTTTGCTGTTGCCTGAATGAACAATCTCATTTCCATAATTTAATACGACAGGGTGATCTGATAACAGATCGATGCTTTTTTCATGTTGCTCTAAAAATAGCGAAGTTGCCTGGTTCATTTTCTCAACCATTGTTTTTGTCTGATTGATGATTTCCTTCGTCATTCTTTTTTCTGTTTGATTATTAGTAAAGATAATAATAATAGAAAAAGATAAGACAAGTAATATAATCAAAGGAATCATTAACTTAGTTTTAATTGACTTCAAAGCTTCCACCACCTGATGTTTATATAATATTCCCTTTATGTCTTTATCGGCGTTTTCTAAAGAAAATATATATACCTATTAAGTTTTTATATTAAGCAAGGTGCGCATCTTTGCAATTACAACCTGTTCTTACAAGCTGATAATTCCCTAAAATAGAAAAAGCAACAAGGATTGTGTCCTTGTTGCTCGAATGGTCTTTTTATTATTCTCCAGATACGAATGGAAGAAGAGCCATCATACGAGCGCGTTTAATTGCGATAGTTAAACGGCGTTGGTATTTAGCACTTGTTCCAGTTACGCGACGTGGAAGAATCTTTCCACGCTCAGAGATAAACTTTTTCAAAAGATCAATATCTTTGTAATCGATGTGTGTGATATTGTTTGAAGTGAAGAAACACACTTTTCTACGTTTACGTCCGCCTCTGCGTCCACCTGCCATGTTCATTTCCCTCCTTTGCTTATCAATTAGAACGGAAGATCGTCGTCTGAAATATCGATCGGCTGACCATCATTTGCAAACGGATCTTCATTCATACGTGTATAACCTTGGTTGTTATTGTTATTATTATTATTGCTTCGTTGTTGATTCTGTTGCTCAAACGGGAAGTCTTGTTTCTTTTGTCCACCACCGTACATCCCATTGTCACCGCCGCGCTGCTCATAGTTAGAGGAAGCGCTTTTCGGCTCAAGAAATTGTACACTTTCGGCAAGAACTTCAGTTACATATACTCGACGACCATCTTGTCCCTCGTAGTTGCGAGTTTGAAGGCGACCATCTACTCCTGCTAAACTACCCTTTTTCAAAAAGTTTGCTACGTTCTCTGCTGGACGACGCCAAACAACACAGTTAATGAAGTCGGCTTCACGTTCGCCCTGCTGATTCGTAAACGCACGATTAACAGCTAATGTAAATGTAGCAACAGCAACTCCATTTGGCGTATAACGAAGGTCCGGATCTTTAGTTAAACGACCAACTAAAATGACTCGGTTCATCATCAGAATCAACTCCTTTTGTTCTAAATGTTTCACGTGAAACATTTAAAACGTGTAGTTTATTTAAACGGATTATTTTTCTTCTTCACGAACAACGATATGGCGAATAATGTCGTCGCTGATTTTTGCTAAACGGTCAAACTCTTCAACCGCAGCAGCTTCTGCGTTAGCGTGTACCAATTGGTAGAAACCTTCACGGAAATCGTTAATTTCATACGCTAAACGACGTTTACCCCAATCTTTAGATTCGATGATCTCCGCACCGTTAGAAGTTAAAATGCCGTCAAAACGCTCAACAACAGCTTTTTTTGCTTCCTCATCAACAGTTGGACGGATAATGTACATGAATTCGTACTTTTTCATCTTTCTTTCACCTCCTCATGGACTATACGGCTCTTTTCCTTTCGAAAAGAGCAAGGAGTAAGTATTTCATTACTCACAATATAGAATTATAACACAACCACTTTCAGGATGCAACGTTATACATTAAATCTAAAATGAACAACGTCCCCATCTTTCATAATATATTCTTTACCTTCTAAACGAACTTTCCCAGCTTCTTTCGCCGCCGTCATCGAGCCAGTTTCTACAAGATCATCATAGGAAACTGTTTCTGCGCGAATGAAACCACGTTCAAAGTCGGTGTGAATGACACCAGCACATTGAGGAGCTTTCATTCCTTTACGGAACGTCCAAGCGCGAACTTCTTGAACACCCGCTGTGAAATAAGTTGCTAGTCCTAATAAAGAATAAGCGGCACGAATCAATTGGTCTAAACCAGACTCTTCAATACCTAGTTCTTGTAAAAACATAGCTTTTTCTTCTTCATCAAGCTCAGCGATTTCCTCTTCAATTTTGGCACAAACGACGATCACTTCTGCATTGTCCTCCGCAGCAAATTCACGTACTTTTTGCAAATATTCATTGCCTGATGGGTCCGCAATTTCATCTTCACCCACGTTCGCTACATATAACATCGGCTTTCTTGTTAATAGATGAAGTTGTTTGACGGTTTTTTCTTGCTCTTCCGAAAATTCCACTGTACGAGCAGGTTTATTTTCTTCTAATGCCGCTTTTAATTTAACTAAAATCTCGTTTTCAATTACAGCTTCTTTATCTTTTTGCTTCGCTAACTTAGCTACGCGCACTAAGCGCTTTTCTACCGATTCAAGGTCAGCTAAAATTAACTCCAAGTTAATGACTTCAATATCATCAATCGGGTCCACTTTTCCAGATACGTGAGTGATGTTATCATCAGCAAAGCAACGAACTACTTGGCAAATCGCATCGACTTCACGAATGTGAGCCAAAAATTTATTACCAAGTCCTTCTCCTTTGCTCGCTCCCTTTACAATTCCTGCAATATCTGTAAACTCAAATGCTGTTGGTACCGTTTTTTTCGGTTCCACCATTTCTGTTAACTTATTTAAACGCTCATCAGGTACTTCAACGATTCCTACGTTCGGATCAATCGTACAGAACGGATAATTCGCTGATTCTGCCCCCGCTTTTGTAATCGCATTAAATAATGTTGATTTACCTACGTTCGGCAATCCAACAATCCCTGCCGTTAATGCCATTTCATTCACTCCTCTATTTAAAATCAAAAGATAGATTTCCCTACCCTAAAACCTTTTCCAATTATAGCAGAAGGCTTTAAACAAGAAAACAGCAGCGTTTTTCATTCGCTACTGTTTTCGATCGGACCTAACACTTTTTTTATTTTTTTCGTAAACTCTCTCCGTGGAAGAATGACACTATGGCCACAACCTTCGCATTTAATACGGATATCCATCCCTAGACGGATAATTTTCCAACGATTTGTGCCGCACGGATGTGGTTTTTTCATTTCTACAATATCATTTAATTCGAAAACCTTTTCCATTTAATCATCCCTCTTCTCTTTGCTTCGCTACAGCTTCTGCCTGTTCATCCCGAGAATACATGACAAGACGCGGAAATGGAATCTCTATTCCATGCTGATCCAAGTGTTCTTTCACTTCTTTGCGTATATGCCTTGCGACAATAAAATGATTCATCGGAGTTGTTTCTGCAATAATTCTCATGACAACATCGGAAGCTGCTAACATTTGCACACCTAACAGCTGGGGCGGCGCAACAATTTGTTCATACCTGTCAGGTAATGTTTCTATTAATTCATTTAATACTTTTTCCGCTTTATTAATATTTTCCTCGTAGGCGATACTCACATCAACGACTGCCACACTATTATGGACTGAGAAGTTCGTCACCTCTGTAATCGAACCATTCGGCAAAATATGTAGTTCTCCTGTCCAGTTTTTGATTTTCGTTGTACGAAGACCGATTTCTTCGACCGTTCCTTCGAATTGACCAATGCGAACGAAATCGCCGACTGAAAATTGATCTTCAAATATAATAAAAAACCCGGTAATGATATCTTTTACAAGGCTTTGTGCACCAAAACCTATCGCTAAACCAACAACCCCTGCACCGGCAATTAACCCTTTAATATCGAATGATAAAATAGACAAAATATTAATTAATGCGATGAAATAGACCACATAAGAAATAATATTCTCTATTAACTTTAAAAGTGTATTTTCTCGACGTTCAGAAAAATCAAGCGGTGACTTAGAACGAAGATAGAAGAACTTTCGTACGCCTACTTTAGCAAACTTCACTAATAGACCTGACAAAATCATAATTAATACTATTTTCAGTGTTCCTCCACCGATCGAAAGCCATAGTGATTCATCCGTTAGTTTTTCCCACAATTTATCCGTTAGTTTTTGGAGCGTATCCATCATTTTTTCCTCCTCTTCATCAATCGAAGAATCTTTTTTCATTTTATCAAGAACCAGCATGAATTTGTAGCTATGTCTATTTTAGATAAAATTCTGACTTTTTGCACGATACGATGTATAGAAAATCGTGGATTTCCGTATACTCTTACTATAATCTGCAGGAGGTGTGATATGAATCTTAAAAAAGTGTTTGATCGAAAACCTGACGTATTAACTATTCATTATAAAGAACAACAAGCTTCATCCATCGTGGCCGAACATTTACTTTCTTTATTACCGCCACCCAGTACTCGTCCTATCGTTTTTGCCTTTATCGGAACGGACCGATCCACCGGTGATTCACTCGGTCCATTAATTGGCACGTTGCTTTCCGAAAAACTATTGCCTGGCTTCCATGTGTACGGAACACTTGAGCATCCTGTTCATGCAGTAAACCTTTCTGACAAACTATCTCTTATTCAAAAGCAGCATCAGCATCCTTTTATAATTGGAATAGACGCTTGCTTAGGTACATTGAAAAACATCGGAAATATTCAACTAGGGAATGGACCAGTGAAACCGGGAGCAGGCGTTAAGAAAGAACTCCCTGCGGTCGGTGATGCTCACATTACAGGAACAGTCAATGTGAGTGGATTTATGGAGTTTTTCGTTTTACAAAATACTCGGCTGCATTTAGTAATGAGTATGGCTAAAATTATCGCAAACGGTATCGTAAAGGCGGGCATTCATTATCAACTCTCGACTGATGATCCATTAATTGAGCCTAACTACTATCAGCCTTCTTTGTTAAAAGCCGAAGACTCATGAAAAGATAAAAAATAGCTGCCGGCTATTGGCAGCTCATTCATTAAGCAAATCAAGGATGCGATTTAAATCGTCTACAGATAAAAACTCAATTTCAATCTTTCCTTTTTGCTTATCTTTCATTTGTTTAATGTGAACAGCTGTACCAAATCGTTCTCGCAACACTTCTTCTCTTTCTTTCAATAAAGGATGCTTTTCTTGTTTCGAAGACAATGTTTCACGTGGAACATTTTCATTCATTTGTTGAATGAGTTTTTCTAATTGACGAACGTTTAAATGCTCTTTCACCGTTTGGTCAGCCACTTGACTTATTTTTTCTTTGTTTTTTAATCCGACGAGTGCTCGCCCATGGCCCATCGATAGTTTTCCATCCATAATGTATTGCTGAACTTGTTCTGGTAGCGTCAATAAACGAATATAGTTGGCGATATGTGAGCGACTTTTTCCCATTCGTTTCGCTAATTGTTCTTGAGTAAAGTCCAGTCTTTCCATTAATGTTTGATAGGCGGTTGCTTCCTCTATTGTTGTTAAATCTTCCCGTTGAAGATTTTCTAACAGAGCCATCTCCATCATTTGTTGATCTGATAGTTTGCGAACAACAACAGGAACTTTGTCTAGTTCAGCCGCCTTTGCTGCTCGGAAGCGCCTTTCTCCAACGACAATCTCATAGCCTTTAATGCTTTGCCGAACGATTATAGGCTGCAAAATTCCGTGTTCAATAATCGATGCCTTTAATTCTTCAATCGCTTCTTCATTAAATACTTTTCGCGGTTGATAAGGATTGGGACGTAACTCTTTTAGTCTTACTTCCTTCACAGCTTCTTCGTTTTCAGGCTCTAAGTCTTTGAAGATAGCATTGATTCCTTTTCCTAACCCTTTAGCCACTAGCAGCTACCTCCTTTGCAAAATCTGTATACATTTCTGCTCCTCTTGAACGTGCATCGTATAAAATGACAGGTTGGCCATGGCTAGGTGCTTCACTGAGGCGGATATTGCGAGGAATAACCGTCCGATATACTCGATCTTGAAAGTATTTTTTCACTTCTTCAATCACTTGAAGCCCTAAGTTTGTACGAGCATCTAACATCGTCAAGAGTACACCTTCAATATATAGCTCTTGATTCAAATGCTTTTGAACAAGTCGCACCGTGTTCAAAAGCTGACTTAAACCTTCAAGTGCATAGTATTCACATTGCACAGGAATAATAACTGAGTCCGCTGCTGTTAATGCATTAATCGTCAGCAATCCGAGGGAGGGAGGACAATCAATAATGATGTAATCGTACTCATCACGGATTTCTTCTAATGCGCGTTTTAAACGAACCTCTCTCGAAATGGTTGGTACAAGTTCAATTTCTGCGCCAGCAAGTGCAATGGTGGCTGGCACAACAAAAAAATGTTCAATTTCCGTTGGCTTAATCGTATCGGCTAATTCTACATCATCGACTAATACATCATAAATACAATGTTCGAGTTCCCCTTTTTCGATGCCGGAACCACTTGTCGCATTTCCTTGGGGATCAATATCAATTAACAACACTTTCTTGTTTAAAAAGGCTAAACAAGCTCCTAAGTTCACACATGTTGTTGTTTTACCTACTCCGCCTTTTTGATTAGCAATAGCAATGACTTTTCCCATTTGAACCACCTACCTTCTCTTATCCCTTGAAACTATGTTTTCTCTATTTTAACAAATATCACCTCTTTCGTTATCATTCCACGAATAAATTCTTTTGTTTTGCATAGATAAAAAGGGTGAACTCCATCTCTGGCCATTCACCCTTGCGATTTTTTCTTTGGTATTTTAATAGTAATTTGATAAAAGTCCTCAAATTCTTCTTCTTGCGATTTCAAGTCAATGCCGCTGTCTGACACCATTGATAATGATTGCCGAATCGTGTTCACTGCAATTCGAACATCTTTACTAAAGGATTTTCGACGCGGTTTCGGCGCTTCATTCGATGCGGTTAACCATTGAACAACTCGATCCTCTACTTGCTTGACATTTAAATGCTTTTCGATGATCTCATTCATTAGCTGAATTTGTTTTTCTTCATCCTTCAACGGAATGAGCGCTCTAGCATGGCGTTCAGTTATTTGCTTTTGCATGACCGCCTCTTGTATTAGTTGAGGGAGCTTTAATAGACGCAACTTGTTCGCTACCGTTGATTGCCCTTTTCCAAGCCGCTGAGCTAAAGCTTCTTGTGTTAATTGATGAAGCTCTAGTAATTTTGCATAAGCTAGTGCTTCTTCAATCGCTGAAAGCTCTTCTCTTTGTAAATTCTCTATTAAGGCCACAGATGCTGTCTCTTTATCGTCCATATTATTGATAATTGCAGGGACTTCTTCCCAATTCAATGTTTGGACTGCTCGCCAGCGACGCTCACCAGCAATTAACTCATAGCGACCATCTTCCATTTCACGGACGACGATCGGTTGAATAATTCCGTGTATATGAATGGTTCGAGCTAATTCTTCTATTTTCTGATCATCAAATATTGTTCTTGGCTGAAAACGATTGGGCACTATTTCGGAAACTGGAATCTTTTTTATATTTTCTCCCTCGGCTACTGGTTCTCCAGGCTGCTCTTCAGCTGTTTTTCCCCCTATGTTAAAAAAACGAGAGAAAGGATGCTTCATGATCCCCTACACCACCTTTAACAAACTCCCTGTATACGTATTCTCTCTATACTTCTCATGTTCCTTCTTCATTTTACACCATGCTTATGCTGAGTAAATTTATCCACATGTGGACAAATTTACTCAATTGGTGATTTGTTTGGTGTACCCGGTTTTCGTGGATATTTTTTTGGTGTTTCTTTTGTTTTTTGGATCACCATAATTGTGCGATCGCTTTCCTCCATTGGTAGCGTAAAAGAATGTGTTTCTTGTACTTTACCGCCAAGAGTGGTGATCGCCTTCTTCCCATTTTGTAATTCTTCTTCCGCACTCGCTGCTTTCATCGCCAGAAAAACACCGCCTTTTTTCACAAGCGGCAAGCATAATTCACTTAATACAGACATTCTTGCTACCGCTCGCGCCATCACAATATCATATTGTTCGCGGTGTTCTGAAAGCCGACCAAATGTTTCAGCACGATCATGGAAAAAATGAACATGTTCTAATTTTAATTCATTCGCTAAATGGTTCAAAAATGTAATACGTTTGTTTAACGAATCAACAATCGTTACACGTAAGTTCGGAAAAGCAATCTTTAATGGAATGCTCGGAAATCCCGCTCCTGCTCCAACATCGCAAACCGTTAATTCACCAGAAAAGTCATAGTGAAAAGCGGCGGATAATGAATCATAAAAATGTTTTAAATACACTTCTTCTTTTTCTGTAATCGCCGTTAAATTCATTTTTTCATTCCATTCAACGAGCAGCTCATAATATAAGTCAAATTGTTCAAGCTGGGAAGGAGAAAGGTGAACGCCCTTCTCCTCAAGCAGCTTTAGGAATTGGTCCTTATTCATGCTTCATTCATCCCCTCACTAAAGTTAACTTCCTATACGAGCAATCCGGCCTTGTTCAATATAAACAAGAAGAATCGAAATATCGGCTGGATTGACCCCTGAGATCCGGGAAGCTTGAGCAATGGACAGCGGTCGAACTTCAATTAATTTTTGGCGAGCTTCTGTCGCTAAGCCACTAATCGCTTCATAATCAATATCTTCAGGAATTTTTTTATTTTCCATTTTTTTCAACTTCTCTACTTGCTGAAGTGATTTTTCAATGTAGCCTTCGTATTTAATTTGAATTTCTACTTGTTCTTCTATTTCAGCATCGATTTCTACATCCGCAGGGACAAGCTGCTTAATATGCCCATAAGTCATTTCTGGACGCTTCAGTAAATCAGATGCCCGAATACCATCCTTCAATTCACTTCCGCCCGCTTCACGAATTAATGCTTGCGTAGCTTCATTCGGTTTAATAATGATCGATTTCAATCGCTCTATTTCCCCGGCAATATCCGCTTTCTTCTGCGTGAAACGATCATAACGATCCTGTGAAATCAAGCCGATTTGATGGCCAATTTCTGTTAAACGAAGATCAGCATTATCATGACGTAGCAGAAGACGATACTCAGCACGTGACGTCAGCAAACGATACGGCTCATTGGTTCCTTTCGTAATTAAATCGTCAATTAAAACACCGACATAAGCGTCCGAACGACTTAAAATCACTTCTTCCTTCTCAAGCACGCGGCACGCGGCATTAATTCCGGCCATTAATCCTTGACCAGCTGCTTCTTCATAACCAGATGTCCCGTTAATTTGACCAGCTGTATAAAGGTTTTTCATTTTTTTCGTTTCTAATGTCGGCCAAAGTTGTGTGGGAACCATCGCATCGTATTCAATCGCATAGCCAGCACGCATTAACTGCGCTTTTTCTAAACCTGGGATTGTTTTCAGCATGCGGTATTGCACATCTTCCGGCAAGCTTGAAGAAAGCCCTTGAACATACACTTCCTCTGTATTTCTGCCTTCTGGTTCAAGGAAGATTTGATGACGCGGTTTATCGTTAAACCGAACGACTTTATCTTCAATCGATGGACAATAACGTGGCCCTCTTCCTTTAATCATTCCAGAAAACATTGGGGAACGATGAAGGTTTTCACCGATAATCGCATGTGTTTCCTCATTCGTGTAAGTTAACCAGCATGGTAGCTGATCCGTAATGAACTTGGTTGTTTCATAACTAAATGCCCTCGGCTCATCATCACCAGGTTGAATTTCTGTTTTACTATAATCAATTGTCCGGCTATTGACACGCGGCGGTGTTCCTGTTTTAAAGCGAACAAGATCAAATCCAAGCTCTTTTAAATGATCCGATAGTTGAATCGATGGTTGTTGATTGTTCGGTCCACTAGAATACTTTAAATCGCCGATAATGATTTCTCCACGTAAAAATGTACCTGTTGTAATGATCACAGCTTTTGAAGAATACACGGCGCCTGTTTGCGTGACAACTCCTCGACATTCTCCATCTTCCACAACTAGGCGTTCAACCATGCCCTGAATTAACGTTAAGTTCTCTTCATTTTCGATTGTTTTTTTCATTTCTTGCTGGTAAAGGATTTTATCTGCTTGTGCTCTTAACGCACGCACAGCTGGTCCTTTTGCCGTATTCAGCATCCGCATTTGAATATGGGTTTTATCAATATTCTTACCCATTTCTCCGCCTAATGCATCAATTTCACGAACGACAATGCCTTTTGCTGGTCCACCAATGGATGGGTTACATGGCATATAGGCAATCATATCAAGGTTGATCGTGATCATTAATGTTTTCGCGCCCATGCGAGCTGCAGCCAAACCTGCTTCGACTCCGGCATGACCCGCTCCAACAACGACCACATCATATTGGCCGGCTTCATATTGTGCCATAATCATTTCCTCCTTTATTTATTTTCCTAAGCAAAATTGTGAGAACAACTGATCAATTAAGCTTTCATGAACGCTTTCACCAATGATTTCTCCTAACAATTCCCACGTTCTCGTTAAATCAATTTGAACAATATCAATCGGTGTACCCATTTCTGTATTTTCAATTGCATCGGTAATCGATGTCAGCGCCTGATGTAATAAAGCAATATGACGAGAGTTAGATACATACGTCATGTCGCTTGCTTCAATTGAGCCTGAAAAGAACAGGGAGGAGATGGATTCTTCTAATTCATCAATTCCTTGCTCTTCTAATAACGATGTCGTTACAAGCTGCTTATCGTGCGCTAACGCTCTTACGCGGTCCATATCAATTTTTTGTTCTAAGTCCGTTTTGTTGACGATGACAATGACATCCATACCAGATACTGCTTCAAACAAATTCTCATCTTCCATTGTTAACAGATCAGAGTAATTTAACACGAGTAAAATCAAGTCTGCTTCTTTTAATACTTGACGAGAACGCTCAACTCCGATTCGTTCAACGATATCTTCCGTTTCGCGAATCCCTGCTGTATCGACTAGTCGAAGAGGTACTCCACGAACATTCACGTACTCTTCAATGACATCTCGAGTCGTGCCTGGAATATCGGTGACAATTGCTTTATTTTCATGCACAAGCGCATTTAGCAGGGAGGACTTTCCGACATTCGGACGTCCGATAATGACGGTAGACAATCCTTCACGCAAAATTTTTCCTTGCTCAGACGTACGTAGCAATTTATCGATTTCACTTTTTACGTGTGTTGATTTTTCAAGTAATACGCGATGCGTCATTTCCTCGACATCATCATATTCTGGATAATCAATATTCACCTCTACATGGGCGAGAATTTCTAGAATCTCTTGACGAAGCTTGCGTATCAGCTTAGAAAGGCGTCCTTCCATTTGATTCAAAGCCACATTCATCGCTCGATCCGTTTTCGCTCGAATTAAGTCCATCACCGCTTCCGCTTGTGATAAATCAATCCGTCCATTTAAAAAAGCCCGTTTTGTAAATTCTCCAGGCTCGGCTAGACGTGCTCCTTGATTAAGAACTAGCTGCAGCCCGCGATTGACCGACACTAGACCACCGTGACAATTAATCTCTACCACATCTTCACGCGTAAATGTTTTTGGGCCTTTCATTAAAGATAACATCACTTCTTCAACAACTTGACCTGTTTTAGGATCGATTAAATGTCCATAATGAATCGTATGGCTATCTACTTCCGTTAAACGTTTTCCATTTGGACTTTTAAACACTTGATCGGCAATAGCAATTGCCTCATCTCCGCTCAAACGTACAATCGCAATCGCACCTTCCCCCATCGGAGTGGAAATAGCTGCTATCGTATCAAACTCCATGTTCTTCACCTCTTTCTTATATGTTCATCTATATCAACCATAAACTTTTATCTTGAAACCATTAGAATAACATAGGAAAAGTGTTTTAAAAAGAAGGTTATTTATCCACAACCTTCTTTTTAACCGTTACTATTTTAACTTATTCACGTGTGGATAACAATAAAATGTGAAAGTTATGAATTTGGGTATAATTGCTTTTTTATAAATATCCACCTATTAATTAATTTACGGATAAATAAACCGTTTTTTATTAGTACAAAAAAGAGGTATCCCAATGATTATACATCGAGGTACCTCTTTCTTTTTCCCATAATTATGAACTTTCTCCTTCACTTCACACCATTCCTTATTTGTTGGCTGAAGTGGATTTGCTTGTACTAGGTTTATTGATAATCAACGTTTGAATAATCATAAAGATATTACCTACTACCCAGTATAAGGATAAAGCCGCTGGTAAATTGACAGCAAAGACGATAATCATAATCGGCATGAGCCAAAGCATCATCGCCATTTGTGGATTTTGATTCGCCATTCCGGCCATCATTATCTTTTGCTGAAGGAATGTTGTTACTCCTGCAACAAGCGGAAGAATAAACAACGGATCTGGAGCACCGAGATCGAACCAGAGGAAACTATCGTGTTTAATCGCTTCTGTTCTCATAATCGCTTGGTAGAAACCAAAAATGATTGGCATTTGAACGAGTAATGGAAAACAACCAGCAAGCGGATTAACACCCTGCTTTTGAAACAGCTCCATCGTTTCCTGCTGCATTTTCTGCTGAGAAACGGCGTCTTTTGACTTATATTTCTCTTTAATTTTTTGCATTTCTGGTTGAATTTCTTGCATCGCTTTCGTATTTTTCGTTTGCTTAATCATTAATGGCAAAATGATTAGACGAATAATGATCGTCACAATGACAATTGCCCATCCAAAACTGTCTACCGCTTCTGCTGTCTTTATGATGACTTGAGAGAGCGGGTAAACAACAAATTCATTCCAAAAACCTTCACTTTCTGGTGTAATTTCTTTATTTACTTCCGTACAACCAGCTAACAACATCATCGTTGCCACTAAGAAGGCTAGGGTGAAAGTCTTCCGTCTCAAACTATTATTCCCCCTGTCAACTTTCTTTACGAATCTTCGCTTTTAGGTTTATGATGATTCATTTTTATTGCTTTCGCTCTTTTTAACACATGAATCATACTTTGTTTGACTTCGGGACAAGTCATGTCAGCTGCTGGCTTTCTAGCAATAACGACATAATCAAAGCCCGGTTGAATTTGTTCCTTTAATTCTGTAAAGCTCTGTCTAATATAGCGTTTAATTCGATTGCGTGTGACCGCATTACCGATCTTTTTACTTACAGATAATCCGATCCGAAAAGGAACCTTTTGATCGGCTTTGTACATATATACAACAAATTGTCGATTGGCAAATGACTTTCCGCCATTAAATACGGATTGAAATTCATTGTTCTTCTTAATCCGAAATGTCTTTTTCATCAGTCTCGCCACCCGCTCAAACATGTATTAAATAAATTGATTCATTAGAAAAAAAGACCACTGAGATTTTTCAGTGGCCTATGCAGATAATACTTTTCTTCCTTTAGCACGACGACGAGCTAGTACACGACGGCCGTTTTTAGAACTCATGCGGTTACGGAAACCGTGAACTTTACTTCTTTTACGCTTATTTGGTTGGTAAGTTCTTTTCATTATAAAACACCTCCCTAAAGGATCGGTAAAATTTAATCGTTAAGACAGTCTTTTTGATTATAAAGATGAAGTTTTATTCTGTCAACCACTTCTCTAAACTTTTCATTCTTATACAGCAAAACTTCAATACAATTCCACGTGTTCTTCATTCCCTACTAAACAACTTCACTTCTTTTACCATAATCAACATATGCTCAAAAATGTTTCTTTTCATCCATCTTAGCCACTTCATTTTGTATACGTTATATAGCTGTGGATAATTTCCGCCGTCATTTTTCATTATCCACAACCGTTACATACAGGTTTTTCACAAATACACCTCTGTGGAAAACTTTTTTTCACAGCTGGATATAACTGTGGATAATTTTCGAAATCCATTGCAACGACTTTAATTATCTGCTATTATTATTTTGTTTTCACTCTGAATGAGTTATTATTGGTTTATAGTTATCCACAATCTGTGAATAGTTTGTGGAAAAGATATTCACGCCCTGTGAAAAAGCTTATCCACAATCTGTGAACTCTGTCGAAAAACTATTTCTTTCTTTATTATATACTTACCCACAATCAAATAGTTGCATAAATATGAATTTACGCTTAGTTGACCTTAAACAAAGGTTGTACAAACCAGCAAAAGGAGGGGAACA
>NZ_JBPXRT020000002.1:0-31690 GCF_051842975.2 Bacillus sp. Hm123
ATAGTTGGTCCGGGATCCATCAAATTTGCCGTTACTTGCATTCTCTGATAATCCACTTTAAATTTTCCGCTCATAAATACCTCCTGATCCTGACTTCTCATTTTGCTCCCTTTATCACCTGTAAATTGGGCTTATTATATTCAAGACCTATGACTTCACCGAATTCATCGACAGCGGCTGTATACGTAGGAATGGGGCCGAATGTCTCCTGAAGCTTATCGAACATTTTCCCACTCAATTCTTTGTTTTCATCGAGAGACTTTAGTAGGTCATCCATGTAAATATTAAATAAACAACAGTCCTGGTCATGCTCTATCCTTTGAATAAAAATCGCATCCTGAAAGGTTTTGTAATCAATTGCTTCTGGAAGAGCGGCTATATAATCCATAGTCTCATTTTTAGGTCCATCCCAATAATGAAGATCTCTGTTTAAAGATAATAACGACAAAAAGTTTGTTTTATCCATCTTCCATCCTTCAAAGAAAATGCCTGGTAACACATCTAGAAATCCCGATGTATCCGCAAAATCTAAGTTCAACTTTAATAAGTTTTGAATTTTATGTTTGAGCCCTATCAATCGCTCTAATTGTTGTTTGCCTCTCTTACGAAGCTTTATTGCGATTAATCCTCTTTCTAACCGATCGATATCTTTTAATAACTCTTTAAATCGAGCCTTTTTACATCTATCTTCATTCCGGAAATAAACTAAATGCTTGCTGTATCTCTTCATCCAGACGATTGGATTATAGCGGCTGTAAGAAGTGAGCTTCTGTATCGCATCTACATCGAAGACTTCACGTAAATCCTTCTCGATAACCTCATAGTTCTCATCACCATTTTTAATCGATACGCTAACTACCGAACTATACACTTTCATTTTCAATTCACTAAGTTGATCAACCGCTTTACGATGAAATTCAAAGTATTCATCTGCTTGTTCATTAAATACTCTTTCGATTTCTGAACATCTGTTAAAATATTCTAGATTAATAGCCATAATTATCACACTTCACCTCTCAGAATCGTTTGTATTGCATTTTATTTGAACCTCTAATGGTATTCATTTCAAAGAAGTTAATAGCCGCCATACTCAAAAATGTGAAGAATAACGGCTATATAAAAATTCTCATGACGATTTTTCGGTGATCTGCTATACTGACTGAAGAAAATAGGTTTTTTGTTTCGTGAAAATCCATTGTTGCGAGCAATGGGTTTTTATTTTGCCTTCAGCACGCCGATCGATAACTCTTTAACGATTGTGGTATAGATTTCTTTTAAACGAACATCGGACTCTATCACATCCATTTTGGTAGTGCTGTTAATTTTCGTTTGGGTAGTTCCAGCTTCCGTTAAACGAGTCTTTAAGTTATTCAAGCGAATATTTAAATTACAATGAGCCCGCTCTTCTAAGATGACATAGCTTTTATTTCTTAAATCTCTGTAATTGCCTCCAGAATGATATCCTGCTTTTTGCATCATTCGATTTATGGAGTCTCTCCAATCCTCATCACGCTTCAGGAACGTTTCTTTTATTACCGTGACATTATTCGTCAGTGACTTAATTTCTTCATCCCTTCTAGCATCCTCTAGTTGCTTTTGGGCCACCGTGTCAAACAAGTGCTTAAACATTTGCAGCTCTGGACTCAGATTATGGATATCAGGTTGAAGCAGCTTCTTCTCCATTTCTTCAAACCTACTAACATAGGCTGCTGTAAAGAGGATTCCTTTTTCTCCGGTCAGTTTATTAGCAACCATATCGCAACCTTTTTTCGTTAAAAAGAAATGCGGCCTAGGCTTACCTTGTGAATCTGTGTAGTAGCTTTCGAAGAAGAAATCAGCGAAAGCAAAATTGCTTTTACCTAAAATCCCCACATATTTTCTAATATCTCTAAGTAAATCCGCATGATTTTTATCAACCATCTCCGCTACTTGACGACTATCGACTAACAACTGGCCATTTTGGTTAATAACCTCTAAATTATTCATGAGCACCCTCTGCTTCGGCTGCTTTCTTGGTCCAATAGCGTTCTTGAGAAGCTTTCACTTTCTCCGGATGTTCTTCGCGATACTTTTTCCGATAGTTTTTCAAGTGCTCTTTGTTTTTTTCTCTCCACTTTTTCATGTACTCATTTCGCGCTTTTTTAGCCGCTTCACTTGTAGCCATAGCAACCGGCCTCCCTTTCATTTCAGTGAATTCTCAAGGTTTTTCGATAATCGTCCGTGAATACATCGATAAATTTGGTTTTGTTAAACATTCGGCTAAAGGTACGTTCTCCGATCGCTTGAGGAAGCTCTACCTCGTTGAAATTACTTGTATAGATGGTCGGTTTTCCAATTCTGTTATTGACCACCTCGAATAGTTTCGTCTTACTCCAGGCGAACTCGTCCTTGCTGCCGGTCTCACTCCCGATGTCATCCAAGATCAACAGATCAAAGCGCTGAAGATCTTTGAATATATCTTCTTCTGATTGGCTAGCACCTTTGCTATAAGTTGTTTTGATCTTTGCTAATAAGGCTCCAGTTGTTAAGAATCCAACTGCAAATCCTTTCTCTTTCAACGTGCGAGCGATTGCTACGCATAGATGTGATTTGCCCGTTCCGCAACTCCCCATCAAAATCAGCCCATAGCGGTCCTCTTCTTGATTCGCTAAGAAGTGCTTGGTATATTCAACAGCCTCTTTTAACGCTCTGGCTGTTACGTGATTCGTTTCTTTATAGTTTTTAAAACCAGCGGCTACTAAATCACTAGGGATCATTAAATAGTCCTTCATCAACCGCTCTCGACGATCCGAACTAGCCTGAAGCTCTTGTTTTTTCATGAACTCTTGTAATTCTTTGGCTTTATTGCAATCTAAACATTCATCTGAAACTGGTACTTCTATCCACTCTGTACTTTCCTGAATTTTATAAAGAAAAGCTGAATTAGATTCGCTTCCGCATTTGTCACAAACCCTACGCTGAGTTTTAACAGTAAAATCATCCCTATCTTGTAACTCCGGTACATAGCGCTTAACCATCTTTTTATACAATCGTTGTACATCAAATGCTTTATCTGCTTTTATCAAAATTGATTACCTCCTCAAAAAATAGTTTTATAGTATCAAAGACAGCCCCTTGGTCAGCAAAGAATTAAAAAGGGAAATCTTCTTTCAGTGCTTCTAGCTCCTGCCGCTCCTGTTCTGTTAAAGGGGCCGGCTCTTGCACACCACTTGGTCGGCTAGACATTTCTTTAAATGACTTGCTACGGCTACTGCTGAATTGCTTTTTGATCTTCCGCTCGTAATTTTCGTTATATTCTTTTACAGCGGCTAATGTATAAAGCTCTAAGTTGTGGAGATTAGAAAGAGTCTGATCGATGTATCGCGGCGGATTCTTTGGATGCTGCAGCTTAACCCTACGGATCGTTTCGCAAATAATCGCTTCTGGTTCTTGAAACTGACTATTATCAATCCAATGATTAATCGTTTGTATGAACATGGCTCCTGGGAATGAGCCAAAATGTTTTTCATATTCTTGAATTGGATTTGGCTTGTCCAATAGATCATCATCCTTTTCTTTAGATATTTCTTTAATCTTTCTTTGTTGGGGGTCGGATTCGCCCCCTCTAGTGGGGTCTATCTCGCCCCCTGGGGTGTAGTCCTTTTCGTCACCTGTGGTCGAATTCGCCCCCTGGGGTCTATTTGGAACACACGAGTCAATTAGCCACTCATCGAAATTTTCATTAAAGGCGATGACTCTGCTTTTATTAAAGCTCGCTTCTTGAACCACATTGATTACCTTGAATTCAATGAGTTTGTTTAAATCCTTTTTTACCCTCGAACGCTCAATCCCGGTAGCTTCAGCAATAAATCCTAAAGAAAGATCATGCGTCTCTCTTTGCCATCCATAGGTGTTTCTCCAAACAGCAAATAGAATTCGATACTGAGTTCCGTTAAACTTTCTTTTAGCCATCTCTTCAATGATTCGGTTATCAATTTTTGCAAAACCTGACATATCACCTCACCTAATTTCTAATACATTTCCGCCTCTCGGTTCATTTCGTCTTTTACTTCTTTGATAGCAACAAGGATCATTTGCTTTTTTTCTTCTGATAGTTCTTGTCTCATCCAGCGATAGAGCGTGTTCTCATGAATTGATAATTTTTCGCATATACACCATCGTGGTAAGGAACCTATGGCTTCTTTGATATCTTCATTTCGATTAAACAATTTAAAAACTCCTTTCTTTTAATGGTGATGATGATGTATATTAAGTATAAATAAAAATGTAACGATAAGTAAAAGAAGATAGAAAACGTGACATGTTTTGGACGTTGATAAGAAAGGGGAATACACGTTTGGAAAATTTAAATAACTTTATTACAGATGCCGTGACATGTGGAATCTTTTATTTCTCTGATGAAATTGAAATATTTACAGATAAAAACCAAAAAGAACATTATATAAAAACCAAACTTTCCAATGGATCTTCAGAAAAAGAAAATCCTTTACCTATGATTAATGCTATCTCTACAACATTCTTTGAGTTTATGAAACAACAAGACTTTAAAGTTAGAATATTTGAGGACACATATAATTGCGAATACTTAGGTATGGGGAAGCATCTAGTAGACAAATACATCTTTGATAGGATCACATGGGAAGCGGCTCAAAAAATAAATATTTTTCAAAATGTACCAGAAGAGAATTTCGGAATCTTAGATCCATTAATGGATGGAATTATAAAAAGGAGTAAGAATAATGAATATAAAATAATAGGAATTTATCCTTTTGTATTTAAAATAGTTAATTTACTTGTATTGACGGCTACTTATTATTTTTCAGAACACAGGTATATAAATCATCGATTATTAGATTGGCACGATATATATATTGATATTACTGAAAAAAAATTAGCTAATGCAGAAATAAGAGCACGAGAATTCGTCAAGAAACAAGGCGTCGATTTCTCTGTAAATTTAGTAAGTAATCTTCCTATCAAAAAAAATCACTATGATTTATTTGATGATTTTGTTAGTTCGGTACGTTTGAAACAAGTGTATTTTATTAAAGATAAAAAGAATCTCCGTAGAACTCTTACTGGAGACGTTACAAGTGGACTGGGTCTAGAATACGTACGAAATCCGATGGAAATTGCATGGGCGGAGTTAATGTTTGCCCAACAATTAAAAATGCCTGCTACAATTTGTACTTTCTGCGGTAAAGTTTACAGATTAGAAGATTCAAAAGGTAGAATCAATAAAGCAAAGAGTACATGTGGATCTTTTGAATGTAAAAAAGCACTTAGGCAACAGATTACTGAATATAAAATGGCTGATCCGAAAGAAGCCAAGCGACAAAAAGAAATGGCCACCAATAGACAAAGAAAGAAAAGAGCAAAAGATAAAGCCCTTTCTCTTTATAAAGAAGGGAAAACTGTTGCAGAAATATCAGGAATCATTAAATATCCTCCAACAGAGATACATGATTGGATTACAAAGAATAATTAATAAAAGGGAACTTACGAGAAGATTTACTGAAACATATTTCACCATTGAGATGGGAGTATACCAATTGTCTTAGTGAATACACCTTTGATATAAAAAAATAGCTAGTTTACATTCACTACGCCCTCTTATTCAATAAAAATAAAAGCCGATAATTCCTTAGCGCAGGAAAAGTCGGCTTTTTTTATGTCGAAATTTGCTTAGCGTATGTTTTTCGCTTTCCGTTGGTCAGACCCCTAACCGGATTTAACATTATACCTTTTGATTCTGCTTGATTGTTTAATAACCATGTAACAAAACACCATGCTGAACGCTGGTGCAGGGCTATTATCTATTAAAATAGCATGGTAGAATTGACTAAGAAATAGAAAAAGAGACAGACCAATAATGACTGGATCCATCTCTTCCATTTGCGTATTTCGTATTGATGCAACAATATGAAATACCGTGCTTCATAATGAAACAGCTTATTAACACATTATGAGGCATTTTTCAAATTATGTGAAGAGGTAGGATTAAATCGCATATTGGGTCACCTTTCTTTTTCGGAGAGGGGTAAAGCCATGAACTTTGAAATTAATTTTCAGGTCAACATCAAGGCGGATTTCCAGGTTAACTTCCGTACAGTTTTTCTGGTTCCACAACTTACAACCTTAGCCTACAGTTTCATGTAATTTGACTGGAGATGAAGCCTTCGTGCTTCATCTTTTTTTATCTCATAACGCCCTAAGTTCAACTTGGGGTCTCGCCGACAAAACATGAAAATTTGCATTATTTGTCTTAGCGTACACATAGCAAGCGATTTTTATAAGTTAATATGCTTACCAGGGGTAGCGTCAGGAAAATGCGGATTTACAACGCTAAGCCCATTTTCCTGAATGTTGGAAAGGGGCCTATCTGTAAATATTCTTTTTTGCTAGTTCACGAACAACAGCAAACCGCAGCTGGTCTTCTTCTTTCACCTCGGTCTGCAGCCGATCATCATACCTACGAATATAAATCTCACCGGCTTTTTCAACCATCATACCCACTTTGTCATTAACCAGCCGATCCGCTGCCACTTCTTCTAATTCATCCGGAACCAAAAAGTAAAAATCATGGCAAAAAGAAAGCTGCTCTTTCCACCTTTGATCATTCATAAAATCATTTCGAGACACCTTAACATTCACAATCACTATCTGAGACGCGTCAAATGCTATCATATCTGCTTTAATTCCATTTGGAAGGGCAAAACCTTCAACCACCACATAACCACGCTCAAACAGCCAGATAAGCGTCTTATTTTTCAAATCCTTATATCTTTTTAGCTCTGCCACTGAAAAAATATTCGTAGCATCTGCCATTTTGATATAGGATGAGGTCTGAGAACGCTTCAAACTCTCTATTTGAGCTTGCAAATCCCGTTGCTCTTTCTTAATCCGCTGCATTGCCTTTTGAGAAGCCTGGAGTACTTCTGACAAGTTCAAAGTACGATCAATCCGCTCATCGCCGTTCATTGAAACCCCACTATGCCTCAAATTAGTAATCATGGACACCAACGTTTCCAAGTCTTTAACTAAATAAACAGAAAAAGCCTCATCGTACTCTAGAGTGCCATTCTCAAGAAGATCCTTGATCAAATCTGCACTCAACTCTTTAACCAAAGCTAAATAACCATCTCTTAAACCTAAAAAAGAGCTCAAGACCCGTCGAATACCCGCTGGATACCCCTCTAGCATAGTTACTTGCTTTTTAGCCTCGTCCTGGAGGATCTGCATACGCTTCTTCTCTTGCTGCAACTCTTTCTCCTTATCCTCTAAAGCCAATATCTCTCCAGAAGAATCCTCCTTAAACCCATAGAGCCGCTCTCGTTTCTCCTTCAAATCTTGAATCAATAGCTCCAATTCTTTTCGTTGCATATCTTCAGTAACAAATTCTAGTACCTCAGAAATCCCCTCCCAATCCTTTTTTCGAAACAATGGACCAAGAGGAAGAGCTTTTATACCAAGTAGATCTATACGCTGCACTAGCTCTGTTTTTAACTGTGAACGTGCCTCTTTTAACATATTTCTGTAACGTGAAAGCTTCTTGGCCTGATCCAGAGACACTGGATAATTCCCTGGAACATCAGACACCTTCATTCCCAAATCTAAATCCCTCATAATTCGAAGGCTCAATGGATCTCTCCCTGTAATAGTTGCTTTCATAGCTTTTAACCTCCCTTAATAAGTGCCCGGAGCACCTATTAAAGAAAGTATAAAAATATAAAGTGAATAAGGCAATAGCAGCCCAGAGCAATCACCGCTACCCACTCCGGGACTACATCCCCCTATTATCACCAGTTTTAATATCTCCCCTCTACTAACCTTTCCCTCCTTACCCCTTATCCACTGTTCTCTTTTTCTCTAAATAAAAAAACTCACTCAAAATAGAGAAAGTTTAGATTAATATTTTTCTTCTGTTTTTTTGAATTTCTATCACGATCCACCTTATCCCTTACCCTTTACAAACCCATTTTCGCTTGCGATTATCTAAGTAAAACCATCCTACCACAGCTCTCAAGAAAGATCTGGACCATTTCTATCAAAACAAAAAGATTTTTACTAAACAACATAGAATCAACTCAAAACGACCAAATAGGGGGGGCTCTCCAATACAAGGTGACAGGGATGACACCCCGAGTACGTAATTACTGACAGGTAGAGAACGTACGTTTCAATAGGCTTCCAGAAAGAGCAGTCCAATTATTAAAGGTTTAAGAGGACATACCAGTGCACACTAAAAAATGTAAATCACAGCATCTTAATTAGATCATATAACCTTCTGCGGCTAATACCTAGTTGCTTCGCTAACTGCGTTCTATTAGCTTTAGGATCCTGTTCTAAAAGCGCCTGTAGTTTAAAGAGTTTATTGTCTGTTGTATCATGTTGCTGTTTTATATACTGTTCCGGCTTCTAAAAAGAAAAGAACAAAGTGGTCTCTCCAATACAAGCGTACACATGATGAATAATGTATTTGAGATGAGCTCTCTAATACAAAGTAACAGCCCTGTCCACCTCGTATCTCTAGTAGTAACTAGTATTCCAACGAGATCGTCAAAAAGCGCAGTCCAATTATTTACGGTTTAAGCGGACACACCAGTACGAGTTTTATAATTGTTTTTTTAGCTTACGAATATAGCCTTCGGATACTCCTAATAATTTTCCTAATTTTACATTACTGCATTTAGGATTTTCCTCTAGCAATTGTTGTAATTTAAATAATTTATCATCGGTTTTATCCTGCTGCTGTTTTATATACTGTTCTCGTTCCTGTACACCTTCCTCACGACGTTTTTCCCGCTTTGCTTTAGTATTCCTCTCCTGCTTCTCTTGAGCGTCTATAAGAGTTGAAAAGTGCTTCATTTCTTCTAGTGTAATATCTAATTCCTCTATAATGGTTCCGTTTTTCATGGGACGTTTTATTCCGTCCATATTGCGGTACCACATTTTAAAATCACGTTTAGTGAACTCTTCAAAAAATTGAAGAGCATCGTCATACGCATTACCAGCCGTACGAGTTACTTCTTTCACTAGTTGAGGAGCTGCTAGTTTATCATTCAATTGATAAGCAAACCCTAGCGTCGCCTCTTTGTTTTTAAGTATTAAAGCAACTGTATAGGCGTATATGTATGTTAATACGTTTCTTTTTTCTATGTCGCCTTTACGCAGTGCTACCAATGTTTCAAGATCGTTTTTTCTGGCCGTATTTAAACTGTATAGGTTCTTTATCCCTTTCTTAGAGGGTATAGTGACCAAATTTCCTTTTCTTTGCTTAGACGGCTTTCTACGACGTTCTAGCGGGGTACAGTAACTATATAATTCTTCCAAACTATATTCTAACGTTCTCCACATATCTACTTTGACTTGTTTTCCATTCTTACTATTTACGCTGTAAGGTAAGCGGAAAACACGTGTTACGTCCGTTCCTGAAGTATCTGCACCTAAATGCTTTAGTTCAGAAATGAATTGTGTCGTTATATATTGCGATAGGAACGCCATTTTAGGGCTTGCTCCGCCGCTTATACTGTAGATCAACTGGATTCCACGACCTGAATGTATTAAAAGATTAGGATTCGGTATTTTGACATCCAGAATAAGTTTTTGTACTTCTTCAATGGCTGATTCAACAGAAATGTTTAGTTTATAACAGTCAATATCCACGCCAATGTTTCTAATTTGTTTCAACGATTGAGCGGTTCTTGAGCCGTATTCAAACGCATTTAAGCTTAAATAAACATCTCTTCGACGTTTATTGGCTTCTGCGATCAATTCTTTAAGATCATTCAAACCGTAAAAGTGATGTTTCTTGTTATTTAAACGGAATGTACAAACAAACCCTGTAATTTTACTACTAGATATGTAACATTCGTGCCAGTCGTCAATAAATGTTTCGCGGTTGTTTAATATTGGCTGTGAATTTCCCATGTTTTTTCCCCTTTCCCTATTGGAAAGGAACGTGTACCTATGCTATGATAGAGGTAATAATTTAATAAAAAGGGCATGATTTGTCCTTTCCTAGAGGGTACACTAATCCCTTTCTTGAAGAGCCTCGTCCGGTCGCCAAACTAGAGCGAGGTTTTTCTATGCCTATTATTCTATCAAACTTTGACATAGGATGTGCAAAAAGTTTGATAAATTGCATAGTTAACCCCTTTAAAATTCGGCGGTATTGGTGTGTTCCTGGATATTATGAGCGGGTTCTGATCCTTTTCAAGGGTGAATTTCAAAAAAATCCCCCGATTCACAAAAAATCGAGGGAATGATATAATATCTTAACTAATATGTTTTAAGCTAGAGCCGTCTTGTTACCAGCAAGGCGGTTCTTTTCCTTGTTGGAGCCGATAAGATCATCGATCCATGTTGCCACTTCACTATAGCTTTTCGGTTGTCTATTGAAGTGATCTACAAACATTTTGGTGTTTTGCGCTTCCGCTTTTACGTTCCATTCTTCCGTTGTCGGCTCAGTCAAAGTAAAGGTGGCCATATTATCACCTAAGCCTTGTACATAATGATTCCCCACGAATTCAACGTTTCTTGCGTTTATCAGTGCTTCAAATGCCGCTAACTTTGTTTGCATTACGCTTGAACCTCCTCATTATCTTCATCAAAATTAAAACGATCGTTTGATCTACCGTATACATTCATAAAAGTTTGAAAAACTCGCATTCCATCAACTAAGCCTTTTATGTACAGCTGCTCCGGATCTGCTTCATCTCCGACATTCACTGTATTTGTCCCGTCCTTATATTTCAAGAATGCACTTCTAAATCCTACGTTGCCATAGAAGGCATCATATACTTCCTGCATTCCCTTTGAGGTTCCTTTAACTATTCTAAAGAGCGTTTGCTCGATATTTTGATATAAGGCCGAATCCATCTCGAGTACAGTTTCTTCAATAACCTCTAAGCTCGTTAAGTTCATACAGTCGCCGCCTTTAATCTTTGATTTGAGATAATGAATTTAGTGATTTCTACACTAGCCAAGTATCCACGAATAAGTCCTGCTTGGTACGCTTCGTATTCTTCTTTACTCATCTTAATATTTGCACTAAGTGAAGCATCCGTAAGATACTGAAAAAGGTCAAAATCCTCTCTCTTTTCTTGAATTACCTCAGCCACTAATTTAATTTGATCCTGAGTTAAAACTTTCATCCTCTCTCCTCCTAATCTTTCAATAAAAATTATGATTCTTTTACTATGAATCTTTCACATCTTATGTTCCGCTTATACCTGAAACTTTGAAAAATCTTCGAGGTATGAGAGGGTAATAGTCCATGACATCCTTATAGCAAGGTATTGATCTACGGGGTCAATTTATGTTATCTCATTCCTCCAGGTGTATATTCATTGATATTTTTCAAATAGCGATAGCCTCGCAAGAAGCCATGAATAAAATAATCGTCCGCTTCCACCCTTAATAAGTCATTGCAAGTATCTACATACTTCTTTAAAACTTGCTGCTCCGAATCGTTTAACCTTTCTTTTAACTCCTGGTAAGCTTTCTCCACCTTTTTAGCGATTTCAGCGGAATGTCTAGAAAGCGGGATATCTTGAACTCCATGATCTAAGTCTTGAATAGCAATAGGTCTGAGAACTTCCGTTATTCCTTCTTCATAACACGCCACCCCAAAGTGAAATGTATGGTCCAGACTTACGTTAAGCGATGTCTCATTAGCGATTTTTGCGATTTTTTCGGGAGTAACCATACAATTTTTTCTTTTTTTCTCTAAAACTAGCATCGTATAACCTCTTTTCTTAGTTTAGTAGTATTTAGTTTTGCACACTTGACTATTTTTTATTCTGTTTCCCATCATTTTTCTTTGTATGCAGCTGTTGCTTGATTTTTATTGTGATAATCATAAACTGCTTGCTCGTACTCTTTGAAAGTAACTCCTTTTCGATATTCTGTTGCCACCGTGGTAACCACAATAACTGTTTATGTGAGGTTTCTTGCTACACTGTCGAATTTGATCATTTATTCACTCCTTTCGTTGAATAATGTCGTTCCTTGCCTCTATATTAACAGCGCAATATGCGCTAAGTCAATAACATAATATTATTTTTGTTAAATTATGCGCTATTTAGTGTTATAATAAATACGAAGGGAGGGTTGTAGATGAAAGAAATTAATGTTTCAGAAATGAGTGATAAAGTTGCGGTTCGTCTCATGATGGATGGCAGCGAATATAAAACATTTAAGCAACTAGCTGAGGAATTAAACATTGATCCAAATGCTTTTAGATCAACACTGAATAGAAATACGCTACGCGTTAAAGAATTGAGGCGTATCGCCGCTCTACTCGGCTACACAGTAAAGCTGGAGAAAAACGAGGACGATCAGTAAAACACTAATCCTGTACATATCACTAGAAAAGAATCAATAAGAAAGCGGCCGCAGCGCCGCTTTTTTCTGTCATAATCATAGAAAAAGGAGAAAAAAATGAAGAAATGGTTTATCAACTTATTAAACAGCGTCCTTAATGGGGTGCTGACACGTATTATAATCACGTTATTATTTGCTCTTCCTTTGTTCACCGTTCTGATGGAGTACATAAAAACGGGAGAATGGGCACTTCCTGACTGGAATTGGCCCATTATCATAGCAGTTGCAATTTTATTATTCTTCTTAAACAAGTTCTATAAAAAGGTGCAGAGAAGAAAAAGTATACGTAGTTATAGACGGAGATCTAGAACTATTAGTTCGATTGGACAGTGGGACAAAGTAGCGGAAGAACGATTTTATGAGGTAGACTGGAGCATTCGAGTACCATCTCATCTGTCTTACCAAAGAGTGTTTGACGCAAATGAAGGAGATAAGATCATTAATCAAATAAATGTGCAAACTCCCCCACATTGTCCAAACTGTAGCACTGACCTAGAAGAAGTCACTAGTTATTTCGGTAACTTTTTCTTAGGAAGATACATTTGGAAATGTATAGCGTGTGGGTTTAAAACAAGAAGCTCTCACGACTTTTATGAAACGGCTGAAAGGGTAAAACGAATTGCAAAAGGGCAGGCGCGGAAAGAGTTGAAAGAACTAGACAGTTCTCGTCGTAGGGTTTAATCTCTTTACCTCGTCTGATTGCTATTCATATCAACCTGATATTCACTCAAAACTTTTCAAAGCGAAGCCAGAGTAGGTATACATACCAATATTTATAGGCTTTTTGAATTGTCTAGAAGGAACCGGAGACCAGTAAAAATAAATAGAGCCAGTTCAATTCTGATCTTTTTAAGGGGGATATACCGATGGCACATGATGGAGTAAAAACCTGTTCAAAATGCGGAAGAAGATGGGACATATATAAAGTGAGCATTCCAATGAGGGATAAAGACTCTATTGAATGTGATTGCGGCGAAACGCTAATTGAGTGGAATGGAGGAGTCATGTTCAGAGCTGAACCAGTGGGAGAAAAATAAACTAAGAGCGGTCATAGTGCCGATGTTTTTATGTTCTATCAGTACACTTGGTAGTCACTAAAAAGAAAAAGCCGCTTCTAGTGTAATAGGAGCGGCTTTCGTCTATTTATACAGACTTCCATTTCTCGTAATGATTAGCAATAAACAAGCGTAAATACTCGTTAAAATTAATTTCTGTTAATTCTTTAGTGTTAGTCCATTCAAAATATCTAACATTTTGGATCATCGTATAGAAATCCTGGTTTTTAAGTAAATTGATAATAACCTCGTTCCTAACGGTATAACCTTTTGACCCGTTTGGTTTGTTTTCGATAATATTTCTTATTACACCAAGTAAAAGGTCTGTAATTTCCACTCCAATTTCTTGAGCTTTAGGAACTAATTGGCTCGATGATACAGCATAATGTTCAGCTCTATAAAGAGAATGGATATTCAATTGCTCTTTTATTAAATTATCCAATTGAAACGATTGATATTCCGTAGCATCTTCTATGTAAATATCCGCTGTTAGGTCTACAGTGCGCCCATATCCTCTTAATAGCCCATAAATGATTCTTTCGGGAAACTTAGTGTAAATCATTTTGTCGATTAGATCACTTTCAAATTCTTTTCTGCTCGTAAGCATGGAATAGTCGTAATGAATCACATTAAATTTGATCATATTATGATACTTTGCAATGAACTCTAGAACTTGAATGATATTACGACGATCTTTATCATGACCAGTAACGTCCTTCCAGTGAAGTGATATTTCACCATCTCTTAATCGTTGTGAATAAGCTTCGATTTCTGGTAAAGAATAAATCTTTGAAGGAATTGATAACCCCCCCATAAGATTAGGTTTTGTTTTTCTTTTCCCGCTTTCGTCGAAAAATACTTTTATACTTTCCTTTTGCTGCATTATTTTCCCCTCTTCGGAAGTTGACAAATTAAATATTATTGATTAATATTGCATTACAATATAAGTTCTCACTCAGGTAGTGCGAACTCATATAGAGATTGCAAAGTAACTCACCCAGGTGGTGCGTGAAATCAATCGCTCAACCTTAACTGCCAACATTGGTGGTTTTTATTTTTATTCTTATCACTTATTATAAAGCAGTTATGTTGAAATTGGTGATTTAAATGGTATACACCAACTTGAATTAAATAATATTATCCAAGGAAAACCATCCTCTTAGCAGGATGGTTTTTTTATCTCCCCACGGTACCTACCAACTCGATAGGCACCGAAAGATAATCAAATCGATCTTTATACACCAATGAATCGTCTACCTATCAAATCTTTCAGAATCATCTCTAACAGACTTTCCATTCCAACTATACAAAATATCGACCGCTGATTTTAAATGCGTGTATCAAAGCGATAGGCGGTATTTTTGTAGCGTTATCATAATTTCATAAACAGGTTGAGAGTGACATAAACAAAGAGAACATTTTTTTAGGTTATATTCAATCTGTTTATATGGCTTCATTTGCGTACAATAGATGTCAATGTGTTTGAGAACTGATATTTTAAAACAAACATTTTACAACGTGAATAAAGACAGCTTCGTACCGCTCTTTTTACGGATACAGGTTCACTGGTGGCGATCCAAAAACAGCGTTATAAAATATAAAATAAAAACCCCCTTCACGAATGAAGAGGGTTTATCGTTACATAAAGATTATCAGCAGGGCGGCAATCCTGATCTCTGGTAACTACCCATTGGGTAGCGCGTGGGGAACCTTTCCCACCTCAAATAACCTTTATGTAGTTAATATATTCAATAGTTTGTTCAAATAAACAGTTTTTATTGTTCTTTTCACTTATTATGATACACGTTAAAGCTTTCTCTATCAATGATATTAGAGTGTATAAGCACCCTGTACACATCTCTAGTGTTTATAATAAGTAATTGCATTTTTACACCTGTAGGTTGTAGGCGTAATTTATTTTTATATTAAATTATATAATCAACAGCTATTTATTAATACTAAGACTTATAATTTTTAATTCTGACTCCTCAAGGTTGAGGAGTCAGCCAGATCATCGAGCTCTTTTGTTAAGAGTATTGAAAATATCGGTTATTTTTAAGAACAAAGAAAGCATCTCAAAGTATGCCTCCCCCCCCAAACTTACTGATATTTCTCTTTATTGCTCATTAACTCTTGTTTTATTTCTTGATAATCTTTACCTAATAAAAGTAAAACTGAAATAGTCTTTTCCACTTTAACAACTTTTCTTAAATCTTCAGTAGTAAAAGAGTCTCTTAGTGGTTCGTTTTTTCCGAGCTCATATAGTGCTTTTAATTGACTAGCATCCATATCAAATATCGTTTTATAAACGAGGTTGGTGAATACTGCGTATTCCAACCCTTTTTTTAATGTTCCTAAATAAAATTCTTGAATGGCGTCAGTAAGTTGCCGCCTTTCCCTTTTTCCTATTTCACGTTCAATAGCCCAGCGTTTCTGTTCCTCGTCAGATACTTCTTCAACATTAAGCAAATAATTTCGGACTGATTTTGCTACTTCAGATTCAGTTAAGAGCATCCCGATCCTCAATAACCCTCTTCTGTTAATCAAAGTTAATGAAGGGGTAGTTTTCAACTCTGGTACATCATGTACCAGACCTTCTTTAAACTCCTTTAATAGCTTACCTTTAAGCAATCTCAGTTCCCCGTAGTCATTAAATTCTTCTCTATGACGCTTTACTAATCCCCTTATAGTTTCAACAGAAACCTCATAATAATTTGCTGCACCTTGAAGTGTTAACTCAAAATTATCTGTTAAAAAAGCAACAGCTTTTACTTTCTCTAAAACTTCATCCCTATAAACATGCTGATCCCTCATAGTGCGACTTTCAATAAGTACAAGCTCATTTTCTTCATTAAGTCCTGCTTCCATTTGATTTGTCGTAGAATTTTTTCTTTTGGACATATTCTCATCTCCCTTCATTAACAAAATTCGTCAAAAGAGTATATATACCTACAACTTTTGTTCGACAAATACCGCCAATGGATAAAGTACTGTTGCTGCAATATATAAAATCCATTTTCCTGTTTTCAGGCTATCATTTTTCAAATAACTAAACCTACAACCTACAGGTATAAATAAATCATTGTAAGTTGGAGCAGTCCCACCTATAATTATAATAATAATAAAAAGAGAAAAAGGGAGTGAGAGAACGTGAATAACAAGAAAGCGAAAATCATTACTTTTGGTATCAGCAAAGGCGGCTGCTCTAAAACAACTTCAGCTGGTATCACAGCTTATTTATTAAGTCAGGAAGCGAAAATATTAGCGGTTGATATGGATGGCCAAGGGAACCTTACTCAATTCTTAACCGGTGTAGATGAATTGTGCGATGTATTCGAAGAGCGGACTATATTGGAAGCGATCAAGGAACGAAATATCGAGAAATACATTGTTGAGATCAACGAGAACTTACATATCGTGCCCTCTAATGATTACCTGGCTCTTTTCCCTCGTTATGTTTATACAAAAGCGACAGATGAAAATAAGAATCTTATCTTATCCGATACCCTTTCACCTATAGTGGACCAATATGATTACATCATTATCGATACGCCTCCAGCTTTATCTGAACAGACGATTAACTCTATTTCAGCAAGTGACTATGCGGTGATCATGAATGACGGCTCGAAGTTTTGTTATGATGCTATTCATAAGTTCTTAGAGATTTGCGTAGCCGCTCGCGAGAATGGAAATCCTGATCTACAGATTGCAGGTATTTTGTTCTCGATCGTCGACCCACGAACGGTTGATACAAAGGCCATGATCCAGCTCATCGATGAAGAATATGATGGCTATCGCTTTGATACGGTTATACAGCGGAGAGCTGCTACCAAAAGATTGGCCGTTAATGGATTTTTTAATAATAGCGAATTAGAAAAAGGAATCGGAGAATACCGTGTATTTGTGAAGGAGTTGAAAGAACGTGTCCAATAAACAACAAGATATCTTTAACAAAATCAAAGGCAAGACTGGAGCCAATGCGTTTGTTCAAAAAATGAACGAGGAGAAAGACGCTCCGGAAGAAACGACTTCATTTGAGGACTTCATCAAGAGTCTAAGTGAAGAAGAAGCGGAAATGAAGAAGAAAAAAAGAGTGAACGACACTCATGTCAGCCACACTGTTTATATAGACAAAGAATTAAAAGAAGCGATGGATCTGCTCGCTGGTATTTCAGAACGTGGTTGGAAAACGCGATTCTTGAACGGACTCATTCGGAATGGTTTAAAGCCTTATGCTGAGACTTTGGAGCGGCTCAACGAAGCGAAAAAACAAGAAGAGAAATTGAAACAAAAACTTCAAAAAGATTTAGAAAAAATCCATAACAGGGATCAATAACCGCTTTAAATCAAGGTTTTTCTTAAACTTATATACCTGTAGGTTGTAGGTATAATAATTAAAAGTACTATTGCCCTTTAAGTTCTTATGTTTAAGTGTGGTCTAAAAGGTAAAGCCGTCCTCTTCATAATCAAGAGGACGGCTTTTTACGTGCTACTATTATCGACCTGATGCTAAGCGGAAAAACTGTTCTATCGCTATAGCTGCCTGTTTTAAAGGAACTACCCACATGATAATTTGTCTCTCTTTTAATTTTTCTAACAATCTTTGATTGTGTACGAGACAACTCTTTATATTTTTTATTCGCTTATCCCTGTTTCCGAATTTCTTGCCAGCCATAAAGGTTTCGTCCGGTAAAACAAAAACAACTCCAATTTTAGCTTTTGGATTTCTCTCAGCCAAATTCAAATATCTAAGCGCTTTAAGTTCTAGTTCTTCTAAAGTTTCAGTGCCTGTGTCGAGCTCGATATGAATTGTTGCCTGTAAACTTTTATATTCATGATGCAGTATCCAATCGGGGATAACGCTTGAAACATATTGACCCGTAGACTGATTACTGTGATTATGGTGCCGCGTTATTGCTTGTTGCCTCATAGCCATTTGAGCATGCTTAAGTCCTGGAACCATACTCTTGTGGTTAACATTCGGTACCCAAAATTTGTATGGATTTTGTGCTGCAGACAGCGATTTTATAATCTTTCGAGTGTCTTTTTTGGTGACCTCTTTCATTCTTCGATAAAAATCAATAATTACTTGTTGAGTTGCAAAGTAATGATACAGATTTTCTTTCTCTAAAAACGTATATATCTTTCTTTTGTTATAGTCTTCCGACAACAGTTTCGTTTGAATGAGTAGATCTACTCCAGCGGCACCAACGCTTAGATATTTAAAGCGTTCTCCGTGAAATCCATCTGCAAAACTTTTTGATCGAATAACCTTAAATTCTTCTAGTTTTCGAATGCGATTTTTAAATGCGTATTCTGTGATTTCATAATCTAAAATATGAGAACAAAATTCATAATACTGAGTTAAAGTGAGCGTTCTTTGGTTTTCTAAAAATGAAAGTGCTTCTAGCTCACAAACCTTCAACTCTAACCGCTTTCTTCCTTTTTTAATTACTACTTTTTCCATATCCAATCATCCTCTCCTCGAAAAAATTCATCGCTAAATCTGATACTGAGATTTCTATTTATAGTCGGCTGTCCGTTTAGTGCATTACTGACAGCAGCAGAGAGAGAGTAATCAACTTTATGAGAATAATGCACTTCACAGCTAACCAAACATCATTACTCAGCAAGGTAGAAAAGTTCATTACAACGAAACTTTTACTTGCTGAATAAACGAAAAAACGATCCTCCATCAAGAAGATCGTTTCTTTTAAAGCTATTGTCGTTATCTTTAAGTTTCAATCATTACTCTCTCACAGAGATTATGAGAACTAATTGAACTTTTTCGAAGAGGTTTTTTTCATTTTTTCTAATTCCTTCACAAGCAATTCTGTAAGTATTCCCATTCACGTTTTGTAAGAAGAATCCTTTTATAATAACTGAGAGCCAAACGCTGCAAGAGTTATTTAGTCGATGAAGCGCCCCCATCGACACCTTATTTTTTTAAGGTGTATAGATGGGCACTCTGTGAACTACTGGTTCTAAATTATTAGCAAGAGCATAAGGGGAAAATGCCCCCATGTAATGTGTGGGGTTAGGCAAAGCCTAACTTTTCACTGGGGTCACAAAAAGAGAGCGAAACAGTACCTAAACATGACATGGGAAGGACGTAACCATGACATAGGCACGACATTAGAATAAACGGTTTATGCCGTGAAAGTTTGAGGGTGCAGAGGTTCGTTGTAAATCAGCATGATCCTGATACTCTCCATTTTGTCAAATAAAAAAACTGATAAATTGTGTAACAAATTGCAGGAATCTTGTAACAAATTGCAGGAATCTTATAGTATATCCCATTCATCGAGGGAGTTGCTTATGTTAAAATAAATTCATAACAAAAAGACACTTCGTATTCCCGTACGAAATGTCTCATAGAAAAGAGGTGGTACTAGAATGGATCCAACTACAGTCGTTGCTGTATGTTCCGTGTTCACTGTCATGCTTAACATCATGGCATTGAACAAGAAGGACTAGTACAACTTTATTAAAGCGTAGAGGTGTTCCCGCACTTCTGCGCTTTTTCATTTTAATCTATTTAATTAAGTTCATTCTAACACAAAAACTACGAAAAAACGTAGTCAAAGACGGTAAAAACGATAAATACGGACTAATACGGTTAAACCACACCAAAATGACATATAGGGTAGCCATTCATAGTAAAAGTCTCTCCTAATTATTTTAATATATTCAATTGATTCTAGGGGTACCTCCGTGTCAGTTATTTCATAGCAACTATTGATATATTCTCTACATATCCCTAGCTATGGCTTTCATCCGCTATCTTCCTCCCTTTTTTACTCTTTTGCCACCTAATCTCCTGGATATTTCACTTTCAAACACTGCTTCACATAAAAGTTCACCGAAACGTTCATACAGAAGTTCACTAACCTTTATATTGGCTATCTGTACCCGCCTGGCTAATCTTTTCTCCATTTAAAAAATTTGATAATGTCTGTATCTACAGTTTTTCGTATGTTTCATTATTTTGATAATCTCTATAAACACTCCGCAACACTAACCAGAAAGAATTATCTTTTCTTTTTGTTTTTTTGCTTTTCTATGTATCTAAACAACATCGTTTATGAAGCAACAGTTCCACTACTGCTCTCTCTCTAACTCATCTGCAATCATATTTAATTCCTTCTTGATTTGCTTATTTTGCTGCACCGGAATATGTATCACACGATCTTTGTCGATTGTCAGGCTGAATGGCCCATCATCGTGAATCAGCCTAGCCATTGACCTCAATCCATCCGCTTTATACGTTCCATAAACAGCAAAGCCGGCAATCCCTCGCATAACAAAACGCTCACCATCGAAAAAACCGTCAATAACTTTCAACTCATCTATCATTTGTCGCTGCTCCTTTTTTAGAAGGCAAGATGCCCCGAATTTATTATATGGCGTAACGTGTTCAAAATTTTAGAAAGGTGTTCATCTCTTACAAATAAAAGTCCTCTAATGACTTATCGATCTCATCCTGTGTGATACCGATATATCGCTTTGTTACACTTGGCGCGGAATGATTAAAGATTTCTTGAAGCATGGCCACATCCTTGGTTCGCTTATAGTAGTGATAACCAAACGTTTTTCTTAATGTGTGTGTGCCAATCTCTCGTAACCCTGCTTGGGCTGCAACTCGATTTAATATTTTGTAAGCCTGTACGCGCTGTATAGGCTTTTTTGTGCGTTGGCTAGGGAATAGGTAGTCTTCATCGTGCATATTAGCCGTATATTCGTCTATTTCCTTCCGTAAAGTTGAATTAATGACAAATCGCTTGTTTTTATCTGTTTTCTTTTCCTTGATCGTGATATGTGTTTTATTCCTCACGTCTTTCACCTGGAGCGGTAATAGATCGCTAATCCGTAAACCTGTGTTGATGCCCATGACGAATAAAAAGTAATCCCTGTAACTATCATGCTTTAAAATCTGTTTGATTTCTTCGATCTTTTCAACGGCCCTTATGGGTTGAACCTCGTTCATTTTTGCCCCTCCTCTTATACATTATGTTTCGTATATGATAACTATATCATACAATATGTTTCTTTATTGAACAAGGAAAACCGCAAAAAAGGCGACAAATGGCTGGGTATCAAGGTTTGTAGCTGTTTTTTATTAGGAAACAAAAGATATGTTGTGTTTCTTCTTTTTCTCTTTTTCTCTTTTTATGAGGTATAAAGTAAATTTAAATTTCATTCTCCAACTTTGGCGAGCCACCTTACATGAATGAGTGTGTCGCTAGCATAAAAACGTTAGGTAGTATTACCGGTATTAATACTTGTATGATCCATATAGTCCTTCGTGTCTTAACTTCATGTGTAACGTTACATTTTAACGTTACAAACGAAACAGTGAGCGGCAATTAGATGAAGCTATTATTTTAGCGGCTGTTTCATTACTTTGTTTGTAACGTTACAGTTTGTTTTGGGAATAGAAAAAACACCCCGGAGGATGACCTAATAGTTTGAATTAACAATCCAGTTATCTTCTGGATACTCGTGAGATTCATTATAAAAATAAGTGATTTGTTTTATAGCTCCATCAATGGCCTCTCCTTTAGTATCAAAGATATTTCTTGAAGAAATGTATGGACCTGCTTGTTCAGGACCTTGATAAAAGTGACTAGTGCTATGAGAATAAAACCCAGTAGAATCCCTCTTAATTTTAACCTTGATAGTTTTTTCCCCAACAGTCACTTCATATTCGGCAACAATTTCACATAATGTTGAAACTTTTGGGTTGTTAGCTAAAAAATCTTTCAAGATTAACACCTCCATTCATCGGTATACTTCGACAAATGGAGATATTATCCTTCAAATAGGTGAGGTAATTGTCAGTACAATTGGTTCTGGCGAAAAAACGCCACCACAAGGGTGACATAAATCGTTATGCTTATACTCTTAGTCCTTGTAAATGCGTCTGTCCACGCTTTATATTTTACCAACCATCCATAATTTCTTTCATGACTTCCAGACTCTGCTCATAGAACCAATACCGCTTTCCTTTTTCTTTACGACGCTCCAACAATCTCATCCGTGGATCATGTAGAAACTCTCTTTCTAAGAAGCTTTTATATTTCATCAATATCCCACATAATCAAAAATTTCTGGAATTCTGTATCCAGCTTTTCAGCTAGGTTTGTCTTATGATCCAATTAATTAAACCAAAAACAAGAAATGAAGTCTCTTTTCAAAAGAACGATAACAAAACATCTGGGTTAATTTTTGATTTTCTTATAAAAGCTAAAGATCAAAACTAAGGTTAATAATCCAGGAATTAAAATAAGCCAATGACTATAGGCAACCGAGCTTAATTGATATAAACCATATAAGTAAACAATCATCCAAGAAACCGAAACTAAAATAATAGATTCTTCAATGAAGCGCATAAAATACCAACTTTCTGTATTATATTTGAAAATATTTCTAATCTATTGTATTATTACACATGTATTACAATATTTGCAAAAATGGAGGAGGAAAAATGGTCAGAAAATTTTTAATGTTGTCTTTAGTGTTTATTTTGTCGTTTACTTTATTACGTCCCTCAGCAAATGCGGAAGCAAACGACGAAACAAGTGACAGAGTTGATGACGAAACAAATACAGAAATCAGTACAGGAGATTATTCCATTATAGATGAAGAGGGAAATACTCTCATATTTGAAACTAAAGAAGATTACGATAGATATAACCTCATGATGCGTAACTCATCTAATAATCCTTCAAAATCACCTATTAATGATTCTTCGATTAATGGAGAAATTACACCTTATGCTTATAAAGAAAAGAAAACTCTTATTTCTTCAACTAGAAAAAATAATCTATGGGTAGGTTACCATTCTGGAACTCCCGGCTGGAGTAAAGCAAGTAGCTATACATTACAAAACGGAAAAACATATTCAGTTAGTGGGTCATATACTTATTCAGGTATGAATATAAACATTGGCTTCTCTTATTCAAAAAGTGTAGCTACTACAATACCTGCAGACTCTAAAAGGTATAGTAGACTAGGAGTTTGGGGAGACTTCACTTTCAAAAAATATAAGATTACTGTAACAGATCCTCTTGGATCATGGAGTTACTATAAAGGAGAAAAAACAAGACACAACTATTACATAAAGCCAAAATACAAATAAAATAATATATGTTTGTATTTTGAAAAAACTTTCATAATTAAGTCATATAATCAATGATTAAGTCAAATGAAATTCGTCATGTTCTAATTCGTGATGAATTTCATTTTTTATTTTAGACATTATTTTTTATAAGGGTATGAATTATCATACGCCACTCCTTTAAAGAACAAACACCCTTTAATTGTTGTCGTTTTATCATAAGTAGACGTATTGGCCATGTTTTTTAGTTTTGAAGTGTTGAAACTTAAGTCTTGTGGAATAAACTATAACAGACAAAAAAATATGTTAAAATTTCATTAAAAGGCCCAGTACCAGTGTTGCTATAACCAGGGGCAAAGTAGAAAAAACGCTTAATATATTCATGTTTTTTTAGTAAAAAAAGGTACAAAAAGAATAATGCCGCAAATTTTTTTTAATACAGTATGATGAAACAAAAAAGAACAGACGCTTTGCTGCTCTTTAATTGTGCATAAGGTATATCAGAGTCATTATTATCTTATTTGATTGAGCGGAACTTTTATAATTAAGTCACTTTTTTCGGATGCAATTTAAACCCTCTTGCGAGTAAATACTCAACAATGTTCATCCGAATAGCAAACCCCTGCTTTTCGTTATCATTCACCACATAGTAAGCGCTAGGGTTTATCCTAACCGCCCCCGCTCCACTTTGGAAAATAAGTAGCCTTCCATCATCTTGTACTTCCATGATTGTAATAGTCTCATAGAAGCCGTGCTTCACAGCGTTCTTATTCCCCCATTTCGGATTACGATTCCCGCGGTTCCCAACAGCTACTTTATTGCCTGATAGAAAGCGGCCAGTCTTTTGATCTCTCTCCATTCCGTCACGCTCCTTTACCGTGTTCGTTTCGGAAAAATGTTAACAAATGCTAACATCATGGTTGCGAATAATCTTACGTTTTCTTACTGTGTTTTGTTAGATTCAAACCTTTTGAATACGAACTGCAGCGAACAACCTTGGCCCGTATTATCTTAGGTTTTCTTAGGTTCAAACCTTGCAACCGTGCTTCGAAAGAGGTTGCAACTATCGTAAAAAGGTTGCATCCTTTTATTGAAGTCTTTCCACTGGACGTTCCAAATAAAAGGAGCGCTCCAATAGTAACGTTACCATTCAAAAGGAACGGTCTCTATATATAAAATACTAGGTTTTATTAATTTTTGTAGCAATTGTATAAAAGAAAAAACTTTAGCATTTACCATCATATGTAGCATTCTTTTTAAGGTAGCCGAAAGAGCCGAAAATTCTTTTTAAGATAGCTAGAAAGTACGGATTGTAGCATCAATCTCTGTTCATCGCTTCCTCATACAAAACCCGTAAGTATTCCTCAAAACTCATGCCATGCTCTTTCTCTATCCGCGCTCTATAACGTTTACTATGCCACTTATGAGCGGCTGCATATCTCCTGACTGTTTGATAAGGGATATTGAACCGCTCACTCACATCTTTTAAAGAAACTCTGCTCTCGTATCCAGAATCGATAAAGAATTGTTCTACTGCATTCCAGTCATATTTTCTATTCATTGAGTACTCACCACCTGAAGACTATTTTAGTTTACTCGTGTCAAGTGCTTGCTGTACTGTATTAATAATCCGCTGTAGTTGCTCAATTTTTCCTTTTTCAATAAAATGACTTGAAATACGGAGAAGAATCCTCTCAAGAGCTTCAAATTTTGAATATCTCTTTCTGCTTTCTACATACACCTCGCATTCACTAAGTATCTCAATATATCCATTATCTTTAATATGGTAAACTTCATCCTTAGGCACTGGGTACCTCCTTTAAATAACCAAAGGTTAAACAGATGTTTTGATCTTCTGAATAAACCTTACAGCGCAATTTTTTATCATCGTCTTCTATGTCATAAGTGAAGGGACCTCTTAAATATAAGCGCTGTTTCCCTGGTCCTTTGAATTTAATTTCTAAGAGATCCTCGCTATAAAAAGACTCTTCTCCAACACTTTTAATTTCAGCATCAAAATAAAAAGAAGACTGATTTTGTGTAAGCCTCCACTGGCATTTCTGCTTTTTCAGACTTTCTAGAATCGCTATGATTTCAGCGGTGCAGTCGCTTACTAATTTCATTCAATCCGCTCCTTTTAGGACTGCCGAAAATGCCAGAAATTCCTCATCAATTCAACTAACTTGTTGATTTAAATTATCCTCGTTTTCTTGTGTATCCAAGTCCCAGTAGTCCTCAAACAGTTCTTCCATGCTCATATTTTCAATTCGACGATCCGCTTCTTCCATATCTTCAAAAACATCCATCTGGATAGGCTTCCTTTGTAATTCAGGTCTTGTCGAAACTATGTCTATTAAAATTTGTTTCAACCTATTTCGAACAGTTTGAGATTCTTCATAGCTATCAAATGTAGTTAACTGACTACGTTCTTCGTCAGTGAGATTTTCGAAGGATTCTCGATAAACAGCCGCTCGCAAACTCCACCATTTTTCAATTCGCTCATGTTCCTCTTTCAACTCGATTAAATAAATAGCGTATTCGCACGGGTTTACACTTTCCCAATAAATCTCCTTTTGCTCATAATCAAAACAAGTTCTCGTGGGATGAATGCCATCATAAGCTTGTTGTATCTCAATTTGATGTTGTTTGCGTAAATACTGAAGACGTCTCTCTGCCATTTCATATTTCCTGAATTCTGAATCGCTCATATGATACATACGGATTTCCCCTTTACCTACGAAATATTTTGCTGGTTAGCAGCATCCGCTATTTTTTGGTAAGCGGACTCTAAAATCTTTCTGATGCGCTCCCGGCTTAGAGAAAATACCGTTCCGATCTGCTGCAGAGTCATCCCATTAGTGCGATATTCTAAAATAACAGAGTCCCTGCATCTCAAAAGCTCTCCTTCGTACATAGCGTAATCAATGATCTCTATCATCTGTTCTACAAATTCTAACCGCTGTAGAACTATTATTTCTTGTTCAGGATCTCTTCCGCTCGAATTGATTAGTCGTTTTTGTAACTTTTCTTGTTTAATCAATAAATTAGGATAGTCCTCAACAGCCTTCATAACCTTTTCAGGGACTAAATTCATTACTTCCCTCTCCTAACTGTGCGCCTGTCTTCACTAATTACGAAGACAGGCTTTTTTTATTCTAGATCCACATCATGATACGAGATTGAAGCCGTTCATCTATTTCAAGAGCTGTGTCTCTCGAGATCTGCTACTCATCCATAAACCGCCATTTCCCCTCTTGTGAAATGCTCTTCTTCTAGTTTTTTCTCGATATATTCGTAGGCGATCTGACCGACTTTTTCAGCGTCCATATCATTACTAAAAATGTTATCTCCAGTGAAGTTAATATCGCCGAGTTTAATAGTTACACCGCCGCCGGATGATCTGTTTCCGGATAGAGCGTTAATTGTGCTCATTTGTTCATCATTTACTTTGTTATCAACACCTAGAGCTTGCTGAGCATAATTTAATAGACTAAGCGCTCTTGAACGGTGCTGTTCAAGCGGAATAATAACCTCACGCTTTCCACCTTCACCGACACGAGCAATATGATCGTGAGTAATGACTCCACCTTGAGCGTACGGCTTATAACCACCGCCGCGGGATTTTGATTTAACACCAGGGTGATTTTGAATTCCGCCATAGCGGCCATTAATGTATCGGATAGCAGCCACAGCACTGTGTAAAGGATTCCGTCGATCATTCATGCCTGGCAAGGTCCATCTTTTAAATGTCTCTCCAATGATCTGGAATAAGCCAACGCTCGGGTCACCACGCTTAGCATTAATATCCCAGTTATTGATTGCGTTTGGATTAAATCCTGATTCGTGTTTTGCTACCATCATTAGTGGATCTAACCACGACATAGGCATACCTGTGATCTGAAGAGCTTGCATAATAGCGCTACGAGCCATTGCCGATCCACCACCGCTATAATTACCAAACGAGCTCATTAAATCCTTTGCTTTGCTTTTAGCAATCTTAGAGATGTCAACACTGTCAAACCCTTTGACAACCCCCATAGCAGACCAATAACCATTTTCAACCATGCGACGAGCTGGTGAAGCAATACCTAATTCGCTTCTGAATGCACTGTCTACCGCTTTAGCTAACGCTCGTGCTTCCGCTGATACATCGCCTTTTTTCGCTCTCATGCCATGGATAAAATTCCCGATCATTCCAGATCCCCATAACACACCCTGAGTAACTGTACTGTTGAAGGGACTATGAATTTGTGTTTGCAAATAAGCAGCTGTTCCAGTTGCAGTACCGTTTTGTCCACTTGCATAGCCTTTAGTGACACCAACACCGAATCTCGGTGATTCAACAACAAGTTTGTCCATTGGACTAACAATATTTCTGTTTTTCCAATCTTCTAAAGAAATAACGTTAGAATTAACACCGCTCTCAATAGATTGAACGAAGGTTTTACCGATCGTTTGACCTTCAGTATCTAATGTAGCGCCAGATATCGAATCCACACCAATGCTCGCATTAATCAGGTTTACACTTGCTCCCGAATCAGACATGGCCTCTATGGATTTACCACCAACAAGGCCTCCATTTGCATAAGGTCGGATTCCTAATAATTTCCCTGTTTGATTGTATAATTCCATTGCCCGATCACGACGGCTTGCAGATAAAGGAATAATCATTTCAGGTCCAGCTTCACCGACTAGCCCAAGATGAGGATGATTAATATATCCACCGTTTGCATACTTCTTTTCTTTTTGTTTGCTCGTTTTTAAACCTGTTACCTCTGAACCCGCTTTGATTGTTTCTCCAGTAAAGGTTTTTACTTTATCCCATACTCCAGAAACCTTTGACCATACCTTTTCAACTATGGACCATGCTCCCTCGAAAGCTCCAGTGATAGAATCTGCTACAAATGTTGCTCCGGTACTAATTGGTGCCCAAACGGTATCCGTGAACCACGTGCCGACTGGCTCCCATACTGCCAATACTAAACTTTTCGCTTCATCAAATTTGTTGCTAACCCAACCAATTGCTATACCAGCCCCACTGCTAATTGGTGTCCAGACAGTTTCAGTAAACCAGGTACTCACAGATTGCCACGTTGTCACAGCCCAGTTTTTAGCGGTGCCAAATGCAGTGCTGATTCCATTCGCCACAAAACTCGCACCAGTACTGATTGGAGTCCAGATAAACTCATTGAACCAAGTACTTGCAGTTTGCCACGACGATACAGCCCACAATTTCGCTTCATTAAATTTTGTACTTATCCAGCCTGCCGCCATGCTCGCACCGGTACTAATTGGAGTCCAAATTTTTTCGGTAAACCATGTGCTGACCGGTCCCCAAATAGTGCTGATCGCCTGTTTTCCCATTAGCCATAGGCCCGTTGCGAAGTTAATTGTATTAATGGCTCCATCCTTGATTGGTGTCCAAACACGCGTAGTAAACCAGCCACTGACTGTATTCCATATTGTAGTAGCACCATTTTTAGCTGAGACGAACTTTTCACTGATCCATCCTGTTGCAGTTCCAGCCGCTGCACTTAATGGTGTCCAAACGCTATTATTAAACCAACTCTGTAAAGACCCCCATGATTCCTTTATTTTTGCAGTATCGAAACTACCGCTCAATTTCTCTCCTATCCAATTTCCGGCCATACCACCCATAACACCGCCAGCAACGGTTCCGGCCGGCCCAAGAAGCGATCCTGCTGCTGCTCCTATCGCTGCACCGCCGATACCACCGACAGTTCCACCTACTGCCTTGTTTCGTTCTTTTCCTGGAGCAGCTGTAGTGATATCCCATGCACTCATGGCAAGTCCTGCTGGAATGGCTAGTTTCCCTACGCCTTTTAGAATGGATTTGACTCTGCTCAAACTCCGTGTAGAATTCTGAGCTCGGCGTTCCATGCGGCTCATGCTTTGAGTAACATCATCGACACCTCTAGATCGATTGCCACCGAAGGTAAAGTCTAAAGCCTTGCCAATTAACTTAATTGGTTTGACTACCAATAAAGAAGTAGTTTTAACAGCGACTAATCCACCTACTACGGCCGCAAGTGGTGTTTGTATAAGTCCCCAATGAGTAACAACCCCTTTAGCAGCCGGCACCAATATGCTTGAAACAGCCCCAGCTAGACTAGATACGTCGTCGGACATTTCTTTAACAGCAATTTTTCCTTCCTTGGAATCAAGCCATTTATTCAGCTCTTTAAAAGCAGGAGAAACAGTTGTGATCACTTTCTCTCCAATATCTGATAACACTCCTTGTACCTTCCGCCCCGCATCACTGATCGGTGTCATCGGATTGTTCTTCCGAAGGTCATTGAACTGTTTATTCAGTTCACCTGTGGCTTTTATAGGATCATCTATCGCGCTAGCCATATCTAAGATCGGTTGTTTTAAATCCTCATATTTAGTTCCGATAAGTTCTGTCGCAATAGCATCTCGTTTTTTCTTGTCTTCAATATTGGCTAAACCATCCGCTATTCGGTACATTGCTTCTTGGCCAGTATAAGATCCATCAGCGAACCCCTTAAACATTTTGGTTGTTTCTTTTGGTCCCAGAACTTTTTTAAATGCTGCAACTTGGTCGTCTGTCATCTCAGTACGTTTAATATTAAACTCACGCATAGAGTCGGCCATGTCGTCGAAATTTCTGGCGCCACCTTTTGTCCCAGCCACAAACGCTGCCGCGACTTGTTCAGGGGCCATTTTCAAGTCATTGAACGAAGAACTATATTCATTAAACGTGTCTAAAAGGTCATCGTATTGATCCCCTGCATTTTTAAATACATACGCTAAATTATCGCCAGCTCTAATAGAATCGATATTAAAGTTTTTCACCATACTAGAAAGTGCTCTATCTACTTCGGGAACATCCTTTTCGTGGATCGTAGCAATCTTATTAGAGATTTCAGAAGCGGTTTTTAACTGATTTCCCCTAAGGTCAGTCTGTTGAGCTATGTTTCGAATGGATAAAGATACTTCTTCTCTTGAATTCCCCGCCTTGTCTCTATAAAAAATGTCATTAGTCATTTTTTTGATATCTCCAACAGCAATGCCTGTTGTTGCACTGGTACGAGCATTTTGTTCCATAGAGGAAATGCCACCACCAAGAACACCAGCTCCCGTTATACCACCAGCCGCTCCGATGGTTAATACGGTACCTTTCAGTTGATCTAAACGCCCTTGTATATTTTCAATAACCGAGGAAGCCTGATCATTCACAGTGACGTCTGCTGTAGCTCTTGCACTATCGATACCATCAAGTCGACGATCAATTTGATCAAGCGTGCTAGTTAAGCGGTTGATTACTGAAATAGTCGGAGTGGCAACTGTATCATTGATCCGTGAAAGTCGGTCTTGAATAGCTCCGATTTCATTAGACGCACGATCTGTTATAGTAATTTCCGGTGCAATATTATTACGACCAAATCGTCTTAATGATCTTTCTGTTCTCTGTACAATTGTTTCTATCTTTTCAAAAGAAGAATGTATCCCCCGGAGACCGGGAGAGATACGATCCTGTAATTCAAACCGAGCAACCAGTTTGGCCATGCGCTTTCACCTCACTTTCTATTAGCTCGTCGTTTTTCACGTTTAGCAGCTCCATCTCAGTGATCAACTTCCGAAGCTGATTTTTTAGTTCTATTAACTGCTGATGAGCTCTTGTGAACTTTCGTCGATCGGAGCGGCTGGCCTTTTCATCTGGAATCGCAACAGGCATTAATTTGTCTATTTTGCTTTCCAGCCGGATCCGCCGCTTCTCCAGTTGGCTAAAACTCCGTTGTAATTCCCTATGAGCAATCTGCCCTTGAGCAGTAAGCACTCTATCTCCATACATTCCTCTGAGTTTTTCATCAATGATCACTTTCATCACCTCCCTTCAGCAATAAAAAAAGGGATACCAGAATCAACGCAGTACCAGCTACGCTAAAAATGGTATCCCCGGTTTTTCCGGTAGATCTATGCAGTTGTGTGTACACTCACTCCTCAAATTTGAGGAATAAGTGGCTACATCTTCCCTTTTTCAGTGTTTTCCCAAAAAGCGATTTTTCCATCGTTAGTCTTGGCGATAAAATGGCCATGATCAAACATTTCAATGCATCGTACTTTTCCTTCGCTAATAATTAAT